>NZ_RQJO01000013.1 GCF_003858635.1 Larkinella rosea
CCTAAGGAATCATTGTTATCCTCAACAAAATCTAAGTTGTAGTTAGTCAGTAGTAAACTCATATAGAAGCCGTAATAAAGAAACTGTTTTAAATATAGCTGAATCTCCGCTGAGGAGCGATTTTTACTTGCTAAACCTACTAATTCTTATAACGATTAGTAGGTATTATAAAACTAACGTCCGAATGGCACATCAACTTGCCTGAATTGTTGATACAACCTTTTGGTGTTACTCAGTGTCTAATAGAAATCACACTCATCAAAATTTTCATATGCTTCACTACCGACACATTATCGCTTTTATCCTTGTTGGGAGTAGCTTTTTGGCCAGTTGCCAACAGGAAGGGGAATCCATTGCTTGCAAACCCGTCGAGACAATAACCCCTCAAAGTACATGCTATAATTCGACTCAAGGGCTTACATTAGTTGGATCAGGTCACATTGGTTTACCAAGTAACAGCCAATTTACCTGGTCGATTTTCCCTCAGAATGACACAACCCTTACAAGTGACATTTCTGCTTCCCGGGAAAAAGTACTGGTAGGTAGTGAAACGATTGTTGTACCTGATTCTATATTGAAAAATTATCCAAAGTTTATTGTGAAGGTCAAAACGGCAGGTTGTGGCATGTCAGAATTACATTCAATCCACTACAGTTTTGTGAAGCGCCAAACTTCAGGATCAGTCTGCACAGTTTGGCAGAGACAAGATATTTAATTATTTATCTCAAATTGAGATAAATAAACGTCAGAAAAATGAAACGAAGAATTATACGACCTGTAACTGATTCGTTGGGCTGGCTCTTTAATGAAGGTTCCTACAAGCTGTTTGACGACCGCACATCCGGCACCAATTACGAAATCGCCAGTCGTTTGAAAGAGGTTGGTGACTGGTTTTATTCATTGACCTGAATGACGTTGTAAAACCAATTACCATTCAGAATAGCTATGCTTCCGGATCAATTTTAAAGCTTAAAGCGATTAAAGCGATTGAGGAGTATTAGTGGCCAGGTCACCGCTCAGTATAAGGAACGGCTTTAATGGCCCATATGGTATTGGGTTTCTCAAAATCTACATGGTCTGGCGGTATGATACCCCGGCGTACCCAGTCTTTGACCACGCTTTCGTCTTTTAGGTGAAAACGTTTGACATATTCTTTCACCGATATCCAACTACCGAGGTCAATTTCTATTCCCTCAGACCGCAAATAACGCAATGCCTCTTTAATGACAGCATTACCTTCCTTTATGTGCTGTTTGTGTGATTTCTGATTTTTCATGCAGGTGGAGGTTAAGAGATGATGAGGGTGTAACGTGCTTTCAACGTTGGGAATTCCATTATGATGAAAAATAGGAATCATGCTGTAGTTCGTATAATAAACCGAGTTGATCTGCCTGTCACTGGTCTCAGTTTGGGAAGTAACAGGCAGGAAATCAGGGTAAAGCTCGACTTATTTACCTTCTACGCTGCCTAACCCCACGTCAAGCTGCAAAGGTGTTAAATATTCATCCATGCACCGTATTAGTGTATGAACGGGCAGGTAAAATAATACCTGTCAGAGATGGAAAAAAGGTCAGTTATCGGGTGGATAGTATTCGGGAGTATCTTGCAAAAAAGAGCATTGATCCGGCAGAAATTGAAAACCGATTATTACTGGTGTTTCATCAGCCTTGACGATTTTCAAAATGAGATTCCATGATAAAGTGCTCTATGAAAACAGAATGTTTGCGTAACTGCCTGGAAATGGGAACTTCATCCCCCGTCGTCAATAACAAATGTGTATTCGCTTTGATCCGTTTCTGAATTGGACCGACATAAGTCGGATTGATGAGGTGGGATTTATGAATCCGGAGGAAGGTTGGTAAGCGTTGCCCCAATTTGAGTAAGGTAACCGCAATCAGATAAACCCGGCCATTCACCGTATATACCTGACTGTAGTTGCCGTCGCCCTGAATCCGGACGATCTGATCGACCAGCACCCAGTCGGTATGGGCACCGACCGCCATTGTGAGTACACCCGGCCGAATCTGACCGGGTGTACGTTGATTGAGTTGATTCATGAAGATTAAGGGACTAAGCGATCCATGTGTTTGAAAAGTTTTCTGACAAAGCTTCTAATTCGGGCTTGCTTTCAACCGGTAATCGACGGATGCTTTCCTGTTGCTCCGTGTCAAGTGGCACAAACTTTTGAATCAGCCGGGTATTGCGGATTCGGGCGTAGTGCCTGACATATTTAATGTCCATATGTCCTAACATCTGGGCCACATCCTCAATGTAAGTGTCCCTAAAATTCGGACAGTTTAGAATTAGAGAAAAATGCTAATTTTAAACTGATCCTATGAAAAAGACCCGATTTACTGAATCCCAAATTGTCAAGATCCTCAAGCAGCAGGAAAATGGCATCCCTACTAAGGAAATTTGCCGCGAACATGGCATTTCCGAAGCGACATTCTATAACTGGAAAAGCAAATATGGCGGGATGGAAGCTTCCGATGTCAGACGGCTGAAAGATCTCGAAGAAGAGAATGCCCGACTCAAGAAGATGTATGCCGATCTGGCGATGGATAATCAAATCCTAAAAGAGCTATTCACAAAAAAAGGCTGGGCCCTGCCACCAAAAGGCAATTAGCCGAAGAGATTGTTCGTGAGCAAGCCATTCCCGTGAGCAGGGCCTGTCAGCTAGTATCTTTACCACGTTCGCAATTTTATTACAGCGCCAAGAAGGACGATACCGCTGTGATTGAGGTATTGCAAGACTTAGCTTTTGCCCATCCTTCGTATGGGTTCCGGAAACTATTTGCCTATATCCGACGATCCGGCCAGGCATGGAATCATAAAAAAGTATATAGGGTTTACAAACTGCTCAAGCTGAATAGAAAACGGAGAGGTAAACGCAGGTTGCCAACTCGTGTGAAGCATCCACTGCAACAACAGACCGTCATCAATAGCAGTTGGAGTATGGATTTTATGACGGGGCCGCCCGTGCGGTGATACGATGGTGGGCAACCGCAAATTCCGAACGTTCAACGTTATCGACGATTGTACGCGGGAAGTTTTGGCGATCGAGCGGGGCCGCCCGCGCGGTCGACACGTCTCTTTCCGCCAAAAGAATCATTCGAACTTTAGAACGGGTGATAAAAGAGCGGGGAAAGCCCAAGACAATCCGAACTGACAATGGCCCGGAGTTTACTTCCGGTGATTTTGAGCTTTGGTGTAAGGGTGAAGGGATTGAGATTCAGTACATCCAACCCGGCAAACCGATGCAGAATGGACATGTTGAACGGTTCAATCGGCTATATCGGGAAGCGGTTTTGGATGCGTATCTATTTTTTGATCTTGACCAAGTAAGGCAATTGACCAGCGACTGGATGGAAGAATATAACCTAAGACGACCTCATGAATCACTGGATAATCTCACGCCCGATGAGTGGAAAAACAGGGTGCTTGAAAATGAAGAAACTCTAATTGCTACTGTCTGAAATTAGGGGTACTTACACACGGGTTGGCGGGAAATTAGAGAGAAAATCGTCCAGTTCATCCGGGAAGATCCGGAAACCCCGATCGGCTAACCCGGCAGCAGGTTTCAGGAAAACGGTCTTCTTTCCGCCGTTAATTTTTCGGCCGTGATTGATCCAGCCATAAACGGTGAGTGTAGAAAAACCGGTTAAAAAGGCCACATCCTCAACCGCGTAGAGC
The DNA here is from genome assembly GCF_003858635.1 of Larkinella rosea. Lineage (GTDB taxonomy): Bacteria > Bacteroidota > Bacteroidia > Cytophagales > Spirosomataceae > Larkinella > Larkinella rosea. The sequence continues at coordinate 3,694 of NZ_RQJO01000013.1, forward strand.
AATTTTGTAAGAATCTTCCCCTGTCTTGTGAGATGCTTCAATTCCCTCCATCGACGATAGCATTTCTTCTTGGAATGTCTTATCCATAGCTGATCGGGCTTACGCTGGTGGAAAGAGTGAGAGAATGGGGTGTAGTTCATCCGGAAAAATCCGGTAGCAGCGGTCAGGAATTCCTTGATCAGGCTTTAAGAAAGCCTTTATTTTCCATTGCCGGTAGGACAGGGCCATTTAATCTACCCCTAAATGGCTAAAAATTGAATTCAACCCAAGGCAGGCAAAGATAGCGGAATTCGGTAAAAGTAAGCTCTTTGACTTTCCATCTCCTTTCTTGACATAATTCAGGTAATGCTTTCTTAAATTCTTTAAATTGTGCCTTAACAAATGAAGAATGTGGAATAGATTCTAGATCATCAATTTGCTCTGCCAACCAGCCGCGAACACATTCAATAATCTTATCCGGTCTATTTTCGTGAGCAACTGGGTCGATTCCACTCAGATCTGATAAAAACTTTTTTGAACTGTATGGCACACCCTCAAAAAAAATGAACCGTTTGTCTTGGTGATGACCTACTCCGAATTCTTTGCATCCAATAAAAAGGCCCAACTCAAGTGGCATATTAAATCGAACATCTATTAGTGACATATCGTGAATCCCAAACTGACATTCTGAGATAAGTGATAGAATTTTAGTCAGTCGAACATGGCTGGCATTAATATTAGCTTCTAATGCGCACCGTGGATAAAATCCACATGCGAGTATTGCAAATGACATCGCACGCAGATTTTCTGTAAATGAGCTGTCAAAAGGGCAGTTAATGAATACACTTTTATTGTAAATAGGTAGAGTTCCAGTATTCACTTTCGAGGATGTTTATTCATGTAATTAAGAACAGCATTTTCGGCTTTAACCGCCTCTTCTTGATCAAATGATGTATCAGAAATGGGAACTGATGTACTAATTGGTTCCCTTTCTACAATCCCTTCATATGGTCTGTCATCATCCTTAACCTGAATTGAACCCGTATGTAGATTAACTTTAGCATATTGGCCAGTTATTGTGCTTTTTACTTGGTACTCAAATTGCCCTAACATTTCTAAATTTCGCGTTGACCCCAATCCAAGCTTTTGAGCAATGTTGATTTTGTAATTTTCCAAATCCTTGTCGCTAATGCTTAATTGATCCACGATTTCGTGGCCAGGTATCTCTTGCGTAATTAATCGAAGTACCTCTAACTCGCGGCTTGTCAACCGATTAAGCATCAATTTCGTCTCCTCGGTCATCAAATTCATACCATAATTTTTCAACAGTAGTAAAAAACCGGGACTGTAATAATATCCACCACCACTTATGATTTGAAAACATTTATATAATTCATCTAAACCATCGGTAGCATATAAAAAACCGTAAAAACCTCGCTGCATTGCATACGCTACTATTTTCAAATCCGGTTTGCTTGTGTATAAAATGAACTTGGTCCCGGGATTATCTGTACGGGCTTTTTCAAAGATGTCAACACTACCTCGACCGGAAATTTCGGAGTCTAAAATAACGCAATGCGGATGTTTCGTCAGAATTTGCTGGAGCGTATCTTTTATTTCAATAGCCATACCAACAACATTATATCCTTGTTGCTTAAGTAATTGAGAAATAACTTCACAATTAAATAATTCAGCTTGAGCTACTAAAATGGAAAAGTCCTTACGTCTAAAAGTAGTAGGCTTTAAAGGTTTATCTAATTGCCCTTCATCCATGTAATCCATTTGTCAAGATAGGGGTAAGTAAAAGCTGGTTTGAAAAATGTATTGTAAGTTACAAAAGAATGTGTGTAAATATCCAATTTCCTGAATAGGATTGGCTGAATGTCTTTTGCAGTTACAGGCTTAGTATTGTCATGAATTCAATTACCGATTCCAAGAAAATTACATTAACTCGCTTTGGCTGGTGAAAAGTGAGAGAGAAAGAAGTCTAACTCATCCGGAAAAATTCTGAACCCGCGCCTGGCAATACCGTCGATGGGTTTCAGATGTACCCGTTTTTTACCACAATTGATCGGTCGGCCGTCGTGAATCCAGCCGTAAATCGTCAGTGTAGAGAAGCCTGTAAGAAAAGCTACATCCTCCACTGTATAGAGGATTTTCGATCGGATTGCACCTTGTTTGGTAAGTTGCTTCAGTTCCGCCATCGACGATCGCATTTCTTCTTCGATTGTCTTATCCATAGATGATCAGGCTCGCGCAGGTGGAAAATGTGAAAGAAAATCATCCAATTCGTCAGGAAATATTCGAAAGCCGCGGTCATCGAGCCCGGAAGCCGGTTTAAGGAAAACTCGTTTCTTTGCTCCATTTATGGAACGTCCTACGCGTATCCAATCATAGATGCTGTCTTTTGAAAACCAGTCAAAAGAGCTATATCCCTGACGTCATACAATACCTTCGCTCTGGTTGCTGCGACTTGCGTATTTTGCTCTATTCGCGCTAATAAGGCTTTGACTTTCTCTTCAAAAGTTGGTTCCATATTGGATACTCTTTTAAATTTTCGCCGATTGTTTACCCCAGGCCTTTTGCATCACTTTGATCTTGTCTTCTCCCCGAATTGTTAGATAGATCATTGTGGTTGATATCGATCCATGACGCATCAAATCACTCAAATCTGTAATATCGACTTTTCGATCGAGCATGATCATCGCAAACGTGTGATGGCCCATATGGGAAGAAATGATTTCATGGAGTGATTTCTCGACATCGACGCGCTGGCCAGTATAATACTGTATCATTTGACGACGTACACCATAACCTTCAACTCCCTGTCGAATCCGGCCAGCTTGAAAGGATCGACCTCGCACAATTCACACAGGGCAGGCCAGTGACTGATCCTGTCAATTAGTTTGGTTTCAAGCTTTGTCGGTGGGCTTTTTCTTTGCTACCTCACAGCCCCTTAATCGCCACCACAGCGGTCGCTGTCCCTACCACTTCAACAAATCCCCACACCACCCGGCTAAATCGGCGACTGAACCGCGTGTCGTGGTGCAATTTCTCTTTCTGCGGCTTTACGGGTGCCGGTTGATAGTAACGGGTCGTGTCAGCCGACGGCCGCGTGTTGAGCCGGGCAATGGACAGGGCGGAATAAAGTAGCAGTGTCTTCATCCATCATTAGACGATGAAGTGGGGAGAAGTTACAATTTTGAAAGCAGTATTAGTCTTATCGAGCAAGCAAGATTTGCCCACGTTTCGTAATTAGCTGATGCTTATTACCAGGATCAACAAATGTGTACTCAATCTTCCAGTAGTACAACCCTTCTGAACATGGCTGGCCCATGTAAACGCCATCCCACTGACCAGAAGTTGATCTATTGATCACCTCTCCCCACCGGTCATAAATAGTCAGCACCAACCCGGTGCCAAACTTACCCTTTATTTCAAACCGATCATTTAGTCCGTCCCCGTTGGGTGTAAAAACATCGGGGACGAACACAACGGGGGTACATGATTCAACAACGATAATAGATTCTATTTTTGAACACTGTTGATCATTGGTAACTTTAATGAGATATTCACCTGCCTGCTGTACCTGTAACGTACGGTCTACACCTAAGATATGGCCATCAGAAGCCGCCCAACTGTATTTAGCGTTGGGACTGTCACCTGCGTCCAGGGTGAGCCTATTAGAAGGTGATTCTGAAAAACAGGCGGCATACGTGTTACTACCCAAATTTAAGACCGGGGTTTCTTTAATAGTTAAAAGAACTCGTGCCGCAGAACTAACACATGAAGAACTTATTGTTTGGGTTACATAATAAACCAATGATCCGGTTCGGTTTGATTGCACAGCTGGCAAGTAGGAATTGCCACTTCCAACCTGCGTTCGTAAGGTAGAATCTGAATACCATTTGACACCCGTACCAGTGGACGTGAGTGCAGGTAGATTTTCTCCCGAACAAATCGAAATATCTTTGGTAGTCGGAGCTGGAGGGCTATTTACAAAATTAACTGTGACCGTATCTTGACTACTACATCCGGTCGACGAGCTCTTTGCCAGTACAATGTATGGCCCGGTTTCCTCCGCTTTGATTGAATTCTGATTAATAATTGATCCATTTGGCATTTGCCACCGCAATTCGTTCCAAACTCCCGACGGAGAAGCCATTAGTTCAATAGATTTACCACAAACAAACTGTTCATTTTGTGGTAAATTAAATTTTACTGGCGCACTAAAGTCTAGTTGAATTTCCTTTTCGATAAAACATCCGTTGTTGAGGTTACTGAAAGCCTTGACTTTATATATTGATTTACCTGTTATGGTGACTAATAGAGTATCTTGAATGGCTCGACTAGCTGTGATTGAAAGCCCATTCCACTCCACTTTACTGTTCGCATTGGCTGAAAGTAAAAACGTGCCACAGGCTTTAGCTTCGCTTTTGGGGGCTAATTCGATAAGTTTTACATCTACTACATTTGATTCGGCTTTCTGAGGGACACAATCACTTGTTTCAACTTTCAGTTGATACTTTCCGGATTGAGTTGGTACTAAAGTAGTTCGTTGTGCACCGGGAATCAACTGACCATCTTTATACCATTGATAAGTTAGTATCGAACTGTCAGGAACAGTTGATTCAAGCAATACGCGGTTGCAATCCGCTAAATTTACTTTTGACGAAATACTTACCTTGATTGGTTCAATAAAATAGCTGGTAATAAGATTGGGCAAGCCAATACCGCTACTTTTCCCTCCTAAAAATATCCCATTTTGAACAAAATTGCACTTAAGGCCTATCACATTAGGATTATTGATTATACCCAAATATTTACCATCATTAATCGCTACGTAAATCTTACCATCTGGACCAGCTTGAAGAGCGCCGAAATAGCCTGAATTTATTGCTCCAATTGGTATCATCTTAGCTAGCATTTCTACACCAGACGAATATGATAAGTCGATTTGATAAATAGTAGGATTGTTTTGAGTTTGACTCATGTAGAGGATTTTGCTGTTCGATGAGAATTCAACGCTATAAGCATTATCAAATTCTTTTTTTTTGAGAGTAATTGGGGCGCTGACTTTTCCTGTCGAATTATCAAAATCTAGAATTTCAAAGAAGCCTTCATAGCTTGCCAAAGCCAGTTTCTTACCATTAGGTGAGGCTTTCATATAACCAATTGCAAAAGAATTATCCTGATGTATACTTCCTACGGCAGTTTTTGTGTAATTAAGGTTTAAGCCATTATTATCAATTAAGAAGCTTCTAAATACATTATTATCAATTTCATGCATTACGACCCAGAAATCACGGTTATTACAATGCCTCACTGCAGTTAATTTTTCAGTGGATCTGCCCAATAAACTACTATTCTTCGTAACGATACCACCTAATCCACCGTTCAGATTCATATCAACCAAGGCATACTGCACCCCACCAGAGCCGCCTTGGGAGTCCACCGAAAAAATATAGTACAGATTAGAATGTCCGGGATAAGGCACAATAATTCCGGATTGAGAGGACGAGTTGTTACCCCCAAGCTTGACCGCATTAGGTATAACCTTATGATTTTTATTCCAAGCAGTGCTTCCATCAGTATAAAAGAGTAGAGCGCCATTTTCATCGCAAATAGTTGCACAACCTTCCCATATGCTTAAAGCCCCGTCAGTAATCGCTACCGGTGTGCCTTTATTAAAGTCCAGGCCTGCATTATAGCCGAAATACCAAACATTAGCCCTTTTATTACCTTGAGCATAAGTCTGCGACGAATAGATAATGAAGATAAGCAGTAAATATATTCTCATAGGTTAAATAGGGTCTAATTGAACTGATTAATATACACATTAACCAAAAAAGTAACACAGAATTCAAATTAAATTTAGATCAAGTTTTTGTTTAAACATTAACAAGCCCGTCTTGTATGCAACAGGAGTCGCGCTAAACCTTGTGTTTTTTTGGACACTATCTCAAAAACTGTGTAAACGAAGAATCGGGTTTTGTGATCCCGATTTTTTATTTTTAACCAAACACAGTTTATGAGACCCGAAGATTTGTTGACGGATGAATTTTTGAAGCAGTTCAAGAGCCGCGATGCGCTCAGTGACTTTCTTGGCCAGTTGCAAAAGCGTGGCATCGAAAAAATGTTGGAAGGTGAGTTGGATGGGCATTTAGGCTACGACAGACACGCGCAGACCGCCCACAGCAATTCGCGAAACGGTTATGGAAAGAAGAACATCAGAACCCGTTACGGCGAGTCGGAGATTAGTGTGCCGCGTGACCGGGATGCCAGTTTTAGTCCGCTGATCGTTC
>NZ_RQJO01000018.1 GCF_003858635.1 Larkinella rosea
AGGCAGTCCAAATGCCCCGTAATCTGCAGAAAGTCGACCCGGTTTCCCCAGGCGTTGAGTTTGTCGGTGCATTCGTAACCCGCCATCCAGTACGACCGAAACGGATTGGAAAAAGAAACGCTCATACTTTTCTCAGCTTTTATCCATTCTGGAAACAAGTGCACAAGCGATTCAGTCAGTCTTTTAATTCAACTTTTTTCAGATCGGTCAAGGCCGGGCCGTTGACCACCTGTCCCGTTCCGGTAAACCGCGATCCGTGGCAGGGGCAGTCGAATGATTTTTCATCCGCGTTCCACTGTACCACGCAACCCAGGTGCGGGCAAATCGCCAAATGCGCGTGGAGTTCACCATGTTCATCCCGATATGCGGCCACTTTTCGCAAACCGACGTTTACAATCGCTCCCTGCCCATTGGGGAGCTGGCTGACATTGGCAATATCACTACCGGCAAATAAGTCCGTTAACTGAGCCGCGAAGTTCCCCGCTTCCTTTAGATAGTCACCGGTAACGACCAGATTGATGCGGGCGGGATCGTACAGTTTTGCCCAGCGGTTTTCCCGCCCCTGAATTAAATCCGGAATCAACAAGCCGGCAATCGTGCCGTGAGTCAGGCCGTTGCCCGAATCGCCGGTGACGATATAAATGTGCTGATCACCCGGATTTCGGCCGATAAACGCCATTGCATCCAGCGGCTCCATCACCTGGCCGGACCAGCGGTAAGCAACCTCCGTAGCTGCCGGAAACTGCTGCTTCACCCAGTCGATCAAATCCTGATACCGGTTTTCCTCTTCGATGCCTTCTTCATCCGCCTGCCCGGTTTTGTGGTCGTGTCCTCCGCAGATCACCAGATCAAAGTGGTCGTCCAGTTGCTGCAATCGCACATAGGTATATGGTTGGCTGAGCCACGGCGATTTTTGATTGCCCGTGTCCCACCACAAGGCTGCCGGGATGCTGCCTTTCGGAATTTTCAGACCGACCACATAACTCCGGTAGGGCCACTGTTTGGTGTGCATCGTAAACAGGTCGTTAATGGGCGTATTGGTCGCCACTACCACATCCGTTGCCATAACGGTGAAGAATGCGGTTTTTACGGAACCTTCCTGCACGGCCGTAACCCGGGTTTCCGTATAAATTTCACCGCCGAGCCGAATAACCGCTTCGGCCAATCCTTTTAGATATTTTAACGGATGAAACTGCGCCTGATTAGGGAACCTGAGACACTGCCCGACATCGACTGCCAGACCGGGCACTCGCGCCAGACGATGGACGGTCAACCCGGCTTTCTGGCAGGCGGCAAACTCCTCGTTCAAGGTTTCCGGCTGATCAGTCGGGTGGAGAAACAAATACCCATCCAGCCGCTCGAAATCACAGGCAATGTGCTCTTGCTGAATCGTTTGTTCGATAAAAGTAATGGCGGCCGTGTGGCTTTCAGCAGCAATTTGAGCCCCTTCAGTTCCGTGGTACCGTTCTATTTCGGAATACCGATCATCCAGCGCATTCGACAAATGAGCCGTCGTGCGACCGGTTTCTCCGCTTCCAACCCATCCGTCTTCCAACACAATCACTTTTTTACCGGCTTTGAGGAGGTTGTAGGCAACGGACAAACCAGAAATGCCCGCCCCCACGATAACGACATCGGTTTGTCGATCCGTGTTTAGCGGGGTAAACGAAATAGGACTCACGGAATCGATCCAGAAACTCAGGTGATAACCGGACGTCAGGGTGCCCGGATGCTGATTAGTAGTCATAATTTTCTCCAGATAACAGCCAAAAACGGAGGCTGAACGGTTTTGATAATGTGGGATTATTCAGCCAGGGCAGCTGGCAACGTGCGAAAGCTGGTCAGGTAGTAACGGCCTGTCAGTGTGTTTGTTTAGAACGGGGTGGGCGCGGTGAGGCAACGGAGCGGCCCTGGTTTGCAGTGGGGTCCATTCCCTTATTTTAATCGGGCCCGTATAACCTTCGCCCGACTTTTTTCTTATCCGCTTAGAACCGATCCTTTCCAGGATCGGAAAATTTCAACCGGAAAGTTCCATGAATTTTACCCTGAAAGTCTGGCGGCAGAAAAACAGCGAGACGCGCGGCAAACTGGTCGATTATACCGTCAGTGACATCTCGCCGGACATGTCGTTTCTGGAAATGTTCGACGTCCTGAACCAGAATCTGATCCTGCGCGGGGAGGAACCGGTCGTGTTCGACCACGATTGTCGGGAAGGCATCTGTGGTTCGTGTTGTATGTTTATTAACGGGCGAGCACATGGCCCGCAAACGGGCGGAGCGACTTGTCTGCTGCACATGCGCAGTTTTGAGGAAGGTACGACGATCGTTGTCGAGCCCTGGCGGGCGAAAGCGTTTCCGGTTATCAAGGACCTGGTCGTCGATCGCTCGGCTTTTGACCGGATCGTACAGGCGGGTGGGTACATTTCCGTCAATACCGGGGCCGCTCCCGATGCCAACGAAATTCCGATTGCTCGTGAAAGACAGGAACAATCGATGGATGCAGCTGCCTGCATTGCCTGTGGTGCCTGCGTAGCCGCCTGTAAAAATGCGTCGGCGATGCTGTTTACGGCGGCTCAGGTATCGCGGTTTGCAGTATTGCCGCAGGGCGAGCCCGAGCGCCAGGTGCGGGTTGAACGGATGGTGGCGCAGATGGATGCCGAAGGGTTTGGCGCATGTTCGTTTATGGGTGCCTGCTCGGTGGAATGCCCGGCGTCCATTTCCCTCGACCACATTACCCGTCTGAATCGGGAATACCTTAAGGCTAAGCTCACATCGAACAATGTCTGATCTTCGAAAAACCACCTTCGTTTGGCAAGTTGGGCTCTGGCTGCTTTGGAGCTGCGGGGGTAAAAATACGTCGTCCAACGTGGACTCGCCGGGCCGGGAAAAAACCGCCAAAACCGAGGTGCTCGAAACCGGGGCGAATGTGTTGCAGAACAAGGCTCCGCTCCGGGCCATGAGCATGTACCTCGATGGCTTTCATTTTTACAATGGGAACCTGAAGGGTCAGATGGAAGCGCATCATTACTGCACTCAACTGAACGAAGACCTGGTGCAGTGCCTGATTTTTGACGGCAACGGTTCGGACGCCAAAATCATGGGCGTGGAATATATCGTTTCTGAACGACTGTTTAAAACCCTGCCTGACGAGGAAAAAAAGCTCTGGCACAGCCACCACCATGAAGTCAAGTCAGGAAGTCTTATTGCCCCCGGACTGCCGCTGGTCGCCGAACACGAGCTCATGGAAAAGCTGGTTTCGACCTACGGCAAAACATTTCACACTTGGCATACCGACCGGGACCTGAAACTGCCGATTGGGGCCCCAATGATCATGATGGGCTTTACAAAAGATGGGCAACTGGCCGACAGCCTGATTACCCATCGGGACCATCGGTTCCAGATTTCCACGATCGAAAAACGCCAAAATCGGGCCGACATTCCAGTGCCGGCCGTTCAGCCCGGCGCCAACGCCTGGGAGCAGGGCGAAATTCGCCAGCTGACCATCTCGGCTGAGCAACAACCCGTTTCAGGCCATCATCATTAGAAACCGCATCACAACCAACGGTTTTGGCAAAGGGGGTGATCCGGTCTCTGCCGCTCAACGAACTCTTTCGGATAGCTAGTTTTTTTAGGTGAACCACCCAAAAAAGAAGCCGGACTGACCGTCCGGCTTCCCCAGCGAATCGTTGTGCAAAATCAAGGCATCATGCTTTTTATGAAAGGTCCCGCAATGGCCATAACTTCTTCCTTGGTCAACGGCTCATCGAACGACTCCCGGACAATCAATTCGACGGCGCTGCCGTTCATGGAATAGAAGTGTTCGTCGACCAGCGTCATCAGGTCGATTCCGTCGTGGTGATGGGTTTCGTTTTCGCCTTTGTAGACAGCCGCCGGAACACCGCCGGTTTCCTGCTCCGAAGTCCACACCCGCAACTGACGGATCAACCGGATTTCGGCCGCGTGACGGGCTTCGACGGAATGAATTTTCAAAGCCGCCAGCAACACGGCTTTATCATCTTTCAATTTGGGGGCCTGCCCTTTGTAAGCCCGCACACCGGTGTCTTCGAAAGCCTGCGACAGGGTCAGAAAAACCGGGTAGTTTGTAAACGGATCGGGAAACATCCCATTCGCAGTAAAATCGAATTCCGGCATCGGTTTCGCCTTATCTCCTAATTGGGATTTCAGAAACTCAACGTGCTGTTTTTCATGCTCCGCAATTTTCATGAAAACCTGTTTATCACTTTGCGGGATCAGGTTGGCGGCCATATTGCCCTTTTTATAAAATTCGGCTTCCAGGTATTCCAGCGTTAGCGCGAAATTCAGCACTTCAACGACATCGGCGTCAGCCGCAAACGCTTTGTTAACCGTGGCTGCGAAAAAAGCAGGGGTTGCCAGAGCCGCCATGGAAGTTGTTTTAAGCAGTTTCCGTCGTGAAAACAGGAAGCGTTCGCTGGCCTCCGCGTTAACCTTCTCAATGTCAGACAGGATAGTGAATAAGTTCATAGCATTCGGGTTTACATTTTGGGAAGATTAACCGCACTGATTTTTTGTTTGATGAAACGCTGCGCCTTGGCCAGCACCTGCTCCGGCATCAAATGAAGGTCAAGTCCCTTGTCATCAATCAGTTCGTGGCCGAGCGAGAAATAGGTCCGGGGCCCCAGCATGTGACGGGTCAGCGTAGCATGACGGGCTTCGACGGAAACCATTTTGCCCGCAATTTTCAGCACTTCCGCATCCTGAATCAGCGGTCCGGCTCCGTTGAAGGCGGCAACCCCAACGTCTTCAAACTGTTGGGCGGCATCGAACACGGCATTGCGCTGGTTGAAATCGACCCCGCTGAAATCAAAATCCAGCATTGGAATCGCGTTATCTCCCAGCAGGGCCTTGAAAAATTCCCGGTGAACCACTTCGTGGTCGTGCAATTCCATCAAAACTTTGCGATCCATTTCGCTCAGTCCCGACGCTTTTTCAACCGCCGTCATGTAGAAGGCCACTTCGAGCTGGTCGAGCGTGTAGGCCAGGTTTGAGATACCGATGTCGCCCGAGCCTAGATCAATTGAGCCATCAGGAAGAATGGCAGCACCTGTTCGGGCTCCCGAACGGCTCAACGATTTGCTAGGTGCTACGAGATTGTCCTGGGCGCAGGACGACAGTAAGGCCAGGGTTGTCGCCGAAGCAATTCCGAAACTACGCAAGAACATTCGCCGTTCTACCGAGGGAATAACCGGTATGGTAGGCCCTGCATTCTGTACGGTCAGTTTGTTGAGTTTTTCCATTGAGTTTTTTGCTTTAATACAGACAAGTCGTCTTCGAACGAAGACTGATAGTAAACAGGTCGCCCGGACTTAAGTTGGAGTCAGCCTGAGTTCGCCTGTATCAAATGAGGAAATGGACCCGGATCGATCAATCCATTAAAAAATACCGCTGCGGAATACCGGGCGTGTTTTATACCAGGGCAAATCTGGCCTTATTTTGTCGTTGTTTCATCCGGGCCTAACGGCAGCAGTTGTTTGGAAATGTACGTAATCCGGCACGCCAGATCGTTTTTCATCCACAGCTACCATGTAATGTTGCTCAGATCGACAATACCGGTGGTGAAAACCACATCCGTGAGGTACAACGGGTCTTTGATTGATTCCTCAGGGCGCGATTCGCGTCCAGAATCGGCCGGGTATCCTCCAGTTTCAGGCTTTGGGTGGGATCGTTCGCGTCCAGCACTGCCCAGAAGGCGCGGTAAATGCCGACGAGCCCGCGCAATTCCACGCCGTGGTAGAGCACCTGATCGGCCCGGATCGGTCGTAATGAATCGTGACAATTTATGTGACGTCCGGCGTCAGTTCGATCGGCAGCAGCCAGAACAGCGACGTCAGCGCCATCACTTTATACGGATAGCCCAGCTCCTGCTCGCCGTCCTGATCGGATCGGCGCCAGCCTAGGGCAATCGGCAGGTGCTTTGCCAGGTAGACTTCTCGAATGACTGCACGATGTTAACCCTTCCAATGCATCGCCAGGCGAATGCGGAACAGGGTGCCTTCGCCCGTTTTGGTTTCAATTTCCAGGCTGGCCCGCAATAGTTCACACAGCCGTTTGACGATGGACAAACCGATGCCTTCGCCCCGGGCCGATTTGATGGAGTGGATCATCGCTTCTTCCCGGCGTTCCAATTCCGGCGTCGGCAGGCCGAAAGCCGACGAGGATTCGGGCGAGGGTGCCAAAACATGCGAAAATGAACCCGGCTCCGTGTCCCGATGGGGCAAGCCCGGACCGGAATCCTGCACGCTGAGAATCCAGCGAAAACCGCTCTCGCGCACCCAGGAAACCGACACCCAGCCGGATGGCGTGTGTTTGAGCGCATTCAGTACCAGATTTTGCACGATGCGCTGCAACTGCAGCGGGTCACTTTCAACCAGAAGGTCAGGAGGACCGTCGGCTTTCAGGACCAGCCCCATTTCCCCGGCCAGCGGTTGATAGCTTTCGATGAGGTTGTGTAACATTTCTCCCGCATCGAACGTTTGGATACTCACCGGTTCCTGACCGGCTTCCAGCCGGGCCAGATCCATCAGCTGACCCACCATTTCCCGGACAGTGGTCAGGTTCCGGTTGAGCATCTCGACCATCTGTTTTCGCTCCTCTTCGTCGGCCTCACTGATATTCAGAAACGAAGCGGCTCCCTGAATAACGCCAAAGCTCCCCCGGAGATCGTGCGAGGCTGTTCGTAACAGATCCCCCCGCTGACGGGTCAGTTCGTTCAGGTCATCGAGCGCCTGTTGCAGAATTTGTACCCGGTTGGTGGCGTCAATGCGCTGAAGCTCCGTATACTGCTCAACACTCCCATTGATACTCAGCGAATTGAACCAGGCCAGATGGTCATACGACGCCACAAGGCGGTCAACCTCCTCCGTCGGATAGCGTTGCCAGTACTGGCGAAATTCATCCAGCAGAACCTGGTTCAGGTGATAGATTTCACTGAGCAGTTCCTTCAGGGTGTAGCCTTTCTGCCAGCGGTGCAACCCGTGTTCCTCAGCCAGGAGCTTGATGTCCGCAGTCAGCACGAGTTGCCGAAGGCGCTGATCGAAGACATTGAGCATAAACGGAACTTTGTTGTTAAACTCCTCCCGACTCAGGCTGGCAACGGTATTGCCCTCCGGATCGGTTTGGCAGGCCGATCGCCAGTTATTTAAAATAGCCTCCCGCCGGGCCGCCAGATACGTTGCCAATACGATCAAGGGGGAATCAGCTGCTGAAATCATCGTGCTGTCAGCGGTTTTCACATCCACTCGCTGTCCTGGGGAAGTAACGGCCTGGACGCAAAAAGGTTGCAAACCTCCCCAAAAATGAGGCTCATGAGACCCGGAAAAACCCAGATAATTTTTAAAAACAATTCCTTTACGCACCGGTTCTAAGGCCAAATCCACCGCCCAAATGCCGATTCTGCGAACGGCGGTTTTCTTATGTTTCATTCAAACCACAGCTAAAATGGCAACCTCAAAAAGTGAAAGTGAATTGAAAGAATTATTTGTCGACGAGTTAAAAGACATTTACTGGGCCGAAAAACATTTGACCAAAGCCCTGACCAAAATGGCGAAAGCGGCCACCTCAACCGAATTGCAAACCGCCTTTGAAAAACACCTGACCGAAACCGAAAACCAGGTTTCCCGCCTGGAGCAGGTGTTTGAAGCCGTCGGACAAAAGGCATCGGCCAAAAAGTGTGACGCCATGGCGGGGCTGATCGAGGAAGCCGAAGGATTGATCGAAGACACCAAGGAAGGGAGCCTGACACGGGATGTGGCCCTGATTTCGGCCGCTCAGAAAGTGGAACATTACGAGATTGCCTCCTATGGCACCCTGCGGACACTGGCTAATGTATTAGGCTATCCGCAAGCCGTTGACCTGCTGGAGCAAACGCTGGCCGAGGAAAAGAAAACGGATGTGCTGCTGACGGAAATCGCCGAAGGCTCCATCAATGAATCCGCCAAACAGGAATAACCGCTGAGGCAGCCCAACCGCTGGTAAGCTGATTTTCGGATGCGGCTTACCAGTGGTTAGTTCTTTCATTCGAGAACCTAATCCGGTTTGCTATGAGGAAGTTTCTGCGGGATAATGGCCTGTCATTGACCCTTGTTGTCATTACCTTACTAACGCTGAGCGGCCAGCTTGTGGTGGGCTGGCATGCCTTTAATGAGGAATTGCAGGATTACGGGCGCCCGTCACTGGCGTTTGGTCAGTACCTGACGAGCGGCCACTGCATCGAAGCGGTTTTTGAAAACTGGGAGAGCGAATTTTTGCAGATGGGCCTGTATGTGCTGCTGACGGTGTGGCTTTACCAGAAAGGCTCCTCCGAATCCA
>NZ_RQJO01000003.1 GCF_003858635.1 Larkinella rosea
CTCTTTCCCCGATTTGGGACTGCAAAGGTAAGGGAAGGTTTTGAAAAATCAAATTAAAAAAGAAAAAATAATTTTAACCTGCTTTTCTTTTTTAAACACCTAACTGATTCAAAAACAACCACTTAGGCAACTCCTCCCCGCTTCGTATCCCCGATTTGGGACTGCAAAGTACCGAATAATTTCCCACCTTGTCAAGACCTAATACCAAAATAAATCCTGACAACTTTATACCTCGCTGACTATTAGGCAGTAAGCGCCGAATTTATTTTTTTATTTGGGTGCAAAGATCGAATCGATTGTATAAAATCATGGATAGCAGCGGTTTTATCAGACTGATTTTTCTCCAGTAACCGGACAAAAGCACTACCGATTATGGCACCGTTGGCATACTGACTGGCGGTTTGAAACGTCTCATAATCCTGAATTCCGAAACCGATCAGGCGCGGATTTTTAATTTCCATCGCTTTGATCCGGTTGAAATACGCTTTCATTTCGTCCGTAATTCCGCTCT
The DNA here is from genome assembly GCF_003858635.1 of Larkinella rosea. Taxonomy (GTDB): domain Bacteria; phylum Bacteroidota; class Bacteroidia; order Cytophagales; family Spirosomataceae; genus Larkinella; species Larkinella rosea. Next base: position 512 of record NZ_RQJO01000003.1, read on the forward strand.
GCGAACCAGTTGTGCTGGCCGATGAAACCATGTAAATGAAACCTGACGATAGCTTATCGATTTCACGAATGCGGTTTTCGGCGGTTTGGGGTGTGATCAAAAAGATATTCAGAATGTGGTAGCGGTCAAAAATTGACTTGTATTCGCGCTCGTAGACATCAATTGGCAAGTCCGGCACGATGATTCCATCCACACCGACCTCGGCGCATTTCTGGCAAAAGGCTTCAATTCCAAATTGAACAACCGGATTCAAATAACCCATCAGCAGAATAGGTACCTTAACCTTTGCCCGAATTCCCTGTAGTTGTTCAAAGAGAATCTGGAGCGACATGCCATTGTTCAACGCCTTTTGATTGCTTTGCTGAATCGTTTCGCCATCGGCAACCGGGTCCGAATAGGGCATTCCGATCTCGATTAAGTCAACACCGGCTTGCTGCAACGTTTCTAAAATGGGTGCGGTATCGTTCAATTGCGGAAAACCGGCAGTAAAGTAAACGTTCAGGATCTGTTCGGTTTTTTTTTGAAACAATTCAGTAATGCGGTTCATGGCAGACGTATTTAGGGAATGGAAAAGTAGCCGACCAATTTATTCATCGGCGGTATAACGCTGTATTTGAATAAGAAATTTACTTTGGAAGACGGGTTGTGTAGGCCGCTAAGTCTTTATCACCTCGTCCGGAAAGGCAAATAACGACCACTTCTTCCGGGCCGGCCTTTAGTTTCGGTAGACAAGCTAACGCGTGCGATGACTCCAGGGCCGGAATAATTCCCTCCAGGCGACTGAGTTCAAAAGCCGATTCCAGGGCTTCTTCGTCGGTAATGGCGTAAAACCGCCCCCGACCAGATGCAAACAAATGAGCATGCAAAGGCCCAATACCGGGATAATCCAAACCAGCCGAGATTGAGTAAGGTTCAACAACCTGGCCATCTTCGGTCTGCATCAAAATCGTACTGCTTCCGTGCAAAATACCAGGTTTGCCCAACGCTGTCGTCGCGGCCGAATGACCGGAATCAACGCCCTGACCGGCCGCTTCGGCCGCAATCAATTGCACCGAAGGCTCATCCAGGTAATGATAAAAGGCTCCGGCGGCATTGCTTCCTCCGCCCACGCAGGCAATGACGTAATCGGGGTTGGCCTGACCGGTTTTTTCCAGTAATTGTTTTCGTGTTTCTTCCGAAATAATGGACTGAAAGCGAGCCACCATGTCTGGATAGGGATGTGGCCCGACGACGGAACCGATCACGTAATGCGTATCGACCGGGTTGTTGATCCAGTGCCGCATGGCTTCGTTGGTCGCATCTTTCAATGTCTGGCTGCCGCTGGTGGCCGGAACAACTTTGGCACCCAGCATCCGCATCCGGTCGACATTGGGTTTCTGACGTTCCATGTCGATGCTGCCCATGTACACAATGCATTCCAGGCCCATGAGCGCGCAAACCGTAGCCGTAGCTACGCCATGCTGACCCGCACCGGTTTCGGCGACAATGCGTTTTTTGCCCAGTCGTTGAGCCACCAGAATCTGGCCGACCGTATTGTTGACTTTGTGGGCCCCGGTGTGGCACAGGTCTTCGCGCTTCAGATAAATCGTTGTATTGTAAGCTGCTGACAGCCGACGCGCGTGAAAAAGGGGGGTTGGACGACCTACATAATCAGTTAGCAAATCCCGCCATTCCCGTTGAAAAGAAGGATCGGAAATAATGGACAAATAGTTCTGGCGTAATTCCTCCACATTCGGATACAGCATTTCCGGGATGAATGCCCCGCCGAATGTTCCGTAATAGCCCCGTTCGTCGACCTGATAAGCTGATTTTAATTCTGTAGTTTCCATTGTACTCAAAAATAAACTGCAACCTTCTGATTGAATTGATCTGCAAAACCGCTCAAATCCTGGTGGTTGCTTTCCATTTAAATAAGGCAGAAAATCCTGGAAGACAGCGGGATGCTGTCTTTAAAAGTATAGTTAGCTCAATAGATGACAGGTTAAGCGACGGTTTCTTCCTCTTCGATCGGTTTTAACCGGGTAATGATGTTTTTAACCAGTTCGATGTCTTTCAAACCGGGGCTCATTTCTACTTTGCTGTTGACATCAACGCCATACAGCTTGAGATGTTTGAGTTTTTCCAGCGCGTCGATGCTATCGGCGTCGATACCGCCACTGATAAAAAACGGTTTGTCATTGTCATACCGATTCATCAGATTCCAGTCGAACGAAACACCGTTACCGCCAAACTGATCGCCTTTTGTATCGAACAAAAAGAAGTCGCACGACGGTTTGTAGTTGTTGATCATGCTGAAATTGAACGACTCATCGACCGAAAATGCCTTGATGATGCTGATACCGCGCATCCGCAGGTTCCGGCAAAAGTCGGGCGTTTCGTTTCCGTGTAACTGAACGTACTGCAGATCGTACTTCTTTGCCATGCGCAGGATGTAATCCGGGCTGGCATTGACAAATACACCTACTTTTTTGACGTTGCGCGGGAACGACTTCAGCAGATCAGCGTCCAAATCTTCACCGACAAACCGGAGGGATTTATCGTAGAAAATGAAGCCCATAAAATCGGGTGCCAGGGCAAGCAGTTCGCGAATGTTGTCGGAATCCCGCATTCCACATACTTTTACTTTCATACGATATACTGTTTTTGAGAGGTGGTATTTAACTCGGCTAATTGCTGTATTAATTGCTGCAAAGCCAAACCCGGATCGGCGGTTTTCATGAATGTTTCGCCAATCAGAAAACCCTGATAACCGGCCTGTTGTAATGACTGAATGGATTCGGCCTGTTGCAAACCGCTCTCCGAAATTTTGACGAACGATTCGGGAATCAGCGCAGAAAGGCGAACGGACGTTTCGATATCGGTCACAAACGTTTTCAGGTTCCGGTTATTAACGCCCACCAGATCAACGGTTTGAGTCAGATGGCTTTCCAGTTCCTGTTCATCGTGCACTTCCAGCAATACTTCCAGACCCAGATCATGCGCAATCCGGCTGTAATTTTCGACTTCTTCGGCGGTCAGACAGGCGGCAATGAGCAAAATGAAATCCGCACCCATCGCTTTGGCTTCCACAATCTGGTACGGGTCGATGATAAAATCCTTGCGAATAATCGGTGTTGCCGGATTGGCCTCCCGCGCCTGCATCAAATCGGCCGAGGTTCCGCCAAAAAACGGCTCGTCGGTTAAAACCGATAGACAGGCAGCACCGGCGCGGACGTAACCCGCCGTTGTTTCAGCCACTAAAACCTGATCGTTGATAATACCTTTGGAAGGAGATTTCCGCTTGAACTCGGCAATGATGCCCGATGAACCGGGGCGACGAAGTGCCGCGTGGGCCGACAACGGCTGCCGATTGAAAAGCGGTCGTTGTTCCAGCTCCCGTTGTGATACGACGGTTTTTTGATGTTCTACTTCAGTACGCTTCCGCTCAATTATCCGTTCAAGTACGTCCATTCTATTCTTTATTCCGGTGGTATTGCACTGCTTATTCTCTACTAACTGATTTTTCTCTTTCTAGTTCGCCACTAATTTCTTCAGACTTTCCAACGCCCGCTTGCTTTCCAGCGATTCCCGCGCCATTTGAATCCCTTCCTCAGCGGTTTTAGCCCGTTCGGCGGCTACCAACGCCAAAGCAGCATTCGCAATAACCGCATCAGTTTGCGCGGCTGTCGCTTCATTATTCAACACATTCATGAAAATACGGGCAGAATCTTCAACGGACTTACCCCCGGCCAATTGTTCAGGCAATAGTTGGGGCAAGCCGATTTGGTGCGGAGTCAGCACTTGCTCAGCGTGTGCAGTAATCGTTTTGAAGGCACCAGTCAGCGACACTTCATCATAGCCATCCAGAGCGTGTAGGATCATAAACCGCTTGGGCGTTTGCTGATAAAGATACGCATATAATCTGGCTAATTCAAGACTGAACACGCCAACGAGCTGTTTTTTCGGGAAAGCTGGATTTACCATCGGGCCGAGAACGTTAAAAAATGTCTTTACACCCAATTCTTTCCGGATCGGGCCGACGTTCTTCATCGCGGGGTGAAACAGCGGTGCGTGGAGGAAACAAATGCCGGCGGTTTCGACTTTTTTCCGCAATACATCGTAATCATTCGTAAACCGGTAGCCCAGAAATTCCATCACCGTCGACGATCCGCACATCGACGAAACGCCGTGGTTTCCGTGTTTGGCAATCCGCTGTCCGGCACCGGCAACCACAAAAGCCGATAAGGTCGAAATGTTGAAGGTATCCTTGCCATCGCCCCCGGTTCCGCACAAATCCATCACGTCAAATTCGGACAGATCGACGGGCAGGCAAAGCTCCAGCATGGCATCCCGAAACCCTTCCAATTCCTCGACGGTAATGCTCCGCATCATGTAAACCGTCAGAAAAGCCGCAATTTGTGAGGTATTGTATTGTCCCGTACTGATTCCGATCAACACCCGCCGGGCTTCGGCTTTGGTCAGCGTTTTGTACTCGAACAGGTGATTCAGTATTTCTTTCATGGCGTTAAGGATTCGATGCTTTCTTTGTAATACACAGCATTTGATTGCCGTTCTTCTGAAAATGATAAGGTACTTCGATCTGTTCCACTGAAAAACCGCTCTTCTGACATTCCCTCGTTACGGTTTTCACATAAGGCGATAATTGACCGGTCAGATCCAGTATCGGAAAAATGCGAACCTCACTGGCCACCCGCATTAGTTCATGAATGGCTTGAAGATGAAAATCTTCGGACAAATGCGCCGTGTACAGAAACAAAAAATGCGAACAAAGTGCCAGGTCGAACGACTGATCCGGAAACGAAAGCGTCGGCAATGATTGCACCCGGTAACGACCCTGCTGCTTTCCGGTTTCGTAGTCGGCCAGAAACCGCTTCATTGCCCGCATCCGCTGTTCACCTAAATCATCCGGATTCCGAAAATCACTCCAGTTGAACTGGTCAGCATTTAACCGCACTTGTTCTAAAACCGTATCATAAGTCTGCTCAATCCGTGACGCAATTTCTTCCGCCGAAAATGCATAAATCGGATCAATCGACACCATCGAATGGCCCAGTTCCTGCATTTCTATGTTGAAACTCGCCGGGCCATCGCCAACGCCCAATACGGTTTTGGTCAAATCCGATTCCGTTAAGCTAAACATCCGCCGGTATTCGTCGAGCGAACGACCCCACGGAATGACTGATTCCAGAATCATGCGGCTAACCAGTTTTCGAGCATTTGTTTTCCGTGTTCGGTCAAAACCGATTCCGGATGAAATTGCACACCGCGCACATCGTACGTTTTATGCGCCAGGCCCATCACCCGGCCGTTTTCATCCACGGCGGTAACGGTCAAATCCGATGGCAAACTTTCCGGAACCACCGTCCATGAATGGTATCGACCCACCAGTAAATCTGCAGGCAAACCATTGAATAACCGCTCGGAAGTGTCTTTGATGTAAGTTCGATGCGCTACGCCGTGGTAAACATCGCTCATATTTTCCAGACTAGCCCCGAACGCTTCACCAATGCCCTGATGGCCGAGGCAAATCCCCAGAATACTTTTGGTTGGCGCATATCGGCGAATAATTTCCTGCATAAGACCGGCTTCCGACGGAATCCCCGGTCCGGGCGAAAGCAGAATTTTGTCGTACGCATCGACATCTTCCAGCGAAATTTTATCATTCCGATACACGTCGACCGTATGACCCAACTCGCGGAGAATGTAGACGAGGTTGTACGTAAATGAATCGTAATTGTCGATAACCAGCACTTTCATCGTACGTTGATTTAAATAGTTTCTGCCTGTTTCATGGCCGTCCGCAGCGCCATCAATTTGTTATGTACTTCCTGCAGCTCACTTTCCGGATCCGATTTGGCCACAATACCAGCCCCAGCCTGATAATGGAGCGTATTGTTTTTGCTCAAAAACGTCCGAATCATAATGGCCTGGTTGAAATCTCCACTGAAATCCATAAAACCGATACAGCCGGCATAAAAACCGCGGCTTGTTTTTTCGTACTGATCAATCAGTTGCATCGCCCGGTGTTTCGGCGCACCCGATAACGTTCCGGCCGGAAATGTTTCGCCCACAATCCGTAATGGTTGAATATTTTCGGCTAACTCACCCACCACTTTCGAAACCAGGTGAATGACGTGCGAATAATATTGCACTTCTTTGAAAGTCTCGACTTTAACGGTTTTACAATTGCGGCTCAAATCGTTCCGCGCCAGATCCACCAGCATGACGTGTTCAGCGGTTTCTTTCGGATCATTGTGCAGTTTTTTAGCTAATTCGGCGTCGGCAACATCATCACCCGTCCGACGGAATGTTCCGGCTATGGGATAAATAATCGCATTTTGAGCCTTAATGACAATTTGAGCCTCCGGCGAAGAGCCGAATAATTTGTAATTTCCGTAATCAAAATAAAAGAGATAAGGCGAGGGATTTAAAGAGCGGAGGGTACGGTAAACATTGAATTCATCTCCGCGAAAAGCTGTCGAAAATTTGCGCGAAAGAACAATCTGAAAGACATCACCCCGGTGGCAGTGATCAATGCCTTTCTGAATAATGCTTAGAAATTCCTGATCTGTAAAATTGGATTGCTCAGCCTGAGTCGTTTTGAAAGTATAGGCCGGAAAATTACGGCTTTTAATCAGCGTCTCAATGTAATCCAGGTTGTCCGGCGTCGTTTCATCCCCGTCCTGCGAATACGAATGTTCAAAAAGGTAGAGTTCGTCCTTAAAATGGTTGATGGCAATCACGTATCGAAAAGCCTGATAAACAACCAGCGGCACATCATTTTCGGCGGTTTCTGCCTGCAACGAAATATCTTCAAAAAACTGAACCGCATTGTATCCAATGTGCCCAAAGAGGCCGTTGGTGATAAAAGAGAAGGGCAGTTTCTGATAATTAAAACCGGATCTGTATTCTTCGATAAGCGTTAATAAATCGTCGTTAGCCGAGATCTCAACAGAATGAGCCTGTCCATCCGGGTACCTGATCGCTACGGTTTTTCCATCAAATTCAAATTTGGAAACCGGGTCAAAACAGATGTAGGAATAACTATTGTCATGTCCGTGGTAGTCTGAGCTTTCCAGCAAAATGCTGTTGACAAATTTATCCCGCAAACGCAGGTAAATACTCACTGGCGTTAAGGTGTCCGCCAGCATTTTGCGATACGTGCTGGTTACTTTAAACCGGTTTTTCTGTTCTTGAACTAGCGTAATCATAGCGAAAAGTGAAAAGGATAGAAACAAAAAAAGCCCACTGCTATGAACAGTGGGCTTTCGAAGGAACCATATGGTAGGTTACAAAACATGCGCTGACTGTTCAACTTCCATTGAAGAAGAACGCCACCAAAGATTAGAAGATGTTACATCAAACTGCATGTTCATTAATGTTTTACACGTGTCGGGGTGGCGGGATTCGAACCCACGACCTCTACGTCCCGAACGTAGCGCGCTACCGAGCTGCGCTACACCCCGATATGCAAAGGTAATTAATTTGTAAAAATCAAAAAGAAAAAAGTATACCCATCTCCCGTAGAAGATGGGTATTTATTCTGTGGTGGCGGCAACCTACTCTCCCGGAAGTGACTCCAGTACCATCGGCGTAACGGGGCTTAACGGCTCTGTTCGGTATGGGAAGAGGTGTTCCCCCGCACCCTTGCCACCATCCCAGCTCT
>NZ_RQJO01000001.1 GCF_003858635.1 Larkinella rosea
CTCTGTGGTATTCCTCATATTTTAATACAGTTATTCAATCAAATCTCATGCTTCTCAAATTATGAAAAAAGCTGCAATATTCTTGATGAGTTCATAAGAGAGTGGTTAATAAGTTGTGAATCGGACGATTTGTTTACTAAAACTTGATTCGTGCCACAACTTTTTTCAAATTAGATTTGTGTCGGCTGGAGTAGAGATGGCCATACACATCAAAAAGTCATGGATAGACTCAAGATTTTAGGTTACTATCAATTTGCTGGTGGCATACTGGGCTTTTTTCTCTTGCTGAATATTTGGATTCCTATTTGGCACAAGCGGAATGTGGAAGTATTGGTCATTCCAATTGCGTTTCTTTTCATATTACTTTCTACGGCTGGAGTCTTACAGATAACTAGGAATAAAAAATTCCTATTATTAAGTATTTGGATTAGTATTGTTTTACAAATACTACAAGTGGTTTCCTTTTCATTAAAAGGAATGACTTATACCTTTTGCGCTAGCTCGTACATTGGTTTACAAGTTTCAGACAATATTGAGGTTATTTTTAATCTGTTTCTAATCAATTTTAAAATTAGCCTTGCTTCTACAGAAAGCTTTATTTCGGTCAATTTCATTCCTCTCTTATTGATCGGCCTATTGTATACCGAATTTCAGCGAATTTCTTCTCTATTGCCTAAAGTGAACATTTCATAAAACGAGTGGTTAATAAATCGGACGTTTTCTAGACCTAACAAACTTCTTTTGGTTCCGGTGGAATATTACCTTCATCGTCGCCATACTTCATCACAATTTGTTTAAGTTCAGCCATTGTATGCACCAAATAGCTTTGATCGCTTCTTATTTCAAACTCCAATAAATTCCATTCTTCCGTTCTCTCTGTAAATTTTCCTTTAATAAAAAGGTGGCCGTTTGAATCATATGTAAGGGTGAACAAAGGATCAAATTCACAATGGAAAATTGTCTCGCCTTGTAAGCATGAATAGGTTTTTTGCAAATTTTGGTAGAATTGAAATATCTGCCCAGTAGAGGGCCATATTTTGCCTTCGAAAGAAAAACCGCCACTGCGAATAGACAATTGACTTTTGGTTTCATACCCTCCTAGATGGCTCGTGCGATTGGGGTAACCAAAAACTTCTGAGATCTCGACTTTAATAAATCCGTTATATCCATTGATTGAAAAGTTCATTAAAAACACAGTTTATTTGGGCAAAATCCAACATGCTGAAAGTACATTAATCTTTCAAAAATCGGACGATTAATTTACGGTTGATAAAAAATGGCTATATCCAGAAATGGATGTAGATTTAGTTCACCTCAGTTTTGTTGCAAATGATTATGAATTCGCTAGACACTGACATATTTGATTTAATTTTCAAGTGCAGTTCACTTGGATTACCGGAAAAGGATAGTAATGATGCACGTTCATACCTCGAAAACAATGAGCGTGGTTTGGCATTCGATACGCTTTTAACTCAGATCTATGAATACGATATCCTTATAGACGGAGATATATATCGCCAAATAGAAGCAATTGCCCGTGAGTTATCAATAAATGCAGAAGATTACGCATTTATTACAAAATTGATACGACCAAACACCTATTGACATAAATTGGGTGTTTTTGAATGGGACGGTTTATTTACTTGATTTTTGTTTCACAAAATCATGACCAAGACTCCAATCGGAGAGTAGATTTCTGATGAGGCCGCCCGGCAGATGTGTTATTGAAACTGGTTTTTCATACCATGAACGGCCAGGTGTCAGTATGCGGCACTAAACAAAAAAAGAGCCCTTTATGAGATGGGTAGCTTTTGGCACCGTTTAATAAAAGACGCTTAAGGCAAGCGTGACTTGTGACTGTTTGGTAGACATGTAGTTGTATAGCTCTAAAACTTGAATTAATTTTAAACCGAACATTTGAGCCCCTCCCGTTTATTCTCTATATCACAAAATCTATTCGTTCCATGAAACTAATTTTACACAAATTCATTTTACTTTTTTTTATCTCCAATTACTTCGCGGCCAAATTAATGGCTCAAAACCAGAATCTTCAGCTAACCTATCAGTACTCCATTTGCGACGTGTATTACATACAAGATCGCTACCTAAACAATACATCCTGCATTACGAGTCGTACCGAAACGGGAGGTGAGGCTGGGTATACAAGGACTTGGTATGAAGAAGAAAAGGGCTATTATAAAATGGGCGTTGTTGGTTTGCCTACATATGTAGAACCAAAACGAGTCAAAAAGCAAGAACAAGTTCCCTCAACCTATTATTCCTATAGTGTCTTTACGAACACATGCTCATCCACTACTAGAGTGAATGCCATTCGAAAGGTTCGCCTAACTACAGGTCAAACTATGTATGAAGATGCTTCATTTTATGTAAAACCAGGACAATCTGAGAAGAGAAATATAAAATATGTTGATAATTATAATTCCGAAACTGCTGAAATTGGATCAGTGATCGCCTACAAAAATCTACTTTCACTTGATCCTGATGAATATAATAAGTATGTTAATTCAGTAATAAACAATGACAAAGGCACACTGGTAGTAACTCCAACTTCCTGCGAAACTAGAATTTTTTTAAATGCCGGAGATAAGGTGAATATAAAGGCAGGAGGGTCAATAAGGTTGGGCGCATTCGCCGGGTATGGTGGGCCTGATGGCATAAATGGATTCACAGACTACAATTTTACACCCAATGCAAGACATGGTGCATTAGTTTACACGCACTCAGGTATCAATGGTTGGCATTTAGCAGGCAGCAATAATACACTTACAACTGATAAAGCGGGATTTTTATGGCTTTCTCTGAATGATAAAAGCATAGATGATGATGAGGGGCAATTTATTGTCAATTATGAAATAATTCGAGCCAAAAGCACGTCAGCTTTAAATTTTAATTCATTACCTCAACGCTGTTCTGATTTAGAAAAGATAGCCAAATTCACACAGAATGAACTCAATACTTATCTTGCTAATAATAAGTTTTTAAATGAAGGAGAATTGAAGGGCCTTCTAAGGTTTAAGCGAGAGGTGGATAGTGAGATTCTAGTATTGGGATTTAAAAAAAAATATGAGAGTAACGAGTATACCATAGTTTTTGCTACTGAGTCGAAAGAAAGATTTTTAAAATTCAAAAATACAATTTCTGCGGACGGATATGTTTACAAGGAAACGATAGGGAAGATAGTTGGGTATAGAAAAACCAATGAAACATCTCAATCATCTATCGAAACTGAAATTGGTCTGGTCGAAGGTGACTTCTATCAAGTTATGATAAACATTACTTACAAATGATGCTAATGACTGTACATACCATTATGAAAATGAGACTTGACTAAAATCGGCAAATGCCTGTTTTTTTATGTCCTTGGGCTTAACAATCAAAAGTACAATTTTCCTCGCGGATCTCGTAAAATCAGTTTGATGCACATCGAGTAGCAAATAAACAATTCTGGGTTAAATTAAAAGATTGAACGAAAAGTACCGCGGGTTCGGTAGAGCTTTTTTTCTAGTGTGACGTTTGCTACGTGTAAAATCTCACCAATTATTGAAGAGTTTAAAATTTACCTTTTCTCAAAGAAAGGATGCTCATAGTATTAAATAGAAATGATGAAGCTGCCTGGGCTGGTGAGGTACTCCCCATTATTTGGACAAGAAAGGGACGTTATTTTGACTAAATGCCAATCAGTAGTTTGCGAAGAAATTGCATTTCTCTTACAGTAGTTCTGTAATTAAACTTATGTTATTTAAATTAACCACTATTCAACTATGTCCGATCAACTAGGCATAGCATACTTTCGTCCAATTTTACCTGCTAATAGTAAACTGAATAGGTGTCCCATCTGGTAGATCCTTAATTTGGAAATGAATGCTGCTGGACAAGGAAAAATGCTCCAGTGCATCAATACAATAAAAGTTATCGGCTTTGTACTCACCGCCAATGAGGGGATGGTGTTTAGGGCTGTAAACTTCATGTTCTTGGCAGTGTATACCGGCGGCTTCGAGATCGTTCAGCAGATTGCTTAAAAGCCAGACATCACTTGTTTCCGGATCAGCCAAATATTCGTCAAAATCGCCTAAGCTATCCGCAACTTTTTCCAGTTCGCCACTTCCCGTATCCAACCAATAGATCCAACCACTCTTATCGCTGAAGAAGGCATCCCCCAAATTAGTGATGGCTACGACTACTTTATCTGTTCCAATTAGCCATGCCCATTCTTTAAGAATCATTCGCTTCAACTCTTCGCTAACTTCTGTTTTTAACCCTTTCTGCATCATCCCATTAGGGTTTTCTGTTGTATAATCAAATCTTATGTTGCCCAAATTACCAAAAAAGTTATTGGTATTCACATGAGTCCATAAAACGAGTGGTTTGTGAATGGGACGGTTTCTTGACTGCTTGCTTTTATTCATTGTCATTTTATAAATTGTTCAATCATGTTTTATTTGATACTTTTCACATAGGACCGTGACCTGAATGCTTTATGACGAAGTACACCTGCCCTTGCTGTGGATATAGAACAATGGATCTTGGGCCAGGACATTATGAAATTTGTCCTGTGTGTTTTTGGGAAGATGATCCCATTCAGAAACAAAACCCAAATTATGATGGTGGCGCTAATAAGGTCTCATTAAGGGCTGGTCAACAGAACTTTATAAATTTCGGAGCCTGCGAAGAAGACATGAGAGTTTATACAAGACCACCTAATAATGAAGAGCTTAGAGACGTAGACTGGCGACAATTGAATTGATAAGTTGTTTGTCATAAAACGTGTCGCTAATAATTCGGACGTTTGTTTGATTCAAGTAATTTATCTCAGTCTTGCCCTTCCATTAGCCTCCGGATTTTTTCTAATTCCTGGGTGTATGGTTTTGTTTTCATCTCCATAACCGCAGGCAAATAACTTAATCCCGAACACAACGAACCGAGACTGCGCCAGCTACATTGACATCGAAACGGAACGCTTTTTTTAAATTTAATTTATTGCTACTGGGAGGGCCGCCATAATGAAAGTTCCATCCCCAGGCTTTGCCTTCAGCGCCCGCGGGTGAGGACGTCCAAAAGAAACCGAGACTACCCAGTACCATATAACTACCATCGGGTCTGCGTTGACCTCCCGGTAGAGCGTCAAAGCCGCTACTGTTCGTGCCGTTACCGTCTTCTTTCCAGCCTTTGACGCTTTTTAGCGCTTCACCGGCATAGTCCATACCGCCAAACTGATTCACAAGTTTAGCCCATTCGCTATCGGTTGATAAATGCCAACCGTTGGGACAGCCTTTTTTCGCAGCCTCCCAAGTGTAAAGCAAGCCCAGTTCTTTTCGATTAGTTTCATTGTCATCATATGCATAGCTACCTTCAACTTTATAGTTCAGGTTTTGTGCCATCCAGGTAAAGGTTTTGCCCGTCGAAGCTTCCTTAAAGCTGATCGTTTTATAAGTTTGGCCATCTCGCGAGTCAATGAAGGTGTCAGTAGATTGGGCAATTGCTAATTGGGTGAAAAATAAGGTAGCAAGTACGGCACAGATGTGTTGTTTCATCATTGTTATTTCAGGTTTAGTATTGTCATTATAAGGCTTAGATGAAAGATATATAGCCGTAATAGATCTTTCCAAAAATGGACGATTTCTTTACTAAATACCAATTAGGTGTTGTTGAATAAATGCAATTTCTTCAACAGTGATTCAGTAACTAACTTCATGTTAATGGATAGGAGAAAAAAATTATGATGTGCATTTAGGTAGAT
>NZ_RQJO01000005.1 GCF_003858635.1 Larkinella rosea
AGGCAGTCCAAATGCCCCGTAATCTGCAGAAAGTCGACCCGGTTTCCCCAGGCGTTGAGTTTGTCGGTGCATTCGTAACCCGCCATCCAGTACGACCGAAACGGATTGGAAAAAGAAACGCTCATACGCTTTTTTGAATGTATGCTTCTGGTCCGGAAATTGGTGAGAACGCCAGCTACGCAAGAACTTTCGCCGGTTTTAGGTAGCACCGGAGTTCCATTCCATTCGGAGTTGCTGGTTCCCCCGAACGCGGTATTCCCGGTATTGCTTTGCGCTTTCCACCGGTTTTAGCGGAGCACTGCCGGGCACACTTTCATCAAACAACCGAACGTCTGGCAATGACCGGTTTTTCGGCAGCAGCCGAACCGTGCAAAAAAAGTCCGCCGTACCTGCCAGGCGAATGACCACGTAGCCCTGCTGCTTGTCCGTGAACTCGTACTCGGTATGATAAATCGGATAATCGGAAAAGATGACCACCGGGATTTTCTCAAACCGTTTGTAGGTGTAGGTCGTCAGGATGGCCGCCAGCGCGCCCCCATACACTTCCTGGCCCACTTCGCCGGCCTGCGACCAGCCCGTCGGAATGTCTTCCAGTGGAATCGGCAACTCCCGGATGATGTGGCCTTCGCGCGGTTCCTGACAGATCGTGTCTGCGGGCAATTCGGACGGGAAATAATACCGGCCCCGGTGCAGCAGGTATTTCATGTATTCGGCAAACAACAACCGAACCGGGTCCGGTACGTCCGGCCCGACTTCTTTCAGGTAATTGAGCAGGGTCGCATAAATTTCACCTTCTTCATAGGCCGCCAGGTACGGGGCATTTTTCAGCGGAGCCATGCCCAAAAAAGTGCTCCGGGTACTTCCTGCGCCAAAATTGCATTCCCAGATCCATAACTTCGCCAGCACGTTGGCAACGCTCAGGCGGCTCTGGTCAAAATACAGCCGGTTGCCGGTAATTTTCCAGAGTTTCGCCAGTGTCAGACTGCTCATGATGGTGATGTTGCTCTGGTAGAGCAACTCGAATCCCTTGCCTTGCAACTGCTCAGCCGAGGTAATGGCTTCTTGCAGGTAGCGCGGTTCTTTCGTCAGTTCATAGGCCTGCACCATCACGTGCGTATACAAACCGGCCACATCCAGTTCCCCCCCCATGCCCTTCTCGGTTTCGGCTTTCACGACGGCCAGCGTCCGCACATCGTAAAAAACCGGCCAGTCATAGTTGAATTCATGCGCGGCTTTGATGACAAATTCCAGCGAGCGGAACAGCAGCTCTTTGGCGTCGGTATCGCCCATGTCGGCCAGTCGGCCCAGGTTCATCAGCGTATGCAACAGGTACCAGGAATCGATTTTGTTCGGATCCTGTTCTTCGCTGCGGCTTTCCTTTTCTTCTTTAAATTTCCCTCCCGGCAACCAGCGCATGATGGTTTCATGGGCCTCTTCGTAAAATGAGGGCAGGTTTTTCTTTAACCGCTCCACCAGACCGACCGGTTTTCCCAACCATTCCTGATACTCCCAGAGCGGCACCAGAATGGCCAGTTGCACCATGCTTTCGGGCGGTTTCTGCGTGACATCGACGTACGCATTGAGGTAATACGTTTTGTTCAGGGTCCGGCCGCAGTGGGTTGACGTCGCTAAAGCGTCGACGGTACGCTCAGCCGCTTTTGGCCAGTCATAATAGGCGGTTTCCGGCCTGGGCAGGTTTTTGTAGACGGCGGCAATCGCTTCCAGAAACTGATCGGCGGCTTCGAACTCACTCCGGGGAACCTGATCCGTCAGGTATACATAGGCATCCGACAGCACAATTTCGTTTCCGGCCGGCAATGGATTCTCAGAACCCGGCAGGGCAAATCCGGCTTCCGGCCATTGGGCACTGACCGTATCGCAGGGGTCGGTCTGGGTCACCTGAAAATAGTCATTGAGGGCCGTAAAATTCTGAAAATAAAACAGCGTACCCGGCTGTGGTTCGGTGACGGAAAGATACACCAGCCCGGCGGTGGGGCCGCTTTGGGTCACGTAGACCATTCCCCGGGTCGGGTCCGGATCGTGGTTTTGATCCAGCAAATAAATGTCGCGGGGAAACGCCTGAACGCTGAACGGTTTTTCCGGTTTCAGCGAGGTGGTATACCGCAGCAGCGAATCGGTTTTCTCGGGACGTTCAATCCGGACGCGAAACCGGCCCAGCGCGCCCGGAATCTCGTATTCGACGGCGGTTTTGTGTTTCCGGACCACCCTGGGTTTGTCGATAAACTGGGGATCGTAGCAGGTGCGGATCGCCAGTTTGCCGCCGGACTCGAATTGGTAAATGAGCCAGAACGAGTTTGTCGTCTGATCCGTTTGCAGCGTTCCGTGCGAAAGTTGCAGGGGAGCCTCGGCCCGCGCCCGGGTCTGTTTGAGTTGCGCGTCGAGACCCGTTACCCACTGGGAGGTTTCCTTAAGTTGAGTGGATGCTTGCCAGTAGGTGGGACTATGATAGGATGTATCAGGCATAATGAAACAGGTTTCCAATATTACTCAATAACTTCCGCTCATCGGTATACGTACCGGTTTGGGCGCAAAAGTAAGGCAACGGGGCCGGTCCGGTTTCAGCAGCCTCAGTCGGGCGAATAGGTCAATTGCAGCACCAGCGCCTGCTCGCCGTCCTGGTTGGACCGGCGCCAGCCCAGGGCAATCGGCAGGTGCTTTGCCAGGTAGACTTCCGCCCCCAGAATCAACTGGCCGTAGTCGTGGCTGCCGGATGCCCAGTCGGCCAGAACATGCACCTTTTCGTACCAGATACCGGCGTCGATTCCCAGGTGAACCCCCAGTGTAGGCCCGTCGGCCAGGTACCGGCGATTGCCAGCAAATACGCCAGCGACGGTTTTGTAGTGTTTCCCGTCAAATTCGTACCCCAGATTGCCGTAAGCCCACCCCACCCAGGCGGTTTTGTGTGCAGCCGCCAGGTTCAGACCGGTTTGCCCGCCCAGCCCAAGGTGCAGGTTGTCGGTCAGGTCGATGGTTTTCTGGGCATTCAGCAGCAGCAGGGGAGCGTACGGAATGTGCGTGGTTGTATCGTTTCGCAGCCAGGTATGGGCGGGGCGTTCGTAATCGAAATGATACAGGTTCAGCCCGATTTCCCAATTGTGATTCAGGCCGTAATCCAGTGTAGACATCGAACAAACTTCCTCCCGATTGATGTCGAGTTGCACCTGCGCCATAATGCGGTGCGCGGGTGTGATGTCCGAAGAGGGCACGTTGAAAATGGTCTGCTGGGCTTCAGCGGCCAGACCAGATACCAAAAAACCGGCCAGTAAAAAGAGCTGTTTCATTCGCAGGTTAGATAGGAATTAACTTTTATTCGATGATGGCGGTGTTCTATTTCTGATTCTATTTTATGTTACTCTTTCCAATGCATCGCCAGGCGAATGCGGAACAGGGTGCCTTCACCCGTTTTGGTTTCAATTTCCAGGCTGGCCCGCAATAGTTCACACAGCCGTTTGACGATGGACAAACCGATGCCTTCGCCCCGGGCCGATTTGATGGAGTGGATCATCGCTTCTTCCCGGCGTTCCAATTCCGGCGTCGGCAGGCCGAAAGCCGACGAGGATTCGGGCGAGGGTGCCAAAACATGCGAAAAGGAACCCGGCTCCGTGTCCCGATGGGACAAGCCCGGACCGGAATCCTGCACACTGAGAATCCAGCGAAAACCGCTCTCGCGCACCCAGGAAACCGACACCCAGCCGGATGGCGTGTGTTTGAGCGCATTCAATACCAGATTTTGCACGATGCGCTGCAACTGCAGCGGGTCACTTTCAACCAGAAGGTCAGCAGGACCGTCGGCTTTCAGGACCAGCTGCTGAAATCATGGTGCTGTCAGCGGTTTTCACATCCACTCGCTGTCCTGGGGAAGTAACGGCCTGGACGCAAAAAGGTTGCAAATCTCCCCGAAAATGAGGCTCATGAGACCCGGAAAAACCCAGATAATTTTTAAAAACAATTCCTTTACGCACCGGTTCTAAGGCCAAATCCACCGCCCAAATGCCGATTCTGCGAACGAGCGGTTTTCTTATGTTTCATTCAAACCACAGCTAAAATGGCAACCTCAAAAAGTGAAAGCGAATTGAAAGAATTATTTGTCGACGAGTTAAAAGACATTTACTGGGCCGAAAAACATTTGACCAAAGCCCTGACCAAAATGGCGAAAGCGGCCACCTCAACCGAATTGCAAACCGCCTTTGAAAAACACCTGACCGAAACCGAAAACCAGGTTGCCCGCCTGGAGCAGGTGTTTGAAGCCGTTGGCCAAAAGGCATCGGCCAAAAAGTGTGACGCCATGGCGGGGCTGATCGAGGAAGCCGAAGGATTGATCGAAGACACCAAGGAAGGGAGCCTGACGCGGGATGTGGCCCTGATTTCGGCCGCTCAGAAAGTGGAGCATTACGAGATTGCCTCCTATGGCACCCTGCGGACACTGGCTAATGTATTAGGCTATCCGCAAGCCGTTGACCTGCTGGAGCAAACGCTGGCCGAGGAAAAGAAAACGGATGTGCTGTTGACGGAAATCGCCGAAGGCTCCATCAATGAATCCGCCAAACAGGAATAACCGCTGAGGGAGCCCAACCGCTGGTAAGCTGATTTTCGGATGCGGCTTACCAGCGGTTAGTTCTTTCATTCGAGAACCTAATCCGGTTTGCTATGAGGAAGTTTCTGCGGGATAATGGCCTGTCATTGACCCTTGTTGTCATTACTCTACTAACGCTGGGCGGCCAGCTTGTGGTGGGCTGGCACGCCTTTAATGAGGAATTGCAGGATTACGGGCGCCCGTCACTGGCGTTCGGTCAGTACCTGACGAGCGGCCACTGCATCGAAGCGGTTTTTGAAAACTGGGAGAGCGAATTTTTGCAGATGGGCCTGTATGTGCTGCTGACGGTGTGGCTTTACCAGAAAGGCTCCTCCGAATCCA
>NZ_RQJO01000012.1:0-3076 GCF_003858635.1 Larkinella rosea
TATTCTGTGGTGGCGGCAACCTACTCTCCCGGAAGTGACTCCAGTACCATCGGCGTAACGGGGCTTAACGGCTCTGTTCGGTATGGGAAGAGGTGTTCCCCCGCACCCTTGCCACCATCCCAGCTCTTGGGTTAACGTTCTCCTTCCCCCCTTCGGGATGGAGGCCTTAACACGACTAGTGTTGGTGTCTCTTTAAGAAATATGGAAATCACAAACCTCTGCAAGCCCGTTCCCGGTCTCTTTACCCTACAACCTTCAGGTCATTAGTACGGCTCGGCTCTAGCGCTCTCACGCCCTGCACCTGCCGCCTATCAACGTCGTCGTCTCCAACGTCCTTCATAGAAGACTCATCTCCGGGCCGGCTTCGCACTTAGATGCTTTCAGCGCTTATCCAAACCCCACGTAGCTACCCGGCCGTGCCGTGGGCACAACAACCGGTTCACCAGCGGTGAGTCCACCCCGGTCCTCTCGTACTAAGGGCAGCCCCCGTCAATCTTCTTACGCCCACCACAGATAGGGACCGAACTGTCTCACGACGTTCTGAACCCAGCTCGCGTGCCACTTTAATCGGCGAACAGCCGAACCCTTGGGACCTTCTCCAGCCCCAGGATGTGACGAGCCGACATCGAGGTGCCAAACCTCCCCGTCGATGTGAGCTCTTGGGGGAGATCAGCCTGTTATCCCCGGCGTACCTTTTATCCTTTGAGCGATGGCCCACCCATGCGGAACCACCGGATCACTATACCCTGCTTTCGCACCTGATCGACCTGTTTGTCTCACAGTCAAGCTCGCTTCTGCTATTGCACTCCACAGCCGGTTACCAACCGGCCTGAGCGAACCTTTGGAAGCCTCCGTTACCCTTTCGGAGGCGACCACCCCAGTCAAACTACCCACCAACCACGGTCCCTCACCTAGTGAGGTTAGACGCCAACAAAGAGAAGGGTGGTATTTCAACGTTGGCTCCACGATGCCTGGCGACACCGCTTCACTGCCTCCCACCTATCCTACACATCCCTGTGCCAGCGTCCATGATAAGCTGTAGTAAAGGTGCACGGGGTCTTTCCGTCCCGTGGCGGGTATCCGGCATCTTCACCGGAACTACAATTTCACCGAGCTCATGGCTGAGACAGTGCCCAGATCGTTACACCATTCGTGCAGGTCGGAACTTACCCGACAAGGAATTTCGCTACCTTAGGACCGTTATAGTTACGGCCGCCGTTTACTGGGGCTTCAGTTCAACGCTTCGAAGGTTACCCCCCTAACGCCCCCCCTTAACCTTCCAGCACCGGGCAGGTGTCAGACCCTATACTGAATCTCTCGATTTCGCAGAGTCCTGTGTTTTTGGTAAACAGTCGCCTGGGCCTTTTCTCTGCGACCTCCATCTCTTTGACAAGACAGTAGGTCCCCCTTCTCCCGAAGTTACAGGGTCAATTGGCCGAGTTCCTTAGCCATGATTCTCTCGCGCACCTTAGATTATTCATCTCGACTACCTGTGTCGGTTTGCGGTACGGTTACCCGGAAAATTAACGATAGCGGCTTTTCTTGGAAGCCCTTCCCCGGCACTATCCCGAAAACCCGAAGGTTTCCAGGTACTATCGGCGTCCACCTACCTCCACGGATTTGCCTGTGGAAGCAATAGCTTCAGCCTTCAACGCACATTTCCCGCAGTGCGCGGCCAGTTCAGTACTCCGTCCCCGCTTCTCTCTTCCGGCTAGTACGGGAATATTAACCCGTTTGCCCTCAGGTTCGGCATTCGCCTGCCCCTTAGGTGCCGACTCACCCACCGTTGATTGCCATCGCGGTGGAATCCTTAGTCTTACGGTGTGAAGGGTTCTCACCTTCATTATCGTTACTTATGCCTACATTTGCTTTTCTATCCTCTCCAGCAAGGCTCACGCCTAACCTTCACTGAAAACAGAATGCTCTCCTACCACAACCAGTCCCGAAAGACTGCTGTCCACGGCTTCAGTGGGTTGCTTCATGCCCGTTTATTATCGATGCCCGCCTCGCTCGACCAGTGAGCTGTTACGCACTCTTTAAAGGAATAGCTGCTTCCAAGCTAACCTCCTGGCTGTCTCGGCAACCGGACCTCCTTTGTTCAACTGAGCAACCACTTGGGGACTTTAGCCGGTGGTCTGGGTTGTTCCCCTCTCGGAGTCGGACCTTAGCACCCGACCCCTCACTCCCGCACCATTTCCCGGGCATTCGGAGTTCGTCAGAAGTTGGTAGGATGTGACTCCCCCTAGTCCTATCGGTAGCTCTACCTCCCGGGAAACTTACATGCAAGGCTGTTCCTAAAAACATTTCGGAGAGTACGAGCTATTTCCGGGTTTGATTGGCCTTTCACCCCTACCCGCAGCTCATCCAAAAACTTTTCAACGTTTACTGGTGCGGTCCTCCATGACATGTTACTGCCACTTCAACCTGGCCACGGGTAGATCACCCGGTTTCGCGTCTACCCCCACTGACTCAGCGCCCTGTTCAGACTCGCTTTCGCTTCGGCTCCCCTTCTCAAAAAGGTTAACCTCGCCAGGGAAGGTAACTCGTAGGCTCATTATGCAAAAGGCACGCTGTCACCCCAATAAGGGCTCCAACCGTTTGTAGGCGTCTGGTTTCAGGTTCTATTTCACCCCGCTGCTTGCGGTACTTTTCACCGTTCCCTCACGGTACTGGTTCGCTATCGGTCTCTGATGTGTATTTAGCCTTGGCAGATGGTGCTGCCCGATTCAGAGGGGGTTCCTCCGGCCCCCCCTTACTCAGGATCCCAACCCCACTGACTCCTATTACCCGTACGGGTCTCTCACCCTCTGTGGATGTCCTTCCCAGAACATTCCGGTTTAGCAGTCAATTTGATGGTCGGTCCTACAACCCCCCAGCGGCCGTAACCGCTGAGGTTTGGGCTGTTCCGCGTTCGCTCGCCACTACTGACGGAATCACTCTTGTTTTCTCTTCCTACGGGTACTTAGATGTTTCAGTTCCCCGCGTTTGCTCCACCGTAAGGTGGTGATGTAGCTTCACTACACCGGGTTGCCCCATTCGGAGACCAACGGATCAAAGGATGTGTGCTCCTCCCCGC
>NZ_RQJO01000014.1 GCF_003858635.1 Larkinella rosea
CTCCTTAACGGGAATGAACTGACCTGAACCTGCGTCACGGCCAATTTTGATTTTTGTTGTCTTTGTCATAACTATAATAGTTGCTTTATTAATGAAACTAAATATAGTAATTTTTTTGGACAAAAGCAACCTTTTTTCTATTTAATTAGCTGAAAATCAGGATACTTTTTCAATTATCTCACTCAGCAAAGTCAATGACTTCCGAGTTCGAATGTCCGATGTTAAGACTACTTTCATAACATCACGATATTTTCGTGCACGGTTGTGTCTTCTCTGATTATCTGCATTTATGACATCTGAAATTCGTCTATAATCAAACTGGTTATTTGTTGCAAGTGCCAAATTCTTGAAATCTGATTTGTTGAATTTCTCAAGTGGTCCTATAGTTTTAGGGTCAATAAATGACCTCCGAAACAATTCTCCTAAAGGGTTATATTGGGAATCTAATACGTCACTGATTGAGTTTTTTCCGAAATGATTTCGTATGGATTTAGCAGATAGAAGTTTAGCTTCAGCTCTCATACTTCCTTCACTTAGAGGATAGGGACCATAGTTCTGGTTCAACTTACGGTTCCTGCTTAATTTCATTTCTTCTGACTTGTCGTAGATACTGAGAAATTCCTTGTCCTCTTTGACTAATTTGCTAAGACTGAAGCCTTTGTTTTCCCAAATCTTCGGATTCCATTGATATGGATTAAACACAGCCTGAGCAAAGACGTTGTAATCTTCTAAGATGGGTTTGTGTTCTAAAGTAAAGTCGTTCGTTATCTCAACGGAAGTTAATTTCGCTTCATTTTTGATTGCTTTACTGTCAATCTGTAGCAGTATTCCATACTTGACAAGATTCTCAAAACAGGTATCTATAGTTTTTGACGAAATGAGCTCCAAATAGTCATGTCCCAAAATTTTTGCTGTGACACTTATGCATAAGTATGGCCCTATTATGTCAACTTTTATACGTCGCATTGGGATATTTACCTTTCTACTAATGGCTGCTCGTGCTTTAGAACTCAGCCTTAAGGTTTCAAGGCCATGTTGGTTTTGGTGGGCTGGTGTTATATCAAATTTACTTTTATCGATTTGTATATACTGTGCCTCTGTTCTCAATTGCAGGTAATCAAATTTTACCATTTATATATAGAGAGTTTTTTTGTTTAACGCTCTGAATATAAGAAATTTTGAGTGAAATTCCCCGTATATAAGACTTTTGTTTGCTAGTTAATTTTACTCTGTATTTTTTGGACTCTTCGAGCGTGGGATTATGATAAAAAACCTATACCGTCAGGTAAAAATTGAAGTTTGTGTAACTAGGTTTGTGAAAAAAATGTTATACTTGTAAGCGCTCAAACCGGCATTGGATTGCATCTCCTCTAAGCACGTTGGGCGCTTTTTTTACAAGGTAACTTCCTGAGTGACTGAGTACAGGTATAATTCGTTCTGAATGGTGACTTGTACGTTGAAGTAGGCCGTTTCTCCTGCAATTGTGGTTTCAAAGAAATGATATCCTAAAATGTGTGCTTTAGGATGTGTCTGTTTATCTGTAAAACCGACATATTTTGCTGTTTTTAAGGCTTCCTCTATATTATCTCTAACTAAGTCGATTTTAGCAATGTAATTAGAGAAGGGTTGATTGATACACTCCTTGATTCCCTTTACATTAAACCTTATCTCTGCGTCTATTTCCTCTCTGTAAATAGTTAACCTTGTTTTAACTAGTCTTTCTACAGCCTTAGCTTTTGCTATTTTGCGGGCTTGGTTTAAATCACTCATTTATGAGAAAGGAATAATCTTGCAAATAAAAAAGCCCCGGAGGCTTCAAGCTATCAATCCGGGGCTATACGACTCTCGTCGCGTGGTCGGCCTATCCTTACGGTTGCTCCTCAGCAGAGCCGCTAACGTTCGGCCAATATTGAAAATTAGGCAGATTGCCTTATTTCTTCAAGCATTTCAACTAAATTAAGTTGTCGACCAGGCTCTACTTTAGTAACTTCAGTTACTACTTCCTTGCCATTTTGTCCATATTCTATCTGTAATCTAATCTTCCTGATATTACTCCATTCTCCTTTACCAAATAAAAATGGATTTGCTTTGTAGACACCTGTATCTAATCGCAGAAGGATACTTTTTTTGACGAAAGTAACTAAGGCATTATCAATCGTCTTAGGAACAATACCTAATTCAATTGCTACACGCTTTTTTATAGTTGAGTTGAGAATTATCTCGTTTTGGTAATTCATGTGCTTCAGAAGACCATATAGTACGCCACTGACCCATTGAGGTATATCTTTCAGCATTACCAAATCCTCTAGATACAGCTTTATGAAGTCTGGCTCTTTTGGTACTTGAGTCTCTCGTTCAGTTTGAACAACTTCTCCAGACTGAACATTTATGATTTCCTTTTCATATATCACTTTTTTAGTCTTCGCTCTCATAAAATGACTACTGATTTAAGTGAGATATAGTAACGCGATTCAAATTACTGTTTTTTGTTTCACATTTCAAAACAGTAATCTATTTTAGATTACTGTTTTGCTGCTATGTCATTACTGTTTTGCTGCTATGTCATTACTGTTTTGCTGCTATGTCATTACTGCACTATACTATAAACTATTGAATTTCAATAGTTTATAGTATAGTGCTCTATCTCTTATCTTTTACCCCTTTTTTGCCATGTCTCTAAAACTCCAATTCTTATTCCCCTTTCCAATAAAGGTTGAAACAAGTATCTGAACTTATTCCTGGTTAAGTTTAGCTGATAATCAACATTTTAACTAAAAAATCTGGATTCGTGCTGATAATATTAGTTAGTCTTAAATTGCTAAATTATTGATATACAGATTATTGTAAGAGCAATAGAACAGTATGAGCAAAGCGAATACTGTTCCCGCTCGCTTCTTTCTTTAAGAAAAAACACAATATACAGTAATGATATAGCAGCAAAACAGTAATCTACTCCTTAACGGGAATGAACGGGGCTGAACCTGGGCGGCTTAAGCCGCCCAGGTTCAGCCCCGTTCATTCCCGTTAAGGAGGCAAAGCGCAGACCCAAACAAACGGTTGCTGGGTCTAAAAAGTTAAGGTTCACTCCTCAACTTTTTCAAGCTTGGAGTAAAGCAATTAGAACAGAATTAACCGAATGGGCAAAATGGTCTGGATGGATTCTCTACTTCTTTACAGACACTTTCAGGTAAATAGGTGTTCACTTCGTTCACTTCATATAAGTGATAGGTTTTTTATCATAGCCCCACGCTCAAAGAGTCGTGGGGCTTACCTATTATCATAGGTCTACAAAAGCAAAAAGCACCCTCCAGAGGTGCTTACATAATTTATTGTTGTAAAGTCTTTGTTACCTTTTAATCTTGATAGTCTCGACAACCGTTTGTTTGGGTCTGCGCTCGGCCTCCTTAACGGGAATGAACTGACCTGAACCTGCGTCACGGCCAATTTTGATTTTTGTTGTCTTTGTCATAACTATAATAGTTGCTTTATTAATGAAACTAAATATAGTAATTTTTTTGGACAAAAGC
>NZ_RQJO01000006.1 GCF_003858635.1 Larkinella rosea
GTATGAGCGTTTCTTTTTCCAATCCGTTTCGGTCGTACTGGATGGCGGGTTACGAATGCACCGACAAACTCAACGCCTGGGGAAACCGGGTCGACTTTCTGCAGATTACGGGGCATTTGGACTGCCTGGACGAAGACTATGGGGCCCTGGCTTCCTTTGGCATTCAAACCGTTCGGGAGGGCATTCGCTGGAGCCAGGTCGAAACCCGGCCCTATCACTATGATTGGCAAACCCTGGCCCATCTCATCAGGCGGGGGCGGGTGGCCGGGATTCAGCAATGCTGGGACCTGTGTCACTTCGGATTTCCGGACGATCTGACGCCCCTGCACCCGATGTTTGCCCGACGCTTTGCGGCTTTGTGCCGAAACTTTGCGTTGTTTTACCGCTCCATCGACGCTGACAGTCCGCTGATTGTCACGCCCATCAACGAGGTCAGTTTCCTGTCCTGGCTGGGGGGCGATGCCCGGGGGACGTCGCCGTATTGCATCGGGCAGGGCTGGGAAGTCAAATACCACCTGATGCGCGCCTACATCGAAGGGGTGGCGGCCCTGCGGGAAGTCGATGCCGGCGTCCGGATTCTGACGACCGAACCGCTGATCAACCGGGTGGCTCCCCTGAACGCTACCGATGAACAGATTGCCCAGGCCAACCGGGCCCACCAGAATCAATTTCAGGCCACGGACATGCTGTGTGGCCGAATGTGCCCCGAGTTGGGCGGGCGGGCCGAGTATCTGGATCTGGTCGGCCTGAATTTTTATTACAACAATCAGTGGATCTGCGATACGTGTGAGCTTTTACCCTGGCTCAATGAGCAAAACGATCCGCGCTGGCAACCCCTGCGGACCTTACTGCATCAGGTGTACCAGCGCTACCAGCGCCCCCTGGTCCTGTCCGAAACGAGCCATCCCGGCCAAGACCGCCCGCGCTGGATTCAGTTTATTGCCAATGAATGTGCGGCAGCCTGGCAGCAGGGCCTCCCGCTCTGGGGCCTTTGCCTGTATCCGATCATCGACCGGCCCGACTGGGATCAGCTGACCCCCTGGCACCGGTCGGGCCTGTGGGATGCCGAACTGAAGCCCGACGGGACGCCCACTCAGTATCCGCCCCGCCGGGTTCTCAACCAGCCGTATGCCCATGCCCTGCGCCAGGCTCAGCGCCAGCTGGCAACGCTGCAAAACGCCCTGCGGGCAAACCGGGGCTGAGGTGCCCTGCCTGGACCGCGGGCACCCCCCGGTGGCCGTTCAGCAGGAAAGCGCCTGGGTGCGCAGGGGCGTACCCGGGGCGGGGGGCAGATTGGCCACGATGAGCCTGTGCATGGCGTTCCAGGTCTGCTGCCAGGATTGCTGGCCTAACTGCTCATCGACGCGGTTCCAGGCGGTTTGCGAGCGGGTTTGCAGCAAGGCTTCGATGGCCGTTTCGAACGCTTCCGGCGTTTCGGCAATCCGCAGCGGGCCGCAGCTGCCGTAGGTTCGCACCACATCCCGAATGGGGGAGGAAACCACGGGCAGCCCGGCGGCCAGGTATTCCGGGGTTTTGGTCGGACTGATAAAGCGGGTCGATTCGTTGCGGGCAAACGGCAAGAGGGCCACCTGCCAGTTGCTGAAATAGGCGGGCAACTGGTCGTAGGGTTTCAGGCCCAGGTAGTGCAGATTCGGTCCCTGCGGCAGCGTCGCGGGGTCAATCTTCACGACCGGTCCCAGAAAAACGAACTGCCAGTCGGGCCGGTTCTGGGACAGTTTTCGCAGCAGGGCAATGTCCAGCCGTTCGTCGATGACGCCACTGTAGCCGATGCGGGGAAACGACAGGGTCTTCTGGTCGGCCGGATCGGCCAGTGCTTGCCGGGCCTGGGCAAAATGCTGCGTATCGATGCTGCTGGGAAAGGCATGGACCGACGGGTGCAAGGGCTGTTTGGCTTCGAACAGACTAACGCCACCGGTAAACACCAGAGTGGCCCGCTGGATGAGCTGCTTCTCGTATTGCCGCAATTGGGGGGGAGCTCCCTGAAACGCGGCCAACTCGTCCATGCAGTCATAGACCGTAACGCGGGGGCGTAAATGGTCGGTAAAGGCCAGTGCCATCGGGGTGTAATACCAGGCGATGAAATCGGTGATGCCCTGTTGCCGCAACCACTCATTGAGCAGCCCCCGTTGCAGGTGGCAGGCGGCATCTTGGCCGCTTCCGGCTGGCAGGTGGGGCACCAGGACGCACATTCGGGAATTGAGGGCCCGAATTTCCAGCCAGGCGTGGGTATCCCCAACCGGTTCTTCCCAGAACCAGATCCGGTAGTGCGGGCTGGCCTGGCTCAGCAGGTGTTGCGGCCGCTGGTAGACAAAATCCCAGCGCAGGTGGGAAAAGCACAGTAAATCACCAGGGGGGGCCAGGGGATCCTGGCGCTGATGGGACGCGAAAGCGGGTATTTCCAGGGCCCCTGGCCGGGTGCCGGTACTCATTGGGAGAATTGACATACGCTAAAAGAGAAATGGATGGTCCAAAGGTGCACGTTCTGCTTAGCGAGGGGCTGGCAGGTGCTGCCGGATATGTTCGTAAACCGATTTCATTTCGAAAGGGCAAACGGGGGCTTGGTCAAATGAGGGACCGGCCCTGCAGCCATCGATGTTGGGTCGGCCTAGGGTGTTTGGGGGCCGCCCCGGGTGGTGGTTTTCCGTTTCGAAGGCGAAGGCGGGTTGGAGGGGTAGCGGTCTGCCCGGCCGGTTACGGCGCTGGACGTGCTTCCTTAGCACCGTAACGCAGGAGATGGCGATCAGCCACCAGGCTCTGCTGTGGCCGCATCCCGGTTTTTGCTCGGGGGCTTACTGGGCAGCAAGGCCCGG
>NZ_RQJO01000002.1 GCF_003858635.1 Larkinella rosea
ACTGGCTCTGTTAACGGGTTATTGAACCGGGAGTTTATAGATAATCCGTCACCAAACCGGATACATCTCCACTTCCTGCACCGTAACCTTGTCTGCCTGCTTCTCAATCACTGACTCAATTGCATCCGGCACATTGGACAGCAGGTCATACCCTGTTTGGCTCTCGATTTCATCAACGCTAACGCGGTAATTATCCCAAGGTTGATCACCGGCCGCATTGGAGTTAGGTATCCAAACGGCAATAACCCGAGTCTGAGCGCTGATCCGGCTAAGGTCGTCACTTCCTACCGGTAAGACGACGATCACCTTCCACATAGCCGCTGGAACGGTCACTTTGCCGCCTGCGATGGTGCTGGCGGTGCCGTTGTCACCGGTGCCGCCTTTGCCGAAAGTACCGGCAATAATATACGTTTCGTTGCCATCACCGATCAGTTTCCGCGTGTAACCTTCCAACTGATTCCAGTTTTCCCGGTTGAGCCTGGGAGCCTGGGGTACTATGTTGGTCATAAAGAATGTGGTGCGGTTTTCCTCGGCGGTGGAATCCCGATCATCCGACGGGCAGAGGTGGCCCCGGTCAAATCCGCTCAGGGTATAATCGTCGTGCCTGACCTGGTACCAGCCCGTTGGTAATGTCTGATCCGGAATGAAAATGCCGTTGTACCGATTGACCGATCCCTTCCAGGCTTTCGACAGATGCCAGGAACACCAGTTAGCAATACCGGTGCTGCGGTTGTAGCTCAGCGTGTACGATGGCCTCTCGATGAGGTAATTGTTTTCCTGCGAAGTGCTGGCGTTGCTGGGGTTACCGAGAGCCATGTTGGCGTCTCGGGTGGGCAGGCTTGAATCCGGAACCGGTTGGTCTGCTTTATGACAGGCAATCGGGAAAAGTAGTATGATTAGATAGAGTGAAATGCGGGCCATTGGCAGTGAAAACATTCAATAGAAAAGATTGAATTCCGCTTGGGTGGTAGCCCCGGCTTCCAAATGACTTTTTAGTTTAACTACTTCATCGGTTTTTAATGAATCGTATTCGGCAGCCCTAAAAACATACTCCATCCGTAATTTCATAACGTCTCATAAACAAAGTTGCAAACCGGCCCGATATTTACCTAATTGTCAACTCACCCTAATTAAATATGGCTAACAAAAATCTTTTTTTGCCTTGATAACCTTTTGGGAAACCATTCCATAGATGGTTAGATTTGAGGAAAATGGCTATAAAATTTAGTTTACTACTATAAAAATAGTCTCATTTTGGTGATTCAAATTAGAATTTAAATAAAGTTGCCCACGGAAGCGCAATGGGAGTACGCGGCTCGGGAAAGTCTTCAAAGCCAGGGGTATTTGAATTCGGGCGGAAAGACTGCCGATGCGGTTGGTTGGGTAGCAGAAAACAGTGGCGGCCAACTTCGGCGTTCGTGTCGTTTCTCAGGTCAGGAAGTTGGACTTTTCCTCCAGATTGGTGAGCTAAGCCGTTGGTGAGTTTGTTCCGTTGTCCCTAGCAAGGTTGGAGGTTGGGCTGGCGTTCCAGAACACAACCGTTACTGAACAGAGGGACAAACTTTACAATTTTACTGCTGAGCGATTAGATAATTCTTTGTATTCCAAACTAGTCAAAAAAAATGAAAATTAAGCCCCTTATTTGTCTACTTATTTATAGTTTGATTGGGATGCTTTCCTACCCTTTGCGGGCTCAAACATTGCACTTCATCGTATTTGCTGATACCGACGATCCCAATATTGGCTCACCCAATCGCAAAACATATAACTATTTAACCCAGGATCTGGCTCCCGTTATTGCCAAACAGGCTGGACTTGCCTTGTCAGTATCGGGGCACATTGGGGCAAATTTTCGGCTGGCGAATCTCAATAGAATCCTTACCGCTCTCAAACCCGAAGCCGATGATGTCATATTCTTCTATTTTGCTGGACACGGCTTTAATAATCGGCAAAACGATTACCCTTCCCTGATTTTCAATACTGGTTTAGACATTGAAAACAATTCGATGAGCCTGCTGAATGTGTACAGAAAGCTACAGGGGCTGAATGCCCGCATGACTATTGTAATTGGAGAAGCCAGTAACATGGATCATATTGCCAGAACCAAGTCTGGCAGTCAATCTGATATGTTTAGTCCGACTGGTTTAGCGAACCCGGTGGATAAGAAGACCTCTATTCTCTATGATACACAACGAATACAGAAATTATTCAGGGCTACACAAGGAGGACTATTAGTTTCTAGTTGCAAACGAGGTCAATTTAGTTATTCCAATCAAACAGGCGGATGGATGAATCTGGCCTGGCGAAATGCCTTTCAAAAAGTAATTAATGACGATAAAAAAAAGGATGGTGAACCAGCTAGCTGGACGACACTGATCAATCAGGTAGTAAATGAAACCAAGGAATCAGCACGTGAAGCCGGAACGGAACAAGAGCCGCAGTTCATCAATGAACTTGCTTCGATGCCTACTAAACGGTTTGCTTTGGTACTGGGCAATTCGGCTTACCAACATGTTAGCTCTCTGGAAAGTCGACCTGTCAATGATGCC
>NZ_RQJO01000007.1:0-125840 GCF_003858635.1 Larkinella rosea
GGCATCATTGACAGGTCGACTTTCCAGAGAGCTAACATGTTGGTAAGCCGAATTGCCCAGTACCAAAGCAAACCGTTTAGTAGGCATCGAAGCAAGTTCATTGATGAACTGCGGCTCTTGTTCCGTTACGGCTTCACGTGCTGATTCCTTGGTTTCATTTACTACCTGATTGATCAGCGTCGTCCAGCTAGCTGGTTCACCATCCTTTTTTTTATCATCATTAATTACTTTTTGAAAGGCATTTCGCCAGGCCAGATTCATCCATCCGCCTGTTGCATTGGAATAACTAAATTGACCTCGTTTGCAACTAGAAACCAATAATCCTCCTTGAGTAGCCCTGAATAATTTCTGTATTCGTTGTGTATCATAGAGAATAGAGGTCTTCTTATCCAACGGGTTCGCTAAACCAGTCGGACTGAACATATCAGATTGGCTGCCAGACTTGGTTCTGGCAATATGATCCTTGTTGCTGGCTTCTCCAATTACAATAGTCATGCGGGCATTCAGCCCCTGTAGCTTTCTGTACACATTCAGCAGGCTCATCGCATTGGTTTCAATGTCTAAACCAGTATTGAAAACCAGGGAAGGGTATTCATTGAGTTGATTATTAAAGCCGTGTCCAGCAAAATAGAAGAATATGACATCATCGGCTTCGGGTTTGAGAGCGGTAAGGATTTTATTGAGATTCGCCAGCCGAAAATTTGCCCCAATGTGCCCCGATACTGACAAGGCAAGTCCAGCCTGTTTGGCAATAACGGGAGCCAGATCCTGGGTTAAATAGTTATATGTTTTGCGATTGGGTGAGCCAATATTGGGATCGTCGGTATCAGCAAAGACGATGAAGTGCAATGTTTGAGCCCGCAAAGGGTAGGAAAGCATCCCAATCAAACTATAAATAAGTAGACAAACAAGGGGCTTAATTTTCATTTTTTTTGACTAGTTTGGAATACAAAGAATTATCTAATCGCTCAGCAGTAAAATTATAAAGTTTGTCCCTCTGTTCAGTAACGGTTGTGTTCTGGAACGCCAGCCCAGCTTCCAACCTTGCCAGGGGTTACGGAACAAACTCACCAACGGCTTAGCTCACCAATCTGGAGGAAAAGTCCAATTTCCTGAACTGAGAGACGATACGAACGCCGAAGTTGGCCACCATTGTTTTCTGCTACCCAACCAACCGCATCGGCCGTCTTTACGCCCGAATACAAATACCCCTGGCTTTGAAGACCTTCCCCAGCCGCGTACTTCCATTCCGCTTCCGTGGGCAACTTTATTTAAATTCTAATTTGAATCACCAAAATGAGACTATTTTTATGGTAGTAAACTAAATTTTATAGCCATTTTTCTCAAATCTAACATCTATGGAATGGTTTCCCAAAAGGTTATCAAAGCAAAAAAAAGATTTTTGTAATCCATATTTAATTAGGGTGAGTTGACAATTAGGTAAATATGGGGCCGGTTTGCAACTTTGTTTATGAACGTTATGAAATTACGGATGGAGTATGTTTTTAGGGCTGCCGAATACGATTCATTAAAAACCGATGAAGTAATTAAACTAAAAAGCCTTTTGGAAGCCGGGGCTATCACTCAAGCGGAATTCAATCATTTCTGTTGAATGTTTTCACTGCCAATGAACCGCATTTCACTCTTTCTATTCATAATCCTTCTCCCAATTGCCTGTCATAAAGCAGACCAACCGGTTCCGGATTCAAGCCTGCCCACCCGCGACGCCAACCTGGCGCTCGGTAACCCCAGCAACGCCAACGCATCACAGGAAAACAACTACCTCATCGACCGGCCAGCGTACACGCTGAGCTACAACCGCAGCACCGGTATTGCTAACTGGTGTTCATGGCATTTGTCGAAAGCCTGGAAAGGATCGGCAAAGCGGTACGCGGGCATCTTCATTCCGGATCAGACGTTGCCCACCGGCTGGTACCAGGTTAGACACGACGATTATACCCTGAGCGGTTTTGACCGCGGCCACTTGTGTCCATCGGATGATCGGGATTCCACCGCCGAGGAAAACCGGACCACCTTCTTTATGACCAACATCGTGCCCCAGGCTCCCAGACTTAACCGGGAGAGCTGGAACCAGTTGGAAAGCTACACCCGGAAGCTGATTGATGGTGGTAACGAAGCGTATATTATTGCCGGTACTTTTGGCAAAGGCGGAACTGGTGACAACGAAACTACCAGCACTATAGCTGCCGGCAAAGTAACTGTTCCGGCAGCTATGTGGAAAGTGATCGTCGTGTTACCGGTAGGAAGTGACGACCTCGCCAGAATCACCGCTCAGACGCGGGTTATTGCGGTCTGGATTCCCAACTCCAACACGGCCGGTGAGCAGCCATGGATTAATTACCGGGTCAGTGTTGATGAGATCGAAAGCCGGACCGGTTACGACCTGCTGGCCAATGTGGTGGATGCAATTGAGTCAGTGATTGAGAAGCAGGCAGACAAGGTTACGGTGCAGGAAGTGGAGATGTATCCGGTTTGGTGACGGATTATCTATAAACTCCCGGTTCAATAACCCGTTAACAGAGCCAGTTTCCGTACCTTGATTGTTAGAATGAGTTTCCTTGCTTATCTGAACAACATTATGATAATCAGTGGGATAATAAAGGGGGCCTTTTGCGGAAATTCAACCTCTCGTTTTATGGACTCATGTGAATACCAATAACTTTTTTGGTAATTTGGGCAACATAAGATTTGATTATACAACAGAAAACCCTTATGGGATGATGCAGAAAGGGTTAAAAACAGAAGTTAGCGAAGAGTTGAAGCGAATGATTCTTAAAGAATGGGCATGGCTAATTGGAACAGATAAAGTAGTCGTAGCCATCACTAATTTGGGGGATGCCTTCTTCAGCGATAAGAGTGGTTGGATCTATTGGTTGGATACGGGAAGTGGCGAACTGGAAAAAGTTGCGGATAGCTTAGGCGATTTTGACGAATATTTGGCTGATCCGGAAACAAGTGATGTCTGGCTTTTAAGCAATCTGCTGAACGATCTCGAAGCCGCCGGTATACACTGCCAAGAACATGAAGTTTACAGCCCTAAACACCATCCCCTCATTTGCGGTGAGTACAAAGCCGATAACTTTTATTGTATTGATGCACTGGAGCATTTTTCCTTGTCCAGCAGCATTCATTTCCAAATTAAGGATCTACCAGATGGGACACCTATTCAGTTTACTATTAACAGGTAAAATTGGACGAAAGTATGCTATGCCTAGTTGGTCGGACATAGTTGAATAGTGGTTAATTTAAATAACATAAGTTTAGTTACAGAACTACAACAATAGAAATGCAATTTCTTCAACAACCCCTCATTGGTATATAGTAAAAAAATGTCCGAATGAAAAGCAGATACATTACTCGATTTGACCGGTTCTCAGTGATGAATCATTGGCGGCACTGGCGTTACTATAGGCCCAGCCAGTGGGTGATTATCGGTATCCAACAATGGTGGAGCGGCCCGGAATCATACTGCTACAAACTTTGCTTTTTCGGCATCGACCTCCACTTCTGGTTTAAACGCACTTTTATTCAATCCAGTAAATAAACCGTCCCAATCACAAACCACTCTTTTATTTGACTCACTTGCTTAGAATTGGTATTTAGTTAACTTGGGCAATGTAATTCGCACTGCTACAACAAAAATGAACCGGCGATCACTACTTATCATTTGGCTTCTTTGCGAAGTTTATATCTGTTTTGGTCAGGCTACACCAAGCGATCTGTACCTGATTAAAAACATACATTCAGTAAATAATTGGAATATTATATATGCTTCAAAACAAGATAGTCTATATAAAATAATTGTACGAAAGGAAAGCATAGCAGCACCCAATTGTCGTGAACTAGTTAAAGGGCATTACTACAATTTGGTCTTACATTCGAGAAGAGCTAACCCCCCAATTATAAACGGTACTAAAGTAGCGCCAGTAAATTACTTAGACGTTCACTGTTATAGTTATGATCAGCAAACAACTATATGCATTGAGCCGAAAAAGGGAATTTATGATTTATATATGGCGGAGAATATTCATGGATTATGTGTCATGCAGTAAAACTTTTCAAAGATGATGAATAGAAGAAAATCTAATCCACTCTTCGAATAGTTAATTACCATAAGTTTAGGTGTGAGCACAATTTTTGGTTGTTCATTATGTAAAAGCGTTAAATCCAAATCACCATATGCGGGTGAAAATGAACAATAAAGGGTTTCATTTTCAATTATCTTTTTGAAGGTTATAGTATTGTAGAACCAAGGAAGATCGGGATCTAAAACTTCAGGTTCTATTTCAAAAAAGCTTATCAATTCAAAATCCTCAGGAAATTCTTGCATTGCGATTTACAATAAATAGCCCATTCTAAGGCTATGTCATTACAAGTTCAATATGCTAATCATCTACTGAGTCAAGAAACCTCCGATTCACAAACCACTCGTTTGATGAACACGATTTTGGACTTAGTTAAGCTTCATTGTCCATTTGCCTTCCATAATCATGCAATACAGTCCATTTTTGTAAAAATCTAACTTATTATTCTCCCGTTCAATGACATTAAAAAGGCCTTTCAAATATTCAGATTCAATAAAATCTATATTGCTAATAAGTTCTTCTTCTGATTTGAAATCCTTGTAATATTTTCCGTTAAATGACACCAATTCGATGTCACCGTTAGCAAGAGCTTTTTGAAAAAGTATTTCAAATTTAGTAGTTCTGACAATGAGTGGATTTCCATCCAAATCCAATTCTATATTAACTACCCGACTTAAAGAAGAACCAAAAAATGTTTTGGCCATGTCACCAGCTTGATTCAACGTGGGAAGGTACAAGCAGACAGAATCAATCAGGTCTTCATATAGGTATTTATCTGCCCAAACTAAACCTCGCTGCATACATTCAAATTCGTCTTGAAAAATGGATGGTCTTATTTTGATAACATCTCCTACATGTACAGTCATTTGTAAGCGAAGCTTGGTCTTGTGGAAAGCTGAATTGTAGTTTACACGAAAGTAACTCTTTCTAAGTTGGACAACTGCCATTATCCATTTGCCAGTCAAAATAACCTCCGATTCTCAGTCACATTACCGTCCCAATAAAACAGAGCCCCGCTAATCAGCAAGGCTCTGTTTACCTACCATCTCTATTTCGAGGATGAAAGCACCTCCTTGGACTAGACAAGTTTTCTGGCAGGTACCTCAACTATAATTTCATTTATTTATTAACAAATAGTCCGACTAATAACATCACGACAAATTGCAGGCAAGGAGGAAAACTGTTTTTCGGAGGATCCTGACTGGTCGTACTTAAATTAGGTAATCACTGCTAGTTTCAATACAACCAGGCAGCCTGTAAAAGGAATAGTTACTATCATTAAATACCGCACCGGTATTCAATTTGAAATCCGGGTTTGGTAACCAGCAAACTCCGGTTATTTACATCCCCAAATCCTTGTATACTATTTCCTTTATAAAGACAGCCTGTTTGCCCCTGCGTGATGTCACCCGGCATCACTACCAATTTTTCACCACTCCCTCCAATTGGGTCATTCGTGCTTGTGTTAATGGTCACGAAAACCGCATAACCAGCGGTACAACTTGCTAACAAGGCTTCTACTTCAGAGCAGGTGTTTGGATCGTGGTCCTGAATACTGCAACTCCCAAATAACCCAATGAGAATGGCAAAGCATAAAAAAGAATATGCGGCCCGTGTTAATTTTGTTTTCATACCGGTCAGTAATTGAGGTTTAGTAAGATGAGAGATAATTAGCGGTTCGCACTTATTAGGCACCAATGCATCCTTGATGTGAGTCGTCCCATGCAAAAGGGTGTGGGTGCATGGGTGACGCGGTTAAGAACGAAGGTCAAAGATGCCTTTTTGCATGCTGATAGACTGTCAGATTCGGGACATAATTCGTCGAATTGGGGACATTTAAAACACCGTCGATTGACAAACTTTGGCAGCAAAAACAGAAAGGCGCAGATCACCGACCTGCGCCTTTCTAATTAACTTGGTGTATTCTAATGCTTCAACACCTTTACCGTGACGCTTTTCTGGCCACTGCTGACCCGCAGCAAAAGCAATCCTGCCGGTTGCTGGCCAACCATTTAAATTTTGGACACCCAAAGCCAAACCCCAAACGAAACGACTGATGTTATCATCCCGAATAAGAACGCATTGTATGATAGATGAAGCAACCTGTACTTCCGGTTTAAGATGACGCCTTGTGCGTAAAAATCCCGTAAAACGCTGCGATACAGGTAATCGTCGTCTTTAAGAACGGTCATCATCGTCTCCTCGTATTCTTCAAGCGAAAGCGTAGTGAAATTACCAAAAAAAAGGAGCTGAGCCGTCCGGTTTTGGATAGTTTCCTTCGATACGTGCCCCCGAATGAGTCGGGGCCGGGTGGCTAGGACGGCAAAAACCGTAGTTGTCAAAGACGTTGACACTAAGAAGGTAATGGGTAACAGCAGATTTTGCCAGTATTCGATATTACGGGCCATCGAGCCAATCAACAGGGAGAGAACAACCGTATTTATTGAAATCATAATGTTGGCTTTTCGATCAGCTAAACCGTTCTGCTGATGCAGATTAGCCGACATAATCCTGAAAAAACCATTAATGCCACTTTCGTGAAATTTCTCAGCCAGTAGGCCAGACTCAGCCGATGAAGAAGATAAAGACTGCATGGTGTGCTGTTTATATGCATAAAAGGATGACCAGCCAGAATAAACCCACCCTTCAACCGCTTATTGCGAACACTTTTATCAAGCTTAATTAGGTAATGATGTGTCGGACCAAAGACAGACACATACATGACTGAGCAAATACCTGATTCGCAATCCCGGGAAGAAGGGCAGACAGAAACCCAAATAAGTCCGACATCGCCTAAAGGGGCCGACCAACTGTGCCAGTTACCCCAGGTTAGAAATAGCGGCCCTGCCTCTTTCCATATCACCGACCACAAGAGGGGTCTGAATCAGATTAAGGTCTTACGGGCCATACAAAGCTAAGGATTGATACTTAAGTCGAATATTAACTTTTAGCCAGCAGTATTTATTTAAATTTAACATCCAAATAACAAAACCCGACACAGCTCATGTCGGGTTTTGTTACTGCCATTCGGATAAACTCGCTAGAGTCTCAGGGTTTAAGCACCTTCATTGTGATGAATCGTCAGGCGTTAGCGATGTCCGTAAAACAGCCAGGGCGGGAAGTGGATACAACCGAATGGATCACGATTGCGGAATACACCCGGCGGCACAACCTGAAGCGCACCAACGTTGTAACTAACTGGATCGACCGGGGCCGCATTCCAGCCGAAGATGTGCGGACGTACTCCGAATTTAACAGCCTCCGCATGATCAAGCCCGTTCTTATGCAGTGATTCAGAACGTCGATGGTCATTTCAAAGCTTTTTGAATAAAAAATCAGGGACTGAATATCATTCTGGTTGGGGCTCGCAACTGTAAAACTTAGAATCCTAATTTCAGGAATAACTGGCTACTTGCACTAGACTCAAAGGATACCATAAAAAAGGATTACGGAACGGTTCAATACCACCTCGACGCTTCCAATCAATATTTAGTTACTTTCGGCCCGAAAATAGCCCTGTAGATTTTTGCTTTTGCCATGTCTACCCAATACTCACTTTTTGAACGTGTCAGCGAAGGCGTGTTTATACTGAATCCCAATGGTTACATCAGCTACGCCAATTCAGTGGCCACAGCCCTTACTGGTTACCAGGTCCATGAATTGCTAAATCAACCGATTTCGTTGATTTACCCGAATGAAAAGGATCTGATTAAAGCCCAGTATGAGCTAAGCCAGGCTGGCAGAAATGGAAAATTGATTACCCGGGGATGGAAAGTAAAAAAGGATCAGAGCGCATTCTGGGCCGAAATGACCTTGACTCCCTTTTACGATGATGAACAGCAGGTCCTGATGGGCTATAGCTGTCTGCTTCGGGATGATTCAGACCGAAAGAATCAACTGCTTGAGTTACGGGCAAGAGAAGAACAGTTTCGGCTAATGGTTGAAGGGGTCAGGGACTATGCTATTTTTATGCTGAATACCGAGGGCCATATTCAAACTTGGAACGAGGGAGCCAAACGTATTAAGGGTTACGTTACCAGTGAGATCATTGGCCAGCACTTTTCTATTTTCTATACCCGGGAAGATCTGGAAGACGGAAAGCCCGAGCGGGAACTGAAGATTGCCATTCAAACCGGCAAGTACGAAGAAGAAGGCTGGCGCGTGCGAAAGAATGGAACGGTTTTCTGGGCCAACGTGGTCATAACAGCACTCTTTAATGAATATAATCGACATATCGGTTTCTCCAAAGTCACCCGCGACCTAACCGAACGAAAACAAATTGAGGAGACCTTGCGCCAAAGCGAGGAGCGGTATCGTTCTCTGGTGGAGCAGGTGATCGACTATGGAATCTTCATGCTCGATGAGAAAGGTCGCATAGTGAGTTGGAACGGAGGTGCCCGACGAATCAACGGATACAGCGAAGAGGAGATTCTTGGTAAATACTTTACCATCTTTTATCCCGAAGAAGACCTGCTCAATGGCAAGCCTGCCATGGAATTAAAAATGGCCCGGGAAGTGGGCAAATATGAGGAAGAAGGCTGGCGGCTGCGGAAAGATGGCAGTCTGTTTTGGGCCAATATCCTGATTACGGCGGTTTATAATACCGCCGGGGTGCTCGTTGGGTTTTCCAAGGTAACGCGTGACCTGACCGAGCGAAAAGAGGCTGAAAGAGCATTACAGGAAAGCAACGACCGCTATCGTATGCTTGCGGAACAATTAAAACTTAGCAATAGTGACCTGGCAAACAGTAATGAAGAATTGGCGGCTAGTAACGAAGAATATGTGGCCCTTAACGAGGAACTGGAAGAAGCAAACCGGCTATTAATTCGCTCGAATGAAAACCTCCAGACATTCGCGTATGTGGCTTCCCACGATTTACAGGAACCGCTGCGGAAGATTCAGCAGTTCGGTGATTTGCTCAAAGGCAATTACCGGGAAGGACTGGGGGATGGGATTAATTACCTGGAGCGTATGCAATCGGCTGCCAGTCGGATGTCGCAGCTAATTAGGGACTTATTAAACTTTTCACGCATATCAACGCAGCTGCACATGAGTACGGCGGTTTCCCTTGCCGATATTGTTGATCAGGTTCTAACAACCCTGGACATCGCAATTCAGGAAGCCCAGGCGCAGGTGACCGTCGAGCCATTGCCCACAGTGGGTGGGGATGCGACCCAACTGGGGCAATTGTTTCAGAACCTGATTGGCAATGCGCTTAAATTTCGCCGGACTGAGCTTGTTCCTCAAATTACAATCCGCTCCGCTAAGGTTCGGTATTTGGACTTACCGCCATCGGTGAAGCCCGTCCGGCCGGCGAATGAGTACTACCAAATAGATGTAATTGATAATGGGATTGGTTTTGATGAAAAATATGTAGATCGCATTTTTCAGGTATTTCAGCGATTGCATGGTAAAGGTGAATTTGCTGGGACCGGAATCGGGTTGGCTATTTGTGAGCGGGTTGTTAACAACCACGGTGGAGTCATTAAAGCCAAAAGCCAGCTTGGGCAGGGATCCACTTTCTCGGTTTATTTGCCCAAATAATACTTAATGGAACAATGATATACTGCGTCTTAACTTATTAACCAAACCGGCTTATTAAGCGCATGGAATGGTTTCTATTAAATTGGCGGCAAGATTAATCAAATAGAGCCCATAGCAGGAGCCAGCCATCTTTCCAGTGCGATAGGCATAAATCCAACTGCATAAGCTGCGGTAATCGATGACCATGGGTGGTGCAGAGCATTGATGTAGATAATCCAATGATTCCAGTACACTATGAGTTACGATTAGTTCAGCCTGGCTAATTGTCTTATCAATAGCCAATTGAATAATTTGCTGTTCATCGACATCATCTTCAACCACCGGGATTGTGAATTTTTTGGGTTGTGAGCGGAAAGGGAAGTAGCAGTGGCCATCAGTAATGAGGATTGGAAGCGAAACCGCCGATGCCAGCTGATGATTGGCAATTTGTATTCGATTAGGCAATGAGAGCGGTAAGCTAAATGAGTACCAACTTCAAGCTTCCCTGATGAAAATTAGAGCATTTTGGCAATATGACAAAACATTTGACATTCTAAACGCATTATAAACAAATAGTTGCTACCAGTTTCTTTCATGCCAATATGAAAAGTGGAATTGTGATAATTGACGATGATGACGAAGATGTATTGTTTTTTCGACTTATTTTCCAGGAATTACGTCCAGATACCGAACTGTTCTGGTATCCATCTGCCCCGACCTTTTTAGAAGCCTATACAGCTGGAACAAAATTCCGGTTGATTTTGCTGAATTACCACTTACCAAATCAAACCGGAACGGATTGGCTGCCAACCTTTCTATCACATCCCTGCTGTCAGGGCATACCGGTAGTTATTATTGCCGGGATCGAATCAAAAAAGCATCAGCAGGAAGCAATTGAAGCTGGAGCAGCGGGTTTTTTAGTAAAGCCTAATTCACAGGAGGATCTGAAAAAGCTTGCCGAATACATCATCCATACATGGCTTACTAATTAGTTCCACAGCGAGTAGAACACGCTTTTTACTCCAATTGACAAACCAGAACGACGCAGATCACCGATCAGCGTCGCCCCCAGTAAGATAATTTACCTGCTACTGCTTCAACACCTTTACCGTGACGCTTTTCAGGCCACTGGTGACCCGCAACAACATTTGGTAACTTAGCATTGGGGCCCATGTAAAAGTAGAACCTCTACCAATGGTTTAGGTTTAGGGAGATACGACCCAACTGGGTCAGTCATTTCAAAACCTAATGAGTAATGCCCTTAAATTTCGCCGGACAGATGTAAAGCCACGAATTAGGTTCGTGCCATATACCACATTA
Organism: Larkinella rosea; assembly: GCF_003858635.1. Taxonomy (GTDB): domain Bacteria; phylum Bacteroidota; class Bacteroidia; order Cytophagales; family Spirosomataceae; genus Larkinella; species Larkinella rosea. The sequence continues at coordinate 10,950 of NZ_RQJO01000007.1, forward strand.
CCTTCCTAGATGAAACCCGCCTGCCAAGCGGATGAATACTAGCATATGGAAATAACAGATAATGGGATCGGGTTTGATGAATAGCATTTAGGTTGCATAATTCAGGTCTTTCAGCGGCTGCACGGCAAGGGCAATTTCCCTAGACTGGGATTGGATTAGCGATCTACGAAAAAGTGGTTACCGATCACGGCGGAACCATTACCGCTTCGAGTCAACCAGGCAGGGAGCAACTTTAATGTTTATTTACCGGTTACTAAACTGTAAAGTATAATCCCTGAAGAAGCGTTAAAACTTGTATGACTATCCAGTTCCTCTTAAAGCTTCCCCGCCCATTGGTGTAAAAAGTTTCATTCAGAGACTAGACCACCGATTTTATTTACTTGCGCCTCAACATAGCACCAGAGTTTAGCTAACCATTCAGTGTATAATCGGGTTAAGAGGGTAAAAACTCTTTTATCCCATTTGACATTTCCACCTCGATGAAAACGATCTACTTAATTTCGCAAATACGTTTGAAGCCCGATGAGACGCGTGATGATTGCGCTGTTGGTTACGAACAAATTGGCTTTGTTGAAACGGAAGCAGAAGCAAAGCAGTTCTGTGATTCGGGATTAATGTACACTAATAAAGATTGCTGGGCTATTGATCTCGACAGCCAACTGCCACAATTTATCTACAAACCCTTGGAAAAAGCCAAGCAACCATTCGCCGCGATTTGATTACCTGTGGTATCTCAGAAACAATTTTGGTAATACCAGCCTCACAGGCGTTTCGACTGATCTCACGGCTCCTTCATTTCGTTGGATAATAACGATGAGTACCTTCTCCAGATCGTGCCGATGGTTGTGCAGTAGCTCAATCTGAATCGCCGTTTCGCTTTTCCCGTACCGGCGCTTGTACTACTTGCTTTCCTGAGGCTTTTCAATCCAGCAGGACAAAAGGATTTCACATTAGCTCAATTCTGCTATCCGGACGGCGATCCACTTCGTATGCTTTCGTTGACTACTTTGTCATCCTATACTAATTTTTGATCATTGCCCACTCTTTCTCAAAATGGGGCATTAGCTCGAGTAGCTCATTTTCCAGTTCCTTCAAATCCTTGACCGAGTTTAATAGAAGATCCGTAATTCCTGGGTTCTGCAAAGCCTCGAAATAACACTTCCTCAGATGAACAAATCGAATGTTCGCCGGTTGTTTGGATGAATTGTTTCCGTAATACTTTATCTGAAAATTTTGTGAGTGTTATTCAATGCGCCGATTGATAGAAACAAGTTTCATACCATGAATGATCAAATTTACGCTATTGGGTTTCGATTGGTATGGGCGGGTTGTTGGCTGGGAATGATAACCGGCGGATGTACGCGAATTCAGCACAGTCGTCGGAGCATTCAGGAACTGGACCAGACTTTTGTAGTGAACAGAAATCAGTCGTTGTTTTATTCTGATAAACAGAATCGTAACCAAAACAAAAGACTAACAAAACCGGTCACAGCAGCTCTCTACCTACAAAATGATACATTGTTTGTGGAATTGATAAAAACCTCATTACCGGCCAACGATGGCCGCCCTGAAACCATTGATGTATCGGATTCAACGCTTGTATTTTTTGTCAATGCCCGGCTAAAAAAAACAGCGGTTGACGAGAAAAGTGGCTGGTTTCAGTATCATTTCACCTCCTTCGATACGGACCTGATCACCATTCCTTTTAAATACAGAATCGGTCAGCAGAGGCAGCCAGCCGAGCTGATCACAAGTGCCAATGCCGCGGTGTATATGGGTCTGCGTTACGACCAGGGATTTCAGCGGAATGTTTTTTACCACCACCAACAACGCTCTGAAATTCGGTCGTATAGTATCGGTGCCGGAGGGTTGGTTGGAATTTCGGCAACGACAATTCGGCCCTTTTCGACGGCAAACCTGGTTCAGGATGAGTATGAAGGAGCGTGCCTGAGCTACGGTTTGGCGGCTATTTTTGGCTACAGGACGGTTAGTTTGGGACTGGCGCTTGGTTATGATTACCTTCTGGACAAAAACCGGACGATCTGGATGTATCAAAACAAACCCTGGCTGGGCGTTACGGTCGGGTTAAATCTTAATTGAGTGAATATATTATTGGAGTATGTAAACTAAAACGGTATGAAAATGGAAACGAAAAGGACCTCATCTGCAGGTTCTGGTAAAGGGTATCTTGAAAATTTTTCTTCCAAAGTTGCAAAAGCCGCAGGTTCATCTGCGGCCTTTTTATGGGCCCTAGGCACGGTCCTGGTCTGGGCGATAACCGGGCCGATCTTCAATTACTCGGAGGATTGGCAATTAGTGATCAATACCGGAACAACGATTGTCACTTTTTTAATGGTTTTTCTAATTCAGAAAGCACAGAATAAAGAATCGTTATCGGTGCAATTGAAGCTCAACGAATTGATAGCTGCTACGAAGGGTGCCAGTAACCGACTGGTTGCCAGTGAAAACCTGAGCGAAGAAGAATTAAATATTCTCTATGACCACTACTGTGCAATGGCTGAGCTAACGAAAAGGACCTCGGATTTACGTCGGTCCCATTCCGTTGAGGAGGCTATAAAGGACACCCGAAAGAAATTGGAAGATGAAAACCAATCTTGAAAAACGTGAATGCTGGTAGATTTCCGTTGGGTCTGATAGATCCAATCCGCGTGGTGAAATTTCGGACCTGGTGTTAAATCTGCCTGGGCCCCAGCTTTACAATACCGAACAAGGCAGTTTGACCGTCGAATCCTCAACAACTATGCGTCAGGAAGGCACCTATTCGCCTTACCGGATCTGCGGCAATTTTAATGCACCACTGGGCGGGGATGGCACTGATATCACCAACAAACACCCACAGGTGTCAGGCACATTTGATGTACTGGCCGTGGCCTCATTATAAAATTAATAGAAAACCCGGACCGTGATCATACAAGGTGGGTAGGTGATCACGACCCGGGTTTATTTTGCTTTTAAGCAAATATTCAGCTTCTCGAACTAACGGCTTAACAGATTTTGGTAATAGTTGGTTTTAGATTGGGCGCCAACCAGGGCAGTAGCAAAACCGTTTTTGTCAATCTGTATTTGCAACAACTCCTTTTTTTCGACGGCCCGTTGATTGGATTCAATTGCCTGACGAACACTGGCTAAGTCATCCCGTAAACCACTGACATCGAACACGGCACCGCCACTGTTGCCACTCAGTACATCCGCCGGTAAACCAATCTGCATACTGGCAATGGATTTCCAATCGATCGGATTCATCAACTTAGGGTATTCGCTGGCCAGCTTTTCAAAGAATTTGGAACGGTTGACCAACTCCTCATTGCCGATTCCACCCAGTGCCTGATTCTGATCGACGGTCAATACCCGTTCTCCTCGGGTCAGCATGGCCGGTACCGTATCGATCCCATTGGCATGATTTCCTTCCCGATCGACGAATTCCGTACCAGTGACGAAGCCAATTCGTTTCAATTCCTCTTCCCGTGCTACGATATCATTGATGGTGGCGTTGATCCACTTTTTAATCACCTCTTCATCTGCCTTCAACGTTGCCAAATCATTTTTGAGCGATGTCGCATCCTGACCGGAGGACTCCGCAGCATTAACCTGGTTCTGTTTTTCCCTGATCTTCGACTGCTGTTCTTGCAGTTTTTGGTCAAATTGGGCTTTTTGTTGCTTCAACGATTCGATTTCAGCTGTCAATTGCTCCTGATGCTCCATCTTCTCAATAACCTCACTGCGACCACCGGTGCCATTGAGCGAATTAATTTGTTCCTCAATCTCGTTGATCGCATCATTGATTCGGTTCTTATTGATGAACCAGCGTTTACTGCGTAGCAGGGCTTGTTCAGCGCGCATTTCGGCAATCATGGTCTGTTTCTTGATGTCCAATATCTCAAATTCCAGTTCAATCCTCAGTTTGGCATAGGATCGGTTCTCCGCTTTAATCTGCTCGGAGGTTTCCTTGTCCTTCGCCGCAATCTGGTCTTTGAGGGCATTGATCACCGCGGCCGTTTCTTCCTGATTCTTTTTGATCAGTTCCTGGGTCTCTTTATCCTTGGCTGCCATCTGATCTTTCAAAACCGAAACCGCATCGGCCGTCTCTTTTTCCAGCCCTTTGATTTTATCCGCTTCCTGCGCTTTGGCTTCCTGATTGGCCAGGCTGATTTCTTTGGTTTTATCCCCGATCGCCGTTTGATACTCCGCATGCTTGTCCGCAATCAGTTTTTCAAACGCATTCAGGATCTGAGTCCGTTCATCGGCGGAGGAAGCGCGTGCCAGTTCCCGCTGTTTGGCGGCTTCCAGGGCCGCTACTTCCCGGGCCTCGCCTTCGGCCAGCAGTTGAGACCGGTAAATGGTATCTTCCTGCAAGCGAAGCTGCTTATCGGAATAAAACTGATTGGTTGCTTCTTTCTGGGCAGCCAGTTGCTTATTTAGCTCGTCGGTTTCGGCTTGTTTGGCCGCTTTGAAGTTATCGAGCTCGGTTTTTAACAAGTCAGCTTTGGCGTCACGGGCTTTCTCGGCTTCGGATATCTCCAGCTCTTTGGCCTGTTTGAAAGCCTCCATTTCCTGCTTGAGATACTCGATTTTCATATCCTTTAGCCGCTCAGCCTGTTCCAGTTTTTGCTGGACACCGGCAATCTCCATCTCGCTTTCCTTCTGAATCCGTTCCCGTTGCAACTGCTCCATGTCCTGAAGGAACTTCTTGATGTTGGTACCGGCATCGGCATTGATCTGAGCCACGCGCTGGGCATACCACAGTTGCAGGTCGAGCTTATCTTTCCCTTCGGCGATCCGCTTCTCTTCTTCGTAAAAGGCATGGATGATCTGCTCTTTCTGCGCATAGGTACCCTGATAATTCGCCAATTCCAGATCTAACGCATTACGGTTCGCTTCCCGCATCGAATCATAGTAGTCCGTTGTCATATCCCGAATCCGTCCGTAGGCATCGGCAATCGCCTGAAAGGTAGCAGCAATGGATTCGTTGATGGCGTTGACCACCGTTTGCAGGATCTGAACCGCCATGGCCACAATGGACATCGTGGTATCAAACGAAAGCTTTTCGGTATCCTTTAATTCGGCTTTTGCGTTGGCAATCAGTTTTTTGGTTTCCCCGATTTTGACCTTCGTTTCCTCAATTTGCGCCTGGGTTCGACCCGCGCTTTGTTTATCCAGCTCCTCCAACTGAGTGAGGGTATTCTGATAGTCAGTGACCTGTTGCTGGGCTTTCTCCCGGCTTTTGCCGGTCAACAGGTCCAGGTTATTGATGACCGTTAGGATACCTTGTCCAAACTGGGCGACAATGGGATTGGTCTGCCCATAGAGGTCCATAATCTGCTTTATGGCATTGTTGCGAAACTCTCGATCTTTTTCGATGTTCTGCTTCTCCAGTTCGTAGGTTTCCTGACGGATATGGCGAATTTTCTCTTCAGTAGAATTGATTAATTCGACGCCTTCACTCGCGGATTTAACCTGCTGTTGGGTGCGAGCGGTTTCGTATTTAGCCTCGGCTTCATTGCGTTGCTTAAGGGCTTTTTCGTAGACTTCCCCTTTCCCCTTTTCCGTGATGGTCACCTGATCCAGGTGTTTCTGAGCCGCATCCAGATTAATCTTCAATTGCACCAGAGCCTGCTCTTTGACCTCATCCGTAGCCTTTTTGCCATACTCTTTGATCAGGGCCAATCGCTCCTCCTGTGTTTTGGCACTACTGATGCGTTCCAGGATAGTCTCCGCTTCCAGCCGCTGAGCCGTTAGAACCTTAATAGCATCCTGATGCTTATTCTGAGCCTGGATGAGCTCCTGATTCTTAATCTCCTCATACTTCAGACGAAGTGCTTTGTGGTCAGGCTCGTATTTATCGATAATGGCCTTAATCTGTTTTTCCTTTTCTTCATAAGCAATCTTACTGCGATTGATCGTTTCGATTTCCGACTGCTCTTTCTTGTCCAGCAGCTGCATTTGTTGTTTCAACGATCGTTCGCCTGACTCCGCTTCCATCTTCTCGATGGCGATGTTGGTAGCACTGACGCTTTTTAGCTGAAGATCAGCTTTCAGGGCATCGATCTTCGGCTGGGTTTCCAGCACGACCTTCTCAATACGTTTGGCCTTTTCTTTCTCGGATATCTCCAGTTTGTTAATAGCATCAATCCGTATTTTCTGTTCGGCCTCCAGCAATTTCAATTGATCTTCCAGCGACCGCTCACCCGCCCTGGATTTGATCTTCATGATCTCAATGGCTTCATTACTGACCTGTACTTTCTTCTTTTCCGTTGCCGAATTGGTAGCTGCGAACTCCTGTTCCCGGTGTTCACCGTTGGCTTTGGCTATAGCTGCCTTTTCGTCGGCATTAATCTTAATAATTTTCTCACTGTTGCCCTGAGCCTGTTGGCGTAACGCTTCGGCGGTCGCGTTGATCTGCCCGATTTCGGCAATCCGTTCCTTTTCTTTCTGGGCCTTGATTTTTTCAGCCGACTTGCCCAGTTCGTACTGAATTTTCTCCTGACCCGTGACAATCTCGTTAATGGTTTCCAGTGAAATCTGCCGATTGAGACCAAAAACCTGATCCATCAGACTACGGCTCTCATTGCGGAAGGCTTTTGACCCTTCGATCATGCCCCCTTGCCACATCTCCAGCAGGTTTTTCAGGCTCCCGCCGATCATGTTCTGCACATCCTGGGGCAGTTTGGCAATCAAAGCGGCTTCTTTCTCGAATAGCTCCCGTTGTTTGGTGGTCAGTGATTCGATTCGGTACGCATCCCGGGCCAGATTGATCCGCTCCTGATAGCTGATGTTGACCTGATCCAGAATCATCTTCAACTGACTGTTGCTCGTTTTTTCGGAATCCAGCCCCCGGAAGTACTCCGGATACTTGGCAATTAACAGGTCAAGGGCATCTTTTCGCAGCGAGGTGCCTTCGGCAGCCGACATCGCGCGTTGTGCCAGACCCATCAATTCAGACTGTTCTTTTTTAACCTGGTATTCCATCTCACCCATCGTGGCCGTTACGTCCTGCGTAGCCGCATCCAGCGCCAGAATACCGGTAATCACGGTACCGATGATCGAGACAATCAAACCGAGCGGATTGGCGGAAAGGGCTGCCCATAATCCCCGGGTGGCTGTCGTAGCGGCCAATTGCGCTGCGGTCAGGGTATTCTGTTGGGTCGTGACCCGTTGGACAATCAGTAAATACGCGCCATAAACCACCTGTGCGGTTGCCTTTACCGCAGTCAAGGCAGTGGATGCAGTATTCTGGGCAATGGTGGCCAGTCGCCAGGTGGTAAAGGCGGAAATAATCGCAGTGATGGTCGTCGTCGTCCGCTTAATCGCACTATCGGAGCCCATCAGGGCCGTAATCAAGTCCCCGGTGGTCTTGATACCGGCCTTCAACTCATCTTCAAAGAAATCACCAATACGAGCCTTCGCTACGAAAAACGTGTCCGCTAAGTTGGAAACCTGACCGCCCAACGTCTTGCTCTGGAGCTGCATCATATTATAATAGCGTCCGCCGACTTCCGAGGTTTGCATAATGGCTTTCTGCACATCCGATGCCATGATTTGATGCGCCTGCGCCAGCTTGATGACCTCCTCCTTGGGTTTCTTCATCGAATCCGCCAACAAATCATACAGCGGAATACCAGCCTCGACGAACTGCCGGGTTTCCGTTCCCATCAATTTACCCAGGTTCATCACCTGGCCATAGGCTAAGGTCAGCTGGGGCAGTTTATCCTTGCCAACCGCGGCTGCCATGTTGCCCAATGCCTCAACCGTCGGAATGAGGTCCTTCGTAGCAATATTGTAAGCCTTGAGTTTGACGACGTTTTCGGCTACCTCGTCGAGGGAGAAGGGCGTTTTCTTGGCCAGGGCCACAATGTCATTGAATAAGACCGTCGATTCCTTTTTCGAACCGAGCATGACATCGAGGGAAATTTTCAGCGAGTCGATCCTGGTTTTGGCATCGATAACGTCCATGCCAAAATTCTTAATCTCGTTGATCGTAAATGCAGTGCCCACCAACGTCGCGAAGTCCCGGACCTGCCTGTTGATTTTGTCAAACGTTTTATCAACGTTCTTCAGCTCGTCATCGCTCTGTTTGACCGCCGATCGCTGTTTGCCTAACGCATCGGTGACGCCACTGATGGCTTTGATCTGGGCTTCCGATTGGGCCCGCTGTTCGCCGGTTTGAATGGCGATTTGCTGCGCCAGCAGCCGGGTTAATTTGATCAGTTCATTATACTGATCGGCAACAACAGGCAATTCAGACGTGGCCTGAATCCGCAGCCTGATATTCTCTTCTCTGACGGACATACCGGGTTTGGTTTACGGTGGTGATGTCCGATTCGGGTTAATCAATTGGTTCGGTTGGTGTCGATTCATAACCAGCTACGACTCGCTGCGGTATTTTCAATTTGGGTTACTCTTCCCGGCTGGACTGTTGCCGGTTCTGTTTGGCCAGGGCCTGCTCTATTTCGGTGGCTTTTCGGCGCTCATCTCTGACCCATCCGGCGATGTAGCTGTGGTACTTCTCAACAGTACATCGATCAAACCAGTCCAGGCGAGCAGGGTCTCCACCCGCAATTCGATAATGCGTATCGTAGCGGGCGTCAGACCAAATTGCGGTGACTTGAGCAGGGTGATCTTCCAGTCCAATAGCTCCTGTAGGTTCAGCTTGTTGATAAAGCTCAGGGTATCTTCGCTGGCAAGCCGCTGAGAGGGTACGAAATGACTGAGTGGCCTGCTCAAAAAAAAAGCATAAAGCATCGGATGCTGCATCCAGGCGGCAATCTTCTGCCGATTCAACTCCGAATCGACGACGGCCGGGTCTTCCTGCTCAGAGAAAAACCAGATGGCTGCCAGCTCATACACCTGGGCGATATCCATGCCGAATTCCCGGCGTTGCTGCATGCGTTCAATCGTGGTCAGGGCAAACCGAATGGTATCTTCCGCTTCCTCGGGCTCCTCACTCAGCCGGGCCATGGCAGTCCGGATTTGATCCTTCATCGCAACGATTGCGGTGGTCAGCATCTCATCGGACAGCTTCAGACTATCGTGTTTCCGCAGCAGATCGCCCAGACTGTGGAAGCGGCCCATCGCCATATCAATGCCGCTGTTATTGGCCTGGTAATAGGTGACGCCATCGATGACGAAGGGTTTACCGTCCGGCCAAACGACGGGCTGGATTTGCCCGTTTTCCAGTGCTTCTTTAAAGGCTTTGATCATTTTTGTTGATTACACAAGTGGACTATTCATTACGAATGGGATGGATACCGACCCGACTTCATGTCATCGATTAGTTGCTGGTAATGCTTTAGATTGGACATGCGGTCACCAATCAGGGCCCTGGTTTCGTCGGATAACTCAAAGGGCACCGCCTTTTTCTGAATGATGCTTAAATCGATCAGCTCATCATCATTCATCGATTGCAGCTTTCCCAGATTCTGCGGATCCGTTAATTCGTTAAGAGGCACAAACCGATCGATCTGGAGTCTTAAAAACTGGGGATACAGCTCGGTATGTTGAATCCAGTGATTGATCTTGCGCCGGTTGATTACCGGATCGACGATTCGGGGGTCCTCTTCTTCGGATAGGTAAAACACACTGACGATATCGAAGACTTCCGCCACGTCGAGGGCAAATTCCCGGCGTTGCTGCAACCGTTCCAGGGTATTGAGCGCACTGGCCAGGTTGTCCATTACCTGAACCGGATCCCGATTGATCTGCGCCATCGCCGTGCGCAGCTGATCCCGCATAATGGCTAATGAGGTCGTCAGCATTTCATCATTCACTTTCAGCGAATCATGCAGGCGCAGCGTATCGGTAAACGCATGAAACCGGTTTTTGAACAGGTTCATGCCGGCCTCAGTGACTTCGTAATACTGGATATTATCGATAAAAAACGACTGGCCACCCGGCAGCGTAGCGGATTTAATCAGCCCTTCTTCCAGGGCATTTCGAAAATAGTGATCCATGATGGGTTGAATAAAAAGTGAAAAATGAGTTGAGGACAGGTTTATCTCATCGAATATTCTGCTTTCTCTTCCCGTATGTCAATGATAATAGCACCGGTTAGCTCATCCCGACGAATAAACCGGGTTCCGTTCCCGGTCAAATCGACGGCGGGTCTATCCCGCCATAGCTGAGGCTGCCGGTTCGTCAGCCAGAACTTCAGGGCTGTTACATCGGGTGGATAGGATTTGATGGTCTCCCGTTTTACGATTTCCTGTTGATAATCACCGATCGATACCACAAAAAACCGGGTTTCCGGATGCTCGTAACCGATTGCTCTTTGAAATAGAGCCCGGGCAACTTTCGCGTCAGCCACCATTTTACCCTGTTTAACCGCATCTGAAAAGCCCGTATAGCGACGTCTCCAGTAATAAATCGTGGAAACCCCTACGTCAAAAAAATGGGCCAACTCCTTGTCGGTAGCCCCTAGCAGGCAGTAATGGTAGGCTAGTTGCGCATACGTTTCCTGATACTTCGACGGCCGACCGCCCTGGTTATTTCGAGCATAGGTATTTCCCCCGGGAGCGGGCATAGTCTGGTTAGATTTTGATGTGATAAAAAGCTTTTGCCTGCCGGAGCCGCTCCTGTCCTTCCAGAATCAGAGCGGCATTCTCCTTGCGAAGTCGGCGCCGTTCGGGGGGATCCTGCTCGTGGATAAAGGGCATCACTTGCAGGTGGTTGATGATCCGTTCATACTCGGAAAGCAACAGATACAGTTGAGGGTCATCAATCACATAGCGTTTTCGAGTGCCACCAACCGATAAACCCGTCGTGGGCGGATTCAATGCTGCGGCGGCTGATCATGAAAGGAGTCGTTATCAACTGGCCGCAGCCGGAAAGAGCTTGAAATAGATTTCATACAGTCGTTTTTACGGTGGTTCGTATTTGTTCGCATTCAATGTTGACAAATACATGTACAAGTACGCAAAAATGTCTCCAAACTGGAAATAATTGTCAACAAATGGGCAGGTTATTTCGCATTTGGTCGCCATGGCTGTTGACAGGTACGTACACAGATTCCCGTGCGCGTTTTTATGAACGGACAAAACGTAACATGCTCATTAATTCGGTCTGTTTATTTCAGGCTTTACTACGCGCGCGCGTATGGACTGGGAAAACTCTTCATTTGGCTGCAAATGCCCTTTTTAGCAACGCGTTTCGGTCAGTCAAGTTGGCTGTTTGTCCGATAAAGCCCATCGCTCTGTAGCTGCGGATTGAATCGGGCAGATGGTGGCAATATGGCTCAACCTTTGAAGCCGACGAAAAGCAGCGTGATGTCAAGTTTTGTCAAGTTTTTGAATACTGCTTCCTTCAGCTAAATCAGTTCTGATGTTACGTTTTGTTACGTTTCTGGTATCGGGAAAATGAAGGTGATGTTAGGTTTTGTTAGGTTTTTGTAGAGCGCACATTCATCTGACCTTAACAAATCTTAACAGCTTTGCAGGTGGAGAACCAATCTGACCTGAGGTTTTCTGAGGTTTTTGCTCCTGTCTCTTTTTTCGTAAACCCGGAGAGTTCCTTTTTAGGGGCTCCGAAAACGCCATGTGATGTAAACAAATGTCAACTTTTTACTCATTTTTGATCAGAATCCGATCGTTTTTACCCCACCGATGTACCGGAATGGTCGTGTTATTGATCACATAAAGGGCATCATAGGCCGCTTGACCGATTGATTTAACACCGTTGATTGGCGTATAGATTGCCTTATCCGGAATACGTACCAGGATGAAATCATCATTCCAACTGAAGCCAACGAAGGGTTGCCAACGAACCGGGTTATCCTGTTGATGTTGATAACCGATGAGTTGATCGATGGCCATCCGCTCGACCGAAGGAAGTTGACGTAGCCTTACTCGCTGATAGAAATTACGGAACATATCTTTTGGATAATACAACTGGACAGTCCCTTCTTTGTGGCAAAGCTTCCAATCGCCGGGGCGTTTGGCAAAGTGCAGGCCTTCCACCATACCGGCAGCATAGCCCGTGCTCAGGAGCAAATAGGTTGGGTCAGCCTTCAGTTCGATGGCCAGTTTTCGAGCTTCGGCGTGAGCTGCCTGAATTTGATGTTGGATCGCCCACAGTTTCTCAAATACTGGGGTTCCCTTTTTGATGATGTATCGCATAACAGCTTCCTTTCATTTGATCTTTGACAGTATTGTACGGGTTCATTCAATTACCGATGGACTTTATACGTCACGCACCGGATCGGCTTCGGCTTCGGATTCGTACCACTGAAGTCGTTCCAGTGAAGCCAGGGCAAGCTTCGGATTGGCTTCATCGATCGCTTTCCGGGCCCGTTGCATATCGTGTTTGAGAAACAAGGCGGCTTTCTTTCCCTGTGCCCGGGTGACCTGGGGGATCAGGCCCGAAACCCGCACGATCTCATTTTCCAGTAATTCAATCATTTCGCTCATCAAAGTCAGGATTAAAAAGGCTGGTCGTCGTCATCATCGGTTTCTACCTCTCCGGGGGCTAAAGGGCCACCACCGGGCGGATTGGGAGTTGGTTTAAAATGGTGAGTAACCACCGATAACACCTTATCCAGAAACCCATGTCGTTCGGCTACATCCAGGTACGTTTCCGAATTAGTCCGCTTGTAAGCCTTGACATTGATGTTATAGATGTACAGCAGTTTGTGATAGATCTGGGGGTACACCTGATCCTGCTGCAACCGGTTGATATGGCAGTAATCATTGACCAGCTCGCGGATCCGGCTGCGGACTGTCTGCTGTGGTGGTGGATTAACCGATTTGTTCATGCCCATGAACTGCACCGCACTTTGCTGCTGAATGGAGACCATTTGACTCATTTGAGCCTGTAATGCGTTGATTTGTTGTTCGTGTTCGACCAGGAGTTTAGCCGCCTGCAAAATCACTTGCGCAGGTGTTAAATCAGAATCAGGCAGCTCGGCAATCGGTCGCTTACGGCTAATTTCGTTGGAAGAGGTCGTCTCCGTTGGCGGGAAAAGTTCCAGGCTACGGCCGTGGGCATCTTTCAAGCCTTCCAGATTCACCGGTACCTCATTCAACTGGTCGCCAAAGTCGGTGGTCATGCCTTCTTTTTGCAACCTTTCGGCTACCGCAGCCAACTGTTGGCGATAAATACCTTCCGGATCCCGTTCGTATGCGGCCAAATGTTGAGCGGTTTCCACCGTCAGCACATAGTCAACCCGGCCTCTGAAAAGCTTTTTGAGTGAGAAGTGCCGGTCATGGACCAGATCAAATTTGTCGACCCGGTGATTGAACCAGTCGGGAAAATAGCGGTCGTTTTTGTTTTGAAAGGAGGCATACAGCCGACGGGCAGAAATAACGGCTTTTTGACCATGAAACAGCACGTAGTCGGGCCACGAAATCGGTGGGTTCGTTTGATTCGATTCAGAAGTGGTCATGATGAATGATCGTTTAAGGGGTGGAGTTAAAAACCGACTGATCCTTCGGGAAGGGGCGCATAAACCAACGTGCCGTCGGGCTGATTGGTGGGATAAAGCCGCAGTTGTTCCCGGTTGTCAACCAGTGAGTTCGTAGCGGCATCGACATAAACATAGGCTGTACCCACCCGGCCGTTGCGGTTCTTGCACACAATCATCTCCAGCGATTGATCCAGTTTAACCTCGACGCCCAGCTCTTCGGCTTTTTGCAGTTCATAGTAGTCAGGCCGGTAGAGAAGTATGACAACGGAGGCATCCTGTTCCAATTGGCCCGTCGAGCGAAGGCCCGATATCTGGGGCCGCTTGTCCTCCTTCTTTTCGTTTTCCCGGTTGAGCTGCGAGAGTTCGATGATGGGGATTTTGATCCGGCGCTGGAGTTTCTTCAGCTTTTTGCTGACCTGACTGGCCACTTCGTATTCGCCTTTTTGGGTGCGGTCTTCCACCAGTTGCACGTAGTCGATGATGGCCAGCTCAATTTGATGGCGACGGTGCCAATCGATTAACAGGTTGCGGATGTCCTCAATATCCCGCGGCTCATCATCGTAGAAGTAGATGGGCAGCTTCTCCATTTCACCCGCAAACTGATGGATCTGCTGAAACTGTTGTCGGGTGATCTTGCCCTGGAGAATGTCCTCGTAGGGAATAAACAAGGCATCGGCAAACGCCCGAATGATCAACTCATCGGCATCGACCTCCAGACTAAAATAGGCGACGGGCTTACCCGACCGGGCGGCAGCCATCGCGGTAAATACCCCCACAATGGTTTTGCCCATGCCCGGCCTTCCGGCAATCAGAATGATGCCATTTTGCCAGCCGCCAAAATGGCTATTCAGTTTTCGAAGTCCGGTATCTACCCCGGAAATGCCATTGGGTTTATTCATGGCATTTTCAATTCGCTTCAGGGATTTGCCAATAAAGTGGCTGATGGTTTTTTCCTTGCCGATGGTCAGGCCGGTTGAAATCACATCGGCCAGCCGATTGACCTGGGTTGATAGCGCATCGGCTAATTCGCCACCCGCGTAGGCAGCAGTCTGAATCTGCTGTGTCCCCAGAATAGCCTGGCGACGAATCCACAAATCCCGCAGATACAAACAATCCCGTCCACTTTCGATGATTTGACCCTCTATGTCCAGCCCGTCCAGTTGGAGGTTGTATGCCGCCAGTTTTTTAAAATTACCGGATTGCTTGAGCGATTTGAGCACGGTTCCTATACGGACTTGCTGCCCATTCTCAAAAAGGGCGTGAATGGTTTGGGCCATGAGTTTATAGCCCTCATGGGTAAAAACGTCGCCCTGGAGCAGAACAGGCCAGTAGTCGTTGAGCAGCCTGGGAGACGCAAACAGGGATGCAACCACCGCCCGTTCGATCGACACATCATGGGGCAATACATCAAAGGATTTTGCTTTCATGACTGGGGATGGTTAAGCGGATAGGTTGGAAAAACGATACCGGATAGTTCGAATGTGAGCTTTTCCTCTTCCAACTCGTCGGCGTTGATTGCTTCACGGAAAATCGTTCTCAGATGCGTTGACGTCCGAAGAGTCTTTTTAGATTTGATCAACTCGGCCAGGTAATCCCAGACTTCGCGGCCTTTCAGATCGGGTGGGATGGGGATATTGTGGGAATAAGCGCCATTGGGAAGCTTTTTCGAGTGCTCCGGTATCCGGGCGTTCTTTGCAGCGGTATTCATGTAATTTCCAGTTTAGAGCGTTTGATTTGTGTGCCATTGGACGGTGATACGGCACTTTTGATCTGGGTGATGATCTGGTTGAACTTCTCATTGAAGTTGGCCATGTCCCGAAACTGGTAGAAGGGCGGCAGTCTGGTCGACTCGGTGAGCAATCGTTTCAAGGCATCGATGCATTCGCCATCGGTCGGATCACGGTTGAATCGTTTTTTAACGGCAGCGCGAAGTTTTACCCCTAGCTTTTTAGCGTGGGCGCCATCTTTGGCATCCCAGTAGTAATCCGGAAACTTCTCTTCGATGACCAGTTTGATTTGATGAGTCAGCGTATACGTTTTTTCGCCTGATTCTTCATCGTCATTTTTGCCTTCTGCATTTTTTGAAGTTGATTTTGAAGGCAAAGCCGCAACTGCGGCAGAAGAATTATTACTTTCCTTTTCCTTTTTAGATATATCGTTAGATATATCTTTTCCTTTTCCTTTTGTGTACTTTTCCGGGGGTTTTCCGCCGGAAAACTCAGAATCGCCTTCTGCTTTGCGTATACGGTCTTTTTTGCGTCTGTTAGCTACCTCTGTAAGCCTGCTTTTAATACCATTTGAGGTCAATACCTGCCGTTGCTCGAAGGTGCTTTTATCGAATAATCCGATTTCCAGCATGGTTCCAATCATTGTCCGTAGGTTTTCCTCGGGTATTCCATACTTTTTTCCGAGGGTTTTCCAGCGGAAAACTAACGACATGTCCAATTCGCCATCCTGAGTCTGGTAGATTTCCTGTAGCAGCTTGATGTAAAGAGCAAATCCAATCAAATCGTGGACTGCTTCCAGCATCTCTACTTTATCATCCATTTGGCAGTCGAGCGGGAAGTACTCCAGGCCGATTTTAGCGGGACGCGCCATACGTTACGTTTTTTGATCGAGGTTGTAAAATCCAACGGGTAGGAGCTCCGTCGTCCGAAGTAGATAATCCACTGGCCGTTAAAATGACAGGGTGTAATGCCGATCAATGGAGCCGTAGGGGCGGTCCTTCTGCGGTACCCGATAGGGGCGCTCACAATCCGCATAGTAGGAGTAAAAACAGGTCGGTGAAAGCCGGATGTTGTCAATCAGATTCAGGCCAAACAGCTCCCGCAGGGTTTCGTACTGATTGACTACTTCATCGATCTGCTCTTCGGCAAAGGGCTGTTCGTTGGTCGACCAGGTGGATGTACACAGAATCACATCCGTAACGCCCAGCACCTTCGCTCGTTTGATCACCGAACCCAGTGCGATGATATGGTTGTACCCCCTTTGCTGCATCAACCGCTGCACTTCCACTACCTTGAAGTTCTTTAAATAGGCGACGTATACATAGTAGCGGCTGGTGGGTGGATAGCATTTACCAGCGGCCATAAAAATCAGGGAAGCCTCAAAAGAGGACCGGCAATGACCTCCAGTAATCGATAGCGGGTTGATTACTGAATTGGCTGGCCGTTGCAAATCGGATTTGGAATTGGACGTTTTGAGGGAGGCATCGAATGGCATCGAAGCGGGCATGCGAAAGGAAATGGCAGTATTCATGTTTTGCTTAGTTTGAAAGGTAAAGTTTTTGTTGCGTAGTCTGGATGATGAAATCCCCGGTTTACACGATGAGGCCGTCGACAATATGGGTCACCTGCCAGATTCGACGAATGGCATGCAGGGGCACGTTCCACTTGTAATGGTTTCTATTGTCAGGGTGGAGATGAAGCAGTGCTGTTTCAAGCAGTTGGTTCTCCTTCAGCCGCATGATGATCGGCGAAAATCCTTCATTTGTTTCTACGCAAATCACAGTGTTGTTGATGGTCGGCCACTGCGCCGGTGGTACCTCATGGGCTCTTACTTTCCATCCCGGCTTAAGAGTCGGAAGCATGTTTTTGGCACGAACCGTAAAAAAAGCAGCTTCGGTGTCGGGCATTTGCAGTGGATGATTTGTTGGAATTTGAAATAGAGTTGTCATGAAAAGAAGGGTATAAGGTTGTAAAAAGTCATTTTCAGAAGCTAAGAAGCTGGATGACTTCTGGGTGTTTTGGCGCGAAATTCACGTGCAGGTGGAGCCTCCATAGAGTTTTTTACCTTCAGGCTGTGCCGCTCTGCAAACCGGATGATATCCGATTTTTTAAAGCGTTTGACCTTTCGGCCGTAGGCGACAATGTTCTCCTCCATAAGCATGAGCCGGGCCGTCTTTTTGTCGACATCGAAGTACCAGCAGACCCATTCCCAGGTGACCAGTTTATCTTCCTTCAAAGCCAGTAATTCACGCTCCGATTCGATCAGCCGTTTGGCGGTGTCTTTAAAATCCTGAAGCCATTGCTCCACGGCTTCGGCGGGTATAACTGCAATGCTGTTCATAGCTTACACAGTTAAAGAATGCTGAGACTTGACTGGACGTTTAATCTTGCGCTTGATCAGTTTTGTAAGCATTGATTCTTCCTCTTCCAGTTTAGCCAGCCCATCCAGAAAGGCGTCAATTTTCTTTTTATCGCAGTCTTTCCCCTTTAGAACATTGTGGGCGAAGGGCTCGGATACCCCACCCAGTTCGGCGGCTTTCTTGATACCGCCATCGGTTGCGTCCAGCCTTTGACGAATTACAACCAGTTCATCTTTGCTTAATTCCATGCTTTTCGTATGTTTATCGTTAAGTCGGCGTTGTGTCGCCGTTTACTAAATATTGTTGGTCAAAGTTAGCCTAAATTGTCTAATATTGTCAAGTTTTTATTGATATATCTTTGCAATTTTTGTTTAACATTTTATAAATGATTGATTTTCAGTTGGAACCGAGAGAAGCCGTCAAGAAAATTGTAATAGCTAGGGATATTACTAACCGGGATTTGGCAAGAATGGTAGGTATGTCTGAACAGAGTTTGTCCAAAATGCTTAATGGGACAATCTCTCTTACCGATAGAAGCTTAGCTAAAATTAGCCAAGTGCTAAATATCCCTTTTGAAGTTTTAAGGTACGGTGAGAATGTAGAAAATTTTCTTTTGGAGGTCCCAACTGGAGTTAAGGAAAATGCAACTGAAGAAAAAAATAAAAAGAAAAACCCAGCTTCAAAAAATAATTCACTGACCTTATACGATGTCAGTCAAGAGGGGATACCCTTTTACAATGTGGATGTATTCGCCGGAGATGTTGAGTCTTTCACCGATGGGCCCGAACTCCCAGATAGCTATTTGATCCTACCAGGTGTAAAAGACTGCCAATTCAGTTGCCGGGTATCCGGTGACAGTATGTATAATAAGATTAAACCCGGCGCCATCATTGCCTGCCGGGAGATTTATGATAAAAGCATTATTGCTTTCGGAGAGGTTCACTTGGTTATTACTACTGAGCAAAAGCTCGTCAAATACGTCCGCAAACATCCAACGGACAAAACATTGGTAATCCTTCGAAGCCACAATCCAGAGCATGACGACATAGAGGTGCCTATTGATAAAATCGTCAGATTGTATTTGGTAAAGGTGATTGTTAATCAAGAGCAGATGTAAATTTAAACCTAAGCATGTCTGCTTATTTTACCGAATACGAAGTAAGTAAAATCTCTTTTAACTACGATCCAAACTTTTTGTATGTTTATTGTAGAGTCAAAGTTAAGTAGAAACTGTGATTCTGATTTAGTGATTAAGACTTGATGTGTTCAATTTAGATAAAGTCAAGTTTAATTTGAATATTGAAAAGTGAATTTCTTAATTATAATGTTTCTTAGATTATATAAGAGTAAAAAAATATGAATTTAGAACATGCATTGATTTCAATTAAGCCTAGGGAAGTATCTGGTTCGCGTGTAGATGAAAGATATTTTTATCAAAAAGATGTTTCGCTATTTACAATGGTAGAATACTATAATTCAATGGATAATTTTGTGTTTCTATTTGATTTCCATGATGACTTAGCGATACTTGATTCTGATATTGCACCTACAAGGATTCAGTTTTTTCAAATAAAATCTAAAAGTAAAGGTTCTTGGACCACCTCCTCACTTATTAAATCAGATAAAAAGCAGTCATTTTTAAGCAAATTATATTCTAATAAAGTACTTTTTGGTGATTATTTAGAAAGTATGTATTTTATAAGTAATGCTAGATACAATATAAAGTTAGAAAATGGCGATGAATCTGAGTCAAAATTTGAAATAAATGCAATCGATATAAATAAAAACGATATAAATAAAATTAATTTAAAAATCAAAGAAGAGTTGAGCTTGCATTTCAATCCTGAATTTGAGAAAAATACTTTTTTTAAAGTTTCCAAGTTAAGCTTAGTAGATAGTAAAGGACATTGCAAAGGTGCGTTATGTGAATTACTTAACTTGATAAATCCAGGAAATTTTCCAAATATTAATTTAACTTATGATAAAATATTAAATGAAATAAGGATTAAGACCGATTGTGTGTTAAGCGATTACGAAATAAAAGATTTGAAGTCAGCAATTAATAAAAAGGGTATATCTAAAGGCTATTTTACTAAATTACTTATTGCTGCTTGCCCTTATAAGAATTTTGACCTAGAATGGAATGAAATAGAAAATAAACTTCTGAGCTGTAATATAGGTTATGCTAGCATCAAAAAGATAAAAGTAAATTTTCGTGAACTTTATATACAAAGTTTGTATTCGCAAAGTGATATTCCATTTTCAAAAGTAATTGAATTTGTTAAGGAGTGTGTCAAAAAAATTTATAATCTCAATAATGGTTCCACTGAAAAATTAAATTATTTTGACTTGTCAGAGCATATTTACAATATGTATTATCAAGATTTACCTTATAAACATTTTGATCCTGGATTAATTAAAGCAATGGTATTAAAATATTTAAATAATGAATAACGGAGACTTTAGAAGATTAATCAGGAACCTTAGATCAAACCGCAACAATGCAAAGTTTCTTCATATCGGAAATGCTATTACTTTCTCAAAAGGAAAAGAAAGCCAAAAGAGTAATATTCGACTTGAGAAGGACAATAATATTGGGGAAGAATCACACGGGTAAATCATCTTTGATTAAAAGTATATACTGGGCATTTGGGGCAGAACCAATACTGCATCCAAACTTTAAAAAAGCATTAGTAATAGTGCTTATTAGGTTTAATATCAATGGGATTAAATATGAGATATTAAGAGATGGAAATAGATATTCCGTATTCGATGGCAATAATGGAAGTCTGATAGCAACTTTTAATTCTGTCGCAAGAGAGCTAGCTCCTTATTTTTCCGAACTATTTAATTTTAAACCGCTATTACAAAATAATATCAATGAATTTGTAATTCCACCTCCTACATTCTTATTCTTGCCATTTTATATAGACCAAGATAATAGTTGGACAAAAAGTTGGTATTCTTTTAATCGTTTACAATATATAAAAGAATACAGGTCAGAACTTGTCTTATATCATTCTGGTACTAGGCCGAATGAATACTATCAAACGAAAAAAGAATTAGAAGGTTACGTAAATAGAATAAATGAGTTAGAAAAAGAAAGGAAAGTTACTGAAAGTATTATTAAGCAAATGCAAAAGGATTTTCTTCAACTTAGTTTTAATATTAATATTGAAATTTTTAAAGATGAGATAAAAGATTTATTAGTTGAATGCGAAGTGCTAAAAAAAACTGAGGAAGACTTGAAATATACGTTGCGAGATTTATATACAGTTAAAGCAAGCGTAGAATCACAGTTAGAAATAGTAAAACAAGCTTTAAACGAATCAAAAAAAGATTTAGATTTTATATCCCATGACTTGCCTTTCCATGTAGATTGCCCAACTTGTGGTGCTCAATACGAAAATTCATTTGCTGAAAGATTTGCAATTGCAGATGATGCGGAAAGATGCAGAGAATTAATGATAGAATTGACTAAAGATCAATATACTATTAATAAAAAAATTGAAGAAGAAAATCTTGCATTTATTAATACTTCTGCGCAAACTAAAGTCATTGAAACCATTTTGGAGCAAAAAAAAGGAGAATTGAAGTTTAAAGATGTAATTGATAATTTTGGAAAGAATGAGCTGAAATCGGTATTTATAAATCGGATTAACAGTTTAAACGAAGAATTATTTGAAAATGCTACTAAGCATAAAGAGCTTTCTGGCATTTTAAAGGCATTAGAAGGTAAGGATCGAAAAGAAGAAATAGTTTATTATTACAGAAGCACGTTAAGTAAATTTTTAAGGCAATTAGATGTTCATTCAATTGGTGAAGAGTCTTATAAAACTTTAAACAATGTAATTGAAAATGCCGAAACAGGTAGTTCTCGGCCTCGGGCTTTAATTGCATACTACTTCACTTTTTTTTACGTTATGGCAAAGTACTCGACTTCCACATTTTGCCCTATTATTATTGATTCTCCAAATCAACAAGATCAAGATGTTGAGCATATTGATGAGATTTTGAAATTCATCAGTAAGATGCAGCCTGATAATTCACAAATGATTTTGGGAGTGGCAGAATTATATGACATGGATTTTAACGGGAAGATAATAGAACTTAAAGAAAAATATAGTTTACTTCAAAAAGACGAGTATGAAGATATAAATAAAGAAATGTCTCCCTATTTGGAAAGTACGTGGCTTCGTCTCTTTTAATAAAAAAATATTTTTTTATGATATTTGCCTACATTAAGTACCTATAATAATTAAGGTAATATTAATAAGTTCTTTATAATCTATAATTTTTTTGAATTTTTTTTTGATTATAACGTATATGGCTTATTCCTAGATTAAAATTTAACTTTGATTTAATTATGATTGTTGACAAATATTGGCTTGCTCTCAACTGTCCCAAATGTAACTATACAAATGGGGTACAAATTATCAGTGTTATGCTGGAGGAGACGACCATATGTCATAATTGTAAGGTAAAGATCAAATTGCAGGATACAATTGCATCTGTCTACACGGAAATTCGTAGTGCCGAACATACTTGGAACGATTTATTAGACACTATCAAGAATTTTAAATAACCTATGTATTACACCCACCGATTGAGAAGTAACTTACAAGAATGGCGTAACCGGCTATATAAGTCTAATTATGAGAATTTTGGTAGTAATCTATCGTTTTTTCGTAAAAGACTTGAAGAGACAGCCCTTCTTAAAAGTATTCTGGCAAATGCAGTCACCGAGCACCATATTGGTGTCAACGACTTAGATAAAATGATAAAAAGTGGTGTAAAACTTGATGAAGAACCTTATCAAACGACAAATGAGGCTAGGTTAGCTGCTGTATTATATCAAAGGCTTAATCACTGGTTCGCCAGCAGTCATCATCATTATAATCTGCTCGGTTACAGTAATTCTTTTGATGAAAAACTAAGACGTTTTTTAGAAACCGAAATTGAACCGATTATTAAATACCTACAGGACAGCTTAGAGGAGGTTAATTTTACATTGTATCTGTTAGAGAAGTATAAAGCTCGAACAGAGTGGTTCACTCGCCAGAACCTAGTAACGAAATACCAAACAGCAACGAAGAGTTACGAGGAAATTTTTGAAGACGATTTGCGTTTGTTTTTATTCGATCAGGGAGTTGACTATCCTTTTTCAACCCCTAAATCATCATCAGGTCGAGCCGATATTATTGGCAATTTGGATACTAACGATCCATTAGTACTTGAGATTAAAGTATATGATACTGCTAAGGCATATCGTAAAAACCGCGTTATTGATGGTTTTGGACAGATAGTTAAGTACGCAAATGATTATAATAAGGATGTCGGATATCTAGTCGTGTTCAATCTAGATAATATTGAGATTAAAATTGTAAATGCCGAGCCTAATGCAAATGAAGCATTTCCAAATAGAGTAATGTTTAATGACAAAACCTATTTTATCTTATTTATCAACCTCAACTCTGACCGAACAGCTAGTAAACAGGGCAAAATAAAAGTTGAAGAAATTAGGGAAGAAGAGCTTTTTGAACAAGTAAAAGCTGAATAATGAGATATAAATTACCTAAATGAAAATTCGCTACATTGGTTTTTTCGTGTTGGTCCTCAGCTATTTCCATGCTTTCCCTCAACTAACGAAAAAGTCTGGTACACCCGCTAGTAATCAGTCTGCTAAGGAAATCTTACCCCAATTCGTCAACGCCTCCGATTCGACTTTTACCTGGAATTTGACACTGCGGGTCAATTCTCCTCAGGGCACCTTCATTGCACTTTCCCTGCAATCTCAAACCTGGCGGACCATCCCCTGGAAACATCAGTTATACATCTTCTTTCCTGCTTCGACTTCTTCCCAAACAGGATTTCTCACCTTACAGATGGACTTCGATGCCAATCAGGCTCAAGCCGGCCTTCAACAACTTGCCCAAGCTACCGGTGTTCCCTGTGCTATCCTATGCGATATTCCGAATCAACCCTTATTTGATGGTAAAGAGGAGGAAGAACTGCTCAATTATACGTTTGAACAGTTCCTTTCGACTAAAGATACGACCTGGCCATTGCTGTTACCTATGGTAAAAGCAACAGTTCGGGCTATGGATGTGTTGCAGACAGCCAGCCAACAACATCACCTGCCATTGCTCAATCGGTTTATTGTGGCCGGCCATTCCAAACGCGGGCATACCGCCTGGCTAACAGCCGCTGTTGACCAACGTGTAGCCGGTCTCATTGCTCAGGGGTTCAATACCTTGAACTCAGCGGCCCAAATTCCGCATTATTTTGCCACCTATGGGGCGTTGGATCAATCAGCTTTGGCAGCTAAACGCGTCATAGAACAAATCATAACTCCGGCTGGTCAACAGCTCTTGCAGATCGTCGATGCTTACAATTATCGTCAGCAATTAACAATGCCTAAGCTGGTCATTGTCGGAACGAATGATGACTATACGCCCGTAGACGCGCTGAATCTTTATTGGCCCGGTTTATCAGGTAGTAAGTCGGTGCTATCTTTATCCAACACAGGGCATGTCGGAGCCAATCACGATGCCCGGCTTTATCCGTCGGCGCATGCCTTCATTGAGCGTGTTGCCCATGGAAAGCCCATGCCGATCGTAGAAAGCAAACTCGATTCAACCCCTCAGGGGTATCGATTGATTGTTACTACAAAAGACTCCGCAGTATCGGCTCGCGTTTGGATTGCTCATTCGTCAACGCGCGATTTTCGAAACGCCAACTGGGAAATGAAACCAGTTACACTACTAACTTCCGCCACTGGCCAAAAAGAGATTCCAATCCGGCAACAATATCAATTTGACTTAGAAAAGCCTGCCTCGGGGCATCAGGCCATCATTGCCGAAGTGGAGTTTGAATATTCTTCTAGGCGGTTTTGGCTGTCAACGATTCCCTATATACCAACTGGAAAGTAGTTTAACCTTCCGATTCATAACAAACATCGGGGCCGGGTAAGCGGAATCAGACAAATCAATAGAGGAATGCTTGCATAAAACGGTCCAGAGCGGACTTATCGCCCCCTTGCTATCGGCCGAAAAACAGTACTGCCCCCGGTTCCAGGCGTAAAAAGCAATGGTTTTTCCAATTAGCCGAATATACCCAAGGTCAGTGCTCACCCGCGATTGCTGCGGCTGACTGAGCTTTTCCTTTTGCACTTCAGCCCGTATCGTACGGCGGATTTCGTCGACGTCTTCCCGGTTTTCTGCCAGACTGAATAGCATAAAAATTTCCTGTTCCCCTGATTTGTACAACGCTTCTCCATCGAGGCCGGGTTGGGGCTCTTTGAAACTGATACGAGCGAAATCCGCGACTTTTGCCGGTAGGAGGTGTGTAAATCGGGTGCTTTTAGGTATTGGCTTTTTCTGATCCAGGTAGGAAGGGTGGTCGGGAACCTGAGCAATTAGGGTCGGGTTGGCGAAGCTCAAAGCCGCCAGTGGGAGAATTAAATAACGAAGAATCTGCATGGTCTTTCGGCCAAAAATACGGGAATCGACGAGCAGACCCGAGCGCTAATCAATACATGGTTAGAATCAGTCAATACCAGGACGTTGTGAGCAACTATTTATAATTTATAAACTTTGCCTATCCTACAGCCCGATGATCTAAAGTGTAATCTGATTTTACCTTATATAGTAGTCACATCTCAAGTTAGCGATAAAGTAGATATTTTTCCTTCAGTTTCTTGAAAGTGGTCAAGCTCGGCTCCCAGCTGGCCCGGATTTCTTTCTCCAGTTGTCCTTGCATGATCTGTTTCCAAAAAAAAAATCTTGTTTAATTTATAAAAAGGGCAACCTTGGCAGAAAAAACTACTCTAAAAATTTGGGAGATTCCAAGGTCTGGGAACCAGCGGCATGCCCATTTTCACCAGTTACCAACGGGTTTCCGCCAATTGCAAGGTATCATTTCAGCTTACGATCAGATCCTGCCAATTTTGCATCGGCAATACAAAAAAATGCCAAAGCGGGATGCCTAGCACTCCCAACAACTTATTCTCACATCATTTAAACTAGTATCGTATGAAAAAGCAAAAAATCACACCCAAATTCGACAAATGTGTTTCAATTTCTAAAGACAAAGCACAGCAAATTATGGGGGGAGCGACGCCCTTCAAGGCTAAAAAGCCGGTAATGTTCCATTGCCATCTTGAACCCTAGTAATCACTTGATAGCCCGCCACGCGCCTAGGAATAAAAGCCAAAAGCAGCCAATCTAGATCCGGATTGGCTGCTCAATCGTTCGATTTTATGTTTTATTGGTCATAGACATCATAAATCATGGATCCTCAAAGAATCGGCAAATGCTTTTGGCGAAATGATCACAAGTTTCATTATGTGGATTCATTTGTAAAACTTTCACTGATTAATCCAAGTCAACATCTAAGTTGAGTCTCCGGATGGCGACCAAAGGTGGCATTCCTAAACTTTGGTTGCGCATTACCGACTAGGATTAAAAGACTTACAGGCTGCATACCTCAATTGGATCAGCAGATGATGAAAGAATCAATTTAATTTTTAATTATAACAACGTACTCATGAACATTAAAATACCTTTTTCGACTTTCCGCGCTGTTTGGCTCATACTATTCGTGGCCTATTCGTTTACAGCTTGTAAAAATGATACCGATCCGGCTCCGGCTCCTGATCTGGCCACTCAAACCGCTGGTTTGTATACGTATTCCGAATTAGCCTATAGCACCAAAACGGTGTCTGCCGACCATACCAATCTGAAAGGAACGATTACCATAACTCGTCAAACGGAAACAACGGTTAGCCTCGATGTCAAAATCCGGGTAAAAAGTGATGGCTCAGACTTTATGGTTGTCACGGTCGATGATGTGGAACTGATGGAAACTAGTAGCGGCACCTTTGCCTTACACTATGACGGTGAACATGTAGGGATGGTAAAAGGCAACACTGTAAAAATTGAAGGTATTGATGAAGAGCAGGTAAAATTTACAATTACGGCTATCAAGTAACTTTTAACTCTTTTGTTCATAACCGGTTTGGATTCTCCACTCAGCTGTTTTATGGTAACGTAATTTGAAGGTTTAGCTTGTGCGGACACTTACCGAACGATCACATGCTAACAACAATCAAGTTCCTGGTTAGGCCTAAATCCTTAGATGCAGGGTAATCGAAATATGGGATATAAATCTATTTTTTATTCATTACAGCAATAGTGTGGATGTCTATCGATCTCATTTTCAGAACTGAATGTCGTGACACTTGAATTTTGAAACATTGGTAAACAAAAAGGTGTGTTGGGTTTTAGGAAATAGAGTGATATGCCAATTTGCGCTGTTTTCTAATTAATGTCTTGAGCCAGCCAAGCTTTAAGTTAGCTCAAGACATTAATTAGAAGATTCAGTTATTGATTTATCCTGATTCGGAATTTACCCTCAATAGATTTGTTACGCAACTGTGCCCCTGGGCAGTAACCGCCCAAATTGTAAAACGTTCCGGTTAGTCGACCCCGGATGTATTCCGCCCCGTTAACCTCTTCGACCTGAAGAATGGTCACCTCTCCGTTTGAGACCCAAGGTACTAGTGCTTTGCAATCATACTGGGCCGACACCCAACCATCGAAACCGCCATAGCTATGGGAGAATTCTGCCCAGGCACCCGTCGTGGCTTTCTTGCCGTAGGCATACTTCCCATGAGGTTTAATCAGGCTTACATCATTTAACAATATGTTTAGTGACTGCGAGGGCGATTCGTTCCAACCAGCGATATGGATAACATTGTTAGTGCGCATGTAGGAAAGGGTGCCCCAGTTAAAGGGCTCTCCGCCAAAGGTGCCGGTAAAGTAATCTTTGCCGATCAGGATGCGCTTCAATAAATACAGTTTTTTTGTACTGTTTTTGAAGGTAACTTCCGCCACCACTGTTATGGGATCGCTGGGGGGATAAGTGCGAGGTGCCGTATAGGCTGCCTTGTAGAGATCAATACCCTGACCTAGTTCCGTACCAGTGGATCGAATCGTCCCGTTTGCATCTCCACCCACTACTGACCATTTGACCACATCAATGATGAGTGATTCATTATTTCCGTTACCCTGACCGGGAGTTTCAGGCAACGGGACTACCGTAACGGGGTTCGACACTTCCAGATTCGTCGAGGCCCCCAATTCCACATAGGAGTCTTTTACCGGACCACCTTCCAGGTCAATCCATTTCAGCCGGGCCATTTCGAATGGGGACCAGTCGCTGAAGTGCGCCATGGATACCGTAATCTGCCGGGCCACAGTGTCGACGCTAACACCCGAGACCCCTGACCAACTCTTATCGCTACCTTGGAATGCCACCCCAAACACATCCGGATCGTTAACTGATATGTCGGCTTTCTCATATTGGAAGCTTAGTGTTGCCCGTTTGGCAAATTGCGTGCCATCGGGCGAAAAACGATAGGCCAAGCCCACCCCGTTTGGGGCGTGGTTCGTAATCGGCTGGATGGTAATGGAGGTAGCCTTGCTAAGTGCTCCGGCGGGTAGCGTTAGCTTTACTTTGCCATCGACTGAAGCAAGCGTACCGCCTTCCGGCCCAATGGTTTTACTGATAGACTGGCCCTGTGGCTGCCCAACTTCGGTCGGGCGGCCTGTTGGAGTAGGGTCAATTTCGTTCTGACCTTGTTTACAGCCGACAAGGCCACTCATTAGAGCCCAACCAACCAGTAGGTAGTAACTTGGTTTCATTGTTTTAAAGTTTAGTCGTAGTTGTTTACGGCTCAAAAATGAGGAGTAGGCCATTTCTACGCTATTATGAGTTCGGTGGAATGTCTAAACTGCATGGTTAAGCGTCATTTACAGGCCATGTGGCAATCATGACTTTTTCAAACGATGCTCATCTTAACAGGTCTACTTGAAAATTGACGGGCGAAAAGTTGTTAATTGTTCTTTCCGGGTTCCTTACTACATTACATCATGAATCCACCGGTCCAAATTCCTATCCAAAAGGTTGCCTTAATCGCCGGACTTGCCGTGCTAGTTATGGTCATTGCGATTCCCTTTGCTGAGTTTGCAGTCTAACAAAAGCTGGTTATTCTCGGTAAACCTGCCGAAACCGTCCAAAACATCATAGCAAATCAAACCCTTTTCAGGACTGGCATCTTTTGCTATCTGATCACTTTTCTGTGTGATATTGTGGCCGCCTGGGCACTCTATATTTCCTAAAATCCGTGCATGCGCAACTCTCGTTATTGACTGCCTGGATTCGAGTCGTCTATACGGCAGTTAACTTGACAATACTGTTGAATCTAATTACCGTTCTCAGGTTATTGACGACATCTGACTTCCTTGCTGAAGTTGGTGAGAGTCAATTGTAAACTCAGGTGATATTTTCGCATAGGGCCTTTCGAAGTGGCTGGTCTTTCACTTTTATCATTTTTGGAATTTACCTGGGGCTGCTGGGGTATCTGGTTTTTCGCTCGGGCTACATTCCCAAACTGATGGGAGCCTTACTGATCATTGCCGGTTCAGGCTAACTGATCGACAATGTTAGACCTTTTCTATTTCCTGGCTTTACCATCAATTCTACCCTCATCCCGATTACCGGTTCATTCGAAGTGGTATTTGTGTTTTGGCTTCTAATCAGGGGCACAAGGATTCCGAATCCGATGTAATTTTATAATAAAGACGCTGCTGTGACCGTCTTAAAATAATACCTCTAATCATCCCAATATTAGGTCTCTGACGAGCTCGATACCTAGCCGAAATATCCGAAAATTGAGCCAAAGTTTAGCCGGAAGTGCATGATTATCAGTTAAAAAACAATAAATTTAGTACCGCCATTGACCAGTAAACAACAGCAAGAATGGACCCTCAGGAAAACAAATCACCCAGACTATCTAATGCCATCTTGATTGGTCAACTTCAACCCGAGCACATTGCCGAAATCCCATTTGTCAGCAAGGAGATTGTGCCCGCATTCATCGAAAACGGGTTTGGTGTCATTGAATATTCGTACCCATATTTCTTAGGCAGTAAAAATCAAGTGAAAATTACCCACAAGCATATTGTTTATGAAGCAATCGACGATTCGATGAAGCCCAGCATTAAACAAGGCGATAAAATATTAGGCTACTTTATCGGAAAGGAGGAACTGGAATCCATCAACGAGGGAATGTATATTCTGATTTTCAATGATCAACTGATGATGCGCCGGATCCGGGAGAATACACTTAGCACAAATGGAACACGGCTTCTATACACCGACAATGATCAGCTAGCTCCGAAGGTCGCTTTTCTGGGTGATATTTCAGAAGTCTGGAACGCGATAGGAAGTAATGTGTCAGTACCTTAACCTAAATCGTGCTTTTCTCAATTAATCAACGATTACCAATTCAATCGACGTACAAGATAGAATCAAGCCGCTCTATAATTGATTTGATTGCATGCAGCTACTTCTAATGTTATCTGCTTTTATTTAATCCCCTAAAATTATATATCAAACCTACCTGCCAGTTATAATTAATAAATTTAAACCGGGTCCCGGTTATCGGTAGGGGTCCTGTTTCATTATGAGCCGTTAAGGCTCGGGAAGAACCAACGTTAATTTCCATTCGCTTAAACCGATAACTCAAGCGCCCCGAAACACACCACTCCAGTGGAATTGAATTTGGCCAGGCCGACCGTCTGGCCAGCAATGAATTCAATTCTGGTCCGACATAGAAACTTAGATGATTCGTGGGCTTAACACCAATGGTCGGCGTTAGGCCCAAATAATTATAGGTATTGATTGATTTCGCTATTCGTATTCCCTTTCGCTGATAATTAATTTCGAAACGTATTTCCAACATTGCATTCAATGGCCGGCTGTAAGCGGTGCCTACATAATAACTAGGCAGTGGCCGAATCTCGGTCAAGTAAACGGCCGCCTGAATAGGTTCTCGTTTCAGTGTAGCATTGGAATGTAAATAGCCCGCCCGAATGAGCCAGTAAGGCTTCGACGATTGGGCCAGTAAGGGCACCATTTTAAACAGATAAAAAAAACATAAAATCCAGTAGGTTCTATTAATTTTTTTCTTCATAGTTATATTAACATATAATCGAATGCTGGCAGTATAAATACTAACCAACCATGTTCAGGTTCATTTTTGCTTACTGCCTAGTTAGTGTGGGTGGATTCGTACAAATGACGTTTGCGCAACCCGCCTACTACCAAACGAACCAGACGCTGACCGATTCTAGTACATTTCAATCTCTTCCGACTCCTTTACCTAAGGCCAATACCTTCTTAAAGATAGGGTCGACTCTCCCTTTACTTAGGCAGAGCAGTTTTACAGGCTATTATGCCATGCTTGGCCTCGAAGCTGTTGTCGAACAAAAAATAGTCGGTGGGCTAACCGTCGTCGGTGGGTTGGAAACGAATTTCGGTCTAACATTGGACGGACGAGGTGCCAAGTATTTTAGTTTAGAAGTACCAATTGCCTTGCGTTATTATTTCTCACTAACCCACCGTGAAAAACAGCGTCCTGATCGGCATAGCTTTTTTAGCCCGTATGTAGCTATTCAGACCTACAATGTTCTCTACTCCAACCTAATCTATTCACCCGAAGGAAGCCTATCGGATTTGCAGCGGTACAAAAGAAAAAAACTTGAGAGTACAATCACTAACAGTGGTAGTGTTGGAGATCAGTTTATATGGCTGGACTATGCGGTTGTACAACTCGGGACTCAACACCGGATTCTCAATAAGTATTACCTGGATATCAATGTATTAATTCCTGTTGGTGCATTAGCCTATAGTAAGGGTGATTGGACATTAGCCATGCCTCCATTGATAAATGTAAAGTTTGGCGTGGGTTATTGGCGCAAATACGCTATGCCCTAGTTAAAATAACAAGAAACCTTAGTAATTCATTTTAGATATTTTCATTTCTCTAAGTGACTCACTTTCCCAAAAATGACATAACAAGATAGTATTCTCTTTTCCTTTTATCCTATTTTATTTATTACTTAAACTCTTACTGTTATGAAAAAAATTATCTATTGCATTTTTAGTTTTGCGGTTTTACTGATTGCTACCAATGGTTGTCAAAACTCAATTGAAACTGCTGTCAAACAACCAGAGAACCAGGTTTCCATCAAAGCAAAAGGCGATCGTATTGGCATTAAGCAGAGTGATCAACTGAAAGATTTGACAGTGAAGGGGGATTACGAAGTGCGAAATGGTATTCTTCACTTCAAGGACGTGAATAGTTATCATTCCACTGAAGATTATTTGGAAAAGTTATCAACTGAGCAGCGAGTTATTTTTTCGCGCCAGATTGGTTTTACCTCGCTTCTGGATGTAGATAACCGTGCTAATGCACTTTTTGAACAGGCAAAAAACCAGGATGAGTTTGTAAAGTTGTTGCGCGATTATCAGGACCTCTACCAACTGGAAAATGAAATGGTTAAACCAAACTTTAATTTACAGCATGCCAGTGTATTAAACCGGCAGGGCATGGTCTATATTGGTAAAGTTTTGTACCGCTTCACGAAGGATGAGGAAATTATCGTCTTCGATGGCGATATAAATAAGGCTTTACAAGCCAACACGAATAAATATGTTAAAAAGGTTTCACTAAGTGGTAATAGTAATCCGAATGGAAGGCCGATGGCATCCTGCTCAAGATTTTATCATGAAAATGCCAGTTCGGATCGAAAAGGCACTTGTGAAACGACCTTTAAGTGGGAACTTGAGCTACTGGAGGGAACAGGTTATTCACCTGGGGATGTTTGGTATGTACAACAAGTCATCTATACGGTAGGGCTCCCCTACAAGAAAAATTGGTTGGGAAGTTGGGTCAGGTATTCGACTGGTAATACCTTGGATACCCGGTATCAATTTGACTTTACTTCCCCGGTCACCAACGGAGGGGTGCCTTTCAGTGCCTCTGTGAATTATATGTATAGCAACACCTGGGACAGTATTGACTATCGCTATCTTCTGAACTCTAGTACGGAGGTATTTGGATACGAATTACCCCAATGGCAGACTTGGACAGGAACTCTCCACGAGGATACTCCCACGATGGGCTACTATGTCAATGGAGGAATAGGAAATGATCGGAAAGTTCTTTTAAAGTGCCCTTAACATCAATCTTAGAAAATTGATCGTCATACATAAACTCCATTCAGTCCCTAAGTGGAGTTTATGTATGAAACGCACAACCTTGGCTGATAAATTGTTGCTCAGAAAATTTTGTATTAATCACCACTTTGGCTAACACGTCGAGTCTATTACATATTCAAACGATAGTGATGTTGAGAGAAGCCAGATTGTTCTATTCGTCGAAACCTTATTTTAGTGAGATGAATCCATTATCGAGCTCACTATGTAACAGCTATGAAAAATGGCAGTTTTCAATCCATAAATACTGCATCCATCGCATCATTGACATCGGATTGCCGTAATTCTTTCAAATAGATTTCAGTCGTAGCAAACTTGCTATGCCCTAACGCAGCTGATATTTTGCGCTTATCAGCCACACGCTCATCAGCCAGGTTTGCGAAGCTGTGACGGGCAATGTGAGTAGATAGATTGAGCTCAAGTCCAGCCTTTTTAGCAATCCGTTTCAAAGCTTTATTGACTATTTCGGTTTTGCTTTCTATCTGTTTAAAAAGCCGCTCTTTATTTTCCTGATCCGATAGATTGGGTAAGTCGACGTATTTGGCAAGCCAGGGCAGTAGAAATGACCCCTCAACGGAATTCTGATAGTATTCAACCAGAATGCGCGCGCGTCCGGATAATCGCACCGCAATCAGGTCTGAGGTTTTCATTGAAACATACTCCAGATATAGCCCATCGGCGCGTAAATGAAGATCCGCTTTCTTCCAAAGCAGGGCATCGGAGATTCGGCTTCCATACGCATAAAATTGTAATAGGAAGGTGTTACGGGCATCAGCATCCCGACCTTCCAGCTCCAAATCTTCTAAAATCCGGATCTGTTCGGACGTCAGTTTGGGTTTACGAACGCGAACCTCTTTAAATTCAAGGAATCGCATTGGATCAGCGGTGGTCAACCGGCGCTTTCTGGCATCATTAAAAAGGGTTGTTAGAAAAGCCATTCGACGGTGCATCGTATTCGCCGATTTGGTACCGTTCTTTTTAAGCCACTCGGACCAGTTCAGTACCCACTTTTCAGTGATGTCATCCATCAGCAGGTCCTTCACTTTGTAACCAGGCTGTTCCCATTTTCCCAGATCATTGCCCAGGAAGGCTGCCAGTTTTCTTAAATGCCCGAGGTATTTCTCAGCGGTATGAATCTGTCCTTTCTGACGACACTTTTCAACATAAACCTTCCCGTGAGCGAGCAACATACTTAGCTCAGGCATATCGCCACCGCTGCCGGTTAAAATATAGGCGGGATCGATTGGTAATTTTCTCCGCTCGACATCAAGTAGTCTTTTCTCAGCATCATGCAGGGCTTCGGTAATCTTTTCGTTAAGGTCCAGATGAAAGGGGTGGTTGCGTTTGACCCGCCCAACTTCAGCATCAAAAAACCTGGGAGCTACTTTCAGAAGAACCCGACGTTTCCAGATCGTACCACCTGGCCGGGAAACAATACACTGAAGCATAACCGGTTGAGTTCCATCTTTGTGCTGTTTGCTGTGAAGGACGATTTTGAGGGAAACGTGGCTCATATTGGTTGCAAAATAGTTGCAACGAAAATACAATTATTTACCCTAAAAGAATATCATAGAATAGCTAAAAGCTGTATCAATCTGGCCAGAGTTACTATTCAAATTCTATAGCAGGTTATAATATAACAAATGCAGTTCCTCTTCCTCTGCTGGAGCCCTCGATGACGGAAGTTGTCGGGGCTTTTTTGTTTAAATGAAACGAAATTATTTATTTTGATTCCACTTCAAAAAAATAAGAAAATATTTATTTTGAATAATGATAAAATATGATTGACTGGAAAACAATAGTGTATTCAATTTTTGGCTCGGCTACTATATCTGCCGGGGTGATATACATTCTTAAGAAAGGGTTTGATAAGGCTATAGATTCTAAATTTGCACATATAGAAAATGAAAATAAATTAGAGTTAGTAGAAATAAAACGGCGCCAATCTATGATTTTTGATAAGATATTTGAAGCTGAAAAAAATCTGTTATCTGCAGTTTATGAATCAAGAAATATAATCAAAAATGACATTATAAGATTAATTGAAGTTGGAGATTTTTCTACAACTATAGATATGATAAAAAAGATTGAGAATAGTGAATCAATTGTTTCTGAAATCCTAGTAAAAGATAGAATACTATTAGATGATGAAATTTTTAAAAAATCCCATAGGTTTAAGCATATTTTATATGATTTGTATGTTGCAATTAAATTAATCACAAATGTTGATGTAACTCCCAATGAAAATTCTATTCTTGAGATCAAGACATTAGCTGTTGAGGCTGATGATATTTATGATACAATTACTAATCTTATCAAAAAACATTATGAAAGATTCAATAGAGTATAAGACGATACTTATTGTTGAAGATGAAGTTATTAACATTAAAATAGACAGATATGCTATTAGTAGATATTTTGTCGATATTAATATATTAACAGCTACTAATTTAGGAGATGCAGCAAGAGTAGTTAATCAAAATCACATTGATGCAATAATTTTAGATACTATTTTCCCCGAGGGGGAAAATAATTTAATACCATTAGAGTATAAAGTACGTCCGGGTATTTTATTCTTAAGACACATACGTAATCTTAATGAGCTCAAAAATATCCCTGTCTTGTGTACTTCCAGAGGTATTGATAAAGTATTAATCTCTGAAATTAATAGTCTTGACGCAAGTTTTATTATGAGACCTTATAATGTGACAGAATTTGTAAATATTCTAATTGAAATGTTGTATAGGTAGAGGATGTATGAATTGTCTTGCTCAATTATCCGTAGTAAGTAATTGAGATAATAACTAGCTAGATTAGATTTTTGCTACATGAGAAAGTCCTTGATCTGTGACTTCACTGGCCTTGGGTTTAGGCCGATGCTTCGAAAATTCTAATTTTATTTAATAATATCTTAATCCAATTATATGTTAATTATGGAAAATGAACTTATAAATAATCAATTGATTAATCCTGAGGATGAGATTAACTCAATTATTTTCGATGCTCTAGAAGCTATACTTGATTCGACAATGGAAGATGGCATGCTTAAAGAAATGCCAATTATAGGAATTGCTACCAAAATACTTAATGCAGGTAAACTTGTTAGAGATAGAATATTTTATAATAAAGTCGTTAAATTTTTTAAAAATATCGGTCACTATTCAGACAAAGAAAAGGCTGATTTTTTTGAACGACACAACAAGGATGAAAGTGCCAGACAACGACTTGGTGAACAAATTGTAATTTACCTTGATAAATTTGACAATCTAGAAAAACCTGTACTATTAGCAAAAGCTTATGGAGCTTATATTCAAGGCAAAATATCATTTCCTGAGTTTCTAGATTTGGGGAATTTAATTTCAATAATTAAAACACATTATCTTTCTGAAATTGCAGTGATTTTAGTCTTCGCAACTGATCTAGATTATAAGTCGCTACCAATTGGTGATACATTTAAGAGGTTCTTACCATTTTGTGAGCAAGAATGGTTATTAGAAAGAAATGATGAAATTAATGAAGATAATTATGGACATAGAATGATCACTGATAAGGCTATTCTAATACCAATTGTTAAATACAAATCGACGAAATTAGCAAGAAATTTCTCCAGTTATATAATAAACGATATTTATGAAGTAGAACGTCAAAGAATAAATGAGCACTATAAAAATGTTTATATAAACCCTAATAATCTTAGGTAGTTTCCTTAGATTTTATTCTATGTTCCCGCTCAGGTGTTGAGAATACTCCAATCCGCAGGGCTAAATCCGCGGCCCGGGTCTTCACAGACCAAAAAACTCGAGTTAAGAATCAGTCTGTGATGATGCATAGCTAACGAATAAAAATATATAACCCACAAACGGCAAAAACATCCCCGTCTGTTTTCGATATTCCCCATACTCATCCGGAAATAACTGTACCATCCGGTTTTCTTCTTTTTTGGCGCTGTACAGAAAATAACCGCCATAGAGCAGCAGCCAGATCAGCCACATGAAACCGGCGGTCACCAGACAGCTGAACATTGCCAGCAAAATACCGGTGTAGATCGGGTGGCGAATCCGCCGGTACGGCCCCGTGGTGATCAGATCCGGTTTTTCTTTCACCGACATCGGCATGCCCCAGTTCCGGCCCAGGTGCGTGCGGGCCCAGATGGCAAACGCAACCCCTGCCGCGCACATTACACACCCGATGGATTGAAAAACCGGGGTGCGCGGAAAAACCGGGTAGTCGGCCAGCGGGCGGTACGTAAAATGAATCGTCAGAAACCGAATTACCGCAATCGCCATGATCAACCGGGTCAGCGCACGGTCGTCGGGATTCGTGTCGTCGAGGGTCTTTTTGGCGGTCCGGCTGAAGAAAAACCAGACGCTGAAAAAAATAAACCAGCAGATGGAGATAATCAGGTTATACATATCCTGCGAAGGGTTGGACTTTCCTTAAAACGAATGACCTGGGCCGGTGTTCCAACGCCCGCTCGCAAAACCGGGTCTTGCTGAAAAAACCGTGATGCCCATGAAAACCGTTCTGCCCCTCGTTT
Organism: Larkinella rosea; assembly: GCF_003858635.1. GTDB lineage: Bacteria > Bacteroidota > Bacteroidia > Cytophagales > Spirosomataceae > Larkinella > Larkinella rosea. The sequence continues at coordinate 48,114 of NZ_RQJO01000007.1, forward strand.
GCTTTCTTCTCGTTCTGTTTGGTTGCGAAAAAGCCGAGATCGGTACCGGTACCGACTGTACGGATTACCTCACCAATCGGCTGCTGGCCGAAAATCAGATTCGGGGCGAGTGGCAACTGGCGCGAGTAAGCTCGATTGCTCCGAATCCAACGGTGCCGGATGTCCGGCTGGTCATTGATCGAAACCGGATCACGGTGTGGGAAAATGGGACCCAAACGAATCGGTTTCGCTACCTGATTGTGAAAAACCGCTCCAAAGAACTGCTCCTCTGGACGGATGCCCAACCGCAAAACACCGCCTGGCACCTTCACAACGCCCGCTTGCTGCTGTGCAAAAACCGCCTGTTTCTGGACGATGGTATAGCGCTCGATGGACCCGGGTATGATTTCCACCGCACCCGGTAATTAGCGGTTCGTCCGCTCAAAAACCAGCTGGTCGGTCAGCACGTACGTTTGGGTAGTCGACGACTTTTGATCATCGGAGTCGGTTGACGTACTGATCGTGAGCTTGTTGCCGGCGAAGGCCGAGTTGATCGTCTTCACGTATTCCACCTGATCGGCGTAATAAACCGGTTCCCGGAACCGAATTTTGGGCGAAGCGCCGTACGGCACCAGCCAGGCTTCGGTTTCGTTCCCGTTGTCGTAGGCCACCACCAGCACTTTCCCGCGGTCCGTTGCCAAAACCGTGTCGAGCACGCATACCTTCGCGTTCGGCGCATTCCGCTTGTCTTCCGAAACAAGGCTTCCCAGCTCCAGCCGCGCGAACTCGTCGGCGGAGAGGGCAGGGCGGTTTTCCAGTTGGGCCGTCACGTATTTCTCGTTCAGCGTAAGCGGTTTGAACGAAACGCCGGAGGGGGTGGAGCCAACGCCCATGTCGCACTCGATGCTGGTAATGAGCCATTTGCCGTTTTCTTTTTTCAGCGAAATGTTCCGTTCCATCGGACTATCGAACGATTTGCCAACGAGCGTGGCCATCACCCGGTCGTCGCCCACCTTCCGGAACCGGACGGGCGAAGTGGTCCAGAAGGCCGGTTCCCAGTCCTGCGCGCAGAAATACCTGTCGGCATCCAGACAGGACGGCACATCGTCGACGGCTTCCTTCAGCCACAGCTGGCTGCACTGTCGGTAGAACGCAAGTTCCGCAGCAACAAATTCGTCGCTCACAAAACCGCTCCCTTTGAAATGCGCCAGGTACCGGTCCAGTTTTGGCTGAATGAGTTTGAGGTGTTTGCCCCGGTCGTCCGTGAAATCGATGCGGTGGGTTGTGTCCTGCGAAAACGCGGTGTACCAGCGGTAAAAACCGTGCACGGCATCGGCAATGGCGGCTGAGTCGGAAGCGGTTTCGGTCGCAGCCGTGTTTGTGGACGAACGTTGCTGACAGGCACAAAAAACCGCGAGTGCGAGGAAAAAAAGATAAAGGGATTTCATGTTTTTAAGAACAGGCTGCTGACGGAATCGGCGCGAACCCGGAATCGGTGGCTGCATCGATCAGTATTGAGCCTGAGTACGTTACGGTTTGTGTTTACGAAGCTTGGAAGGACAAACTTACTGAATCCCTTTCTCAGTTGGCGCATAGCCAAACCGCTTTTTAAACGCATGGCCAAAATGGACGGGATTTTCGAAACCCCGCCCGTTACAGGGGCTCTTTTTCCGGAAAGACCGATTTCGCTACTTATAATGCCATTTCTGCCGGTGGGAGAAAACCGTTGCCTGCCCTACACACATCAGCTGCCTAACGGCAGGAAGGGAATGCGTTTGGCGGAGAAAATTTTTGCCTTCGAAATCCGGTCCGAAATCGAGCAAAACTTCGCCGATTCAACGGATTATGGCAAGAAGGTGAAGCACAACGGGCCGAACTATTCATCGACGGATGGCAGCCCGTTGGGGAAAAAGGATACCCTCGAATCAAGCCCTGATTGAGGTTGGAGATTCAATTCCAAATAACTGAAGAATATATGAAACTTTATTCGTGAAATATTGGGTGTACAAGTAATTGTTACTAGTTTTGGGGTCATATTTTATGTTTTCATCCTGTCAACCTCCTCAATTACCATGAAAATGAAGCAGTACCTGCTCGTGACGGGCCTGGTTATCACAACGATGTTCGGCTGTTCCAAATCAAAAGATTCGGTTACACCGGATAACACCACCGATTTGCTGGTTCGCAAATGGTCCATTACCGAGCTTAGTGTTAAAACCGACGCCAAAACGTACGCCATTCCTTCTGTTGAAGGCGGAACCTTTTTTGGCGATGACAATACCGTAACGTTTAACAGGGACAACACCTATTCGGTCGTCGATGGGGGTAAATCCGCAACTGGGGGCACCTGGAAGTTGTCAGGCGACAATAAAACCTTGTCGTTGACGGATGTTGATAAAGTAACGACGCCGTTTACCGTGAACACCCTGACGAGTACGACTATCGAATTGGCTACCAAAAGTGTGGACATGCTGAAAGCGAATCCAACGGAAGAGGAGCAAAGTATCTCGTTTGCGGCCCTGCTGCTCCTGTTTACGATCGATAAAGACAACGGGGGCACGGTTGACTTCTCGAAAGAACCCGACCCAAAAACCGTTCAACTGGTTTTAAAAGGCAAAGGAATGTAAAAACCGGTTTTTAGGGGGTGTCGGATTTTCGAATCCGACACTTTTTTTGTGCCTGATGGGTAAAGGAAAGGCAATCCCCACTCATTTGATTTTGAATCCGTAGGAAATCCCGAGCGACACCACGCCACTGCCCCGCGCAAAGCTGGTGCAGTAGCTGGCGTTGACATCCAGAAACCGGCCCTGCGGCAGCGGCAGCATGTAGCCCACGCCCGGTTCGACGCGCAGGCTGGTACGCATGACCTCACTGGCACCCACATCCGCGCCCACCAGCGCGTCGGCATGCAAACGGTCGGTCAGGTAGGCGCGCGGACCCACGCAAAGGGGAACGCTGATGCCCGTCGTCCGCGCATTCATCATGGCATAATTGACGTATAGCGTATTGAACCCAAAGCCCGAAATCGGATTGTAACCGTAGCCCAGGTACGAATAGGGATTCAGCGAGGAGAAGTTAATGAGAAAAACCTCAACGCCTGCCTTGGCCGTGACGGCGAAAACCGGGGTCAGCGGATACTGAAACTGTCCGACGGCCCCAACCCCGAACGTAATCGGGTTGTAGCGACCCACGCCACGTTCCAGCGTCACACCGCCGAAAACGATTTTGTCGGCAGCCTGACCGAAGGTTTTGGGCAAATGACCTCCCGTCAGGAGGCCACCGAACAGCAACGAAATCAGCAGCTTTTTCATCGATTCAGAACGAATAGGGATGCGGATACAGACTGGAACGACTTATTTTTTAGCGACAAAGCTCAGCGCCAGACTTTCTTTGGTCTGCGGATCGGTTTCAGACAAATTGAAAATGATGTTACTGCCGTCGGCATCCGCTACCAGATCACCATCCACGTACAAACCGTAGGCTTCGCTGGTTTTCCGGACTTCCACCTGGTCGATGTCGATGTTGGCATCCTGCTGACCGGTTACTTTCAGGACCAGGGAAAACGCAACGTGGTCGTCATCGGACGAGGGACTTAGTTTGACCGTGCCGGAAATGGTTTGGCCGCTTTGGGTGTACGGCATTTTCGGGAGATTGATCTCGTCCGAACCCGACGCATACCGGAAGGACGTCAGCGTATACGTTCCGGCAACTGCCTGAGCGGGGCTTTTCGGTTGAACATCGGTTTCGGCTTTTTTACAGGCTCCAAAAACCGTGAGGGCGAACAGGAAAAGAATGAGCTTTTTCATGCGATTGGCTATGTTTTGCGAGTTTGACTGAGGCAAAACTACCCGCCGGAATCGGAGCCGACAATACCGCATTTGTATGATTTTCAGATGAGGGCGGAGGGGGAAAACGCGCTCTATTTTCGCCCCAGATACTTGTTGACCGCTTCCACTCTGGAGTGGACCTGCAACTTTTCGTAGATATTAAAAATGTGTTTGCGCACCGTTGTCGGGCTCACAAACAACTCGGTTGCGACTTCCTTGTGGCTGTGGCCTTTCGCCAGACGGTCCAGAATTTCCCGTTCGCGGGTTGTCAGCACGTCGAGTTCGTTGCTGGCCGACGGGCTGACGTGGAAGGAACCCGCAATTTTCCGGGCGATGGTGCTGCTCATGGGCGCTCCGCCTTCGTGCAACTCCGTAATGGCTTCGAGGAGCTTGTGGGGTGGGCTTCGTTTCAGAATATAGGCCGTGGCGCCCGCTTTGAGGGCATCGAACACGGTTTCGTCTTCGTCATACACCGTACACATCATAAACTGCGTCTGCGGACAGCGGGGTTTCAGCTGGCGGACGCACTCAATCCCGTTCATGCCCGGCAGATCGATGTCCATCAAAACCACATCCACCGGCTCCCGGGTCAACTGGTCGAGGGCATCCTCCGCCGTTTCAAACGTTAACCGGCATACAAAACCGTCGGCTCCGTCGACCAGAATGGCCAGCGATTGCCGAATGGCTTCCTTGTCTTCCACAATGGCAACTGAAATAGAGGTTTTCATCCGGCAATATTGGGCTAATTTTTACTGGAAAACCATACTACATTTGCAGTATTTTGTCCGAAACGGATTTGGGGAATGGCGCATGAGGTTCGACGTGTTCTCCGGCTGGTTTGGCCACTGAAATGTACGGATTCGCTGCCGGATGGCAAAACCGGTTGGACCGACGGAATAGCCGGAAGGGCCCAACAAAACGACCCGACAGTGGCCAAAACGGACAACCAGCGGGTCGCTTGCAGGGGTGTTTAAACTTACTCTTCCCGAATCACCTGTTTGACCTGTTCGGCCAGTTCCGGAGTAACGGTTACGCCGTGAACCGCCGAAGCGTGTTCGGCCACTTGTTGGAGTACTTCCGTTTCGGTAGTGGCTTTGACGACGCCTTCGCAGTCGAAGCCCAGATCGCGGCAATGGACGGTTTTCATGATCGTGCGGTTTTGAGTGGTTAATAGGTGAGAATGCGGTCACTTTCGGCCGCCAGTTTGACCAGGACGGTGGGCAGCGCGAATTCTGCGGGTTTATCTTTTAAATCGGCCTCGGTCATTCCCCGGGCCTTCGAAGAGTTGCCGGACAGATAAAACCGCCCGTTTCCTTTGACAATTGCGTCGTAGTGTTCACGAAGTTTTCCGGTTCCCAAACCGCTTAGTTCGTTAAGCGTCTGGTCCTGCAACAGCCTGACGCCGTCGCCCGCCAGAAACAACGAAACCGTATGCCCTTCTTCCAGGGCGGTTTTGGCCACCAGAAAAGCCAGTGCGGCCCGGGTCGCATCCTGGCTTTGCGTGACATGAATGAGAAATTTTAGTTTTGGTGAATTCATGGGTCGGGAAGGCGATTGCGCGTAAAGTGTAGTAGTGGATAATAGCCAGACAATCAATAGAATAGCGTATGTTTTCATCCTGCTTTGCAAATTGGTCAGGACAAAAATAGGGCAGGACACCGCCCGAAAACGGTATCAAAAGTTACACAACTCAAAATTTATTTTAGCTGGATATAGCCCCGGAACAGTTTGACCTTCCCCTGTTGCTCGAAGCTTTTCAGGATGCGGGAAATCACGACCCGGGTGGTGCCGAGTTCGTAGGCCAGATTCTGGTGAGAAATGACGATTTTGGAGGAATGGTCTTTTTGGGACCGGTTTTTCAGGTACGTTAATATCCGTTTGTCGATGGGGTCGAAGGCAACGCTCTCGAACGAGTCCAGTAATTCATCGTACCGGCTGCGAAACGTCTGAATCAGAAACGCATTCCAGGACGAGTATTTCAACTGCCAGTCGTTGACGAGCCGGGTTGGAAATACAAAAATCTCCGACGGTTTTGTCGCCACGCCGTAGGAGGTGCTGGTCTGGCTGAAATACGCGGCCGAAAGCGACATCATGCACGTCTGACCCTCCCGAACGTAATAAAGCAAAATTTCCCGGTCTTCCTTTTGTTGAAAAACCCGAATTTCACCCTTAATGACAATGGGCAAAAAGTCCAGAAACTGACCTTCGCGAACAATCGTATCGTCTTTGTCGACGGTAATAAATTTCCCGTGGGTAAGCATCTCCTGACGCAAACCTGATTCGGTAAAAGCGCCGGGGAGTTTGGCCAGTAAATCGATTGTATCCATTGAAACGGGCGGCTGCGAACAGAGAAAGGATTGCCAAAAAACGGTACTGGAATGCCCCGTGATTTTCTTCGGAACAAACAACCGTATTCTCAAAGATAGAAAGTACCAGGCAGATTTTTTACGTATCGGTATGATTATCTGAGCGATAATCCTGCCGCACGCAACCGGTTTTTGGGTGCAGGTGTCATTTCCGGGACAAAACCGTACGACGGAATCAATTCCCTTTCGGATTTTGAAGCAATTCCTTCGATATACCGACGTAATACAGATCAAAACCACCCGCTCCGCCGGGCCGGTTGGAAGAAAACAGCAACAGATCGTTCTCAAACTGTTCAGCTCTCATGGCAACGGGACGGTATTCATCGGAGGAGGTATTGATCGTCGGACCAAAATTGATCGGCGCCGACCAGGTTCCGTTTTCCCAGCGGGAATAGTACAGGTCAAAACCACCAAAACCACCCGGTCGGTTGGAAGTAAAGACCAACAGCGGGCCGTTGATGTAGGGGCATTTATCGTCGGCCGGGCTATTTAACACCGCAATGGGTTCGGGTCTGGCCGCAGCTTCGGGCCTGGACTGCAGGCTGGCAACCAGATTTTCCGGAGAAACCGGTACCGCGAACAAGTCAAATGACCCACTGCGGTCGGAGGTGAATAAAAGCTGATCGCCCGATTCGGTCAGCGTCGGGTAGGCATCCTGCTGAGCTGAATTAATTAGATTGACCTTAAACGGTCCGTCGCCTTCATAGGCGTGGGAAGCCGTGTGGTAGGGCGTATAGAAGACACCGTAAACATCCAGATTTCCCGTCGAATCGCTGGCGTACATGAACAGCTCACGCTCCGGATTTTTATACGTCCGGACAAAGGGCCCCAGTTCGTTGCCGCCCGTATTGATGCGCCGGAACAGGTGAAAATCAAAGTTGCCGATGTAGGTTTTGGGAGGCATATAGCCGTAGGTTTCGGGACCACCCGATAGGCGATCCGCCCGGCGGTACCACTTGCCACTGGTCTGGTCGAAGCTGATCGTAACCCGATAATCCATGATGTCGAAGCTCTGTTTGACGTCTGGCCGGAACGTATTGCTGCGATCCGACGAAAAGTAAAAATTCATGCCCGCACCCAAGGTGGGCGGTCCCGCCGAATTGTAATCGTTCCAGTAGGTGTTCAGTTCGGAAAAATTGGTTGGCTCGGTTGGTAAACTGGCGGTTTTGAAATTGATGGTGCGTTCGGTGTAAATGAATGGACACCCCATCAGGAGGCAGCTAAGCAGCAGGATCGGAACCAGAGACATTTTCATAGTCAGACGGAAAGCGGGAAGGGTTGACGATTTACCTGACGGACCCCTAAATTACGAAAAGAGTTGGTCTCGGATTGATAAATAGAGGAGCGCCAATGGAAGACGGTTTTCAGAAGGTATACGCAACCGCCAGTCCGCGCTGACCGCGCAGGGAAAATTGAGGCTGAAACGACAACCGGTCGGTTTTTCGGCTGAGTTTATGCAATTGCGGAACCCCGATTCCGACGGCGGCACCTACCAGAAAACCGGTCATGACATCGGTCCGGAAATGTTTGCCGGCTTCCATCCGATTAACGCCAACCAGAATCGGCGGCACCGCAGCTGCCGAAAAAATGGCGATTCGTTTCCAACCCCTGATGTGGTAAAAATCCGTCAGCACTTTGGCCCCAAAAAACATCGCCGTGGTGCTGAACGATACGTGTCCGCTGTAGAACGAATTGCTTTTGGCATTTCCGGTTTTGTCGTCAATCAGAAGCCCGGGATTGTAGGTGAGCGGTCGGGCCCGCCGGACAGAAAAAGCGGTAGCGAAATACAGCAGGTTGTTTACGGCGTGGGCGGTGGTGTATAACGTTACGACATCCAGCCCATTTTGACGAACTCGCTTGCTGAGAATCAGCAGGATTGGGGAGGCAATCGAGATATTCAAAAACCGGTCGGATCGTTTTTGAGCCGCGTCGAACCGGTTGGGGTCCATAAACGCAACCGGACGATCGAATGCGTTGATGTGTGCGGGGTTCAGTTGAGACACTTCGTCGGCGTTGAGTTTCGCATACCGATCCAGTTGCCGATACCCAAAAAAGGACGTGCCCAGCACCACCAGCGACGCGGGCAGTTCGTAGGATCGATGCACCCGGTAAGGGGAACGGACTGTACTGTCGGATTGGCCGAAGGAAATCGAGGTATGGAGAAGCAAAATCAGCAGCGATAGGTATCCGTTCATGGGTCGGTCTCTGGAAAACAGGACAACAAGTATATCACTTTTTGCGACATACAACGGTATACCTATTTCTAAAAACCGGTATTAAAACCTAAGTCGCCCGTTTCAGATACATTATAACGCGTAATAATCGTAAGGCGGTATCTTTTCGGGGATCGTCTCAAAACCGGTCATGGTTTTCAGGTTGATCTCGATGTTGCGGGCGATGGTTGTCACCGGTGTATCGGTCGGTGTATTTTCAAACGGATTCTGTAATTGAATACCACTCTTTTCGAGCAGCAGAAACGCACAGGAAATCAGGGTGACCAGCGGTACGTCGAGGTAAAAAAGATCGGCTTCGAAGCAAAAGGGCAGGATAGCGGCAAAAAGATAAATAAATACCCGCAGGTTGAAGGTCGTCGTTCGGGGGAAAGGGGTGTTTTTGATCCGTTCGCAGCGTCCCATTGAGTCGGTCAGGTTATTGAGGGAAGTGCTAAGGTGAAGCATCTGAAAATCAGAAATTTGTCCTTCCCGAAACAACTGACTGATGGCCAAACCGTGGTCGGCCAAAAGAGCGTTGGGAATGTTGTCGGCCAGCAGAATTCGGTCGACGGCGGCCTGCGGCAGAAACTCCAGCAACCGGCTCCGGATTTCGTGCCCCCGCAGGGAGTCGCCCAGCACAAAGCACCAGGCACACTGGCGCAACACGAAGGAATGGATCAGCGTCTGCTGGTTGGGCAGGAACATCTGCAGTTGCCGGATAAAGCTGCGGCTATCGTTGACGATGGCCCCCCAAATAATCCGGGCTTCCCACCAGCGATCGTAAGCCTGATTCATCCGAAAACCCAGCAGCAGCGAAATACAGGTGCCTAACAAAGCCGGGATGGCGATCGGGATGGTCAGGTACCAGAGTTGAAAAAAAAACTTGGTCAGCACAACCACATTGGCAAACAGGAAAACCAGCAGGGCTTCCCGACGAATTCGCCGAATTAAAAACGTAAACGGTATCGGTTTTTCAAGCAGCATACGGTTTTTGTCCAGTTACAACCAAAAACAAAGCCAGACGACCGAAGTCACCTGGCTTTTTACTACCGCATACGAAACGGTTATTTTTCAATCAGGTACTTTTTACAGTATCTCCGTTTAGCAGCGGTCAATGCAAGTAAAACGAAGCCTGCGGGCAATTGTTTAAAAAGTTAGTCCGACTCAAGAAAAAACAGGATGGCTAAGTGATTAACTAGTTTAAAATCAATGCATTATACTCTCATTTTTTTGCTTTTACCCAATTGTTTACGATTGATATTTTTTTGACGTTTACGGATGCACGTTTCTTCTCTTTTCAGCGGAAAGGCGGTTTTTAAAGACCTGGGCGGGCCGTAAAATTGAATTTTATTATTTTTTCATACAACATTCCAACGATTTTTCGATCATCTGTGTCTATGTAGGTAAATCATTTTATCTATCCTACCATGCAAACCATTTTACGATATTTAGCCATTGTCACCCTGATTGCCGTCATCGACTCCTGCGCCGTAAGGGATCATTTGGTCCCCGAAACCAACTCCTGCCAAACTACTGAATTTATGGGCCTGCTGGATTACTACCTGATTCCGCCCGGCGAAACCGTGCAAATTGGCCAAACCGTCACCAGCCATCAGTTCGCTACCATTCCGGTCATTGACATCCTTAAGGTCGGTGATCTTTCTTTTGCGGTCGGATACCCGAATTATTTCATCACGTATGAATACGATTCGGAAGGCCGGGTGAAGAAAAAAGCCTATGGAGGCCCCCTGTACAGCAAAGAACGTTCTACGTCGGAGTATACCTACGAACCGGGTAAGGTGACGGAAACCTACACGGTTTACAATTTTAGGCCCGAACCTTACGTAGAAACCCGGATTCATATGCTGAATAGTGACGGGGTGGAAGAAAAAGATAATCTGACATTTGTGAATGGATTTATCACGGAAGAACGGTATTCCGGGTATACCATACGAAATACGGTACAGAATGGAAATATTGTAAAGAAAGAGTATACCTCGACCGATCCGCAGGGGCAGGTCGGATTAGCGACGTATGAGTTTGATCTTTCCAAACCGAATCCCATTCCCGCCTTTTTCCCGATATTTGCCGCTCCTTCGCCTTTTAAGCTCAATCAAAACATGTTGACCCGGGTGATTGACGACTCCGATACAAGGGATAATGTCGATCCGTATATTATTGAATACCAGTATATTAAAACAGATTTGGGTGTCTATGAAGTACAAATAGTGCACAAACCCAATGACGATCGGATTACTTACAATATCAACGGATACAAGCAGTCCTGTCAATAATCAGATGAGTATAAAACGCAAAGAAGCGCCTTCTGACGGGGCGCTTCTTTGCGTTTAAATGAATTGGAGTAGCGTACATCTATTCTTCCCGAAGCATCGCAATTCCTTTCATGAGCGACGTATAGGCCAGATAGGTAAACAGGATAACACTTCCAATTTTGGCCACGACCGCCATCGTACCGTACTGATCGATCATCCGTGCGGCTTCCTCGTTGGCGTAAACCTGGACCGACATGTAAACGAAAGTGAAAGAGAGCAGGATCAAACCAATGCCAGCGGCTTTTTTCATGACGAATCCGAACAGTTAGAACTCTAAGATAGGATTTAATAGGAACTTACAAGTGGTTTTTATCCGGTTTTGCTTGGAAGTTTGCCCATCTTTTGTGTAACTAGCCCCATGAGAACGAGTGTAAAATCGATCCCCTGAAGGGCTGTTCCGCTTGCTCTACTGGTTTTTAACGAAACGACAGATACTGTCAGAGTTGTGCTTCGTATTGAACTAAACCGTTTGCTCAACGTTTACCATTATTCAATACGAACAGGATGAACATGTTCGGTAATTATTAGTTATATATATAATATACAATGAATTGCATATAAAATATAGGGTAAATTTTGTTGGTTAATTAAGTGAGGAATCAGTGAATAGCTATTTTCAACCTGGGTTATGTATCCCCAATTATCGGTAATATGTGGCTTTATTTCAACGTTCGGTACCCGCACGGAAAACGGCGTTCGTTTCATCTTTATTCTGAAGAGATCGAGCAGTTAATGGAAGCAGTTAATTACGTTGTATCTTCCGGCAGTCGACTGCTTTCGGTTTACCTGATCGATGAAGAAGGCCGACGAACGGACCTTCCGGTAATCGCGTTTGATGGCGCGCCCATGCAGGATTGGATGCGCAAACTGGAAACCGAATACGATCTGGTCCTGACATCACCGCTGGTATGATGTGCCGGATGATCAAATCGCTTCAAAGGGTTACTTCTGGTTGGCCGCTATCATTTTCAGGTATTCCGCCATCAATACGATGCGGTTTCAGGAAACGGATGAGTGAATGAGGGGTTACCCATTGAAAAAATTGGGGAAGAGTGACCCGTGGGCAGCACCAGCGAACGAGCTGGCAAGGGAATTTGTTCAGAAGGAATAAACCAATCTTGGCTATGAAATCCTTCAAAAATGCAGTGTTAGGGTTACTATTTCTGATCGGCTGTACACCGGCGCAGACGCAGGATACAACGCCCGCCAAACTACCGGCCTTAAAACCGGGGGAGGCCGTTGCCACATTTGCCGGCGGTTGCTTCTGGGCGCAGGAAGAAGGGTTCGATCAACTGAAGGGTGTTCGGGAGGTGATCTCGGGCTATGCCGGGGGCTCGGTAAAAAATCCGACGTATACACAGGTGGGAACGGATGAAACCGGTCATGCCGAATCGGTGCAGGTTTATTACGATCCCGGGGTCATCAGTTACAAAGACTTACTCGATGCGTTTTTCGCGGGTCACGATCCGACGACGCTTAACCGGCAGGGGCCTGATGTGGGACGTGATTATCGTTCAGTCGCTTTTTACCGCACACCGGCCGAAAAACAGGCGATTGAGGCTGCCATTCAGCGAACGAATGATTCCAAACACTACAGAAATCCGGTGGTAACGGAAGTGTTGCCGCTGAAGGAATTCTACCCGGCGGAAAATTTTCACCAGAATTATTTCAAACTCCATCCCAATCAGCCGTACATCCGCAACGTGTCGCTACCCAAGGTTGAAAAGCTGCGGAAGGCGATGAAGGGGAAGCTGAAAAACGAAGCCAATTCCTGACCGGGTTTACCGTCTTCAGTGGCTGACGAGTTCTTGTTGAAGCTTGCGTCGGCCACTGAAGACGGTAAACGGAATACGGTCATTTATCCTTCTCAATTTCTATCGTCAGATCGTCGATGTCTCCCTCATAAGCGAGGGAATTGGAGCGGTTTTCTGCCGTGTTAATGGAGGTGTGCGTATCGGTGTACAACATCGTGTCGAGGGCTTCGTCACCACCTTTGTTGTAGGCATCCTCCGGACCTAAGCCCAGGTCGGTGTACATGGGCGCCGTGTCGGCTTCGGAAAGAGGTGGAATTTCGTCCTCATCTTCTACAGCCCGAGGTCGCAGGTTTTGGGCGGCTTGCGGAGATTGGGTGTCACCATCTCCTTTGTTCGGTTTTTCCATACGAGATCATTTCTGATGATGGAAGTATAACAACCGAATCGCTCTATTGTTGGAAAACGCCGGACAACGGATGTTTTTACAAGTACCTCAGAATGTTTTTTCCGGAAAAAGCATTGGCCAACTGGCTGAGGTAGAGTCCTTTCCGTCGTGGTTTGTCAATAGCCTGCACCCGAGCCCGCATTTTCAGGAAAACACCCATGGTCATGTAAAGGAAAAACATCCCAATCAGAATGAACAGTGAAACGGTGTTGGAAATGTCGCGGTGGAAAAGAAAAAACAAAATCGTATTCAACAGCGAAATGGAGCACAGGACGGCCGTAGCGGCTGCGTGCGACAGACCGTTATCGACAATAATGTGGTGCATGTGGTTCCGGTCGGCGGAAAAGGGCGAACGCCCGGCCATGATCCGAACCAGAAAAACCCGCAGGGTATCAAAAATCGGAACAATCAGAATCACAATGGCGATGATTGGCGCGTTGAAAAACGAGGTGGGATCGAACCGGAAGGAATTGTTCAGGTTGATAAACCGTACGGCAAAAAACGACAGCAGAAAGCCCAGAATGAGCGAACCGGTATTACCCATGAAAATCTTGCTGGTGTGCGAAAAATTAAACCGCAGAAAACCAACCAATGCGCCGGACAACGTAAAGGCAAGACAGGCCATGGCAAAGTGGTTCGTGAGCAGAAACCAGCCGCCGAACGTCAGACTCGCGAGGGTCGAAATGGCCCCGGCCAACCCGTCAATGCCGTCGATTAGGTTGATGGCGTTGATAATGGTAATAAAGATCAGGCAGGTAATCAGGATTGAAAACACATCATTGATGTGGTACATTCCAAAAATACCGTATAAATAGTCGATGCGCAGTTTTCCGAAGAAAATCAGAATTAACGACGGTAGGACCTGGAAGAAGATTTTCTTGTTCGGGTCGATGCCCACCATATCGTCTTTGATTCCGATAAAGAACAAAATCGACATGCCGACAATGGAAAGGTTCGTCCGGTAAATGTCGGTCTGGTCGATGGCTGGCCAGAGAAAATAACTGATCAAAATAGCAGCAAAAATAGCAATACCGCCAAAGGTTGGCGTAGCGGTTTTATGGGAACTCCGCACACCGGGCTTCTCCATGAGAAACTTCAGCTCCGAAATTTTAATAACGACCGGAATGGAAACAACAGCGACAAAACAGGCGACCAGAAAGGAAAGAAGACATTGATAAAGCCCCAACTGGAACAGATCGTCCGTCAATTTATTTTGGATATAAGAAAGAAGCAATTCCAGATTCATAATGGCAGGTGTGATGATACGTTAGCTATAAAATCACATAGAGAGAGTATAAATGTTACCGTTTAAAGCTTTTCGTACAATCAAAAATGACTTAATGGTATAGAAAATTTATCATGCGGTGCAAAAGACGGTTATTTTTCACAGCTTTGGTAATAGCTGGTCAATTTTTCTTAATGGTTTAAGCAAAAGTGTAAAAAAGTAAGGACGCAGGCCGTTTAACTTCCATCCCTGGCGATCCTCGCGGTTCGCCCGCCAGCGGTGTTTGAGGGTCGCGTTACTCATGCCGCCCGACCGCATTGTCACCAGTACTTCGGGCAGATAACTGAGTTTAATTTTGTGTTTATGGATGAACCGCAACAGCAATTCATAGTCTGATGAACTTTTAAGTTTGAGCGTGTAACCACCCAATTCTTCGTAAACCGACCGTCGGATAAAACAGGTCGGGTGAGGAGGCATCCAGCCCCATAAAAAAGCCCCTTCCTTGTATTCGCCCACTTTCCAGTAGCGGTCAATTTTCTCCTTATTTTGCTGATTTACGTAAATCACATCACCGTATACGGCATCGCAATGTGTGCGCTCAATTAAGGAGACAACTTTTTCGACCACCTGGTTGTGGGTATAAAAGTCATCGGCGTTGATTAACCCAATAAAATCGCCGGTTGCCATCCGAATTCCTTTGTTGATGGCGTCGTATAACCCTTTGTCGGGCTCCGACACAAAACGGGAAATGCGCGAACCGTAGGACCGTACGATGTCGGCGGTGTTATCCTTTGATTTGCCGTCGATGACGATGTATTCAATATCGGAATAAGTCTGGTTCAGCACCGATTCGATGCTGTCCCGAATCGTAGCCGCGCCATTATACACAACAGTTATGATGGTGATTTTCATGAAATTTCGCGGTTTTTAACCCAAATGGCGGGATTCCCCTGGTAGATCCCGTAGGCTTCGAGGGATTTTGTGGCAACGGCTCCCACCGAAAGAATGGAATGAGAATGGCAGGTTATGCCGGGGCAAACCACGGATTTGGCTCCAATCCAGACGCCATTTTCCAGATGTATGGATTTAACAAACAAATCGAACGTCCGGTTTCGGTAATTGTGGTTACCGGTTTCCAGCATGGCACCCTGCGAAATACAGACGTGATTACCGATGGTCACGGGTGCTAGGTTGTCGATCCAGACGCCTTCGCCGATCCAGACATAATCGCCGATGGTCAGCATCCAGGGAAATTTGATAGTTACAGCGGGTTTGATGGCAAAACCGGCACCGATTTTAGCCCCAAAGAGCGTCAAAATCCACTTTTTAATCCGCACGGGGATCGGTGCATAGGAGTTGATGAACACAGAACTGACCAAAAACCACAGGATGATTTTCCATTTCGGTCCCGGATTCCACCAGCTATTGTCGTAAACCGAGAGGTCAGTGCTGGCCCGGCCGTTCGGCCAGGAGGTCTTTTCCATATTCTGTTCGGAAAAAATCAATAATTGCTTGTTTATCAGTGCCTACACGGTAGTAGACTTCGTACAGTTTGGCGTCGACCAGAAACCGGTACCAGAGTCCCTGCAAAAAGTGCCACATCAATCCCGGACGTCCGTCGATCAATCCGAGCCGGACAAAGTACCGGTAGAAAAAGTACAGAAACGGCCGGGTAAAGAGCGGTAACGACGCATACCGCAGCTTCAGATACCGCTTTCGCTGTTCCTGCGTACCGAACAATTTGGGTTCGACCCGAATGGATTGGTCAAAGTTAAAGCGAATGTTTAATATATCGATCACCTCCCGAATGGCGTACAGATTATGTTTTTGTGTCCACCAGGTCAGGTTGTTGAGATTGTGATCTACAATGTCGTGTTCGAACCGGATCGGATGCCCGGCCGAAAGCTTGATGTGCTCGTCCATCCAGGTTTCTTCGCAGATGCCCTGGCCGCTGCGCCAGAGCCGCAGCAGCCAGGTCGGATAATAATCTCCGTGGCGCATCCAGCGGTTCATAAACATCACCCGGCGTTTGACGTACACCCCGCTGACATCATCGGGCAGGGTAGCCAGGCGGTTTTTAATTTCCGTAGCCAGTTCGGGCAAAACGTATTCATCGGCATCCATGCGCATCAACCAGGTGGAGCGGAAGGGAATATGCCGGATGCCGTAGTTAAACTGCGTGGCGTAATTGACCCAGGGATTCTGCACGACCACAGCCCCCATCGCCCGGGCGACTTCAACAGTTTGGTCGGTCGAAAACGAATCGACGATAAAAATCTGATTTGTAAACGGCAGCAGGCTGGCAATGCAGCGTCCGATGTGCTTTTCTTCGTTGTGGGTCAGAATGATTACTGAAATGCTGCTCATACCTGCTGGGGAACAAGTTGATGGTAGGCATCGAGAACGCGATTGGCCACGACGTTGATATCACACACTTCACTCACCATGCGCCGGGCATTCTGAGCCATGAGAGCGGCTTCGGCAGGATGATCGAGCAGATATGCCAGTCCGTCGCGTACCGACTCCACGGTGGTGTCACTAATGTAAGCGGCTTCATACGCCCGCAGGTAATCGCTGAAACCGACGTGGTCGGTCAGCACCGCAGGCACACCGCAGGCCAGCGCTTCCATAGCCGCCACCGAAAACCCTTCGGAATACGACGGCAAGGTAAACACATCAGCGTCGGCAAAGGCGGCCAGTTTGTCGGTATTGATCAGCATGCCTGGTAGAATAATGCTTTTCCGGAGCTGATGCGTTTCGATGAACTGCTGAACATCCGGCAAATAACCGTCGTCGGGCCCGGCCAGCACCAAAACCGCATTCGGATGGGTTTTCTGAAGCAACCGGAAGGCCGGTAACAAGATATCAACCCCTTTTTTAATGTGAATCCGGCTCAAAAACAGAATCATCTGCTGGTTATTTTCAATCTGATGCTGTTGCCGAAACGTTCCTTTGGCGGGTAAATTCTGGTATTCTGAAATGCGTAACCCGTTGGGAATAATCTGAACGTTCGGATGCTGGTAGCCCAGATACCGGCGTACGTCGTCGTCTTCCCGTTTATTATTGATCAGAATCAGGGGTGTTTTTTTGAGCAGCTGCTTCTGAATGACCCATGACATGATTTTCTTTTTCCAGTACCCGTGTTTTAAAGTCCAGCGGTCGAGCAGCCCGTGAATGGTTACCACTTTGGCCGCGCGAAGTTTGACAAAATACGGGGCAACCGCCCCAAAATGCCAGATTCCGTGAATATGAATGATGTCGTATTCGTTGCCGTGGTCGCGGAGGTAGCGGTACAGCCCGGGCGAAAATTCTGGAAAAAACCGGGCAAACCAATGCCGTTTGACCTGAACTACCCGTACTCCCGGCGCGGTGGTGTAGAGCACATCGCCTGCGGACATTGGGGTTAAAATCGTTAATTTTTCACCCTGAGGGGCCAGCACACTGGTGTAATCATAAATGATGCGGGGCGGCCCGCCAATGTCCCAGGAATAGGCGCAGATGTGGAGAATGTTCATAAAGAAGGCTGAAATAACGACCCACGACGCACTTTTACAAATCCTTCCATCATTTTCTGTCCAACGACCTGCGGATCAAATTCCGCAATGATTTGTTCCGACCGCAGGCTCATGGCCTGCTGATTGGCCCGGCCGTCGATGAAGTTGAGCAGCGAGGTCGTCAGTTCGCCGGGCTGAAGCGGATCAAAAACATACCCATTCTGGTTGTGCTGGACCAGGTCCTGGGCGCAGCCACAACGGTTTGAAACCACCACCGGCATCCCGCAGGCCATTGCTTCGTTGACGACCAGCCCCCAGGGTTCCGATAAACTGGGCAACACCAGCACGTCGGCCAGGGCCAGGGTTTCGGGAACCCGATACCAGGGCTGATTGGGTAAAATCTGAACCGAATCCTGCAGATGAAGCCGATCAATTTGAGCGAGAAGCGTGGCTTTCTGATTGCCGTCGCCGAGCAGGATCAAACCCCAGCCGGTTGAATCTTTTGCCTTTTGTAAAGCCTGATGAAAAGAGTCAATCAGAAGCGTTATGTTTTTTTCCGGGGCCAGACGTCCTACGTAAATGAAATTGGCCGGTTTTAGACCGGCTTCAGTTTGTTTCAAAAACCGGTCGGGCAGGACGCGATCGTGGATGTGCCGTAATTTGGAGTTGTCGACCACCGCGTTTCGATGAACCAGAATTTTTTCGGGCCGAACACCCAACTGAATCAGGTAGTCGGCCTGGGGTGTTCCGAAACAGAAAAAACCATCGGCCATCGAGATGATGCGGCTTTTTAGCCATTCTTTGGCTCCGCTGCGGACCAGATCAACGGGTGTCGATTCGGTTTGGATAATGACTTTGATACCGCTCAGTTTGGCAACCGTCATCAGGGCGATCTGGGCGGGGTCGTAATACCCTGTAATTAAAAGCATGTCGGGGCGGTAGGCCCGCATCCGACTTACCAGCGCTTTCATTTTGGGCAAGGTGCCGACCTGTTCGACAACCGTATCAAAAAGCAATTCGTAGCTGTACTGGTCCGGTAGTTGATCCGGTTTCCCGAATAAAACCCGCGACTGCTCGGTTTGGGCAATCTGCAAAACGTGCACCTGGCAATCATAAGCCGGGGCCAGCCGATGGAGTTCACTGAAAACCGTTGCCTTGTAGTGTGCCCACAAAATATTGTGAACAATTAGAATTTTCATAGAGATGGTAACCTGATGGAGCGCGTGACCATCTTATCAAATGCGTTACAAAATAAGGTTGTCAAGCGAGCAGTTGCGACTCCAGTTTGTCCGGGTGGTTTAACAAATGCCTCGGGAAAACACGATCCATTCCGATGAACCTCATAAGCATACAGAACGGTTGCCAGTGCGCCATCTCATACGGTCGTCCGACAGTGAACATCTGGACGAACATATAAATGTAAAAATAGGCCAGAAAGGTGGAAAGTGGGTCGGGGTTGTCTCGCATGGCTTTCAGGCTGTATACCAGCATCAACAGGATAAAACAGGCGAACAGGAAGAAACCGACAAACCCGTGGTTGACGAGTGCTTCCAGTATTGGGACATCCAAGTAGGTGGACTTATAGCCCTGCCCGTATAATATGACGTGAAGGTGGCCTTCAAGCAGGATTCGTAGATAGAGAAAACTGGTGGCCCGGTTTCCGGCGGAAGCATCCAGCGAAGCGGCAAAGTTATCCTGCCCTTTCAGCCCGAATACGGCGAAAACGTTTTCCATATTTCGCTCGATAAACGCAACGGCATACCCGTATAAAACCGCATAGAGGTCGATGTTCCGACGGATAAATAATGAGATACCAATAAACACCACGGCAATCAACAACAACGAAGTAGGCCTGATTAATGTCCTCGCAAGTAACTTGATCTGAGCGGGCCGAACGTTAAAAAGCAGAAAACAGAAGATGATGATGATGAGCGCCAGAATACTCGATCGCACCTGCGTCAAAACGAGAATCCCCATGCTGAAAACGCAGGAAAAGAAGGCGAAAATCCGAACAAAGAAGTTGGTTTTGGGCTGAGTTACCCAGATTCCGCAAGCCACGACGCAGATTAGGGCATTGCGGGCAAAAACGTGCGGGTTACCGGTTCGGTACTCACCTTCCCCGTATTGAATGGCAGCCCGTTGTCCAATGGTCCAGGTAGGGTCGGTCAACAAGGCGTAAACAAGACCCAGGTTTGAAACAACCGCAAACAATACCGTAATCGGGATAAAAACCTCGATGATATCATTCGGTGTATTGATCAGCAGAAACAGGAACGCGAAGATATAGAGGTAATAGAGCATGTCCTGCGTATAACTTTTGAAAAAGATAAACGGATAGACATACATGGAAACAATGGAAAATATCAGAAAGATGATTCCAAACCGCAATAAAACCGTATTGCAGCGGTACAGCTTTCGAAAGATGGTGGTCGGAATCATCAACAGGTAACCCATCGCCAGGACGGCAGCCGTAAAGGCGGTACTTCCCGGCGCCAGCTTCAGGGATTCTTTGAAAAAAAAGATGAGTGGATAACCGTCAATAATTATTAAAATTCCGGTTACCATCCGCATTAAATCGAGTCTCCTGAGGGTGAAATAAGACAGTATATCACGCATCGAATAAACTGGTTTATGACAGAGCACTGGTGGATTGCAGGCTCCATAAAGTTAATTTTGACAAATTTAACGGCCTGGCCGAAGGCATTTTTCTTCGGAGTATCCCAAAGCCGGGTTCCATGACCACATTGACTCGCAAAAACCGGCGGTTTTAAAAACATCTGATACAGCTGCTTCGAATCCCAACCAATTGTATTTTTTTAATATCTGGACAAATATAACGAAAAGAATAGTGAAGACGGAACGATGATGTCGTAATATCAGCGTACGGCGACCGGTTTCCGATCGGAATCACTACATTTTTCGGGGAATATCAACGGTATCAATGAACTCAATCGTCTGATACAGACTCGTGACGGTCTTTTTTCTCCACCCCTTCAGCGGTGGTCTGAACGGTTGAAGACCATAAGCAGGCAGCACGCGCATCAAACCAACCTGATCGAATTGACTGAGCCGGTTCTGATACGCCCGCAACCGGTTTTTGATCACCGGAAACGAGGCCAACCGGTTTCGGGTTTGCGCCTGAAAATAGCCTTCCTGATCAACCAATCCTTTGTAATTCAGGAAAATAACGGCTTCGGTTTCTTCGGTAGGGCGTTCGTGCAGATTCCACAAGCCGAGGTGCCAGCCCGGCTGTTTAACAATCGTAACACCCTCGAACAAGCCGGGTGTCAGAACGAGCCAGATCTGGTCGGTATACTGGCCTTCGCAAGGACGGGCAAACGCCCGCTCCGGCACCCGACTGCTCCACCAGTCCAGAAAGCGGGTTGTTTCGGCCGTCTGTCGGAGGGCGAGAAAACCGGAACTGTATAAACCAACATTCTGAATGTATTTTTCGTCCGGAAATGCGTTGTCGGTCAGGGGTTTGAGTAAATGGGGGGTCAGCAAAACCGTGGCTTCGGCATACCGGGCTTGCAGATCCGACAGCGGTTGGAAAAAATAAATCGACGGGTCGACGTAAATCAGCCAGTCGTTTTGGGCCAGATTTTTATAAATCTGCTTGATAAACAACGGCTTACAGGCTGCCAGAAATTCGGCAGATGTATACTGTTGCGACAACGACGCGCGATCCGGAATGCTCAGGTCATTGATTGAAACGACCGGATACGGAAATTGAAAACCGGTGGGCAAATGCGAAACATCGTCGCAAAGCCCGATTACGAAGGCGTCGGCAGGATGTTGCTGCTGCAGGCTCTCGCCCAGCGCGAGCGCCTGGGGCAATTGACGGATGGTGCAAACGGTCAGAAATGTAATCATAACTTTGGTTACTCGAGTAAATCGCCAACGGCCGCCAGGTACGGCGCTGCCGCGTTGGCTTCCTGATCGACGTAGCGATGGTAATTCCCGGAAAATAATTCCCGAACCACTCCACCAAGGCGGGAAAATCGCCCGTCGGGCAGCGTACTCCGTCGGGCATAGTGGGCCAGTCGGCGTTTGAACTGGCGGATTCCGGGCGTTTGATCCGGTACGCGTTGGCTCACTAATTTATATAAATCACTTAAGTTCTGGTGTTTACGGATCAATGGGTCTAATTTCTCACGATGAGGGCGCGAAAACCGGTCCATAAACCGCACTGGTTTTCCAGCTGCCGGAGGACGTGTTCCCACCTGTTGTTTTTCGTGGGTTCGGTACCAGATCAACGGTTTTTCGTAAAAATCAATCGTACCTTTGGCCGCGGCCACCAGGCCCATCCAGCCGTCGTAAATGTAATTGGGCAGGTTTGGAATGGGCAAAAAATCCGCCAGCAGTCGCCGGCGAAGCGCCGACGTACAGCCCATGACCCGGTTTCCGTCCAGCAAAACTTCCATCGCTTCGCCCCGGCGCCACCGCTCCCGGATCGGTTCCGTAAACCGCACCGTGTCCCAGAACAAGCGACCGGTGTCGTTGAGTTGCGTATCGGCAATGTGAGCGTTGCTAAACACCAGATCGGTTGCGGGATGTTGCACCAAATAGGTCGAAAGGGTTTCGATTTTTTCGGGTAGCCAGCAGTCATCCTGGTCACAAATAAAGATGAACTCACCGGTGCAGTGCGAAAACGCTTTTTCAAAATTCTTGTTGAAACCCAGCCGCGTCGGGTTCCGGAAAATCCGGACGGGGAAGGGGGCACGACTGGCAAATGCTTCCAGAACCGCCCGGGTCTGATCGGTCGAGTCGTCGTCACACACCACCAGCTCATCGGGTAAAAGGCTCTGTTTCAGGATACTTTGAAGCTGTGTTTCCAGATAGGCTTCTCCGTTATAGGTACAAAGCGCCACGGAAATGGTCGGGCGGGTCGGATCAGATGGTGTAGCCATAGGTTGCAAAAATGGGCCGCCAATAGTCGGTTCCGTGGATGTCCCAGGCGTGGCAGCCAAACGGCAACTGGCCCTGATTATAGTTCTGGATGGCGCGTTCGGGGTAAAATTCGACCGAAAACCGCAGGGCCGTCCGGAAATCCGGGACGTTAAGAACGGGGAAATAGCGGTTTATTTCGATGCCCCAGAACACATCTTCGTTGTATTGATGGGCGTGAATTTTTTCGTAATTGGCGATCTTTTTCTTGAAAAACCGGATCCAGCGCAACAGGGAAGACACTTTTCGGAGCGAAAAACCACCATTGCCAACCCCATTGAGCGAGGTAATTTCCCGGGGAGTAATCCCGTCTTCCTTTTTCAGATCGAACCAGATCGCAATCTTTTTCTTGACCGTAAAAACCGCTTCGTCCTTCCAGCCGGAAAAATCGCGGTCGCGGAGCCAGGGAGCGCCGATGTATTCGTACCCGCTGCGGCACCAGTCAACCAGCTCATCCTTGAAAACGAACGCATCCAGTTGGTGAATGAGAATGAATTCAAAATCCGTAAACGCCTGGTAAAATTCTTCCGACAACATCAGCCGGTTATAGGTCTGCACATTCAGAAAGTACGAATCCGCAAACTCCCGAACCTGAAGCTGCGGATGGGGTTGGGTCAGAAAAGAAACATCCAGCGAATGCGGTTTGATCAGTATAATCGGATGTTTCCCCAAAATGCGCAGGCACTGGTCGAGGGCAATCTGTTCGTAACGCGTCAGCGACGATTGATAAACCGGAATGACGACACCCGCCAACTGCGGATTCTTACGTTGTTTGTTCATTTTACGGTTTTCAGTTTACGGTTTTCAGGGTATAGTTGGCGGACGCAAGCTTAGGAACGCGCCAGCAAACCGTACTCTGAAAACCGTAAACCGTATTCTTGTCACCTGTTTTCCAACGCCGAAATTAATGCATTGATCGGAGATTTCAGCGATTGTCGAACTCGCTGGTAATACAGGGTTTTGGGTGGTTTGATGTAATAACAGGGATAATTTCGGTACGTTTCGTTCATGTTATCCAGCAGGCGCTGTCGGTATAAGTCAAAAAGCGGAACCACGTCGGGCCGGTCGGAAAAGGTAAATCGGTTTTGGTATTTGGATATTTCCTGCGGTTTATGGACGCCGTAGCCGCTGTAGTGGAAAAACTGCAGATCGGCCGAATCGTTGACTTTCCAGACCCCATTCTGCTCCGAGAAAAACCGCTCGTGCAGGTTCCAGTAGGCGGCATTATACCCGGGATGTTTTTCAATCCAGACCTTGTCGTAGTAAATTGGTGCGAAGTTAACCCAGTGTTGATCAACGAATAAACCGTTGCACAGATCAATCCGGCATTCATGCACCAGCCGTTTTTTCCACCACTGCACAAACCGGTTCGATTCCTCGGTTTTTTGCAACCCGATAAACCCCAGGTTGAACGTACCGGTATTGAGGTGGTTCAACTCATTCGGAATCAGCCAGTCCGTAATGGGTTGGCAGATATGGGGCGTCACCACCAGATTGTATTCCCGCAAACGCTGTTTCAGCTGAGTAAGCGGCTGATAAACAATGATATCCGGGTCGAAATAAATGACTTCGGAAGCGTCTGGGTAATGCCTGAAAAAGTAATCGATGTAGAACGGTTTGACGGCGGTGTTCAATTCCGTAATGTCGTACCGGTCGCACATGCCCGCAAAATCCTCGATTTCGATCTGATCGACTTCCAGCATCGGATAATCGGGGAGGAGCGAGGCCGGTAAATTAGCCTGATCCAGTTTATCGACCAGACCGATGACGTACTGCCAGTCCGGATTGGTTTGCCGCAACGAATCGCCCAGCGTTCGGGCCTGCGCCAGGTAATTGATCGAACAAATCGTGAACGCTAACGTCATGCCGGTGATTTTGAGTACGTAAAATACCGCTTTAGATTATTGGCCGGTTTTTCAATCAGAAACCACGACAGGGAGGCCACGATCACCAGAAGACCAAAACTGGTGAAGCGGTGAATCCAGGGATTGTGCAGGGAAATGGGCGAAAACCGACTCAGGACATTCAAAACCGGTCCGGTCAGGAAGCCCGAAACCACCATGTGGTAAACGTACATGCCGTAACTGATTTTGCCAAGGTACGTCAAAACCGGATTTTCCAGAACCTGACCGCTCAGCCCGCGAAACCCGAACGTCGCGTGGACGACGAAATACAAGGCCAGTACCGATAAAAGCGTTCGTTGGTACAATCGGAAAAAGCTGGTGTAGGGCTGCATCAGCATGAAAATAAAACAGGCTAGTGCCAGCAGCGTGGCCCAGAGCAGTTGTTTCCGGAAGGTCGGAATTAGTTCGGGTTGTTCAACCACAATGTAACTCCAGAGTGCGCCAATTCCGAACGAATCGAGGCAGGTCAGCGTCAGAACGCCCTCCCGATTGCCCATTAATCCCCACCAAATGCGGGTTCCGATACCCAGCAGAATCGTAAAAATGATCACTCCGCGGAGTTTCGTACGGGGGGTTAGCAAGATTACGGACGGCCAGACGAGGTAGAATTGTTCCTCGACCGATAGCGTCCAGAAAGGCGAGAGCAAATCGCCCCAGTTGCCGGTTTTATGCAACAGGAAGTTATAGCCGTAAAGGTAATAATAGGCCGGATACTTGCTGACATCGGAGGTGTCGGGCAAAACGAAATAGATGAACGTCAGAAACAGGTAATAAATCGGGAAGATGCGCAGCGCCCGACGGATGATAAAGTTCTTATAAACAGCCGTTTGGGTATTTTTGCCCGCCAGAATCTGATTGCGGTTTTTGATCAGGATCTGCGTAATCAGAAAACCGCTGAGGACAAAAAACAGCGTGACGCCAATGGAGCCATTGGGCAGTTGATTGATCAGTGCATCCGGCGGAAACCAGTGAAAAATCAGGACAAAGACGATGGCAAATGCCCGTAAGCCATCTAACTGGGGCAAATGGCCGGCTGGTTTACTCAAACTCATATCAGGTTGGTGTTGTGGTCAATTGATTGACAATTGCCAGAAAAGAGTCCATGCTTTGGTCCGAAGAATGTCGTTCGATCACTTTACGCCGAAGAGCTTGGCCCATGGTCCTGCGTTTGGCCGGGTCGTCGATCAGCGCTCCGATCGCGTTGGCCATCGCCACCGTATCGAGGTACGGAACGACAAAGCCGCCATCCGTTTCAACCAGCTCGGGCGCACCTCCCGCGTGTTCAAAACAAACGACGGGCGTCTCGCTCAGGGCGGCTTCCAGCACCACGAGCGGATACGGATCTTCGCGCGAACAAAGTGCAAATATATCAAAACGAGTGGTATACCGGAACACGTCGGGCGTGGGTTCGATCAGCAGCACGCGCTCACTTAAACCGGCCTTTTTCAGGTCCAGCGCCAGATCTTCGTACAAACCGTGGCGCGGCATTCCGACCCAGACAAAATAGATCGGTCGATCGCTATAGCGGCTAATTACCAGTTGGGCAATGACGTTGAAGAGGTCGTTGCCTTTGCGCCACTCGGCGTTGCCACAACCGCCAACGATGATCGCGTTTTCGGGAATGTGGTGTTGCGCCATCACATCCGGGCGGTGACGGGCCTGGTCAATTTTTTGGAGAAGATTCGGAATATCAATGAGTTGAAACGTACTGATCCGGGCGGGGTCAAACCCGTAGGTATCCACGTAAAACCGCGCCACCGCTTTCGAAACCGCAATCAAATGATCGGAATGATCGAGCAAAAAACGCAGATTAGCCGGTTGTGTGTACATCCGGACAGCCATTTCCAGTTCGTGTACAAAGAGAATAACCGGAGTTGATTTCACCAGCTCATAAATCGGTTGATACCCCTTTGCACTCGTAACGGTATTGACCATCACCAAACCAATGTTCTGCGACCGGATTTCGTCGGCAAAGTTCTGCCAGCGTCGTTGCTCTTCACGCCGGTGCAGCCATTGACCAATTCGCAGCAGGTACAGCAACTTGTCGATCCGGCGGCCGATTAGTCTTGTGACCGGTTTTGGAAAAAAGGTAACAGAGCTAAGCTGGCGATACTCGTCCTCCAGTGGACCGTCTCCACAGAGCAGCAAATGGGTGGGGACATTTCGCTGTTTCAGCATCTGGAGCATCTGCAACAACACCAATTGTGCCCCCGCACGGTTGGCGTCGTGGCCGATGAAAAGGATCTTTTTCAATACACTTTATGGCTTGGTATCGGCTTCTTTTCGGCGGGACTGCCCATGTAAACGCCCCAGGGTTCGGTGGATTTGGTGACGGATGCGGACATGGCCACCAGCGTTCCTTCGCCGATGTGGAGGTAGTCCCGAATGGTGCTGTTGACGCCGAAAAAGCTGTACGAATCGACGACGCAATGGCCCGACAGTACGACATGGGAAGTAAAAAAGACGTGGTCTTTGATCTGCCCATGGTGACCGATGTGGTTGCCGCTCCACAAAACAACGTTGTTTCCAATCGTCGTAAAAGGCTGAATCGTGTTGTCTTCCAGAATGAAGCAGTTTTCGCCAATCGGGTTGTTAAAAACCGTGGCTTTGGAACTGATGTACGAGATGAATTCGTATCCTTTGGC
Source organism: Larkinella rosea (assembly GCF_003858635.1). GTDB lineage: Bacteria > Bacteroidota > Bacteroidia > Cytophagales > Spirosomataceae > Larkinella > Larkinella rosea. The sequence continues at coordinate 75,246 of NZ_RQJO01000007.1, forward strand.
CTTGGCGTCCAGGTATACTTTTTCGCGGTTTTTGTTCATTTTTCGTCCGGTCATGGGGGCGAAAAACTTGAATTCCTGCGGAGGAAAAATCGTTTCCACTTCTTCGAAGGCCACCACCGGCAGTCCTTTGAACTCCGTTTCCTTCAGATACTCGCGGTTCACGGTAAAAGCCACCACTTCGTCCGCCGAGTCGTGGGTGAGGTAATAATGGGCTAATTCGGCCGTATCCAGAACGCCAAAAATGATAACTTTTGCCATTGTTAATTGTGAATGAGTGAATGAGTGAATGAGTGAATGCCTTTTCCGGTTTATTCACGCACGCATTCAAAATTAAATTAACTCAAATTCGTTCAGCATGTCCTGCACTTTGGGGATGTCGTTGAACATCAGCACGTCGGCGATGGAAAGCCAGGGTACAAATTCATTTTGAAACTGCGGATAGTCCACACGCTTCGACTGGATGAAGAACAATTCGATCCCTTCATTCGCAAAGCGTTGCCGATCGTAGAGCTCCTGCCCACCGATCGGGTTGATATAGCGGTTTGCTTTTTCCCGCAGACAGATGTCCAGAATTCGCTCCTGCGCCTTCAGGTCGTCGTTTCCGTATACGGTTGACGACGGAACAATCTCCGTCTGAATGCCCAGATAATCGTTTAGCAGAATCAAACTGCCGCCGATCAGGTCCGCAATCGTACGCGCTTCCAAGTTTACGATTTTTTCCAGCAAAGGATAAACCGTTGTATAAAAAGGCGCTTTTCGATACGATTGTTCAATTGTCTTCAACATTTTTTGCCGCCATTTCGGATCGTCACCCAGTTCAACATCACAGATTCGCTTGTTCTGGCTGGCATCTTTCAGCGGAATGGTAAACAAATGCTCTTTGCCGTTCACCAGCAGCCGGTTGCGGTTGATCCAGCCCCGGTTAATAAAAGCAACATCGTCGTAAATAATGAACTTATCCACGGCCTTGATCAGTTGGAGATATCCGATGTAAGGCAGAAAATAAGGCTGCATGATGGCAATGGTCATATCAGTAAAACCGCTACTTCAGTTTGCGTAAATAATAATCCTCACCCGGCACAATCAGCCCCTTCATCGTCGTGTCGGTTCCCAGCCGGATGTCGCCTGGCTGGGGTTTAATGACGTTTTTTGAAAAGAACAGGTAATTGGCTTCTTTCGGAATCGGTTGAACGCCTTTCTCAAATGGATTGATCGGGATGAGCCGGCGCGATAGGTGTTTTCCGTACAGCGGATATTCAAAATCGTCGTTGATAGTTCCTAACGCAACGGTTGCATTCTCCGGGACCAATTGATCGAATCGTTCGTAAGGCACGTAACTATCCGGGCGGAACATCATCTGGAGGTACATCCGTTCGGACGAAAACGCCGAAGGCCGACCGTATGCCGCAAAAGGTAAACAGCGTTCGTTCAGAAAAACCGCAAAAAGGGCCGACAAACAACCAACCAGAACCACAATGCCCACATAGGTTTTGACCAGCAGGTGGCGCGGTTGGCTAATTGAAATGAGGCTATTCGTGAACAAAAGCGATAGAAACAGCGAACCGATCAGGCCGGTTTCAATGAAGTACCGCCCTTTGAACGGATCGTAGGGGGCCGAGTAGGAGAGAGCCAGAAAATGCAGCGCCACCGCAACGGCCAGAAAAAAGTGCGCTTTCGACCGCATCATGCCTACCAGGCTCAGCAAAACCAGCGGTAAAATCAGGGCAAACCCGATGATGCCCCAGTACGGATTGGCGTTGAAAAACTCAAACCGGCGGCTGAAGCTGAACGGCTGAATGGAGAAGTCGGTTTCTTCGTCGAGCCGGAGCTTGGTTACTTCCTCCAGCTTCACCAGCGGTTTTCGCATGAGCTGGTTCAGGTCGAGGCCCCATTGGGTATTCCGGAGGCCATCCAGATTGACGTGGTCGTAGCCGTACCGAATGACGTTGCGCGTGCCCTGTTCGAGCAAATTGGACAGTGGCCCGGCCCGCTCGACCGACTGGTGCCGGAGGGCGGTCGGTGGGCCAATCGGGTGACCAAAAACCTGAATGTTTTTCAAATAGCCGGTCGGCAGCATGAACACACAAACACCAGCGATGATCGCGGGCGTCAGGTATTTCAGGCGATTCAGGAAAACCGGAAGGCTCGGCGACCAGAAAACCGTATAAACCATGACCATAAAAACCGATGGCAGCAGCAGCGTAAACGTGACTTTGTGGCCGTACGCCATGCCGAACGCCATACCGGTCAGGTAGAGGTACCGGTTGTCGCGGGTTTCGGAAAAGGCAAACAAAAAGTAGAGCAGCGAACCCAGATAGGCCGTCAGCACAATGTCGGTTTCGGTCGTAATGGCCTGCATCAGAAAATCGGGGAGCAGGGCGTAGCAGAAGGCGGCAAAAAAGCCGGCAGTCAGGCTCTTGCTGATGATTCGGGTGATGCCGAAAACCGCAACGAGCGCCATCCAGTACGACAGGTGATGAACCAGCTTAAAGGCGTTTTCGAACCGGCCCGTGATCAGAAACGAATAGATCTGAATCGTACAAACGCTTTTCGGGTACGTATCCATATTCCAGTTCGTGCCGCCAAAATGCCGCATCGTTCCACGCTGGATATACTGCATGACCCGGTTCAGGTGGCCGGTCATGCTGTCCCATTCGTTGGGGGGCGTAAAGAGAACGAGCAGGAGGTTCGTGACGGCAATGATGCTTAATGTGGCCATCAAAACCGTAAACAAACCCTTGAAATAGGGCGAAAGCGAGCGAAACCAATCGCGGAAATCTTCCCGCCGTTCCCGCAGCAGTCGGTTGACCGACCAGCGTTTCTGATCGACTAACCGGCCAAAAACCAGCCTGAAAACGGTGGTGGTGAGAAAAACGGCGAAAGCCCAAACGGGCGTTGATGCTGTCAGGTATAATGCCGACAGGCAATAACCGGTCAGGATGATGCTACCGGTAAACAGGATGAAGGAAACCAGTAACCACTCGGTCAGCGACCGTCGGCTGATACCGGCTGCGGTGTTGCCAATGTAAACAACGAACAGGGCAAACGTGACCAGGTAAAACAGAGTCATGACGTAATTCTGGCAGTGGATTAGATGGCAATGAATACTGTAAAAGCGGTTTTCTCGCCTACACCTGAACCCGTTTTAGCAAACGGCCTTTTACACTATTCATTCTTTTTAAACGTGTTGATTGACAATTCGGCAAACCGTATCGATCACCTCTTCTTCCAGATCGGGGTACATGGGCAGACAAAGCACGCGGAGCGCAATGTCTTCCGAAATGGGGCAGGGCTGGGTGGTTTTCAGAAAAGATAAGGTATTCAGGGACGGGTAAAAATACCGGCGGGGGTTGATCTTTACCTGTTCCAGAGCGGTTTTCACTTCCAGTAATTTCGCTTCCGACTCAAACACCACCGGATAATAGGCGTAGTTATAACCGGTTTCGGGCTGAATCACGGGACGGCTCAGTTTGGATAAGTCCAGTTGTGCGTCGTACCGGGCAAAGCGGTTTTTACGCGCTTCGATCAGTGTGTCAACCACGGGCAGGTTACAAAGTCCCATAGCCGCATGAATTTCGGAGTTTTTGCCGTTGATTCCCATGTCGATGTAGTCATCGAACCGGTGACCAAAGCTGCGGTATAGATTGAGCTTATCGGCAATCGCATCATCGTTACAGGTCACCAAACCGCCTTCTACGGTATGAAAAACCTTGGTTGCGTGAAAACTACAGGTGCTGATATCGCCGTATGACAAGGCCGATTTGCCCTTATACGTAGCGCCAAACGAATGGGCTCCGTCGTAAATGACCTTCAGATTGTGTTTTTTCGCCAGCGCTTCGATGGCATCAATCTGGCAGAGATTTCCGTAAACGTGGGTCGCCAGAATAGCTTCCGTGTTTTCGTTGATCAACGGTTCGATTTTCAGCGGGTCGATCGTAAAATCATCTTCGCGAACGTCGGCAAAAACCGGGGTGCAGTTTTCCCACAGTATGGCGTGCGTACTGGCGCAATACGAAAATGGGGTCGTGATGATCTCTTTGGTAAGCCCCAATGCCTTGATGGCCATCTGCAAAACGATGGTGCCATTGCTGCAAAAGAGCAGGTGTTCAATCCCCAGGTATGTTTTCAGGTCCTTTTCGAGCTGTTGGACGAGCGGACCGTTGTTGGTCAGGTAGACGCGGTCCCAGATTCCCTCAAGATACTTGACGTAATCTTCAAGAGGAGGCAGGTACGATTTTGTAATGTTAATCATTCAGAATGTTTTCTTCCATCATTTCGGTATGGAACGAGAGTTGTGGACGGACAAAACCCGGCCATTTGCCATACCAGGCCACACCATCGCGGTAATCAGCCACGTCAAAGATAAGTCCTTCTTCCATATTGTACAGAGGAGTGACCGTATCTTTTACAATCATCATGGAAACATTATACGTACCATCGTTTAAAAAATGGCCCGGTATCAGGCATTCTCCCGAAATCAGCCCGCGCGAGTACGGTTGAGAAAGCGTTCCGACGTTAAAAATACATTCGCCGGTCATTGAATAGAGATGAAGGCTCAGGTTTAGGTTGGCCCGGTCCATCATATTCCAGAATTCAAACCGGACGCGAAACGGAGTTCGGACGTCGATAAAAATCTGGTTATCAACATATTCTGGCAAAATTTCAATCTTCTTTACACGAACCAGGTCGTTGCCGGGAGCCTCTTCGGGCGTATTCCATTCACGCAGCAATTTGGTTTTGGAGATTTTACTCAGGTAGGAAGCCACCACCTGATTGGTTTCACCCTGCTCAATCAGCCGTCCGCGTTCAAAATACAGCGTTCGGTTGCAAAGCGCCTGCACCGCCGTCATGTTGTGGCTGACGAAGAGGATGGTTCGGCCGCTGGCCGACACATCGCGCATTTTGCCCAAACTTTTTTTCTGGAATTCGGCATCACCAACCGCCAGTACTTCGTCGATAATGAGGATTTCGGGATCGAGGTGGGCGGCAATGGCAAACCCCAGCCGAACGTACATCCCCGATGAATACCGTTTAACGGGGGTGTCCAGAAATTTCTCAATGCCACCAAAATCGACGATGGCATCAAATTGTTTCCGGATTTCTTCGCGGGTCATGCCCAGAATCGCTCCGTTGAGGAATATATTTTCGCGGCCCGTCAATTCCGGGTGAAAGCCGGTCCCTACTTCCAGTAAACTCGCAATACGGCCGCGAATGTGAATGCGGCCGGTGGTGGGTTCGGTAATTTTGCTGAGAACTTTCAGAAGCGTTGATTTTCCGGCACCGTTGTGACCCACGATGCCAATCCGATCGCCTTGTTCAACTGAAAAATTGACATCCCGAAGGGCCCAGAAATCTTCGTGTTCGATGTGCTCATATTCCGGGTGTTGCGGTTTCTTACCACCAAAAACCTTCTTGAGCTGATCGCCCAGTGCGTCTTTTATGCTGGTACTGCCTTTCCCTTTTTTATGATCGATAATGTATCGTTTGCTAATATCTTCTGCTGTGATAACCGCCATAGCTTACTGTGTTGCCCGTTGTAAGTTGTTTGTTCTCAGTTACTTTTTTTAAGTAAATAAACATTTTCTGTTCAAAACTAAAACCGCTAACCCACAACTTATTTTAAATATCGTCGACGAAGGAGTTTTCCCGTTGCCGGAAAAAATAAATGGAGACGAAAAGAAATAGAATAACTACTGCAACCGAATTAATGACGCTGGCGGGGTTAAAGAACGCTTTTTCACCCAGCAACGACCATTTGAACCCATCGATAATGCCCACCATTGGGTTCATGTAATACAATGGATGCCACCATTCGCCGGCATTTTCTTCCACCAGCCGGCTGCTGTACGCAATCGGGCAGGCATAAAAACCGATCTGAACGATAAAGGGGATCAACTGGCCAATGTCGCGAAACCGGACGTTTAATACCGCAAAGATAAGACCAAATGCAAAGGATGCCAGCAGGGCCAGAATGATAAAGAAAGGAAGGAACAGGATATGCCAGTCGGGCCAGAACTGATACCAGATGGTCAGGACAACGAATAGGCCCAAAGCCACCAGAAAGTCGATAAAACTGACAACGGAAGAACTGAGTGGCATAATCAGCCGGGGAAAATATACTTTCGTCACCAGATTCGAATTGGCAGTAATGCTGGTGCTGATCTGGGTGAAGGCATTCGAAAAAAACGTCCAGATGGTTAACCCGGCCAGGATCATCAATGGATAGGGAATACCCGGGTCTCCTTTCAGCTTGGCTACCTTGCTGAAAACGAAGAACATGATCATCATGGTAATCAGCGGACGGATCAGGCTCCAGGAGGTACCCAAAACCGTTTGCTTGTAGCGCACCGAAATGTCGCGCATGGATAAAATGTACAGCAACTCCCGATTCCGCCACAAATCCCGCCAGTAGTTTTTTTCAGACCGGCCGGGTTCAATAACCACTTCGTGTGTTTTCACAAACTATTTGTCAATAATGGATGAGCAAGTTAGAATGAAAAATAAACAATGAACAGTGAATAGCCAGATGCGCTTCTAAAATCGCCGATCCGGCCGTCATTGGTCACTGTTCATTATCCATTGGCATTTTTTTAGCGTCATTAACTCTTCATGATCGTATTATACGTCTGTTTCAGGAAGATGAAGACAAGCCCCAGCATGAGCCCAACGACCAACCCTGCCTGCATGGCATACGGTTCGTGCGATTCTTTATAGAGGGGGAGCGAAACCGGCTCGATAATCGTAAACAAAGGCGCTTCTTTAATCAGCGTCAGGTTCAGGTTATCCACGCTTTGAACGGCCGCGTAGTAGAGAGATTGCAGGAACGACGAGTTGCGCGTCAATTTCGACTGCTGCAACTGCCCTTCAGCCACCACGATCTGCTGATTTTGGTCAATGTAGCGGGCCAGATTCGAGTCATTACGTCCCAATACGCTTCCCAATGAATCCCGACGGGCTTTCATCAGGGTGAGCATTTCGTGGGTTTTTTTCGATTGCTTTTCCGTATAATCCTCCTGGACGGTTTCGAGCATAACTTCCAGCCATTTGGCCGCCAGCAATTCGGCGTGCATTCCGGTTCTCAGCGTCAGGAAGGATGATTTCCGGTCAAGTTGGGTGATCGTTGTTTCGCCCTTAATCCGACTGAATATACCATCCAGAGCTTTGTTTTCCAGCTTCGTGAAATTTTCCGGATTTTTCCCCCGGATAAAACGGAAATTACGCAGGGTATCCTCTTTTTCCCACTCATCCTCCATAATACCACTATGCTGGATGTAATAATTGATCATCAGGTCTTTATTGGTGGTAGCCGCTTTATTGGCGGTTGTTTCCACACCAGTGGTATCGATCTCCTTCAGCAATGCCCGGGCAATGATGGGCTTCGACACCATGTAATACATGAAGTTTTCACCCGTAAATATATTGGCGTCCGGAGCGCCACCGCCCATGCCGAACATACTGGCAATGTTTCCCAGTTCGCCCATGCCTCCCTGGCCCGAACTCCCACCCAGGTTAAATGTGATCCAGGCCGTATAAGTAGGCCGTCGGTCCAAATTGAGGTCAATTATAAAACCGATAATACCTCCCAGGATGATACAGACGACCAGGACTTTCCAGCTGCGGATCAATTGTTCCTTAAACTGAATGGCCCGATTAACAACTTCTTTGGGCGAAATCTGGTCGGGGGGCAGTTGATGTTGATCTGTACTTCTTGAATCAATGGTTTCCATAATGAGTCAAATTACCTTGCCGATGTATGACTTGAATTATTTAAGCAATCGGAATGCCAATACGGTTGTGATCAACGTCATAACGGAGCCTAATATTCCGGTCGTGCTCGAAATGACCTGTAAAGGAGTCAGCTCTCCACGGGTTTGTTGCGGAACGATGATTTCAGAACCGGGTTCAACACGCGGGTAAACGTTGAAAAAGGCAAACCGGCGGGTCCGATCGGCAGAACCGTTGGCATAGACCACATACGCTCGTTTCCGGGCCGACCGGCTGGTGAAACCACCGGCCTGGGAAATGTAATCCTGGAACGTTTGGCCGCTCCGGTATTTTGCGGTCGTCGGCAACAACACTTCCCCACCAACCCGTACGGTTTCCAGCTGCTTCGGAATCCGCAGCAGATCGCCTTCCTGTAAAATCATATCTTCCTGTGAACCGGGGTTTGCCAGAATTTTTTGCAAACTGATCCCGATCAGTTGTTCCGTGGCCTGCTTGGTAGCTTCGGTTTTAACGACGGCTTTCGGGCTATCGTCAGCTAATTCCTGAATGGTTTGCTGGCGGAGTTCTAATTCGGCTTCACTCAGCTGAACCGCTCGGACCAGCGTTGCGCCCTGAACATACGCAAAAGGCGTAATGCCACCGGCCATTTTTACCAGATCCGAAATCCGCTGATCTTTCGTAACAACCGGATATTCACCGGGCATAACCACTTCTCCTTCCACATTTACAAATGTCTGAATTCGATAATTGGGCGACCGCCGAACGATGACCTGATCGTAAGGATACATAAGGAATTGACTATCCGACGGTTTGATGCTCAAATCGCGATCGACGTTGAAGCGGAAAATTTCAGAAACCTGAGCAGATTTAGAATTGACATCCACATCCTTTTTCCGCCGAACGACTTCAATTTGTGCCGAAGCCGCCGATTCTTTAAAGCCACCGGCCCGCAGAATTAAGTCTTCGAGCGTCATATTCGATACATACGGTGTTGCCGGAATGGGTGTAATGACCTCGCCGGTAATACTGATTTCCGCAAATTCGGCCATTTCGAACCGGGATGGAATAATGACCTGATCTTCGCGTTTCAACTCCACATCCGGTTTTACCCCGTTTAGAATATCTGCTAAATTTAAGGAGATATTTTCGATCGCCATGTCTTCGCGCGTCCGAACAATTTGAATACGGCCCGTAAAAGCTTCTCCTTTCAGACCTTCGGCGCTGGCAATCAGTTGCTTCAGGGTTTTGTTCTGATCGAGTGAAAAAACGCCCGGCCGGAAAACCGCTCCCTGAATACCCACCTGGTTTTCGAAACGAACCAGCACCGATTCAACCGCTACCTGATCACCATCTTCCATGGGGAAATTGGCGAATTCAGAATCGATCACATCGATTACTTTCAATTCCCGGTTGGTAAACCGGGTCACCTTAACCCGGGCTTTGTATGCGTTGCTGCTAAAACCGCCCGCCAATTCGAGCAAACGACTCATGGGTTCGCCCGGGAGCAGTTCAAAAATATTGTTCCGGCGGGTGGATCCGTTGATTTCAACGTGCGATTTGAAGGTCGAAAACCGGATGTTGTCGTTGTCCTGCAGCCGGATATCATTCCGTTGAACTCCCGTAGTGACAAAATCATACAAGTCGAGAGATGCTACAACCCGATTGCTGCGAATGACCTGAACATTCCGGAACGAACCGATTTCGCTGGGGCCACCGGCCTGATAAATGACGTTCATGGCCGTTGAAAGCGATGAAACCGTATAAGTTCCCGGGCGAATGGCTTCGCCGGTTACAGTTACCCGAATGCTGCGAATGTCACCCAATGTAACTACCATATACGTATTGGCGGCACCGTATGGCCCGCTTTTCAAACCGACGTAAATTTTGGCTAAGCGATCCAGAATGCGAACTTTTGCCTGCTCGATCGATAAGCCTGAAACATGGATGGGTCCAACGCGCTGGACATAGATGAAACCATCCGGATTGACCACCGATAGATATGTCGCTTCCGAGAATCCGTAAATGTTGATGTTCAGTTGGTCGCCGGGACCTACTACGTATCCTTTCGGGGTTGCAATATTGAGATTAGGCTGAAACATGCCCGAATTGCCCGGATTGTTGAAAAGTTCGTAACCGAATAGTTTTCGGCGTTGAGCAGCGAGTTCACGTTCGCGAAGGAGTTCCGTTTCCGTTTTTTCCTGCGTATTATCGACATCCTGAATGGGGTCATCAGTGGCATTTGAACTTTTTGCCCCGTTCGCATCAGTACCGGATTGCTGGCCTTGCTGCGTGGTACCGGTTCCCTGTTGGCCGGTTTGGCCACGGGTGCCTTGTTGGGTAGTTCCCTGTTGGGTGGTGCCGGTCTGGCCCTGAGACTGGCCGCGGGTACCTTGTTGGGTTGTACCCGTCTGGCCGCCCTGGCCCTGACTGCGGTTGCCTCCCTGGATTGGGGCGGTTTGGCCTGCCGGAACCGTGCCCTGCGTTGGGCGGGGGACGCCGGCGGGGAGTGTGGATGGTGCCGATGTGGGGGCTGAAGGGGCCTGAATTACCTGTGCTGCTGCGTTTAAACCGGTACAGGCCAGTAATACACCCAGAATGGTTTTACGGAAAAATTGCATCGAAGAGAAGGCGAAAAAATTTGAGCTGTACGAATGGAAATGTGGAGTTTTTTGCATATTTTTAAGAAAGTATACGGCCCTGGTTAGGCGATCATTCTTAGGTGCTATTGTTTGATATCCGTAATAAATCGTGCAATGAGGTTATTTTACGCACTTTGCGCTACAAAGTAAACGAACTTTTACTACTTTTTAAACATTTTCTCTTTAAAGGTCAAAATTTCATATTTTGCGAACATACAACAAACCGTACCAGGCAGATCAATGCTGGTAAAAACGGTTCTTTCGGCGTATTTGATGTAAAACCAGTTTATATAGTCACATGGCAGATAGTAATGAGGTACAATACACGGAAGACAGCATCCGTTCGCTCGACTGGCGAGAGCACATTCGCCTGCGCCCCGGAATGTATATTGGGAAACTGGGCGATGGGTCGGCGGCCGATGATGGAATCTATGTATTGATCAAGGAAGTAGTAGACAACTGTATTGATGAACACGTGATGGGCAATGGCAAGCTCATCGAAATTAAAGTAAGCGATCACCGCGTTGAAGTGCGCGACTATGGCCGGGGAATTCCGCTCGGAAAAGTGGTTGATGTGGTTTCTAAAATCAATACCGGCGGGAAGTACGATTCCGGGGCCTTTCAGAAATCGGTCGGGCTGAACGGCGTCGGAACCAAAGCCGTGAACGCCCTGTCTACGTTTTTCCGGGTTCAATCGTTTCGGGAAGGAAAAACCGTCTGGGCCGAATTTGAACGGGGTATTCTCGTTCGTCAGGGCGAAGATTCCACCAATCAGCGTAATGGCACACTGGTGGTTTTTGAACCCGACAATACGGTTTTCAAGAATTTCCACTATATCCCGCAGTTTCTGGAAAATATGATCTGGAATTACTGCTATCTGAATGCCGGATTAACCATCAATTTCAACGGACAGAAATTTGTTTCGCAAAACGGATTGCTCGATTTGCTGCGGAACAAAACCGACGAAGAAGCGCTGCGGTATCCGATTATCCACCTCAAAGGGGGGGATATTGAAATTGCGCTGACCCACGGCAATCAGTATGGGGAGGAGTATTATTCGTTTGTCAACGGGCAATATACGACCCAGGGGGGTACTCACCTGGCGGCCCTGCGCGAAGCCTTTGTAAAAACCATCCGCGAATACTTCAAGAAAGAGTACGACGCTTCGGATATTCGGGCATCGATCATTTCAGCCATCAGCATCCGGGTTCAGGAACCGGTTTTCGAATCCCAGACCAAAACCAAACTCGGGTCGATCAACATGGCACCCGATTCCAACAGCACGACGGTTCGCTCGTTTGTGATTGATTTTGTCAAAAATCAGCTGGACGATTTCCTGCACATGAACACCGAAACCCGGGAAGCCCTGAAAAAGCGGATCGAGCAGTCGGAGCGGGAACGGAAAGAGCTAGCCGGCATTAAAAAACTGGCCAATGACCGGGCGAAAAAGGCCAATCTCCACAATAAAAAACTGCGCGACTGCCGGACGCACCTCTCCGATCCCAAATCCGATGATCGGTATAACACGACCCTGTTTATTACGGAAGGGGATTCGGCCAGTGGCTCCATCACGAAATCGCGGAATGTGCAGAACCAGGCGGTTTTTAGTTTACGGGGTAAACCGCTGAACTGCTTTGGGTTGACCAAGAAAGTGGTGTATGAAAACGAGGAGTTCAACCTGCTCCAGCACGCCCTCGACATCGAAGACGGTCTGGAAAGTTTGCGCTATAACCGAATCGTGGTCGCTACCGATGCGGATGTTGACGGTATGCACATCCGATTGCTGCTGATGACTTTTTTTCTGCAATTTTTTCCGGATTTGGTGCGAAATGGCCACCTTTACATCCTTGAAACGCCCTTGTTCCGCGTCCGGAATCCGAAAAAACATGAGGAAACGACCTACTGCTATTCGGAGGAGGAAAAGCAGACGGCTACCAACAAGTTGATCAAAGGCGGTAAAAAAGCCGAGATCACCCGCTTTAAAGGGCTGGGTGAGATTTCGCCGGACGAATTCGGCTTGTTTATTGGTGATAACATGCGGCTGGAACCGGTCATTATGGAGAAAGAAACCTCCGTTCCGAAATTGCTCAGCTATTACATGGGGAAAAATACACCCGATCGCCAGCGTTTCATCATCGACAACCTCCGGATCGAAAAAGACATGGAGGAAGTTGCACTGGTTTTGAATGAACAATGAGAAATTAACAATGAACCGCGCGGGCGGCCCCGATTGAGCAATGAACGGTGATGGCCAGCGCTTTCATTGATCATTCAGGGCCGCCCGCGCGGTTCATTATTCATTATTTATTACAGTATGACCCTCGAATCCCTCCGTACCCAGATCGATTCCATCGACAACCAGATGCTGACCTTACTGAACCAACGCATGGAGGTGGTACGTCAGGTTGGCGAATTAAAAAAATCCAATAAATCGGTTATTTATCGGCCCGAACGCGAAAAGCAGATTCTGGACCGGCTGCACGGGCTGACCAATGGGTTGATGACCCCCGCTGCCATTGATGCGATTTATCTCCAAATTTTTGCGGTTTCCCGCAACCTGGAAATGCCGGAACGCGTGGCCTATCTGGGCCCGGAAGGGAGCTTTACGCACCAGGCGGCCGAAAGCCGGTTTGGTGCCATGAGCGATTACATTGCCCTGCCCAATATTCGGTCGGTGTTCGAAAGTGTTGAAACCGGTCGTTGCCGGTTTGGCGTCGTACCGATTGAAAACAACCAGGAAGGAATTGTCAACGAGACGATTGATTTACTGAATGAAAAGGATTTGCTGATTGCCGCAGAAGCCCAGATTCCGGTCCATTTTACGTTTGCGACCCAGACGGATGTACTGAGCGAAATCACGCACATCTATTCGAAGGACATCGCGTTTGGTCAGTGCAGCAAATTTTTGCGGGATTATTTCGACGGGCACCAAGTGGAGCTGGTTCCGGTTGAATCCACTTCCAAAGCCGCCAAACTGGCCGCTCAACAGCCCAGAGCTGCCGCGATCTGTTCCAATATTGCTTCTAAATTGTTTGGCGTACCGGTTTTGTTCGACAACATCGAAGACACCGATCTGAACCGGACTCGGTTTCTGGTGATGGCCAAAGATTTCACAAATCAGAAAAGTGGTCAGGATAAAACCACCATTGTGGCCCGGCTTCCCGACACGAACAAGCCGGGGGTGCTGGCGCAGTTTCTGCAAGAATTCGACGCCCGAAACATCAATCTGACCAAAATTGAAAGCCGCCCCCTCCGCGACGGAGCGACGTTCCGGTATTGGTTTCTGATCGAATTTGAAGGCCACGCCAACGATCCCGGTGTTGAGGAAATTCTGCAGCACCACGCGGCCGATGTCAAATGGCTGGGAAGTTATGTGCGGTCGCTGGGGTAAGGGATTAAAAATTAATGATGAACGATGACTTGGCTGCCGCAGCGCAATCATTCATCGTTCATCATCACTTTCACATCTTCAAAATCTGTCGGCATCGTTCGACATCCAACTGCATCTGATCCACCAGCGCAGCCAGTCCTTCGAACTTCAGTTCCGGACGCAAGTATTCAATGAACTGAACGGTCAGGTGTTCGCCGTAGATTTCCTGGCTAAAATCAAAAATGTAAACTTCGATTGTGCGGTGCGTGCCGCCAACGGTGGGCCGGGTGCCGATGCTCATGGCGCCACCGAGTTTTTGCCCCTTGTAAATGACTTCAGCGGCATAAATTCCGTTGGAAGGGATGAGTTTACTCGGGTCGTCGACCTGGATATTGGCGGTGGGAAAACCGATGGTTCGGCCCAATTGCTGCCCTTTTACGATGGTGCCGCTCAAACTGTAAGGTCGTCCGAGAAATTTGGTAGCGGTTTTTAAATCACCTTCCAGCAGCGCCGTTCGGATTTTGGACGAACTCACGCCCACATCTTCCACATCCTGACGCGGAATTTCCTCGATCTCGAAACCGTATTCGTTTGCGTGCTGTTGCAGGTATTCAAAGCTTCCTTCCCGGTTGCGGCCAAAGTGATGATCGTAGCCAATGACGAGCTTTTTCGTACCCATTTTTTCGACCAGAATCTGCTGGATAAATTCCGCCGACGTCAGTTCGGAAAACGACCGTGTAAACGGAATAACCACCAGGTTGTCAACCCCCGCAGCGGCCAGCAGTTCGGTTTTTTCTTCGAGCGTGGAGAGTAATTTGAGCCCCTGGCTATCGTTGGAAACCACCGTTCGCGGGTGGGGCCAGAAGGTGAGCACAACGGTCTCTCCGCCCGAATTTGAAGCATCACCCCGACGGGCGATTTCGGTGAGCCGGTCTAAAATTTTCTGATGGCCTAAATGAACGCCGTCGAACGTTCCGCTGGTAACAACGGCGTAGGGTATGGGTTGAAAGGTATCAGTTCCGTGGTAAATCTTCATGAATGTAATGGCTCAACGGGGCGGTTTTTGCTGATAAACCCCTCGATCGTTTCGGCCTCTTCGATCCGGAAATCACCGATGCGCGTCCGGCGGAGGGATTTCAGGTAAGCCCCATTTTGCAACAATAGCCCCAAATCGCGTACTAAGCTACGGATGTATGTCCCTTTTGAGCAAACAATCCGGAAATCAATTTCAGGAAATCGTTCCGAACGGACTTCAAAGGTAGAAACCGTAATGACACGTGATTTAATTCCCCCATCCACTTGATCGGCGGTTTCGCCCCGACGCGCTTTTTCGTAAAGCCGCTCGCCATTGACCCGAACGGCCGAATAAATGGGTGGAATCTGGTCGATGACGCCGGTCAGTTGCTGAACGGCGGTTTGAATGGCTTCGGGAGTTATGGCGGAAACATCAAATTCAGCATCAAATTCGGTTTCCAGATCAACGGAAGGAGTAGTTTTTCCCAGCACCAGTGTTCCGGTGTATTCTTTTTCCTGTGCCTGGTAACTGTCGATTTGCTTGGTCATTTTACCGGTACAAAGAATCAGTAAACCGGTCGCGAGCGGATCAAGCGTTCCGGCATGACCGATTTTTTTGAATTTGCCGGCAAATTTAAGCTTTTTGACGACGTCGAATGACGTCCAGGTAAGCGGTTTATCGATGAGGATCAGTTGCCCTTCTTCCATATATTCCGTCCTGAATCGGGATTACACTGATTCAAGGATTAACTAAGATTGATCCTCTTAATCCTTGTAACCCCGGTTCAGGAATGTTCAGACAATATCTAATTTTACGCCGGCCGCAAGTAAACCCAGCAGTAGCAAACCGAGGGCAATGCGGTAATAGCCAAACACTTTAAAACCATATTTGGTCAGAAAACCGACAAAACTCCGAATGGCCAGCAAGCCGACAATAAAGGCAATCAGGTTGCCGATGAGCAAAATTTGTATTTCGTCGGATTGAATGGTTTTGTAGGTTTTCAGGAGTTTATAGCCCGTAGCAGCTGCCATAGTCGGAACGGCGAGAAAGAAGGAGAATTCCGCAGCCTGTTTGCGGGTAAGTCCCTGGGTCATGCCACCAATGATGGTAGCCGCTGATCGGGAAACGCCCGGAATCATAGCGATGCACTGGAAAAAACCAATCTTGAGCGCTTCGGGGAAGGTAACGTCGTAATCGCGGGGAAACTCTTTGAAAATCCGGTCGATGTAAATCAGCAGAATCCCACCCAAAAGGAGTGTGATGGCAACAACGGTTACGTTTTCCAGCAGGGAATCGATGAAGTCGTTCAGCAAAAAACCGATAACGGCGGCTGGCAAAAACGCAACGAAAAGTTTAAAGTAAAAATCGGTGGTTTGTAAAAACCGGCGACGGTAGAGCACCAGAACCGATATGATACAGCCAAACTGAATATTAACGGTATACAGTTTCGTAAATTCCGCTTTGCTGATGCCGACCAGTGACGAGTAAATAATCATGTGGCCCGTCGACGATACCGGCAAAAACTCGGTCAATCCTTCAATAATAGCAAGAATAATTGCGTGGAGGAAACTCATTGATTCGTAGGTCGGCGCAAAATGGCAAAAAATTCAAGAATAAAACCGCTCATGACAATCAACGGGCCAATGGTGAGACCCAGCGCGCCAAAGCCAAATTCTTCCGTATCGAGGCTCATGACAATGAATCCAAGCAGAATGATGACCACGCCGATTACCATCAGGGTGTAATTTGCGCGTCCGAAGGGTAATTTACTCATGTACGTCTTACGGGTTGAATGGTTAAAAAATGGTGGTATGGGCAAAACATATGACTGATTTTACCCGTTCAACAAATCAATACAAGTCGTCCAGCGACAACCGCAAATACCGGTGAACCGCCTGAAACGTGCTGATCAAGCCGATAATAATGCCGAGAATAACAATTGCTCCCAGCAAATAAACGATTTTTTCGGGCTCCTGTAAGGTGGCCAGGCCGTCGATGTTCCGAATGGCGACCTGCAATAGGATAAATAATAAAGCTGCCGCAATGATTCCACTGATCAATCCCTGGGTGATTCCACGACGGAGAAACGGAAGCTGAATAAAACCGTTCGTTGCTCCCACCAGCTGCATGCTCCGGATCAGCAGACGTTGCGAATAGAGCGCCAGCCGGATCGTGTTGTTCATCAGAACGATGATAATCACCAGCATGATCGCGGCAAAAACCGACATGATGATGTAAATTTTGGTGATGTTTTTATTGATTTCGTCAACGATATTTTCCTGGTAAATCACTTCAAAAACCCCGTTGACACTCTCCAGATCCGCTTTGACTTCCTGAAGACGGGATTCCTGAAAATAATCTTCCTGTAATTTGATGCGGTAGCTGTCGCGCAGTGGGTTTTCGTTCAGGAAATTGGTGAAGTTTTCTTTTGTATCGGCCATGAACTCCTTGGCGGCCACATCTTTACTGACAAACGTAACCTGGGGTGATGTGCCATTGTACAGCACGTACGGTTTTTTGATGACCTCCGCGTGCAGCTTTTCGAGCTTATCCGAATCCAGATCCTTGTCTAAAAAAACCCGCACTTCATTGTTCTCGCGAATATAACGCACCAGCTTTTTGGACTGAAGCACCAGCATCCCGCAAAAACCGATCAAAAACAAGGCCGAAGTCAGGCTGAAAAGAATCATCCCGCTCGGATAGGCACCCACTTTCTTTTTTGCCATATAAAACTCGGTCGGGTCGGGTTATCGTCCCATAGCGACGTCGGTTACAAAAATACGGATTTTGCCCGAACACCAACCCATTCCGTTAAATCGGTGCGGGAGATTTAGGAAAAATTAAGAGTTTGGCTGAAAAACAGGGTTTTTAGGTAAGTAGTATGTCGGATAATACCAGCGGAAGGCCAATAAATCCCAACAACCAGTAAAAGCCCCATTTGCGTTTCGTTAACACTCATTAACAAGCCATTAACTTAAGCATAGCGCAAAGACCATTAGATTTGTTGAAATCACTTGGTGTCAAAAAAGGAAAAATGATGAAATACGCATATGCTTTGTGCTTGCTGTTCGTTTTTTACACTTCGTGTAAAGGACAAAACAAAACTAACCTGCCATCGGATAGTGTCAAGTCCGAATCCCAAGACGTAACTACCTCCTATGGACCTGACCGGATTACGCGTACGATCAAGCAGGATAGAAAGGGAAACATTTGGATGGCAACATTTGGTGGTATTTTCCGGTATGATGGAAAATCGTTTACTAATGTAACCGATAAAGTGAGTCCGGCCCGCTTTTTTTCGATTTTGGAAGATCGGAAAGGTAATTTTTGGTTTAGTACTGTCGGTTCAGGAGTTTATTATTATGACGGAAAAACCTTTCAAAACTTTACAACCCGGGATGGGCTTGCCAATAATCAAGTTATTGATATTTATGAAGATAAAACCGGTACCATTTGGTTCGGCACCCTGAGCGGAGCGAGCCGCTACGATGGGAAAACCTTTCGAAATTATCGGATGAATGAAGGGCAGAATTTTACAACGAAAGAAAAAAACGATAATGATGTTAATTCGATTATTGAAGATAAAACCGGGAAATTCTGGATTGCTACGCGGGGTGATGCCTGCCTGTTTGATGGGAAAACAGTTACGGTTTTAACCCATGACGGCCAGCCTTTTACGAATGTCCGTACGATAATCGAAGATAAAAAAGGCAATATCTGGCTCGCTGGCAGTGATGGCCTGTGGCGCTATGACGGCCGGGTATTTACCAATATCACCCGGAATTTTGTTGGGTATGTCCACGAAGATAGAAAAGGAAATATTTGGACTACTTCAGAAGCCAGCCTGGGCTGGATCCTTTCCCGTTATGATGCAAAGACCTTATCCAGTCTAAAGCCCATGGTAACCGAAATAAATCCCAATGAAGGAAAAATGCTTTTTGGGATTTTAGAAGATGATAAAGGCAATATCTGGTTTGGTGCCGATGGCGTGTATCGGTATGATGGGAAAACGATTACTGACTTTAAAAAGTAAAAAGAAGAATTTGGAAAGGAAAAACAACCGAAAAACCGCTCCGATCAGTCATTCGTAAACTTCAGATTTCCCTTTCCCGGTTTTGACCTGAATTTTAGAACAAACTCATTGGAGCGGTCCGTCATTGCTGATTGATGGGAGTGGTTTTTGATCGTGACCCGCATCGTTATCGTTTTTAGACCTTAATTGGCCCGACCTGAACGGGCGTCAACTGATCAAGCTCTTCCAGCTCAAACAACCGGGAGCGAATAAAAAACCGTATGCCCAGCGGTATTTCAAGTGAAAAACTCGCTCCCCGGCCGGGCGTTACGTCGATGGTCAGCTGGGTGTGTTTCCAGTATTCGAACTGATCTTCCGACATGAAAAAATCACAGCCGTGAATTTGTCCCAACCAGACGTCGGAGGAGCCGATGATGAAGTCGCCTTTGGCAAAGCACATGGGCGAAGACCCATCACAGCAGCCTCCGCTCTGGTGGAACATCAATTCGCCGTTCGCTCTTTTGAGTTTGTTGATGATGATGACGGCGGCATCCGTAACCTTAACACGGGAGATTGCCATTTGCAGTTGTGATTGAGTGAATGAGCGCGGGCGGCCCCGTCGCTCATTCACAATTGGTCAAAAGAATCCCAGTTTATTCTTGCTGTAGGAAATCAGCAGGTTTTTCGACTGGCGATAGTGATTCAACATCGAGAGGTGGTTTTCGCGGCCAAAACCGGATTTCTTATACCCACCAAACGATGCGTGCGCCGGGTAGTTGTGGTAGCAATTGACCCAGACCCGTCCCGCCTGAATCGCTCTTGGAACCTGATAGAGTTCATGCGCATCGCGCGTCCAGACACCCGCGCCCAAACCGTATAGCGTGTCATTCGCCATTTCGATGGCTTCATCGACGGTTTTGTAAGTCGTAGCCGAAACCACCGGCCCGAAGATTTCTTCCTGGAAAATCCGCATGTTGTTGTTGCCCCGGAAAATCGTCGGTTCAATGTAGTAACCGTTCTCCAAACCGCTATTCAGTTTGGCCGGGCCACCGCCGGTCAGGATTTCGGCGCCTTCCTGCTTCCCAATGTCGATGTACGACAGAATTTTCTCATACTGATCGTTGGAAGCCTGGGCGCCCATCATTGTGGTTGTATCGAGCGGGTGGCCCAATTTAATGGCCCGGGTGCGTTCGACAACGCGCTCCATGAATCCATCAAAAATGCTTTCGTGAACGAGTAAGCGCGACGGACAGGTACAAATTTCGCCCTGATTGAGCGCGAACATGACGGCACCTTCGATGCATTTATCAAAAAACGCATCGTCGGCATCCATGATCGAGGGCAGGAAAATATTCGGTGATTTACCACCCAGTTCCATTGTCACCGGAATCAGGTTTTCCGACGCATATTGCATAATAAGCCGACCGGTGGTGGTTTCGCCCGTGAAAGCCACCTTGGCAATGCGTTTCGATTGGGCCAGTGGTTTTCCGGCTTCCGGTCCAAAACCGTTGATGATGTTGATGACTCCGGGAGGAATCACATTTTCGAGTAACTCCATCAGCACCAGGATCGAAGTTGGCGTTTGTTCGGCGGGTTTCAGCACCACGCAACAACCCGCGGCCAGGGCAGGAGCGAGCTTCCAGGTGGCCATCAGCAACGGGAAATTCCAGGGAATGATCTGAGCCACAACCCCGATCGGTTCTTTGATAATCATCGAAACCGTATCCGCATCCAGTTCCGAAACGGAACCTTCTTCGGCACGAATCACGCCCGCAAAATACCGGAAGTGATCGACCACCAGCGGTAAATCGGCGGCCATTGTTTCGCGCACTGCTTTGCCGTTTTCAACGGTTTCGACCCGGGCCAGAAACTCGAGGTTTTTCTCGATGATGTCGGCAATCTTAATGAGTATGTTGCTGCGTTCGGTGGCCGACGTCCTCGACCAGCTGGCAAAGGCTTTGTGGGCCGCATCGATGGCCAGTTCGACATCAACAGCTTTTGAACGGGGCATTCTGGAAATCAGGCTGTCGTCGATCGGGGAGTTGTTTTCGAAGTATTCACCGCCAACGGGAGGTACCCATTTGCCCCCGATAAAATTCTCATACTGATTTCTGAATTGTGGTCGTTCCAATTGAGTAGCCGAGCGGGTGGCCACGGGTGCTTCTAAGGTTTCCATGGATTAGTGACTTTGTTAAACTGATCGCTTGAATTTGAATTGTGACAAATTTTGTCGAAATCGTGCAAGAATATTTTCGGTATTGTCTCAAAAACTTACGATATTCTCTCTTTCTGACTTTTGCGATTGGGCCTTATTGAAAAAGTGCTTTCTTCGAAATGGAATTAGACTTTTCCGGGAATAAACCCAACTGAAGCCAGATTAGCGAACGAACCAGCACCAGCAAGCCATGACATCGGGAATAAAAGCAATGCAACATTCGGACATTATTCCAGCCTGGGGAGGTCGGCTGGATGCGCTGGTGGAAAATAAACTGACGCTGAGCCACGAAGTGGCGGAATTACACCTGTACGAGACGTTTCAGCGCGCCCAACTGGTTGAACTGGAGTTTAGCTCACCGGTTTTGACGAGCATGCTGACCGGAAAAAAGGTGATGCACATCGATCAACTGAAACCGTTCGATTATTTACCGGGCGAATCACTGGTTTTACCGGCTAATATGTCCATGAAGATTGATTTCCCCGAAGCAACGATTCAGTCGCCAACGCGATGTATTGCCCTTACGCTTTCGGAAGAATTCATTCAACAAACGGTCAATCACCTCAATGAAGAATATCCGCGAACCGAGCCGAATGAACTATGGGAGGTTGATACCAATAATTATCACTTGCAGAACAACTTTGAAATCAGTGCGTTGATCGATAAAATCATCCGGCTTTACCGGGAAAACAATGTCCTGAAACCGTTTTTTATTCACAATTCCCTCGAAGAACTGGTTGTGCGGCTGATGCAAACGCAAGCCCGGCGGGTGCTGGTCGATCAGGCCCGGAAATACATGAACAACCACCGGCTGGCGTTCGTAGTAGAATACATTCGGAATAATTTGACGAAAGCATTGGCCATTGACGATCTGTCGAATCAGGCCTGCCTGTCCAAATCTCATTTCTTTCGGTTATTCAAAAACGAACTCGGGATTTCACCGATTCAGTTTATTCTTCAGGAACGCATCCGGCTGGCCAAACAGATTCTGAGCAATCCGTCCAAGTCGATCACGGATGCTTGCTTCGAATCTGGATTTAATAGTGTAACGCATTTCAGCAATGCGTTCCGAACGGTCGAGCACATCAGCCCCCGTCAATACAAGCAGCAATTGGGTTAGACGGTTTTAGTGTTCGTGCCGACTCATCCAGTCGTCCATCGAAAACTTTCCCGAACCAACAACCAGGAACATAATCATCAGAAACAGAACGACAACCGAGAGCCAGAGTTCGGAATTCAACGCGGAGAATCCTCGGCTGATGTTGACGAAAAAAACCGCTCCAATTAGAATGGGCAATTGAAGGGCAATTGCCAGTCGGGTCAGGCAGCCAGACGCAATCAGCAAACCGCCGACGAGGTGGGCAAAGGCGACGTAATGAACGAGAATAACCGGCGTCAGCCCAAACTTGCTTCCGCCGACGAGTGAGGAAAGGTAGGTGGTGTCTCCAATAAAACTAACTCCTTTCAGGAACAGAATGATTCCCAGCATAATGCGAAGTGCGTCAATCCAGGCGGGGTGATGCGTATCACCCCAATGCTCAACACGTTGTAGAACGTTCATGACTTAGCTGTTTAGGAAATAACTAGCCTAAGGTAGTCAAAAATTAGATAAAAGCAAGAATTTGTTGGAGAATTTATTATTGAGTGATTGTATGATCGATCGATTGAGTGAATAAATCAGAGATCATTCTTTTGTATTCGCACCATCACTCATCCACTTAATCGATCTATGAACTTACCGATTAAATGATTTTCGGGCATTTCGTGCTGCCGGCCAGCCGCGTCCGGCGCGGTTTGGGCATGCGCTTGCTGGTCACCCGGATGGTCTCCGGCACGACGGCTTTGGAAGGATTCGATACGACTTCCATGGTTAGAAGGTCGTCAAGGGGGCGGTAATCCGGTGGGGTAGGAGTGTCGGTCTGGATGGGGAAATAGTGGTCGCCGGGGAATTCGTAGCGGTCGAAATCGTAGTCGTAGAGGTAAATATTGATGTAGCCGTCTTTGCTATACTTCGAACTAATGGAGTTGGTGGGCATCAAATCCTGCGCCCGAATGATGTCAGGACGATGGGCCAGGGAGTCTTTAAAATACTCTTTATAAACTTTGTAGCGGTTAAACTGATACACCAGACTAGCCGAATCGATTGTCAGGGCAATGTTCAGGTAATGTTTGCCAAATTCCCCTTTTCCATTCCGGGCGTAGAGAACGCCGAGGTTGTTGATTGCACTTTTATCGAGATGACCCAGATAACTTTTAACGGCCTTGTCGTATTCTTCGGTGTTTTTATACACGTTCCCCAGGTTATTAAAGAACGTTTTGTGGGTCGAGTCGAGGTCGCGCGAGCGCTCATAATCCCGGACGGCCCGGTAATAATACTGTTTCGCGTTGTGTAAGTCTTTTTGTTTCTCGTATTTCAACGCCATGTAGGACCGCACGATGCCCAGGTTGTTATACAAAAAAGCTTTGTGATGGCCCCGGTTTATGACACTGTCCAGCACCGATTCAGCCTGTTCAATGCGGTCTTTTTCCAGCAACGAAATGGAAAGGCCGTTCAAGGCATTGATGTTTTGAGAATTATGGTGGAGCGCCCAGGAAAAGTTATCGTAGGCTTCATCCATATTCCCCGACTTCAGGTACATATTCCCCTTATTCGTCAGCATTTTATCATTTTGCGGAGACAGCCGGATGGCTTTTTCCAGATAAGCCAGCGTGTAGCGGTAGCTGTCTTTTTTGCGATACACTTCACTGGCTCCCGCATAAGCCGCCGGATGGTCTTTGTTTAAGCGCATAACCGTGCTCAAATTAACCAAGGCTGTGTCTAACTGGTTCAATTCCAGTTGGGTAAGTCCGCGACTAAGGAAGCAGTCCGCCAGATTTTTGTCTTTATCATCGAACAAATCCGGTGCTTTTGTGAAATGCTCCATCGCTTGTTCGTACAAGCCCTGCCGGTAACTGATCACCCCCAATCCGAGGTGGATGTGCGGGTTTTCCGGTTCCAGAGCCAGAGCTGCTTCAAACTCGATGCGGGCAGAGCGATAGTCCCGAATGCTGCACAGGGCATTTCCCAAACCGGTCCGGGCCTGAACCCACTGGGGACGGAACTGGACGGCCCGGCGAAATTCGGCGACGGCTTTCGTAAATTCTTTTTGTCCATAATATGCGTTCGCCAGACCGAATCGGGCGGGTGCCTGGAAACTTCGGTCGCCGGAGAGCAGGTATGTCGTAAACTTCGTGGCCGCTTCTTCGTATTTTTTTAGACCCAAAAGGGCATTTCCAATCCGAACTGGCAGCATTTTTTCGACTTCGGGTTCTTTTTCGATGGATTCGTACAGGTTAAGTGCCTCCCGGTATTTTTCCAAACCGAGCAATGCATCCCCTTTCGTCAGCCGGTACATCGGTTCGCCGGGCCGCATGCGCACGGCTTCGGAAGCGGCCCGGTGGGCTTCGTCGAATTGCCCCGCCTGCAGATGAGCTACTGCCCGATTAAAAGCAATTTTGTCGGCACCTTTTCCACCAGCGGTATTTTCCAGTAAAGCCAACCCCACTTTAACATCACCGCTGAGACAGAAAAAAACACCTTGATTCGCCTGGGCGTGCGCAAAGGAAGGAATCTGTTGCAGAAGACTACTGGCTTCTTCAAACCGTTTCAAACGACCCAGAATAATGGCCTGATTGTAGAGAAGTGTATCGGAAGGACGGCCTGCCGCGGCCCGTTGCAGGAGCTGAAGCGCACCGGAGTAATTCTTGTTTCGGGCCAGTTTGAGCGCCGTATTATTTAAACGGGGCACCGAATCGTTGTCAGTTTTTAAGTCGGGGGTCAGGTCAACTGTACGCCCTGCCACTGGTTGAAAAGCGATAAAGCACAACAACAGAAAGACAGAGCATAGCAATCGCAACATTAGCGGCATTTGTTAGGACGGGCAGGTGAAGATACGGTTTTTGGTTAAACGAGCCAAAGAAAGTGAGTTGCCGGTCAAATTTTGTGAGTATTTGGACTAATAAATAAAGTAAAAAGGCGTTTCAACGAAATTTCATAAGGGTTTCATGCAGAAGCATTTCGCATGAGTTTCTCGGGAAAAACATTAAATAGTACAAGTTTTTATTTTTGTTACACCGGCAAGCAGAAACCCATTTAATTGGGTAAGAAACCTTTATCTTCGATATAAACGAAAAAGCCGGGACTTGCCCGGCTTTTTCGTTTATAAGACTTTGGCATGAACCGGTTCTTTTTGTAACTGGTGTTGATACAAAAATTCGATCAAATCGGCCACGAGGCCCGTCCAGCCGGTTTGGTGATTGGCACCGAGGCCACTGCCGTTGTCGCCGTGGAAGTACTCGAAAAACAGGTGCAAATCCTTGAAATGCGGATCATCCTGGTATTTCTCGTAGCCGTTGTATGCCGGAATTTTGCCCGATTCGTCGCGCCGGAAAATATTGACCAGTCGTTCGGCTACCAAAACCGTAGCTTCCTTGATGCTCATAATCTGGCCGGAATTGGTCGGGTATTCAATCTCAAAATCGTCACCGTAATAGTTGTAGAATTTCAGCAATGAATCGATCAGCAGGTAATTAACCGGGAACCAGATGGGCCCGCGCCAGTTGGAATTACCGCCAAAAAGACTCGTTTCGGATTCGTTCGGGACGTATTTTACCTGGAAGATTTCACCGTTCAGATTGAACTCATACGGTTTTTCGCCGTGGTATTTCGACAGCGCCCGGATGCCATAATCAGACAGAAATTCCGTTTCGTCGAACATGCGCTTGAGCAACATCTTCATCCGATGACCGCGCAGCAGCGAAAGCAGGTGCGTGGCGCCTTTGCCCGGTTCGTGCCAGCGCGAAATCATCGACGCCAGATCCGGGCGGTTGGTCAACACCCACTCCACCCGGCGCTTGAAATCCGGCAGTTTTTCCAGCAAATCGTCATCCAGAATCTCAACAGCAAACAGGGGAATCAGGCCCACCATCGAGCGGATTTTCAGCAACATACTGGCGTTGTTGGGGGTATGCAGCACGTCATAATAGAACTGATCGTCCTCGTCCCACAGGCTAATGCCCTGTCCACCCAGGTTTTTCATGGCGGCCGCGATGTGCAGGAAGTGCTCGAAAAACTTGGAAGCCATGTCCTGGTACGTCGGCCGGGTCAGGGCAATTTCGCAGGAAATCCGGAGCATGTTCAGCGTGTACATGGCCATCCAGCCCGTTCCGTCGGCTTGCTCAATGTGTCCGCCCATCGGCAAAGGCTGGCTGCGATCGAATACGCCGATGTTATCGAGACCCAGGAAACCGCCCCCGAATACGCTGTTCCCACTGATGTCTTTCCGGTTTACCCACCATGTAAAGTTGAGCAGCAATTTATGGAACACCCGCTCCAAAAAGTTGATGTCGCCTTTGCCGTTCATATCCCGGTCGATTTCGTATACTTTCCAGGTCGCCCAGGCATGGACCGGGGGATTTACATCACTAAAATTCCATTCATAAGCCGGAATCTGGCCATTCGGGTGCATGTAATATTCGCGCAGAATAACCGCCAACTGACGCTTGGCGAAATGCGGATCGAGCCGGGCGAGCGTCAGGGTATGAAATGCCAGATCCCAGGCGGCAAACCACGGATACTCCCATTTATCGGGCATCGACAGAATGTTGGCAGTGTACATATGCCGCCAGCCCGAGTTGCGCTGGTAGGCCCGTCCATGAAACGGTGTGGGCATTTTAGGATCGCCCTTTAGCCATTCGTTAACGTTGTAATAATAGAATTGCTTGTTCCACAACATGCCCGCGTAGGCTTGCCGCTGGATAACCCGAAGCTCCGGATCGGTTATATTACTTTGCAACTGATCGTAAAACTCGTCCGCTTCGAGCAACCGCTGGTTAAAAATGGTGTCAAAGTCGGCAAAAGGTTGCCCGTTGTGGGTATCCTGACTAAACCGCAGCCGAATGGTGGTCGATTCGCCGGGCTGAATTGTGCGGGCGTAGCGGGCCGACGCTTTTGACCCGATTTGATTCGGATTAACGAATTTTTTCTCGCCCGACGTGATGTAATCGTTGATGCCGTCCTTGCAGAAGAGTGATTCATTGGGAATGCCGTAAAGCCGCTCCGTGTTGGTCTCGTTTTCGCAAAATACCAGTTCATCGGCGTCTTCACAATACAGTTTGTATTTTCCCAACAGCTTGTGATCGACCGCAATCTGGGTGGTCGAAATTCCGTTCAGGATCGGTTTATAGGCATATTGCTCGTACCCCCACGACCAGGTATTGCGGAACCAGAGGGTCGGCAACATCGTCAATTTGGCGGCTTTGCTGTAGCGGTTATACGCCGTAATCTTGATCAGAATGTCGTTTTCGTCGTTTTTGGCGTATTCGATGAAGATGTCGAAGTACTGATTCGAATCAAAAATACCGGTTTCGACCAGTTCAAATTCGGGCTCCAGGCGGTTTCGACGGCGACCTTCGTCCACCAGGCGGGTATACGGAAACGGTTGTTGCGGATACTTGTACAGCATCTTCATGTACGAATGGGTCGGCGTACTATCCAGGTAATAGTACAGTTCCTTCACATCCTCCCCGTGATTCCCTTCGGGACCGGTGAGGCCAAAAAGCCGCTCTTTGATGATGCTGTCATTGTGGTTCCAGAAGGCCAGCGCAAAGCACACGTGGCCTTTGTTGTCGGACAGACCGCCGATGCCGTCTTCGCCCCAGCGATACGCCCGGGAGCGCGACATGTCATGCGTAATAAACCCCCAGGCATTGCCGTGTACGCTGTAATCTTCGCGAACCGTGCCCCAGGAGCGCTCCGACAAATAAGGTCCCCACTTTTTCCACCCTTTGTTATCGGCGCGGGTATAAATTCGGTCGCGTTCGATGCTATTTCCCATCTTGAGGTTGTATTCCATGTGAAGCTTCAGGTACAGGTTGCGTCAAAATTCTATTTACACCCATTAGACGAGTAAACTGTCTTGAAGTCATTTATCGCCTTAATTTAGTATTCAGTTACAAGAATGGTGTCAAAACAAGCGTATAAATTTTATTTTTTTGCCCTGGAAAACACATCGAAAAGTGTCGATGTATCCATGTGATGTCGGATTGGCCCCGAATTGCCAGACAGAGAGCGGGAGGGTTTTCGTACTGAAAAGGAAGCAGCACATTATTCGCGCCACACTGAATGGTAACTGCGAAATGTTCTTATTCGGTCAAAGCGGTATTGTAATTCGACGACAAAAAGCAACGGGCGATATACTGTATACCGCCCGTAAAACGCTACTGATACGTTCTCCTTCAATCCGGATCTTTGGCGGGCGTATTGGTATTATTATCCCGTTCCGTTCGGGGATACGGCATAAAATTGCGGTTCCGTTCGCCGGTTACACTTGGCCCCGACCGACCGAAACGGCGGCCGTCTTCCAACCGAAAACCGCTGTAAGCCAGTTCAATCGCCCGGTTTTTATAAATCTCGTTGAGTACGTCGGCCGCAACTGCCGGACCCGCATAAGCCGGTAACCCGGCCCCAACGCCCCACACATCGGTGGCAGCGGTTTTGGTTAATACCTTGTTCAGTTCCGTAATGGCAGCGTTTACGTCGGTGGGGGCACCACCCGAACTAATCCCCCGGATCAGTGCTTCGGCCCGAATGAGCAACATTTCACCGGGTAAATAAACCGGGAGGGGAGCGTTGTTGGCCGTGGCAAAACCGGTTCCCAGATTGAGCGTTGCGCTGGCGGTTGGCCGCACATAAAACGGGATGCGTTTATCGGCCGGATCGGGGGTTAAACCGGCGGGCAAACCCAGCGTTGCACTAACCGGTTCGATGACGTTCCGATTGCTAAAGGCGGTTTCGTAAATTGGATTCCGGGTATTGTCGTCGAACGAGAAAAACGATTTTTTGGTCAGATCAACTTTGGCGGCTGCCGCTGCGGCTTTTGCGTAATCACCGGCAAATAAACTATTCCGGGCAATCAGTGCCTGAAGCGTATTCGGAATGTCGATACCGGTTACGATGCTGGTCGTAAATTTAACCGACAAAGGATTCGAGGCTACCAGGGTAGCGGCTGCTTCCAATTGCGTGACCGATTCTTTCAGTAATTGAACCCGCGGAACAAAGGGAGCATTTTCTCCTGCCTTGATGGGGGCCTGCTCGAAAAACTGCGCCAGCGTTCCCAATGAAAGCGCCTTGAAAATGGCCGCATAGGCAACAACTCCGCTTTTTGTTCCGGCTTCG
The DNA here is from genome assembly GCF_003858635.1 of Larkinella rosea. Lineage (GTDB taxonomy): Bacteria > Bacteroidota > Bacteroidia > Cytophagales > Spirosomataceae > Larkinella > Larkinella rosea. The sequence continues at coordinate 104,437 of NZ_RQJO01000007.1, forward strand.
GTTATTTTGTCGGCATTGGCCAGAATGATGTCTGAATTGGCATTGGTAATCAGGCAACTGGTCCAGAGTTGACGCACCACGGAGTTTGCGTTGGTCACGTTGGCCAATCCGGATTCCAGGGCGACCTCATCGACGTTTCCAGCGTTGAGTACGCGAAATTCGCGGGTGGTTAAACCGCCGGTTGCTACGGCATTGTATATCGCACCAAGCCGACCGGCCGTATACCGCGATTGAAGGCCATTCGCCATGGCAATCAAACCGTCGGGCGAATTGATGACCTGCTGTTCACTGGCCGAACTGGGGTTCAGGTATTCTTCGCGGCAGGCATTCTGGCTGAGCAGAATCACCACCAGACAAGCCATTAATTTATATTTTTTCAGGATCATGATCGTAAAAAGTTAGACAATGAATCGACATTCAGCACTTTGTCAGATTGATTAAAACGTCGCGGAAAGCTGTACCTGGTAGGTTCTCGGAATGGGTACGTTACCAAAATCGAGTCCCCGCACCAGATCCGACGTTCCGCCCGCGTTGGTTTCGGGATCAAAACCGGGGTATTTATCCCAGGAAATCAGGTTCCGACCAATCAGGGCAATGCTGAAATTGCTCATGTTTTTGACCAGAGCAGGCAGTTTATAGCTTAGTGAAAGCTCCCGAAGTTTGACAAAGGAACCGTCGTCGATGCGCCAGGCTTCGGTGTTGTAAATCGAGAAAATGTAACCACGGGGCAATTCACCTTTCAGCTCTTTCTCGGCGTAATCGCCAATTCCGACGCCCTGACGGGTTCTTTTATCCGCATTATAGACATCGAAGCCTTGAACGGCATCAAGCAAAATGCGCAGCGACAGCTTTTTGTAGGCCAGATTGCTGGAGAACGAGCCAGTCCACTTGGGGTTCGGGTTTCCAATAACCGCACTGACCGGCGTTCCTTTTGGTTGCCCATCGGGGCCGGTATGATCCACTACGTAATCGACCGATCCGGCCGTTTGCGTTCCGCGCTCAACCTGCGAAAATCCCTGCGCCGTCAACAACAGCGAACCGTCGGGATTTCGGGCGTAAGTCGTCCCGTAAAAAACACCCGCCGGTTGGCCTTTCAGCAAATAAACGGAACCGGCTGCGGTTCCGATGTTGATAACCGGGCTACCCAGTTCGAGGACTTTATTGCGGTTTCGGTTATACAGCAGGGAGAAATCCCAGCTCCAGTCCTTATTTTTGATTGGTGTCACATCCAGCGCGAGTTCGAAACCCCGGTTTTCCATCTTTCCGACGTTGTTCACGATGTTCGTACCGCCGTAGGAGGGAGCAAGGACCCGGTTTACGACCAGGTCGTTGATTTTCTGGTGATAAACCGTCGCCGTTACATTGAGTCGGTTGTTGAAGAAGGACAAATCGGCACCCCCTTCCAGTTCGGCCATCCGTTCCGGACGAACGCGCGGATTGGCCAAAACACCATTCGGAATAATGGTATTTTTTCCGAGGAAAGGAGTGGGTGAAAACTGCCAGAACCGGCTGTAGGTACCCAAACCGGATAAGTTACCGGATTCGCCGTAGGACGCGCGAAGTTTCAATCCGTTCCAGACGTTGTTAAACGAAACATCTTTCCAGAAATTCAAATCCGATACGACGAAGGAACCGCTGAATTTGGGGTAAATCTGGTTGGTTTCGGAGGGTGAAAATTTCGAGGAGCGATCGCGCCGAACGGCCGCCGTCAGGAAGGCCAGGTTTTTAAAACCGAGGGTTGCCTGACCAAAATAACCGCTCAGGTTATACCGATCGGGGGTGTAAGTGGCCTGAACGGTGGTGCTGGCAGCCCCGCTGACGGTTTCGATGAAAGGAGCGAGATTCTGCCCATTGGCTACCGATAAATCCTGCTGACTGTACTGGTAGTTAAAACCGGCAATGGCATTCAGTTTGAAATTTTCGTTGAACTGCCGCTCGTACGACACGTTGAAATCCGAGTTGAGCAGCATCACCTGGTTGTTGGCCGTTGCGGCAAAACCGGCCGGATACCGTTCCAGCGGCAAACCGGCAGCGGCCTGGTAAGGATAAGGCCGGATGTAATTTTGACCCACCTGCGAGTAGGAATCGACACCCAGAATCCAGTCGACGCTCAACCCTTTGACCGGAGTTAGATTCAACTGAACATCGCCAATCGTGCGGTTGGTGCTTTGCGTCGAGCGCATATCTTCGATGGTCGACAGCGGGTTGACCCGCGTCGGCTCAACGGCCAGCAGGTTTCCGGCCGCATCCCGTTTGGTGATGTCCCAGATGTTGTTGGTGATCGTAACCGAGTTGATCGGGCTGTAAAACACGTTACCGTTGGGTTTCTCGTTGGAAAAACTGTTGCTGTAACTCAGTCCGGCGGTCATTTTGGCCCAATTCGTCAACCGTTGATCGAGACGGGCGCGGAGGTTATATCGCTGGAAATCCGTGCCTTTCAGGATGCCCTGGTTGGATAAAAAGCCGAATGAAACGTAGTATTGCGTGTTTTCGCGGCCACCGGAAACCGAAATGGAGTTGTCGGTGCCGGTGCCGGTGCGGAATATTTCGTCAAAATAATCGTAGCGCGTCACATCGACCAGGTTGGACGCCAGGTTGGTGGTCGTTCCGTCCCGCACGACGGGCGTGGTTGTAACGCCGGGGTTAGCCGCGAGCTGCGCAGCAGTCGGAGCGCCGATGGTGTGCAGTCGCAGATCGGCAAAACCGAATTGCTTGGGGTACTTGGTGATGTATACTTTCTTACGCAGTTCGTTGATGTTGAAACTCGTCGAAAAGGTGACGCGCGGTGCGCCGGTATTCCCCCGCTTAGTTGTGATGAGAACCACACCATTTGCCGCCCGCGAACCATATTGAGCCGCGGCCGCTGCACCATTTAACACGTTGACGGTAGCAATGTCGGCGGGATTGATGTCCGCCAACCGGTTTTGGCTCGGATTGGCCTGGCCGATTTGATTGCCGACTGCCAACTGGGATACGTTGGTGCTGGCATTGCTGACAATGACCCCATCGACGACGTAAAGCGGGTCCGAAGAGCCGGTCAGGGATTTAATTCCGCGTAACCGAACCGAAATGCCGCCCGACGGGTCGCCGGAATTTTGGGTGATCTGGGCACCGGGCACTTTCCCCTGCAAGCTGTTGAGCAAACCACCCGTACCGGTTTGGGACAGGCTTTCGGCCCGAATCGTACTGATGGCGTTGCCGAGTTCGCGCCGGGAGGTTTGGGTGGTGGAGCCTGTGGCCACCACTTCGTCCAGATTCATGGCGTCTTCTTTCAGGGAAGCATTGGTTGTGATCGTTGGCTGACTACCCAGTGTAATGGTTTGCCGGATGGGCGCATAGCCAATAAAACTGAAATTGAGGGCATAGGTTCCGGTTGGGAGCGACACTCCAAACGAATAATTTCCGTTTTCATCGGTAGCCGAACCGATGGTGGTTCCGACAATGACGACGGTTACCCCGGGCAGGCCCTGAGCATTTGCGTCGGTGACGCGGCCGGTTAGTGTGTAGCGCTGATTCTGGGCTAAAGCAACATCCGAAAAACTCAGAATGGCGAGAAGGAGCCCGATGCAATGATAGCGGATCAAATAGATCTTTTTCATACGGTGGCAGAAAAAAGTGGTTAGATTTGGTCATAATTTCAACATTCTCCTCAACTTTCACAAATGAGAAAGCCGCTTCCGTTAAAGGTCCTGTTGAAAATGAGATGAGTGCAACGGGGGATACTTCTTTTGGGGCAAAACGGGGGAAATACCGGCAATGAACAATAATCACTCTTTTCGCAGCTGGTTTAATCGTTACAAAAAGAGATTTTCCCTGAGGTTTATTCGAAAACCGCTCACGACTTCTGATTCCAGAAAACCGTCTTTTAATTTTTGCGCCAGTTCGATAACATTTCCATTACGTAGGTATTGCTCGAACATACGGAATCAGGTAGCCCAAAAGATTCGTCGAAGCCATCCAGTGCCGACCGTAAACCGGTGAATGATGGACGATTTCGCCCAAAATAAATTCGACTTTCTGAGATTCATCTACGTCCGCCCAGAATTGATGACGGCGACGTTGCTCTTCCTGCCAGGAATTTTCAAGTTCATCCAGCCATTCGCGCAGATTAGGTGCTTTCAGTAAGTCATCGATGGGCGTCATGGGCTATTCGACATCCATATTTACAAATATAATAAGATTTCACCGCGACTGTTAGAATCCGGTTCCTACACTTTATTTTTGCGCACAAGGTTATAAGCCACCGGTTTTTCTCTTTATTCAAAAAAGTAAACCCTCCATAATGAAACTATTCCGCTTTGGCTCGCCGGAAAACGAGCGCCCAGGTGTCATGCTGCCTTCAGGAGGCAGCCTCGATGTATCGGCTTTTGGACAAGATTATGACGAAACGTTCTTTGCAACCAACGGTTTGGAGAAACTGGCTAACTGGTTGGAAACCAATGCCGCAAGTTGCCCCAATGTGTCGGGTAGCGTTCGTCGGGCGTCGTGTATCAAACGACCTTCCAAGATCGTCTGCGTTGGGTTGAACTACGCCAAACATGCTGCCGAAACCAATGCCCCGGTTCCTGCCGAACCCATTTTGTTCTTTAAATCCACAACCGCTCTGGTAGGCCCTGATGACAGTGTCGTGATTCCGAAAAAGTCCGAAAAAACAGACTGGGAAGTGGAATTGGCCATTGTGATCGGTAAAAAAGCCACTTATGTTTCCAAAGAAGATGCTTTCGAATACATCGCAGGCTATGCGGTTCACAATGATTACAGTGAGCGGGCGTTCCAGCTCGAACGCGGTGGTCAGTGGGTGAAAGGCAAAAGTGCCGATACCTTTGCACCCCTCGGGCCGTTTATGGTCACGAAAGACGAAGTGCCTAACCCCAATAAATTAGGTCTCTGGCTGCGGGTCAATGGCGAATTACTTCAGGACTCCAACACGGACGACATGATTTTTGACGTTCCGACCTTGGTCAGTTACATCAGCCAGTTCATGACGCTGCTTCCCGGCGACGTCATCTCAACGGGAACCCCCTCCGGCGTCGGCATGGGCCTTAAACCGCAGCGGTTTCTCAAACCCGGCGACGTTGTCGAACTCGGCATTGAAGGACTCGGAACTCAAAAGCAAACCGCACTGGCTTATAGTTAAATGAACAATTAAAAATGAACAATGAACAGCCTTTCGGTGCGGGTTCATTGTTCATTTTTAATTGTTCATTCTAATTAATAAAAACATGACAATTGATTCTCACCAGCATTTCTGGTTCTACAATCCGGAGCGGGACAGTTGGATTACGGAAGACATGCAGCGAATTCGCCGGGATTTTTTGCCTGCTGATCTGGAACCGGTTTTGAAACAGAATGGAATCGATGGCTGCGTGGCCGTTCAGGCTGATCAGTCGGAATCTGAAACCTTGTTTTTGCTTCAAATGGCCGAAGCCTATTCCTTCGTCAAAGGGGTGGTGGGCTGGGTTGATTTGCGGGCCGAAAACCTCTACGAACGGCTGGAGTTTTTCTCGCAGTTTGAGGAGCTGAAAGGATTTCGGCACGTTGTGCAGGGCGAACCGGAAGACTTTATGATGCGCCCGGAATTCATTCGCGGTGTTCGGCAATTGGCGGCTTTTGACCTGACGTACGACATTCTGATCTACCCCAATCAACTGAAAGCTGCCCTGCATCTGGTGCGGACGGTTCCCGAAGTCTCGTTCATCATCGATCACCTCGCCAAGCCGTATATAAAGGAGAATAAGATCAATACCTGGTCGAATTACCTGACCGAAATTGCCAAAAGTCCGAACGTGTATTGCAAAGTATCGGGAATGGTGACGGAAGCAGATTGGCACAATTGGAAACCGGATGATTTTCGACCGTATCTGGATGTGGTTTTCGAACAGTTTGGCCCCGAACGGATTGCTTTTGGCTCCGACTGGCCGGTTTGTCTCGTTGCCGCGGAATACGACCAGATGAAAAGCATTGTCGAGGACTACGTAAAACCGTGGGGCGAAGAAGTCCGGCAGAAAGTGTTTGGCGGCAACGCCGTTAAGTTTTATAGTTTATAGTAATTACGGCCGGAGCTACGCTTAAATCCGTAAAGTTTCCGGAATTGTTGACCCACATGAATTTAAAATCACGGACTAAAGTCCGTGGATACATTATGAACCTGAACCTACAAGACAAAATAATCATCGTTTCGGGCGGAGCGAAGGGCATTGGCGAGGGAATCTCGACCGTGCTGGCTGCCGAAGGGGCCATTCCGGTTATTATCGGGCGGAATGAAGCGGACAACCAGAAGGTCGTGTCGGCCATTACTGCATCGGGTGGCAAAGCGTTTCAGGTCGCTGCTGAACTAACCAAACCGGAAGAATGTAAAAAAGCCGTTGAGCAGACGCTGGCGCAGTTTGGCCGGATCGATGGCCTGGTGAACAATGCGGGCGTTAATGACGGTGTAGGGCTTGAAAAGGGTGATTATGAGCGGTTTATGCAGTCGTTGCATAAAAATATGGTTCATTATTATTTGCTGGCCCACCACGCCTTGCCCGCTTTGAAAGAATCCAAAGGAGCGATTGTCAATATTACGTCCAAAACCGCCGAAACCGGTCAGGGAAATACCTCGGCCTATGCTGCGGCTAACGGCGGTCGGAATGCCTTGACCCGCGAATGGGCGGTTGAATTACTGCCGTACAGCATCCGGGTCAACGCCGTTGTGGTATCGGAATCCTGGACACCCTTGTACGAAAACTGGATCAAGACGTTTGATAATCCGCAGGAGAAACTGGACAGTATTGTATCAAAAATACCGCTCGAAAAACGGATGACCACACCGGAAGAAATCGCCAACATGGTGGTCTTTTTGCTGTCCGATAAATCCAGCCATACGACGGGGCAATTGATCTATGTCGATGGGGGATACGTGCATTTAGATCGGGCATTGACGTAACCAATTTTAAACGTGATTGAGTGCTTCACCGTGCAATACATCGCAGGCAAATACAGACATCCTAATCCCCTGATTTTTCATGGCATCCGTACCGACTACATCTACCGCCCACTCCACGGGTACACGCGGTTATGCACTGGCATTTGCGCTGGTGACGAGCTTGTTTTTCCTGTGGGCATTCGTCCATAATCTGGAGCCCATTCTGATTCCTCACCTTAAAAAAGCCTGCCAACTAACTGATTTACAGTCGGCCTTGATTGACTCGGCGGTTTATTTGGGGTATTTCATCATGGCGTTGCCTGCCGGGTATGTCATGAAAAAGTATGGTTATCAGCGGGGCATTATTGCCGGGTTGCTCATGTACGCAGCGGGCGCTTTTCTGTTCGTTCCGGCGGCCGATACGCGGATGTACGGTTTTTTTCTGGCGGCTTTATTCATCATTGCGTCGGGCTGTGCGTTTCTGGAAACGGCGGCCAATCCGTACGTAACTATTTTAGGAAACCCGGCTACCGCAACAACCCGTCTCAATTTCAGCCAGTCGTTCAATGGGTTGGGTGCGTTTCTGGCCCCGGTTGTGGGCGGAAAAGTGATTCTGAGCGGCATCGAACATTCCGAAGCTGAACTGACGGCCATGTCGGCCGAGCAACTCAATACGTACCTGCAATACGAAGCCAATCAGGTCAAAATGCCGTATGTCGTTATCGGCCTGGTGGTGGTAGCCGTAGCTGCCCTGTTTATGTTCACGAAACTGCCGGACATCAGCGAAAAGGAGAAAAAAGCTCCCTCGTCGCTGGGCTCCGTATTTCGGCACCGGCATTTGCGACTGGGCGTCATTGCCCAATTTTTTTACGTCGGGGCACAAGTTTGCGTAACCAGCTTTTTTATCCGGTTTGCTAAATTTTCCAGCGATGTACCCGAAAAAACCGCGGCTGAATGGCTGGGTTGGGCCATGCTCGGCTTTCTGATCGGACGTTTTATCGGGACGTATCTCATGCGGTTTATACCGGCCAATCGGCTGCTCACCATCTACTCGCTCATCAGTGTGCTGTTGCTGCTGGTGGCGATGACCATGAAATCCGAAATAGCGGTTTGGGCCATTTTTGCGGTTCCCTTTTTCGAATCGATCATGTTCGCAACCATTTTTTCGCTGGGAATCAATCGCCTGGAAGAAGATACGGAGTTAGGCTCTTCGCTTCTCGTGATGGCCATTGCCGGTGGCGCTTTGTTTCCGGTCGCCATGGGATTCATTTCCGATCAAAGCAATATCAAAGTCGCTTACATTGTCCCGCTGCTCTGCTTCCTGGTTGTAGCGTATTATGGCTGGAAAGGATACAAACCGCAAATCAATGAATGAGTGAATAAGCAATTGCTCATTCACAATTAAAAACTATGCGCTACTGCTTCGCCCTTGACCTCGTCGACGATCCGGTTTTGATTGCCGAATACGAGAAGTACCACGAAAAATTGCGGCCTGAAATTGAGGAAAGCATCCGGACGGCTGGCATTACTGAAATGGAAATTTACCGAATCGGCAACCGGCTTTACATGATCATGGAAACCGATGAGACCTTTTCGTTTGATAAAAAGGCGGAAATGGACGCTGAAAACCCGAAAGTTCAGGAATGGGAAAACCTGATGTGGACGTATCAGCAGGCCCTGCCTATGGCAAAACCGGGCGAAAAATGGCTGTTGATGAAGAACATTTTTAAACTATGAGGTCGCGAAGTGGTTCGAAATCTGTCAGAAACAGGAATTGTACGTATTTTTGACGAAAATCAACCGTTGCGAATGTATGCGTGAATGTCTTTTTCTTGTCCTGCTATGTATTGGATTTTTTCAGGAAACGACGGCTCAATCCACTCTTACCATATTAACATACAACATCCATCACGGCACCAATACGTCAGAACACAATACCATTGTTCAGATTGGTCGATTGATTCGGGAATACAGTCCCGACATCGTTGCCCTGCAGGAAGTAGACAGTGTGACTGTCCGCAGCCGTAAACAGGATCATCTGGGCCAACTGGCGCGGTTGACTTCCATGTATCCTCTTTTCGGCAAAGCCATCGATTTTCAAGGAGGTAAGTACGGGACAGCTATCTTGTCGAAGTACCCTATCATTGCCAGCCAGAAAATGATGTTACCAAATCCGGATAAAACCGAACAACGGATTTTGCTGTGTGCGTATGTCGAAATGCCGAACGGGAAGACAATCCGGTTTTGCAATGCGCACCTCGACAGCGAATCGCCGTTGAACCGGAATCTCCAATTGACGTTTGTTGATAAAACCTTGGAAAACAGCATTCAGCCCGTTTTATGGTGCGGTGATTTTAATACTGATCCGGACGATCCGGAGGTTGAAAAACTCATGGATCACTGGGTCGATGCCGGAAAAGATTCCCACACATCCACGCTGGTGGGTACGGGGGCGCGGATCGATTATGTGCTGAGTCTGAAAAAAAGCGAGTTGGAGTTGACGCGATACCGGGTGTTGAATGTTCCTAAATTGTCGGACCATCTGCCGGTTTTGGCGACGTATCGTTTTCGAAAACCCAAAAAAAGCGGAAAGTAACTGGTTTCCGGACAACGGAAAAATTGATCCAGTTGTTATCAGTCTAAACCGCCCGATGTAAACTGCTCACTAGAAAATGAAAGTTGCTCTTTTTTTGCCGTGCTATGTCGACCAGTTCTACCCGAAAGTTGGCATTGCAACGCTCCAGCTTCTCGAAAAACTGGGTTGTACGGTGACGTATCCGCTTAACCAGACCTGCTGCGGTCAGCCAATGGCCAATTCGGGTTTTGAGAACCTGGCGCAGGATTGCAATGAACTGTTTGTAGAGAATTTTGGCGGAAGTTTCGATGCAATTATTTGTCCGTCAGGAAGTTGTGCGTTACATGTTAAACATCACCTGCATTCGGAAAAGCGGGAAAATGATGCGACGCACATCCGAAACCATATTTACGAATTAACCGAATTTTTGACCGATGTCCTGAAAGTGGAGCAACTACCGGCCCGGTTTCCGTACAAGGTGGGTTTGCACCAGAGTTGCCACGGGCAGCGCGGATTGCATCTTTCCCAGATGTCGGAACTGGTTGCTGCGCCGTATTCCAAGCCGGAAAAGCTGTTGAACATGGTCGATGAACTGGAACTGATCAACCTGGAGCGGAAAGACGAGTGCTGCGGTTTTGGCGGAACGTTCTGCGTCTTTGAAGAAGCGGTTTCGGCGCGCATGGGTGTTGATCGCGTGGAAGACCACGTGCGCAACGGGGCCGAAGTACTGACCGGTGGGGATATGTCGTGTCTGATGCACCTGGAGGGAATCGTTCGAAGGAATAAGTATCCGGTGAAAGTGATGCACATTGCCGAAATATTGAATCAGGCGTAATCGCTGTGAAAATGGATTTGTTTAATGTGAAAATACCCACTTTAGGCAAAGTCACGATCACACCAGAAAACGAAAAACTTCAGGAAGGAATGCGCCGGGCTGTTCAGCACGTTATTGAAAAGACTAAAAAAAAAGATGAAGAATTGGTGATAGCCCGCAATGGTAAACCTGTTCGGGTGAAAGCCCGTGATCTTTAAAAACGATGAATCACTCCGAGGCTGCCGAGAAATTTACAAAAGACGTTGATCGAACCACCTGGCACGATAAAACCCTGTGGTTTGTGCGCGAAAAACGCGACAAAGCGGTTTTTCAAATTCCGGAATGGGAGGCACTGCGCGAAGCCGGTTCCCGAATCAAGCACAATGCCTTGTCCAATCTGGATGAATACCTTCTTGAATTTGAGCAGAATGCCCTCAAAAACGGCGTGAAAGTTCACTGGGCCGCCGATGGGCATGAGCACAACGAGATTGTGTTGCAGATTCTGAAAGAAACCGGTGCTACTCAGATGGTCAAGAGCAAGTCAATGTTGACGGAGGAATGCCACCTGAACGAATTTCTGATTGAAAAAGGTGTCGATGTGGTCGATACGGATTTGGGAGAGCGCGTTGTGCAACTCGCCAATGAACCGCCCAGCCACATCGTCATGCCCTGTATTCACTGGAAAAAAGAAGAAATCGGAGAGTTATTTCACGAACACCTCGGGACGGAAAAAGGCGCATCGGATCCCAAATACCTCGCCGAAGCGGCCCGCCAACACCTGCGCGAAAAATTCATGACGCGTCGGGCTGCCCTCACGGGGGTCAATTTTGCCGTGGCCGAAACGGGCGGTTTTGTGGTTTGCACGAACGAAGGAAACGCCGACATGGGCGCTCACCTGGCCGACGTCCACATTGCCAGCATGGGCATCGAAAAAATCATTCCGAAAGCCCGGCACCTTGGTGTATTCCTGCGGCTTTTGGCCCGAAGCGCCACCGGTCAGCCCATTACAACCTATTCCAGTCATTTTCACCGGCCGCGTCAGGGACAGACGATGCACATTATTATCGTCGATAATGGTCGGACGACGCAATTGGGCCGCCCGGATTTTCGGAATTCGCTCAAGTGCATCCGGTGTGGTGCCTGCATGAACACCTGCCCGGTTTACCGCCGGAGTGGCGGACACAGTTACCACAATGCCGTTGCCGGCCCGATCGGTTCCATTCTGGCTCCCAATCTGGACATGCGGAAAAATGCCGATTTGCCGTTTGCCTCAACACTCTGCGGTTCCTGTTCCAACGTGTGCCCGGTCAAGATCGATATTCACGATCAGCTCTATAAATGGCGGCAGGTGCTGGCGGCTGAGGGCTATGTCGATAGCACGAAAAAGCAGGGGATGAAACTGATGGCGAGCGTGTTGAGCAATCCGAAACTTTTCCGTTTCTCCGGAAAAGCGGGTCGGACCCTGATGCGTCTGGCACCATTTTCGGTATCAAATCCGCTCAACCCGTGGTACAAACAGCGCGAAATGCCCGAGCCGCCCAAGGAAAGTTTCCGGGAATGGTATGTCAATAGAGAGAAGAAATAATTAACAATGAACAATGAATAATGAGTAATTAAAAGAGGTAACTGGCCTGTTTTGACGCTTCATTATTCATTGTTCATTTTTCATTTCAAAAATGAACAGTCGCGAACGTATTCTTGCTGCCATTGGCCAGAACAAACCGGCGTATCAACCGTTGCCGGAGGTAGCCACTTTCCAATCGGATTATCCGGATTTGGTCGCTAAGTTTTCAGAAATTCTCCGGTTTATTGGCGGATTACCGGTATTGGTAGCGGATTATGAAGAAGCTGAAAAATACATTCGCCAGACTTACAGCGACTTACCCAGAATCGTGAGCAAGGTGCCCGCGCTTTCTCATCTGGCCACCACCGAATGGGACGTCGTTGATCCGCATCAACTGGAAACTGTCGATCTGGCTATTGTTCAGGGCGTATTCGGTGTGGCTGAAAACTCCGCCATCTGGGTGCCGGAGGAGCGGGGCGGCCACCGGGTTTTGCCCTTTATCTGCCAGCATCTGGTTCTGATTCTGAACGCATCCGATATCGTTCCGAACCTGCACGACGCCTATGAACGATTGAAAGTGGGGGAGTCCGGTTTTGGGGTATTTATTGCCGGTCCCTCGAAAACGGCAGACATCGAACAGTCGCTGGTCATTGGGGCCCATGGCGCGCGGAGCCTTTCGGTCGTATTGTTACAAAATTCATAACTAAAAAGTGAAAGGCCATATTGTAAAAACCGTATATTGGGCGAAAACGGGCAGCAACGTGGCAACCATTTATCTAGATACCTGCACTCTGCGGTCCTGGCGCGATGGCGATGAATTTTCGTTATCCGAGCAGGCCAACAATCGGAAAATCTGGGACCGGGTCCGTGATTTTTTTCCGCATCCCTACACCGTGCGCGATGCCAGCTCCTGGATTCGAATGAATCGCTCCTATCAGCAACCGGTCAATCTGGCCATCGACATTGGCGGAAAAGCGGTTGGAAACGTCGGGTTTACGATTAAGGAAGATATTTACCGCCACAACGCCGAAATCGGTTACTGGCTGGGGGAGTCGCATTGGGGGCAGGGGATCATGACCGAAGTGCTTCCGGCGATGGTCAATTATATCTTTACCAATTTTCAGGTAAACCGTCTGTTTGGCTGCGTGCTGGAAGGCAACAGCGTATCCATGCGGGTGTTGGAACAGGCCGGATTTCGGCCCGAAGCCGTCCTGAAAAAAGCCGCCATCAAGAACAATCAATACCTCGACGAACATATATTTGCGATCCTCCGCGAAGAATTTGTTGCCCGGCAGGGGCGTATTTCCCTCGCCGGAAAGCAGTAGGGTTTCCCGGAAAGTTGTTTCTTTGCAATCATGCCAAAAATTGTAATTGCCATCGACGGCTTCTCCAGCTGCGGAAAAAGTACGACGGCCAAGCAGGTTGCAGCCCGAATGGGTTACGCTTACATTGATACGGGCGCCATGTATCGATCCGTCACGTTGTATTTTCTGGAGAACCACATCGCCCTAACAAATCCGAAAGCGGTTTTGGATGCCCTGCCGCATATTCATATCACCTTTAATTTCAACCCGAAAACCGGTCGGAACGAAACGTGTCTGAACGGATTGAATGTTGAAGAGGAAATTCGGAAAATGTATATTTCCAATATCGTCAGTGAAGTCAGTGCGATTCCGGAAGTGCGGTATGCAATGGTGGCCCAGCAGCAGAAACTGGGCCGTCGGAGAGGGGTGGTTATGGATGGCCGGGATATTGGAACGAAGGTATTTCCAGACGCCGAGCTGAAAGTGTTTATGACGGCCGACGCGGTGATCCGGGCGCAGCGCCGTCAGATCGAATTGCTGCAAAAAGGCGAAATGATTGGGCTGGATGTTATTCTCGAGAACCTGAAAAAGCGGGATTTCATTGACAGCAATCGGAGTGAAGGTCCGCTACGGAAGGCAGAGGACGCCATTGAACTCGATACATCCTATCTAACGCTGGACGAGCAGATCGATTGGGTTATTCAGCAGGCTGACGAAAAAATCTCCAGCCTTCACCGCAAAGGGCACTTCAAACCCATCATTGCATGACCGCTGATTACCTGATTGTCGGACAAGGGATTGCGGGTTCCGTGCTGGCCTGGACCTTACACCAGCGGGGTAAAAAGGTGGTACTGGTCAATTCTCCCAAGCGACCGTCGGCCTCGCTGGCGGCTGCCGGAATTTTTAATCCGTTGACGGGTAAGAAACTCGTCCGAACCTGGAAAGCCGATCAATTATTTCCTTTTCTAAAGACATTCTACGGAAGCTTGGAGCAGGAGCTTGGCATCCGGTTTTTACATACCACCACTATTTACCGGCCTTATCGTTCGGTCGAAGAACAAAATACCTATCTGGCCCTGACCGCAGACCCGGCCATTCAGCCGTATGTGAATGAATGGGTGGATAACCAGTCGTATCGGCCATACATCCATAATCCATTTGGCGGCCTGGAGGTCACGCAGGCGGGTTGGGTAGACGTACCGGTTTTTTTAGAATCCATTCGGGGTTTTTTTCGGGCAAGATCGCAATTTGTTGAAACGGATTTTGATTTTAAAGAACTGGAGGTCCGCGAAGAGGGGGTTTTATGGCGGGGACAGTCGTTTGGTAAACTAATTTGCTGTGAAGGCCCGCACGCCCGCGAAAATCCGTTTTTCGATTGGCTACCGTATAATCCGGTAAAAGGACAGCTGCTGGAGGTCCGGATGGACCGATATCCCATCACCAATATCGTCAATCAGGGCGTGTTCATAATGCCCGTTGAATCAAATCTTTACCGAATTGGGGCAACCTACACCTGGCATGATATCGATTGGCAAACAACGGAGGATGGAAAAGCGTTTTTAATACAAAAATTACATGGTTTGTTGAAAGTGCCGTATGAGGTAGTTGGGCAGGCAGTTGGTATTCGTCCGGCAACGAAGGATCGGCGGCCGTTGATCGGTTTGCATCCGGTTGAATCGGCAGTCGGAATTTTCAACGGTTTGGGTACCAAGGGCGTATCCCTGGCCCCCTTTTTTGCCGACCAGTTCGCCGACTTTCTGGAAGGTCGGAAAGAATTAGACCCGGAGGTGAATATTGAGCGCACCTTTTCGTTATATTACAGTGGAAAAAATGTCGTTTAGGGTTTGATTCAACTCTTTTTGTTGTCATTGCTCCACTTCGTTGGATGTCAAGCCCGAAACATAGCATAAAAGTAGCGTCACTTATGAGTAAGCAATTTGTACTCTGCCTGGCCGGATTGTTACTGGTTATTACTGAAGCCGTAGCCCAGAACTACCCTTCACAGGAGCAATTTGGAAGAAACCGCATCCAATACCGGAAGTTTGACTGGAAGGTAATCAAGACTTCCAATTTTGAAATTTACTTTTATCAGGACGGCAACCAGATCGCCAATCTGACGGCGCAATATGCCGAGACGGACTTTGATCGGATCACCGAGATATTGGGTTATACACCCTATAACCGCATCAAAGTCTTTATTTACAACTCTCCTCAGGAGCTTGCCCAAAGCAATATTGGTCTGAGTGCCCCCAGCGGAACAAATTACAAGGAGCTCAGTTTGTCCAAATCCCGGCTGGAATTGGCGTTTACGGGTGATCAGATCAGTTTTCGGAAACAATTGATCCGGGAGGTTTCGCTGCTTTTTGTGTACGATATGTTGTATGGCGGAAGTCTGAAGGACGCGCTACAGAGCTCACTGCTACTGTCGTTGCCCGAATGGTATATGCCTGGTATTGCCTCGTATATTGCCGATGGGTGGAGCGTGGAACTCGACGATTACATGCGTGATGTGGCGTTGACGCGCCCGGTTCGTAAACCGTCTACCCTGGTGGGCGAAGAGGCCATGTATGTGGGGCATTCCATCTGGAATTACATCGCCGAGCGGTATGGAAAAGATAACATTTCCAATATTCTGAACTTGACCCGCATCATTCGGAATGAGCAAAACAGTATTGCCAGCACGCTGGGCGTTCCGTATTCCCGGTTTTTGCGCGAATGGCGGGAATATTATTCGTCAATGGCAAAACCGGTCGTCGAAGCTTACCGACCGGGAGAGGATAATTTTCAACTGACGGTTTCGAGCCTGAAAGAACCGTCGCAATTGACCAGCCTGAAACTGAGTCCCGATCAGAACCATTATGCCTATGCGACCGCCTGGCGGGGTAAATTCGAGATTGCGATCGTCAATACGCAGACTCAAAAGAAGCATTTAATTCGGAAAGGCGGGTATAAACAGGACGAGTCGCCCGTCAAACTGGCTTCTCCACTAGTCACCTGGCAGCGGGACAATTTGCTGGTATTAACCGAAGAAAAGGGAGAAACACACCTATATATATATAACATCAAAGACAATCGACCCAAACTCAAACAGCGGATGATTGTTCGGGGAGTTAGTCAGGTAGTGGATATGGATGCTTCTGACAACGGAGCGAGTGTGGTATTTAGCGCCGACCGCCGGGGACAAAATGACCTGTACCTGTTCAGCATTGGTCGCGGAACGGTGCAGCAACTAACCAATGATTTGTACGACGACCTTTACCCGCAGTTCATTGGTCGCACGCGGCAAATCGTCTTTTCGTCAAACCGTCACATCGATTCGTTGGGAGTCGACAAAGGGAGTTACAAAACCATTCGAAATCAACTGAGCCTGTTTATGCACGACGGGACACCCCGGGCCGAAGCGGTTTCCCGGCTGACCGACTCGCTCAGCATTGCGATGCGTCCGGTGGCATCTGCCGAAAACACCATCTATTTCCTTGACGATGCGACCGGCGTGCGGAACCTAACTCGCCTGGATGTTGAGACCAAAACCAAAGAAATTGTTACCGCTTTTAGCCAGAACATCCGTCGCTACGATTTGAACCCGACATCGGGCGCTATGGTGTACAGTCAGTTAAAAAATGGAAGCGAGGTCATTGGTTTTCGTTCCAGAGTCAATTTGAGCCAAGCGATTCAACTGCCATTGACGCGTCGGGCAACCATTCAGGAAGTCCCTAAAGTTGTCGTACCAAGTAAAACGATAACGGGAGCTGCTCCCGGCTCGCCGGCTAAAACCGCTGATTCAACCGCTGTTTCTGCCTTGAAATTGAATCCGGGCGAGGTAGATACCGATCATTACGAGTTTGACAGCGACGTAGCCAAATCCATTGAATACCGGCAGCGACGGAATACGAACACTACCGCTTCGGTTTCCATACCACGCAGTCGACGCCGTGAGAACGTGACCATTCGGGGGCCCTATAAATACCAGGGGCTGTTTGTCGCCAGTGATGCCAGCTCCGACTGGCGGATCGACCCGATTCGCGGTTTCGGTTATTTCCAGTCGCTTACCATGAATGACCTGCTGGAAAACCACATTATCCGGGCCGGTTTGTTCATCACCACTAATTTACGAAACAGTGATCTGTTTACGGAATATCACAAGCTGGTCAACCGAATCGATTACAGCGCCCGTTTTGACCGAAAAACCATCTTTTCCGATGCCGGGCAGTACCAAAAATACCGGTTCAACAAAGTAACGGTTTCGGCCTCGTATCCCATTTCGGTAAACAGCCGGTTTACGGTGGCACCATTTTACATCGTCACCCGGTATTTGGATTTGCTGCAGGTGGGAGGAAGTTCGTCCGATTACACGGGAGCTAAAGCGGAGTACGTTTTTGACAATACAACCCTCAATGGCATGAACATGATTGAGGGAACCCGTTTTAAAATACGGTACGAAAATTACATCGGATTAACCGAGAAAGTTGAAAACGGCGCTCGTCGGGGGGCCGGAAGCTTTGACCGGATTTCACTCGACCTCCGGCATTACCAAAAGATTCACCGCGATATTACGTTGGCTCTCCGCTTTTCGGGTAGCCACTCGGCTGGTCCGGCACCCAAAAAGAGCACCTTGGGCGGCATGGAAAACTGGATCGGGATCTCGGAAGGAGTCAAAGAGGCCAAAGCGAATAACCCGTTATTGCTGTCACCAAACCGGGACAACCGCGACGTGTTCTTCCTGGATCTGGCAGCACCGCTACGGGGTTTTCGATTGGGCAAGCTGACGGGAACCAGTTATATGCTGGGGAACGCGGAACTGCGCTTACCGGTTATCCGGTATTTGCACCGGGGACCCGTTACATCAAATTTCCTCCGGAATTTCCAATTGGTTGCGTTTAGCGATATTGGAACGGCCTGGGCGGGAAAAGGTCCATTCAGCCGTCAGAATAGCCTGAATACGGAAGTGGTGGGGGGAGCCGGTGATCCATTCCAGGCAACGGTGACCAATTTCAAAAACCCATTCCTACTGGGTTATGGTGCCGGTGCCCGGACGATGCTGTTCGGCTATTATGTTAAATTTGATTATGCCTGGGGGGTTGAAAATAACGTTGTTGGAAAACCCATTGCTTACCTCACATTAGGATACGACTTCTAAATTGCCCCATTATCCAATTGGAAACCCCGCCGATGGCGGGGTTTTTGCATTTATATCCCATTAGATTTTTACATCGTTCGCAAGCTGTGGCATAATTTTAGCTATCAATAATTGTACGCACAATCAATAATTTTACTTTGCTTCGTGCGTGCTTTTGCAAGTGCGATCCAGATCACAACCGAGAGATTGGTATGATTGGATTGACATAAATAACAATGGATCATTTTAATAAGCAGGAAGACGCTCTCTTTTGAAGGAAATCCTTCTATCATGAAGTGACTTTTATTGGTTTGGGAAGTCTGAAATACAGGTACACGCTGTTTACAGGCGGAAGCAGTGGGAACAGAAATAAAATGTCGTCAGATGAAAAGAACATCTACTTTGCGTACGGGCATCACTCAACGAGCTACGATTCACGGTAACAATTGCCGGGAAAATGATCTTTCGGCATTCCAATCAGCTCTGCCGTTGTTTACCCCCGTATCTCCGATACAGGACGGCAGCCGCCATTTGACTCCACTCCATACCATGAATACAATTTACGTCCCGAAGAATGCTGGCAATCGGCATTCGTGTGTCCAGAAGGACAATCTATCAACTTTTGTATTTGTGAAAAATTGTTTGCAAAAACAATTAAAAATTAAACTTCCCAATTTTATAACCGGTGCAATAGGTCGACGTTTATGGCAAACAACAATCCTGCTTTTGTGCAGTGTTGGGATGGTAGTCGCTCAAAACCCCAATCTGTATGTTCGCAAAAAAATAAACAATTCTAAACCGGTATTAAATGAAATCGTTTCCTACACAGTTGTTGTGGGCAACGATGGCAATGCGGCAGCTACTGGTGTTGTCGTAAAAGATGAACTTTCGGTGGGCGCACAATATTCAATGCATACGGTTTTAAAAGGTGCCAATGCATTTACGCCCGCAACGGGAACTTGGAACATTGGTTCGCTTGCGGCAGGGGATTCTGTAGTCCTGGAACTGAAAGCAAAAGTTATTGAAAGAGGAGTTTGGTTTAATACGGCTGAAGTGATTGCAAGTCAGGGAACAGACCCGAACTCGACACCCAATAACCATGATATTTCAGAAGATGATATGGCATCGGTTTGTTTCTCCGTACCGATCGAATGGTACGAAGGTGACGAATTTACCGTAACCATTCCCATTCCGCTTACCGATGTTCAATGGACCCGAAACGATCAGAGTGGTTTTCCGGCAAATCTGGCAGTGGCTTCCGGAAATACCCTGGTTATAAAATCACCCGGTATTTATTCATTTACGGGAATGTTGGGAAGCTGTCCGGTGGGCGGCTGTTGTGCTATCGAGGTAATCCCGGGACCAAGCTGTCAGATTTCGGCCACAGCCATCACGAATCCAACGTGTGAAGCCAGTCCATTAGTGTTGAGTGTTACCGCTCAGGGCGGCACAGCACCTTACCAATATGCCTGGACAGGTCCGAACGGTTTTAATAAAACCGGTCAAAATCAGCTTATTCCGGTTGCAACGGTTGTCAATGCAGGAGTCTATACGGTAAAGATAACGGATGCCAACAATTGCACTGCATTAGCCAGTGCAACGGCTATTGTGGGAACATTGCCGGTTGCAATTTGTAATTCGCCGGTTTGCGAAGGCGGAACAATCACTTTATCAGCAACCGATAGCGGAACGACGTATAGATGGTATGGTCCGAACGGTTTTACCAGTTCCTTGCAAAGCCCAACGATTCCCAACGCGACAACCGCTAACTCCGGCAGCTATACGGTTGTGATTACCGGAGCGGCAATTTGTTCCGGTACGGCCATCACCAGTTTGACCATTCTTCCAAAACCAACCATTGTCGCTTCGGTCAGTAATAGCGTTTGCGTTGGAGGCACTTTTAGTTTATCCGCCACCGCCAGCGGAGCAACGGGACCGTATCAATACATCTGGACCGGGCCGAACGGGTTTTATGAAACCGGGCAGATGGTGGTAGTCAATAATGCGATGTTGACGCATACAGGCAGTTACACCGTAACGGTATTCAGTCAAAGTGGTTGTATCAATCAATATGTAACAACTCCGGTGACTGTCAAAGCTTGTATTTGTAATCCGGTAGCGGGTGCTTCACCCCCAACGGTGTGTGTGGGGGCAACTGTCAGCCTGACAGCAACTAACGGTTTTAATACGTACAGTTGGAAAGGACCCAATAATTTTACTTCAGCCCTACAAAATCCGGTAATCACGAACGCGCAATTAACTCATAACGGAAACTATACACTTACAGTAACCGGACCAACTTGTTCGGGAACAGCGGTTGTAAATGTGACGGTACAGGGAATACCAATAGCAGTAGCTTCGTCCACGACGGTTTGTACGGGTGGGATAGCCTCAATTTTCCTAAACTCCTCGGGGGGTGGCAGCTATGGGTGGAAGGGCCCCAACGGTTACAGCAGCACTCTTCAGAACCCGGTGATCAGTAATGCAAGTGCATCCAACAACGGCAGTTATACAGTGGTGGTGACCAACGCCAGCGGGTGCAGTGCGGCTCAGACGACCAGTGTGAATGTGGGTGTCTGCACCCCCGGGTGTACTCTGAATGCGAGTGTGGTGTCCTCAGTGAGTGCGGTGTGTGCGGGGGGCAGTGTGACGCTGACGGCCACGCCCTCGGGCAATACCGGAGCGGTGAGTTATCAATGGAGTGGTCCGGGTTTATCGGCCAGCAATACGGCCAGTGTGACGGCGGGCAGTCTGAGCACGACCAGCACGTTTACGGTGGTGGTCAGCGAGGGAGGCTGTAGTGTGACCAAAACGATCAGTGTGGTGGTCAATCCCTTGCCGGTGGTGAGCAATGTATCGGCCAGCACGCTGTGCAGCAGTGGGGTGGCGTCGATCCAGCTGACATCCTCGGGAGGTGGCAGCTATGGGTGGAAAGGCCCCAACGGTTACAGCAGCACTCTTCAGAACCCGGTGATCAGTAATGCAAGTGCATCCAACAACGGCAGTTATACGGTGGTGGTGACCAACGCCAGCGGGTGCAGTGCCGTGCAGGTAGTGGCGGTGAATGTAGGCACCTGTGGGGTGGGGTGTACTCTGAATGCGAGTGTGGTGTCCTCAGTGAGTGCGG
>NZ_RQJO01000007.1:125940-2158016 GCF_003858635.1 Larkinella rosea
GCGAGGGGGGCTGTAGTGTGACCAAAACGATCAGTGTGGTGGTCAACCCCTTGCCGGTGGTGAGCAATGTGTCGGCCAGCACGCTGTGCAGCAGTGGGGTGGCGTCGATCCAGCTGACATCCTCGGGGGGTGGCAGCTATGGGTGGAAGGGTCCCAATGGCTACAGCAGCACTCTTCAGAACCCGGTGCTTGCCAATGCCACGAGCTTGAATAGTGGCAGTTATACGGTGGTGGTGACCAACGCCAGCGGGTGCAGTGCCGTGCAGGTAGTGGCGGTGAATGTAGGCACCTGTGGGGTGGGGTGTACTCTGAATGCGAGTGTGGTGTCCTCGGTGAGTGCGGTGTGTGCGGGGGGCAGTGTGACGCTGACGGCCACCCCCTCGGGGAATGTAGGCAGTGTAACGTATCAGTGGAGTGGTCCTAACCTGAGTGGCACCAGCGGCAGCAGTGTGACGGCGGGCAGTCTGAGCACGACCAGCACGTTTACGGTGGTGGTCAGCGAGGGGAGCTGTAGTGTGACCAAAACGATCAGTGTGGTGGTCAACCCCTTGCCGGTGGTGAGCAATGTGTCGGCCAGCACGCTGTGCAGCAGTGGGGTGGCGTCGATCCAGCTGACATCCTCGGGGGGGGGCAGCTATGGGTGGAAGGGTCCCAATGGCTACAGCAGCACTCTTCAGAACCCGGTGATCAGTAATGCCACGAGCTTGAATAGTGGCAGTTATACGGTGGTGGTGACCAACGCCAGCGGGTGCAGTGCCGTGCAGGTAGTGGCGGTGAATGTAGGCACCTGTGGGGTGGGGTGTACTCTGAATGCGAGTGTGGTATCCTCAGTGAGTGCGGTGTGTGCGGGAGGCAGTGTGACGCTGACGGCCACCCCCTCGGGCAATACCGGAGCGGTGAGTTATCAATGGAGTGGTCCTAACCTGAGTGGCACCAGCGGCAGCAGTGTCACGGCGGGCAGTCTGAGCACGACCAGCACGTTTACGGTGGTGGTCAGCGAGGGGAGCTGTAGTGTGACCAAAACGATCAGTGTGGTGGTCAACCCCTTGCCGGTGGTGAGCAATGTATCGGCCAGCACGCTGTGCAGCAGTGGGGTAGCGTCGATCCAGCTGACATCCTCGGGAGGGGGCAGCTATGGGTGGAAGGGCCCCAATGGCTACAGCAGCACTCTTCAGAACCCGGTGCTTGCCAATGCCACGAGCTTGAATAGTGGCAGTTATACGGTGGTGGTGACCAACGCCAGCGGGTGCAGTACGGCTCAGACGACCAGTGTGAATGTGGGGGTTTGTGGGGTGGGGTGTAATCTGAACGCAAGTGTGGTATCCTCGGTGAGTGCGGTGTGTGCGGGAGGCAGTGTGACGCTGACGGCCACCCCCTCGGGGAATGTAGGCAGTGTAACGTATCAGTGGAGTGGTCCTAACCTGAGTGGCACCAGCGGCAGCAGTGTCACGGCGGGCAGTCTGAGCACGACCAGCACGTTCACGGTGGTGGTCAGCGAGGGAGGCTGTAGTGTGACCAAAACGATCAGTGTGGTGGTCAACCCCTTACCGGTGGTGGTGGTTGAAACAACTACAAATCCAACCACCTGTTCCGATAGCAAGGATGGCAGTATTGTTCTTGGAAGTCTTATACCGGATCAGTCTTATGAAATCAGTTATCGTCGAAACAATGGAGAGGTCATAAATCAAACCACCAATGTTGAAGCAAATGGTCAGATTACACTAACCGCGCTTTCATCCGGTTCATATAGTATCACAGTCACTTCGGGTTCATGTAGTGGTAATCCGGTTACTGCAACATTGACAGCCCCTGGTGGGCCAGAAAAACCGCAGCTATCGGTTTCTCCATCCGCAACATCTTGTATTGGAGAAACAATTACCCTGACGGCTAAGGGCGCAGTTGGAGCCACTTTCCACTGGACAGGCGCGGGATTGTCAGAACAAACCGGTTCTGTAGTAACAGTCAAGCCGACTGCCGTGGCTAGCCAATTCTATTCGGTAACGCAAACTGTGAATGGCTGTACGAGTTCGGAATCGGCCAGTGTAATGATAACGGGAGTACAATGTACGACCTGTTCTGCAGAACCGCCGATCCTCTCCTGTACAATAACCGATATCTGTCCAGGTGACGCCGTGGAGTTAACGGCATCGGATTGCGCCGGAATTATTGTTTGGTCTACTAATGCAACCGGACAAAGCATCGTGGTGACTCCCGTTGTTTCGACCACCTATACCGCACAATGTAAATTGGCCAACTGTATTAGCGCACCTTCAAAACCGATTGTCATTAAAGTATCCGATCCAAAACCGCCGACCATCATCGCCAACAGTGCCGACGTCTGCATCGGTGGTACAGTGAGTTTAACAGCTACCGGGTGTGAAGGAAAAATAATCTGGTCAACGGGGGCTACGGGTTCTATTCTTACGGTTACGCCCCAAGGCTCAACCACCTATTATGCAAACTGTCGTATCCATAATTGCATCAGCGGACCGTCTCAGGGTATAACCATTCGAACGGGTCCGATTCCTACGCCCCAGGTTTCGAGTACCAATAATACAATATGTCCGGGCGGCAACAGTACACTGACAGTTTCGACTTGCTCAGGCCAACCTCTTTGGTCGACGGGTGAAACGACGGCAAGCATTGTCGTATCTCCCTCGGAAACAACTTCCTATACCGTTGTTTGTAAACAAGGCGCATGCCTGAGTCCGGTATCGAACCCATATACCATTACAGTCGTGAAACCTCAACCACCTCAGGTTGATAGCAATGCTGACGTGGTCTGTCTGGGTGGATCGGTTCAATTGACGGCAATGGGTTGTTCGGGAACGGTTATCTGGACGCACGGAGCTACGGGTTCAAGCGTTACGGTATCGCCAACCGCGAATACAACGTATCGCGCAACTTGTGTCGTGAACAGTTGTACGAGCGATCCTTCTCAACCGCTTTCTGTAACCGTTGTAAATCCGGCGGCCCCGATTGTTAAATCTACAAAAACGTTGATTTGTGCGGGCGAGCCCGTTACATTGACAGCTGAAGGGTGTGGAAGTGGACAGGTCGTCTGGTCGACCGGAGCGACGGGGAATAGCCTGACGGTAATGCCTGGATCGACGACCGATTATACGGCGCAATGCAGGGAATACAATTGTACCAGCGTAGCTTCCAATAAAATTACCGTCAATGTTACGAACAGCAATGCACCAACACCAACGGTTGTTGCATCGGCTACGTCAATTTGCAAAGATCAACCTGTGACGTTAACCGCAACGGGTTGCGGAGCCGGTATCGTGGTCTGGTCGACGGGTGCGACGGGTAGCAGTCTGGTTGTGAATCCAACCCAGACAACGGAATACCATGCCGCCTGTAAAATGAACGAGCAATGCCACGGCAATCCGGCAAAAGTGACGGTTCAGGTCAATACGCCACCAACCCCGTCAATCCGGGTGTGCAAATGTACGGACGGTCATATTTGTCTGGGCGATGAGATTCGGTTGACGGTAGCGGGTTGTTCGGGTATTCCACAGTGGTCGAACGGAGCCAACTCAACGAGTATTCTGGTTTCGCCAGCGGAGACGACGGTTTATACCGTAACGTGTCAAAATAATCTCTGTACCAGCGCGCCCTCAGAGGCTTATACTGTAGTTGTTAGTACTCCGACTCCGCCGGTTGTTTGGGCGTCGAAAACCGAGATCGAACCGGGAGAAACCGTGACCTTATCGGCAACGGGTTGCACAGGAGGTCAGATTATCTGGTCGACGGGAGCGACAGGCAGCAGTATTGAAGTAAGCCCGACTACAACAACGAGCTATTACGCCCACTGTAAAATTAAAGGGTGTCTGAGTGATCCAACACCGGTTATTGTCAGGATCAAGGGCGAATGCAATGTGCCGGTTCCTGTCGTATCAGCCTCAACATCAGTCGTGTGTTCTGGCGGTTCAGCAACGTTGCAGGCTACCGGGTGTACAGGCGGTACCGTAGTCTGGTCAAATGGAGCCACCGGAAGTAGGATTGTGATCACCAACATCACCGGAAACCGGCCTTACACAGCGACTTGTATCGTAAGCGATGTGTGTGCAAGTAGAGCTTCTGCACCGATCAGCGTATCGGTCATCACGCTCAATCCGCCAACCGTCGCTGCCGACAAACAGGTATTATGTCCCGGTGAAACGGCTCAGTTGACTGCCGTTGGTTGTCCGGGTATGATCACCTGGTCGACCGGCGAAACCGGAACCAACATTTCGATTAAACCAGTTGTGACAACTGACTATTGGGCAACCTGCTCCCTCGGGGATTGCATCAGTGAAAAATCACCGCTCAGCACAGTAAAAATTGGTAGCCCGGTTTCACCAACGATTACGGCCAGCATGACCACCGTCTGTTTCGGTAGCCCCGTTACATTGACTGCCGCCGGTTGTGATGGGTATGTAATCTGGTCAAATAATCAGGTAGGTCCGGAAATCATCATTACCCCGGCGCTGTCGGCTACCTATTCCGCAGTGTGCTGTACTTCAAGCGCCTGTAAGAGTGGTAAATCGAACGATGTGGTTGTAAAGGTTTATCCCAAAGTGAAAAAACCGCTGGTGGTCAATATCACGAATGAATGTCCCTTTGCCACAGCCGATCTGACCAAAGCGTTGAGTAGTTCGGTTGCTCTTACGGGCAGTGTATTTGAATTTTATACCAGTTCAGTTCCCAATTCGGCCCAGAAAGTAGCCAATCCCAAATCCGTTGAAGCCGGAACTTATTACGTAGTTGAAAAAACGGCAACGGGTTGTTACAGTCTGTCCAGCCAGATTATGGTCGTCATTATTAATTGTAATGATGTGATATTGTGTACAACCAATCCAGCAACTGTGTCGGCTGGTCCGGATGCGACCATTTGCGCGGCAAAAGATTACAAACTGAACGGAAGCATTGGCGGAGCTGCTACCAGCGCAGTCTGGACCAGCAGTGGAACAGGAACGTTTGATAATGCTTCATTGCTGGATGCAACCTATAAACCTTCACTGGCTGATGTTCAGGCCGGATTTGTTCACCTGACGTTTACCACGAACGATCCGGACGGAAACGGGCCCTGCAAGGCTGCGCAGGCAAGTTTGAAACTAACCATCGAAGGCATAAAAATTCAGCCGACGATCGGACAGGTCAACCCGGTCTTGTGTCATGGTGATTCGGTGGTGTTGAGTGCGTTACCGGATGGGTACAAATATCTCTGGAACACGAAGGCGACAGCGCAGCGCATTCTGGTAAAAACCACTGGTTTGTATTCAGTTCAACTGGTCGATGAAAAAGGATGTACCTCGATTGCTTCGGAAGCCCTTGCCGTAACGGTCAAGAACCCGATTGAATCGCCGATTGCCCCGATGATGGCCCGCAATGCCTGCCCGGCTCATACTGTCGATTTGACAAAACTGATTGAAAACGATCCGTTTACGCCCGGTGGTGTGTTTGAATTCCACATTGAAGACAATCCGGCTTCACCGATTGTCATGCGGCCGGATTCGGTGGGACATGGTATGTTCTTTGCCTTTGAACGGAGCGGTTCGGGCTGCTACAGTCCTTCAACCATGATCGATGTGGCCATCTTTGATTGTGACAAGGATACCTGCCAGTCAGATTTGTATGTGACTTATTCGGTGGATAAGAAGAATCCGAAAGTAGGTGATACCATTACATTCAGCGTAAAACTGGGGAACAAAGGCGAGTGTACGGCGACTCACAGTGATATTCGGATTATTCTGCCGTCGGGGCTGGAATTAGTATCGCCGGGTAATCTGATAGTCGATGCGCACGGACACCTGGGGGCCTGGATTACCACCCTTGCCAAAAATGAGGAAATATCCTACTATTATACGGCGCGGGTCCTGACCAAAGGACCGATCGTCAATCTGGTAGAAATAACGTACCTCGATCAGACCGATCCGATTTTGTCGAACAACAAAGCCACAGTTACGATCGAAGACAGTACGGTAACGCAATCGATGATGGTCGGGGTGGCGAAAGCACTCAAAGGCGTCCGGCACAAGGAAGAAAGCCTGTTTGAGTTTACCTACGACATTGCCTTAACCAATTACAGTGACCAGGATGCGACCGATGTGCAGGTTTCGGACGATGTGCAGTCGGTGTTTGACCCCCACGTCATCGAGTCAGTTTCGACATCGGTAGGGAAGGCATCAACCCTGAAATTAAATCCGGGCTATTCGGGCTGGGTTGGGAATATCCAGTTGCTTACGGCCGGAAGTGTTTTAAAAGCCGGTATGACGGAACACATTCTGCTGAAGGTCAATGTCCGACTGCATCCGGATGGCAGCCTCACGAAGACGTTCAATAACCAGGCTTATTTGCTGGCTACATTGAATGGTTTGGCAATCAATGATGCCTCGACAAATGGTAGTAAGCCTGATCCGGACAACGACGGTAATCCAAACAACAACAGCGAGCCAACTCCGGCTAAATTCGACTCCGCGCCACCTTCGGAAATTGGTGTCGCCCTGGCAGTAGCGAAGATTGAAGAAAAAGCCGACAGCAGCTACAACGTCACCTTGCAGGTAACGGTTAAAAATTACGGGAAAACCGATCTGAAACAGGTTCAGTTATCGGATAGCCTGGTGGCGGGTCTGGTGGCACCGGTTGCTTACAGCGTTGTCAGTGCACCGGTTGTTGGAACGAACAGCACGCTGAAACCGAATCCCAACTACAACGGAAGCGATTTATCAAGCCTGCTGGATGGCGCCAACAGCTCGTTGGCGGTCGGTGCATCGGATACGGTTTTGGTGACGATCAATGTCAAACCAAACAGCCAGCCCGGGCCTTTCTATACGCAGGTAATCGGAACGGGTATCCACAATGACACCCTTGTGACCGATCTATCGAATAACGGTTTCAACCCGGCTCCGCTGGGCAGCATACCGACCGGTTTCCGATTCGATTTGCCGCCGTCGCTGCTGGGTGTGGCCAAATCGATCAGCAAGCTGGAAGATCTGGGACTGGGGGTATACAACGTTACGTATACAATTAAGGTGAGCAACCTCGGTTCTGATGACCTGAAACAGGTTCAGGTGATGGATAATCTGACTGATACCTTTGGAAACGATGTGTTGATTGGCCCGAACAAACCCGTGTTGACGGCTGATGCCGGTTTGACGGTTGATACGACCTACACAGGCCAGGGTATGCTGACCAATCTGCTGATTGATTCCCTAAGTACCTTGCCCAAATACACCTCACGGAATATCAATCTGACCGTTCGGGTCGATGTACGCAACAGTTCGAAAACCGTCTTCCAGAATAGTGCGATCGGTACGGCCATGACGCTGGATGGCAGTACGATGTTGACCGATACATCGACGGCTGGTTCCAATGTCGATCCGGACAATGACCTCGATCCCCGGAATAACAGCACTCCAACGGGTGTAACGCTGCTTGGTTTGCCGGTGAAACCAAACATTGGGGTGGCTATGGCCGTGAAAGACACGGCTCGCCAGGCGGATGGCAGCTACAACGTGACCTATCAGGTGATTGTTAAAAACTACGGTTTGACCGACTTCTCGAATGTCCAGTTGACCGACAAACTGGCGGAGGTATTCAATGCCACGACGGGGGCCAGCTTTAGCCTGAATGGTACACCGGTTATTTCGGCCGGAAGTCAGCTTCAGATCAGCCCGACGTATAACGGAGATACTGATCCGGAATTACTGGCTGCGGGAAGCAGACTGGCAGCCGGGAAAAGTGACACTTTGGTGCTAACGCTGAATGTGAAAACCGATGGTCGGACCACGCCGTATCTCAGTACCCTGTACGCAAAAGCCACCGCGGGTTCCGATACGGTCAGCGATGTGTCGACGGATGGTTTTGAACCGGATCTGAACGGAAATAACGATCCGACCGAATCCGATGAAAGCGTCGCGACGCCCCTCAGCTTCAACCGAAATGCCGACGACGTAATCATACCGGAAGGGTTCTCGCCCAACGGAGATAACATCAATGATTTATTTATCATCCGTAATACGGGCGGTGCCACAGTAATGCTGGAAGTATTCAATCGGTGGGGAAATACGGTTTACCGCAACCACGATTACAGGAACGACTGGGACGGTACCACCAACACCGGCGTGCGAATCGGTTCCAGTTCCAAAGGACTGCCCGATGGTACTTATTTCTACATCGTCGAGTTGAGCGACGGTCGCAAGTTTATTCGATACATGACAATTAATCGCTAAAAAAATGATACGGAGCAGTACCAGAAAGTTTGGAAAAGTAGCGTTGCTGCTGATCGGGTTGGTCGGTGGGGGACGGGCCTGGGCGCAGCAGGATCACATGTTCTCGCAGTATATGTTCAATATGATGGCGATGAATCCGGCGTATGCCGGAAGTCGGGATGTGCTGAGCATGACGGCTTTGTACCGAAATCAATGGGGCGGTATCGAAGGAGCACCGCAGACCACCACATTTACCATTGACATGCCCGTCAACCGGGAGCGGATCGGGCTTGGGTTGCAACTGTTCAACGACCGGATCGGCGAGTACAATACGACGGGGGCGTATGCTTCCTATGCCTTTCGGATCAAAGTGGGAAGCCGTTCCACGTTGGGGTTGGGCCTGCAGGCCGGCGCCAGCAGTTTCCAGGCCGATCTGCTCAAAGTTCGAACGGATCAGGGCGGTGATCCGGCTTTTTCGCAGAACATTTCCAAAATCCTGCCCAATTTCGGAACCGGTATTTACCTGAGCAACGACAAAACCTACATTGGCATTTCGGTGCCGCAGTTGATCAAGAACAAACTTACTGACTATGACTCGGGCGTTCAACGGGCCACACAACGGCGCCATGCCTACGCGATGGCAGGTTTTGTGGTGCGATTAAGTCCGGTTTTGAAATTGAAACCTTCGACACTGGTGAAATACGTGGAAGGCGCACCCCTGGGAATCGACGGAAATCTAAATTTGTGGATCGCCGATCGGATAGCGGTCGGCGTTTCCTACCGACGTAATCAGTTTAACAGTTACGAAAGTGCCCTGATGAATGGAAAAGTGTACGATCAGGATGCCATTGTCGGCATTGTGGAGGTCCAGTTGTCGGATCAGATTCGTTTGGGTTATGCGTATGATCAGATGCTGAACAAATTGCAGACATTCAAACTGCCATCCCACGAAATCATGCTTCGCTATGAACTGGGCTTTGGTAAAAACAAGATTCTGACACCCCGCTACTTCTGAGTTGTATCGAGAAAACCGTTCCGGTCCGGGGTTAGAAATCCCGGCTCATCGACTGTGGATTTTACCGCGGTTGGTAACGTGATCAGGACCGGTTTTTTGTCGGATCGGGAGAAATCCTGATTCACCATCATCCCAAAATTAAGCCCGAAATATGCGTTACCTATTGTGTTGTCTGGTCATTTTTTTTGCCGGGTTAGCGATGGCGCAATCTATGCTTAAACAGGCGGATCGGCAATTCGATGTTCTGGCTTTCAGCAACGCCATCGACCTGTATGAACAGGCCCTGAACCACACCAAATTATCGGATGAAGAGCGGTTAGCCACACTATCGAAACTGGGGTATAGCTACCGGCAAATCCAGGATACGCAAAATGCAGAACGGGTATATCGGACCATGCTTGGTTCCCTGAAAGAACCTAAAAATGAGTATATCCCCTGTTATCTCTACTTCGCTCAGGCCTTGGCCAGTAACGGAAAATACAAAGAATCGCAGGAAATCTACGAACGCTACAGTAACTACCAGAGCGACGATCAGCGGGGGAAACAATTCTCCCGACTCTACAACGATGTCAGTATTTTGTCGCGCAATTCCGGCAATTACAAAATCGAATTTCTGGAAATCAATACGACAAAAGCCGAATTCAGTCCGATGTATTACAAGGAAGGGTTGGTTTTTGTCTCCAATAAACGACCGGGAAATGCCTTGAAGCGAGTTTTTAGCTGGGATAACTCGGCGTTTCTGGATTTGTATTACATGCCCGATGCCGCCGTAATGGGCGAAACCGTTGCCAGTTTGGGCGGGGCATCGATCAACCGGAAGAAAAAACGGACAAAGTCCCTGCGAACATTAGGCGAAGATGAATATACCGATCCCACGGCCAATGATAGCCGGACCGTAGGGTTTAGCTCGGCCAAAACCGCCTTGAGTGCGGAAGAATCATCGGGTGAAAGTCGAAATTTCGGCCGGTCGCTGAACACCAGGTATCACGAAGGCCCCGTTGCGTTTACCAAAGATGGCGCAAAAGTGTTTTTTACCCGCAATAATTACAATAAAGGGAAATACCGGGAAAGCTCCGATGGAATCAACAAGCTGAAACTGTATGTTGCAGAAGACAAAAAAGGCGTTTGGGGAGATGTGCAGGAATTACCCTTCAACAGCGACGAGTACTCGACCGGGCATCCGGCACTGAGCCCGAACGACAAACTGCTCTTTTTTTCGTCGGACCGACCGGGCGGTTTTGGAGGAACGGACCTGTACGTTTCCGGTTTGAAAGATGGGAAATGGTCGGAACCGGTCAATTTGGGCAGTGCAATCAATACCAAAGGCAACGAGCTGTTCCCGTTTGTCGACGATCGGGGCAATCTGTATTTTTCGTCGGATGGCCATCCCGGGTTAGGCGATCTGGATATTTTTTATGCGCAATTAACCGATAAAACTGTCGTCAGATCCGTGCAGAATATCGGCGAACCGCTCAATTCATCGAAGGACGATTTTGGGATTGTTACCGATGGCGCGCGACTATTGGGATTTATCAGCAGCAATCGATTGAACGGCGGTGCCGATGACGATATTTACCGGTTTCGGCGCGAAGGACCTTTGTATGCGTGCCGGGAGCTGACAATCAACGTGTTCGATTCGGAAACGAAACGGCCCATCGGGAACGCTCAGCTTGACATCGAACAGAAAGACGTGCAGGATGGCCGGCGACAGACTCAAACCGACGCCGAGGGCAACATCCGGATTTGCCTGGACCCCGAAAGTGAATTTCGGATTTCGGCTTCGATGAATGGCTACCTGACCAACCGCCTGGGATTTTCGACCAAAGGGTTGTCCGATGACCAGCCAGTGCGTCTGGAAATTCCGTTGAATGGCGCTCAGGTAATCGCGTCCCAACCAGTGAAGTCGAAAATACGGGGCCGGATTTTAACGCATTCCGAACGGCAGCCCATTGAAGGTGTGGAAGTGATTCTGCGAAATCTGTGCGACAGCACGGTTTTGGAAATGGTGACCGGACCGGAGGGAAATTATGAGTTTTCGGTCGCGCCCGGTTGCGAATACATCGTTGAAGCACTGAAAGACTGCATGGGGACAACCGGTGCCCGCGTTACCCCAGCCGCCGACGGGACCACCGAACTGACCATGTTTCGTGAAGGCGATATTATTGAAATCGATAACATTTACTACGACCTCGATCAGTGGACGATTCGTCCGGACGCTGCGATTGAGCTGGACAAACTGGTGGCTTTAATGAAAAAATATCCCGCCATGCGGATTGAAATGCGGTCGCACACCGACAGCCGGGGGTCAGCCTTGTATAACAAAACGCTATCGACGAAACGAGCCCGGGCCGCAGTTGCTTACCTGGTCAAAGGCGGAATTGTAGCCAAACGAATGAAAGCCGGTGGATACGGGGAAAGTGTATTATTGAACGAATGCAAAGACGGAGTGAAGTGTACCGAAGCCGAACACCAACGCAATCGCCGAACGGAAATTAAGATACTTCAGGTTGAATAGCTTTAATTTGTACCTTCGTACACCCAATTCTGCTACTGAATGATTCGACCGCTTATCTGGAAAATTGCCGGTGTCACTGCCTTGCTGATTGCAGGAAGTCAAATGGCATGGGCGCAGCGCGAAGTACTTTATTCGCAATACCATATTAACCCATTGACAATCAATCCCGCCTATTCCGGTGCCCGGGAGAGTCTGACGATGTCGGCGGTGTTTCGTCGGAAGTGGTTTGGTCTTCAGGGACCCGGTTTTCCAATCACACAAAGTTTTGGTGCCGATGGCGCGGTTGCCGGAGGAAAAGTCGGGATCGGTTTTCAGGCGCTGAACGATCGGATGGGACTTTATTCGGCTACGGCTTTTAACGCGAGCCTGGCCTACCGGATTACGCTTCCGTCAATGGCAAAGCTTTCATTTGGAGCTTCGGGCGGAATCAATGTACTACCTATTTACGACCCGGCCAGCTCCACGAGTATCAATAAGGCCGTCCCCAGTTTTGGGGCCGGGATTTATTACGAAGCCGAGCGGTTCTGGGCCGGGCTTTCCATGCCCGAACTGGTCACTCGTCCGCTGACGCTGACGGGCTCACAAAGTGCTCCGCTTCGTTACCAACGTCCGTTGTTTATTAATTTCGGGGGGCGCTTCAAAGCGGGCGAAAGTATTGATTTCTTGCCTTCTATTTTGTTAACTCACCAGTCCGGATTTCCACTCGGTATCGACCTGAACGGCAAATTGTGGATCGAACAAAAACTGGGTCTGACGCTTTCCTACCGGGCGAATAATGCCACATTCATCAGTACGCAGAATTACTTTGTTGTTATGGCCGAGTATGAACTTTCGAAGAGCATTCGGGTGGGGTATTCCCTCAGCAGCAGACAGGTCGAAAACCCCTTTTATCCCCAGAAAAGCGTTCACGAGGTCATATTCCGATATACACCCAACCCGATTAAGTTTCGATACCAGTAAACGGAAGGGCTATTACGGTTTTCAGTATACGGTTTTCGGTTGTTGACGCACTCGGTTCAAATTTGGGCCAGCAACCGAAAACGGAAAACCGTAAACCGACTCAACTATGAAAGTTTCCGGTTTTAGTTTCATTCGAAATGCGGTCCGCTACGATTATCCCATTGTGGAGGCCATTCAGTCCGTATTACCGCTTTGCGACGAGTTTGTGATTGCGGTCGGTCGCTCCGAGGATGCGACACGCGAACTGATCCAGTCCATCAAATCGGATAAAGTCCGGATTATTGAAACCGTCTGGGATGATGCCCTGCGGGAAGGAGGGCGGGTCTTGGCAGTTGAAACCGATAAGGCATTGGCGGCTGTTTCACCGGATTCGGATTGGGCGTTTTACATTCAGGGCGACGAGGTACTGCCCGAAAAATACCTTCCGGTGGTCCGGGAGGCAATGAATCGGTACAAAGAGGATTCCGGCGTCGAAGGCTTATTGCTCAACTACCTGCATTTTTACGGTTCGTACCGCTACATCGGCGATTCACGTCGGTGGTATCGCCGGGAGGTTCGGATTATTCGAAACACGGGTAACGTTGCTGCTTATCGGGACGCCCAGGGTTTCCGGACCCGCGACAATCAAAAGCTGAATGTCAAGCTAATCGATGCGACAATGTATCACTACGGTTGGGTAAAACCACCGGAAAAACAGGCCGATAAACTCAGTAATTTCGGGCGGTATTGGCACAATGACGAACACATGGCCAAATCGCGCGAAGAGCTGAAAGGGTTTGATTACCGGGAAGTGGATTCGCTGGCTGTGTTCGAAGGGACGCATCCGGCCGTGATGCAGCCCCGCATCGAGCGCATGAACTGGCAATTCGATTTTGATATCCGGCAAAAAAAGCTGTCGTTCAAAAACCGGTTTTTGAAAGCGATTGAAAACCTGACCGGCTGGCGGGTCGGCGAATACCGGAATTACAAATTGCGCTAACAAATTCAGTTGGGATTCTTCGGGTGCCGATTTTTCCCCCGGTCCTTCATTTTTTCTTCGTGGCGCTCCTCCGCTTCTTCAATCGAATGCGACTCGGTTACTTTACTGTCCCGTTTCGCTTTTTCCACCAAAATACCGTAATACCGGTGCAGTGTAATCAGTTCTTTTTCTGATAAATCCTCAATATTCAGTAATCGGTTGCTGGCTTTATTATGAGAAGCAATCAGCTCGTTGAGTTTGAGTTGAATCGCCATGGAGTCTTTGTTCTGCGATTTCTGAATCAGGAAAACCATCAAAAAGGTAATGATGGTAGTACCGGTATTGATAATTAATTGCCAGGTGTCGGAGTAGTTGAAAATCGGGCCGGTCACGAGCCAGATGATGATGGTTGTAAAGGCCAGCAAAAACGCGGTGGAACTGCCGGTGGCTTTGGTGACGACACTGGCAAAGTGTTCAAAAATGGCAACAAATCCCTTTTTTTTCATTTTTAGGAGCAATTTTAAAGGTACATTTTAATTGAAATGGCAATCTGCTTTCTCAGGGCCATCCGGTACGAACTCAGTACACGGTCAGAACCAATTTTGTTCAGGTAATGTATGGTTTATATGGCAAAATCTCCAGTGTCGGGCTTTCCGGGGCACGTAATTGCAAATGAAGAGGGTAAAGCCGAATTATCCTGGAAAGACCGTTTTGCGGCTCTCCGAAATCTGCCGGCTTTTTTCCGGATGATTTGGCAGGCATCTCCCGGTTTATTTCTGGGGAATGCAGCGGTTCGGCTGGTTCGGGCGGCTATGCCTGCGCTGACGCTGTATATTGGAAAACTCATTATTGATGAAGTCGTTCAGTTGTCGAAACAGGCCGGGAGCGGTACGGATTGGCTCTGGACGCTGGTGGCGGCTGAGTTTGGGCTGGCGGTTTTGTCGACGGCTTTGGGTCGGCTGACCAGTTTGATCGACGGTTTACTGGGCGACCTGGTGACCAACCGTACGTCGGTGCGGCTGATGGAGCACGCGGCTACGCTCGATCTCGAACAGTTTGAAGATGCCACGTTTTACGATAAACTCGAACGCGCCCGACGCCAGACCACCGGGCGGTCTTTTTTGCTTTCCGGTGTTTTTGGTCAGGTGCAGGAACTGATTTCGGTCGGTTTCCTGGCGGCCGGTTTGGCCGTATACAATCCCTGGTTGTTGGTTTTGCTGCTTTTGGCCGTCATTCCGGCCTTTATTGGCGACAATTATTTCAACCAGAAAAGCTATTCGCTCTCGCGAAGCTGGACGCCCGAACGCCGGGAACTCGATTACCTGCGGTTTGTTGGCGCGAGTGACGAAACCGCTAAAGAGGTGAAAATCTTTGGCTTATCGAATTTCCTGATCAATCGGTTTCGGGATTTGTCGGGTCAATATTATCGTAAAAACCAGAGTTTATCCATTCGTCGGGCGGCCTGGGGGACCGTTCTCACGATTGTTGGTACGGTTGGTTATTACGGGGCTTACGTCTGGATTGTAGCCCGGGCCATGAATGGCAGCATTTCCATTGGTGATCTTACGTTTCTGGCCGGTTCATTCCGGCAGTTGCGCGGGTCGATGGAAGGCAT
Organism: Larkinella rosea; assembly: GCF_003858635.1. Classification (GTDB taxonomy): domain Bacteria; phylum Bacteroidota; class Bacteroidia; order Cytophagales; family Spirosomataceae; genus Larkinella; species Larkinella rosea. The sequence goes on from NZ_RQJO01000007.1 coordinate 141,202, forward strand.
TTTACTGCAATTCAGCAGTTTGACGCAGGAAGCGGTTTATTTGCAGGATCTATTTGATTTTTTTGAAATAAAACCGCTGATTCATTCGCCGGAAAAATCGCTATTGTTTCCCCAGAAAATTCAGCAAGGATTTGTGTTTGAGAATGTTGGCTTCAAATACACCAACTCCGACCGCTGGGCACTTCGTAACTTGAGTTTCAATCTGACGCCCGGTGAAAAGCTGGCGTTGGTTGGCGAAAATGGCGCCGGGAAAACCACTCTGGTCAAGCTGCTGGCCCGCCTTTATGACCCCGCCGAAGGTCGGATCTTACTCGACGGCCACGACCTCCGTGATTATGATTTGCTCGACCTGCGCCGGAATATCAGCGTGATTTTTCAGGATTACGTTCGTTTCAAGATGTCGGCGGGTGTCAACATAGCGGTGGGTGACATCGATGCCCGGACGAATCAGTCCCGCATCGAAAACTCCGCAGAGCGTAGTCTGGCTGATACGGTTATTGCCAAACTGCCGGGCGGTTATGAACAGCAATTGGGCCGGAGTTTTGGCAAAGGTGTTGAATTGTCGGGTGGCGAATGGCAAAAGGTTGCTTTGGGTCGGGCCTACATGCGGGATGCCGACGTGTTGATTCTGGACGAGCCAACGGCCGCGCTGGATGCCCGGGCCGAGTACGAAGTTTTCCAGCGGTTTTCCCGATTGACCGAGGGCAAAACCGCCGTAATTATTTCACACCGATTCTCAACCGTTCGGATGGCTGATCGGATTCTGGTTTTGGAAAATGGCCGGTTACTGGAAATTGGCAGCCACCAGGAACTGCTTGAAAAAGAGGGGCGGTATGCCGAGTTGTTTCAGCTTCAGGCGCGGGGCTATCAGTAAGTCAAAACACTATCTCTTCTTCTTTCAGGAGACGGGCCATATTTAAAACACAATTTTCCACTACCACTACGTCGGTGTCCCAGTTTTCGGTGAGCCAGGGAGCCGAACGGCTGGCCGTAAATATTTTGCGGGATTTGGTTGTAATCCAGATTACTTTTTCAACCCCGAAATCCAGCATTCGGTCGGTTTTTTCATAGAAATAATCCAACTCCCGTGCCGGAAACTCTTCCAAATCGATCTTAACATCTACCTCAACGACTATTTTAGGTGGTATATCGAAGTATTTGCCTTTAATTATAACCTTCTCCTTATCAAAAATGGCAATATCGTTTGAGAGATTGTTGCCATTGGCAATATGAAGTCCTGATTCGCTCGTTGTCAGTAAATATTTTTTACGATTAATCTTATTAAATAAAAAACCATGCAATACAGAAACTATAATTGCCTGTAAATCAATACTTCCCATAATCTCTTCGGGCGTTTTTAGATTGGCCAATACTTCCTTATAGCCTTTTCGATATAAAGGACGTCCGTTGAGTGTTTCGTAAATGAGAGATGCCGGGATATTGCGAGCCGCGGTTTCAGTTGGCGTAGTCAATGCGGTTTCGGCCATAGTCTCCAAAAATGGTTACAATGAAAACAATGATACGAAAATTTGAGCTGGTATTAAAGGGTAACCTTCAGCTTACACCAGAAAACCGAGGAATAAACCCGCGATGATCAGCAAATAAGGTGGTATTTTGGAGTATTCCAGCAGCAGAATCGTGGCGACAACCAGCAAAACCGATAGGCCATTTTCCGCCATGGGCTGAAACAGCGAAATGGCTGCGGAAGCCGTCAGCCCGGTACTGGCTGCGTTGATGCCTTCCAATGACGCCCGCACCGCGCGGTAGCGTTTCAGTTGGTTCCAAAACCGGTAAACGAAGAAAATCAGAAACGTGCCGGGGAGAAAAATACCGGCGGTGGCGGCAAAACCGCCCAACAACTGACCGCTTAAACCGCCATTGCGCATCGACAACACCCCAATGTAAGAAGCGAAGGAAAAAACCGGTCCCGGAGTAACCTGAACAATGGCCAGGCCCGACAAAAACTCCTGCCGACTCAAGTAATGTTTAAATTCGACAAACTCATTGTACAACATGGGCGTCAATACCTGACCTCCGCCAAAAACAAGACTGCCATTGCGGTAAAAGTTCTCGAATAAACGCAACGGCAACGATTTGGTGATGGCACCCAGCGTCGCGGCACCCACGAGCACGCCGATCCAGAGAAAAAAATTGGCCCAGCGAATCTGGATGGGCGCTTTCTCCATTTTTTCGTGTTTTTCGTAGAGAAAAGCGGTAGCAAATCCACCGGCCACGAGCACAACGGGGGTAATATACGGCGACGGAAAAGCGTAGGACGCAAGAGCCGAAACAATCGCTAAAACCATACCCCGTTGATTCAAAATGACTTTTTTGGCAATCCGGTAACCCGCCACGATCAAAAATCCAACCGCCATCGGCTGGATAAACCGGGTAAAATCGAGCGAAATGGACCGTTGCTGAACATAATAAATCCCAATCGCGACGGATGTCATCACCACCACTCCCGGGAGCGACCAGACGATCAGGGTGAGGTAGGCTAAATTGGGGCCGCCAATTTTAAAGCCCAGTGCGGTAATGGTTTGCGTGGACGTTGGGCCGGGTAAAATCTGACATAATGCATTCAGTTCCAGCAACTCGGCTTCGGTGAGGTAACGGCGTTTCACTACAAACCGATCGAGCATCATCGCCAGGTGGATTTGTGGACCACCAAATGTGGTACAGGCCAGAATAAAGACGTCTTTCAGGAATATAATAAAGCGTATGCGCCTTACCGGAGCGATAGGGGAGAGTGTAGAAAGGTAAGAGGCCATACAGAGGATTCTATATCCTGTCGCATCGTAACCGGATAGAATACAAAAAACGGGTCACGATGCGACAAAAACAAGCGTGTTACGCAAATTAAAGATACAGGACTTCAATTCTTTTTCAAGCCTAATTCCTGCAACCGCTCATCTAAAAAAGCACCGGCGGTCATGTCTTCGTAAATCTTTGGATTCTCGGTCGAAATACAGCTTTCCAGACTCGTCAGATCCATGTCGCCCCGGGGGTGCATAAAGAAAGGAATGGAAAACCGGGGACTGTTCATTTTTTCGCGGGGCGGGTTCACCACGCGGTGGATGGTCGATTTCAGTTTATGGTTAGTCAGCCGGTCGAGCATGTCGCCAACGTTGACAATGATCTGATCGGGTAGAGCGGTTATGGGAATCCATTTGCCGTCGCGACGCAGAACTTCCAGTCCTTCGGCACTGGCCCCCATCAGAAGCGTGATGAGGTTGATATCACCGTGGGCTGCGGCCCGAACGGCTCCGGGTTGCACCAGATCCGGGTTCAGCGGGAAATAATGAATAGCCCGCAGAATGCTGTCGCCATTTTTGACCTTGTCTTCAAAATAGTCTTCGGGTAGTTCCAGATACAAAGCAATGGCCCGTAGCAACGTCCTCCCGGCTTTTTCCAGTGTTTGGTAGGTAATGAGGGTATTTTCTTTGAACGCAGGAAACTCGTCGGGAAAGACATTCTCCGGCATGTCGTTGATGGGTTCCGGCTGGCCAATGTGGTAGAATTCCTTTAAATCGGCCACTTTAAACCCTTTGGCGGTTTCTTTGTTTTTGCCGACATACCCCCGTTGGCCATGTAATTCGGGGAACTCGTATTTCTTTTTAATCGCATCCCCGGCCGAAAAAAACGCTTTGACCGAATCGTAGAGAGTATCGGTCAGTTCATCCGTCAGGCCGTGGTTCCTAATCGAAACAAAACCGATGTTTGTGAACGCGGCTCCCAAATCCCGGACAAATTTTGCCTTTCGTTCCGGACCATCCGCTTTAAAATCGGCCAGATCCAGTGACGGAATTTGGTCGTATAAAATATCGTTCATGTTGTTGATGTGCTCGTTTAGTGCTCTATTAAGTTATTAAAAAAGGCTTTCAGGTATACCGGTTTTTTGCTGGTACCGGGAAGCGAAATTCCCGGATCTACAAAACCGATACGCCTAAAAGCCTGATTGCCTGATTTTAAGCCTTCATGGCGGCATTATACAATTCATTGACTTTTGACCAGTTGACCACATTCCAGAAAGCGGCAACGTAGTCGGGACGGCGGTTCTGGTATTTCAGGTAATAAGCATGTTCCCAAACATCCAGCGCCAGAATGGGCGTACCTTTTTTCTCGGCCAGTGCCATCAGCGGGTTGTCCTGGTTGGGCGTTGAAACAATCTCCAGATCTTTGCCGTTAACGATCAGCCACGCCCAGCCTGAGCCGAAACGACCCGTAGCGGCTTTCAGCCATTCTTCCTTCAGTTTGTCGAATGAACCAAACTTTTTATTGATGGCATCGGCCAGATTACCGGACGGCTGCTTGCCGCCGTTCGCACCGAGGATATTCCAGAAAAAAGTATGGTTCCAGTGACCACCACCGTTGTTGCGAACGGCTGCGGGCGTGCTGCTATCGACTTTTTTCACCAGTTCGTCGATCGACAATGACGCCATCGCTGAGCCCGCAACGGCTTTGTTCAGGTTATCGACGTACGCTTTGTGGTGTTTATCGTGGTGAATTTCCATCGTTTGTTTGTCGATGTGCGGCTCCAGCGATCCCGAATCATAGGGCAAGGGGGCTAATTTAAAGGGACCTTCAGCCTGAAACGATCCGGCAAATGCGGACGATTGGAGGGCTTTCAGGGTTAGGGCGCTACCAAAGGCTAATTTCAAAAACTCACTGCGATTCATATCCAACTGGTTTGAGGTGAGATATTCGGTTTGTTGGAAAACACGCCCGAAAGAGCAATGTTTTCGTAAATCGCAAAGAAAGCGACTTTTTTGCAACAATTGACACCGAATCCAGTTTCCGTTCGCTCAAGAGCCGGAATTAGATGAAGCGGAAACAGGCGCCATTGCGTATTTTTGTCCGACCAGTAAACAACGCCTGAAATGAATCGTTTTTTGTACCTCTTTGCTGCGGTTTGGATGGCCGTGGTTGCGGGCTGTGCTCATCCGAAAGCCTACTCGCCGACATCGGGCCGCATTCGTACCGTTTCGCTGCCCAACGCACCTGCCCAGATCGAGCGCGGTCGCTATTTAGCCACGCACGTGGCGGTTTGTCTGGATTGCCATTCCAAACGCAATTATTCGCGCCTGGCCGGGCCGATTATCCCGGGAACGCTGGGTGGAGGAGGTGAAGAGTTTGGTGAAAATTACGGGTTACCCGGCACCTATTACGCCAAAAACATTACCCCATTTGCGCTGAAAAGCTGGAGCGACACGGAGTTTTTGCTGGCCATGACGGCCGGGGTTTCGAAAGACGGCAAACCGTTATTTCCGTTGATGCCTTATTCGAATTACGGAAAAATGGATGAAAACGATGCCCGGTCGATTCTCGCTTATCTGCGCACGCTCGAACCCATCGAAAATACCGTTCCCGAATCAAAACCGGCAACGCCCATTAAACTGGCCATGAAGATGATGCCGCACAAAGCCCGTTTTCAGGCAATACCTTCGGAAAAAAATAGCGTGGAATACGGACGGTATCTGGTTACGATGGCGGGCTGTGCGGATTGCCATACGCGTCGTGGAATGGGCGGTTTATCGAAAAAAGCCGCTTTTGCGGGCGGAACGGAAATTAAGTTGAACGGTGGACTTCTGAAAACCGCTAATATTACGCCCGATAGAGAAACCGGCATTGGCGCCTGGACGAAGGCCGACTTTATCCGGCGGTTTAAAACCTACGATCCGGCTACTTTCAAAGCACCGGAAGTCGGGAGCGGATTCAATACCGTGATGCCCTGGTCGATGTATGCCGGAATGTCGGAGCAGGATTTGGGGGCGATTTACGACTACCTGAAAACCGTCAAACCCGTGCGGAACAAAGTGGAGATTTTCCGTACCCACAGACTTTAGTCCGTGGGTGCACATTTTATTCGTACGTAATCCGGCTCAGGATGCTGCGTCCGAGTGTAACTTCATCGGCGTATTCAAGATCACCGCCAATCGGGACACCGCGAGCAATGGTGGAAATTTTTACGGGAAACCCTTTGAGTTTTTTCTGCAGGTAAAAAGCCGTCGTGTCGCCTTCCATCGTGGGGCTGAGCGCCAGAATAATTTCCTTTACCGCATCGCTGTCCGGATTTCGAAGCCGCTCAACCAATGAATCGATTTTCAGATCGCTGGGGCCAACGCCTTCGACGGGTGAAATGATGCCTCCCAATACATGGTACATTCCTTTATACTGGGCGGTATTTTCGATAGCCAGCACATCGCGGGTGTCTTCCACGACACAGATTAACGAACGATCGCGTTTGTGACTGGCGCAAATACCGCAGAGGTCGTGGTCCGACAAGTTGTGACACTTCCGGCAGTGTTTCACCTTCGACCGCACGGCGATCAGGGTTTCGGCCAGGCTTTTCGTTTGATCTTCATCCCGCTTCAACAGATGCAACACGAGCCGAAGGGCGGTTTTTTTACCGATACCCGGTAATTTGGATACCTCGTTGACCGCGTCTTCTATTAGTTTGGAAGGAAACTCCATGAAAATTTGAGTGATAGAGTGATTGAGAGGATGAGTGATTGAGTTGTTATTCACTAATTCACTCAATCGCACATTCACTCAATTATTTTAAAACTTCGGCGGATATGCCCCGGCGGCAGATTTCGTTGCGTTTGGGAACCAACTCTTCCCAGGAGCCATTCTTGACCCGGCATTTGCCTTTGTGGTGGATGATGATCGTGCACTGCTCAGCCTGCTCGGGAGTATGTTCGCACACATCAATTAAAGTGTCGATGACGTGATCGAATGTATTCACATCGTCGTTGAAAACCACCAGGTTATACAGGTCGGTATCAATAACTTCTTCCAATACCTCAACGTCATTTTCTTCGAACGGTTGCATTACACGAATTTTCTTGTTTGTTTGCAAATTTACGAAAATTCTGGCTGCTTTTGCCACGTTTTTTCGATCGATTGGAGCAACAAAACCTCCAGAATAGTAACCCATTATTTACTTAAAAAGTTGCCCGATCCGGTATGAATCCCAACATCGCATTAACGATACTGATTGCCTACTTTGCCATGCTGATTGTGGTTTCCTGGTACACCGCCCGAGGAGCCGATACGAATACCTTTTTTACGGCTAACCGGCAGACGCCCTGGTATTTGGTCGCCTTTGCGATGATTGGTACCTCGCTGTCGGGAGTCACCTTTATTTCGGTGCCGGGTTCCGTGGGTGCCAAGGCTTTCTCCTATTTTCAGGTGATTCTCGGCAATATCGTCGGCTATTACGTCATTGCAACGGTTTTGATGCCGCTGTATTACCGGATGAATCTGATTTCCATTTACGGATACCTGGAAAAGCGGTTTGGTTTCTGGTCGTACAAAACCGGTGCGGGTTTCTTTTTACTGGCCCGAACAGTGGGGTCGGCCATTCGCCTATACATTGCGGCCGGGGTGTTGCAAATCGCCATTTTCAACAGTTTTAACATACCGTTCGAAGTCTCGGTGGGCATTACTATCCTGCTGATCTGGCTGTATACGTTCAAAGGCGGGGTTAAGACCATTATCGTGACGGATACGCTACAAACCACTTTTCTGGTGACGGCGGTTATTCTGACAATCATTCTGATCTCGCGGCAGCTCGGCCTTTCGTTCAATGAAATGGTTTCGACGGTTTCGAAAAGCGACTACTCCCAAATCTTTTTTTGGGACGCCAATGATCCGAAAAACTTCTTCAAACAGTTTATTTCCGGGATTTTCATCGCCATTGTCATGACCGGCCTGGATCAGGACCTGATGCAGAAAAACCTGACCTGCAAGAACATTGGCGAAGCGCAGAAAAACATGTTCTGGTTTACCGGAACGTTTGCGGTGGTTGTCTTCCTGTTTCTGTCGCTGGGAGCTTTGCTCTACATTTATGCCAATTCGAAAGGCATTGCCATTCCGGCCAAATCCGACGATTTGTATCCGCTTCTCGCTCTTGACCATTTCGGCGTGGTGGTCGGTATCACGTTTTTGCTGGGAATTACGGCGGCAACCTACGCCAGCTCCGATTCGGCCTTAACCGCCCTGACGACTTCCTTTTGCATCGATTTCATGAACGTAGAAGGGCGGCCGGAAACCGAACGGGCGCGCATCAAACACTGGGTTCACATCGGGTTTTCGGTCTTGTTTTTTCTGGTCATTATTATCTTTAACCGGCTCAACAGTCAGGATGTCGTGACGGCGGTTTTCGATCTGGCGGGCTATACCTACGGTCCGTTGCTGGGCTTGTATGCGTTTGGCTTATTCACAACCCGACCCGTTCGCGACGGCTGGGTGCCGCTGATCTGCCTGGCTTCGCCCTTTGTGACGCTGTTTATCAATAACCACTCCGCCGAATGGTTCAACGGCTACAAGTTCGGCTTTGAGCGGCTGGTTCTCAATGGATTAATAACCTACATCGGTTTGTGGGCCGTTTCGAGAAAAAAGCAGGCTACTGAACAGATGGCAGCTTAAAGCGGTTTTTGGGTACGGTTTTCAGGGTATGGTGCATTTCCCGCCGGGACTGAAAACCGTACCCAAAAACCGTATCTCCCTATTTCCCGAACAAGTTCGTATCCAGGAATGCATTGCGGAATTTGCCTTTGGGGTCGTATTCAGCCATCAGTTTCTTGAATTCGGGGAGTTTTTCGTAGCGCGACTGGAGAACGGCAGGAGCGAGGGTGAACAACTTTCCCCAATGGGGCCGGACGTTGAACGGCGCCAGTTCTTTTTCAATCAAGGGCAGCACTTTTTGAACGGAAGGCCAGTCGGGTTTCCAGGTAAAATGAATGGCCAGGGAGGGTTGTTTATAACACGGACTCATCCAGAAATCATCCGCATCGATCGTCCGGATTTCCGAAATCAGCAAATGCGGGCTGATGTGGTCGCGCAAGCGTTCAACGGCCAGAATGGCGTCGATGGCGTTACGGTATGGCACAAAGAATTCCGATTGCAGCTCCTTGCCGCTGCTGGGGGTGAAACCCATCCGGAAGTGGGGCAACCGCTCATACCACGGCCCCGGAACGCCCTGCTGTTCGGTACAGTGAATGGCCGAAAGTTCGGCAATCGGGTGCAGGTTTTTCGCCGACAATTTGGCACCAAAAAAGTCGGGTTTGGCATCTCCTTTATCGTTTTTCGTGATGCGTTTTTTCAACCACACTTCATTGATGCGCTTTTTCTGCCAGTCCGTGAACAGACTCACGCTATAGGCGCTCGACTCAATGGCTTCGAAATGATTTTTCATTTGTTCCAGCGGCAAATCCTGGTAAACGTACTGTCGCATTTGAAATGTTGGCTGAATATCCAGCGTGATTTTAGTCACTACGCCTAGACCGCCCAAATGCACCACAGCCGCCCGGAACGCTTCGCCATCTTTGGCTCGCGACAAGGTTCGCACTTCGCCAGTAGCCAGCACGATTTCCATCGTGTTCACGGCCGTCGCCAGATTTCCGTTTTTCGTACCGGAGCCATGCGTGGCCGTTGCGCAGGCTCCCGCAATGGAAATGTGCGGCAGTGAAGCCAGATTATGCAGCGCGAAGCCCTTGCTGTCCAGATAGGTAGCGAGGTTTCCGTACTTCATGTTGGCATCGACGGTAACGGTTTTGGCCTTGGTGTCCAGGGCGTGAACCTGCGTCATTTCCACGAGCGAAACCAGGTGGTTGGTGCTGTCGGCAATGCGATTAAAACAGTGACGCGTGCCCAGGATTTTCATTTTTTCATAGCCCTTGACCAGCTTTTGCACCTGTTGCAGCGATTTGGCCTGATCCACCCGGCTGGTGCTGAATTGGAAATTACCCGCCCAATTGCTTAGTTTTTCGTCAAGTATCCTGGTAGCTAAAGCAGGAAGTGCCGGGGTTGCGAGCAGGGTCGAAGACAGCTTGAGAAAAGTTCTTTTTTTCATGAGAATCGGGCTTTTTGTTGAAGCTCAGTGGGTAAATTGAGGCATATGGTCAACAGGACTTCTACAAAAGTCAGCGGAGCGGTTTTCATACTGTCCGGTTATCGGGATTGCTTACCTGCTTTGTCGGGAGAATTCAGGAGTGGCTACCACAAACTAAATGTAGCCAATTAAACGATGAGAATTCGGACCAGGATTCGGGCATTGTGCGCATACTGGCAAAGGTTTTGATTGTAATTAGTGAACGATAATTGTCATACCAATGAAACTAACCCTGGAAACGACGCAAAAAGAAGTAGAAATTGTTCAGACGGCCCAAACCCGACTCGTGAACGAATTGAAAGGAAAGCCCGACGTACTGGCAAAATGGGGTATCAACCAAATTGATCTCGGTCGGATTGAGCGGTTTCGGGATACCCTTCGTTCGGCTCCTTTGACCGAATAAGGCAAACGCTTCTACTAATCAGGTGGATCAGGTTAAATAAACGGTCGTTGGTCATGATAGACAGGAAGTTGATGTGACTTTTGGCGGAATTCTGCGTCTAATTGGGTATGAAGATACTCCTGTTTATCATTCTCCTTCTACCCGGATTAAAACTGGTGGACTATGCCGTTGAGCAGTCGGCCCGGCTGGATGAAAAACCGGCACTTGCGGCAAAGTCCGTGGTCTCCGATCGCTCGGATGTTTACCTCCACTTGCAGCGTGAACAAATCGGCGGTAAGGAACAGTATTTAAAAACCAATGGACGTGGTAAGCTGATTGCCAAAGGCCTGATCGTATCGCTGGTCGTCATTATTTCGATTGGATTGGTTCGCCAACGAAGTATGCGCTAATTGTTTTAATTTTAAATTGCCTGATTATCAACAGAGTTGAAGGAATTCCAGCAGGGAAACTTTGTTAATTTTTTGAAAAAAATCAGGAACATTAATAGCAGGGGCAATAGTAAACATTTTGCAGTTTTCAAAGTAATCGTTTCGTCAACAATCTTGTAATTATTACGTTCGTATTGGCAGGAAGAAATAGCGTTTTATCGGCTTTATAAAAGTGCCAGATATAAACTGCTCAAAGTTTTATTTTTTTATATTGACTGTCTATACTTTACCTGATTAATAACTTTGATAATTGACATAATTTTTATCATTCGACCGTAAAACCGTTTAATTACATTTCTTATTTATGTTCAATTTTTATAAATTTTAAAGATATAATCATTTTTATTTTCAAATCCGTATGCAATAACGGTTATTTATAACGCACTGATTTTTAAGGAAAAAATATTTGCAAAATTCTTTTTTTATAATTTAAATTGGAGCCATCATTACTTGCGATCGAGTGGTATTTTTTCTGTTTAATATACTCTATCAGAACAATGAAAAATATTAAAACATTGACTCCAGACGAAATTGAACAGCTCCATTATTTCAGCCAACAAAAAGAAGATTCCATCGTTAAAAAGCGTTGCCAATGTATTCTCTTCAGTTATTACGGGATGCGGGTAAATGAGTTAATGCACTTTTTTGACGTAGATCGTCGCAGTATTTATAACTGGCTCATTCGGTGGGAGAAGGGGAAGATACAAGCCATGCAGGATAAACCGGGGCGTGGATTGAAACCAAAACTAAGCATTGTTTGTCAGGATCAGGTCGAATGTGTCCAGCAAGCGCTTTACATTCATCCGGAGGACCGCAGCCAGCGGTTGGGACACGTAAATAATTTACTTTCCAAACCCGTTAGCTACGATACCTTACGTCGTTTTGAACAAAAATTGCGGACAATTGGCAGTTGATGATACACAAATCAAATAGATTTAGAATCAGCACTTTACGGGTCGGTTAAGACGTTAACAACAGATAAAGTCGTATTCGGTTTGGTTACTTGTCCGGGTTATCCGAAACGTTTCGCTCCAAAACGGGCATTACACTTTCGTAACTTTTTTGATTTTCCTTCCCTGAATGAATCATTCCCGGTAAAACAAACCCCAGCAAGACTGCTGGGGCTGTCTAATCGAAACGGTATTATAAAGATAGACAGATTGACAGCGCTATCTCTCTGCAAATCTTTAGGTTGCGTTAAAGTAATACCTCCATATTACTTCGTATTGCATAGAGGCAAATGTATCTTGATGCTGTCATCTGTTTTGTAGATAGAAAGCCAATGTTGACCTGGCGGATAAAAAAACGCCTGCGAATTGGCTTTTTCAAAATCCACCTTACGACGAAAAACGACTGGGTAGACCCGGTTAAGCCCGAGCTTTAGGTATCTATATCCGTTCATTAGAGCGGTTAACAAATTTAGATCCGTATGCTAGGGTGGATGTCAGGTAAAAAAAAGATGCCACGAATCGTTCGAAACATACGACAGAATCTGGGCGTTTTCACTGTTCTGACTGGCGGAGCAATGCTCCTGCTGGCGACGGATCATCCGAAAAAAACGAACGCTCCAGACCGGCAGGCGGCCAATTGGAAGCTGGAAAATGCGTTTCCGAATCTGACGTTCAGCCGTCCCGTAGAATTTACACCGGTGGGCGACAACAGCAACCGGATTTGTATAGTGGAACAGGAAGGTCGGATTCTGGTTTTCGAGAATACCACCACCGCAAAAAAGGCAACGGTTTTTCTGGATGTTCGAAACAAAGTTTCTTCCGAAGGAGAAATGGGACTGCTCGGACTGGCTTTTCATCCTGACTTCCGAAACAACGGCTATTTTTATACCTACCACACCAAACGAAAACCGCTGGAAACGGTCATTACGCGGTATAAGGCTTCGACGGCGGGCGAATTGGTGGTGATTCCGTCCAGCGAAACGGTTGTTTTGCGGTTCGACCAACCCTACGACAATCACAATGGTGGAAAAATTGCCTTCGGCCCCGACGGCTATCTTTACATCTCGACCGGCGACGGCGGAGCCTGGGGCGACCCACACGGAAATGCTCAAAACCGATCGTCCTGGCTGGGCAAGATTCTGCGCATCGACGTCAACCGATCGGAAAAAGGGAACTACGGAATTCCGTCCGATAATCCTTTTTCCGGAAACCAGGAAGGACTTCGGGAAGAAATCTATGCCTACGGACTTCGCAATCCCTGGCGGTTTAGTTTTGACCGGAAAACCGGTCAGATGTGGGCCGGTGATGTGGGCCAAAATCAATTTGAAGAGATCGATATCATTACCAAAGGTGGCAACTATGGCTGGCGATTGAAAGAGGCCAGCGTCTGTTATAATCCCCGAAAAGACTGCAATCCGGGTCATTTAATCGAGCCAATCCACCAATATTCGCGGGACGAGGGCGTATCAATCAGCGGGGGTGTGGTTTATCGGGGTACCCGTCATCCGGATTTGTTGGGAAAATACCTGTATGCGGATTACGTCAGCGGCAAAGTCTGGGCATTAAGCCACGAAGCCGGAAAAAAAACCGACAATCAGCTTCTATTGGCCGCTGGCGGTACCATTTCGGCTTTTGGGGAAGATGCAACCGGCGAAGTATACCTGCTTGATCATCAAGGAACCATTCAGCGGCTGGCCAGCCAGAACTAAGAAAAACCAGTTTCAAAGTCAGAAAATACCACATCTAATAATCATTTGGGATGGAGAACCGTAAATGGCCTACCAGATTGTTACATGGTGCAAATGATAGATCATAGTTTGTGCAAACGTAATCAGGATGAAGGTATAAAACAGCACACTGAACTGTGCGGAGCAAGTATGGCCCCGGCTGTCGGTAACGATCTGCATTTTTCGCCATTGGGCATTGCTGGGCAAATGCCCCTGTTCAGGTAGTCGATACGACCGGAATTGACCTGTTGCTGGCGAAAAAACCGTTGTTTACCGGAGCGAAGCACAAGCCCCCCCGCAAAAGGCTCAAATCTTTGTTCCATTTGGCAGCCATGTCTGCGACGCGAGCCAAGGGCGAATTACAGGACTGGTACCGACGCAAAGTGGCCGAGGGAAAAGACAGCGGGGCTGCCCGCGCGGATGCTGGTTCTTATGTTCGCAATAATGGGACTGCCCACGCGGTGATTCATCGTATCTATGCCGTGATCCGCCGGGGCGAAAAATATGACAAAAATTATGCGCTATCTCTTGCATAAACCATAGAAATCGGCTGGCACCCTTCGCCAGTTTAGTTACGCCCCCAGTTGAGTGGGACAATTACTGAAGAAAGTGAAATGGAGTCGGCAGAATCGGAGCGCCAATGCGACCACAAATTAAAGCGCGCCAGCAAAATAGCGTTGAACAATGGCGTAAAGGATGCTTATCCGAAACTGGACGACGTGTGGTTAATTGAAACGAAATGGAGATACCTTCGTTTCCGGATTTAAGTCGTCGATGGCTCCGAATGATTCAATTTTAGTTTAATTGGCACGATTTTATGGGAAGATTACACAAAATCGGGACTCAATGCGATTCTTTTACCTCTTTTTTCTATTGCCTTTTACACTCTTTGCCCAACCGAAAGGCTGGCAGGAAATTACGATTTCTGATGGTCTGTCGCAAGGCATGATCTACGACCTTGAACAGGATCGGAAGGGATTCATTTGGGTGGCGACCAAAGATGGTCTTAACCGCTATGACGGGCATAATTTCAAGGTATTCACCCACGACCCCTATAACGATTTCAGTCTTTCGAACAACCACTGTTCGGCGCTATTGATCGACAGTCACCAGCGGCTTTGGGTGGGTACACTCAATCAGGGACTTAATCTTTTCGATGATCGGACCCAGCGGTTTTACCACATCAACATCAACGATCAGACTACTTCGAATGCGAGAAATTACGAGATACATACGCTGGCCGAAGATCCCGACGGCGCCATCTGGGTGGGCTTTACCAATAAGTTCTTTAAAATCAGTTTGCCACCATCACTCCGAACCAATTTCCCCAATCAAGCTGATTTTACGGGCCAAATCCAGCTTAAATCGATCAAGGCAAACGAGAAAAAGACCGGGGCGTCGTCCCTTTATTTCCATTCCCGACCGGAAGGACAAGGGTTTATGGATGTCACCTCTGGGGTTTTTTCGTTCAACTGGCAGTATCCATCGCAGGCAACCAAACTGGATTTGAACGCTTTCGATGAAAAGGCGCGGCAGAGCTTTTGGTTTGCCACGACCAACGATCACTTAAAAGGCTGGTATAAGGGGATATCGAAGACTATTACGCTACCCTCAAAAAAGCATTTAGGCCTGCAATTGTATGCCTTCGACACCAGGACCATTGCCGTTGCCACCTCTGATCATTTGTGGCTAATGTCACCCGAGCAGCTTTTCCAGCAGGATAGCCTGACTGCCCGCACGGCCTTCGTCGCTTTTCCACCGAATGTTTACAGAATTACCTGTATCCTGAAAGATAAAACTGGTACGATCTGGTTCGGTACCAGCGGCTACGGCCTGCGAAAATTCAATCCGAAAATCAAGCAATTTCATTCGTTTTTAGCCAATACATCGCTTTCAAATCTATACATTGACCGGCAGAAGCGGACCTACGTGCGCGGTGAATTTGCCTATGCGGAACTGGACCGGACCAATGACCGGTTAGTGCCTTTCCTGGACCCGAATCTACCCGAAGCCGACAGGCGGCAACGCTTCCTCATGCAGGATCGGGCTGGTTATTACTGGGTTTCCAACGTTCATTTTGAAACCCATAAAAATTATTTATTCAAATTCTCGCCGGATTGGCAACTGCTCAAAAAATACCCGCTGCCAGAAAACATCACCTTTGGGTATTTTGGAAATCAGACCATGGAGGATCAGACGGGAAATCTCTGGATCGGCGCGACCAACGGCAAACTGCTCCGGTTTAACCCCCGGACCGAAGCGTTTCAGGTGTTCAGTTACCAATTCTTATTGCCACAGAGTGGTGCGGCAGTCGAAACCTACGCGTTGCATGTGGATCGGTCGGGGACGTTCTGGATCGGGACTCAGCAAGGGTTGGTCAAAGCCCGGCAGCCTCAGATTAATCCGGCTTTTTCCATCTATAAAAACACCAAAACCGATCGGCAGAGCCTGAGCAACGATTTTGTTTCGAGCCTGATCGACGACCCCAACCAACCCGACCGCTATCTCTGGGTGGGAACCAAAGGAGGAGGACTTGAGCGGCTGGACAAACAGACGGGGCTGTTCGAACACTTCACCGAAGCCCAAGGATTACCCAATATAGTGGTCTATGGTATTCTGGCCGATAACTCTAAAAGCCTCTGGCTGAGCACCAACCGGGGCCTGAGTCAGTTCAACCCCAGAACCCATCAATTCCACAACTACACCAAAGCCGACGGCTTGCAGGACGATGAATTCAATACCGCTTCGTTCTTTAAAGCCACTTCGGGTGAATTGCTCTTTGGGGGCGTCAATGGTTTGACGGCCTTCCGGCCCAAAGAAGTAAAGAGTACGAGCCAATATAAACCATTGGCCAACATCATCGGGTTAAAAATCAACAACGAAACCATTGAGGTGGGGAGCCCGGGCGGTATTCTCTCCCAGGCCATCGAACACACTCAAACGCTCGAACTGGCGCATGATCAGAACCTGGTCACACTCGAATTTGGGGTAATGAATTACATCAATTCGGCCAAAAACCGCTACCGGTATCGCCTGGAGGGTATCGACCGGGATTGGGTGGAAGCCGGGAATAACCGCTTCGCCAACTACGCCCAACTGCCCGATGGTAATTACCGGTTTGCGATGATGGGGTCGGCCGATGGCGAGGTCTGGAGCAAACCCGTCGAGTTACAGATCCGGGTTCATCCGCCCTTCTACCACACCTGGTGGGCTTATTTCATCTATCTTGTTATTTTGGCAATCATTGGCTGGCAATTTTACCGGTTTCAGATGCAGCGGTTTGTCCTCCAGCAACAGGTTGTTTTTGAGCAGAAAGAAGCCAGTCGTCTGGCCGAACTGGACGCGCTAAAAACGCAGCTTTTTACCAATATTTCCCATGAATTCCGCACGCCGTTGACCCTGATTCTGGGTCCCCTCGAACAGGTGGTTCAGGAATATGCCCAGGATAACCGTTTTCCGCTCATTCAACGGAACGCCAAACGGCTACTGAGTCTGATCAACCAGGTGCTTGATCTGAATAAACTGGAAGCGGGCCAGCTCAAACCCGAAGGGCAATTCGGCGACTTGGCCTCCTTTTTTCGCACGCTGGCCAGTTCGTTCGAATCGCTGGCTGAAAGTCAGGCTATTCAATTTACGTTTGTGCAAAATGCGTCTACCCTGTGGGCCGATTTTGACTCGGATAAAGTCGAAAAAATCGTAACGAACCTCCTGTCGAACGCCTTCAAATTTACACCCTCCGGTCAGGTGGTTCGAATGAACGTACACTACCCGGACCAACCCGGAACTGGTGAACTGATTCTGACCATTCAGGATACAGGTATTGGAATTGCGCCAACGAATCTGGGGCGCATCTTTGAGCGGTTTTACCAAGTCGATGGCAACTCCAACCGGTCTTACGAAGGGAGCGGTATCGGCCTGGCTCTGGTCAGTGAATTGATCCGGGTCCTGAACGGCACCATCGACGCCACCAGTGCCGAAGGGGTTGGTACAACGTTCACGGTGACGCTGCCGCTGATCACGAAAAATGCGGAAGTAGATCCTATCCCGACCCGGTTTCAGGCCAGCGTTGGACAGGAACGACGAAACGACCGAAGTGCCGTTTCCGAACCGAGCCTGCTCATCATCGACGACAACGCGGATATCCGGGCGTATGTGCGTAGTATTTTTGAAACCGATTACAAGATTATTGAAGCCGTCGATGGCCATGAAGGTCTGGAAAAAGCTACGACTATCCTGCCAGACGTTGTCATCTGCGACCTAATGATGCCCCGGCTTGATGGCTTCGGTTTTTGCCGGACGCTGAAAACACAGGAAGCCACCAGCCACATTCCGGTGGTGATGTTAACCGCCCGGGCCACTGTCGAAAACCGCATCGAGGGGTTTGAACTAGGGGCCGACGACTACCTGACCAAGCCTTTCAACCAGATCGAAATTGCGGTCAGGGTACGGAACTTAGTGCAGAAACAGACCCGGCTGCAGGCGTATTTTGGTGGCATGGCACGGGCTATTCTTCCGGGCGATGAGGCAACAAAAACGAAGGAGGAAGCTTTTTTGCTAAAAGCCAAAGCGGTCATCGAACAACACCTGGTCGAAAGTGGGTTCGGCGTTGAACAGCTCAGCGAAGAACTGAATTTGAGCCAGCAGCAACTGGTCCGTAAACTGAAAGCATTGACCGGCCAAACCGCGGTAGAGTTTATTCGGAACCAGCGTCTGGATCACGCGGCTGATCTTCTCCATCGGGGCACTCACACCGTGTCGGAAGTAGCCTATCAGGTGGGCTTTGAGAGTTTGTCTTATTTTACCAAAGTGTTTCAGAATAAATTTGGAGTCGTCCCTTCGGCCTACCGGCAGACCTGAGAAGCGGTCTGTAAATTCGATTAGAAACCCGCCCCGCAAGGGTTTTTTTTGTGCCTGAATAGGTGATTTAATGAAAATGAGCAAAGGAATGAAGAATTTGAGTTAACGAGAATTGGGCATTTGAAATCAACTTTACCCCCGATTTACTTCCGTATTTTTTATTTTTTTTCTCACCCAACTTTATGCGAAACGATTACTTTTTTCGACTTCTTGTTTTGATTCTGGTGCTATCCGGGCGAGTGCTCCCGGCCCAGAATCCCACCCTCACCGCGGTTTCGCCTACGCCCAACTCCCACAACGTGCCGCGTTATAGCCCGGTCGGAGTTACCTTCGACCAATCCCTGGCTCCTGGTTCAGCCGCGGCCCTGAAGGTGTTCAGCAACCAACGGGGTGGCCTGCGCTCCCAGGGCGGCACTCCGGCGACCGTCAATGGCAATCAATTGCAGTTTACACCAAGCAACTACGACTTTAAAGCCGGAGAGCGGGTGGATGTCACCGTAACGACGGCTGTGACGGCTACGGGAGGGGGTACACTGGCCACACCGAAAATCTTCCAGTTTGTGACGGCGACCGGCGGCCTGGGGCAGGGCAACTTTCGGCCTGGGCCAAACGTGAGCGTTTCGGGAAGCTTTCCCAATCATCCCGTGTTGGGCGACCTGGATGGAGACGGTGATCTTGATCTGATCACCGCCCAATTGTCAACCATTTCAAACCGGTCGGTAACGGTTAGCTTCAATGATGGAACAGGGGCTTTTAGCGGTTCGACCGATATTGTCGTTGGCGATTTTATCACCGATGTCGTGCTGGGTGATATTGATAGTGATGGCGATCTGGACTTTTTGACAACCAATGGATATGAGCCGATCAACAGTGTCAGTATACGACTCAATGATGGTACCGGAACTTTTACCGAAGCGCCGAGTCTGGCCCTGGGTACAAATTTATGGAGCCTGACGTTGGGTGACATCGACGGTGATGGCGATCTGGATTTGCTCGCGATGGCATCTGAAGCCTTTGGCAACGCGACCGTATTTGTCCGCTTCAACGACGGCACTGGCACTTTCAGTGGGAGTGACAGCTATATCACCTCATCGGCCACTTCTGATGTCGCCTTTGCCCGGGATATTACCTTATGTGATGTGGATAAAGATGGTGATCTCGATTTTCTGATGCCCAGACAGGCGTATAACGCCGTTTTTGTCTATTTCAACAACGTGAGTGGCGTTTTCAGTCCCGGCTCCCCAGTGAGTGTGGGCAACGATCCCCAGAGCATTGCTACCGGTGATTGGGACGGTGATGGCGACGTAGATCTGGCCACTGCCGACCGCCTGAGCAATTCCATTAGTATTCGAATTAATGACGGGCAAGGCGTCTTTGGCGGTGCAACGGCGCTTCCAGTGGGCGAACAACCCAACACCGTGGTGACGGGGGATATTGATGCCGACGGTGACCTCGACCTGCTTTGTTCGAATAGTAATAGTAGGAATGTATCAGTTTACCTCAACGATGGCTCCGGTACGTTCACGCGCCCGGCTTTCAATCCATCCCCTGGTTCGCCGGGAGAGGGTATCGTGTTGGGCGATCTGGATGGTGATCTGGACCTGGACTTTATCTCGACCAGGCCGGTGTCGGTTCGTTTTAATGAGATGGTACCGGTTGCCCTGACGAATCCTGCCATCAATTCAGGCGTCAGCCAACAGCCTTTTAACCAATCTTTTACGGCTTCCGGAGGCAATGCTCCCTACACCTTCTCGCTCATCGGGGGGACATTGCCAACTGGCCTGACGCTGGCCAGCACCGGCGTCCTATCGGGTACGCCGACGCAAACCGGCAGCTTTACGCTCACCGTCCAGGTGACCGACAAGAACAGCTTTTCAGCGCTGGCCAGTAGCCCTTATGTACTAAGGGTGGTTCCGGCAGTATCGGGCTCGTTCGATGGATTTATTTATGGAGCTGACTGCGCCACGTTCCGTGGGTGGGCCTGGGACCGCAACAAACCGAATAATCCAGTCATCATCGATATTCTTGACGGGGTGACCGTCGTTGCGACCCTTTCTGCGGATGTTTTTCGTCAGGATTTGCTCAGTGCCGAGAAGGGCAACGGGCGGCACGCGTTCTTCTGGCCCATTCCTGATGCGTTGAAAGAAGGTTTGCCACACAGCCTCTCGGCGCGGATCACCGGCAATCCATTTGTTTTGAAGGATTCTCCTAAAGCCCTGATCTGCACGCCCAATTACGAACCCGAATACAACCAGTCGCCCCAACCACCGGTTCCCACCGTGCTGATTGCTCCGTTGGTAGCCCAGGTAGGCGTACCTTTCTCGGGAACCCTGGTAGCCTTCACAGATCCTGAAGGGACCGAACTGACCTATTCCCTGAGTGGTTTGCCCGATGGACTAAGTTTGAGCATGCCGGGTCGGGTTATCAGCGGAACCCCCACGGTGGCGGGTTCCTTTGTGCTGACCTACCAGGCCACCGACGATGATGGGGCCAGCAATAGTGTAAGTTTTGTATTGACGGTCAATTCGGGGGGGGCTACGACGGTTAGCGGGGATTTTGAAGGTTATCTGGACAAGCTCGATTGTGGAGGCATTCGGGGCTGGATCTGGGACCGTAAGAAACCCAACACCCCATTGACCGTGGAGTTCTATCTGGATGGAAGTGGGACGGTTTTAGGAAGTGCCGTTGCCAATATCTACCGGCAGGATTTGAAAGATGCCAACAAAGGCAATGGCGCCCATGCCTACAACTTTACACCACCAGGTAGTGTGGTCAACGGCACGTTGATTCGGGCGCGGGTATTGGGCAGCACATATGACTTAAAAGGATCGCCCAAGGCGTATCAATGTACACAGGCCCGCATGTCGGCAGAAACTGGTTCGTCGATACAGGTGGCCGTGTTGGGCAATCCGGTTTCGAATCAGGTGGCGGTAGAAATTCGGGGAGCGGAAGGCCAGCCGCTCCGGTTGCAGTTGACCGATGCCAGCGGGCGGCTGATCAGCCAGCGATTGATCGAAGTGGCCAAACCGTTCGAGCACCAGACGCTATTGGTGCCGCAACAACCAGCGGGATTGCTCTTTCTGCAGGTCAGCAGTGGATCAAAAACGGTGACGCTAAAAGTACTGAAACAGTAGGGATTGAGTAAAACAGTGCAAACCCGAAAAAGCGCGTGGATATCGGTTTTGCGGATGATGTGCTGAAAGCACCCTGTTTGCTGGATTGGACTTCAAAAGCGGATCCTGGCCACACGAAAACGCCGGAAACCGTCAACCGCTTAGAATTGGGATATGAACTGGATTCTAATGATGCGTTGATGAAGCCGATCCCGCCTTCAATGGATAAGTACATAACCGCCGAAACAGCCGCCAACAAAGGTGGATCCGTACTATCGATTAAATCCCGTTTACCGACGTATTTAAAAAATCCGGTTTCGGGCCTGGCCTTGTGTAGCCAGCCAGGGATCAGCCCGAATAATAAGGATAGCCAGGCCAAAGGCAATCCGAAAGTATTGTTCAGGAATGGAATGATCAGCGGCAAGCCCACGGCCATCCATATAACCGGAAGCCGGAGCTTGATCTGGAACGGATCGAATAACTTGGTGGATTCGGTGTATCGGCGCTTTGAACGCTTTAAGGAAAATACGTTTATGTTAAGTAAGGTGGTATCCTTAACGCCCGCCGACCTGGCCACGTTTTCCTTCAGTAAGGTTCACATTAAAGGCGTAAATTACCTGGTGGGATCGATGAAGCTGGCGCTGGTGAAAGATCAGCGGGTGATTCCGGCCGAACTGGAATTATGGCGGGTGTCAGGCGGGATCCTGGCCACTGGAAAGGCCTGGCTGGAGCGATCCGGCCAGGCTTTCTTATTTGGCGAATTGCGGCAATTAAATGGGCGTTTTTATTTTCTTTTTGGGCGCTTCAGCCTTCCAGAATGCCTTTAGTTTCGTCAAAGTGGCTACGTGGCCATCCCGTATATATTTCGCTTCCATCGCTCGTTTACTTCCGTTAACCAGAACTTCAGAAAGTCATTTTTGGAAGTAAAGGAATGATATACTTCGATCAATTTATCCAGCGAAAGCTTCTTTTCGGCCATTCGATGGGCCTTGAAAATGTCGTTCAATTTTCCCATTTCGGTATCAATGATGATCTTAAAATCATTGAAATCCGGATCGTTTCTTTTTCGGGGTAGGATCTGGCCAGCCTTTTTATCGAGGAAAGCCGGTGGCCAGGAAAGCTTCAATTTGATGCGATCATGTTTGTCATCAATGGCAACATAGAGGTACAGGGCGCTTGTGCCGTCGGTTTTAACGTACTCGTCTGTAATGGTGAGCTTTTTAGAGAAGTCTTGCTCCCATTCTGAAAATATTCTGAAAATGGACAGGGAAAAATGGGTTAAAAAGTCATTCTGAAAATGATTATAAAAAGAAAAAGTGCCAATGCGAGCTTTATTGGCACTTTTCCGATATGTTCGTGGTCCCACCGGGAATCGAACCCAGATCTAAAGTTTAGGAAACTTCTATTCTATCCGTTGAACTATGAGACCAGAAAAAAACTGTCAGGTCGTGACGACCTGACAGGTGTCGTTGAAGGTAATTGGCGCAAAAATGCTTAGAAATCTGTTATTTACCAAAATTGCCGCTATCATCAGCCTGCTCGGCCCAGTCGCCCAACGGAACCTCCAGCCAGTTGGGATAGATGGCGTAATGCTTCTCTTTCACCATGGTATACAACAGGTTACGCAGCTCGTCGAGATTCTCGCGTGTTTCGGCGGAAATAAAAACCACGTGCTCGGCTTTCTGTGTCAGGTACGTTTTTTTCAGATAATCCAGTGCGGTTTGTTTCCGGATGGCCACCGGCAGATCGTCGTCGAAATCATCTTCCGGGTGCATCCATTCGTCGCGGGGTTCAAACTGATCTATTTTGTTGAAAACCAGTACCGTTGGTTTTTCGCCAGCCGGACCACCGACGCCGATTTCCGTTAAAATATCGTTGACAATTCCGATGTGTTCCTCAACCGATGGATGGGAAACATCGACAACGTGCAACAAAATATCGGCTTCGCGTACCTCATCCAGCGTCGATTTAAACGCTTCGATCAGCGTAGTGGGCAGTTTGCGGATAAAACCGACGGTGTCCGTCAGCAGAAACGGGATATTGCCCAACACCACCTTGCGAACCGTCGAATCGACCGTTGCGAACAGCTTGTTTTCGGCAAAGACGTCCGTTTTGGCCAGCGTCCGCATCAAAGTCGATTTGCCAACATTCGTGTAGCCCACCAGTGCCACGCGCACCAGCCGGTCGCGTTCTTTACGACGCGTAAAGCTCTGCTTGTCAATTTTTTCCAGTTTTTCTTTCAGGAACGCGATCCGATCCTGCACAATCCGGCGATCGGTTTCGAGTTCCTTCTCACCCGGTCCCCGTGTTCCCACCCCGGCTTTCATCCGGCTTAAGTGGGTCCACATCCGGGTCAGACGCGGATACATATACTGATACTGTGCCAGTTCAACCTGCAGTTTAGACTGGGCCGTTTGCGCCCGCATCGAAAAGATGTTCAAAATCAACAGGCTGCGATCCAGTACTTTAATATCGGGAAGAGCCGCTTCGAGGTTTCGAACCTGCGAGGGCGTCAAGTCATCGTCGAAAATAACCGTATCGACCGGATTGTCGATCAAAAACGTATGGATTTCTTCTAACTTTCCTTTGCCAACGTAGGTTCGGGTGTCGGGCCGGTCGAGTTTCTGAACAAACGATTTTACGGTAATAACGCCCGACGTTTCGGCCAGAAACGCCAGTTCTTCCAGGTATTCCTGCGTTTTTTCGGCCGACTGCTTTTGCGTCACCAAGGCCACCAGAACTGCGGTTTCGGGCTGTTTATGTGTTTCAATCATATGGAATGGAGTTACAAGGTAGGGAACACGCGAACGGTGGTTTTGGTGCCGGAATGCACGCAAAAGCCCTCCCGGAACGGGTCCAGTTACCTTAATTTACTTACGAGAATAAGGAATACAACCGTTGAATACAAATACGGTTTTTAGCGAAAGCGGAAGGGGCCGAAATCGGCAAACATTTTCATGGGCGTACTACTTTAAGCAATGCAAATTTAACAAACTTTTCTCAAAAAAATAATACCGTTTCCTCAAACTTCCTTTTTCGGAAAAAATCTTTCCGTACATTTGCCGTCTCAAAGCTAAAAGCCGATGACCACTCTCACCCGCTAAGGGTCTTTTCCGCTTCTTATTCAACCGTCCTGTCTGACTGACCGACGGTCTGAAATCCTTTATTCAAGCTGTTTCTTTATTCGGCGATTCGGTCGCCCGTTACTTCTTTTTTCATTCATGACGAAATTTATTCGCCTGTTACTGGACGCATTGCGCGGTACAGAAAGTAATTATACATCCGGTAGCATCAACCGGGCCATTTTCATGCTGTCGGTTCCGATGGTGCTGGAGATGGTCATGGAATCACTTTTTGCGGTTGTCGATGTCTTTTTTGTGGCTAAAATCAGTACCGAAGCCGTTGCCACGGTGGGTCTAACCGAGTCGGTTCTGACGATTGTCTATTCCATTGCCATCGGGTTGAGCACCGCGGCTACGGCCCTGGTTTCGCGTCGGGTGGGCGAAGGAAACGCCCGCGAAGCCGGGAAATCCGTCGCGCAGGTCATTCTGGTCTCCATTGCCGTCGCGCTGCTGATCGGAATTCCGGGGGCGGTTTTTGCCGAAGATATTCTCCGGGCAATGGGCGGTGATGAACCACTCATCAGCCGGGGCTCCGGTTTTACCCGACTCATTTTCGCCAGTTCACCAGCCATCATTCTACTGTATACGTTGAGCGGTTGTTTGCGGGGCGCCGGTGAAGCCTCTACGGCAATGCGCTCACTCTGGATTGCGAATGGCCTTAATATCCTGCTGTGCCCGGTTTTTATTTTCGGCTGGGGACCGGTTCCCGCAATGGGCGTCATCGGGTCGGCCATTGCCACCACGATTGGGCGTTCGGCGGGGGCCATTTACCAGCTATACAGCCTGATGCGAAACGGCCGGGATGTGCAGGTTCGGGGGGCAGATTTCCGGCCCGATTACGGAATTATCCGTAACCTGCTCAGCATTGCTGCCGGTGGAACGGCGCAATTTCTGGTGGGTTCGGCTAGTTGGGTGTTCCTGACGCGTATACTCTCGACGTTTGGCAGCGACGTGGTAGCGGGTTACACCATCGCGATCCGGATCATGATTTTTACGATCATGCCGTCCTGGGGCATGGCCAACGCAGCCGCAACGCTGGTGGGCCAGAATTTAGGCGCCAAAAAACCGGATCGGGCCGAAACCTCCGCGTGGCGGGCGGCTTTTTGCAACATGCTGTTCCTGTTGGGCGTCGGTATTTTATTTTACAGTGCCGCAGCCGAGATTGTCGGCATTTTCAATCGCGAACCGAAAGTGGTGGAAATCGCCGTTAAATGCCTCAAGATCTTTTGCCTGGGCTACGTCTTTTTCGCTTACGGCATGGTAATCAGCCAGGCACTGAACGGAGCGGGGGATACCCGAACGCCAACACTGATCAACGTTGTCTGCTTCTGGCTGATTGAAATTCCGCTGGCCTATCTGCTGGCCAATACGCTCGGCTGGGGACCGGAAGGGGTTTTCTGGTCGGTTGCCTTCAGCGAATCGTTGCTGGCGGTGATTGCGGTTTTGGTGTTCAGAAGAGGCCGGTGGAAACTGGTACAGGTGTAAGTTGATTTATGGAAATTGACCAGAGGACTCCTTTAGCGTGTACTCTGGTCAATTTCATTATGCGATTGAACCTATGGGGGTAACTTTCAAAACCGGGTTTTATAAAGGGGCGAAATCGAATCGATACTGCAATATTTCACGAAAAACCAGTCTTTTCCGATGAACATTCGGTAAATCCTGCTTTTTTCAAACTTTTCCCTAAACTTGCTGTATTGTTCACCAATTTCAAAAACCCATCCTGCATTTTTGGGACTTATGAAAGATTACATTCGCCCGATTAAACGCCTGCTCGTCGCCAACCGGGGCGAAATCGCCATCCGCATCATGCGGGCCGCCACCGAGTTGGGAATTACGACCGTCGCCGTCTACACCTACGAAGACCGCTATTCGCTGCACCGCTACAAAGCGGATGAAGCCTACCAGATTGGTCGCGACGATGAACCCCTGAAACCGTACCTGAATATTGAAGGCATTATTCAACTGGCGAAACACAAGAAAGTGGATGCCATTCACCCCGGTTACGGTTTTTTATCGGAGAATGTGACGCTGGCACGCCGATGCCGGGAAGAAGGTATCATCTTCGTAGGTCCCACGCCGGAAGCGATGGAAGCATTGGGCGATAAAGTACGGGCCAAAAACCTGGCGACTACGGCGGACGTGCCGATGATTCCCGATAGCCGGATCGATATATCAGACTTTTCGGTCGCTATTTCGGAAGCCAAACGGATCGGTTTTCCGGTGATGATCAAAGCCGTGGCCGGTGGCGGTGGGCGTGGAATGCGCGTCGTTCGGCAGGAGGAAGAATTTGAAAAATCATTCAACGAAGCCCGCAACGAAGCCCGCAATGCGTTCGGCGACGATACAATATTTCTGGAAAAATTCGTCGTTGATCCCAAACACATTGAAGTGCAGTTGCTGGGCGATACACACGGTAATATCGTTCACCTGTATGAACGGGATTGCTCGGTACAGCGTCGTTTTCAGAAGGTTGTGGAAGTGGCGCCTTCATTTGGCTTAAAACAGGAAACCAAGAATAAACTCTACGAATACGCCCTGAAAATCGGTCGGCAGGCGAATTATTCCAATGCCGGAACGGTCGAGTTTCTGGTCGATAAACAGGAGAATATTTACTTCATCGAAGTCAATCCGCGGATTCAGGTTGAGCACACGATTACGGAAGAAGTAACCGGGATCGACCTCGTTCGGACGCAGATTTTGATTGCGATGGGGTATAAATTGTCGGACAATGGAATTTACATCAACCACCAGGATGAGATTCCGCTGAACGGGTACGCCATTCAGTGCCGGATTACCACCGAAGACCCGGCCAACGGTTTCCGTCCCGACTTTGGAACCATCATTGCCTACCGCAATGCCGCCGGTTTTGGCATTCGTCTCGATGAAGGCAGTTCGTATCCCGGCGTAAAAATTTCGCCGTATTTCGATTCCATGATTGTGAAGGTGTCGGCGCGGGGACGCACGCTCCGGGGCGCAACCCAACGGCTGAAACGGGCACTGGTCGAATTTCGGATTCGCGGGGTGAAAACCAACATTCCGTTTTTGATGAATGTTATCGATCACCCGATTTTTCAGGCGGGTGATGCGCGGGTTTCTTTTATCGAAAACCATCCCGAACTGTTCGACCTCCGCAAACCGAAAGACCGCTCGACCCGGGCGTTGAATTACCTGGCGGATGTGATTGTCAATGGCAATCCCGAAGTCAAGGTAAAACCGGGTTCCAAAGGGCCGGCCCAAAAATTCCGCACGCCGGTTGTTCCGGTTTTTGATCAATACGGAGCTTATCCCAAAGGAAACAAGGACCGCCTGACGGAACTGGGGCGTGATAAATTTGTCGCGTGGGTGCGGGAGCAGAAACCGGTTTTGTATACCGACACAACTTTCCGCGACGGCCACCAGTCGTTACTGGCTACCCGTGTTCGGACCAAAGATTTGCTGAATGTCGCCGAAGGATTTGCCAAAAACCACCCGGAACTGTTTTCGATGGAAGTTTGGGGGGGAGCTACCTTCGACGTTGCCATGCGGTTTTTGCACGAAAGCCCCTGGACACGGCTGAAGAAATTCCGCGAAGCCATGCCGAACATGCTGCTGCAAATGCTGTTCCGGGGTTCCAACGCGGTGGGTTATTCGGCGTATCCCGATAACCTGATTGAGAAATTCGTTGAAAAATCGTGGGAATCCGGCATCGATGTTTTCCGGATTTTCGACTCGCTGAACTGGGTCGAAGCCATGAAGGTCAGCATCCGGGCCGTGCGCGAACGAACCGATGCGCTTGCCGAAGCCGCGATCTGTTACACCGGCGACATGCTGGCCCCTGATCAGCACAAGTATACGTTGCAGTATTACCTCGACATGGCCCGTCAACTGGAAGACGAAGGTGCTCACCTGCTGGCCATCAAGGACATGGCCGGTTTGCTGAAACCGCTGGCCGCCGAAGTACTGGTACGGGAATTGAAACAGGCCGTCAGTATCCCCATTCACCTGCACACGCACGATACGTCCTCGATTCAGTCGGCAACCTATTTGAAAGCCGTCGATTCGGGCGTTGACATCATCGACTGTGCCCTGGGGGCGTTGTCCGGGTTGACGTCGCAGCCGAACTTTAATTCGGTGGTGGCTATGTTGCAGGGCCATGAGCGCGAAAGTGCGATCGATCTGAACTCGCTGAATGCCTATTCCAACTATTGGGAGGACGTACGGGAATGGTATTATCCGTTTGAGTCGGGTATGAAAGCCGGTAGTGCGGAAGTGTACCAGAACGAGATTCCGGGCGGTCAATATTCGAACCTGAAACCGCAGTCGATTGCGCTCGGTTTGGGTGATAAATTCGAAACCCTCAAGAAGAATTACGTTGTTGTAAATAAGTTGTTTGGGGATATCGTCAAGGTAACTCCTTCGTCGAAAGTAGTGGGCGACATGGCGTTGTTCATGACGTCGAACAACCTGACAGCTGAGGATGTCATCAAACGCGGTGCGTCGCTTTCTTTTCCGGAATCAGTAAAAGGATTTTTCAAAGGTGAATTGGGCCAGCCATACGGTGGTTTTCCGCATGACATTCAGGAGATCGTCCTGAAAGGTGAAAAACCGCTCACCGGGCGTCCGAACGAAAAACTGGCCCCCATCAATTTCGAAGAAGACTTCAAGAAATTTGAAGAACAGTTTCCGCAGAATGAAGGCTTCCTCGATTACCTCTCGTACCAGATGTACCCGAAAGTATACGAGGAGTATTACAAAGCCATTGAAGAACACGGTGACGTCAGCATCATTCCGACTCCGGCCTTTTTATACGGGTTGAAAGAGAACGAAGAGATTCTGATCGAAATCGATGCGGGTAAAAATATTCTGGTGCGCTTACTCTACGTGTCCGAACCCGATGAGCAGGGCATGCGGACGGTTACGTTCGAGCTCAACGGCCAAAGCCGCCAGGTTCAGGTGCGCGACAAATCACAGAAGGTTGATTTTCAGGCCAATGCGAAAGTGAGTAAGGATGGTGACGTTGGCTCGCCTTTGCAGGGACGTTTGACGAAAATCCTGGTAAAACCGGGCGATGTAGTCACCAAAAACCAGCCGTTGTTCGTCATCGAAGCCATGAAAATGGAAAGTATTGTGGCCGCTCCCAAAGCCGGAACCGTCAAGCAGGTGGTTCTGAAAGAAGGCATGGTGGTGGTGCAGGATGACTGGGTAATTGAATTGAGCTAGTAAATCGCGAGGGATCTGAAAACCAGATCCCTCATTTTTTATCCGAATGGCCCAACGGTTTATCCGGATTGACAACATCCCGAATCAGTTGCTTCAATTCTTTGATTTCCGGAAACCGCCCGGCTTCTTTCCGATCGAAGATTTTCTCCCCATCGATGCGGACTGAAAACCGCCCGCTGATTTCGGAAGGTTGCAGCAAAACGCCGTGAATATCATCGGTAAACGTCGTCAAAATCTCCTGCGCCATCCAGGCCGAACGCATCAGCCAGCCGCATTTTGGGCAGTATTCGAGGGTAACGGTGGGTTTCATTTTTTCAGTTTGAGAAATCACGTTTTATGAACATCCTGGAACCGCAACATGTCGTCGAGCCGCTGTTCCTTTTCGTTATCAAAACCACACGATGAATTGAACTCCTGCGGATTCTGATAGGTTCCAAAAAGCATATCCCACCAGACAATATCACCGTAATTGTTGGTGTGTTTGTTGTGTTCGTGGTGAATCCGGTGCATTTCTGGGCGTTGAAAAATATAGCCAATCCAGCGGGGTGTCCGCACATTGGTGTGGTAAAAAAACTCGCCCAATGCCGTACAAAGGGTATAAATACCACCGGCTTCGGGACTCAGTCCCAGCGTCGTATAAACGAGTAAACTGCCGATAATCGAATTAACCGTCATTTCGAGCGGATGTTTGTAAAACGAAGTGATGACTTCGATCCGTTGCGGACTGTGGTGAATCTGATGAAAATGCGTCCATAAAAAAGCGACCGTATGCCGCCAGCGATGCCACCAGTAGAATATAAAAGTAGCCATGAAATAGGCGATTAAACCACCCAGAACTGGATTTACGTAATTGGATAAATAAAACAATGAATAGCTCGACAGCCACTTTTCCCACGTAAAACCGGCTACTACCACCACCAATAATTGGATGAAATTAACCGCCAGAACGCGAATGGTCCAGGTCGGAACAGGTGGTAATTTCCAACCCGGGAAAAAACGCTCGAGCAGAAAACAAAAGGCGAAAGTGATAAAAATGATGGGTAACATACCGGTAGCAGGTTTTGGTTGACAAGCCAAAATAACCCGTTACCAGATCGTGAAAAATTGATAAATATCAAGTTCGCTTCAAATTATTTATTGCTTATTCGCCCGCAAGCGGCTCACGGTTTCGGGTGATAAACCCAGGTGTGAGGCAATGTATTTTAGGGGAACCCGGCGAAAAATCTCCGGGAAATCAGTCAGCAACTGCTCGTATCGTTCCCGAGCCGACTGCATCCGAAGGTTCTGTGCCCGCTGTTCACTTCGCAAATAATACCGCTCTGTCAGCAGGCGTCCTACTTTGTTAAATTCGGGAAAGGTAGCATACAACCGCTGAAGCTGCTCGTATGTAATCGACCACAAAACGCTCTCTTCCAGCAGTTCGACGTATTCCTGAGCGGGCTGGCGGGAATAGAAACTGACGATTGAAATAATAAAATCGGATTCTTTCATAAACCACGACGTTACCTCCCGATCTTCTTTCAGAAAATAGCCGCGAGCGACCCCTTTTTCAATGAAAAAAATCCGTTCGCTGACCTGGCCGGGTATCAACAGCCAGTGCCGACGGGGTAATTCGTGCCGACGGAGCATTTGCCGAAGCATACTTTCAAGCGGTTCAGCAATCGGCTGCAACTGCCTGATCGAGTTTAGTAAGGTTTCCATTTCGTTTAACAAAGATTGCAAAAACCGGTTCAGGGCGTCCTGAAAAACCCGTTATCTCATCCGAATCTACTCAATCTGATTTGCCATTGATTTGATTTTTGTATATTTGAATCGATGGCTGCTTTCGTTGGACTTGACTCGTTTTATAAAAACATTCTGAACCGAACGTCGGAATACCCCAAAAATGAAGTGGGTCATTTCAATATTTTTAAGGTGGAAGACATTCGGCTGCCAACTCACAAACCGGTACATTATACCCGTCGTAATTTTTTTAAGATGACGCTGGTCACCGGTCACAGTAAAATTCATTATGCCGACCAGAGTATCGAAGTGAACGGCAGCGTTCTGGTTTTTACAAACCCGATGATTCCGTATTTCTGGGAAATTATCAGCGAAGAACAGACCGGTTTTATGTGCATTTTTACGGAAGCCTTTTTCAGTCGGTTTGGTAGTATCAGTGAATATCCGGTTTTTCAACACGCTGATTCGGCCGTCATCGCTTTAAATGAGAGCGAAGCTGCCAGTTACAAAGCCCTGTTTGTAAGAATGTTGGATGAATTACAGGGTGATTACGCTTACAAATACGATCTCCTGCGCAACCTGCTGATGGAGGTGGTTCACGGAGCGCAGAAAATGCGACCGCTGGCTGGAGACCGGCACGCTGGATCGAATGCGGCCGAACGCATCACCGGTTTGTTCGCCGAATTGCTGGAGCGGCAATTCCCGATCGAATTGAGCAATCAGGTCATTCAGCTCAATACCCCGGCGGCTTTTGCCCGTCAACTGAATATTCACGTCAATCATTTGAATAAGGCGCTGAAGGAAACAACCGGCCAAACTACTTCGCAATTGATCAGCGATCGGGTGCTACAGGAAGCCAAAGTTCTGCTGAAAAGCACGAACTGGACGATTTCCGAAATCGCCTGGAGCCTGGGGTTTGAAGAGCCGAATCATTTTTCCAGCTTCTTTAAAAACCGGGCAAAACTAACAGCCCAGAAATTCAGAAGCTCGAACACAGATTGATTTTTGTAGTTTTTGATTTCATTCCTGTATCGTCGCTGTCGGCGGTTTTCCGGACCTTTGTTCCATAAAAAATTCTCTTATGTGGACAAAGAAAAATATTTCCGATCAGACCGGTAAAACGGCGATCGTCACCGGTGCCAACGCCGGTATTGGTTTTGAAACCGCTCTGGCCCTGTACGAAGCGGGGGCGCTGGTGATACTCGCCTGCCGCAGTCTGGAAAAGGCCGAAGAAGCCCTCCATCAATTAAAGAAACAGGGAGGAAAAGGTACGCTGGAAATCGGTCTGCTTGATTTGTCAAGTCTGGATTCGGTCCGGCAGTTTGCCGAAACGTTCCGCAAAAACCACTCACAACTTCACTTATTGATCAACAATGCGGGCGTCATGATTCCACCGGCCTCGAAAACCGCCGAAGGGTTTGAGCTGCAATTTGGCGTCAATTTCATCGGACATTTTGCCCTGACCGGATATTTGTATCCGCTACTCCAGTCAACTTCCGGTTCGCGGATTGTAACGGTCAGCAGTGGCGCCTACCGGCGTGGTGCGATCGATTTTGATAACTTACGGTCCGAAAAAGATTACGATCCTACGCGGGAATACGGTCAAAGCAAACTGGCCAATATCCTGTTTGCGCTTGAATTGCAGCGCCGGATCACGGCCATCGGCGACCCGGTTCTTTCGTTGGCGGTTCAACCCGGCGCTAATAAAACCGAACTGTCACGGTATATGACGGAAGATGCTTTTACGGCGGCTATCGAGCGGGTGGGTCCGCTGATGGACCCCTGGCAAGGTGCGCTGCCTTCGTTGTATGCCGCAGTGTCGGACGAGGTGAGGCCGGGCGGTTTTTACGAACCCGATCAGGACAATGGTTATCGGGGATTTCCGGTGCTGTCGATACTGGAACCGCATGCGCAGGATGAAACCGTGGCGAAAAAGCTTTGGAATTTTGCCGAAGAGGTTACCGGCCTGCAATATCCAGTATCATTCCAGTCCTGAGAGCTGCACCGAATAAAAACCGGCGGTTTTCATTTAAAGAAAATCCGCCAGTTTTTTGATTCGGTAAAGCAGAAATGTTCATTCAGTCGTTTCGTGAATTTTCGCGGGAATCCGCTAATCCGTTTCATCGTGACTCCTTCCGATTCTTCTTCCATTCCTGTAACTTATCATTGCAAAAACCATTTCTTTCGGCGTACTTGGTTGCAACTAAATCACTTGCCATCATGGAAAATCAACCGTACAACAATCCGCCACTTCCGCCATCTCCCACCACGTCCCTGAGCCCTTCCGACGAACGGATGTGGGGGTTGCTGGCTCACCTGAGCTCACTGGCCGGTTTCATCATTCCGTTTGGAAATATCATCGGGCCGGTTGTGGTCTGGCAGATTCAGAAAGATAAATCGGCATTCGTGGATTACCACGGCAAAGAAGCCGTGAATTTTCAGATCACGATGGCCATTGCCTACTGCGTGGCCTTTCTGCTGATTATTATCTTTATCGGAATACCAATTCTGATCGTGCTGGGCGTACTTAATATCATTTTTGCCGTTCTCGCCGGAATCAAAGCCAACAACGGCGAATATTACCAGTATCCGTTTGCGATTCGGTTGATAAAGTAGTTTAAAGCTCAATTGCCCGTATTTTCCTTATAAATTAAAACCACGGACGGCGGACTTTGAAGGTTCGTTTCAGGCCACGGATCAGGAGGAAGGCTCCGAGCACACCGAAAATAATGGCCAGTACGGTGATGTGCAGCACCGCAAAAACGATGGCGACACCAATAATGGGGATCGATGCTTTAAGCTGCCAGGGAATCCGTTGCCACCAATTTAGTTTCTTGCGCGGTTTAAGTCCGAGAATTTCGCGCAAGGTTTTCTTCTGACCCGGTTTGGGTCGGGGTTGAGGGAACGTGCTGTTTTCAACAGCGCCGGCCGACGAATGAACCAGCAAACTCGTCGACTGGTGCGGGCGTTGCGTGGCCGAAGGCACCGGGGGAACGACCGCAGCAGATGCGTAAAATTCCGGCATTGGCGGTTTGGGTACCGGAGATTCAGAAACCGTGCCGGCCCATTCGACTACCTCAATGCCCACCGTATCTTCGGGCGAAGCTACCGGTTTTGGTTTTCCGGACGATCGAAACGATTCAACGGGGATAGGCTGGTAGCGTGCGTAGGGTCGATGGCAGGAAACGGCAAACAAACAGCAAACGACGGCAAGGGGAGCAAGGGCACTTTTTCTCATCAGGCTGAACGACGGTTCGGGATGCAAAACCTTCCTTTACAACGAAACCGATCCACCGGTTTATACTTTCTGAACCGGAAATTATGATCAAAAAAAGACCTGTATGGCTGATTAGTCCCTACAGGTCTGAAAGTCAATCGCTTAAAAACGAAGCCTTATGCTTGGAGTCGCTTATTTAGCGGGTGTTCCGCTTTGGGGCGTTGTGGCCGGAGCAGCAGGTGCTTGCTGAGCCGGAGCCTGTACGCCAGCTCCCGGTACGGTTTTCGTCGCGGCTGCGTCAACGTTGGCGCTGTTGATCGTTGCTCCAATCGGGTTCCGATCGGTAGCGATGTAGGTTGCGAGCGTCAATGCCATGATGGCGATGGCAAGTCCCCAGGTCACCTGTTCGAGCAGATCAGTGGTTTTCTTTACACCCATCAACTGGTTAGAACCAAGTCCACCAAATTCACCGGATAAACCGCCCCCCTTGGAGTTTTGAATAAGTACTACCAAAATCAGTAATACGGTACAAATACAAATTAATACAATGATTGCCGTTAGCATTTCGATTCGCCCTTGCGGTTATTTTAGTATGCGTATTGTTATAGAAAGGAGTTATTTACGACTCTTTTGGCCCTTTTAGAGCCTCGATTTTCTCCGCAAAATAAACCTTTTTTTCCGGATTTTTCAACATTAGTTTCACGTAAATGTCAATAGCGCGCTCGGACTTGCCCTGTCGGGCCAGAATTTGCGCGAAAGCCTCCGTAACCGGAACGCCCGAATTGGCTGGCATCCGGCGCGTCAAATCTTCCTGATCGGCCTGTTCGCTGGTATTGAGCCGGGGGCGTTGAATCATCGGTTCCCGTTTGATGAAGTCTTCGATGATCCGCAACTGCCGGTTGCGTTCGGGGTCTGAAGCTTCAACCGCAACGGTTTTTTCCTCCGTCGATTTATGTTGTTCCAGCGTGGTCTGAATCACTTTTTCGGTTAGAATTGCCTCATCAATGATGGGCACAACATCGTTGATCGGTTCAGGACCGGATGCTGGTTCTTCCTTTGGATTATCAACCACCGGAAGTTCTTCGAAAGCAACTGATTTGGCAAAATCGAAGATGGGATTCGAGAGAAATGGATGGTTTTGTTCGGCTTTTCGCTTAAACAATTCGTAGCTTTCTTTTTTGTAGTCGTCGGGAATCGGGACCTGCTTGAGCGACAATTCATTCAGGCGGCTCAGTAGGTTTTCCGACCATTGAAACTCATTCTCGATCAATTTCCGTAACGCATTCCGGCTGAGGGCGTGGGCCGCTGCCTGACGAACGTAATCGACAGCGTGACTTTTCTGGTGAACCGAAGTAGCTTTGGCTGCCAGCAGATACAGCGACTGACAATACGGATAAGCCGCAATGGCTTCCGTTAACGGTTGGATATCAGCAGGTAACAACTCCTCGGGATGGGTAATCCAAAAGGAAAACGTTTCTTTGTCCAATTTGTCCATTGGATTGAGTACGGAAAGGATGGTGTCGCTTTGGTCAAATTTAACAAATAGTTACCAGTTTCCGCTTCCGATACTAGTTATAATTAATGGCGGAGAACGGAGAAGACAAGAGGGTTTATTCCGTGTTTTTACCAGTCTGCGGCCGTTTTATTGAAAATATCCAGCACCAGCTGGTCCTGAATTTTGGGCACCAGGCGACTTTCGCTCTGCGTGAGCGTCTGATTGGCCGGGAAATCCTGGTAAAACGAAAAAGCCTGATCGAAATTCTTCGTCTCGTCTTTCGAATTGGAAAACCGCACCTGAACAGATACCTGCAAACGGTTTTGGGCCGCCTGATCGGAAGCCGTGGCGGCAACCGGCAAGACGTCATAGGCCGTGAACGACCCTTCCAGCACGATGTCGCCATTGTTCGGAACCACCTTCATGTTGGTGTACCGCTGGTAATATTCCTTCAGTTTTTCGGTAAACTGCAACGTCAGGTTCGCCGGTCCACCAGCCGCCGAAGTCGTAAACGTATTGATTGTAATGGTTTTAATATTCGGATCGAGCGTCGTGCCGGTAAACGAATATTTTCCGCAGGAGGAAATAAACAATGCACAATGAACCATGAACAATAAATAGAAAAGAGGAAGACGAAGCAATCGGCGGCCCATAGTGTTCATGGTTAATTGTGCATTGTTCACTGAATCAGAATTAATCTTCTTCATCGATCTGGTATTGTTTAATCTTCCGATATAACGTCCGTTCGGAAATGCCGAGTGCCTGGGCTGCGTATTTTCTTTTGTTGTTGCTGCGCCGTAAGGCCTTGACAATCATTTCTTTTTCTTTTTTCTCCAGCGACAGTGAGTCGTCTTCCTCGGTTTCGTGGGTAATGTCTTCCACCGTTACGTCACCGGTTGCATCAGCCGTGTCGTAATCGTCGGCGTCGATCAGGTTCGCGGGCGGAAGCAAGCGGGGGACGGTTGGCTCCGGCTCCGGAATGAGTTCGCTGGGCTGGAGCGTATCGAACAATTCCTTGTGATTATTCAGGATTTCGTGACCGTTCTTTTCGTTTTTCAACACGTCGAGCACCAGCCTTTTCAGCTCGTTCATATCTCGACGCATATCGAACAGCACCTTATAAAGAAGCTCGCGTTCGGAGAAATTGTTTTCCGAATGCATTCCGGGCAAAACCATCGGCGACTGAGACGCCTGTGACGAAACCGGTGGCAGGTATTTCGCCAGCGTCTCGGCTTCAATCACTTTGTTATTTTCCGACTCCAGAATGGACGTTTGCTCGGCAATGTTTTTCAACTGGCGGATGTTTCCCGGAAACGGATACCGAAGCAGCAACAATTTAGCAGCCTCCGAAAGCTGAATGGGCGGAATTCGGTAGCGTTCGGCAAAATCGGTCGTAAATTTCCGGAACAGAAGCTCGATGTCATCACCGCGTTCGCGCAGGGGCGGTACAAAAATCGGGACGGTATTCAACCGGTAATACAAATCTTCGCGAAACTTTCCCTGTTCGACAGCCGCCAGCAGGTTGACGTTGGTAGCTGCCACCACCCGAACATCGGTTTTCTGTACTTTCGACGAACCGACCCGGATAAACTCGCCGTTTTCGAGCACCCGCAACAGCCGGGCTTGGGTTCCCATCGGCATTTCGCCAATTTCATCCAAAAAAATGGTGCCACCGTTGGTGGTTTCAAAATACCCTTTTCGCTGATCGACAGCACCCGTAAATGACCCTTTTTCGTGACCAAACAGTTCCGAATCGATCGTTCCTTCAGGAATGGCTCCGCAGTTGATGGCAATGAACTGGCCGTGTTTGCGGCTGCTCAGGCTGTGAATGATCTTCGAAAAAGATTCTTTCCCACTTCCGCTCTCGCCCGTAATCAACACGGTCAGATCGGTAGCCGCCACCTGAATGCCCACGTTAATCGCGTAGTTCAGGCCCGTTGCATTGCCGATAATGCCGAATCGCTGCTTGACCGACTGGATTTCTTTTAAATTCATAGATACTGGAAATGGGGAACTCTTAAACCGTAACGCCCCGTAGCGTGGCCGCCGTGCAATCCGTCACTAACACGTTGACATACTGGCCTTTCTGGTAATTACCTTTCGGGAAAACCACCATTTTGTTCTGGTCATTGCGGCCGCTCAGAAAGTCATCGGAACGTTTGGAAAACCCTTCGATCAATACGCGTTGTACCTTGCCAATGTGCCGTTGGTTGCGTTCCAGCGACATATCGCGCTGCAAAGCGATGATCTCGTTCAGGCGACGGAGTTTGACTTCATACGGAACGTCATCGGCGTATTTTTTAGCGGCCGGTGTGCCGGGCCGCTCCGAGTAGGCAAACATGTAACCGTAGTCGTAACGAGCATATTCCATCAACGACAGCGTGTCCTGATGCTCCTCTTCGGTTTCGGAGCAAAAACCGGAAATCATGTCGTGCGAAATGCCGCAGTCTTCTCCCAGAATGGCGCGAATCCGGTCGATTTTCTGGATATACCACTCGCGGTCGTAAGTCCGGTTCATCAGCTTGAGAATCCGGTTGTTACCGCTTTGGGCGGGCAGGTGAATATAGTTGCAGATGTTGTCGTATTTCGCCATCGTGTGCAGCACTTCGTCGGTAATGTCTTTCGGATGTGAAGTCGAAAACCGGATGCGCAACTCGGGGTCAACGAGGGCGACGCGTTCGAGCAACTGGGCAAAATTGACTTTTTCTAACCCATCTTCCGAGGTCCATTTGTAACTGTCGACATTCTGCCCCAGCAACGTAACTTCTTTATAACCAGCCGCAGCCAGATCCTGGGCTTCGCGAACGATCGAATGCGCATCGCGGCTGCGTTCGCGGCCCCGGGTGTAGGGAACGACGCAAAAGCTGCACATGTTGTCGCAACCCCGCATGATCGAAATGAAAGCCGTTACGCCGTTGGAATTCAGGCGGATTGGCGAAATGTCGGCGTAGGTTTCTTCGCGTGACAGAAAAACATTGACGGCTTTCTGCCCCGACTCGGCTTCTTCCACCAGTTTCGGAATATCGCGGTAGGCGTCGGGCCCGGCCACAATATCTACCATTTTTTCTTCTTCCAGCAATTTGGCTTTCAGGCGTTCGGCCATGCAGCCCAGCATGCCGACCAGCAACTCCGGTTTCCGCTTTTTCAGCACATTGAGTTGCTTCAGCCGGTTGCGAACTTTCTGCTCCGCATTGTCACGAATGGCGCAGGTGTTCAGGAAGATAACGTCAGCTTCGTCGGCGGTGGCAGTGGTGGCAAAACCGGCGTTTCGCATCACCGAAGCCACGATTTCGCTGTCCGAAAAATTCATCTGACAACCGTAACTTTCGATGTAAAGCCGTTTTTTTCCGATGGCCAGTTCTTCTTCCAGAACCCGTGGCTCGTCAGCGCTTTCCTTGTCGGCTTCGGTCAGTATGGATAATGTCTCCGTAATGCGTCCCATAAAATATTGTATCAAAAATCGCTTCTGTCGGAGGGTCAGGATTTGCCGTTTCCCGCAGAGAAAATTCTCAGCGCTTCGTTAAAACTTTACAAGCTAAACCCAAAATGACCCCCTTCATTCAAAACCGGTCATTCGTAAACGAAACATCAAAGTTACGAAGATTTTAGGGAACTGTGACAGTTTGTCAGGTAGGAAAGTATCGACGGCAAAAACCGCTAGAACGGATACCCGATTCCGAAGTTGATAACGAGCGGATTGGGTCCTTTGAACATTTTATCAAACCGGAATTTGGGCAAAAAGAAACGTTCATCGATCAGATCGCCGGGGTTTTTACCGGGAACCGTGTAGCCGGTTCCGTCGGGGTTGGGGGAGTAGATGTAGTAGCGGGAAGGATCGTAAACCTTAACCGCCCCGTCGAGCCGAATAATGAAGAATGAAAAATCGATGCGCAATCCAATACCGGAGCCGACGGCAATTTGCCGAATAAATTGGGGAGAAATATTTTCACCCGTTCGATTGACGTTGTTCCGTAATGTCCAGACGTTCCCGGCATCCACGAAAAAAGCCCCGTTGATGTCGCCCCCCAGGTGAAAAAGGTGCGTTCGCAACTCGGCCGATCCTTCCAGAATGATATCGCCGGGTTGTTCGAAATCGTAGCGAAACTGGCCGGGTCGTTTCGGATTAAAGATCGGCACCAGCGGATTGTCGCTTTTGGAATACGGAATCGACGAGCCCGGACCCAGTCGGCGGGGAAGCCAGGCCCGGATGCTGTTGCTGCCACCGGCGAAAAAGAGCTTTTCGTACGGGGCGGTTTTGTTGTCGCCGTAACCAATCACCATGCCCGTGTTGATTCGAAAAGCCAATGTGGTTTTGGAACGGACTGGGATGTAATGCCGGAAATCAACGCTGCCCCGCAGGTATTTGTAATACTGCAAACCGCTTGTGGCAGTGGTTTTGAAAAAGCTTTTAAGTTGCTCGTTACTGAAAAAATTTAAGGTAGTACCACCGGATTCCAGCGATAATCGCAGAAAATTCGCCCGCCGGTTTTGCCCCAGCACGTTCGTGTTGTAGGTATAGGTGAAGCTGATGCTGGAAGCGAAGGCGCTTAAAAAACTTCGTTGAATAGTACTTCCCAACGAATCCTGCGTCTTTAAATAAGCCCGGAAAGCATCGCCATCCTCTCCCGGTTTGATGGACGCTTTTAGGTAATTAACGTCGGCAATCACAAAATTATACTGGTGTTTATTGTTTTTCAGCCAGTTGTACGACAATGCCGTCCGTAAAAGTCGACGGCCATAATCAGGGCGGCTGGTGTAGTTATAGCCTAAACTGACCTGCGTACGTGGACTCAGCCGATTGAACAAAAACCGGGCTTTTCCCGGAAATACAATGTGCGGGAAAATCAGCGACGTATTGATCCCTAATTCCTGGGCAATGCCAACCCCGCTGCCGGACAACGCAAAACCAGTCTGGGCTTCAAAACCGTACCGAACCGCCGTCTCGAACGTGCCCAAACCGCTGAAAATATTATGAACCCGGAACGAAGCCGTGCCGAACGGACCCGGATAGCCCTGTCCCTGGTACAACACGAAAACCCCGCCTTCGCTGGTCAGTTCGTATTTGTCGATCGGAATCAGATTGATACGGGTTCTGAGATGCCCTTTCGTCGTATCCGTAAAGCTGATGTTGGCAAATCGGAACTGGTTCAGCAGAAACAACTGCCGCTGGCTGTCCTGGTAATTTCTGAGACGATACAGGCTATCGGGCCGCAGAAAAATCCGGCTGTCGAGCAAGCGAAGCGAATAATTTTGCTGACCCAGGTAAAACCGCAGGCCATTATACCGCGTGGTGTCGAGCGAAGCCCGGTCTTCGGCCCGCGCCACCCGCACTTCCACTTCGCCGATCCGAAAAACCGGGTGGCGCGGCTGCCCGGGCGGATTGGCAATTTTTACCCAGATGTTGAGGTTACGGAACGCTGAGTCGGTGCTGAGCGACCGCGCCGAATCAACATCGAGCGGCAGCGGAATGTATTGCCGGGTAAAGCTGTAATAACCGTTGTTGCGCAGTAATTCTTCAATCCGGATTCGCTCGGTTTCGATCTTTTCGGCATTGTAACGTTCCCCGGTTTTCAGCGCTGAAGAACGGGCGAGGGTGGGGCGCACAATGGTGTCGACGCGCGGATCGGCGATCTGGTAGGTGATCTTGTTGAGGTGAAACGGAATGTTCTCGGTGATGTTGTAAGTCACGCGTACCCGGCGGCCCAGCGTTCGGTTACTATCGACCGAATACGACGCTTTTCCCAGAAAAAAACCGTTGTTGAACAAAAACCGCTGCATTTTCTGCGCGTTTTCTTTGGCGTCGGTTTCGTAAAAAAAGGCGGGCGGTTCGCCCAGGGAGCGCATGACCCAGTTGCCTTCTTCGGCACGTCGGCGCAATCGGGTGAGTTGGCGGTTGAATCGTTTCTGTTCTTTTCGGTACGATTTGGTCGAATCCGGTTTTTCGGTAAACTGGTCATATTCTTTGCGTTTGGCTTCCAGCTCGCGCTGGGCGGCTGCCTGATCGTAGGTTCGGGAACCCAGTCGATAGAACCAGAGGGCGGGGGTGATGGGCAAACGCAAAATCCGGCGGTTAGGCCGCTGGGGAATGAGTGCTTCGAAATCAGAACTGGGTAATGTCCGGTTTCCGCGAACGGTCTGGCTAAAGAGGAGATACTGGTTTTTTTGTAAATTTTCCGAACTTACGCAACCCGAAAGGCCGGAGAGCAGACCGGCACTTAAAACTAAAAAACTGATCGTACGAACCACGCATTTCGGATTACAGCTTAGGATGCTTCCCCATATTTTGTAATTCGTACGCATTAATCCGTATTTTCTTGCCATGATTTCCAAATCGCTTAGCAAATATATCCAGTCGCTGCATCAGAAAAAATACCGGCAGGAACACGGCGCCTTTTTGGTCGAGGGTGCCATTGATGTACTTGAATTGTGCGCATCAGATTATCAGATGGAATTGCTGTTTGTAACGGAGCCATTTTACAAAGAAAACGCCGGGTTGCTGGATAAACAACGGGTGCGAATGGAAATGGTTTCGGCCGACGATCTGAAACGGGTCGGTACGCTGGTGGTCAACGAAGCGGCCCTAGCCGTAGCTAAAACGAAAGAAAACCGGTTTTTAGTGGCTGAAACTGACGAGTTTGTGCTGGTGCTGGACGACATCCGTGATCCCGGAAACCTCGGTACCATTCTCCGGATTGCCGACTGGTACGGGATTCGGAAACTAATCTGCTCGCAGTCGACCGCCGATGTCTACAACCCCAAAGTCATCTCGGCCAGCAAAGGGTCTTTTACGCGGGTGGAATGGTATTACTGCGATTTGACTACCTACTTAACGGCGGTTTCGAAACCGGTTTTTGGGGCTTTTCTGGCTGGCGAAAACGTGCACTCGCAGGACTTCGGAAAATCGGGTTACCTCGTGATGGGAAATGAAGCAAATGGCATTAGCTTTGAAGTGGAAAAGCTTGTCAGTAAGCGCATTACGATACCGCGCTACGGTCAGGCCGAATCCCTGAATGTGGGCATTGCCACGGCGATCATCTGCGACAACCTGCGCCGGACCGAAACCGCTCAGGGGGGAGCAAAATAAAAGTAGCCCTGTTCAACGCAAGGCTACTTTTACTGCTTTCTTAACCTAAACTAAATGTACATATTGTTTACAAAAATACGACCGGGGGAGGGCTCTACATTTACCCCAAATTGGGGGATTTATTAGAAACCGGAGATGGCGTAAATTTGTGAAACAGGGGGATTTTATCCCCCAGGACTGATGAAAAGAAATCTAAGCGTATTGCTGCTCTGTCTGAGCTGGGTGACGGCGTTCACCCAGGCGATCAAAAGCCTGCCGTCGGGTAGTTCGCTGGAGTCGCGCGGAAGGGTGATAAAATTTCTGGATCAGATTTCGGTTGATAATGGTCTGTCCCAGAGTGGTGTTGACTGTATTTTAAAAGACAGCCGGGGCTATGTTTGGTTCGGGACGCAGGACGGTTTAAACCGCTACGATGGCTACCAGATCACGCATTACAAACACAATCCGTTTGATGCAACGACCATTTCCCACGACCAGATTATGTCGTTGTATGAAGATGCGCACGGGAAAATCTGGGTCGGAACCGTCAATGGATTGAGTGAATACGACCCCGTGACCGGGCGGTTTCGACGTCACCAGAATTTGCTGGAACCCAAACGGCGTCGCTATGGCCTGACC
The DNA here is from genome assembly GCF_003858635.1 of Larkinella rosea. Taxonomy (GTDB): domain Bacteria; phylum Bacteroidota; class Bacteroidia; order Cytophagales; family Spirosomataceae; genus Larkinella; species Larkinella rosea. The sequence goes on from NZ_RQJO01000007.1 coordinate 185,038, forward strand.
ACCATCAACGCCATTACCGCCGACCGCTTCGGCACCTTGTGGCTCGCAACGAGCTGGGGACTCAAACGTCTCGTTTTCAAGAACCCAAAGCAATACGACGTTATTCATTACACCATTGAGAACGAAGACGACCGGCGGGCGCAGGTGATCAATACGCTCCTCATCGACCCGAGCGGAATGCTCTGGATTGGGACCGGAAACGGCCTGGCTGAGCTACATCTCACGAAACCCGGCCCCGTTCAGGCTAAACCGGCCCCCGTTAACGTGGTGGCCTGTACCGAACAGATGACGTATCAATTGCCCGGTGCCTGGGTAAAATCGCTGGCTGCGGATGAGTTTGGAACGATTTGGGTCGGAACCGCCAGCGGAATCGCCCGGATCAATCCGAAGTTGGGGCAATCGGAACTGTATCCGGAAATTGGGGAACAAATTGGCGATCTTCCGATTTCGTCACTTCACATCGATCGGTATAACGTGCTGTGGATCAGTACCCAGAAGCGGGGTATTTACCGGTTTAAGATTGTCAGCGACCAGCACATTCGCTTCATTGACAGCATTCAGGAAGACTTGTTCGCGAAAAAAGGGTTGAAAACCGGGATCATCAACACGATTTACGAAGGTCCTGCTCCACTGGAAGATATTGTCTGGATTGGAACACACGATGCCGGTGTGCAGGTCTACAGCCGGTCGAAAAATACCTTCCGGCAATGGCCCATCATCACGAACCGCATGCAGTCGTCGGCCGCCGGTCTGGTGTTTGCCGTCACGACCGACCACATGGGCAAACTCTGGATCGGAACGCACGAGGGACTGATTCAGATCGACCGCTTAACGTCGGCCATGCAGCGGTTTCGGGGCAACCCGAATGACCCTCACAGTTTGAGCAGCGACAAAATTCAGTGCCTGCGCGAGGACCGGAAAGGCAATCTGTGGGTCGGCACGATGGAAGGCCTGTATCGGTACGACCGGCAGCACAACCGGTTTGACGCCCGGCTGCCGGGCACGGGGAAAGAGTTGACTGCGAGAGGGGGGGAAAAGGGCGATGGTGTGCTGAGTCTGTACGAAGACCGGGCTGGGAATCTGTGGGTTGGCGGGTACTCAAGTCTGCGAAAAATTGACGCAAAAACCGGTCAGGTAAGCTCATATCGCCATGATCCAAAAGATCCGAACAGCTTGCGGGCGTTCATTGTCTATGCCATTCAGGAAGACCGGAACGGGATGATCTGGGTCGGGACCGGTTTTGGGTTGAATAAAATCAACTTGGAAACCGGAAAAATCACCCACTATGAGAACAATCCGAAAGATCCGCACAGCCTGATTGGCGAACAGGTGCTGGGCTTTCTGCGCGACAGCAAAGACCGGTTTTGGGTTTGCAGCAACAAGGGGTTCAGCAAAATGGTGTACGGGAAGAACGGCGAGGAGCGGTTTATTCATTACACCGAACGGCAGGGTTTGCCCAATGAACTCGTTTACGGCGCTTTGGAAGACGCCCATGGACGCATCTGGATGAGCACGAACCTCGGTCTGTCGTGTTTTGACCCGGCACGGGAAAAATTTGAAAACTACGATATCAATGACGGCCTGACGATCAACGAGTTCAATATGAATGCGTACCACCAGGCCGCCGACGGCGAGCTGTTTTTCGGCGGTATCGGCTCGCTGGTGAGTTTTCTGCCCCTGCGTATGGTTAAAAACCGGCACTTGCCGCGGGTGGTGCTGACGTCGTTCAAGAAGTTTGAAAAACCGGTGAATGTCGATAGCCTGCTGGCTAAAACCGGTCGGATCGAGATTCTGCCCGGCGAAAATTTCTTCTCGTTCTCGTTCGCAGCACTGGATTATACGAATTCGCACAAGAATCAATATGCGTATAAGCTGGAGGGTTTCCAGGACGGCTGGATTGAAAGCGGGGTGCGCCGGTACGTCAGTTTTACCAATCTGAAACCGGGTGAATATGTGCTGAAAGTTCGGGGTTCCAACAGCGACGGCGTGTGGAGCGATGCGAATATGCTGCGGATTCCAATTACGGTTTTGCCGCCCTTCTGGCAAACGTGGTGGTTTATGCTGACACTGGTTACGGTCATCGGAGCCGCCACCTGGCTGGTGTACAATTACCGGGTGAAAAAGAAAGTGGAACACCTGCTGGAACTGGAGCGGGTGACGCTGGCCGAAAACGAACGCGTTCGGAAAATGGCTGCGCAGGATTTGCACGATGAATTCGGCAACACGATTACCCGGATTTCGATGCTGACCGAAATCATCAAGAACAAACTGAACGGGCACGGCGCGGAGATTTCACCGTTACTGACCAAAATCAGCGACAACAGCAACCGGCTTTATCAGGGCACCAAGGATTTTATCTGGGCGATCAATCCCGAACACGACAATTTTCTGGAGATTGCCATTCGGTTGAAAGATTTCGGCGACGACGTTTTCGACCGGAGCCGAATCACCTTTGAAGCCACCGGCATTGTCGACGATCTGCGGAAAGCGGTTTTGCCGGTCGGCACGAGCCGCCACCTGATTTTTCTGTTCAAGGAAGCCATGAGCAACACGCTGAAACATTCGCAGGCCACGACATCGCAGATTCATTTTGCAATGCTGAACCGGCGGATCGAGGTGCAATGGAAAGACAACGGCATCGGTATTCAGCCAAGTAACAAATCGTCGGTTGGCAACGGGCTGCACAACATCCGCAGCCGGGCCGAAAAAATTGGCGGAAAAGTAGACATTACATCGGAAATTTTGGAAGGTACCACCGTTACGTTTCGGATGGATATCCCGCACATTGGGTGAAAACCCGAACAACCGCTTCATCGACATTCCTTTCGTAAAGACAATTGCTCCGTTGGTGTAATAACGGGGTTACTTGGCCTAAAAAAGTAGTTACTTACTTTCGCAAACTCTAATGAACACACTATGAATGTAGCTCAACTATTACGCAGTCCGCAGACGATACGGATTTGCATTGTGGAGGATGACAATCTGATTCGCGACGGTTTCGCCCTGCTCATTAACAGCACCTACGGTTTCAAGATCGTAAACACGTATCACCGCTGTGAGGATGCGATCAAAAACCTCCTTTCTGACGCTCCCGACGTCGTTTTGATGGACATTGAGTTGCCGGGCATGAACGGGATCGAGGGGATTGCCCGAATTAAGAAACTCCGCCCGAAAACGAATATCATCGTGGTTTCGGTGTACGAAAATGACGAGCTGGTGTTCAAGGCATTGTGCGCCGGTGCGGGTGGTTATCTGACCAAAAACATGCAGCCGACGCGGCTTCTGGAAGCCATTCGGGACATTCAGGAAGGAGGGGCACCGATGAGTACGAACATCGCCCGCATGGTAGTGGCGTCGTTTCAGAAAAACCGCAACTCACCCCTGACGGCGCGGGAAACCGAAGTGCTGGAGTTGCTGTCGAAAGGGAAAAGTTACACCACCATTGCCGAACAATTGTTCGTGGACAAAGAGACCATCCGGACGCACATCAAGAATATTTACTGGAAACTCGAAGTTCATTCCAAAGCGGAGGCTATTGAAAAAGCGATCAAAGAAAGGTTGATTTAAACGAGAAAATCCCCTTTTCTGGGGTAGAGGGCCACCCACACCTTCCCGTACTTTTGTGGTGTTCGAAGCGTGCGCAGGGCAACTGGCAGTGTGCTGACCGACAAAAAAATGAAGGTTCCGGTAATTCTGAACCTGATCTATGAGATGAACGTAAGCAGAAAAAACCAGCCGTTTCGGCTGGTTTTTTCTGTTAATAAAATCCCCCTCAATGCGGGATTTTAGGACCCGTAAGGTTCTTGACCTTTGTTTAAAAATCATTTTGAAATTTAAACACTGATCAACAAACCGATGAAATTACTACTTCTACGTGTAATTCTGCTGGTACTTCTCAGTTACCAGTATGGGTTAGCCCAATCCAAAACCGTGTCCGGAACGGTGCGGAGTTCTTCCGACAATTTGCCGATGCCCGGTGTCACCATCGGGATCAAAGGCACCACCCAGGGCGCCACCACCGATGGTAGCGGAGATTTCCGGATTTCCAACATCCCGGATAATGCCACCCTGGTTTTTTCATTCATTGGATTTAAAACGCAGGAACTTCCGGTCGGGAACCGCACCACCTTCAACATCGTGCTCCAGGAAAGCGCAGCCATTCTGAACGAGGTTGTCGTGACGGCATCGGCCATCGAGCGGGAGAAAAAAACGCTGGGGTACGCAGTCACGAATGTGAAAGGCGAGGATCTGGTCCGGGCCAATGAGTCAAACATGCTGCGGTCGCTTCAGGGCCGGGTGCCGGGTGTTCAGATTTCGAGTGCATCAGGTGCCGCCGGCGGGGCCACGCGCGTGGTTATTCGTGGAGCGCAATCGTTCAACGGAAATAACCAGCCGCTGTATGTCGTCGATGGAATTATTGTCAGTAACAACAACACAACCACGCAGATTATCAACGGAAATGGAACCAATTCGGCGGCCGGAACCGGTGGCGATTTGAACAACGGTGTGGACATTACCAACCGCGCTGCCGACATCGATCCCAACAACATCGAGTCGGTTTCCATTCTGAAAGGACCAGCTGCGGCTGCCTTATACGGTTCGCAGGCTGCCTCGGGCGTGATTATTATTACGACCAAAAACCGGAGTAAAAACGTGACGGACAAACCGCAGATCAGCCTGAACAGCTCGGTTACGTTCGAAAATCCGTTGCGGTTGCCCCAATTTCAGAATACGTTTGCGGGCGGTTTCGATGGTATTTACGACCTGAACGACGGCGGAAACGTGAGCTGGGGCCCGAAAATTCGGGGGCAGAAAGTGGCCGACTGGCACACCTACGGATTGTATACGCTCGGCCAACTGGATCACCCGGATTCGGTGACACTGATGGCCCGGCCCAACAACGTGCGGAATTTTTTCCAGACCGGCGTCACACTCAACAATTCCTTTTCGGTCCGGAACAACAACGGCACGTCCAACTACATTCTGACAGTTTCCGACGTGAATACCAAATCCATGATTCCGAGTACGACGTACCGCCGGACAGCCGTGAATGTGGGGGCGGGAACCAAGTTTTTCAACAACAAAGTATCGACTAACCTGTCGGCGACCTTCACCCGTTCCGGGGGAGATCGCGGGGTTCAGGGCCAGGGCCGGTCGAATATTCTGCAAACGATTTACAATACACCCCGCGATATTGAAATCACCGACCAGAAAGACATCAATGATCCGAGATACAACCTGGATGGGTATTACCTGGCCGGTTTTCGGAACAATCCGTACTGGTTACTGGAAAATAACCTGCTGAAAGACAACGTAAACCGGTTTTTCGGTAACGCGCAGGTTAGTTACGATCCGGTGCCGTGGCTGAACCTAACCTACCGCATCGGTACGGATATGTACTCGGATATTCGGACGCAGAAATTCGCGTTGGGAACCATCAATACCGTCAGCGGCCGCTATGTCGAAGACAATACGAACTTCCAGAGTCTGCTTTCCGACTTTATCCTGACAGTTAACCGCGACCTGAATTCCGACCTGAATCTGAAGGTAATTCTGGGCCATAACCTGCAGGATTACAATTCGTCACGGGGCGTTTACGACGGCCAGCCGCTGATCGTACCTGGTTTTTACGACCTCAGCAACGCCAGTTCGATTGTTACCACGCGGGTCGATCAGCGTACCCGATTGTACGGTATTTATGGCGATGCGCAATTGTCGTACAAGGATTACCTGTTTCTGGATGTAACCGGCCGGAATGACTATTCCTCGACCCTGCCGAAGAAAAACCGGTCGTTCTTCTATCCCGGTGCCAGCGTCAGTTTCATCCCGACCAGCGCGTTTCTCGATCTGAAGGGTGGTGCGCTGAGTTATACCAAAATTCGGGCGAATATCGCGCAGGTGGGGAAAGTGGCGAATGCGTACCAAATCCTCCCGGTTTTCACGCGGACGTCGATCACGGACGGTTTTCAGGCCCTATATCAGTTTCCACTCAACGGTGTTCCGGGCTTTTCGGTCGGCAACATTCGCGGGAATCCGGATCTGCGGTCGGAGTTGACGACCTCCTGGGAAATTGGCGCTGAAGCCCAGTTTTTCAACAACCGATTAGGATTGGATTTTACGTATTATAATTCGAAAAGCGAGCAGCAGATCGTCAACGTCCCCATTTCAGGTACTTCCGGTTTTCTGGCCCAGACCCTGAATGCCGGTGCCATGACCAACAAAGGTCTCGAGATTTTGCTGACCGGAACGCCGGTCAAAGCCGCATCGGGTTTCCGGTGGGATGTTTCGCTGAACTTTACGAGAAATCGCAACAAGGTGACGGAACTGTATAATCCGCTGGCGCCGGTTGGGCTGGGCGGTTTATCGACACCCGGTTTACAGGCTCGCCTGGGTGAGCCTTATGGAACGTTCTTCGGGAGCAAAATGCTGCGCGATCCGGAAGGCCGAGTGGTGGTGAATCCGACGACAGGTCGCCCGCTGGCCGACCCGGTTTTGCAGGTTCTGGGTAATATTCAGCCCGATTTCTCGGCTGGTTTGAGCAACACGGTTTCGTTTAAAGGACTGACGTTCAATGTGCTGGTCGATACGCGTCAGGGTGGAAAGTTTTTCTCCCAAACCACCAACCTGGGACGCTTCGGCGGTTTTCTGAAAGAAACGACCTTCAATGACCGCGAGCCGTTTGTCTACCCGAATTCCGTCACGCAGAACCAGGATGGCACGTTTACGCCGAACACAACGATCAAAACGAGTGGCGGTTTCGAGTACTGGTCGACGCTGTCGAACTTCGGCGAAAACACCCTGTTCGATGCTTCTTTCGTAAAACTGCGGGAAATGAGCCTGAGTTATGCGCTGCCCAAATCGTTGATTGGCAAAACGCCGTTCTCCACCATCCAGGTATCGCTGATTGGCCGGAATCTGATGCTGTGGACGCCCAAATCGCAGCCCAACGTCGACCCGGAGGTGAGTTCGTTCGGAACCGGCAACAGCCAGGGCTACGAATACCTGGCCTATCCATCGACCCGGAGTTACGGCGCCAGTCTGAAAATTGTGTTATAACCGACCAAGATTTTTCCAGAAATATGAAACGAATAGTCCGGAAAGCCGTGTTGCTGAGCCTGTTTATTGGCCTGAACACCGCCTGTAAAAATGATTACCTAGACATCAATACCGATCCCAATAACCCTTCCGTTGCGGATATAAATCTCTCATTACCAGCGGGACAGGCTCAGGTTGCCTTCATTGTGGGCGGTCAGCTTAACATCGTGGGGAGTATCCTGTCTCAATATTGGACCACCCCGAAAGGCGGAAATCAATACCGGGCCTGGGATCAGTACAACATCACGTCGTCCACGCTCGATGGGCAGGGCGGGCAGTTTGCCACGATGTATTCGGGTGCATTGGAAGATTTCCAATACGTGATCAATCAGGGCAGTACGCAGAACGAGTGGCGGATGGTTGGCATTTCGAAAATTATGAAAGCCTATGCGTTTGGGGTATTGACCGATTTATACGGTGACATTCCATTCTCGGAAGCCCTTGATGCCGACAAGACAATTACGCCCAAATACGATACCCAGAAAGACGTTTATGCGGGATTGCAAGCCCTTTTGGATGACGCCAAAACCGATATTGCCAAAAAACAGGGGCGATTTCCGGGAACAGCGGATATGATTTATCAGGCAGGAACAGAGGCAGCAATGGATCGATGGGTGCGGTTGGCCAACACACTGAAACTCAAATTTTACATGCATTTGAGTCAGGTCGATCCGGCGGGGGCTAAAGCGGGCATTCAGGCGCTTTACACCAGCAGCGGCACGGCTTTCATGCGAACCGGGGAGAGTTTTCAGTTTGCAAACGGAACGGCCACCAATACCGAAAATCCGCTCTGGCAGGCTAATTTCCGGTTATCCAATAATTTGACAGCCACCACGACGATCGGCAATTTGATGACGCCCAACGCCGATCCGCGGATTCCGGTTTTCTTCCTGGACGCCGATTTGCGGACGCCCGAAATCGATTATGTGTTTACGCCAAACGGCACGACGTCAACGAATACCGCCCAGTATACTTCGTATCCGGGCAAGTATTTTATCGGACAGCGGTTTTTGAACGGAACCATCAACGGCACGTCGGCTGCCAGCGGGGTCACGGCTGCCGATGACAATGCTGCCAAGGCGCGTCCGGTGGTGTTGTTATCGTACGAAGAAAGCCTGTTTCTGCGCGCGGAAGCTGTCGCAAGAACCTGGGCCGGAACGACTGCCGATGATGCGGCCAAACTGTACAACGAAGCCATTACGGCGTCGATGACCCGGTTTGGCGTACAACCGGGCGATTACCTGACCAAACCCGGTGTCGATTTTACCAAACAAACCGATAAAATTAAAGCAATTATTACCCAGAAATACCTGGCAATGTACGGCCTGAACGGGGTAGAAGCCTGGACCGAACAGCGCCGGACCGGTTTTCCCGTACCCACCATACCGGTGGTCAATCTGACGGGAAACAAATTTATGAAACGTCTGCCCTATGTCGATTCCGAGTTGCAGCGCAATCCGAGCATAGCGACGACCGGCATCGCACCCGGTGACGTGCTGACCCCCGTTTGGTGGGATGTCGACTAGACCCTTTATTCGGTTATTGAGCGAGGGAAACCAAGATACAGGGATCAAAAACCAGCCTGGATTGGCTGGTTTTTTCTTTATCCCGCCATTCGACCACTCATCATTTGTCCCCTTCCGTTCCGCAATATCACCTCATTTGGGGTAGAGCGTCCCTGTGGCGGAATGGTACTTTTAGGCCATTAAAGGCTTGCTAACAGTGAATCAGTGGTCACTCCATAAACAACAAATACTATGATTCGTACCTTGAAAATGGCCGCACTTGTCCTGATGATGAGTGCCCCGGCGATGGCCGGAATTCCGTCTACGGGGCCGACGCCCGGTGATGAAAAAGATAATTCGTATTCGGCATCGCCCAACGTTACCCGCACCAAAGCCATGGGGGTGGCCATTTACCGGTCAATCAACACCGCCAAGATGAATCTGATGATCGAGAATTACATCGAAGTGCCGATTCAGGTAACCTTGTTGAATGAAAACAACGAGGTGCTTCATTCCGAAAAAGTGAGCAAGCGCCTGAAAAAATACTGGCGGAAATTCGATATGGAAACGATGCAGGACGGTTTGTACACCTTCGAAGTCAGTGATGGCTATACAAAAGTCACGAAAGCATTCCGGTTGGAAACGCAAAAAGTGGAGGTGAAAGAGCCGACGCGGTTTGTGTCCCTGCTGAATTAAGGAAATTATTTCGCGGAGTTAAGCGGAGAAGCGCAGAGTTACGCAGAGAAATGTTTTAAGAAACCTCTGCGTAACTCTGCGCTTCTCCGCTTAACTCCGCGAAATAATTTTTAGTCCTCACTCCGCCGGTTCCAGATTGATGAGATCGATGACAATCTTCCACTGCCCCTGGCTGTCTTTTTTCCAGACGCGTAAGTAATTTCCCATTTGTTTGACGGATTTTCCCGTCACGGTTGCCAGCGTTTGCGCGTTTCCATACACGTACCCCAAATCGCCCGATTCAGCCACAGAAGCATTCAGTGGCAGAAAACTGAGGGTAACCCGCTGTTTTAGAAGCGAGTCAATCGCGGCCGGTTCGAGGTACGGTTGTTGGTTCATCCGGTATAGCCGGGCTTGAGGAGCCAGAAATTGTTTGTAGGTGGCCGCAATACCGGTTTTTTCCAGTGTTTTAATAAACTGATTGTCGAACGCCAGCAGTTCTTCCCGGTTTTTCAGCGAATCCGGACTGGTTACGCTTCGAATTCCGGTGGCTGCCCGAATCATGTTGGCGGGTGGACTGGGCGGGGCCGGATGTGTAATGCCAATATCGAGGACAAGTCGCCAATTGTTATTGGGGAATTTTTTCCAGATGGTAACAAAATGGCCAAACGCGTTAGGCTTGTCCGCCAGCGTCTTCGGACGGGATTCCCACGGACCGGTTGTATAACCCAGGTCGCCGGACGCCGACACATCGGCCGCAACGGGTTGCCAGGTCAGTTTGCCGGGTGATTCAGGACCGGTTTCGAACAACTCCCGGCCGTTGGTTACTTTCCCTTTCGTGAACAAAATACCGTCCGGCGCCAGGTACTGCAAAAAGGCGGTTTTGGTCGTGCTGTCTTTGGCGAGTTGCGCAAATTTCTTTTCCGTATTTACCAGTGTCAGCAACGGGCTCTGCGCCATCGCCGAACCGGTTGTCGACAGGAGCAGAATAGCGAAGAAAACGTTTTTCATACTACATAAACGAACTCATGCTGGATTCGTTTGCCAATTCTTTGGCGTGTTCTTTACCGAGGTAGTTATCGATCAGAAAATGAGCAATATACAGAATTGGCGTCAGTACAACCGCTATGAAAAATTTGTAAATATAGTTAACAATCGCGACGGCGATCACCTGCGAAAACGACCAGTTCCCGAAAATATAAAACGCAATCGTCAGGACGACGAAACTGTCGATGAGCTGCGAAACGAGCGTCGAACCGGTGGCCCGGAGCCAGATTTTGCGGCTGCCGGTGATCTTTTTCAACGATTGAAAAACCGTTGCATCCAGCAGCTGCCCCACCATAAAAGCCGTGATCGAACCGATGATGATGCCTAATCCCTGCCGGAAAATCATGGCAAACGCATTGTTGATGTTCACCGGATTACCCACCGCATCGGTTTTGTTGACATCGAGCCAGAACTGCGCCGGGGGTAATGTGGTCACAAAGAAGATGATCAGGAAACTGTACGCGATAAAACCGGCTGTAATGTAAGAAATCTGTTTAACGCCTTTGATTCCGTAATACTCGTTAATGATATCGGAGGTAATGAACACAAACGGCCAGATGACCACTCCCGCCGTCAGGTTGAAATCCAGCACAAAATCGCCGGGTAAGTGCAGTTGCGCCGGTGCTACTCCTAAAAATGTTTCCGCCGAAAAAATTTTGACACCGATGATTTCAGCCACAATCGCATTGGTCAAAAAAACGGCACTTAAAAAGAGGTATAGATTGGTTTTTTTGCTGGTAAAAGAAGCCATATGGGAGTTAAGAGTTAAGAATTAAGAGTTATGAATTGTGGTTGCATAAGCCTTGAAAGCATACAATAGCAAGATATAACGCATAACTGACAACTCTTAACTCTTCACTCTTAATTCTTAACTCATTTCCTTCGGCTTTCCAGGAATGCTTCGATGCGGTCGATGGCGGGATTCAGGTCGTCGACGCTGGGGAGGCAGACGATGCGGAAATGGTCGTCGTGAACGTAATTAAAACCGGTTCCGGCCACCACCAGCACTTTCTGTTCGTCCAGCAGATCATAGACAAAGTCGTCGTCGCTGGCGATATGGAACTGCGACAGATCAATTTTCGGGAAGATGTACAGCGACCCTTTCGGTTTGACACAACTCAGGCCCGGAATGGCCGTAATCCGGTCATACGCAAGCTGAATCTGCCGGTATAACCGCCCCGTTGGAATGATCAGATCGTTGATACTTTGATAGCCACCCAGCGCGGTTTGGATCGCGTATTGGGTCGGGACGTTGGCACATAACCGCATGCTGGCCAGCAGCGTTAATCCTTCGATGTAGGATTTTGCCCGGTGTTTGGCTCCGCTCAGAATCAGCCATCCGCCCCGAAAACCGGCGGCCCGGTAATTCTTCGACAAACCGCCCATCGAAATGCAGAGCGTGTCTTCCACCATCGTGGCCATTGGGTAATGCACGGCCCCGTCGTACAGGATTTTGTCGTAAATCTCATCCGCAAACAAAATCAACTGGTGTTTTTCCGCCAGCCGGGCGATGCCCTGCAAAATGTGTTTGTCGTAAACCGCTCCCGTTGGATTATTCGGATTGATGACCACAATGGCCCGGGTGCGCGGGGTGATTTTGCTTTCCATGTCTTCCAGATCCGGGTTCCAGCCAGCCTGTTCGTCGCAGAGGTAATGGACCGGTTTTCCGCCCGAAAGCGCCACTGACGTTGTCCAGAGCGGATAATCCGGCGAGGGAACCAGCACTTCATCGCCCTCGTTGATGAGGGCCTGCATTGTCAGCAGAATCAATTCGCTAACGCCGTTGCCGATGAATACATCGTTGATCGCAACGTCCTTGATGCCCAGATTCTGGGTGTAATGCATCACCGCTTTTCGGGCCGCAAACAGACCACGGGAGTCGGAATAGCCCTGCGCGTTGCGGATATTGAGGATAATATCGTGGACAATTTCGTCGGGCGCGTCGAAACCAAACGGTGCCGGATTCCCGATGTTCAGTTTGATAATCGTGTAGCCCTGACTTTCGAGGTCGAGTGCTTTTTCGTAAACCGGTCCACGGATTTCGTAGCGCAAGTCATTGAGCCGGTTGGATTTTAAAAAATTCATACTTGGGTAATTAGAATAAATTGTGTAAAGGTGTGAAAAATAATATATAAAACTTTTTTCAAATTTCATACTGAACATAAAGCCATTTTTTGTAGTATGGGTCAGATATAAGACTTTTTATTCTATTTATTATTGAAGAATTTGTGGCAATATCTGTAGAATTTAAAACGGAACATAAAACTAAAAAACGCGATATTGAATAAGTTGGATTGAAATTTTTGTCTCCAAGTAAATACATTTTTAAAGAATTATCCAACTTAGAGATACCACTGAATTTTATGATTGTGTTAGCTAAAGGGACTGTATTCGAAATGCCTGAATCTATTTGAACTTGAAGTAATTGTTCTGTTTTAGGTTTTTCAGAAGTATAAGTTCTTGTTAATATTGCAGTAACCTGTCTCCTTAAAAATGGTGAATTCTGCCATCTATTCTGAAATTTAGTAACGAATTCTATCAACTTCTTTGGATCATTATACTTAGCTTTAAACCAAAATAGGCAATAATAATCAAAATCTGTATTTCTGTTAAAAGTTAGTTGTGTTAAATTTCTTTCAAAATTATCCAGAAAAATGCTTGATAATCTAGTGATAGGTATTTTCCAATCTACAACTAAATGACTTAATTGACTAAGTGATATGTCATCAAATATTGGTAGTGAATTTAAAATATTTAATATTATTCTTGCTGATTTATTATTATAACCAATACTTTTAAGATAATATAAAAGAGAAGGCCTGAGGACAGGGATTTCAAGATATAGTCTATCAACAGAATTTAATAGTAAAATTGATTTTATTCGAGCTAAATTATTAATTAATCTTTTAGCAACCTTATCCCAATATTTAGGCTGTTGGTCTTTTAAGTGCGATCTCAATAGTGACATTAGATCTTTTCCTATACTTAATCTTTCAGTTTCGTCGGCGGGTTCAATTTTGTCATATGCATCTAAGATTCTGTTTTTATCGATTAATAAATTATAATGACCTTCGTCATGATTGAATATTGCTGTTTTAGCAATATTTAAAGCTAGACCTCGACTTTTTAAAATATCTGAAATACAACTAATTATCTCCGTAGCTTCCTTTTTACTGTCAGCACCTAATGTTATATCATCCATCCATCTTGTAAAACAGTTTGAAGTTTTTTCAGATAATACTTCATCTACTTCAAATAGAAAGCTATGTGCTAGAAGACGAATTGCTTCTGTATCAGAAGTAGGTAGGCCTCTATGTGAATATGGAAGATAATCAGGTTGCCAAGAAATATTCTCTACAACCTTAAATAAAACATCAATTAATGCTTCATCAATTGGGGCAAGAGAGGAAAAATATTTTTTTAATTCACGAATATCTATTGAATCGTAATAATTTGATAGATCTGTTGTTACAATAAATGCTTTACTATTACTGAAATTATAAATCTGTGTTTGCATTTCCTTCCATTGTTCTAAACGATTTAAACCGTAATCGTCAAAATCATGAGGATGTTTTATATTATGTTTGTCTCTTGAATAATAAGCATTTTTTGAAGGCTGTTTTGATAATATTTTTTCAGAAATGTTATCTACAATAGTTTGTACTATAAGTGCATCCACTGGTTGAGGAACGATCATGTGCCTACAAATTCCATACTTCTTCTCTACTCTATAAATCAGCGGATTTGAGACCCGATAATTGCCGCTTAATATTTCATCTCTTATAGCTGAAGCTCGATCATTGATACTATTATTGAAATCGTAGTAATCAAAAATGTCCTTAATATCCGATTTTCTTAATTTGCCCCTAACAATATTTTTCCACGTGTCGGCGATTTTCTTTTTTTCAAAGATGTTGGACAGAGCTTTACGCCTTAGTCTGATAAACCTTTCTGTGAACATTGGATCCTTATTTTAACTAGCAAAGGTACAAAAAAGAAAAAGCCGCCGGTCGTCAAACCGGCGGCTCTATGGTTAGTTTTCCGTGGGTCAGACTGTCGCAAACATCGATTTGGCTTTCGCTTCCAGCTGGCTGTCACCCATCAGGAAGATATCGGCCGCTCGCGCGGCTTCCCGACCTTCTGAAATGGCCCAAACGACCAGTGACTGTCCCCGGCGCATATCCCCGGCAGCAAATACCTTCGGATTGCTTGTTGTCTGATAATTAACGGCTTTCACATTACCGCGTTCGTATTCGAGCTCCAGCGCGTCGAGCAGGCCTTCCTGTTGCGGATTCAAAAAACCGGCAGCCAGCAGCGCCAGTTCGCACGGTACATCACGTTCCGAACCGGGCACTTCCACCATTTTCATTTTGCCGTCCACGGTTTGCCAGTCCAGATCGACGATGCGCAGGGCTTTCAGGTTGCCGTTTTCATCACCGATAAACGCTTTCGTATTGATCGACCATTGCCGTTCGCAACCTTCCTCGTGCGAGGTCGACGTCCGCAGCATCATCGGCCAGTTCGGCCAGGGCGTGCTTTCGGCGCGTTCGGCGGGTGGCATCGGCATCAATTCAATCTGGGTTACGGATTTGGCCCCGTGGCGGTTTGAGGTACCGACGCAGTCAGAACCCGTATCACCCCCGCCAATGACGAAGACATTTTTGCCGGTGGCCAGAATTTCGCCGTTTTCGTATTTTGCGCCCCGGTGGTCGACTACAACCGGACGTTCGGCCACGCGTTTGTTTTGCTGGCTTAGAAATTCCATCGCAAAGTGAACGCCCTTCAGTTCGCGCCCGGGAATAGGCAGGTCGCGCGGAACCGTAGAACCGCCCGTCAGCAAAATGACGTCGAAGTCGGCCAGCAATTCCTTGGCTTTGATGTGTTCACCGACATTGACCCCGGTTTTGAAGGTGATGCCTTCGGCTTCCATCACCGACAGCCGACGGTCGATCACCCATTTTTCCAGCTTGAAATCGGGAATGCCGTAGCGCAGCAAACCGCCAATCTGGTCGGCACGTTCAAAAACCGTGACCGTGTGACCGGCTTTGTTCAACTGCGCAGCCGCAGCCAGTCCGGCCGGCCCCGAGCCCACAATGGCAGCGGTTTTTCCCGTCCGTTTAATGGTTTTTGCCGGTTGAACTATGCCTTTGGCAAAAGCCGCTTCAATGATTGATTTTTCGATGAATTCGATGGCGACGGGCGGTTTATTGATGCCCAGTACGCACGACGATTCGCAGGGGGCGGGGCAGATCCGGCCCGTAAATTCCGGGAAATTGTTGGTCGACGCCAGAATTTCGTAGGCGTATTCCCAGTTCTGTTCGTAAACGGCGTCGTTGAATTCCGGAATGATATTGCCCAGTGGGCAACCGTTGTGGCAGAACGGAATCCCACAATCCATGCAGCGAGCCGCCTGTTTCTGGGTGTCTTCCACCACAAACGGCTGTTCGATTTCCTTGTAATCATGAAGCCGCTGCTGAACGTCGCGCTTTTTAGGCAGTTCGCGGGTGAATTCTAAAAATCCAGTGGGTTTTCCCATGTAGATTAAAGCGTATACGGTTTTTCAAATACTACAGTGAGGCAATGTCAATCCCGTTTTCTTCGTGATTTAGCAAAATTACAAAGAAAACGGGTTGATTAGCCGTGAGCTACATCGACTACGATGTCCTGGTACACCACATTTTTGTCGCGGATCTGATCGGCGAGCGAAATGCCGCGACCGGCCAGGGCCTTGCGGAAATCGCTCGGCATTACCTTCACAAATTGTTTAATAAGGTTGTCCCAATCCTGGATCAGTTGCAGAGCGACGTTGCTGGTCGTATACTGGAAGTGTTTTTCGACAAATTCCTTCACGATCGACACGTCTTCGTCGTCCAGTTTTTCGAGGGTAACCATTTCGCCGTTGACTTTCGAGGCAAAATCACCTTCCTGATCCCAGACGTAAGCGACACCACCGGACATACCGGCCGCGAAATTCCGTCCGACAGAACCCAGAATAACCACCAGACCGCCCGTCATGTATTCCAGGCCGTGATCACCGACGCCTTCGACCACCACTTTGGCTCCGGAATTCCGGACACAGAACCGCTCACCCGCCATACCACGGATGTAAGCTTCACCGGAGGTTGCGCCGTAGAACGATACGTTCCCAACAATGCTGTTTTCTTCCGGTTTGAACGGTGCCATGCGATCGGGATACACGATTAATTGCGCTCCGCAGAGACCTTTGCCGAAATAATCGTTGGCGTCGCCTTCCAGTTCAAGTTTGATACCGTGGGTGTTAAACGCACCGAAGCTCTGACCAGCGGTTCCCCGGAATTTGAAGTGAATCGTACCTTCGGGTAAACCTTTTCCGGCGTATACTTTGGAGATTTCGTTCGATAAAACCGTACCAACCGCCCGGTTCAGGTTGATGATCGGGTATTCGGCATACACCGATTCACCGGTTTCAATCGCTGGTTTACCAACTTTGAGGAGTTCCCAATCCAGAATGTCGGTCATGCCGTGATCCTGATCTTCCTGCTTGTAAAATGCGACGTCCAGGTTGCTGCTGTCTTTGAACAAAACCGCACCCAGATCGACGTGCTCGTATTTCCAGTGCTTGATATCTTTCCGCATTTCGAGCATCTGCGACTGACCAACCATTTCGTTGATTGTCCGGAAACCAAGTTCCGCCATAATCTCGCGCAGTTCGGTCGCCAGGAACGTAAACATATTTACAACGTGTTCCGGTTTTCCGCTGAACAACGCCCGCAGATCCTTGTTCTGGGTCGCAACACCGACCGGGCAGGTATTGAGGTGACATTTCCGCATCATGATACAGCCCACGGTGACCAGCGCAGCCGTAGCCACACCAAATTCTTCGGCCCCCAGCAGTGCGGCAATCGCCAGGTCGCGGCCGGTCCGGATTTGTCCGTCGGTTTGCACCGTTACGCGTCCGCGCAGTTTGTTGCGAACCAGTGTCTGATGTGTTTCGGCCAGCCCAAGTTCCCAGGGCAAACCGGCGTGGCGGATCGAACTCAGCGGTGACGCGCCGGTTCCGCCGTCATGTCCCGAAATCAGGATGTGGTCGGCGTGGGCTTTGGCAACCCCGGCTGCAATCGTTCCAACCCCGGCTTCCGACACCAGTTTGACACTGATGCGGGCCGCCCGGTTGGCATTTTTGAGGTCGAAGATCAACTGCGCCAAATCCTCGATCGAATAAATATCGTGGTGGGGTGGGGGCGAAATCAACCCCACGCCCGGTGTTGAATGGCGGGTACGACCAATCCAGTCGTCGACTTTGTGACCGGGCAACTGACCTCCTTCACCGGGCTTGGCACCCTGCGCCATTTTGATTTGCAGTTCGCGGGCGTTCGTCAAATAATGACTGGTGACACCAAACCGACCCGAAGCCACCTGTTTGATGCCCGAATTCATGTTATCACCGTTGGGCAGCAACGTATAGCGCAGTTCGTCTTCACCCCCTTCGCCAGAATTGCTTTTGCCGCCGATGCGGTTCATGGCAATCGCCAGGGTGGTGTGGGCTTCCCACGAAATCGAACCAAACGACATGGCGCCGGTCGCAAACCGGGTGAAAATACTTTCGATCGGCTCCACCTCTTCAATCGGAACCGGTGTGCCTTTCTTGAATTTCATCAAGCCGCGTAGCGTCAGGGCTTTACGGGTCTGATCGTCGATCAGGTTGGCGTATTTTTTGTAAATCTGGTAGTCGTTCTTCCGCGTTGCCTGCTGGAGCAGGTGAATCGTGTCGGGGGTGAAAATATGCGCTTCCCCGCGTTGTTTCCATTGGTACACCCCACCCACTTCCAGTCGGGGCGTCAGCACGTTGTTTTCGGGGAATGCCCGGCGGTGACGCACCAGAATCTCGCGGCCGATCTGCTCCAGACCCATCCCGCCGATTCGGGAAATCGTACCCGTAAAATAATGATCAACTACCTCCTTGTTCAAACCCAGGCACTCGAAAATCATGGCACCCTGGTACGACTGAAGCGTTGAAATGCCCATTTTCGAGAAGATCTTGAGCAATTCCTTGTTGACCGCTTTGATGTAATTCTGATGCAGTTTTTCGACCGGATAGTCGGATTGAATCAGGCCGTGTTCCTTCATGTCCGTAATGGTTTCGAAGGCCATGTACGGGTTAATACCCGAGGCACCGTAACCAATCAGGGTCGCGTAATGGTGCGTTTCCCACACGTCACCGGCTTCGACCAGAATACCCACTTTTCCGCGCAATCCCTGACGAATCAGGTGATGGTGAATGGCCGAGGTCGCCAGCAGCGATGGAATTGGGGCGTGGTCAGAATCGATGGCCCGGTCGGACAGGATGATGATTTCAAAACCGTCATCGATGGCGTCTTCCGCGTAGCGACAAATGCGCTCCAGTGCACGTTCGAGACTGGTTCCATTGTCGGCCCGGAAATACGTATTGATGGTTTTGGCCTGGAAGTGGTTTTTATCCACAAACCGCAACTTATCGAACTCTTCGATGGTCAGAACCGGTTGCGTCAGCTCAATCTGTCGGCAATGATCCGGTTTTTCTTCGAGCAAATTGCCCGTGGCACCTACGAACGAAATCAGCGACATGATGGCCCGTTCCCGAATCGAGTCAATGGGCGGGTTGGTGACCTGCGCAAACAGTTGCTTGAAGTAATTGGCGAGGTGCTGACTCTGGTCCGACAGAATGGCCAGGGGTGAATCCGTTCCCATTGATCCCAATGCTTCCAGACCGGTTTCGGCCATTGGGGCCAGAATCATCCGCAAATCTTCCGACGTAAATCCAAATGCCTGCTGACGCTGCGTAATGTCCTGTTTCCGCATGTGACTGAACGTGCGGACTGGTTTGGGCAGGTCGGAAATCTTGATTTTATATTCATCCAGCCACTGCTTGTACGGTTGCCGCGAGCAGATGTCGGATTTCACTTCTTCATCACTAATGATGCGGCCCTGCTGCATATCGACCACAAACATGCGGCCCGGTTGCAAGCGGCCTTTTTTAACGACACGTGCCGGATCGATGTCATTCACACCCGCTTCTGACGCCATAATAACCACGTCCTCGTCCGTCACCCAGTAACGGGAAGGACGCAAACCGTTTCGGTCGAGCGTGGCACCGACGATGCGTCCGTCTGTAAACGAAATCGACGCGGGGCCGTCCCAGGGCTCCATAATGGCCGCGTGGTATTCGTAAAAAGCATGCCGCTCGGGGTCCATGCTTTCGTTGCCGTCCCAGGCTTCCGGCACCAGCATCATCATCACGTGCGGCAATGACCGGCCTGACATCACCAGCAGTTCGATGGCGTTGTCGAGGTTGGCCGAATCCGACTGGTTCAGGTTACAGATCGGGCGCAGCATCGCCAGTTCTTCCGGCGTAAACAGCTTGGATTCGAGCATGGCTTCCGCCGTTTTCATCCAGTTGACGTTGCCTTTTACGGTATTGATTTCACCATTGTGGGCGATGTAACGGAACGGCTGCGCCAGTTGCCAGGAAGGAAACGTATTGGTCGAAAATCGGGAGTGCACTACGCCCAGGGCCGAAACCAATTCTTCGCGCTGCAGATCCGGAAAATAATCGCGGAGTTGCTTCGTGGTTAACTGACCCTTATACGTTATGACCCGGCTCGATAGCGAGGAGTAGTAAAAACTGTTGTTCAGACCGGTTACGGTTTCATTAATAATCCGGCTGCTGTAGTTACGGATGATGTAAAGTTTACGCTCAAATTCGTCGGCAGAAAGGGTTTCCGGTTTTTTAATAAAGACTTGTTCCATAATCGGCTCGACCGAGCGGGAACCGTTACCCAGGTCCGACGAGTCGACGGGAACGACCCGGTAGCCAATCAGCTCCAGGTTCAGTTTTTTGATGGTTCGGTTGAGGATATCGCGGCATTCCTTGCGCAAACGGTCGTCTTTGGGCATGTAAATCATCCCAACGCCGTAGTCACCGGCCGATGGCAGGGAGAAACTCAGTTTCCGACACTCATCAACGAACAACTCGTGCGGTATCTGAATCAAAATTCCGGCGCCGTCGCCCGTGTTGGGCTCGTATCCAACCGCACCCCGGTGATCCATGCGCGTCAGCATCGTCAGGGCGTCTTCCACTATCTGGTGAGACTTGCGACCTTTCACGTGCGCGACAAATCCAATTCCACAGGCGTCGTGTTCAAACTCGGACCGGTATAGGCCCTGTTGCGGTGCGTTAGAAGAAGACATCGGCGTAAACTCGTTTGTGGTTTTGTTATTGAAAAAATGGCAAAAAAGTTGCTTTACAAACAACTTAAAGAAAAAGTAGGAATTAGTGTAGATACTACTGTTTTTCCGTTGGAAGTGCAAGTTACATTAAAATATATTTCGCGAAAAGCTGAAAAAGCAAAATTTCATTTGCATGACCAATTTTATGATTTTGGTGCAAAATTGTCTTGGTTAGTGAATAAAATTTATCGTATTTGGGGATAAATTGCACAAATGGAAATAGGTATTTTTATCAGATTTTAACCGTAAGTTAACTACTAAATTTATAGTTATATGGGCGGGTTTGCTATTCCGGTACAAACAATCTGAAATTTCAGTTCGATGTAACCATTCCCAGCGGATAAACCCCTGGAAGGGGGTGAAGGAGAGGATATAGGCTGTTTAAATGAACGCCGACCGAAAAACCAACCGCTTAGGACGGTCCGGGTCGGTGACATTCGTTCGGTGATGCGCCGGGAATGGCCGGGCTGCGTACCCGCCAACAGTCTCCCGATCCGGGAAGAAACCGGGTGGCAGATCGTTGAAGACCTCGTTTCTGACCCGGACAGAGGCCTATTCGAGTTGGGAGAGACCTTTTACTTTTCGAAAGGGGGTTTTGAAAAATTCTCCGACGACCTGGTTGAATTGATCTTTGTACCGGATGAGGGTTGAGTGGCCGGAATTGGGTAAAATCCAGAGTTTCGATTGCGGAAGAGCCTCGGCAATGAGCTGGGTATGTTTGGGTAGAATCACGTCGTTATCTCCTCCGATTACCAGGGTCGGACATTGTACTTTTTTAAGGTCTTCCGTTGAGATGTGCGGATTGAACACCATCAGGTTAAACAGTTTTTTTTGCGCTTTTACATCCGGCGATTGGGTCAATCGGCCCAGACTGTCGTTGGAAGCGACAATCCACTGAAAAATAGTGGGTTCAAGGGCCGTTGTATCTGGCCATAAGTTGGCTCCCGTTATGGCCAGTTTTTTTACTTTTTCGGGATGCCGCATTGCCAGCAGGAGTCCATTGATTCCGCCGTCACTCCAGCCGATAACGTAACATGAATCCACCCGAAGCTTGTTGAGTAACGCATTGATGTCGTCGGTCATCATTTCGTAGGAGAGCGAATCACTTGGGTCGATTGATTTGCCTTGCGCCCGGCTGTCGACCAGAATCAGCTTGTAATTTTTGGCGAAATAGGGAATCTGGTTTTTGAAACTGCTGATGGAACCCCCGTTGCAGTGGATGAAAAGCAGTGGTTTTCCGGTTCCATACACTTCGTAATACATTTTGAAACCCCGGATGTCGGCGTATTTACCTACATTGGGGTTGTTGCCGTACAGGGTTTTGTCGGATTGCGAAGCCGGTAAGCCCGTTTGAGCCACCGCAGCGAACATCCACAGCAATGCCAGCAGGGAAAGTACCGGCGTTTTTAATTTAGTCATGGCAGGTGTTGAAAACGGGTTGTAAGCCGTCACCCGGGCGAGTCATCAGGAAACCGTTTTGAACGGGTTTGAAATTGGTTGAAAAATAATTGAAAATCAAATGGAACCGCCCCTTTTTCCAGCGGATATGACGCTACTAACTTCCCGGTAGTTCTCGGCACTTCGACATTTACCCGGTTTTGGTATTTTGGCTCGCCCGCAGACAGGTCCACTATCTGCACCTGTTTTATTTCGTGAAGTCTTACCGGTTCAATGACGTCCGTTTTCAATCAGGCGGCTAACGGTAGGTCAAACGTCTGATCGCGGGTTGTTGCCTGCGCAATTCCATTGGCTACGGTCTGTATCGCCTGATCTCGTTCTTCAATGGTTTTGTAACGGATTGCGCCGATCAAAAGACAGTCCCTCGCCACAAACAGATTGAACCGGATATTTCCGGGCAAATCCCAGATCGGGTAGTTGTCAACCTCAACACCCGCCCGACGGGTCGCACTGATTGCCATGTGGCAGATTTCTTTGGAAGTAAACAATCTGCTGACCAGAATCGACTCCTTCGCGTTATTCATTAACCGGAACTGGAACTGGTTGTCGAACTGAGGTACATTTTCGATGAGGAAATGCATGTTATTTGCTGTTTAAATGAATGAGTACTAAGTGACCTTTGAGCGTGATTTCCGGTTATTCGGGGAAAATCCGAATTTCATACTACAACTATACGATAGGTAGACGGATTATTTGCAAATTTAATCCAATATTTGTATTATAAAAATGAAGAATTTATGATATTAATGAAAGATTGGCTATCATTGCATACAAAATCATCTTAACAGAAAAATAGTTACACCCGGTTTCGCCTTGAAACCGGGTTGTTTTGTTCATCACTATTATATTTCAAGGTAAGATGCGGCCAGGTGCTTGCCCGCAACGGTGCCGGGTGAAGATAAAGTCCTGTGCGATAGCTGACAACCTGGTCATCTACTTCAGGTAAAATTGAGAGTGTTTAATAAAGAACGAGGAAATAGGCTTTGCCCATAGGTTGAAGAAGCCGGGTCAACAATCGATGTAATAAAAAGACACTACATCATGGGTAGATAAATCTCGACTTTGGTGCCGGTCGGTTCCTGTTCGGCATTTACTTTATCATGAATGATGACCTGGGTAGGCTGGCCGGTTTGCTGGCCAATAAGCTGCAGCCGTTCTTCGGTCACTTTCAGACCCACACTCGTATGCGAGGATACGGTTTTGCTCTTCAGTTCACCCGCCCTTTTCCGTCCGACACCATCATCTTCAACGCTGCAGGCCAGTCCTCGAGTATTGCGCTGGATGCAAACGGTGATGTTACCCCGGCTTTTTTTATACGCGATACCGTGCAGAATCGCATTTTCAATGTAAGGCTGGATAATCATGGGCGGAATCGACACCGGTTCTTTTGAGAGGGTAGGGTCAGCTTCAATGGAAAAATTAAATTTATTCCCGAAGCGAAGTTGCTCTAACTCTAGATACAACTGCAACTGTTCAAGTTCATTGACCAAAGGAACCCACTCTTGCCTTGAATTTTCCAGGATGAGCCGCATGAGCCGTGAAAACTTCACTAAAAACTTGTCTGCATTGTCGCTATCGTTCTGTAAAACAAACAATCGGATGGCATTCAGTGAGTTATAAAAAAAATGGGGGTTCATCTGCGAGCGCAGGGCCTTCATTTGGACAACCGACATTTGCTGCCTTAGTTTTTCGGTCACCAGCTCGACTTCGATCTGTTCCCGCTGGTGCTTCTCGCGTTCGCGGGCCAGTTCCTGTTCAACAATGGCACTCTTGATCGCACCCTGTCGTTGGCTATAGCCGAGAAGCAACGAAAAGCAGATCAGCTCGCCCAGAATGCCAAATTCCAGGTAGGATAATGGCGAAAACAGGAATGAGTCGGGGTTGATCTTATAAAATTGCCCTGTGGTCATGAGCATGGAGGCAATGGCACCAACCAGCAACAAGCTGGAACCCAGTGCTAAATAGCGTGGTATGACGCCCTGCAACCGACTGATTTTGGGAATGGCGTAGGCTGCCAGTCCAATCACCAGCAGGCGAATGAGCGTGTGGGCCGGGTTGTAGACCGCTTCGAACCCATCAGCAAAACAGACAACACTCATTAGAAGTATGTAGCCCAGAATAATGATCCGGGTCCATTCGAATAAGTGCAGCAAGCGGGGAATTGTCCGGCGGAGTTGCAGCAGCGAATCAATAAAGTTGAAGTATACCGCATAGGCAAATATGGGAGCCGTGGCACGTACAAAATTTTGGGTGTTTGCCGATATGGAAGCGTTAAAGCTGTTGATTCGCAGGCTGAAATAAACCAGCCAGGCAAGCATATAGAGCGCATAAAAACCATATACACGCTCACGGTAAATGTTCCACTGAACCAGGTTTAGCAACAAAATTGAACTAACCATACCCGTAAACAGGAGGTTCCAGGTATTGAAATGCATGAAATGAAAATAAATTGATCGAATGACGAATGAATAGAAGGCGAAATATAGGGCCAACTACCTCACAAATGCAATTTCCCGAAGCCCGTAGGAGTCCAAGATAGAAGGGAGATTGCCAACCGGGTTTTGTTTAGACCGACACCAGGACACCCGCAGCCATCCGCTGCTTGCTGGCCGTACCGATGTGATTCTGGCAGTCCTATCTTTCCCATGAACCCTGCCCGTAGGCATTTTTTA
Organism: Larkinella rosea; assembly: GCF_003858635.1. Classification (GTDB taxonomy): domain Bacteria; phylum Bacteroidota; class Bacteroidia; order Cytophagales; family Spirosomataceae; genus Larkinella; species Larkinella rosea. The sequence continues at coordinate 209,735 of NZ_RQJO01000007.1, forward strand.
GTTAGTAATCGGTTTCATGAAATGGTTTAACCATAAGTATAATTACGTTTCGCAGTTCCTTATAGAGCGGGTAATTGACTAACTATGCGTTGCGCACTCTTCATCGGCTGGATCACTGCCGTTCTGCTTCTAGAATTCCCCCTGCTGGCTCAGGGACAAACAACAGCCGTATTGACCGGCTACGTAACGGATGCTGTAACGGGAAAACCCATGCCCTTAGCCAATGTCTACGTAAATGGATCAACGCGGGGGGCAGTCACCGACGAAAAGGGGTATTATACATTGACCAGCGTGCCACTGGGTACGGTTGAAATAGCCGTTTCATTTGTTGGTTATCAGCCTGCTACGCAGAAAATCCGATTTGATAATACAGCTCCGCAAAAAGCCAATTTTCAGCTGAAAGAAAGTGAACAGATGCTGGACGCCGTAACCGTACGGGCCAATCCGAAAGATTGGGAACGGCATCTGCGTCAATTTAAAAAGCTACTCTTCGGTGAGCCGTTTGGTGGGCAGTGTCAGCTGGTAAACAGCGAAGCTCTCAATTTCAAGGAAGATAAAGATCACCTGTTTGCGACGGCAAGCGAACCGTTAATTATTGATAATCAGGCACTGGGATATCGACTGATTTATGCGTTGCAACATTTCGATGCTGCTTCGTCAGGCAATGTTTTTTCGGCAGGCACGGCCCGTTTTGAAGAATTAAAACCCGAGAATGATCGGCAGGCCAACCGGTTTTGGCGTAACCGGCTGATTGCTTACCAGGGGTCGATCAGGCACTTGATGGCGAGTCTGATTGACAATACATTCAAGGAAGCTGGCTTTCTGGTTTATCAGGAAGATGGCACAAAACCGATGCCCCTCGAACGTCGTTCCATCACACTGGCTGCTGCGGTTAGCGATTATAAGCGTCTGATCCCGGTTCAGGTCTCTACTTTGATTCAACCCGGTCGATTATCGTCCGAACGCCGATTGGTTTCGCCCATGAAACTGATCGTATTCTATACGAATGCGTACTCGGTTTTCTCGCCCTATCCCGATGCTCGTTACGCCTACACAGAAATGAAATTGCCGAGCGGTCAGATGCAGATCACCGTCAACGGGGTGATTACGATGCCTGAAGGAATGGAAGCGAAAGGCTCAATGGGGAATGACCGGCTGTCGACAATGTTGCCCGCCGACTGGAAACCCGACGGTAACGGGAAGGAGTCGGAAAAAGAGTTGCTGCCAAACGGTCCGTTGGCTACTCAGGGGAAACTCGCACCACCTGACGCTTATCTGGAACGTACCAGTGCCGCCTTCAATGAGCGCTTCAAGGTGCTGGCACCTGCCTTGTTTGTGCACATCGATAAACCCGTTTACGCCACCGGTGATCAGCTCTGGATGAGTACATATTTACTCGACGCGGCTAGTTACCAGCGAGCCGCTGGCCAAACAGCCCTGCATGTCGACCTGCTTTCCGCCACGGGGAAACTCGTGCAGCACCAGTGGGTCCGTATCGTTGACGGACGTGGCCAGGGCAATTTCCGTCTGTCGGATACGCTCACAACGGGGACGTATCGCCTTCGTGCTTACACCGATGAAGACGACCTCCAGCGACGCCCGGCTTTCGAGCGGTCTGTGGCGATTTATAATCTGTCGCGGAACGGTTTGTCAATGCCTGCGGATTCGGTCCCTCAGCAGGTAGACATTCAGGTTTTGCCGGAAGGTGGGCGCTGGATTACGGGCTTACCAGCGCGTTTGGGCGTAAAAATAGTACAACCCAACGGACATGGCTTATCCACCCCGGGACGGATTGTCGACGACTTGGGAGCTGAAGTCGTTCGTTTCAAGACCAATGGGCAGGGGATGACTAGTGTGAAGATGGAGCCACAGCCGCAGCGGACGTATTACGCCGAGGTTACGTATAAAAACCAGCCACAACGTGTTTCGCTGCCCAAACCCGAGACCGATGGGCAATTGCTTTCTGTCGATGCAGTCAGCGATACAAACCGGCTGGGATTGACGATCCTGAGTGCTAACCGGGTCGGTATCGACTCGGTTTATATCCTGATTCAACAACACGGTCGGGTAATTGAACAGCGAAAAATCCTCCGGCAAAATGGGGTGGCAAAAATAAGCCTGCCCATCATGAACTGGTTGCCAGGCCTGGCGCAAATCACCCTGTTCGATGCCTTTGGGCAACCGCAGGCCGAGCGATTGGTTTTTGTGCCTGAATTCATGGCGCCGGTTCGGGTGTTGATGGGGTTCAATAAAAAACGGTACCAACCCCGCGAGCAGGTGATGCTCAGCATTAATCTGAGCGATAACGGAGCACCGGCGGTAGCCGCTTTATCGGCGTCGGTTACCGATGCGGGCCAAGTACCCGATGACACCGCCAACGCCACGTTGCGAGCCCACTTGTTGCTAACGGGAGAGCTTCGGGGGCATGTCGAAAATCCCAACCAATACGTAGAGAATCACGCTGCCGAAACCCGTCAGGCACTGGACGACCTGCTGCTGACCCAGGGCTGGCGACGGGTGAGTGGCACGAGCTCGACGGACTCGCTCGGTGGGGTGTCGCTCAGCGGTCGTATTTTGAATGCGAAAAACCAGCCCATACCGGGAGCGCAAATTATGATGGCGTCGACGGCAGCAGGGCAATCGTTTGTAAAATCGGTGGGAGCTGACGAACAGGGGCGGTTTCGGCTAGCGGGGTTGTCCATTACCGATACGGTACAATTAATGACCCAACTCACTGATCGTCGATTAAAAAGTATTTCTGCCCAGGAAGCCTTTCTGGTGCAGGAAGGGCCCGGCAAGGGATGGGAATCGGGTAACCTAATGGGGGCGCCCAATTGGTCGACATTGCGCGCTCAACTGGAAGCGGCCCGCATAAGGCAGGAAGCAAATGCCGATTTTTACCGCGATAAAACGGTGAAAGTGTTGGAAGAAGTAACGGTTCGGGCGCAAAAAAAGGAGGAGAGACCCGAGGATATCCAACGGCGGAGTTTGCATAATAAGGCGGACGCGGTTCTTCTTTTCGATGAGAAATCGCCAACCTACACGAATCTGTATGAAATGATTCAGGGACGATTGGCGGGCGTGACCGTCACGCGCGAAGGAGCTGCGCAGGCGCGTAGCTATAAAGTATTTGTAAGGGGGGTGGGTAGTTTCAAAAGTGGCATGCAACCCTTGTATTTAATGGATGGTGTGCCCATTCAGGATCCTGATGGATCCGCTTTGATGCAATTCAATTCAAGTGATATCGAACGGATCGAATTGCTGAAAAATGGAGGTACGGCTGGAATGTATGGGGTGCGGGGAGGTAATGGCGTAATTGCTTTTTACACCAAAAGCGCACGGTCCAGGCAGGGGAGCGCGAAACCCCAAGCAGGAATGACGCCGGTTCAGTTCATTGGTTTTCCGTCGGTGCAGCGCGAATTTTATGTACCACGCTATGATACGGAAGGAGCGACCGGCACCCTTTCCGGAACCGTCGATTACCGGGACGTATTGTACTGGAAACCAATCATGCAAACCGACGGGCAAGGACATAGCCAGGTACGTTTTCCGCTGTCGGACGTGGTGCGGACATTGCGCGTGGTGATCCAGGGCATTACGACCGATGGTCGTCCGGTATTCGGGGTTCAGCTGGTTCGGGTTCAATAAGGTAGCCGTTCCTGGTCCCGTTCAGGGGCGACGACTCAAAAAGCAATAGACAACCAGCCGTCTAAATATACTACCACTCATCACAAAATCTCATAATTTTATGAAGGTACCTTGCATTGCAAAGTACCTTCTTATACCTTCGTTATGATCATTTGACTGCGGTTTAGTGTTTCCTCGGGTTCGTTACTAGTCTATTTACCAGGGGCTTATTTTAAAAGAGACCAAATCTCTTAACGGGATTTTTATGCCTTTTTGTGTCGGTAAACCTTAAACAACAAATATGAAATCTATACTCCTTCGTCTTCTATCTCTCCTGGCCTGTGGCTTCCTCTGCGCAACCTCAGTTGCCCAATTACCCGCCGGGGGACGAATCAGCGGTATCGTAGCCGATTCGGTCGATAAAAAAGTGATGGACTACATTACGATCAATCTGCTCACTGACCAGAAGGTGGCGGTCAGAGCGGATTTTACCAAGACGGACGGTTCGTTTGTACTCGACCGTTTGAAACCGGGTAACTACGTGGTCGTGTTCGCTGGTGTTGGATATAAGCAGAAAATGATTCCGGTGGATTTGTCCGACACTACCCGACCAGCGGTTAATCTGGGCAAAATCGAACTCGCTCCAGTGACGATTGGCCTGAAAGAAGTGAAAATTACGGCGATTAAACCGATTGTAAAGCAGGAAGTGGACCGCATCACCTACGACATGCAGGCCGATCCCGAAAACAAGGTCTTTAATGCCTTGGAAATGATGCGAAAAGTCCCGCTATTGTCTGTGGATGCGGATAACAACGTTTACCTCAAAGGAAATTCGGATTTCAGGATCCTGATTAATGGGAAACTGTCCAGCATGATGGAGCGAAATTACCGCGACATCCTGCGGACCATGCCAGCATCGTCGATTGAACGGATTGAAGTAATAACAACGCCACCGGCGAAGTACGACGCGGAAGGCCTGGCGGGCATTATCAATATTATTACGCACAAAAATGTCGATAACGGATACAGCGGTACGATTAACGCAAGCGAACGTTTTCCGGTAGGTGGCCCGGGATTAGGCGGCACATTTTCGGCCAAATTCGGCAAACTCGGGATGACCTTCATGACCGGGGGAAATCAGTATCGGACGCCGGATATCCGCACGTCGTCCCAGCGCGATACCAGAGGGACGAATCCGACCCATCTTTTCCAAAACGGCATCACCCGAAACTCGAATTACAGTGGCTACCTGGGCTACGAAATCAGTTACGAAATCGATACGCTCAACCTGGTCAGTGCGCAGTTTAACATCAACGGCAGCAGGGGAAACGGTTTTACCTTCCAGAATTCCCTTCTGAATGCCGACACTGAAATTCTGGAACACTATCAGGTCGATAACCAAAGCCGGGATAATGGCCGCGGAATGGACGCTGCATTGAACTATCAACGGAGTGCGAAAGCGGACAAAAACCGGCTTTTGACGCTATCGTACCGGTATTACGGTTTTACCAATAACCAAAAAGGAAATGTCGCCATGACCGATCGGGTCAATTTCGATCTACCCGATTACCGCCAGTTCAACGACCAGCAATTTTCTGAACAAACCATGCAGGTGGATTATGTGTATCCGGTTAAAAAACTCAACATCGAAGCGGGATTGAAAGCGATCATGCGTGATAACAGCAGTGATTTTCGATTTGAATCGTTTAACTCAGAAAGCACTACGTTCAATCCGGATTTATCCAGAAGCAATCGGTTCACCTATACGCAAAACGTTTTCGGAGCCTATAATACGTATCAGTATACGTTCAAAAAATGGGGGCTGAAAGCAGGAGCCCGGATTGAACAGACCATCGTCCGGGCCGATTTTATTTCCACGGATTCCAAAGTCGATCAGACATATTTCAACGTGGTTCCGTCGCTGGCCATCAACCGTAAACTGAAAAACAATGCGGGGGTCAATTTTGGCTATACCCAGCGTATTCAGCGTCCCGGCATCTACCAGCTCAATCCTTTTGTTGACCGATCAAACCCCAATTTTGAGCGTTCCGGCAGCCCGGCCTTACGCCCCGCTTTTGTGAACGATTTTCAGGTAGGCTATGCGAAGTCGAAAAAAGGCTCCGTGAACGTGGGTATTGGCTATACCAACTTTCGCGATATGATCATGCCGGTAGCGGTTTTTGATCCGGAGACCAACATTACGAGGGCTACTTTCGGAAATACGGGACGTGCGCGGTTGTTCATGGTGCTGCTAACCGCCAATTATCCCATTACCAAAAATTGGAATTTCAGTCTCAACTCCCGGGTTGCCCATGGCCGGGTCTCCGGCGTCGTAAATGGTCAGGCGGTTTCCAATGAGGGCGTGATGTACCAGGCCAATGTATCAACCGGCTACAAACTGCCGAACGGCTGGCGAGTGAATGGAAACCTGACAATGCTGGGTCCGAATATCAACATACAAGGCACAACCAACTCCATGGTAAGCTCCTCATGGAGTGCGAGTAAGGATCTTTTCAAGGACAAAGTGTCTTTCTCGGCGGCCGTCAATAATCCGTTTACCAAATTTCGAAATGCGCGCCGGGAAACCTTCGGCCCGAACTTCAATCAACAGGATATCCGCCGGGATTTTTTCCGCACATTTAACCTCACTCTGAACTACAAATTTGGAAAGTTGAAAGACTCCATCAAGAAAAACAAAAGAGGTATTCGAAATGATGACGTTCAAAACAGTAATTAGAAAAGCGGGTTATTGGGAGGCAGGTATCGGTTCTGAGGATGTGTAAAATAGGGGTAAACCAACCTTCCCAAGTTAAAAACCGTGAACTCTTTACCGGTTTTTAACTTACCTCCTCATCGGCAAACGGATTTAATTGCTACTTTTAATTCGTTTCGATACCTGAAAAATGATTCCGGCCGGTAAGTCATACCGGATCAACCTTTCCCGATCGTTTCTGTACGATGAACCGAAGAAATTTTCTTGCCCTGGCCGCTGGTGCTTCCACTGCGACGGGGCTTTCCTCATTGAGTTGGTCGGCCGAAACCGCCATTCCGATCATTGACACCCACATTCACCTCTTCGACACAACCCGTTCGCAGGGCGTACCCTGGCCGTCAAAAAACGATACATTGCTGTTCCAGCCCGCGCTTCCGGACCGTTACCGCAAGATTGCGGAACCGCTCAACGTGGTAGGCGCTATTGTGGTGGAAGCCAGCCCCTGGCTGGAAGACAACCAGTGGGTCCTTGATATCGCGGCTACGAATAAGGTCATCGTTGGAACCGTGGGCAATCTGGAGCCGGGCCAACCGGTTTTTCGTCAGCAGCTCGAACGTTTTCGGCGCAATCCGCTGTTTCGCGGTATTCGGAACGGAAATCTCTGGGATCATGACCTGCCCGGCAACCTGTCGAATCCCGCGTTTTTTGAGGATCTCGACCTGCTGGCACAAGCGGGACTAACCCTGGACACGGCAAATCCGAATCCTGCTCTGCTGGCGGCCATTGTGCGGGTGACGGATAAAGTCCCGAATCTGCGGATCGTCATCGATCACCTTCCACAATTGACCCCTCCGCCGGAGGCTTCGGCCCGGAAAGCGTACGAAGCTAATCTGAAGGTGTTGGGCCAGAGACCCCAGGTTTATGTGAAGATTTCGGAAGTGTTGCGCCGGGTAGACGGAACGATTCCGCAATCGCCCGGTTTTTACCGGGAACGGCTGGACGAGCTTTTCGGCATCTTTGGTGAAGACCGGTTGCTGTATGGCAGCGATTGGCCAAACAGCGACCATTGGTTGCCGTATCAGGCTGGGTTGAAGCTGGTGAGTGAATACTTCAATGCCAGAGGCCGAACCGTAGCCGAGAAATACTTCTGGAAGAATTCGGTTGCCGCGTATCGCTGGATCAAGCGCAGCCCGTCGCAGCCCGGGTAGAACCGTGCCACAAAATTGGAGGAGAAAACCACCGGTAACCGCGGTTGTCCGAATCAAAACCGCCGGTTCAATCGCCACATCGGCAATCCCGCTCAATTGCCGGCAAGGGAATCCGGCCTTTCTATAATTAATCGGAGAAACGTTCAGACGCTTACACCCGGAAGCCGGAGTTGCGACTCGGGCTTTGATAAGGTTGTCTGTACGAAAATCCTCACATCATTCGAATACCTGCTTCCTTGAACCGGCGGTAGAGGTTCAGCAACATTTCACTCCGAAACTGGTCTTCTTTGTTGACGGAGTTGATCCAGACCCGGACTTTCAGTTCGATGGTGTCGGCGGTAATCGTCGCCAGGAAAATCTCGGGCTGCTGGCGCTTGACGGTCGTCGGATGTTTCGCAATTTCTTCCTTGATCAGCTTTTTCAAGTCGCTGAGTTCGTGTTCGGCATCGGTTTTTATCGTTAGCTCAATGCGTTTGGCTTTGTGGTTGATGGTCCAGTTGATGACCTGACCCGAGAGCAGATCGCCGTTTGGAATAATCACCTCCGAGCCTTCAGTCGTTAGCAGGCGGCTTGAGCGGATGCCAATGTTTTTGACCCGTCCTTTTTTGTTGGCAATCTCAATGAAATCGCCAATCTGGAATGGCTTATCGAAAATGAGAATGATACCCGAAACCAGGTTGTTAACAATGGTTTGCAGACCCAGGCCAATTCCGACACCCAGCGCCCCGACGATGACCGTCACTTTGTCCAGCCCAATACCGGAGGCCACAATGGCGAACAGAAATCCGCCGATGAGCATAAAAAGCCGGATGATCACCAGCCGGGAATCTACTGTATTGATGGCCGATCCAATCTCGTCTTCCGTTTCTCCAAAAAAATACCCGATGTATTTCCGCAAGGCATTGGACAGGTACAACACGATGAAGAACAGCACAATGTTACCCCAGGTAAACTGGGTACTGCCCACTGTTCGTTCCGTGCTCAGAAACCGCTCCACCGCCGAATAGGCGGAATTGTACACGTACAGATTATTGGTAAAAATGATCAGCCAGGCCAGCACAGCAATGAAGCTCAATATCCGGTGCAGCCCAATTTCCAGTTTCGGATAATTAAACCGGGCCGCAATACCCTGTGATAGTTTCCCGCTAACGACCTGAAGCGCAAAAGCTTCTTTGATAATCTGAACCATCGTAAACAAGCCCACGGCCTGGGTTAATCCGTAAATGGATGCTGTCGAGCAGATTTTGGCCAGACTCAGCCGCCCGAAAAGGTTGCAGAAAATGGCCAGCACGTTCAGAATGATGTAGAGGATGGAAACCTGTTTGATAAAACCGGTTAGGGCCAGCGCTTGCCGGATCCGGAACAGAAACAAAAATCCGAACACGACGGAAACGGCATTGAGCAGCAGCAGCCAGAGCCGAAACCAGATGCCGGGATCAATGATGGACGAACGGGTGATGACCACCAGGATATACAACGTAACAATCGCCAGCCAGTACAGAAACAGTTGACGGGGCCAGCTCCGGAAGAAAAGAGCCGTCAGGGCCAGTAACAGGATAAACTGCATCAGCTCAACGTAAACCGCCGGGGGGCGCAGGTCGAAAAATGGGGCAAAATTGAAGACCACGACCAGCACCGAAAAAACCGGAATGGAGTGGAGGTAGCGGAGTTTCAGGTCTTTCCGCACGGTTTCCCGTTGGCCGCGCTGGTCGATGATGTAGAAACTCCGGTAGACCCAGGCAAAAAAAGCAGCTCCGATTAACAGCATGTAAATCCCGTTTCCGGCGCTGCGGTTGAAGTAGTACGCCAGCATGTCGCGCTGGCCTTCATACGAGCGGGTAACGAGGTTGTCCAGGCGATCGTCGGCCCCGGTTGTGGGCGGAATCGCCCAGATAAAGTCGGTTTCCGGCCCGGTTATTTTGACGTTGAATTCCCGAATGCGTTCGTTGACGATGTTGGTCAGTTCACCGGCGGCAAAATAACCGTCCGACACCGTGGCTTGCAGTTGATTGATCCGGGTTAGGTTTTGGTTGGTGGCTTTACTGGCTTCGATCCATTGCTGCCGGAGTTCCTTGAGCGAGTTGAAATACAGCGAACGGTAACTACTGTCGGTGGGTAATACCAGGGTTGAATCGCGCGCCAGGGAAATCAACTGACCGTTCATACCGGATAACTCTTTTTCATATCCCGAAAGGGATGCCCGCCAGTTTTTGAGCTGCGTCTGGATGTCGTCGAGCAGCACCTGAAACATGAGCATGTTCTTCATGTCATGCACTTTGCGATACAGGACCAGATTGGCCCGGATCGACTGGAGGTACGACTGCACTTCCGGCAGATTGTTTTCGATTTGCCAGGTGCTGAATCCCCGGCGGTTCCGATTCCCGATTTCGTTGAGCGCCGTGTGCCCCTTTTCCAGGCGGGCAATGATACTGTCAACCGGGATGCCGGGTTGTGGGATAATCGGCAGACTGTCCACCCGGTTAGCATCACCGGTTTTCTGGGCCTGGAGCGCTGGGGTTAAAACGAGACAGAATAGAAAAATTCTGATAACCAGCCACTTGTTTATTTGCAATGGGTACGCTGAATGGCGTTTATGTAGGCTCATCCGGCAACCTCTTTTCCAATTCTCACTGTTCATTGGGGCATAGACGGTACCTAATAACTACTACGGAACCGCCGAATTGTTCGGATTTCCGAGGTAAGTTGCCTGATGAAAGCCGATGAAAAGACGGAGATTGGCCGTGAAAAATGGAGCGAATTTTGGCAGGATGGAGTCAACTTTGGAGCATTGCCGACCGGTTTTTATCCCTGAAGTTTCCTCTGTTTTCATTTAACCGACATCGAAACGGTCTTCTTAAGCCAACGATGGGTGCATGGTATTCACTACAAATTGTAATTTTTCAAATTTTATTTCTGTACCTGAATTTTGCCTCGCTTGACCGAAAGAATTCAATCATGTGTGAACCGCAAAAGCCAGAGCAACGCTACTCTGGCGCTGTTTTTAAAATTTTAATCTACCTTTGGTATAGATTTATAAAAGATATTTGGTATAAATCTTTTTGCCTTCAATTGCTGCTGCCTCTGAAACCGGTTTTGGTGTAATTGCCGCGTTATCTTCCCCGATTGTGACTGAATAAACTTTCTTTTTCACATCATGTCTACTCGCCATTGTCATTTTTGCGCTGACGGACAATCTGGGCTATTCCGGCCTGAGCGGTTACGGCAAACCCAACATTCGCACGGCCTTCCTGGACCGAATGGCGGCTCTGGGCATTCGGGCGACGAATTATGTCGATACGATGCCGTCCGGCACGCCTTCCCGTGCTTCTCTATTGACGGGGCGGTATCCACCGCGGATGAACCTGTCCGCACCGATTGGCCCCGTTCCAAATTGGGAATTCCGAATCAGAAAGTGACGATCGCCGAAATCTGGAAAACACTGAAAACCAAAGGATTGGCGGGCAATAGATCTTCTTTTCGAGCAACAACGGTCCCTGAAAAAAACGTGTTAGGGCGAAAAGGGCTATGCGTCAACCCTTATCCGCGGTCGACTTATGCCGCCATGACCACGTACATGGACAAAAAAGTGGGCGAGGTGCTGGCGCTGCTGGAAGAACTGAAGCTGGTAGACAACACGCTGATCATCTTTACGTCGGACAACGGCACGACCTTCAACGGCGGCACCGATCCGGATGGGCAACGGGAAGGGCGTAAACGTGGACCTGCGAAAAAACCGATCTGGCGGCTGCGAACCCGGCCATTACGGTCCGGGTTGATGCCATTGTACAAAAAGAACACCAGGCTTCTAGCCGTTTGCTCAATAGACTACACTTCAAGACGGATTTTTGACGACTCATCCGTACGAATGTAGCAATATTACCACCTTGCTTCTACATTCGCTTCCAGTCTGAATTGTCCACACCATGTTGAAAAAAATACTTGTTGGATTTGCGCTTGTAATGGTAGCCGGAACGTCGGAGGCCCAAACCACCGTCTCCGGCTCCCGGTATCCATTTACGTACAAAAACCGCCAGATTGTGGTCGGCAAAGGGGGCGGTTTTACGGGCGCTTCAACTTCATACTATTTACTGGAAAACGGTTACCTGTACGTAAAAACCGATGCCGATTCACTTTTTACCCTAATCGGAAAAAAAACGGCCGCAGCGACCCGGCGCCTTTTCAACGAACTGGAAACCGTCTGCCGCATCAAATCGACCCGGTTTTCGCAACCCGGCAATCGCTATCAGTTTGTCAGCTGGAAAAAGAACCGGCAGGAATATAAAGTAAGCTGGGGCGACCCGCGACAGCCGCCCCCGCCCCGATTTGTTAAATTCTATCAGTCGTTCATGGCGCAGATTCCGGCCTCCAAACGTTCCTGATCCTTCATTTTTACCAACAACAAATACACCCATGAAATCAATTTTATCCACCTTATTTCTGGCGTACACGGTCGGGGCGTTGGCCCAGTCCCCGCAATCCGGTTTTGACCGAAAACTCAAAACACAGGCTCCGACGCCCGGTTTAGCCCAAAAACTGAATGCCGAAGTAGGAACCGCTTCGGTCCGGAAAGGAAGCCCACGGATGGCCGCGGGCGTAACATCCCCGCAGTTCGATGCCCAATCGCTGAAGTTGCGGATTGTGCGCGATACAGCGACCAATCTACCGGTTTATATCGAAAACCATTCACCCGTTTCGGCCAACAAAGGCGCCCGGATGAGCGCCCGCATGTCGGCGTTTTCGTTCATGAATCAGATCAAAGGGCTGCTGAAAATTGAAAAACCGGAAGAGCAATTTGAGATCACTACGACCGAAACCGACCAACTGGGGCAAACCCACATCCGGATGGCGCAGCATTTTCAGGGCATTCCGGTGTACGGCAGTGAACTGGTGGCGCACCTCACCAACGGCACGGTAACACTGCTGAACGGACAGTTTCGACTTGCCAAAAATGCCTCGACAACGCCCCGATTATCATTGAAAGAAGCGACCGACCGGGCGTTTCAGGATGTGGGAAAAGAGTCGATTGTGCGGTCATTCGGGCAGAATATTTTCAATATGAAACCGTCGGAAGGGGCGTTGTGCTTTTATCCGGAAGGTGAAAAAATGACGCTGGCGTATCAACTGACGATTCGTCCGAACATGATCGAACGCTGGCAATACATGATCGACGCACAAACCGGTGCGGTTTTGAACAAATACAACCACACCTGTGGCGTCGACGGACCCGTGAAGGCTTCGGGCAAGGATTTGAACGGCGTGATGCAGACTTTCCAGACGTATCAGTCGGGATCGACGTATTATTTGCTGGATGCGTCGCGCTCGATGTTCGACGCCAAAAAGTCGACGATTCAAAAACCGGTCGGGGCCATTGTCACATACGACGCCCGCAATAAGCAGAATGAAAATGGCAGCTTTTCGATCTACGATGTGACTTCGAAAGACAACAAAACCTGGACGGCGAACGCCATTTCGGCTCATGGCAATGCGGGTTTAGCCTACGAATATTACGAAAAGACGCACAAACGGACGTCGCTGGACGGCAAAGGCGGCACAATGGTTTCGATTGTGAACGTGCTGGAAGATGGCGAACCGATGGACAATGCGTATTGGTCGGGCGAGTTTATGGCGTATGGCAACGGCAATAAATCGTGTAAGCCGTTGGCGGGCGGGCTGGACGTTGCCGGTCACGAAATGACGCACGGTGTGATCGAAAAAACCGCTAACCTGATTTATCAGGATCAATCGGGCGCGATCAACGAATCGATGGCGGACGTTTTCGGCGCGATGGTCGACCGGGACGACTGGCTGATCGGTGACGATATTGTTCTGAAAACCGTATTTCCGACGGGGGCGATGCGCAGTTTCATTAACCCGAATCAGAACGGGAAAGGAACGCGCGGCTACCAGCCCAAGACGATGGCCGAATTTCTGGTGACCAAATCCGATAACGGTGGCGTTCACGGCAACAGCGGCATCACGAACTACGCTTTCTATTTGTTTGCCACCAAAATCGGGAAGGAAAAAGCCGAGCAGGTGTATTACCGCACGCTGACGAAATACCTGACGCTGAAATCACAATTTCTGGATTTGCGGCTGGGTGTCATTCGTTCAGCCACGGACTTATACGGCGAAAACAGCGCGGAAACGAAAGCGGCCAAAGACGCATTCGACGCCGTCGGGATTGTAGAAACGACGCCAAAACCGGACGAACCGAAGGATGTGCCGGCCAACAACGGCCAGGATATGATTCTGCTCTATAGCATTGGCGACCAGAAATTGTACACGGCTCCCCTCAGCACGGGCAACCTGACGGCGCGGATCAAGGCGGAGGTGAAACACCGTCCGAGCATTACCGACGACGGAAAAGGCGCTTATTACGTAACGGCGGATGGTCGGATTCGGGCGGTGACGTTGACCGGCGCAGCCCAGGAAGTGATCATTTCCGACGAACCGATCTGGGACAATGTGGCCATTTCGCGCGATGGAACCAAGATTGCCGCCCTCACCAAAGAAAAAGACAAGTCGATCTGGGTGTACAGTTATGACCTGAAAAAGTGGAAGCAGTTTCCGTTGAGTAACCCGACAACCGCCGAAGGTATTTCGACGGGAGAAGTGGAGTATGCCGATTCGTTCGAGTGGGATTTTGCCGGGGAAGTGCTCATTTATGATGCGTTCAATAAGCTGAAAAGTGGCGACGGCGCCGATATTGAATTCTGGGATGTGGGCATTCTGGACGCCTGGAACAATGACGATAAAGGCTTTGGCAGCGGCCAGATTATCAAGCTTTTCAAGAACCTGGAAGAGGGCGAGAGTGTGGGCAACCCGAGTTTCTCCCGCAACTCGCCGAATATCATTGCCTTCGACTATTACAATTCCATCGACGATAGCTATAAAGTCTGGATCGGCGATTTGAAAACCGGTACGTTGAATACGGTTTTAACGAACACTACTTTGAGTTTTCCGGGCTATTCCCGGCTCGACGACCGGCTTATTTTCAACACATTAAGCGCAAATGGTGACAAGGAACTGGTGGCGTCGCTGGAACTTCAGGCGGATAAAAAGACGTCGAAAGGAGAGGTAAAATCGCTGTACGAAAACGCGAAATGGGCGGTCTGGTATGCGGCCGGAACGCGGGTTGAAACCGGCAAAACCGCCCAGACGATCACGTTCAATGCCATTCCGGATCGGTACGACGGCGACGGCTCGTTCACGCTCTCGGCCACGGCATCCTCCAAACTGGCGGTCAGTTTCGAGATTGTTTCCGGTTCCGCCACGCTTTCGGGAAACCGCCTGACGCCAACCAAACCGGGGGTCGTGACGGTGCGGGCTATTCAGGCCGGAAATGACCAGTTTGCGGCTGCCGCACCGGTGGAACGGAAATTCAATGTGCTGGCTATCACGGGCACTGAACCCACCTGGTCCGATGCGTTGAAACTCTATCCCAATCCGGTCAGCACCTCACTGACCGTCGAATTGCCAATGGGCGAGTATCTTGAAAACCTGACGTTGACAACCGTTTCGGGCGCCACCCTGATTGAGCAGCCGGTTAAAAACCGCACGCACCAATCAACGCTGGATACGAGCCAGTTACCATCCGGTTTTTACGTCCTGAAAGTCCAGACACCTAAAGGTGTTGTACACCGGAAAGTGGTCAAACCCTGATAGCGGTCGGAGACCCTGTCAGCGGTTCAAGAAATTGGAGTTAGGAAAAAAAGTTTAGCCCCTGACAGGGTCGCCGACCGCTGTCAGGGCTAGACTTCCGTCGTTTGTCCTTCAATCGCCAGATACGTTTCCGGGAAAACCGCCCGCGCCTGAACTAGAAACTCATCGGTGACTTTGTAGCGGGACGAAAAATGACCAATCATCAACCGGTTCGCTGCCACCTGTCTGGCTGTGAGAGCCGCCTGGCGCGCGGTAGAATGGAAGTATTTTTCGCTCAGCGCTTCCATATCGTCCAGAAAGGAGGCTTCGTGGTACAGCAAATCGACTCCGCGAATCTGGTCGAACATGGCCTCGTTGTAGCGGGTGTCGGAGCAAAACGCGTAGGAACGGGGTTGGGGCGCGGGCAGCGTGTATTCTTCGGCGCTGTACAAAACCTGCCCCAAATCATCCAAAATATCCTGTCCATCTTTCAACTGCCGGTAAAACGAAACCGGCAGATCGCCGGGTAACTTGTCGGCCATGAGCTTCCGCTTGCGGTTTTTCTCCCGAAACAGAAAACCGGTGCAATCGATGCGGTGTTGCAGTGGAATGGTTTCGACCGTGACGTTCGGATGGTCGAGAATCTGCGTCGGCTGGTGTGGATCGGTTTCCTGAAAATGGATTGGATAATTCAACTTCGTGTCCGAATACCGGAACTGAACCGTAATAATTTCCCATAAGCCGCGCGGGCCGAACAGCCAGAGATCGTCGGTTCGCCCGGCCAGATTCAGGCTGGAGAGAAGCGGAACTAGCCCGAAATAGTGGTCGCCGTGGAGGTGGCTGATAAAAATATATTTGAGCCGACCGGGCCGCAGGTGGTTTTCGATCAGCCGGTACTGCGTGCCTTCCCCGCAGTCGATCAGAAAATAATCCCCCTCAATGGAAAGAATCTGGGCGGTCGTATGGCGATCCGGCACGGGCGTGGCCGAACCACTGCCAAGTATGGTCAGGTTGAATGTCATATTTTTTGTAAACTTGCCGGTAATCCGTTCAGTTTCCAAATTTCAACTTATTCTTTCATGGATACCACATTGATCCACGAGCTGGCCAAAATGATCGATCATTCGTTGCTTCATCCGACGCTGACCGACGACGAATTGCGGGAAGGCTGCGAATTAGCCAAGAAATATGACGTGGCTTCCGTGTGCATCAAACCGTATGCCGTCAAACAGGCCGTTGAACTCCTGGCCGGGAGCGATGTGCTGGTGGGAACGGTGATCGGTTTTCCGCATGGCAACAGCGCGACAACCATTAAAGTGGCCGAAACCCGGCAGGCTTGTCTGGATGGAGCCGTTGAAATTGATATGGTTGTAAATATCGGGAAAGTGTTGAGCAAGGAGTGGGCGTATGTTACCGAAGAAATCCGGGCGGTTCACGACGAATGCATCCGGCACAACGCTATCTTAAAGGTCATTTTTGAAAACGATTTTTTGCCCGAGGATTCCCACAAAATCCGGTTGTGCGAAATCTGCACGGAAGTGGGAGCGGAGTACGTCAAAACCTCGACGGGGTACGGTTTTGTGAAAGGTGCCGACGGGAAGTATTCGTACGAAGGAGCCACCGAACACGATTTAAAACTGATGCTCGATCACGTCGGACCGGGCGTCAAAGTAAAAGCCGCCGGAGGTGTCCGAACGCTCGACGGTTTGCTGAAAGTCCAGGCAATGGGTGTTGCCCGGCTGGGCGCCAGCGCCACGGCGGCCATCCTGGAAGATGCCTACCGCCGGTTTGGCCTCACAAATTCGGACAGCCCGACTGAAGTTATCAACGAATCAAAAGGATATTAATTAAATAGGTTTACGGTTTTTGGTATACGGTTTTCGGTTGGCGGGCCCATTAGTTATACTGTGTGCGTCAGCAACCGAAAACCGTATACCAAAAACCGTAAACGATAAACCATCCAACTAGCTAATGCTGCATCTCGGTTTTGTAAGTGCGATTCTGGCGGATCACGATCTGGAATATGTGTTGAAATTTGCGTCTGAACAGAAGTTCAGGTGTGTGGAGATGATGTGCTGGCCCACGGATAACGCCGATGCAAGGCGGTATGCTGGGGTTTCGCACATTGACGTAGACAATCTGGATGTGCAACACATTCAGAAACTTACGCAAAAATACGGCGTTTATATTTCCGGTTTGGGGTATTATCCCAATCCGCTCGACCCCGATCCGGCCAAGGCGGAATATTACCGGGAGCACATCAGGAAGGTCATTCGGGCGGCTGCGAAGCTGAATGTGCCGGTTGTCAACACGTTTATCGGGCGAAACCCGGGCCTGAATATCACGGAAAATCTGAAGCTGTTCGCCCAACACTGGCCCGAAATAGTAAAAGTGGCCGAAGAAAATAACGTCAAGATCGGCATCGAAAACTGTCCGATGTGGTTTACCGACGACGAGTGGCCGGGAGGCAAAAATCTGGCGACGACGCCCGCCATCTGGGACCGGATGTTCGAGATCATTCCGTCGCGGATTCTGGGGCTAAACTACGATCCGTCGCACCTGATTTTTCAGATCATGGACGAAGTTCGGCCCATTTACGATTACAAAGACCGGCTGCACCACATTCACCTGAAGGATGTAAAACTGTACCGCGAGAAGCTAAACCGGGTCGGAATTATGGCCAATCCGCTGGAGTATCACTCGCCCAAACTGCCCGGTTTGGGCGACGTCCGCTGGCGGGATTTCTTCGCGGCCCTGACCGACGTTCGCTACCGGGGACCGGTGTGCATTGAGGTGGAAGACAAAGCATACGAAGGCAGTGCCGAAGACGTGCAAACCGCCATTCTGACCGCCCGGAATTACCTGAGCCAGTTTCTGGTGCTATAATGATATCGTTTCGGGGAGTTAAGCGGGGGTTATTTGAGGGTAGCGGAGAAAAACTCTGCGTAACTCTGCTCCGCTTAACTCCGCGAAACAACTTAGTTCCCAACTATTCTCCGTAACTCACATGTCGAAATTCAAAGCCGCCCTCATTGGTGGAGGAAGTATTGCCGATAAAAACCACATTCCGGCACTGAAACACTTGTCGGAGCAGGTTGAAATAGTGGCTGTTTGCAGCCGGGATGCCGCGAAAGCCCGCGCGCTGGCCGATCAGCACAGCATTCCGTTTGCGTATTCGGATGCCGGCGAAATGTACCGGGAATGTCATCCGAATCTGGTGGTGATCTGTACGCCCAACAATTTGCATTATCCCTTCGCGATGCAGGCCCTCGAACAGGGCTGCCATGTTTTCTGCGAAAAGCCGCCCGCCATTCGGGCCAGCGAAGCCCGCGAAATGGCGGAGCTGGCCGCTAAAAAAGGACTGGTGCTGGCGTACAACCTGCAACTACGGCAAACCAGTGAGTGGGAGCTGCTGATGAAGTGCAAAGCCAGCGGGCAACTGGGTGAAATTTACCACATTAAAGCCAATTTTCTGCGTCGGCGGGGTATTCCGGGCTGGGGTTATTTTACGAATAAGGAAATGCAGGGCGGTGGCGCTTTGATGGATCTGGGTGTTCACGTTCTCGACCTGGCTTTGTGCGCGCTCGATTATGCGGTCCCGACGGGCATTCTGGCGAATACGTATGATTTCATTGGAAAAACCGGTGGTAAAGGATTGATGGGTTCCTGGGATCCGCAGAAGTTCGAAGTGGAAGATGCCGCGATGGCTTACCTGTCGTTCGCTACCAACGCTTCGATCATGCTTTCGGCTTCATTTGCCCTAAATACGCAAACTGACATTGACCGCAATCTGGAGGTGTTTGGCAGCCGGGGAGGAGCGAAGCTGTTTCCGTTATCCTTGTATACGGAAGTGGCCGGCGAGTTGGCGGATGTTAATTTTCCGTATCTGGAAGCAGTTGATATTCAATTGAAAAACACATCGGCTTTTGTCGATGCCTGCCTTGGAAAACCGTCAAATGTCTGTACGGCGGAGCAGGGAGCGGTTTTGCAGGAAGTCGTGGAGCGGATTTACTTGTCGGCTATTCGGTAGGCGAATCATCCTTGAAACTTATATTCATTATTGATTTCAAGGATGATTCAATTTCGTTTCTATTTTAATCTTCCGCACTCCCCCCAAATTCGTAGCTGTCATCGTCTTCGCTACGGAAATCGTTTTCGAGTTCGTTCATAAAAACCGCATCGATGGCTTCCTCCACCGTGGGCAGAATGGTCAGATCCTGGATTTTAGAGCTGTCCAAAAAACCAATGACGTCCTCACTTTTAGTAACCAGAATCAATAATCCGGATTCATTACTGCACTGCCGGTTAATCTTCCGGATGGTCGGGACGCCTTCCGTTTCAACGTTCTGAACCGGGTTAAAATCGACGATAATATTGCTGTACCCTTCGCGAAAAAGGTTTCGACTGAGCGTTTCGAACGTGGCTGGTACGTCTCCGCCAAATACCGGTTCATTGAGTGTAACGAGCGCATATTGCTCGTTTTTTTCGATGGCGTAATTCATAATAAGGTAAACTTTTCCGTTTCAAAATTAACGAACTGCGAGTGAACGGCGGATATTTTCTTCAATCCGGTTGTAAATATTCTCCGTTTCGGAGCGAACGAAGGGCTGCCCGGTTACGGTTTCGTACAATTCGATGTAGCGGCCGGAAATCTGATCGATCCATTCGTCCGTCATTTCCGGGATCGTTTGCCCTTCTTTTCCCTGAAAGTTATTGGCAATGAGCCATTCCCGCACAAATTCCTTCGACAATTGTTTCTGCTGTAGTCCTTTTTTCTGATTTTCGGCGTAGGAATCCAGGTAAAAATACCGGGATGAATCGGGCGTATGAATCTCATCAATTAAATAAATCTGACCATCCAGCAACCCAAATTCATACTTGGTATCGACCAGGATCAACCCCCGTTCTGCGGCCATTTCCGTCCCGCGGTTGAACAGCGCCAGGGCGTATTTCTCCAGTTGAACATACTCATTTTCAGGGACAATGCCTTGTTTCAGGATTTCCTCCCGCGAAATGTCTTCGTCGTGGCCTTCCTGTGCCTTGGTCGATGGTGTAATGATCGGCTCCGGCAATTTGTCGGCTTCTTTTAATCCGTCGGGCAGTGAAACGCCACAGAGCGTTCGGCGACCCGCGCGGTATTCGCGCCAGGCATGCCCCGCCAGGTAACCGCGAACGACCATCTCGACCGGGTACGACTGGCATTTCAGACCCACACTCACATTCGGGTCGGGAACGTCCAGCAGCCAGTTCGGAACGATATCGGCCGTGGCTTTCAAAAAATGTGCTGCGGTTTGGTTCAAAACCTGCCCTTTGAACGGAATCGGAACGGGTAAAACCACGTCGAAAGCCGAAATCCGGTCGCTGGCCACCATCACCAGGCGGTCGTCAAATTGGTATACATCCCGGACTTTTCCCCGGTAAAAACCGGTTTGTCCGTCGAACTTAAAATTGGTTTCCTTGATGGCTTGTTTCGTTTTCGTCATCTGACTCTGCCCTTGCGTTCAACTTCAACATTCGAAATTCTTCCATTGAAATTGGTTTTCCAACGAAGAAAAATCAATGCAGAAATGGTTGATTAGTTGATAATTAAGTTAAATTTTTTCGATTACGAGCGCCGACGCACCACCTCCGCCATTGCAAATGCCGACGGCTCCGATCTGCCCGTTTTGTTGCTGTAAAATACTCGTCAGTGTCGTCACGATTCGCGCACCGGAAGCGCCCAGTGGATGGCCCAGCGAAACTGCTCCGCCGTATACGTTCAGTTTGTCCTGCGGTATGTCCAGTAATTGACTGCAAGCCAGCGGTACGACCGAAAAAGCCTCGTTGATTTCGTAAAAATCCACATTTTCCGGTTTGACGCCCGCCCGTTTCAATGCCGCCGGTATCGCCAGAACCGGCGCCGTTGTAAATTCGGCCGGTTCGCGCTCGGCATCCGCGTACCCCAGAATCCGGGCGATCGGTTTTAAACCCAGTTCATCCGCTTTTTTCCGGCTCATTACTAACAGGGCCGATGCGCCGTCGTTGATCGTCGAAGCGTTGGCGGCTGTAACGGTTCCGTCGGGTGTAAAAGCCGGTTTGAGCTTTGAAACTTTCTCAAAGATCACATTTTTGAATTCCTCGTCTTCACTGACGGTTTGGATGCCTTTATTCAAAGGTACGTCAACCGAAACAATCTCGGCTCCGAATTTACCCTTTTTCGAAGCTTCGGCAGCCCGTTGATACGACTGGATCGCGAATGCATCCTGCGTTTCACGACTGATGTTGTATTTTTTTGCCGTCAAATCCGCAAAAACGCCCATCGGATGCCGGTCGAAGGGATCGACCAAACCGTCTTTGGCCAGGCCGTCGATCAATTGTCCATCGCCATATTTGTAACCAAAACGAGCTTTCGGAATATAATAAGGAGCATTAGACATGCTTTCCATCCCACCGGCAATGATGACATCGGCCTGCCCCAACTGAATGGTTTGGGCCGCGATCATGATGGCCTTGGTGCCTGACGCGCAGACTTTGTTAACGGTCGTGCAACGGGCGTGAATGGGCAAACCGGCTTTCAAAGCCGCCTGACGCGCCGGAGCCTGACCCAGATTGGCCGAGACGACATTGCCCATGATCACCTCGTCGACCTGTTCGGGTGAAACTCCCGCTTTTTCCAGCGCCCCCCGGATCGCAGTTGCTCCCAGGTCAATCGCCGAAAGGGACGATAAAGCCCCGCCAAAACTACCGATCGGCGTACGAACCGCCGAGACAATCACTACCTCATTCATGTTTAGCGCCTGACTTTTTCGTTTCAGGTTTCTGGTTTAACGGTATTTGGTTTGTTATCAAATGTTTATCTTGGAATTAATAAACCTTAAACCAGTTGCCTTACCTTAAATTAATACGTATTAAATTGTTGACGGTTTTTCGAACCCGTCGTTTGCTTGCGTTGGTGAATGTATTGGACTTCGTTGTCCTGCATGGCATTCAGGATGGACAAAGCCTGTTCTTCCGATAAGTTCAGCGACCGCAACCGACGCAGCAATTCGTCTTTATTGTCGCCCTGTTCCACTTCCGTACCGCTATCCTGACCGGTTTCCATGGCCACTTCCATTTCCTCCGTACGTTGTTGGGGTTTGGGTTTAGGCCGTTGGGAACTGTTGGGAAGGGGTTTGCCAGAATAGGTTTTTTTGATCAGTTCGTAATTGAATTGGGCTGGTTCAAGTGCCGGAACCGTGTTCATTGCCTTCCGAAAGAAGGCCAGCGCGGAGCTTGAATCGCCCTGAATCACCGAAATAACGCCCAGCTGGACTTCGGCTGTTGCAGCCAGATCGGGTTGGTTTACCCTTGCTACCAGGCGGTAATGTTTCTGAGCCTGAGCGTATTGCCGAAGCTGAAAATAGGAGTGAGCCAGGTTCAGACGAGCCGAGGGTTCGACAAAAAGAGCCGAGTTGACCAGCGCAACATACTGCTCGGCTGCGCGTTTGTAATTACCGGACTGATAAGCCCGCAAGCCTTCGATCCGCGCGATGTTATCATGCGAAATTTTATCGAACGAACGATTGTCATACAACCAGAGCAATACCGATAAAATCAGGTAGGTCATGTTGGGTTAATGGGCGTTTCGCAAAAATACGAACTCTTTAGGACAACTGGAACGGGCTTTACAGCTTAAACGTGCGAACCGTCACCAAAAGATCGATGGCAATCAGGACGAGAGCCGCAACCAGAAAATAATAGTATTTATTCGTTGTCACCTCCAGCTTCCGCTGATCGATCAGGCGGTTTTCCAGATTTTGAATGGCTGAAACGAGGGGCGTCAGATCGCCGGACGACGACGCCAGTTCCAGATAGGAGCCCCGCGTGTCTTTCACAAACTGGCGTAAATAGGTCCGGTTTAATTGGGTGTGCACGATATTTCCGTCCTTATCGCGCAAATTGCCTTTGGGTGTCGGAACCGTCGAACCGGTCTCGGTGCCAACACCCACTACAAAAGGCGCAACCCCGTACCGACGCATCTGACCTGCGAGTGCTGGGTCACACTCCCCAAAATCTTCGCCGTCGGTCAGCAACACCAGCACTTTTGTTTGGTTCAGGTCCGAAGTTTCGGCCAGTTGTTTCCGCAGGGCCAGGGCAACCGCCGAACAGATGTTGGTGCCAGATTCGGGTACGAGCCGGGTGGTTAACGACTGAATAAAGAGGGCCAGCGCCCCCTGGTCGGACGTGAGCGGGGCATGCACGTAGGCTTCCGTCGAGAATACCAGTAACCCGAAGCGGTTACCGGGCAGGGCTTCGATGAGCCGTTTTAGCTCGAACTTTACTTTTTCGAGCCGCGTCGGTGGAATATCAGTAGCGTCCATCGATTTCGACAGGTCAACGGCGATATAGATATCTTTTCCTTCCGAAATGAGTTCTTTCTCAACAACTCCGAATGAGGGACCGAGTAGTGCCACCACCAGCAAGGTTAAATAACCGGTTCGGAGAAAAAATTTCGGAATGGTGGCCCAGGCCGATGTGCCCAGCAGGCGGGCTACCCGAAAAATTCGAAAAAAGTAATAGCCGTACAGCAGTACAAAAACCGCCATGAACAGATATTCGGTTTGGGTCAGGCTATGATTCCAGTTCATGCAACCTCCGCAGGATCAGCACATCAACGAACCGACGACCGTCGGGTTGAATTCGTAAAGCTGCGAAATTAGAAGGAAATGACGGGATGCCATGCGGTGGGCTGTAATTTCCGCTGAAACTTTTTGTGTGAAATCTTGGCGAAAAAAGTGGAATAGCTCTATATTTGTGACCCCAATCACCGCAAAACGGGTTGGAGATCGTTTCGGAGAGATGCCTGAGTGGCCGAAAGGAACAGTTTGCTAAACTGTCGTACTGGCAACGGTACCGAGGGTTCGAATCCCTCTCTCTCCGCAAAGGCTTTTGGTAACCTACTTGTTATAAGTAGGTTATTTTGTTTTTAAACGATCGACGAAACTCGCCTTTCGCATGGCGAGCGATACCCGATCCTGACCCATAAAGCAGCGAAAGGCGGGAAAGTCGGCCCGCCGATGCGGAAGCATTGTCACCATTATCACCGGTACAATGGCGGAAACGGTGATCGCTATCCTGCGGAAAATTCTCCAAAAAAAGTTACCGAAATTACGCTGGACATGGCGGGGACTATGGTACTTATTGCCAGGCGCTGTTTTCCATAGGCCACTTTCAACCCAGGAATGGCCAGGATAAGACATGCGGCACTGTACCCCAGATGTTATTTTTTCGCTACGATTTTCATAAACAGTTTAACATCGTCCAAAATGGCATCACCAGTCTGATAAAAGTGCTTTTCTGATCCATAATCGATACCCCAATCGGTTCGATCAATGATCAGCGTGCCATTCAGTTCGACAGTTCCGTCCATGCCGTCCTTAAAATGCATTTTGGCTGGAAAAGTAACGGCCTTCGTGATCCCTTCAAGGGTCAGGTTCCCTGTAACTTTTATATTTCCTTCATTAACTCTTATACTTCCATCAGTTGGAACTTTTGTATTTCCTTCATTCCCTGTTTCAACCTTCGTAATGGCGAACGTAGAAACAGGGAATTTTTTGACATCAAAAAATGGAGGGAATTTATTGTGTGAACGTTGATCAACAAAATTTTCAATTGTATTCATGTCGACTTCAACGGCACCGCCCACCAGATGACGGTTGTCGATCAACAATTCTCCTTTTACTATATCGACGTCCCCTGTATTGGTCCCATCACCGAGAAACTTGGAACCTTCCCATCCACCAAGCAGCCTGGAACCTTTCCAGACGACCGCACTTTGCTTGGTATCGATGCTATATTTTTTCTGCCCCTCTTTATTATAAAAGTCCGTGATGGTTTTTCCATCATACCGATACACGCCGGTCGCATCGCCAAACCATATACTTCCATCGTTCGCTTCCAAAAGCCCCAGAAAAGCCTTTCCTAACCTAATTTCGGTTACAGTTGGCTTATCACTATACAAGGACTTTGCATCATAACGGGAAACTGCCTGGACCGTCGAATTAGCCGGATTTACCGGACCAGTCGTCCAAATGTTTCCTTTTTTATCCTGGATGATCTCATTGGCACCTCTCTCCGATACCTTCGTAAAGATACTGCCGTCATAGCGATAGAGGCCACCGGGCAGACGGCCTCCTCTAAAACCATTGAAACCGCTGAGCCAAATTGTACCTTTTCGATCTTCCAGTATAGCCGAAACGTGGAGAAAGGGTTCCCCTTGATGGGTTAACGTGGTAAATTTTTCCCCGTCATAAACAAAGGCGTCGCCCTGGGTGCCCACCCACAATTTCCCGGTTTTATCTTCAATGATTGTATTAATATCATTATTCAAATGCCCATCTTTATAAAAAAGCGGGGCGTTCGGAGAGGTGAAATTTCGAAACGATTTCCCAACTGCCCGTCTGGGATCGTAACGGCTTAGTCCACTTCCAGTGCCGAACCAGATAATACCGGCTTTATCTTCATAAACAGACGTAACCCGATTATCGGGAAGCCCCTCCGCGGTCGTGAAATGTTGAATGGATTTCCCGTTGTCATAATAAACGCCTGAATCCGTCGAAGCGAACCAAGTATTTCCCCGTCGATCTTCCAGGACATCCCAGAATCGGTGCTGACCTATTTTACTGGTGAGATTCGTAAACGATTTTCCATCTGCCCGTCCGGGATCGTATCGAAAAACATCACCAAAGGATGCGTTGTTCGGGCCAGCCAGCAGAATGGTGCCATTGCTGCCTTTTTTTATAATCCGAACCATTATATTGGGCCCAATGTCTTTAATTTCGGACTTGATGGTATCGTTTGGGAGGTCTGTTTTTTTTTGTCCTCCACAGGAAGTGCAAAAAACAACCATCAATAAAGTACAAATGGATACGAGCTTCGTCATTTCTCTTGTTGTTTTCAGGGATTTCAACAAACCTACACGTCTTTATACGAAGATGTGTTGGGGGGATAGTAAAAGAATGTTAACGAAACGTAAAAGCCGCTTTTACGGACTGCTATGGATTTTAGCTCCTAAGAAGTTGGATCTACTTTACAAAAATACTGCCCATACAACTGTCTTTTAAAAACGCCCATTCGTAAGGCACTTTTAACGTCCATAAAACGACTGGTTCGTGATCGGGATGATTTGCAGACTCAACTCGGCATACAATCGATCGGGCGGCCCCGTTCCATTTCTTTGAGCCGTTTTACCTCCGAGACTTGCAGCCCGTCGTATTTAGCCCGCCACGGGGCCGCCCGCACGGTTGCAAAACATGGACTCGTGAATGCCAGGCGCTCGGGTAATCTGGGTGACGGTTTGGTCACTGTTCTGTTGGTTGAGGATTGCTACAATTTGCGACTCGGTAAATTGTGCGGCCCGTCGATGCGGTTGTTTTCATTCCCTTTTCGATTAGTAATGAAAGTACCCTACTTTTCACTGGCTCACTTTAAAGGGTTCAGGACACCACTGAATCTGGCAAAATTTCCCCTTTGTGAATAACGAAGAATCTGTATATTTGCACCGTAGGAACGGAAATCGTTCCCGCTGCTTCGGTCGAGAGATGGTTATGTTTAATTGCACTTCCTCTCTCTGCAAAATAGATAGTAAGTTCAGGGAATTTAAAGGCATTGATTTTCTTTTTCGAATTTAAATCGTACCTTTGTGCTCTCAAAAGTAATCGGGGTGTAGCGTAGCCCGGTATCGCGCCTGGTTTGGGACCAGGAGGTCGTAGGTTCGAATCCTGCCACCCCGACGCTAAAAACCGCCTAAATCAGCTGATTTGGGCGGTTTTTTAAATAATTGGTAGTTTCACCTCAACGGTCCCGAATTCTTCGATTTCATGACCCGAACATTCTGTTCAAATTGTCCAACTTCGCAGGTCAAGTAGCGGTATTCGAATCGCCTTTTGACGCAATCCACCCTACAATTGTCGTTTTTACACCCATCCGTGTTGCCATCACTCCAGTATCTTTGTTGAAGAGAATTCCCGGTCAACGGGATACCAAACAACATACATGGTATTTATGTCTGAAGAAGGTTGGATAGAAGTGGACAACCCGAAATCGGCAACGTGTTTTCTTGTGGAATTGCGGCCATTGCTGTACTTTTGGGGCCTGAATCAGGTCCCGTAGCTCAGTTGGATAGAGCATCTGATTTCTAATCAGACGGTCTTTGGTTCGAATCCAAACGGGATCACTTGATTTTTAGCGACTTAGCCACTTCAGAAACGGGGTGGCTATTTTTATTGAAGGACGAAAAATACCCCATTTGGGCCAAACGTTAACTGGCAAGGGTGTGCAATTGAGGCACCAACGGACTGAGTCATGACACCGGAAGAAGAACAGGAGTATACGCGAGCCTTCAATCAGATGGTTTCCTGGCTGAATGATCACCTGGATCTGAAGCGGGACGCCATGCTGGAACTGGCCCGATTGAAGGGAACACAGGGATATACCGCCACCCAATACGCGATCATGTCTTTTTCCGGATCGACGGGCTTGTTTCTGAAAGAAGTGTACGAAGGCAAGCACGATTCACCAACCGATAAAAAGGCATCGTGAGCCGATCGGGTGGGGATACAAATTCACTGGCCCCTACTTTATTCTACGATCCCGGCCTACCACCCCGTCGCTATACTAAAGTAACCAAAGTCCATGCTGTCGATCGACCCAGCGCCGATACGATTTCTTACTAATTACAAATTATCGAAAAGCAGGTTGCCGGAACAGTTGATTCGTTCCGTGGATCGAATTGATCGATATCAACCCGTTCGGAAACAATCCGAATTGGTCCATCCCGGCAAAGCAAATAGGTGGTTTTCCGTCGGGGGCCGGCTAAAACACCTTCAACCGGGGCCTATCGTGGCTGTAAAGTCTATCGCGGGTGGCGGTCCAGATGAGCCTCTACGGGTCAATCGAAGGCACAAAGGCCGGTGGCAATCCCTCCTGATCGGTGATGTGCCCGGGTTCGGGTAAGCGAAAGTTCTGAGCCTCATGCAACTGGAGGAAGACAGCAGGGGTTACCAGATGAAAGACAACTACTGGCGAATGCCGGTCTTTCCGGGGAAAACGACAGCACCATTTCACGTTAATCAACCCACTGTAAAAACAGAACCCGGCGAAAAACCGGGCATGTCCTAAACACCAATCTCTATTAATAGCCCTTTTGAGGCTATTAGGTATACTTTCATTTCGCCTGAAAATACTATTCCTTTAAAAAATAATTCGCCAAAATGCGGACTCAAAAGCATCCGCAATAGCAGAACATTTTTGCCGGTCCGGGTTTTAATCGATGGACCTTGGCCTGTGAACCAACTGAATATGCCAGGGTAAGCACGGGATCTTTGGTTGTCAGGGTTCCCGAGATTTTGATAGGAATGGAATCATATCGGGCACCATTGAATGAATAGTAGCTCCCGTTCACTTCGAATGAACCATCCGGAGCCTTTTTGATCAAAGGGAAAACCGCGTAGGCGCAACACATCCCGCTTAAACGATATTCTCCCTGGTAAGGAGCTAATTCGACGCAGCCCTCTGACCATTCCTCCGACGGCATAATCTCGGTACGGGAATGGCAACTTGCCAGAATGAGGACCAGCAGCCACCCGCGAACTCTATTTCCTTTCATAGAAAAACAATTTTTCGGGAAGACCCTAATGGCGCAGGACTGGTTGGAATGACGAACCCGCCGTTTTATCCTCATTCGGGCTTTATGGGCCAAACACACCTCGAGTTGGCAGGCTCTCTGATTCAACTTACAGAATTTAAGGCAGTTGCAGGTGCGGTTTTATTTTTCGCCTACCGTCAAAAAATCCAACCTAAAGGGCTTTTTTGGGGTCATCGTTGAGTAAAAATCAATCGGATGAACGATGAAAAATAGGGTTTTGAGCTTATTGGCGCTCGTGATTCTGGGAATCACAAGTTGTCAGAAATCGGACGAGGTCGGTCCGAAAGACGATCCTAAAAAAGAGTTTACGCAGGATTTGCAGCAAGCGAAGCAATGGTTACCGGGTAAGTGGAAACTGGACAGGGTGTATGCGATGTTACTGAATGCTCCGGTTCCTAACGTAGAACTGGTTATCGATGCAAAACAGATTCGACTGATCCAAAACGGCAATCAGGTTGATGTAGTTGATTATGAGATTGTTAAAGTTAATAATAAACTGCAGATACAAACCAGCGCCCAGCTCAGGGAAACCAATTGGTATGTTCAGAACCCCGGTTTACAAATTAACAGGGATCGCCTGTATTTAGATTTGGCCAGGGCGCAGGAAGGAGCAGGTTATGAATTTAAACGAGTGAACTAGCTTATGAAGTTCCGATCCGGTTTCCGCCGACGAGCGTGCGGTGCGGATGAAGGACGCGTCAATTGACCTTACAGGTCCGGCACGATCCAACGGAAGGTCTGGACAGAACCGTTTGCTATGTATCGACGGGTCGGTTGAATGTATTTATCGGCTGATTATCTATATTGAGCGAAATTTCAAATAAGGCGCACTTTCAATGAATCAACCGTTCGTTGAGGCTTTACTGGTTCTCAATGCACTGCCGGGTAATCATCTCATTCTTTTACCCGATGCTCCCCGCTTTACCATCGTGGCCGCCACCGATGCGTACCTGAGCGTTACCTACACGACTCGGGAAGCTATTCTGGGGAAAGGTATTTTCGAAGCTTTTACCGACGATCATGCCAATCCGGAGGCTACCGGTGTAGTTAACCTTAGCGCTTCGTTACACCAGGCTATTCTCCGGAAGCAGCCCCAGCAAATGGCGGACCAGCGCTACGACGTGTTTAATCCGTTAAAGGGCGGTTTTGAGCAGAAACTGTGGAGGTCCGTTAATAAACCAGTGCTGGATGAATCCGGGGAAATCCAATACATTATTCACACCGCCGAAGACATTACGAATGCGGCCCAACTGGCAGAACTTGTGGAGATCAACGGGTATCTGCAAACCATCATCAACGGCTTTAAAGAACCGTTGCAGGTGCTGGAACCGATCATTGAAAAGGGGCAGGTTGTCGACTTTCGCTTTAAGCTCACCAACCAGGCCTACGCTTCCTACGCCAATACCACGCCCGAGCAGTTGCAGGGGAGACGGGTCGGCGAAGTCTTTCCCGGTTATTTCGAAACAGAGAGCTTTGCCAATCCGGTTTTTACGTTCACCACGGGGGAGCCGCTCACCTTTGAAATTCACTACGACAAAGACGGACTGGATCTTTATAACCTGATGAGTACGTCCAAAATGAATGAATTGGTTGTCATTCATTTTACTGATTTTACCCGCCTGCGCCAGCTGCAGTTGCAACTGGAAAATAAAATTGATGAGCTGAAACGCTCCAATGATAGTTTACAGCAGTTTGCGTACGTGGCCTCCCATGATTTACAGGAACCGTTGCGCAAGATTCAGCAGTTCAGTGGTCTGTTAAAAAGAAGCTATGGGCGGGCGCCGGATTCGGGTGCTGACTACCTGGAGCGGATGCAATTGGCTGCCGAGCGTATGTCGGTGCTGATCAATGACTTGCTAACTTTTGCGCGCATCGATACCCAGAAACCAAACAAACAACCGGTTTTTCTTTCGGCCGTAGTGGCGCAATGTCTGGTCGATTTGGAACTACTCGTGGCGGAAACCGGGGCCGTTATCGAAGTAGGTACACTGCCTGTCGTGTTGGGTGATCGGCTGCAATTGGATCAATTGTTTGGCAATCTGCTCTCCAACGCCCTCAAGTTTCGACGCCAGGGGCATCCGCCGGTTATCAGCGCTACAGCGCGTCAGGTGGAAGCATTACCGGCAGACGTGGAAGTGCGTCGGGAAGCTTCAGCTTATCACCTCATTGAGGTTCGCGATAATGGCATTGGTTTCGACGACAAATATACCGATCGCATCTTTCAGGTTTTCCAGCGGCTGCATAACCGGAGTCAGTATCCGGGTACGGGCATTGGGTTAGCCATTTGTGAAAAAGTAGTGGCAAACCATGGGGGAGCCATTACGGCAATCAGTGAGCCCGGCCAAGGAGCGACGTTTCAGGTATTTTTGCCAGTCTAAAAACGGAGTACGAGGGTTCTACAAAACCAGTTGTTCAAATAGACGGGTCAGCTTGTCGGCGGCATCATCACACAAACCGGTGTGAACGGGTGAGGTTTGTACGATGGTGCTGCGGTTGGCCGTGAGCCACCGAAACCGGCTTGCCATCGGCAGTTGCCCGATGGGGCCGCCTTCCCGACGACCGGCGCCGATTTTCTGAAAAACCTGCAGCCGTTCCTGCAAGCCTGTCAGATCGATTTCGCGGCAAAAAGCAGTAAGGCGGTTTTCATCCAGTTCAAAAATCGTCTGCAAAAAACCTTGCGACGGACAATACAATATGACGCCGACATTTAGGAATTCTTCGCGTTCGACGCGTGGCACGACGCGGATCACGGCGTACTCAAACAAGTGATTGGGCATGTTTCGCTTCGTTGACAAAGACTTCTGAATGGGCGAGCCGGGTTTCTAAAAACCGGACATAAATCTGTCGTTGTTCTTCCGCCGAATCGGCCGTTGGCTCGTTCGTCAGCCACTCATCCGGAACCAGATCAACAATGGCCTGAATGCGTTCAGAAGTTAATATCTGACGAAATTCGGCATCGACGGCATCTAATTCGGTGGCCCAGGGGAGCAACACGTGATCTTTCACCGCTGCGAATGGTTTTTTAGCCTGTTCTTCCCAGGGTTGCCCGGAATGGTGAAAATAAAGCGCAGCTCCGTGGTCGATCAGCCAGAGTTCCCGGTGCCAGATCAGCATGTTGGTATTGCGGGCCGTCCGATCCACGTTGGTGATGAAACAATCGAACCAGACAATCTGCGACGCCAGCCGGGCGCTGACCGCGTTCAAAACCGGATCGAAGGTCGTGGCGCGGGAAAGAAAGTGCAGCCCCAGATTCAGTCCTCCACTGGCCCGTAACAAATCCTGAATTTCCTCGTCCGGTTCGGTTCGGGCCATCGCCGGATCGAGAATGGCGAATACAATTTCGGGAATCCGGAAACCGAGTGCGCGGGCTAGCTCCCCGGCGATCAGTTCGGCAATGAGCGCTTTGACGCCCTGACCCGCGCCCCGAAATTTCAGCACGTACAGAAAATCGTCGTCAGCATCCACAATGGCGGGCAGCGAACCGCCTTCGCGCAACGGCGTAACGTAGCGGGTCACCTGGACGGTCCGGACGGGAGATTCGCGATTGCGTTGGGCCATTCGTAGTAATTTATTGGGGCCGTCTTCAGCTCCGGTTTCAAGTTTGCGGGAAATTTAGGCCATTTTTTTGAGAATTCAGGGTTGATTTACCGATTCGTTCGGCAACGGTTTCGGCAGGATACGTGAAAAGCCTTACCTTTGCCCACACGAACATTCTGCTCAATCCGCATGTCTGCTGAAACGACCGATCAATTACCAACTCTCGAAACTGCTCGCAAACTGGGCCTTCTTCCCGACGAATACGACCGTATCATTGCCATTCTGGGTCGCAAACCCAATTTCACCGAACTGAGTATTTTCTCCGTAATGTGGTCGGAGCACTGCTCGTATAAAAACTCGATTGTCTGGCTCAAAACCCTGCCCCGCGACACCACCGGCGATGCACCGAGCCGGATGCTGGCCAAAGCAGGTGAAGAAAACGCCGGTCTGGTCGATATTGGCGATGGTCTGGCCTGTAGTTTCAAGATCGAGTCGCACAACCACCCGTCGGCCATCGAACCGTATCAGGGCGCAGCGACCGGTGTGGGAGGGATCAACCGCGACATTTTTACGATGGGCGCGCGGCC
Organism: Larkinella rosea; assembly: GCF_003858635.1. Taxonomy (GTDB): domain Bacteria; phylum Bacteroidota; class Bacteroidia; order Cytophagales; family Spirosomataceae; genus Larkinella; species Larkinella rosea. The sequence goes on from NZ_RQJO01000007.1 coordinate 242,711, forward strand.
GATTGCCCAGTTAAACTCCTTGCGGTTTGGTAATTTATCGTTGCCCAAAACCCGGCGACTGCTAAAAGGTGTGGTCAAAGGCATCGGCGATTACGGCAATGCGTTCGGGATTCCGACCGTGGGCGGAGAGGTTTATTTCGACGATTGTTACAACGTCAATCCGCTCGTCAACGCGTTCTCGGCCGGGATCGTTGAAACCGGAAAGGTGGCAAAAGCTACGTCGTATGGTGTTGGTAACCCGGTTTTTATCGTCGGATCAGCCACGGGCAAAGACGGTATTCACGGCGCAACGTTTGCATCAGAAGATATTTCGGATAAATCGACCGAAAAACTCCCGGCGGTTCAGGTGGGCGATCCGTTCATGGAAAAACTATTGCTGGAAGCCACATTGGAGATCATTGCGACAGGCTATGTCATTGGTATTCAGGATATGGGCGCAGCCGGTATCATCTGTTCGACGTCTGAAATGAGCGCCAAAGGCGAACACGGTATGGACATCGACCTCGATAAAGTGCCGACGCGCCAGCTTAACATGGAACCGTTCGAAATCCTCCTGTCGGAGTCGCAGGAACGGATGCTGGTGGTCATTGAAAAAGGCAAGGAAGACGTTATTCGTCAGATTTTTGATAAATGGGATTTGAATTGTGAGCAGATCGGCGTCGTTACCGATACCGGTCGTTTGCATTTTCACCGCTATGGTCGGCTGGTGGCCGACGTTCCCGCCGATGACCTCGTGCTGGGGGGTGGTGCTCCGCAATACCATCGCGAATACCGCGAACCGGCTTATTTTCAGGAGTTTAAGAAGTTTACGATTGATGGTATTCCCGACGTAGAAACCGCAGAGATCAAAACGGTTGCCGAACACCTGCTTTCGCACCCGAACATCTGCTCGCGCCGGTGGGTCTACGAACAATATGATTCGATGGTCGGAACCGCCAACCGCAGCACGAACGAACCTTCGGATGCCGCCGTGGTCAGTGTGAAAGGAACCGACAAATCCATCGTCATCACGGTCGATTGCAACAGCCGCTACGTCAATGCCGACCCCGAAGAAGGGTGCGCCATCGCCGTGGCCGAAGCCGCCCGCAACATCGTGTGTTCGGGTGGAGAACCGCTGGCCATTACAAACTGCCTGAATTTCGGAAATCCCTATGTGCCAGAGGTTTACTGGCAGTTTGTGGGTGCCATCAAAGGGATGAAAAAAGCCTGCGAAAAATTCAATACGCCGGTAACGGGTGGTAACGTCAGTTTCTACAACCAGAGCTCCGACGAAGGACCGGTTTTCCCGACGCCGACAATCGGGATGCTGGGGCTGATGGAAAAGCCGGATAACCGCATGACGCTCGGTTTCCGTCAGCCGGGTGACCTGATTTACCTGCTGGGCGAGTCGAAAAATGATGTCGGTTCATCGGAATATCTGTACTCATACCGGGGCGTCAAAGGCTCGCCGGCACCGGTTTTTGATCTGGACGAAGAATTTACGCTGCAAGCCATTGTCAAGGGTATTATTCAGGAAAAATTAGTTGTTTCGGCACACGATATTTCCGATGGTGGGTTGTTCGTCACGCTGGCCGAATCGGCGATGGTGAATCAAACCGGTTTTACGATCCGGACCGATGGCGGTTTTCGGAAAGATGCGTTCCTGTTCGGTGAGAGCCAGAGCCGGGTGGTCGTGTCGGTTTCACCGGATCAACAGGCTCAGTTTGAAGGCTCGCTGGAAAAGTCCAATGTTTCGGTTCGCCAGTTAGGTACGGTTACAGATGGTGACTTTGTGATCGACGACGATACGGTTTTGTCCGTTGCTGATGCGAAGGCATTGTACGACAATGCGTTGGGTCAGAAAATGCAATAAGAAGCCTTTAAAATATGAATGCAACTCCGGTTGGTAAAACACATTTAACGGTCGAAGAGTATTTCAAACTGGAAGAATCCAGCGAAATTCGGCATGAGTTTTACAAAGGACAGATTTATGATATGGCGGGGAGTTCGCTCCGCCATAATCGTCTGGTTCGGAAAATTGCCGGAATGCTTGAAAGCCAGCCCGCCAATGAGCGTTGTGGCGTATTTACGGAAACCGTTAAAGTCGAAGTTGTCAAAAATATCTACTATCCATATCCAGACGTCGTTCTGACTTGTCATCCGTTTGATTTACAAAGCCAATTCATCATCCGGCAACCCAGCCTTATCGTTGAGGTATTGTCCAAATCGTCGGTGGCTACTGATCGGGATTATAAATGGGAGGAATACCAAAAAATGCCATCCCTGCTGTATTACTTGTTGGTTAACCAATATAAGGTGGGAGTGGAATTATATGCCCGGGTGGAAAATACGGATCAATGGACGTATCAGCGATATATCCAATTGGAAGATGTTGTAGTTTTTCCACGCCTAAATTTTGAATTGGCAATCGGAGCCATTTACCAAGGAATTAATTTTACAACTACCGAGGAAGAGCCTGCCTAGTTTCAAAAAGACGGTTTTGCGCATTAGAGCGTTATTTTTGCATGTTATGCGCTACTTCATCCAACTTTCCTACCGAGGCACGGCCTACCACGGCTGGCAATTTCAGCCCAATGGCATCAGTATTCAGGAAGTTCTGGAGCAGAAACTGACCCTAATTCTGAAAGAACGCATTGCCATCGTGGGCAGCGGTCGGACGGATGCCGGGGTTCATGCCGAACAGCAGTTTGCCCATTTTGAGCTGGACCGCCCGTTGGAATTGACGGACACCCTGATTCATGCCCTGAATTGCCTGCTGCCGCCGGATATTGCCATCCAGACCATTTTTCCGGTCGCCCCTGACGTTCATGCCCGGTTTTCGGCCACAACCCGTTACTACCAATACCGCATCCGGAAACAGAAAAGTCCGTTTCTGGACTACCTGGTGTACGTTTTTCGGCCTCAGCTCGACATCGACGAGATGAACAGAGCGGCTGCGCTGCTGTTTCAATACGATGATTTTGAAAGTTTTAGCAAGGTTCGGACGAAGGTTTCGCATTTTCGCTGTGTCATGCACCGGGCCGAGTGGGTGGTCGAGGACGATCAGCTTGTTTTTCACATCAAAGCCAACCGGTTTTTATATGGCATGGTCAGAACGCTGGTGGGAACGATGCTCGAAATCGGGCAGGGGCGCATGACCGTTGCCGAATTTAAACAGATTCTGCTGGCGAAAGACCGCACCAAAGCCGGGCGTTCGGCACCCGCCAGCGGATTATTTCTGGTTGAAGTAGGCTATCCACCAGCCGTGTTCGATAAGAAAAATGAGAAACGGTGAATGAGGAATGCTGATTTCGAGTAAATTGGGTAATTCATCGTTTCTCATTCATCAATCATCGTCTAAAAACGTGATTAACGAATTTCAGCAACTCATTCGGGCTTACCGAAAGACCGACTTTACCCAGCGTAAAGCCGCTTTGGCAACCGTCGTCGGACTGAGCGGTTCGGGGTATCGCCGTCCGGGTGCCCGCATGTACATCACCGACGATGGCCAGTGGATTGGAGCTATCAGTGGCGGTTGTCTGGAGGGCGATGCGCTGCGAAAAGCCCGTGAGGTCATGCAAACCCGTCAGGCTCGTTTGGTCACCTATGACACCTCTGACCCGGAGGGCGAAAACTTTGGCATCGGTCTGGGTTGCAACGGGGTTTTGGATGTACTCATTCAATCCATTGATCCTGCTGATTCGGAAAATCCGCTCGAAACGCTCGATCGCGTGATGCAGGAACGTCGCCCGCTGACATTGGAAACCAATCTGCCCGATGGTGCCGGAATCTTCGTGGAAGAACTCAAACCCGACATTCAATTGCTGGTGTTTGGGGGCGGCTACGATGCCGTGCCGCTGGTGCAACTGGCCAAGCAAATTGGCTGGCGGGTGGTAGTTACCGACGATTGTGTGGCGCACCTGCAACCCCGGCGATTTGGCGTAGCCGACGAAATGCTGGCCGTTCAGCGCGACGATATTCGGAAGCAACTACCAATCGATGCCTTTTCAGCCGCGGTTTTGATCTCCCATAATTTTAAGTACGACCGATCGGTTTTGCGGGAATTATTGCAAACCGATATCCCGTATATTGGCCTTCTGGGGCCGAAAAAACGCGGTGATGCGCTGCTGGATGAGGTAGGAGACCTGGTTACATCGAAAGATGAAAAACGGCTTTTCTGGCCGATCGGCCTGGATGTCGGAGCCGACAATCCACAGGAAATTGCACTGTCGATCCTGGCAGAAATTCAGGCGGTTTTCCGGCGGGCCTCAGCACAACCGCTGAAATTCAAGAACGCGCCGATTCATCAGCCGGTGCAATCGATCTCTACGTCTGTTGACCTCACCTGACCGGTCATTACGCATGAACCTCGCCATCATTATTTTAGCCGCCGGAGCATCGACGCGGTTGGACAACGAACCTAAGCAACTCATTGAATGGGAAGGCAGAACATTGCTTCGACGGGTGGTCGATACGGCTTTGTCCACCCCTTTTCGGCCGGTTGTCGTCGTTGTAGGGGCCAATAAAAACCGGATTTCGCCCGAACTGGAAGGACTGCCCGTGACCATTATCGACAATCAACACTGGCAACAGGGGCTTTCATCGTCGGTAAAAACCGGTCTGGCGGCTGTTTACCTGACCCAGAAAGACATCGATGCGGTTTTGTTTTTACTGACCGATCAACCCCATGTCGATCGCGGGTTGTTGCTGCAGCTGGCGCAGGTTTACCAGGAAAGCGGCAAAGGAATTGTGGCTTCGGGTTACGCGGGCAGTTTGGGCGTTCCGGCCTTGTTCGACCGGAAATACATCAGTGAACTGCTCAGCCTGGAAGGCGATAAGGGAGCAAAGTGGGTGATCAAAAACCACGCAGACGACTGCGCCGAAGTGCCTTTCGAGTCCGGAAATATTGATCTGGATACGGGTGAAGATGTCGTGCGGTTTTTAGGCTTGTGAAGGAGAAATTTGTGAGACGGTGAGCGTTTGTTCCTGCTCATTTGGATAGCTTCAGACCAAAGTTATAACGCTTATCGACGACTCGGCTTAGAATACCAATCTGTCCGCAATGGTACATGGTATGCTTAATATTCCAGTCAATTGCCTCAAATTTTGTTGCAGCAATTGGGTGTGGTATGGACGTAGGCTCGAGTGGGCCGTTTAGTTCTGAGAGGGATAGAGAAGTCAAGATATCGATTGACTTCTGTTGAATGACTTTTAGGTCCTGGAACAGCGTCCTTGCGTTGGTCTTTCCAACCGAAAGGATCGGGGCTGAGACCGTAAAAAAATCACTGTATTCCTTGATTGGAAGCCTTTGGAGAACATCCATCTGATGCCCTCTGATGACCAGAATGGAATGGAAATAATGACTGATAATCAAATGCCCAACCTGCCAGTTGAGATTGGATTCAACGGTATCAGGAATGATTTCCCACTTATCGAATGGAACTGCTTCGAGGAGCTTGTTTGTCCATTCGTAAGCATTTGAAGTTTGGTTGATTAAAATTTCGGTCTCTGTCATTGAAACGAAGAAGTTATAAATCAGACTGCCATTTGACAGGATTCGCGCACAAATTATAAAACTTTGTGAAGAAGACAGCATGTAGATAACGGTGAGAAACGTTGTCAAACCGATGTCCGTATGGGCGGCCCGTCACATATCAGTGTATCCGTTCGTGGTCTTTGATACGACTTCGTATTGTACGCTCCCTTAAAACGCTACAATCCCAAACGTCAATTATCGACATCCTTTATTGTGGGTCGTTCATCATTTTTCCGCGTTTCATACTGCCTTTTAAATTCCCGCAAATTCGGGCGGTTTTTTCGCTTCCTTTTCAATTCATACGCATAAACCGTTTGACCCAACTGGTATAGAAACGGGTGCGCTACACTCTCGTACTCGTATTTGTTATCGTTCAGAATCTCGTCTTTATTGACGTAGATTGTCGCCGAAAGCATAAACTCGATCCGGTTTTTGAAATCAGCAACGTAAGACGCATCCGTCATAAAACCGTACGCCCAACCCACTTTATTAAACACCCGAACCCCTTCCGGTAACTTGTGGTGTAAACTGTCCTGAAAAAAGAACTTCACGTACGTGTCGTAATACTGATCCGAGTCGTATTTGGGGTAATTGGTTTCGCCGGGAAACTGGGATAAATACTGGTATAAAAATGCATAGTCGCTGTCGGTTAAATCGAATCGCTGGCGTTCCGGAACGGATTGCGGAAACAGCACCGACTGCAAGGTTTGCTGAAAGGCTTCGAGCGGGTATTTGTTCCGGGTTGAAAAGTCGAACGGTTCATGAACCAGGCTGTCGCGGGCGGTCAGATACCCCTTTCCCAACTTATCAATCCGGCGAAAATCAAACGCATCCGGATTATAGGCGGCTGGCTGTGCGTAAATCAATGTGCCATCGGGACGAATGAATCGGACCGGGTTCGTATGGCGGTTTTCTTCGGAAGTCATCCGGACGAAACGGTGGGTGATGCGGGTGTCGAGATAGCCTTTGGCGTGCAGCGAACGATTGATTTCCTGTTGACCTACAAACTCATACATACGGCTATAGGCATCGTTATCGCTCACCAGAAATGCTTTTTTGATAAAATGGGCAATTGACGGAAAACCGGTTTCGGACGTATTATCCGTCCACTCCCTGGTTTGATTCCGAAACGCACTGTCGAACTGCATGGCCGTGAACAGGGTCACATCCGGAATCTTCATCCGGTTCAGTTTTTCGAGCGAAAGCAGGGCCAGCGGTAATTTGACCGTTGAAGCCGGATTGAAATAAGTAGTGCTGTCGACGTGAAAATAGTAGTTGGTAAACGTCGGAACGTTGTTACGGTCGCGGTCGATTCGGGTGTAGATGATTTGTAATCGGTACGTGTCCGGGTGTCTGATCACTTCCTGAAAAACCGGGTTCTGATTTTTCGCGAAAAGGTTCGTCAGCAGGGGAGAGGTTCGAGCCTGACCATATCCGGTTGTTAGGGCCAAACCAAGGGCGAAGACGGCTAAAAGTTTGTTCATGATGAAGAATCTGGTATCAAAAATCCACCCGATAATAAAAAACCGGCAGAAAACCCAACTGGTATTCCCGCTTGATGAACGTGCCATCAGGCTGGGGCGCATAGCTCAGCGTCAGGATATTCTGAATGCCAAGTATGTTGACGAGGTCGACGGCAATCGTGTGAGTCAGCCGGGTGCGGTTAATTTTATAATCCACTTTCAGGTCAAACCGGCGGTAATCCGGAAATTGGAGCGTGTTGCGGCTGGCACTCTGGTACACAATATCCTGGGCGGCTTGCGAGCGGGCTTCGTCGACCGGACCGTACCAGCGACCACCGATGGCGGTGAACTTCGCACCCAGATTCAGGCTCGTGCGGCCAAAGGTAAATTCTTTCGCAAAAACCGCATTGAATGCGTATTTTCCGTTGAAATCCGTATTTCGCAACACGCCGTCGGAGCCTTTGTATTTGGCATCGAACAACGAACCCGTGACGAGAAAATAATACCCATCGCTGAAAAACTTCTCGAGCGTCAGTTCCGCGCCATAATTCCGCCCGGTTCCTTTGTTCACCAGCTTACCCGGAAAAATCCGTGAAAAACCTGCTCCGGTATTCAGAATGGAAAATGAGCTTTGCTGTTCTTCAATCGGTACATCAAACAATTTCTGGTAATAGGCTTCGATTTTCAACCGCATGTTTCGGCCCAGCAACCGATCGTAGGAGGTCACATAATGCCAGCTTTTGGTCAGCCCCACATCCGAATTCAGGTATTGCCGGTTTTTATGTAAATCCGCCCCGTAAAAGTAAGTATACGTTGGCTGAATCTGGCTGTGCAAACCGGCCGCGAAGCTGAGCTTCTGGCGGTTGGGCAAATCCCAGGACAGACCCAGGCGGGGCTCGGCGGGCGAATAACTGTTTTTGTTGAGCGAAAAATACAAACTCGTCAAACCGGCGCTCAGCGTCAGTCGATCGGCCAGATTAACGCGCCACTGCACATAAGGCTGCAGCAAAACCGCCGATTGCCGCGAATCCCAGCGGGTTAGCCACGGACCCAGTTGAGTTGGCGCATTTGGAACCGGCGTTACCACGCGGGCACTATCGATAAAATTAAATGAATACAGATCCCCGATCAAACCGGCCCGCAGCGTACTGCGCGAACTGAATTTATGGTTGACAGCTCCCGCCAGGGAGGTTTTGGTTTCGGAAAACCGGTAATCCAGAATCGGGGCTTTGCCCGTAATTTTATAGCGGTTATTCTCCACAACTGGCAAACCATCGGCTCCGTTCTGGAAAAAAAGGTAGTTGTGGTACGCGTCCTGCACAGTGCCCGACTCGGCCAGGGTCAGCCGAACAAATGTTTTGCGGTTGAGCGGTTTTTCGTAGGTAATACCAGCAACGCCCATGCGCGCCGTGTAATACTGGTCGCGGTCGTTTTGTCCGAAAATATTCCGGTCGGTCACTTCCTGTTCACTGATGAGCAGGTCGATGGTGCTCGTGCCTCCGAATCCCCAGAAGGACAGTTTCGCGTTGTTTTTGAGCGGGAAATTGAACCGAAACGAGGCATCCTGGTAGCGCGGAAGTGCCTGGGTACCAATGTCGATACCGGCTTTTTTGAAGAGCCAGAGGTTGGCGTAGCGATACGTTACGAAATACGACGACCCGGTTTTTCTGGACAACGGCCCTTCCAGTGCAGCTTCGGTTCCTAAAAAGCCAAATTGCAGCGAGCGCTGGTGTTTTTCGTTATTGCCGTTTCGCAACCGAAGGTCGAAAACACCGGCGATGCCGTTGCCGTATTCCGCCGGAAAAGCGCCGGTGAAAAAGTCGGAATTGGCCAGCATTTTATTACTGATGATGCTTACCGAACCGCCGGTTGTTCCGGCAATGGCGAAATGGTTGGGATTCGGAACCGAGATGCCCTCGACCCGCCAGAGGACGCCACCCGGCGAATTGCCCCGAATCACAATGTCATTGCGGGAGTCGTCGGCACCCTGCACGCCGGCAAAGTTGGACGCCATCCGGGCGGGTTCGCCCCGGCTTCCGGCGTAGCGGTCGGCTTCGTCGACCGTAAATTGTCGGGCCGATACAACGGCCATTTCATTGCGGGCGTCGCCGGTTCGCTGCGCCTTAACGGTAACGCTGGCTAGTTCGGTAATGGCTTCTTCCAGGTCGACATCCAGAATGGTTTCGCGGCCCGCATCAACAATAATGTTATTTAGTAAAGCTTCTTTGTAACCAATCAGACTTATTTTGACCGTTCGCCGACCCACCGGTACATTAGGCAGGCGATAACGACCCAACGAATCGGTGGCAGTTCCGAGCCCGTCGGCCGTGGCATTCAGAATTTGAACGGTGGCACCGACCAACGGAAACTTAGATTCTTTATCGGAAACCCGGCCGCGAACGGTTTGGGTTAAACTGGTCTGAGCATGGAGTGAAGATAGAAAACCGGTATAAAAAAGCAGGCAATAGACGTATTTCATGGATGTGTGGTGGTAGTTAATTCGTAGCCGAAGCGATCAAACCAAAAAGAAGCAGGCCAACGACAGTACCCAGCAACGTTCGGAAAAAGCGCCGTTTCTCCCGTTTTCGTTCCGGTTGAGTCATGTCCTTGTAGGACTTCATGTTTTTCGTAAGTGCCCGTCCCAGGAAATAAAATCCGCCCGCCAGCACACCGGTTCCGAGCAAAATAACCAGTACGGCCGCAAACCCTTGTTCGCTGCACAGTAAACCACAGGCCAGACGGCTCGCAAAAATAAACAGAGGAATGCTGGCCAGGAATAAAAGAATATAGGCAATTTTTGTTCCAGTACCCGGTTTTTCCGAAACGGAGGTGCCATTGGACTGATTAACCCGCTGATTGGGCGTAGGTTGAACTAAAGAGTCTTTCTCGCTGATTACGGTGTAAGCGTTTTCGCTGGATACGCTGACCGACGGCTCGGGATGCAAAACCGCCCGGCCACAGATGCCACCCGCAACGATATACGCCAGAAAATTGATGAGAAAAAGCAGGAAATAACTGTATTTCTGAAACCGAAACCGCTCGACTGAAACCAAATCGGTCGACTGTATGGCGTTATATCGGCACACGCGTTGCCGGATGAAAACCAACGCACCCAACAGGATGGACAAATACCAGCCCGGTAGGTTGGGCAAAATTGAACTCCCCAGCAGCATTCCGATGGCTACACTGGTAAACTCCGATAGCACGATCAGACCGACAGCAATTTTTTGGTGGCGACTGGCGAAAGCCGCAAGGACAGAAGTCGTCATTGATTAGCAGTTAACCGTTTTACGATTCCGTCATCCAACGCGTTTGCCTGAAGCCTGAACCGAAAGCTACCTAGTAATCAAGTTTATGATTATTTTGTTTGATTTTGGCAAAAGAGGGCCGGGATTTACTTTGCGGTCAGGGACGGTGAAGAAATAGGTGGTTTACGGTGACGGGCGCGTTCAAACATGTTTTACCAGAATGCGCCAGCCACCGAAAACCGTATCCCGAATTACAATAACCGCTTGATAAGCTGGTCGACCGTAATACCTTCGGCTTCAGCTTTGAAATTCCGGACGATCCGGTGACGGATGATGGGATAAGCGACAGCCCGGACGTCTTCGATATCGGGTGAATATTTGCCATTGAGCAATGCGTTGCACTTGGCGGCCAGAATCAAGGCCTGGGAAGCCCGCGGACCTGCCCCCCATTCCAGGTAGGTATTGGCATCCGGCGAACCCATTTCGGTGTTCGGGCGGGTTTTATGAACCAGTTTAACGGCATATTCGACCACATTGTCGACCACCGGAACCCGGCGCACCAGATGCTGAAAGGCCAGCAGTTCGTCGCCGGATAATACTTTTTGTACCTGGTATTTCTCGTCGCTGGTCGTTGATTTTACAATGTCCAGCTCCGATTGGTAGGATGGATAATCCAGAAAAACGTTGAACATAAACCGGTCCAGCTGGGCTTCGGGCAGGGGATAAGTACCTTCCTGTTCGATCGGGTTTTGGGTAGCCAGCACGAAGAACGGGCGGTCGAGCGGGTATTTTTGCCCGGCAATCGTCACGGCGTATTCCTGCATGGCTTCCAGCAGCGCCGACTGCGTTTTGGGAGGTGTCCGGTTAATCTCGTCGGCCAGAATGATGTTGGCAAAAACCGGTCCTTTGATGAATTTGAAACGCCGTTCCTGATCAAGTGTTTCGGAACCCAGAATGTCCGAGGGCATCAGGTCCGGGGTAAACTGAATCCGGTTAAAACTCAGGTCGAGCGCCCCGGCGATGGTCTGGATGAGCAGCGTTTTGGCGAGACCCGGCACCCCGACCAGCAAACAGTGTCCCTGGCAAAAAATAGCCGTGAGCAAAAGCCGCACGGTTTCTTCCTGACCAATCACCACTTTCGAAATCTCCGTTTTCAGTCTTTTATACGCATCATTCAGCGCTTCAGCAGCCGCAACGTCGGAATTAAATTGTACCACAAGAGAAAGAGTTAAGAGTTAAGAATTAAGCGTTAAGAGTTAAAAATTAAAAGCAACAAGGTATGGGAATTCGCCCACCACACGGGTGGCCCCGTCTTAACTCTTAACTCCCTTTAGGGGCCATCGGTTTTCTGACTGCCTAAAATGTGGCAGCTCTGGTATTCGGGATCAACATTGATGTAGACATCGCTGACGGCTTTTTTGAACCAGGCATCAATGGCGGTATTCTTTTTATTGTTCAGCACAATGTTGGCGATTTTCTCGTAATCGTCTTTGATGCTGGCGGTGTGCGGGGCCACTTTTCGCTTGTAAAACAAAAGCCGCACGGCACTTTTTCCATCCTCGAGCCGGTAATCCATCGGTTGGCTAACGCTGCCTACTTTCATCGTGTCCAGCGTCATGTAAAGCGTGTAATCCATGTTCTGATCGAGCGGCATGAGGGTGCTGTTCGACTGCTGATCCCGGATGACTCCACCCGCATCGGCCGTTGCTTTGTCTTCCGAAAAGTCCTTGGCGGCTTTTTCAAACTTGATGCTATCGGCCACAATCAACGTTCGCAGGCTGTCCAGAAACCGGCGTGGCTGGCTCAGGTCCAGGCGGTTGTAATCGGGGCGGAGCAGAATGTGCCGGGCGTGGTATTCCGCACCCCGCACTTCAATAAGCTGGATCAGGTGCAAACCAAATTCCGACTCGACAATGTCCGACATTTCATTGGGTTTCAGCTTCATGGCGGCCCCTTCGAATTCGGCGACCATCGCACCGCGTTTGGCAAAACCGAGGCTACCCCCTTTTTGGGCAGAACCCACATCTTCGGAAAATTCAGTTGCCAGTTTCGCAAAATCTTCGCCTTTTTCAACGCGCTCCTTTAGTGCCTGCAACCGCTTCCGTAACTCCTCTTTCTGCTCTTTCGTCACTTTTGCCAACCGGACAATGTGCCCGATTTCGACTTCAGCGGGGATATACGGCAAGCTATCTTTGGGAATGCCGTTGAAAAACTTCCGGACTTCGTTGGGGCTTACTTTTACATCGTCGGTTATTTTAGTCTGCATCCGCTGCCCCAGCATCTGCTCTTTCACTTCCGAACGGAGTTCACTTTTTAAAGCCTCGATGCTTTTTCCGTAGGCTTCAACCAGGTTTTTTTCCGAACCAAATTGCTGAATCATGTACGACATCCGGCCATCCATCTGGTTTTCAATCAACTTATCGTCGACGGTGACGGAGTCAATTTCGGCTTTGGCCAACAGTACTTTCTGCACAACCAGGCTTTCCAGCAGCTGGCAATCACCAGGTGCCTTCTGGTTTTGCTGGGCATAAGACTGGCGGGCCTGCTCCAGATCCGATTTGAGGACGTAATAATTGTCGGCTTTGGCAATAATCTTGTTTAGACTGACGCCCTTCCCCTGCGAATAGGCAGGAGATGCCGCTACAATCAGCAGCGTCGTCAGAATAAAGTAGGAGAGAAGGATTGATTTCATTAAAAACTTTATTCAGGTTTATTATTCAATATTAACTATTTCGGCAGGATTTATCGTCATGCCAAATCGATGAATGTGTTAAATGATGTTAAGGACCGATTTATTTCGCCAGTTTCCGGACCTCTTCTTCATTCATTTGGACCGGATATTGCTGTTTTAAGCGGTCGAGCCATTGTTTTTCCAGAACAGCCTGGTAATCGTTGATAACCGCTCCCCGGGCTTCTTCGAACGTTTTCAGCCGGGGAGGATCAATCTGGTCAATTTTCACCAGAGCTACCTTTCCATCACGCCGAATTGTGGTGGTTCCGGGTTGCCAGTCAACGGCGTCCAGGTACGGATTGATGCCTTTGGCAAACAGTCCTTCTGTCAGTTTGACCGCCCCCGGTTCTTTCGAATTCAATATCTTCTCTACATCTTTTTTAGACGTCGAATAGAGCTGAAAGGTCACGCGACGGGCTTTGTCATTCCGGCCCGTTCCGGTTAAACCGGGCCGGAATTTACCGTGGTCTTTTTCCATGATCCGGACAATCGGAATCCGGTTTGCTGTCAATAAACTAACCACATTCCGAATCCGGCTGGCCGAGATCGTATCCCGTTCCGTGCCATCGGCCGAGCCCGACACTTCAACCAGGTAATCCGAATTCTTAACCAGCAACACGATTAAATCAAACAGGGTTTCCCGCTGTTTGGGCGTCAGCGCACTCTGGTTTGTTGCGTAACTCAATTCTTCGACCGACCGCCGTAGCTGATACGGACTTTTGGCCAGCATTTCCGACGCCTGTTTCAGTATTTCGTCGTTCGGCACCACCAGAATCGAAGCAGCCGCCCGCTGGTCGTACCGGTATTTTTCCTTATGGGCTTCGTAATAAGCACGCTGTCCGAGCGAGTCGGTCAGTGACTTTTCCCAGACGTTCATTTCCATTACCTGCGAAAGCAGCACCCCATCGCGGATGTCATTCATCAACGACCGGAATTCCGGATACTTTTTCTCCAAACCGGTTTCTTCCTGCTCAATGATTTTATCATCAACAAATCGTCGGAAAAGCCGCTCCATCTGAACCGTCGCCGAAGAGGTTGGGTCCCGGCGGGGCTGCTGCCGGCGAACGACCGTTGCCAGAAAATCATTGGCGGTATACGGCTGTTGATTGATCAACACAATCGGTTTCTTTTCAATGGATGCATCCAGTTTGGCCGGTAATTTCCACTTCCCGGTCAATAAACTACTGTCGGCCATGGTCAGCGTTTTCGCCAGCACGTCGGGCGACTCCGTTACCGTGTAGTTTTTCCGCAACCGCCGAACCATTGCCTGACGAACAATTTCGGCCCGGGTGTCGGTCACTACTTTCTGCCGAAGTGTTGCCGCCATCGACTCAAACGATTCCAGCGGTTGCCGTTCGATGAGCCGGACAATGTGCCAGCCGTAATTACTCTGGAACGGTTTTGAAAACGTGCCGGGCTGCGACAAACTATAAGCGGCTTCTTCAAACGGCTGAACCATCTGTCCAACTCCAAAGACGGGCAACACCCCGCCGGTGTTGCGCGACTCCCGATCGTCCGAAAATTCTTTCACCAGCATATCGAACGGTTCGCCTTTTTCCAGCCGGTTATACGCTTCGTCGATTCGGGCTTTGGCGGCTTTCTGCCCTTCATTACCACCGCCCGACGCGGCCGCGCTCGGGCTGATCCGCACCAAAATATGGGCCACCTGCACCTTGCCCCGGCTGGGCCGTTTGTCGAGAACCTTCACCAGGTGGTAGCCCGAACGCGAGCGAACCGGCGTGGAAATGCCGCCAACCGGCGTCGTATATGCAGCGGTTTCGATGGGATAAACCACCTGAAAAGCCGTCAGATAGCCCAGATTGCCGCCGTTCGTTGCCGCCGTTGGGTCTTTGGAAAACTGCCGGGCTGCCGTTGAAAAGTCGGTGCCGTTCAGGATTTGTTTCCGCACATCAAGGGCCGCCTGGTACGCTTTCAGCGTATCGGCCGGAGCCGCATCTTCCGCCACCGAAAATAAAATGTGCGAAACGTTCACTTCTTCTTTTAACCGTTCGTATGCTTCGGCGGTGAGGTGTTCAATGGTCTCTTTGTCATTGAGATACGACTGCGCCAGTTGCTTGCGGTAGGTGGCAATTTCTTCCCGAAACCCTTCCGTGGTGTCGCGGCCTTCCTGTTCGGCGGCCATGACTTTGAGCTTCAGGTTGGTGTATAAATCAATGTATTCACGAAGACCCGTCCGGCGGGAGGAGTCACCGTTGATTTGATTTTTAGTAAACGACTGGAAAAACTCGTCCGTTGTGAACGATTTGTTACCGAGTTTCAAAATAACCGGTTCGGGAGCCTTTGTAACAACCGGCGTTGAGGACTTACAGCCCGCAAGCACACCGCAGAACAGTAAAAAACCGGATGTTTTTTTTAAACGATTAGTCGAGGTCAAAACAGGTATCAATTGGAGTGTTTGTAAGATGGTGAGACAAGAGACCTTCAAAATCATCATCGTTGCTGTCTCTTGTCTCACCTCTATTCTCTTTTATCTAGTCAGCAACAGCTATTTACAGAAAACCGCTATGGCTTTAACGACCGGAAGCGGGCTTTATTTTCATCTTTTTCAGCTGAATATCGTACTCAACTTCGTATTCAAACGAATCGCGCAGGTGCCTTCCCGAAAACCGGGCGGGAACGTGGACCACCGACTCTTTTTTTTAGGATCCTTGCTGCTGTCTTTCACTTCGACGCTGCTCTGACCCAGAATATCGTCTTTGTCCAGCCGGTCGGTCAACTGAATGCCCAGACCCGCTGCCGTCAGTGCCGTGGTGACGTATTTCAAAGGCGTGAGCAATTCGCTCCCGATTTCGAAAAGGCCGACGGGAACCTGAATCCAGCCGTTGACGTCGCGAATGCGTTTGATAAATTGCTGGGCCTGAGTGTAATCATCCACTTCGATCAGCAACAGGGACGCGACCACTTTGCCACCTTTCGGAATCGCCAACTGCACGGGAGCCTGGTTCTCGAACGATAAAACCGCGCCCTTTTTCACCTTTTCCACCCCCCACGCGCTGGATGCAACACCTACCAGGCGGTTTTGGCTGTCAAAGGCCGTGAGCGACCAGGTCATCATCAATTCGTCTTTCCGGCTGATGGTTTCTTCCAGGTTGACGGCTTTCAGACGGTTCAGCTTCATTTCCGCAGTTAACGGTTTTTGGCTTGAACAGGCCGTTAGCAATGCCAAACCCATCACATAATGTAATTTCATAAACGGATGATCAGGCAATTTCTTCGATGATCGATGCGCCTTCCGAGCCGTCGCCGTTGGTCCAGCGCCAGCGTTCGTGCAGGCGAATGCGCCCGTCGGGCAGCCATTCCGGAGTGGAATGACAAACGCCGTTCCGGAATTCGCCATCGGTGTTCAGGTGCTGATAAACCATATCCAACGCATTATCTGCCAGTATTTTCGCAACCAGAAAGCCTTTTACCACTGAACCACCACGGTATTCGGCCCAGACGACTTCGCCCTCCTGGTGATACCAGAATCTGGTTTCGGAACCGACTTCTCCGTTGTCGGTGTTGGCCACCGAACCAAAAATCTTCTGATCGTACATCATTCTTCGATGGCGGGTTCCTGCTGGCTCAGGCAGTGGAATGTGCCCAATCCCCAAACAATTTCCGTTGCGTCAATACCGACTACTTTGCGGGTTGGAAAACAACGTTCGAGAAGATCGATTGCCGTCTGGTCTTTCGCACACCGGAATGTCGGTACAATAACCGAACCATTTGTAATGTAAAAATTGGCGTACGATGCGGGCAGACGCTGACCTTCGCTGATAACCGGGTCGGGCATGGGCAGTTCGATGATGTTGAGCTGCTTGCCGTTCACCAATCGCATGGCTTTTACCGCTTCATGAATCTCCTGAAGAAACGGATAATTCTCGTCGTTGGGATTATTTTCGGTGGCGACCACCACCGTATCCTCGTTGACAAACCGCACGGTATCGTCGATGTGGCCGTCAGTGTCGTCACCCACGATGCCTTCTTCCACCCACAAGACCTGCTGAACCCCGTAGTATTCACAAAGATAATGTTCGATTTGCGCCTGGGTCAGATGGGCATTACGGTTTTGATTCAACAGACACGCGCGGCTGGTCAAAACCGTCCCTTTTCCGTTGAATTCGACGGAACCGCCCTCCATCACAATCCCCGGATTGACGTATTGCAATTTCCGGTAATGCGCGATTTCGACCGGAATGAGCTGGTCGCGGTCGTAGGGCGGGTATTTGTTACCCCAGGCATTGTATTCCCAGTTGACAATGATTTTTTCTTTCGAAACCGGATTGATCAGGAAGGCCGGGCCGTGGTCGCGGCACCATGAATCGTTGGTCGGGTTAGGAAGCAGGGTTACCTTCGATAAATCGACACCGGCCACCAAAAGCCGCATTTTGGCCGTTTGAATAACGGTTTCGTTGTGGGCGTTGATGCAAACATGCTCGCTTTCGCTGATCGCCCGGATAAACTCGATATAGGCCGGAAACATCAGCTCCTGCCGCTCATTGGACCACGACGCTTCGGTATGCGGCCAACTGAGCCAGGTTGCCACGTGCGGGTGCCATTCGGCCGGGAAGTAAAAACCGTTCTGAGCCGGAACGAAATGGGTGTTGGGTAGATGGTGCTGGGATTGTATATTCATGCAATTTTTCGTTCACACCGCAAAAATACAAAATTATGTCGGCATCTGGGATGCGAATCTTGCTGATGATCGCTTTGTGCGGGCTGGTTTCACTGGCATCGGCACAGGAGAACGGGTTAACGGATGCGGAACTGGAGAGTCTGGTGATCTGGTATCCGCAGGAAAAGTCCTTTGCCGGACCTGGACTGGACCGCCCAAATTCGTATGTAGCACCAAACAGTTACGAAGATCTGGCGGAGTTGGTAGACCGAAAAGACAAAAACGCCCCCGTTCAGTCCCTGCGGGTAACAATTGAAGTTCTGAAGAAAGGAAATGTCAGTCGGCTCGCCGAATTGAAGGAATTGCGGGTTCTGAATCTGGAAGTCGACTCGCTGACGGCGAAATCCTCGCTCTGGCAGACGGTCAGCCAATTGAAACAATTGCAGCGATTGACGATTCACCAGCGGTTTTTTGGTTCTAATTTTTTGCCATTTTCGCTTTCGCTCCCCAGTTCGCTGCAGCAATTGAAGGTGTTGGATCGACTGGATGTCATGATCGCTTCCCACGAGAACGAACAGACATTTACAACGCTGGCCGGTATGCCCGCGCTGCGGAAGTTAACGGTTTGGGTGAACGGTAATCCGGCGGTTTTACCGACGGGCATTACGAAACTTCAGCAGATCACGTCACTCAGGGTACAGAATGGTCAATACCAGCTCCAAATTCCCCCAACTCTCGGCGAGCTCAAAAATCTTCGGGAACTGGATTTCAGTTACCAGCGGATCGATGCGAAAACCGACTGGTCGTTTCTCAGCCGACTGACGGACCTGGAGACGTTGCGGCTGGCCAATACCAATCTGACGGTTTTGCCCGATCTCCGGAAATTAACCCGATTGGAAACGATTGATCTTCAGGGAAATCGGCAGCTGACTATTACCGAAGGCATATTCAGCGAACTGAATACCCTGGAAAAAATAAACCTGGACAATTGCAATCTGCGCAAATTCCCGATGGCCCTGGTGCAGCTCGGAAGTTTGAAACAATTGACGATCAACAACAATCCGTTGGGCGAATTGCCCCCACAAATCGGCTTACTGAAGCAACTCAACGTCCTGCAGGCCAATGGATGTCAGTTGAACAAACTACCCGAATCGATGGATGAACTGGTCCGTTTGAAGTCATTGGGACTGTCGGGCAATCAACTGGACACGCTGAACTTTGATCTGGGCAAGCTTTCCGGCTTGGTTTCGCTGTCGATTTTCAATAATCAATTACGCTACTTACCGGCTTCGATCGGCCAGTTAGCCCGGCTGGATCAGTTGAATTTGTCGGGTAACAGGCTGGTACGTTTACCCGAATCAATGGGTGATTTGATTTACCTGACGAGTTTGTCACTTTCCATGAATCAACTGACGGAATTGCCGAAGAACATTGGCAAATTGGTCAAAATCAATCGTTTGGATGTAGGCCAGAATCAATTACAACGGATTCCCAACGAAATAGGTCAGCTCTGGCAACTGAGACAGCTCACGCTGAACGATAACAAATTGACACAATTGCCGGAAGGTCTGGGTAAACTCGATTCGCTTCACGGGATCAATTTGCAAAAAAACCAGTTCACGGTTTTTCCCGAGGTATTGTTCCGGCTAAAGAAGTTGCTGGACCTCAATCTGAACGAGAATAAACTGAGCTCGATTCCGGCTGGCCTGGGCGCCCTTTCCAGGCTGAGAAACCTGACGATAACCCACAACCAACTCCCAACGCTGCCCGCCGAGTTGGGAAAATTGACTCACCTTCACCATCTCATTCTGGACGGAAATCCGCTGGCGCAACTGCCCGAAACGATTGGGAATTGTCGGGAACTGGAACTGTTTTTTGCCCGCAATACAAAATTGACCGTATTGCCCGAAGGGATTACCCAACTGGCCAAATTGCAGATGATCGATCTTTCCGGCAATGAACTGACCATTTTACCCGCTTCGCTCGGAAATCTGGCCGAACTTCGGAACCTGCAACTGGGCCGGACCCGGTTGGTGACGCTTCCGGAATCCATCGGTCGGTTGACGCGGCTGACCAATTTGCAGGTTGGCGAAATGGAAGAAGACACACCCAAAGAAAATTCTGGATTGCGCCAGTTGCCGGACAGTATCGTGTATTGTCGGGAACTCAACAGTTTGCAGTTGATGAACCAGCCGAGTCTGGATGGGGAAGATGTATTTACGAAAATCAGTAGACTTCCGAAGCTGCGGAATCTGACGCTGTTTCACTGCAACATCGATCGTATTCCCTCCGTTGACTGGAAGAGCCTCCAACTGCACCAACTTTCGCTCATGCGAAACCGGCTGTCGGAACTGCCTGTCGAATTACTGGAAGCTCCTCAACTGAATCAGATTTCCCTGTACGACAATCTGTTGCCGCAACCGCTCAATACCAATTTTAGCAGCAAAGATGCGCTCCGGCTGGCGTTCAGCGAAGCCGGTCTGTTGCCACTGGAAAAAATTGCCAAACCCAACCGGAACGTCGCCAACGCGTTTGTTCAGGCGGCTTTTCAGAAAGCGCGGGAACGCAACTGGTCCGGGGCGTTTGTTGACCTGGAGAAAGCCATTGAATATGGTTCCGATACGATGCGGATTGTAACATATGCCCAGCGGGCCGATATGCACACATTCCGGCAAGAATATCCGGAGGCCATTGCGGATTACGATCAGAGTATTCGTCTGTCCAGCCAGTTGAGCAAAGGAGTGCCCGAGCAAGCCCTTCAGAAACAGCAATTTGAACAACCAGCGGTGTTGGCGTTGCGGGGCCGGGCAAACGCGAAAGCCAAACTGGGTCAGATCGATGCTGCCAGCGCTGATATTGAACTGGCGCTACGAAAACTGAACTCGTTTAAAGGCGATCCGCAATTAACCAGCAATTTGTTGACCGAACAGGGACGGTACTTTACGTTATCAAATAAGCTCAGGGAAGCGAGTCTGAGCTACCGAAAAGCCATTGAAGAATACGAAAAACTTCCTTACGCCAACCCGGGCAGTAAATTAACGATTGTTGAACTTCACCTGATCGTAGGACAGCCCGATCAGGCCCGGATGGCCTTGCAGCGAATCGATAAACGGGAGCTAACCGGCGGTTTTGCCATTCTGGAGCGGTACCTGGAAAACAGTATTCAGATCTTGAAAAGCGAAAAACCGGATGCGGAAATTCTAAAAGATCTAACCACTTTTCTGGCAAGTCACAACGAGCGGATTTTCGGCTGGAGCTTCGAACTCTACGAAAACTGGTTGTCGCGCTCGGGCTTGCCAACGGAAAAGCAGACGGTTTTGCGGCAATTGACCCAGCTCACCAAAGAGCGACTTCCGAAAATGGATTAATTAGAAGAGTTTGCTCCACGCAAACCGGATGACCAGCAGCAGGCCGACAAATCCGACCACGATATAAATGAAAGGAATGTAGGTGACGGCGTAAATCCGGGTTCGGTCGATGAACCAGAGGAGGCCGATGACGGCACCGATGAGGGTCATGAAACCCGATAGTTTGCCAAAACCGGGGATGTAGTTGAACGGCAGCTTGCGTTTAATGAGCATCAGCGTAGCCGCCATCGTTACGATGGGCAATACCTGCGTAATCAGGTTCATTTGCCAGATGCTTTGCCGCTCGAACAGAAACAGATAGATGTTGAGGGTAAAGGCAAAAATGCCGGGAATGCAGGCCAGATACACCAGCGTCGCGTACACGAACCGCCACCGCCAGATCTCTTCGGCAGTTGCGCCCGACCACATATTGACGACAAAGGCCAGCGCCGGAATCGATAATAGAAAAACCGCCAGCAGCGCCGGGTTGGAAGAAACCGCGTTGAAGAAGTCCTGTAGCGTCATGAGTGAAAAGTTGTTTCGCGGAGTTGAGCGGAGTTAAAAAGAGTTAAGCAGAGTGAAATAAATACCTTCGCTTAACTCCTTTTAACTCCGCTCAACTCCGCGAAATAACTTCTTTATAAAGTCAGCAGATAACCGATGGTGAAGTTGGCATCCCAGTCGAAGACGAAGGTATCGCAGTTGGTGCCGTCGGCGATGGCTTTGTAAATGTTGACCCCGGCTTTGGTTTTGGCTTCTGTCGATTTGTAAGCCGAAGGCGCATTCAAAACCGTGTAACGCTCTTTGTCTTTCCGAACTTCTTTCGCCAGTTCAAACGGCACCCCGCCGATGATGAAGGCGGTTTTGCGGTTTCCGGACGGAATTTTTTCGGCCAGGGCTTTCACCTCGTTGTACACTTTGGCATCGTCGTCACCGTTCTGGAAATACTTGGCACCGGGGCCTTCCAGAGCCGTGGTTTTTCCGCCATCTTTCCATGAAATCTTGGTGTTACCGGAGCCGATATCAACGACGAAACCGGAGCTTTCAAAGTCTTTCGGCAGCACCGATCGGAGTGCCAGGCGACCTTCCTGTTCGGCAGTAACCGTATTGACTACGTAATTGAGCGACTTCAGTGCCTTGATAATTTTCTGCGTATTGTCGGCTTTCACGGCTCCCGAGCTGACCACAAAGTGGATGTCCCGCCCGGCGACACCGAAGTTCAGCATCCCGGAAATGTATTTCTTCAAACCTTCGCGAACGTCCTGATCGGTGGCCATGTTTTCCAGCACCAGACTGTTGCCAAATTCGGCTTTCTCCAGTTTCCAGGCTTTCTGGCTATCGACGGTGATAATGAACGAGTTAAAGCCACTCGCGCCCAGTTCAACAACGCCTTTTAGTTTGCCGTTTTGCGGGGCAGGTGGGGTGTAGCTGAACGTTGGCCGGGAACCTGCATTGTCAGTCGCTTCGGTATCCGTTGCAGTTTTTGAAGATTCTTCGTCTTTCGATTCACCCTCTGCCGCCGGCATCGAGGGCGAGTCAGACGCTTGTTCCGTGGGTTGTTTCGATGTAAACTTTTTCAGCAGATCAACTCCGCCGATGTATTTAACACCAAAGTAAATACCGGCCAAAATCAGAGCCGTGATGAGGAGCCTTCCGGCTACGGTTAAGCGTTGCATGAATTAAATGGTTAGATGGTTAATATGGTTAGATGGTTAACTAATGGTTGAATGGTAGCATAGCGGTTTTGTAACCAGTGAGCCATCAAACCATTCAACCATCAAATTCATTAGTCCAGCAGACTCCGATACCCTTCGTCTTTCGGCGGATTAATCGGGCGGGCGACGGGTGGGGCGGGGGGAGCGTCGTCCAGTTTGATGATTTTAAATTCGCCGTGGTTGTAAGCTTCCAGCAGGGCCTGGCCTTTGTCCGACAAAATACCGTTCTGGATATCGACCGAGTTGATGAAGTCCATCGACATATCCATCGCGCGTTTCATTTCGCCCAACTTCTTGCTCATGTCGTCCTGGATGTATTCCATCGACTCATCGAAGTAAAACTTCTTGTCGGGATCGCCTTTGAAAATGCTGATGGCGGTACGGAGTGCGTTGGAGCTTTCCTTGACAATCTGATACTCAGCCTCTTTCAGTTTTACCTTGATCTCGGTTTCCTTGATGATGTAGTCGGCGCTTTTGTTTACCTTCTCCATGAATTCCAGCACCGTCCGCATGTTGCGCTGAAGTGGCTGCAATTTTTCGTTCATCTCCTGCAAACCGGCGCCTTCGATGGTCGCCAGCTGAGCCGCTTCCCGCATGCCCGGCCGATCGGACATGTTGTTGGCTTTGTTGGCTTCGGCAAATTTCTGCTTGATGACGTCGTTATTTTCGGCAATTTTCCGGTTCAGTTTCACCAGCTGACCCGCCAGCGTATCGATCTGTCCCTGCATGCTGCGCCGTTTGTCTTTCAGGTCGTTGACGTAAATCTTCATGATCGCAATCGGGTCGAGCTGGATGACCAGACCGGTCAGTTTCCGCATCAACGTTTTGTATAGGAAGAAAACCGCCGTGCGTACATCTTTGCTGGTAAACAGGAAGATCAGGAAGCCCAGAACGGCGAGCAAACCCGCCAGATAGAGCGTATTTTCGGTCACCTTGATCAGAAATTCGACGATCCGGTTAAAGTATACCAATCCCATTGCACCCAGCGCGGCCAGAAAAAACAGACCGGTGATGCCTTCCGGGCGGCTCCAGAACGACCGCTTGTCGCCGTCTTCGGTTCGGCCACCCACTTGTGAAAAATCAGGAGTTGATGCCATTTGTTTCGTTTAAGGTTTATTGTTTAACGTGGTCGGTATACGGTTTTCAGTTGGCTGACGCATTCGTTTTTAGCAAGTGTCGGTTTACCGAAAACAGAAAACCGTATACCTCATTTTATATATTCCCCCAGCTTCAGCAAATCCCGCTTGATCTGGCCGACAAAAACCGCCAGCGTCGCTTCGTAATTGCTTTTACTTTGGGTAATCTTCTGACGCTGGTCAGTTAACTCCCCGCCGATTTTAGCCAGTCGTTCGGCATTGGCGTCCATTTTGCGCTGAAGCTCCAGAATCTGTCTGGCGAGCTGTTCATTCTCCGATTGCAGTTGTTTCTGCTCGTTGGATAAACCACCCACTTTTTCGGTCAGCGCTTCCTCAACGGTTTTCGAAAACGCCTGCTGGTCGTTGTTCAGCGCGGTCAGATACTGATTGGCCGAACTGACCAGCGCGGCCACATCTGCCGAACCACCCATTGCCTTGTAACTCGCCCAGGCCGCCTGATACTGCTGATCTTCACTCAAATTGAGGTTCGACAAGTTTTTCAGCGTTTCCCGAAATTCAAAATAATCCGGCCCGGGTGGATTATTCTTATGCAAAACGGATGCAAAATGATCAACAAACTTGGTGTCGACGGTGCCTTCCGGTTGAGGTGTTGAAACCGTCGATGCGGAAACCACCGGCGCCGGGTTTGACGGAGAGGATGGAATCGGTGCGGTATTCCCCTGATTCTGAGGAATAACCGGTGCGGTTTTGCCGGATGTCGGCTCGTCTTTGATAAAGAGATTCAGGAGTTTTTTTCCGAAGCCCTCCAGCCCGGAACTCGTTTCTTGTTCTGCCATCTTGTTTTAGGTTAAAAACGTTTCGCTCTTGCGGATGAAAGACGGAACAATATTAGAAGGACGCAAGATGATAAAATAACCGTTTTAAGCCAAACGGTTCACTTATGGCCTGTAAGGAAAAAAACAGGGCCGAATTATCTGTCAATACATATTTCTCCGGTTTTTAAGGCGGGGAAACAGGTGACCTTACGCTTTCTTGCGGGCGGCTCCGGTTTTCAACATGGTGGCCCGACCAAGGTAAATTTCGTCACCCTTCAAATTGACGGTTGTATAAAATTGATACCCATCTTCAATGTACCGCACCAGGACCTGTTTATTCTGACCGGGTTTTCCGTACGGTTGCGTAGCCGCCACCAGAATCTGATTGCCGTTGACAATGGCCCGGGCAAAGGGAACGTCGTGGGTTTTGAGCTGATTGGCGTTGTATTTATACCAGGTTTTGCCGCCGTCCACCGAACATTCGGTCTGCTCGTTCAGGTATTTTTCACGGCCATTGAAAAGGTCGCCGTGGTGTTTGAACAACCGCCAGAGGCCGTGAATATAGTGTTCATAACAGGCATAAACCCGGTCATTCCCAATTTCCCGCAGGTTCACTTCGGCCGGAGTAGGCTGATCCGGTTTTAAGTCCACCATATCGTCCCAGAAAAGAGCGCCATAAGCGCCGGTAAACCAGTAAAAAATGGCAACACCTTCGGCAATGGCGGGCGGTGCTGCGTTCTTGGCTTTTTCGCTATTCGGAAAATCGCTGCTCTGGGTGTTGAATAACCACTGCCACGCAATCCTTTTCTTCGGTGAAAGACGCATATTAACTTCCTGTTCGCCCAGCAAAGCCCCCAGCCAATGGCGTGAACCATCGTCGTTGTGGTTGATGGAATAATCGAATTCGGGATACAGGTAATAGGTGCCCGGCATCTGAAAATCGATGTAGTCGGCAAATGTCTTTCCAACGATCGCATCGGGCATTCCGCGTTCCTTCGAGGAGGCCGTTTGCTTCGCCGGCATCGCCCAAAGCCAGTCGGGCGACGCAGTATAATCGCGGGCGCGGGAATAGCCGTAGCCGTTTAACGGAACCGGGGCGATGGAACCCACTTCGGTATACGGACTGATCCATTCCCGCAGCGACTTCATCATAAACGTATACAGATTTACGTGTTCCTGCCGGTTTAACGGATTGCCCAGTCCTTCGTTTTCGATGTCGAAAAAGATTTTTCCGTAGGTACTTTTCCGCTTGTCGGGCGGACAATCGCCAAAATTGACGCAACCACCACTTAACTCGAGCATCGCCCAGGAGATGCTGTTTTTATACCCTTTATCGCCCCATGGCCGGACATACCAGGTTTCCGGGCCTTTGTCGCCCGATCGGGACCACGCAATATTGAACGGTTCGTCGGCCATATAGCCCTGCCCGATGGTCAACGCGCGCTGCGACGGTTTCAGGCGGCTCGTCCAGCCGTCCGGTTTGGGGTTCCATTCGCTTCGGTATTCATCCTTCGCCATTCGGGTCTTATCGATCGACGAAAACCCCCGGCGAAACAGTTTCGACCAGTCCTGATCAACATGCAAGTTTCGCCCGGCTCCGCTGAATGTCAGGGATTTGGTCGCAGGAAGCGTAAAATCACCCACAACATCCGGATTCCAGTAGCCTTTCCGGGTTGTTGGCGTAAAGGTCTGCCGGGGTGTCGGTGTCAATGCGGTTTGGGCGGGCAAAGCACCGGTATAAACGGTTGTGATGGGCTCCGGGCCGCTTATGTAGTTCGTATAATAGATGCCCACGCCTGCGATGGCGGGAAGCAAAAGAGTCAGAAAAAGCTTCATACGTTTGTTCATTCGTCTAAATACCGTTTCGTGATGGGTTGATAGGAATCAATTCGCCGATCACGTAAATAAGGCCAGGTGGTACGGTATTTATCGGTTAAATTCAAGTCAACTTCCTGTACGTGAACGACCTCCTCGTCGTGCGGAGCCAGGTAGAGCAACGAACCGTGCGGATTGGCTACGAATGATCCACCCCAGAACTTTTGCCCGCCCTCGGTTCCGACCCGGTTGACCGAAACGACATGCACCCCATTGGCAATCGCGTGACTGCGCTGAATGGTTTGCCAGGCACTGTACTGTTCGGCATCCACTTTCGGATCGGTTTCCTCCGTATCCCAGCCGATGGCAGTGGGGTAAAACAGGATTTCAGCCCCCATCAGTGACGTAATACGGGCCGGTTCGGGATACCACTGGTCCCAGCAAATGAGAACGCCTATTTTGGCATATTTGGTTTCGAAAACCTTATAACCCAGGTCGCCGGGCGTAAAGTAAAATTTCTCGTAATAACCCGGATCGTCGGGAATGTGCATTTTCCGGTATTTACCCAGGTACGTTCCATCGGCATCCAGAACGGCGGTCGTATTGTGATACAAACCGGCTGCGCGTTTTTCAAATAACGACGCAATAATGACCGTATTGGTTTCGCGGGCAATTTCGGCTAAACGTTCCGTTGTCGGGCCGGGAATGGCTTCGGCCAGACTGAAATTATGGTGATCCTCGACGTCGCAGAAATAGAGCGAGCGGAACAATTCCTGCAAACAAACGATTTGCGCCCCTTTTTCGGCGGCTTCACGAATGCCCGCTATGGCTTTTTCAAGATTAGCTTCCAGGTCGGCCGAGCAGGACATCTGCACGAGGCCAATCGATACTTTTTTTGACATGGGTTGGTTGGATTAACGTTCCGGACCGGTTCGTCGGGTCGACGGTCCGGCGCCACGCTTCAGCTCTTTCAGGTCAAAATCGAACGGTAATTCGTTCATGCATTTGAAATGACCCAGTGGACACCGATCGTAGCCTATTTTAGAACAAGGGCGACAGGGCAACAGTTTGTTTTCGAGCAAAACAAAATTGGTTTTGTACGGATACATGCCCAGTTGCGGAGTCGTATTGCCCCAGATGGAGTAGATTTTTTTCTTCAGGGCGGCTGCAATGTGCATTAGCCCGGTGTCGTGGCTGAACACCAGCGTTGATTGTTGCAGAAGCGATGCCGACTGGTTCAGATTGTACTTGCCGCAGGCGTTATAAATCAGCTTGTCACTTAGCACCTGTCGGATTTCTTCCCCCGCCT
Organism: Larkinella rosea; assembly: GCF_003858635.1. Classification (GTDB taxonomy): domain Bacteria; phylum Bacteroidota; class Bacteroidia; order Cytophagales; family Spirosomataceae; genus Larkinella; species Larkinella rosea. The sequence goes on from NZ_RQJO01000007.1 coordinate 270,384, forward strand.
GAACGTCTTCTTTTCCGCCTAAAAGAATGACGGGATAATTGATTTTTCGGCACAATTCAATCATGCGCTCCACGGGCAGCTTCTTCGTCGTGTGTTGCCCCCCAATCGCATAGGCAACAAAACCGCGTCGGTGGGTGGCCGGAATCCATTCCGGTTCTACAATGTCTTTGTACGGAATGAAGTAATCCAGCCCTTTGTCGTCGTTGACGACCCCAAACGATTCTGTCGTTTGCAGGTATCGGTCAACAATGTGCAGCGAAGGCATGGTATTGATCTTGAACCGAACGTAAAGCCATTTTTCCCAGTTCAGCTTGTCGAAACTACGCGAAGGAACGCCTAGCCGTAATTTGATCAACATCGTACGGAGGTTGCGGTGCAAATCGATGATGTAATCGTAGCGTTCGCTCCGCAACTGAGCAATCAGGTCATTCAGGTTATTGTCCAGGTAAAACCCCTTGTCAATGTACGGATTCGATTCAATGAGGGATTGGTAGGAGCGTTTGGTGCAATAATGAATTTCGGCTCCCGGAACCTGCTGTTTCAGGCAACGAACAACCGGCGTCGTCAGCACAATGTCGCCGATGGACGAAAACCGGATAATCAGGAACTTGACGGGAGTGGTATGCATCTGCTGCCAAAAGTACGATAAGGTCGGGATTTTTTGAAAGAACGCCCGGAAACCTGCGTAATTGTTACTCCATAAATGATTTGGCGGCTCACCCTGTCAGCGCCGGGCCGTCGTACGGTCGCAGGCCCGGCGCTGACAGGGTGGTGGCTACTGGTCCCAAAAGCGCGGTTTGGTCGGTGTACGGTTTATGCTGTTCATACAGGGAATACAGGCTGCCAGGTTATCCAACTGGATTACTTTTCCATTCGGGACGCCCACCGCATCTTTTGTCCGGTCTACTCTCAGCGGCAGCACGCTAACACCGGCCGCGCCAAAATAACCGTATACCACCTCATCTGGATCGCTGGTGCATTTCATGTTTCCACCGACGGTAGCCGGTGCCGAATCGAACAGGCCACCCGTATTGTTAACCAATTTTTGAACACTGCTGAAAAACCGGTAGGCCCCGGGACTGATCGACTGTTGTTCCACTTCCACGTAGTAAATGCTGCGCGACGTAAAAGGCACGCTCAGGATGTATTGCCGACTGATCGCTTTTCCGTTGATGGCGGCATCGGAACTGATGTTGATGCAATTGCTGTAACATTGGTTGATATTCCAGCAAGCCGTGCAACAGGGAATGCCGGTATAGGCCCCGTCTGCATTAAGACCCGGACTTACCTGACAGGCCGGTGTCATTTCGTAATTCTTCCAAACCCAGCGGTAATAATCGCCGGGTGTTTCGGGATCTTTCGTGTCCAGATAGACCTCCCAGTAATTGCGTAAATCGTTGCTGAAAGCGGCCGGATTATACTTGTATTCGGAGCTCAGTTTCGTGATCGGTGGAGCGGCTTTCAACAACTCCAGAGCCGATTCGTACTGTTTTCCGGCGGAGGTTCGGATGGTGATTTTGTAGGAACGACCCGCAATGCCACGGATTCCGTTAGCTGCGGTTTGGTAGGAACCCGGTGTCGCTTCTTTTAGAATTTCCTGATTGCCGAGGTTGTCGGAAAGTGTTACGGTGGCACCGGTAACCAGTAAATTCAGGCCCGAATAGGTGTAATCTGCCGTTTGGGTCAGATTGACGAAATAAGGGCCGGGTTGGTCGGTAATCATTCCCTCCACCACCACGGCTCTCCCGATGGACTGGGTATCGGGTTGGTAGGGTGACAGACAGGAACTGACCAGTCCGGAAAAGAACAAAAGGAGCGGAGTGATCCGTATCAAAGTCAGTAACCGGTGGCTCTTTAGTTTATTTTTCATAGCATAGCCAGGTCAGAACTTGAAATTATACGTCAGCGACGGGAAGGCGGAACCAAAAACCGAGAGCTTGTACCCGTCATTCAACGAAGCCGAATTCAACTTGAAAAAGACCGAATAGGCGTTTTTCCGGGCGTAAACGTTATAAATCGAAAAGACCCAGCTTCGCTCATACCGCTTTTTTTTAGCCGGGTCACTCCTGACCGGGTCCTGATTGAACTCAACCGCGAAATCCAGTCGGTGATAATCCGGAATCCGTTGCTGGTTGCGGTTGATGTAAATCGGAACGATGATGCCATTGATGCGGGCGCGGGCGTAAGGCTGGGTCACGGGGCGGCCCGTGCTGTAGGTGAAATTGAACGAAATATTCACCCGGTTGTTGGGCCGGAACGTCGTCATCGCATTCAGCGTGTGCGGTTTATCGAAATTGGCCGGATATTGTTGGCCGTTGTTCACCCGTTCTTGCGGGAAAGGCCCGTTTATCGTGTACAAAACCCGGGAATAGGTGTAACTAACCCAGCCAATCCAGTGACCTTTATTTTTCTTAAGCTGCGTTTCCAGTCCGTAAGCCTTGCCGCTGCCCTGCAACAACTCGGTTTCGGGGGTCGGATTCAGGGTTAAATTGGCGCCATCTTTGTAATCGATCGCGTTTTGAACGGTCTTGTAATACACTTCAGCGGATGCCTCAATCGCATTCCCTGCCGTATTTTTGAAATAACCTACCGACCATTGATCGGCAATCTGCGGTTTGATGAACGAGTCGCTCAGTTTCCAGCGCGAGATGGGCAGCGCAGCCGTCGTATTGGTGATCTGTTGAATATATTGCCGCATGCGGTTGTATCCCGCTTTAATCGACTGGCCTTCACCCACCGTCCAGCGCACTGCCAGTCGCGGCTCGACTCCGCCGGTTTTGTGGAAAATATGACCTTTATTGTAAGTGGTTGACGATGTGGTGGTTTCAGGTTGCAATGGAACACCTTCCTCGTAAATGGGTACGGAAGCTGGTCCACGATTCAGAAATTGAGAATAGCGAATGCCGCCCACAATAGAAACCGCTTCGTTTACTTTCCACTCATCCTGCACGTAAACCGCCAGTTCATACGCCCGCTCAACGGGCAGCGTCTTCGCCAGCACATTCGACTGAAAACCGGGAATCAGTTTGTTGGGCAGGAGGTAATAATCGATCAGGCTAAAACCGCCCTGAAACTGGTGGGTTTCGGTAGCGGTAAAACTCAGATCGGCCTTCAATTGACGGTGGCGTATTTCCGAGCTAAGCCGGAACGCGTTGGAAGAGTCCGGCACGGACGTTTCGGGGCGGTATTGGCTGTAAATGGCGGTTGTCGCCAGATTTAGGCGGTTGTTAATGGAATAATTCCACTTCAGGGTTCCGTTCAGGGTGCGGTATTCGAATAAGGTTGACGAGGCATTGACTTCCACGGTCGAAAGCGAATCGGAAGCGAGCTTAAATGAGTCGTGGCTGTTGTATCCTGTAAACGTAACCGTATGTTTCTCATTGGGTTGAAACTTCAGTTTCGTGGTTACATCGTAAAAGTTGGCTTTTGTGTCCCGTATACTGCGCGGCATTAATTTGAACAGAAAATCATTGAACGATGCCCGACCGGCGAGTAAAAAGGAGAGTTTTTTCTTCATAATCGGACCTTCAATTCCCAGGCGGCTGGCTACAACGCCAATGCCGCCGTTGACCGTGATTTTCTCGGTTTCCGGTTCTTTCACCCGAATGTCGAGCACCGAAGCGGCCCGTCCGCCCATATTGGGTGCAATACCGCCCCGGTTCAGCGTAACATCGCGAACAATATCGGGGTTGAAAACCGAAAAGAAACCCATCAGGTGGCTGGAATTGAAGATCGGCGCGTCATCCATCAACACCAGATTCTGGTCGGTGCTACCACCCCGGACATTGATGCCCGGTGCTCCCTCGCCAACGGTCGTTACGCCGGGTAACAACAGCAGACTCCGCACCACATCAGCTTCGCCCATAAAAGCCGGAATCCGTTTGATGGTTTTGATGGTCATTTGAGTAACCCCCAACTCCACTTTTTTGACATTTCGATCGGGTGCTTCGGTCGTCACGGTCACTTCGTCCAGATCCTTGGAGTCGTCCTGGAGCAGGATTTCCGTCAAAACCGTTTTATGGAGCGTAATGGTATGGGTCTGGGCGTGAAAACCGACGTGTGTAAATTTGACGTTGTAGGTTCCGGCCGGAAGCGAAATGACGAAAAACCCATCGCGACTGGTGTTGGTGCCCCGGCGGTTTTCGGTAATAAAAACCGAGGCACCCTGAATGGGTTGTTTGGTGATGGCGTCGCGAATGTAGCCGGTTAACGAGTGATTGGTTTTATCAATTTTTGACTGTGCAACCGCAAAATACGGAATCAGCCAACTACACACGAAGGTGAAGTAGAAAAATCTCATCAGGTCAGGTTGTAAGGGTTCTTACTACCTGGTAAATATCAAATATTGAATAGTAAATAACGAATAATGAGCGAATTAAAATTACATTTAAAATTCGACCGATACCGAAATTTACGACCGTGGTTGCCTTTTGCGAAGATAGGCTTCCATTTCGGGCAGCGTTAGCGCATTGAACGTCATGTTTTTTGTCAAACCGCCTTTCCTGGCCACGGCTACCCCGTAGTGCATATCGTGAAAACCCGCCATTTCGTGCGCATCCGGGTTGATGCTTAGTTTAACCCCTTGGCTAACTGCGTATTGAATCCAGCGCCAGTCGAGGTCAAGTCGCCAGGGGCTGGCGTTGATCTCGATTACGACTCCGTTTTCGGCACAGGCGTCGATTACGGCTTTGTAGTCGATGGGATACCCGGCCCGGGCCAGCAATAACCGACCCGTCGGATGGCCCAGAATAGTTGTATACGGATTTTGAATGGCATTGATCAACCGGGCTGTCGCTTTTTCGCTGCTCATCGTCAGGTTCTGGTGCACAGATGCCACCACGTAATCGAATGACGCCAGAATATCGTCACTGTAATCAAGCGCACCGTCGCTCAAAATATCGGATTCAATCCCTTTCAGGATTTTGAACGAACCGCCAAACTGAGCGTTCAGTCGGTCAATTTCTTCATGCTGTTGCTGAATGCGGTACGGCTCCAGGCCTTTGGCATACACCGCCGTCTGTGAGTGATCGGCAATACCAAAATACGCAAACCCAAGTTCCCGGCAGTAATTGGCCATTTGTTCCAGCGTATGTTTGCCGTCGGAATACGTGCTGTGGTTGTGCAGAATCCCACGCAATGCATCCCAGGTCACCAGGTCGCTTACGCTATGTTTTTGCGCCCAATCAAACTCAAAACCGCCTTCGCGCATCTCAGGTACAATGAACGGCAGGCCCGATCGCTCATAAACCGCTTCTTCGGTTTCGGTCGGAAACGTCCGGCTGGTTTGGAGTAAAGTCCAGCCCGAAGCTCCGGTTACTTGCAGGTGTTTTTCGGCGGCCGAATGGATAAATAATTGACTTTCAAATTGATCGGAAGACACCGTAATGATTTCAATCAACACTTCGTAGCCACTGGCCTGCCCGCGCCAGGTGAAAGGAGTGGACTCGATCTCATTTTGTTCGAGATACGACAGGGAATTCAGGAACTCAAACGCGGCAATCGGATCGGCCGTGCTGACGATAAACTGGACGGTATCCACTTCTTCGATTTTCCGCCGGATCTGCCCGGTTATTTCAACGCGGCTAAATTCTTTTTCAAAAACATCCAGCAGCATATGAGCCAGGGCGTCAGCTTTGTCCATTCGCAATTTACCCGACTGGTTTTCCAGAAATGCCAGTGATTCAAGAATGGCCTGCTGCGTTTTTTCACCAAACCCTTTGATTTTTGCAACTTCGCCACTTTCGCAGGCCAGTCGCAAATCCTGCAAGGTATCGATGCCGTAATCCCGCCAGATTACCCGAATTTTTTTGGCACCAATTCCTTTGATCCGAAACATTTCCAGCACCCCTTCCGGCGTTTGAGCCAACAAATCATCCAGATCCTGAAGCCGACCGGTTTCGATGATTTGCAGTATTTTTCCGGCCACCGATTTTCCGACGCCTGGCAATTTGATCAGCTCCGGAAACGACAGTTTGGTGAGGTCTTCGCTGGTTTTGTCCAGGTTAAAAGCGGCCGACTGAAACGCCCGGATTTTGAAAGCATCCACATCGTGGAGTTCCATCAATTTGGCCGTTAATTCCAGCATATCGATAATTTCGGTATTGCTCATGGTGTCGATTAATTCAGTCGTTTTTGTAACCAAAATATCAAATACGGTTTCTTGCTGTCCCGCTGTAAAAGAAAGTTGGTCTTCCCTATTGATTATAGTCTGAATCTGACTAACTTAATTTCCCCAACAATCGTAGACCCCTACATGGACACACGCGACCCTCATCTTTGGAAGCAGGCAAAAGCTCGGGCCGGCTTTAAAATGCACCTGCGGACTTACCTGTTTGTCAACGTTGTTCTCTGGCTGATATGGCTGGTTATTTTCCTGGTTTTCAAGGAAAAATGGGGCGTTTATCCGTGGCCAATCTGGACGACACTCGGTTGGGGTATTGGCTTAATTTCCCACTACTTCAGTGTTTACCACGGTTTTAACGAAAAAAGCCTGGCCGAACGCGAATACGAAAAACTCAAACGTACTCACGGACTTTAGTCCCTTGTATTCCAGTCCATCGTCAGGGTTTCCCGGAGTAAAGTCTGTGGGTGTTAAACCGCTACGGGGGCTTTGATGGCCGGGAACGGATCGTAATTTTCCAGCTTGAAGTCATCGTACTTGAAGTCGAAAATCGACTTCACCGACGGGTTCATTTTCATGACCGGAAGCTGACGCGGCTCGCGGGAAAGCTGCAGGTGAACCTGATCCAGGTGATTGAGGTAGAGGTGTGTATCTCCGCCCGTCCAGATAAATTCGTGGGGTTCGTAGCCGCATTCCTGCGCCATCATCATGGTCAGTAGCGCGTACGAAGCAATGTTGAATGGGACGCCCAGAAACACATCGGCACTGCGTTGGTACAACTGGCACGACAGCCGGTTTTCGGCGACGTAAAATTGAAACAGTGCGTGGCAGGGCGGCAAGGCCATGTTCGGAACATCGGCCGGATTCCAGGCCGAGACAATCATCCGGCGTGAGTCGGGGCGGTATTTCAATTGCTTCAGAACGTCCTGCAACTGATCGATAAGCTGGCCGTTGGGAGCTTCCCAACTGCGCCACTGCTTGCCATAAACCGGTCCGAGTTCGCCGTTCTCATCTGCCCACTCGTCCCAGATTTTGACGCCGTGTTCGGTCAGGTAAGTGATATTCGTATCCCCTTTGATAAACCACAGCAATTCGTGAATTACCGATTTAAGGTGTATTTTTTTCGTCGTAACAAGCGGAAATCCTTCCTGTAAATCAAACCGCATCTGGTAGCCAAAAACACTGATGGTGCCAGTGCCGGTGCGGTCGGTTTTTTGGGTGCCGTTTGCTAAAATATGCCGGAGCAGGTCGTGGTATTGTTTCATAGTGCCAAAATAAAAAAAGGCTTCCGGGTTCGAAAGCCTTTCAGGAGATAAAAGATGTGAGACAATAGACAAGAGATTTACAGTGCTGATTACGAGATATTTACTCTCTCGTCTCTTGTCGATCCTCTTGTGTCTATTTTTCAATCGTCAGCGAATACGTGATCGCGGCCGTTGGGCGAAGCTGGGCGGTCGCCGAGCAGTATTTATCCATCGACAGGTCGATGGCTCGCCGTGCCTTTTCTTCATCCAGATTTCCTTTCAGAATGTAATGCAGGTGAATGGCCTGAAACGGGTTCGGAATGGCATCGGCGGGACGTTGTCCTTCAACCGTTATCCGAAAATCCTCAATGACCTGCCGCTGTTTTTTCAGAATGAGGATGACGTCGATGGCACTGCATCCGGCTAATCCCATCAGCAGCATTTCCATGGGACGCGCGCCAGCGTTGTGGCCGCCAATGTCCAGAGCGCCGTCGATGTGAATGGGCACATTGGAAACACCGGTTGCCTCGAAATGAAAGTCGTTATCGACCCGATTCAGCTCCACTTTCATGGTTTTAAATTGGGGCGAAACGGTATTGGATTGCTCACTTACCATGGTTTTTTCGTTATAGGAATATTGACAAACTACAAGATTGTTTGTTTGTCATAAAATACGTAATTTCACTCGAATAAATTCCTGACAATCATGTCGGATCGACTTTTTGACTTAAAAAACGACCGCCGGTTTAGCATGTATCTGTACCGCGCAGGTTTCGGTTTTTGGCTGTTATACATCCTGATGGGCGCCCGATTCATGCGGGAGCTGGTAGCGTACCGGACGGACTGTGCGGTTTTTTCTTTCTTTCTGATGGTCATGGCGCTGTCGGCGTCCATGTACTACGATTACCACCATCATCCTGCTGAATTTGAGCAGAAGAAAAAGTGGTTGATTGCCATGTATTTGATTCTGGCCGGTCTAATTTACGTCTTTATTCTCCGGAAAGAACCGTTTAATCTGACCCAATTACTGCCCCATTTTTAGGGCTTCATTATTTTCGTAATTTCATTCAACCGCTCTACTTTCTCCTGAAAATCGCCTTTCAGGCGGTTTCGGATGCTTTGTAGGTTATTGAGCGTATCCTGTAACGAATCCGGCAGGATTTCTTCCAGGATCTCCCGAAACCGCTTGGCAAACGTGGGCGATTTTCCGTTTGTCGAAATGGCGATTTTCAAATCCCCTTTTTTTACTACGGAACTCAGGTAAAAATCGCACAAATCCGGGGTGTCGGCTACGTTGACCAGAATCCGGCGGTTTTTGCAGTCGGTCTGCACCTGAGCATTGACCGCTTTATCGTTTGTGGCCACAATGACCAGATCGCTGTTTTCCAAGTAATCAGGAGCGTACGAATCGTAGATCAGGCTAAAATTCGGGTGCTGCTCAGCCAGCGTTACCAGTTCCGCCCGAATTTCGGGGGCCACCAGCGTTATCGGGGCACCGGGAGCATTCGATAACAGGGCGTTCGCTTTTTCCAACCCCACATTTCCACCGCCAACCACCAGCGTCTGGAGGTGTTCGATTTTCAGAAAAACAGGGAAGAGGTTGTTCATGGAAACAGGAGGGAAGTGGTGGAGACCCGGCCGTATCCCCATCCAAAATGATCAGTTATTTGCAATAACCTGTTGCAGTTCAGTTAATTGTAAATCCCGCAACCGAGCTACTTCGCCAACAACAATAATGGCCGGGGAACTGATTTTAGACGTGGCAACCTGATCAACAATTGTCGAGACCTTCCCGGTTACGACCCGTTCTTCAGTCAGCGAGCCGTTTTGAATAATGGCAACCGGCAGATCGGTTTTGCCGCATTCGCCGAAAACCGTCATGATTTCAGCCAGCTTGTGCATACCCATCAGGATTACAACGGTGGCGGTTGACTGGGCCGCCAGGTGGAGATCCTGCGAAAGTTGACCGGTTTTGGTGGTGCCGGTTACGACCCAGAAACTCTCACTAACTCCGCGCGTGGTCAGCGGAATTCCAGCCAGGGCCGGAACGGCATAGCTGCTGGATAAACCGGGGACCACTTCTGTTTCAATACCGTACTGCCGGGCATATTCCATCTCTTCATATCCCCGGCCGAAAACGAAGGAATCACCACCTTTCAATCGCACGACATTTCCATAACGCTGCGCATAATGTACAATCAGCGGATTGATTTCTTCCTGCGTACAGGAATATTCGTTGATCCGTTTGCCGACATATACCTTCAGCGCATCCGGTTTGCAATAATCCAGTAAATCGGGATGAACAAGCGCATCGTACATGACCACCTCAGCCTGTTGCAATGCTTTGATTCCCTTCAATGTTATCAAATCCGGATCGCCAGGACCCGCACCTACCAAGGTTAATTTCATCTTTAAGAGAGGAGCAAATGCGGAAAGGATAAAAGAAAGAAAAAACGTATTTCTTCATCCTCTCCGCTTTTCTACTTTTTAGCTGTCTTTTGCACTGACTAATTCCCGCAGTGCGGGCAAGCCTTCCAATTCGATCTGACGTTCACGGTATATCCGGAATTTTTCGATAAACGAGGCTGCCTGTGCCATGAAGGATTGCGCAAACGCTTCAGTGGGTTCATTTTTATTGATGCTGAAAACCACCGCCTTGAAGTCGCCTTCCTGTTCGTGGAAGCCTTCACCAACGAAATTCTTATCGAAATCGCTGACAATACCGTGCTGGGTATTGGTGTTGATGTCTTTCATCATCAAACATCCTTTGGCCCCCACAATCCACACGTTGTAGGTGTGGTAAATGGCATCAGCCCATCTTCCTTCGTTGAAAGCCTCGCGGGCCCAGCCCAGTTTTTCATGGGCTTCGGTCAAGACCGTGGCCACTAGGTCGATCATGACACTGGCACATTCGCCAATCCCAATCTCGGTGACGAACTGTTCCGTATGATCCCAATCCGTATAGTCTTCCTGAGCCAGCGTTTTCAGGTCTGCCAGCGGTTTTAGCAGCGTATAGAAATAATTTTTACCTTTCCGGGCGTAATAATCGCTGTAATACTCGCCATCAAACGCGTTAGCATCGTAATCATTCAGCAGCAAACGAAGTCCGTCGGGGCCGCGTTTGGTCGGGATTTTCACTACTTTATCGCCGAACAGACCTTCACCTTTTCCGTTAAAACCGCCCCCAAGCAACACCTGCAGGGCCGGAATGATATAGGCTCCGTTTTTCACCGAACTACTGTGGAAACCGATGTTGGCAACGGAATGCTGACCGCAGCCGTTCATACAACCCGAAATCTTGATCTTGATATCGTTGTTGTAAATCAGGTCGGGAAATTCGGCCGTCATCATTTTTTCCAGAGCCCGTGTAATGCCGTAGCTGCTCGAAATCGCCAGGTTACAGGTATCGGTACCGGGGCAGGTGGTGATGTCGGCGGCAGAGTCAAAACCGGGATTGGCCAGACCGAGCGCGTCGAGTGCCGCGTGCAGCGAGGGCAGATTTTCCGGCTGGATGTGCCGCAGGATATAGCCCTGATTTACCGTCACGCGAATATCATCACCAGCGTATTTTTTAACGACAGCAGCCAGCGCCCGGGCCGTATCCGAGTGCATATCACCTAATAAAACCCGGATTTGCGCAGCATACCACCCTTTTTGTTTCTGCTCGAACACATTGGTTTTCAGCCAGGCCTGGTACCGCTCATCACCCGACAACTCCGCAGTATTTATCGGATCGCCAGTCGCCGTTGCACCAGGTTCTGAGGAAGCAACGATATTGGTATCGATGGTGTACGTTTTGTTTTTCAACGCCAGTCGTTCTCCTTCTACTCGCTGTAAAAATTCCTCCAGACCAATGTCCTGTAACAGGAATTTCATGCGGGCTTTGTGTCGACGGGTGCGCTCGCCAAAGCGGTCGAAAACGCGGATGCAGCCTTCGATAAACGGAATGATTTTGTCTTCTTCCAGAAATTCATAAGCGGTTTCGGCCATGTAAGGCTGAGCGCCCAAACCACCACCGACCATCACTTTAAAGCCTCTTTGTCCGGCTTCGTTGATTCGCGGAACCAGCCCGACATCGTGCATATAACCGTAGGCAGAGTCTTTTTCGCTGGAGGATAAGGAGATTTTGAATTTCCGGCCCATTTCCTGGCAAATCGGATTGCGGAGGAGGTAGTCGAAAATCGAATAGGCGTAGGGCGTAATATCAAACGGTTCTTCGGGATCGATACCCGCTGTAGCCGAACCCGTTACGTTGCGGACTGTATTGCCGCAGGCTTCCCGAAGTGTTATTTTGGCATCTTCGAGATCCGACCATAGTTGGGGCGTATCAACCAGTTTAACAAAGTGCAGCTGAATATCCTGCCGCGTGGTTGCGTGGAGGTTTCCGGTTGCGTATTTATCAGAAATGTCGGCAATTCGAATCAGCTGATCGGCCGTAATGCGTCCGTGCGGTAATTTAATCCGGATCATCTGCACACCCGGTTGTCGCTGCCCGTAGACACCCCGCCCTAAACGGAATTTGCGAAAGTTTTCTTCGGGCATTTCACCCTTGGCAAAGCTTTCAATTTTGCTCTGCAGGATCAGAATATCGCGCTGGGCGGCCGGGCTGATGTTGTCGGTGAATTGAACTGACATAATTTATCGCTTTAGTGAGATAGTCGATGGATTTAAGAGACTACTATTTTGGACAAAAAGCCGGAAATCCGGCACTTTGGGTATGGTTTACATACAAATGTACTCATTTATCAGTTCCTGTCATTCCGTAAATAGGCCTACTTTTTATTATTGGTTATTACAATTGGTTATAAAGTAAATCCGTTTTTGTTTCGATAAAACCCAATCAGTTAGCCAAATGGTAGTGAAGCCCGAAACCTGGTTTTCTAAAGCTGCGGGGATGGGTAAGCATAATGCGAAACGCTGCCCCTTCCGTAGCGAGGACCAAACTCCGGTCACGCAACGAATGAGGCAGCGCCTGTTAAGGGATAATTTATCGTTAGACGGCTTCTTTCTGGAGCATCAACGCCCCAACCGTTACGTTCGAGGTTTCGTCAATTAAAATGGCTCCGCCATTGACCCGGTTCTTGTCGTACGGATCAAAGCTGACCGGTTTGGCGGTTTTCAGAACGATCCGGGCGATATCGTTCAGTTTCAAACTCTCAACGTCTTCTTTTTCTTCGTACGTGTTGACATTCAGCTGATAAACAATGTCACGCACGGCGCAGCGGGTCCGGAACGTCCCATGCTGCAGCGTGTATTTATTACCCGCTTTTAACGGTTTTGAATCCATCCAGCAAAGCATAGCTTCGACGTTTTGGCTAACGATCGGCAGACTTTCCGATTTTACAATGAGATTTCCGCGGCTCACATCAACATCATCGGCTAAATGCAGTACGACCGACATGGGCGCAAACGCTTCGTCAAAATGCGTCTCGGCCATTTCGATGGCATCGATAGTGGATGTTTCACCGGTCGGCAAAACCGTTACCGAATCACCTTTCCGGAAAATACCGCTGGTGATTTTCCCGGCGTATCCACGGTAGTCGTGGAGTTCGGCGGTTTGCGGACGAATCACGTATTGAACGGGAAAGCGAGCGTCGGTCAGGTTTTCGTCATGATCCAGCTCAACGGTTTCGAGGTAGCTGAGCAGCGGTTCACCTTCGTACCACGGCATGTTGGCCGACTTTTCGACCACGTTATCTCCATTCAGGGCGCTCAGTGGAATGTAGGTCACCTCGCCGACGTCCAGTTTTTGTGCCAGTTCGTTATAATGGATGCAAATGTTGGAAAAAACATCCTGCGAATAATCCACCAGATCCATTTTGTTGATGGCCACTACCAGGTGCGGAATGCCCAGCATCGAAGCAATCAGCGAATGCCGACGCGTCTGTTCAACCACCCCATGACGCGCATCGACCAGAACCACCGCCAGTTGACAATTGGAGGCACCGGTTACCATGTTGCGGGTGTACTGGATGTGGCCCGGCGCATCGACGATGATAAACTTCCGTTTGGTGGTCTGGAAATACCGGTAGGCTACGTCGATTGTAATGCCCTGTTCGCGTTCGGAGCGCAAACCGTCGGTCAGCAGCGCCAGATCAATTTCACCATCATCCCGGCTTTTGCTGGCGCGTTCGATGGCTTCCATCTGGTCGGCCAGAATGGATTTTGAATCGTATAACAGGCGGCCGATCAGGGTGCTTTTGCCATCGTCGACGCTGCCTGCGGTAATAAATCGGAGTAAGTCCACTTTAAAAATGATGAATTAAGAATGATGAATTATGAGTTAGAATTGGAAGGAATAAACTCTACATTCTCAACTCATAACTCTTAACTTAAAAATATCCTCCCTTTTTCCGGTCTTCCATGGCGGCTTCCGACACCTGATCGTCGATCCGGGTTTCGCCCCGTTCACTGATGCGGGTGGCCTGAATTTCGGCGATGGCGGCTTCCAGCGTGTCGGCATCTGATTCAACGGCGGCCGTGCAGGAAATGTCACCCACCGTGCGGAACCGCACTTTTCGCGTCACTAGCTGGTCCGTTTCTTCCGTTTGAATGACGCCTTTGGCCGTTGCAAGTAACTTGCCGTCGCGCAGAATCAACTCACGCTCGTGGGCAAAATAAATGCTCGGCAGGGCAATGTTTTCGCGCTTGATGTAATTCCAGACGTCCAGCTCGGTCCAGTTCGAAATCGGAAAAACCCGGACGTTCTCACCTTTGTGAATCTTGCCGTTGTAAATGTTCCAGAGTTCGGGCCGTTGCAGTTTGGGGTCCCAGGAGCCAAATTCGTCCCGAACGGAAAAGACGCGTTCTTTGGCGCGGGCTTTTTCTTCGTCGCGCCGGGCACCACCGATGCAGGCATCGAACTCAAATTCTTCGATGGTATCCAGAAGGGTAAACGTTTGTAAGGCGTTCCGGCTGGCGTTTCGGCCCGTCGGTTCTTTCAGTTTCTTTTCCCGAATGGTATCTTCCACATACCGCACAATCAGCTTTTCGCCCAGACTTTCGGCCAGCCAATCCCGGAAATCGAGGGCTTCCTGAAAGTTATGACCGGTATCGATGTGCACCAGCGGAAACGGAAATTTGCCCGGGCGAAATGCTTTGAGCGCCAGATGCACCAGCGTAATGGAATCTTTTCCGCCCGAAAACAGCAGCGCCGGTCGTTCGAACTGCCCGGCCACTTCGCGCATGATGTGAATCGCTTCCGATTCGAGTTGATCTAAATAATCAAGTTTGTACGTACTCATATGAATTTCTCTGCTTCCCCCTGATTAACCCTGTGTAATAACTATTTAACTGTTACACAGGGTTAATCAGAGAATATCAGGGGTGATCAAAGTTTTATTTGGCATGTAATCCACACTCTTTTTTCGAATTATCTTCCCACCACCAGCGACCGGCCCGGAAATCCTCGCCCTCCTGAATGGCGCGGGTACAGGGCTGGCAACCGATCGATACAAAACCGCGATCGTGCAATGGGTTATACGGCACGTTGTTTTTACGCACATAATCCTTAACCTCACCGAACGTCCAGCTCATCAGCGGGTGGAATTTGACCAGGTTGTGTACCTCATCGGCTTCCAGTTGCGTCATCGTCTGGCGGTTTTGGGATTGTTCGGCCCGAATGCCGGTAACCCAGATTTTATTGCCTGCCAGCGCCCGGTTCAGCGGTTCCACTTTCCGGATGAAGCAACACTCCTTGCGGTTTTCGATTGACTCGTAAAAACTGAACGGTCCTTTTTCGTTCAGCATTTTTTCAACGGCAGCGGTTTTGGGATAATGCGCTTCAATCCTGGTATCGTACCGGCTGTTGGTTTTTTGCCAGACCTGATACGTTTCGCCAAACATCCGGCCCGTATCCAGTGAAAAAATCCGAATCGGGATGTTGTTGGCCAGAATCATATCCGTAATCACCTGATCCTCATAGCCGAAGCTGGAGGAAAAAACCACCTGACCGGGAAATAGCTCGGCCAGCGTCCGCAGGCTTTCTACTTCGGTTTTCCCCGCGAGGAGGTCCGTCAGACTTTCAATGGTGTAAGAAGGTTCTGCTATCATAGCGTACCTACGGGCCTCAGCCCGTTATCAAGTTACAATTAAGCTATAGTTACTCAGTTGAGGGCGATGGGTTTGCCGCCTGCTTTGGCCGAACGACGGGCCGCATCCAGAATTTCCATCACCACCATATTCACCTGCAGGGATGACAAATCATCCACGGATTTAGTTTCACCCCGCACCACGTGCGCCAGATAATCGAACGGATCGGAAACCGGCGCATCGGTTTTGGCGGCTTCGGTCGTCTGCTCGGTTTTGTCGTCTTTCAGCCGAATCCGCATTTTCGTTCCGTCGAGCGTAAACACGTACCCGGTTGACCCGTAAACTTCCATATCCTTGCGGCTAAAAGGCCAGTTCCACGACGGCTGAATCACCACCTGCGTTTTCGGATAAACCAGCACAATCGTTGCATCGTCGTCCACTTTGGGGTACGTATCCGGCTGAATCTGGAGCGTAAACGCACTGACGGAGGTTGGGCGCTGGCCTTTCAGGAGCCAGGTCGCCAGGTTGGCACCGTAGCAGCCGAAATCGAACAGGGCTCCGGCTCCGTTCGTGGCCGGATCGGTCAGCCAGGCCACAAACTCTTTATTCATCCGGCTCGGGCCGTCGTGACCATCGTGTACGACAATCCGCCGAATCGGGCCGATGGCGCCGTCTTTTACCGCCAGCTGGTAGGCTTTGTGGTTGCTGCCGTACCAGGTGGTTTCGTAATTGGTTAGCAAATGAATGTTATGCTTTTTCGCCAGGGCTTCCATTTGTTTGGCCTGATCGAGACTCACCGCCAGCGGTTTTTCCACCATGACGTGAATGCCACGGGGTGCACAGACTTTCACCACATCGATGTGTTTGCTGATCTCGTTGAACGCCGTCACTGCATCCGGTTTGGTCTTGTCCAGCATTTCCTCAATGGTGGAGTAAACCATACTCATTGGCAAACCGTACCGCTTCATGTACCGTTCGGCCACTTCCCGATTAGGCTCGGCAATCCCAACCACTTCTATGTCAGGGTCGCCGGTTTTCGTGGCCCGATTCAAGATCCAGCCGACATGCGAATGTACCAGTCCTACCACCCCAACGCGAAGCGGTTTTTTGGTGGTTTGGGCGACAGCTTCGTTACTCATTAAAAATGAGAATAAAATGATGTAAAGAAGGGTCCGGGAAAGATGTCGCATATTATTCTCCAACGCTCGTTAAAACACGATTAAGTAAAGGTTCATTAGCATGAAAATTCGTTGCCCTAATCTTTTCAATAAACGGCTTAATAGCGGGAATAACACCCAAATTCTTTGCTCTGATCAGAATTCCTAATGTACCTGTGAACTTAAGGTCAAGTGTTTTTGCCAATTTACGTGCTTTGTCGTCATCCAGAATAAGAATGCAGTCTGGCAGTTCTTCAGCCAAAGCAATAATACTGGCTTCTCCTTTGTCTACAAGCTTTGAGGTATTTATTAAAAAGTTTTTATCGACAACTTCCCGAACCTGGACCCATTCGGGTAGCTGAATACCAAATTCCTGAGTAACTACCGTTGTTGTATAAACAGTCCGGAAGCAATCTTTCAAAAGTGACAATGCGTCAATCTTGTCAAGCAATATAAAACAAGAGGTGTCTGATATGGCACCATCAGTTTCCAAGGGCAACTTTGATGTCATGCTCCAGATCCTCTACAGAGTAGTTAAAAACACTAAATCCAAAGCGCCCCATAATTTCAATGAAAGACCGTTTACTGATGCCTACAATGTCGGCAGCCTGGCCCAGTGTCACTTTGCCTTTTTCATACAATTGGCCGGCAAACAACATTTTGGCCTCAAACTCCTCAATATCAAGGCTATCGGGTAAATTCAGAGTCAGTGTTTTCATCTTATTGTGATTTGAATTTATAACCGGAAACCACGCTTTAAAATTCACTGAGCTGTCGACTGAACAACCTCCGCCGACTTGGAAACCGCCTGTTCAAAATCCGCTACCAGATCGTCTGCATCTTCCAGCCCAACCGAAACCCGGATCAATCCTTCGGTAATGCCCAATGCCAGCTTCTCATCCGGTTTTAATTTGGAGTGAGTAGTGGTGAATGGATTGGTTACAATTGTGCGTGTATCCCCTAAGTTAGACGAAAGCGACGCAATTTTCAAGGATTCAAACAAGGCTTTCACCCGTTCAAAACCGCCCTCCACTTCAAACGTCACAATGGCACCACCGGCCGACATCTGCCGTTGGGCGAGCTCAAATTGCGGGTGGGAGGGAAGGAACGGGTATTTCACATGCTGCACATCCGGATGTTCTTCCAGCGCCTGCGCCAGTTTCAAGGCATTCTCGCAGTGCCGATCCATGCGGAGTTCCAGCGTTTCCAGGCTTTTCGACAAGGTCCAGGCATTGAACGGCGACATTGACGGACCGGTATGGCGAGCAAAAAAACGGATCGGTGCAATCAATTCTTCCGAACCCACCACTACACCTCCCAGAACCCGTCCCTGGCCGTCCATGTATTTCGTTGCGGAATGGACCGACAAATCAGCGCCCAGATCGAGCGGAGTTTGCAGAATGGGCGTGGCAAAGCAGTTATCAACGTTGAGAATAAAACCGTATTTTTCCTTCAGACGAACCAGCATTTCCAGATCGACCAGCTCCAGCCCGGGATTCGAAGGCGTTTCCAGGTACACCATTTTGGTGTTGGGCTGCATGGCGGCTTCCCATTCGGCTTCCGACGCGCTGGCGTCTACATACGTGTAGGTAATGCCCCATTTCGTCAGAATCTGCGAAATAATCTGGTGCGCCGATCCAAACAACGCCCGGCAGGCCACAATGTGATCGCCCGACTGCAGCAAAGCCGCCATACTCGCAAAAACCGCAGCCATACCCGTCGCCGTGGCAATACCGGCCTCGGCGTTTTCGAGCATACAGACTTTATCGACAAACTCGGTTACGTTCGGATTGGAAAAACGGGAATAAATATTGCCCTCTTCTGATTCTTCAAAAAGCGCTTTTCCCTGTTCGGCACTTTCAAAAGTAAAACTGGACGTTAAAAACAAAGGCGTCGAATGTTCGCGGTATTGCGACTTCTTCGTCTGAATCCGGATGGCTTTCGTTTGTTTTTTCATGAATTGGGGGAATAGACAAGCGACGATAGGCAGGAGAGGAAAGAGGCTACGGTTTTAAAAGTCGTTACTCTCTTGTCTAACCGCTCAACTCTCATAACACTACCGATAAAAAATTACGCAAACTTACAATTATTACGACTACGCCGACCATAATCATCATGGCTTTTATCGGCAAACGGGTGGAAAGAAGGGCCGCAATGGGAGCCGCAATCATGCCGCCCAGCACCAGACCGAGAATGACCTGCCAGTGAGTCAGACCAATCAGCGTGACGAATGTAAGTGAACTGGAAAGCGAAATGAAAAACTCGGCGAGGTTAACCGATCCGATGGTGTAACGCGGATGGCGACCGCTGGCAATCAGGGTGGAAGACACAATCGGTCCCCAGCCTCCACCGCCGATGGCATCCATCGTGCCCCCAAACCAGGCCAGCAAACCGATTTTCTTGATCGGTTTTTTCTTGATCCGTTTGGCGAGGGCTTTCTGGATGATCAGAACGCCCAAAACGGCCGTATAAACCGCAACCGCCGGTTTGATATACACCGAATATTGTTCCAGTGAAACCAGCACGTAAGCACCCAGACAGGCACCGATAACGCCCGGAATCAAAACCGCCTTGAACAGTTTGCTGTTGACGTTCCCGAACCGCAGGTGCATGTAGCCCGAAACTCCGCTCGTAAAAATCTCCGAACTGTGAACACTGGCACTGACGGCCGCCGGGCTAACGCCCACCGTGAGCAGCAGGGTCGAGGCCGTAACCCCGTAGGCCATGCCCAGCGCTCCGTCGATCATCTGCGCCACAAAACCTCCGACCACATAATACCAGAAATCCGAATTCAATTCCAGCGCTGTCATGACCAGTGTCAGCCGGTCGAGCGTCAGGTAACTGAACAACAGATGGCCCACAATCATCAGGGCAATGGCGGAGGAAATATAGATGGCAATTTCGGTTCGATTTCGTCGGCGTAGGAAAACGGAGCGGGCGGGGGTATTCGGTACCAGCTCGATCTGGGAATCGGGAAACGCGGTGCGCAGCGCAGTAACCTGTTGGGCGGCTGAATCGCCCTGAACCGTAATCTTCAATCCATTCAAGTTCAGTCCGACGGGAGAACTCGCTTCGGGTGCCGGGTCGGATGCTGAGACAGGTTGCATAACTAATTTGGTATATATAGTTAGTAGAGAATGCTTCTTATGAAAAACGGCATTTGAACAATGCCGCCCTGTAAATCGAAATGGAATGCAAAGTTGGATAATCTATTGTATTAAAGCAAGAAATTTGTCCTTACTATTCTGAATTTAGTTCGTTTGGTAGTATTTTTCTAATTGAATGCGTTTTGATATATATCTATAAAAATAGGAGAGCATTCCGGTCTGATTGGTCATTCTCCGGCAATCGGGTCCGCCGTTCCGTCCGGATCATTTTTGACAAAACCGTTCGTGGGAATCGCGCGACCGCGAATAAGCAGCAGACCCGCTACGTGGGGAGACGCCATCGAGGTGCCCGACATCGTTGCGTATTTTCCGTTCAGGTAGGTTGAGGTAATGCGAACGCCATAGGCGCAAATATCGACCGTAGGGCCGTAATTGGAAAAGGAGGCAAAACTACCATTTTGGTCCATCGCCGATACGGTAAAGACGTTCGTGTGATTGATGTTGGCGGGCGCGTATTTTTCGGCCGATTGCCCTTCGTTTCCGGCGGCAATAGCGAATAGTATGCCTTTGTCGGCCGCTTGTTTGATCACCCGTTCCAGCGTCGCGGAAGTGCCTTCGCCACCGATACTGATGTTGACCACGTCACCGGCTTTGCCATTCTGGTAAACATGCGAAACCGCCTGAACCAGCACCGACAGCTTTCCTTCACCTTCGTTATCGAGTACCCGGAGGGCAACCAGGGTGGCTCCCGAAGCAATCCCGGTTACACCAATGGTATTGTTTTTGGCTCCGATAACACCGGCAACGTGAGTGCCGTGACCGTTTTCATCCTCGACGGTTTTGCCGGTCAGAAACGATTGACTACGCTTAAGATCGACATTCAAATCAGGGTGATCCGTGTCGATGCCGGTGTCGAGAATCCAGGCGGTTTTGTCAGGATTCAGGTCGCCCCGGCCATAACCGGTTTGCTTCACATTCCAGGTCAGCGTTGAGGTGACGGCCACATCAACGCAACTGCACAGCGAGATAATCCGGTCGGGTTCAATGAGTTCAACCGATGCGTCGGTTTTTAATTCCTCGGCTTCCTTTGCGCTGATATGGGCCAGAAGACCGGTTTTTTCGCCGGAAAACAGAACCTGCAAATCGGGGTCGCTTAGTCCATGCCGGGTCAGAAGTTGCTGAGAGACAGCACCCACCCGTGCGTTCGGCACTACTGGTAATTCTTCGGTTGGCTTATAGGTTACAATGTAAGCCCCGGCAATCGCCTGACCGTTGGAGGTGGAAGCCTTTACCAGGCAATCCCCTGCTGGTCCGATGGCTTCTTCATCGGATTGGCAACTGATTAACAGCGAGATAAGCAGGGCATTGAAAGACAACGCCGTAAAAGAGGACCACCGCATGAACGTTCGAAGTAAGAAAGCCGAAAAAAAGTAGCGGTAAATCGATAGAATTCACAGAGGTATGGTGAAAAGAACTGACTATTCAACGAATGGAAAAACTGAAAATTGTACCCGGTTTTATGCGGTTTTGATTTTGCAGAAATGAAACCAGATTAGTAGAAAAAGCCGTTAATTTGCTTATTTTTCAAATAATTTTCCTGCATGAGAAAGTACGCAGCCGTAGTGATTTTCGTTGCACTTTGCGGCCTAAAAATTCCACTGGCCTTTGCCCAGGATACAACGCTGACGATCCGAGCCGTTGAAGGGCTGAAATTTGACGTGCCACGATTCGTGGTGCGGCCCGGCACCCGCATTAATCTGACGCTTGATAATTACGACGACATGGCTCACAATCTGGTGGTTACGCTACCGGGTGGGCGATTGCGGGTTGTCAACACGGCCATTGGTCTGGGGGCAGAAGCCGTCAAACTCAACTACGTTCCCCGTACCCCGGACGTGGTCGCGCACACGGCAATTGTGGAGCCGGGAAAATCGGAAAAGATTAGTTTCAAGCTCGATCAGGAGGGAACTTACGCGTATGTCTGTACTTATCCGGGACACGGTTTTGTGATGTACGGGGCGATTTACGTCACCAGAAAACCGGCTACGGTTCCACCTTTGGACAAAGATCCGAATGTAGCAGCTAATCGGAAGGACGATATGGGTGGTCATGCCGGTCACATGCCGAATCATCCGTATGACCTGAAATATCCGGTGGTTTATCGAACCTTTATGCCCGACTCCGGCCCCGCGTCGATTGCGGTTGGGCTGACTCCCACACAGTCGTATTGCTGGGATGCGGGCGCGTGTCGGCTGCGGTATGCCTGGACGGGCGGTTTTGTTGATTTAACCGATCATTGGGACGGAAATGGCAAGAAACCCTCGCACGTGGTGGGCGATGTGTATTTCCGGGATCGGGGTGGTTTTCCGATCCGGTTTGGCACCGCCGACCGGCTGCCCGACGTGCATTTCAAAGGCTATCAACTCATCAATCGCAACCCGGAATTCCGGTATCTGGTGAACGGGATCGAAGTGCGGGAGCTGATCAAACCGCTGCCAACGGGCCGGGGGCTGGTGCGCTATTTCACTCTTGGGCCGGTGGCGGGGCCGGTTTACTTTGTCTGCAAATCCGGTGATGGGGTGAAATACCGCCCGTCGGTGGGTAAAATTCAGGACGGCATGGTGCGTCTGCCAGTGGGAACGAAGAAATTCACGATAACGATGATGGCCGAATGAAAACGATAAACAGAATAGGAACCCTGATTGAACGGATAGGACGGAAAAAACGGATTTTAATTTATCTCTTCTTATCCGTTTTATCCGTTTTATCCGTTTCATCCGCGTTCCCATCCAGCCATTTCCCCGCCGATACAATCACGGATTATTACGAAGTGGAAACCATTCAGATGCCGAAAGGGCTGACGGCCGAAACCGACGGATTGGCAATCATGCCGGATGGCCGGATCGTGGCCGGTTTTCACCGGGGCGAAATCATGATCTATAACCCCAAAACGAAGGTCTGGAAGCTTTTTGCCGAAGGAATTCACGATCCATTGGGCATTATGGCGATCAGCAATAGCGAAATTCTGGTGATGCAGCGCCCCGAACTGACCCGGATAAAAGACACCAACAACGATGGTGTGGCGGATGAATACCTGACCGTTACGGATGATTTTGGCCTGTCGGGAAATTATCATGAATTTGCTTTTGGCCCAATTAAAGACAAAAAAGGGAATCTGTACATCGCCCTGAATTGTGCGTCGAGTGGAGCCGGTATTTTTCCGGAAGTGCGGGGAAAACTGGACACGCTGGGCCGGCCGGGCCGCATGTATTCGGCGGTGCCGTATCGCGGCTGGATTATGAAACTAACGCCCGATGGAAAACTGCATCCGTACGCCAGCGGTTTTCGGTCGCCCAACAGCATCGGGTTTGATGCCAACGGAAATCTGTTTGCCGCTGACAATCAGGGCGACTGGCTGGGAACGAGCAAGTTGTACCATGTGCAGGAAGGAAAGCATTATGGACACCCGGCCAGCCTGCTGTGGAAAGACGGTTTTCCGCACGTGACGCCAAGCAAGTTGCCCGTTAAAATGCTGGACAGCTTGCGGACCGTCGAAAGTGTGGCATTTCCGCACAGCCGGATCGCAGATTCACCCACGCAGCCGGTGCTGGACAATACCGGCGGTAAATTTGGGCCGTTTGCGGGAAAAATGCTGGTCGGCGAGATGAACCATCCGTACCTGGTACGGCTGATGCTCGAAACCGTCGATGGCCATATCCAGGGGGCCTGTGCGCCATTTCTGGTGGGAAGCGGTTTACAGAAGGGGAATAACCGCCTGGCGTTTGCGGCCGATGGCAGTCTCTGGATCGGCCAGACCGACCACGGCTGGGCGGGCGACCGGGGCATTCAGCACGTTCGCTGGAAAGGAAAAACCCCGCTGGAACTGGCCGACATGAAACTGACGCCGACCGGTTTTGCACTGACATTTACGCAGCCGCTCGATGCCGTTACGGCGAAGCAACTCGCTAATTATCAGTTCCAGCGGTATTATTACGAATACCACGAAGCCTATGGTTCGAAGCAGTTCGACGTAAAACCGGTGCCGGTTACCAGTGCCGAACTCTCATCCGATGGCCGAACAGTGACGCTCAAACTGGCCGAACTGAAAGCCGGATATATCTACGAACTTGAACTCGGTAAACTCCGCTCCACGACCCGGCAAAATCTCCTGAATCACCTGGTTTGCTACACCCTCAACCGACTTCAACGAAATACGCAGGCGAATCCATAAGAAAATCCCTACTTTTGTAAATAAGTTTTGAAGTTGTTTCGCAGAGTTGAGCGGAGATTTTAGAGTGAAGCGGAGCCTCTGATAAACTCTTTTTTACTCTGCTTAACTCTGCGAAACAATTTTCATTAAAAGCATCAGCTACAATGTCTGAGTACAACCACAAGAAGATTGAAGAAAAATGGCGGGCGTTCTGGGAAAAGAACCACACCTTTCGCACCGAAAACGATCCTTCTAAACCCAAATATTATATTCTCGACATGTTTCCGTATCCCTCCGGAGCCGGTTTGCACGTCGGGCACCCGCTGGGCTACATTGCTTCCGATATTGTTACCCGCTACAAACGACTGAAAGGTTTCAACGTGCTGCACCCGATGGGTTTCGACTCGTTCGGGCTTCCCGCCGAACAATACGCCATTCAAACCGGTCAGCACCCGGCCATTACGACCGAACAAAACATTGCCCGTTACATCGAGCAATTGAAAAATATTGGATTCAGCTTCGACTGGAACCGCGAAGTCCGCACGTCCGAGCCGAATTTTTACAAATGGACGCAATGGATTTTTATGGAATTATTCCGCAGCTGGTACAACAAAGAAACCGACAAAGCGGAACCGATTGAAACTCTGATCGCCAAATTTGAAACCGCTGGTACGCAGGGTATTCAGGCCGTTTCGGACGAAGACGCTTCGCATTTTGCCGCTGAGGAATGGAAAGCTAAATCAGATCGCGAGCAATACGAAATTACCCTGAAATACCGCCTGACGTACGTGGCTGACGCGGTGGTGAACTGGTGCGCGGCTTTGGGAACGGTTTTGGCGAATGACGAAGTAAAAGACGGCGTTTCGGAGCGGGGCGGTTATCCGGTCGAGCAGAAACTAATGCGCCAGTGGATGATGCGGATTACGGCCTATGCCGACCGCCTGTTGCAGGGACTTGACACCGTCGACTGGTCGGATTCGCTGAAAGAACAACAACGCAACTGGATCGGCAAGTCGACCGGCGCGGAAGTCAGTTTTCAGATTGAACACCGCGTTGAACACATCAAAGTTTTTACAACCCGGCTGGACACCATCTTTGGCGTGTCGTTTATGGTGTTGGCACCGGAACACGAACTGGTGGCGGAACTGACCACATTGGCGCAAAAACCGGAGGTCGATGCCTACGTGACAGCGGCCAAAATGCGCTCCGAACGCGACCGGATGGCGGATGCCAAAACCGTATCGGGCGTTTTTACCGGCAGTTACTGCATCAATCCGTTCAATGGCGAACGCGTGCCGATTTTCCTGGCCGATTACGTGCTGGCGGGCTACGGAACCGGGGCCGTGATGGCTGTTCCATCGGGCGACCAGCGCGACTGGGCGTTTGCCAAACACTTCGATTTGCCGATCATTCCCATTCTGGATGCGCAGAAAGAGATTGATAAACAGGCCGATAACACCAAAGAAGGTCGGTATATCAACTCCGGAATCATCGACGGACTGACGTATCAGGAAGCGTTGCCGGTGTTGGTTCAGTTTCTGGAACAACACGGCATTGGAAAAGCCAAGATCAATTTTCGGATGCGCGATGCGGTTTTTAGCCGCCAGCGGTATTGGGGTGAACCCGTTCCCGTTTACTTTAAAGACGGATTACCGCATTTACTGGAGGAATCCGAATTGCCGGTGGAACTACCGGCAGTGGACAAATACTTACCAACCGAAACCGGCGAACCGCCGTTGGCGCGCGCCGAAGGCTGGAAGTATAAAGATGAATATGAGTATGAATTGAGCACCATGCCCGGCTGGGCGGGTTCGAGCTGGTATTGGTACCGCTACATGGACCCGCAAAACGAAAGTGAGTTTGCGGATGCCAAAGCCATCGACTACTGGCGCGATGTGGATTTGTACGTGGGCGGTTCCGAACACGCAACGGGTCACTTGCTCTACAGCCGGTTCTGGAACAAATTCATGAAAGACCGGGGCTTTGTACCGGAAGAAGAACCGTTTAAGAAATTGGTGAATCAGGGAATGATTCAAGGGAGGTCTAATATCGTGTATCGATTGAAGTCGTCCGAAGGCGAAGGAAAACCACCGGTTTTTGTTTCATTGGGTTTAAAAAGTAATTATGAAACAACGGAACTTCATGTTGATGTGAATATCGTTGAAAATGATATTTTGGACATTGAAGCCTTCAAAAACTGGTTGCCGGATTTTGCGCAGTCGGAATTCATTCTTGAGAATGGGAAGTACGTTTGCGGGCATATGGTGGAGAAAATGTCGAAGCGGTATTTCAACGTCGTCAATCCCGATACGATTGTGGAACGCTACGGCGCGGATACCCTGCGGTTGTACGAAATGTTCCTCGGCCCGCTGACGGATGCCAAACCGTGGAATACGAACGGCATTGACGGAGTTTACCGGTTTTTGAAGAAATTCTGGCGGTTATTTTACGAAGAACCGACCGAAACCCGGCCCGGCCGCTGGCTGGTAACGGACGAAAAGCCGACACCGGCCGAGTTGAAAGTCCTGCACAAAACGATTCGGAAAGTAGCGGAAGATATTGAAAATCTGTCGTTCAACACGTCCGTGAGTGCCTTCATGGTGTGCGTCAACGAACTGACGGCGTTGAAGTGCAACAAAAAGGCGGTTTTACAGGACCTGGTGGTGATTCTGGCCCCGTTTGCGCCCCACATTACAGAAGAACTCTGGGCGGCTATGGGCAACCAGCCCGGCACGCTGAGTTACGCCGAATTCCCGGTTTTCAACGCGGCTTTTCTGGTGGAAGACACCATTGAATACCCGGTGCAAATCAACGGAAAGATGCGGACGACCTTGGTGTTTCCGGCCGATACCGTGGCCTCGGAGATCGAAAAAGAAGTGCTGGTAAACGCGACGGTTTTGAAGTGGCTGGAAGGAAAAACGCCGAAAAAAATAGTGGTTGTGCCGAAACGGATTGTGAACGTGGTGATTTGAGAATAGGCTTCAACCGCTGTCAGGGTCTTCGACCGCTGACAGGGTTTCAGTGCCCTGACAGCGATTAATTGCAGGAATATCAAATGAAAAACGCTGTTTAGTATGACGCTCGACGCACCCATCCACTCCGGCGAAACCGTCCGGATTCTGACCTATAACCTCAACGGTATCCGGTCGGCCCTGAGTAAGGGCCTGATCGAATGGTTGTCGCAAAATCCGTTCGATATTCTCTGCTTTCAGGAAGTAAAAGCCACGCATGATGTGGTCGATCTGCTGCCATTCGAAGCACTGGGCTATAAATACCACTGGCATGCGGCCGAGAAAAAGGGCTACAGTGGCGTGGCGACATTTTCCAAAATTGCACCCGATCAGGTCGTGATGGGCTGCGGCATTCCGGCGTATGATTGTGAAGGCCGGATTCTGCGCACCGATTTTGGCGACCTGACCCTGTTGAACTGCTACTTTCCGTCGGGAACGACCGGCGAAATCCGCCAAACCGTTAAGATGCAGTTTCTGAATGATTTTTTCAATTACGTTCAGGAACTCCGCAAAAACCGCCCGAATGTGGTGGTCGTGGGTGATTACAACATTGCGCACACCCCGATCGACATTCATGACCCCGTTCGAAACAAAACCTCCTCCGGTTTTTTGCCGGAAGAGCGCGAATGGCTGACGAAGTGGTTCGACAGCGGGTTTGTGGATTCGTACCGGTTCAAAAACCCGGGAAAAGTAGAATACAGCTGGTGGAGTTTCCGGGCCGGGTCGCGCTCGACCAACAAAGGCTGGCGGATCGACTACATTTCTGTCAGCGAACCTTTTAAAGACCGGATTGTGGCCGCCGGTCACCGAACGGATGCCGTTCATTCCGACCACGGGCCGGTCTGGGCCGAGGTCCTGCTGTAAGGAATTGATTCTTTTTGTCGTAAATTAGGTTAAAAATCAAGTTGCTATGAAACGGAACTGGGATGAACTAACCGCAACCTCATATACCGATACGGTGGCAGAACTTCAGGCAACACTGGAGGAAAAGGATTACGAACAGGTAGCCGAGGGCTTACAGACGTTATTCAGTAGCATATCACAGGAATTGAAGAGGGCGCTGCGAAGTCAGCTTTCGCGCTTGATGATGCACATCATAAAATGGAAAATCCAGCCGGAAAAGCGATCGGGAAGCTGGGCCGTTTCCATTCTGGATGCGCGCGAAAATATTGAGGAGATTATGGCTGAAAAACCCAGTCTGAATCAGCAATACCTGGCCGAAATCTGGGAGAAGACGTTCGCGCAGGCAACCCGCAAAGCAGAAGAGGAAACCCAACAGAGTTCAAAACTGGACCGACTAACGTGGCAGGAGGTTTTTGACGATGAATATTCCATTTTAAAGAAATAACCTTTCGGTGCAGGAATGGCCACGGCGGTTTTGGCTATTCGTTTGGTAATGAACATTTTCGATATTAACAGCATTTTTTTTACGGTTCTTGGTTACCCGATGAGCTACCTGGAGTTCTTCGGAACGGTAACGGGAGCGGTGGCAACCTGGTTGTCGGCGCGGGCGCACATTGTCAGCTGGCCGGTCGGGATGGTGAGTGTGGTCCTGTTTGTCTTTCTTTTCTATCAGATTCAACTTTATCCCGACATGTTTTTGCAGGTGTTTTTTTTCGTCACCAACGCGTTGGGCTGGTGGCAATGGACGCACCCCAAAACCGGTGAGGAAGACCGTCGGAATGAATTAAAAATCACTCCTTTATCGGCGCAAAACTTCTGGTTGCTGATGGGCGTAGGAGCAGTGGCAACAGTACTTTTTGGGGCCATTGCCCAGAACCTGCACGAATGGTTTCCGGTGATGTTTAGCTTACCGAGTGCCTACCCGTATCTTGATTCGTTTACGTCCGTCATGAGCATTATTGCCACGTTTCTATTGATTCGGAAGAAGCTCGAATGCTGGTACGTCTGGCTGCTCGTCGACCTGATCAGTACCTATATGTACTTTACCAAAGGCGTCAAAGTACTGGGCATCGAATACGGTTTTTATTGTCTGATTGCCTTTGTCGGAGCCTGGCACTGGACCCGCGAATACCGCAGCTATACTCCAACGGCGGCATGAAAAAAGGGCTGCTTTTCGGGAAATTCATGCCGGTTCATCAGGGCCATATCGCGCTGATTGAGTTTGCTGCGGCCCAATGCGACCACCTGATTGTTTCGATGAACTGCACGCCGAATGATCCCATTGATCCCATAAAGCGGATGGAATGGTTGCGGGCGTTGTTCGGTCACCGGTCGAATATGGAGTTGGTAGCGGTTCTCGATGATTTTTCGGACGATAATTTGCCGTTGTGGGAGGCCACGAAACGCTGGAGCGATTTTATCAAGCATCGCTTTCCGGATATCGACGGTTTTTTCTGTTCCGAACCGTATGGCGAGCCTTTATCGCAGCACCTCGGATTGCCCTGCATCTGGTTCGATCCGGAACGAAAGCAGGTCCCGGTTTCGGCAACGCTCATTCGACAGCACCCGGCGCTGTATTGGGACTTTATTCCCGCCGTTGTAAAACCGTATTTTGTGAAGAAAATCTGTTTGTATGGGCCCGAAAGTGTGGGGAAAACCACGCTGGCCGAGCAGTTAGCCCAACATTACAAAACCGTCTTTGTTCACGAAGTGGCCCGCGATCTGATCACGTCCAACGACCTGACGCCCGATGATTACATTCAGATTGGTCACGCCCAGACCCAGGCGGTTTTGAAAGCTGCGGCATCTGCCAATCGTTTGCTGATTTGTGATACGGATCTGATTACAACCGAGTTATACGCCGATCATTACCTGAACGAAGTGCCACCGGTTTTGTATGAACTGGAAAAGCAGGTGGTTTATGACCGGTATTTTCTGCTCAACATTGATGTGCCCTGGGTGGCCGACGGCCTGCGCGACCTGGGTCACCGCCGGGAAGAAATGTACCAGCGCTTCAAAACCGCTCTTGACCAGCGAAACATTGCCTACATCGACGTGTCGGGCGATTGGGACCAGCGCTGGACGACGGTAACCGGGGAAATCGACCGGTTGTTAGCTTAATTTCAGACTGTCGGCCAGTTTAAAAACCTCCTTCAAACATTTCGCCGTCAACACCGCATCTTCCAGCGCATTGTGGTGTTCCGATTCGCGTTCGAAGCCGAAATGTCCGGCCACCTCTTTTAGACTCAGCCGTTGCGGAACCGGTTTTCCGTTCTTTTTCAGAATCCGGAACGAAAAATAGCTCAGCGTGTGCAAATCGACCAGTGTTCGCGAATACGGCCATTTGAGTTTCTCCAGCCGGTAGGCTTCTTTCAGGAAATTGATGTCATTGATCACGCTCTGGCCGCAGATAATCACGTCGCGTAAATACGGATTGTTGTCGGTCGTTTTTTGCGTTTTCTGAATACCCAACTGTTTGATGATCCACTCTTCCAGTTCGGGCAGCACGTCGTAGATCATCGGCGCATCTTCCAGATCAGCCAATGACAGGTTGTGAATTTTCTCGGACGAACTGGAAAACGCATCTTCGTTTTCGGGGTAAACATTGGTCAGGTACTGCCCTTTTTCAACCCAGTTATCGTCGAAAAGCACGGCACCGACCTGAATAATTTCGTTCCAATCCGGCTCCGGGCCGGTCATTTCGAGGTCAAGGACTAGGAAGGGCATAATGTTTAATGGAATAGAAATAGAGACAATTTGAGAGAATCGGTTCGATCATTTACAAACAGTTTGACAAATATATCATTTTGTTATCCACCATACAGACCTGTGTTCTACCTTTGCCCCGGAAGCGCCGGCCAAACTCTCCGGCACCTTTTGTCTCAAGTCTAACGTCTATTATCTCCCAAATGGAATACCGGATTGAAAAAGACACGATGGGCCAGGTTCAGGTACCGGCCAATGTGTACTGGGGCGCTCAAACCCAGCGTTCGATTGAAAATTTCAAAATCGCTCAGGACATCAATAAAATGCCCCGCGAGATTGTCCGGGCGTTTGCGTACCTGAAAAAAGCCGCGGCCCTCACCAACCTCGACGCGGGCGTGCTGTCGCCGGAAAAAACCGCCCTGATCGGTCAGGCCTGTGATGAAATTCTGGACGGCAAACTGGATGATCAGTTTCCGCTGGTGGTCTGGCAAACCGGTTCCGGCACGCAGTCGAACATGAACGTCAACGAGGTGGTGGCCTACCGCGCGCATGTCTTGCAGGGCGGCCAGTTGACCGACGAAAAGAAAGCGCTGCATCCGAACGATGACGTCAACAAATCGCAATCATCGAACGACACCTTTCCGACGGCCATGCACATTGCGGCTTGTAAAATTCTGGTTGAAGTCACGATTCCCGGAATTGAAAAACTGCGGGACACGCTGGATGCCAAGGCGAAAGAGTTTAAAAATGTCGTTAAAATTGGCCGGACGCACTTCATGGATGCCACGCCCTTGACGGTGGGGCAGGAGTTTTCGGGGTATGTTTCCCAGTTGACGCACGGATTGCGAGCCATTAAAAATACCCTAGCGCACCTGAGCGAACTCGCCCTGGGCGGAACCGCCGTTGGAACGGGCATCAATACGCCACCGAATTATTCCGAAAACGTCGCCAAACACATCGCCAGCCTGACCGGTCTGCCATTTGTTACCGCCGAAAATAAATTCGAAGCCTTAGCCGCCCACGATGCAATTGTGGAAGCCCACGGTGCCTTGAAAACCGTTGCCGCCAGCCTGATGAAAATTGGGAACGATGTTCGGATGTTGTCGTCGGGACCACGCGCCGGGATTGGCGAGATCTTCATTCCCGACAACGAACCCGGTTCGTCGATCATGCCGGGAAAAGTGAACCCGACCCAGTGCGAAGCCATGACGATGGTGGCCGCGCAGGTGTTTGGCAACGACGTTGCCATCAACGTTGGCGGGGCGATGGGCCATTTTGAACTGAATGTGTTCAAACCGGTGATGATCTACAACTTCCTGCATTCGGCCCGGCTGATCGGGGATGTTTGCGTTTCGTTCAACGACAAATGCGCCGTTGGCATTCGCCCGATTGAAGAAAATATCCGGAAACACGTCAACAATTCGCTGATGCTGGTAACGGCCCTAAATACTAAAATCGGGTATTACAAAGCCGCCGAAATTGCCCAAACCGCCCACCGCGAAGGAAGTACACTGAAAGAAACCGCCGTAAAATTAGGCTATTTGACCGAAGCTGAATTTGACGAGTGGGTAAAACCGGAAGATATGGTGGGCACGATTGACGTCTAATAGCTCGACGAAGCATTAGTTCTTCCGCACTTATTTTAAGAAGCCCTACCCGATTTTGCGAAAACCGGGTAGGGCTTACGTTTGAAGTTACTCCACCACAATCACCGGTGGCATCGTTCTTTGTTCCTCCTCGTTCGAGAGTTCCTTTTTCTTCTCCACTTTGGTCCGTGCCGAACGTTTAACGGTTACGTCGTACAAATCCGTCCGTCGGTCTTTCAGAATCTGCACCGACCCCTGTTCGTGTAACTCCGTCAATAAGGACAAATCAACGTCGGTAATCAGCACCATTTCGGTGTTGGGCGTCGATTCGGCCTTGATGGCGTTGTTGGGAAACTGGAAATCGGAGGGTGTAAAAACCGCCGACTGGGCGTAATGAATGTCCATGTTGGCAACGCGCGGCAGGTTACCGACACAGCCCGAAATGGCGACATAGCATTCATTTTCGATCGCCCGCGCCATTGCGCAATTCCGCACGCGCGTGTAACCATTCTGCGTATCGGTCAGGAAGGGAACGAACAGAATCTGCATGCCCTGATCGGCCAGAATCCGGCTCAGTTCCGGAAATTCGACGTCGTAGCAAATCAGTAAACCAATCTTTCCGCAGTCGGTATCAAACGCCCGAATCTCGTGGCCGCCCACCATGCCATAGTGCCGTACCTCGTTGGGCGTAATATGAATTTTCCGGTATTCTTCGTACGAACCATCGCGCCGGTAAAGGTAGGCCACGTTGTATAATTTACCATCGTCGATCAGTGGCATACTGCCGCCCACAATATTGACATTGTAGGAAATGGCCAGTTCCGACAACCGCTGCCGTACTTCATGCGTCACCTCGGCCAGTTTTCGAATGGCAACCGGACCGGGCAGATCGTTGAAATCAGCCATCAGGGGCGTATTGAAAAATTCCGGGAGAACCAGAAAGTCAGCTTTGTAGTCACTAACCGAATCGGCGAAAAACTCGACCTGTTCGAGCAGGGCCTGCATGTTGGGGAAAAGCCGCATTTGCCACTGCACAACGCCCAGGCGGATGATGGCGTTCGTATGCGGTTTTTTCTTCTTTTCGTCGACGTAATAAATGTTGTTCCATTCCAGCAAGGTCGCATATTCCAGCGATTCGCTGTCGCCGGGCAAATAACCGCGCAGGACTTTCTTGACGTGAAAATCGTTGGAAAGCTGGAAGGTGAGCGTCGGATCGTAGATTTCCTTCTGCTTCACTTTGGCAATGTATTCGCGGGGCGACAATTCTCCGGCGTATTTAATGTAGTTCGGAATCCGGCCACCCGCCATGATGCCTTTCAGGTTCAGCGACTCGCACAACTCCTTGCGGGCATCGTACAACCGCCGACCCAGCCGCAAATCCCGGTATTCGGGATGCACGAAAAGTTCAATGCCGTACAGCCAGTTCCCCTTTGGGTTGTGGGTGTCGAAGGTATACTTGCCGGTAATTTCCTCGTACGTATGATTGTCGCCAAAGTCACTGTATTTCACCCGAATCGCCAGCGAGCAAGCCACCACTTTACCGTCGACCTCCACGCAAAACTGACCTTCCGGAAAGATTTTGAGCAGCTTATCGATGAGATTTTTCTCCCAATAATCGCCACCAATGCCGCTGTAGACCTCCAGCATGGCTTCTTTCAGGTCGGCATAATCGGATTTCTGTAATGTTCTGGTTTGAATATGCATGTTGAGGTTGTATAAGTTATTTCGCGGAATTAAGCGGAGTAAATTAGAGTTAAGCCGAGTTAATTCTTTAAATCTCCGCTTAACCCTGTTAACTCCGCTCAACTCCGCGAAACAATCCCTTCTTTTAATTTCTCTTCTAAACTCAAAAGTTGCTCATCCGTAAAGTCCAGGTGCGTGACAAACCGGACGAGGTGTTTGCCGAATGTAACCGCCAGAATCCCTTTTTGAGCTAATAATTCAACGTAATCGGTGGCTAAGATGTTCTCGCTCAGCTGAAAAATAACAATATTGGTTTCGACGGGAAAAACCGCTTTCACTTCCGGCAATTGACCAATCAACTGACCGATTTTGCGAGCGCGGGAGTGGTCGAGTTTCAGGCGGTTGATGTGGTGATCGAGTGCGTAAATGCCCGCAGCCGCCAGAGAACCGGCTTGCCGCCAGCCTCCACCCATCAATTTACGAAACCGGCGCGCCTGTTTGATAAAATCCGTTTTTCCCACTAGTAACGAGCCAACCGGGCACCCCAACCCCTTCGACAGGCAAATGCTGATCGAATCGAACAACGGGCCGTACGATTCGGGCGTCTCTCCGGTTTCGATGAGCGCGTTGAACAAGCGCGCGCCATCCAGGTGAAGTTTCAACCCATATTCGTCGCAAACCTGTCGGATGGCCGCAATTTCCGGAACCGTGTAATAGCAGCCCCCGCCTTTGTTGACGGTATTTTCCAGACAGACTAGTCGGGTAATCGGTTTATGAATATCGTCGGGCTGAATGTGCTCGCGGACCAGTTCGGGCGTCAGTTTACCCCGTTCTCCTTGCACCAGACTAACCGACGCCAGCGCATTGACCGCGATGCC
The DNA here is from genome assembly GCF_003858635.1 of Larkinella rosea. Lineage (GTDB taxonomy): Bacteria > Bacteroidota > Bacteroidia > Cytophagales > Spirosomataceae > Larkinella > Larkinella rosea. Next base: position 305,021 of record NZ_RQJO01000007.1, read on the forward strand.
GCCCCCTTCGTACAGGTACACGTGCGAAAGCTGATCGCAAATTACATCGTCGCCGGGGCGGGTATGGGTGCGGATGGCCAATTGGTTCGTTAGGGTACCGGAGGTGCAGAAGAGGGCGGCTTCCATCCCGAATAGCCGGGCGGTTTTTTCTTCCAGCGCCAATACGGTGGGGTCGTCGCCCAGCACATCGTCGCCGACTTCGGCATTAAACATGGCTTCCCGCATGGCCGGAGTCGGTTTGGTAACGGTATCACTTCGTAAATCAATCAGCATTGGAAAACGCGGGAAAAATCGTTGACGAAAAACCACAAAGAAAACAAAAAAGCCGTCCCCTAAAAAGGAGACGGCTTTCTAAAACAGTAACAACAAATACTACTCTACTCTCACTCAAGTCTTTTTATCAAAAGTTCTTCGAGATACCGAATCCGGCACCGCTTCCGAAATTGAATTTAAAATCAGTCATGCTATCGGAAGCGCCTTTTGGTTTCTGGGACGCAAAGCTCAATCCGCCGAAGCTGAAGTTCAATGCAAACCCGTTTTTCATATTAACACCAATTGCGGGGAAGAAAGTGCCGCGAACTCCATTTGAGGTTACACCAGCGGTTTTGCTGGAGAGTATATCGGCATTAAACTGGCCGTAAAGGGCAAAAATGTCGGAGAGAGGCATTGCATACCGGATGAATGGACCGACGGCAAACGAGGACGTTTTGACTTCTCCGCCCACCGATGTAGTGGCTTTCATGCTGCCGGTGGTCAGGGCCAAACCGGCAGTCCAGTTATCGGTAAACTGGTAGCCGACTGCCGGAGAAAAATTAAAACTATTGACTTTGGAGCCGTTTACCTGTTTCTGCGATTCGGCATTGACGGAGCCGTAGACCAAAACCGTATTTTTCTGGGCATAAACGCTGGCAACGCTCAGGGCTGAAACCAGCAAACTCAACATCACTTTTTTCATTTCTTGTGTCTGGTTGTAAATCGTTTTCCTCTTTTGCGAGGGTTACCGTTGAGACGGAGAAATTTTAAAAAGTTACCATTGGAGCCCAAAAATCAGTGTAAACGGTCGAATAAATGGTTTTGCGGCCTATTTCCGGGTCAGTGATTTTTGCTGTAATCGTGAGTTTATCTGGTAATTGGTCAACTGATTCGGAAAAATGTATCTTTGATCAGGTGTTTTTGCGGTTACCTATGGATAATCTGATTCATTACGCCATTCCGGCTTTTGTGGTGTTGCTGCTGACGGAAGTCATCCTCACCGCAATCCAGCAGAAGGATTATTACGAAACGAAAGACACGCTGAGCAGTCTGGCTATGGGCATCGGCAATGTCATTATCGGTTTGGTTGGAAAGCTGTTGGTTTTGGGTGCGTATTCGCTCGTGTATAGATACCGGTTGTTTACGATCGACCTGACGCAGTGGTGGGCCTGGGCGTTACTGTTTTTCGCGGATGATTTCAGTTATTACTGGTTTCACCGCATCAGTCACAGCAGCCGCTACTTCTGGGCATCTCACGTGGTGCATCATTCGTCACAGAAATACAATTTAGGAACGGCACTGCGCCAGACCTGGACGGGTAACCTGAGCGGTGCGTTTGTTTTCTGGATCTGGTTGCCATTCATCGGTTTTCATCCGGCGGCCGTTCTGACCATGCAGGCCATCAGCCTCTTATATCAGTTCTGGATTCACACCGAATACATTAACACCTTTCCGGCTTTTATCGAAGCGGTTTTCAATACGCCTTCCCACCACCGCGTTCACCACGGCTCCGACCTGAAATACCTGGATAAAAACCACGCGGGCGTGCTGATCATCTGGGACCGGGTTTTCGGAACGTTTCAGCAGGAAGAGGAGCGGCCCACCTACGGTTTGACCAAAAATATCGATACGCACAACCCGGTGAGGATTGCTTTTCACGAATGGGTGGATATGGGTCGGGATGTGCGCAATTCCGGGTCAGTGCGGCACGTATTCAACTATTTATTTGGCCCGCCGGGTTGGAGCCATGATGGTTCCCGGAAAACCACCCGGCAATTGCGCGAAAGGGGTTCTGCTGTTAAGCCGGTTCCGACGGATGGGCCCCGAAATGTGTGAAAGTAGGAATAACCAAAGGGCTATAATGCCAGGAAGCCGGTTTATGAAAACCGGCTTCCTGGCATTATAGATAGAATGGATTTGCCGAAAATCAGGCTACAAAGGCAGTAAGGCTGCCGGACTCACCAGCCGTTTGTATTCAGGATGACGCCTGATATAAGCGGTAACGGATGTGCATAAAGGGATGATTTTCAGGAAATTACGTTCAATGTAGCCAAATGTACCCTCCATAAGTTGAGTGCCAAAACCACGACCAGCCATGATTGGATTTACTTCTGTATGCGTTAGAACAAGCGTATGATCATCTTTGGGATAATACGCGATGAATGAAAGCTTTCCGTCCACTTCGAGTTCAAAGCGGTTTTCTGCCCGATTGATGGAAACCGCGATTTCCTGAATTTTCATAATGAGGAAGTTTATAGGTCTTGAACCTGTAACCATTGAAAGTCATTAATGTTAAAATTCGGCGGGTATTTATGAGAAAAATAATAATAATAGTCGAATTTTCCACGCTTGGGGCAACAATTGTTTGTCTTACTGACCGGTTTTGTTGAAATTGAACCGTGTAAACTCCATCTACTGCCGGGATTGGTTCCGTTATTCACACCTTGATAACGTGACACTGGAACTTCTTTCCGAACCACCAATAGTTAGGAATTTCTTTCATACCAATTCCTTTTTATCGGCTGGAGTTGCCATTTATTCCGCATTCATTTTCTGAAAAAGAGTTTATATCTGGAGACGCTTTTAAACATCCTAACCCATGCGACTGAAAGTCCTACTTCCATTTCTATTGCTGCTGTGCATTGCCACGGCATCACGTCAGTCCGCGCCTTCACTCGCCGGTTCCTGGCGGATGGTGCAGGACGGCCCACTTTCCATCGTATTTGTTCTGTCGGATGGCTACATGATGGGGGCGTATTTCGAAGCCAACCGGTTTATCGGGGCGCAGGGCGGTACCTATACAGTCGACGGGAAGCAATTGAAGATCAACTTTGAGTTTAGCACGGAAGATAGCACGGATGTCGGAACCACTCAAACGCTGCTAATTGATTCGTTCAAGAACAACAAACTGGTTTTATCGAATGATGGTGATACCGATACGTACGAGCGCATGGATGCACCAACGGCCCAAACGCCTATGGCGGGTTTATGGCGGATTACCGGCAACATTGACGACAACGGACAAGTGAAAACCCGGCAGCGGACGGCCCGGAAAACGTTGAAACTGTTGACCGGAAACCGTTTTCAGTGGGCCGCCATCAACCCGGAAACCAAACAATTTTCGGGAACTGCTGGCGGAACCTATACCTTTGTGAACGGCAAATACACCGAGAAGCTGGAGTTTTTCTCTCGTGATGACAAGCGCGTTGGCAAATCCCTGCAATTTGATGCGGAATTGAAAGGCGACGACTGGTACCACCGGGGCCAAAGCTCAACGGGCGGAAAAGTCAGTGAAGTGTGGAGCCGGGAGAAGTGAATTCGTTTATTGTTTAGCATATAAAGTGACGGTTTTATGTTTTTGATTGATGCCCACCTTGATATTTCACTGAATGCCATTGAATGGAACCGGGATTACCGACTGTCGGCCCATGAAATTCGGGCGCTGGAAGCCGGAATGACCGACAAAATCGACCGGTCGAAAGGCACAGTTTCGCTACCTGATCTTCGTCGGGGCGAAATTGGGCTCGTGGTCGCCACGCAGATTGCCCGGTTTAATCAGAGCAACGGAAATCTGCCCGGAGCGGGCTGGAATTCACCCGAACAGGCCTGGGCCATGACACAGGCGCAACGGGCGTGGTACGAAACGATGCAGGACGCGGGCGAAATGGTTCAGATTCGGGATTCGGCTGGTCTGGAACAGCACGTTGCGCTCTGGCTGGATGAATCGATTGCATCCAATCAAAAACCGGTGGGATACATTCTGAGTCTGGAAGGCGCCGATTCGTTGGTGAATTTATCGTATCTGGAAAAAGCCTACGCCTACGGTTTACGCGCGCTGGGACCGGCACATTACAGCACGGGGCGGTATGCCCCCGGTACCGGTTTAAGTGGTCCACTAACGCCATTAGGACGGGAGCTGGTGCTGGAAATGGATCGACTGGGTATCATTCTGGACGCGACTCACCTGACGGATGAAGGATTTTCGGAAGCACTTTCCTTGTATAAAGGACCGGTTTGGGCCAGTCACCACAACTGCCGGACGCTCGTTCCGCACCAACGGCAGCTTTCTGATGACCAGATCCGGCAACTGGCCGAACGGGGAGCGGTGATTGGCGGCTGTTTCGATGCCTGGATGATGAAACCCGGTTTTACCCAACGAACCAGTAATCCGGCGGATTTCGGTATTACCATCGAAACCATCATCGAACATTATGACCATATCTGTCAGCTCACCGGCAGCAGTCAGCACATTGCGATTGGCAGTGACCTGGACGGAACGTACGGAACCGAACAATCGCCCACCGACCTCGATACCATCGCCGATTTGCAGAAATTAACGGGTTTACTGGCCGCCCGTGGCTACTCGCAGGAAGACATCGAGAATATTTTTCACAAAAACTGGTTGCGGTTTTTACGGAATGCGTGGAGCTAGCTGTAAATGAATAATGAACAACGAAAGGTATTCTGTTCATTGTTCATTTAGAACGAACGGGTTGTCGTTCGCGGGTTACCATCGCCCGGATAAAGAACCCGATTATCAGTAACACCAGAAAGGCGGCAATCAAAGGGAGTAAAACGGCGACAAACGAAAGGCCAAACGACGCAATGTTTTCGGCGCTGGCAATAACCGGGTTGCCCAAACCGCCGGTTGTGGCGGTTGATCCGATGCGCAGGAGACTGGTTCCGGCCTGAATCAATCCTGCGGTACCTCCGCCGGCAACGATACCGAGTCCCCATTTCAGCATCGGCACATCCACTTCGACGAACGAGGTTGTCAGGATGGTTCCGGCTACAAACGCGATGGGCGTGGCAACGGTGTCGAGCGCGTTATCGAGCCAGGGGATGTAATAGGCGCCAATTTCAATGGTGGTGGCGGTGGCCAGTAAAAAGAAAGCCGTCCAGCTACCGAGCCACTCAAAACCGGGCGTGACCGCAATCCAGCCAAGTTTGACGGCCAGACTGGCAACCAGCATGGGGACGAAAATTCGAAATCCACAGCAGGCACTTAATGCGATTCCGAGGCAGAGACTGAGCACCCATTCCATAGAGAATTACGAGTTATAAATGACGATTTATGAGTTAGGGCGACGTTAAGAATCAGGATGAATGGCAACTGTTCGGGAAACCCATCCCAAGTGTACACATTTTTAACTCTTAATTCTTAACTCTAAACTCTTAATTCATTATTTCTGTTACACCGATAACCTTCCAATCTGTTTTGTGCCTGTGAATTCGGAAACCAAGAGCGGTCAGATTTTTGACTGGATTACGCTGCGACGGCTTTATGCGTTTGTAAAACCGTACCAACTGCATTTTTACGGCCTCATTTTCATTATCGTGCTAAGTGCCCTATTGGCACCGGTGGGCCCGTTACTGATTCGGTATACCATCGATACCAAAATTGCCGCCGGTGATTACCCGGGTTTGACCAATATGCTGATTCTGATGATCGGTGTGCTGGTTTTACAGGGAATCATTCAATTTTTCAATACCTATTTATCGGGCTGGCTGGGGCAGAATGTCATTCGCGATATTCGGGTTCAGCTGTACCAGAAAGTGCTGAGGCTGCGATTGAAGTTTTTTGACAATACGCCGATTGGCCGCTTGGTAACCCGCACCATTTCCGACGTCGAAACGCTTTCCGACGTATTCAGTGAAGGAATGGCGGCTATTGTGGGCGATATTCTGCAGCTGGTGCTGATCATCGCCGTCATGTTTTACACGGACTGGCGGCTATCGGCTATCAGCTTGTCGATGATTCCGTTGATGTTATTGAGTACCTACATTTTCAAGGAAAAGATAAAAGTGTCGTTCAATGAAGTCCGGACGGCGGTTGCCAATCTCAACTCGTTTGTGCAGGAGCACATTACCGGCATGAACATCGTGCAGATTTTTGGGAGTGAAAAGATTGAAGCCGAGAAGTTTAATCAAATTAACGACGAACACCGCAAGGCCAACATTCGCTCGATCTGGTATTATTCGGTCTATTATCCGGTTGCGGATATTCTATCGGCGGCAGCCACCGGATTGGTGGTTTGGTACGGAGCGAAAGAGATTCTGAATCAGGAAATTACGTACGGAACGGTGACGGCATTCATCATGTTCATCAACCTGTTTTTCCGACCGATCCGGATGCTGGCCGACCGTTTCAATACGCTGCAAATGGGTATTGTCAGCACCGACCGCATTCTGAAATTGCTGGATAGCGATGATTTTACGCCCGATACCGGCACCTACGCGCCGACAACCTGGCGGGGAAATGTCGAGTTCAAGAATGTCTGGTTTGCTTATAATGGCGAAGAATACGTATTAAGGGACATTAACTTTTCGGTCAAAGAAGGCGAAACCGTGGCATTTGTGGGCGCAACCGGTGCCGGCAAATCTTCCATTATCAATTTGTTAGGGCGGTTTTACGACGTTAACAAGGGCGAAATTCGCATTGATGGCGTGGAGGTTCACAACTACAAACTGGAAGCCTTACGCAAAAGCATTGGCGTCGTTTTACAGGATGTATTTCTGTTTTCGGATACGATTGAAAATAACATTACGCTGGGGAATAAAACCATCAGCCGCGAACGGATTATTGAAGCCGCTAAACTGGTGGGCGTTCACGACTTCATTGAACGGTTGCCGGGCGGTTATGATTACAACGTGATGGAACGCGGATCGACGCTTTCAGTTGGCCAGCGGCAGTTGATTTCGTTCGTTCGCGCGATGGTTCATGACCCGCGCATCATGGTGCTGGATGAAGCCACTTCGTCGGTCGATACCGAAACCGAAGGATTGATTCAGGATGCGATTGGAAAACTGATGAAAGGCCGCACTGCCATTGTCATTGCCCACCGACTTTCGACCATCCGCGAAGCCCACAAAATTATTGTCGTCGACAAAGGCCGGATTGTGGAGCAGGGGACGCACGACGAACTGCTCCAATTGGAGGGTTTCTACGCGAATCTGTACCGGATGCAGTATAAGGAAATGGTTTAGGTTAAATGAACAATAAACAATGGATTGTCGAATTTATCTTTGACACCTTTCATTATTCATTGTTCATTATTTCCTAGGTTCTGCTCCCGCCAGTGCGTAGGCAATTTTTTCGTTCAGATTATCGTCATTGGCCGGATCGTCGGTTTGCTGCGACGGAATTCGCCCAATAGCTGTTTGGCTGGGTTCCAGTTCCGTTTCCTCTTCGCTGGGAGTTGGCCCGGTTTGATCAATAATCTCTTCGTCTGAATTCGGATCATTGTCCATTCCCGACGGAATATCCCGCAACGGTTCTTTATCGCTGACCGAATGCCGGTTCGGATTTTGTGACGGTGTCATGAGCGTAACTCGATGGTATCCGGCTATAACTCGCGCGTTGGTGGTGTTGTTTTCATAAACCGCCAAAAAAAAGGCCAACCAGTTTAGGTTGACCTTTTATGTCATCGGAAAGGTTGCGCTCGTTGTGTCGTGTCGGCCGGTTCAATCTGCTCAGGAGCAGCCGGTTGCTGAAAGAGTGAATCCGGTGGAATTTCAACGTCCGTCGAATCGGATTCCATATCACTCTCGTCATCGTCGCCACCGGGGCAACCCAGATAATCCTTCGTTATTTTAACCGTTGGCTTGTTAAAGGGCCCCTGGTATAGTTTCAGATCCTTGTCTTTGTAGACCAGTTCCAGAAACCGCCCGACCAGCGGTAAGGCGGTTTTGGCCCCTTCGCCCATGTCGGTCGATCGAAAGTGGATGCTGCGATCGTCACCACCAACCCAGGCACCCACTACCAGATCGCGGGTGACGCCCATGAACCAGCCGTCGGAATTGTTGGAAGTCGTACCGGTTTTTCCGCCTACCTGATTACGGTTTTTGAACAGATCGTACGACCATAAGTTCTGCGATGTGCCGCCCGACTCTTCCAGGCCTCCGCGCAACATGTGCAGCATCAGGAACGCCGATTCTTCGCGAATGGCCTGTTTCTTTTCCGGTACAAACTCTTCAATGACATTTCCGCTCCGGTCTTCGATTCGGGTGACCAGTAACGGCTGGGTGTGAACGCCATTGTTCGCAAATGAGCAGTAGGCCGAAACCATTTCGTACAATGACACATCCGAAGAGCCCAGACCGACGGACGGAACAGCCGCCAACGGGCTTTCAATACCCAGGCGATGCGCGTATTCGACGACCCGTTGCGGAGTAGCTACGTCATTCGTCAGCTGAGCTGTTACGGAATTGATCGACCGCGCCATCGCCCGGCGAAGTGTCATATTCGAGTATGAAAATGTACCTGCCGAGTTTTTGGGTGCCCAGAAGTCTTCTTCGCCTTTTTCGTTGATGTATTCCTTCCGGAATGGCTCATCGCGTCGACGGTCGCAGGGCCCCAAATTGATCGTGGAATCGTCGATAACGGTTGCGTATACGAACGGTTTGAAAGTAGAACCGGGCTGCCGTTTTCCCTGCCGGACGTGGTCGAACTGGAAAAATTCGTAATCAAGGCCGCCCACCCAGGTGCGAATAAAACCGGTATGCGGGTCCATTGCGACCAAACCGGCCTGCAAAAAGCGTTTATAGTAGGCGATGGAGTCCATGGGCGTCATGTATTTCTTTTTCGGCCCATTCCAGGAGAAAACCGTCATGCTGTCCTTCTTCACCTTCATGTAGTAATTGATCGAATCCGGCTGAGCAGGGTATTTGGCCAACAGCGCCTTATACCGTTCCGTTCGTTGGGCTACCTTATCCAGAAAATCCGGAATTTCTTTGCCGTCTTCGTCCGTCCAGGGGTTTCGACCGTTCCAGTGGTTGTCGAAAATCCGTTGCAACTGCTTCATTTTCTCCGCAACGGCTTCTTCCGCCAGGGCCTGCATCCGTGAATCGACCGTCGTGTAGATTTTCAGGCCATCCGTGTACAGGTCATATCCCTTTTCTTCACCCCACTTTTTGACCACATCGACCACGGCATTTTTGAAATAGTTGGCCGGGCCCGAATACGGATTGTCGGGGCTAAACCGGGTTCGTAAAGGAAGCTCGCACAGGGAATCGGCCTGTTGTTTCGTGAGGTAGTTGTATTTCTCCATCTGGCGGAGAACCACATTCCGGCGGTTTCTGGACTTCTCGAAGTTCCGTTTGATCAACGGATTATACGTCGTCGTTGCTTTTTGCAGTCCTACCAAAACCGCTGATTCCTGAACGTTCAGATTTTCCGGTGATTTGCTGAAATAGGTGCGGGCGGCTGTTTTGATCCCGTAGGCATTGCTGCCAAAATCGACGGTATTGAAATACATCGTCAGGATCTGTTCCTTCGAAAAATTACGTTCCAGTTTGATCGCCATCAGCCACTCTTTGGTTTTCAGGATGACGGTTTTGATCAGCGGAACATTATACAACAACCCTCTCGACTGCCGACGCCGGGTTTTGAACAGATTTTTGGCCAATTGCTGCGTAATCGTGCTGCCACCGCCGGAACTGTTGCCCGTTAAAACCCCGTAGGCGGCTCGGCCCAAACTCCGGGTATCAATGCCCGAATGTTCGTAAAACCGCACATCTTCGGTGGCAATCAGGGCCTGAATCAGAGAAGGAGGGAGGTCTTCGTATGTAATCGGGGTACGGTTTTCAGTATAAAACCGGCCGATCATCACTTTATCGTAGGAATAAATTTCGGAAGACTGGGCAACTTTGGGATTTTTCAGGTCTTCGACACTCGGCATTTCACCACTGAGATACAGGAAGTTAGTCTCAATAGAAAGAACATAAACGAGAGCAAGAAAAAAAAGAAAAATCAGGCTTTTGGTGGATTGATAAAAAATTTTGAAACCAAGCGATCGGGTATCGAAACGGGCGTTGAGCCAATTTCGGTAACGCTGCCGAATTCCCCGGTACGTTGCTCCTGCTGAGTCGACACGCTCTTTTCCGAAAAGACCCGACATCATACGGTAGATCAGTCGCTTAAAGCGGTTTCTTGCGCGACCGAAAAAGCTGGTGATGCCTTGCCAAAGGGTCCGAAGCTGCCCCCAGAATTTACTCATGCCTGCTAGTTTGACGGTTAAACATGGTAGACCGGATTCTTCACCAACGTGGAAAAATGGAAGCCCGTCTGATTAAAAAAAGCAAATATAATCCGGTACGCAAAAAAGACGGATTGAGAAACCCGTCCTTTCTGGCAAATATAACGGAAATTTAGACGATATAATATGAAAAAAGCCAGCCCGATCGTCGGGTTGGCTCATTACCAGTGGGTTAACACCCGCTTATTTCTTTTCAAATTCGAGGGCCACACCATTCATGCAATACCGTAGTCCGGTTGGCTTCGGGCCATCGTCAAAAACGTGCCCCAAATGACCGCCACAAACTCCGCATTCGACCTCCGTCCGCACCATACCGTGGGTACGGTCGGATTTTTCAACCACGTTTTCTTTTGAAATCGGCTGGTAGAAACTCGGCCAGCCTGTTCCCGATTCGAATTTTGTCGAGGAACTGAATAAGGGTGTTTTGCAAGCCGCACATTTGAAAATCCCTTTTTCGTGGTTATCGACCAATGGACTGGTAAAGGGCCGTTCGGTACCCTGCTGGCGTAACACGTAAAACTGTTCCGGGGTCAAGATTTTTTTCCACTCCGCTTCCGTTTTAACGACCTTGCGGGGTTTGGCATCGTCCGAATTCCGGGTCAGGGAAATGGATGCGATCGAGCCGGTGAGCACCAGCCCACACAAGACTCCAATAAAAAGATTGCGCTTCATAGTTGGTTAACAAATTAATTCAGAGGATAGTTTGTCAATTGAAAAAGCCACAATGCAATGCTGCACGTGGCCTTTTCATCTACGTTTCCGGCATTGACTTACATCGACATCGGCATTAGAACTGTATCAATGGAATGGATTACTCCGTTTGACTGATAAACATCCGAAATCAGCACTTTGGCTGTTCCACCTTTGGCATCTTCAATCACAATGTCTTTGCCATTCATTCTGGCGGTCAGATTGCCACCGGCAACGGTTTTCAGCGTAGCCGACCCGTTGCCCGCTTTGATGAGTTTTGCCAGGGCTTTGCCATCCAGCCGACCGGCTACTACGTGGTAGGTCAGAATACCGGTCAGTGTCGCTTTGTTTTCGGGCTTCACCAGAGACTCGACCGTTCCGGCGGGTAATTTGGCAAACGCATCGTTGGTAGGAGCGAACACCGTGAAAGGACCAGCCCCCTGCAAGGTTTCAACTAAACCGGCGGCTTTAACGGCGGCAACCAGCGTCGTGTGGTCTTTGGAATTAACGGCGTTTTCAATGATATTCTTGGCCGGATACATCATCGCGCCACCAACTTCCTTCGGTTTTTGAGCGTAAGAAACTGTAAAAAGCGCGCTAAGCAGGACTGCAAAAAAACCAGATTTGATGATCGTCTTCATAATTGAAATGTGATTTTATTAAGTTGAAGAATGAAAGAATCTGGTTGCAACCGACTCACAACAATACCTACGCCCCGGTTGAAGGTTTGGATTTATTGATTCGAAAAAAAAGATTGAAAAGCACAAAAAAAAGCTCTGGCGGTGTGCCAGAGCCTTTTTACTACGATTCAGAATGAGCTTAAGTTTTTACATTTCCGACCACGACCATGGCTGATAAGGTCGGTGTTGGGCTTCCTCCCCGCCGTTCGAGCGTAATTGCGAAGGCATCCGCTTTTAGGAATTTTTTGGTTTGCTGCACGACCCGCGTACCTTCCCCAATTTCGAACACGCCAGCGTCGACCGGTTTTCCATCCACGATGGCCCAAAGCTGGTATTGCTGGGCTTCGGAAGGTCTCGTCAGCGAATCGATTTCCAGATTAACCTGGCCGGTGCTGGCGTTCCAGTAAACCGTTGCCAGGTTGGCCGTAGTCGTATCCGTAGCATTCAGGCGAATAACCCGCGTTCCCGGTTCTTTCAAAATAGCCAGCGTCTGATCCGTTTGTTGCTGGTGAGTTCGTAAGGTCCGAACTTCGTCGGTCAGCTGCTGATTCGACTCCCGGAGCGAACTGAGCGTTTGCTGACTACCCTGCAACTGGGAGTACAGGAAATACGCAAAGACCAGCACAATCAGACCCAGCGAAGCCGCAACCAGCCAGGTAAACCGGTAGGTGGGTCTTGAATGGGTGTAGTCGTCTTTTGAGTAGAGGGGGCGGATGGTTGTTTCCGCTTCATCTTCCGTTACCTGGCCTTCGGGCTGGACCGCTTCGTCGATTTCTTCGGTCCCGGGCGTATCAAAATCCAATTCTTTCAGGAGCCAGGCCTTGACATCGGAGGGCGGTTCCCGGCGCAAGGTCTGGGCATACTGTTCCATGGCAGCCGACAGATTGTCGAGCTCCGCACGGATTTCAGGATATATGCTTGACATGCACTCGACTTCCCGCTTTTCCTGCGGGCTGACGGTGCCAAGCACATACTCTTCCAGTATGCCAGACTCTATGTATTCTTTCGTGTTCATGTACCGAATAGCTTCTTCAATTCCTGTAAAGCAGACCGAACCCGTGTTTTGACCGTTCCAAGAGGCAAATTGAGTTTCTCCGCTACTTCTTCATGGGTATAGCCATAGAAATAGACGAGGTCGATTACCAGTTTTCGATCAGGATTTAATTGATTTACTTTCTCCGGTAAATCAAGCGTTTCCACCGCAGGCTGATAGGTTTGCCGATGTTGATCAACAATATCTACGATATCGGTGCTGGTTTGGATTGACTGACCGGAATGACGGGTACGAATCGCATCGATTGCGGTATTTCGCGCAATGTTGAGCAACCAGGTAAAAAGCCGTCCTTTCTGAGAATCGTACGAGGGAATATTGCGCCAGATTTTGACAAAAGAATCCTGTAAAACGTCACGAGCTAGCTCTTCGTCACGAACAACTTTGAGTATCACGCCATACAAAGCAGGCGAATACTGGTCGTATAACAAGTGAAATGCCTGTTCCTCTCGCTGTTGGAGTTTCTTGACCAGTACGTCTTCCGAAAATGGGAGGTTTGAACGCTTCAAGGTATCAGGGTAATTCAGTAACCAATAGGGTCATTCCAAAAGTACGAATAAATTGATGCAGGCAAACAATTGGGGAGTGATTTAGCAATTAAAATCAAAAAAAGCTACTCCCTTTGCCGGAAATAGCTTCTTTTGGTTATAAAGTAGCTCGAAATGGCCGTGGGGTTTAATCGACCGGTTTTTTCGCATTAACGGTTTTTTTCCTGACCACCGTCGTTTTTTTATGCATCATCGCATCGCTCGAACGACGGGCATTCCGGCTCGATTGCGTTCCTTTGACCAGTTTGCTCTTCAGCGAATCTTCTTTGGCGGTGGGTTCGCCCTGCGGGAAGGATTGCGCGGCCTGTTCGGGCGCGTGCGTGTTGGGCGAAGGAGTTTGGGCCTGTCCCTGAATCGAAATCCAGCACAGGGCAGCGACAACTAGGGCTATTTTTTTCATGATCGTTTTTCAAAGTTGGGTAGAAATTCAACCCAAAAACCGGGAAAATGTTTAGACAAAGCCCGCAGGTATCCGTTCTTTGGGATGTGATTTATTTGATAAAAAAGGAGCCGAATGCAATACGGTGCCCGATTGGGATTGCCACGAATGGCATAAAATCGCTTATATTTGTAACCTCAAAATTGGCTGAAACCACTGCTCATGCAGATCGATCAAAACCGTTATCAGATTCAGGGCGTCGATGTTCTGGAAATGGCCCAGGAATTTGGCCTTCCATTGTATTCCTATGATGCCGACAAAATTATTGAAAAAATTGGCACGCTTCAGTCGGCCTTTCGGGGTGTTCAACTCAAGATTAAATACGCAGCCAAAGCCCTGACCAACGTATCCATCCTTAAATTGATGCGCAGCCGGGGAATCGATATTGAGGTGGTTTCGGTCAACGAAATCCGGATGGCATTGCTGGCGGGTTTCGAGCCGACGCAGATCATGTACACGCCGAGCGGAGTTTCGTTTACTGAAATTCAGGAGGCACTGGCGCTGGGCGTTCAACTGAACGTCGACAGCTTGCCGCTGCTGGCGTTTGTGGGACAAACCTACGGCAGCACCAAACCGGTCGGTATCCGCATCAATCCCCACATTGCCGAAGGCGGAAACATCAAAATCCAAACCGGTCATAAAGATTCCAAGTTTGGAATTTCGATGGAGCAGCGGGCGGAAATTCGCGCGTTGGTCGAACAATATTCGATTCCGGTCGTGGGGCTGCACATTCATACAGGCTCGGATTTTAAAAATGCTGATGCGTTTCTGAAAGGAGCGGAGGTACTTTTTGAACTCGCCAATGATTACCCGAATCTGCAATTCCTCGATTTTGGCAGCGGTTTTAAAGTCGCTTACCGCGAAGGAGATCATAGCACCGATGTGGAGGAACTGGGGCGAAAGGTGACGGCCGCTTTTCAAAATTTCTGCCGGAACTACGGCCGGGAAATCGAACTTTGCTTCGAACCGGGTAAGTTTCTGGTCAGTGAAAGTGGCGTTCTGCTGGTCAATGTCAACATTGTGAAGGAAAACCCATCCCGTACGTTTGTGGCGGTGGATTCCGGTTTGAACCACCTGATCCGGCCGATGATGTACGATGCCTACCACGAAATTATTAACGTTTCGAACCCGACGGGCGAAAAGGAAACGTACAGCATTGTGGGCTACATTTGCGAAACCGATACGCTGGGCTGGGATCGTTCGTTGAACAAGGTGCGCCCCGGCGACGTACTGGCACTGAAAAATGCCGGTGCCTACGGATTCAGCATGAGTTCAAATTACAACTCCCGATTCCGGCCCGCCGAAGTGTTGGTCTACGATGGGAAACCGCACCTGATTCGTCGGCGCGAAACCTTTGAGGACCTGATGCGGGGGCAAATTGAAGTTGATTTTGAAGAAGAAATAAGTGTAAAAAAATAATGATGGGTTAGGACTGAGAAACGATGCATGAAAACCGCTAACGTGTTCATTCATCGTTTCTCAGTCATCATTCTTAATTCAACACATGGGACGCGCATACGAATACCGGAAAGCCAGAAAATTCAAGCGGTGGGGGATGATGGCCAAAACCTTCACCAAAATCGGAAAAGATATTGCTCTCGCCGTGAAGAGCGGTGGCCCCGATCCCACCACGAACGGACGGTTGCGGGCAATTATTCAGAACGCCCGGGCGGCCAACATGCCGAAGGAAAACGTCGATCGGGCCATCAAGCGGGCGGTTTCGAAAGAGCAGGAAGACTTTAAGGAAATTACGTACGAAGGCTACGGCCCGCACGGAATTGCCATTGTGATTGAAACGGCCACGGATAACATCAACCGGACGGTGGCAAATTTACGGAGTTATTTCACCAAATCCGGTGGCGCGCTCGGGACCTCGGGCATGCTCGACTTTATGTTCGACCGCAAGAGTGTATTTCGGATTCCCGCCGGTACCATTGATCTGGACGAACTGGAGCTCGAAATGATCGACTTTGGTGCCGACGAAATATCGCTGGATGAAGAAGCTGAACAGATTGTGATCTACGGTGAATTTACGGCGTTTGGCGCGATCCAGAAACACCTCGAAGAGAAAGGCTATGAAATTAAACAGGCCGAATTTGAGCGGATTCCGAACGATACGAAAGAACTCACCGAAGAAGAAGCTGCCGATCTGGAAAAACTCCTGGAGCGCATCGAGGAAGACGAAGATGTGTTGAATGTATTTCATAACATGCGGTAATCGGGTGCTCCCCGATTACCGCATACTTTCCAGCAATTGCTTCCGGGTTGGGCGCTCGCTCATCACCTGATAATGCAATCCCTCCAAATCCAGCGCATCCACAAACGCGCGATACTGCTCACTCGCCACCCCGAATAACCGGAGGTTGGAGTAAGGTTCATTAAATAGTTCAACTTCCGTCAGCGTCGCTTTCTGCTGCAAAAATCGGTACTGATTGCTGGATAAATCGTCTTGTCGCAGGGTGAAATACCACATAAGACCGGTGGGTTGAAGGTTCCGTTTTCCGTTAAAAAAATAGTTGAGTTCGGTAAATTATTTTCCCGACAAAATTAACCTAATTGCTGGTAGGAAGGAAGTCTACTCCGGATTCCGTCGCGTTTCACCCAGTCCCAAACCCTATCTCTGTTTCTTCGTATGAGCAATCCGTTGGTCTTAATTCATGGCTATTCCGATGTGCCGGAATCCTTTAAAAACTGGGAAAAGAGTTTATCCGACCGGGGTTTTGATGTGGCCAATGTGCATGTTTGCGGGTATCGCTCGCTGACGAACGAAGTAACGATCAAAGACATCGCAGAGGGGTTCGACCGGGCGCTGCGGCTTCGGGCCGGGCTGAACGCGGATGAACCGTTTGACGCCATCGTGCATTCAACCGGGATGCTGGTAATTCGGGCCTGGCTGACCACGTATGCGAAACAGGAAAAACGCAAACGGCGTCTGAAACGACTCATTGCCATTGCTCCGGCCAGTTTTGGGTCGCCACTCGCTCATAAAGGTCGAAGCTGGCTCGGCGCCATTTTTAAGGGAAACCGGTCGCTGGGTCCCGATTTTATGGATGCGGGCGATCTGATTCTGGATGGCCTGGAACTGGCCAGCCGCTATACCTGGGACCTGGCCCACCGCGATTTGTTGTCGGATGAGGTTTTTTATGGCCCCGACGACAACACACCCTATGTTTTTACCTTCTGTGGCGCTACCAATTACAAGGGATTGCAGGGATTGGTGACCAATCCGGACGGAACCGATGGCACGGTTCGCTGGGCGGGCTGTTCGCTCAATACGCGTAAAATTATCCTGAATTTAACAACTGAAGACGACGATACCACCGTCAAACGGCTGGATTTTGGCCAGTGGCGCAACGACCGGCGCAGTAATTTTCAGATTCCCTTCATTCCGATTGCGGGACTGAACCATGGATCGATCATTGAAAATCCCACGGAGGAATTGGTGGACCTGGTGGTGAAAGCGTTAGCCGTTTCGACCAGCGAAGAGTTTCAGGAATGGAATAAAACCGCTATTCAGCAAACCGAAGTAACGCTGAAATCGATGGTGCCGTGGCAGCAGTTCATCGTTCGGGCCGTCGACGAACGGGGCGACCCGATTACGGATTATCACGTTCGGTTTAATGCGGGGTATAAAGACAGTCCCAGCGATCTGAAACCGCTCGACGTCGACGTGCACGTGTACAGTGGTGATAAAAGTCTGCGGAGTTTCCATTTTGATCTGAAAAAACTGGACCTGGAAAACCTCGCCCGCTTGCGCATCGAAGTGATTGCCTCTTCCGGCACCGATCTGGTGCGGTATTACGGGCACATCGATTCGGATGGCACAGAAGACGCAGACAAGAATACCAAACAAAGTGCTGCCAGCCACTGGACGGCCGTATTCGATATGGGGCAGATGCTTTCCAATTCGGAGGTAAAACTATTCTACCCCTTTACGACCACGCTCATCGAATTGCAACTGAATCGGGAGCCCGAAGCCTGGTTACCCAATGGTACCAAAGTGACGTGGTTTGTGGAGAAATAATCCATTAAAAAACCGGAGTGCCGTGGAAAGAAATTCATCATTTTCCGTGGTACTCCGGTTTTTAGTCAAAGCGGTTTTTAGTTCGCACCGGCTTCGCGCAGCAACTCAACCCAGCCTTTGTAGACTTCAGCGGGAGCAGAACAATTGACCCGGGCAAATTTGACAGTTACCTGGTACAGATAGACCCCACCCGGCACGTCTTTGCCCTGGCTGTTCTTGCCGTTCCATTTCAGCGATACATCGCTGCTCTGGTAGACTTTTACGCCCCAGCGATTGACCACCGTCAATTCTGCCGACTGTACAAACCGGGGACAGTTCATGGGCTGAAACACATCGTTCTTTCCGTCGCCGTTGGGCGTAAATACGTTCGGCATGTTCAGGTAGGGACAGTTGTCTTTGCAAACCCGGTTCGATGCCTTACTTTCCTGCCCGCTTCGACTGACTGCTTTGACCTCGTAACAGCCCGCAAACGACGTCAGATTTTCGTGCCGATACGTCATCGTAGGCGCATTGACGCTGGCCAGCAGTGTTGGTTCCTGGCCTTCGCAGGGGGAATAATAAATATTGTATTTGACAATGTTACGATCACAATCGCCGGTCGTTGGATTTTGCCAGGTTAGGTTGTTGGCAAACGTGGTCTGGTTACAGAACGATTCGGGCGTCAGAGCCGCACAATTTAATGTATCAACGGCCAGAATGGGCGGGCACGGTTTGGTCGTATCGACCGGCATCGCACAAATTCCCTGCGAGAAGTTGTTCAACTGGATGGTCGTCAGCGGAGCCGAGTATTGACCGATGGTTTCGACGCGGTAACAATAGCTGCTGTCAACTGACATCGTAACGGGTTGAACACCGTCCGCAGCATACGTATCGGTTCCCAAATCGGTATAAACATAGGTGTTCGCCGTCGTTACCGGAACCACGGCTACCAGGTTGAACGGTCCGTTGGGACCGGTTTTGCTGCGGTAGACCCGGTGTTGTTTGTTATCGTTGCTCCAGGGGACATTGGCCTGCCAGCTAAGCTGAACGCGTTTCAACCCACCCGTGGCCGTCAGCCGAACGGAGCTGGCGTTGTCGGTAACATCCAGCCGCTGAAGTTGCCCGGTGCCGGGGTCGGTGAAGAAAAATTCGATGCGATACCGGTACGCATTGGCGACTGTATTGAGTCCACGGTCGGTATAAACCGTGTCGGCAACAGTCGGTGATAAGGTGGTATTGATGGCAGCAATCTGGGTGAAGTTGGTGCCGGTCAAACCGGTAGCCCGGAACAGCCGGTACTGGAATGGGCCGGTGCCGTCCTGCGGATTGATGCCCGGAGGGCGGGTCCAGCGGACGGTGATGACACCCCTGGTGTCGTACGTACTGTCCACGGTAACGTGCGTAATCAGGGGGACCTGTTGGGGTAAATTCACGCAAACCTGCTCCGAAACCGCACTCTGGCCGTTGTTCGGGCTGGGCATCGTAACAACAATCCGGTAGCTATACTGAACCCCTCTTTTCAGACCCTGATTTTTGTTGTTATCCGTGTATGTCGTGCGGCTGATGCCGACCGTATCAATTAAGCTATAGCCCTGCGCGGCCAATTGACCGGGGGTAGCGCAAGGGTCAAAAGTGCCCTGGTCGCATCCTTCCTTTCGGTAAATGGCCATTTTGGTATTTGCGGGCAAAGCGGCTGACCCGCAGGCATAGGCGGCCCAGTTCAGAATAATGGCCCGGCCGGCGGCATCCGCTGCGGGTCGTGCCGTCAGGTTCTGCGGTTTTGGGGCAAAAATTTTGATTCGGAACGATTCCAGCGTGGCCAACTGAGTTTGCCCGCTTCCTCTCGGTAAATCGACGACCCGGAAAACGACATCGTAAGGCTCCCCACGTACGTGGGCGCAATTGGTTTGCCAGCGGAACGTGCCCGTTGCCGGGGTGTTTTGGGCCGTAACCGGAGCGAATGTCGCGTAATCTTTGGCGATAATGGCCGGATTATACACTTTGCCATCGGGGCTGATGTTAAAAGGACCGCCGTAGGCCGAGAGTTCCACCCGGTTTCCGTCGGGATCGGTGGCGGTGATGTTCCGTTGAATCAAGGTCCCGGCTTCCACACAAATATCGTCGGGAACGACAATCGCCGGGCGTTTATTCGGCGACGCCGTGACGATGATCTGCATGTCGCGGATGATTTCCCCGATCTTGACGCCGTCGCGCCACTCTTCCACAATAAAGGCAATGTTATACTGCCCCTGTTCCGCAGGAGCATCCCAACACACGTCACCGGTTATGGCGTTGACTGTCAGGGTGGCCGGACCGGTTCCGGCCTCGTTTATTCGATTGACACCAATCAGCGTAGGGTCTGAATAACCGGAAACGGCTTTGATGGTACAGTTGCCCTGTTCGTCGGCAATTTTGCCGGAAGGAACGTAAAGACGGTAGGCCAGACTATCGCCGTCGGCATCGTAAGCCGCCGGGTTGTGGCACCATTTCTGGCCCACGCGGGCCGAATCCAGCGGTGGATTTAACAAAACCGGGGTGCTGTTCAAACCGAGTGCCGCGTTGACTACAATCGTTGTCTGGAGCTGAAAGCTGGTTTGAATGGACGTTGGAATATTGCGGACGTTCTCGTTCCGGTTGGTGATCGTGCAGGTGATGCGGTAAATTCCGGGTCCCGGATAGGTATATGTTGCAACGTAGGTGTTGGCCGTCGTCGCCCGATTGATCACGATCCGACTGGCCCGTTTGACGGCCACTGCCGGACCAATTCCAAAACAGAAATACGAAGGGTCCTGCTGATCACTGGCGGTTTTTCCCCCGATTTCGTCGTGGTAGGTGGTCATCGTCACCTCGTAGGTCAGAGAGGTATTGGAAATCCGGCGGGTTGTAATTTCACCGGCACGCAAGTGAGTTGCCTGTGTTTCTGTAAATGCCAGCAATCCGAGCAGCATTGCCCACAGGAACGGGAGGAAATATGTTTTCATAACCAATTAAATGCTATACCTACAAGAACGTACAATTGCTTAGGTTGTGTATACGGTTTTGGGCCGTTGGCGACAATTATAGCAATAAAGTTTGGGAGTTTCGGGATTCACGAGATTCAGGTTTCAGGGATTTGAGTATTGGTTCGTCGAATAAAGTCCTAAACTTTATAAAATCCCTTCTGATTGAAGAGCGTTTGCCAGAAAAACCGTAAAAAAATACCGACCTGACGGGCAAACGCCCGCTGGTTGTCCAGCTGCGAAAACGGATTCCGGACGTTGAGCAGATTGACAGCGATTTTCCAGCCAAAAATAACCGGAATCAGCGTCAGATAATGCAGGATCAGTACCAGGTAAGCGCCAGCGCCGTATTGTTTTCGAACCCAGAGCAGATTGGAAACGTGCATCTGCGATTTAAACCGGTTGATGTGCGTCACTTTGCTTTCCTGATAATCGCTGCTGCTGCCGTATTCCAGATGGACGTAGAAAGCGTCCCGCAACAGCAAAAGTTGCCCCTGTTTTCCCAACCGCCAGCACCATTCGACGTCTTCGGCATACATAAAAAAGCTCTCGTCCAGACCTCCGGCTTTCTCGATCGTTTCCCGGCGCGTCATGATAAACGAACCAATGAGCCAGTCGACTTCGTTCGGGTCTGCGTATCGTTTATCAGGTAAAAACCGGTGGAGCAGTCGTTTGAAAAAACCGGAACCGGGTACGATGTAGAAATACCGGCGGAGTTGCGAAAAACCGTCGAAGGCTTCCGTATGCACTTTCCCTTCCCGCGTGATCTGCATGGGCCCCACGGCCGCCACGCCCGGGCGACTGTCCAGCACGTCGGCACATCGTTTCAAGACATTGTCAATGAGCAACGTATCCGAATTGAGGAGCAACACCAGTCGGCCCGCAGATTCGGCAATGCCCCGGTTATTGGCGCGCGAAAAACCGGAATTATACCCCATTTCAATCCAGCGGGTGCCTGGAAAAGCATTCAAAACCACGGCCTGACCACTCGGATCGGGGTCGTTGTTGACCACCAACACCTCATACGTCAATCCAGAAGTATACGTTTCAACCGAACGAAGGCAATCGATAATGAGGTGCGGGGTTTTATAATTAACGAGAATGATGGAGAGATCGGGATTCCTGAGTGCTTGCTGCATGAGCACAAATTAAAATGAATAATGGATAATGAACAATGCATAATGTGCCGACCGGCCCTTCATTGTTCATTATCCCTTGTTCATTCGATTCATTTAATACAAAACCCAGGTATCTTTTCCGCCCCCGCCCTGCGAGGAGTTCACGACCAGGGAGCCCTTGCGGAGAGCGACGCGGGTCAAACCGCCCGGGATGACGTTAATGCCGTCGCCGTACAGAATGTAGGGCCGAAAATCAACGTGACGACCTTCCGTGTGATCGCCGACGATGGTTGGAACCCGGGAGAGCGAAATGGTCGGCTGGGCGATGTAATTCCGGGGATTTTCCTTGATCTTTTTTCGGAACAGTTTGTGATCGGCTTTGGTGGCTTTCGGGCCGATCAGCATGCCGTAACCGCCTGCTTCATTGGCCTCTTTCACAACCAGTTGCTCGATGTTTTCCAGCACGTATTTGCAATCTTCTTCTTCGCGGCAGATGTAAGTCTGAACGTTCGGAATGATGGCTTCTTCCCCCAAATAGTATTTGATGATGCGCGGAACGTAGGCATAAATCACCTTGTCGTCGGCAACACCGGTTCCGGGTGCATTGGCCAGTGCCACCCGTCCTTTTTTATAGACTTCGAAAATACCGGGAATACCGATCAGCGACTCCGGATTAAACACGTGCGGATCAAGAAATGTATCGTCAATCCGGCGGTAAATGACATCAACGGTCTGGAAACCCTTCGTGGTGCGCATTTTGACATAACCGCCCGAAACCACCAGATCGCGGGAATCGACCAGTTCGACGCCCATTTGCTGCGCCAGATAGGAATGTTCGAAATAGGCCGAGTTATAAATACCGGGGGTCAGTACCACCACCGTCGGATCGGGCCGGTCGGCGATGTGCTGCAGCAATTGCAGCAGCCGCGTGGGATAATCGGAAACCGGTCGGACGCCCGTACGCGCCAGCACTTCCGGAAAAGTCTGTTTGAGCAACTCCCGGTTTTCGAGCATGTACGACACCCCCGACGGACACCGTAGATTGTCTTCCAGCACCATAAACTGACCGTCGTCGCCCCGGATCAGGTCAGTGCCCGTGATGTGGCACCAGATGTCTTTCGGCGGTTTAAGCCCCATGCAGGCCGGTAAAAAACACTTGCTCGATTCGATCAGGTCACGCGGTACGACGTTGTCGTTCAGAATATGCTGATCGTTATAGACGTCGTTCAGAAACAGGTTGATGGCCTGGATGCGCTGAATCAGTCCGCGTTCCACGCGGTTCCATTCGTCAGACGGAATTACCCGCGGAATAATATCGATGGGCATGATGCGTTCGGTGCCTTCGCCTTCCGAATACACGTTGAAGGTAATCCCCATCGACATCAGGGCGCGTTCGGCAGCATGCTGTCGGCTGATGACGTCTTCGCGACTCAATTGTTCCACCCGTTGTTTAAACTGGTCGTAACCCGACCGGGTCTGACCATCTGCCGTAAACATTTCATCGTAGAAATTATCGGTCTGATAGTCTTTAAATGAAAAAGAGTTTCCCTGTGATTGCGACTGTGTTTGGTTTCCTTGTGACTGCGATTGAAATTGCATAGGTGGGCTGGTAATTTTGGCGAATAAACCCTTAAAATTGCAATAATATACAAAATTATATATGGTTGACGTTGAATAGGGGCACTTTATTATTTATTTTAAAAGACCGTTTCCGATTTTACCGTTAAATAACTGCAACGTCATTTCCGGAAACAACCTGTATATTTAAGGGCTCAACGATGCCTGAAAGTTTGAATCACGTCCATTACTAGTTGAATGAGAGAGAGATACGGTCGACTGTTCGCAACGTTGGCAATTCTGGGAATTTCTTTTCCGACGATGGGGCAATACCTGATGGGAATTGCTAACAGTAATTACGGCGGCACCCAATCCATTTATCGCCACCCGTCGGAAGTTGTCGATTCCCGTTACCGGGTTTATATAAATCTGGCAACCATCGATGCATACGCATCCACCAATCAGGTTCGCTGGGTTGCGCCATTCCCGATTGTCAGCTACCTGAGCGGACAGGTTCCGGCGCAATACCGGAGCGAACGGGGCAAAAGCCTGGGTCGTACAGGATACCTGAAGGAGTTGCTCAACGGGCGAGACAAACGAATGTCGTTGGGGGGGGAGGTACGCGGTCCGTCGGCGCTCGTAACCCTGAACGACCGGTTTGGGGTAGCAGTTTCGTCGCGCATCCGGTCGGGCATTTCCTTTCGGAATATGTCGGAAGAAACCGCCCGCCTGTTGTTATACGGAACTCAAATTGTTGAGCTACAACGTATTCTGAATGAAGGACAGCACGGATCGGCAAACGTCAATGGCTTTGCCGAACTGGCCGCAACCTTCGGGGCCGTGATTCTGGATAACGATGAAATGTTCTGGAAAGCGGGCGTGACGATCAAACGCGAAATCGGTTTATACAACACGCACATTCGGGTAGACGAAGGTACGCACCAGATCATTCGTGATCCCACCGCTACCGGTTTTCAGGCCCTGCGTATTCAGAAATTCAACGGGGTGTACGGCTACACCAGTCAGGCGGCTTTCCAGCGAATCAATCTGTCCCCGGGCTGGCTTTTTGGGAAACAATCCGCGGGCGGAGGCTGGGGCTTCGATCTTGGTATGACGTATGAATACCGCCCTAATATCCGCAAATATACGTACCGCGAAAACGGGGAAATTCGCCGGGATGCGTCCAAAAATAAATACCTCTACCGCATTTCGGCTTCGCTCGTCGATATTGGCGGGGTTCGGTTTAAGAACCCGGAAATGGTGAATCGGTACCAGGTGGCGGCCACCAATAAACTCATCACCAACACGACGTTTCAGGGCGCAAAATCCCCCGATGACATCAATGGCCGTGTGGTGAGTGTCCTGAATCTTCCGTTGATGGACCGAACCACTTCGTACCGCTCCGGTTTGCCTACGGCCCTGAATGTCAGCGCTGATTATCAGGTGAAACCGAATGTCTACGTCGGGGTTTTATGGACTCAGAATCTAATGCCAGCTACTTCTGTAGCGCTGATGACGCCTTCGATGCTGGCCGTTGTCCCGCGTTGGGAAACCCGTTGGGCCGAGGTTTCGATGCCCATTGCGTTGCAGGATAATTATTCGATGCCGACAATCGGTCTGGCGATGCGGGCCGGGCCGTTTTTTGCCGGAACCGATCACCTGGGCGGTTTAGCCAACATTGGAAATCCGCGCGGGGCCAATTTTTACGCCGGAGCAACGATTCCGCTGTTTCGCCGAGGACCCATCAACCCGAATGCCTGCTTCTTTCCTCCTCAGGAGGGCGGCTACTGGAAGCGGTTTGGCCGGAAACGGTAAAACCGGTTTTTGAACGACTACCTTATTTCCGGAGTAAATACCGGTAAAAAAACGAATTCCGTTTTCCGACGTACTGGGCGGCATAATCCGCGTCGGCGTCAATTGCCATGTGGGGGCGCATTTGAGTCATGTCCGGTTCCCCGAAATTGGTCGTGGCATTGGCGATGGACCGTTCGATGGGTTGCGGAATGTGAATCGACCAGAGTTTATAGGCCACAACCCGCAGCGGCACATACAAGCCCACGACAACCCATGCGGCAAATACCCAACCCGCAAACGAGCGTTTCGGGCTGCCAGACCACCTTACAAAACCGTTGGCCAGCGCGAGGTAATAAATAAATTGAGCCGGAATCATGGCGCGGTTTTGAAAATCATTCCAGCGGCCCATGTAAATCAGGCTGATGAGTTGAATGGAAAGGGCCGCCCAGAAAACCGCTTTTTCCCACGACTTATTCCCGTTGGTTTGGCGATTATACCAACGAAAAAGCAGAACGCCTACCCAGAACTGGGTTCCCCAGAAGAGAACGTAGAGAACCACATCCGCCGGTTTTTCAAACGCTTCAACAATAAAACCGGCATACGGAATGGGATAATGCGCCTGGTAAAATAAACCCATCAAACCCGCAAACAGCAAACCGGAAGTGAGGAAAACCGGTTGAAGCCAGCCTGATACCAAAAATACGTTTCGTTGCGTGACCAGCAACCACAAACTCAGCCCAATACTGACAAACGGCGACCAGAGCAGGGTTGCCGCAATAACGAAAGCCAGCGCGACAGGAGCGTTTTTTTGCCGTTGCCAGAAGATCAGAAGGCCAACCGCAATCCAGCCACCCAGCGTATGCTGCGGAACCGCCTGAAGCTGAACGACCAGGGGAGCCGGATCGATGCTTTGCGCCCAGTTGTGGTTGCTGAAAGCCAGCCGGGGTGTTTCGTAGCGGGTATACCCCGGAATGCGGTTTGTAAAAATGGCCGTGATCCAGGCCGGGACATTCCATTGAAAATCCGTCAGCAACGACCAGAAAAGCCGGACCGCCACTTCCAATCCGGACAGAAATGGCAAACAGACGGCAATCCAGACCCGGTATTTTTGACTCAATCGGGCGGCCCAGCCCAACGCCAGCCCAACGCCCAGTGTACCCCAGCCAAACGATACCCATTCGGCCGCTGGAAACGACAGATGGAACACTTTGGTCATCCCTGCTGTGGGGAGGTAATAGGCGAGATAGTAGCACAAAAACGGATTATCAAAGCGGTCATTCCGGTAAACGACCGGCCACGGCCGCGTGATCAGATCGTAAAATACCAGATTGTGTTTGTCGTAATCGCCGTATTGGGGCACGAAGGCACCGATGCCGCTCACCCACGCCCAGAACAGGGCGCCAAGCAACAGAATCAGCCACTCGCTTCGGGAAAAGGGCCCGGTAGAAACCGGTTCCGAAGCGGGCTGACGGACAAATTGCCAGACACCAAAACCGATTAGAACCGAAAGTGGAACCGCGATGAGGGGAATGACCCAGTAGTAAAGAAACAGACAAACCGGCAGGTACAGGTAGCAGAGCGAAGCAAGCGTCAGCCGGTCGATTTTCATGAAAAGAGAGACCGGTAGAAGGTCGTGCGGTGTTTGTCAGGTGTACCTACAAATGTAAAAAAGGCCGCGAGACTTTCGTCAGCCGGATTGAAAAATGCGGTTAATAATTTTTGACTTTTGAACCCGATCGGGTGCAATGCCAATCAAGCTATTTTCCAAACTTTGCTAATCCGAACTGTCCAGTTTAGTACATTTTTATGTCCGATTCTGGACAGCCATCCATTGTGTTCATTCCAGAAAACCGCCTTTTTGTTAAATGAAAGCGGTTTTTCTTCATTGGTCTGCTATTTGCTATGCAAAAGAGTAAGATAAATTTTCTGACACAACCGGTATCTCCATCACGAAATGAAAGGCACACAATTGGGTGAATTTGAAGAATTGGTCCTGCTGACCATCGCGCTCCTTTTCGACGACGCTTACAGTGTGGCCGTCGTCGAAACCCTCGGTGAGAAGCTGGAACGGCCCATGAGCCTGGGCGCCGTTCACCGTACCATGCAGCGACTCGAAGAAAAGGGGATGGTCAGCTCCCGGTTTGGCCATGCCACCGCCGAACGGGGTGGGCGGAGCAAGCGACTCTTTACCGTTACCCTGGCCGGGGAACAGGCTTTGCAGGAAATGCGCCGGATTCGGAATGAGTTGTGGGCGGGTATTCCGAAAACCGCCTGGTCGGGCTTGTAATTAATGAACAATGAATAATTAACAATGAATAGTTTTCGTGACTTCAAATGATTGATTATCAGCCTGATTTGTTCATTTTTAATTGTTCATTCCAACGCATTCTTCATCATGAAAAATAAACCGCCCCGCTGGGCCGAATGGCTGGTGGAACGTCTTACGGCCCCTTACCAGCGCGATGAAATTCTGGGCGATCTGTCCGAACTGTTTCAGAAACGCGGGTTTCGCTACGGCTATTCGAAGGCCCGGTTATTCTACTTGCTGGATGTCCTGTTGCTCATGCATCCCCGGCTCTGGCGTAGTAAATCCCGTTCCCTTGCATATGCCAATTATCCCCAACTGACCCATTACCAACACCCATCCCCGCTCGTTATGTTAAGCAATTATTTCAAAATCGCCCTGCGAAAACTCCATCGCAACAAAGCGTACGCCCTGATCAACGTCGTCAGTCTGGGGCTCGGCATTGCCTGCGCCATTCTGATTTTTACGCTGGTAAAATACCACCTGAGCTTCGATACGTTCCATGCTGACAAGGACCGGATTTTCCGGGTATATACGGAACTGCACGACAACAAGACGCGCTATAATCCGGGCGTTCCGAACCCGATGGGTGATGCGCTCCGGCAGGGGTTTACGGCCTTCGAAAAAGTGGGCCGGATTGCCTTTCTGGAGAAAAGAGTAGTGGAGGTATCACCGAACAAAAAGTTTACGGAGGATATCGCGTTTGCTGATCCGGAATTTCTGGAAATCGCCCATTTCCCGTTGGAACAGGGGAATCCAAAAACCGCCCTGCTGGAGCGAAATACGGCTCTGATTACGGATCGGGTTGCTAAAAAATACTTCGGAACCGACGACCCGATCGGCAAGATTGTTCACATCGATGATTCGCTGGTGGTCCGAATTACGGGTATTCTGCGGAATCTTCCGGCCAATACGGACATTCGCCCGGAAATGTACATTCCGTTCGGCAATTTGAAAGACCACACGCCCTGGATGGTGGAAAAAGACTGGTGGTTCAGCGTCAGTGACGATATGCAGTGCTATGTTCGGCTCAAACCGGGCGTGACGGCAGCTGCGGTCGACAACACGGTTCTTCCGGCGGTTTCGAGTAAATACTACGACGAAAAAATGGCGAAGTATTTCCGGTTTAAGCTCCAGCCCCTTGCTGACGTTCATTTCAATCCGAACCTGAAAGGCTACACGGAGAAAAAGAACCTGTGGGCGTTTGGGCTGATCGGCCTGTTTCTCATCATCACAACCTGCGTTAATTTTGTCAATCTGTCCACCGCTCAGGCACTTGGGCGTTCGAAAGAAATTGGTGTCCGGAAAGTAATGGGAAGCCAGCGGGGGGCACTCTTCTGGCAGTTCATGACCGAAACCGCTCTGATAACCGGCATGGCTACGCTGGTCGCATTCGGGTTGGCGTACCTTGCTTTACCGGTTGTCAACCAACTGTTCGAAATCAACCTGACGCTCAATCCGTTTAACGACGTATACCTGATCACGTTTTTACCGGTTTTGCTGCTGCTTGTCATCTTCATTTCGGGTTCCTATCCCGGTCTGATTCTGGCTCGCTTTCAGCCGGTTATGGCGCTGAAGGGCAAGCTGTCACAACGCCAGTTAGGCGGTTTTTCGCTGCGGAAAGGCCTGGTTGTCACGCAGTTTGCCATTTCACAATTGCTCATCATCGGTACG
Organism: Larkinella rosea; assembly: GCF_003858635.1. Taxonomy (GTDB): domain Bacteria; phylum Bacteroidota; class Bacteroidia; order Cytophagales; family Spirosomataceae; genus Larkinella; species Larkinella rosea. Next base: position 334,168 of record NZ_RQJO01000007.1, read on the forward strand.
CTGGTGATTGCCAGTCAACTCCGGTATTCGCAGCAGGCGGATATGGGTTTTGAAAAAGATGCCGTGGTGATGCTGCCAATTCCCGACAACAAAAAGTCGAAGATAAACACCCTGAGTGCGCAGTTTTCTGAATTGCCGGGCGTGGAAAGCAGTACGTTTTTTGATACCGCACCCGCTGCGGAGGACGTAGGAAACACCGGCATTCAGTTTGATTCGCGAACCGAGTCCGAGAAGTTTTCCATTTCAATCAAAGCCGCCGACGACCGGTTTGTGCCCACGTTTGAGATTCCCATGGTGGCGGGTCGGAACCTGAATCCGTCGGATACGATCCGGGAATACATCGTGAATGAATCCGCCGTGAAAGCGCTGCAATTAAAGTCCAATCAGGACGTATTGGGAAAACGGGCGGTGATCAACGGGCGGCCGGGCACCATCGTTGGCGTGATGAAAGATTTCCATTACCGGTCTTTTCACCTCGGTATCGAACCGCTGTGCATCACCACCCGGAGCGAAAATTACATGAATTGCGCGGTGAAGGTCAACCTGGGCAACCTGCCCGCCACCCTCGCCGGGCTGGAAAAAAGCTGGTCGGCCCTGTATCCGTCGTCTATTTTCACGTATCAGTTTCTGGATGAGGAAATTGAGCGGTTTTACAAACTCGACACGATGATGCTGCGGCTGATTCAGGCATTTGCCGGCATCGCCATTTTCATCGGTTGTCTGGGACTGTACGGCCTGATTGCGTTTATGGCGGAGCAGAAAACCAAGGAAATCGGCGTTCGCAAGGTGTTGGGGGCTAGTGTTCCGAGTATTCTGTGGCTGTTCTGCAAGGAGTTTGTCCGGCTGCTGCTGATCGCCTTCGTGCTGGCGGCTCCGCTGGCGTGGTGGGTCATGAACGGCTGGCTGAACAATTTCGTGTACCGAATCGAACTGGGTGCCGGAATTTTTGCCCTCGCCATTGTAATCACTGTCGGTATTGCAGCTTTGACGGTTGGGTATCGATCGATGAAAGCCGCACTGGTGAATCCGATCAAATCACTCCGTTCGGAATAAAGGCAAAACCGCCTGCTCCAACTAGGCAGTGGAACAGGCGGTTTTTCTGAATGAACCGGAAAGATCGCGCGACGTATCGCCCGGTTTATTTTGCCGACCCGGGTATTTTGGCGATTTACCTATATTCGGTTAAATGACAATAACCATGCTCCAAACCACTGCTCCGGTATTTCCTCAGACGTTCGATGAATTCCTGAACTGGGAACCCGTCGATGGGTATAAATATGAATGGAACGATGGGGAGATTATTCGATTTTCTGGAATGAAGAAAAGGCAATATTATATTTATGATGTATTGAACAGCCTTTTTATCGAGAAAGCTATCATAAAATCGGAACATTCATGGCTGAACCTGACGTCATGTTAACTGCCCTTCAAATGCGTCGACCGGATATTGCTTATTTTACAAAAAAGCAGGGGCGGCAGGGAGAAGACGTTATTCCGGCTTTCGTTGTCCAGGTTCTTTCCGAAACGGATCAGGCTTATCGGATTGAAGAGAAAATTGTTGAGTACTTCAAAGCGGGTGTGCAGGTAGTCTGGAACATCTTTCCGGATGCCGCAGTCGTTTACGTGTATACATCCCGCAAACAGGTTACCATTTGTCTGGAAGAAGATGTTTGTTCTGCCGCACCGGTTCTTCCCGATTTTTCAATCCGGGTCAATGATCTTTTTGCTCCAACCGACGGAGAAAATCCCGCACCAATCGCCTAAATCAGCGGTTTATGCCCGAAACGCGTGGGCGGTTTTGATCGCCATCTGCAAATTCTGCATGGGAATGTCGGTGCGGACGGTGCAATTCGCACCTAAAACAACCTGAGCGGGCGCATCTTTCAACACCAGTTCCACTGCTTTTTTGACCTCTGCCGGAGTGCCGGAGGACAGTACGCCGTGCCGGTCGATGCCGCCCATCACCGGCCGTTTGAAAACCTCGGCAGCCTGGCTCAGCGACAGCGGTTTTCCTTCGGCCGCAAGCGGCACGTTCACAATCTGCCCGGGATAATCGGAAAACCGGGAGCCAAATTCGGCGTAGTCGCCTTCGTAATCGCAAACGTGCAGAATATTGAAAGAAGTCAGTTGCGCCACTTCCTTCTGAATCAGCATATCGTAACTTTTGATGACCCGATTGAATAGCGCCCGATCGGCCACGGCACTGGCTTCCCCGCCCTGCGAGCAGGTGTAAAAACCGTCGACTCCGGCGCGAACGGCGGCCCGGACGTAATTCATCACTGACAGCGTCACATTCTCCATGCCCCGGCTGACCGCTTCGGGATCTTCCTGCACGTGCTTCAACAACAGCTCTTTCGGAACCGCCTGCTTGGCCATCTGGTAGGGCGAATACATTGTCGGCAGGATCAGGGCTTCCGCTTTGGCCGCCTTGATCAGGCCCTTGATGATGTATAAACTGGGCTCGAAAAAGGATTCTTTCAAAACCGGTATTCTGGCCCAGTCAGCAGCGGATTTTACCTCGGTGGCTTTGGGGTAACTCTGCTCGAACTGAATTTTCACGAAATCCATGTCCGTGGCCTGAAAATAATCCAGATGGGCTTTAATGGCGGCATCGCCAGTTCGCTGTTCAGCCGGGAAATGCAGGAAAAAACCGGCCGGAATGTAGTTCGCCGAGCCGGTTTTTTCCAGAACCTGCCTCATCCGATCACGCTTCGATTTGGCGGGTGCGTTGATTCGGGGAGCCGCAACGCTTTTCGAAAGCGTGCTAATCGTGGCGGCAGCCAGCGCAGAAGCTCCGATGAATTCACGCCGATTGATTGATTTTCCCATTTCCGTGGGTACTTAGAGAATAAACTGGCTCAGATCCCGGTTTTTGACTAATTCATTCAGTTTTTCACTGACCATTTCCTTCGTAATCGAAACTCGGGAATCCGGGCCGATGACGTCGGGAATATCGAACATAAAATCGTTCAGCAGGTGGCTCATGACGGTTTGCAGCCGACGTGCCCCGATGTTCTCGACTTCGGAATTGACCTGAAACGCAATCCGGGCAATTTCACGCAACGACTCTTCTTCAAACGTCAGTTCGACCTGTTCCGACTGCATCATGGCCACGTATTGCTTCGTGAGCGCGTTTTTGGGCGCTTTCAGAATCTGGAAAAAATCGTCTTCCGACAGGCTTTGCAGTTCCACCCGAATCGGGAAACGGCCCTGCAATTCCGGAATCAGATCCGACGGTTTCGAAACGTGAAAAGCGCCAGCCGCCACAAACAGAATGTGGTCGGTATTGATGCTGCCGTATTTGGTGTTGACGGTGGTTCCTTCTACAATCGGGAGCAAATCGCGCTGTACACCTTCGCGACTCACATCCGGTCCGCCCGAACCGCTGCCCCGGTTGGTGGCAATTTTGTCGATTTCGTCGATAAAAATGATGCCGGTATTTTCGGCCCGGCGGATGGCTTCGTCCTTCACCTCATCCATGTCGATGAGCTTGGCGGCTTCTTCTTCCAGCAAAATTTTCTTGGCTTCGGCAATCGTCACCTTGCGTTTTTTACCGCGCCGGGGCATCATGCCGCCAATCATTTCCTGAATATTCATCATCGACAATTCATCGACTGTTCCGCCGATCATGCCGATATTGGGAGCCGCATTCTGCTGAACATCGATCTCGATTTTCCGCTCGTCCATCTCTCCCTTGCGGATTTTTTCCCGAAACCGCTCCCGGGTGCGTTCGTTCAATTCGGCGTCGGAATCCGGAATTTCGCCTTTGTCGTTGAGGTCTTCCAGTTGAAAACCAGATGGTTGTTTGATGGGTGGAATCAGAATGTCGAGAATCATGTCCTCCACAATCTGGAGCGCCCGCGTTTTCACCTGCTCTTTCTTGGCGGCTTTCACCATATTGACAGATTGCTCGACCAGATCGCGCACCATGCTTTCCACATCGCGCCCGACGTAACCGACTTCCGTAAATTTCGAAGCTTCCACTTTGGTAAACGGCGCATCGGCAATTTTGGCCAGCCGTCGGGCAATTTCGGTTTTCCCGACGCCCGTGGCCCCAATCATCAGAATATTGTTGGGGGTAATTTCCTGCTGCATATCGGGCGAGCTATTCATGCGTCGCCAGCGGTTGCGGAGGGCAATGGAAACATACCGCTTGGCATCGTGCTGACCGATAATGTACTGGTCGAGTTCCGCAACGATCTGCCGCGGGGTTAAATCCTTGAGTGACTGCGTCATAAATAATAAATAATGAATAATGAATAATTAATAGTGCACAATAAACGAACGCATTTGACGGAACCGAACCCGATTTTGGCGGTTAGCAATTGTGTTCATTGTTCATTATTAATTAATCATTGCTGACAAAGAAACATAGGAAACTGCAATTTGTGCCGGGATTTAGTCATTTTTTTGGCAGGAAACGATTTAAATTGACCCGAAATGACAAATGGCTGTTTCCGCCCACCGACGGAGTGCCGAGGGAGCGCGCGTACGTCAGCTGGAATCCTTTGGCCTGAATGGCTACGCCGAAGGACAAACCGGCGGCCCCCGAACCCGTCGCCAGTTTGGCTTCCTGCCGACGCAGGTGGTTGTAACCTGCCAGCAGATTAACGTTCCGGTGAAGGAGAAATTCCAGCCCAACGGCTAGATGGCGCACAATTTTCTCCGGAAGGGCGGTTTTCTTCGGAATCGGATTGCCGTTCAAATCGTAGGTGACGTTCTGGGTCGGATCGTTGTACACAATATCAAGTTGATGCAGGTGGTGGGCCGTCAGGGTCGCGCGAATGGGCAAATGTTCCGGTTTAACGGTTACGCCAGCCTGCAAATCGAACGGCAAGTCCGGGCCACCAGCCTGGCCAGGGAAAAACGTTTTCAGCCGAAAACCGGCATTTTTAGCGACCAATCCAAAAATGAGTTCTTTTTTAGGATGCCGCCAGGTGCCGCCCACATCGAACAAAACCGCAAACGCCGAATAGGTGTCGATGGACGAACCGACGGCTTTGAGCGTTGCGCCGAGGGTGAAATTGCCTTCGGTTCGGGCGTGCGACAGGCTCAGCGCATAGTCGCTGGAGGTGAACGTTCCAGTCTGGTTCCCCGACGCATCTGTCTGATCGAACGTGCCGTACGTTAAATATTGGAGCCCGGCCGCCCAGTGTCCTTTGCTCCGAACCGGTAAACCGTATTGCAGGGCATAATAGCGCGTATCGGCAAAATAAGGCACAAAACTCATCGCCAATTGATTACGACCGGAGGAGTCCAGCAAGGCCGGGTTTTGCAACGTAAATAAGCCTTCCGGCTGCGTATTTGAAGCCGCCACTCCCCCCAAAGCCGCCACCCGGGCATTCGTTGGAATGGACAGAAAAATAAAACGATCCTGTCCTCCCGGCGGCTGAGCCAGCGCCAGGAATGGAAGCAGAGAAAGTAGTACTGGTAAATACGGTTTCAAATGCGTTTTCGGTTTACAGTTTTCGCCGGGCCGACGTTTCGGTTTCCAGTGGTTGACGTGAAAGTCGTCCGCGTTAGTTACCGTCGTTACGGATACAGCAAAAACCGTATACCGAAACGTCGGCCCGGCGAAGACTGTAAACCGACAAACCGTAAAACTACAAAACATAACCCAATTTGATGCCCAGTGTCGCGCTGGGCCGTAAACCGCCCTGTTGGTTGCTCCAGAAGAGAAAACCGGTGGAACGAATGACGTCTTCGTTGGTCGAGTTAAAACGGTAAGGAGTAAGGCTTCGGAAGCCGAAACCGACGTAGAAATCGAGCAGAAACCGGTTGTCGCTGGGCAGGGTCAGCACAAATTGCCGACCAAATTTGGCGTGGATTCCCCAAACCGTGCGGTAAATCGGAAAAATGCCGCGTTCGAAATACGCACAGGTGCCATCGACGCATTCCCGACCTACTGAGGTATTTTGAAGCGTAGTAATTTGTTTGAAAAAAGTTTCGATGGCAAAATACCGACCAATGGGAGGAACAGCATAATGCGGTCGGCGGAAGCCTCGGTATCGTTCGGAATACCGTCGCCATTCGGCCCGACCGCGCCAGATTTCAAAATTTTCATAATCTTCCCGCCGGGATGGATACATATTAATGGCTTTCCACCCGTATCCAAATTCAGCCTGAACGGTATGACGTGTGCCGAACAGGCGTTCCGCGCCAAACTGGATCGTATTGTCGGTGTCGAATAACGCCAACGGGGCAAACTTGACCACCCAGCGCGGTTCGTGTTTCATCACCGGCGAGAGGGTGTCAGGCAACAACAGCACCTGCGCCAGCGAATGGAGCGGAAGTAAAACCAACAGCAGCTTTTTCAGAAAACGGTGCGTCATTGGATTTCGACCGGTAATTTGCTGAGCAGCGTCAGTTGCTGGGATGCGTCGTAGCGGTATTGAAAAATGCCGTCTTTACCCGTGACAATCAGCACCGAGCGGTTCGGAATGACGTCGTAGGAGCGAATGTCGTCGAAGGTTTTGATCAGTTTCAGTTTGACCGGATCGGTGGCGTCGAACACTTTCAAACCGGAATCTCCCTCGGAAACGAATAACAGATTGCCGTCGATGCCCAGTCCGTGCGGATTGATCATCGAAATCGAATTGACCATCGTTGGATTCGCCAGATTGGAAATATCGACTACTTCGAGCCGGTTCGGGCCGGTGTTGCAGGCTGTGCCACTGCGGAGTGTGACGTACGCATAATTGCCCTGTGCCACCACCGGATCGCAACTGTAAATGTGCCGGTACAGGGCGGTTTGCTGCGGTCTGGCCGGATTTTCCAGGTTCATGATGTACATCCCGGTTTGTGTACCGATAAAAAGATGCTGGTTATACGGAAAAATCGTTTCGACGCCGAAGCCGAGCGACACCTTGCTCAGGTTGTTGGGATTACCACTTTGCTGCACGTCGTACACCTGCAAACTGTTTTGATTCACGACGTACAGATAATTGCCCGCAACGGCAAACCGGGCCATCGAACCGCCGGTTCCGCTGCCGCCACTGGGATTAACATTCGCACTGTCTTTGCTGCCTACTTCCGAGCAACCCGCCAGCGCGGCCAGTCCGATCAGAATGAAAAAAAACGGAGTTTTCATGGTGTGGAACGTTAGCGGTAGCATTTTGGATTGGTGAGCGTAGCGGTTTCCCAGCGAACGACAATGCCTTTTTCGGGATTGGCGCATTCAAACTGCACCCCGCGCTGCTGCGGGTAGGAGGGGTACGGGTACGCATCTTTGACGCGTTTCAAAACCGTCACCTTCCGGGGATCGGAAATGTCGAGCGCCACCAGGTCGAGCGAATTATCGACGTAAAGCACCTGATCTTTCACCGCCATATCGACGTTGCCCGGCACCGACACGAACGAGATTTTCTGCGGATTGGCCGGATCGCTGTTGTCGACGATGTGAACGCCTTTCCCTTGTTCGTTAATGAACAAAAAACCGCCTTTAATGTATATCTTTCCGGGATTTCTGAGCGGTTGGGGTGCCAGCGTTTTAATCGCGCTGATTTCTTCGTAGGAGGCATAAACCGGTCGAAGGGCCTGAACCGGCCGATCCGGGTCGGTATCGCGGGGCGCTTCGCAGCCAAAAACCGCCAGCACAAGCAGCGGGGCCGTAAACCGGCGAACGAAATCTGGCTTGGAGAAGTGGGTCATAGGAGTGTGCAGGTTTGTGCCTCTAGGATACAAATTCGCTTAAAAACGTTGGATTCGTTAATATAAATTATTTTTGTTGCTAATCATTTCAATTCAATCCGTGCATGGACACCGAAATTAAGTCTGCCAAAACCGAAACGCTGGATCATAAAAATGCCGAAGCCGAACTGGGGGGAGGTCAAAAGCGCATCGACGCCCAACACAAAAAAGGCAAATTGACCGCCCGCGAGCGCATTGCATTGTTGGTCGACGAAGGCTCGTTTGAGGAAATTGGCAAGTTTGTCATGCACCGCACGCGCGATTTTGGTCTGGACAAGGAACATTACCTCGGCGACGGCGTGGTGACCGGTTACGGCACCGTCAACGGGCGATTGACCTACGTTTTTGCCCAGGACTTTACGGTTTTTGGGGGCGCTTTATCCGAAACCCACGCCGAGAAGATTTGCAAAATCATGGATCTGGCCATGAAAAATGGCGCACCCCTGATTGGGTTGAATGATTCGGGGGGAGCCCGGATTCAGGAAGGCGTTTTGTCGCTGGCGGGTTATGCCGATATTTTTTACCGCAATACGCTGGCATCCGGCGTTATTCCCCAGATTTCGGCGGTGATGGGACCTTGCGCGGGCGGAGCGGTTTACTCGCCCGCCATTACGGATTTCATTCTGATGGTCGAAAACACCTCGTACATGTTCGTGACGGGTCCGAACGTGGTGAAAACCGTTACCCACGAGAATGTAACGGCGGAAGAATTGGGCGGAGCCAGCACCCACAGTACCAAATCCGGCGTCACGCATTTTGCCTGCGCCAACGAACTGGAGTGTATTCAATACATCAAGAAATTACTGAGTTATGTTCCGCAAAATTGTGAAGATGAACCCGTTCGGTTGCCCTACGAACCTTCAGACGAAAACCGCCCGAAGCTAAGTGCCATTATTCCTGAGAACCCGAATCAGCCGTACGACATGCGCGAAGTCGTGGAGGAGATTGTGGATGCCGGCAGTTTTTTTGAAGTGCATCAAGCCTTTGCGGAAAACATTGTGGTCGGTTTTGCGCGACTGGCGGGCCGGAGCATTGGCGTCGTTGGCAACCAGCCGGCGGTGTTGGCGGGCGTTCTGGACATCGATGCCAGCACCAAAGCCGCCCGGTTTGTGCGGTTTTGCGATAGTTTCAACATTCCGCTGCTGGTGCTCGAAGACGTGCCCGGTTTTCTGCCCGGCACCGATCAGGAGTGGAACGCCATCATCACCAACGGCGCGAAATTGCTCTACGCCTTTTGCGAAGCAACCGTACCGCGCGTAACGGTGATTACCCGGAAAGCCTACGGGGGGGCGTATGATGTCATGAATTCCAAGCACATCGGGGCCGACATGAACTACGCCTGGCCGACCGCCGAAATCGCCGTGATGGGCGCGAGCGGAGCCGCCGAGATTATTTTCAAACGCGAAATTGCCGAATCGGACGACCCGCAGGCGAAGTTGCAGGAGAAAGTACTGGACTACACGAACAAGTTCGCCAATCCGTACCGGGCCGCCCACCGGGGATACATCGACGAGGTGATTTACCCCGAACAAACCCGCCAGAAACTGATCCGGGCGTTCCAGATGCTGGAAAATAAAGTGGCGACCTTGCCGAAGAAAAAACACGGGAATATTCCGTTGTAAATTGACTTATTGAACAAATGGAAAAGCAGCATTTGACCAACTTCAAGATCGAGAATTTCAAGCGGTTTGATTCGTTTGAAATGTCGAATGTTGGAAAGTTTATGAAGAATGTTTAAGCCAGCAGGAAACGAAGATGACGGATACAGGTAAGTTTACTACCCCCGCCCGCAAAACCAAAATCTATGCGTATCTGGAAGCATTGTTAGGCGAAACCGATTCTGAAAAAGAAAAGATTAAAGAGCGAAAGAGAAATTATCGGGAAACAAAACATTGGAATATCGCTCCAGCAAATCCTTTTTTAAAACCGCTGAAAGCCTTTCTCGACCCCTATTTCCCCAACGCTCTCAAAAAACACAGCCCAGGTTTTAAAAATACGCTTTCATCGCTTTAGGATACTGGGGAATTGCCTGTTCTGGCTCCAAAATGTCGGGGTGCCAGAGTTTTTCCCACTCAAAACTGTAGTACCCTTCGTATTTCCCGGCTTTCAGGGAATCGATGGCTTCCCGAAGCGGGGCCTCGCCCTGCCCAGTCAATACGTACTGATGCTTCCCGTTCGCGATTTTGGCGTCCTTCACATGGACGTGTCGAATGTACGGTTTCAGTTTCCGGTATACCTCCGCCGGAGCTTCAGGGGCATCGGCCCACATGTTGAAGATGTCCCAGATCAGGCCTACCCTGGGATGTTTGGCGGTCTCCAGGATCTGGACCAGTAGGTCGCTTCGGGTCAGTTCGCCATGCGATTCCAGCAGAACCGTTACGGAACTTTTTTTTGCATAGTCGCCCAGTGTCAGCAACCCTTGACTAATAAGCTCAAGGGTTTTTTCACGGCTTTGGTCAGGTGGGAGTTGGTCAGGGAAAACGCGGACATAAGGGCAATTGAGTTGCTGCGCCAAGTCGATAAACCGTCGGGCTTCGTCCAAATTCCTGGCTCGTTTCGTCGCGTCAGCGTGGTGAAGTTGCGCAGATGACCCCAGGTTGCAGATCTGAATTCCCTGGTCTGCAAAACGGGTGCGGGTTTCGGTTGCCTGATTTACCGTACGGAAAGCCGGACTTTTGGTCAGATCCAGTTCGCCCTCCAGACCCCGAAATTCGACCGCCTTATAACCAGCCGTCACGGCGGTTTTCAGAATGGTATCGAGGCTCCATTTGGGACAGCCGAGGGTCGAAAAGGCAAGTTGTGGTTTTTTCGGACCGAAACCCGATAAAGCACCGGACAAAGCTGTTGTCAGCCCGGCTGCGGTTATTTTGAGTGCCGAACGGCGAGTCAGTTGGGGCATCATAAAAGAAGTTCAGGCGCTGAATGAAAGGTGGGTTGTTATTTTTCGCCAATTTAGCATCCAATACGGATATGGTCCAAACGAAAGGTGAAGCAGCAGGCTAACCAACCGAAAACCGGGTATAGAATAAGGATTACATGCGTTAGATACTGATATTTTTTACCGTTCAGAAAAAAAATCCGCTGTTTCGTAGGGGGTTCCTACCATTTGGGTGTCATATCGGTGGTTGCAGGAGGGTGGGTTAAAAAAAGAGTGGTAGATTTGCCAGGAAAAACGGACGCAACTACGTGCAACTGACTGATCAGGAATTAATTCATGCGATACGACTGGGTAACGAACCCGCGTTTGAAGCCGTGTTCCGGCAGCATTACGCGTCGTTGTGCCAGTATGCCCGCACGTTCCTGCACGATTGGGATGATGCCGAAGAAGCCGTTCAGGCGGTTTTTCTGGCGATTTGGGAAAAACGCGATAGCCTGGAAATTACGGTTTCGCTGAAATCGTATCTGTACCGGTCGGTGCATAACCGGTGCCTGAATCGCATCCGGCATTTGTCGGTGCAGGCCGAACACCGGGAGCAGGCGGTTTACGAGGTCGAATTGTACCAGTCGTCGTCGGAAGCGCCCATGCAGTCGTTGATTGCCGACGAATTGTCGGATCGGTTGAAGGTAGCCATTCAGCGGCTGCCCGAACAATGCCGTCTGATCTTTTCGATGAGCCGGTTTGAAGAAATGAAATACCAGGAAATTGCCGATCAACTCGGACTTTCCATCAAAACGGTGGAAAATCAGATCGGGAAAGCCCTGCGCATTTTACGAACAGAATTGGCCGATTATCTGCCCATTTTGTTAACAATGTTGTTTTTAAATTGAGAAGGTGGAAGAGAGACAAGAGAATATAGACTAAAAACACGGTTAATTCACTGAAAATCATTTTATCTCAAATCTCATGTCTTGAATCTTTACTCTAGAAAAATAAATGCCTGACCAATCCGAAAACCGAATCGATGACGACCTGCTGGGTAAATTCCTGGCCGGGGAGACCGATGCTGCCGAGTCGGAGCGGGTACAGCAGTGGCTGGATCAGGACAATTCCGAACGACAGGAGTTCGACCGGTTCGAACTGATCTGGAATAAAGCCGGGAAACTGGGCGATAAAACCGACACGTCGTCGATTCCAGTCAATACCGATGCGGCCTGGCAGAAAATGCGGGGAAAAATGCGGGCCCAGCCCGTGACGGACGTTGAGCCGGATGAGCCAAAACCGCTTCCTGTGGAATCGGAGCCTGTTATAAAACCGCTGCCTGTACAGCCTGTTCGTACTTCGCACAATACAAACTGGTGGAAATCACCGGTTTGGGCGGTTGCCGCTATGGCGGTTTTGCTGTCGGGGCTGCTCTGGTTTTTCCTGAAAGACACCGAAACCGTTCCCGTTGCGCAGCTGGCCACCGTGACGAAAGATCAGAAAATTGAGAAAATTTTGCCGGACGGCAGCAAGGTTTTACTGAATCAAAACAGCAAACTGACGTATCCCGAATCGTTTGCCGCCGACAGCCGCGAGGTGGAACTGACCGGCGAAGCGTTCTTCGATGTGAAACCCGATCCGACGAAACCGTTCCGGATTCGCGTCCGCAACACCACCGTTCAGGTGCTGGGAACGTCATTCAGCATCCGGGCCTACACCAACGATGTGCAGGTGGCCGTCCGAACCGGGAAAGTGCGGTTTTCGGCTAAAAACAAGGAAATTACCCTGGTCAAAGACGAGCAGGCGGCTTTCAATGCCGTAAAGGATACGATCATCAAAGCGCTCAAATTCGACGTTAACGCGATGGCGTTTCAAACCGGGCGGCTGGTGTTTGAAAAGGAACCGTTGAGTAGTGTGATCAAAACGCTCAACGAAGTCTATCACGCGGATATTCACCTGGCCAACGAGCAGATTGGAAGCTGCCCGGTGACGGAGACGTTTGAGAATGACAATCTAGACCATGTTCTGAATATAACCGCAGAAGCCATGAGGTTGCGCATCCTGCGGGATGGAAATCGCGTTACGCTGGACGGCAAACCATGCCCGTAATTTATCCGGAAGTTGTTGACAACGTGGGGGTGAAGACTTCCCCGGGTGTCATTCATCCACACGCAGCACACTCGTAACATGTACCCAATCCGTATTCTGTTTTTTCTGGTTTTCTGGTGGCTCATTCAACCCGCTTTAGCCCAGTCGACGCCCCCGCTCGAACGGGTGGTTTCGGTAGATTTTACCAATGAACGTCTCGATAATGCCCTGAAAATCATCAGCACGAAAGGTCAGTTTTCGTTTGCCTACAACGCCACGATTATCAATTCCAACAATACGCTGACGCTCCGGGCGACCAACTCCGTCCGGGCCTTGCTGAACCAGATTTTTCGCGGAACCCTGACGTATAAGTCACGCGGTAATCACATCATTCTGCAAAAAGCCGAAGCCCCCAGCGAAACGCCCAAGAGTTTTATTCTGGACGGCTACATCACCGACCGGCAAACCGGCGAGAAAATCAGTCAGGTCAGTATTTACGAAAAAACCACGCTGGCGTCCACGGTTTCGAATCCCTACGGGTATTACCGCATCAAATTGTCGACCGACATTCCGACGGTTCGGCTGGAAGTTCGCCGGAAATATTATTTCGGTGAAACGGTTTCCATCAACGCGCGGCAGACGCACAAACTCGATATTGGCCTGACGCCCCTGCCCACGCAAACGACCCTGCAACCGATGATTGGGCGGACATCGATCGATACCACGCGTCCAACGCCCATCATTGCCCAACCGGTAGCCGTTGCCATTCCCGTCGATTCGACACCAGCGCCCCGATCTGCAAATCAGGGGCCAACCATTTGGGACCGCAGTAAATCGGTGGTGGAAGAGACGACCAATGACTTTGCCGACTGGTTTAAGTCCACCCGTCAATCCATCCACGATGCCAACCTGGCGGGCGACACCATTTACCGCGACATTCAGTTTTCGCTGTTCCCATTCGTCGGCACCAACCACACGCTGAGCGGTCGGGTCATTAATCAGTATTCGTTAAACCTGGTGGGCGGTTATTCGCTGGGTGTCCGGAGTCTGGAAGTGGGCGGTTTTCTGAACATGGTCCGGGGCGATGTGAGTGGTGTTCAGGTCGCTGGTTTTGCCAATGTCGTGGGCGAAAACGTGGATGGGATTCAGGTGGCTGGTTTTTTTAACGGAGCTCGGCGGGATGTGATGGGCGTGCAGGCTGCCGGTTTTGGGAACACGGTAATAGGAAACGTTCGGGGCATTCAGGCTGCCGGTTTCTACAACATGACCATGGGGAAAATGCCCGAAAGTATTCAGGCCGCCGGTTTTGGGAACATTGTTGCGGAGGAAATGGCCGGTTTTCAACTGGCCGGTTTTACCAACATTGCGGCCCGTTCGATGACCGGTTTTCAGTTGTCCGGTTACGCCAACGTCACGGCGGGCAATATGGCCGGTTTTCAGTTGGCCGGTTTTACCAATTTTGCGCTGAAAGAGCTGGCGGGCTGGCAGCTCAGCGGTTTTTTGAATTACGCAAAGAATGTGACCAGCGGTCACCAGATCTCGATTGTCAATATTGCCATTTCGTCGGAAACGACGCCGTTTGGGTTGTTCAGTTATGTTCATCGCAACGGCTATCGGCGATTGGAAATCTCATCGGATGAAGTAATGACGGCCAATCTGACGTTTAAGACGGGCGTTCGGCGGTTTTATAACATCTTTTCGGGCGGGTCGAACCTCGGCATGGCCGGAAAACCGCTCTGGAGTCTGGGCTACGGTTTCGGAACCGCCGTTGATCTGAAACGCGGCTGGATGCTGAATTTCGACGCCACGGGCCACGTTCTGAGCGGGGAAGATCGCTATGTCTGGGAAGACTGGAATTCGCTGATTCGGCTGAATATGGGCATTGAGAAAAAGCTCGGGCGCCACCTGGCCCTGGCCGTTGGACCTTCGCTCAACTGGTATTTGACGGATTACACCCGCAGCAAACCGGCCACCCGATTCGATGTTCCGCTCTTCAACAATGCGAAAACTACGGCCAGTAATCTGTCGACCGGCTGGCTTGGTTTTCAGGTGGCGTTGCGGTTTTGCAATTGAGGATAATTACTTGATCCAGAGTTTATTCCTGACGACTTGCTGAATGATCTGGTCTCGATAGTTCCGGCTGATCGGAATACGGTGCGATTTGATAATTATTTCATTTCCGTCGATTGCTTCGATTTTATCGACAGAAACAATAAACGATTTATGCACCCGAATGAATGATTTCGAATCGAGGTTTTGCTCCAGATTTTTCAGGTAAAGTAAAGTCAGATAATTCCCTTTGAGCGTGCAGATGGTGACGTAATTTTGCATCCCCTGAATGTAGAGAATATCTTTAAAATGAATTTTCTCGTATTTATTGTCACATTTAATAAAGAAATAATCAACGTCCGTTTCGCTTTTCTGGATATCTGGATTAACTGGTTTTGACAATAACTGGTGATACTCTTTCGCTTTGTTGGCGGCTTTAAAAAACCGGTCGAACGTGATTGGTTTCAACAGATAATCCAGCACATTCAGTTGAAAGCTTTCCAGCGCATAACTCGGAAAAGCCGTGGTAATGATCACTAATGGCGGATTCTGAACGATCTTTAAAAAATCGATGCCATTCATTTTGGGCATCTGAATATCCAGGAAGAGTAAATCAATGCGGTGTTCGTCCAGAAGTTTAATTAGCTCAACCGGATTCTGGCAGGTTTGCACCAGATTTAAAAAATCAATTTCCTGCACATACTTGGCAATTCCTTCGCGGGCGAGGGGTTCATCATCGATAATTACGCAGTTCATCATCGGATTCCATATTTTATACAAAGGTGGTTTTAACGTCCAGCCTTTAGATCGCTTTTTCCATGAATTGAGGAATATCAAATTCCGAAAGCCTCAATTGCAATTCTACCGCAAAACTACTTTCGTTATGGTGGATGTCCAGACTATATTCGCCCGGATAGATCAAATCCAGGCGTCGCTGGACATTTTTGATACCAAGGCCACCGTACTTAATCACTTCACGGCTTGGGGATTCGGAGGCACTGTTGGCGACTGAAAAATTTAATTGCCGGTCGTTTAGCTTCAGTTTAATTCGAATCCAGTTTGGCTGGTCGGTATGTTTGGAAACGTGTTTAAACGCATTTTCGACAAAATTCATCAGGATGAATGGCGCAATTCCCAAATGGCCGAAATGCGAATGAGTCAGATCAACGGAAACCTCAATATCGTTGTTCTGCCGGAGTTTTTCCAGTTCGATAAAGTTCACCAGATACGTGACTTCCTTGTCCAGTGGTATTTTCTGATCGTTGCTTTCGTAGAGTTGGTGCCGCAACAATTCCGAAAATTTAGCCAGCGAATCCGACGCCATGTCCGGGTTTTTATGGATTAGAAAAAAGATGGAATTGATGGTGTTAAACAGAAAATGTGGATTGAACTGGTATTTCAGAAATTTTAGTTCGGTTTCCAGCTTTTCCTTTTCGAGCAGTTGTTGCCGTTGCTTACTTTCAACCCAATTCTTTGTTAGTTTAATACTCATGGCCAGCGTCATACTGGCAAACATGGAAGGGAGCGCGTTTCCCAGAAAACGATAAAAACATTCCGCATCCGTTCCGCCACCGAACAAATCGTTCATCGTTCGTCCGGATATAGTGGCGGTTAGAAAATAACCAGGAATAATTAGTAAAGAAGCGACGATAATCGTTAAAAGCAGGTAAATAATGTATTCGGGGAACCGGTTTTTTTCCAGGTATTTTGGAATCAGTACATACAGATTAAAGTAAGCCCCAAGGGCCTGGAAAACGAAATAAAAAAGAAATTTTACGAAATAAGGAGAAAAAAAGATACCCTCTGCCGCCTTGTACGGATTACCGACGGCAATCACCCACCAGAGGTAATTATAGAGAAACCAGAACGGAATGTGGTAGATCTTATACTTGAAAAACCAGTTTTCGTTGGATCGGTTTAGTACCAATGCGTTCATTTTATAAACTTAGATTCAATTTTTGTTCCTCGTCTGGAAGCCTAACCTGCTGGAACAACGGGAAATACGTCCCTAAAATAACGAATTCAGCAACGGTTTTTTTATGGTGAATACCAAACGCTGTAAGTAATTGACAAGAGGATCGTTCGGCTACATGAATGGTATTCGAACCCACGTTTCCAAATTTGGCGGTATTTTAGGAGATGTAGCGTCAAGCGGTTTCCACCCGATTTTGAAATAAATCCGGAAACCGCGTAGGGGTTTTGGCGAGTAGGGCTGTCATAACGGCATACTCTGCAACACAACTACTCATGAACTTTCGTACGATTATTCTCACCATTCTCATTGGTGTTTTTGTTCATTCTATTCACGCTCAGTCTTTTACGCAAACCATTCGCGGAACCGTTGTCGACCAGAGTTTGCAAACCGCCTTGCCCGGCGCAACGGTTCTGATTCTCAATTCCAATCCGTTAAAAGGAACTACCACCGAAGCCGACGGATCGTTTCGGTTGACACAAATACCGGTGGGTCGGCACAGCCTGAAAATCACCAGTCTGGGCTACAAAGAACTGATTCTGTCGAACATCGTCGTCGATGCAGGCAAGGAACTGGTGCTCAATGTTGCGCTGCAGGAAGCCATTGTGAGGGTCAACGAGGTGACGGTAAAACCGCAGATCGAGAAAGACAAACCGCTGAATGAAATGGCGGCCGTCAGTGCCCGGACCTTTTCGGTGGAGGAAACGCAGAAATTTGCGGCCGCCGTCAACGATCCGGCGCGGATGGCAACGGCCTACGCGGGCGTGGTCGGTGCCGACGATGGTGGCAATCAGATTGTTATTCGCGGTAACTCGCCAACGGGTTTGCTCTGGCGCATGGAGGGCGTCGAGATTCCGAATCCCAACCATTTCGCCAATATGGGTTCCGCCGGGGGCGGCATCTCGATTTTGAGTGCCCAACTGCTGGCCAATTCGGATTTTATGACCGGTGCTTTTCCGGCAGAATATGGCAATGCCCTGTCCGGCGTGTTCGATCTGCGGTTGCGGAAAGGCAATAATTCAAAACGCGAACACACGATTCAGGCCGGGGTTTTGGGCCTTGATGTGGCCAGCGAGGGCCCGTTTTCGAAGAATTATAAAGGTTCCTACCTCTTCAATTACCGGTATTCGACGCTGGGATTATTGTCGAAACTGGGCGTCAATATTGGCCCGTATGCCAACGTTTTCCAGGATTTGTCCTTTAATCTGTACCTCCCGGCGGGAAAAGCGGGCAATTTCACGGTTTTCGGATTTGGCGGTTTGAGCAACAGCGATATGGACGCCGTAAAAGACTCGACGAAGTGGGAAAGTGAGGGCGAGCGCCACAATGACCACTTTTTTGCCAAAACCGGGGCCGTCGGCGCCACCCATTCCATCAACCTCAGCAAGCAGGCATTTCTAAAAACCGTGGCACTTTTTTCGGGCTACCAAACCGGTTACGAAAATGAATCGCTGGAAACCGGCTACGTGCCGCAGTTGCAGCTTCGGGAGGCATACCGCATTCGGAAACAGATTGTTTCGTCGACCCTCACCTATAAGTTTACTACGCAGCATACCCTACGGGCCGGGGTGACCGGTTCGATTCTCGGTTTCGATCTTGAACGAAAAGAGCGGCTGGAAGAGCTGAATGCGATGCAAACGCAGATTCAGATCAACGACCAGACCAGCACGGTGCAGGCTTACGGCCAGTGGAATTACCGGATGACCGAGAAACTGACCTTCAACGCCGGGTTGCATTACCTCCGGCTGACGTTGAACAATTCGGACGCGCTGGAACCACGCGGTTCGGTGCGCTGGGCCTTTGTGCCGAAACATTCCGTCAGTTTTGGCTACGGGTTACACAGTCAGATCCAGAATCTGGCGACGTATTTTGCAACGCAGCCGTCCGAAAATGGGACAGCGACCAACCGGAATCTGGGCTTTACGCGCTCGCATCACCTGGTTCTGGCCTACGACTGGCTCCTGAACGACCACCTGCGGGTGAAAGCGGAAACCTATTACCAGTCGTTGTTCAACATTCCGATCAGCGCCGACAAGTCGGATGCGTTTGCGCTTATCAACAGTTTCGATGGGTTGACCACGGACCGGCTGACGAACAAAGGCGGTGGCAAGAATTACGGGCTTGAAGTAACGGTTGAGCAGTTTTTGCACAACAATGTTTACTTTCTGCTTTCGTCGTCGCTGTATGATTCCCGGTATCGGGGATCGGACAATGTCTGGCGCGACACGCGGTTTAACGGTAAATATGCCTTCAGTTTTCAGGGCGGAAAAGAAATCGTGTTGGGCGAATCGGGCAAAAACGTCATCGGCATCAATCTAAAATTCACGTATTACGGCGGCTACCGCACCACGCCCATCGACCTGGCCGAATCGATCCGCAAACAGGAGACGGTTTTTGTTGACAGCCAGTCGTATACTCAAAAACTGCCCAATTATTTCCGGACTGATGTCCGGTTAAGCTGGAAGCGCAACAAACTGCATTCGACCCGAACGTTGTCGCTCGATATTCAGAATGCGACCAACCGCCAGAACATTTACGGTCGGTATTTCGAACCGCTCAGCGGAACCATCAAAACCAGTTACATGACCCCCCTGATTCCGGTGTTGAGCTACCGGGTGGCTTTTTAAAAACCGCAGGGCAAAAAAACGGTCGGCAGGGTGGGAATTGTCGGCCGTTTTTGTTTGGTTTGAAAAACAGCACTTAATCCGTTTCAAATCGAATGACTGATTCCAGTAAAAATTTCCTTTATACGTACCTCAATAACGCGTCACCCACCGGTTTTGAATCGTCGGGACAGCAAATCTGGCTGGATTACCTGAAGCCTTATATCGATGATTATATTATCGATACGTACGGAACCGTTGTCGGGGTGATCAAACCAACTGCGCTTGTTTCCCAGGAATATAAGGTGGTGATCGAAGCCCATTCCGACGAAATTTCGTGGTTTGTCAATTTCATTTCCGACGATGGCTACATCTACGTCCGGCGCAACGGCGGCTCCGATGCGCTGATTGCGCCCTCGATGCGGGTCAATCTGCACACCGCCAACGGTCAGATCCAGGGCGTTTTCGGCTGGCCCGCCATTCACGTTCGCGATCTGGCCAAGGATGTGGCGCCGAAAGTGACGGATCTGTTTATCGACGTGGGCGCGCTGACCAAACAGGAAGTGCTCGACATGGGCATCCACGTGGGCACGGTTTGCACCTTCGCCGAAGGACTTTTTGAATTGAACAACCGCTATTACGTTGGGCGCGCGCTCGACAACCGCATGGGCGGTTTTATGATTGCGGAAGTAGCCCGGTTGTTGAAGGAAAACGGCGTCGAACTGCCTTTCACGCTCTACATTGTCAATGCGGTTCAGGAGGAAATCGGGTTGCGCGGAGCCGAAATGATCGCCCGGCGACTGAAGCCCGATCTGGCGATTATCACCGACGTGACGCACGATACGCAATCGCCCAAATATGACAAAAAGGAGCAGGGCGACCTGAAGGCGGGCGGTGGTCCGGTGATTTGCTACGGTCCGGCGGTCCAGAATAAAGTCCGGGATTTCATCATTCAGGTGGCGACCGACCAGGAAATTGCCTTCCAGCGTCAGGCGGTTAGCCGCTCCACCGGAACCGATACCGACTCGTTTGCGTATGCCGCTGAAGGCAGCGCATCGGCCCTGATTTCGTTGCCGCTGAAATACATGCACACGACCGTGGAAACCGTTCACATGGACGATGTTCAGGCGGTGATCAAGCTGATTTATGAAATCCTGCTGGCGGTAAAAGGCAATGAAGACTTCCGGTATTTGAAATAAGAAATGGTAGCTAAAAAACCGCCTGTTCGGATGTCTCCGGGCAGGCGGTTTTTGCATTTAGGGGCTTGTGACCGGGCAAGTCTAACTTTTGGCAATTAACTGGTTTTAATGACTTTACGTTTATATTATCAAATTGTTAAGATTGTGTGAACGATTCCGCCGATTCATTAAGCCATTGTAAATTCGTCCGATTTTTAACTAGTTTCTCTATGAAGCGGCTCTGCGTCGTTGCCAGTCTCACCACCGGTTTTTTCCTACTATCTCTATTAACGTCTTACGCCCAAACTTCCATCACGCCTTCGACACCCTGGGGAACCTGGTTCATCGGCACCGTTCAGCTTCCGGGTGGTGAAAAAAAATGGGGCGGTTTTGCCGAAGTTCAGGCGCGCGGCAATGCGGTTTTTCACCAGTTTTTTTACCGGGAATTGAAGGGCGGGATTAGTTACGACCTCAACGAGCATTTTACGTTTTCGCTGGCGGGCGGCCATTATTCAACCTCTGATTACCTGGCGCTGAAGGATGGCCCATTGAATACCGAGAAGCGGTTCTGGCAGCAACTTATTGTCAATCAATATCTTTCCCGCCTGAAATTTGAACATCGCTATCGCGTCGAGCAACGCTGGTTTACGTTTCGTGACGGATCAACGCCGTATCGGAACCGAATTCGGTACCGGCTGAATCTGTTCGTCCCTCTCAATAAACCAACGATTACAGCAAAAACCGCTTTTCTGTCGTTTTACGACGAACTTTTCCTCAACCCTAAGGGACCGACGTTCGAACGGAATCGGGTTTTTGCTGGCGTTGGCTATCAGCTTGACAATCATTGGATTATTCAGACCGGCTGGGTTAACCAAACCAACTACAATCCGGCGACGTTTGAATCCGGTATTTTCACGCCCCAGTCGGCCACTGGAAAAAACAACATTGTTGTGGGGTTGACGTACCGGCTGGGGCGCGGAAAAAGCGAAAAGCTTCCTTCGCAAACCGATTAACTACTCAAGATCTCGTGGGATTCATTTGGCATCGGTTTGACAAAAACCGGAAGCGGTTTATATTGCCCGATAAATGGGTAATCGGGTAGTTAAATCACCTCCTTTTATGTATGACATGACGCCCAAAGAGCTGTATTTTGCCAACGGCGGGCAAACGCTCTACATTTACAAAGACGGTTTTGGCGATCAATACAAAGCAACTCCGGCGGAAGAAGCCGAGTGGCGGAAAGAACTCATCGAGCGGGAGTGGAAGCGCCTGGATTCCGAAACGAATGCCGTTAGTTTAAAACACCTAATCGATAATTTAAACTACCACAATGCCGACGATCTGGTGCCGAAATTGGTTCAAAAACTGGACGAAGTTAAACCTGAAACACGGGTTGTTATTGCCGGGTGTTTGTGGAAGATAACGAAGTACAAAAAAAGTTTCTCGATTATTCTGAATACCTTCAATGTCCACCGGAATAACGTTTTAGCCACCGTTTTTGCCACGTTTCAGGACATGGTGGGTGACAGGGAAGTCGCCAGTTTCCTGTTGGATTGCCTGGAAGGTGACGATGCGGTTTTGCACCAGAAAGCGCACACAACCCTGGTTATGTGGAGTTATATGGGCATTCCACAATTGCGCGACGGAGGTCTTACGGATGCGTTAAGTCCGGATAATAAAATAGCTAATACGGAAGCGTTTCTGAAAGCTATAAAAACCGCAAAACGTCTTTTAAAAATCCGCTAAGCCAGAATGGGTTTAACTACTTTTCCGGCCACATCCGTCAGCCGATACCGACGCCCCTGAAATTTATAAACCAGTTTTTCGTGATCGATCCCAAGCAGGTGTAAAATAGTGGCCTGCAAGTCGTGAACGTGAACCGGTTCTTTGACAATATTGTAGCTGAAGTCGTCGGTTTCTCCGTACGTAAATCCTTTTTTGATGCCGCCACCCGCCAGCCAGACCGTAAAACAACGCGGATGGTGATCGCGGCCGTAATTGTCTTTCGTAAGCTTGCCCTGCGAGTAGTTCGTCCGGCCAAATTCGCCACCAAAAATCACCAGCGTATCGTCCAGCAAACCCCGCTGCTTTAGATCTTTGATGAGCGCGGTTGTCGGCTGATCGACCGAGTCGGCCATGATTTTGATGTCTTTGGGCAAATTGCCGTGCTGGTCCCAACCCTGATGATATAACTGAATAAACCGCACATCTTTCTCCGCCAATTTGCGGGCTAAGAGGCAGTTGGCGGCATACGTCCCCGGTTTTCGACTTTCGGGACCGTACATATCAAAGATGTAATCTGGTTCTTTGGAGAGGTCGAGCGTTTCCGGAACCGACGTTTGCATCCGGTATGCCATCTCGTACTGCTGCATCCGGCTGTTGATTTCGGGATCGAGCACGTGTTTGTACTGATCTTCGCTCATTTTGGCCAGGTAGTTCAACATCGTCCGGCGCGAGGTTTTATCGACACCTTCCGGATTGTTGAGGTAAAAAATCGGATCCGGCCCCGACCGGAATACCACGCCCTGGTGCGTCGACGGAATAAAACCGTTGCTCCAAAGCTTGGCGTACAGCGGCTGATCACCACCCCGCGCCCGCGACAGCAGCACGACAAACGCGGGCATATTTTTATTCTCCGATCCCAGTCCGTAACTCACCCAAGACCCCATCGACGGACGACCGCCAATCTGATTCCCCGTCTGAATAAACGTAACGGCCGGGTCGTGGTTGATGTGTTCGGTATACATCGATTTGATGAAACACAGGTCGTCCACCATCGACGTGTGGTGCGGCAGCAACTCACTGACCCACGACCGGCTTTTACCAAATTGCGCGAACTTATAGACCGAAGCCGCCAGCGGAAATGAACTCTGGCTTGCCGACATGCCCGTCAGCCGTTGCCCTTTTCGGACGGACTCGGGGAGGTTTTGGCCCCACATCTGTTCCAGTTTGGGCTTATAATCAAAGGTTTCCAACTGCGAGGGCGCCCCACTTTGCAGCAGGTAAATGACCCGTTTGATTTTGGCCGGAAAATGCGGCAAGCCCAGCCCCGGATCGGCTCCGGCGGCTGTCGCATTCGGAGACAACAGGGAAGAAAGAGCCGCTGCCCCCAGCCCCAAACCGCTGCTTTGCAGGAATGTCCGGCGGCTCATCTGATCGTGGATGCTATCTTGCAAATCGTTAGTCATGACACTTATCGTTTGATGGTCGCTTCGTCGTAATTCAAAATGGTATTCGCAACAATTGTGTAGGCCGCGAGTTCGGGGCTTTTCAGACCGGGGTCGCGGGCGTACTCACCGGTTTTCAGCAAGGATTCGGCCCGTTTCGGTGATTTTATAAAGCCCTGATAGGCAACACCGTACAATTCGTTCATTAACGCTAACTCGCTGGCGCGCGGATTTCGGGAAACGATGGACTGAAAAAAGTACCTGATCCGCTCATTCGGGTTTGCTTTCGAACGCATGGTTCGCTGGGCCAGCACGCGGGCGGCTTCCACAAACTGCGGATCGTTGAGCGTCACCAGTGCCTGCAAGGGTGTAGCGGTTTTTTGCCTTCGAACGGTACACAAACTTCGGTCCGGCGAATCAAAATTCAGCATCATCGGCGGAGGACTGGTCCGTTTCCAGATCGTGTACATACTGCGCCGGTACAGGCTATCGCCGTGTTGCTGGCGGTAACTGATCGTGTTGCGGGTTGCCAGGGCTTCCCAGATGCCGGCGGGCTGGTAAGGATACACGCTTGGTCCGCCAATTTTCTGAACCAGCAAACCGCTGGCTGCCAAGGCATTGTCGCGAACCTGTTCGGCCGAAAACCGGTAGCTGCTACCGCGCGCCAGCCATTTGTTATCCGGATCACGCTCGATTTCTTCCGGCGTCGCTTTGGACGACTGCTGGTAGGTGGCCGACATCACCATTCGTTTGATAAACCGCTTTGTGTCCCAGTTTTCCTCCCGAAACTGAACAGCCAGCCAGTCCAGCAATTCGGGATGCGAAGGCAAGTCGCCCTGACTCCCGAAATCTTCCTGCGTTTTGACGATGCCATTGCCGAAGTAATTCAACCAGAGCCGGTTGACCATGACGCGGGCAAACAGGGGATGATCTTCCGCCAGCAGCCATTGCGCCAGTCCAAGCCGGTTTTGCGGGTAATCGGTGGGTAATTTGCCCAGTCGGAGCGGGGTTTGGGAGGAAACTTCCGCACCCGGCGCATCATAAACTCCGCGATTTAGCACGAAACTTTTGCGTTGCTGACTGGCAGGTAACTCCTGCATCACCATTACTTCGGGAATGTCGGACAAAACCGCCACCTCCTGACCCCGAACCGCAGACAGTTGACGGTTTGTCTGAGCGAAGGTAGAATCCGCCGTCAACAGGTAATGTTCGAGGAGATTTTGTTGCTGTTGTGCGGTTCGTTGGGAGGCTGGTAGTTGTAAAACCGGGGTGATTCGATCGGTGTTCCCAGACAGGGACTGAACTTCCAGGACAGACAATCGACGGTTATAAATCCGTAATTCGTCCAGGCTAACATCTTGCAGCGTTTTCTCCCGAGCGTCATAGCCCAGCTCAAACCCGTAAAATTTGCCCTGTTTGTTGGAGTTGAATTCGCCGTGCAGCAAGCCTTTCGTGAGGTTGTCGGTAATGACGTTCATCCGCGCCGGTTTGCCATCGACGAAAAACCGCACGCCGGCGGCTTTGGCTCCACCGTCGTAGGTCAGCGTGAGGTTTTGCCAGCGATTGAGTCGCAGTTTGTCGGTGGTTCGCAATTCGATGCAGTTGGCGGGCCAGACGTAACTCAGCAAAACCGTCAGTGTTTGATCCGGATTCAGCTTCACCGAATACCCGCGGTAGCCTTCATTTTCGTAGTTAGTCCGCCGAAAAATAGCGCCTTCAACACCTGCTTTGGCCGGATTGATCCACACACTGACCGAAAATTCCTGATTCCGCTCGAAGTTCAGCCCCTTGCCAAACCGCTTCGGCGATTCCACGAGTTTGCCATTGATCCGGTCAACCGTTTCCGACAGAATCCCGATGCCACATTCGCCCTTGAGCGCTATGGCGTTACCGATTTTTCCGGCGGTCGGCAGCGGTTTTCGCTCTTTGTCGCCCGTTACAAATGCCGTAAAGGAGTTGTCGCCCCGGTTTTCGTAACCGGTAGTTCCCTCCCCATCCAGCGGCAAATGCACCAGCAAACCGCGATTCAGGGTTGAAACCGTTGTCGGTTGACGGGCCCATTGCGTAAAGGCGGTTTCGTACAATTTGGGTTGTAAGCGGGTTTGGAGGTGTTGAATTTTTGTCCGTATAAATTTCAGCGTTTGCTCGGTTTGGGCCGTCGGTAACATCACCGTGGGGCAGGCTTCTCCGTTGTGCGTAATCTGACCCGCTTCTTTATTCTGGTTGAAAAAAGCAAACAGCGAATAGTAGTCTTTCTGGCTAATGGGGTCGTATTTGTGGTCATGGCAACGGGCGCATTCCATCGTCAATCCCAGAAATGCTTTTCCGAATGTATTGGCACGATCGGCCACGTATTCGATGCGGTATTCTTCGGGAATAATGCCGTTTTCGCCACTTTGAGAGTGCAGTCGGTTGAAGGCCGTGGCCAGTATTTTCTCCCGTTGAACCTGCGGATTGGGCGAAACCGGCAAGAGATCCCCGGCAATCTGGTTGATCACGAACTGGTCGAACGGCAGGTTTTGATTGAAGGATTTGATGACCCAGTCGCGGTACGGAAACGCATTACGCATCGGATCGTCCTGATAGCCCTGCGAGTCGGCAAAGCGGGCCAGATCCAGCCAGCTAACGGCCTGCTGTTCACCGTAATGTGGTGATGCCTGCAGTTTGTCGACCACCTGTTCGTAGGCATTCGGTGCCGTGTTTTTTTCAAACGCTTCTACCTCAGCGGGCGTGGGAGGGAGGCCCGTCAGGTCCATGTAAATGCGCCGGAGTAAGGTCGCTTTTTCGGCCTGAGGACATGGTTTTAATCCCAGTTCCTTCATTTTCGCCAGTGTAAACCGGTCGATTTCGTTGCGGACCCAGTCGGTTTCGACATCGGACGTAATGCCCCAGCGTGACAGAAAACTTTGCCCGACTTTCGGAACGTCCGGTTTTTCGATCTTCGTCAGCGACCAGTGTTCCTTGTATTCCGCGCCCTGCTCGATCCATTTGATCAGGATGGCTTTTTCGTCCGCCGTCAACGTCAGATTGGACTTGGGTGTGGGCATCACTTCGTCGGGATCGTGACTCAGAATCCGCTTGACCAGTTCACTTTTTCCGACATTGCCCGGCACAATCGCCCGTCGTCCTTCCTTGTTTTCCAGCGTGGCACCTTCGAAGTTCGCCAATTGCAAACCGGCTTCGATCTTGGCTTTGTCGGGGCCGTGGCATTTGAAACAACGATCCGAAATGATCGGCTTGACGTGCAGGTTGTAATCCACCGTCTCGGGCGTTTTCTCCAATGCCAACTGCACGTCCTGCGGGAGTTGATTCGTCTGACAACTCGCCAAACTCACTACCGCCAGAATCCCCCAAATGCCAATCGTTTTCATACGCATTAATTGCAAAACAATCTAAAGATACTGAAAAACCGGGTTTTCAGAAGAATTTAGCCTATTATAATAAGTGGGTATGCCAAAGAATAATTATCAGCCCACGGTTTGGATCGTGGGCTGACATTTCTCTCTCGCTATTCAATCAATATCCTTTATTCTGCGGGAAAGCCTGAATCCCACCCTCCGTTCGGTCAATCTGAGTTTGGGGAATGGGACGCAGGACGTGGAAATCCCGGATCTGATTAGCCCCGTCAGGATTGTATTTCTTCACCCGTTCGAGCAGTTTCCCGGTCCGGACCAGATCGAACCAGCGGACGTATTCGCCCAGCAATTCACGGGCGCGCTCGTCCAGAATAAAGTCGATCGTTAGCTGATCTTCCGTCACCTTCATGGCGGTTTCCGAGCCTTTTTTAGCTGCCCGCGCCCGAACCGCATTGATGTACGTCAGCGCTTCGCTTTTCTTCCCACTCATCATCAGTGCTTCGGCAGCAATTAAGTAGGCTTCGGCCAGTCGGAAAACCAGAAAATCCCGCGACCCCCGCATTTCCTGCACACTGACCCGGGTTGGGTCCAGAAACTTGGTGAGTGTCGGATAAATCCGGTCATTATAGGCACTGGGCGGATAAACGCTGTAATTTTTCTTCGCCAGTTCGGCGGCCGTTAGTTCGCGGTCGGCGACCCAGATGGCGGTATCGCCCTGCGCAAACGTCACCTGTTTTTGACCGATGGTATACGTACCCGGTTTATTCGAGTAAAAAACAAATTTGAACGAAGCTTCGTAGCGGCTGTCGTTTTTCCGGTCGAACAGATTCATGACGGTAAACATCGTCGGCTTAAACCGCACCCAGGGCCGACCATTGGCGATGTCGCGCTGCATGCCGGGAAGCCGGTCATACTCCGCCAGATAATATAAGTGGGCTGAATTGCCGAGGCCGGTGGTCAGTAAATCCGTGCTGTATTGGATCGCCCAAACCACTTCACTGTTTTTTTCACCCGCGCCCTGTTCGAAAATTTTGGGGTAGCTGCTGAGCAGACTCAGGTTCGTATTGGCGATCACTTTCCTGGCCAGATCAGCGGCTTTCGCGTAGTCGTCGGCTCCGGCAGCTTCCGATCCGGCTCGGGTCAAATAGACTTTCGACAACAGAAATTCGGCGGCCGATTTGTAAACACGTCCGTAAATCGCAGCCGTAGCGGGCAGGTTGGCGATGGCAAAATCCAGGTCGTCAGTGATGACTTTGTAAACGTCTTTGATGGGCGAGCGTGTTGCCGTAACCACCACACCTTCCGATTCCTTCAGCGAAATATGCACCGGCCCAAACGTTTGAACAAGTAGAAAATAATAGTAAGCACGCATAAACCGCACCTCCGCAATTCGGGTCGTTTTGACCTTTTCATCGAGCCCCGGCACCTTGTCGGCCCGACCGATCACGGCGTTACAGTTGTTGATGCCGATGTACATATTGTCCCACAACGTGGCCAGTACGGGTGCGCGGGGATTCAATCCGCTGTCGTAGAAGTTCAGATTCATGAACGTGCCGCCGTAGCCGTTGGTGAATTCGTCGGTCCCGAAAACCGACAGCGCACCGCCCTCTTCCTGTCCGTAAAAGATCCGGATGTGGCTGTACGACGCATTGACGGCAGTTTCAAAACCTTCGGGCGTATTCAGGTAGTTGTCGGTAATCTGCGAACGCACGTCTTCCACCAGCAGACTGTTGCAGGAAGAGGTGAAAATGCTCAGGCCGATCAGGGTACAAATGAGTGTCTTTTTCATCGGATTGCTCGTTAGAAAGTGATGTTAACGCCGGCCAGAAACTGGCGGGAAAGGGGCGTGTCGGAAGTCGGAATTTCCGGATCAATGCCGTTGTGTTTTTGAACGTATGGCGCATACATCAGTGGATTCTGAATGCTGCCGTATACCCGGATGGCGTTGGCTTTCAGTTTCTTGGCGAATCCGGATGCCAGGTTGTAACCCAGATTGATGTTCCGTACTTTGACAAACGAACCGTCGAAGTAGGTCAGCGTGGAGTTGAACAACGGCCGTTCCTGCGACAGATTCGGTTGCGGATAGGCGTTGGTTGGGTTGTCTTTCGTCCAGTAATCCACTTTAAAATTGTTGAACCGGCCCGCCAGTGCGAAAATCGAACCGTCGTGAAAACCGCTCTGGATCATATTCCCGAATCGGGCGAAGAGGAAAATCGACAGGTCAAAACCTTTATACGAAAACCGGTTGGTCAAACCGCCGGTAAATTTCGGAACCGAAGTGCCCAAAATCATCCGGTCGTTGGGGTCGATCACGCCGTTGCCGTTGCGGTCGTTAATTTTGTTCTGACCGACTTTCGAGCTGAATTGAGCCGCCTGTTTGTCTTCGCCCAATTGCCAGATTCCGATGCGTTCGTAATCGTAAAAAACCGAAATCGGCTGTCCGATAAACCGGGCATTCCCTACGTCATCGGTCTTTCCCTGCGAGAGTTCCAGAATTTTTTCCTTGTTGGTAAAGAAATTGAAATCCGTCGACCAGGTAAAACCGCCGTTTTGCGCGGTGATGTTGCGGGTCGATAAGGTACACTCAAAACCGGTATTTCGGGTCGAACCGACATTTTCGAGAATGGACGTAAAACCGCTGGTGGTGGGTAAAACCCGGGGCAATAGCAGATCGCGGGTGGTCGAACGGTAAAATTCCACCGAACCGGTAATCCGTTCGTTCAACACGCCGAAGTCGACACCGATGTTGGCCGAACTGGTGGTTTCCCATTTCAGGTTGCTGTTCCGGATCGTTCCCGGGCGATACCCATAAGCCGCCGTTCCGTCGAAATCATAGGTAGTCCGCGTCAGCAAACCCTGTGTCTGGTACGGATCGATGCCGGTATTTCCGGTTTCGCCGTAGCTCATGCGCAGTTTCAGGTTGCTGAAAACCTTGCTGCTTTTGAGGAAATCTTCGTTGATCACGTTCCAACCCAGGGCTACGGACGGGAAGAAGCCCCACTGATTGCCGGGTGCAAACCGCGACGAACCGTCGAATCGCCCGGTGAAGGTCAGCAAAAACCGGTCGTCGAACGCGTAATTAATCCGCCCCATGTACGACAGAATCGCCCATTTGGAATAAGCACTGCCCACGCTGTTGATGGTGCTGCCCTGACCGAGATTGAAAAATTGCAGCGATTCGACCGGCAGCCCCTGCACGTTGGCCGAGAGGTTTTCCTGCGTCCGCGCCTGAATACTGTACAAACCGGTCAGGTCGAGCGTATGCAGCCGGGCCAGCGTTTTCTTGTACGTCAGGATATTTTCCCAGGTGTAATTAAAGACAAATTCGTCGGCCACATTTGCCGACGGAACCCCACCCTGGTTGGCGTTGGTGAATTTTCCGCGAAAATTGCCAATGTTACTTTTCGTCAAATCGGGACCAAAATTCATCCGAAACTTCAAGCCGTCCAGAATTTCCGCTTCGCCGTACAGACTCGTAAACAGCCGAAACCGCTTATTGACATTGATAGCCGCGCCCTTCACCAGATCGGACATGGGGTTGGTAATCAGGGCATCGTTGGTCGGGCGAAAAATCAGATTTCCCATCGGGCCATAGGGGACGCCCAGCGGGTTGGCCTGCAGGGCCAGTTGATAGACATTGAGGTCGGCACCGTTCTGAATGCTGTACGCACCGAGCATGGATGTTCCGACGCTGAAGCGTTTGCCGATCTTCTGGTCGATGTTGATGCGGGTTGTAAACCGGGTAAAATCCTGCCCCGGAATGATGCCTTTGTCGCGAAAATACCCGAGCGAAATATTGAACCGGGTTTTGTCGCTGCCGCCCGAAATGCTCAGGTCGTGGTTGTTGGTAAAACCGTTCCGGACCACCATGCGCTGATAATCCGTCGAGCGACCTTCGGCAATGGAAGCCAGTTCGACCGGTTCGAAGAGCAGTTTGTCCGACTCGGCCGGTTTTTCAACGTCGTAGCGCCCGGCCGTGCGGGCGGCTTCCCGGCGGTAGGCGGCAAACTCGGCGCCGTTCATCATGTTGGCGTAGCGCGATATGGTCGAAACGCCCAGGTAATTGGTGTAATTGACGGTGATTCGTCCCGGCGTTCCGCGTTTGGTCGAAATAATAACGACCCCATTCGCACCCCTTGAACCGTAGATCGCGGTGGCAGACGCATCTTTCAGCACCTCCATCGACACGATGTCGCTCGGGTTGATGTCGTTAAAACCGCCCGCAATGGGAATCCCATCGACAACATACAACGGGTCGTTTCCAGCGCTGAACGACCGGCGACCCCGGATTTGAACGGTTGCGCCCGACCCCGGTTTGTAGCTGCTCTGAACCACATAAACCCCGGCGGCCCGGCCCTGCAACATCTGCTGGGCATTGGTGACCGGCACTTCCCGCAGTGATTTTTCGGAAATTGACGTAATGGCTCCGGTAATGTCGGCTCGTTTCTGAGTTCCGTAGCCGACAACCACGATTTCTTCGAGCGCTTTGGTATCGGCTTTCAGAACCACGTCGATGACCTTTAATTTGGCCACAACCACTTCTTCGGGCAAATAACCCACGAACGAAAAAATGAGCGTTGAAGCTTCGTCCGCAACGTCCAGCCGAAACTTCCCCTCGGCGTCGGTCGTCGTCCCTTTTGTCGTTCCTTTAACGATGACGCTGACGCCGGGCAGCGGTTCTTTGTTGTCGCCCGCCGTTACGCGACCGGTAACTTCAATGGCCGTTGATTCATGGAGGAGTGTTGGTGAAATGAAGGCCGGAGCGGTTTCAACCCGGCTGGTGGCTGGATCGGCGGTTTTGGTACTTTTCGGCGTGACCTGGAAAATCAGATACCGGCGTCCGGATTGTTTTTCAAACTGGAGGCCCAGCGGCTGAAGCAGCTCGTTCAGCTGTTTATCCAGGTTGTCGTTCGTAATTTCGTCCAGATTAACGACCACTGTCTTATTCTGGATGAGCCGGTTACTGTAGTTAAAAAATACCTTTTGCCGGGCCTGAATCGTCTGCAAAACCTGCTCCAGTGCCTGCGGACTTTCCATCCTGTTTGACGCAGGTTTGGTTTCCTGATCAGGAGTAAGCCGCGCAAAACTTTGCCCCGGCGATGGCAAAGAAAAGCCCAGCAGGGCCAGTGCGAATGCGGTCCTTCGTAACATGTACATAAATGGATGGTTTAGGAATAAAGGTTAATCCATGAAATTATCGGGATTGGATCGTCACTTGCTGCTCATTGGTTCGTGTAACCTGTAAATCAAAAGCCTTGGATAATGTTCTCAGAATGGTGTTCGGATCGTTGGTGGGCAAATTACCGGTGAAGGTCAGATGACGCAGCGAATCGTCTGCGAACGTCACGTTTAGTTTATACGTATCTTCGAGCGTCTGGGCGATTTCCTGCAATGGCGTATTGTCAAAAATCAGCACCTTCTGAGTCCAGGATGAATAAATTTCGGGTTGTTTCACCTGTTGCTGCCGGAAGGTTTTCTGCACATTGGAAAACTCAACCACATCGCCCGGTTTCATGACCATGCTGGATTGACTGTTCAGACTGGCTAACTGGCTGATTTGGATTTTTCCTTCATTCAGGGCGACGTTGACCATCCCCCGGCGATTTTTTACATTAAACCGGGTGCCCAACACCTCGATATTTACATCCGCCGAATGCACAACGAACTTCACGGGTTGTTGCTGAAACCGGTGTTTCGTCACCTTGAAGTAGGCTTCACCTTCCAGCCAAACCTGTCGTTGCTCCTGATTGGACCAATTGGCTGGATAGGAGAGGGTTGAGTTGCCATTGAGCGTAATCTGCGAGCCATCGGGAAGATTAAACTGCCGGATTTGTCCGAAAGCGGTTTTGATGGCAATCATTCGCTCCGAGTAAGTTTGCCAGCCGCGCCAGCCCGCTAGAAAAACCACTGCCAGGACAGCGGCAATCCGGTACCAGCGCGATACCCGGAACCGCCCGGAATCGGGCATCGGATGAACCACCTGCGGAGACCGGTTTTGGTCCAGAATGGATTGCCAGAGTGTTGCGGTTTCGGCATCGGAGAGTTCAGGTTCGGTTGGCAGGCTCAGCAAAACCGCTCGGGCCTGATGCACAAATTGTTGCTGTTCTTCCGTCGCATTGGCCAGCAGAGCGTCCCACTTTTGATTGAGTTCGTCCGTCGGTTTCAGCACCCAATGGCGAAACTCGGCGTTTTGTAACAGCATCTCGGGCAACCAGTTCATTGGGCGGAGCATTTATTCGACAACCTGGTGTTGAAACCTTCTACCCTTAATAGGAGGGTACGGTTTTAAACTCACCAATTATTTGGAGAAATTTTTTAAAAAATGGGAATCTTGCCGGAAAAGACGCCGGGAAGTGCCAGCTAATCCCGGAATTCTGCAAGCGGAGATACGGTGGTGTAATAATAAAATCCAGGGCAGGACGTGCAGGCTGGCCAGCGTATTTTTGGCCGGGAGTATCCGAGTGTATTTGAAAAAAGCTTAAAACCGGTCGATCGTGAGGAGGAAAAGCAGGAAAAGAGAATTCGCCAGAATGGTTCGAATGGACTTTAAGGACTTGGAAATGAGGTTGCAAACCGCCGGATAAGTCAACGACATGACTTCGGCGATCGACTGATTATCAAGGTCGTGGTAGAACTTTAGATAAATAATTTCCTGCTGCCGATTGGTCAGTTGGGCAACCGCTTTCCGGACCTGGCTGGTTGCTTCCTGGCTCATCTGAGTTTCAATCATTTGCTCCTCCATGCTGGGAATCAGTTCGAAGGCATAATCGGCGGAAAGGGGCCAAAAAACCCGCTTCTGGCTCTCGGCCAGGAGTTTCCGTCGCAGGGATTTCATCAGGTAATTTTTAACGCTGGCGGTTTCGGAAACTGTGGCTGATTTCTGCATCAGCTCACTGAACAAATCCTGAATGCAATCTTTGACCAGATCGCCGTCCGCATTGAATTTCCGTCCGTACGCGTAGAGCGGTTTGACGTGCCGACTGTAAATGAACGAGAGCGCTTGCTGATTTCCTGTGCGGTAAATCGACCACAACTCCTCATCGGAATGACGCGAATGTTCAATCTGGACAGTGGTAAGCGAGTCGGTCATTTCCTCAGGATAAGCTTTTTAAATACAAAGCTTATTATAATAAGATTATACTGTTTTTTAACCGAAAAGTGCGATGGTTTTTCGGGTTAACTAAAAAAAGTAACAGCTTTCTGATGCGGCAGGAGGTTGAAAGTCAGCGAATTAAGTAAATGAAGCCAATGGGTTTCTTGCTGAGTCAGGCGGTTTAATTGCGTCCGCCCGAACGCGGCATGCCTCTCGGTTGATAAAACGGATTGCGCTCTTCCCGTCCGTTGCGATCGGTGCGCTGCGACTGCCGACCGCTGCCGAATTTCCGCAGGTTATACGTAAAACTGAGCATAAAATACCGGTTTAGAATTCGGCTATTCGTTTCTTCGGTATAGGTTTCCGTCACATTTCGGACGACGCTTCGGTTTTGGTTCAGTAGATCATAGACCTGCAGCCGAAGTTCACCTTGTTTATTTTTGAAGAATTGCCGCGTTAAAGCCACGTTCCACAGGGCGAAATTCTGGACCGCTCCCGCCGATTTGCCCGAGTAATTATTGTACGTAATATCGGTGGTAACAACCAGCCGGAAAGGCAATTGATAATACAGATCACCGCTGAGTGATTTGTTAAAGAACTCCGTGTTTTGGGAGGTCTGTAGAGAATATAATGCCGTCTGGTAACTGATGTTGCCACTGACGCCAAATTCCAGTTTATCGTCGAAATTGGAATTGATTCGCGCACCCTGGCTGAACGTCCAGTTTTGGGAACGATTGGTTTGCTGATTGACCAGACTAACCCCCCGGTTGAAATTGACATTGCTCGTTAAATTGACGTTGGCTTTAATGGGCTGGATGCGCCGACCAAGCCCCAGAAAACCGCTCACGGTGTAATACCCGTTTGTGTTCACGGGTTGGGTGGTTTGTGCGCCCTGATTGGTAAATGTGGTGGCATTCACAATCTTATTGTTGGTTTGGGTCGCATTCAGCATTGCAAAAAAGCTCCGGAAAGTGGTCTGCTGGAAGGTATTATAGTTGAGCGAAACCGTGTTTGTAAACTCCTGTTTCAGATTCGGATTACCGAGTCGGATGTTCAGCGGATTGGTATTGTCGGGGACCGGTTGCAACTGCGAAACCGAAGGGGCATTGGTTCGGCTCCGGTAATTGAAGCGTAACGTGCGGTTTTTACTGAACGTGTACGTAAACAAAGCGTTCGGAAGCAGGTTCGTGAAACTTTTTCGTAATTCCACATCCGTTGTCCGGTTATCGCTCTGAAGATCGGCCTGCTGCATGTCGAAGCCCAGGGCATAGGTGTATTTCAATCGCTTGTTTTGAAACGTTGAACCCAAGCGATTGGTCATGTAGTTATTTACGAAGTTATTGCTCAGCGTTGGGTTAAATACGGAATAATCCTTCGTCAATTCATCAAAGTCGTTTACGGTTCGGTTCGAGGTGTTGCGGTTATTCGAATAACTGTAATGGAATTCCAGCGTTTTGCTCAGCGACAGCGGTTCGGTATACGTCAAATTAATCGAATTGGTCACGGATTTACTGGTTTGCTCATTCCGCTGGTTGATGTTCTGATTTTTTCGCCCACTGGTTTGGCCAAAAAACGCGTTGACCGACTGGTTAATTCCGTCCGTATTTTGGTTGTTGACGGCAAGGCTCCAGTTGAGTGACAGTGTACGACCTTTGCGTTTAAACTTCCGCATCAGCAACGCGTTATTATTTCCCGATATCCCGTTTCCGGTCGAATTGTAATTCGTGTTGCTGGTGTTGATCAGGTTCGCCGAATCCAGTTGCTGAACGCTGGCTAT
Organism: Larkinella rosea; assembly: GCF_003858635.1. Classification (GTDB taxonomy): domain Bacteria; phylum Bacteroidota; class Bacteroidia; order Cytophagales; family Spirosomataceae; genus Larkinella; species Larkinella rosea. The sequence continues at coordinate 370,000 of NZ_RQJO01000007.1, forward strand.
GGCGTCATTCGTTAGCGTTTGTGATCGGTTAATGCTTTGATATTCTGAATTTTGCATTGTAAAACCGGGCGTGATGCGCAGCGTCGTCATCGAGTCGAGCTGGAAATTTAGCCGCATATTAAACCGGTGGCTGGTGACCTGATTTCGCGATGTACTGTTTTGATTGACCTGATACGAGGTGTCGGGCAACGCATACTGCCGACGGCTTTGCTGATCCGTTACGGTATTGAGGTCGTTCAGGAAATAGCTGGCGGCAATGTCGGCTTTTTTGCCCCACTGGTCGCGGTAATTCAATCCGCCCGCCAACGTCCGGGTGATGGCGTTCGAGTTGCCGCCGTTGTTTCCACCACCTCCGCGACCCCCACCGCCAAAATTGGCACCCAAACCGGCTCCTCCGCCAAACATATTCTGACCCGTAAAGCCCTGCTGATTGATGTTATTCGCCTGACCAATGAGCGAAATTTGCTGATTTCCGTTAAACCGGTTCAGGTTCAGACGGGCCGCGTACCGCACATCGTCGCTCGTTTCATTTGGTCCGGCTCCGATCGATTGCTGGCCGAAATAGCCTTTCCGCTTGTCTTTTTTGGTGACCAGATTGATGGTTTTGTTCCGATCGCCGTCGTCGATGCCCGAAAACTGGGACTGGTCGGATTGCTGATCGAACAACTGAATTTTGTCGATGATATCGGCGGGGAGGTTGCGGGTCGCCATTTTGGGGTCATCCCCGAAGAACGGTTTTCCATCGACCAGCACCTTTTTGACTTCCTGCCCCTGCGCCTTGATCGTTCCGTCGCGGTCGACCTCCACGCCCGGCAGTTTCTTCAGCATGTTCTCCACCATCGCATTCGGCTGCGTTTTAAATGAGTTGGCGTTGAATTCGACTGTATCCTGCTTGATGACAATCGGCGGGCCTTCCTGTTTCACCACCACTTCGTTCAGATTGACGGCCTGGGTGGTCATTTCAAACGTTCCGGCCTCAGTCACCGGTTTTTCGGAAGTAATCGTAATCCGTTTCGACTTGTTGCGGTATCCGACATACGTGATCAAAATCCGGTAGGTTCCGGCGGCAACTTTATGGAAAGTAAACGCACCGTCACCATTCGTAATCATGAATGTAACCACTGATGAGTCGCGAATCGACAGGAGTGAAACCGTTGCTTCCATGAGCGGTTTTCGGGTCGTGGAGTCGACTACGCTGCCCCGCAGTGATTGCGACACCGCAGTCGTATAGCTAATCAGAAGGAGGCAAAAAGGGAGAAGTAAGCGCATTGGCTGGCGTATTTCAGGTTGTTAAGCGGTTTTCGGTATACGGTTTTCACTTTCGTCGGACCGGCGAAAACCGTATACCGAAAACGGTAAACCGGGTTTATCTCGGCTGTAAATTATTCATCATTTGCTGGCGGAAATCGGCCATGGCTTTCTGGCGTACTGTATTCATTTCTTCGGGCGTAACGACCTGAGCGGTTTTGGGTGGAACGACATCGCTTTCGTTGATGCTCTGTTCTGCCACCTTTGTTGCTTTAAAGGCTTCATTATCGCTCTCGATCTGGAGAACAACGCCTTTTTCGGGTGTTAGGCTGGGAATGGGTGAATAGGTGAACGGCAATTCGGTGGTATACCACACGGTATAAGACACATTCCGGAAGGGCACCGTTGCTTTTTTACAGAGATAGCCCGCAATTTTCTTCGTTTTATCGCTTGCCTGCCAGCCGGTCACCTTATTCATAGGTAGATCCATCTGGTAGGATTTGCTCACCGAATCTTTTTTAACCGTCACCACTTCAACGGCTTTTTGCGCGGCCAGATCGAAATACAGATTTCGCTCGAACGGACGACCGCTGAAATTCCGGTTTCCGCGCCCATCGGGAACAGCTATCCCACCGGGTCCGCCAGTTGCCGGTCCTCCGGGTCCTCGATCATCCTGCCGCACGTCCATGTTCACCTGGCGGATCGTCATACCGCCCCCGCCGTTGCGATCCTGCTCTTCCTTGCCGTAGTTTCCGGAAAAAATGAATTGCTGGGAAAACGAACGGGTTTCCGGCAAATCGACGGGTGCGTCGGCGCTGCCGGGCCGGACTTCCTGCCCATTGATGACGATTTTCATTTGGGAGAAATCGACCTTTTGCATGACTTCGTACAAAATTTTACCGGATTTGGGCTGGGCGGAGGCTGTCAGCGAAACGAACACCATACCGGTTAGAAAAACGGCTGCGAATCGGAATGTTTGCATATGGAAATGGGGCTTGATGGTTAGCAAAAAAGCTGGGACAAAGATGGGGCGGCTGGATGTAAAGCACTGTTATTTAGTGTTAAACAGTGTTAAGACTCGTTGCCGGTCCGCCGAAAGCGGGGTACATTTGTATCTATGAAGCAGCGCATTCGGTCGATTTTTGTTCTAATGACGGTTTGTATTCCGGGCGTCCTGGCGTTTCAGACTTACTGGCTGTATACCAGTTATCAACTGCACGAGCAGCAATTTCGGCGGACGGTTCGGGGAGCGTTTATTTCGGCGGTTGAAAAACAGCAGTTTAACGATGCCCGGCGGTTATTTCGGGTCGGGCTAGACAAAGGACCGCAGCGCTTGCGGCTTCAGTTTCGGGAACCGGCACTGGACGACGAATCCGAAGAACCGTTTGCAGTCAATCGGGTGAAGGACAGTCTTTTTGTACGGATCAATCATTCCGGCCCAGACAATGGCGAGCGAATGAAAGTACGCGTCATTCGCAGCACCCGACAATCGAAAGACCGTATTTTTATCGATACCATTGCCCGAAAAATATCCAATGTACTGATTGCCGACTGGGCCGGCAATCACCGGTTTAATCTGGAAAAATTTGACTCAACCTACCGGGCTGAGTTGCGGTTGCGGGATATCGACGCAACCTTTCAACTGGACACGATTCAACTAAAACCGGAGTTGTTCAGGCAACAGATGCAGAATAGAGCGCAGGTCGTTATGGAAGGGCCGATTAAAACCTCGCCCATGCCCATTAATCCGGTCAAAAACCAGTTTCTGCAAGCGTCATTTGATACGCCGACGGGGTATATTCTGCGGAAAATGGACTGGTTGCTGGCGGGTTCGGCCCTCCTGATGGCCCTGACAATCTGGTGTTTTCTGTACATGTTATCGACGATCCTGAAGCAGAAAAAACTGTCGGAAATCAAGAACGATTTTATCAACAACATGACGCACGAGCTGAAAACGCCGATCGCAACGGTTTCGGCGGCCGTGGAAGCCATGCAGCATTTCGGCGCGCTGAACGATCCGCTGAAAACAAAAACATACCTGAATATCTCAAAAAATGAACTGCAGCGCCTTTCCGATCTGGTCGAGAAAGTGCTGAACATGGCCGTCGACGAAAAGAAGGAACTGGAACTGAATCGTGAATGGCTGAAACCGGCCGAACTGATTCAGGAAGTGGTCGGCAATCACCAGTTGCAGGCGCGATCCGGCACTTCGGAAAAACCGGTGGCCATTGAGGTCGAAATCGAACCGGAGAATGCCCGTGTTCAGGCCGATCGGTTACACCTGGGGAATGCGATCAATAACCTGATCGACAACGCGATCAAATATTCGAAGGAATCGGTCCAAATCTGCATCAACAGTCAAACCGATGAAAACGGCTGGCGATTGACGGTGCAGGACAATGGCAACGGGATCCCGAAAGTGTACCATGAAGCCATATTCGACCGGTTTTTTCGGATACCGACGGGGAATCTGCATCCGGTCAAGGGCTTCGGTCTTGGGCTGTCGTATGTCCGGCAGGTGGTCGAAAAACACGGTGGCCGCATCGAAGTTTCCAGCGAACCGGGGCGGGGGAGTGTGTTTCGTATCTGGATTCCGAATTAAAAGCGTTACACAGGGTTAATCAGAGAAAATCAGAGGTCATCAGGGTTTTTCTCTGATTAACCCTGATGACCTCTGATTCCTCTGTGTAATAACTGTTTTCAAAGAATTATGCCAACTGTACTTTTGATTGAGGATGAACTTTCGCTGGGGATGATTGTCCGGGACAGCCTGGAAGTGCGCGGATTTACGGTCTGGTACGCGGCTGATGGCGAGGAGGGATTCGGGCAGTATGTGCAACACAGGCCCGACGTGGTGGTGGCTGACGTGATGATGCCTAAACTCGATGGTTTTACGCTGGCCGAACGCATTCGGCAGATCGACGCCGACGTGCCGATTATTTTCCTGACCGCCCGTTCGCAAACCGCCGATGTGGTGCGTGGTTTTGAGTTGGGGGGGAATGACTACCTGAAAAAACCGTTCAGCATCGACGAGTTGATCGTTCGGATTCAGGCATTGCTCAACCGCAACCGATCGCTTCGACCACCGATGCCGGACCGGTTGCGCATCGGCAGTTACCAGTTCGATTATCCCAAACAGAAATTGGCGTTCAACGGCGCCGAAACGGCCATGTCGCATCGCGAAGCCGAACTGCTGAAACGACTTTACGAACAACGCAATCAGGTGTTGGAGCGTTCGGCCGTGCTGCTGGATCTGTGGGGGGACGACAGTTTTTTCAATGGACGAAGTCTGGATGTGTTCATTACCCGGTTGCGCCGGTATCTGAAAGACGATCCGCAGGTGCAGATTGTGAATGTGCGTGGAGTGGGGTATAAGTTGATTGTGTGAGGAGAAACAATTAGAATAATTCAAGCAGACCGGTGTCTGGTGAATCGTATCCGTTTTTCAAGTCCTCATAATGTTTGATCAATGTGTCAGCCATTGCCTGAGTAGATTGATTGCCAATGCGTATAAGAACAACTTTGGGTGGAAAACCGTACAAATTTGCCAGATTGTAATAATCATCGTCGTTTGTGATGATCATTCGACCGTTTGGTTGGCTATATCTTCAGCGGGAATGGGTAGACCTGAACGAGTTACATGTTGACAATCTGGATAAATCTCAGCTGGTTTTTTAACCAACCGGTATGACAAATTCGCATATAGAAGTAGTTTCATCAGGCAGCTAATAGGCGGGTACGACGTTCGCTATCGGCAGCAAATGCCAATGCGGTCCGAATCTGGTCCGTAGTCAATTCTGGGAAATCGTCCAGAATTTCTTCATTCCGGAAGCCAGCCTAAAATATCTTGAATGGCAATGCGTGTTCCTATGATGCACGGTTTTCCGAACCGAATAGTGGGGTTGATTTGGATGTATTTTTGATACTGCTCTAGTATACTGTATACTGGCAAGTTTTACTTTTAAATATAGCCGGTTTTTTCAGCACTCAGATACTATTATCAAAGCTCACTCCGCAGACGATGGCAATTGCTCCGGTTTTTCGCCCTGCTCGCTCAACCAGCGGCTGGCGTCGGCGTTTGGATTTTCGCGAAGATAGCGAGCCAAACGGTGGGCGGTTTCGAACGAAAACTGCGGCACCAGATCGACAATCGGATATTGATAAACCATACCGGGTTTATTCGTTTTGACCTTTTTGACCTTCAATAAAAACGGCAGATACTGCACACTGCCGAACAACTTCTTATACTCGTCGAATTTGTTGCGCAGATTAGGAATCGTGGTCTGAACAGCCCGGGTGCTGAACTGCCAGTAGCCCAGCAGCGGAATATCTCGAATTACGAACCGAAGTGTCAAAACCGGTAACCACCGAATCAGTTTGGCTTTACCGGGTGGGAGGTTCTTCTGTACGAACGCAACGGTTTCGTCCATGATCTGAGGACGTCGTTCGGTGGTTGTCACGGCGTACTTCTTCAGTTCGTCGTTCCAGATGTGAAATGTCTGGTTGTCGCCGTAACCAAAGAGCTTGCCGTCGGCCGTGCGGATTTCGAGCCGTTCGTTGCAGACCAGTTCTTCCTGATCGGAGTAGAACAGGATGGGCAATTCGGTGATGGTTTCCCCGTAGATTTTATGGACGGTTTCGGCATGATCCCCGCGAATGCGAAAACTATCGATGCTGCTGGGAACCACCTGCCCCGATCGCTCCACTTTCTCACCCACGGCAATCCGTCCCAGTTCCGTCAGTGCCGATTGGGGTGGCTGCGGTTTGTCCGATTGAATTCGCATGTTGTTGTTTACCTTCGATTCGATGGACAAATATAGGCAATCGGAAGGAACAGAACATCGGATTTGAATCAATCCGTTTTCACCACCTTCACCGTTTGCTCCCGATCCCCAACCATTGCCCGCAGCAACAGCACCCCGGCGGGTTGGCGACTCACGTCAAAGGCCTGCCGTTCGGTCATATTGGGCTGCGCGATCTGACGGTTTTCGATCAATTCGCCGTTACGGTTCATCAGGTGAAGGTGCAGCGGTTGGTTGGCGGCCCCGCGTATATCAACCGTAATCGTGTGTTGCACCGGATTGGGTAGAAGCGTCAATTGAAGAGAATGGGTGGGTTCATCCGACGAAGCCGCCAGCCGACTCATCGGGCAGACGTAGCATTGGGCGTATTTGTACAATTCCATGCCAGACGATCCGTCGGTGGCCCAGAACAAAACCGTGGAGCTGTTCAACGCCAGAAAACCGGTGGAAGCTGAATTCCCGGTCGGGTGAATGTCGTCGAGCATGGCCGTTCCCGCCGTAGTTCCCGATGATTTCCAGGGTTCCAGGTAGTGAAAGAAGAGCCGGTTGTTCACCGAACTCATGCTGGAAAAAGTAGTCGAACCCGCCCCAAATACCAGATCAACCACCTGGACGGTGCCGCCCGCCGTACCGTCCGACTTCCAGAGTTCGGTGCCTTTCACGCCATCGGTGGCCGTAAAATACAGGGTGTTGTTGACAACTGTCAGGTACGAAGGAAAGGCGTTGCCCGTAGGGTTGATGTTTTTGACCAGAACCGTTCCCCCACTTGTTCCGTCCGATTGAAAAAGTTCGGTGTCACCTCCGACTGTCGCCCGGAAAAAAAGCGTCGAGTTGACCACTTTCAGGTCCTGCGGCTGGCCGCTGCTGCTTCCGGCGGCCAGATTTTTCACCATAACGGTTCCCGCACTGGTTCCGTCGGATTTCCAGAGTTCAGTGCCGTTGGTACCGTCATTGGCAGACATGTACAGCTTGTCGTTCATCACCACCATTTCGAACAGATTGCTGGAACCGGCCGGATGAATATCTTTGACCAAAACCGTCCCCGCGTTGGTTCCATCCGACTTCCAGAGTTCTTCTCCATTAACGCCGTCGTCGGCCACAAAATAGGCCGTACTGCCTAAAATCGCCATTTTTCGCAGGTAATTCGGGACTGAATTGCCCGACGGATTGATGTCTTTCACTAAAACCGTGCCGCCCGCTGTTCCATCCGATTTCCAGAGTTCCTCGCCGGTTGTGGCGCCGGTTGCTACGAAAAAAAGCGTGCCGTTGACGTTGGTCAACCCCCGCGGATTGGAGTCGCCACCCGGTCGGACATCCTTGACCAACACCGTTCCGCCCGCCGTTCCGTCTGATTTATACAACTCCCGGCCTGAACTGCCGGTGGCGACAAAATACAACGTACCGTTGATCTCCGTCATCCAATCCGGGTTCGAAGATCCGGCTGGGTTAATATTTTTAAGTAAAACCGTACTGGCTTCGGTCCCGGCTGTTTTCCAGAGTTCGGTACCGTTAGCCGCCGTATTGGCTGCAAAATAAACCGCACCGTTTATGGCGACCGCCGTTGTTCCGTCACCCGACACGTACGAATTGGCGGCACCAGGATTGATGTCTTTCACCCGGCTTACATAATACGACGCGGGTAAGGTCGTAAACTGGGCGACGGCTGGTAATTGACTCAGGCTTAAGCATCCGGCCAGGATCCCGTTAAGAAGATTGTAGTGTGGTTTCATAGCGGTATTGATTACGCATTGATAAGGTAAACGTAGTGATTATCAGCGGTTTTTTAATGAACTATTGAGCCTGTGGTCAGGCCGGTTGAACCAGATTCCAGCAGAGGTAGTTATCTGAAAAACTACCTGTCTGGCTAAAATCCAATCGGCTACATTATGCCACCAAAACGCATTATTTCCGTCGTCCCCTCCCAGACCGAACTCCTTTTTGATCTTGGACTGAACGGCGAAATTGTGGGCATCACGAAGTTCTGCATCCATCCAACGGATTTGGTGAAGGAGAAAACCGTAGTCGGCGGAACGAAGACGCTAAACCTCGACCGGATTCACGACCTGAAACCGGATTTTATTCTTGCTAATAAGGAAGAAAATACCCGCGGGCAAATTGAAGAACTTCAACGTCATTATCCGGTTCACGTAACGGATGTCAACAATGTCGCTGAAGCGCTGGCGATGATTCGGGAAGTTGGAGATTGGGCGGGGCGAAAAGCAGAAGCGGAGCAACTGGCAACGCAGATTAATGATTCATTCCAAACGATAAAATCGCCGGGTCATTCGACCGGTTTGTCGGTCGCGTATTTCATCTGGCGAAAACCGTATCTGGTGGCGGCTGGTCAGACGTTCATTCATTCGATGCTGGAATGGGCCGGTTTTCGGAACGCGTTCGGGGATGCGTCACGTTATCCCGAAGTGACCGAAACGGACCTCAAAACCGCCCGGCCTGATTTGCTTTTTCTGTCCTCAGAACCGTTTCCTTTTTCTGAAAAACATGTAGCCGAATTGCAGGAAATTTGCCCGAATACGCAGATCGTGCTGGTCGATGGGGAGATTTTTAGCTGGTACGGAAGCCGGTTACTGAAAGCCGCGGACTATTTCCGGCAACTGCGGAATACCATTGGATTACTGTAAAACCGTCTGGTTTGGGCCGTTGTAAAACCGGGCGGATTTCACGACGCCGGGGCCCTGGAAATAATACCGAAGTCCGACAATTTTGCCCGCATCCTCCTGAAAATGGTCTTCGTAAGCCAGTTTGTTGTTGACGAACACCTTTACGTGTTTGTCCTTTACTTCGCAGCGAACGTTGACCCAATTGGAAAAATCGACGCCAAAACCGGACAGGTCACTGGTTTTTCCGGAAACCCCCTGACCGGCAAAAGAAAGGTTCAGTTCACTCACGCAGCCTTTTGCGGACAGTTGGATCAAATGCATGCCCCTGGAACACAGCAGCATAATTCCCGTTCGTTGACAAACGGCGTTGAAACGATTGAACGGGCTTTTTAACTCGGTTTCAAATCCGAAATTAGTACTGGGTAATTCACCCAACGGCTGAACGTAGTGGAGGCTCGTTGACGGCACCTCTTTCTGAAAATCAACACCCTGCTCCGTTAAATCGGTTTCGGTGATCGCGATGGTTCCATTCCGGTGAAGGCGTTTGTCCGGGAAATAAACCGGAATCGAATCGCGGTTGATCGTGCCCAGCCAGCCGTCGGTGTTGATGTACAGATCGTGTTCCTTCACAATGGAATCGTTCAGAACGAGTTTGGCGCGGAAATAACCGGGATAAAAATAAATCCCGGCGTATTGATGCTCGTCTTTATCAACCCGGTAACGGCGTCGCGGATCCCAGCTTTGCTGGATAAAAACGCTGTCGGCGTTGGAGTCGGTGGCGTCGTAATCGAACAGAACCGTGTTGGGTAATCCCTGCGTAACCGGACGGCTGGTAAAGGTCAAATCCCCGTATTGTAACGGATTGACCCGGTTTTGGAATGCCCAGATGCCAATTAAACCCAGCAATACCAGGGCGCCCATGATCCAGGGCCAGCGCAAGCCCATTGGATGGGAAACCAGGGTGGGGGCGGACGGGACGGGAACGGGCTGAAGGGTTTCCTGGTAAACCAGATCCGGTTTTTTTCGAAACTCCCGCCAGTTTTCAAACCCCACAAACTGGGCGAGCGTATTGAGCGTGGTTGCGGTGGGAGCGCTGTCGTAGCGAACTTTCCCCCAGATGCGTTTGAGCGTGCTCACGCTCAGCGTAACGTTGGTTTCGGCAAAAATACGTTCGCTCAGCGTCTCAAAATCCTGATTTTGCCACTGGCTGCTGTCGCCCCAGTTCACTTTCTCCTCAATCAGCATCCGGCAATGCTGCAAGTTTTCGTCTTCCGTATGCATTGACAATCAACGTGAATCAATTTGAACAGGCTTGAACAGGAGCAGGACTACCAACTTTCGTCAGATTTTCACACCTTTGTTTAGTCAATAATCCTTCAACCAAAGTTACGTAAACCATTATGAAAAAATTGCTCATTTTCACAACATTGCTTTTGATCGCTCAAATCACGTTCGCCCAGGAAGACAAGTCGAAACGACCCAGCCCTCCGGCGCAGGCCAAGCAAACCGTCGGCAGCAAAACCATCACGATTGACTACAGCCAGCCGTCGGTAAAAGGCCGCAGTGTTTGGGATCCGGCGGGAAAAGTTGCTCCGATTGGCAAAGTCTGGCGGACGGGTGCCAACGAAACCACCACCATCGAATTCTCGGACGATGTGAAACTGGAAGGTAAATCTGTACCGAAAGGAAAATACGCCCTGTTTACAATTCCGGGCGAAAAAGACTGGACGGTGATCATCAACAAAGGCATCAAGTGGGGCGCGTTTACCTACAAGGAAGACGAAGACGTGGTGCGGGTGACGGTTCCGTCGAAAAAAGCGAAAAGCTTTCAGGAAAAATTCAAGATCGACATTTCCAAGAAGGGTGAGGTGGCCATGGTTTGGGCGGATACCGAAGTTGATTTCAACGTAAAATGATTCGCTATCTTGATCAGGATGACCTGATTAAAGCGATTCTGATTGCACTTTATGCGCTTTTCTCGCTGGTAGCAAAAAGCCAGTCGCCTGAAAAAATACCATATGGTTCCAACCCGAAAGCAGGGCGGTATTTGCAGGTAGACGACGCTAGAATCTATTACGAGGTTTATGGACAGGGCAAACCGGTTGTGCTGCTGCACGGCGGTTTGCTCGGTTACATCGACGAATTCAGCGATCTGATTACGCGCTTAAGTAAAGAATATCAGGTGATTGCGGTAGCGACTCGCGGCCACGGCAAATCCGAAGTGGGTACCAAACCGTATACGTACCGGCTTTTTGCGGAAGATGCCCGCGCGGTGATCAAAGCCGTCGCAAAAGACAGTGTCATCCTGATTGGATTTAGCGACGGCGCGATTTCGTCCTATATTCTGGCGGTTGATCATCCGGAACTGGTTCGCAAAGAGGTTGCCATTGGTGGGGGCGTTCTGGGAATCGGGGATTATGACGAAAGTCAGAAGAATTTCTGGACGAAACTAACCGACGAATCGCTGGAGAAGGCCCTCCCCGGTTTTATCGCCGAACGGAAAAAACAGATGCCGCAACCGCAGCAATGGAGCCGGTTTCTGAGCGAATTGCAAAAGGCCTGGCTCGAGCCGGTTTACATTGACAAAGCGGCTTTGAAAAAAATCAAGTGCCCTACCTTGATTGTCGCCGGTGATCACGATGGTTCAACGGAACGGTTTGTATCCATTTATAAGACAATCCCCAATGCCCAACTGGCCATTATTCCGGGTTCTGGCCATGTGGTTTTGCTTCAGCAACCGAAGCTGACCTACGATGTGATTCATCCGTTTATAAGCCATTAACACGCATTTAAAGACAATTCCAGCCCACGGTTAAAACCGTGGGGTAAACTCATCGTGGGTAATTTTGAGAACCGTTTCCCCGGTTTGGAGCACCGATACTTCCGTTACACCTCAAATTGTCAGGCAATGAACAGCACTAACAACACGTACTACTTTCTTTTTCTGATCACCGGGTGGTTGATCAGCGTGACGGCAAGCGGGCAGAAAACCGCCGGAGCTATCGATCTGGTCAGCGTGGCGAAGCAAAACGGGTTTACCACCTTCAATCGTTCCCTGACCGTGATTCAGGAGGGCAGTCGTCCGGGCGTTCGGCTGGAACAGAAAGAGGCCGATGCGGGTTTCGCCTGGTTGTCTGGTTCCTCGTTTAGCGAGGGAACCATTGAGTTTGATGCGCGCGGCAAAGACGAATTCCAGCGCAGTTTTCTGGGCATTGCGTTTCATGCGAAAGACGAAAAGCTGTACGATGCGGTTTATTTCCGCCCGTTTAATTTCCGCGCTGAAGATCCGGTTCGCCACCGACACGCCGTTCAATATATCTCCATTCCGGGTTTTGACTGGCCGACCTTGCGCAAAGATTTTCCGGATCAGTACGAGCAGTTCATTGAGCCAGCCCCCGATCCGACCGGCTGGTTTCATGTCCGGCTGGTTGTGGAGAAAGAAACCATTCGTGTTTTTGTAAACGACCATTCAACGCCGAGTCTGGCCGTCAAAAAGCTGAATGACCGGATCGACGGTAAAATCGGATTGTGGGTCGGGGCCGGGTCGGGTGGTGATTTTGCGAATCTGAAAATTACGCCGGTGCGGTAGGAATTTCGCCGGAGGTCGTATCTTCGGGTAATGGGAACCACTGACGATACACTTTCTTCCGGCTCTTTTAATCTGATTCTGCATGCCGCCCGGCAGCGTGGTGCAGATTCGCTGGTGCTTTGCAAAACCGTTGGGGTGGACCCGGCGGTTTTGCAAAATCCCGATGCGCGGGTTCCTATTCGGCTGGTTCAGGCGCTTTGGCACGAAGCCATTCGCGTGACGGGCGAGCCGGATCTGCCGCTGCAACTGGGCGAACTGATCAATCCGTTGTCGTTGGGTGTGCTGGCGTATGTCATGATGCACTGCCCAACGCTCGGTCAGGCCATTGAGAAACTCTGTCACTATCAGGATATTGCGTGCGAAGGGGTGCAAACGGTCGGCCAACTCGCGGGTCAGCGGTTTTCTATTTTACTGAAACTGACCAGTAATGCCATCGTGTATCCCGAGTACACCTTGAGTTCCGAATTCTCGGTTTACCAATCGGCATTTCGGGCGTTGACGGGTCGCATGGTTGCTGCCGAAGAAATCCGGTTTGGTTTTCCTGAGCCCGAAAACCGGTCGGCTTATGAGCGGGTTTTTGGTCCCGCAAAACTGGTTTTCGGTGCTGATGAAACCAGGTTGATACTGGATGCTGTCTGGCTCGAAACTCCCATTCTGAACGCCAATCCCGGCCTGTTTCCACTTTTCGAACAACACGCCGAAGAACTTCTGCAGAAATTACGCCAGCCCGATTTGTCGTTTCGGGTGAAACAGGAAATTGTGGCGTTGATGAACGGGGAAGAACCAACGCTGGGACTCGTGGCCGATCGGCTGGCGATGGGGGTCCGAACGCTCCAGCTTCATCTGAAAGAAACCGGCGTGACGTATCAGCAACTGCTGGATGATGTCCGGCGAAATCTGGCGATCCAGCACCTGCGCGAGCCCAACTTCAGCACCACCGACATTGCCTACCTGCTTGGTTTTTCGGAACCCAGTGTTTTTTACAGGACGTTTAAAAAATGGACAGGTTCGACTCCCGGCGCGTATCGCCAGCAGACGGTTTCGTCGCGGCTGGCTTAGCCATTTTGCCGATCAGGCCGAGGCTGGTGTGGCTAAAGCTGTCTTCGTATTTCAGACCGTAGCCCATCATTCGGTCCATCGCCGAGTGCCCAAAAAGAATCACGCCAGTCAACAGTAAAACCGGATTGGCCAGCAGAAAACCGGTTGCGGCCAGGGCAATAGCAACGGCCTTGTGATGCACCAGATTATACGCGTAAGCCCCCATTTTTGGATTGATCAGATAGCCCAGCATGCCCAGATCAGGAACGAGAATCAGGGCCGGAAACCACCACCAGGCAAACGGTAACTGGCTGAATACGACGATAGAAAGCAAAAATTGGGCGACTTCTTCGAGTTTCAAAAGCGTTTTCATGACGGTCTTTGTGTTTTTGTGTACGACAAAGGTCAGCCGAAAAAGCCGGGTTGGGGGTGACCAAAAATGAAAATGGAATGACGGATTATGAAAATGAGTTAGGGAGTCAACGTCACATTCAATCCTTTCCGCAGCGTGTTGTGAATTTCGGCGATCTGGTCGGTGTGCCGGATCAGTTCTTCGATCTCGGCGGCCGGTGCGTCGGAGGTGACGTGGGCCCTGTAGCTGAAGTTGGAACCCGGTTCGCCATCGGCCCCAAATTCGCTGAAAAATTCGACCTCAACGCCCGAAACCGGGATGTTTCGTTTGGCCGCTTCCCGGTAGATATCGTTGCAGAAACAGGTCGCCAGCGCCAGCATCAGGAGTTCCCCGCCGTTGATCGACGATCCAAAACCGCTTGCTTTGGGCAGAATCTGCATTTCTTTGGCCGAATCATTGGTCGTTACAACGATTTCGTGATGATTAAAACTGCTCTTGAGATGGGCTGAAATTTTCATAGGGTTTCCTGCCAAATTTCCTGGGTTTCGGTGTCGATCAATAGAATACCTTCGTCGTTGTCATTCATTTGTCCGAGTAGTTCCCCGCTGGTATTCCAAATCGCTGATTTGCCGCCCGATACAAAATTATCACTTGGGCCTACACTATTCGCCATCAAAACGGTCATGCCGTATTTCCGGGCAATATCCGACAAACTGATTGCTGCATTTGCCACACCAGATGCGGTTTTTGCCACACTGACCAGATAGATTTTAGCCCCGTGTTTAAAAGCGGTTTCGGAATGCGCCGGAATGGATAATTCGTAACAAATCGCCAGTGCCATATCGGTTCCGATCAAACCGTATGCCGCGTCTCCGCGGACAAAAAACGGTTCTTCGTCGGCGTGTAAATAGTGTTTCGAATAGGTTTGCCGGGCTTGATCGGGCTGAAAAATGATCAGCGTGATTAAATTCCCTGCCTCACTTTTGGTCGGCATGCCAACGCCAATCGTCACCCGGTTCGCATCACTGATTTCCTGAAATACGGCAAACCGCTGATCATCCGGAGAAGTGGCAAGTTCGTTGGCGAGTTCCGGTTCGTAGCCTGTTAGCGAAAGTTCGGGGAAGATAACCGTGTCTGCGCCGTAAGAAACCGCCCGGTTTATCAGTCCGATGTGGTTTTCAATATTCCGTTGAATAGCCCCTTTCACCGGCCGGCTCTGAGCGACACATAGTTTCATTCTAGTTCACGGTTTTTCAATTGAAACAGGTATAAATTAACGAACCATAAGGCTATTTTAAGCCCTTTTGGAGCGCATGGCCTTCACCCGGTCCAAATTTTTATCCAGCGACAGGGATTTATATTCGTCGGAATCGACGGCGTAAACCGCAACCTTTCCTTCCGCATTGTTGTGTACGCCCCAGCCGTATCGTTTCGTCAATGGTGACGTTCGCAAACAGGGCTGACCTTTGGAGAAGAAGCGTTCGCGTTCGGCCTCCAGTTCACTGGATGCCAGGTCTTTTTTGGTGGCGTAACACTGGAACACCACGTCGTCGGAAGTGTATTGATACGGATGTTTTTTGATCATGTCGAACTGAATGTTCGCAACTGATCGGGCATCTCCTTTGGTCGGTGGCGTTTCGCCAAAACTGGCCGGTGAATCGTCCGCAACTTCGATGAACGTGTTGGTGTAGTTGGTGGTGTGGGTTTTCATGGTTTATTCCACGGTTTGTCAATTAGGTGAAGTTACTTCGTGTTATCGTCAAACAACCGGCTAGTGGCTGGCTCTGTCCATATACGGACTTTTTAATAAATCGGCGATCGACGTAAATGCCACCTCGTCCTTGCGGTAGCCGTAGGCATCAGCCAGCGTCTGAATCATGTTGTTGTCGCCCATGGCCAGGTTGACATCTTTCATTGTAAACTGGCACGGATGTTCGTAACCCGACGCGTGGGAGATTTCCAGGATTTCTTTCGTTAGTGTTTTGATGTAATTGTAAAACCGTTCACTTTTCAGGGCTGGATCAATGCCGTTCTGCAACCACTTGCTTTGGGTGGCAACTCCGGACGGACAGCGGTTGGTGTGGCAGATCTGGGCCTGAATACAGCCGATGGAAAGCATGGCTTCCCGCCCCACATTGATGAGGTCGGCGCCCATTGCAAACGCCATCACCGCCGATTCGGGCAGACCGAGTTTGCCCGAAGCAATGAACGTAATGCGATGCACCAGACCTCGTTTCTGAAAAATCCGGTAAATTTTCGAAAAACCGTATACGAACGGCAGCGAAACGTGATCGGCAAAGGAGGGAGGGGCCGCGCCGGTGCCGCCTTCTCCGCCGTCGATCGTGATAAAATCGGGGCCTTTACCGGTTTCCAGCATGTAATCCGCCAACTCCTTCCAGAGTTCCAGTTTGCCGACCGCCGACTTAATGCCAACCGGAAGACCGGTTTTTTCGGCCATCGCTTCGATGAAATCCACCATCGTGGGAATGTCGGAAAAGGCCGAGTGCGAAGCCGGAGAAATGACGTCCCTGCCCATCGGAACGTGCCGGATTTCGGAGATTTCGGCGGTGATTTTAGCCGCCGGAAGTACTCCGCCTTTGCCCGGTTTGGCGCCCTGCGACAGCTTTAGCTCCAGCATCCGGACAAACGGATTGTCCTCGACGAGCTTCACCAGCTTTTCCATCAAAAAATTGCCCTCGTCGTCGCGAACCCCGAAATACGAGGTTCCGATATTGACCACGACATCCGCGCCGAATTTGTGATAAGATGACAAACCGCCTTCCCCGGTGTTGTGGTAACAGCCAAATTTCAATGCGCCTTTGTTCATCGACTCGATCGCTTTGGCCGACAACGATCCGAAGCTCATCCCGCTGATATTAACAATCGAGCGCGGGTGATAGGGCCGACGGCGTTTGTGAAAAACGCCGATGACTTTGGCCGCCGGAGCGGTGTAGGGATGACCATAATTCGGATTATCGGGTGCCAGTTTGAGCGGGAGTAGGGCGGGATTGATGAAGATATACCCGGCGCTCGTAATGTCCTGATCGGTGCCAAAACCCTGAAAATTGTTTTCCTGCTTCGACGACGAATAAATCCAGGCCCGCTGCTGGCGATTGAATGGGAGTTCTTCCCGATTATTGGCGACAATGTACTGCCGCAGTTCGGGCCCGAAACTTTCCAGAAAATACCGAAGGTTACCGACAACGGGAAAGTTGTGTCGAATGGTGTGCTTTTTTTGGTTGATATCGTAAAGGGCAACCAGGGCCAGACCGATCAAAATCCACCCCCACCAGGGGATGTTACCAAGAGTTGTGAAGACAAGTTCCAAAATGCAGCAATGATTCAGTGAGTACCGTAAATGTAAGTAATGATGCAAAAAAAACCGGTAGGTCCCGAAGGTCCCACCGGTTTAAATCGAATTTTAATTCGGTCGATTAGGCTATAAAATGAACGTCGGCCACCCGCGCCACGTCGTCCCAGAACGACGGATAGGATTTGGCCACCACGCCCGGCTCTTCAATAACCACTTCCTGACGCATGGCCACGGGAGCGAACGCCATCGCCATGCGGTGGTCGTCGTAGGTTTCAAACGTCGGTATTGCGTCAGAACCGCTGGTTTTCCGGACTTCGTACCGGGTGTTTTTTTCTACTTCGACTAGTTCGGCTCCTATTTTCCGAAGTTCGGTCTGGAGCGCAAAAATCCGGTCGGTTTCTTTGATTTTGAGGCTTTCCACGCCGGTCATGGTGAGCGGAATATCTTTCACGGCGCAGCAAACCGCCACGGTTTGGGCCAGATCGGGGCAGTTGGTAAAATCCCAGGTCAGCGATGATTCTGCCTTCGTTTTCGTCAACAAAACGCCCTCATCCGTGAAATTGCTTTCGACGCCCAGCGGACGCATGATGTCGACAATGGCACTATCGCCCTGCAGCGAATTTTCTTTTAACCCCAGCAATTCAATTTCCGCCGATTCATCTTCCGCCAGTGCCAGCATACTGAACCAGTAACTGGCTCCCGACCAATCGGATTCGATGGCGTAATCAGCGGGCGTATACGGCGTGGGCGGAACGGTCAAGGTTTTGTTTTCCCAGTCGACAACGGTTTGAACGCCAAAGTGTTCCATTTGACGGAGCGTCATTTCAATGTACGGTCGCGAACCCACGTCGCCGGTCAGTTCGAGCGTCAGGCCGTTGGGCAGGAGGGGAGCCACCATCAGCAATGCCGAAATGTATTGGCTGCTCACATCCCCGCGAATGGCCAGCCGGTTGGTTCCAAGGCTCGAAAAACCTTTGGTGGAAATGGGCGGGTAACCTTCGTTTTTCAGGTATTCAATATCGGCACCCAGCGCGCGCAGGGCATCGACCAGAATCCCAATCGGCCGTTCACACATCCGGGGTGTTCCGGTCATTGTTTTGTGCTGACCCGTTACCGCAAAATAGGCCGTCAAAAACCGCATGGTCGTTCCGGCATCCAAAACGTCGGCAATGGGATCTTCCGATTGCAGCAGCCGGATCATGGTTTGCGTATCACGAGCCGCCGAAACATTCTGTAAGGTACCGCGAAAACCGCTCAACGCGTTGATAATCAGGGCGCGATTGCTCTCACTTTTTGAAGATGCCAGCGGGATGGTTGCCCGGACAGAACCGGCAGGTGGGGTCAGACGTACAGCGTTCAATTCAGAAAAGGATTGGTTAATTTTTCTGCAAAACTACAGGAGAGATTTTATAATGAACAAGGAATAATGAATAATGAACAAGGAATATCGGGCATGACCTCATTCTTTCCGAAAAGAAATGTATTCATTATTCCTTGTTTGTCATTCATTACTGATTGGAAATCAGTACGTTTCCAGGACTTTCAGCCGGTGGTTTTTATTGATTTTGTAACGGGGGAAACTCACTTTGTAGCAAATGGCACCTAGAGCAATCATAACGGCGGGCGCTTTCAGGGCGCGGGGATCGGCGGCTAATTGCTTCTCCTGCCGGGATACGTTGACAACATCCGCAACGAAAAAAAGCATTCCGGCGATGGGAAAAAGATAGGAACCTTCGGTGATAAACGGAATGTGGCGGTTGACGTAGACTTTCTCAATCCGGTCGAGCCGGAAGTGGACGGTTTCGGGCAGGAATGTGTTCGGGTCTTCCAGAATCAGGATGAGTGTCGAATCGGTTACGCCATAAACCGGTTCCCGGTATTTTTTGCCTTTGTACCGAAATTTAATTTCTTCATTCGGGAAATACCGGTAGCGTCGAAAACCGCCCAGGCCGCCCATGATGTCCAGCGCAATGTACTTTTGCCCCGGCTTGATCATGCCGAGGTAGGGCGATTTCTGCCTGATCATCAGCGAGTCCACAGTAAGCGTATCGCTCTGTGCCTGAACAGAGTGGATGAAAAAGAAGAAAATGACCGTAGTAAGCAGACGCTGAATCATACGCTATAAACAACAAAGCTGAAAAAATATACCCCGCGCGGGTTCTTATTTTTTTACAGTAAAAACGGGCCAACTGGTTTTAAAGACCAAAATAGGAACGCTTCGTGGGGTAAATCCGTACTTTTTTGCCGGATATTGATTGCAAAATCAGTCAAATCTTTTGCTTTTCTACTATAGAAAAGGCTATTTATGGGGGAAGTCGCTGGCCGTTTCACCGCTTCTCTTTCCCGCTTTTATAAGAACTACTGCTTGCTTTTTCTGTTACTGGGCTGCTGCCAATCGCTGGTGCTGGCTCAACTGCCGATTTTGAGCTGGTCTCCCAATCGCTCCCTGCACTTTCTGGTCCGTAATGCTCCGACGGGGGAAGTCTCGTACGAAGTTCGGTATAAAAATAGACCGGTCATTAAGCCTTCCACGCTGGGGTTTGTGTTGAGCAAGCCCAGGGCATCGCGGACCCGGTTTCGCATTATGGCAATTGACTCCGCCCGGAAAGAAGAGTCGTGGAAACCGATCTGCCGCTGAAGCCGATTGGCAGACCAATCCGGAAGCGTGCGTGATCGAAAAAATGACGGTTACCTCCCGGTCAAAACTGGCGCTGCATCTGTCCAAAGGGGGCGGTTGTGCGATTCAGTTAATTCCAAAATAAATCAGGAAAAAGCGTGAAACCGGCCTGGTTATCCAGGTTACACCGGTTTCCGTAGTTCCGTTTTTATTCCGCATTGACGAGCTGTTTGCCTTTGGGGTATTTGATGGTGTACCTGAACAGCAAATCGCGGCTTTCGTTCGGTTTGAGCGACAAATTCCAGGTCAGGCGGCCGGTTTCGGAATTCTGCCCGGCTCCGGCGCTGTCGTTCAGTTCCACTTCAATCCGGTTGTCGGTTGAAACCGGAATCTGGTCGAAAACCGTCAGATTTACTGCTTCAGATTTGGTATTTCGAACGGTGATCTTGTAACTGTATGAATCCCGAACGGAGGAACTCAGTCCTTTGCGGCTGCTGAAATCCTGCGTTTTTTCCCGCTTCACGATAATTTTCCTGTCGCGACCTAAACCAATCGAAAGTGTATCACCGGCCTGCTTCAAATCCACCTGCGATTCGCCGACGTACGTGCCTTCAAAATACGTGCGGGCGGTTCCATTCAACAGATTCAATTTTTCCCAGCCGGATAATGTTGCGATCAGAAACGCATCCTGATCGACTTTGGGCGTGGCCGTGTAGCGATACGTAGCCGGTATTTCACCGGTTTGAATGTCGACCACCTGTGGTCGGTTGTTCGATAAAATGGTGTAGGGTGTTGAAATTTCAAAGTTGACACTGGTTGGCTGTTCCGTAACCTGGGTAAAATCGGCGGCCGTATTCAAATTCGGTGCCACTACTACCATTTCATTAAGTGTACCGGAGGCATCGGCAATCTGCATTTGAGCCTTGGCACGCGGGGCGCTGACAGGAACCGGGCGGGGTTCGTAAAAGGAAACAAACTGTGTTTCCAGCTGCGGTTGCGTACCGGGCAAAGCCGGGTTGGATGTCGACAAGGTCAACCGGACATTCTGCCAGTCAAAACCGGTATTTTGGTATACATTGGCTTTGTAGGCGAGTGCCGCCGGACTTTTGGTGTCGCGAACCCGAATGTCGTAGAACGGCACCCAGCCGGCGTTATTCACTACATAACTCAGTTCCAGATCAATAGCGGTTTTGGCTTTGGATGAGAGCGTCACCTCAATTTCGCCAACGGGCCGGTCACGTTTGGCATTCTGCTCCCGAACCTGACCTTCGAGCCGATCCACTTTCAGTTTCTGTTCTTTCACCAGCTTTTCCAACGCCAGCAGTTTTTTGCCGACATCGGTCAGGCGGGTGCGAAAAAAGTCGGCCATGTCTTCCACATCCTCGACCACCGTTCCTTTTTCAGTCCCCACTTTCTGGTTGGCCAACACCATTTTTTTCTCGTTATCAAGCACTTCTTTCTGGAGATTCAGCACGTCGAACGTGTCGCGGGCAATCCGCAGTGAATCTTCCAGCCGCTGCAGGGAAGCCGGTTTGGTCACTTTCGTCAGAAAATTGGTGCGGAACTGAACGCCCTGAATCACGGCGTCGCCCTTACCGCTGACCTGAATGCTCTGCGGATCGGTTTGGGCCGAGGCATTGTCGATGATCAGCCGCGTGACGCCCGGACTGATTGTGGCCTTCGCCTGAGCGTTGATCTGGGCACGATTCAGAAAAACCGTCACGTGCTGGATTTTTGAGGTGATTCGCTGTTCATCGTCCTGCGCCTGCGCGATCGATACAAACAGAAATGCGGCTATTAATAACGAGATCGTTTTCATGAATGAATGGAAAGAAAACCGGTTTCGAGAATATAGATACCGTTTGTGACGGTTTCGTTTAGTCTGTCGGCTATTTTTGTGAAAAAAGCGTGCCACTATTCGACTTCGATTTAGTGAATTGTTCGTAAAAACCGTTCGGCCGGAGGCAAATTTCCGGTTCATTTTCCTTAAGCAAATGATTCCAGTTCAGCAACTTAAAGCATTTACCAAACAGGTTTTTCTTAAAATCGGATTTTCCGACGCCGACGCCGATCTGGCGACTACGGTTTTGGTTCAGGCCGACCTTCGGGGTGTTGATTCGCACGGCGTCGCGCGGCTGGCGGGTTACGTCCGGCTGTTCGACCACGGTCGATTGAATCCGACGCCTACCATTCAGATTGTTCACGAAACGCCGTCCACGGCGGTGGTCGATGGCGACCGGGGTGTTGGCCTGGTGGTCGGCCCCAAAGCCATGCAGATTGCGATCGAAAAAGCGCGGATTGCCGGAACCGGCTGGGTGGCCGTGCGCAATTCCAATCACTTCGGGATTGCCGGATATCACGCCATGCAGGCCCTCGAACACGATATGATTGGCCTGACGATGACCAACGCGGCTCCGCTCGTAGCACCCACATTTTCGCTCGATAAGTTGCTGGGAACCAATCCCATTGCTGTTGCCGTCCCGGCCCTGACCCAGCCGCCCTTCGTGGCCGATTTTGCATCGACGGCGGTTGCTTACGGCAAGATGGAAATTTTGCAGCGCAAGGGCCAGGAAGCCCCACTGGGCTGGGCGCAGGACGCTGCGGGCCAACCTTCGACGGATTCCAATCCGATTAAAAATGGGGGCGCTTTATTGCCGTTGGGTTCCGACCGCGAACACGGAAGTCACAAAGGCTATGGCTTGGGTGCGATCGTCGATATTTTCTCCGGCGTTTTGTCAGGAGCCAATTACGGGCCCTGGGTACCGCCTTTTGCCACGGCGGGTTTTATGGCCGCCAAAGAAGGCGTTGGGGCCGGAACCGGTCACTTTTTCGGAGCCATGCGCGTCGATGCATTCCGGCCCGCCGATGAGTTCAAGCAGCACATGGACAACTGGATTGGCGCGTTCCGCAACGCCCGGGCGGTGGAGGGCAAACAGGTTCTGATTCCCGGCGATCCGGAGCGTGAAATGGAAGCCGAGCGCGGTGAAAACGGATTACCCCTGATTGAACCGGTTCTGCAGAGTTTGCGGGATTTGGCGGAACGTTTTGGAATGGATAGGTTGAACGATTAGTTTTACATACAAACTATTTGTTCGCTTGCATGAAAACTATATCCCACCAACTGATTAAAAAAACAACATCATCGATATTAGTGCTTGTGGTTTTGACTCTCGCCGGATGTGGCATCGAGGAGAAAGTGATACCCGCTATTGCGGAGGAGCTACGTTTAGGCCCCAAAATACTGAGTGCATCGATCTCCGGAATTCCAGATGAAAATATAGAAATCGACCATAAGAAAAATCAGATTATCATTACTGTTCCGGCCGGTTTAATCAATCTGACCAAAAAAATTGAAATCACAATCCAGGATAAAGCGGAATGGGCCAGCAGTCAGCCCGATGTGATTAACTTTTGCTCAGGCACACTTTCGCATAGCTGGGGAGGTGTTTCCACCACCGATCTGGAATATGATACCCATACCGCCGTTATCAGAAAAGGAAATATTGAAAGGGCTTATCGGGTCGTGATAAAGCAGAATGAGGATATGTATTTTGCAGTTACGGATAAGGTAATCGAGATTGAGGCAGAGTTTGGCGACAGTTTCTTGAGCAATATTCCCATTTATAATTTTTCAGATGGCGATGACAGAACAGCTGATATTGTTTTTACCAATACACAATCGGGTAATCAATTTGTCGCAAGTGGCCCTAATTGCTGGTATAATTTTGCTACTGATGATTTGTGCAGAATTCCAGCAAATACGCCACCTGGTGAATATAGTGTTCAGCTACAAAAGAAAAACGGCCGGAAAACAACCAATCAACTTCGTGTGTTGCTGAAAGCTGGGGCACCCTATGTCGCATATCTGAACGAAATCATCCTAACTCCCCGTCCGAAGGATATTAAATTAGTTGGCGCAAATTTATATTCTCAGGCAAAGATTGAGGTGGAAATTTGGCATCATCGCACGCAAGAGCACTATCGGATCAAACCTATTTTGAATGATCCGAGCGGTCGGGAGGGGGTACTGCCCATGCCACTAAATTTTAAAGCCGGTCAATATTACTACAAGATATATGCCAACGGGGAACTACAGGAGAACGAAAAGCGACTCATTGTGCGGCAAACAGAGAAACAACCCTTCCTTTTTTGGTCAAGTATTGGAGAGCCAATCGTTCTTCCGAAAAATGTGCCGGTGAATTACCTTTATTGCTACCAGGTTTTGCCAACTCGTTCACCAACAGCAAAATTAACATCGATAAATGACGATAAAAAAACGTATTTATTTCCCATTCTTTCAAGAGATTCCATATACGAATTAGGGCCTAATTACTTTATTATTCCGAATAATGTACAACCCGGTCGTTATTTAATCACCATGCAGTACACCGATGTTGACGGAGTTTTGCAGGAAAGTGAACCGATGGAAACGGATGTCATTGTTAAATAAAATTGATTTTACAACCAATTAAACGGATTTGAAACATCGCTGACTTTTAATTTTAAAGGAGTAATACTGATTTAAAGATTACGTTTGTTTCGGAACGGTTTGGCCTGAAATGGGATTAAAGAAGGAAACAGCCGCTCTATGACGCAACAACCGAAACCCGTACTGGTTCTGTTGGCATTTGCCGCCATTTATATCATTTGGGGATCGACGTACCTGGCCGCATTGTTCGGTTTGGCAACGATTCCGGTGTTTCTGATGTCGGGCATGCGGTTTTTTATTGCCGGAACGCTGTTGTTTGGCTGGAATCTGATGCAGGGAACGATCGACCTGACTCCGCAGGTGCTGGGCCGAAATGCGTTAAGCGGCATCCTGATGCTGTTTGGCGGAACGGTTTCGGTGATCTGGGCCGAGCAGTTCATTCCGTCGGGGCTGGCCGCCATTCTGGTGACGACGCTGCCATTCTGGTTTGTCCTACTGGATCGCCGACAATGGGCCACCTACTTTTCAAACTGGATGATTCCCGTTGGTTTACTGATCGGTTTTGGCGGGGTGGTTTTACTCGTGATTCAGCCGGGACAAACCATGCAAGTATCGCAATCAACCGAAAAATTTTGGCTGAGCGTGTCAGTGTTGTTGGTTGGCGGCATTTTCTGGACCCTCGGATCGCTCTATGCGAAATACCGCCCGCCCTCGTCATCGACCCTGCTGAACGGCAGTCTGCAACTCATGTCGGCGGGATTGTTCAGTGGTTTCGTCAGTCTGCTTTCCGGCGAACTTAGTGATTTTCAGTGGGCTCAGGTTACCCTGAAATCCTGGCTGGGACTGGTTTACATGATCGTGATGGGGTCAATCATGGCCTATCTGGCGTATTTATGGTTGCTGAAAGTCCGGCCACCAGCGATTGTCAGTACGTATGCCTACGTGAACCCGGTTATTGCGGTTTTGCTGGGCGGGCTGTTTGCCAATGAGTCCATTTCCGGGCGTCAGATCGTGGCACTGGGCGTTATTCTACTGGGCGTTTTGCTGGTCAATTTACCCAATTACAAAAACGCTCAAAAACCGGCCGGGCCAAAAGGCTGATTTGTTAGTAGAGAATCGCCTTCCTTGCTACCTTTGCAGTCAAAAATTTATTGACCATCGTCAATGGTCAATGGTCAATCGTCCAACTCATTTATGTCCCGCACAGTTGTCATAGCGATTCTGATTATCGTATCGGTTTTATTATCTACGCTTTCGTTTTATGCGTGGCAGATTTTCAAGACGCCCAATTTGCAAGTCGGCGAGAACGACAAAGATTTTGAGTTATTTATTCCGCGCGGAGCCACCTTCGAAACCGTCATGGATTCGCTCAATGCGCATCAGGTCGTCAATGACAAGATGTCGTTCCGGTTTCTGGCCCGTTTCATGAAATACAATGAAAACGTCAAGAACGGGCGGTATATCATCAAAAAGAAAATGAGCAATCAGGAAGCGATCAGGAAGCTTCGCTCGGGTGCGCAGGACCCAATGAAGTTGACATTCAACAACATCCGACTGAAAGATGAACTGATTACCAAACTGGGTGCCAAATTTGAATTTGGACCAAACGCACTGGACAGTTTGTTGAAAGATCCCACCGTTTGCGCGCACTACGGTTTTGATACCACCACCATTATGTGTATGTTTCTGCCCAACACCTACGAGTTTTTCTGGACCACCAGCGCCGACAATTTTCTGGACCGGATGGGCAAAGAATACAAGAAATTCTGGACGCCGGAGCGCCAGCAGAAAGCGAAGGCCATGGGATTGACGCAAACGCAGGTGCAGACGCTGGCTTCCATTGTGGAGTCGGAAAGCAAGGCAAACGACGAAAAACCGCGTGTGGCCGGGGTGTACTGGAACCGCCTGCAGAAAGGCATGCTGCTCGAAGCCGATCCGACGCTGGTTTTTGCGCTTCGGGATTTTACCATCCGCCGGGTGCTGAACGTCCACAAACAGATTGACTCGCCCTACAATACGTACAAATACAAAGGCTTGCCCCCCGGCCCGATCAATCTGCCGACTTTAAGTTCGATCGATGCGGTTTTGAACCACGAAAATCACGACTACCTGTATTTTGTGGCGCGTCCCGATTTTTCCGGACACCATACCTTCGCTAAAACCTACGATGAGCACATGAACAACGCCCGGATGTATCACGCCGAGCTGAACAAGCGGGGGATTATGAAATAGAGTAGAGTAAAGAGGTGAGACAAGAGAGTAAAGACTATTGAGTTACAGGTTTTCTTTTCTTTACTCTCTTGTCTCACCTCTCTTGTCTTTTAGAAAAATGTTTAGCTACGAAGTTCCGCCCATCCGCGTTCGGTATGCCGACACTGATCAGATGGGGTATGTTTATTACGGAAATTACGCCCGGTATTACGAAATCGGGCGGGTGGAAGCCCTGCGGAGTCTGGGGTTTCATTACAAGAAGATGGAAGCGTCGGGGGTAATGATGCCCGTGTACGAAAACCGCTCGCGGTATTTGCGGCCAGCCCGTTACGACGACATGCTGACCATTCGGGTCACGATTCCCGAGCGGCCGGGTGTACGCATCGTTTTTCATTACGATATTTACAACCAGGATGGCGAGCACCTGAACACCGGCGAAACCACCCTGGTTTTTATGCAGGCTGCCACGGGGCGACTCACCAAATCGCCCGCGGAACTCAACGAAAAACTAAAACCTTTTTTTGAAACGGCGGTTTAAATTTTCGTCCTGTAACGATTCGGTATCATGTTGGAAAAATTGATGCGGTTCAATACCGTCCAGCGCGTAATAGTTTATCTGCAAAAGCACCAGGCACTGGATTCTTCGCAAAACTGGTTTGATTTTCTCCGGCATTTCATCCCGCGGGTAACCGACAACGATACCAGCGAACGGGCCGCTTCGGCAGCATACAGCCTCATTCTGGCGGTTTTTCCGTCGGTTATTTTTCTGTTCACGCTCATTCCACTGATTCCGATTCCGAACCTCGAGGATCAGGTCATGGAATTTTTCTCCCAGGTACTGCCCGCGTCGACGTACGATACCGTTAAAACGACGATTTACGACATCATCAGCCGCCCCCGGGGCAATGTATTGTCGTTCGGTTTTATTTTGGCTTTGTATGCGGCAACAAACGGAATCCTTTCGTTGATGATGGCCTTCAACTCGTCGCACACCATTGGCCGGCGCGGTTTTTTCAAAACCCGTCTGATTGCCTTTGGGCTAACGATCATGCTGGCGATTGCCCTGTTTCTGGCCATTGCGGTGCTGGTGGTGGGGGGCGTTATCACTGATTATCTGCAACACATCCGGATTCTGGATAATGTCGTCGTAACGACGATGCTGAACATGGGGCGTTACCTGGTGGTCTTTGCGGTTTTCGTGGCGGCCATTTCGGTCATTTACAAATTTGGCCCCGATATCGACAAGCAGTGGAAGTTTTTCAATCCGGGGGGAATTCTGGCATCCGTGCTGATTGTGTTGACGACCTACGGTTTTTCGTTTTATGTCTCCAATTTTGGTTCCTACAACAAGTTATATGGCTCCATCGGAACGCTCATCGTGCTGATGATCTGGATCAATCTGGTCTGCTTGTTACTGATTATCGGCTTCGATATGAACGTCGTGCTTTACAAAAGACGCGGAGATAAAACTTCCCTGACCGGCGATAAAACAATAAATGCTCCCCAAACCGCTTAGAGAGCATTTACGATAACCCTAACCCAAAAAATCAGCGGCCAAGCTCTCGGCAAAAGCCCTGACTGTTTCTTGGTGATAATCAGCATAAAAACCGTGCCAGAACCGACTTTTTTTACTATTCGGTTTTCTTCGCAATACCGCTCCCGGTTTTAGAATGCGTCGCCGTTCAATAAAAAATGTATCATTTATCGTTCGAATAATCCATACTATTGCCTGATGAAGAGAGCTGATTTCTTTGTCCGATAAATGCCAATCCTTCATCACCATCATGACTGAAAATCCCGTCGGGGCAGCGCCCGGCTTGCTGGCTGATTATTTGTCGTCGATCCGACCGCTGGTAACCGTTATCTGCATCAGCTACAACCATGAGCGGTTCATTACCGCATCCATCCAGTCGGTCATGGATCAGACTTATTCCATGGTCGAACTGCTTGTGATTGACAACAACAGCAGCGATCAATCGGCCGCCCGGGCGGAAGAAATGCAGCAGAAATACCCCAACATTCAGGTAATTCGGAATGCGGAGAATGTGGGCAACTGCCGGGCGTTCAATCAGGGCCTGAAACGGGCCAAAGGACGCTACATTATTGATTTATCGGCCGACGATTTATTGCATCCCGATCGGATTGCCCGGCAGGTGACCGGTTTTGAACGACTGGCCGGCGATTATGCGGTTTTGTTCAGTAATGCGGCTTATATCGACGAAAACGGACGGTTGATAGGCTATCATTATCCCATTGGTCAAACCGGTGAGGCCACCGTCCAGGTGCCGTCGGGCTGGGTTTTTAAGGAAATTCTGGCGACGTATTTTGTTTCAACGCCCACCATGATGATGCGGAGGGATGTGCTCGAAAGCTTGGGCGGTTATGACGAGTCCCTGAGTTACGAAGATTTTGATTTTTGGGTTCGAACGGCGCGTAATTACCGGTACCATTATCAGGACGAAGTGTTGACGAGCAAGCGCATTGTCCGGCATTCGCTTTCCGGTCAATTCCGCGAACGGCACAGCACGCTGCTTGCGTCCACCCTGAAGGTCTGTTACAAAGCGTTCGATCAATGTCAGTCTCCCGAAGAATACCGGGCGTTGGCGGGCCGCATCCGCTGGTTTATCCGGCAATGTTTTTATACCGAGCAATTCGATTTGGCATTCCGGTTCAGGGAATTGCTGGAGTATATGGAAAAACCGGATTTCCGGACTACGGTCATTTTGCAACTCTGCAAGTGGCAGGTGCCGGTGAATGGCCTATACCGGCATTATGCGCAATGGAAGCAAAACCGGCAAATGAGTCGGGGCGAGGTGCGGATGGTTGTCTGATAAATTTTCCGGACTGAATTCTTCGATCTTTCTTCTTTCAAGCGGACGGAAGAAAGCGGTAATTTGCAACCAAATTGCCGCTGCTTTGTTAAGCAGAAAACCAATCGAATTGTATGTCAGCCGAGTTCTTACGGATTCACCCCGATACGCCCGAAGAGCGAAAAATCCGTCACGTTGTCGACGTCCTGCGCAACGGGGGAGTCATCATCTATCCGACCGATACGATTTACGGACTGGGTTGCGACATTCACAATACCCGCGCCATCGAGCGCATTGCCCGGATCAAAGGCATCAAACCGCAAAAAAATGACTTTTCGTTCATCTGCCACGATCTAAGTCACATTGCCGATTATGCCCGCGTTGGCAATCAGGCGTTTAAATTAATGAAGCGTTTACTGCCGGGGCCCTATACCTTCATTCTGGATGTGAGTCACCGGGTTCCGAAAATTCTGCACACCAGCAAACGAACCGTCGGCATCCGGATTCCCGATCACAACATTCCCCGCCAGATTGTGAACTTGTTGGGCAATCCCATCATCACCACCACGATCAAAGACATCGAGGATGACATCGTGCCGTATATAACTGATCCGGAAATCATTTTTGAACGGTTTCAACACCTGGTCGACATCGTCATTGACGGCGGTATGGGCGGAAATGTTCCCTCGACCATCATCGATGCAACGACGGATGACTTCGATGTTGTCCGGCAGGGGTTGGGCCTGTTGGAAGATTAAGCGGTTTTTTCAGCGACTTCCAAAATTGCTTACTCATTTTTTCAAAATTCCTGTTTCGATTTACAGCAGAGTTTCTATTTTTGGGAAAACGTACCTACACCGCCCGGCGGTCCGCAGGTACTTCAAACTATTCACATTCTAATCAAAATACAGTGGTAAACGGAGGGGGTATGTCATGCCGGACGGCATGGAAAATGGTTGCATTTACGTCTTTATTCATTCAATTTAACGCATTGTCCAGCTGCTCGTCCGGTACAGGCAGCGGAGAACAAACCAAAACCGACAGTGTTGCCGCGGCTGCTCCGGCCAAAGATTCGGTTCAGAAAGAAACGCCGGTTCAAACCGCACCGGCCGACACCGTGGTCGAAACCGATCCGCTGAAAGCCGATACCCTCCAATTTGCGGGCACCCTGCCCGACACGCTGCTTCCCAAACACCGGATTCTGGCGTATTACGGCAATCCGCACTCCAAAAAAATGGGTGCGTTGGGCGAATACCCCCGGAAAGAGATGCTGCGTCGGCTGGATGCGGAAGCTGCGAAATGGCAGAAAGCCGATCCCTCGAAGCCCATTCAGAAAGCACTTCATCTCGTAGCGATCTCGGCGCAGGGAACGCCCCAGAAAGACGGAAATTACCGGTTGCGGATGAGCGACAAAACGATTCGCAAAGTGATGAGCTGGGGTGCCCAGCATGGTGCCATCGTTTTTCTGGATATCCAGGTGGGTCTGGCCGATCTGAAAGGGGAACTGGCTTATCTTGAAAAATACCTGAAACTGCCATACGTTCACCTCGGCATTGATCCGGAGTTTTCGATGAAAACCGGCGCTCGTCCGGGAACCAAAATCGGTACCTACGATGCCGCCGATATCAATGACGCCGTGCAGTTTCTAAGCCGGATTGTCAAAGAAAACAATCTTCCACCGAAAGTGCTGGTGGTACACCGGTTTACGCAACGGATGGTGACCAACTACAAAAATATTAAACTCGATCCACGGGTAGCGATCGTGATGGACATGGACGGCTGGGGCCCGCCTTCGCTGAAAATCGATTCGTATCGGGATTACATCGTGAAAGAACCGGTCCAGTACACGGGTTTTAAGTTGTTTTACTACAATGATTTAAAGAAAGTCGATCACCGCTCGAACCACAAAGTTCCGCACCTGATGGAACCGGCGGAAGTCCTGTCGCTGGAGCCCAAACCGCTGTATATTCAGTATCAATAAGTAGTTAAAAGAAGGTTATTTCGCGGAGTTAAGCAGAGAAAATTACCGCTTCGCTTAACTCCGCGATTTTTTTTAAAACTTCACCTGCGTCTTCACGTACTTGTCCCGCTTGTGCTTCCAGCGTTTGTGCGACCAGAGCCAGTCGGAAGGGGCTTTTTCGATGGTTTTCTCGAGCAGGTCGCGGTAGCGATTCAGAATTTCGCCATCGGTCAGGTTGGCATAGGGCGGTTCGGCAATTGGGGAAAAGGTCAGAGAATAGTATCCCCGGCGCGTGCGCTTCATTTCGATGTAAAAAACCGGCAGATTAAAACTTCGGGCGAGTCGTTCCGTTCCCGGATAGAAAGGCGTTTCCTGATGCAGGAAGGTCGTCCAGTACCCGTATTCGGGCTGGTCGGGAATCTGGTCGGCGACGAGGGCAATCAGTCGGGGCTCTTTCCGGCGGGTGACCATCTCGCGCAGAAGCTGCTTCATTGGGACCGGTTTGGCCCCAAAGTTCGACCGGATGTAGTATACCAACTCCTCCGAAACTTCATTCGTCAGTTTTTTGTAAACCGCATCGGCGGGCATGCCATTGACGACCGAAGCCGAGGGCGCCCATTCCCAGTTGCACTGGTGGGATGCCATGATCAAAACCGCCTGTCCCTGCGCGAGTTTTTCCTGAACAAGTTCTTGGTTGGTAAAGGTTACCCGGTTTTTCAGCTCATCGGGTGACAATCCCGGTAACTTAAACGTCTCAATCAGTACATCGGCAAAATTCCGGTAAAATTTTTTGGCGATAAGTTGGCGCTCGGTATCCGATTTGTCGGGGAATGAGCGTTTTAAATTGGTATCAATGACGTGTTTTCGATAGCGGATAAGGTAAGCTAACAAAAAGTACAAAACGTCAGAAAAGACGTACAGGACGGCAATTGGCAGTTTGGAAAGAAAGCGAAAAAAAGAGAGCGTCATTGGAAATTTGGTAGTCCGAACCGCAAATCTATGCCGACAAATTAAAATTTTGCAAAACCGTTTGCTTGTTCAATGCGAAATTCATTTATTTGGTACTAATAATGCGTCGCGTATATTGGAAAAGTACCACGTTGATCAAGAAAGTCAGGGCATACGGATCGAGTTACATTATTTGCCCAGCCTGACCTATTTCACCGCACTCTTACCCTTCGATACCGTTTG
This sequence comes from Larkinella rosea, assembly GCF_003858635.1. Classification (GTDB taxonomy): domain Bacteria; phylum Bacteroidota; class Bacteroidia; order Cytophagales; family Spirosomataceae; genus Larkinella; species Larkinella rosea. The sequence continues at coordinate 402,178 of NZ_RQJO01000007.1, forward strand.
GCTGGAAGCAGCCGAGCATTATGGAAAGCAAAGTTACAGAAATCGGTGTTATGTCCTGACGGCAAACGGCATCGACCGGCTAACGGTTCCGGTACGCAACGGTACGCACAAGCAATCGATTCGTGAGGTACGGATTGATGACCGGCAGGCCTGGCCCGATCGTCACTGGCGATGTCTGGTGTCGGCCTACAGCAAAGCTCCTTTTTTCGAGTTTTATGCTGATGAACTGGAAGCGGTTTTTCGAAAGAAATGGAGCTACCTGTTTGACCTGAATCTCGAACTGCTGACATTATGTCTGAAATGGCTCGGTTGGAAAAAACAGCTTCTTTTGACCGAAGTCTTTGAGAAACAGCCGTCTGTAGGAATTCTGGATGCGCACACGCTTGTTGTCGAACGGGCAACTACACAAAATGGCAGGTTTTACCAACCCGTTTCGTATCAGCAGAACTTTGGCAATGTATTTGTGTCGGATTTAAGCATTCTGGATTTGATTTTCTGCCAGGGAACGCTTGCCCCCGACGTTTTAAAGCAGTCATTCAAGCAGTGAACAATACCGAAAATTTTTTCGTTAGTACGAGTAAGACGCAATTAATACAACCCTAAGCGAATGGAAGCTAAATTTTCGAACCGAGTTAAAGAAGTTATCTCGCTCAGCAGAGAGGAAGCCCTGCGTCTGGGTCATGATTACATAGGTACAGAGCACCTGCTGCTGGGTATGATTCGGGAAGGCGAAGGGGTAGCCGTTGGGTTATTGAAAAAATTGGGCATTTCTCTGGACGAACTCCGCGTGACAATCGAGCAGGCGACCAAAGGAACCGCAACCAACAACGTCAAAAATCTGGCCAATATACCACTCACCCGCCAGTCTGAAAAAGTACTCAAAATTACGTACCTGGAGGCCAAGATTTTCAAGAGTCCGTTGATTGGAACGGAGCACCTGCTCCTGTCGATTCTGCGCGATGAAGACAATGTGGCAACCCAGATTCTGAACAAATTTAATGTCAACTACGAGGTGATAAAGGAAATGCTGGAATATCAATCCTCCGGTACACGTCCGCACATGGGCCCCGAAACGGACGACGACGACAACGACCGCGGCATGTTCGGTAGCAGCAGCTCCGGTTCGGGCAAAGATCCGAAAGGGTCCGAGAAGTCGAGAACGCCGGTTTTGGATAACTTCGGACGTGACCTAACCAAACTGGCTGAATTGGGCAAACTGGACCCAATCGTTGGCCGTGAAAAAGAAATCGAACGCGTTGCCCAGATCCTGAGCCGCCGGAAAAAGAACAATCCGATTCTGATTGGCGAACCGGGTGTCGGTAAAACCGCCATCGCGGAAGGGCTGGCGTTGCGCATCGTTCAGAAAAAAGTATCGCGGGTGCTGTTTGGCAAACGCGTGGTTACGCTGGACCTGGCTTCGTTAGTGGCCGGTACCAAATACCGCGGTCAGTTTGAAGAACGCATGAAAGCCGTGATGAACGAGCTGGAAAAATCACCGGAAGTGATCCTGTTCATCGATGAGCTGCACACGATCGTTGGTGCCGGTGGCGCTTCGGGATCACTCGACGCTTCCAATATGTTCAAACCGGCATTGGCCCGGGGCGACATCCAATGTATTGGGGCTACGACACTGGACGAATACCGCCAGTATATCGAGAAAGACGGCGCGTTAGCCCGCCGGTTCCAGGTCGTCATGGTCGATGCTACCTCGGTAGAAGAAACCATCGAAATCCTGAACAACATCAAAGATAAGTACGAAGATCACCACCACGTCAACTACACGCAGGAAGCGGTTGAAGCGGCTGTCAAACTGTCGGAACGGTATATTTCCGACCGGTTTTTGCCCGACAAAGCCATCGACGTGCTCGACGAAGTAGGTGCCCGCGTACACATCTCCAACATCTCGGTTCCTGAAGATATTCTGCGGCTGGAAGACAGCATCGAGAACATCAAGAAGGAGAAAAACCAGGTGGTGAAAAGCCAGAAATACGAAGAAGCCGCCCAGCTGCGCGATAAGGAAAAACGCCTGATCGATCAACTGGACCGCGCTAAACTGGCCTGGGAAGAAGAAACCAAGAAAAAACGGTATACGGTTTCCGAAGAAAACGTGGCCGAAGTCGTCGCCATGATGACCGGTATTCCAACCAGCCGGGTAGCCACCAACGAAGGCGCCAAACTGCTGAACATGTCCGAACAATTGACCGGTCGCGTGATTGGTCAGGATAAGGCGGTTCAAAAACTGGTGAAAGCCATTCAGCGGACGCGCGTCGGGTTGAAAGATCCGAAAAAACCGATCGGTTCGTTCATCTTCCTCGGGCCGACCGGGGTTGGTAAAACCGAGTTGGCGAAAGTGCTCGCTTCCTACCTCTTCGACAAAGACGACGCCCTGGTGCGCATCGATATGTCGGAGTACATGGAGAAATTCAGCGTAAGCCGTCTGGTTGGAGCTCCTCCGGGTTATGTGGGTTACGAAGAAGGTGGTCAGTTGACGGAAAAAATTCGCCGGAAACCATATTCGGTCGTGCTGTTGGATGAAATCGAAAAAGCCCACCCGGATGTGTTCAACATTCTGTTGCAGGTGCTCGACGATGGTATTCTGACGGACGGTTTGGGCCGCCGGGTCGACTTCCGGAACACCATCATTATCATGACCTCCAACATCGGGGTTCGTGACCTGAAAGATTTCGGTTCGGGTATCGGTTTTGCCACGCGTGGCAAGTCGGAAAACCAGGATGAGATCATGAAGAGCACGATTCAGAATGCGCTGCGGAAAGCTTTCTCGCCGGAATTTCTGAACCGGTTGGACGATGTGATCGTGTTTAACTCGCTGCAACGTGAAGACATTCACAAGATCATCGACCTGATGCTGGGCAAACTGTTGGGCCGCGTAACCAGTCTGGGTTACAAAGTTGAGCTGACCGATAAAGCCAAAGATTTCCTTTCCGATAAGGGATACGATCCCCAATATGGCGCTCGTCCGTTGAGTCGGGCCATTCAGAAATACCTGGAAGATCCCGTCGCGGAAGAAATTTTGAAGGGTGATCTGAAGGAAGGGGATGTGATTCTGGCTGACTATGACGATAACGGCGAAAACCTGGTCATCACGGTTAAGAAGCAGGAACCGGTAACCGAATAAGATTATTTTGATACATTAAGTTACGATTTCGAATAGGCTGGACGAAAGTTCAGCCTATTTTTTTTGAAGTTCGTGAGAAACGCAATTGATCGTCGTTGGAAAAGTGAACCGGTATTATTATTGCTAGTTTATTTTCATAACTCAACACGGTATGAAAATAGCACCTTTCCTCTTCGGTTGCCTCGTCGCTCACCTCACGTTTGCCCAGACTGAGCCGGGTCGCGCTCTTTGGAGCGGAAATCTGCAACTTAACACCACACAATTGGCCGGCGAATACCCCAACGGTTACACCCGACGCAGCCCCCAACTTAATTTTTCGGTCAACCACGGGGTTTTTATTCAGAACAACTGGTTTGTTGGATTAGCGGTTAATGGTTCGTATTACAAACAGGTGAACATGAGCACGATTCCGCTGAACCAGGAATACAGGCGGGGTGGAGCGTCGGCTTTCATCCGGAAATACTGGGGTGCTAATAACTGGCGGATTTACGCGGGTGGAGGCATCGGAGGCAGTCTCGATCAATACAAACAGGAGGTCTTCGAGGCCAGTACGAGCATGAGGAGCGAAAACCGGACAAAAACCTACTCGGTTTCTCCCTTTACCCAAATCGGTGGTGTTTATTTTCTGGATGGGCGCTGGGGGATGGAAGTTTCGACCAACAGTACCATCTTTCCCTTTACCTTCAGCGGTTTAACCGCCGGGTTGATTTACATGACCGGCCGGACGCGCTCTGAACGGGAAATTCAGTCGTTTACCCCGCCGACCGTAGGTTCTCAGGCGCGGGCGGGGCGGTTTACGGTCGGCGCAAGTATTGTTTTCTCAGGGCGGACGGAAGAGGTGAACCACCGAAGTTTTGAAGCCCAAAGTTTAATTGCCGCACCGGCGGTTGGTTTTTTCGTCGCCAATAACTTCCTGGTCGGTATTTCAATACCCATTACCTGGAGTAAAAACATCGGCACGAATACCACGACAGAAACCAGTTTAGGCTTTGCACCCTATTTGCGGGCTTATCTATCGAACACGCGTCTGCGTCCCTACGTTGGGGCCACCTTTACCTACGCATCGAACTCGTTTAAACAAGATCCTTTTGAGCGGGAGAAGGTGAATCATACCGCCGGAGGTACACTGAACGGCGGACTCGCTTATTTGTTGGGTAAAAATTTTATTGTCGAAGCTAATTTGCTTAACCTGAACGTCAGCAAGCAGACACAGAATAATCTATTGAAAAACGGCCTGCGGCTTCAAGGTTTGCAATTGACAACCTCGCCCGCTTTTACGCTTCAATACGTCTTTTGACCGATCAGTACGCGTAACACACGGATTTGTTGATCGTGTGCCAAACTAACTCCAGTGCTTCTTTGGACGTTTCAATCCCGTGGGAAGTATTGGGAAGAATCTGGCTGCCTTGTAACGTCAGAATGTGTTCTTCAGCCAGCCGAATGGTTTCATCGGGCGGAAAAAGCAGGTCTTTCTCCCCCAGAATCAGATAGATTTCGGTGGTCAGCCGGTGTAATTCCTCCTTTTCCAGCGGTGCCGGATAATCCCCCCGGAACTTGTGATTGAACAGCGCATACAGCAAATATTCACAGAGCAGATTCCGGTAAGGCGTCGGCACCGCGTGGTGAGGAGGACAAAGGATGGCTTTGTTGAGAAATTTATTCAGATTGCTCAAAGTCGGCCACACAATGGGCAGCAAATTATAATAGAGATTGGAAATCGAGGTTGAAAACGATTGAATACCCGCCGGGTTCAACAAAATGGCTTTTTTGACGCGCCGGGGAGATTCCAGACACAATTTCAAACAAATCAGACCACCAAGGGAAGCACCCACAATGGTCGTCTTTTTCAAACCCAGGCCGTCCAGGAGTTCAGTTGCCCACACCCCGTAGTCGGAGGATTTCAGTCGGGGGCAGGTCCCGGCGCTCAGACCGGGCTGACCGTTTACATCCACAATGTAAAACCGGTGGTTCTCACGGAACGGTTTCAGAGCATTGTCCATGTCCCAGAACAAACCGCACGTCCGGGCACCCGGAAAGAAGACGATGGTTTTGGCATCCGTCAGGTGGGTGTTGGCCGCCCAGATCCGGGTGTTGCCGAAGGACGTCGAAATGGTAAGCCGCTCGTAGGAAAAACCGTTCAGCGTTTCAATCTGCCGGTTCCATTCTTCCAGAAAATTCTCAGCTTCTGTCGGGTTCTTAAACGTTGAGATGCGGTGTGGTTTCATGGCCATGTGATTGTATGCGATGATCAAAAATAAGCGGGCGACCCAAGTGCGGAAATAATAAATTGATAACGTGTCGGTAAAAGGGAATAACAGGTAGGCCAGATTGAATAAGTGGTTTTTCTCGATTAAATATTTTTAACCTTACTGCTTCTTACATATGTCGGTGATTTGGTTTATCTTTTCGCTTTCAACAATTCCAATACCATGAAAAAGCTTTTCCTTTTAGCAATACTCATTATACTACCCGCATTTGGCTACACACAAACGCAAAAAGGCCAGGGAATCTGGACGGGGGTTGCAACGTTTAATTTTGTGTCCAATAAAACAGATCAGACTCAAATGACGACTTTGTATCGGGAGTCGCAAAGTGGGCTGACATTCAGCAGGGGTGTTTTCGTGAAAGACAATTGGTTGGTTGGCGCTGGACTGTATGTGGGGCAATCTATTACGTATAACGAATCCAAAACGACGAATCAATCCCAATACAATCGGTCTACGAATTATCTTGGCAATCTGGACGGTTTCGTTCGGCGGTACTGGGGAAAAGACCGATGGCGTTTTTTTTTAAGTGGTGGATTGTCGTTGGGCTATGGATTAGCCAATTATGATTACCAGGATGACAAAAACGATTCTAAACAAACTGACTTTTCAATTATTCCCACTTTTCAGGCTGGGGGCAATTATTATCTTACCCGGCGTATCGGTGTGGAAGCTGCTGTTTATTCGAATGCGGTACCTCTGTCTTTCAGTTCGTTTACTCTTGGATTAGTAATACTTACTGGCGAAAATTCAATTGGTTCTTCCGAATCATATGAAGCACCCCAAACGGCAAAGGGGAGCTGGGTCATAGGCGGTAGCTTTAGGTTCGGTACAATAGGTTTTCAAACAAACCGCCCTGGCGTGGATGACGAGCATACGAAATCATTTGCCATAAATCCCTCGGCGGGTTGGTTTATTAAAAAGAATCTATTATTAGGAATTTCTATACCCTTTCAATTTTCTTCAAATAACGCGTCTTCAAGCTTTGCGTACGGGATCAACCCGTATTTAAAAAAGTACATTTCGGGCAACCGACTTCGTCCATTCATTGCGGGTGACATCGACTTCCTGACTGGTCAGAATAAGAACAAGGGGAACAATTCAAAAAACAACATTCAGAAAGCTACTTTGTCGGCCAGTACCGGTTTAGCTTACCTACTGGGTGAGGATTTTATTCTTGAGGCAACGTTAGGCAGCATTTACATTGGCCGAAACTTTTATCCCAAAGAGTCCAACGTGAATTCCTGGAATGGCGGAGTCACCGCAAGTTTACAGCCACGTTTTACAATTCAGTACGTGTTTAATTAGTTGCCCCTGTCACGCCTTGCTGTTAAATAAAGAAACCGTCCCCGAAAACCGGAGGGAGATCGTTTGGGTTAACTTGTTGGGTTTCGATTCGGTCGCCGTCTCCACCTGAAAGGTCTTAAAGTTGGGGTCGCCTAAACGGGTCGTCCAAACCTTGCAGGTTGTAATTTTAGATATTTTAAACGTTAAGTCGTTTCCAGCAATTTCATCCCAAAATCAGGGGCAGACGAGGGAATAAACTGACCGTTTTCAATTTTGTAGGCTCCGAAATCAACGTCCTCGCTGGTAGCTGGAACACCCTCTATAGTCACGGTATGTACTGCCTAACGCGCCGGTTAAGTGCGTACAATAATAGGATTTTAACACCTTGCCAAACGCGTGCGGAGTTGTTGGCACCGAATTGGGGCAGGAGCCAGTCGGTAGTCTGGGCCGACAGCGAAGAACTTAGAAAAGCAACTGAGGTCATTCCTCCGGTTAACCGGTGAATGAAATTGCTTCTTTCCCTGAGCTTGGGAATAAGAGGGTGGATAAGCGATTTACAAATCCTGGCGAAGAAGTCTACAAACGGGCGAAGGCCTGATCCATGCGGTTTTATTTCAACGCTTTGGCGCATTCTTCCACCTTATCCGTGTTGATAAAATCAACGCCCGCTTTTGCCAGTTGCTTCCACGCATTAGGGTTGTCGGGAGCCGCCCAGAACCGGATCGGTTTATTGTCGTTATGCGCTCGTTTGATAAACCGCTTCAGGGTTTCCCGGTCTTTATCGGGCATTTCGCCTTCGCCGTTCCAGCGCGAATAGTTTTGAAACGAATCACTGATCAGGGCGACGTGTTTAATGGTTTCGTCGTCGTAGAGTTCGCTGGGACGACCGTCGAACTGAATATAGGTTGGATAATCAACCCAGTTGGGGACGGGCGGACGGTTTCCGCTGATCACCAGCTGAACGGCTGCCGGGTTCATGGTGCGGTCGAAACAGGTGCGGTAGGGTGCAATTGCTTTTTCCAGTTCCCTGATTCCTTCCACGCCGTTGTCCTTCATGTCGATGATCAGCTGAAAGGAGTATTTCCGGTCTTTGCTAATGGTGCCACTGGTTGCCTGACGGTTTTTGTTCTGTCCAAAAAGCATCGCAATGGGTTTTAGATACAAAGAATCCAGCGTCCGACCGGGCTTTATTTGGGATTTATCGTGAGCAACCATTAACTTACCATCAACGAGGTAGACATCGGCTTCAATCGATCCAGCCTGGTTGCGAATGGCCGCTGTCAGCGGTTCCGGTTTTTCGTAGTCGTTGTGGGCGTGAATTTTCTGGGCGATACACTGCTGACTGAAACCGACAATCAAACAGATAAATGCAAATCTTGTCATGAGTGATCAAAGGTGGGTTCGGAAAAAAGTCAGACAACTCTTGCAACGTTTCGGGCAAAAGTAGTCGGATGATCGAATATATACTACTATTTTTGCGGCCAATCTTTCAAACCCTCGTTACTCACATTTATTCCATGAGTTTACTGCAAGGAAAAGTTGCATTGATTACCGGAGCATCCCGAGGCATCGGTCGGGCCATTGCCACCCGTTTTGCCCAGGAGGGTGCCAACATCGCTTTTACGTACCTGTCGAGCATCGAAAAAGGACAGGCCCTGGAATCCGAATTGTCGGCCTACGGTGTCAAAGTAAAAGGCTACCGGTCGGATGCTTCGGACTTTAAAGCCGCCGAAGAACTGGCCAACCAGATTGTGGCCGATTTTGGCACCATTGATGCGGTTGTCAACAATGCCGGCATTACCCGCGACGGTCTGCTGATGCGGATGAGCGAAGAACAATGGGATGTCGTTATCAACGTTAATCTAAAGTCGGTCTTTAACCTGACCAAAGCCGTGATCAAACCGATGATGAAAGCGAAAAAAGGCTCGATCATCAACCTGACCTCGGTCGTCGGTCTGCGCGGCAACGCGGGGCAGGCCAATTATGCCGCTTCCAAAGCGGGTATTATTGGCTTTACCAAATCGGTCGCGCTGGAACTGGGCTCACGTAACATTCGTTCAAATGCCATTGCCCCCGGTTTTATCGAAACCGAAATGACCGACGAAATCAACGAAAAAGCTCTGGAAGAATGGAAGCAGTCGATCCCGCTTAAACGCGGTGGTCAACCGGAAGAAGTTGCCGACTGCGCCCTGTTCCTGGCTTCCGATCTGTCCCGCTACATCACCGGTCAGGTGCTGCAGGTGGACGGAGGAATGCTAACCTAAATTATGAATGATGAATTATGAATTGGTTGATTTTCCGGTTTCCCGGGAACGCGCTTTCATCCATAATCCATCGTTCATAATTCATCATTCAAAAAAACATGCGCTCCGAACTTTATTTTCAGTCGTCTCCCTGGTGGTTGCTGCTCTGTCTGGTCGTAGGAGCTGGTTATGCGTTTGCGTTGTACCAGCGAAATTCCGGGTGGAGCCAGCGGATGAATCTCTCACTGGCTGCGTTCCGGTTTCTGGTGGTCAGTGTGGTGTGTTTTCTGTTACTTAATCCACTGATTCGCAGTACGCAAACCATAACGGAGAAGCCAAAAGTCGTTCTGGCAATTGATAATTCGGAGTCGATGACGGCGGGCGGACGGGCGCAGGTTGACCGGGCGCTGGAAGCCGCTGAAAAGCTTCGCGAACGGCTGACGAGTGAAGAGGTCGAGGTGGCGGTGCAAACGCTGGGCGACAGTCTGATCACCGGTGATCTGAAAGCCATCCCGTTTAACCAGCGCACGACGGATTTGTCGAACATGCTGGGCGGCATTCGAAACGCCTACGAAGGCCGCAACCTGACTGATGTGGTGCTGATCTCGGATGGAATCGCTAATCAGGGGCTTTCGCCAACGTTTGGGCGCTATAATTTTGCGCTGAATACTGTGGGCCTGGGCGATACGATTCCGAAGCGGGACGTGCAGCTGAAAGATGCTGTAGCCAATAAAATTGCGTACCTCGGCAACCAGTTCCCGATTCAGGCCGACGTGGTTAGCTACGGTTTTCAGGGCAAAAATGGGACGGTGGTTTTGCGGCAGAATGGAAAAGAGCTGAGTCGGCAAACCGTCAATTTTAACCGGCCGGAAACGTTTCAGCAACTCACTTTTCAGACGTTTTCCAACCAAAAAGGCATGCAACACTACGTAATCGAGGTGTTGCCCCAGAGCGGAGAATTTACGCCCCGCAACAACCGCCGGGATGTGTACATCGACATCATTGATGGAAAAGAAAAAATCCTGCTACTGGCACTGACTCCGCACCCGGACATCAAGGCGTTGCGCAGTATCATCGAAAAAAATCAAAATTACGAGCTGGATATCCGGATTCTGAACGGAGGAACTGCCGACATTCCGGATAAAGTCTATGACCTGGTTATTCTGCATCAGTTGCCGGACAACATGAATGCCGGAGCTGCGGTGGTGCAAAAGGCCTTGCAGAAAAATACCCCGGTTCTCTTCATTCTGGGCAATCAGTCCGGTTTGCAATCGTTCAACGGGCTGAATCCAGTTCTGCAGATAACGGCCGGTGGCGGGCAAACCGATAAGGTGACGGGGCGGTTTAATCCCGATTTTCGTCAACTCAATCTGGATGCCCAAAAGCTGACGTTGCTGGATCGACTACCGCCGGTTTTGGTGCCGTTTGGCGATTTCAAACTGTCGCCGGGCAGCGAAGTGGTGTTATGGCAGCAGGTGGGCAGCGTTCGGACGAGCAAACCGCTGCTGGCGATCAATATTTCGTCGCAGCGAAAAGCCGCCGTGCTGGCGGGTGAAGGCTTGTGGGAGTGGCGGTTGGAGGAATTCGCCATCACTGACAATCAGGCCGTTGTGGATGAACTGTTCCAGAAGGTAATGCAACTGGTTTCGATCAAGGAAGACCGTCGGAAACTGCGGGTGTATCCGGTCCGCAACGAATTTCTGGCGGGCGAAAAAGTGACGTTCGAGACCGAGATGTACAATGATATTTACGAAAAACTGTTCGATCGGCCGATTCGGCTGGAAATTACCAATGAACGGGCCGTTCCGCGCAGTTTCAATTACACACCAACGTCCAGCAACTCCCGGTTTGAGGTGAGTAGCTTGCCGGACGGTGTTTACAAATTTCGGGCGACGGCTTCGCTCAATGGCCGAACCGAAACCGCTACGGGCGAATTCATTGTACGGGAGCAGCAGTTTGAAGCCATCAATACCACTGCCGATCACCTGATGCTCCGGCAGTTGGCGCAACAAACCGGAGGGCGTTTCTATAATTCCTCAACGCTGGCTTCGCTGGCTGATGATCTGGTTAAAAAGCGACCGCCGGGCCGTCTGAGCAGCAATGAAGAGTTGAATGAGTTGATTAATTTACGCTGGCTATTTTTCCTGATTGTGGTATTGATCAGTGTCGAGTGGGGATTGCGGAAGTATCATGGAGCCTATTAAAGAGCGTAAAAAACGGGATCGGAACGGCATAAAAAGGGGGGTATTAATCGGTTTTCTCGGTGTGTTCCTGTTAAATGCACTGACCGGTTTTACCCAGGATACTACCCGCCGGACCTCGGAACCGTGTTACCGGTGTCGGCTTCGTGGGTTACTGATTGGTGAAACCGTGGTTTACAGCACCACCATTTACGGCCTGAGCAAAGCCTGGTACAACAACCCGCTGACCAATTTTCATTTCTTTAACGACAACCACGAATGGCTGCAAATTGATAAGGTTGGTCACATGCTGACGGCTTATCAGATCGCCCGAATTTCGGCGCAGGCGTATCGCTGGACAGGTTTGTCGGATAAAAAAGCGGCCTTGTACGCCGGCCTTACGGGGCTGATTTTTCAGACGCCGATCGAGATTCTGGATGGGTTTTCACCGGAATACGGTTTTTCGGTGGGCGATATGGCCGCCAACATCGCCGGTCCGGCCTTGTATACCAGCCAGTACCTGGCCTGGGGTGAATTGCGGATTCAGCCGAAGTTTTCGTTCCACAATACTCCGCTGTACAAGGTTCGGAAAGAATTGTTGGGAAGTACCTGGCATGACCGCTGGCTGAAAGATTACAACGGTCAGACGTACTGGCTTTCGGTGAATCCCTCCGCTTTTGGAAGTCGGGATTCGAAATTTCCGCGATGGCTGAATGTAGCAGCGGGCTACGGAATTCAGGACATGGTGGCGGCCGAAACGCCCAAAAGCATCGAGCGCGGTTACCGGCCTTACCGCCAGTACTACCTCTCGCTGGATATCGATTTCACCCGAATCAAAACCCGGCACAAAGCCCTGAAGACGGTTTTCTTTTTATTAAACACGCTGAAAATACCCGCACCGACGCTCGAATACAACGGTCGGAACGGTTTTCGTTTTCATGCGTTATACTTTTAAAAAACGTACCCACGGACGTTGGGTCCGTGCCAGTAAAGTTAATTTTGATAAAACTCACGGACCAAAGTCCTTGGGTACGCAGCATGAACATTGGTGATAAAGTAAGGATGGTAAGGGCGAAGGAGCAGGGTGTCGTGACGCGCTTCTTACCCGGTAATCAGGTAGAAATTGAAATCGAAGACGGTTTCCGGATTCCGGTTCTGCGGTCGGAGATTGTAGTGGTTTCGGCGATGGAAGCCAAGCGGTTTCAGGCCGAACCAACACTGGAAGCCCAGAAATCGACCAAACCCGAAATCATTGCAAATGCCGGGATTTACCTGGCATTTGTTCCTCAAACGGAGCGGAATAACGCGAAAGACGCTGATCTCTATCTGGTTAATAATACAGATTGGGAATTGCCGTTTACCATCGGTGAAGAACGGGAAAACCGCTACATCGGGCTGCATTCGGACGTGTTGAAAGCGCGTTCGTTTCATAAACTCGTGCAGCAGTATTCCCTGGCGACCTTTGAAAACTGGCCGACGTTTCTGATTCAGGGGCTTTGGCACCGTCGGGGAGCGTCGACCTTGCGGGAACCGTTGATCAAGCGTCTCAAGTGTCGGGCGCAAACTTTTCAGAGCCATATTGGGTTGATTCCGGTTGTGAACCAGACCGGTCACGTTTTTCAACTCGACCTGGAAGAACCCGTTCAGCAGGAGACGCCGAAACTGAAAAAAAACGTTGAAAAACCGGTCGATGCCGCAGCACTGCGCGATAGTTTGCTTGGACTGACTGATAAAAAAGAACCGGCGTCGCTGGAACGCCCGTCGTCCATCATCGATTTACACATCACCAAATTGCTGCCGACCGGTTTTGGCAGCCGTACGAATGCCGAGTTGCTGGAGGTGCAGTTGCAGGCGTTTGAGAAAAACCTGGAAAATGCGATTGCCAGCGGCATGGACGATATTACGTTCATTCACGGTGTTGGCAATGGGGTTCTGCGGAATGAATTACACCGGCGACTGGGCAAATATCCCGGTGTTGCCTATTTTGAAGACGCTCAAAAGGAAAAATTTGGCTATGGAGCCACGAAGGTTAAGATTAAATAAAATTATTTTTACTACATTGACCCGATTCCTGAGCATCCTGCTGATTTTTCTGGCAGTACAGGCTTGCAAACACACCGCGACGACAAATCCGAAGGCACCGAAAGCGGCCTATTCGGTAACCAAAATGGAGGTACAGAACGACAAGTTTTTATCGACTGTAAACATTCCGGTATCCATTGCGCTGACGGACGTCGAGCGGCAGATCAATAGTCAGGTCAATGGCCTGATTTACGAAGACAACAGCCTGACCGACAACGACGACGATCAGTTTATGACCAAAGTCTGGAAGCGCGCGCCCATTCTGGTGTCGGCCCAGGATAGTCTCTTTCACTTCAAGGTTCCGCTAAAAATCTGGGCTAAAGCCGGGATGACCGTGCTGGGTTTTACAAAATACCAGGAAACGGAATTCGAACTGGACCTTAAATTTGCTACCCGGTTTTCCATCGATAAAAACTGGACCGCCAGCACCCAAACCACATCGGAAGGGTACGAATGGGTGAAGAAACCCGCCGTCCGGATCGCCGGTTTCGATGTTCCGGTGACGAGCATTGTGGGGCGGCTTATCGACAAAAATCTGGGAAAGATTACGAAAGCACTCGACGATCAGGTTCGGAAGGAAATTGACCTGCGAACACCGGTTCTGAATGCCTGGAATACCATTCGTCAACCGTATCTGGTTTCGGAGAAATATCGCACCTGGCTGCTGGTCGTTCCCAAACGAATTTTGATCACTCCGTTTCAGTTCGAGAAAGGGGCAATCCGGTCCACGATCGGGATCGAAGGCTATACGCTGACCCAAACCGGCGCCAAACCCGACGTCAAACCTGCCGTTACTATTCCGGAATTAATCGTCTCAAAAGAAATACCCGACCAGTTTCGCATTGGTTTGCTGAGTGAAGCCAGTTACGCCGAAGCCACTAAAGTGGTTTCAAACGAGTTTGTGGGGCAATCCTATGAGTTTCGTGACGGTCGGTACAAGATAACCATTCGGGAGATTGATTTGTACGGGCAGAACAACAACCTGATCATCAAAGCAACCCTGGAAGGCAGTATCAACGGAGCGATTTATTTACGGGGGCAGCCCTTTTACGACGCCCAAGCCCGGACGATTTCGCTGCGTGACCTGCATTATGATCTGGATACAAAAAATATTCTGTATAAAACCGCGAGTTGGTTATTACAGGGTAGCTTTGCACGAACATTGGAAAAACAGCTGACGATTCCGGTGGGAAACCAGATCGACGAAGCCAGAAAGTCGCTTCAGGCCCGATTAACGAACAATCAAATAACCAAGGGAGTTATTATCAACGGGAAACTTGAACAAGTTTCGCCCGATCAGGTTTACTTGACACAGGAGTCACTGCTGGCGGTCGTATATGCGACCGGTAAAATCAATTTAAAGGTCGAAGGATTATAGTTATGGCGGGTTTTGTGCCTTTTTTTTGGCAATAGGCTCGAAAAATTTGCAGTTTTTCGATACCAGGTTTTTAAAGAACCTAAGTATTTATAGATTTGCGGTATTCACGGAATGGCAACCAACGCGGAGTAAATTGGCTTATCGCTCCGGAACGGTTTAACGAACCGGGGAGGAAAGTCCGGACAGCATAGAGTACCATACTTCCTAACGGGAAGGCAGGTGATGGGCAACGCCCGGCGTTGCGGATCAGTTGACAGAAAGTGCCACAGAAAATATACCGCCGTAGCTGGGTTTTGATTCAAAATTCACTGCGGTAAGGGTGAAAAGGTGGGGTAAGAGCCTACCGCCCGGCTGGCGACAGACGGGGCACGGAAAACCTTATGGGCTGAAAGATCAAATAAGCACCGGAATAGGGGCGACTCGTTCCTGTAATTTCGAAGCAATTCGGAATGATGCCGATGCGGGTAGATCGATAGAGTTCCGGAGTGATTCGGAATCGAGATAAATGATAAGAACCCGGAAAAGTTGTTTCGGCAATTTGACGGGAAACAGAATCCGGCTTATAGATTTACTTCGCGGAAAGTTGCTGATGTCGTAAAAAAAGTAGTTTTAAACGGTCCGCCGTAGCGCCGGTTTGCCGTGCGATTGTTCTACGTTAAAGGCTTATGAATTAAACCTGAGTTCTCATGAAGAAAATTTCCATTTTCGCTTCTCTGACGCTTCTGTTACTAACGCAGGCTGTCGGGTATGCCCAAACTGACACCACCAACCGTTCCTCCACCGGAGGGTCCACTCGTAGCCGTTCCTACGAGGGCGATTACAAAATGAATACCTGGTCAGTGACCGTCACACCCGCGATTACCCGTTTCTTTGGCGACCTGGATAATTACGGTTTTTACAAGGCATTTCCTGAAAAAGGCCCCAGCACCAAAATGACCGGGGCACTCGGAGTCTCGATCAACAAACAACTGAGCCACCTGTTCGGGGCGTCGGCCGATTTTCACGTTGGGTCATTGCGGGGCTCGAAACAGGCGCTCTATAACGCTTCGTTTCGGTCAAACTTCCTTCAGGGAACGTTGAATGCCAACGTAAATATGAAGTCGTTGCTGTTCGGCACCAAAAAACTGAAACGGTGGAAGTGGGATATCCACGCCGGAGCAGGTTTGATGTGGTTCGATACCCGGGTGTATGACCTGACGACCGGACAAATGATCCGGTACAGTAACGACCGTCGTGATTATAGTTCCGTTACGCAGGGAAAATGGGAGGGAGACGGCTCGGTCTACACCCGCGAATTCGTTTTCCCGATCGGATCGGCTCTGCATTATGAATTGACCTCCCGGCTCGACATTGGCCTCGATGCAACACTGTATATGGTCAATACCGAAAAACTGGATATGACAGTGGGTGGAGTTGACAACTCAAAAGCGGGGAATGTTTACGGGTGGAGACGCGGTGATTCCGGTCTGGACAAATGGGCTGGCCTGGGTTTATCGTTGACCTACAAAATTGGTAAAGATGCGGTTCGCGTTGGTAAAGACGGCGTTTACGATCCTGCCAAAGGACGGTATCACCTGCGCTGGGCTGATCCGAAAAATCTGTTGAAGGAGCCGTACAACCCAACAATGAACGATGCGGATTCGATTGCCAAAGCGAATATGCCGAAACCGGTCGATCCCCGTTTGTACACGGATACGGATAATGACGGCGTTGCCGATTTGTTTGACAAAGAACCCGCAACACCTGCCGGTAGCATTGTTTCAGGTGCTGGTGTAGCCATGAACCTCGATAGTATCATCAGCTCGATTCTGCGCGGTAAATTTGCCCCGGAATGTGAAGCGTTATTCGGAAATATCGAATTTGATACGGATAAAGCCACAATTCGTCCGGCATCGCAGGACATCATGAAGAAAGTGATCGAACTGCTGAATGTAAAGACCAATTGTGGTATCATCCTCGTTGGACACACCGATTACCGGGCTTCTTATGGTTATAACGTTCAATTATCGAAACGCCGTGTTGATGCCGCCAAGCGGTTCCTGACCCGCGCTGGTCTGACCGATCCGAGTCGGGTCACGGTCGAGTACTACGGGGAATATCGACCCATTGCGCCGAACACTACCGGAGACAACCTCCAGCGAAACCGGCGCGTCGAAATCAAGATTGTTCCCATGAACATGCTCCGTTCCAACTACCAATCGGGTCAGCGGTTTGATCCGAAAGAACCGAGGTAATAACCCCTAAAGGCTAAAAAAGCAAAACCCCGACCTGAGCCGGGGTTTTGCTTTTTTAGCCTTTTAGTTATGTTGGCAGTGGGCCATTTAGACAAAAACATTGTCAGGAAAAACCGGTACAATTGTCAACAAAAATACGTACCTTTGCCCCCTAATTCTACCGGAGGACGACCAACCGCAGCATTGTCAGGTGGTTTCTCCCAATCACAAAAACCAATAAAATGGCAGTTAAAATCCGTTTATCGCGTCGGGGACGCAAAAAACTGGCTATTTACGACATCGTAATTGCCGATGCCAGAGCACCACGGGATGGTAGCTTTATTGAAAAAATCGGTTCGTATAACCCGAACACAGACCCAACCACCGTTGTTTTGAAAAGCGACCGGGCGGTCGACTGGCTGTTAAAGGGAGCACAACCGACGGACACGGCTCGTTCGATTTTGTCGCACGAAGGTGTCATGTTGAAAAAACACCTCCAGGTTGGGGTCATTAAAGGCGCCATCTCTCAGGAACAGGCGGATGCCAAGTTCGAAGACTGGAAGCAAGGAAAAGAGGATCGTAAGCAGGGCAGTGTCGACTCGAAAACGCAGGCAAAAGCCGATGCCAAACAGGCTCGTCTGGAAGCTGAGCGGAAAGTTAGCGAAACCCGTGCTGCGGCTATTGCCAAGAAAAACGTGGTTGAAGAACCCGTTGCTGAGGCTCCGGCCGCCGAAGAACCCGCTGCTGAAGCGCCAGCCGCTGAAGAAGGCGAAGCTCAGGCTTAGTTTCGTACCCACGGACGGAATCGAAACGGCAACCGTCTTTCGAAAGTTCGTGTAAGATTTGAGTGCAGTACGGATGGAAGCCAGCAGGGCCCGGTCCGTTTGTACGTTTCCCGACAACTGATGGAAGTCTGTTTCTTGAAATAGGTTTCTGTCAGTTGTTGTTTTATACAGACCTCTTCTGATTTTTTCGGGGATAAAATAGCATAAATCGTGACCAAGGACGATTGTTTTCAATTAGGGAAAATCACTAAAACGCATGGCGTACGGGGGGAGTTGGTATTTTTCCTGGATGTCGATATGCCGGAAATTTACGCCGAAATGGATTCGGTACTGATCGAAATAAAGGGCGATCTGGTGCCGTATTTTATCGAATCGATTTCGGTTAACCGCAACCGGGGAATTGTCGCGCTGGAAGGCGTCGAAACGATTGAGGAAGCTCAGAAACTGGTCAATTGTGATTTGTTTCTACCGCTCGATAACCTCGATGAACTGGAAGATGGACAGTTTTATTTCCACGAAATTGTCGGTTATCGGGTTCGCGACGAAAAACTGGGCGATTTGGGAACGGTTCGTACGGTGTACAATGTGGCCCCCCAGAATCTGATTTCGATGGATTACCAGGGAAAGGAAGTGCTGATTCCGGTGAATGATGAACTGACGCCATCGGCAGATAAAGTCCAAAAAATTCTGCATGTCCGGCTGCCAGACGGCCTGGTCGATATTTATCTGGAAGAACCTTCGGCGAAAACCGGGAAGAAAACCGCCGAAGATGACGAAGAAGCGATGCTCGATGAGGATTGATATTTTAACCTGCCTGCCCCGATTACTGGATAGTTTCTTCGCCCATTCCATTTTGCAGCGGGCACAACAGGGCGGTTTTGTGGAGGTCGTTATTCACGACCTGCGCGATTTCACGCTCGACAAACACCGCCGGGTCGATGATTACGCTTTTGGTGGGGGAGCTGGGATGGTGATGTCTATCGAGCCGATCGCCCGCTGTATCCGGGCTTTACAGGCCGAACGCACCTATGATGAGGTCATCTACGTAACGCCCGACGGCGAGCGGTTTGACCAACGCACCGCTAACCGGTTGTCATTAACCCAAAACCTGATCATTCTGTGTGGTCATTATAAGGGCGTCGATGAGCGGGTGCGGGAATTGTTTATTACGAAGGAAATCAGTGTGGGCGACTACGTATTATCCGGGGGTGAACTCCCCGCTGCGGTCATTTCCGATGCCATCATCCGCCTGTTGCCCGGTGTGTTGAACGACGAAACCTCGGCGCTGACGGATTCCTTTCAGGACGATTTATTAGCTCCTCCGGTTTATACCCGCCCTGCCGAATTCGAAGGCCATGCCGTGCCAGAGGTGCTGTTGTCGGGCCACGAAGCCAAAATCAATGAGTGGCGGTTTGAAAAGGCCCTGGAACGGACAAAACAGCGTCGCCCGGACCTCTTACAATGACTATGATTGCGGTGATTTTAAATGATGTAATGATGATTGATCTGATCTCATAATCATTTCAATCACTGTAATCATAGTCCATCACCGTAATCATAGTCAGTTCTCCTGTTTTTCCTGTTCCTCTTTTTCCCGGCGACGTTGTTCCCGACGTTCTTTACGGAGTTGCCGACGCGATTTGGGAACAGAATCCGTCGGTGCAACTTCTCCTTTTCCTTTGGCTGCTTCCTGTTCAGGATTCACCACCTCCGGTTCTTCGCGGTCACGGCCTAATACCCGCCGGAAAAAATCACCGACGCCATTGGCGCTTTCTTCCGTTTCTTCATCCGGCATCATCAACGAGTCGATCTCGATGGAGTCGGCCGGTGCGATTTCCTGACGCAATCCTTCGCGCAAACGAACTCCGTAAAAACCGTATGCGGTTGTATCATAAGGTGTTAGCCCCCGGGAAGCCATGATTCGCCCAATCAATTTGAAATAACCCCGAAGATAGGTCTTGACCGAACCATCCGGATAAAACCGGCTCAGCGTAGCCTTCGGCGATGGCACGACGTACGACAATAGAATACTTTCGCCAATGTCAAGGTTGGAGGGACTTTTCGCGAAGTAATACCGGGATGCCTCGCCGATGCCGTAGATATTCCGACCCCACTCGATGAAGTTGAGGTAGATCTCATACATCCGTTCTTTGCTGATAATGTGCTGATTTTCAATTAACCAGACGATCAGAATCTCTTCAGCTTTGCGGGAAAGCGTTTTGTTGCGGTTCAGAAAAGCATTTTTGACAAACTGCATTGAGATGGTGCTTCCCCCGCGCTTGAATTTCTTCGTCTTGAAGTTGGTTGCCAGCGAAACCCGAAACGCTTTTTCGTTAAACCCGTTGTGGGTGAAGAAGTTGTAATCTTCGGCCGTCAGAATGGCGTTGCGGAGATTGGGTGAAATGGAATTCAGCGGGGTAAAATCCGGATTTTCGGGACCAACGATAAACTTGCGAACCAGCTTGTCTTTTTCGTATACCTCGTGTTCGAACGATTTGTTTACCCGGCTGAAATCTTCTTTCCCAAATTGCAGAATCTTGAACTGATCCGGCGTCAGACCGGACGAGAACTGTACCGAATCGGGCAGCGAACTGTCCAGATGCAAAACCGCATCGTATTTGAGTTTCCCCGACACTTTCATGCCTTCCAGTGACTCAAAAAGGCCTTGTGGAAACGAATCAAATATATCCTGAGCTTCCTGTGAATCGGTATGAACCTGAACGTCGTATATCTTGACCGGCGAAACCGTGTATTTGATAAACGGTCGGGCTTTGGCTTTCCCCAAATAAATGGTCGATGAACTGTCGATACCGATATAATTCTCGCCGACAAACAAATTGGCATCCATGGCGGCATTCTCAACCAGCACATCACCCAGCGCAACGGCCGGGTGATTAATCCGCAGATTGCGCACTGCTCCGGCTCCCTCAATCTTGAATTCTCCTCCTGAACTGGCCACATCGCGAAGCTCCGCCCGCAAGGTATCGGCCTGTAATTTAAGCTTAAACCGATGTTCCAGATAAGGTAATTCGAGCGGTTTTCCATCGGCGTAGAGCGCCACGTTGGCTTCCTGATCCGAAGCGGCCACGGTTCCAACCAGGTGCCAGACCGACTCCCCGTTGTTGACCCGAATGGTCGAGGTCAGTTCGTCATCGTCGATGGTGGCGGTTTGAGTCAGAAAGCTCAGTTGCCGTTCGTTGTCCGTAAACCGCAATTCCAGGTTGCGGACATCCATGTTGGCCGGAATTTTGGCCAGCAGGTTATCGACCAGATTTTCGGCCACAACCGACAGATCGACTTTCCGACTGTTGTCGGTGGTTTCCGTTGCCGCCGTCGAGTCTTTCTTGTGCGATTTTAGGAGAAAATCGATGTTGGTGGTACTATCCCGTTTAACAACGTGGGCAAGACCATTTTGCAACGTTAGCGAGGCAACGGCAACTTTTCCGAAAATCAGAGGCCAGATGCTGACACCGACTTCTGTTTTTTCGACCCGCAACAGACTGTCGCGTCCTTCCGGTACTACCGTGACGTTGGAAAAAGCCACCGTAGAAAAACCGGTAAATTGCGCCTTGCCAATGGTAACATTCAGATCATAGTCGCGTTTGGCTTTCCGAATGGCCCGGGAGAGCCCTTCTTTCAGCAGTGCTTCGCGTTTGTTGTAGGCAATACCGGCTCCAATAGCCCCCAGAATCAGAAATCCCAGCAGCACCCAGCCCGAGATGATCAGTATTCGTTTTTTGTTGAATTGCATTGTAAACAAGTAAAGTGATCCGAAAAGGCATTCCGGCACTTTCATGGTGTGGCGCGAAGTTACGGCTATTTATCAAAATCCAGATGGCAATTCCACCAGCCCGTGTCGAAGCGGGTATTAAACTGTTTGTAAAAGTGAATGGCCGGTTCGTTCCAGTCCAGTACCTGCCACATCATGCCGGTGCAATGGGTTTGGTGAGCCTCCTCGATGGTGGCATCAAACAGTGCTTTTCCCAACCCCTGCCCGCGAAAAGCTTCATTGACAATAATATCCTCCAGATACAGGCGTTTGCCTTTCCAGGTCGAATACCGGAAGTAATATAACGACATGGCCACAATCTTGTTTTCGATTTCGGCTACCAGCACCCCAAAAAGTGGGTTATCGCCAAAACCGTCTTTCAGCATTTGCTCCGGCGTGTTGGTGACTTCGTGTGGCGCCTTTTCATACAGGGCCAGTTCCTGAACCAGTTCAAATAAGGACGGAACATCAGCGGGAGTTCCTTTGCGGATCGTCATTCGGAATCAGTTTTTTAAGTGTACGGTTTTCAGGTATTCGGTTTACGGCATTTGGTTTTTGGTTTGTAGGGGTATCCGGTTGAGCTATTACATCGGGTTTGTTGCGTTCTTCTTCAAGCTCAATCTGCGGAGAACTGAAAACCATAAACCGAATTCGGTAAACCGATCACCGGTTTTCGAGGTAACTTTCCCATTTCGCCAAAACCGAGCTGAAATCGTCCGGCCATGCGGAGTCGAACTGGAGCCATTCATGCGTTCGGGGGTGTTCAAATCCCAGCGATTTGGCGTGCAAAGCCTGCCGGGGCATCAGTTCAAAACAATTCTGGACAAATGATTTATAGGAACCGTTGGCGTTGCCGCGCAGAATACGGTCACCGCCATACGTGGCATCGCTGAAAAGCGGATGACCAAGGTATTGCATGTGGACCCGAATCTGGTGGGTCCGACCGGTTTCCAGTTTGCATTCGATCAGCGACACGTAATGCAACGATTTCAATACTTTGTAATGCGTAACGGCGTGTTTTCCCTGGCTACCATCGGGAAAAACTGCCTGAACTTTCCGGTCGCGGAGGCTTCGTCCGATGTTCCCGGAAACCGTCCCCGCTTCGTCTTTCAATTCGCCCCAGGCAATGGCGTTGTACGTTCGCTCGATGGTGTGTTCGAAAAACTGCCGGCCAAGGTGCGCCATCGCATATTCCGTTTTGGCAATAACCATCAAACCCGAAGTGTCCTTGTCGATGCGATGAACCAAGCCGGGGCGAATGCTGCCGTTGCGTGAAGTGGGCAGGTTTTGAAAATGGTAAACCAGGGCGTTGACCAGCGTGCCGGTCCAGTTGCTGTAGGCCGGATGAACCACCATGCCCGCCGGTTTATTCAACACGAGCACTTCGTCATCTTCATACACGATGTTCAGCGGAATATTTTCCGGTAAAATATCCGTGTCGCGGGGTGGATGGGGCAGCGAAACCGTAATGACATCCTGCGGTTTGATTTTGTAACTCGCCTTGATGCTTTTTCCGTTGACTTTCACAGATTCCGTATCGATCGCATTCTGCACCTTCGTCCGGGTGGCATTGGGCAATCGTTCGGTCAAAAACCGGTCAATACGCATCAGGTTCTGGCCGGGGTCGACCACAACGCGGTAATGTTCGTAAAGCTCGTCCTCATCCGGATCAGCATAACCCGGTTCTACGTCCTGCTGAGCCTTCGTTTCAGGTGGTAACATCTTACAAAAATACCAAGAATCACACGTTTTAGCGAACGGTCACTGGTTTTTGTTAAAATATCATGTGACCTTATTACTTTTGTGTAATCAAAATAGAATCAGTGTAGTACAACCTGACTTTACATGAAGAATTCTAATCCACACAAAATGGGGCCTTTCCGGGCTGCCTGTTTGAAAATTGCATTGTTTTTGCCGGCTGTTCTTTTCAGTCTGAGCAGTTGTAAAACGCCGGATCCGGTCGTAATGCCTGAAACCGTATTCGATGGCGTATTCACCGTCCAGGAAGCCAATCCGAAAGATAACTACCTGCTGACGCTGCGTAAAAGCACCGAAAAACCCAATACTTTTCTGGTCGAAAATCTGGCGAATCTGGTCAAAACCCCAATTGAGGCCAAATCCTCAGGCGTAAATCTTCTCATTGAAGATCAGGCTTTTATCAATTACCTGGGCGATCAGTACACCATTTCGGGAGAAGGTGAACTGATTGACGAAACCCTGGTGCTTCGCTACACCATCAACGGGTACAACGGCTATGCAGGTTCGGTTTTTGCCAAAAAGCAGGCGGACGGAAAATAACGGATCGTGAAGGATTGGCCGGTGATTTCTGATTTTTCCCGGCTCCACTACTTGCCTGACCCGTTTCCGGAACCGGTTCCGCTTCAGCTCTATCTGAAGCGGGATGACGAACTGCATCCAACCATTTCGGGCAACAAGTGGCGTAAGCTCAAGTACAATCTCGCTGAAGCTCGGCGATTAGGCTACCAGACCCTGCTGACCTACGGCGGAGCCTACTCCAATCACATATATGCCGTCGCGGCTGCCGGTTCCGAATACGGTTTTTCCACCATCGGGATTATTCGGGGAGAAGACCACCGGGAGCGCGATAATCCGACCCTGGCGTTCGCCCGGGCGCAGGGAATGCATCTCCATTTTGTGACGCGCCAGCAATTCAGAAACCGCTCAGATGCGGTTTTTCAGCAGGACATCCGGCAACGGTTTGGCACGTTTTACGAACTTCCGGAAGGAGGAACGAACGAACTGGCCATTCGGGGGACTGCGGAGATAATTCCGGAAATTTTAACTCAGTTGGAAGGGGAAATACCAGACTTCGTTTGCTGCCCGGTCGGAACCGGAGGAACGTTGGCTGGCCTGGAAAAAACCGCCCCGCCCGGTGTAAAAATCCTGGGCTTTTCTTCACTAAAAGGCTACAATTCCGAACCCAATTCAAGGGCACAGGTACTGACGGAGTACCATTTTGGCGGATATGCCAAAACAACGCCCGCATTAATTGCCTTTATCCGTGATTTTGAAAAAAAAAATCAGGTACGACTCGAACAGGTTTATACCGGCAAAATGCTGTTTGGGATCTTTGATTTGGCCAGAAAAGGCGTTTTTTTATCAGACACAAAGGTTGTTGCCATTCACACCGGGGGACTGCAGGGACGAAGTGAAAAATTAGATTGCTAAAATTGTATAATGATTTGATTTTATTGTTAATATTGAAGACAATGAAATTCAAATCATCCTATGAAGATAGTTTTAATTACGCAGGACGATCCCTTTTATTTAGCCCGAAATCTTGACTATCTTCTGAAAAAGTTACCGCCATTTGCCCAGGTGGTTGGAACGGTGGTGGCGGATGTATCCCCATTTGGCAAACGGGAAACGTTTACCCAAAAAGCCCGAAAAACGTACTCCATTTTTGGCGGCCCCTTTTTTCTGCGCTACGGCCTGAAGTTCATTCTCTCCAAACTACGTCGACAAAATAGCGTCAGGTACGTGCTGAAAAAACATGGCGTGCCGTTGATTCATCTGGAAGGAAACATCAACCGTCCGGAAAGTCTCCAGAAAATAGCCGCCTACCAGCCGGATTTGCTCATCTCCATCGCTGGAAATCAAATTTTTAAACGACCGCTCATCGATCTCGCACCGAAAGGCTGCCTGAACCTGCACACCGCCTTGCTGCCCAAATACCGGGGATTAATGCCCTCTTTCTGGGTAATGAAAAACGACGAAAAATACACCGGGGTTTCGGTTTTTTTCGTCGATGAAGGCATTGACAGCGGGCCAATTCTGGTGCAGAAAAAAGTAGAAATCGGCAACCGCTCGCAGGCCGGTCTGATCAAATATACCAAGCAATTGGGCATGGATGCGATTGTTGAAAGCGTGGAGAAAATTCATGCCGGAACGTACGAGCTGATTGAAAATGATGCATCTCAAATGACCTATTTCTCATTCCCGACGCGCGAGGATGTAAATGCATTTCTGGCCGCTGGCAAAACCTTTTACTGAGCGATGAATATTTTAACTTTCGACATCGAGGAGTGGTTTCACTTGCTCGACAACCCCTCCACCAAGACCGAGCAGGACTGGTGTCAATATGAATGCCGGCTTCACCGCAATGTGGACCGGATTTTTCAGCTATTGGAAGAAACCAATTCGCGGGCTACTTTTTTTTGCCTCGGCTGGGTGGCTCGAAAATACCCCGACGTTATTCGCCGGATCGATGCGGCCGGATATGAAGTGGCAACGCATTCGGACCTCCACCAGTTGGTTTACGAGCAATCTCCCCATGAATGCCGCACCGACCTGGACCGTTCGATCAAGTCGCTTCAGGATGTTACCGGTAAAAAAGTGAGTTACTACCGGGCACCCGGTTTTTCGGTCAAGGAGCAAAATCGCTGGATTTTTCCGTTGCTGATGGAGTTGGGAATCGAGATCGATTGTTCGATGTTCCCCGCGCGCCGGGCCCACGGTGGCGATTCGTCTTTCGGGATTGCAAAACCGTGTTACATCGACGTGGACGGGGCGATGTTAAAAGAGTTTCCGATCAACACGGTCAATTTGCTGGGCCAGGACCTGATTTTTTCGGGGGGCGGTTATTTTCGGTTATTGCCGTATGCCGTCATCCAGAATTTTATGCGCCAATCGCCGTATGTCATGACGTATTTTCATCCCCGCGACTTCGATCCCCAACAGCCGATGGTGCCGGGCCTCAGCCGGTTGCGGCAATTTAAATCCTATTACGGCCTGAGTGGATGCTGGGAAAAACTGAGGCATTTGCTGACGGATTACCGCTTTGTGGACTTGCAGGAAGCCGATCGGCAGGTGAAATGGTCGGAAAGCCGGGTTCAGCGATTCCAAGTAAATTCATAATCCGGACTGCTTTTAAGGTTAGGATGAACGAACTAACCTTACGGATTAAAACGAATGGAATATCGGAAATTGGGTGAGTCGGACCTGACGGTTTCGGCAATTGCCTTCGGAGCCTGGGCCGTCGGTGGCTGGATGTGGGGTGGAACGGAGCGGAAAGACGCTGTTGAAGCCATCAAAGCGTCGTTTGACCTCGGCGTAACCACCATCGACACGGCACCGGTTTATGGCCAGGGGACCAGCGAAGAAATCGTCGGCGAAGCCATCAGGGGCATTCCGCGCGACCAGGTTCAGATTCTGACCAAATACGGCATGCGCTGGAATCTGGCAAAAGGAACGCTGGCTTTTCATACCAGAGACAACCACGGAACGCCGATTGATGTCTATAAATTTGCGTCGAAAGAAAGTATCATTAAAGAATGCGAAGACAGCCTGGAACGGCTGGGAACGGATTACATTGATCTGTATCAGATCCACTGGCCGGATGTTACCACCCCGATTTCGGAGACGATGGAAGCCGTGAGCCGATTGATTGAACAGGGAAAAGTTCGGGAAGCGGGCGTTTCCAACTACAATGTCGAGCAGATGAAAGAAGCGGAACGAACGTTGAAATTGGTCTCGAATCAGGTTTCCTACAGCATGGTTAAGCGGGATATTGAAGCCGAACTGGTGCCCTATTGCCTGGAAACAAACAAATCGATTGTGGCTTACAGCCCGTTGGAACGTGGTTTGCTCGCCGGGAAAATCAGGCCGGGGCATCAGTTTGCCGAAGGCGATCACCGGGTGAATTACAAAGCGTTTAAAGACGGAAATATTGACCGGGTTTGGCCCATGCTGGACCAGCTCAACGCCCTTGCCGATCAGAAACAGGTGACAATGAGTCAATTGGTTATCCGCTGGACCATCGATCGGCCCGCCATCACGGTGGCGCTGGTGGGCGCCCGAAATGCCGAACAGGCCGTTCAGAATGCCAAAGCCATGGATGTAACGCTTACCGCCGACGAAACCGCCTATATCAATCAGCTACTGGAAACAGTAACGCTGGTGTAATGGTAAGATCACCCAGTCCGCGCCGGACCATCGATACGTTCCGGCGCGGACTGGGTTAATCAATATACTTTTTATAATACGGCTTGTAACCGAGTAGCCAGGCAAGCGGAGTCAGCATTCCAAAAACCAGTTTCTGAACAACAAAGGGCGGTTTGGCAACCCGGAAAACGTGGTCATAATGATTCATCATCAGCGCCACCTGTAACAGATCCGGTATGCCTTCTGCATTGGTCTTGTCGTCATTGGCGAGACCGGTGTTCAGTTCCAGTAAATATTCCGTATCCATGGCCGGAACGGTTTTCCAGGAAACGACGGTTTTATCGTCACTGGCATTCCACATGGAATGGACACGATTTCGTTCAATATGGAGTTTATCCCCCGGTTGAAGGATTTTTAAACGGCCATTTAAGCGAATCGTTAATTCACCTTGTAAGACCTCAAAATATTCGTCCTGATTCGGATGATAATGCGGCACCGGCTCTTTGGAATGAGCTTCGTAGGTAGAAATTAATTCCAGGTACCGGCCGCGGGTATCGGCTTTGGTTTTTACAAACTGAATAACCTGCCCGGTTTTCGGATTGCGGATTTCTTTTCCTTTATGTGCCATTAGCTAAGCTGTTGTCAGACGAATTTAACGAAGTCCACCCAATGGCACCACTACATTTTAGGAAACGGTTTTGTTTGGCGAGCTATTTTTTGCCACTTCCCAGCCACAATAAAGCGTCAATGATGAGCCTGTTCTGCTCAGTACTACTAAACGAAGACGACAGTTCTTTGTTGGTTTTATTTTCGTAATCCATGTCATTATGACCCATGTTTAAATAGATCATCCGGTATTTTTTATGGGTCCAGACCACGGGATAATACCCACTGTGCCAGATTTCGTGCGGTTTGGGGCCCGTGCCCAACGGAAAGCTGGTCGAATCGATGGAAAGGAGAATTTTTATATCCGGATTGGCCGTTAAATCGTTGGTCCAGCGATACCATTCATTGGGTGCTGACTTAAATGTTTGGGGCAATTTTTTAGTTGCCGGATGGTTGCGATCTTCCACCCGTAAAACCGCCGGGGTCGGTCGCCAGGTATTGCTTTTATACGAGCCCGCGCCGACGAATTCATTGTGGTACCAGTCCCAGTTCTGCGGATAGGCCGAGGGCGTGAGGGCAAAAGCCGCAAAATGAAATCCCATCCAGCCACCGCCATTTTCCATGTATTTCTGAAAAGCCGCCCGTTGCTCCGGCGCTTCAGGCCGGGTGTCGAAAAAAATAACTACCTGATAATCAGAAAGAAATTTAGTGTTCAGGTTGTTCCAGTTTGAGGTAGAATCAAATTGGAAACGATACTTGGCGGCCATTTGAGGAAACCATTGGTTGGCTTCCCGCACAAAGCTAATGTGCGCTTTGTCATTCTTTGCGGTAAAGAAAGCAATCACCCTGAAGGCCGGTTTGCGGTTTTGTGCCTGAACTCCCGAGCTAAAACAAAGCAGCATCAAGGCAAGAGCTTTGATAAAATGAGGCATAGGTTACGGATATTTTACGGTGGTCGGTAGTTGGTCTGCGGTTTCGGATCGTCGAATTCAGTGACACCTGAAGCATTTCGCCGTCATAATCACTCCGAAAACTGGATACCGAAAATCAAAGCTCACATGGGCAAATAAATAGTAAACGAAGCTCCTTTATCAGGTGTGCTTTCGGCAAAGATATTTCCTTTATGGTTTTCGACAATCTTTTTACAAAGGGCCAGTCCAATTCCGGTTCCGGTATAAGATTTACGTCCGTTCAGACGGTGGAAAATGGTGAAGATCTGCTCAGCATATTGCTGCTCAAAACCGATACCGTTGTCTTTAAAATTGAGTTTTAAATACGTTCGATCAGGTAAAAGATGAGGAATACTACGGGACGATTCAATCGGCACCAGGGTTGCTGAAATATGAATTTCGGGCGTCTTTTCGGAAAACTTGAGCGAATTGCCGATCAGATTTGAAAACAATTGATTCAATTGCAGCGGAATGGCCGTGATGGTTGGTAATACATCGTGGGTAATGACCGCTCGTTTTTGCTCGATTAATAATTCAAAATCCGTTTTAACATTGGCCAAAATCAGGTTTAAATCAGTGGCCGTAAATTGATCATCGGTTTTGGGAAGGCGGGAATAATTCAGCACATCTTTGATTAGGGCCGACATGCGCTGCGCCGACGAACTGATCTTCATCAACAGCGTCCGGGTAGATTCGGCATCATGACTTTGATCCTGGAGTAATTCAATAAATGTCTGAATTTTGCGCAATGGTTCCTGTAAATCGTGGCTGGCGATATACGCAAACTGCTCCAGTTCGTGATTGGTCCGTACCAGTTCATGGTTGGTATTCTGGAGCTGGATTGTGCGTTCCACCACTCGTTTTTCCAATTCCTCAGCTACTTCCTCCAGATTCTTCCGGGCTTCAACCTGTTGGGTAATATCGAGCGCCGTCCCCAGCAATCGCCGTTTTTTTTGATTTTGATCTCTGATTATTTTCCCCGCAAACCGAACCCACTGAATGACATTGTCGGGGCGGGCCAGCCGGGCTTCATAAAAAAGCCGGCCTGATTTAAGGGCTTCCTCAAATGCTTTGGCCCGAATCGAAACAAAATCTGGATGAATGGCGCTGCTAAATTCTTTTTGTTCATGAAATCGATCCGTCGAAAATCCGAAAATGGTGGCCAGCCGTTCGGAATACTGGAATTCACCCGTCGTCATGTCCCAGTCGTAAGTCCCGATATCCGCAGCTTCGATGGCCAGACGCAACCGTTGCTCGGCTTCAAAAATCGACAATCGTGCTTCTACTTTCTCTGTCACATCGTTGACTGTCACTATAATACCGGAAACGTTATTATTGGTGTCGAACAAAGGGGCGTATTCAAAGTCGAGATAATATTTGCCCATCCCTTCCGGCGAATTGACGTAAGCCAGCGCTTCTTTTTCGGTGTATGGAATACCGGTTTTGAGAACATTCGCCAGGAGCGCCGGAAACTGCTGGTTGTTCAGTTCAGGGAATAAATCCAATAACCGCTTTCCCTGAACTTCGGAAAGTGGCCGTTTCCACATCGTTTTCAGCAGAACATCATTGGCAATTTCAATGATGTATTCCGGCCCCCGGAAAATTGTCATCGGAATAGGCGACTGGATGACCAGGTTTCGAAACTGGCGTTCACTTTCCTGAAGGGCGTGTTTGGACTTTACCAGATTTGTGACATCACTGGCGACCACCACGACGCCATTGATGACATTATTTTCTGCCTGCAGCGGCTGGTAAACGAAATTGAAATAAACGGTTTCGTCCTTTCCGTGCCGGTGTAAAATTACCGGGTATTCGTTTCCGAAAAAGGGCTCACCGGTTTCAAAAACCCGGGTCAGTAATTCAAAAATACGCTGGTTTTTTAACTCCGGTAAAGCCTCCAGAATGGGCTTGCCGATCACATCCCCATGGTTTTTGGCAATGAGACCGAGGTAGTTGACATTCGCTGTTTCAAATACAAACTGACGACCCATCAATACCGCGATGCCCACCGGAGCTTGATTGAGCACGTCGCGTACATGCGCTTCGGTTCGGCTGCGCGTTTGGGCAATGGCCAACTGAATCCGGATTCTGGTAATCAATTCCTGAGCCGGAAACGACCCAATCAGGTAATCGTCCGCAGCAGATTCGTCGTCATTCTGCGCCGGTTCTTCCCGGTCCGCTAACACGATTAACGGAATTCGGGCCGTAGCTACATCACTTTTCAGGAGTTTTATCAATGAAAATCCATTCAAAACCGGCAGACTGGTTGTGCTGATGATGAGATCAGGGCGGTTTTGACTGATTTGCCGCAGCGCAAGTGCCGCGTCCGAAGCCGTTTCGGTTAAATAAGTTTTTGTC
Source organism: Larkinella rosea (assembly GCF_003858635.1). Lineage (GTDB taxonomy): Bacteria > Bacteroidota > Bacteroidia > Cytophagales > Spirosomataceae > Larkinella > Larkinella rosea. Next base: position 433,333 of record NZ_RQJO01000007.1, read on the forward strand.
AGTAGCCGTTGAAGCCGTGGATCGACGGGTGGGCCTATTAACAAGACCCGTTGTTTTGGGGAATTTTCGGAAGAATTCCGACCCTCTTTGCTCATAGGAACCAACGTGCTGGATGAATTGTCTGGAAATGGCTGGATTTAAATGATGGAAACCGGATGTTATACGAGATTGTTTATTTGTTTATTTCTTTAAAGTCCAGTTGCTGAATCAGGGCCGGGTTTTCGGGTGTAAGCGTGAAAAATACCTCAATATTGGCCTTTTCGGCTTCGATCAAAAAGCGCCCCCGCAGTTGATTTTCCGCAATTAATTCGCCGACCCGAACGGTTTTTCCGACTTTGGCGTACAAATCCTGAACCACTTTTCGTCGAATCGCCAGGGATTTATCCGGGAAGAAGTTCTCCGCAAAAATTTTGCTCTCGGGGGCATTCATCCAGTCGGGGAGCAATTGAACAATCTCGGCTTTCCGCTGCGCCAGGATTTTAGAAACCGGCATCATCCTCGGTTTTAATCCAGCCGTTGTGATCAGCGTGTCCAGAACCGCCCAGTTGACCGCGCCCATTCCGGCATACGTCAGGTTGCCGTTGGCCACAACGCCGATGCCGTATTCCGGCATAATCCACCACTGACTGCCAAAACCGGGCAAACCGCCCGTATGACCAACGTAGACGCGTCCTTCGCAATCGCGGCTCCAGCGCAACCCATATCCGTAGCTGCTTACCATCGGACACGCGCGACCGCTGGGATACCTGAAGGTACCGGCCAGGTTATTAAACGTCCACGGTTGCTGCATTTCCCGCACGGAACTTCGTTTGATAGGCCCGGTTTCGGCCCCACTTTGGGGTGGCCAGGCCAATTCGTGTAACGCCATATATTTACTGAAATCTTCGATGGAAGTAAGCAAACCACCCATCGCACCGTAGGACCCGTCGTGCAGCAGGGGTTCTTCCAGCCAGTTATTTTCCTGCCAGCGGTAGCCGTGCGCCAGTTGGTTGGTAGGCACTTTGGTGTATTCCCAAACCGTGTGAGTCATGCCCAGCGGTTTAAAAATCGCTTCATCGATGTACTGCTGATACGGTTTTCCTGAAATTTTACTGATAATGGCACCCAGCATCGCAAACGCCAGATTGCTGTATTCATACGTAACACCCGGTACGTTGGACAATGACAAACCACCCTCGATCAGCTTGATCAGGTCCGCCGGACTGTCGTCCAGTTGCCGGTCACCCCACGGGTTGTCCTCGGGAAAACCCGCCGAATGCGTCATCAGATGCCGGATGGTGATCAGGGGCGAATCGGAAGTAAGGTACGGCAGTTTTTTCAGCTCCGGGATGTAGAGATACGCCGGATCGTCGAGCCGGAGTTTGCCTTCATCGCGTAGTTTCAGAATGGCCATCGTGGTCACACTCTTGCTCATCGACGCAATTCGGAACAGCGATTGGGGCGTTGCGGCAGTTTTCTTGGCGACATCCGTAAAACCAAAACCACCCGCGTGCACCAGCTTGCCATCGACCACAATGCCGAAGGCCAGGCCCGGGAAGTGGTTTTTCGCGGCATAATCACGAAAAAGATTGTCGATGGCTGGAAAGACCGCTTTGATTTTTTCGCTGCGTTGCGGATCACCAAAAACCGGAGGTTGATAGCTGGTCGAGTACGAGGCCGGGCTGCGATCACCCGCAGCGGGTTTAGGCTGGCCGTGCGCTGCTGAAGCAATCAACAAGGCAAATAGCAGATGTCTTTTCATGGAGGTATTCAGTTACGCTAAAATAGGACGCATTTCTTAAAAGAGCTATTTCTGGGGAACAAGAACTACCTTTGTGGGGAACGAAGCGCCGTTACTCCTTGGAACCAAAAATCCTTTTTATTACACCACCTTTCACGCAGCTCAATACGCCGTACCCGGCGACGGCTTACCTGAAAGGGTTTCTGAATACGAAAGGCTTTCGTTCACACCAGGCTGATTTAGGCATTGAGGTGATTCTGAACCTGTTTTCGGCGAAGGGGCTGAAAACGCTATTCGACGAACTGGAGGCTTCCGACGCGGAATTATCCGAAAACAGCTACCGGATTTTTTCGCTGAAGGATGACTACATCAGCACCATTGACCCGGTCATCCGGTTTTTGCAGAACAAAAATCCAACGCTGGCCCACAGCATTTGCGACCGGTCGTATTTGCCAGAAGCTTCCCGGTTTGCGCAACTTGATGAAATGGATTGGGCCTTTGGAACGATGGGGATTCACGACAAAGCCCGCCATCTGGCAACCTTATACCTCGAAGACCTGGCCGATCTGATTACCGAAGCGGTGGACCCGCACTTTGGTTTCAGCCGGTACGCCGAACGCCTGGGTCGCTCGGCAACGCATTTCGACGAAATCAACGCGGCACTGTTAGCGCCCGAAACCCTGATTTCGGCTACATTAACGAATCGGCTCGAAAAACGGATTCAGGAATGGAACCCCAGCGTAGTTTGCCTGACGGTTCCGTTTCCGGGAAATCTGTACGGCGCCTTAAAGTGCGGACAATACATTAAGAAAAACCATCCGCAGATTGCCGTCGTTATGGGCGGAGGGTACGCCAATACCGAACTTCGCTCGCTGAAGGAGCCCCGCGTGTTTGATTTCGTCGATTACATCTGCCTCGACGATGGCGAAGCTCCGCTGCTCTCTCTGCTGGATTACCTGGCGGGAAACCGCGAACGGGAGAGTTTGAAGCGGGTGTATTCGCGGGTGAACGGCGTCGTGACGTACCACAACCAGAACCGGGAGCGGGATATTCCGCAACGCGATACCGGAACGCCCGACTACCGTGATTTACCGCTGAACGACTATTTATCAGTCATCGAAATCGTCAATCCGATGCACCGGCTCTGGAGCGACGGACGCTGGAACAAGCTGACGCTGGCGCACGGTTGCTACTGGGGGAAATGCTCTTTTTGCGACGTAACGCTCGACTACATCAAACGCTACGAACCGCTGACGGCGGCTTTGCTCTGCGACCGGATCGAAGAAATGATCGAACAAACCGGCCAGAACGGTTTTCACTTTGTCGACGAAGCCGCTCCGCCCGCCTTGATGCGCGATCTGGCGCTGGAAATCATTCGCCGGAAGCTGACCGTGGTCTGGTGGACGAACATCCGGTTCGAAAAAAACTTCACGCCCGATCTGTGTCGCTTGTTGAAAGCGTCGGGCTGCATTGCGGTTTCCGGGGGGCTGGAAGTGGCCTCGGACCGGCTACTCGAACGCATGAAAAAAGGCGTAACCGTGGCGCAGGTGGCCCGCGTAGCCGATGGATTCACCCAGGCGGGCATCATGGTCCACGCCTATCTGATGTACGGTTTTCCGACGCAAACCGCCCAGGAAACGATCGATTCGCTGGAAATGGTCCGGCAATTGTTCGAAGCCGGGATTGTGCAATCGGGATTCTGGCACCGGTTTGCCATGACTGCCCACAGCCCGGTGGGTTTGCATCCGGCCGGGTTCGACGTGATGCGAATCGGCCCCGAAACCGGTTTATTTGCCGACAACGATCTGGATCATGACGACCCGCTCGGCTGCGACCACGGCCAGTTCTCGGAAGGCTTACGGAAGTCGCTGTTCAATTACATGCACGGCGTGTGTTTCGAGTTTCCGCTCAAAAGCTGGTTTGACTTTAAAACGCCAACGACTACCATTCCCCCGAACTATATTGCGAAGAGTATACGCCAGTTGTCAGACAATGATTTTCGGCCCAATGCGCTCGTGATCTGGCTGGGGAGTGTGCCGAATCTTTCGGTGCTGGAAGTCAAAAAGGGTAAAAAGGTAGTTGAACTGGCCGAACTGGTTTTTTATTCGAAGAAAAACGAATGGGCGCTGGAAACGAGCGTGCCGGTGGGTGAGTGGCTGGCGAAAATCATGCCCCAACTGGTTATTGCCAAGCACGAACCCTGGTCCCTCGACGGCTTAAAAGCGGACTTTGAAACCGCCGGGTTAGGGAGCTTTGGGGACTTCATGCAGTCGGAAACCGGTCGAAGTTTGCGGCAGAATGGCCTGTTAGTGGTGTAATTAATAATCCTTTTTGCTGTCGCGCTTCGCCTGTTTGTCGGCACGTTTTTCCTTTAGTGTTTTCTCGGACGGTTTTTTAGCGCTTCCTTTTGCGGGTGCTTTTTGCTGGGCCATGATGCTTGAAATTTGAGTTTGGCAGGAATAGATGGAAGAAAGTAGGATAAACTATAAGTTACCAATCTCTTGTTTTCGGCTCTATTCGCTAATGTCGTATAAGGTAGCCTTAAAAACGGAATAAGTACGTCAATCGGGCATAAAAAAGAAGATTACTTCAAAAAACGCCGGTTTCACATCTTGAGCTATCTTTGCGCCTGATTGTAACCATTTCCTGAGATGACTCCTTCGCAGCCCAATAATCCGCTTCACGGCAAAACCCTCGAACTGATTCTAACGGAACTGGTCGATCATTTCGGCTGGGAGCGTTTGGGCCAGCGCATCCCCATACGGTGTTTTACCGACAATCCGAGCATCAAATCCAGTCTGACTTTTTTGCGAAAAACGCCCTGGGCGCGCCAGAAGGTGGAGGAATTGTATCTGAGAATTAAAACCAAGTAACTCCAATTGAATTGACTAACCCGACTTATGAAAAAAGCCTACCCTTTACTCCTGGTTTCTGCATTATTTATTGGCTGGATTTCGTCCGAAAAACCGGCTCCGAATCCGGAGTTTCCGGCTGAAATCATCCAATTTAAATCGTATCCACACAACCCGGTTTTTGCCGGTACCGGTTCGGATACCTGGGATAATAAAATTCGGGAACGGGGTTTTATTCTGCGGGAAGGCAACGAATGGTATCTGTGGTATACCGGGTATGAAGCTGGAAAAGACAAGACTAAATTTCTCGGTTATGCTACTTCGACGGACGGTTTTACGTGGAAACGATACGCTGATAATCCGATTCATAAAGCCGACTGGGTGGAAGATATGTCGGTTTGGAAGTCTGGTAAAACGTATTACATGTTCGCGGAAGGAAAGGATGATGTTGCACACATCCTGACCTCAACCGACCGAATTCACTGGCAGGAACAGGGACCGATTGCTATTTATTATACCGACGGAAAACCGCTCACCAAAGGTCCGTATGGCACCCCGGCGGTTTGGAAAGAGGGTAACACCTGGTATTTGTTTTACGAGCGCAATGATGCTGCGGTCTGGCTGGCAACTTCAAACGATATGAAACGATGGACGAACGTTCAGGACGAGCCGGTTTTGAAAATGGGTCCCGAAAAGTACGATCAGTTTGCGGTGGCTGCCAATCAGGTTATCCGCTATAAAGGGCTCTATTATATGTATTACCACGCTTCGGCGTTCAAAGACTGGCGGGCGTGGTCGACCAACGTAGCGGTTTCGAAAGACCTGATTCACTGGAAAAAGTACGCTAACAATCCCATTCTTGGCGACAATAAATCGAGCGGTATTTTAGTGAACGACGGGACCAATTACCGCCTGTATACCATGCACCCGGAAGTGAATGTTTATCTGCCAGCTGGAAAACCGGCCAACTAAAACCATTAACTGCTCCATTCTTAATTTATGAAAAAATCTGGCTTATTTTCTGCGCTTTTTTGTTTACTCCTGACGGTTTTAGTACGCCCTTCGGCGACTGCTCAACCTGCTGCCGGTAAGAAAAAAATGTCCGGGAATCCGATATTTCCGGGTTGGTACGCTGACCCGGAAGGGATTATATTTGGAAACAAATACTGGATTTATCCGACGTATTCAGCACCCTATAAAGAGCAGGTTTTTATGGATGCTTTTTCGTCGCCGGATCTGGTAACCTGGACCAAACACAGCCGGATTGTCGATACCACCGCCATCAAATGGGCCTGGCGGGCGATGTGGGCCCCCGCCATCGTTGAGAAAGGGGGAAAGTATTACCTCTTTTTTGGCGCGAACGATATTCAGAATGACAAAAGTCCTGGCGGAATAGGCATCGCTGTGGCCGATAATCCGGGCGGGCCTTTCAAGGATTACCTGGGGAAACCGCTGATCGACAAGTTTATTAATGGCGCGCAGCCGATCGACCAGTTTGTTTTTAAGGACAAAGACGGGCAGTATTACCTGATTTATGGCGGCTGGCGGCATTGCAACATTGCCAAATTGAAAGATGATTTTACGGGTTTTGTGCCATTTCCCGACGGAACGACGTTCAAGGAAATTACACCCAAAGGGTACGTGGAAGGGCCGTTTATGTTTATCCGGAACGGTAAATATTACTTCATGTGGTCGGAAGGTGGCTGGACCGGACCGGATTATTCCGTGGCCTATGCCATGTCCGATTCGCCGTTTGGGCCGTTTGAACGCATCGATAAAATCCTGAAGCAGGACCCGAACGTCGCGACCGGAGCGGGCCACCATTCCGTGATTCAGGTGCCGGGCAAAGACCAGTGGTATATCGTATATCACCGACGTCCGCTCACCGAAACCGATGGGAACCACCGCGAAACCTGCATCGATGTGATGTCATTTGATGCCAAGGGGCTTATAAAACCGGTGCAGATTACCGTCGAGGGGGTGAAACCGCAGCCCTTGCGGAAATAACCTCAGGATCTGTAATGATCTGGTAATCTGCTGACTATCCAGACCATCAGTAGACCTAACAGTGATAGAAGTCCAAACGACCACCGGAGATTGAGCGCTTCGGCCAGAAAACCGACCACCGGCGGAACGATCAGGAAACCCAAATAGGCAATCGTGGAAACGGCGGCAATCACCGGGCCGGTTTCCGCCCGTTTGGATTGCGTGGCCAGGCTCAATACAAGCGGAACGACGCAGGACGTGCCAAAGCCGACCATGATGAACCCCAATCCGGCAACTACAACGTTGGGAAAAACGGCAGCCAGTAACAACCCGCTGGCCATGAGAAGACCGCTGAAGGTCAGCACGGTTTTCTTGTTGAACCGATTGACGAGCCAGTCACCGGAAAACCGCCCGATGGTCATAGCGCTCATGTAGGCCACAAAACCAAGTGCGATGATTTCCGTAGGCGCGCGTACGATTTTTTGAAAATAAATACCGCTCCAGTCGTACATGATGCCTTCGAAAGCCATCGATGCGAACGACATCAGCCCGAATTTCAGCAACGCCCGGTCCGGTAACACAAAACCGGTCCGGGAGTTCGACTTTCCGGCCGGTTCAGGGATCGTGTTGGGAAACAAAGCAAGAGCAACCAGCGTCAGAAAAATGCTGACAAGCATGAAATGCCCGGAAGGCAGCACGTGGATCGAAATCATGAAGGAGCCCAATGCCGCACCGGCAAAACCGGCAATGCTCCAGATCCCGTGAAACGATGTCAAAATGGAACGTTTGTAAAGGGCCTGAACGCCAATGGATTGTGCGTTGACGGAAATGCTGAGTTGGTTTCGGGCCGCACCGAAGCAGAATAGCACGAAGGCCAGTTGCCACGTCTGGTTGACCTGACCCAGCAATACCAGCATAATATTCAGAAAAACCGCCCCGACCAGCACCATGATCCGGCTGCTGAACCGGCCGATCAGCATGCCGGTGAGCGGGAGCGTCAGGATCAGGCCCAGCGGCATGGCGAATAAAACCGCTCCCAATTGCGCTTCGTTCAGCCTCAGTTGCTGTTGTAGCGACGGAATGCGCGAGGCCCAGGTGGCAAATCCAAAACCGGAAATGAAGAAAAAACCGGCGATGGAAAACCGGATTCGGCGGGGTGACTTGAACGTATTCGGTGTGCTGATGGCCAAGGTATTTTGGAGAGCAACGAGATGAGACGTGAGACAATGGAATTGGGACGACGCGAACAGGTCTTTATTCCAGTGTCTCACCTCTCATCTCTTTACTCTATTTACTGGACGCTCGTTTCAGAATGCCGCCCACGAAACTACCCAGAAATGTCAGGAAAATGGAGCCGTAGAGGCAAAAAAGTTCGAGCTCCTGTTTACCGCCATTCTCCGGAACTGCGGTGAAAAACGTATACCCAACCCAGAGAATGACAACCTGTAATACCGCCAGAATCCAGCCTTTTCGGGGTTCGAGAAAACCGATGACAGCCGCCGAAACGGCCGCCAGCGAATACGGCCAGTGAACCACGGTTGCCCATTTGATGATTACCAGCAACAAAATGCTATTGGCCAAAACCAGCGCTATATTGATGAGTAACCGGACATTGAAAAAGGGTTCACGGACGTATGAATCGCCGGAAGAGGATGAATGGGAGGGATGCGTCATGGGGGATATTTTTTGCGAAATTACGCACAATTTCCATCCGGCGTACATACCGCTCCCTGAATAGTAACCGGCTCAGTAACAGGGTTTACTTCTTCCCATTCGCCAAATGATTTTTTCAGGGCACCCAGAAACGTTTCGGGAGCCTGTGCACCGGAAACGGCGTATTTCTGGTTAAAGACGAAGAACGGAACGCCGGTAACGCCCACCTGACGGGCTTCGTTGATATCGGCTTTCACTTCGTTGCGGTATTGATCGGACGCCAGAACCTGTTTGACTTCCTCGGAGTCCAGCCCAATTTCAACGCCCAGCCGAAGCAGGGTTTCGTGATCGGCGGTGTTGAGTCCTTCCGTGAAATACGCTTTGAAAAGCCGCTCTTCCATCGCATCACCCTGGCCGTGTTTTTTGGCTAGCTGAACTACACGGTGCGCGTCGAATGAGTTGGCTATTATGGCTTTATCAAAGTCATACTGAAGTCCTACTTCACGTGCCATATTGGTGACATAATCGTTCATTTGCCGGGCATAACCGAGTGTCCAGCCTTTCACTTCGGCCAGGTATTCCGTCACACTCCGGGTGGGATCGGTTTCCTGAGCCGGATTAAGCTGAAAGCTTTTCCACTCAATTTCAATCGAATCTTTATTTTCAAACTGGGCCAGTGCGGTTTCAAATTTCCGCTTCCCGATGTAGCAAAACGGACACATCACGTCCGACCAGATTTCTACTTTCATGATTTTTTGGGTATGAATTCAACGGAATTTATTTCAATACATCATTGTCCAATCACCCGAATTCGTGTTGGTACATTAATAAGGTTTTGGCGTCGAATTTGGTTCAGTTCCGGCCACGATTGGGCTGCTGATTTTAGCCAGAAGTGGCAGTTTGACGGTAAACTGCCCGTCGTTTTCCTGAATGGTGGGTACTACCTGCCCCAGCATGGTGTATTTGGCCAGAATATTGGACAGACCGACGCCGTTGGAAAGCACGCGCGATGGCTTCCGCTGGAGATTGTTCGTGACCTGAATCCAGCCATCGGGGATGGTTTCGATCCGGATCGTAAGGGGTTGATCGGCCATTACAATGTTGTGTTTCACCGCGTTTTCAATCAATAATTGCAGCGTCAAAGGCGGAATTCGGTACGACTGCGCATCGGCATCGATTCGGAGATCAATGGTTAACCCGTTCCCGTAGCGGGTTTTGAGCAAATGGGCGTACGATTGCACAAAACCAAGTTCCGATTTCAACTCCGTCAGATTCTCTTCGTTGGCCCGCAAAACATACCGGTAAACCGTGCTGAGTTCTTCGGCAAAGATTTCGGCCTGCTGCGGATTTTCGCCAATCAAAGAAATCAGCGAATTGAGGCTGTTGAACAGAAAATGCGGATTGACCTGTTGTTTCAGCACATCCAGTTGCTGCTGCATGTGGAGGTGTTTCAACCGGTACTCGCGCTGTTCGCTCCGGAGCCACTGATTGTAGGTATAAACCGATTCGTGTAAACCCGCCGAAATGATGTTCGTCACGAAACCGATCATCAAAATCCAGGGCAGTGTGTTCAAATTATACGGATAATCGAGCCAATGATACAGGCCAAACAGGCTAAGGACCATCAAACTGGTGCCAACGACGTAAACGAATACACTGTAAAGCAGTCGTTTACTGAATTGATTTAGGTGGGTATACCGAAACCGGAGGTATTTCATCCAGAGCGTCAGGCTGACGGACAAAAGGATGGCCAGGACACAAATCACGGCTGAAGAGCCTAAAAAAAGGGTCATGTCACTGACGTACCGATTACCGAAAATGACGTAATTGGCGATAAAAACAGCCGGAAAGTTAATGGCGACCACCAGCACATCTGTGCGGTCGAACCGGGCCCACTGGTTCATAACGGTTTACGTTTTGGGATTACTGTTGTCGGCGGGACCCTGCTGCGTTGCATCGGGCCTGGCGGGAAAACCGCCCCGAAAACCATGTGCCGGCCACAAAGATAATGTATTGGGATTGAGCCGGACCATTCGTTGCTTCCGTTGCCTCATTTGCCTATTAAATCTGGTTGGGCTTTTTTGTACATTTACGTTTCATTCTGTTATTGAGAACGTGTCTACGATTCCTTTTTCGCTGAAATGACGTACGAAGCCTGGTCTCCACTCTTTCTGGGAATGGTGCTGGCCATCTTTCTGGTTACTTCCATTCAATGGCTGATGTATCGGGAGCGGATTTATGGGTTGTACACAATCTATACGCTGGTTTGGGCGGTTTATTTCGTCGTCAATCACTTCCGGCTGCCCTACAACATCGGTAATTTTTACAAACTGATCCTGTCGTATTCCGGTTACATTCTTTACCTGGAACTCGCCAAACTCTTTCTGAACCTGAAGGAAAGACCCCGGTTTATTCGCTGGGTGGTCGTGGTGCAGTGGATGCTGGTTTTCTACGTCGTGGTGAAAACCTACATCTACCTGTTTACGGATTTTTGGCAAACCAAACTCCATAATATTCTGCTTCAGCCGGTTCGGTTGGCGCTCTTATCGGTCGGTGCGTACATTGTTTACACTTTTTTTCGATCGAAAGACACCGTGGCGCGTTTCTTTGTGGCCGGAACCGCTTCCTTGCTCATTAATCATTCGATTACGACCGTCCTGCTGATTCGTTCGCCGAATCTGAGCCAAAGTCTGCCATTCTGGCAGCACCCCGATTTATTCGTGCAAACTGGTGTGGTGCTGGATCTGATCTTTTTTTCACTCGGGATTTCGTTTCGCCACCGGCGCGAAGCCATTCGAAAAGCCGTAGTGGAAAAGGATCTGGAGCGCGAACGCGAACAGCGCCACCGCGAAAATCTGGAAGCCGATCTGGCCCTCCAACGGATGCAGCAGGAAAAAACCGAGGTGCAAATGAGGGCGTTGCAGAGCCAGGTCAATCCGCATTTTCTGTTCAACGGACTCAATACCTTGTCCTCGCTGATCGACGAAGCGCCCCGGCAGGCCAGCGAATTTGTCGATGAACTGTCGAATGTCTACCGGTATTTGCTGCGAAGTAACGAAAACGAACTGGTGACGCTTCACGACGAATTACGGTTTATCCGGTCATATTTCCATCTGCTGCAAACCCGATTCGGACACAGTGTTCAATTGCATGTTTCGGTCGATGAACCCAAAAAATCGGCTTTGCTGCCGCCCTTGACGTTGCAGTTGCTGGTCGAAAATGCGGTGAAACACAACGTTATTTTGCCCGATCAGCCACTTACGATTCGGATTCGGACAACTGGCGATGACCTGTTGATCGTTGAAAATAACCTGCAGCGCAAGAACCTGCGCATCGAATCGAACGGCGTTGGCTTGTCCAATATCGATTACAAATACCGCTTGTTAAATCAGCCGGTGCCCCTCGTTGGCGAAGCTGACGGCTGGTTTCAGGTCATTCTAACACTGTTAACCAATTTACAGAATTCGGTAACAAACCCCGTAGCACATGGAACGGCCTGAACTGGCAGCGGCTCTGGACCGGCTGAAGAAAGTGGTTTTTCCGGTGGTGTCGCTCACGGAAGATGAATGGGAGAATTTTGCGAGTTGCTGGCATCCAGTCGAATACAAACGCAAAACCGTCATGACTGCGGCCGGAGAAGTTGAACGATTTCTGTATTTTGTGGTCGATGGCGTCCAGCGGGCCTATTTTGTGGGCGAAGGCAAGCGGGATGCGACGCTGATTTTTTCGTATTCCGGCTCGATGTCGGGCATCATCGACTCGTTTCAGCTCCAGCGACCGTCGCTGTATTACCTTGAAACACTGACGGCCAGCCGGTTGCTGCGGCTTTCGTTCGCCGATTTCAACCGCTTGCTGGCGACGTACCCGAATCTGGAACGTTGGGGACGCATTGGTACGGCTGCCGCCATGTCGGGTCTGATGGAACGATATATCGAATTGATGACCTACACGGCCGAGGAGAAATTCCGCGTGCTGCTGACGCGCAGCCCGCACGTGCTGCAACTGATTCCGCATAAATACCTGGCTTCCTATCTTGCGCTTGACCCCACCACCTTCAGTAAATTACTGGCGACGGTCAAGTTGTAGCGGTTTTGAAAATCTTGGTCTTCGCCAACATTTTACGGGAAAAACCGCCTTAGGTTTGTGCCTGTAAACACCAACAGCCATGCGCACTTTTCAGACCGATGAACTGCTCGATCAACTGACGAAGGACACCCAAACGCTTATTCAGACCGTTACGGATACGTTCAGGCCGTTGACGGACGCAGATTTAAACCGCCAGCCCACACCCGACCGTTGGAGCATTGCCCAGTGTCTGGAACACCTCAACAGCTACGGACATTATTACATTCCGATGCTCGAAGCCGCGATCGCCAACGGAGAGGAAAATGGGATTCCGGCAGCACCGACTTTCAAAAGTGGCTGGTTGGGAAATTACTTCGCCAATTCGATGCGACCCCGGGCCAACGGTTCAATTGCGCTGAAAATGAAAGCGGTCAAAGCGCATACTCCCGCGCCGAAACAGAACGCTTCGGCGGTTTTAGATCTGTTTCTTGAACAGCAGGAAGCCATTCTGGAACTGCTCGATCGGGCCAAACGAGTCAATATTCAACACCTCCGGGTGCCAATTTCCATCGCCAAATTGATCCGCCTTTCGGCGGGCGACACTTTCCGGTTTTTAATCGCGCACGAGCAACGCCATGTGTTACAGGCCAGCAGGGTCGCAGCGGAATGGAATCTTCGCCCAAAAATTTCGGTAAAATCGTAATATTTCCTATGTTTGGTTATGCTCCTAACCATAACCATCCTCGGCATTCTGGTCCTGATTGCCCTCATTTCGTTTGTTCGTCTTCACACTTTTCTGGCCTTTCTGGCGGTTTCACTCGGCGTCGGGCTGGCTCTGGGTCAAAAACCGCTCGACATTCTGGAGTCCATCCAGAAAGGCATCGGCGGAACGCTGGGTTCCATCACTGCCATCATTGCACTGGGGGCGATGCTGGGTAAACTGGTCGCCCAAAGCGGGGCCGCTCAGCGTATTGCAATTAACCTGATGGACCTGGTCGGCACGCGGCACGCCCGCTGGGCTTTTCTGGTAACCGGTTTTATTGTCGGCCTGCCGCTTTTCTATTCCGTCGGTTTCCTGTTGCTGGCGCCCCTGGTCATCACGGTGGCGCATCGGTACAAACTCCCCGCGCTCTACATTGGCCTGCCCATGCTGGCGTCACTCTCCGTAACGCAGGGCTATTTGCCGCCCCACCCGGCTCCGCTGGCGATTCTCAAGCAGTTCAATGCCGACATGGGGCTGACGCTTTTTTACGGGATTATCGTCGCCATTCCCGCCATTCTGATCTCTGGTGCGCTGTTTGGCTCGACGGTGAAACGGTACACGAACCTGGGCAATCCAACGTTCATTGCTCCCGAACTAAGTGACGAACAGATGCCTTCGGCCACCACCAGTTTTCTGACGGTTTTGCTCCCTATTTTGCTCATTGGCCTCAGCACCTTTCTCAGCCCGTTTTTGCCAACCGATTCGCGGGGTCAGCAGATCGTCGCATTTGTGGGTGAGCCCGTTGTCAGCATGTTTCTCTCGGTGCTGGTGGCAACTTACACACTCGGAACCCGCCGGGGAAAAGCCATTCCGGAAGTGACGGCCCTGTTTGGGGATGCGATCAGGGATGTCGCCATGCTTTTTCTGATTTTCGGGGGAGCCGGGGCCCTGAAGCAGGTTTTGACGGACGGTGGGGTGAGTCAGTCCATTGCCGAAATGATGGAACATTCAACGTTGCATCCGTACGTGCTGGCCTGGGGCATGGCCGCCCTGATCCGCGTCTGCACCGGTTCGTCGACGGTTTCGGGCATTACAACCGCCGGTTTTGTGGCACCCATGCTGGCGGCCACCGGCGTAGAGCCAAACCTGATGGTGTTGAGCATCGGCGCCGGGAGCATGATGTTTTCGCACGTGAACGACACCGGTTTCTGGCTTTTCCGCGAATATTTTCAGCTGTCGATGGCCGACACCCTCAAAACCTGGTCGGTGATGGAAACGCTGGTGTCGGTCGCGGGTCTGGCGGGGGTTATGGCGCTGAGCTGGGTGATTGGATAGCGAAACAAATTTCCTGATAACAGCGTATCCGACTGAGGCTATTAAAGAAGGAGAAACGATATGGAAAAAGTAAGCATAAATAAACTATACGACTTCATTTCCGGACCAAAGATTTAATCACGATATTCCCACTCCCAGACGGTGCCGTCTTCTTCGTCCCAAACCGTTCCCAGACCCACAAAACCATTCCGCTGAAGAACGCGGCTCGATTCATTGTCCGGCTCAAAGGTTCGGGCGGTGATGGTAACGGCCGGATCGGTTTGCCGGGCCAGCAGCACCAGTTCCCGACACATTTCGGTGGCAATTCCCTGCCTTTGAAATGGCGGAAACGTGCCGTAGGCAATTTCGACCCGCCCGTTTTGGGGCGCACCTTTAAAAGCCGCGCTGCCGACTAACTCACCATTTTTCCGGGCGTAATAGCCAATCCACGGCGGTTGATACCCGATTCGATTGAAAAAATCGACCGTCATGGCAAGGGAAGGCTTGCAGTCCTGATGATCCTGAAACCCGGCATTTTCGGCCAATGTCTCTTTAATCGGGAGCAGTTCCATCATAACTTGAGCGGTAGTGAGATTGGTTGAGGCTTAATCCGGATGGCAGATCAACAAAACCCTCCCCGGAATTGGCTGGCGCCCAATTTAGTACTATACTTGCTCACTTCCTAAACGACCCGACATGTCGCTGCGTATCAGACTCATCGCCCTGTGCTGGATTTTTTGCCAGACCGCTTTCGCCGTAAAACCACCCCAACCCAAAGGCTTAATTTCGATTCCATACGGCAAAAATGACCGGATCGAGTACCACCTTCGGTCCGGCGTTTTTGACCTGATTGTAGATGCTAAAACCGTTATTTCGGGGGCCTACGCGGAGGTGAAAAACAAGGATGCGGTTTTGAATAGCAAAGATTATCCTACCCGCAAACATTCCAAAACCGCTATCCGTGACGGATTCGGCGTCGGGCAAAAACATTCGATCGTCCTGACCCGCAAAGGATTTCCGACCCTGCAGCAGATTTTTTACGTTTATCCGGACCGGAAATTTTTCTTTGCGGAAGTTCTGATAAATGGTAACGATCTGAAAAGCAATTACATGGCACCGATCGTTGCCGGGAAGGCGGACATTGGCGTCCAGGGCGACAACCGAAGCCTTTTCGTTCCGTTTGACAACGACGCGTTTGTGAGCTACGACTCCCAACCGGTGCAGGCCGGGCAGTCGACGACCAGTTCGGAAGTGGCTGCGGTTTACGAAAACTACACCCGAAAAGGACTGATCATTGGCTCAGTCGAGCACCTGAACTGGAAAACCGGTATTCTGAGTGCGGGCGACGGCCAGCAGTTGACCAATCTAAAGGCCTGGGGCGGTTTGTCCGACGAAAAAATCACCCGGGACAAAATACCGCACGGTTTTCTTTCCGGCCGCTCTATCAAATCCCCCAAGCTATTCGTCGGTTTCTACGACGACTGGCGCGATGGGCTGGAAGCTTACGGCAAAGCAAACCGCATCGCCGAAAACCCGTATGTATTCAACTGGGAGAAACCCACGCCGTTTGGCTGGAACAGCTGGGGTGCCATCAAAAGCAAGATTTCGTTTGACAAAGCCGTAAACGTAGTCGATTTTTTTGCCGATAGTCTGAGCGGTTTTCGGAACGACAACACGGCGTACATTGATCTGGATTCGTTCTGGGACAATTTCTTTTCGGGCGGACTGAACGGCGATTTCAGCAAGCTGAAGGAGTTTGCTGATTACTGCAAAAAGAAAGGGTTGCAACCCGGCGTCTACTGGGCGCCCTTCACCGACTGGGGTTGGAAATCACAGAAAGTTCGCAGAGCAGAAGGAGGGGATTACCTGTTTTCGGACTTATGGACCAAAGCGCATGGGAAATACCATGACTTCGACGGCGGCCGCGCCCTTGATCCGACTCATCCGGGAACGAAACAGCGGGTGGCTTTTGCGATCAAAAAGCTGAAGGACTGCGGTTTCAAGATGATCAAAATCGATTTTCTGGGCCATGCCGCCATTGAGTCCGACGGTTTTTACGACCCGTCCGTCACGACCGGCATGCAGGCTTTCCGGCAGGGAATGGAACATTTGATCGATCAATTGGACGGACAAATGCTGGTCTATGCCGCCATTTCACCCAATCTGGCAATGGGACGATACGCCCACACACGCCGGATTGCCTGCGACGCCTGGAAAACGATCAAGGATACGAAATACACGATGAACAGCCTGACCTACGGCTGGTGGCAGACGTACGTCTATAATTATATTGATGCCGACCACATTGTGTTTGGCGAAGAGTCGGAGGGAGCGAACCGCGCCCGGCTGACTTCGGGAGTCATCACCGGTACGTTTATTACGGGCGACGATTATTCCGTTCAGGGTCCGTGGAGTTCGCGCGCCCGGCAGCTGTTGCAAAACCAACCGATTCTGGAGCTGGCGAAGAACGGCGTTGCTTTCAAACCAGTGGAAGGCAATGCGGGTAATTCGGCAGCGGAATTGTTTGTCCGGGAAATCAAAGGGGAGTGGTTTCTGGCCGTGTTCAACTACGAAGACTACCCCAAAGAATACATTATTGACCTGGCCCGGATCGGGCTGGATGGATCAGCGGTTTACCTGACAAGCGAATTGTTTCAAAATACAACTACAACCACCATCAACACCTTGCGCACCTCTTTGGCAGGCGGTGATGCGGCTATTTTTAAATTAGTGCGAAAATAGCTGACCTGAAAACCGCACATTTCGGATCAATAGGCACCGAAGCTGTTAAATAGAGGAAATGTAATTTTTCTCCGAAAGGGACTGATTATTGACTTGCTAAATCTTTGCTTTCTGCCTTAAATGCATATTTTTCATTCTATTGTTTAAATAATCTAATGGTACAAATTAAACTTTGATTAAAAACGAGGGTTTGGGTAAACCATCGTTTGAACAATAGTTGTTTAAACGAATATCGGCTCTACCTTTGAGCAACTTTAATGAAGATGAACAAGCAATTTCGAAACGAATACCACCGGCTGATCGCCAACCTGCACCAGACCAACAGTTACATCTTCAACTATTTTGGTCAGAAACTGGCACCGTTTGATCTTTCGGTTCAGCAGTACATCGTCTTACGGCATCTTTCCGAATGTTACCCGAACAGTTTGACGGCCGGGGAGTTGAAGGAAAAAATGAACGACCTGAATCCGGATATGACCCGGCTCGTTGACCGACTGGTGGCGAAAAATCTGATTGTGCGCGAAATAGATCCGCAAAACCGTCGGCGGGTTAATCTCCGGCTGACCGAAGAATCGAAACAGTTTGTTGAAACCGCTGCGGCTCATTTCGCAGACTTTGAGTCGATCGTGAGTCACCTTACCGACGAGGAAGTAAGCACCCTGAATACACTCCTGAATAAAATTAGAAACCGCTGATATGAAAACCTATTTATTAGTAGCGAGCTTTTGGCTGATGAGCGTGGCCTGGGGAATTGCCCAACCGACGCCATCGGTGATGCCGCTCGACCGGGCCATTGAACTCGCTTTGCAAAACAACAAAGGCATAAAACTGGCCGATGCGCGGACCCTGGCGGCCGAGGCCCGCTCGCAGGAAGCCAAAGACCGCAGCCTGCCGCAAGCCAACGCGTCACTGGCGTATTCGCGCTACAGCCTGCTTGGACCCTTTTCGCTGGGTGCCCCCGATGCGGATGGCAAATCGGCGTTAACCATTCCGGCGGGGGCTTTCAACGCCATGATTGGGGGGCTCACAATCACCAAGGAGGTGTTTGGCGGTTTTGCCGAAAAATCGGCGGAGAAGTCGGCGGAATTGCTGACCAAAGCCAGTCGGCTGGATGCCAAAAGAAACCGCTCGGAACTGGTTTACACAGTCAAAGATGCGTATTACAACATCGTCAAACTGATACGCTCCACCTCGGTCATCGATCAGAGTATCAAGCAGTTTGACGAAAAAGAACGCGAAGCGCGCAATCTGGAAAAAGAAGGAATTGTGACGGCCAATGAAGTGCTGAAAATTCAGTTGCAGAAAAATAACCTGCAATTGAGTCGTTTACAGGTCGATAAAGCCCGTCAAACGGCCCTGTATAACTTCAATCTGCTCGTTGGATTGCCGGAAGATCAGGCCATTACGGTGGATACGACGCTGGCCAATCCCGTTGTGACGGCGGAACCGCTGAGCAATTTTCTGACGCAAGCCGCGCAGGCTCGCCCGGAAGTGGAAGCCAATAACCTGCGGTTGCAATCCGCACAGGAGTTGCTGCGGAATACGCGGAGCAGCCTGTATCCGCACCTGGGTGTTTCGGCGGGTTTCAATTACATCAACCCCACGGCGCACCTGATTCCGGAAGCCAAGTCGTTTGTGAGCGCCTGGAACGTGGGAGCCGGGCTGACGTATAATGTTGGTTCGCTGTTCAACATGAAAGGCAAACTGAACAGCGCCAAACTGGCCATCAATCAGGCTTCGCTGCAAGGTCAGCAACAAGCCGATCAGATTCGGTCGGAAGTGGTGACAGCCTACAACAATTACCAACTGGCGCTGGAACAGCAAACCGTCATTCGGACGGCCGTTGGGCAGGCGCAGGAAAATTACCGCCTGACGGAATCCCGGTTTCGAAATGGGCTGGTTGGCTCGACGGATTTGCTGGAAGCCAACAGCTTTTTATTGCAGGCTCAACTCAATGTCATCAATGCCACCGTGGATGCCCAACTGGCCTACCAGCGATTGTTAAAAGCCACCGGCAACAACCTTAATTAATCTCGTTTGACGATACGATCATGAACAAGAAAACTCTGTTTCGCGTAGGTGGCCTTCTGGTGCTGGCCCTTGCTCTCTTTTTTGGTTACAGCGAATTTCGGTACCTGCAACGGCACGAAACCACCGACGATGCGCAGGTGGACGGGGACGTAAACCCGGTCATTCCCAAAGCGGGCGGTTATGTGAAAGCCATTCAATTTCAGGATAATCAGTATGTCAAAGCCGGTGATACGCTGGTGGTGCTCGACGATGCCGATTACCGCATTCGGGTGGCCCAGGCCGAAGCCGCGTTGCAAAGTGCGATGGCGAGTGCGGGGGTTACCCGTTCCAATGTCAGTGTGGCATCAGCCACGGTGGAAAGTTCGCAGGTAAGTGTTCAAACCGCACGCAATCAGGTGGTAACGGCTCAGGCGAATGTGGCGGCTGCGCAGGCCCGTAGCCGGAAAGCCACCCAGGATTTTGAACGTTACGGTCGACTGCTGGCTGAAAAAACCGTACCGCAGCAGCAATACGATGCGGTTCAGGCGGAATACGAAGCCGCCAAGGCGCAACTTCAGGCGGCTGAAGCTCAGCTGCAAACCGCTCAGTCACAGGTAAATGCGGCTGGTTCGCAAACTGGTGTAACCAGTTCGCAGCGTCGGGCAACGCAGGGACAGATTTCAGTAGCTCAGGCAGCGGTGAAACAACGGCAGACCGAACTGGATATGGCGAATCTGCAATTGTCGTATACGGTTATTCTGGCGCCCATTTCGGGGGTTGTGTCAAAACGGGCCGTGCAAATCGGTCAACTGGTGCAGCCGGGGCAGGCCCTGTGTTCGGTGGTTGGGAACTCAACGCTCTGGGTAACGGCCAACTTCAAGGAAACGCAATTGAAACAAATGCAGCCCGGCCAGACGGTCGACATTGACGTGGACGCCTTTGGGGGCGAAAAACTGACCGGCAAAGTGGGTTCGTTTGCGGGTGCAACGGGCGCGAAATTTTCCCTGCTGCCTCCCGACAACGCGACCGGCAACTACGTGAAAGTTGTGCAACGGATTCCGGTTCGCATCGACCTGGATTCGAAAAGTCCGCTGTTTGCCAAACTGCGTCCCGGCATGAGTGTGACGGTGGCTGTGGATTTACAGAAACAATAATCATCAACCAATTGCATCATGAAGTTAGGATTTGATAAATGGATCGTCGTCCTCACGGTGACCGTGGCGGCTCTGCTGCAAACCATCGACTCGTCCATCGTCAATGTGACGCTGAACCAGATGATGGGCAACCTGGGTGCCTCGCTGGGCGATATCAGCTGGGTGGTAACGGGTTACGCAGCCGCCAGCGCCGTGATGATTACGATGTCGGGCTGGTTGACGGCCAAACTGGGTCGTAGGAATTACTTTGCGGCATCAATCATTTTGTTCACGATTGCGTCCATTTTCTGCGGAACCTCGACCAATGTCTGGGAACTGGTCTTTTTCCGGGTGGTGCAGGGAATTGGCGGGGGCGGTTTGCTCACAACGGCACAATCCATTCTGATTCAGACCTTTCCGAAAGAAGATTTGGGGATTGCCAACGCTATATTCGGGATGGGAGTCATCATCGGGCCGTCGATAGGCCCTACGCTGGGTGGTTACATTACGGATAACCTGTCGTGGAGCTGGGTGTTTTACATCAACATTCCCTTCGGAATTTTAGCCACTTTCCTGACCTACACCTACATCAAGGAACCAGCAGAAAAAGTGACGGCGGGCGGGATGGACTGGCTGGCGTTGATCATGCTCACGATGGGCATCGGCGGTTTGCAGATCATTCTGGAAAAAGGACAGGAAAACGACTGGTTCGATTCGGGTTTTATTGTCGGCATGTCGATTGCCGCCGGAATCGGAATCATCGGCTTCATCTGGCGGCAGCTGACCGTTACATTGCCCATTCTGGATTTGAAGTTGCTGCTGCAACGCCGGTTTGCGGTCGGCACGCTGTTCAATTTTATTCTGGGTTTCGGGCTGTTTGCGTCGGTTTTCATTATTCCGGTTTTTTGCCAGACCATTCTGGGTTTCACAGCCAGCCAGACCGGTTTGCTGCTGATGCCGGGTTCACTGGCCACCGGTTTTATGATGCCCGTGGTGGGCGGTTTGATGAGTAAAAACTACATATCGCCTATCTGGTACGCTGCCATCGGTTTTGTGCTCTTCTTTGGATTCTGTTTCGATTTGTCGGCCATCAGCTTGGTGGCTGGTCCGGATTATTTCTTCTGGCCGCTCATTGTGCGGGGCGTTGGTATGGGATTGATTTTTATTCCGCTGACCACCATTACGTTAGCTGATCTGAAAAACGTCGAAATTCCGCAGGGCTCGGCGCTGACCGGCATGATCCGTCAGTTGGGCGGTACGTTCGGTACGGCGATCATGACCACGTATATTTCGACGCGCACCGTCTTCCATTCGTCACGGCTCGCCGATAATGTGTCCATCTACAACCCCATCTCGGCGGAACGCATTCGCCAGTACACCAATTTGTTCCTCTCGAAAGGTGATGCGTTGATGACCGCGACGAGTAAGGCATATGGGGTCATGCAGGGTGCGGTGATCAAGCAGGCATTGGTCATGACTTATGCCGATGCTTTCCTGATTATCGGGTCATTCTTCCTGATTTGCGTCCCGCTGTTGCTGTTGTTTATTGGCAAGAAAATCGAGGCTCCGGCCCACGTCGAAATGGCGATGGACTAATCGATAAAATCTTAAATCGCTTTTCTTCATTAGTACGTATGTATGTTGCCGATTTAGTCGGGTAAGGAAATTTGGTGATACCGGTTTCCTTATTCGGGTTTACACAAACCGCAATCCAATCATACGTTATGAAACGATTTTTTTCTCTATCCTGCCTTTTTCTCATCGGTATTTATTCCGCATCTGCGCAAAGAGCGACCAGCGTTGTTCAGGCGATTCGGTATACCAAACTCGCCAACACGCTTCGGGCGTTGGACAAACCGCAGGATGCGATCAACCTGTTGGAGCGGGCGTTGCCAGCGGTTCGGGGGGTAAATCCGTATTGGGAAGCCGTTACCTGTGAGTCGCTGGGACTGGCGTATTACGAAAACAACAACAGCGAAAACGCTGATTATTACCTGAAAATCGCCCGGAGCCGCTACGAGAAACTGCGGTATGTGGCCAGCGCCTGGGGCGTTAATGAACTGATTCGGGATATTTCCGGTAAAAACCTCTACGCCGGCATTCAGTTTGGCGCATCGGACGTGAAGCTGGCGATTTTCAAAACCCGGTACGAAAGCGACTTTTACGAAAAAGACATCAAAACCCGGGTCGAGGTTCCGAACGTCAGTTTTGTGGCCGATGCGAATAAATCCATCAAACCGGGTACGGACGCCTTAAAAGTGTGTCTGGATTCGATCAATCGCTACAACATTCCAAACGAGCGGATTTTCATCGTGTTCAGCAACGAAATGAAGGAAGGTCTGGCGAAAACGCCGGCAACGAAAAAGATGCTGTATGACCAGTTATCGCGTGCCTTGCCGAACGGCAGTCTTCGAATCGACACCACGCTTTCCATCGATCGGGAAGCGGAATTGTTTACTGTTGGCTCCATTCCCCGCAAGGTCTGGCCAACCACCTCCTCGCTCAATATTGGCTCCGATGCAACACTGGGCGGTTATTTTGATACGGACAAAACATTTCACCCCATCGAAATGCCGGTTGGGGTAACTACGCTGGTGAGCCAGATCGAAAACAAACGGTCGCTGAACGGCGACGCCTTCCGGAAAGAAGCACAACGCGTGATTAAGGGCATTGCGGATACCGAACTGGCACCCCGGTTTAAAACCAGCGGAACCGGTTTACAGCAACGCCGGACGGTTGGTTTGGGGGGCGATGTGGCCTGGGCTTTGGTGACCTATCTGCATCCCGAAAAAACCGGTCTGACGGCGGTTGCCATTTCGCTGGACGATATCGAACGGTTTAAAAAAATGGTCATGGACGATTACAACGACCTGACGCACCCCAACCTGAAAGAGATTACCGATGCCGGAATCCGGAGCAAAGCCGAACAGGAAATCGCAACGGTGCGTGATCAGGTTAGTGAAAAACAACTGATTGCCGGTGCGTTGTGGCTGGAATCCATCATGAAAATTTATTCGACGCCCTCGGCTCCCAAGCGGTTTGTGTTCATTCGAAATTCCGATATTGGCTGGGTAACCGGCAAATTTTTAGAAACCATTAGTGGCGAGTACGAATCGACCATCGCCAAAGGGGCGCTGTATACCCGGTAAAAGTCGTTGCGGTTAATTGTCATTTTTTGTTGGTCCAGATTCGGCACATTTGCGTATATTGAAACGTAAATGTGCTTTTTTTTGACATTGATAACCCAACTATTCCATGAATTCCAATCGTCGCGACTTTATCAAAGGGGTGACAGCGGCTTCGGCGCTGATTGCCACCCAGAGTGTCGCCAAGCCGTTCAATATCATTCGTGATCTGAAGAAGATCAGCCCGAACGACAAAATCCGGATTGCCACCATTGGCATGGGGATTCAGGGCAATTACGATACGCAGGCGGCTCTGCGAAACCCGGATGTGGAGCTCGTGGCCGTTTGTGACCTCTATTCCGGTCGGCTCGAACACGCCCGCACGGCTTTTGGCCAACAATTGTTTACCACCCGCGATTACCGCGAGATTCTGGCCCGGCCGGATGTCGATGCGGTTTTGATCGTCACGCCCGACCACTGGCACGACCACATCACGATTGCCGCCCTGAAAGCCGGGAAGCACGTCTATTGCGAAAAACCGATGGTGCAGCATCTGAACGAGGGAAAAGCGGTGATCGATGCCTGGAGGAAGTCGGGAAAAACCATGCAGGTGGGCAGCCAGCGCATCAGCAGCGCGTCGTTCAAGGAAGCCAAGCGGATGATTGCCGCCGGTGACATCGGACAGATCAACTACATCGAATCCAACAACGACCGGTTTAACGCCATCGGGGCCTGGAATTATTCGGTTCCGCCCGATGCGTCGCCCCAAACCGTTGACTGGGACCGGTTTCTGGGCGACGCGCCCAAACGCCCCTTCGACCCGATCCGGTTTTTCCGCTGGCGGAACTTTCGGGACTACGGGACGGGTGTCGCCGGAGATTTGTTTATTCACCTGATTACGGGTGTCCATTTTGTAACCAATACACTGGGGCCGACGCGGGTGTATTCGTCCGGCAACCTGGCTTACTGGAAAGAACACCGGGATGTGCCGGATGTGATGACGAGCATCATGGATTATCCGAAAACCGATCAGCACGAAGCATTCCAGATGGTGTTGCGCGTCAACTTCGCCAATGCCGGAAAAATCAGCAACGTGACGCGGATCATCGGGAACGAAGGAACGGTCGAATTCTCGGAAAACAACCTGATTCTGACGAAGAAAAAACTGCCCATTGCGCCCGGCTACGGCAACTACGACAGCTTTTTTACGTTTACGGAAGACGTTCAGAAGAAATTTGTGGAGGAGTACGACGCCAAATACCCGGCCGAAACCCGCACCGCCGAACCCGTCAAGGAAATCAAGTTTGAAGCGCCGAAGGACGACGACGCCCACGCCAAACACTTCGGGGACTTTTTCGCGAACGTGCGGGCGGGCAGCCAGGGAACCGTCGAAGACCCGGTTTTCGGATTCCGTGCGGCCGCCCCGGTTTTAGCCTGCAACGAAAGTTATTTTGAAAATAAAGTCGTGCACTGGGACCCGGTGACGATGACGCAGAAGAACCCAGCGGTTTCGTCCGGCAAAAAGCCGGCAGCGGGCAAGAAAAGCTCCGGTTCGCTCAAAAAAGGGAATACGGTGGCGACAAAATCCTGAAATTCCGTTTTATTTGCTCCTGAACGATGGCCCGTATGGAAATGCGGGCCATTTTTAGTTTTCAGTTTATGGTTTACGATTTTCGGTATACGGTTTTCAGTGGGTCGGTTCTAGGTTCATTCGATCTTGTTGTGACCAACCGAAAACGATAAACCGAAATCCGCATACCGAATGGAAAACTACAGCATCGTTTTGTTCATTATGGCGATCATGATCGTGTTGTCGGCGGTCGCGACCCGAATTAAAATTCCGTACCCGATTCTGCTGGTGCTGGCGGGAATTGGCATTGGCTACCTGCCGGGCATTCCGGCCATTACCCTGAATCCGGAAGTGGTTTTCCTGATCTTTCTGCCTCCGTTGCTGCACGATGCGGCATTTACTATTTCATTCAGGGAGTTGCGAAACAACTGGCCCACGGTCAGTTCCCTCGCGATTTCGCTGGTTTTTCTGACCACCACCGCCATTGCCGTTACGACACACTACCTCATTCCCGCACTGAACTGGCCGATGGCCTTTGCGTTGGGTGCCATTCTTTCCCCGCCCGACGCCGTTGCTGCCACGAATGTCACGAAGGGCCTGGGCCTTTCACACCGGACGCTGACGATTCTGGAAGGAGAGAGTCTGGTGAATGATGCGTCCGGCCTGATTGCGTACCGGTTTGCGGTGGCCGCCATTGCCGGGGCCGGTTTTCGCTTTTTTAACGCTTACTTCCAGTTTCTGATTGTTGTCATTGGTGGGGTTGGTGTAGGGATTCTGTTCGGACTGGTGCTGGCGTATTTCCTGCGCCGGGTCTATGGCAACAGCCTGATTGCAATCAGCGCGATGGCGGTTTCGCCGTTTATCGCGTACCTGCTGGCCGAGGAGGTTCACGTTTCGGGGGTGTTGGCCGTAGTGGTTCTGGGCATTACGTTATCGCAATACACCAACCGGCTGTTTCCGACCTCGGTCAAAAATCAGAACAAATCGTTTTGGGACGTCATTATTTTCCTGCTCAACGGCCTGGTGTTTATTCTGATCGGCTTGCAGTTTCCGCAGGTGGTGAAAAGCATTGACCATGACGCGATTTTGCCCCTGATTGGTTTTAGCTTCCTGGTTAGCATTATCATGCTGCTGATCCGAATGTGGTGGGTATTTGGCCACAACAACAACCTGGAAAAAGCCATTAACAAACGCAAACTTTTCCCGCAGCGGCAGGGGCGGTTCCGGTTTTACACCGACGAAAAAATCGACTGGCGGGATGCGCTGGTCATTGGCTGGGCGGGGATGCGCGGCATCGTTTCCCTGGCGTCGGCGCTCGCCTTGCCACTGACGCTGAACGAAGGCAAGGCTTTCCCGGAGCGAAATACGCTGATTTTTATTTCCGTCGTCGTGGTGCTGATTACCTTGGTAGTGCAGGGATTGAGCCTTCCGTTTCTGGTGCGGTTTTTGAAAATGGGGGAAGAATCCACAAAACCATAAAAACCGCCCGTTTAATCCTTTGCATGTTTAACCGGAATATTTTCGCCTTTCCAGATTCGCTTCGACGTCCAGTCTTTGTCCGGCCCGGTCCAGAAAGGATCGCTGGCGGGCAAACCCAGCATCAGAAATGCTTCCGAACAGAGATACAGACTGCCGGTTGAAATATATGTCTCCCCAATCTGCGGCTGATGGCCGTACAAGCCGATTTGTAGCCAGCCATTGGCGTCGAAGGTACCGGGCGCTTCCACCTGTTTTTTGATGAGGGTATATAAAGCCGCCCGCACCTGCTGGGGTTCCAGACCTTCGGGCAGCGCTTTCAGCAACGCGACCTGCGAAAGCAACTGGAACGCACCAAACCGGTAGGCCAGCGACCGACCCAGGGGCGGATAGGTGCCTTCCGGCGAAATCAGGCTTTCCTGCACTTCGGCGTAACGCTGTGCGCGGGACAAAGCGGTTTCGTATTCCTTTTTAATCGACGGATTTGGCGCGGCATCCACCAACGTTTTCAGAACGTCCAGCATCATCGGCTGAATGACAAAGCTGTTATAATAATCCCAGTGAAAGGAGGGACCGTCACCATACGTCCCGTCGCCTTTGTACCATAACTGATGCGATTTCAGAGCGTAATCGATCCGCATCCGGTCATAATTTCCGTCGAATTTCAGCAAAGCCGCTTCGACTTCGGCGCTGAACAGCAGCCAGTTATTGTAATAGGGTGTGACGGCCCGGGACGACTGGAGCGCGGCAATAACGTTTGCTTTCGTCGTTGCGTCGAGCCGGTTCCAGAGCTGGGTGGGTGCCCGCAGCAGGCCCTGCGCGAAAAAAGCCGCATCGACAACGGGTTGGCCGCCCTTGTTAAAATTAAGGAAATCCGGTGATTTCGGGTCTGTCGCATTCCGTAAACTAGCCAGCGTCAGGTCGATGTATTTTTTCCGCAGCTTGCCCTCGGCGGTTTCGTCCGGTCCGAGTTCGAGCCAGGGTGCCATTCCGGCCAGCAAACGGCCAAAGGCTTCCAGATGCGTATATTTTTCCCGCTCCGTACCGGATGACTCGATCGGCATTTTGGCCCGCAACTGGTTCTGACTCAGTGAAACCAAAACCGGGTCGGCAATGCGCACCAGCGTTTGAACCAGGTATTCACGCTCCGCCGTGGGCGTATTTCCCGGAGCGGTTTTTTGCGCGCAGACAGATTGCGAAATGATCAGTGAAAAGTAGAGAATGGCAACGACATGAAAGTTCATTTTCAACGGGATAGGGTGCTTTAATTAGTGTAATAAATTATTCCGAACTCATAATCCGAATCTTCTAAAATAGTCAGGAGAACCCAGATGTTACGGTCGCATAGCGACCAGATGTTTGTAGAAATGCGAATATCCCAAGCCCTTCAGAGCGGTCGCGTAGCGATTGAACCTTCAATGCGTTCAATCGCTACGCGACCAGAAAAGAATGCGTTTGGCGGATTTCCTGCTACAAACATTCAGTCGCTACGCGTCCAAAAGTCGATTTGAAGGTAGATATACTAGTTGGGTTCGTCGGTTGCGGAATAATTCGGGTATAAAAAAAGTGGACGGAGAAACCGTCCACTCTCAGTTGCCGAACAATACGTTAAACGATCGTTCCGCCCATCACCGGGTCGGTAAAACTCGCTTTTCCGGTCTCGACGTGCCCCGCAAACCGTTTTTCAAAAACCGCATTTCCGGAAATTCTAACGCTGAAATCGTACCAGCCAAAACTCTTGCCCAAATCCAGCACCAGACTCGACTGACCGCCTTTGGCAATCACTTTCGTCTTCGCACCGGTTTTGTACGCATTGTCTTTGACCTCAATGGTAACCGCCTTTGATTTGTCCAGATTGCTGATTTTTAGCTCAATAGAGCCAGTCAATTGTTTGCTTTGCGGAGTCGTGCGCTGGTATTCGCACTGAATGTCCAGCGCCGGGTCGTTGGCGTCGCCGATGAATTCACGAAAAAAACCGTTCGGGCCATTGACCCGGAAGTGGTAGGTGTCCTTTTCAAAATCACCAAGCGGCCAGCTGTCGGAAACGCTGTCGCCAGCCCTGACGGCATAATCCCGGACTTTGAAATCACGTTCCGGTTTTTCATTGGCCGTCAGGTACGAATCCAGTGCGTAAACCGTGAACGGCGAACCGGCCGATTTGGCTCCAAAAACGTCTTTTTTAGCCTGAAATGTGATGCCGAATGATTTTTTATCCGCGCTTAACTTTCCGTCGGCGTAGAGTTGATACGGTAAGGCGCAGGCCGCCCGAACGCCTTTTTCCTGCTTTGGAATGAGGGGAGACGTGACCGGCGACTGGCGAATTTGAGCAACTTCCTCGTTTGTCAGTTTCTTATAACCAGATGGTAATTCTTTAAACTGGGCTTTGTGAATACTTTCCACAAATTCGTTTTTAGCCACAAAGGTTGGCAACGGAATTTTCTCGCCTTTGTAGGGTCGGAAAACCGATGTCAAATCCCCGCAAACCGTTCTCCGCCAGGCGCTGATATTGGATTCTTCGATCTTTTTACCGGTTTTCTTGTTGAGGAAAACTTCCAGAAACTGGAGAATCGACGTATGATCGAACACCTCCGACGACACCATGCCGCCCCGACTCCAGGGCGAGGCAATCACGAGGGGAACCCGGTAACCCAACCCGATGGCGTTGGCGCGGGCTTCACGTTTGGCATTGATTCCTTTGCGTTTCAGCTCCTGCTCCATGAACACGTGTTCGATGCCCGTGTCGATGCCTTTGGACGTAGTGCCGGTTTCGGGCTGGTCGGGGTGGGGAGCCACAAACGGCGGAACGTGATCGAAATAGCCGTCGTTTTCGTCGTAGCAGAGAATAAAAACCGTCTTCTTCCAGACGTCCGGGTTCTGCGTCAGAATGTCGAGCATCTCGGAAATGTACCAGGCACCATACCAGGCCGCGCCCGGGTGGTCGGAGAAGTTTTCGGGAGCCACCACCCACGAAACCGTCGGCAGCGTGCGGTTTTTAACGTCGGACCGAAACTGGTGCAGCACATCGCCTTTCGGGATTTCCACTTCGCGTTCCGTGCTGCCATCGTGGTATTTCAGCGACGTCAGCGAATGGTAATCGGGATCGTTTTTATTGGTGGTAAATGCTTTATTATGCAGGTTTTTAGATCGTTGCGAAAGCTTTTCGTAGTTTTCCCGGCTAAAGGTTTCCCGGTGCAACAGACCGGTTTTAAGCTCTTCTTCTTTTTTTGTAAGTTGTTTTTTCAGCTTGTCAGTTTCGCTGTCGGCTTCGGGCAGGGATTTAATTTTGGCGATTAATGCCTGAATTTCACCCGGTAATTCGGCCACCCGTTTTTCGAGGTATTTCTGATAAGCCGCCGAGTAGCCGACGTTGAATTGCTCGAACCACTCAATCGGGTTGTCGGTAAAATTGGCCAGCCAGCCTTCCTGTTCGCCTTCAAAACCGACCGGCAGGCTCAGTTCATTCTGGTAAATTTTCCACGAAATGCCGTTGTCTTCCAGCCGTTCGGGGAAGGTTGTCCACCGGGCCGCATCGCCGTAATCGACGTCTTCGTTGCGCACATTGGCTTTGGATTCGCGCTCCGGTTTTTCCCGAATCGTTCCGGTCCAGAGGTAGAGCCGGTTGGGCGTCGTACCCGTCAGCGACGAGCAGAAGTTCTGATCGCAAACCGTAAAGGCGTCGGCCAGAGCGTAATAAAACGGAATATCTTCCCGGTTGTAATACCCCATTGTCAGGGGCATTTTGGCGTATTCCTTGTTGCCGGAACGCTTGGAATCCAGCCACTTATCGTATTTTCCGTTGTTGCGGGCGTCTACCTGGTTCGTCCAGGAATGCGGGAGCGAACTCATCCAGGTGGCCTTGGTATCTTTCAGATTCAGCCGAAATGGCGCGTAGGTTTCCCCGGCACCGTTGGTCTGGAGCCAGACCGGGTTTTTGTTGGGAAGCGTAATCGCGCGCGGATCATTGAACCCCCGAACGCCCTGGAGGGAGCCGTAACAATGGTCGAACGAGCGGTTTTCCTGCATCAGAATGACGACGTGTTCCGCATCGAGAAAAGTACTGCCCGGCTGGGGATCGATGGCGAGGGCTTTTTGAATCGAGTCGGGTAAAACCTCGAAAAGGCTGGTGCCACCGGCTAGCAGGGCGGCTTTTTTTAAAAATTCTCTTCTGCTGTCTATCATTTTGGGCTGGATAGTAAGTGGTTAGTAAAGATAGTTTTTTTTGGAGTGGGATTGGAAGAAACAAGCCCCTATTTAACAGTATGATAACTTTTTGGAGAATTTTCGGCCTTTTGATCGTCTGTTCTCAGGAGTGTATCGTTGAGTAGCGGGTTGCCAAGCCGCACCTATTGTTACCGTTTCTCCCCGAACCGGTTTTCTGAGCGGTTTTCCAACCTGCCTGGTCAGTAATCAAGGTAGCTGCTTAAGCACCCAAATACCAGCCAAAGTCAAATGCCCGTTCCCTCAGTCGGGCGATATCGACAACGATTCGGGAAATATTGTCATTTATCGATCATTCCCGACGATCTACTTTTGACCCAGCTACTTCTAGTAGGAATCAGACGGATTCCAATCCAACCAAAACAAGAAAGGACTATGAAAAACACCACACGCTGGCCGGCGATTGCCTTGTTGCCTTTTGCCATTTTCTCCTGTGTTCAGGATCACATCATTAATCCAAACTCCCAGAAAACCACAATTACTATAGAGAATGTGCTGAGTTCTCAACCGTTGGTTGAATCGGGCACGTTCAAAGGAACGGGCACGCCACCGGTTATTCTGCCGGGTGAATCGTTCACCATCCAGTTCTCGGCCGCCAAAGGCGAGGCCCTGAGTTTTGCCACCATGTACGGCTGGTCGAACGACCTGTTTTTTGCACCCGAAAATCCGGGAATTCTGGTGTATGATTCCAATGGAAATCCGATTGAAGGTGATGTGTCTTCCCAGATCAAATTGTGGGATAATGGAACGCGCGAAAATCAAAAACCGGGTGCTTCGGTAGCGCATCCCGGTGTGGCTGAAAGCAAAAATATCACCGAAGTGAAAGGAACGGATGCGCAGGGAAATTCGTACCTGGCGGCTTCTGATCTGATGAAGGCGACGTTGAAATACGATGGTAACTCGTATTTTACCCTGACGATTCAGAATACGTCCGGCGGAACGGCCAACGAGACGCCATTCAGTCCGGGCGTTTGGGCGGTTTCGTATATCGTTGGGGGACAGTTGCTTAATCCGACTCCGCTGTACACCGCCGGTCAGCCGACCGCCAATGGGCTGACCAATATTGCCGAAGCGGGGGATAATACGGCACTGAGTGCGTATGTGAAAGGCATAACCGGTATTTTTACTCCGCTATCGCCGGTATTGGTGGTGGTTTACAACGGAATCGAGAATCCGATTTTCAAAAATGGGGAAAATGACCGGGGGCAGGGGCTGACGATGATCGCCCAGCGCGGCAATGCCGACGATCTGGCGGCTTATTTGACCGGAAAACCGGGAATTAAAAACGTGTATGTGTTGGCGGCCGCGGGTACAAAAGTGTTGCTGCCGATCATTGACGGCAAACCGGGGAGCAGCGTTTCGCAGGAACTTTCGGTTGTTGCGGGCGACCGGATCGCCATTGCGACGATGTACGGTTTTTCCAATGACTGGTTTTTCGCATCAGTCGATAACGGAGTCGATGCCACGCTAAAAGGTGACATTTCTACCAGCGTGAAGCTATACGACGACGGAACAGCCCTGAATCAGTTTCCGGGAGCTGGAATCACGCAGTTCAATCTGGCCGGAACACCGCTGGTGGAAAGCAAACCGATTGCGGAAGTGCCCAATCCCAATGCGTTTACAACCCTCCCGGCGATTAAGGATTTCATTAAAATTACCTTGCAATAGTTTTGTCGGAAACGTGTCGAAATGAAAATGTAAACCGGAGTGATGATGTTTATCGAATGTAAAAGTGTGACCATACCGATCACTTTTTACATTCGATATCATCGTTTTGCTTTTGAAATTAAACAGAAGCGGTTTTATGAAATTACACTACGAAGATAAATCTTCCCACGGCCAGTTTACGCTGATCATCAGCGACGCAACGATCGTGGGCGAAGGTGTATTCAACGGAAAAAAGGAGCCGGTCAGTACCATTGTGTGCAATACCGGCGACGAACAGACCGTCGTTATCGACAATATTGGCTACACGATGCCGGCGAAGTCGCTGCTTCCGTTGGTGGCTAATCAACATTTTAAATTTGAAAAACCGGAAAACCTGTCGGCCTGGCAATTCAACCGGGATTTTTACTGCATTGCCGATCACGACGCCGAGGTTGGGTGTGTCGGTTTTCTTTTTTATGGCATTCAGCATCCATTATTTATTCGCTTAGCCCCTGATGAACTACAGAGTATTTTGGTGATTGAGCGGCTTTGTATCGAGGATATGACGGTGAAAGATAAAATGCAGGGCGAAATGTTGCGGACGCTTTTAAAACGATTGATCATCAAAACCACGCGGATTGCCAAGAAACAAACGGAAAATTACGCGCGGTTTACGGAAGAGAAAATGGATATCATCCGCAAATTTAATCTGCTGCTCGAAAGCTATTTCCGGGTTCATCACGACGTTCAATTCTATGCCGAAACCATGAATAAATCGCCCAAAACACTGACGAATATTTTCCACATGTGTCAATATCCAGCGCCTTCAAAACTCATTCAGCAGCGGATTATTCTGGAAACAAAGCGGTATATTTATTACACGGATAAATCAGCGAAAGAAGTGGCCGATCACCTCGGATTTGCCAGCACGGCCCATTTTAGCCGGTTTTTTAAAGTTAATATGGGCATTAATTTTTCGGAATTTAAAAATCGCGAACGACGGGACTCCAAACCTGAAATTGGTACGGATTTGTTCCACGATCAACCACTGACCGTCGGGCCGTTGTCATCCGAAAAAGCAGTTGGCTAACCGGCAAACTGACATTAGGGGAATAAAACGACACATTGATACGATTTTGCGTAAATTTCCGGTAAAAATCGGCTCTGAATGCGATTCGTTTTCCTGTTTTTAGTACTATTCCCGCTTACCGTTTTGGCCCAACTGAAAGGTTGGCAGGAGATTACCATTTCCGACGGACTGTCGCAGGGTATGGTGTACGACCTGAAACAGGATCAGAAAGGATTCATCTGGATTGCGACCAAAGATGGCCTGAACCGCTTCGATGGCCATAATTTTACCATATTCACCCACGATCCTTACAATGACCACAGCATTTCCGAGAACAACTGCTCGGCCTTGCTGATCGACCGCCATCAGCGGCTCTGGGTTGGCACCGGCAATCAGGGGCTGAACCTGTTCGATGAGCAGACCCGGCGGTTTTACCACCTGACCATCAGCGACCAGGCGGCTCCCAACGCAGGTAATTACGAAATCCGGCTGTTGTCCGAAGACCCTGAAGGGAATATCTGGGTCGGCACGGATACCCACAAAATCTTTCGCATCAAGTTGCCCGCTTCACTCGAATCCGGTTTTCCCGATCAGCACGATTTCACCAAACGGGTTGAGATTAAAGCGGTTCATCTCAACCAGCGATTTTCGTATACGCAGTCGCATTATTTTAGTTTTAAACCCAATGGACAGGGGTATATTGGAACGGCGTATGGACTGTATGAATTCAACTGGAAGCAACCGGATTTAGCCACGCATCTGCCGTTATTTCATTCGAAAACCGGTGATTATCACGCCATGTATGTTGACCATCAGCAGGATTACTGGTTTGCCGGCAACAGCAACCAGATCGAAGGCTGGCATCAGGGCGTGTATAAAACCATCGCTTTTCCCCGAAAAAACTATTTTGGGGTTAAACTAAAAGTTATTGATAATCAAACCATTGCAATTGCCACGCCGGATCATTTGTGGCTAATGTCACCCGCCGAACTCTTCCGGCAGGATAGCCTGACCATACGCAGTGCCTATGAGGCTCTCCCGCCTAATCTGGCCACAATCACGAGTCTGTTGAAAGACCGGACGGGTTCGATCTGGGCCGGAACCAGCGGTTATGGATTGCGGAAATTCAATCCCCGTATCAAGCAGTTTCAGGTCTATTTACCGAACACGTCGCTATCCAGAATTTACGTCGACCGGCAGGGGCGGACTTATGTGCGGTTTCAGTACGCCTACGAACAACTCGACCGGAAAACCAATCGCCGGGTGCCATTCCTGAACCCCGAAATGCCGGAAGCCGATCGTCGTCAACGGAATCTGATGCAGGATAGCCGGGGTTATTTCTGGGTTTCCAATACGCATTTCCAGACTCACCAACATCACCTCTTTCAGTTTTCGCCGGATTGGAAACTGCTGAAGAAATACCCGTTACCGGCCAATACAACTTTTGGATTTGTTGGCAATCAAACCCTCGAAGATCCGCAGGGACGTCTCTGGATTGGCGTCAACAATGGCAAGTTGCTGCGCTTCAACCCCGCTACCGAAGTATTCGAGCGGTTTTCGTATCAACATCTGCTGCCCCAAAGCGGGGCCGAAATCGAAACCTACGCACTTCAGCTGGATCAGGACGGAACGTTGTGGATTGGGACACAAAAAGGGTTGATCAAGGCCCAAAACAGCCAATCGAATCCGGTTTTTTCGATCTTCAAAAACAACAGGGCCAACCGGCAGAGCCTCAGCAATGATTTTATTTTGAGCCTGGCCGCCGATCCCAACCGGCCCGACCGGTTTCTCTGGGTAGGCACCAAAGGCGGAGGACTGGAACGCCTGGATAAGCAAACCGGTCAGTTCGAGCATTTTACCGAAGCGGACGGCTTACCAAACAGCGTTGTTTACGGAATTTTATCCGATGAATTTAAGAACTTCTGGCTCAGTACCAATCGGGGACTTAGCCGGTTTGGACCGCAGACGCGGGAGTTCCGGAACTATACCAAAGCCGATGGTTTGCAGGACGATGAGTTCAATAGCTGTGCCTATTTCAGAACCGCTTCCGGGGAATTGCTTTTTGCGGGGGTGAACGGCCTGACGCTTTTCCGGGCGAACGAAGTTTCAGGAACCACCCGGCAGCGGCCACTTGCCAGTATTATTGGTCTGAAAATCAACAATGAAGCGGTTGCTTTGGGAGGAGAAGATCCGTTACTAACAAAGGGAATCGAGTATACGTCGCGACTTGATCTGGCGCACGATCAGAATCTGGTAACGCTGGAATTCAGCGTGATGGATTATACCAATTCGAACAAAAACCGCTATCGGTATCGCCTTTCCGGTATCGACCGCGATTGGGTGGAAGCGGGGACCAACCGGTTCGCTAATTACGCCCACCTGCCCGACGGCAATTACCGGTTTGAAATGATTGGCTCGGCCGATGGCGAAGTCTGGAGTGTGCCATCGGTTTTGCAGATTCGGGTTCATCCGCCGGTTTACCTTAGCTGGTGGGCCTATCTGGTTTATATTCTGACGGGGATTGGGCTGGCCTGGCAATTGTACCGGTTTCAACGGCAGCGATTGATTCTGGAGCAACAGGTTGTTTTCGAGCAGAAAGAAGCCAGCCGACTGGCCGAACTGGACGCCCTTAAAACCCGCCTTTTTGCGAATATATCCCACGAATTCCGGACACCCCTGACTCTGATCCTGGGCCCGATCGAACAATTGGTTCAGGAATATGCCCAGGATACGCGCTTTCCGTTGTTGCAGCGAAATGCGCATCGTTTGTTGAGTCTGATCAACCAGCTGCTGGATTTAAGCAAACTGGAAGCGGGGCAACTCCAACCGGAGCTTCAATCCGGTGATCTGGCAACATTCTTTCGTACCATTGGAAGCTCATTTGAATCGCTGGCGGAGGACCGGAACATTACGTTTACGTTTCGGGAAAATCAGACGGAATACTGGGCCGATTTTGATCCGGATAAGCTGGAAAAAATTGTGACAAACCTCCTTTCGAATGCCTTTAAATTTACGCCAACGGGACAATCCGTTGATCTGGACGTGCGGTTTCCTGAGCAGGATACATCCGGCGATCTGGTATTGACGGTCCGGGATACCGGTATCGGGATCGCCCCTGACCAGCAGGAACACATTTTCGAGCGGTTTTATCGGATCAATGGCGGCATCAGTCGGGCGTATGAAGGAAGCGGTATTGGATTGGCGTTGGTCCGCGAACTGGTTTGGGTATTGAATGGCAGCCTCAGTCTGGTCAGCTCGGAAGGAGTGGGGACGGTGTTTACGGTTCGGTTGCCGATCCCCAAAACCGCAAAACCGGCTGGCTTTGATGCGCGGAGTTTGACACCCGCCCAGGGCGCTATCTTGGTGCCGGATGACTGGATTGTGTCCCCAAAACCGGTTGCGGAGAACGAGACTACTTCCGAAAATATCCTGCTGATCGTGGACGACAATGCCGATATCCGGGCGTATGTCCGAAGCATTTTCGAAAGCGATTACCAGATTCTGGAAGCCATCGACGGGCAGGATGGGCTGGAAAAAGCGACGACGCTGCTGCCCAATCTGGTGATCTGCGACCTGATGATGCCCCGGCTGGACGGTTTTGCCTTTTGCCGGGTTCTGAAAAGCCAGGAAGCCACCAGTCACATTCCGGTGGTGATGCTGACGGCCAAAGCCGAAATTGAAAACCGCATTGAAGGCTTTGAACAGGGGGCCGACGATTACCTGACCAAACCCTTTCATCAGTTGGAAATCCGGGCGCGGGTGCGTAATCTGCTCGAGAAACAAATCCGTTTGCAGCGGTATTTTAGTGATCAGAAACCGCAGGATTTAGCGGTAAACGAACCCGCAAACATTCAGGAGGAAGCATTTCTTCAAAAAGTACGAGCCATCGTTGATGATCACCTCGCCGAAAGCGCGTTCAACGTCGAACAACTTAGCCAGGAATTAAACCTGAGCCAGCGGCAAGTGGTGCGCAAAATCAAAGCCCTGACCAACCAGACTGCCGTGGAATTTATCCGGAACCAGCGCCTGGAACGGGCCGCATCGTATCTGCAACAAAATACCCTCAGCGTATCGGAGGTTGCGTATCAGGTGGGTTTTGAGAGTCTTTCCTATTTCACCAAAGTCTTCCAGGAGCGATACGGCGTCTTACCGTCGGCATACGCCCAGATTTGAATGGATTGGATCATGGTACGGAGTTGATTGAAAATGATACGCCGGTTTGTCCTTCAGAACGTACATCAGTCCCCAATACCGGCCCGAAAAGGGCCTTTTTTATGCTTAAAAGTGGGAAATGGCGAAAATGAGCAAAAGAATGTCTGATTCGAGTTAACGCATTTTGACCGCCCGAAAAGAGTTTTGCACAGGAAACGTAACGGAAAATAATGGTCATTCATTCTCTAACTCGACACGACTGTAATGCAAATGCGTTCCCTGTTTTTTCCCTACCTAAAAACCGCTCTGCCTGTACCGATTAGTCTGGTGCTTCTGTTGTCAGGAATGCTGGTGAATCAGCAGGCCATGCGCCTGGTAAAAAAAGTTGGGTTTGAGTCCCATCGGTTCCTATGCGATGTCTACCTGAATGGTTCGTTCGATGACCGGCCGACGACTCCTGTCAATTCTCCGCCAGTTGGTCGTAAAGTGAACCAACAAGCCACGGCCGAAACCCGGCCGTGGGTAAAAGAACGCCGATCGGGTTCAACCTTTCGAATCCTTAAAACCGCCTAGGGTGAATTTAAGCATCATCTGGTTAAGTACGGCTTTGGAAAAGAAAAAGAATCCTATCTCGAATAATCAATTTTTTCATTTAATAGCCTGATTATGAAATAACTAGCACTGGTCCACCCCCCTTTAGCTCGGGCCGTGTTCGGGCCGCTTTTATTTCGTCATTCCCTCACCCTGTATGAAACACAACTATTTACTACGGTTTAAAACCTTACTCATTCAATTTCTGGTCGGTTTTGGGCTGGTGACCAGCGCTATGGCCCATGATCCGGCCATCCGGAAACTTTCAGCCGCGTCTGACTTCAAAAAGAGCGGAATCCGCGTGAAACATACGCCACCTTCGCCAAGTCGTCTGTATGTCAAGGCCGACGCCAGTGGGGCCAACACCGGGCTGAACTGGGAAGATGCTTTCCCGGATCTACAGTCGGCGATTCATTATCCGAACCTGGAAAACCTGACGGAAATCTGGGTAGCCGGTGGCGAGTATAAACCCACCAGCACCAATGACCCAAGGATTAGTTATAAAATGTTGCCGGATGTGGCGATTTACGGCGGTTTTGTCGGAACCGAAACCGAACTCAGCCAGCGTCCGCCCGTCACATTGAGCGCTCCCAGCAGCACGACACTCAGTGGCGATATCGGTACGATAGGTACGAGCACGGATAATAGCTATCATATCTTTGACAATCCACCAGGGCTAAGTGCTACATCCGTTCTCGATGGTTTTGTGATTATGCGTGGAGGTAGTTTTAGTGGATTTTACGGAGGGGGGATGAAAAATGATGGTGGCGGGGTTGGCAACTTCTGCAATCCGACCGTCCGCAACTGTGTCTTTCGCGACAACGGCTACGGAATATCCATATATACCTCAGTCAGTGCCGTTTTAAATGTTGCATTTTATGGTGGAAGCGCCAGCCCTCATTTCATCAATTGCCTTTTTTTGAATAATTATGCATTTCAGGGGGCTGCGAGCTATAATTATACGGCTGAAGGGGGAACAGCAAGTCCCCAATATACCAACTGCGCATTTATCGGAAACAGGGCCTATAACGGTGCGGCAATCTATAACAATGATAACACGAATTGCGAAACCAGCCCTATTTTTACCAATTGCTCGTTTCTCGATAATATTTCCGTCGGTGTAAGTGAAGGATACGAGTCAGGTGCGATCAATACGTTTGGTGGAGGGGATCGTAGCCATGTTCAATTAATTAATTGCGTGCTGTTTAACAACATGGGTCCCAAGACCTTCGATACCCGACGGGGCTTGTACAGGTTGACGGTAAGCCACAGTCTGCTGGAAAGCAGTGTAACGGGCTACACCGACGGTGGGGGGAACCGGATTTCGGACGCATCGCCCTTTGTGTCGGCCACCGATATCCGGCTGACGGAATGCGCGCCAGCCATCAACACCGGAACCAACGCGGCCACCGATCTGATGGGGCTCACCACCGACCTGGCGGGCAACCCCCGCTTTTTCGACAACGGAACTGTAGATATGGGAGCAGTCGAGTATCAGGGCACTCCAAAAGTGCTGAGCCTGACAGCCCCCGGTGTCAATACCGCCCTTTATAACCAGCCGTTCAGCCAGTCGTTCACGGTTTCAGGGGGCGCCGAACCCTATAGTTTCACGCAGGTGAGTGGCACGATGCCTCCTGGCCTGACGCTGGCGACTACCGGCGCCTTGTCGGGTACGCTCACCCAAACCGGTAGCTTCGCATTCTCTGTACTGGCAACCGATAACGATGGTTGTTCGGTAACCAGCTCCAGTCCCTACAACCTGACGGTGAATGCGGTTGTAACGGGCAGTTTCGATGGATTCATCTACGGGGCCGATTGTGCTACCTTCCGGGGCTGGGCCTGGGACCGCAACAAACCCAATACGCCTGTCATGGTTGATATTCTCGACGGTGAAACCGTGATTGCCACGCTGCTGGCCGATGCATTCCGTCAGGATCTGGTCGACAATGGCAAGGGGAACGGACGACACGCGTTCCTATGGCCTATTCCCGATGCCTTAAAAGACGGCCAGCCCCACAGCCTCAGGGCGCGAATCACCGGCAATCCTTTCGAGTTGAAAAATGCCCCCAAAACCTTGATTTGTACACCCAACCCCGGCCCGGAGGGCAATAAGCCGCCCCAGCCGCCAGTGCCCACGGTGCTGATTGCTCCGCTGGTGGCCCAGGTTGGCGTACCTTTCTCCGGGACGCTGGTGGCCTTTACCGACCCCGAAAGCGGCACCCTGAGCTACAGCCTGACGGGACTGCCCGAGGGGCTACAACTCCAGATGCCCGAGCGGATCATCGGCGGCATACCCACCCAGGCCGGGACGTTCGTGCTAACCTACCGGGCGACCGACCCACAGGGAGCCGCTAACAGCGTGAGTTTTGCCTTGACGGTCAACCCGATGGAGACGACAACGGTGACGGGCAATTTCGACGGGTATCTGGACAAACTGGACTGTGGCGGAATCCGGGGCTGGGTGTGGGACCGCAATAAGCCGAATACGCCGTTAACCGTTGAGTTTTATACCGAGAGCAGCCCGGGCAATGTGACGGTTTTGGGCAGTACGCTGGCCAACATCTATCGTCAGGATTTGAAGGATGCCGGCAAAGGAAACGGGGCGCATGCCTACAATTTCACCCCGCCGGGAAGTGTCACGAATGGGACAGCAATTCGGGCGCGGGTGCTGGGTTCCAGTTACCTGCTGAAAGGTTCGCCGAAAGCCTTCCAATGCGCTCCGGCGCGGTTATCGGCCGGGATGGATGCGGAGTTGACGGTGACGGTTTTGGGCAATCCGGTCAAGGGTGACGCGGTAGAAGTAGAAATTCAGGGAGCCATTGTTGGCAGGCAGTTATCCCTGGAATTAACAAATGTACTGGGTCAATTGGTTGGTAATAAATCTGTTACGGCAACCGAAGCAACCGAGCGACACCGGATCTCGGTTCCCAATCAAAC
Organism: Larkinella rosea; assembly: GCF_003858635.1. Lineage (GTDB taxonomy): Bacteria > Bacteroidota > Bacteroidia > Cytophagales > Spirosomataceae > Larkinella > Larkinella rosea. The sequence continues at coordinate 474,296 of NZ_RQJO01000007.1, forward strand.
GCCTGGGCTCCTCCTGTTGCGGGTTAATACGCCCCGGCAGACAAAAACCGTCAAAATTCAACGGACGAATTAAAACCGCCATACGAAGCGGCCAGCTCGTGGCCGCTTCGTATGATAAAAAAGCTTACCGAAAAAGGCCATGTTACTTGCTGACACTAACTGAGCACCTTGAGTTGATTGCATACCCGGAGGTAAGTAATTTTATGTTACTTTTAAATCTTTATTCCCTTCTACATACATAACCAAACTTCATGAAAAAACTTTTTATCTGCCTTTTTGCGGCAACTCTCTTTTTAGGCTGTTCAAAAGACGACGACAAAGTGGCTGAACCACAGCGGATTTACGGACCGTCGCTTCCGATGGGAAACGGAAATGTTAAAACCTGGATTTTGCTGGACGCAGACGGCAATCCGTCGTCCATCGGGTTTACGCGGAGTAAAGAAGCCTTCGATAACCTGCCCGCTACCTTGCCCGAAACCGCTTACATGCTGGCCCTTCCCGATGCCGCGACGAGCAAAACGCCGTTTCAGCACGTGATGATCAACTGGAATCCGCAGGGCCACGAACCGGCCGGCATTTATAACGTACCGCACTTCGACTTCCATTTTTACATCCAGCCGATGACCGAGACCATGGCGATTCCAACCTATGACAAGGCGATGGCCAAGTTTGATAACCTACCGCCGAGCGGGTCTATTCATGCCGATTTTGCCAAAGGACCGGGCGGTGTGCCGATGATGGGCGCGCACTGGTCGGATACCACCAGTCCGGAATTCAAAGGGCAACCGTTTACCGAAACCTTTGTATTCGGCTCGTACGACGGTAAGGTGACATTCTGGGAGCAAATGGTGACGATGAGTTACCTGAAAACCGCTCCGATGCTTGATAAAGCGATCAAACTACCGACCAAATACGAAAAAGCGGGTTATTACCCCACCCGCTACACGATCAAGACCAATACCGACGGCAGTCAGGATATTGCGCTGGAGGGATTCACCAAACGGTAAGCGTGTATAACAAGTGGTGTTAAGCCACCTTCTCACCTTTCTCTTTTCGGGTCGGTGGGAAGGTGGCTTCGTTTTACGTGAAAAATGCCTCTTGGTGTGAATGGGTCAGTCTTTTTTGGACTTCTTTTTCTTTTTGACGGGCGTGTTGACGTGAATGATTTCTTCATCCACGAGATCAGGTTCGTTCAGTGGTTCCGGGTTGCGAATGATCAGCCGATCCACCTCGAGTTCGCCAATGTGGAGTTTTCGGATGGAACCCCGTCCTATGCGCAATTGACCCACAAACAAAGCACCGACCGCCAGCGCGCCCAAAGCCGTTGCGCCGAGTGCTAAAGCCCCCAGCGCCAGTCGCCCGACAGCGGCTTGCCCGATGCTCCGGCTGCCACTACGGAGGGGAAAAGAAAAGGATTTCGTTGACATGACTGTATCGATGTTAAAATGGTCGGAAAATGTTTCCGGGATTAGCGGGAAGACCGCATCCTGTTTTCCAATAAACCACAGCGTTGGGGGAGGGTTCATTTGTTTTAGGCTACGGCAAATTTCGCGTGTACAAAAAACCGCAACGATCATCTTCCGAAACATTTGTTCGCCAGGCGCCGTTAAGGGCTAGGATGTAAAAAAAGCAAGTCATGGTCAGAAAAGGAGATTTGGTGCGGTGGAACTACGCCGGTAGCCATGCCGAAGGAAAGGTAGTGGAAATCCACGACGAGGAGATTGAAAAAACCATCAAAGGCACAAAGGTGAAACGAAATGGAACCGCCGAAAACCCGGCGCTGGTCATTGAACAGGATGATGAACAACAGGTTTTGAAACTGCAAAGTGAGGTAGAAAAAGTGTAAAACAAGGCAGCCATTGGGGAAAGCCGGGGCATAATCCGGAAAAGTGAGTGCTATTTGGTTTTCAGTATACGGTTTTCGATGGCTGATGTGTGCAATTAATCCCGCATGATCTGTCCGAAAACCAAATTCCGACACCCGTAAACTGAGAACGGCACTGTAGCGGTTTTTCAGTAAGTTTGCTGCGAACTATTCCGACCACCATGCAACGTCGTACGTTTCTTCACCATTCCGGTTTGCTGGCTGCGGCCGTCAGCGCGTCCGGGCCTGCGGTTTTGGCATCACCGTCCGTACCGAAGGCCAAAAACAAACTCCCCAAATGGAAAGGCTTTAATCTGCTGGATTTCTTCTCGCCCAATCCAGCTCAGGCCCGAAAAGCCACGCAGGAAGAACAATTCAAATGGATGCGCGACTGGGGCTTCGATTTTGTGCGGATACCGATGGCGTATCCCGCTTACCTCAAATTTGACCGCAGCCGGAATATTACACCCGATGAAGTGTACCAAATTGATGAACAGGCGGTTGAACGAATTGACCGGCTGGTATCGATGGCGCACAAACACAACATTCACGTCAGCCTGAACCTGCACCGGGCACCGGGCTATTGCGTCAATGCCGGTTTTTACGAACCATATAATCTCTGGGCCGATCAGAAAGCCCTCGATGCATTTTGTTTCCACTGGAATTTCTGGGCGAAACAGTATAAAAATGCGTCTGCCGACAAAATCAGCTTCGACCTGCTCAATGAACCGAGCATGCGCGAAGACATGAACGACCAGCTTTCCAAACGCAGCTCGGTGCCGGGAGCGGTTTACCGAAAAGTGGCACTGGCGGCTTCGGAGGCCATTCGGAAGGAAAATCCGAAGCATTTGATCATTGCCGACGGCAACGATGTCGGCTCGTCCGTCATTCCCGAAATCACCGATCTGGATATTGCCCAAAGCTGTCGGGGCTATAATCCGGGCATCATTTCGCATTACAAAGCCCCCTGGGCCAATAAAGATCCCGAGAACCTGCCGACCCCGAAATGGCCGGGGCAGGTGGGTGAAAAATATCTGAGTCGTGCGATGCTGGAAACGTTTTATAAACCGTGGATCGAACTGGTCAACAAGGGCGTGGGCGTGCATTGTGGCGAATGCGGAGCCTGGAATAAAACCCCGCACGACGTTTTTCTGGCCTGGTTTGGTGATGTGCTCGATATTCTGACCAGCAACGGCATCGGTTTTGCGCTCTGGGAGTTCAGTGGCGATTTTGGCGTTCTGGATTCTCGACGGGCCGACGTGGCTTACGAAGATTGGCACGGACACAAACTGGATCGGAAACTGTTGAACCTGATGGCTAGGTATTGATGGGAGACGAGCAACCGGTTTTAGAAGTAATTCAGGAGCGAAAACCGCTCGAAATTCTTTTTCAATCCACTGATCTGGTGGCGATTAACAAACCGCACGGATTACTGGTTCACCGGTCGATGATTGCCAGCGACGCCAGTGAATTTGCCGTGCAGTTGCTGCGCGATCAGTTGGGACAACGCGTGTATCCCGTTCATCGGCTGGACCGAAAAACCGGGGGCGTGCTGCTATTTGCCTTGACCGAAGCCATGAATTCGATCATGCAACAGCGGTTTGCCGAAGGAGATATCCGGAAAACGTATCTGGCCATTGTGCGGGGCTATACCGCCGACGAACTGGAAATCGACTACCCGCTTCGGCGCGACGACGGCATCGTTCAGGAGGCATTTACGAAAGTAAAAACGCTCCGGCGTACCGAAGTGCCCGTTCCGTTTGGGAAACACGCGACTTCCCGCTATTCCCTCGTTGAACTCACGCCCACGACCGGCCGTTTTCATCAGCTCCGGAAGCACATGGCGCACATTTTTCACCCGATCATCGGTGACCGGCCCCACGGCTGCAACAAACAAAACCGGCTGTTTCTGGAACAGTACGCGATGAATACGATGCTGTTACACGCCCATCAGATTCAGTTTCAGCATCCGGTTTCGGGCGAAGAAATTGTGATTACGGCCCCGGTTCAGTCGGAATTTGAACGAATGTTGGCGGTTTTGTTCGGAGAAAAACCGGCGTTTACCCAAATACTTTAAACCGCTCGTAAGCCTGCCGTTCCAGCGACGCACGGTGGTCGGGATGGGCGATGTTGATCAATGCCTGGGCCCGCTGGCGCAGGTTCTTGCCATAAAGGTACGCAACGCCGTATTCGGTCACAATGTAGTGAACATGGGCGCGGGTGGTCGTCACGCCAGCACCTTCTTTCAGGAACGGAACAATTTTGCTTTCACCATACTTGGTGATGGAGGGCAGGGCGATGATCGGTTTACCCCCTTCCGAAAGAGAGGCTCCCCGCACAAAATCCATCTGACCACCTACGCCCGAATATTGATAAGTCCCGATCGTGTCGGCACACACCTGTCCCGTCAGATCCACTTCGATGGCGCTGTTGATGGCGGTGACTTTCGGATTCCGTCGGATGATGGCTGTGTCATTCGTATAAGTCACTTCCTTCATGACGACGCCGGGATTATCGTCAATAAAGTCGTATAACCGCCGGGTTCCCATCGCAAAGCAAGACACCAGTTTGTACGGAATGGCCTTTTTAAGTTCGTTGGTGATCACGCCCCGCTCCACCAGATCGATCACGCCGTCGGAGAACATTTCGGTGTGAATTCCCAGTTTTCGGTGATTTCCTAATTCGGCCAAAACCGCATTTGGAATCCCGCCAATGCCCATTTGCAGCGTCGCACCATCTTCGACCAGTTCGGCCACGTATCGGCCAATCTTCTGCTCGGTGGGCGTGGCGGGTTTCAGCGGCATTTCATACAGCGGATCGTCGCATTCGATGGCTGCATGGAGCGTACTGACGTGAATGATACCGTCGCCGTGGGTCCGGGGCACGTTCGGGTTGATTTGGGCAATGACGTAGTTGGCGGTTTTTACCGCGCTCAGGGAAATGTCCACCGACGGACCGAGGGAGCAAAAACCGTGCTGGTCGGGCGGTGAAACCTGCACCAGCGCAACGTCGAGCGGTAGGATGTTTCGCTGGAACAACAACGGAATTTCACTCAGAAAAATCGGGATGTAATCGGCCATTCCGGCATTGACCTGCTTTCGCATGTTGGCGCCGATGAAGAAGGAATTGGGCTTAAAAATGCCCGCATACTGCTCTTCGCAATAGGGCAGATGCCCCTCCGTGTGCATGTGGCAGACTTCAATGTCGCGCAAATGAAGCGCATTGGCCCGTTCCACCATGGCCGCAATAAGCCGGTGGGGCGTTTGGGCAACGCTGTGAATGAAAACCCGCTGGCCGGACTGAATGACCGCTACGGCCTGTTCCGGATGAACAATGGGAATCTGGTGCATCATAAAGAAACGGAATGACGAATGATCTGTTAAAATGAAAAACAAACCTACTGGCGGAAAAAGTCGGATTTTATGAGTAAAATCAGGATTTCGCCAAACCGTTGTCGTATTGTTTTTCGGGTTTTGCCCGGTTGCTGGCCTGTTGACTGGAAACCGATGTTACAGGTTCGTAGCCACGGCAGGCTGTTTGGAATCAGCCATTGACTCACTTCCGGTCAACACCACGATGGCCAGTAACGTCCACGTAATAGCGCTGTATCCATTGGCGATGTGAAAACCGGCGTCTTTTACCGTAATCGATAACAAGGCCGTTACTGGCAGCCGCAGGCCAGCGGCACAAACCGTTTCCAGCCGGTGAGTCGTCCGGCCCGAACGACGGCAATCCCAACACCAATCATGACGAGGTTACTGATGGGCCAGAACGCGTCCAATAGGCGGTAGAGAAGCGTATTATGGTCGGGCAGAACCATCTCGTAGACGTTCCAGCTGTTGGCCAGGGTCAGCGTGCTCAGAATGAGGGGTGAAATAATTCGTCCGAAGTTATCCGCGCCCGTTGCACCAAGCCGACGCAAGCCAATGATGCTGCACAACCAGCCTGAGATGTACAGAATGCCCAAAAAACCGCTGAGCGGAGTGGTGTGATATACCAGTTGTCCGCCGTGATTCTGGACGTGGAGGTAGGTATTTATGCACAAAAAGGGCGCACCAACGAGCGCCATGATGCCGAGCAGTTTGGTATTCATCCGTAGTTGTTGTTTAAGGGTTGTTGTGTGATTGACGAACCACACAAAGTAAAAGCGTTCGGAAAGCCCTTAAAACAAGCGAGTTACCCGATTGCGGAAAAACCGGGTTGAAGTGTAGCGAAGCAGGATTTAAATGACAAGAGGGTACGGTTAAAAGAAACCAATACCCTCTTGAAAACTCTTCTACGAGCTGAAGCTGTTAAAACTCCCAGCGGTAATTAATCACCGGAATCAAACCCAACTGGTATTTCTGCACCACTTTTCCCTGAAAAGCGTCAAAATAGCTGTAGAATGCATTCTGGGCACTGGTCAGGTTTTGCAAATCGAGAGAGAGGGTCCGGCTGTAGCGGGCTTTGCTCTTTTTCCAGTACACCCGCAGATCCGCCCGGAAATAATTCGGGAACCGTACGCTGAAAATATCGCTGCCGTATACTGTCGTGCCGGCCTGCTTCGACAAAACCGGGTCGATGGGCCGGTCGCGCAAACCGCCCAGGTACGAAAGCCGCCCGTTGACACCCCAAATCCGGCTGCGGGTTCCCCGGCTTTTCGTCCATTCTTTTCCGGCCGTAATCCCACTCGTAAAACCGCCATCGAAGCGCGTGCTGCGCCAGTTTCCATCAGCTAATGCCTTGTATTTGGATTCGTAAACCGAGCCGGACACCAGCACGTAATAATTCTTCGACAAGTACTTCTGGTACGTCAGCTCGACGCCCCGGTTTCGGCCTTTTCCGGCATTGATCAGCGGTTCGCTGACGTAAGCTTCAATCAGGTTTAAAGCCGAAAAGTTACTTCCGTTCAGCGTGCTGACGGGCACATCGAACAGCATTTGGGAATATCCTTCAATCTTCCAGTAGCTGTCGGGAGAGAGCTGATGCGTATAACCCGCAACGATGTGGTGCGCTTTGGTAAATCCGAGCGATTCGTTGTTGTACGTTGGCGGAGTCGGGAAGCGGCTTTTCGACAGGTAAACCTGCGGGAGCTGCTGCTGGCTGTGCAGACCGTAAGCCACCGACAGCGCTTTTCCGGGCAATACTTCCCAGCGGATCGAAGCCCGTGGTTCCAGCGACTGACTCTTGAAGGTAAAGGTATTGTAGAACAAACCGGCATTAACCGTTACATTATCAGCGGGTAACCACTGGTAGTTGATGTACGGTTGAATCATCCAGCCGTGCAGAGAACCTGCAAAAAGGGTGTTGTTGGCCGAACTGGTAATGGGCGGAACCGTGCTGCGTAGAATGTCGACCGAATTATCGGCATAGGTCAGAAACAGACCTGCCTTAACACTGTTATGTTCGTTAATCCGGTAATTCAGTGACGAGGTCAGCGTTGAGCGGGAACCGGCCTGGTTGTCGATTTGGTAGTCGGCCTGAAAACGCGGACTGCCCGGAAATTCCTGATTCCGGTCGCTGCTGTTGGCCGAAACCACCAGGGCGGTTTTCCACAACAACCGGGTTCCAAGCGGCTGGGATAACGTCAGGCCACCGGCGGCCATGCGGGTTTTGTACGTAATGTAGTTCCGGTCTTTATCCTGCTCCTGTTCAGCTTCGGCCAATGGATTAAAAACATTGCTGCTCGTTCCTCCCAGGCCAAAAACCGTAAACCGCCCGCCTTTTTTGGTCGGAAAATTCAGGTTAAAAGACAAATCGTGAAACCGGATGTCTTCCCCTCCGAAGGTAACGCCCAGCGCACCGAGCAAACCCGTGAATGAATACCGGTAATTCACCAGATACGAGGAACCTTTCTGCTTCGAAATCGGGCCTTCGGCCGCGAGGTCGACACCGATCAGACCCGCCTGAGCGATGAATTCATGGCGCTCGTTATTCCCCGGCCGCAGGCTCATGTCCATGACGCTCCCGACCGTGTTCCCGTATTCCGGCGAAAACGCACCGGTCAGAAACCGGGTGGTCCCGAGCAATTGGGCGCTAAGAATATTAACCCCACCGCCCGACGCCGTTGGCCGGTCGCCGATGGTTCCGGCATTGCTCTGATGATTCGGATTGACGATTTCGACGCCTTCCAGTCGCCAGATCAGGCTGTTGGGCGAGTTGCCGCGTACGGAATTGATGTTGGTGCCATCGTTCGTCGTAACCACACCCGCGTAGGCCGTGGCCAGCCGCGCCGGGTCAAGATAACTTGCCGGAAACCGGAGTACCTGTTCGATGGTAATGTGTTCGGCGCTAATGGTCCGGTCGGTTCGCGTACCGACGGCTGTGGCTTCGCCCAGTTGCGTCACGCCCGGTTGCAGGTTCACTTCCAGCACCTGTTCTTTGCCCGATTCGACCAGCACTTCATTGATGATGCTGGTTTCGTAGCCGACAAACGAAACGGTGAGTTGATGGCGACCGATCGGAGTATTGACAAAACGAAACCGCCCCTGATCGTCGGTGACCGTACCCGAATTGGTGTTGCCGGTTTGCAAATTTTTTAAAGTTACCGACGCACCCACCAGCGGTCGACTCTGGCTGGCATCGAATACGGTTCCCCGAAGGGTTTGGGTGGGCGTTTGGGAAAAACCGGCAAAGGCCAGCAACGTCAGTAAAGACAGCCAAAAAGAGGTGCGATAGTAGGTGTTCGTCATTTGGATTCAGGAATTGATCCGTAAAAGTAATACGACAAATAACCAAGTCTATGCACAATCAGTTGTTCCTGGAAAAAACACCTGAACATTTTTTGATGATAGCCATCGATGTCGCCCAAAAAACGGTGCTGGTCCACGAAATCCTGAACCAGCACTACGGCGTTCAAGCCATTTATGGCCGTATGGACCCGATGCATGAATTGATTGCCACGGTGTTGTCGCACCGGACGACGCACGCCAACGAAATGACGGCTTACCGCACGATGATGGAGCGGTTCGGCTCCTGGGAAGCCATTCGGGATGCCCCGGTGGCCGAACTGACCGAGGCCATTCAGACATCGAATTATCCGGAGGTAAAAGCGCCCTGGATCAAGCAGATACTGGCCCGGATCATTGCCGAACGCGGGGAAGCGAACGTTGATTTTCTGCGCGAAATGACCACAGAAGAGGCCATGGCCTGGCTGACATCGCTACCGGGCGTGGGGCTGAAAACCGCGACGCTCCTGCTGCTTTTCAATTTTCAAAAACCGGTTTTGCCGGTCGATACGCACGTCCACCGCGTGACACAGCGCCTGGGAATCATTGGCCCGAAAGTGAGCGCCGAGAAGGCCCACGGTATTTTGCTGGCCTATTTGCCACAGGACGCAACGGTTTTATTCAATTTTCACAAACACTTTTACTGGCACGGGCAGCGGGTTTGTTTCTGGAGTTTCCCTGCCTGCGGACAATGCGTACTGCGGCTGCAGTGCGATTATTTTAAAAAACAAGCCTAAAACCGTTAATTTGCTTCCGAGTGAGTTCCAACGTAACCATAGTTCTGATCTTTGAATGAACCCTGTAGACAATTTCCTGATTGGTTACGCCCTGTTGATTACCACGATTTCCTTTATTCACCTCGTTCGGGTCGATGCCTGGTGGATTCGCATCTGGGATTTTCCCCACCTGCAACTGACGGTGCTGGCGGCTGTTGGGCTGCTCGGATGGGTTGCCCTGAGTCGGAACACCGAGTGGCCGATGTTGCTGGCGGTGGCCGGGTTGGTGGCGGCTTTGGTGTACGAAGGCTGGCTGATTTATCCCTTCACGCCCCTTCACCGCAAGGAGGTCAGTTACTTCCCAAAGTCTAAAAGAGATGAGTCGTCGGAGCTAAACCGCATTCGAATTCTGAACGCCAATGTGTTCATGGAAAACACGAAATGTCCGGATGTGATGGCGCTCGTTGAAAAACATAACCCGGACGTGTTGATGATTCTGGAAGCTAATCTTAGGTGGCAAAAAGCACTGGAACCACTTGAAAGCCAGTTTCCATACCGGATTTTGTACCCGCTCGAAAACACCTACGGCCTGTTGTTTTATTCAAGTTTGCCCATTCGTCACCAGGAAGTGCGGTTTTTGATCCAGGATGATATTCCGTCGATTTATGCCCAACTCCAACTGAAATCCGGGCAACTCGTTCATTTTTACGGGATTCACCCCATGCCACCCAGCCCGACGGAGCATTACCGGTCGACGGAGCGGGATGCCGAATTGCTGGTGGTGGGGAAAGAAGTTCGTACTATGAAGGAGCCGGTGATTGTGGCCGGTGATCTCAACGACGTGGCCTGGTCGCATTCCACGCGGCTTTTTCAGCGCATCAGCGGGCTTTTCGATCCGCGGATTGGCCGTGGTTTGTACAATACGTTCCATGCGAAGTATTTCTTTCTGCGCTGGCCGCTCGATCACATTTTTGTGTCCCACCATTTTCGGTTGCGTTCCATCAAACGATTGCCCAATTGCGGTTCCGACCATTTCCCCATCCTGATTTCACTGGCCTACGCCCCCGAAGCCGTTGCCCGGGCTGTTCCGCAACCTGAAAAAGATGACCTGAAAGAAACCGAAGAAATCATTGAACGGGCGGAAGAGTAGCGGTTTCACCAGCGGGAACGGACGATTGACCGTTGATTTTTCCCGTTTGACTTTGATTCGCACCGCATTCCCCACCGGAGGCTGCATATTTGCTGCATGAACGCCCGCTTTTCGTTTCGCCAGATTGCCGGAATTGCTTCAGTCATTATTGCAATGCTGGTGAATCTGCCGTTGATCCGACTCGCGAACCGGACCCAACTGGCGATTTTCCCCGGTCTGCCGGATACGGTTTTCCTGTTTTTCCGGCTCCTCTTTCACATCGCGTTTACGTTTTTTTTCATTGAGCTAAATCGGTATGTGCTGCTCCAAAAACGGTACAAACCCCGCATGAACCTGCTGGGATGGTACGGAATCAATCTGTTGTTGTTTTCGATTCTTACCGCTCTTTTCGTTGGAATCATGTTGCTCTGGTATCCCGAACGGCCAATTCTGGTGTTGGTCACAACCTACTTTCGGACTTTTTTCGTCTGGGGAACGGCCTTGCTGGTCGCGAATTTTCTGACGGTTTTGCAACAAAACCGGTCGATGCAGGCCGAGAACGAACGGTTGAAACGGGAAAGCCTGCAAGCGCAGCTCGACGGTCTTCGTGCCCAGCTGAATCCGCATTTTCTGTTCAATTCGCTCAATGCACTTAGCTCACTCATCCGGGAGGGAAGCGCCAATACACAGCCGTACCTGGCTAAATTGTCGCAGGTGTTGCGGTATTCGCTGCAGGTGCAGAACCGGGAACTGGTACCCTTTTCGGAAGAAATGCAGTTTACAAATGCCTATTCGTTTCTGCTGACCATGCGGTTTGGGAATAATTTGCAGATTGTGAATGACTTGCCGACCCAGTCACCCTGGTTGATCCCGCCCATGACGCTGCAACTGCTCATCGAAAATGCCGTCAAGCATAACATTGTTTCCGGGGCAAAACCGCTTCGAATTCACCTGGCGGCTGATTCGATCAGCAACACGATTCGGGTAAGCAATGGAAATCAACCCAAACCGGAACCCGCTGACGGAACTGGCACCGGACTGCCGAATCTGGAAAACCGCTTCCGCCTGCTGACCGGAAAAACCATCCGGATTGTGCGTTCGGAAAGCGAATTTAGCGTTTATTTACCCATTATTTCGGCCGTCTGATGCGCGTTCTGATTATTGAAGATGAGGTTACTGCGGCTTCGCACTTGTCCGCTTTGCTGCGCGAAATCGAGCCATCGCTGACGGTTTTGGGCGTTATCGACAGCGTGTCCGAGGGCCGGGAAAAATGGCTGGAATTCCCCGTGCCCGACCTGATTTTTTCGGATATTCAACTGGCTGATGGCCTGTCGTTTACGCTACTGGAGCAAGTGGCGGTTTCCTGCCCGATCATTTTCACGACGGCCTACGATGAATATGCCATTCGGGCATTTCGACACAACAGCATCGACTACTTGCTCAAACCCATCGAACGCGAAGCGCTGGAGACCGCCCTGCAAAAGTACCGGTCGCTAAACCGCCCGGTGGCGGATGATCTGGTGCGGCAGATGCGGGAAATGCTGAGCAGCCGGGCCTTTCAGCCGCGCACGTATCGCACTAACTTTCTGATTCAGTTCCGGGACAAACTGCTGCCTATCAAGGTGAGCGACATTGCCTATTTCGAGATCGAGGGCGGGGTGGTTTCGGCCACGCTCCTGACCAAAATCCGCTATCCGATCGATCTGAAGCTGGATGAGCTGGAAAACCAATTGAATCCGCAGGATTTTTTTCGGGCCAACCGCCAGTTTATCATTTCCCGGAAATGCATTCTGGAAGTGGAGCTGTATTTCAACGGACGCTTACAGGTTCAACTCATTCCGATGCCGGGAGGAGCGGTGGTGATTAGCAAAGACCGCGCTCCGCAGTTTAAAAAATGGCTGGAGGAATTTTAAGGCTTCACGCGCTTCTCCGGCGTTTTGACCGCCGAATCTGGTCCCTTCAATGCGGTTTTTGGAATGAAAACGATTGGATTCACTACGTTTGGTCTGTTAATTATCCAGTTGGTTCCATTCCATTAATATTTGCATTTGTATGAAAACCAAGCTATTAAAAACCGCCTTGTTTCTTATTATTTTAATGAGTGGGACGGCATCGTTCGCCCAGCGCGGAAACCTCGGAACGCCCGAAGAACGGGCTGCCAGCCTAACGACTAAAATGAAGGAAAAACTGAACCTGACCGCCGACCAGGAGGTTCCTGTTGCCGAAATCAACCTGAAATACGCCCGGCAAAACCAGTCGCTGCTCGAAACCGGTGGCCGGAATATGCGGACCGCCCGACAGGTTCAGAACTCCCTGAAGGAAAAAGACCGGGAATTGAAAAACGTATTGAACGCCGATCAATACAAACAGTATCAGGTGCTTAAGGAAGAGATGAAAGCTGAATTGAAGCAACGGCGCAGGCAAAAGTAACACGGATTTTTCTGCCCTTACTGTGATTATCCCCAAACAAATCAAAACCAGTCCCGGATTTCGGGACTGGTTTTGGAGATGATGGAAGTGGCATTATTTTCGATTCGTAAACCCGATTCCCATGCTGTTGGATCGAACGGCGGACTCGGTGCCCAGAAAATCCATCGTAACGGACGGTTTATAAACGTAGTCATCACCCCAGGCATCACATACCTGCAGTTGTTCGCCGGTCGGTTTGTATATGGCCGTAACGGAATAGCGGCCCAGCGGAATATCCTTGATAGCGTACGCCCGTTTTTTGGCCTGGACTTTCAGGGTTTTTCCCGTCGACCCATCGATCAGCGTTCCGACCGGTTTTAGGGTAAATTCGATATTTTCAGTATCATTCAGGTTGATGACGTTCGGATCGCGGAACAACTCCATCGTCCCGCCATAGTACAAATCCAGGCTCAGATCCGGAATGTGACCGGTTAGTTTCCACTGAAAATTGCGGACCGGTTTTTCGTCCTCGGTAAAGCTGTCCGGATTCTCGGGATCAAGCTGGATTTTATACACCTTGCCGTTGTATTGTTTGAGAATATAGCCCCGAACGTTCCACTGTCCCAGGTCTTTTACCAATTGAATTTTATACGTTCCATCCGAACTGCTCGAGGTTTCCACACCCCGTCCTTTAAAGACATCATTTTCGGTGTAAACCGTCGCCCGTGGAAGCGGATTTCCTTGTGGATCAGTTACTTTTCCAAGTAAATAACCTGATTTCCCCTGGCTTGAGCCGCCCGGATTTTCGGCCTCGGGGCCCGGCGAATTTGATTTGCAGGAAGTCATTGAAGTCAGGCAACCCATCAGAATGAGTGCCGCGCAACCCAGGCGGGGGATCACAGTTAACATGTTCATCGTCGTGTCTGTTGTTTGTTATGGATGACACAAAACTAGCTCAGACGAGGTGTATCATTCAAGCAGGAGCAGTATGGGCGGCCACAAGCCGTGTTTGAATTGTACAAATCCGTGCCTGATTTGCGGAAAGACAGGCAGGCAGCCGGGCGATGGAAAGTAGACCGTTTACCCAATAATGAGCAGCTTCAACTGCCTAAATTCGTAGATTCTGACGTTTAATAGGTAAATTAGAAGCTTATAAATCGCATCGTTATGTACAACAAATTACTCTTGGGAATCGCTGTCGCGGGCTGCTGGTTGGGGCTGAGCTCGTGCGGGAAGGACGAGGAACCCGGCACCACTGATCCGCCGGTTACAGTCGGTGGATATGTGGTAGCTATTCGGGATGTGGGCGCCACCAAAGCAACGGATTACCTGTTGCAAACCACTTCGGTCACGAGTGGAACGCTTTCGGTGGCAGGAAAAGGAATCGAACAAAGCGGAAACCGGTCGTACATCCAGGCGGGAAAAACGATTTTTAGCGTGGGCGGCAGTGGAACCAATCAGGGAACACCCTCAGCCATTGGCTATGTGCTCGACGCGACGAACAAGCTGGTTCAGAAAGCCAGTTTTACCTTCGACAAATACTTCGACGTGCTGACTGCGATCGACGATAATACGCTGGGGGGTATTCAGATTCCGCGCACGGCAGCCGAAAACCGGGAAGCCATTTTCTACACGGCCAATGCCGCGAATGCCACGCTGACGGCTCAGGTGAAAAGTTCGCTGGCGCCCTTGTTCAAAGACGATCAGGTCTGGCCTTCGGGCATGCGGATTCGGGATGGCAAAGCGTACGTTTCCTATTACCTCCAAAACCGGACTGATCTGCTGACGCCCAATACGGATACCAACTACGTCGCCATCTACACCTATCCGGCATTTACGCTCGAAAAAATCATCAGGGATGTGCGGACGGGCCCGGCTGGCGCTTCGAACAGCAGCAACGGGTTGATCAAAACCGAAACCGGCGACATTTATACGGTTTCTTCGTTGGGCTACACGTATTCGCGTCGGTCGAAACCGGCGGGTTTTCTGCGGATTAAAAATGGCGAAACAACCTTCGATCCGTCTTATTTCTTCAACATCGACGAGATTTCGAACAACCGGCGAATTTACTTTTGTCAGTATCTGGGGAACGGACTGGTGCTGGCGGAAATGGGTCGCTTCCCATCGTCCGGGGGCCAATGGGCGTACGCAGATGTGAACCAGAACGTCGTCATTATCGATCTGAACGCCAAAACCATCAAGGATGTCGACGGCGGTATTCCGGCCCATGCCGGTCAGGGCGGCATCACGCTTTCTGTTCTGGTCGAAAACGGAAAAGTGTACATGCCGGTATCCAGCTATGCCGAGGGTACTTCCATCTGGGAAATAGACATCGCCACCGCCACCGCCAAACAGGGCGCCCGGGTTGATGCGAAGTATGTGACTGGTATATTTAAGCTGTAGGGACACGGTTTTTGGTTGCCGGTATTCGGTGTACGCCGGGACTTATGCGTACTGAAGATGCGTTTTGGATGCGCGTGTCAACTACCGTAAACCGAATACCGGCAACCAAAAACCGCCCTCATTTTACCTCCGAAACGATCACATAATTGTCATTTCGCGTAATTCCGTACAGAATCACTTTGTCTTTCACACTTCGATCGATGGCGAAAGCCTGGCCTTCGCTGACGGTTGGAATCGTTTTGATGTATTTCAACGTAGAACCGCGATCGGGCAATTGAAGGACGTATAGTTCCGGTTTGTCGTGGCCCGTGCAGTAGATCAAACCGTCTTTTCCCCAGGTGCCGCCCGAGGTGCTTTTGGGCGCAAAGGCCTGTAAAATGTTGGCGGGAAACTGCCAGGATTCCAGCCGCTCCCAGTTTTTCGTGAACTTCACCAGCATCGTCCAGCGGTTGTCACGCCCTTCGGCCGAGGCTTTGTCGGAATAATTGGCAAACGCAACCCACCAATGCCCCTCGTAAAAATCCGCCCAGGTCGCCGAACCGGGAAAAAATCCCAGACTGTGGGTACCAATGTGCCGCAGGGTTTCGGTATCGAAAATTTCAATGGAACTGACCATCGGCACAGCCGGGTAATTGGAATGCACGCAGTAGAGCTTCCGGTCGAGCACCACGCCACTGTTCATGTGTTTTAACAAACCGGTGGTGTCTTTCCAAACCGCGACCTGTCGGGCATTCGCTTTGGCGTGTTTGGTCAGTGACGTGTTGTTGATCACGTAAAAATGCGTTGCATCGACCGCAACGCCCTGTTTTACTTCTTTCAGCTGAAACCGCCGAAGTTCGTGTGCCTGTTGGGCAAAAGCCGTGTGGAGGGGCAGCCAGCTTATTAGCAAGGCCAGGTAAGAAAACCGCATAAGTCGGGTCGGCATTTAGAGCTTTTCAATTTTTACGTTTCCCAGATACACCTTGATTTCCCCCGATTTATCGGTTGTGCTTTTCCAGTTAATGGATTGGATGCGGGTGTTCTCGGGAAAACCGCAGGTGACACAGGGCGCACCGTATTTGAGTTTCCAGTCTTTACTGGTTGATTTTTCCTTGCCGTTGATGAACACGGAGATGGTATTGTTGACCACCCTGACACCGACGTGAATTTTGGTCTTGTTGTTGGTAAATTCCGTCAGCGGAACGTCGCTCACCGCCCCTTCGTTGAAATTTTGCACGTTCTGCGAAGGGCTGGTATTGAGATCAATATCGATCAGGCCCCGGTAATTGCTGGCATGGTTCGCTTCATTTCCGGATATCAGATTGATTGTGACAACGGCACCGGGACCGCTGTTGTTCTCGGCGCCCCGCGTCAGCATTTTGCGGGAGTTGAGCGTCAGCATGGCCGATCCGCCGGTCATGTGGGTGAAATCGCCGTCCGTCGCCAGATCAAATTCCAGCGAAAAATTGGGCGGCAGCGGGTAGGGCATCAGCGTGGGCCATACGGCATTGAAATACCCCAGTTGCAACCAGTTGCCCGACTGACCGGGAACGTTGGTCAGTACGGCGTGTTCGGACTGCTTTCGGAAAAACCAGTTGGGCGGATCTCCACCCACAGTTCCGGCCGAAAAATCATCGAAGAAAACCTGATTACCAGTCAATTTGGCTGCGTTGGAAACCGGTTGCATGGCGGTTTTGCTCCGCTCCCGATAGGCGTTCAGCCGGGCTTTCAACTGGTCTTCATTGGCCGGAACATACGGTTTGCCCTTTACTTTCTCAGGATCGAAAAAATAGTTGTAGACGTACTCGTAGTTGAAGTTTTGCGACAGCGCAGTGTACATTTCGTAGAGCTGATTCCCGTCTTCTTTGGTCTCAGGCGGAAACGCCACCGCAATCCAGAGCGGTTTTTCGTCGCCCAGCTTGCTCTCCAGGGCGGGGTCTATTTTATAGACCGGGTAATAATGCTTCTGTTCGAGTTGCTGTTTATCCGGCACAAAAATATCCGGGTCCGTCCCAAAACTGTACATGCTGACCTGCATGTCCCGCACCACGGCGGGTTCGTTCAGCGTTGCCCGGTGTTTGTCCCGCAAAGTCTGAATCTTGGCCCGGTAGCTGTCAATGTTTTTTTTGCGCGATTCAAAAGCTTCCTCCTGTGCTTTCGGATTCGTGGGCCACTGACTGGCAATCGTCTTTTTTTCTTCGGCGGCAACGCTTTCCAGCGCATCCTCGGCCGCCTGTAGCAGTTCGCCTTTGGTGACGGCAACGATGGGCATTTTGTTACCGGGTGCCAGGTACACGGTATTCCATTCGTTCAGCCAGGTGATGTAATTGTGCGCATTCGCGTGAATGCGTGGGTCGGTGCCCTTGCGTTTTTTTACGACCCAGTCGCCTTTGGCATAGCCGTCGGGCTGCATGGTGAACATGTTTTTGCCACTTTTCTGGATGAATTCGATGGTATAAGCACCAAATACCATGTTGGTTGCCACCCAAAAGGGCGTGTTCTCTTCCGGAATCGGGCGGAAATGACCCTTTTCGTCCAGCCACCGTTTGTCATGGCTGACGTTCCAGACCAGAAAGCTGACTCCGTAACCGGTCTTGCTGATGTATCGACTCGAGGTTCCCAGCCCGGCCACGGGGGTGTAACTTTTTTTCATCCATTCGACAAACCGGTTGAGATTTTCGGTTTTCCGTTTCCCCAGCGCGTCGGCAGCGGGTTTCAACTTATCGTAGCGGGGATTGCTCCACCAGCCGACGACGCTGTCCTGCAGACGTTGTTCTGCCGTGAGCTGAGCCCGGGCGGAAAGGGCCGAAAGCAGTAGCAGGGCCGGGATTACGGCGATCTTCATGGTCATCCGACTTTGGTTGGTATCGAATCGGGAAACACGGTTTTCCGGAATTTTTGTCGTGCTTTGGTTAACTGGAAAAGGATAAAACCGAGGTTATTTACTTTTTTTCGGAGCGTATGAACCCGGATCGAGCGCTTTGGGCGACCAGTCGTTCAGAAAACCGGCCACCACTTTCGGACTGTGTCCTTTGCCTTCTTCCAGATAGCTGGAGTTCTGGGTGTGCAACCGTTTTCCTTTCCCGTCCAGAACCACGAAAACCGGGAAGCCAAACCGTTGCGGATAATCGAGTTGCGCCAGCACCGCTTCGTTTTTGTTTTCGGGACTGTAGTTCACCCGTAACACCACAAAATTTTCGGCCAGTATCCGGCTCAATGTCGTATCACTTTGCGTTAGATTATGAAACCGGATGCACCAGACGCACCAGTTGCCGCCAATTTGCAGCAGAACGTGTTTGCCCTCCTTTCCGGCTTTGGCAACAGCATTTTTAATGTCCTGTTGCGCATCCGCTTTCGGGTCGTAAATGTGGGATTTTGCGGTATCCTGCGCTTTCGCGCTGAATACCAGAAGGATAAATAGCAGGTTGATGAAAAGAAGCTTCTTCATGATAATGGAAGTTGGCTGGTCGTGATTCGTTCAATCCGGAACCACGACCAGCGAATGTTACAGCATCACCGGCTGACCGGTTCGCACCGATTCGTCGCAGGCGAAGGCGATGCGCAGGCTGTTGACCGCATCCTGCAAATGGTCGC
Source organism: Larkinella rosea (assembly GCF_003858635.1). Classification (GTDB taxonomy): domain Bacteria; phylum Bacteroidota; class Bacteroidia; order Cytophagales; family Spirosomataceae; genus Larkinella; species Larkinella rosea. Next base: position 493,097 of record NZ_RQJO01000007.1, read on the forward strand.
TCAGGTCGATGTTCTCCCGAATGGCTTTCAGGAAATACCGCTGTTCGCGGTTACAAAGTTCCTGATGATCGGGTTCGTCCTGCATATCGATCCAGGTATCTTCCTGCACAAACTGATCGTTCTGGTCGAGGGGTGCGTAATGGACGCGCAGCGATTCGGTTTTGGTGTGCGAATCCACATTATCGGATTTTCCGGCGGCTCCGGCGTTTTTGGCCACGATGGAAACGCAGCCTTTTGGCCCGATTACGTCTTTAACGAAAAAGGCGGTTTCGCTCATCATCGGTCCCCAACCGGCTTCGTACCAGCCGACCGACCCGTCTTCAAACCGGATCTGTAACTGGCCGTAATTGTAATTTCCCGACGGAATTTCGTCCGTCAGCCGGGCCCCAATGGCGTTAACCTGCAGCGGTTTCGAGCGCGTCATCTGGCACATGACGTCGATGTAATGCACCCCGCAGTCCACAATCGGGCTGAGGCTTTTCATCAGATTCCGGTGAACGGTCCACATGCCGCCGTGGCTTTGCTGGTTCAGGTTCATGCGCATGACGAGCGGTTTTCCCATTTCGTGGGCCACTTCGATGAACTTTTCCCACGAAGGATGCTGGCGCAGAATATACCCAACCACCACTTTTTTACCGGCTTTTTCGGCTGCGGCCACCACGCGCTCGGAACCTTCGACGGTGTCGGCGAGCGGTTTTTCGATGAATACATGGCAGCCGTGTTCGAGGGCCAGCATGGCGAAGGCTTCGTGCGTGTCGGGATAGGTGGAAATGCAAACCGCATCGGGTTTCGTTTCCTGCAAAGCAGTGGCTACATCAGAAAATAGGGGATACCCACCGCCGAGACGCTCGTTTAAGACTTCCTTGCTTTTCCCGGTTGAAACGATGCCGCAGATTTCAAAACCGTCGAGGGTTGAATACGCTATCGCGTGCGATGCGCCCATGTTGCCGCAGCCGACCACAAGCACCCGCACTGTTGAATTTGGAGTTGACATGAATAAATGGAATTAAGGGCAGCAAGTTGGGGCAGGTTTGGGAATAAAAAAAGCAATAGCCCTACACCTTGTCCGGTTTATGTTGTATTTATCCAAATTAATGAAAAATGTAAAATGGCGAACGCCAGCTGTAAAAGTGTCTGCAAGTCGCTCACTTTTACAGTTGGCGTTCGCCATTTTACATTTTTCATTCCATAATTTAATCTTTATTGCCGCCCCAGCCGGTAATTCAGACCTACAATGCCCTGCAAACCGGGCCAGGAACTTTTCGCATTCAGTAAACCCACACCAGGTTGGTGCGACATGAAGGATTTGAAGAGAATATAATCGGTTCGATTCTGAAACGCGAAGAATTTCTGAAGGCCAATATCGAGGTTCCAGCGGTTCGAAAACCGGATGTTCATGGCGGCTGTCAGCCCAAGCCCCATCAGAAAACCGCTGGCTGATTCCGGTCGATAGGTCATTGTTCCACTGGGAAACGACTCAATGGTGCCTTTCTGCCGGTATTGCGAACCGATCAGATTGACGCCAATCGGCAATCCAACCTTGGTGGTCCGCCCGGACTGTCGGATCGGGTCGAACCGGTAACCGGCTTTGAAGAACGCCCCCGATGTTTTTAGATCTGCTATTCCGCAATCGCACATTAAACCGGAGGGCATGGCGCTCCAGGCGTTTTTATACGAATAACCCGCGTGGAAGGTAAATGCCCATTGGCTCAGGTTGGGGCTCCACGCACTCGTGATTTCCAGGGACTTACCCGGCAAGGTGGCCAGGTTAGTGCCGATCTGGCTTTGCCAGCGTTGGGCATTTGCGATCAATGAACCGAACAGCAGAAGGGTATAAAGGGCCATTTTTTTCATAGGCTTAAAAGTAACAAAGAAGGTGTTATTTCGCGAAGTTGAGCGGAGTAAAGTAGCGTTGCGCTGAGAAAAAATAATAGACTCTGTGTAACTCCCTTTTCTCCGCTCAACTCCGCGAAATAACTTCCCCACATTCGATATAATCAAATCTTAATGAACAAACCGTTTCAGCGACAGGTTAAACCAATTTACAGTTGACTCCACAACTTGATGAAAACCACAACTCAATCGATTGAACAGGTAAGCATCAATACCGTACGCGTATTGGCTGCCGATGCCGTTCAGAAAGCGAACTCCGGCCACCCCGGTTTACCAATGGGCGCAGCGCCGATGGGCCACATTCTCTGGTCGGAAGCGATGAATTACAACCCGAAAAATCCGGATTGGCCCAACCGCGACCGGTTTATTCTGTCGGCGGGTCACGGCTGCATGTTGCAGTATTGCTACCTGTATCTGATGGGTTATGAGTTGAGTATGAACGATCTGAAGCAGTTTCGGCAGCTGGATAGCCAGACGCCGGGCCACCCCGAATACGGTTTGTCGAAAGGCATTGAGATTACGACCGGGCCGCTCGGGCAGGGTTTTGCCAACGGCGTCGGTTTTGCCATCGGGCAATATCATTTAGCGGCCCGCTACAACAAGCCGGATTTTCCGATTTTCGACTATAAAATCTACGCCATTTGTAGTGATGGCGATATGATGGAGGGTATTACGTCTGAAGCGGCATCGCTGGCGGCTCATTTGCAACTGGGCAATCTGATTTATTTCTACGACGACAACCACATTTCCATCGAAGGCAGCACCGATCTGACGTTTACGGAGGACGTGGCGCAGCGGTTTCTGGCGTACGGCTGGCATGTGCAGGTCGTGCCGGACGGCAACGATCTGGAAGCTTTATCGATCGCCGTGAAAGCGGCTCAGGCCGAGACAAAACGTCCTTCGCTGATCAAAGTTCGGACGCACATCGGTTTTGGCAGTCCGAATAAAGAAGATACCGCCGATGCCCACGGTTCGCCATTAGGCCCGGATGAGGTCAAACTGGTGAAGAAAAATTTCGGTTTCGATCCCGAAAAATCGTTTGTGGTGCCCGATGAAGTGCTGGATTATTACCGCAAAATCGGGAAAGAACGGGCGAAAAAGGAGGACGAGTGGAACGACCTTTACAAAGCTTATCAAGCAAAATACCCCGATCTGGCCAAAGAATATGAGTTGACGAGCAACGGGCAATTGCCGGAAGGCTGGGAGCAGAAAATACCGGTTTTTCCGGCGAGTGACGAAAAAATGGCGACCCGCAAGGCTTCCGGAAAAGTCCTGAATGCCATTGCCGATAGCCTGCCGCACCTGATCGGGGGTTCCGCCGATTTGTCGCCCTCGACGGACACGGACCTGAAAAATTACAAATCGTTTTCGCCGGACAATCACGAAGGCCGCATTTTCCACTTTGGCATCCGCGAACACGCGATGGGAGCGGTGTTGAACGGGTTGGCGGTCACGAAAGGAATCATTCCTTATGGTGCCACTTTTCTGGTATTCTCCGACTACATGCGGCCCCCGATTCGGTTGGCGGCTATCATGAAAATTCGACCGGTTTTTATTTTTACCCACGACAGCATCGGTTTGGGAGAAGACGGAACGACGCATCAGCCTATCGAGCAGTTGATGGCGCTGCGGGCCATGCCCAATGTGGTGGTCATTCGCCCGGCCGATGCCAACGAAACCGCTCAGGCGTGGCGCGTTGCCATCCAGCATCCCGGTGGGCCGGTGGTGATTGTGCTGACCCGTCAGGGTTTGCCGGTCATCGATCAGGAAAAATACACCAAAGCGACGGAGCTGGAAAAAGGCGCGTATATTTTGTCAGATTCCGAAAAAGAACCAGATTTGATTCTAGTTGGCACGGGTTCCGAAGTTTCACTGTTGTTGCAGGCACAGGTGCAATTGAAAAAAGAGTCGATTGCCGCCCGCGTAGTCAGCATGCCGTCGTTCGAATTGTTCGATCGACAGAGTGCGGCTTACCAGGAAAAAGTGTTTCCGAAAGCGCTTAGAAAACGCCTGGCCGTCGAAGCGGGTGCGGAGATGGGCTGGTACAAATACATCACCGACGAAGGCGATATTCTGGGCATGACCACTTTTGGCGAATCCGCCCCGGCGGAGGATCTGTTTAAGAAATTCGGTTTTACAGTTGAAAATATCGTGAAGCGGGCGAAAGCGTTGATTGGATAGGAACACGGATTGAACGGATCGAACTGATTAAAACGGATAATTAGTTAAAATCCGTTTCGTCCGTTCAATCCGCTTTCCTAAAAAACCGTAAACTTGAAAAATAATGAAAATAGGTATTGCCGCTGATCATGGTGGCTTCGAACTCAAAGAAACGCTGCATACTTTTCTGACCAATTTAGGCTATGATGTCGTCGATTTCGGGGCTTATCGCCTGGATACTCTGGACGATTATCCTGATCTGATCATTCCGCTGGCGCAAGCCGTGGCCAATCAGGAGGTCGAACGGGGCGTGGCCGTTTGCGGGAGTGGCGTTGGGGCGGCCATTGTCGCCAACAAAATACCGGGTGTGCGGGCGGCTTTGATCAACGATCATTTTTCGGCGCATCAGGGCGTGGAAGACGATGATATGAACTTAATTTGCCTCGGCGGACGTATTACAGGAAACCGGGTCGCCGAAGAATTCGTCCGGGCCTTTCTGGAAGCCCGATTCAGCGGAGCCGAACGGCATTTACGGAGATTGAAGAAAGTAATTAAACTGGAAAGTAAATAAGTTTTCTGTATCGCACGGGCGACCCCGTCGGTTAACGGTAGCGGACGCGTTCTTTTCCTAGCTTGCGTCAGCCTCCGTAAACCGTAAACCGACGGGGTCGCCCGTGCGATACAGAAAACCCCAAGTCACAAAACTCCCATTTTTTAAACCAAAAACCACACATGGCAAACCGCGTCAAACAAATTCACGAGTTTGGTCAGAGCATCTGGCTGGATTTTATCGACCGGAAAATTATGGATTCCGGCGAATTGCAAAAACTGATCGATGAAGATGGCGTACGCGGCATTACATCGAACCCGGCCATTTTCGAGAAAGCCATCAGCAGCAGTTCCGATTACGATGAGGACATCAAAAAACTGGCGAAAGAGGACAAAAGCAACGAGGATATTTTTTACGGTCTGGCCGTCAGCGACATTCAGCGGGCAGCCGATCTTTTCAAACCGGTTTTTGAGGAGGAGGTTCGGGGAGCCGACGGTTACGTGAGCCTGGAAGTGTCGCCGTTTCTGGCGCTCGATACCGAAGGCACGATCAATCAGGCGCGGGAACTCTGGAAAGCCGTGGATCGCGAAAATGTGATGATCAAAATTCCCGGAACCGCTCCCGGTTTGCCCGCCATTCAAACCGCCATCAGCGAAGGCATCAACATCAACGTCACGCTGCTGTTTGGCCTGGATCGCTACGAAGCGGTGACGGATGCCTATATTTCCGGACTGGAAGCCCGCGCAGCGGCTGGACAGCCGATCGACGGTATTGCCTCGGTGGCGAGTTTCTTCCTGAGTCGCATCGACGTCATGGTGGACCCGATTCTGGACGAAAAAGGATTGCCCGAACTGAAAGCGCAGGTAGCCATTGCTTCGGCGCGCAAAGCGTACGAAATCTACAAACGCGTGTTCAGCAGCGAGCGGTTTGCCAAACTGAAGGAAAAAGGCGCAAAACCGCAGCGGTTATTGTGGGCCAGCACGAGCAGCAAAAACCCGGCGATTCCGGATACGAAATACGTCGAAGAACTGATTGGACCCAATACCGTCGATACGATTCCGATGGAAACGCTGGTGGCATTTCGGGATCATGGTGTGGCCGAAAACCGTCTGGAAAATGACCTGGATCAGGCCACTTCGACCCTGGAAAAACTGAAATCGGCGGGCATCGACATCGACCAGATTACGCAAAAGCTGGAAGACGAAGGCATCGACAAGTTCAATAAACCGTACGAAAAACTGCTGGCGGCCATCGAAACGCAGAAAAAAACGCTCGAAACCGCCTGAAAAATGGATTTGGCTCCGCTCAAAATACTTTTTCTGGATGTCGGTGGGGTGCTCCTGACCAACGGTTGGGGGCACGAATCCCGGCAAAAAGCGGCCGAAGAATTTGGCTTCGATTACCTGGAAATGGATGTGTTGCACGATTTTATGTTCAACACCTACGAGATTGGCCGGATTACGCTCGATGAATACCTGGACACGGTGGTCTTCAATCAACCGCGCGATTTTACGCGGGAAGATTTCAAGGCGTTTATGTTCGCCCAATCGCTGGAACTGCCCGAAATGCTGCAATGGCTGATCGCGTGGAAAAATGAAAACCGGAATATTCGGATCATTTCCATCAACAACGAAGGACGGGAACTGAACGAATACCGCATCAAAAAATACAAGCTTCACCGCTGTTTCGACGCCTTCATTTCGTCCTGCGAAGTGGGCATGCGCAAACCGGACCCCGGTATTTTCCGGCTGGCGATGGGCGTTGCGCAGGCGCGTCCGGAACAATGTGTGTATTTCGACGATCGGGTCATGCTGGTCGAAGCCGCCCGCAAACTGGGCATCAATGCCATTCAGCATCAGGGGTTTGAATCGACCAAAGCCGTTCTGGAAAAGCTTAAAAACCAACCGATAAACTTGCACGAGTTCAATGACAGAAGCTACGTATAATTTTGGAATGATCGGCCTCGGTACGATGGGCCGCAACCTGCTGCTGAACATGGCCGACCACGGTTTTCCGGTCGCCGGTTACGACATCAATCCCGATCAGGTCGCCGGTTTTGAAAAGGAAGGCGAAGGAAAACCGGTCAAAGGGTTTACCGATCTAAAAGCCATGACGCAGAGCCTGACCAAACCGCGGGCCATCATGATGCTCGTTCCGGCCGGAAAACCGGTCGATAGCGTGATCGATAATTTGCTGCCATTGCTCGAACCCGGCGACATCATCATCGACGGCGGAAATTCCCACTTTACCGATACGGTTATTCGGGATAAGTTTCTGGATTCCAAAGGGTTTCATTTTTTCGGCATGGGGATTTCCGGTGGCGAAGAAGGCGCCCGCAAGGGGCCGAGCATGATGCCGGGGGGCGATAAGGCGGCTTATTTGACCCTGAAACCGATTTTCGACGCCATTGCCGCCAAAGTCGACGGCGTACCCTGTGTGACCTACATTGGGCCGGGCGCAGCGGGACACTTCGTGAAAATGGTGCACAACGGCATCGAATACGGCTTGATGCAACTCATTGCCGAAACCTACGAAGTGCTGCGCAAAGGCCTTCAACTCAACACGGGCGAACTGCACGCGCTTTTTGCCGAGTGGAACGAAGGCCGGTTGCAGTCGTTTCTGATTGAGGTAACGCGCGATATTTTTGGTTTTAAAGAACCGGGCTCCGATCAATACCTGCTCGATCGCATTAAAGATCAGGCGAAATCGAAGGGAACCGGCAAATGGACGTCGCAGGTGGCGATGGATTTGGAAGTGCCCATTCCAACCATCGATACGGCGGTGGCCATGCGCGATCTTTCCAAATACAAAGTGCTGCGAACCAAAGCTGCCAAAGTATACGACGAACCGATTGCCGTGTTGAATGTCGACAAGGCAGAATTCCTGAAAACCGTCGAGCAGGCGCTTTATTTCAGCACCATTCTGACGTACGCACAAGGGCTGGACCTGCTCTATCGGTCTTCGATTGCCTACGGTTATCAGCTCAATCTGGCCGAAATCTCGAAGATCTGGCGGGGCGGATGCATCATCCGGGCCACTTTTTTAAATGATATTTTTAATGCCTACGAAAAAGCGCCGAGTCTGGAGCATTTGCTGCTCGATGAGTCGGTTGCTGATTTGGTCAATGGAAGTGTTGCGGGCATGCGGTCGGTCGTTTCTCAGGCGGTTTCGGCGGGGATCGCCCTTCCGGCTTTTGCTTCCACACTGACGTATTTTGATGCGTTCCGCAGCGAAAATATGCCTTCCAATCTCATTCAGGCCCAACGTGATTATTTTGGAGCACATACATACGAACTAATTGGTAAAGACGGCGTTTTCCACACCCACTGGACGCCACTACCCGGTAAACCATGAAATCAACCAGTCAACCTCAGCCTACCGTATTTATTATTTTTGGTGGAACCGGCGATCTGGCCTGGCGCAAGCTGGCTCCGGCCTTGTATAATTTATATTTAGACGGCTGGATGCCCGACCATTTTTCGATCATCGGAACCGGTCGCACGAAACTCAGCGATGAGGAGTTTCGGGAAAAATTGCTGGAAGGAATCAACCTGTTTTCGCGGAGCGGAAAAGCCAAAAAAGAGCAGTGGGAAACGTTCAGCAAAAACATTTATTACCAGGTTTCGGATCTGAACGATAGCAAAACGTACCAGGAATTAGGCTCCCGGATTGAATCGTACGAAACCGCCTGGAACGAGAAAGCCGACCTGATCTATTACCTCGCGGTTTCGCCGAATTTCTTCCCGATCATTGCGGATAATATCGCCAAAAAATGCCCGGAAGCCGGTTTGGATCGTACCCGCATCGTGATTGAAAAACCGTTCGGACACGATCTGGAATCGGCCAAAGCCTTGAATAAACAGTTGCAGGGTATTTTTGACGAAAAACAAATCTATCGGATCGACCATTATCTGGGCAAGGAAACCGTACAGAACATCATGGCGTTCCGGTTTGCCAACGCCCTGCTCGAGCCGATCTGGAACCGCAACTACATCGATCACGTCCAGATTTCGGTCACCGAACAACTGGGCGTGGAAGACCGGGGTGGTTACTACGATGGAGCCGGGGCGATGCGCGACATGGTGCAGAACCACATTTTGCAGTTGCTGTGTCTGATTGCGATGGAACCACCGATCAATCTGGACGCCGACGAAATCCGGAATCGCCGGGTCGATGTGCTCAAATCGATGCGCCGGTTCGACGCCGATGCGATCCGGTTTTCGGCCGTTCGCGGGCAATACGGCCACGGCTGGATCGAGGGCAAGGAAGTTCCTGGCTACCGCGATGAGCCCGAAGTGAATCCCGAATCCAACACCGAAACCTTTGCCGCCGTCAAGTTTTTTGTCGATAACTGGCGCTGGCAGGATGTTCCGTTTTACCTCCGGACCGGCAAGCACCTGAGTCAATCGGCCTCGGTGATTTCGATTCAGTTCAAGAACATTCCGCACTCGATTTTTCCGCCCGAAGCTGCCGAAAACTGGCAGCAAAACCGCCTGGTTTTCAGTATTCAGCCCGAAATGAGCATTCGAATGCAGATGCAGGCCAAGCGGCCCGGCCTGGACATGACGCTGAATCCGGTGGATCTGGTGTTCGATTACAGCGGAACTTACCACGGAAAACCGCCCGAAGCGTACGAAACGCTGCTGCTCGACACGATGCTGGGCGACCAGACGCTGTTCATGCGGAGCGATCAGGTGGAAGCCGCCTGGGATTTGATCATGCCGATTCTGCACGCCTGGGAAAGCAAAAAAAGCCTGAGTTTTCCGAATTACCCCGCCGGCTCCTGGGGCCCGGAGAACGCCGAAGCACTCATTGCGCAGGACGGTTTTCACTGGTTTACACTGCCGCTTAACGGAAAACACGGATGAGTCAGCCCAGTCTGCATATTTTTGAAACGGCCGACGCCACGGTGATGGCGTTGGCCGACTTTTTTGTCCGAACCGCCAGGGAATCGATTGCCGAAACCGGGCGGTTTTCCGTCGCCCTTTCGGGTGGCAGTTCGCCCAAAAAACTGTATGAATTGCTTGCTACACCCGAATACAGCACGCAGGTGAATTGGGAAAAGGTCGATTTTTTCTTTGGCGATGAACGCTACGTTCCCGCTGACGACCCGGACAGCAACGCGCTGATGGTGAAAAAAGCCTTATTCGATCCGCTTCGGATTCCGGAATCGAACATTTTTACCGTGGATACGCGCCTATCGCCCGATGAAGCCGCCGGAAAATATACCGAAGCGATTCGAAAACGGTACCAGGCCGAGCAGGTTCGTTTCGATCTGGTTTTGCTGGGTTTGGGCGACAATTCGCACACGGCTTCGCTGTTTCCGCACACACCCATTCTTCACGACACCTCCGTTTCTGTCAAGGCGGTTTTTCTGTCGGATCAGAACGTTTACCGCATTTCGATGACGGCCCCGCTCATCAATCTGGCGCACCATCTGGCGTTTCTGGTTTACGGAAAAGGCAAAGCCGAAGCCGTTGCATCCGTCTTGAACGGTGCCGAAGAAATCGAAAACCACCCCGCCCAACTCATCCGGGCCGCCGAAGGCGATGTGCACTGGTTTTTGGACAAACCGGCCGCATCGCAAATTTGAATGGTTTTAAATGCTTAAAAAGGTTAAAAATGGTTGGCTGACGCGTTCACAAGCGTGCGTCAGCCAACCATTTTTAACCATTTAGCCATTCAACCTTAAATTTATTTCTGAGCTTTTCAACAAACCAACTTTGAGCGTTTCAACAAAGTTGACCGCGTCTTTTGTGCCGACCTTTGTCGCAACTAAAAACAAAGGCAATGACAAAAGTTTGGTTTATTACCGGAAGCTCCCGCGGATTGGGACGCCGTTTGACGGAAGCGGTTTTAGCAAAAGGCGATCGGGTGGCGGCCACGGCCCGCAAGCCCCAAACACTCGACGATCTGGTTGCAAAATACCCCGATCAGATTTATCCCATCAAATTGGATGTGACTCAGTATGAGCAGGTTCATCAGGCCATTGGAGACGCTGTTGCGCATTTTGGACGGATAGATGTCTTGGTGAACAATGCCGGTTTTGGCATTATCGGCGCTGCCGAAGCCTTTACGGCGGAGCAGGTGCGGAGCCAGTTGGAAACAAATTTGTACGCACCAATTGAAATCACCCGGGCGGTTTTGCCCCAGATGCGCAAGCAGCGTTCGGGTCGGATCTTGCAGATTAGCTCCATTGGTGGGCGCGTTGGAAATTCGGGATTGACGATGTATCAGGCCGCTAAATTTGGTCTGGGCGGTTTTAGTGAGGCTCTTGCCAAAGAAGTTGCTCCCCTCGGCATTCACGTTACAAGTGTCGAACCCGGCGGTTTTCGGACCGATTGGGCGGGCGATTCCATGACGTATGCCTTACACGTCGAAGGCTACGAAACGACCGTCGATCAACGGGTCGATTACATTCAGGGCGGCCATTTTGTGCCGGTCGGCGATCCCGAAAAAGCGGCTCAAGTGATGGTCGAGCTGGTGGAACATCCCGAACCGCCGGTGCATTTGGTGTTGGGCAGCGAAGCCGTCGGTATTCTCAAACACGCTGATGCCGAACGGCAGGCAGAGTTCGAAAAATGGATTCCGGTCAGCCTGTCAACCGATCACGACCAATCGGAGAATTTCTTTGCTACTTCCCTGGGACAAACCATTTTAAACGAAAAGTAAAATCACACCAACCAGAATTAACATGTCGATCTTGAATAAAACCATCCTGATTACCGGGGCATCTTCCGGTATTGGAAAAGCGGCTGCGCTGAAGTTTGCGGCTGAGGGCTGGAACGTCATCGCAACGATGCGGAATCCGGAAAAAGTGGAGGGATTAGCCACTTTAAAAAATGCATTGATTACTGAACTGGACGTGCAAAAACCAGATACGATTGAGTCGGCTATTCAGGCAGGAATGGATCGTTTCGGGAAAATAGATGCGGTTATTAATAATGCAGGTTACGGACAAAATGGAATCTTCGAAGCCACGAAGCCGGAGCAAATTTACCAACAGTTTGATGTCAATGTGTTTGGCGTAATGAACGTGATTCGAGCGTTGCTTCCGCATTTTCGTCGGCAGAAATCCGGTTTGATTCTGAACATCAGCTCGGGTGCCGGGCGGTTTACATTGCCGCTGATTTCTTTATATTCAGCTTCTAAATTTGCGCTGGAAGGTTTTTCGGAATCGCTGTCGTTTGAATTGGCACCTTTGAATATTAGGGTAAAAATCATTGAACCGGGCGGTACGGAAACGAATTTTAGTAACGTAACCCGTGAGCAATTTGCCCATGACCCGGCATTGACTGATTACAATGATTTCATCGAAGCTTCGGGACAGCTATTTACAGAACTGATTGCCCATCGGTTGGTGTCGGCCGGCGAGGTGGCGGATGTAATTTATGCCGCAGCAACGGATGATTCGACCACTTTACGTTATGTAGTTGGTAATGAAGATTTTAAAAAGAGACTCGCGGCCAGGGCTACACTACCTGATCAGGAGTATATCGACTTCATCCGTTCGGGTTACGCTAAATTTTTGCCAGCAAATTGATTGAATTTTGGAGCAGGGGTGTTGTACGGGCAGGTAGAACATTCCTGATTCTATTTCTACCGATTGATTTATGGAAAACCGGGAAGCGGTTAAAAGTCCGCAGATTGTCTATAATTGCTATTATACGCGAAGTCGGGAAGGGGAGCAATTTATTCCCGAACATATTTTAAGTTACCAATTGGCCGGCACACTCGTTATGAATGACGGTAACAAAGAATATTTTTTTAAGGAGGGCGATATCCGGTTTTGTAAACGGAATCACCTCGTTAAATTCATTAAAACGCCACCGGCTGATGGCGAATTTAAATCACTTTCGCTGTATCTGGATCAGGAGACCTTGCGCGATTTTAGTTTGGAATACGGCATTAAACCGGAAGAAAACAAAAACGGTGATGCGGTTTTAACCCTTAATTATAATCCGCTTTACCAAAGCTATATGAATTCACTGATGCCGTATTTGCAGGAGAGTGAAAACATACCGACAAGTCTGCAAGCATTGAAATTAAAAGAAGCAATCCTGATTCTATTGCAGGCTAATCCGGAATTAAAGAATGTCTTATTCGATTTCGCGGAACCTGGCAAAATTGATCTGGAACGGTTTATGAACAAAAATTTTCATTTTAATGTCGAATTGAAACGATTTGCGTATTTAACCGGTCGGAGTTTGGCTACTTTTAAGCGCGACTTTGAAAAAATATTTCACTCCTCGCCCAGCCGCTGGTTGCAGCACCGCCGGTTGCAGGAAGCGTATTTCCTGATCAAGGAAAAGGGGCGGGCGCCGTCAGATGTGTACCTGGAGCTGGGGTTCGAGGATCTGTCGCATTTTTCGTTTGCCTTTAAAAAAACATACGGAATGGCTCCCTCAAAACTTCTGGCCTAATGTCGTTTCTCCGGTTACTCTGGCAAATTCCTGCCGCGCTGCTCGTGCTGGCGATGCTGATTTCTCTGATCAATGAATACGCGATTGCCCGACCCAGTGAACGGATCAAAGATATTCCGTACGTAAATGCTCAATCACCGGATTTTGATGTCGAGCGGCATTTGCTCGATGTGTATGCTCCCAAACTGAAAACCGCTCAACCATTTCCGGTCGTGGTTTTTATTCATGGCGGCAATTGGGACAGCGGCAGTAAAAACCTCTATTCATTTATCGGTCGGCGGCTGGCGAAACAGGGCGTGGTGGCCGTCCTGATCAATTACCGGCTTTCTCCGGCGGTTCGGGTGCCCGCCATGGCCGACGATTGCGCCCGGGCGGTTTTGTGGACGACGCAACACATTGGCGAATTCGGTGGCGATCCCAACCGGATTTTTGTCATGGGACATTCCGCCGGAGGTGGTCTGGCGGCTCTGGTCGCTACTGACCATCAATTGGCTGCGAAATGGCAATTGCCCGAACAGGTTATCAAAGGCGCGATTCTCGACGACGCGGCCGGTTTGGATATGTACGATTATTTGCAGAAAATGGAGTTTCCCGGTGATGAGCAATACCTGATTCCGTACAGCCATGATTCGGCGGTCTGGCGGGCTATGTCTGCGCTGTATCAGGTCACCGCCGATAGTCCACCCATCCTGCTCTATAATGGAAGTCGCACGTATCCGGGCATTTTGAGAAGCACGCAGAAATTTCACGAACGCCTGCTGGCGCTTGGTGTGAAACACGAATTCAAAGTTCTTCAAGGCAGGAAACACGTCGGTATGGTGGCGCAATTGTATTGGCAAAACAACCTCATTTACCAGGATTTACTCAAACTTGTCGGAGCTGGAAAGCCCGAATGATTCGTTGAAAACCGCCTAGGCTGCAAGGCTTTTTTTCAAAACCCCCATCGTTTCTTTTTGCCGTTGATTGACCACCTTTTTGCCCGCTAACGCCATGAAACTCATCAGGATGCTGGCCAGTGCAGGAACCTGATTCAGGAAATCTCGTCGGTTTCGGATGGGAAAGGCTTCGTTCCCGGTTGAAGCGTGGTCACTGGAATTCTTACAAAAGAAGCCCGGATGGAAAACCGCCGGACTTCTTTTATACGTCAGAATTTCATATTCCTACTCTACAAATGGAAGTTCAATGGTATTGTTGTTTAACCGGTTCTCAGTGGAGATAGTCGGGCAGGGGAAGCGAAACGCTTGACTCATCGGGAATGGCCGGTCGTCGAACGGTTTCGAGCGGAATAACGCCCGACCAGATCGGTAATTCCTGATCCTCCGGTTCGTCTTTGGGGCCGCCCGTCCGGATTTTGGCGGAAGCCTCTTCGAGCGAAAACGATAAAACGGTCGTCTTGCGAACTTCGCTGGCGGTTTCCTTCCGCAAATCATCCCATCGGTTCGGGATCAATTTATTGGTAATCAGGACAAAGGCGTTTACTTTTTCGTCATACTCTTCCACCTTTTGGGCCTTGCCAAAAACGATTACTGAGCGATAATTGACCGAATGGCTAAAACCAGATTTGGCCAGCACCAATCCATCGAGTAAGGTCACAGAAATGCAAACCGGAATGCCTTTTTCAATTTCCCGGATAAAATGGCTGCCGACCGATCCGTGAATCAGAATCCGGTCGCCCTCCCGCGCAAAAGCCGTCGGGATCGACCAGGGTTGCCCGTCGATGGCGTAGCTGATGGTACAAAAAAGCGCTTCATCCAGGATGGAATAAATGCTTTCGCTATCGTAATGCGCGCGTTTGGCGGAACGACTCGGTGTGGTACGTGCGGTTTGCATGATCAGGTAGTTTACGGTTTTCAGTTTACGGTATTCGGTGGGCTGACGCGCGTTGGCTCGACACAGTATAAAGAATGCGTCAGTCCTGGCGGGGAACCGCACCGTAAACTGAAAACCGCATACCGTAAACCGATATAACTTTTTATTTGCGCTTCAAATTTGCAACTTTGCCGGACTAGGTAAATCATCCAGTTTTGATTAAATAGGTAGTCCGGTATGATCCCATTCAAAACGTTAATCGAGATCGACAAAACCTCCAGCCTGGCGGTTTTTCTGCAACTGGCCGACCAACTCCGGCGGCTGATTAATGACGGGGTTTTGACAGTGGGCCAGAAACTACCCGGAACCCGCCAACTCGCCAGGCTACTTCAGTTACATCGAAAAACGATCATTGCCGCATGTGACGAGTTGCTGGCAGAAGGCTGGCTCGAAACCCGGGCCGGGAGCGGAACCTATGTAGCGACGCAGTTACCCGTCGTTCGACCACAAGCCATTGGCAACGGGATGGATACGCTTGTGATTGAGGGCAAACCCGGTTTTTCATTTACCCCCAAACCGCACCTGATCCGACCGTTGCTGCTGATGTCGGACGGGTTGCGGCTGGATGACGGTTTTCCGGATATACGGCTGGCTCCGATGGACGAACTGGCCCGAGCCTACCGCAGTTATTTTCGCTGGGGAAATCCGCAGCAACATTTCGGCTACGGCGATCCCAAAGGAAACCGGTTTTTGCGGGAAGAATTGTCGATTTTTCTGAACGAAACCCGGGCGCTGCGGACCACTGCGGACAACATTCTCATTTCGCGCGGGAGTATGATGGGGATTCATCTGGCCAGCACGACGGTACTGGAACCGGGCCAGACAGCGGTGGTGGGGGAAACCAACTGGTCGGGTGCTAACATGAATTTTCAGCAGGCCGGGGCGGAGGTGCTGACGGTTCCGGTCGATCAGCACGGCATCAACGTGGACGCACTGGCGACTCTTTGTGAACATCGACCGGTTCGGCTGGTGTACGTAACGCCCCACCATCATTATCCGACAACGGTTACCTTGCCCCCCGATCGTCGGCTGCGCCTGTTGCAACTGAGTCGGCAATACGGTTTTGTGATTCTGGAAGACGATTATGATTACGAGTTTCATTACCTCCGGCGACCGGTTTTGCCGCTGGCCAGCGCCGATCCGCACGGCATGGTGATTTACATTGGTTCCTTATCGAAGTCGGTGGCTCCCGCTTTTCGGATTGGGTATGTGGTGGCTTCGGAAACCGTCATCGACGAAATGGCCCGCGTGCGACGCATCATCGACCGGCAGGGCGATTCGATGCTGGAATTTGCCGTTGGACAATTGTTCCGAAATGGCGATATGCGACGGCATTTAAAAAAAGCTCATCAGACCTATGCCAATCGGTGTGACCACTTTTGTTCGCTGGTAAAAAGCGAACTTGCTGATGTAGTACAGTTTAATCAGCCGGATGGAGGTTTGGCCGTTTGGGCAACGTTTGATTCGCAAATTGATCTGGCACAATTGGCTAAAAAAGCCAAAACCGAGGGGCTGTTGATCGCTGACGGAATCGCCCACAATCCACCCCATAAATTCCTGAACAGCACGCGATTAGGTTTTGCGTCCAGCTCCGAAACGGAATTGGAGCAAAGCGTGTCGATTCTGCGAAAATTAACCCGTGGCTGATTGAAAACCGCTACTCGAATTGAAAGGCGAAATAGGTACACGAGCCTTTGGCGGTGTTGAGAATACCATGTGGCACGTTGGATTCCAGGAAAATAATGTCGCCCACCTGCGCCGATTGCATCTTGCCGTCGATGCTTTCCTGGGCGGTATTTTCGATCAGCATCAGGATTTCGGCGGCCCGGTGGGTGTGGGGCGGGTGACTCCACAAGCCTTCGTTGAGCGTCGTGACGTGCATTTCGAAGCGTTTGCACATGACCGTAGCCCGGTCGAAAATGTTGCGACGGCCGCCATTGGTATTGGGTTTATAAACGACATCTTTCCAGTCGACCCAGAACGAACCGCCTTCCATGCTGGTCAGGTCCAGATCCGGCACTTCTTTGGAGGTATACCGCATGACGTGGTACGTCACCGGTGCCGAACTTTTGTTTTCGAGCCGATGCGCGTCGCCGGGTACGATCAGCACGACGCTCCCCGGCCCCAGGGTTTTGATCCGACTGCCGAGTGAGACCGTTAGCTCACCGGTTTTGATGATAATCACGGCTTCATCTTCCAGTATTGCAACTGGTTGCGAAGGCTGATTCGGTGGGATCGTGATGCCGTGAACACTGAAATTGTTGAAATCCCGCGTGGTACCTTCCACAATCGTCCGATCTTCAAAACCGCCCTTTTTCTCGACCGGCGCCTTTTCCCAGGAATAGACTTTGGAAGGAATGGTTTGGGCGAAGGCGGTTTTGGAAAATAGAAGAATTGCGCAAAATAGGAGTACGAATTTCATCAAAAAAAGGCTCAGTTTCCTGCATTCAAAGCAGCTTTCCTCTGTTAATTACTCTTATGAATGCTGAACAATATCAATACGGCCGGACTATTTATTTTCTTCACCCAATTCAAAAAAAGCTTCTGCAACCTGATTCCGATGAGGATGTTGATCATGAAAAATCATGGAAATGAACGTAAATTTGTCACCATCAGGTATTATTTTGTTCAGCTTAGCAAGATTTGGGCGACTATAGGCATAAAACCAGGAGTCAAATTTTCGTGCACGTGCCGATTGCCTTTTATCAGATGTATCGCACACATAAACCACCACTTGTTCGCGAGTACGAAAAAAGTCGAAGAAGATTGTAGCGATAGTTGATGAAATAAGTGGATCTGCTGGAAGTCGACCTCCGATGCCGTTTTCAGCCACTGAAATACTCATTTCAAACGCTTGAATAGGAAGTTCCGCATGCGAAACAAATAGGTAATCTGACGGAACAAATTTAACCTGATAAGCGATGTCGTGGTTAGTTACGAAGAAATAAGAATTGTGATCGTTTCCAGCCGGTAAAAACTCATAACTATTTTGTGGCACGGCGGTGGGCGTTTCTTCTTTTCAACTCCTCAAAAATAGCTTGTACGTTCGGATCAGATCGGTAGGCTTCCTCGAAAGCTTTTTGCTCCTGTTCTTTTACTTCCACAAGCTTGCGAACCACTTCAATCCCTTTTAGCGGTTTTTCTAAAGTTGCCATCGTCTTTAAATTTAACGTGAATATACAAAAATGAAAGCAAACTTTTCCGACAAGCCCAAAACCAGAGCAGGAGCTTTGCGGGCTCCTGCTTTGGTTTTGGCTGACAAAACTTACCGACGATGGCCACCACCGCCACCGTGAAAACCGCCCCCGCCGTGAAAACTACCTCCCCCGCCGTGGAAACTGCCTCCACCACCGCGGAAACTACCACCACCGCTGTACGTCCGACCTCCCCAATTACCTCCATAGGCTCCAACCCGGCCGCCCGGGCTGTAGGAACGATTGACACCGGCGCCAACGCGGCCGCCGTTAAAACCGCCCCGGCTCATCATGCCGCCCCGGAAGTAAGGTCGGGCCGAGCCCGCGTAGCCGCGATAGCTGGGCACAAACCGATTGCTGAACCGCATGCCCCGGTAATAACCGCCGTACCGATTGTATAAGTACGGATACGAATAATAACCGCGGTTAATGAACCAGGCATTGAAACCAATTGCCGGAAAACCGTACAAGCCAAACCCGCCGAGGCCATAGGAAAGACCAAAGCCGCCCCAGTAAGCGCCGGGATACCAAAGCGGAGATCCGTACCAGTAGGGATAACCAAACCAGTAGGAGTAAGGGTTGGCGTACATCATATTGGCGCCATAGCCTGCCGGTGGCAGAATGTAGCCATTGGTTTGTGCGAATGCCTGGGCTGCCTGATTCAGTTCCCGACCTGCCTGCGGATCGGCGTCGATTTTCCGTTTGTAGTCAGCCACTTCGCGATCGTGCTGAACAGCGAGGTCGTCGTGCAGCGAGGCCAGTTGCTGATTCAGATCACTCGGGTTGGCGGCATATTGTTCGCCCAGCTGCGCAGTCAGATCAATGTTATTTGTCAGGGTTACCAACGCGTCGGGGAAATTCAGCAATTGGCGAAAAGAGGCCCGTGTCGCTCCATCAAAAGGCTCGATCAGCCGATCGAACGATTGGTCCGCCTGTTGATTCAGGTTATCGGCCTTGACCAGATCGCTGTTGTGATTCCGGTACAGATGCCAGGCGGCATCGTGCAGGTTTTCGTCCGAATTCGGCACCATCCGGTCGATCGCGTCGCGGTTCAGGTTGGCCGGCGATTGCGCCAGCTTCCGCAGCAAATCCGGATACCGGGTCAGTTCGTAGAACCAGCCCTGTTTTTTACGATCAAAACCGCTGATCAGATTCTCGAACGAGGAGCGCGTGTCTTCACGAACCTCCTGCAGTTGGGTCAGCACCTGCGGATATTGAGCCGCCATGAGAATCGATTGCCGGATGTCTGCATCATACGTTGCGATGGAATTGAGTAGGCCCTGCCGGGTTTCCAGGCGACTCGACTGGCCAAAAACAGATAGACTCAGCAGGATGAATAAGGTTGTCAAGGCGTTGCTGCGGAAACCGTAGGTCGGGGTTTTCCGGGGAGCAATCCCAATGGCATGAAAAAGCGTTTTCATGACTATTCGATGGATGAAATGAAACTAAATAGGTAAGGCGATGAAATTAAGGAAGTTACCGATTCAACCAAAGGCAAAAGTCGGAATCATTGCCCGGGTAAAATCTTCCAGGCGTGAAAGAGAACAAAGAGTGGAGTTAACCGACAAGTTTTATCAAACGAATCAGAAAGGAAACCGGTCGTCTCTGATTGAAATAACCACTGTCTTCGATTAAAAGACGGTTCGTTGGAAAAACCGCAGGCAGCGGGCTGGTCGTTTCCGGACGAATTATCATCGTTTGGCAATACCCATTCCGAAAATGAAAAATGATCGGCGGGTTGCGCAATCGTGAAATGCGACGGTTTAAATTTGGAAGCCGTTTGATGGTGGGAAATGCCACCGGGAATCGCCGGTTTCGCCTGAATCAGAGATCCAGCACCAACCAAGAGCAACCACACCCATATGACAACCCGTCTGTTCATATTTTCTCCGATGAGAAATCTCAAACCGATACTTCCTAAACGTAGCTATGTACAATTTTGTTCTCTCCGGTTGCGAATAGATAATCCAGCCCAATTGTAAACTTTCCCCGAAATCTCCGGGTTATGAAACCAGCTTATTGAAGCAGATACGTATCCATTTTATTTTCAGAAATATGGCAGAAATTATCAAAACCGCCCTCATCACCGGCGGATCGAAAGGCATTGGCTACGGCATTGCCGAAGTATTGATCAACGACGGCATTCGGGTGGCCATCACCAGCCGCTCGCAGGAAGGGGCCGACGAAGCTGCGGCTTCGCTCAATCAAATCAAGGCCGGTTTTGCGCTCGGCTTTGCCGCCGACGTGCGCGATCTGGCTTCACAGCAACAAGCCGTCGATGCGGTTTTGCAGGAGTGGGGGCGGTTGGATTACGTGATTGCCAATGCCGGAGTCGGCCATTTTGCGCCCATACAGACGTTGACGCCTGAGCAGTGGCAGGAAACCATCGACATCAATTTGACCGGCGTTTTCAACTCCATCAAGGCAAGCTTAACCGCCCTGAAAGAAACCGCCGGTTATTTCATTACGATTTCGAGCTTAGCCGGTACGAACTTTTTCGAAAACGGGACGGCCTATAACGCCAGCAAATTCGGACTGGTCGGTTTTTCTCAGGCGCTGATGCTCGATTTGCGCAGCGAAGGCATCAAGGTGACGACGATCATGCCCGGTTCCGTCGCGTCGTATTTCAACAACCACGAACCGAGCGAAAAAGACGCCTGGAAAATCCAGCCCGAAGACATCGGGCAGATCGTGGTTGACCTGATTCACATGCCCGCGCGGACGCTGCCGAGCAAGATTGAAGTGCGGCCATCGCGACCGGGTGGCAAATAAAGACATTGTCGAATTGGCAGTTCTGGCATAAAAAAAGAAGCCGATTCAAAACCGGCTTCTTTTGTATATCCTCCCAAGGTGGGGTTATTTCATGGCAATGTGACGTTCCGTAGCGACGGTTGGGGCCGTGGTGTGCAGCTTGACCTCTTTCACCTGCTTGTTCCAACCATCGGAAACTTCCACCTGGTAGTTACCGTCTTCCAGTTGACCGAGGTCGAAACGGATGGCGGACGATTCGTCGGCTTTTCTCAGGTGCTCCGTTGCCAGCGTTTCACCGGCTTCGTTCTTCAGGGTGACCAGGATGCGGGCACCTTTTTCCTTATTCACGTTCACCCGGATTTTTGAACTGTTGATAACCGGGTAAACAACGGATTTAAACGTGGATGCTTTTTCGCCAGATTTCGAATTTTCGTTGGCAAAACTGGCGGAAGTTGCAGTTAATGTTAAAGCAATTAAAGCGGATGTGAATAGTGATTTCATGGTATTTGTTGTTTTTAGCGTTGTGTTTTCAGCGTTTTGTGGCTGATTGATGGTTCAAAGGAATAGCGAAACGAGCTACCTTGCTATGCATAGTACTTCGGCGGTTGTGCAGATTTATGAACGGTTTCTTTACATGACGAAGTAAAAAAGCCACTGAATTGATATATTTAGAAGTCATCAACCTTCCCGCTATGAAATCACGGATATACGTCTCTATTTTTCTCCTGTTTTGTTTCCTGCATAATAAACCGGTTTTGGCGCAGGTCATTACCTCGGCCCAAATCGATCAGCTGGTCGAACGGACCTTAAAAACTTTCGAGGTGCCGGGCATTGCGGTGGCTGTCGTGAAAGACGGAAAAGTGATTCATTCCAAAGGTTACGGGGTACGCTCGATCAACTCAACGCAAAAGGTTGACGCCAATACGCTGTTTGGCATTGCCTCCAACAGCAAGGCGTTTACGACCGCCACGCTCGGCATTCTGATTGACGACGGCAAACTGAACTGGGACGATAAAGTCATCGATTATATACCGGAATTCCGGCTGTATCATTCCTACGTGACGGAAGATTTTACCATCCGCGATTTGCTGACCCACCGCAGCGGTTTGGGACTTGGCGCGGGTGACCTGATGTTCTTTCCGGATTCGAGCGATTTTACGTTGAAGGATGTGATTCACAACCTGCGGTATCTGAAACAGGTGTCCGGTTTTCGAACCAAATACGATTACGACAATCTGCTGTATATGGTGGCTGGCGAAGTGGTGAAACGGGCTTCAGGCCTGAGCTGGGAGGAGTTTGTCGAATCCCGAATCATGAAACCGCTCCAGATGGACCACAGTGCCGCGTCTTTTTCGCGGCTGAAAGATAAATCGAATGTGATCGACGCCCACGCAGTAATTGAGGGCAAATTGCGAACCGTTCGGCGGGGCCGACTGGACGTTGGCAATTCGGCCGGGGGCATCAACAGCAGCATCAACGACCTCAGTAAATGGGTGACGATGCAACTCAACGGCGGCAAATACGGCGACGGTTTATCGAAAACGCTGTTCAGTTCGAAAGTGCAGGATGAAATGTGGACACCCCAGACCATTATTCCCGTTCGAAATCCCGGCCCGTACAACACGCACTTCAGTTCATACGGTTTGGGTTGGGGACTGAGCGATGTGAAAGGGTACAAGCAAATTACCCACACCGGCGGATTGCCCGGTATGGTGACACAGGTGACGCTGTTACCGGAATTGAAACTGGGCATTATCGTGCTGACCAACCAGCAAACCGGGGCGGCTTTTACGTCCATCACCAACCAGATCAAGGACAGTTATTTTGGGATTACCGGCACCGATCGGGTGAAAGAATATAGCGAACGATTGCGCGAAAATACGGCCAATGCCGACAAGGCAACCGATGAGGTCTGGAAAGTGGTTGAAGCCCAAAAGGGTGTAGCCAAACCGGATCTCAATTTTTACGCTGGAACCTATCACGACAACTGGCTGGGCGATGTTTCCATTGCCGTCAAAAACGACCGACTCCAGTTTGTGGCCAAACGTTCTCCGCGTTTGACGGGTGAATTGTTTTTCTACAAAGGCAACACGTTTGTCGTGAAATGGAACGACCGCAGCCTGGAAGCCGACGCCTTTGTGATGTTCGGGCTGGATTACGAAGGAAAACCGGTTTCGATGAAAATGAAAGCCATTTCGCCCCTGACCGACTTCAGCTACGATTTCCACGATCTGGAATTTGTGAAAAAGTGACGATTGACCATTGACGATGGTCAATAGACGACCGACGATGGTCAATCGTCAGCCGTCAATCGTCGTTCTACCCCCTCGCCACTTCAACCTTATACTTTTTGCCTTTCATTTTTTCGTCTTTGATTTTTGCCAGCAGGCCGGAGACTTTCGACTTTCGGACGGCTGCGAAGGAGAGGAAATCCTTGACTTCGATCAGGCCTAGATCGCCTTTTTCGAGACCGCCTTTCTGGGAGAAAAAACCGACGATGTCGATTTTGTTAAGTTTGTTTTTCTTGCCACCACTGACGTAAATCGTCTGAAATTGGGGCGGATTGGGGAGTGGTTTGTTGGCGGGAATCTTAAATTCGACGAGTGATTCGGGCAAATACCGGGGGCGTTCTTCGTTGCGATGCAGCAGGATGAATGCGGTTCCGGAAGCGTGCATCCGGGCTGTCCGGCCGTTGCGGTGCAGGAATTCGTGTTCGTGGAGTGGCAGGTGGTAATGAATGACGTACTTCATTTCGGGAATATCCAAACCGCGGGCGGCTAAATCCGTCGTAATCAGGTAACTGACGCTGCCGTTCCGAAACTGAATCAGGGCGCGTTCGCGGTCGTCCTGCTCCATGCCCCCGTGGTAAAACGCCGAATAAATGCCCATTTCATTCAGAATGGCACTGGTTCGTTCGGCGGCATCTCGGTGGTTACAGAAGATCAAAGCAGCCTCGGAATCCAGCGCACAGATCAAACGGAATAAGGTATCGACTTTGTCCTTTTCCTCCGACATGACCACTTGGGTGGTGAGTTGGGTATTCCGGTCGTCGTCCGGTATAAAGTCCAGTTTCGTGGGGGAACGAACGCCCGTAAAATCCGGAATGGAAATACCGGAAGTGGCCGAAACCAGCACCCGTTTGTTCAGGTTCCGCAAATCGCCGATGATAAACGCCATCTGCTCCTGAAAACCCAGTTCCAGGGATTTATCGAATTCGTCGAGCACCAGCGTGTGAATGCCCGATGGGTCAAAGGTGTTGCGATCGAGGTGGTCGGCGATGCGCCCCGGTGTACCAATCAAAACCGCCGGAGGATTGCTCAGATTCTGAATTTCAGTTGCCATCAAATGGCCGCCGTAGCAAACGTTGACTTTGAAACCCGTCCCCATTTTTTTCCAGACCTGCTCAATCTGCAACGCCAGTTCGCGCGAGGGCGCCAGAATGAGACACTGGACTGATTTTTGTTCCGGTTTCAGCAATTGCAGGATTGGTAACAAAAAACCGATTGTTTTCCCGGAACCGGTAGGAGCGAGCAGCAGAACGGCTTTTTCGCGTAAAATAGCTTCCCGCGCTTCGTTTTGCATCGGATTAAAAGCCGAAATTCCCAGGTTTGCCAGAATCGGCGAAAGGTCTTGATTGATTTCCATCCCGCAAAAGTAACGTAAATTACCGGCCACATCAGTACTTCCCGGGGAACCATTGCATTCGTGCGTGTTTTGGCTGGGAAAAGTATTTTACCGAAAAGAGAACTACCCGGTTTTAATTCGGGTATTCTTGTCCATTTTTGTCTTTTACTACACGAACTCACCTCAAAAACCGCCAGACCGGAGCACTAGTCTATGAAAGAACAATCACGTCGGGAATTTGTAAAAAAGGGTGTTGGTGTCGGAATAGGACTCGGTTTATCGGTCAACGCTCCGAAAGAACTATTTGTCCACCACGTTTATTTCTACCTAAAAAATCCGGACAGCATGGCCGATCACGCGAAACTGCTGGAAGGGCTGAACAAGCTGGCGAAAGTGCCGACAATCAAGCTCGTACACATTGGAACTCCCGCGCCCACCAACCGCTCCGTCATCGAGCGATCGTACTCGTTTTCCTGGCTGTGTTTTTTCAATAACCTGATCGAAGAGGAGATTTACCAGACGCACCCGATCCACCTGAAATTCATTGAAGAATATTCGGCCTTGTGGGAGAAGGTGATTGTGTATGATTCGGTCGGACCGAAGCGGTAAAACCCCGTCAGGGGCTTCGACCGTAACGACGGCCCGGCGCTGACGGGGTGTATCCTTCCTAAACCTGCATATAACTATGAAAATTCAATTCGTATCAAAAGCGTTGAAACCACTCTCTATTTCTTTGGCGATCGTTCTCCAGAGCTGCTCCCCCAAACAACCTGCCGAAACCGATAAACCACCGGTTTCGGATTTTATGTATCAATATTCGATCATTGATGCCTTGTTGGGGGGCGTTTTCGATGGAAACCTGACGCTTGGGGCGTTGAAGACCAAAGGTGATTTTGGAATCGGAACGTTCAACCGGGTCGATGGCGAACTGATTGTCGATCAGGGCAAAGTCTATAAAATCAGCTACGACGGCAGCATCCGGGAGGTGCCGGACACGGACAGCACGTCGATTGCGTTTGTGAAATTTTTCAAAGCCGACACCACTTTTACCGTCAAAGGCACCACGCTCGACCAACTGGAAAAGCAACTGCTGGCGGTTTTGCCCGCCAACGAAATGTACGCCATTCGGATGAAAGGCCATTTTGAAAAGCTGACGTCCCGCGCACCCGGCCCTGCCCGAAAACCGTATCCGAGCCTGAAAGATCACCTGGCCAAGCAGCAATATCTGTTCAACCTGAGCAATACGGATGGGGTGGTCGCCGGTTTTTTGTTGCCAGGTTATATCGCCAAGGTTAATGTACCCGGTTTTCACTTTCACTACCTGGCGAACGACCACAAATCCGGTGGACATATCTTCGATTTTACGGCAGCTGAACTCACGGTGGAGATCGATAAAATTCAGGGCTACACCGTTGAGCTAAATACCCACGCTGATTTCGACAAAGTTGGTCTGGATAAAGACCGGCAGGAAGAACTGAAGAAGATAGAATAGCCGGTTTGTGTCAAATGCTTTACAATATGGGTATGGATTCTATATTTAGCCATAAAATATATGGCTTTGATTATAGATGGTGAAATAATATTTTGTAACTGATTCGGAGTAATTAGAAAAATAGCTTATTTCGTCGTATCAACGAACGAACCACTATCTATGAGAAAAATTTTTTTACCAGGAATACTCTTCTTTTTGTTGACCAGCCTGACGACGGGCTGGGCACAGTCGATTCCTTCACCAAAAGAGCATTTTGGTTTTAACATCGGCGATGATTACCAACTCGCAACCTACACCCAAACCGAAGCGTATTTCAAAAAACTGGCCGCTTCGGATCGCACCAAACTGGTTGATATTGGAATGACCGAGGAGGGGCGTCATCAGTACATGATCATTGTGTCGTCGCCGGAAAACCTGAAAAAACTCGACCGGTACAAGGAGATTTCGACCAAAATGGCCCGCGCCGAAGGCATCACGGACGAACAGGCCCGTGCAATGGCCGCTGAAGGAAAAGCCGTGGTTTGGATCGATGGCGGTTTGCACGCAACGGAAACCGTTGGCACGATGCAGCTGATTGAAACCGCCTGGCAACTGGTCAGTCGAAAAGACCCCGAAACGCTGCGGATTCTGGATAATGTCATCATTTTGCTCACACACGCCAACCCCGATGGGCAGGAAATCGTGAGTAGCTGGTACATGCGCGAGCCGAAACCGGAGAAGCGGTTGCTGGAAAATGTTCCGCGTTTGTACCAGAAATACGCGGGTCACGACAACAACCGCGACTTTTTCATCATGAACATGAAAGAGTCGCAAAATATTGGCCGTCAGTTGTTTATCGAATGGTTGCCGCAAATCATGTACAACCACCACCAGCGCGGCCCGGCGGGTTCGGTGCTGGCAGGACCGCCGTATCGCGATCCGTTCAACTACGTATTTGAACCCCTGATGATCACCGGCATCGATGCACTTGGCGCTGCGATGATCAACCGCTTAAATTCGGAAAACAAACCCGGGTTTACGCGCCTGGGTGGTTCCGTTTTCTCGACCTGGTACAACGGCGGTTTGCGGACCACGACGCACTTTCATAACATGATCGGTCTGCTGACGGAAATCATTGGCAACCCAACACCGGAGGATGTGCCGCTGGTGCCAAACCGACTGATTCCCAATGGCAACACGCCCTTTCCTGTGACACCCCAGAAATGGTATTTCAAGCAATCGATCGATTATTCCATTTCGCTCAATTACGCGACGCTCGATTACGCAGCCCGGCACGGCGATCAGTTGCTGTACAACATTTACAAGATGGGCAAAAACGCCATCGAACACGGCAGCGCTGATTACTGGACGCTATCGCCGAAACGAATCGATGCCATTAATCAGAATTACCAGGCTGATCTGAAAAAAACACCGCCGGCGAGCGGAACGGCAACGACGCCCGACCAATACGGTTTGTTACCACGGGGTGGAGGAATTCCGGTGAAATATTACGATGCGGTTTTGAAAGATCCGGCCCTGCGCGATCCGCGTGGTTTCATCATTCCGTCGGATCAACCCGATTTTGCGACAGCCGTCAAGTTCATCAATGCCCTGATCAAAACCGGGATTCAGGTGCAGGAAGCCACGGCGGAGTTTACGGTAGCGGGCAAGAAATACCCATCGGGTTCGTACATTGTGAAAACCGATCAGTCGTTCCGTCCGCACGTGCTGGATATGTTCGAACCCCAGGATCACCCGAACGATTTTCAGTATCCCGGCGGGCCGCCGGTTCGGCCCTACGATGCGGCTGGCTGGACGCTGGCATTTCAGATGGGCGTCAAAGTGGATCGGGTGCTGGACGGTTTCGATGGACCATTTAAAAAGTTGCCGTATGGTGAATTGCAATCACCGAAAGGAAAAATGGATGCAGGAACTGTGGCGGGCTATACGCTGAGCGCACAGGCCAACAACTCCTTCATTGCCGTCAACGATCTGCTGAAATCGGGCGTCGACGTATATCGGTTACCGACCGGCGCGAACGGTAAAGCCGCAGCGGGTGCGTTTTATGTTCCGGCATCCACCAAAGCCAAGTCGTTGCTGGATAAGTCGGCGAAAGAATTGGGGCTGGACATTGCCGGGGTTAGCAAAAAACCGACTGGAGCGCTGGTGAAAGTAGCTCCGATGCGGATTGCTCTGTGGGATGCGTACGGCGGATCGATGCCGTCGGGCTGGGTGCGTTGGCTGATGGAACAATACCGTTTTCCGATGCAGGTGATTTATTCGCAGGACATCGACGCGGGGGATTTGCGGAAGAAATTTGACGTCATCGTATTCGTGACCCGGGCCATTCCGGCCGTTGGCGTTTCAGGAACCGGGGGCGGTGGGGGCGAAGGCGGTTTTTCAAGCCGGGAACCCAAAACGGAGGAGATTCCCGCCGAATACCGTCCGTGGCTCGGCAAAATTACCGCCGACAAATCGATTCCGCAGCTGAAAAAATTCCTGGAAGCGGGCGGCAATGTCGTCACGATTGGCAGCAGCACGAACCTGGCGTATCATCTGGGATTACCGGTGAAAAATGCGCTGGTCGAAATGACCAACGCAGGCACCGAGCGTCCGCTGTCGAACGAGAAATACTACATTCCGGGCAGTATTCTCCGCATCGATCTGGACTCAACCCAGCAGGCCACCTGGGGATTAGCGAACCAGACGGACGTTTATTTTGACGCCAGCCCGGTTTTCAAAATCGCACCGGACGCCGTGGCCAAAGGTCTGGTAAAACCGCTGGCGTGGTTCTCGACCGGCAAACCGCTGCGCAGTGGCTGGGCCTGGGGGCAGGCATATTTGCAGGACGGCGTCGCGGCTTTCATGGCTCCGGTCGGGTCCGGCAAGCTCTACGCGTTTGGCCCGGAAATCACCTTCCGGGCGCAGGCACAGGGAACGTTTAAGCTGTTATTCAATCAGTTGTATTCCACTTCGATGCCGTAAGCATAGCGGTTTTAGAAAATAGACGGGCCGGGAATGAACGCAGAAGCGGATTATTCCCGGCCCGTTTTCGTTAAAACTTGCCCCACTTTTCGATGAGTGCATGCTGTCCAGCGCTATTCCAAAAACCGCTTATTGTGCCCGAATCGGTACTTTCTTCGATCTTCCCCAGGCAATAAAGGCGGCAAGTAAGGCAAACACGATGTTTGGCGCAATCCCGGCCGCTTCTCCCCGGGAAATATGGAAAATACTGGCAGCGATCATTTGAACAATGATGGCAACGGCGGCAATGGGCGTCAGGCCGGGCTTGATTCGGAGCAGGGAAGGCAGAAGAATGCCGACTGCTCCCAGAAAATCGAATACGCCGGTGAGCTTCATGAGTTCAGGAGGAATCTGCGCCGTCCACGGCCACATATGAGAAAGCTCGGTGATCGGTAAAAAGAGTTTCAGGTAAGCTCCCCAGCCAAAACTGGCGGCTATGAGAACCTGGGCAATCCATAAGGCAACCTGGAGAACGATCGATGGTTTTGGGTGTTGGGTCATGAGGTGATCCGGTTTTAAGAACAAATCAAAAGTATTTATATTCGCTGTCCGTTAGAAAGCACTTTCCGGTTGGAAAGCAAATGCCGATGGGTAAGTATCGTCCGAATCACCAAAACAAACTGGAAAACTATGCTGACAGGGGAAGGATGTCCTAAAACGATGCTTTCGATCAAGGATGCGTTGGAAGCACTGGAAGGAAGCTGGAAGTTGCTGATTTTGTTTGCGTTATCGTCCGGTCCCAAGCGGTTTAAACAGATTTCGAAGGAAGTCAGTGGGATTTCGGATAAGGTATTATCGAAAGAACTGAAAAATCTGGAGCAGAATAAGCTGATCACCCGGGAAGTTTACGACACGTATCCGCCGACGGTCGAATACGCCATCACGGCGCACGGCAAATCGCTCGAGAAAGTGATGGAGGAACTTCACTTCTGGGGACTGACGCATCGGAAGGAGATTATCGGCAAGTGATTGAAGAAGCGTTTTAGTTGTATCGCGGAGTTGAGCAGAGGACAGCGGAGGTTTTTATTTCTCTGTTTACCTCCGCTCAACTCCGCGATATAGCTTTATCTCAACTTAATCCCCCAACCGCTGCTGAAAAATCTCTTCCAGCGTGGCAAACAATTCCGGGTGTTTTTCCTTCAGTAAATCCGGGCGTTTGAAGAAGTATTCGGAAACGACGGCGAAAAACTCGGCTTCGTTGGTCGTGCCGTACGGATCGATGTCGGAATGATTGGCTTTGATCTCGTTGATGCTGGCGTGGATCAGTTGCAGCCAGGGTTTGATGTGGGTGCGGTCCAGCAGGTATTCGGGAGCACCGTCGGTGGAGCCGTCGGCTTTGTCGAGGAGGTGCACAAACTCGTGAATACCGGTGTTTTCCTTGCTGGTTTCGTTCGCAAAACCTTCGTGGAGCGCCGGTTTTGACAACACCATCGTGCTTTGCAGCGCCCCGCCTTCGCCCACCATGCCGAGGATGTTGCGGTTTTTGCCACTGGTTTCAAAATCGCTATTGAAGCGGTCGTCGTAGAGCAAAACCGTCGTCAGGCGGTAAAACGACCAGTCCTTGAATCCGAAAATGGTAATCACCGCGCTGCTGGCTACCAGCACTTTATCCAGCTCATCGACCGTCGTGCCGACGCCCTCGACGCGGGTGTGATGCAGGAATTGATCGACTCGCTTTTCAAAAACCGCCTTGTTCTCGTCGCTAAGGGCGCGGTAATAGGGAACGTGTTCCTGCAACAATTTGCGGTACGGGATCGATACGGGCGGGCTATCCGGAGCGCTCCGGCGTAGGTAATTCCAGATCAACCCGCCAAGCAGCAACATCGCCAGAATCACTAGTAAATACGCCATTTGTAAGAGTTTAGGATTTTTAGTTTAGCGTTTATTTGGCACGAATCCGGAGTAGAGTTTGTCGTGAAAGTGCGCCGTAAACCCTACACCTTAAACTAAAAACCACAAACTGTTATTTCGAAACCGGCAACAAAATTCGGCTGGCGGCTTTTCCGCTGTGGTGTATTTTAATCGTCGCTTTCTGAAAATCAGCTTCTTTGGCGTGGTAAATGTCCACAAATTTCTGCGGATTGCGGTCAACCAGCGGAAACCAGCTACTTTGAATCTGCACCATCAGCCGGTGCCCTTTTTTGAAGGTGTGGGCGATGTCCGGCAAAGCGTACTTGACGGTGGTGACCTGCTCCGGTACGAAGGCTACCGGTTTTTCGAAACTATTGCGAAACCGCCCGCGCATCACCTCGCCCCGCACCAGCATCTGGTAACCGTTCATGATGTATTTGTCAGTTTTGCCGTATTCAAAATCATCCGGGAAGACATCGATCAGTTTTACCACAAAATCGGCGTCGGTGCCGCTGATGCTCACCTGCAAATCGGCGGTCAACGCTCCGGCCAGCGTCAGGTCTTCGGTCAGTACATCAGTTTGGAATACTAGCACATCCGGTCGGGTAGCCGCAAACCGCTGATCGTCCGTCATGTACTCCCGCGTGCGGGCCGCTTTGACGCCTTCGGCATACGGCACCGGTTTGGCCGGATCACTCACATAAGCAGAAAACGAATCGGCAGTCGCTGCCGGTTTTGTAAAGTTCAGATTGCCATTGGGTTGCAGATACAAGGCAGTTTCGGTCGTGCTGGCTGGCGGCCATTTGGGTAATTGGTGCCACTTGTTTTCACCGGTGTAAAAAACCGTCGCTTCCTGAATCGGATCGACGCTGCCCTTGCCTTTCAGGTAATAATTGAAAAACGGAATTTCCACGTTCGTCGCGTACCACTCGCTGGTCGGACTGCCGAACTGCACATTCCCAAGCGAAGAACCATCGCTGCCACGCCCGGCCCACTGCCCGTGAAACCACGGCCCCATGATGATCTTGTTGGTATTTTTCGCTTTCCCTTCGATGGCCTTGTACGTGCTCCAGGCGCCGTAGCAATCTTCGGCATCGAACAAACCGCCCACGATCAGCGTAGCGGTTTCGGGCGCAATGTTGCTGACAAAATTGCGGACGTTGCGCGATTGCCAGAACGAGTCGTAGTTGGGATGCGACATCAACTCTTTCCAGAACCGAACGCTATCGCCGGCAAAGGCGGTTAGTTTTGGCAGTGTGCCGTTTCGCAGAAAAAATTCGTAGCTGTCATTCGTGCCAACGGCCATCGATTTCGGGCCAACAGTGGTGGGTTTGGGTCGCGGCATGCCAAAACCGCGCCGGATATAGAAATTGAACGCATCCATCAGCATCAACGCGCCGTTGTGGTGAAAATCGTCGCCCAGAAACCATTCCGTTACGGGGGCTTGCGGACTCACGGCTTTTAGGGCCGGATGCTTGCTCAATGCCGCCATCGTCGCGTAAAAACCGGGATACGAAATTCCGAAAACGCCCACTTTCTGGTTGTTGTTCGGCAGGTTTTTGATCAGCCAATCGATGGTGTCGTAGGTGTCGCTGGCTTCGTCGACATCGGTTTTGGCTTTTTTGGCCGGATTGAACGGGCGGACATCTTCGAACATCCCTTCACTCATCCAGCGGCCGCGCACATCCTGCACCACCAGGATGTAGCCTTCTTTCAAATACTCCTTGTAGTGGTTACTGTAGAAATTCCGGTAGGCGGTTTCGCCATAGGGCGCGCAGGAATACGGCGTGCGGGACATCAGAATCGGGTGTTTCTCCGCGTTGTCTTTGGGTGCATAAATGGAGGTAAAGAGTTTCGTTCCGTCGCGCATCGGAATGTACAATTCCTGTTTGGTGTAATTGGTTCGGAACCAGGTCGAATCGGGCGTTTGGGCGTGCGCAAGTACTGGCAGTAGCGCCAGCAGAATCCGGTAAATGAGTTTCATGGTTGTATTAGGTTTCGAAAGCGATGTACAGCAGGTAAGATAAGCAAGAAACGCAGAAAACCCGAATTCAGAATTTATTCAAAATCGGTTTGCTACCTTCACCCTATGAAAATCCTGATCATCGAGGACGAGCGGGACCTGGCCGTGAGCATCACCGATTATTTGTCGGGTGAGCAGTATCTGTGCGAAACGGCGGCTACGTACCACCAGGCGCTGGACAAGATTTCGTCCTACCAGTACGATTGCATTTTGCTGGACCTGATGTTGCCGGGCGGTGACGGAATTGAAATTCTGGCCGAGCTGAAACGGCAGAACAAACAGGATGGCGTCATTATCATTTCGGCCAAAAATTCGTTTGAAGACAAAATCAAAGGGCTGCAAATTGGGGCCGACGATTACCTGACCAAACCGTTTCACCTGCCCGAACTGGCTGCCCGGATTTATTCGGTGATTCGTCGTCGCCATTTTGGGAATGCCAACCCGATTCTACAACAGGGTTTGGAAATTGATGTGCTGGCGAAAACCGTCTCCGTAAACAACCAGGCGGTTTTGCTGACCAGAAAGGAATTCGATCTGCTGTTGTATTTTATGGGCAATAAGAACCGGGTGATCTCCAAAAGTGCGCTGGCTGAACACCTGTCTGGCGATCTGGCGGACCTATTCGACAACCATGATTTCGTGTACGCCCACATCAAAAACCTCAAAAAGAAACTCACCGAAGCGGGGTACGGGAATTTCCTGAAAACGATTTATGGCACCGGCTACAAATGGGAGGTATGAAAAAACTGCTGAGCCGCACGCTGAAACCGATCCTGCTGTACGCACTGCTGGTATCAGTATTGAGCATTCCGGTTTACTTTTTCATCATCGATTTTATTTGGGTGCGCGAACTCGACAAGCACCATTTCGCGATCAAGCGCAAAATCGAAAACCGCATCAATGCGCTGAATCTGTCGGACAGCACCATTCGGCAGACCGTCGCCATTCTGAACCGAACCGAGCCCGGTTTTGTCCTCACACCAATTGAGCTGGCGGGTCGGGATAGTGTTTACTCCCACATCCGGTTCGACACGTTCATGCAGGACCGGGAGCAGTTTCGCAGTCTGGTTACGTTTATCCGGATCAACAACCGACCGTATCGCCTGCTGATCGAAACCAACATGGAGGAAATCGACGAGACCATTCTCGCCATTTCGGCCGTCAGTCTCGTCTTTTTTGGGCTGCTGCTCGCGGGATTTATCGTCCTAAACCGGCGAATGTCGCTCCGGATCTGGCAACCGTTTTACGTTTCCCTGAAAAAAGTAAAGTCGTTTCATTTGCAGCAAGGACAACCCATTTCGTTTGAAAAAACTGAGATTGTTGAATTTGAAGAACTGAACGAAAGCCTGCGGAAACTGATCGACGGTAACATTGCGACGTATCGGCAGCAAAAGGAATTTACCGAAAATGCGTCGCACGAATTGCAAACGCCCCTGGCGATCGTCCGCTCGAAACTGGATGTTTTACTTCAAAATGAAGATTTGACGGCTCAACAGGGCGAACAGATCGAGCTGGCAAACCGGGCGCTGGCCCGCGTGTCGCGCATCAATAAAAACCTGCTGTTGCTGGCCAAACTGGAAAATCATCAGTTCGCCGACCAGGAACGCATTGATCTGAGCCAACTGGTAACTGATCAGATCGAGCTTTTTCTGGAAAATGTTGTCGATCAAAAACTGGAAATTCGCCAACAGATTCAAACCGGAATCGAACGGGAAGGAAACCGGATTCTGATCGAAATGCTGTTTACCAATCTGTTGCTCAACGCCATTCGGCACAACCACGCAAACGGCGCAATCGATATTCGGCTAACGGCCAACCGGTTTTTGGTTTCCAACGTGGGAAGTGCCGCCCTGCACCCGGACGCCCTGTTCAAACGATTCAGTACGGCTTCTTCCAAAACGCCCGGCAGCGGTTTGGGACTGGCGATCGTGCAGGAAATTAGCAACCGATACGGCTGGGAAATCAGCTACGCTTTCGAAGCGAACCGACACGTTTTTTCGCTGGCGTTCTGAATTCAAAATTTCTTCCAAATCGCTTCGCAGGTTTGTAACACAACGTCTCACAAATCGATATGAAGCGGTTTTTTCTCCTTGTTCTGGTGGTTTTCATCGCCCGTTTTTCGCACGCCCAAACCAGTAAAGTAACGCTGTCGGGTGTTGTGAAAAACAGCCGGGATAAGTCCGGGCTGCCCTTCG
Source organism: Larkinella rosea (assembly GCF_003858635.1). Taxonomy (GTDB): domain Bacteria; phylum Bacteroidota; class Bacteroidia; order Cytophagales; family Spirosomataceae; genus Larkinella; species Larkinella rosea. The sequence goes on from NZ_RQJO01000007.1 coordinate 528,125, forward strand.
TGAATGTGGTACTGAAAGCGGAGAAAGACAGCACCTTTATCACGGGAACCATCACCAACGAAGAAGGGCGTTTTAGCATCGCCGACGTCAGTAGCGGCACCTACGTACTGAGTTATTCATACCTCGGTTTTCAGCCCGAAAACCGGGCGGTGCTGGTCGGGACGCTCAGCCCGTTTCTGGATCTGGGCATCATCGAGCTAACCGAAGATGCGAAGCAACTAACCGAGGTGACCGTTTTGGGTCAACAGGCTGATGGTGTGGATAACCGGATGGACAAGAAAACGTTTTCCATCGCCGACAACATCAGCCAGAGCGGCAGCTCGGTGCTGGAAACGATGAAGAGCCTGCCGGGCGTCACGGTCGGTCAGGACGGCGTCGTGCAGTTGCGCGGCAGCGACCGCGTGGCCGTGTTGATCGACGGTAAACAAACGGCGCTGACCGGTTTTGGCAATCAGACCAGTCTGGACAATATTCCGGCCTCGGCCATCGAAAAAATCGAGATCATCAACAACCCGTCGGCCCGCTACGACGCCAACGGCAATGCCGGAATCATTAACATCATTTACAAGAAAAACAAGCAGGAGGGACTTAACGGCAAGATTGGCCTAACGGCGGGTTTGGGCGCTTTGTGGATCAAAAAAGACAACCTGCCCGGCATTCGTCCGCAGTATCAGCGCACGCCGAAACTCAATCCGTCGCTGTCGCTTAATTACCGAAAAAAAGCCGTCAACCTGTTTTTTCAGGGCGATTATCTGTATACGCCCACGCTCAACAAAAACGAATTTGTGGACCGGTATTATGCCAATGGTGATACGGTGCGGCAGCAGACCAAGCGAAACCGAAGCACCACCATTACTACCGCAAAAGCCGGAATCGACTGGACGATCGACTCACACAATACGCTGACGGTTTCGGGATTATTCAGCAGCGAGAAGATCATCGATCGGGGCGACGAGCCATTTTTCAATGGGTCGCTGACGCAGCGAAACCGCTTGTGGCAGTTTCTGGAAGATGAACTCAAAACCACGGTGACCGCGACGGCGACTTATCAGCACAAATTTCAACAACCGGGCCATTTGCTCAATATCGGCCTGAATTACACATTTCACCGGGAAGACGAGAAGTATTTCTTTACCAATATCCTGCCCGATTTTACGGGTCAGGACGCGTTCAAACTGTTGTCCGATGAAAATGTAACCGACCTGACCGTCGACTACATTCGCCCCTTGAAGTACGGTCGGTTTGAAACCGGTCTGAAACTCCGTCGGCGGTATATTCCGACGAACATGCAATTTTTCCCCGGTCTGCATTCGCCCATCGATTCAGCTGCGGGCGGCTGGGCCACTTACAGCGAAACAATTCCGGCTGTGTACGGAAATTACGTTTTTGAAAACCGGAATTTCGAAGTGGAAGCCGGTTTGCGGATCGAGTATGTCAATTTAAAATACACGGTCAATCCCACGCATCCGACGTACAAAAGCGACGGCTATTCGTATACGCAGCCGTTCCCGAACCTGCGGGTGGTGTACAAACTGGACGATAAAAACCGGGTTTCGTTTTTCTACAACCGACGCGTCGATCGGCCGAACGAAGTAGATATCCGGATTTTTCCCAAATACGACGATGCCGAAATCATCAAGATCGGAAATCCGGCCTTGAAACCGCAGTTTACCAATTCAGTGGAACTGGGCTACAAAACCAACTGGCAACGCGGTTATTTTTATTCGGCGCTGTTCCACCGGGCCACCAACGGCACGATTACGCGGATTGGAACCATTATTCCCGGCAGTACGCTGATTTACAACATTTTCCAGAACGCCGGACGGAGTCGCAACTCGGGGCTGGAGGTGGCCTGGCAGCAAACCGTGACGCCCTGGTTTTCGTTTAACGCAAACGCAACGGTTTACAAAAACACCATCGACGGCTTTTCGGTCGAAAATAAATACCCGGTGCCGACGGTTTTCACCGCCGAACGCGAAACGCTAACCTCCGGAAATGCGAAATTCAACGGGATTGTTAAAGTGCGGAAACAGGTCGAAATGCAATTGACAGCGGTATATCTGGCCCCGGACCTGATTCCTCAGGGAAAAATCGGCTCCCGGTTCTCGGTCGATTTCGGTGCTAAAAAACAACTGCCCAAGGGCGAGATTTTTCTGAATGCCAGCGACATTTTCAACACGCTGCGAATTCGCCGGGAGGTGAATGGAAACGGGTTTCGCTACCTGAGTACGGATTATTATGAAACGCAGGTTGTTCGGCTGGGCTACGGGTATAAATTTTAAAACGGGCCAGAAAACCGGAGACCGGGAAAACCGCTAACTTGCCGTTCTGAACTCTAAATCCTCCTGGTTCATGCGGTTTCTCTGGCTCATTTGCCTCCTGTTTTCCCTGCCCGGTTTGGCGCAGGAAAGTAACGTGTTCGACAATCTGACGGTCAAAAGTGCCATTCTCAAAAAAGACAAGAAGTTTGCGTTGTACCTGCCGCCCGGCTACGAAACCTCCCAGCGCAGCTACCCGGTTTTGTACCTGCTCCACGGCGGGGGCGACGACCAAACGGCCTGGCTTCAACAGGGAAATATGCAGAACATTGTGGATAAAGAGATTCGGGAAGGCCGGATTTCGCCCATGATTGTGGTGATGCCGGACGCGGAAATGACGTTTTACCTGAACAGTGTCGCCGGGAAATACCAGTACGAAGACTTTTTCATCAACGAACTGATTCCACACATCGAGAAAACGTACCGTTGCCGGACGGAGAAACGGTTTCGGGCCGTCGCCGGTTTATCGATGGGCGGTTTTGGCTCCCTGCTTTACGCCATGCATCATCCCGACCTGTTTGGTTCCTGCGTGGCATTTAGCGCCGGAGTGCGCACCGATCAGCAGATTCGGGAAATGCCGCATCAGGAATACCTGCGCCGGTACCGCACGTCGATGGGCGAGTTGAAGGAAACCGATAACCGGATTACGGATTTCTGGAACCAGAACAGCATTCTCTACCTGATTCAGAAGATGCCGGAATCGCAGAAAAAAGCCGTCCGGTTTTACCTGGACTGCGGAGATGATGATCTGCTGTTGTACAAAGGCAACGCCGAAATGCACACGCTGATGCGGGATGTAAACATTCCGCACGAATACCGGGTCCGCAACGGTGGCCATACCTGGGAATACTGGCGCACGGGTTTGCCGGACGCGCTGCAGTTCATCAGTCAGAGCTTTTTGTAAGCGTCACAACTTTTTGACTTTAACCGCGACTTTCGATTGCACGTTGATCAGTGCCTGAATCCCATCGGGCCGAATGGCGATTTTACGGGGTGTAAACCGAAATGATTTAATACCTAGATCGGTTTTTTTACCGGTTTCGCCTTTCTTAAATGATTGGGTGATCTTTTGCGGCAATTGTTCAATTTCACCGCCGAGCGAAATGGTCAGAAAGCTCTCTAAGGCTTTGATCAATCCGTTGTGAACCAGTGAATTGGAAACTTTCGAGAGTTCCTGAACGGTTCCGGCGTCAAAGTCCAGATTTTTGACGGACAGCGTATTGGTAGTGGTATCAAACGTTGGTCGTCCGCGCAGGTAAAGCGTTCCGTTCAGTAAACCGCTAACATCCGTTTTAACGATCAACGACCGTTGTCCGCCGTACACCGAGGCATTTTTAACGGTGATGGTCCCGAACAGCAACATCTTTTTTTCTTTGGCTAATGTCCGGGCAATCATTCGGTTGATGTCTTTGTACGGGATAAAACTCAGCAACCGCAAATCAGATGTTTGAGAAACGGTATCGCGTTTCTGCAACTGGGGCAATTTGACCGGTGAATGTTCCGGTTTGGTGGCTTGCAATACGGTTTTTGATTCCAGCGCAATCCGCAAATGCGTCGTAATTTTTTGCTGATCGCCCGTGATTGGACTGGCGGCAACGCTGATGGGTTTGGGCAACAACCAGAGCCCGTACGATTTGTCAATCAAGAGCGGTTTCTGAATGCTGAGCCAGATGGGACCAACCATCCGGTCGAGCCGTAATTCTTTGTAAACCGCTGAATCAATGGCCGATTCAATCGCCGATTGGTGTTTGTCGAGGAGTTTTTTGGCAAAATTGGTCAGCGAAATTTCCTGTCCCAACAGCTTGATTTCCGGTTCTTTGATCCAGTCAAAATTCGTAAACTGCACTTTACTCGCCAGTCGCCAGTTGGATGTAACCGTCAGCGGACTTTGAAAATTGACGTGTAACGAACAGAACGGTTTTTGATCGGCCATTTTCTCGGCGCTCAGGGGTGAATTGATATAGAGACTCAAAGGTGCCGAAAATTTCACCTGCCTGTCGGCATACTGAATCTGAACTGGCCCCGACCGGACGACCCGAAACGGAAAAATGCCTCCTTTTTTTCCGCCCGCTGAACCTTTGCCCACCAAAACCGGGTCGAGTTCCCGGTTGATTTTATCCTGTAACTCGTTAACTGTAAACGTAATCGGACCCGCCAGGTACGAGGTGTCGCGCGGAATTTCCGGATCAAAACCTTCGGCTTTGGGCGCTTGCGGTTTACTTTTTCCGCAATTCGTCAACGAAAACATCAGAAACAGCCCGAGCGGATATAGAAGTAATTTACGTGGGGTCATTCACAAAAAGACCGTAAGAGTGGCCATTCTATAGTAAACGCAGTTCAATTCCGGATGTTTGTGCTGGAATCCATTTTAGCCTCTTTTGTCGGCTTTTCCGAAAAATCGCACCGGACTTGAGGCTACTTTTACTCATATTGGATTGCCAAAATTTCCATGATTTCTTCCCCACCCACTGTCCGCAAGGTTACCACATCGCCAATTCGTTTTCCCTGCATGGCCCGGGCAATCGGGGCGGTGAAGGCGATAAGTCCCTGAGTAGCATCGGCTTCATCGACTCCAACCACCGTAAACCGGTGCTCAGTGCCCGCCGATTTACCCGCTTTAGTCTTCAAAACGACAGTAGCACCAAAGCGTATTTCATCCTGAGGATGTGAATCAACCACTTTTGCGTTCGAAATCCGCTGGTTAAGATTGGCGATTTTTCCGTTCAGCAATGCCAGTTCCCGGCTTCGTTCATTATCGTCACTTCCTTTAGATGTCTGACGGTAAGAGTGCTCCGTCTCCAGGTCGGCAAGTTCGTTGCGCAGCAGGGTGAGGCCCCGGGGTGTCACGTAATTAGGAACACCTGGAGGTAAGGGTGCCCGGGCCGGGATGACAACCGGCGCATCGGCGGTTTCATTTTTAAGGAATGCACTGCTCATCGTTAACTCGTTCAACCAAAACGACTTTGTTTACCTGGCAAAACACCCAGGAAGCTGAAATGTTTTTAGGTTGGTTGAATACCAATTGTACCTGATCCGGCGCAGGTTGGCTGATCGGTCTAAATCCGTACCGACTAGGGGGTTACAGGGTAACCTTCCCAAAATCGGCATTGGTGTTCAATTCCACATAATACCCTTTGGTTCGATCGATTTCAACGGTAATTTGGGTGACCGTGAAGTCGTATACGTGTCCGCCTGACTTGAGGTCGTCGGAAAGATAGTGAAAGTGAAAACCGGGTACATTCACCTTCTCCATATACGTCGGAATCAGAAAACCGACAGCTACTCCGGTTGTATTGGTCAGGTTGAAAATGACCTGCGTTCTGGCCAGATGATCGTTCAGGGTCGGGTACGGTTTTTGGGCGGGTGCGGGCGCGCGGGTGGTCATTTTCGAAAATTGCCCTTTGAGCCGAATGGCGTAGATTTCGTTGACGGGAAGCGCGGCTGCAATTTTCTTCTGAACCTGATCGAGAGTCATGCCGGCCGTTTGAATGGTGAAGCTGGAGTCGGCTTTGAAGAATTTGACGAACGCCAGCGATGTACTATCACGATCGGATACTTCGGAAACTGTACCATTGGAACGAATCCGGTACATTTTTCCCTGATTGATCACCAACTCGCCATCGACCCGGTTGAAGGTGCCAACGCCAAAATCGCCGTGTTTTTTAACCTCTCCAAACGTCAGGTTACCGTCGAAAACGCCCGCCAGCAGCGCGTTGATGATCGAATACTGGTAGAGAAAATCACTGGGAGAGTTGTCGGTGGATGGCGGAGTTTCTTTGGTGGTGCAGCTTTGCGAGCAAAGGGAAAGAAAAAACGTACAGAGGTACCAACCAAAGCGCTTAACCCATCCGGTTTGCCGGAAGGCAGTTGTCAAATCAGGCATAACGGGAATAGAAGTGCGTAGTAAATCTGATTAGGAACGGGATTCAAACGGTTTCGCTCAAATCCCGTTCCACAAATTACGAAACGCCTTTAAAGACTTCGGTTTCCACAAACGGTTGATTATAAAGTCGTTTGCCGGTGGCTTTGAAGATGGCGTTGGCAACGGCCGCGCCTGCCGGTGGGAGCGACGGTTCGCCCAAACCGGTCGGATCGATTTCATTTTTAACGAAATGCACGTCGATTTCCGGTACCTCATTCATTCGAATCAACTTGTAATCGTTGAAATTCTTCTGATCGGGAATCCCGTCTTTGAACGTAATGTTTCCGTACATCGCGTGCCCAATGCCGTCCACGATGCAACCACGCACCTGCTGCTGCGCCCCGCTCTGGTTGATCACCACGCCACAGTCGGCGGCTGAATACACTTTTTTGAGTACCGGTTTTCCTTTCTCCATCACCACTTCGCCGACCTGCGCGACGTAGGAACGGTGCGAGAAATAGACGCTAAAGCCCTGCGCCACGTTTTTGTTTTTGCCCCAGCCCGATTTTTCGGCGGCCAGTTCAATGACGCCCCGCATGCGATCGATGTCGTACGTGATCTTACCGGTCGGTTTTTGTTTGGCTTTGTCCAGTAATTCCAGCCGGAACTGCACCGGATCTTTTCCGGCAGTATGGGCCACTTCGTCCAGAAACGCCTGTTCGGCAAAGGCCAGAAAGTTGGTAATTGGCGCGCGCCAGGGCCCGGTAGTTATGGGCGATTTGTGGTCGACGCTATCGATGAGGAGGTTTTCAACGGCACCTGACGGGAAATTGTCTTCACGGGTGGCGTTTCCGGCGTTGATGCTGGCACCCCGCAGTTTATACCCGATCATATTTCCTTTATCGTCCAACGCGGCTTCGAAGCGGTAACGAACCGCCGGACGGTAAATGCCGCCGGTCATGTCGTCTTCGCGGGTCCACATCACCTTCACTGGCGCATTGACGGCTTTGGAAACCTGAACCGCTTCGATGGCGAAGTCGGTGTTCAGCCGTCGGCCAAAACCGCCCCCCATGCGGGTCAGTTCAAGGGTTACTTTTTCGGGTGGCAAGCCCAGCAACTTAGCCGCCTGATTGCGAGCCGATTCGGGAGTCTGGCTCGGCCCGGCGAGTTCTGCGCTGTCTGCCTTGACGTGGGCGAAGAAGTTCATCGGCTCCAGCGGATTATGAGGCAGGAACGGGCACTGGTACTCCGCTTTAACGACCTTAGCTGCGTTTTTAAAGGCGGTTTCTACGTCGCCGTCTTTCCGTCGCACCGTCGCGTTCGGGCTGTCCAGCATTTCTTTGAAGATGCGGTTGTGGTCGGACGTACTTTCCAGATTGCCGTCTTTTTCCCATTCAATCTTGAGCGCATCTTTTGCCTTTTTGACCTGCCAGGTTGATTTGCCGACAACGGCCACGCTGTTGTTGATCGTCACGACGTGAAGAATTCCCGGCATGGCTTTGGCCGCGGCCGAATCGACCGACTTGATTTTGTAGCCAAAAGCCGGGCGTTGCAGCATTCCGATCAACATGCCTTCGCGGTGAAAATCCAGACCGAAAAGCGGTTTTCCGGTTACTATTTTAGGATTGTCAACGTTCCTGATCGTTTGACCGATCAGGCTGAAATCCTTGATTTCTTTCAGTTTCACGTCCGTCGGAACCGGAATCGTGGCGGCATCGTTGGCCAACTCGCCGTAGCTAAGTTTGCGTTTACTGGCCGTGTGCATCACGTAACCTTTTTGCGTCGAACAATCGGTGGGCGACACGCTCCAGCGTTTGGCGGCTGCATCGATCAGCATGTGCCGGGCGGTGGCTCCGGCCACGCGCAGGCGTTTCCACGAATGCGGAATGGAACCACTGCCCCCGGCCACCTGCCGTTCAAATTTTTTGGTATCGAGCGGTGCCTGCTCCACCACGACGTTCTTCCAGTCGGCGTCGAGTTCTTCCGCAACAATGATCGGAAAGGCGGTTTTGATGCCCTGCCCAACTTCCGGATTGGGCGACAAAATGGTAATAATGCCCTGCGGATTGATGGACAAATAGCTGTTGAAGTCCACACCGGGCGCGGCCGAAGCCGCATTCACCAGAACGGTTGGCTCAGCCGCTTCCGCTTCCGTCCAGTTGAAGCCCAGCATCAGGCCCCCGCCGGTGGCGGCCGCAAGTTTCAGAAAATTCCGGCGGTTATGATTGAGTAGTTTGGTCATGTCGGTTAAAGGTTTTTTTGGTTTACGGTATTCGGTGGCTGACGCATTGCAAATGAAGAATTAACAATGAATGTAATGTGTCAGCTAGCGTAAACCGAATACCGTAAACCGGTAAACTATTTTTTTGTCGCAGCTACTTTCACGGCTTCCCTGATACGGTGGTAGGTGCCGCAGCGGCAGAGATTACCCGACATCGTGGCTTCGATTTCGGCATCGGTTGGGTTGGGTTTGCGTTTGAGCAGAGCGGCCGCCGTCATGATCTGGCCGGCCTGGCAATACCCGCACTGGGCCACATCGACCTCGTCCCAGGCTTTTTGAACCGGGTGATCGCCATTTTTTGACAAGCCTTCGATCGTCGTAACTTTGGAAGCACCGACGGCAGAAACCGGTAACATGCAGGAGCGCGTGGCTTCGCCATTCAGGTGGACGGTGCAGGCTCCGCATTGGGCAATTCCGCAGCCGTATTTGGTGCCGTACAACCCGAGGTTATCGCGCAGAACCCAGAGTAGCGGGGTGTCGGCTTCGGCTTCGGTCTGGTAGCTTTTGCCGTTGATGAGCAGTTTATACAAGGCCATAGTGAAGAAGTGAGTTTGGAATGGAAGCAAATTACAAAAATTAACTGCTTTCGATGCAGAATTAAATCGGATTTGTGCAGATTAGAGGCAGTGAAGTAGTTATCGCATGATGAATCAATTTTCGCACAAACGAACCACCGCGGCAGATCCGGATTTCCTTTCGCTTATCGCGCAACTGGATCAGGACCTGCGGGGGCGTTACCAACCCTATCAGGCTTTCTACGACGGGTTCAACAAAGTGGATGATTCGGCCCGGGTCGTCGTGATTTTGGAAAATGAAAAACCGGTAGGCTGCGGTTGTTTCCGGCCGACGGACGATCCCTTGTGCGTCGAAATCAAACGGATGTTTGTGGCCCACGACCACCGGCGACAAGGCATTGCCGAACGGGTTTTACGGGAGCTGGAAAACTGGGCCTTGGAAGAACGCTATCCTTTTGCGCGGCTGGAAACCGGTAACATGCAATTGGAAGCGGTTGGGCTTTACCTGAAATCCGGCTACCAGCGCATTGAAAATTACGGCCCCTATGCAGGGATGAGTACCAGTATTTGTATGGAAAAGAGGCTGGTTTTTAGTTAAATTTTTGGTGCCGTTCGTACCCACGGACTTTAGTCCGTGATATCTGGCACAACTTCAATAATCTGAAAGGATTGGCATCTTACGGACTTTAGTCCGTGGGTACGAATGGCACCGAAAACCGTTTTTACCGATGAGCGATATAGTGTATAAACGAGTAGCCGGGGTGTTCCGTAATCCGGCGGTTCGGCGGGAGTTGCAGCAACTGGACCCGGAACGGGATTACCAGCGGATGGTGCAGTTGCTGGTGGGCTACGAATTTCCGTTTGATGTGACGCGCGCGCTCGAACTGGCGTTGTTTCACACCTACGCCAGTCCGCGAACCTCGGCGTTGTTGATGCGGACGGGCGAGTTCGAGCGGCACGGCCAGAAGCGGTACGACGACACGAGTATTTTGATTGCGTGGTTCATGCAATACGGTCTGGACACGGAAACCGGCCAGCGGGCCATCACGCACATGAACCGCATTCACGGTTTTTACCAGATTGAGAATGAGGACTTTTTGATGGTGTTGTCTACTTTCATTTTCTATCCCATCCACTGGATCAATCGCTACGGCTGGCGAAAACTGACGCCGGGCGAGGAGCGGGCCTTCTTTCTCTTTTTCCGGGAAGTGGGGCAGCTGATGAACCTGACGAACATCCCACCGACGCTCGAAGACTTACGGACGTTTACGGACAAGTACGAAGCGGAACATTTCCGGTATGCCGAGAGCAACCGGCGAATCGCCGACGCAACGGTTCGGATTGTGGAAGGCTGGTTTCCAAAACCGCTGCGGTTTGCGGTGCAACCGGTTTTTGCAGCCTTGATCAACGACAAACTCCGGGAAGCATTCGGCTATCAAAAACCGGCGGCCTGGTTCTGCGGACTGCTGGAAGGCTCGTTTTGGCTCCGGAAATGGCCTTTGCGCTGGATCACCTTTAAACCGTATCCGACGCTGGTGGAAAACACCGGACACCGCAGTTACAAAACCGGTCTGCCCGCCGTGGAGGAATTGGGACCAACCAGGCTGATTTCCAAAAAACAGTGACTACTGGAGTGTGAGTAGACTCAAGGCGGTTTTTTCTTATGGCAGCGTCCCCTTTAAGTTTCATAACACATGGCATCGTTCTTTCATAAGTTATTTCGCGGAATCAAGCAGAGAAAAAAAGAGGTTAGCGGAGTCTCTCTGCTAACCTCCGCTAACCTCCGCTTAGCTCTGCGATATAGCCTTTTTTCACTCGTTTTCCACCCCGCTTTTGCCCAGAAGAAGGACCCCAATAAAGAAGAATGGATTTCGCTTTTTAACGGGAAAGACCTGAGTGGCTGGGATATCAAAGTGGCCGGTGAAGACCTGAATGTCAACTACAAAAATACGTTTCGGGCAGAAGACGGCATGATTCGGATCATGTACGACCAGTACAAAACGTTCGATAACAAATACGGCCACATCTATTACAAAGACCCGTATTCCTATTACATTTTGAAATTCGACTACCGGTTTCTGGGTGATCAGGTGCCGGGTGGCGCGTCCTGGAACGTGCGCAACAGCGGAGTCATGATCCATTCCCAATCAGCAAAAAGTTTGACCAAAGACCAGGATTTTCCGATTTCGCTGGAGATTCAGACGCTGGGCGGTTTGGGTAAGGGCGTGCGCCATACGGCCAATCTTTGCACACCCGGGACCATCGTCGAAATGGGTGGAAAAGTGATTCCAGATCACTGCATCGATTCGCAATCGAAAACCTACGACGGCGATCAGTGGGTGAGTGTAACGGCTGTCGTGCTGGGCGACTCCATCATCCACCACATCATCGAAGGGGATACGGTTTTGACGTACGAGAAGACGAAAGTGGGGGGCGGTTACATCAGCAAGCAGAACGATTTTGCCTCCGGCCACGTCGGAAACCCGGATTATTGGCTGAAACGCGACAACACGCCCCTGAAGGAAGGTTACATCGCCCTGCAAAGCGAAAGCCACGCCATCGACTTCAAAAACATCGAACTCCTGAATCTCAAAGGCTGCATGGTGCCAGGTGCCCTGAACTACAAGTCGTACTATCGGGTAGCGGATAACTCGAAATGTGAGTTTAAGAAGAGGTAAAGAGTTAGCGCGGAGTAAAAAAGAGTTAAGCAGAGACTCCGTTTAACTCTTTTTTACTCCGCTCAACTCCGCGAAACCTTTTTTATTCACTCTTCAACACCTTCGCCGGGTTACTTCGTGCAGCTTTCAACGTCTGCGAGCCGATGAGCAGGAACGCCAGCGCCATCACCACCAGCACACTGATTACCAGCTCAATAACGCCTATCGGCTGGTGATACTCGAATTTGGTCAGTACATACTGATCGAAGAAAATGTACGTAACCGGCAGCGCAACCAGTGTCGCGATAAGCAATAGCAGTAGAAATCCTTTGCTCAGGTGGAAAATCAAGCCGCTTTCGGTAGCGCCCAACACCTTCCGGATGCTGATTTCCTTGAGCCGGGTTTCCGTCGTGAAAACCACCATACCGAACAGGCCCATCGACGCAATGCAGATGGCGAGGAAGGTGATGAAACCAATTACTTTCACCATGACCTCAAACTGCTTGTAGGCTTCTTCAATCTGGTCGTCGTAGAACGCGGCTTTGAGCGGATGGATTTTATCGATTTTCTGCCAGGCCGCTTCGATGCTCGACAAAGCCGCCGGGTAATCTTCGGATTTGATGCCCACGTTCAGGTTGCCCCCGGTTTCTTCGGATGAATACCGGAAAACCGTCGGCTCGATTTTATGATCCATCGTTCCGTAATGAAAATCTTTTAAAACCCCCACGATCGTCAGTGGTTTATTGTCCAGAACAACCTGTTTGCCAACGGCTTCGGCCGGGTTGCGCTCGGCAATGTGAAAGCGTTTCAGAACCTGCTCGTTCACAATGACTTCCGTTTCGTTGCCGCTGGTCGGACGGTTTTTGAAATTGGTTCCGGCCAGAAACCGGTGCTTGTGGAGGGGAATGTAGTTTTCATCGACAAAATTGAGCCACACCATCGCCGAATCCTGCACACCATGGCCTTTGTATTTCAACTGCGTTCCGTAAAGACTTCCCAGACTGGTAATCATCCGCGAGGTTGCAATCTGACTCACTGCCGGAATTTCGGCCAGCTCCTTTTTCAGCAGCGAACTTTTGTTGCCCTGCATCCGGATGTTCAGGATGTTTTCGGTGGTAAAACCCAGGTCGAACGAGAGAAAACCGCGGTATTGTTTGTAACCGATCAGCGTAGTTGTGATAAATATTAACGAGAACGTATACTGGACGACAATCAGGGTCTTGCGCATGTTGACATGCCGGAAAACCTTCAAAGAAGATGCGTCTTTCATGGCCTGAATCGCCTGAATCCGGGAATAAAAAAGGGCGGGTAAAAAACCGGCTCCTAACCCCACTACCAACGCCAGCAGCAGAAAATAAAGAATCAGCATCGGCGATAACTCCAGGGAAACGATGTCGGCCAGTTGGGGCGCCAGCGCCATGAACTGACTGCGCAGGATCAGAAACAGAAGAAACGAAAAAACCAGCGCCATAACCGAAATAATAACCGATTCGGCCATAAATTGACCTAAAACGTGGTTTTTCAGTGCACCGATTACTTTACGAATGCCGACTTCCCGCGATCGGCGCATCGACCGCGCAATGGAAAGGTTGGTGTAATTGAAACAGGCCGAAAGGATGACGACGAAAGCGAGTCCAATCAGGATCCAGGCTACCGGTTGGGGAATGTTGACGCCAATCTCATTGGATAACCGTTCGCTGAAAACGATTTTATCCATCGGCTGAAGCGAGAGATCAATTTTCTGGCGATCCAACGTTGCATTTTCGGCGGTGCTGATCCGGTCGAGACCCGCCTGGATGGCGGCTAAGTTGGCATTTTCGGGCAGCGTGAGATACACATAATTCTGGTAAATATTATTCCAGTCCATGACACCGCCGTCCGAATCAGCTTTTTGTCCGAGCATCGACGACAGCGAAACCAGGGCTTCAAACCGGATGTGCGACAGTTTGGGAATGTCTTTCAGAACGCCGGTCACCGTGTAATTGACGGTATCGAAGCGCACGGTTTTTCCCAGCGCTTCCGTTTCACCGAATAATTTGTGGGCGGTTTTTTCGGTAACAACAAGTGAATACGGTTCTTTCAGGGCCGTAGCCGGATTTCCTTTGAGCATCGGGAAGGTAAAAATCTTTAAAAACGACGGATCAGCCCAGGTTGCCTCCAGCGGAATGATGGTTTCATCGTTGACTTTCGCATCGCTGTAAAAACCCCGGCGTATCAGGGTTACATCCTCAACACCCGGAATGGTTTCCCGAATTTTGTAGCCCGCTTTCAGCGAGGTCGAAGCAAAATTCATGATGTTGTGCTCCGCCGACTCATGGCGGGTCAACAGGCGGTAGATTCGGTGTCTCTTTTCGTGGAACAGGTCGTAGGAAAACAGATCGGTCAGGAAGGCGATGACCAGCAGGCCAACGGACATGCTGACGGCCAGCCCGATGATGTTGATGGCCGAGAATAATTTGTTGCGCACCAGACTGCGCCGGGAGGTTTTGAGGTAGCTGCCGAGCATGAGCCAATGAATGAAAAGGTTGATAAATTCAGGTTTGCGGATGGTATAGGGTCGGAAAAACTTCAGGGCGTCGAGCATGTAAATCCAGCGGGCGTGCCGGATGCCTTTGGTTTTCAGATTGCGTTCAAAATATTCGTTCATGTCGCCTTCCAAATCTTCGAGCAGGTCGCGCCGGCAATACCAGCGCAACAGCGTCCGAGCCCAGCGGGGCGGTTGGGGCGGTTTTTGCGCCGATGTTTTCATACCGAGCCTTCCAGATTAAAACCGGGTATGACACGCCACAAGGCTTCGCGAACCTCTTTAGACCGCGTCAGGGCAACTTTCCCCGCGTGCGATACTTCATAAAACCGTTTGCGTTTGCCACCGCGCTCGCTGGTGGCTTCGCCCATGCGGCTTTTCACCAAACCTTTTTCCTCCAGCCGGTTCAAAACCGCATGCACCACGCCCAGCTTGGCCACCCGGCCGGTGTATTTTTCAAGTTCGTCGCAAATGGCCACGCTGTAGGCGTCATTCACCAATGCCGCGATCGTGAGCAACACCAGTTCTTCAAATTCGCCCAGATTCGTTCCTTTCATGGGTTATCAACTACCGGTTTTTGATTTTCATTAATTCATCAAATGTATGTAAAATAGAATTGTTAATTCACTATATGTATGTAAAATAATTTGATGGGCAGCCCGTCGGGCTTTTGCGGTCGATTAGGACTAGAAAGGTTAACCGGGTTTGGAGAAAAACGTCTGGCGGACCCGGCGGGACATCCGAATGGCCGAGCCGCTGGTGAGCTGAACGGTTCCGTCCCGATCGATTTTCTCAACGAACAACATGTTGACGAGGTGGGATTTATGCACCCGCACGAAATCGTGTTCTTTCAACATGATCTCGAATTCCTTGAGCGTTTTGGACGCACAAAACCGGCGGTTGTTGGTCAGGTAAAAGAAGGTATAGTTGTTGTCGGCTTCACAGCGGATAATATCCGCAATGGTCAGTAAATGAACACCTTCCGTTGTTGGGATTGGTAATTTGTGCTGGCTTGGATTCGGCGTTTTGAGGTTGTGGACCAGGTTCCTGATCAGAACACCCGGCGAAATGGATTGCGGCTGACGACGCAGAAACTTGTCGAACGCAATCCGGAGTTCGTCGATGTCGATCGGTTTGAGCAGGTAATCCAGCGCACTGACTTTGATGGCCTGCAAGGCAAACTGGTGATAGGCCGTCGTGAAAATCACTTCAAAATCCCAACTGTCGACGGCATTCAGCACATCAAAACCGTTCAGAACCGGCATTTCCACATCCAGAAAAAGAAGGTGGGGGTGGAACGATTTAATCAGGGTGATTCCTTGTTGCGGACTGTTTGCGGTTCGGAAATCGGTGATTTCGGGCAGGTATTTCTGCACCAGAATTTCCAGCACGTGACAGGCGCGGGGCTCGTCGTCAATGACCAGGGCGCGATACATGGGAGGGCGGAAAAAGTGGATTGGAGCGGACCGCAATCTGGGTGATAATCGGCAATTGGACGCGAACACGGGTTCCGGCGGGTTGCCCGTCGGCATCGACGAGGTCTTCGATTTCCAGGGTTCCGTGTCCGTGACCCGCCGGTTCGAGCAGTTGCAAGCGTTCGGTCACGAGCGCCAGTCCACGAGTGGTTCGGGCGACAAGTTTCTGGGCCGAGAGGCCGGCCGCCCGCTGCCGTCCAACGCCATTGTCTTCGATCAGGCAGGTCAGTGTCTGACTATCAGATTGTTGGATGAATAATCGAAGTTGACGCGAACCGGTTTGGTGGATAAGTCCGTGCCAGATTGCATTTTCGACCAGCGGTTGCAGCAGGAGCGACGGAATTTGCGAGTTGGAGGCTTCAACGCCGGGATCAACATCGATGGAATAATGGAGGGGTTGATCGAACCGCATGGATTCAAGTTCGAGATACAGCCGAATCAGGTCCAGTTCGTGCTGGAGCGCATGAAAATTCCGGGCCGATTCTTCGAGCACCAACCGCAATAAACGCGAAAATTTAGACAAATACCGGTAAGCGGTTTCGGTATTATCGGCCAGAATGCACTCCTGAATCGAATTGAGGCAGTTGAAAATGAAATGCGGATTCATCTGGGCGCGAATGGCGCGGGTTTCCAGTTCGGCGATCAGTTGCGCCAGGCGGTTTTTTTCCACCTCCCGTTTTTTGATCTGCTTTTCCCGGTACCGGATAAATCCCCAGATACTAAGAATCAGGCCCAACAGGGCGAGACCGATGAACCAGCTCTGTTGCCAGAACGGCGGCAAAATTTCAAATGAAAACGTGACGGGTCGACTCCAGGCGCCGTTGTCCGACGCTCCCACCAGCCGGAAGGTATACGAGCCGGGTTTCAAACCGGAATAGGTTACCGATCGATCATTTCCTGAACTCGTACGCCAGCTTTCCCCGCTGCCGTCGAGCCGAAACCGGTAGCGGTTGAACGACGGATTGGTTAAACTGGGCAGGGCAAATGCAAACGTCAACGCGTTTCGGGAAGGGGGTAACTGGCAACCAACCGGCAGGCCGGTTCGGACGTCTTTTGAGGCCGCATACTGGAAAATATCTCCTTTTTCTTCCCGCAACCGGACTTGCGAAATTAATACGGAAGGAGGTTTCGGTTGGCGTTCGAGTTGCTTCATCGAAAACCGCAGGAGTCCTTCTGAACTGCTGATCCATAGCGTGTCGGTCGGGTATTCGAACAATCGCGGATTCTGGAAGGATTCGCCGAAAAAACCGTCCCTATAATCAAAATTGCGGATTTGAGGAGCCGCCGTTTCGGGGATCAGGCAGCTTAAGGCCGTTGAACCGCCCGCCCAGATCCGGCCTTTGTGGTCGATCAGGACGTCATTGAATGTATTGGAAGGCAATCCGTCGCGCGTGGTGTACTGACGCAGGAGTTGAAAGCGGTTTTGCTGAAAACGGCCGAATAACAAACCTTGTCCTTCCGTTGCCAGCCAGGCGTTACCGCGCCGGTCGAGGGCAATTTTGCGAATGGATCGAACCGTTACCGGTCCAATGGTGATGCGGTGATTGTGAAATTTCCCGGCCCGGAACGATACCAAACCATAGTCGCTGGCGAGCCAGAGCGTGTGGTCGGGGGTTTCAATGCCGGTATAAAAAATCGTGAATTTATAGCGATTGGTCACGTGTTCATAAAACCGCAGGCGGTAGGGGCGGGTAGGCTCAGCATCGGGCAGAATCTGGGTAATACCGATATCGCCAACAGCCCACAGATTTCCGGATCGGTCCGGAAAAATGTCGTTAAATCCCTCATCGCCAAGTCCATCGGCGGGCGTATATTTTCGAATACGCCGGTTAGTCATTGAAAATAATCCCTGGTAGGTAGTGCTTAACCAGAGCGTTCCGCGCCGATCCTGCCGAATTCCGTTGATGCCCGCAATCGAAGTCAGGTCGTTGCCAAGTTTCCGAAGGTGATCACCGTCCCGAACGAACAACCGGCCGTGGGGAGCCCCCATCACCAATTGACCATTATAGCGGCCGAATCCGGTGATTTCATTGCCGCCGACCAGCTTCGGGAGTTTTAGCCGGTCAAACTGCGACGGTCGAATTTTGAGCAGGCCTTCGTTGGTGGCAATCCAGAAAATGCCTTCAAAGTCCAAAAGCATTTTGTAAAAAGTGCCGCTGGTTTTCTGGTACAAATCCAGTAGCCGTTCCGGGGCCGCCCCGTCGGGTGTTTGCCGGTAAATACCGTAGGCGAGGTGCCAGAACTGCCCCTGCTGCCAGAATACATCACCGGGAGCCTGGTTCGGGAAGAGCCGTTCCTCTTTTCCGTTTCGCAGCCGGATGACGCAAAACAGGTTCTGGGCGGTAAACAGCAGATCGTCGGCGGAACGGACGGCGAGGGACTGAATCTCCACCTTGGGTCCCGGACTTTGCCAGATTCGTTCCAGCGGCAAACCGGGTGTATACCGCAGGAGGTCGTATTTCCCGCCGATGTATAACCGCTGCTGTTCGTCAAAGGCCAGCGAAAAAACGCGCCGGTGGGAACGATTCGGAACCATTTTTTCGTATCCCGGCAACGCAACCGGCCGGATGTTGGCGGTGGGTTGAACGCTCACCGTCTGTAAATCTGGTGCCGTAAGTTGATAAACCCCACTGGCCGTCGCACACCAGAGGTTTTGCTGCTGATCGAACAGTAAGCTGTTCATGCGCACATAGTGGCCGGTTTGCAGACTGCGGATTGCGTGGGCGGTTCCGTGCCGAACCAGAAATAACCCATCTTCGGTACCCACCCACAACCGGCCGTTCCGATCCTCGACAATGGTATTGACCAGCCCCAGCCAGCGGCCTTCCGCCGACACACTAATGGTTTCAAAACCGTAGCCGTCATAGCGCACCAGACCGATGTCGGTGCCGAGCCAGAGAAAACCGCTGGAATCGCGAAAAATCGTATGAATATCCGACGTTGGCAGACCCTGCCGCAACCCGATGGTTTCGACCACAAATGACCCGCCGGTTTGCCCCGCACCTCGAATCGGCAACAGATTCATCAACAGACCGATACACACAAGGAGAATGCGCATGAGCAGGGAGAAGGCTTTCGGCCACAAGGTACGCCCGGAATTCTACGTTGTCAACGGCTGGCCGAACCGTTCCCTCAGGCGCTAAAACCGTTCCTTCATCCGATTGGATTTTCTCTGTCAGTGCGGTGACTTTTAGTCATCGATTGCAACAAATGGGTAACCGTCATGAACCAGATTCTATTCCCTGCGCTTGTACCGGTCGGTCAGCGGATTAGCAGGGCGTTGCGGTACGCCAGTAATCAGGCAGGTAAATAAGTAAAAATCATATGGAACGCCGAGATTTTCTTGCCGGGACCGTCGCAGCCAGTTTGTTTTCGCTCCCGCAACCGGTAGTCGCAGGAACCCGGATTGGGGACCTGCTGCCGTTTTATTTACCGCCGGCCACTGAGCCTTTGTTGCCCGGTTCACGCGGAATCGACATCCGAACCCGGGTGCGGCACCACCAGACCAATGGCCAGTTTTCGTGCGTCGAATTTGTGGTAGGCCCGAACGTAATGGGGCCGGCTCCCCACCTCCACGAAGCCCTTGACGAACTGATGTTTGTGCTGGAGGGCACCGTCAGTGTACTCGTGGGCGAGGAGGTGTTTCAGGTTCAGGCCGGTGGCTGGCATCTGCGGCCCAGGGGTATCGTCCATACGTTCTGGAATGCGACCGATCAGATCGCCCGCGCCATCGACATGTATTTTCAGCAACCGTTTGAAGAGTACCTGGAAGCGTCGTTCCACACACTCCCGAAAGAAGCCCAGGCGAAAGGGCTGTCGATGGATTCTCCCGAAATGCGGATCAAACACCGGCAACTGGCCGAAAAATTCGGGATGAAGGGATTTCCCGAAAAACGGCAGCCCCTGATTGAAAAATACGGTTTGAAAGGCTGAGCCGGGTTTTTGAGGTCGGAGAAATCACGCTGAGCGACTTCAACCTGAAACGTATCAATGACAAAGGGCCTAAAAATACTGCTGTTGCTGTTCATGCTGGCGGGCATTAGCTGGGGTGTTTATGAATGCCGGTTTTACCTCAGTTACCAACAGGATCTGGCCGAGCGGCCGTGGGCCTACAGCGAAGATAAAACCGCCAAACGGCTCGCCGGAAACTGGGCGGGCGAGTTTCGGGACCCCGATGGTGTGCATAAGAACCTTCATCTCGAAATTCTGGAGCCGGTTTCCAGTCAAACTTACGTACACCACCGAAACCGGTTCAATTGGTTCGAGCAGTGCCGAGCCCCGGTATGACAAAACCGCAACACTTCACCTTTCACGAACAAAACCATGAGAAAAATCCTGTCCTTTTACTTGCTGCTGGCCGTTTTTGTGATCAATTCGGGAGCAGGCTGCGGTGGCCGTACAACCGACGAGCCCGAGTCATCCGCGCAGGCGTTTCTTCGAATGAAAATCAACGGCAAAACCTGGGCAGCCACCGGCAAAATTTCGGGTGTTGCGGGAAAAGTGCCCGGAATTGCCACTCAGGGCATTATTTCTTTCAGTGGCGACTCGGGCAAAGATAACCTGACGGTCAATATTTACGGCACCACAAGCCCCGGCACCTACACCATTTTGCCACAGAACGCCAACAACAGTGTGGCGGCCTTATCGTTGAGCGATGGCTCTGTGAACGGCAATTACCTCAGCACCAAAGCGCCCGGCAGTAGCCTGACCGTCAAAGTCACCCAGGCCAGTGATACACGCGTGTCCGGAACGTTTAGCGGTACGCTGAACCTGGAATATGCGCTGGGCACCGGAACCGCCGGGCCAACGACGGTGACCATTACCGATGGGGAGTTTTCAACCATTGATTGACAAACCGGCCATGAAGACCGCATTGTGGATGGTTTTGGGACTGGTACTGGCCGTGTTGTCCTGCCAGCAAAAAGGAGACGATCCCAAACCGGAAAATCCGGTCATGGGTACGTATTGGTACGGTTTGATTTCGTATCCGGGCGAAACGATCAGCCGGGTGTTTTCGCTCCATTTTGACCAGGGAAGCGATTTTTACTGGCAGGACATCAGCGGCACCTACACCGGCAAATGGAAGTACGCCAACGATGAAGTGACCATTACGTTCAACACCAACGGGATTCAGACCACGTTTAAAATTCAGGACGGAAATCAGATGGTGAGTTATAAGAACCTGAATCACAGTGCCTGGACGATCCGGCAGTTCAACAAAATTGAAGACGAAATTTTGTTGAAAGAAGGTCCAAAACTGCCCCAAACGAATTGGAAGGGAAGTTTAATTTTATCCTTCGATTTCGATAAACCGGGATGGGTATTCTATAAACCCGGCACCACGTATCACACTGGTCGGGCCGAATCCTATGCCGCGTCAGGCGTTGGGCTATGGATTGAAAAATCGTTCTGGGATGCCTCCCACGACGTGCAGTTTTACGGGGTTTTTCTGAACGGGAAAACCCTGATCGGTAATTTTCAATACCGCCCGTTTGGTACAAAGGATTATACAACCCTGACCAGTGATCAATTCCTCAAGACTCCTTAAAACCGCCCGAAAATGAATCAATATGTGAAGCGATTAGGCGGATTGCGGTCAATCCCGGCGACTTTGCTGGTCGGCCTGTTGCTGCTTCCTCAGGGCTGTAAGCAGAAAGGAAGCGATCCGACCGAACCGTCTTCCACCGGCCCGGTCGAAATCCGGTACCACCAGCTCCTCATTGAATGTACCGAAGCGGCCAGTAAAAACAAGGGTGTTGCCATTCTCGATTTCCGGTTCGACGTGTACGCGGACAAGCAGGTGGCCGGTTTTATGGCGGGGAAATACCTGGCGTTTCAAACCACCGGTTTTGATGCCATTGATGCCGCCATTCAAACCGCTAACGCCGACATCGCGGCCAAAACCGCCGAGGTGAAAGCGGCTGCGACGATGACCGATTTCATGGTGAGCCGCCTGACAAAAGTGGCCAGCTTCGGCAGTATGAAGAACAACTTAACCGACAATGCCATCTGGGGTATTCTGGCGAACGAAGCGACAACGATCGCCAAACTGCACCGGAAACCGTCGGGTGTTGATCTGGGGGAAATGCTGGCGGCATTGCTGGCAGCCCCGGCCCAGGCCCAGGTTCTGGGGCAAAACGGGAATGGAGCCACCACGTATCATAACGGCTACGTCAACAGTGCACCCCCGCAATCGGGCTCGTTACCCGAATACCGGATGAAGAACAACGCGCCCGAACTTCAAATGCCCACCACGGCCGCCCCGGTTCAACGCGATTCGCGCGGGGAAACACCCGCCGAGCGCGCAGCCCGGGAAGAAGCCGCCCGGCAAGCCGCCCAGGCCGGCCGCACCAACCGCGGGCCGCGCGATCTTTCGGATGCGTTCAACGGTATTTTTGACCGATTGGGGGACAAAGGAGCGGCCGCAGCCGCTGCATTGGGCCGGGCAATGGGCGATCCTCACGTCCGGACGCACGACGGTTTCAGTTATCCCTTTCAAACCGTGGGTGAATTTATTGCCACCAAAGGCGAAAACCTTGAGGTGCAATCGCGGCAGGAAGATGCCTACAAGACCAACGGAGCCACGGTTACGACCGGGGTGGCCGCCCGTCTGGGAGCCGATGAAATCTGTTTTCTGGTGAATCCGGCGGCATTGGCGGCCCCGCGCCTGTTCGTCAATCAAAAAGAAACCGCACTTGCTTCCCTGGCGCAGGTGTCGCTGGCGACGGGAAACCGGCTTCAGCTGGTCGCAAACGAAAAGCTGGTGTTTACCAATGCGCAGGGCGAAGGCGTTACGATTTACTGGAATACGCCCTACCTGGATTACGCGATCTCGTTGAACACCAGCCGCAAAGGAAACGTGAGCGGTTTGATGGGCAATTACGATGAAGATCCCAAAAATGACCTGAAGCTGGCGAACGGTACCCTCGTTACTTACACCTTTCCGATTATCCACACCACTTTTGCCGATAGCTGGCGGATTACCAGCCAAAGCTCGTTGTTTGTGTACGATGCCGGTAAAAATACGGATTCGTACCAGGATCGGGCGTTTCCCAAAACCTTTCCGGTGGTCGATCCCGAGAAATTAAAATGGGCCGAAACGGTTTGCCAGGCCGCTGGAGTCACCCGTCAGCCGGAATTGGGGCAATGCATTTTCGATGTTGGAATTACGGGCGACGAACGGCTGACCCGTTCGTCGTTGTTGGCGCAAAAGGAATTTCCGGCCAGCCCGGACGTCGCGGTTTTTTCCGGTCTCAAGCTGGATCTGAAAGAAGGGCAGTCGAACGACCCGCAAACCCGCAATTTGCTGGACCTGGACAATGGCACGCTCTACAAATTTGCCGATGGAGCTTCGGTTGCCTTCGACATCGATGTGATTTTCGATTATTATTCAGGACCCTGGTTTGCGGGTCCGCGCGCCGTTAAAAACTGTGGCGTTTCGTGCGGAGCCTACACCATCTGGCCCCTGATCGATCAGCAGAAATGGCCGTTTTTCGCCAGTACATTTTTGCGATATACCACCATCCCGGCCGGTGACTGGAATACGTTCAGCACGGCGGCAGATTTACGCAGGACCTGGACGTTCGATGCGGGAGCCGATGAAAAAACGGAGCTGGTGCAGCCATTGACCAATCTGACGACTTCTACCCCGCAGACGCAGTATTTATGGTCGTTCAGAACCCAACAGGGCAAAAAAGGCCTGATCCGGTTTACGCAGGGACAAGTCAATAAAACCGCCGGAACTGCTACGTTTACGTTTGACGTGAAAATTGAACGGTAACTGCTTGCGCGGTTTTCAAACTGCGGGACCGATTCCTTGCAAAACCGCCCGGCCTCGCGTAGATTTCGGCAGAAAGCCCGGCGGAACTTTTGAACCCTACGGCGGGCTGGATGACCCGTAAATTCCGTGTCCCAATCCGATTCCAGTCAACTTGTTGCGCATCTTTTCCGGCACGAAGCGGGCCGTATGGTTTCCGTACTGGCGTCGATGCTGGGTTTCGACCGGATCGAACTGGCGGAGGACATTGTGCAGGATGCGATGGTGCAGGCCCTGCGGAGCTGGCCGTTTCAGGGTATACCGGAAAATCCGTCGGCCTGGCTCTACCGGGTTGCCAAAAACAAGGCGCTGGATGTGGTTAGGCGCGAAAAGCTCTTTCGGCAAATCAGTGGCGAGTTCCTTCTGGAGGGTCAGGAAGAAGAACGGGTAGAGCGGTTTTTTTTCGAAGATGAAATCAAAGACAGTCAGTTACGCATGTTGTTTGCCTGCTGTCATCCGTCGCTGCCGTTTGAGTCGCAGGTGGCAATGTGCCTGAAAATTCTGTGCGGCCTGAATGTGCGGGAAATTGCCAACGCCTTTCTGACCAGTGAAGAAACCACCAGCAAACGGATTTACCGGGCTAAAGAAAAGATTCGCGCGGGCGACATTCGGCTGGAAGTGCCAACGGGGCCACGGTTACCCATCCGGTTGAATGCGGTTTTAAAAAGCATTTACCTGCTGTTCAACGAAGGCTACAATTCGTCGCACCCCAACACGCTGATCCGGCAGGATTTGTGCGAGGAGGCCATGCGATTGGCATTGTTGCTAACGCAAAACGACCAGACTGGAAAACCGTCCGTTCACGCCTTGCTGGCACTGATGTGTTTTCAGGTAGCCCGTTTCGACGCCCGTACGGATACCAACGGCGAAATCATTTTGGTGAAAGATCAGGACCGGACCAAATGGAATCGGCCGTTGATTGCGCAGGGAAAACAGGAGCTGGTAAAATCGTCGGAAGGCAACGCATTGACGGAATATCACCTCGAAGCCCTCATTGCAATGCAGCATTGCATCGCGCCATCGTACGAAGCGACCAGTTGGGCCGACATTCTCTGGTATTACGATTTGCTTTTTGAGCGGAAACCCACTTCGATCGTTGCGTTGAATCGGGCGGTGGCGCTGGCCGAAGTTGACGGTCCGTCAAAAGCACTCGAAGCGGTTTTGAAAATCACCGGGCTGGACGGGAATCAATACTATCACGCCATTCTGGGCGACCTATATACGCAGATCCGGAACAGCGACCAGGCCCGTCAACACTATACGCAGGCCATTCGACTGACCACATCCGAGGCTGAAAAGCGATTACTTCAGAAAAAAAACGAACAGCTTCCGTAGTCTTCCTCATTGGCTTAGAAGTAATTACTAAAGAGATTATTTGCTTTTCGGTTAAAAAAATGGATATTTAACCCATTCAGTATTACTTTTAGCAGCTTATTTACGTAAACATTACAGTGACCTACTCACTAAACCAAAATTCAATGGATGTTCCACAAATAAAAAAGGCAGCGAAAGTTTACGACGTTGTCATTGTTGGCTCAGGAGCCGGGGGCGGGATGGCCGCTTACCAACTTTCTAAAGCGGGAGCCACAGTTGCCCTGCTGGAAGCTGGTGGCTATTTTGATCCGGCTGACCCTAAGTATATTAACCAGCTGAAATGGCCGTATGAATCGCCCCGTCGTGGTGCCGGAACAACCCGCGCGTTTGGTGATTTCGATGCTGCCTGGGGTGGTTGGGAAATTGAAGGTGAACCGTATTCCGCCGTAAAAGGCACCGAGTTTCACTGGTTCCGTTCGCGGATGCTCGGTGGCAGAACAAACCACTGGGGCCGTATTTCGTTGCGGATGGGTCCGGATGATTTCAAACGGAGAAGCTTAACGGGAATTGGGGAAGACTGGCCACTCGGCTATGAGGATTTTGCCCCTTATTACGACAAAGTTGACGATTTGATTGGGGTTTTTGGCTCCAAGGAAGGTCTGCGGGACGCTCCGGATGGCCGGTTTTTGCCGCCACCGAAAATGCGTCTTCACGAAATGATGATCAAGAAGGCCGGGAAGAGCATTGGCGTACCGGTTATCCCGTCGCGTCTGTCGATCCTGACCAAGCCCATTCATGATCGGGGCGGTTGTTTCTACTGTTCGCAGTGTGGCCGGGCCTGTCAGGCTTATGCCGACTTCTCTTCGTCGTCGGTATTGTGTATTCCCGCCGTAAAAACCGGTCGGGTTACGCTGATCAACGGTGCCATGTGCCGGGAAGTATTGACCGATGCCAAAACCGGTCTGGCAAACGGCGTATCCTACGTTGATGTCCCCACCATGACGGAACAGTCGGTGATGGGCAAAGTAGTCGTTCTGGCGGCCAGTACCTGCGAAACCGCCCGATTGCTGCTCAATTCCAAGTCGGCCCGTTTTGCCAATGGTCTGGCCAATTCCAGCGGTGTGGTTGGTAAATACCTCAACGATTCGACGGGTGCGTCGCGCGGAGCGTTTATTCCGGCGCTGATGGATCGCAAACGCTACAACGAAGACGGCGTGGGCGGTGCGCACGTATACTCGCCCTGGTGGCTCGATAATAAAAAACTGGATTTCCCACGCGGTTACCACATCGAATACGGTGGCGGTATGGGAATGCCGATGTACGGGTTTGGTTTCGGGATGGAAGGGCGTAACAGCCTCGTGCCGGGTCGCGATGGCAAACCGAAAGAAGCGGGTGGCTACGGTGCCAGCCTGAAAGACGACTTCCGCCGGTTCTACGGGGCGAACATCGGGATGGCCGGTCGTGGTGAACCCGTTCCGCTGGAAAGCAACTACTGCGAAATTGACCCGAACACGGTTGATAAATACGGGATTCCAACCCTGCGTTTCAACTACAAATGGGCCGACGCCGAAATCAAACAGGCGAAGCACATGCAGGATACGTTCGAGGAAATCATCCACGCGATGGGCGGTATTCCGCTGGGTAAAAAACCGGGTCCGGAAAGCAACTACGGTCTGGAAGCCCCCGGTAAAATTATCCACGAAATTGGAACGGCGCGGATGGGTAACGACCCGAAAAACTCGGTGCTGAACAAATATTCACAGGCACACGACGTGAAAAACCTGTTCATCGTGGATGCCGCGGCTTTCCCGTCGCAAGGCGATAAAAACGTTACCTGGACGATCCTGGCCAACTCCTGGCGGACTTCCGACTACATCATCGATCAGGTAAAACAGAAGAATATCTAAACCTCTGCTTAACTCCTTTTTCTCCGCTCAACTCTGCGAAACAATTTTTAAAGCTGTTTCGCAGAGTTAAGCAGAGAAAATAAGAGGTAAGCGGAGAAAATCTTAGACCATGAAACGCAGAGATTCTCTCAAAGCCATAACCTTGAGTAGCCTTGGATTTGCCGGGATGAACCCGCAGATTGCCGCTGCCGAGTCGATTACCCCGCCCGATGTCAAACCGTTGAAAGTTCCGGGTGGTCGGCAGAAGTTTGAAGCAGAACGGGACGCCAAACTGAATGCGGACAAGTTTTTTACTCCCCACGAGCTGAAAACCGTCACGATTCTGGGCGACATCATCATTCCGGCCGATGCCAAATCCGGCAGCGCTTCACAGGCCGGAACCCCGGCATTCATCGAGTTCATGATGAAAGACCAACCCCAGTGGCAGACGCCAATCCGCGGTGGTTTGCGGTGGCTCGACAATGTATGCATGAAGCGGTTCGACAAGAAATTTGCCGATTGCCTAAAAGCCCAGCAAATCGAAATCATCGACGAAATCGCCTACCCGGGAAAAGCAAAACCGGAAATGTCGCAAGGCGTGGCGTTTTTCAATTCGATGCGCGGACTGGTTGCAACCGGTTTTTTCACCAGCCAGATGGGCATCAAAGACCTCGGCTACGTCGGGAACACGCCCAACCAGTGGGAAGGCGTTCCCGCCGATGTGTTGAAGCAATACAATCTGAGTTACGACGAGTAAACGAATTAACAATTAATAATGAACAATTAATAATGAAAGGCTGACGATCACGTTCATTTTTCATTGTTAATTGTTCATTTACAACGATTATGGGTTCTCGACGTTATTTTCTGCAACAATCCGGTTTGATCGCGTCTTCGCTGGCTTTTTCGCCGTTGGCGATTGCTCAGTCACAGAAAAAAGAGCGGCTGGGCGTTGCGCTGGTTGGGCTGGGCTATTACAGCACGGATTTGGTGGCTCCGGCCTTGCAGCTGACCAAGAATTGTTATCTGGCCGGAATCGTCACCGGCACGCCCGCCAAAGCCGAAACCTGGATGAAGAAGTACAACATTCCCGAAAAGAATGTGTACAACTACGGGAATTTCGACAAAATTGCCAATAATCCGGACATTGACGTCGTCTACGTGGTGTTGCCGCCGTCGATGCACCGTGAGTATGTGGTGCGGGCGGCCAAGGCCGGCAAACATGTCTGGGTGGAAAAACCGATGGCCATCACGGAGAAAGAATGCCAGGCGATGATCGATGCCTGTAAGCAGAACAAGCGGCTGCTGGCCGTTGGCTATCGGCTTAAGCATGAGCCCAATACGCAGGAGTATATCAAGTTTTTGCGGGAAGGCAGAATTGGAAAAATCAAAATGGTGAGCTGTTCAGCGGGGTATTACGACGCGCGGACGAATCACTGGAAGCAGAAAAAAGAACTGGGTGGGGGCGTAATGTACGACATGGGCGTTTACGTGTTGCAGGGCGCACGGCTGGCAACCGGCGAAGAACCCATTTCGCTGACGGCCCAGCAATATACCACCCGGCCGGATGTATACAAGGACGGTTTGGACGAGACGACGATGGCCCAATTGGTGTTTCCGAGCGGGGCACGGGCGGCTGTACAAACCAGCTTTGGCATGAACATGAATTTTCTCCACGTCACGGGCGAAAAAGGGTTTCTGAAAATGGAACCGTATTCGGCCTACAATGGTCAGAACGGCGAAGCGACGGGCGGAGTCAAAATTCAGCATCCGTATGACGTACCCCGGCAACAGGCTATGCAAATGGACGACGATGCCAATGCGATCATGAACAACAAACCCTTGATTGCTCCCGGCGAAGAAGGATTGCGCGATATTCGGATTGTGGAAGCGATTTACCGGGCGGCAAAATCCGGTCAATCCGTGAAGTTGACTTAATGTAACCTCCTGATCGATGAATCTCGCAAAAGCCGTAAAGCATTTTTCCGGGATTTCATGCGTAACCTTTCTTATTTTCCTATCGCTGACCGGTTGGGGTCAGGATCTGTGTAATCTGACGTCCACGCAGTTTACCGGGTCTTTCCAGGTTAACATCAGTGTGGGCTGTCTTCCGCTGAAAATCAAGGCGGCCAGTAGTTTAACGAATGTTAAAAATGTTCGTTACGTCTATGATTATCAGGGAGGAGCCGTAAAAGACGCTGATTTTACGTCTGATTCGGTTCATATCTACCAGAAACCGGGCTTATTCCGGATCCTTCAATTTTCGGAACAGGATAATCGCCAGCTTCGGGCTTGTGTCGTCATTCAGGTTTACGACACGATTCAGCCCCAAATTGTGCTGGAGCCTTGCCTGACCCGCGTTCTGCTTAAAATACCCAAAGCCTCTGACTATCAATATGATTTCTACACGGTAACCTGGGGAGATGGTACTTACGAACAACTGGACGGAAAAAACCCGGTGGGCGTTCATACGTTTCCCGATGACAGCCAGCGCCAGATTGAAGTAAAAGGCGTGCATCTGTACGGATACTGTGGCGGTACGACGCGGGTGACTTTCAAGCCGAATACCCAACCAATCGCTCCTTCCATCGACCGACTCCGCGCGGTCAGCGCCAATTCCATTGACCTGACGATTCGAAATCCCGGCGGGAATCGCTTCTGGATTGAACAGCGGCCACCGGGGGGCACTTACGTGCGAACATCGCCTTATTCGGACGCCCTAACGTCGACCATTGCCGTCGAAGCCGATACCACGCAGGCGATTTGCTTCCGCCTGGTTCTGGCCGACACCTGCCTGCAAACGGCTCCCATATCCGATGTGTGTTTTGACCCCCAAAAACCGCTTGACCCGACACCGGTGCCGGATTCTACGGTGTTCATGCCCGACGCTTTCAGCCCCAACGCCGACGGCATCAACGACCGGTTCCAGCTTCAGGGGTTACTTTCCGGTACGGCCCAACTGACGGTTTACAACCGGTGGGGAGAGGTTGTTTTTCGGACGGACGATGCCATTACGGGTTGGGATGGCCGCCAGAGGGACCAGTCTCTGCCGCCCGGAACGTATTCTTATTTGCTGGATATGGCAAAGCCGGATGGCGTGCGGCTGCAAAAAAGAGGAGCGGTGGTCTTAGTGAGATAGGCTATTCTCTTTGCGCAAACCCAGATCGGTGGGTAACCCATCGAGACTCGTCAGGTTTTTCTCGACGATGTAATCCTGTAGTCCTTCTTCGCCCTTTTTTTCGGCCCAATCGAAGTGAATGTCGCGCTCACCGGTGTATTCAAACAGCGGAACACCAAAACCGCAGGAGGTCTGAACCAGATCAATTTCGGCAATAATGAGTTGACGGGTACTCGGATAAATTGTGAAGTGGGGAGCAAATGTTGTCCAATCTTCCGTTCCCGGCAAAACCGTACGCCCTTTTCCGTATAACCGTAAAATGAGTGGAGCACCTGCAAAAGAGCAAAACATGAACGTGATGCGACCGTTTTCCAGCGTGTGCGCAGAGGTTTCATTACCGCTGCTGATCAGGTCCATGTAGCCCACCCGGTTTTCGGACAGCACCCGGAAGCAGTCCAGCCCTTTGGGCGATAAATTGACCCGACCTTCTGCACGTAGCGGAGCCGTGCTAACGAAGAATATATGCTGTTTTTTGATAAAAACCCGGTGCGGAGATTTGATGGCGTCGTGAAATTTGCCCATATAGATAATAAAATCAAGCGTTCAGATTTTTGAATACTTCGGCAACCGAAAACGCCATGTCGGGCAAAACGGGGGCGGCTTGAATCAGGTCGTCGTCGGTGCATATGGTTCCATTTTTGGGAGAAGTGTAAACCGAAACCGCCTTGATATCGGGAATGATCAAGTCGGTTTTGCTCATCGAAAGGCCGGCATGTTTCGGTAATTGCTTTTTTGCCTTATTCGGCACATCAATCGTTTCCATCGCTCGTTGAATCGTGTTGGTAAGTAAAGATACCAAAAAAAGACTATTGGGCCTGTTCCAGTTGCCGCAGGTTGTTCTTCGCTTCTTCGTAATCCGGCTTCAGCGCAACAGCCCGGCGGATGTCGGCAAGGGCTCCGGCGCGGTCGCCGAGGTAAAACCGGTCGACGCCCCGGTTGTGCAACGCGGTTGGATCGTTGGGTTTTACGCGCAGAAACCGGTCGTAATCCGCCAGCGATTCCTTGTATTGTTTGAGTTGCAGGTACGTGAAACCCCGGGCGGGCAAGACGGTGGTGTCCTTTCCGGGAACGAGTTGCAACGCCCGGTTAAAATCCCGAAGCGCTTCCGGAAACCGGTTAACTTTGTTGTAGGTCAGCCCGCGGTTGTAGTAAACATCGCTTTTGGTCGAATCCATTCGGATGGCCTGATCATACATTTCCAGTGCTTTCGGAAAATCATTCTTCAAACCGTACGCATTCCCCAGTCCTTCGAAACAGTGATAGCGGCTGCTGCCGTTCTGAACAGCCGCCTGAAACTGCTGCATGGCCTCGTCGATGCGGTTATTTTTTCCGTAATAATCGCCCAGCCCTTCGTGCATCTGGTCGTTTTCGGGATAGAATTGCAGGGCGTTCAGCCAGAGTGTTTCGGTGTTTTTCCAGACTCTAACCTGTCGGGCGGTCAGGTAAAAACACAAAACCGCAAAACCGCTCAGGCCCATAGTTGACAGCCGAAGCGCGGAGGCTGACTGACCGGTCAGCAGGTATAAACCATACACAATCAGGAAGATCAGCCCAAAGTAGGAGAGGTAGCTATATCGGTCGGCCATGATAGCAGCCCCGACGGTCATAAACTGCAATACCAGTAAAATGGTAATCAGGAAAAAGCCCATGCCAAAAACCAGAAGCCGTTGCCGTTCGGTTTTGGCGGTAACGAATTGCCAGACGGCAAAACCGGTCACCAGCAGGAAGACAATCGGCCCCAGCCAGTGTTGCGGCTCGATATTTTTGACGTTTTCGGGGTAGGGATAAAAAGCGGCCAGACGGAACGGAGCCACGAGTTTGACCAGGTACATCATAAAACCGTAACTCCCGTAAACGAACCAGCGCGCGGCAAATGGTTCCTGTCCAACGGCGTCTTTTTTCTCCGCAATCCGAGCCAGCCAGCCGTGAAAATCACCGCCAGCCTGAACATTGGTCGCCACCAGTCCAACCAGAACCGCTACCAGTAGAAAAGGTAATTTGGGGAGCAGCACCGCAGGCTTCAACAGGTTTTTAACGTCCTGATTCCCGGTTTCCCAGTAGTCGATCAGCAGCAAAACAAAGGGCAGCACAACCGCCATTGCTTTTGACAGGCAGGATAAAATAAACAATAGAAAGGTGACAGTCAACCAGCTGAATGCACCGGTTTTTCGATACCGCAGGTAGGTCAGGCAAGCAGACAAAAAGAAAAAAGTATAGAGCACGTCCTTGCGCTCCGAAACCCAGATGACTGATTCGACGTGCATCGGATGCAAGCCCCAAAGTGCAGCGACAAAAAGCCCCACCCACTGGTTTCGATGGCTTAACTGATAAGCAAAGAAGAAAACCAGAACCGTATTGAGCAGATGGAGGAGCGTATTGGTAACAATGAACGACGTGGCTCCGGGGCCAAAAAAAGCTGAATTGGCCGCCAGCGATGCCATCGTGAGCGGATGGAAATTCAAGGCGACTACCGACTTCAGGAGGGTTTGAACGTGGGCAGCAGTGGGTTCGAGAACGTACGGATTGCCAAATACATATTCCGAATCGTCCCAATCGACGAAGTCATTCTTAAAGCCCAGTGCATAAATGACAAAAATCGCCAGCAATGCCAGTCCGAGCCACAAATACATTGTATACCCCGGCCGTTCTGCCGACTTAGGGTTTGACTGAATGGGTTTTCCCGTTGCGGAAACCGGTTGTTCGGAATGCTGGGTGGTAAACGGCCGTTGAACGGATCGTTGCCTGGTGGATTTGTGTTTTGCCATACAAGAAAGATGTATTACAGGTAATCCACAAAAGACATACCATAAAAAAGCCCCGCCAGAGGAAATGCGGGGCTTTTTTATGGAAAGAGCGGTTTATTCTTTGACAACCTTCTCGACTTTCCCTTGTTGATCTTTCAATTTTGGACGTTTTACGCCGTAGGAACCGCGCCAGATTTTACCGCGCCTGGTTTTAACATCTCCTTTTCCCATGTTCAAGTAGTTAGTTACACAGTCTTAACAGACTCATTAAACCGATTAAAAATCAATAAGAAATCATAATTAATCATTTAATCGCAATAATCAAAGGTCGTAAGCGCTATTCTTCGTTTCTGAATTGTTGTTCCGCTACCTCATATTTCCAAACATCTGTCTGAAACGGCGGTTTACCGGTACAGGAATTAACGCAAAAAGAGTCATGACAACTAAGAACACACCGGTTTGGGACAAACCCGGAATCGGACAGCTGGAACCGGAAATCAGCGGCTCGAGCCGTATTAATGTAGGAGAAGAAGAGCGGGTTTGGTCGACCGTTGGCGGAGGGCTGCTGCTGACGTACGGCCTGAAAAGAGCTTCCATTGGCGGTATGTTGATTGCTGCAGTGGGGAGTTATCTGACGTATCGGGGCATGTCGGGCAACTGTCCCATCAGCGAGGCCATCGGGCGCAATACGGCGGACGGCGAAACGACGGCCATCAAACCGATCGAAATTTCGGTTAGTCAAATTGTGTATAAACCCCGGAATGAAGTGTATCAGTACTGGCGTCAACTGGAAAACCTGCCCCGGTTTATGTCACATCTGAAGGAAGTCCGTCAACTCGATTCGACGCACTCGCACTGGATTGCCCAGCTTTCGGACGGTGCCGTAGCCGAAGCCATTGGCGCGGTGGAGTGGGACGCGCAGATCATTCACGAGGTTCCGAACGAGCGACTGGTCTGGAAGTCGGTGGAAAACGCCCGGATCGATAACGCCGGCGAAGTTCAGTTTTCGGATTCGCCGGACGGTTTTGGTACGCAGATTCACGCGACGATTCAATACCGCCCGCCCGTCGGACATTTGGGCAATGCGGTTATGAAACTATTCAATTCAACGTTTACGCAACTGATCGAAAAAGACCTGCATCGGTTTAAAGAAGTCATGGAAACGGACGAATCGAAAGCAGTTCAGGGCTTACTTCCGGCCGCTTCATCCGAAACCGCACAGCTTTAATACAGTGAAGAATGAACAGTTCATCCTGAACTGGTAGTGGATCAGCTTTCATTGTTCATTGTGAATTGTTCATTTTTTTAAAAGAGAAGTAGGGGGAAAGCTGTCGATGAATGTCATTAGTCCGAACAGT
Source organism: Larkinella rosea (assembly GCF_003858635.1). Classification (GTDB taxonomy): domain Bacteria; phylum Bacteroidota; class Bacteroidia; order Cytophagales; family Spirosomataceae; genus Larkinella; species Larkinella rosea. Next base: position 562,053 of record NZ_RQJO01000007.1, read on the forward strand.
AAACAACGAACTAATGGATTTGCAACAGCTGGAGCGGGAATTACTCCCCTTGACTGCCTATGCCGCCCCGGTGGTGTTGGGCTCCGTACTTCTGGAATTTTGGCTGACCCGTCACGATGAAGAACACCGGTACCAAAGCCGGGATTTCTGGTCGTCGGTCGGAATTGGCGCGGGCAGTTTGCTCATCAATGCCATTCTTAAAACCGGTGTTTTTGGAATGGCATTGTTTTTTTACCGAATCATTCCCTGGCGCATCGAAACGCAGTGGTGGACGTGGCTGATAGCCTATGCGCTGATCGATTTCTGCAATTATTTTGCGCACTTTATTGCCCACAAACAAAGGGTCTGGTGGGCAACACACGTGACGCATCACTCGTCCGAACACCTTAATTTCACGACGGCTTTCCGCAATTCGTGGACGCAACACCTCAAGCTGGTGTTCTTCATTCCGGCCTGGCTAACGGGCATTAATCCGGTGGTTATCCTGACCTGCTATCAGATTGACCTGCTGTATCAGTTCTGGATACACACGGAAATGATCTACAAATTGCCGCGCTGGTTTGAGTTTTTCTTCGTTACGCCCTCTCACCACCGGGTCCATCATGGCAGCAACGACCGGTATCTCGACAAAAATTTCGGCTCGTCGCTCATCATCTGGGACCGAATTTTCGGTACGTTCCAGGAAGAGGACGAACCCCCGGTATACGGCCTGACCAAACCGGTCGAATCTTTCAATCCGGTGTACCTGAACTTCCACGTCTGGGTCGATATTGGCCGGGATTTACGAAAAGCAAAATCCGTAAAGGAGGTTTGGTCCATTCTGTTTGGCCCCCCGGTTTAGCTCCCAAAGTCTGAGCATTCGAAGCCCGATACGAGTAACAACTCATTCTGTCTATAGTATCATGAAAAAGTACGTTTTGATTACCGGTGCCAGCGCCGGATTAGGGAAAGCCATGGCCATTGAACTGGCGCGGCAGGGCCATCATTTGATTCTGGTGTCGTTGCCCAACGAAAATCTAGGCGACCTCGCCCATCAGATTCGGATTTCCTGCAATGTTCAGGTGGCTTATTACGAAACTGATTTGTGCGAACGACCCAATATTGAAGCCTTGATTGCCTGGATTCAGACCTCGCAGCTCGCGGTTTTTTATTTAATCAACAATGCGGGAATTGGCGGTTCGCAGGCTTTTGAGCAGTCTGACACCGGCCACATCGAGCGGATTATTCAACTGAATATCATCGGAACGGCATTGCTGACCCGATTGCTGCTGCCTTTTTTGTTGAAATTTCCGCAATCCTATATCCTGAATGTATCGAGCATGGCGGCTTTTTCTCCGTTTCCGTATAAAACCGTCTATCCGGCATCCAAAGCATTTATTTACTCCTTTTCGCTGGGGCTGCGCGCCGAACTCCGGGCGTTTGGCGTCCAGGTGAGTGTGGTTCATCCCGGCCCGATGCCGCACACCCCCGAAAATCAGGCCCGGTTGCAAAAACACGGCCGCCTGGGTCGCATGCTGACGGTTCCGCTCGAATTCATTGCCCAAACCGCGCTTGAACGTGTTGAGCAGGGGCAGTCGGTTATCATTCCGGGCTGGACGAATAAGATGGGTTACTGGGTTTCGCGCTGGGTTCCGTGGTCGTGGCGCCGACCGTTGATGGTGTCGATGCTGCGGAAAGAAGTAACTCCAACGCTATGAAAGTGCTATTAACGGGTGCAACGGGTTTACTGGGCGTTCATCTGGCCGGAGAATTGCTGAATCAGGGATACGACGTAAGAGCCATGTACCGTTCGTTGCCGCATCAGTTCAACCAACTGCCGTGGTTCAGGGAAATCGATTGGATAAAGGCGGCCATTACAGAACCGGCTGATTGTGTGCGGGCAATGAAAGGGTGTCAGGCCGTGATTCACGCGGCTTCGCGCACGGAGCCGTATCCCACCCAACTGGCGGCTTATTACGAAGCCAATATTGCCGGTACGGATCACATTCTGGCGGCCGTTCGGCGCTGTGACGTTTCGCGCCTGGTTTACGTCAGTACCGCTTCGGTTTTCAGACCGGGAACGCTGGAAAATCCCGCGACAGAAGAAAGTCCCTACGCCTTTCACCTCATGAGTTCGGGCTACATCGCCAGTAAATACGAAGCCCAGCAACGGGTTTTATCGGCTGTTGATCAGGGTGTTAATGCCGTCATTGTCAATCCGGCGTTTATGTTGGGGCCTTATGATTTCAAACCGAGTTCGGGGGCAGTGATCAAGTACGCCATGAAAAACCGCTTGCTGTTTTACCCCGGTTCGGGCGGAAAAAGCTTCATCGATGTCCGCGATGCGGCCCGGGCCACGGTCAAGGCATTGCGTTTGGGACAACCCGGAGCGAGTTATTTGCTGGCGAACGAGCACTTACCTTATGAGCGGTTTTTCCAGATGCTGGCCCGCTTGTCCGGAAAAAGGAAGACGCTGGTTCCGATTCCCGCTCCCTTGATTCGAATGGCTGGAACGCTGAGTTCAGCGGGCGAATGGCTGTTTCGAAAACCGGTGCCACTCAACCGCATCAATGCGACTTTATTGACGCAGGACAATTACTATTCCGGCGAAAAAGCTAGAAGGGAGTTGAGGATGCCGGTTTCGCCCGTGAGTCGGGCTATTGAAGAGGCTATGGAATGGTTTGATAACCGTTAAATGTTACAATCCCAACGCCTTCAAAAAGCCCTCGCGGTAATTACTGCCGATCGGTATTTCCGTCGTACCGATGAAAACCCGATTGCCTTCGATGTGGTTGATTCTGGATTTGTTGACGATAAACGATCGGTGGATGCGCAGGAAAACTGATTTGGGAAGCAGTTCTTCAAAACTGGAAAACGTCATGCCGGGCAGGAGGGTGTTCTGGGTGGTTACAATTTTGGTGTAATTGCCACTGGCTTCGGCGAAAAGCAGGTCGGAATGCTGAATTTTAAAAATTTTTCCGTCGGTTTTGATGAATAAAAAATCTTCCGGATTTGATTCAGTAACTGGATAAAGACGGATTGGGGACGGTTTTAGTCGATCCAGTGCTTTGTCGACGGCAATGATAAACCGTTCGAGCGAAAAAGGTTTTACTAAGTAATCGATTGCGGATAATTCAAAGGCATCGAGTGCGTATTCTTTGTACGCCGTTGTGAAAATAACCTGTGGTTTAGGGTTAACTGTTTTTAAAAATGAAATACCGTTTAAAACCGGCATATTGATGTCCAGAAAAAGAATATCGATCCGGCTTTTTTGAAACTCGGCTTTGGCTTCGAGCGCATTTCCACAGGAGGCCACCACGTTTAGGTCCGGCAAATGTCCGCAATAGGTTTGGATAATTTCCCGGGCAATAGGTTCATCATCCACTATCAGGCAATTGTATTGGTTCATTTTACTTTGAGTTGAAGCATGACCTTGTATTCCTGTTCGTGATCCTGAATGTTTAAATCGTGGGCGTTTGGGTATAAAAGATCCAGTCTTTTTTTTACATTTTCCAAACCAAAACCGCTGTTGTTTTCCAGCTTATTCGTTTCATCGTTTTCGCTCCCGCGTGAATTTTTTACCGAAAACAGGATGAAATTTCCCCAGGTCCTCAAGCTAATGTCGATCAGGATACGATGCTCAAGGCTGTTTTTGGCGTGCTTAAAGGCATTTTCAATAAATACAATCAACAACATCGGCGCAATCCGGATGTTGGTATGACTTAGATCCTCAATGGAGGTTGTCAAAAATAACCGGTTGCCAATCCGTATTTTCTCAAAGTCGATGTAATTGTGAATATACGCCAGTTCGTCTTTTAAAGGAACAAATAATTCCTTGGCGTCATAGACCGAATATCGCAATAAATCAGAAAGTTTCAGTAATAAGATCGGGATTTTATCGTGTTGCGTGATCGATATTCCGTATAGGTTATTGAGGGTGTTAAACAAAAAATGAGGGCTCAACTGGGATTGCAGTAAATGCAGTTCGCTCTGACTTTGTACGGCCTGGGCTTTCGCTTCCTGCACCTGATTTGCGACAGATAAACGTCCCAATTTAATCAACATGCCGATGGCTACGCTGACAATAAATAGCGGAAGATAAAAGAGCAATAGATTGAGGAAAATCCGGCTTTCCTGAAGCGGAAAATCGGCATGGAAAAAGATCCAGATAATGCAAAGGATACTGACAGCCGATAAAACCGCGAATAGCCAGCCCGGAATGTTTTTTGACACCCACAATTGAGCAATATACCGGCCAATATAAACTCCTCCTAAAAAGAAAACAGTGGCAGCAAGGGCCGCTTCTTCATCGTCTTTTGAAACAATGGTTTTGGTGTACAAGGCCGAAGCGAGGTAGATCGGTAGTGCGGCCAATAGACCGATGAGAAGGTGTTTGGTCGTGCCGGATAAGCCATCCCAACCGGTTTTCTGATCCTTTTTCATACTGCTTTATTCCGTCGTGTATCGATTCAACTGACAAAACTGAGCAATCAAAACCACATCGCCACACGACGCGGACGAATACCCCAAAACCACTGACGGAAAACCGCTCAGCCGTTACGAACTCGTTTGACCGCCCGAAACGTCATTCTGTCACCCAAATCGCCGGGTACGACCTGATTTGTTGCCAGCTCTTTCTTACAAATCCACATTTGTGCATAAAGTATTGAAAAGGTCGTTGACAACCGCTGAAAATCATGAAATCATTTTTTGGTATTGCCTTGCTGGCGGTGTTTCATGCCCCGGTTTTCGCCCAGACACTTCACAAAACCATTACCGGAGTGGTGAAAGACAGTCAGAACGAAACCATTCCGGGCGCTACGGTTACCTTATTGAAATCGACAGATTCTACGCTCATTGCGGGGGAACAGACCAACGGCAATGGGAAATTTGAATTGAAAAATCTGGGTGACAATTCCTATATTCTCCGGGTGTCGAGTGTCGGATGCGTTCCTTATGTGAGCGCGAAACTGACCATCGATGATCAACATCCGCTTATTTCCTTACCAGTGATTATTCTAAGCCCTTCAAAAACAACGCTTAAGGAAGTTGTTGTAGTGGCCAAAAAACCGTTGCTGGAGCAGGATATCGACAAAACCATCGTAAATGTGGACGCCATGTTGGGGAGCGCGGGCAGCAATACACTGGAAGTGCTGGAAAAAACGCCGGGTGTTACCGTTGACATCAACGGCGAGATCAGTTTGAACGGGAAAGGTGGGGTGCTGGTGCTGATCGATGGTCGGCCCACATATCTGTCGGGTCAGGACCTGGCGGCTTACCTGAAATCGTTGCCCGGTGGCTCGCTCGACAAATTGGAATTGATGACCAATCCACCGGCCCGCTACGACGCGGCTGGTACGTCGATTATCAACATTCGGCTGAAAAAGAACCGGATACAAGGCTTTACCGGGGATGTTTCCGTGAGTTATAACCAGGGCGTTACTGCGCGAAGCAATGACGTTGTTAACGTAAATTACAACCGTAGAAAAGTGAATCTTTTCGGGAGCTTTGGTTATAATAAAGATGCAAATTATTCGAATGATACGTATAACCGGACGTTTTATACTGAAAATCAGGCAATAAATTCGTCGGTTTTTTTGGATAATCGGTATCGAAATAACAACCATGGCCTCCTGACCCGATTGGGAATGGATTATGCGGTTTCCCCCAAAACAACCTACGGTTTTGTGATTAACTTACAGAGCAGGCCCCGCACCGATAAACTGGATTACCTGAGCCGGAATTTTAATAAAGGGTATGCATTGGATTCGATTGGCAGGGGCCAAACCGTTGGCGATTACACCTGGAAAAGCGCGGGCGCCAATTTTAATTACCTCCACAAGTTCAATCCTACGGGTCGGGAATTAACGGCCGATCTGAATTACATCAATTACCGCTCAGACGGAAGCCAGACGTTACTGAATCGCATTACGTTACCAGATGGTGCATTGGTTAGACGGACCGATTTCTTGTACAGTATCCCGTCTGATATTTCCATTTACAGCGCAAAAGCAGATTACGTTCATCCATTTAAAAACAAGGCGAGTCTGGAAGCCGGGTTTAAATCCAGTCTGGTTAATACGGATAACAAGGCTGATTATTTCACCCTAAACGGGTCTGTCCAGCTCCCGGATTTTGGCAAATCCAACCATTTCATTTACCGGGAGAACATCAATGCTGCCTATGTCAACTCCCGGAAGCAATGGAAGCGGTTGGGAGCCCAACTTGGTTTGCGTCTGGAAAATACGTTGGCGGATGGCCATCAATTGGGAAATTCGGAGGTGAAAGCAACCTCGTTTACCAGAAAGTATACGCGTTTCTTTCCGTCAGCTTTTGTGAATTATAAACTGGATAGCTCGGGAAATAATACGTTGACAATCAGCGTTGCCCGACGCATCAACCGACCCAATTACCAATTGCTAAATCCCTTTTTATTTTTCCGGGATACCTATTCGTACACTTCGGGAAATCCGCTGCTGAAACCGCAATTTCACGTTCAGTATGAGCTAAAATACCAGTATAAAAATCAATTGGGGCTGGCCTTGCAATACAACCGGTTTACTGATGTGATCTTCCAGACTACGCAGGCTGTGGGCAATCTTTTTATCACCAGTCCGAACAACGTTGCCCGCGGTTATATTCTGGCGCTTGCAACCAATCTGTCTCTTGCACCGGCCAGGTGGTGGCGGTTAAATGCCAACATAACACTGGCGAAACTGGGCCTGATGGGGATGGCTTATTCAGAAAAATTAAACCCGAGTATTGTCCATTCCCGACTCAACGTAATGAACCAATTTACTTTTGCCCGAAAATGGAATGGCGAATTATCCGGCTATTTCGCTACGAAAGATCTCGCTGGGCAGACAATTACGAACCCACGGTATCGAATCAATGCGGGAATTCAAAAGAAGGTGTTAAACGACAAAGGAACCGTTCGTTTTACGATTGAAGATGCATTTCACTCCTGGAAACCGACCGATAAAACCGTCAGTCTGAACCGGGCGGATGCTTTTCATACCAACGTGACGGACAGCCGCCGGATTGGCGTGGCTTTCACCTACCGGTTTGGCAAAGAAACGTTCGCCCGCAAACGTCGCCATTCCGACAACGCAGCCGATGCGGAGAAGGGGAGAGTGGATTGAGGCATGCGGTTTTCGGTATACGGTTTTCAGTTTACGGTGACTAACGCGTTCTTTCCATCATTCTGAATAGCGTGCGCCAGCCACCGTAAATCGTATACCGAAAACTTATTTATAAAGTCCCGCCCGCTGGGCTTTCACTTTGTCATCGGTCAGGTACTCATCGTAGGTCATCAACTTGTCGAGGTGGCCGTACGGAGCGATTTCGATGATGCGGTTGGCGATGGTTTCGCCGAACTGGTGGTCATGCGACGTAAACAAAACCGGGCCTTTGAAATCGATCAGGCCGTTGTTGAGGGCCGTAATGGATTCCAGGTCGAGGTGGTTGGTCGGTTCGTCCAGCGTCAGGAGGTTGGCGCCCGAAAGCATCACTTTGGAAAGCATGCAGCGGACTTTTTCACCCCCGGACAAAACCGTCGATTTTTTCAGGGATTCTTCCCCCGAGAACAACATCCGGCCCAGAAAACCACGGATGAAACTCTCGTCCTTTTCGGTGGAAAACTGGCGCAGCCAGTCGACCAGGTTCAGGTCATTCTGGAAAAATTTGTCGCGTCCCGTGTCGTTGGGGAAGTAAGAGGGCGTAATCGTAACACCCCACTTGAACTCACCCGAATCGGCTTTGCGTTCGCCCGCCAGAATGTCGAACAGGGCCGTAACGGCCAGACCGTCGCGGCTGAAGAAGAAAATCTTATCGCTTTTGCGCATCGAAAACGACAGATTCGTAAACAATCGGGCACCGTCATCGCTCGTATACGTCAGGTTTTCAACCGTCAGAATCTGGTCGCCCGGCTCACGTTCCGGTTTGAAATTGATGTACGGATATTTCCGTGAGGAAGGCGCAATGTCGTCGAGGGTGAGCTTCTCGAGCAATTTGGCCCGGCTGGTGGCTTGTTTCGATTTGGAGGCATTGGCCGAAAACCGCCGGATAAACTCTTCCAGTTCCTTGCGTTTGTCTTCCGTCCGCTTGTTCTGATCCTGCCGTTGTTTCAGGGCAAGCTGGCTCGATTCATACCAGAACGTGTAGTTTCCGGCAAATAACCGGACTTTCGAAAAGTCGATATCGACCACCTGCGTACAAACCTGATCAAGAAAGTGACGGTCGTGGGAAACCACGATCACGGTATTCTTGAAATTGGCCAGGAAGTTTTCCAGCCAAAGGCTCGATTCCACGTCGAGGTTGTTGGTCGGTTCATCCAGCAGCAGAATGTCCGGATTGCCAAAAAGCGCCTGGGCCAGCAAGACCCGCACTTTTTCGGACCCGTTCAGGTCCGCCATCTGGCTGTAATGCAAATCTTCCTTGATGCCCAAACCACTGAGTAAGGTTGCGGCATCCGATTCCGCATCCCAGCCGTTCATTTCGGCAAATTCGGCTTCCAGATTGGCCGCCCGCTCACCATCTGCATCCGTAAAGTCGGTTTTGGCGTAGAGTTCGTCCTTCTCCTGCATGATGTCATACAGGCGTTTGTTGCCCATAATGACGGTCTGCAAAACCGGAAACTCATCGTAGGCAAACTGGTTTTGGCTCAGAACCGACAGCCGTTCGCCCGGCGTGATGATGACCGAGCCCGTCTGGGCTTCAATTTCGCCCGACAGAATTTTCAAAAACGTTGATTTTCCCGCCCCATTGGCTCCTATTACGCCGTAACAGTTGCCTGCGGTAAACTTTATATTGACGTCGTCGAATAAAACCCGCTTACCGTAGCGAAGGGAGACGTTCTGAACTGAAATCATTCGAGTGCTTTCCTGATTGAAATGAAGGTGCAAAGGTACGGAAATTTGGCTTTTTTTGCCACTTTAAAAATGAAAACCCTGACAGCGGCCTTCAGGCCCTGTCAGGGTTTGTACACATTCCCCTCATTAATGAAGCAGACGGAAACAACTTACGCTATTACTTGCGATAACGTTGAAAACCGCTGACCGGGTCTTCGACCGCTGTCAGGGTTCATTTCGCTCAATTTTGCTGCCTCCCGATGCACGCTGGTTGACCTGGGTCGGATTGCCCTTGTAATTGATCTTGCTGGCACCGCTGGCGTCGGCGGTCAGGGATTTCCGGGCGGTTATTTCGGCGTGGCTCGCACCCGATGCTTTTACATTGACGTCATTGGCCGCGTAGTCAAAGGCTTCGACATGAGCGCCACCGGAAACGTCGAGGGTGAGCTGGTTGATCAAACCGGCGATTGAATCGTCATTGGTAGTTGCTTTGGATTCAATCAGTTGCAGTTTTGATCCACCGGACACCACGGCGTTGGTATGGGTGGCAATCACGTCCCAGGTTCCGTGCGTGCCGCCGGACAGCTCAATGTTCAGATCGGACAGGTTGGTGAATCCTTTGACGCTGGCGTGAACTCCGCCCGAAAAATTAGCGGCCCGGAGTGTAGGCATTGTAATGGTAAAACCCGTGGTATACTTCCGGTTTTTGTGCGTGCGGTAACTGGCGGTAAGCGTGCCGTTACGGACGGCAACATCCAATTCATCGAGGTTGCGTTGATCCCCTTTGGCCATAATTTTGAAACCCGGTCCGGCTTCAACGGTGATGTCAAAACCGCTGCCCATTTCCAGCCGGTCGAATCCGGTGAGTAGGAACGCTTTCTCTCCCTCCTGAATCGGGCCGATGTCCTCCCGGTTACAACTGGTTAAAAAGGGCAGTACAGCCGTTAATGCGGCCAATAAAATCACAAAACGTTTCATCAGTTCTCGTTGTTTAATTCGCAGCAAAGGTGGGCCGGGTCCGGCGATTGATCAATGAAGAATCGTTTCAACTGGAGATTTTGGGTTCTGAAGCGTACAATAGTAGTTCTTAAAACAAATTCGCTTAAGTTGGTAGTAAATTGAAAATTGATTTATAGAAAGAATTTATATGACCCGGAAAACCATGTCGCGTCGCTACCTTCTACTGATTGCCGTCTTATTCTTCAGTTTTAATGCCGGGGCACAGTCGCCCTACAAACCGTGGATGATTGGCGAATTTTCCAAACAAAATGCCGCCAACCCGGTTTTGAACGCCAAAAACACGACGACATTCAACTGTCCGGTGCGGGGCGAATCGGTGCGCTGGGAAGAGAAAGACGTCTTTAATCCGGCGGTGGTGGTTCGCAACGGCAAAATTTGCCTCATCTACCGGGCGGAGGACACCGTTGGAAAACACGCCGGCACCTCGCGGCTCGGACTGGCTACCAGCACCGACGGGATTCACTTCAAGCGGTTACCTAAACCGGTTTTTTACCCCGACAACGACGCCATGAAAACGTATGAATGGGAGGGCGGTTGCGAAGATCCGCGGATTGTGGAAAGCCCGAATCGCGTGTATGTCATGACCTATACCTCCTACGACGGCGACAAAGCCCGCCTTTGTGTGGCAACTTCCAAAAATCTGGTGAACTGGCAGAAGCAGGGACTGGCGTTCGATGATTTAAAATACCGCAACGGATGGTCGAAATCGGGTTCGATTGTCTGCAAACGGGTTGGCAGCCGGATTGTGGCGCAAAAAATCAACGGGAAGTACTGGATGTATTGGGGTGATCAGCCGCAGCTTTACTGCGCGTCGTCGCCGGATCTGATTCACTGGACGCCCGTGGAAACCGCCGACGGCAAGCTGTTTGCCGCGGCCGAATACCGAAAGGGCAAACACGATTTCCGTTTACTGGAACCCGGCCCACCCGCTCTTTTAACCAGAAACGGGATTGTGCTGTTGTATAATGGGATGAACAACGGCAAGGATGGCGACCCGGATTTGCCGGACGGAACCTATGCAGCCGGTCAGTTGCTGTTCGACGCCAGCGACCCCACCAAATTGCTCGATCGATCAGAAACATATTTCATGAAACCGGATCAGCCGTACGAGATAGTCGGGCAGGTCAATAATGTTTGCTTTATCGAAGGGATGGTTCCATACAAAGGCAAGTGGTTTTTGTATTACGGAACTGCCGATTCCAAAATTGCGGTGGCCACAGCCCCTGCGAAGTAACTTGAGCCGGTTACCGGTTACAGCGGTCATCACGTAAATTCAAGACCCAAAGCGTTACGCTCTCTATCTGATTTTAAACCTTATCCAATGACTTTTCGAGGTGGGAGTGAAAATCCGGGTGATAGCTGCCAAAATGAATTTCCCGGGTGTTGGAAAAAAGATCGTGGCCGACAACTCCTCCCGGTCATTTTCGTCGTTCAGCAAATCCATCTGCCGATGCAGTGGCTCTTTAATTCGGCTAAAACAAGCGGTTTTCAAGTATTCTTTCCCGGCGTAATACCCCCACATGAAGTCTGAAATGGTATTCTCCGCTTAACTCTTTTGTGTTCCGCGAAACAACTTAGTACCTATTCTCAATCGTACCTTTCCCCGCATCCAGCCGCAAAACCTGCGTTACACAGGCCGGAATTTCTTCGGCATAGTGGGAAACATACAACAGCGTTCGCTCGGACGACTGACACAATTCATCGACCAGATCCCGAAAGCGGGCGATGTGGGGCGGGTCCAGATTCTGGCAGGGTTCATCCAGCACCAGTAGGGGCGGGTTTTTGGTCAATGCCCGGGCCAGCAGCACCCAGCGTTGTTCGCCCGTAGAAAGTTGCGCCAGGCGTTTGTCGCGGAGGTGCTGGATGCGCAGCAAATCCAGCATGAAATTCAGCTGGTCGGCTTGTTCCGTCGTCAGTTTCCGAAACAAACCTGCCGTATCGAACAGCCCGGACGCGACGACTTTCCACACCGGTTGCTCACGCGGGAAATACAGATGAAGTTCCGGCGACACAAAACCGATGTTGCGTTTGATGTCCCAGATGCTCTCGCCGGTTCCGCGTTTTCGGTCAAACAGCACGAAATCATTGCGGTAACTCTGCGGATTGTCCGCCGTAATCAAGCTCAGCAGGGTCGATTTGCCCGAACCGTTGGGTCCCAAAACCGCCCATTTTTCGCCCCGCCGAACCGCCCAGTCGATCGAATCGAGCACCACTTTTTCGCCGTAACTGACCGTCACATCCTGCATTCGAACCGCATATTCAAACGGAATGGCGGAGGTGTTCAGCCAGCGTTGGAGCAGGGTTGGGTCAGTCAGGGTTTCCGGCGCGGATTCGGGTCCGGAAGGCCTCTCGTCCCTGGCGCCCTGCCAGCTGATCTGTCCGTCGGTCAGTTCAACCACGTGCGTGATGCAATCCGGTAGTTCACGGGGCGTCGTCACCAGCACCAGTGTGGTATCTTCGGCTGCAATCCGGTTTAAAATGCCGTGGAGACGTTCGCGGCTGCTGGTGTCCAGACCGCCAAAGGGGTTATCGAGTAATAGGATTTTGGGTCGGCGCAGCAACGAACGCGCCAGCAGCGTCCGCCGGGTTTCGCCGTTGGAAAGTGAAGTAAGGTGGCGATCCAGCAAGTGCGTAATGTGCACCCAGCCCGCCACTTCGGCCAGCCATTCTTCCGAATAGGCCGGAGGAGGGAGGGAAACCGAATGCTCATTGACGGTTCCGGTGGGTTTGATCCGGTGCTGCAAAACTTCCCAAACCGTCGGGGATTCCCCGGCCGAATCGGCGTTGAACCGTTGCTGGTAATACCGGGCCGACGAAGCCACCTGACGATCAAACTGGTAGTCGTTGGCCACCTGCTCAACCATGTCGCGCAACACGCCGACGGGATGGGTATAGTGTCCGCCCGAAACCGGCAGCCGACCGCTTAAGGTATCGAGAAACGAGCTTTTTCCGGAACTGGTGGGTCCTAAAACCGCCCAGTGTTCACCCGTTTTCAGGGTCCAGTCAATGTGTTGGAGAACAAGGCCGGTGGGTCGGCGAACCGTGGCATTTTGTAAGGTAAGCAGGGGAACAATTGACATTTGCATGCGGTTTTGGTCCCCAAACTTACAAAGACTGGCACAATATGCGGTTTTCAGTTTACGGTTTTTGGTATTCGGTTTTCAGCGTGCAATCCAATTCATAAGGAGACCCCATAATCGGTTATACCGAAAACCGTAAACCGTATATCAAAAAACCGCACACCGTCTACACTTCCGCTTTTGCTGGCTTTTTCTTCTTTCGGGAACTCCGTTTGGCCGAAACCGCAGCCCGTTGCAGGCCCCGGGTCAGGGCAAAGGCTACCGGAACCGGCAGCGCCGACAGCAGAACTTCGTCGAATCGGCGGGCAATATCGGCAATGGTTTGGGCTTTATCCGTGCCGTTGATGATGCCGCGCGCTTTTTCGTATTCCGGCGGGAGGTTGTCTTTAATGAATTGACCGAGCCGTTTGCCGGTAAACCAGCCTTCCTTCATGCCCTGTACCGCAATCCGGTACGCCAGATCCGGTTTTTTAGCCAGATCCGGATGGGCAATCAGATCGACATGGAGAAACTGACTGGCCCGCGCGTAATTGGTGCGCCCGGTCAGCTGCACGTAGCCCCGGCCCTTGAAGCGGGCGCCGTCGCCGGGCTGCGTATTGCCCAGAACTTTCCCGACGGTGGTTCCCGGCCCGTAGAGTTTATTGAAACGGTCGTCGGTGCCAAATTCGTCGATGGGTTCCATTGTGTGGGCGGTTTCCCATTTGAAAGTGGCCAGGCAGTACGCCAACTGCCGACGGTCTTTCTCGGAATCGGTAAAGCGATCGTCCTGTTCAATCTGGTCGATCAGGAAGTCGATGGCATCGACCAGCGGCTGCGTTAATTTGCCGAAACGGGTGCGGTAAGCGTCGAAGAATTTTTTGCGATTGAAGGGTTGCATGAGTCAAAATCAATTGAGAGTGAGTCAAACGAATACCCCCCTAAGTTGACGCAAATTCAACGGATTACGGCAAGATTTTTATTTAACGGTTTTACTGCAAAAGTCGAAGTAAGTCGTTCTTAGTCAATGATTTCAACAGGGCCGTATCGGTTTTGACGAGATGATCGGCCAGTTCTTTTTTGGAATCCTGCAACGCCAGAATTTTCTCTTCAATCGTATCGGGACAAATCAGGCGCACCGCCACTACGTTTTTCTTCTGGCCAATGCGGTAACTCCGGTCGATGGCCTGGTTTTCCACCGCCGGATTCCACCACGGATCGACCAGATAGACGTAGTCTGCCTGCGTCAGATTCAGACCCGTACCACCGGCTTTCAGGCTGATTAAAAACACCCGAACCGAGCTGTCTTCCTGAAACCGATTCACGCTGGTGGCCCGATGCGTGGTTTGTCCAGTGAGGTATTCGAAGCGGATGTTCCTGAACTCCAGTTCTTTCCGGATCAGGTCGAGCATGGAAACGAACTGCGAAAAAACCAGGATTTTGTGCTGGGGCGATTTGCTTTCGATCTGTTCCACCAGCATCTCGATTTTCGCTGACGCATTGCCATAGAATTCGTCGTCGTTGAGCAAAACCGGGGAGTTGCAGATTTGCCGGAGCTTGGTAAGTCCCTGGAGTACGTGCAAACGGGACCGGGGAATGTCGCCTTCTTTCGTGCTCAGTAGAAAATTGCGAAATTCCTGTTCGTACGCGTCGTAAACTTTGCGCTGTTCCGGGCCCATTTCGCAATGAATGATCATCTCGGTTTTGTCGGGCAATTCGGTGGCTACCTGAGCCTTGGTCCGCCGTAACAGGAATGGCCTGATTTTCTGCTGGAGTTCGCGGGCGCGTTTCCGATCATCAAACTTGTCGATCGGTGTCGAATAATGCGCCCGGAAATGGTGGAAATTTCCCAGCAAACCGGGGCAGGCAAACGAGAGCTGACCGAACAAATCGAAGGTATTGTTTTCAATCGGCGTTCCCGTCAGCACCAGTTTGTTGCGCGACTGGAGCAGCCGGGCGGCATGATACCGCTGGGATTCCGGATTTTTAATGGCCTGCGATTCGTCCAGAATAATGTAGTTAAAGGTGCATTCTTTCAAAAAACGCACACTGGAAACCAGCGTACCGTATGACGTCAGGATGATGTCGAACGAATCGAGATCCGTTTCTTTCAGGATGCGATTGGCGCCGTGGAAGGTATACAACCGGAGCGTTGGCGCAAACTTCGCGACTTCGGCCTGCCAGTTGAACAATAGCGAGGTCGGCACGATAATCAGGTTGGCACCGGAGCGGTTTTTGGCTTTCTGAATCAATAGAAACGCGATGATCTGAAGCGTTTTGCCCAGCCCCATGTCATCGGCCAGGCAGCCGCCAAAACCGATTTCGTCCAGAAAATTGAGCCAGTTCAAACCCTCTTTCTGGTAGTCGCGCAGGGTCGCCCGTAACTCGGCCGGTATTTCCACCGGGCGGATGGATTGAAAATCAGCAAATTGAGTCGTTAGGGTCTGCAACTGGTTTTTCGCATCGGAGCTGAGCTGGCCTTCGTCGTACAATTCCTGCATTTGTGAAAAACCGATGCGGGGTGTTCGAATCCGCTCTTCTACAACCTCACCCGCCAGAAAATAGCCGGAAAACCGTTCCAGCCACTCGACGGGCAATACGCCCAGGGTGCCGTCGTCGAGCGGCACAAACCGGCTCTTGTTTTTTACGGCTTTGTGCAGGTGTTTCAGCGTGACTTTCTGCTTGCCGAACGACAGCCCGAGTTCCGTTTCGAACCAGTTCAAACCGCTGTTCACCACGACGGAAACCTTCGCTTTGTACGGATTCAGGCGGTTATTTTGCAGAGAATTAAAGCCCAGAATCCGAATGTCCTGATTGTGCCAGGCTTCAAACGCGTTCAAAAACCAATCTTCATCCAGCACGTGCTTCCGGTGTAAATAAAAATAGGTCTGGCCGAGCTGGTTCTGAAAATCAGGATGTTGAGCCGCCACGGCCATGGTGAACTGGATTTCGGCGGCATCGTCGCGGGCTACCGAAAACGGTTTTCCCCGGCTATCAGTCGAATAAATCGGTTTTTTGGACATCACCGGCACTTCCACTTTTCCGTATTTCATCACCGGCGTCAGAATGACGTAATCTTCGGACGCGCTCAGGTAAAGAAGCCGCTCGTATTGCTGATGAAAACCGCCCTCTTCGAGTTGCGCGGGCGTTGCCGGTTGCAGGTGTGCGTAGTCGATTCGGATCGTGTCCTCCAAGGGGGCTAAAACCGCCTGCCGGAAGTCTTCAAACTTCGACTCATGAATAACAATTTTATCGTTTTTCCGGCTGAAATAATCGATAACGCGCAGGGAATCAGGTTTGTTGATTAGATGTAACTCGTCGTTGAGGAAGATGAAATAATCGTATTTCAGAACGAGGTTGTGGATCGACTGCGGTTTTTCGATGGTTAGATGGCCTTCGAGCTCATAGAAATGATGAACCGGACGGACCAATAAATGCAGGTCGGTCGAGAGCGTTTTCACCGACACCGGCACAAGTGAATGGGACGTAATGTTTTCGGAAACGCGGGTGTCGTGGTAATAAAATGCCAGTTTGGCGGGATTTTCGACCACCAGCTGCAAATCTTTCAGATCGGTTTCTTCCTTTTTCGTTCGATGCGGATTCTGGAATTTCGCCAGTGCCGAATAAAACTTCAGTTCGCTCACTTGGTCCAGTTGGGTGAGCAATTCGAGTGGTTGCAGGGGCGTCAGCGGGCTCTTGATTTTGCCATCCCGGGCCGTTGGGGCCTCAAACAGTTCCAGTGAGAAATTGTCGTTGTACCGGTGTTTGGTAAAAACAACAATGCGTTTTTGCGGGGACGGTTGTCCATCCGAAACCGGAACTAGCGACCGGGGCTTCGCGATCAGTTGGGTAGTCAGGGCCTCTTTATCGCCTGAAGTCAACCGAAGCAGGCCGGGTTGTCTGGGCCGGATGGTGAACGACCGGGGCTCGTAGTCGACACGGAAATAATCGTCCAGACAAGGTTCATTTTCCAGACCGTAATCCCGCGCAACCGATTTGATCGCTTCCTGCCGGAGCTTGGGGTCGAAGAAAATCCGGAATTCTTTTCGTCGCATAATCGCCGACAACACCAGGGCCTGATGCTCGCACAAGCGGTTTTTGGGCGACAAACAGGGGCAGCTGATCCACAGACTCTGATCGGATTGTCTGACACTGACCGGCGGAAAATCCAGGTCGCGGGTTGCGCTCGAAAAAATGCCCTGATCGACGGCAATATCGAGCACGTGGATGTTCGAATAGCTGGCGGTTGGGTAGGCCGACGCGAAACTATGCTTTAACAGAAGCGCGTCGGTCAGGGTGGGAATTGTGATCATTTCCAGACAATACTCCTCAGGAGTAAGCGGATTCGGCATGGGCTTCGTGATGACTATTGCGTTGAAAATTCTCCCGCAATTTACGTCATAACCCTTGCTTACGCTACTCGGAGCGAAGCCGGATCGATTGAATTAAGGAGATAAGACGCTATTTTTGGAATGCATGTACCCATACTAAACCCCATTCGCAACCCACTGATGAACTTCCGATTTTTGGGCCTTGCTGCGGTAGCCGCAGGAGCGCTTTCACTTGACGTCGACGCGCAGATTCCGGTCAGGCGGTTTGAGCCGGTGAGCTTTTCTCAGGTCGATATTACCGACCACTTCTGGCGCCCGAAGCTCGATAAAGTGGCCACCACCACCTTGCAGGCCTGTATTTACCAGACCGAAGAAAAGACGGGGCGTATCCGGAATTTTGAAAAAGTAAAGCGCGGGCAACACGAGAAACACGAGGGCATTTACTACGACGACAGCGATGTGTACAAAGCGCTGGAAGCCATCGCGTATTCCCTCAAAAACCGCCCCGATGCCGAACTGGAAAAGAAGGCAGATGACTGGATTGATAAGATTGCAGCGGCCCAACAGCCTGATGGTTACCTGAATACGTATTATTCGCTGGTTGGTTTGGACAAACGCTGGACCGACATGGAGAAGCACGAAGATTACTGCGCCGGTCACCTCATCGAAGCGGCTGTGGCCTATTACAACACCACCGGGAAACGGAAATTACTGGACGTGGCCATCCGGTTTGCCGATCACATCGATGCGACATTTCGGCTCCCGAACCGCCCGTGGGTCAGCGGGCATCAGGAAATTGAACTGGCGCTGATGAAACTCTATCACCAGACAAAGAACGACCGGTATCTGAAACTGGCCGACTGGTTTCTGGACCAGCGCGGGCGGGGATTTGGCAAAGGAAAAATCTGGGATGACTGGAAGAATCCGGCGTATTGCCAGGATGCCGAGCCGGTGAAGGCCCAGAAGGAGATTACCGGACACGCGGTTCGGGCCATGTATCAGTATACCGGTGCGGCCGATGTGGCCGCCAGCACCGGCGACGCGGGATACATGACCGCCATGAAAACCGTTTGGGAAGACGTCGTTTACCGGAACATGTACATCACGGGCGGTATCGGATCGTCGGGGCAAAATGAAGGATTTTCCATCGATTACGACTTGCCGAACGAAACCGCCTACTGCGAAACCTGTGCGTCGGTCGGGATGGTGTTCTGGAATCAGCGTATGAACCTGCTTACGGGCGAGGCCAAGTACGTCGATGTGCTGGAGCGGAGTCTGTACAATGGCGCGCTGGACGGCCTGAGTTTGAGTGGCGACCGGTTTTTTTACGGTAATCCGCTGGCTTCCAGCGGGAAGAACGCCCGAAGCGAGTGGTTCGGAACCGCCTGCTGCCCATCGAATATTGCCCGGCTGGTGGCGTCGCTCGGGGATTATATTTACGGAAAAAACGACTCCGGCATCTGGGTGAATCTCTACATCGGAAGCAATACAACGCTGAAAATTGGCAAAACCGAGGTGCCGGTCAAACTGGAAACCAATTATCCCTGGGAAGGCAGCGTACGATTGACGGTGAATCCGGCCAAAAAAACACCTTATGCCCTTCATTTGCGGATACCGGGTTGGGTCAGTAATGTGCCGGTCCCCGGAGATTTATACCACTTTACGGAAGCCGGAAAAACCACCCCAATTTTGAAGCTAAACGGAAAACCGGTTGCGTACCGGGAAGAAAATGGATACGCAGTTCTGGCACGGACCTGGCAAAAAGGCGATGTGGTTGAATTGGAATTACCGATGGAAGTGAAACGGGTTGTCGCCAAAAAAGAACTGGTGGCGGCCAACGATCGGGTGGCTATTCAACGCGGACCGCTGGTCTACTGCGTGGAAGGTATTGACAATAACGGCCAGGCCTGGAATCTGTTAGTGCCTGATCAAACGATATTTACAACGCAATCGTATCAGGTGAGCACCGAACCGGTAGTAGCCGTTCAGGCCGATTTGCCGGTCATTGGACCGTCTGCCGATGGATCGAGTGTGGTGACGGAAAAGAAAAAAGTAACGGCCATTCCGTATTACGTCTGGGCCAATCGGGGCAAAAGCCCCATGCAGGTCTGGTTACCGACCAAAGCCAAACAGGTGAAGCTCGTCGATTAACGATCAGTAAACCGGGTCGGTGGGCAAAATCAGCTCACTGGTGAATGTACACGATTGCCAATTTAAATGGAGAGTTCCGCCCAGCAGACTAGTTAACCGGTGGGTGATCCAGAGGCCCAGTCCGTGGCCTTCCTTGAGCGGATCGGCGCGGAAGTACGGTTGTCGTAAGTCGATCGTTGGGCCACTTTCGTGCAGGGTACGGTTTTGAATCTGAATGATCCAGTTTTCCTCCTGGAGCAGTTTTACCGTAACTACGCTGCCGGAAACGGCGTATTTTACTGCATTTTCGATCAGATTCAGAAGAATGTGTTCCAGTTTGAGCGCGTCAGTTGTCAGGGGCGATTCGGAAAAAACCGCTCGCTCAAACGTGGTCGTAACGTTGTAATCGGTAGTGAGTGACGCGAGTTGCGCCAGGCATTTCGCAATCAGATCCGATAAAATGACCTGGCTTTTTTTCAACACCGGCGTCAGGTTGTCGGGTTGGCTCAGGGTCAGAAACTCGTTGATCAGTCGGGTCAGGCGGCTGACGTCTTCGAGTTGCCCCGTCAGAAATTGATGCGTTTGCGGGTCTGCCTGCCCCCGGTGGAGCGTCACTTCAAGACCGGTTTTCATGACCGTCAGTGGGGTGCGAAGTTCGTGCGCGGCTGCCCCGAAAAAATGCCGCTGGCCCTCGGCACTTTCCCGAATTCGCGCCAGCATGCGGTTCAGGGTTTCGGTCAGCCGATACAATTCATCCCGGGTTTTCGGTAAGGCAATTGGTTCTGCATGTTCGGCGGTTTTGATGGCTTCAGCTTGATTGACAATGTGTTGAATCGGTCGCAACAGCCAACCCGCTATGCCGTAACCCGCGCCAAAAGCCAACAACAAACTCAGCAGCCAGCTCAACCCGAATACGTTGCGCAGGTTCTCGATATCCGTGCGCAGACTTTTGTCGGGAACCGCCAGCGTGAGGCTCAGCTGTCCGCTGGGGTATTGCTCGGGCGACGACTGAACGGTGATCGACCGGTAGGAGGGCGTTTGGTTACCTTCCGGATTGGGAAAACCGGGGCTGCGGAAAAGCTCGCGCGTTTGACCGTAACTTTGGTAGGTTACAAGCATCCGCTCGGTTCCGTTGGGGAGCGGAATAATGATCGGATCGACGCTGACGAGGGTCAGCAACCAGCCCGCCCGTACCTGCGTGGCCCGGTCGAAGGCCTGCTGTAGACCGGTTTCGGCCCGCAGTAGCATCAGGTAGCCTGCCAACCCGCTCACGACGGCGAAAACCGCCAGCACCGCCAGCACGATGCGGCTCCGCAGACTCATTGGATTTTCAGCCGGTAGCCCCGACCGACCAGCGTTTCAATCAGCCCGGTTTGGCCGGTGGCATCCAGCTTTTTGCGCAGTTGGTAAATGTGGACTTCAATGACATTGCTGCCCATGTCGTAGTCGGCCGACCAGACTTTTTCCGCGATTTCATTTTTGGTAACCAGTTGTCCGGCCCGGCGCATCAACAGTTCGAGCAGGGCAAATTCGCGGTTGGTCAGGTTCAGTGTCGTTCCGCTTTTGATTATTTCGTGCGAAATCAGTTGCATTTCCAGATCGGCCACGCGCAACACCACACTGTCGCCGGTGGCGGTCCGGCGTTGCAGAATCCGGATTCTGGCCAGCAATTCGTCGAAATCGAAGGGTTTGCGAAGGTAATCCACCGCGCCCAGATCCAGCCCTTGCACCACCGTGGCCGGATCGCTCAGGGCCGAAAGAATCATGACCGGTACCGCCAGTCGAAAGGCCCGCAGGTTTTTCAGCACGTCGAAACCGGTTTGGCCCGGCAGCATCAGATCGAGCAGCACCAGGTCGTAAAGACCACCGGCGAGCTGGTCAAGCCCTTCGGAGCCGGAATGGGTCAGATCGGCGACGTGGCCGTGCTGTTCGAGGCCCTGTTTGATAAAACGGCCCAGTTTACGCTCGTCTTCGATCACTAGAATTTTCATACATTGATGACAAAACCGCTCCGGATCGGTCAAAATCCGGAGCGGTTGTTGGCAGGTGATTACCGGATCAGGTATTGCTGACCGTTGATAGTCAGAATCGTCGGACGCAAGATATTCACTTTTTCGAGTTGAACCTGCCCTTCCCGCAGGATTTTGGGATAGCCCTGCACGGTAATGGTGCTGCCTTTGGTCGCCAGATTTGTCAGCTGGTAGGCCACATGGGCCGGAATGCGGACAATTGTTTTGGCGTCACCGGAACCCGTAAGCGTAAATCCATTAACGCGACCCTCGCGATCGAGCTGATAATCGGCTATTTTCCCGGTCAGGGTCGAGGCCACCGGAGCGGATGGTGGTGTGGATGGCAGAATTGGCGGGGCATCCAGAATGGTTGTTTTGCCCGCTGTCAAGCTGGTCATCCGGAAAATAGTTTCACCGCCCCGTCCGGTATCTGAAATACCGCTCACGCTCACCGAATTGCCGGCTTTAACGGCCTGCTGAACCGATTGTCCGAGGTGAGCCGGAAACTTGACAAGGGTGGTTGACCCGGCAGCGGTTTTCAGCGTGAAACCATCCAGAATAAAATCGTCGTTGCCTTTTAACTCACCGACTGTTCCGGTCAGGGTCGTCAGGGCAGTTAAACCACCGCGATTGTGCGGGCCGCGTGGTTCGCGGGGGGGGCGCGGTTCCTGCAGCCCATCCCGCCGATCCGAAGAATGTCTGAAGTCACGGAACGGACCGCCGGGACGGTCACCCCGATGACCGCGGTCAGCCCGTAATTCGATAGGGGGAGCGGGTGCTGCCGCATCCGGGGCGCTGGCAGGAGGAGTCGGGGCGGTTTGGGCGTGAATCCGGGGCGTAATCAGGCTACCCATCAGCAACAGGCCGGTCATCAATTTTGCGTTGGTTTTCATTAGCAGTGTCATTTACTGTTGATTATGAAACAAAAGTAGAAACACGTTCTGAGCCCGGCCTGAAACTGAAATTAATTTTTCTTCATACGGATAGGAGCCGGTGTTGATCAGAATTCCTCGCTGAGTAGTTCCCGAAAAATCCCCAGAGCCGCTTTCATTCCGTTGGAGGCCGCAATCACCACCTGGCGCATCATCGTTTGCGTGTCCCCAGCCGCGTAAACGCCGTCGACGCTGGTTTTACCCAAGCCGTCGGTGATCACAAAGCCTTTTTCGTCCAGCTGGCAACCTAATTGCGCGGCCAGATCACCGGTCTGACTGAGTGTCGAGTGGCTGTATAGGGCATCGATGGGAACGGTTTGCTGGTCGGCAAGTTGCAACGCTTTCAGCTGCCCATGCTGGTGTTGAAGAGCCCGAATTGGTGTTTCAATCATCGGAATACCGTGTTGCCGCAATTTCGCGGTTTGTTCGTCCGTCAATGTAGATGGGCCATTGGTGTACAACGTCATACCCGGACTCCAGTGGTGAATGAGTTTGGTCATTTCAAAGCCGGTTTCTCCATTCGCTAAAACGCCCACCACCTTATCTTTTACTTCGTAACCGTGACAAAATGGGCAATGCAACACCGAAATGCCCCAGCATTCGGCAAAACCGGGCAGGGGCGGAAAACCGTCGGTCAGACCCGTTGCCAGGATGATGCGTTTGGCAAAGAAAGTCTCCCCAGCCTGCGTTGCTACGCGAAAACCGGTTTCATCACGCGACGCCGTTGTTGCCGTCGCCGTTAAAAACCGCACGGTAGGATACGCCAGCGCCTGTTCGCGGGCAATCGCCGACAGATTGGCGGGCGTTTCACCGTCACGGGTCAGGAAACTGTGGGAGTGGGGCGTTTGCCGGTTGGCGGGCTGGCCGCTGTCGAGCACCAGAACCGTTCGCAGGGCACGGCCCAGCAGCAGGGCCGCGCTAAGTCCGGCATAACTGCCGCCAATAATAATAACATCGTAAAAATTCTCAGAGGTTGCCATGCTAATCAGCGTTGTACAGTTAAATTCTTCTCATTCAAAAAGCGGTCGCTGCTTAAAAAGTTCCTAATTTTGCAACAACGTTGCAAAATTAAAATAGATAATGTTAAAGTTCAAAAAGCCGGTTCGCCGATTTAAAACCGACGAGAGAACAGGAAAATTGTTCCTGCCCGTAGCCTATTCCCAAACCGGAAATGGATCGTAAAACCGCCCACCACCGTTCAGGTGTTGCAGTTCCGGCTCCGTGCACAGGCATTCCCGTAATTCGCCGGTGATTATTTCCGGATTCAGATCCTGACCGATTACAACCAGTTCATTCTGCCGGTCGCCAAATCGGGGGTGCCAGCGCGCTTCAATGGAAGCCTGATTCTCAACAAAACCGGCGTAACCAATGCGTCTGCTAAATGGCATCGACGCCCACCAGACACCCGCCCGTTCAGCCCGCAAACTCCCTCCGGCCTGACTGAAATTCAGCGCATCGTTGGGGCGGGATGCGAGCCAGAACAGACCTTTACTTCGAATGATCGTTGCCGGAAAATTCTCACTCAGGTAGGTCCAGAACCGGGCCGGATGAAACGGTCGGCGGTCGCGGAAGACGAACGAGCCAATCCCGTACGTTTCCGTTTCGGGCGTGTGACCCAACCCGTTTTTATGATTTTGTAACTCCTGAATCCAGCCCGCCGATTGCGAAACTTCATCGAAATTGAAACGTTTGGTATTCAATATATGCACCGGATCGATCCGGCCAAACTGGCTTTCAAGCAAGATTGCTTTTGGGTTGAGTTTTTGCAGAATGGCCTTCAGTTCCCCCACCTGGTTGTGGCTCAGCTGATCGGTTTTGTTCAGAACCAGTACATTGGCAAATTCGATCTGATCGATCAGCAGGTTGACAATGGTACGCGAATCGGCCGCATCTTCGTTCAGTTTCCGACCATAAACGGTATCAATACTGCCAAAATCACGACCGAAATTCAGGCCGTCAACGACTGTTACCAATGTATCCAGCCGGGAAAATCGGGACAAGTCGATACCATCAGGCAAGTCGGACCGGAAGGTAAACGTTTGGGCGACCGGCAGTGGCTCCGAAATACCCGACGATTCGATGAGCAGGTAATCGAACCGGTTTTCGGTCGCCAGCCGTTCCACTTCCAGCATGAGATCTTCGCGCAGCGTGCAGCAAATACAGCCATTGGAAAGTTCGACCAGTTTTTCTTCTGTTCGGGATAACGTGTTTTCGGCGCGTACCCATTGGGCGTCGATGTTAACCTCACTCATGTCGTTGACAATGACGGCAACTTTTAACCCGGCTTTGTTGTGCAGGATATGGTTAAGCAATGTGGTTTTGCCGGCTCCCAGAAAACCGCTCAAAACCGTAACGGGAAGTTTTTTCATGCTGGTAAGAAGGAAAATTGTTCAGTAAGCGAAGCGGTGGGGGCGTTTGAAGTTGCCATAAGCGAGGGGTTATAGGGCGTTTATTGGGAGCAAAAGTAACTTGAAAATCAGTAAATGCAACAATGTTGCAAAAATAAAACTCGCTGTCATTTTTCTCAAAATTGAGCTGGTTTAGCTACCGGAAAGAGGTGCTGGCCGAAAGTACGGGAAGGTTAAACCACTATTTTTAAGTAACTCGGGCAGCAATTCACAACTCGCTAATTTTAGTTGATAGCATGATTACAACCATCATTTTTGATCTCGGTGCGGTTTTAATTGACTGGAGTCCCAACTATTTGTACAGTAAAGTCTTTCGGGAAGAAGAGATGCGGTTTTTTCTGGAAACCATCTGTACACCTGCCTGGAATGAAGAACAGGATGCCGGGCGACCTTTGCAGGAAGCGACGGATTTATTGGTGGCCCAATTTCCCGAGCACGAAGCCAATATCCGGCTGTTTTATGATCGCTGGTCGGAAATGCTGCAGGGCGAAATTCCCGGAATGATTGATCTGCTTCGGGTGATTAAAGCCAGCGGTAACTACAAGTTATACGCACTGACGAACTGGTCGGCCGAAACGTTTCCCATTGCGCAGGAGCGGTTTGAGTTTCTGGGCTGGTTCGATGGAATTGTCGTTTCCGGCGTTGAAAAAGACCGGAAACCGTTTCCTTCCTTTTACAACACCTTGTTGAATCGGTATGCCATAAAACCGGACGAAGCCCTGTTCATCGACGACAACCTGCGGAATATCAGGGCCGCCGAGCAACTGGGGATTAACGCCATTCATTTTACCCATGTCGATGCGTTAAAACCGCAGTTGATCGACTACGGTATTCCGGTTGGAACGGTTTAAAAAGGAGGCTTCCGGTGGGTAGATGTGCATGAGGCCAGTGCTTATAACGATCAATTCTGTCAAGTCCTTCATTGTACCCACGGTTTAATCCACAGCCCTATTCCACGCAAATATGAAAAAATACCTCTTCTGTCTGATTGCTTTTGCGGGGTCGGTTGCTCAGGCACAAATGCGGGTAAATCTGACCGGTTTTCAGAAACAAAACGGCACCACCGTCGTCAGCCAGGGCCATAATCTGGTGGTGAACTGGCCGGCAACTGCGACGGAAAAAGGGAAGCTGGTGATTAATCTGGAAAAAGAAAAACCGCTTTTCAACAGCATTCAGCTCTCGCAGCAGGGGGCGTTCAAAGAGATCGCCAAAGCGCTCGACCCGGCGTTTGTGCTGACCGTAGGCAAACGGGATTTGATTTCCCAGAATGGCTGGAACATCTTTTTCGACAAGACGAACAAGCTGCCCCACAAGTCGTACGCCGTTGCGTTGGACAAACGGAGCGCGAGCGTCACGACCGTCGGAACCCGCACCGTCGTCCGGATTTCCGAAGTTCAGGCAGCTACGTTCAAGGGCGACATTGAAATTACAGTGTACAACGGTAGCCCGCTGTTCAACGTGGCCGCCGTAATGGCGACAGAGGTGGATTCGACGGCCATTTTGTACGACGCCGGTCTGGTTACGAAAGTGCCGGTCTGGAAAAATATCGCGTGGTCGGATACTGAAAATAAGTTACAAAGTATTCCGGCCGATTTAAAAGAACCCAATAAGGCGCAGACGGTCAAATACCGCACCATCATCGGCGTCAGCAATCAGGGTAGCCTGGCGGTTTTTCCGGCGCCCCACCAGTATTTCTATCCGCTGGACGAAGCGTATAACCTGGATTTTACCTGGCACGGTTCGGGGTATCGCAGCCTCGTTCCGGATTTCGGGATCGGGATTCGGCAGGATCTGATGGGCGACCGGCGCTGGGTTCCCTGGGTCAATGCTCCGCCGAAAACCCGCCAGCGGCTCAACTTCTTCTGTCTGTTAAGCACCGGCGACCCAGGCAAAACGCTGGACGAAGTCAAGAAATTTACGCACAACGACAAGTACCCGACGGTGGCCGGTTACAAAACCATGTCGAGCCATTTTCACAATGAGTTCACGATGAGCGTGGTACTGGCAAACAAACCGATTCCCGAAAAACCGGCATTCGTAGATGTGTTCAAAAACGCGGGGGTCGACATCGTGCACCTGGCGGAATTCCACGGCCCCGGCCACCCCAAAGGTCCGGACAGCTTGCGACTGCGGGAATTGAAAGCCCTGTTTGAACAGTGTAAACGATTGTCTACCAAAGACTTTTTGTTGTTACCGGGCGAGGAGCCCAACAACTTTTTCGGTGGTCACTGGCTGGAGTTTTTCCCCAAACCGGTCTACTGGATCATGGCCCGAAAAGCGGAAATGCCCTTTGTGACGCAAGACCCGACCTATGGAAAAGTGTACCGGATTGCCGACAAAAACGATATGCTGAAGTTGCTGCAGCTGGAAAACGGCCTGGCCTGGACGGCCCACGCCCGCACGAAAGGCTCGACCGGGTATCCGGATAAATACAAGGAAGAGGAGTTTTTTAAATCCGATCATTTCTTCGGGGCCGCCTGGAAAAACATTCCGGCCGATTTGTCGGAACCGCGCCTAAGCCGCCGGGTGCTGGATTTGATGGACGATATGGCGAATTGGGGCCACAAAAAACACGTCATCGCCGAGTCGGATATTTTTACAATGGAACCGGAAAATGAAACCTACGCCCACCTCAACGTCAACTATTTGCAGTTGGATAAATTGCCGGATTTCAGTCAGGGCTGGCAGCCGATTCTGGATGCAATGAAGCAGGGTAAATTTTTCGTGACCACCGGCGAGGTGCTGTTCCCGGCGTTTTCAGTGAACGGAAAAGGTGCCGGTGAAACCATAAAACTGCCGGAAGACGGAAAAACCGCCATCGCGCTGGACGTGGACTGGACCTTCCCGCTGACGTTTGCCGAAATCGTTTCCGGCGACGGCAAAGCGGTTTTCCGCGAGCGAATCGACCTGACCAAAACGCTGCCGTTTGGCAAGCAGAAATTCACGTTCAACACCAACCTGAAAGGCAAAAAATGGGTGCGCGTGGAAGTCTGGGATGCCGCTGTGAATGGCGCGTTTACGCAGCAGGTGTGGTTGGAGTGAATGACCATTGACGATGGACCATTGACGATGGTCGGCGATCGATGGTCAGCCGCCCATCGTCCATGTTTACCAATTATTTTTGTTCCTTAATTTGAAAAATGCCCTTAAGTAAGTACCATGAAAAAAACGTATACCTTCCTTTTCCTTTTTTGCTTTATTCTGAAAGGGTTTTCGCAGGCCCAGCTTCCGCCCATTTTTGAAACCGCGCGCGCCCAGCAGGCGCAGTCGGAAGCCACGGTTCGGCGGTTTTTGTCGCCCGTTCGCATTTTGTGGCAAACCGGAACCATTCGCAATGCCGAACGACTGCTGAAAACCGGGAACGGTCAGGCCGATCTGTCGGGGAAAGACCTGTGTTCGCTGAAAAGCGACGGGAATGGCAAACCGAGTCTGCTGCTCGATTTTGGGCGGGAATTGCACGGCGGTTTGCAGATCGTGACGGGGCAGTGGAAAGAAAGCAAACCGATTACGGTGCGCATCCGGTTCGGCGAATCGGCCAGTGAAGCCATGTCGACCATCGAACCAAAACAGAACGCGACCAACGACCACGCCATTCGGGATCTGACGGTGCAGGTACCGTGGCTGGGCAAACTCGAAATCGGGAATACCGGTTTTCGTTTCGTACGCATCGATCTCGTGGATGGCGATACGGAACTGTTATTGAAAGAGTTACGCGCGATTTTTGTTTTTCGGGATATTCCGTACCTTGGCTCGTTTCACTCCAGCGACGACCTACTGAACAAAATCTGGGCGACCGGAGCCTACACCGTGCACCTCAACATGCAGGACTACCTCTGGGACGGCATCAAGCGCGACCGGCTGGTGTGGGTAGGGGATATGCACCCCGAAGTCGCGACCATCAATGCGGTTTTTGGGTACAACGAAGTGGTGCCGAAAAGCCTGGATCTGGCGCGCGACATCACGCCCTTGCCCGGTTGGATGAACGGCATCAGTACGTATTCGATGTGGTGGATTCTGATTCAGAAAGACTGGTATCAGCACAATGGGAAGCTCGATTACCTGAAACAGCAGCAGCCGTATCTGGTGAAACTGGTGGATCTGCTGGTTCAGAAAATTGACGATAAAAATAGCGAAAAACTGGACGGAACGCGGTTTCTGGATTGGCCGTCGAGCGAAAATCCGAAGGGGATTCACGCCGGTTTGCAGGCGATGATGGTGCTTTCGCTGAATGCCGCCGGGGAGTTGAGCCGCATGTTGAACGATCCGGCAACGGCCAAAAAATGCACGGACGCCGTTGCCCGGCTGAAGCAATACGTTCCTGACCCGAACAACTCCAAGCAGGGCGCAGCATTGCTTGCGCTATCGGGTCTGGTGCCCGCCGAAAAAGCCAACAGAGAAGTGCTGGCCGTTAACGGTGCCCACAACTTTTCGACCTTTTACGGTTATTACATGCTGCAGGCGCAGGCCCAGGCCGGAGAATACAAAACCGCTCTGGCTAACATCCGCGAGTTCTGGGGCGGCATGCTCAAGCTGGGTGCTACCACGTTCTGGGAGGACTTTAACCTGGATTGGGTGAAGAATTCGGGTCGTATCGATGAGCTGGTGAAGGAAGGGCAGAAAGACATCCACGGCGATTGCGGGGCCTACTGTTACGTCGGTTTCCGGCACAGTCTGGCACACGGCTGGGCGTCCGGCCCGACACCCTGGCTGACGGAACACGTGCTGGGCATCAAGGTGGTGGAGCCTGGTTGCAAAGCCATCAAAATTGAGCCGCATCTCGAAGATTTGACGTTTGCCGAAGGCACCTTTCCGACGCCGTACGGAATCGTCAAAGTGAAACACACCAAACTGGCCAGCGGTAAAATTCAGTCGGAGGTGTCGGGGCCGAAGGAGGTTCGGATTATTCGCTGAGGGGAAATTTGACAGAATCGTTCCTTTCTGCCATTTAAAGTAGGTTCTAACCGTGATTAGCCGCGTAGCGACAGAATGTTTGTAGCCCATAGTCAATGCATCCCACAATTTAGATCGCTACGCGACCATTGTAAAATAAATAGACTTTATTTTCTACAAACATTCTGTCGCCACGCGGCTAAAAAGATTCTTTGCAAGATATCAATCGCAGTCCGCCAGCATAAACGTATTCACGCGTTTGTTGCTTCCTTCTTCAATCGTCTGGGAGGTGACAATATTATGCTTGTTTTTAACGAGGTTGGTGATCTGATACGATTTGGCTAAAACCGGTTTGCCGGTTTTGTCGAAGGAATAGGAGTCGTATTTTTTTAGATTGTACGTCCGCCAGGGAATCAGGTTGAAGAAGTCGAAAACAAGCCCCCGGTTAGCCAGAAGCGATTCGGCACTTTGGCTGGTTTTATCGACGGAAATGTTATCATAATCCAGTTTTACGCCGTCGTCCAAGTAATAATACTTGAAATTTTCGTCGGCATCGTACGTATACGTTTTTTCAAACGAAGTCTGACTCCGATCGGCTGGTTCACAAAGTAGTCGGGTGATTCGTCCCGCGGCATCGTACGTGAGCGAGGTGGTAAAATAGACTTCCTCGCCAACCATATCCCGAACCTGAGTCAGTTTGCCGTTCGTCCAGCGGCATTCCATTCTGTTCCCGATTGACCATTTGCTTATCTCGTCAGGGGATTTCCCGTCAATTGTAATTTTTGCTCCCGTAATCTGCTGGTTGCTATTGTACTCGGGCTGATAGATAATAGTGTGTTTTCCAGTGGATTCTGTAAAGTTGATCGTCCATTTACTGACAAACCCGGCCGCGTTGTATTCGTATAGCTGCCTGGTGCCGTTGCCCCGGTCGACTTCCGTTAGTTTGCAACTCGTAGCCGGATCGGGCGGGCCAATTTCGGTTTTTTTGCAGTTGGTAACGCTCAGTGCCGCAAGGCCGATCAGCAGGCTGGCGACTGCTTTTTTTAGGGAATACATTCGCATGGATGGTGTGAGTTGTGTTGGTGAACACAAACCTACATCCCGTCATGTGAACCCGTCGAACCCGTTTATGCGAACGGCCAAAACCGTTATTTGAATGAGCTGATCGCTGATGTCACACCAGCTTATCCACTGTGATTGGCAATTGCCGAACCCGCTTTCCCGTCGCGTGAAAAACCGCGTTGGCCACCGCAGCCGCCACCCCAACAATGGCGATTTCGCCCAGCCCTTTGGAGCCAATCGGGTTCACGTACACATCCGGCTGGTCGACGTAATACACTTCAATTTGTGGAATGTCGGCGTGAACGGGGATGTGGTAACCGGCAAAATCGGTATTGATATATCGCCCAAACCGGTGATCCATCACGGATTCTTCCATCAATGCCATGCCGATTCCGCCCACAATGCCGCCGATGGACTGGCTGCGGGCGGTTTTGTAATTGATGATTTTGCCAACGTCCGCACAGGTCACTACCCGCGAAACGCGCACCTCATCCGTCAGCGGATTCACCTGTACCTCCACGAAATGACAGCCAAACGAATACATGGAGTACTGGTCGCGCTCCGGCCCCGGTTTTGATTCTTCCGTAACCTCCACCTGCGGAAGCTGGTGGTATTTTAAAATATCCGCGTAAGAAATACTCGCTGAAGGATTCGCTGTCGGAAAAATCCGACCGGTTTTTGCGGTGATGTCTTCAAAACGGCTATTGGCCAGTGGCGAATTGGGCATTGCAGCTGCCAGCGTCAGCAGCTTTTTCTTCAGGGCTTCACAGGCTACGTGAACGGCGGAACCGACGCTCGTGATGGTCGCCGAACCATTCTGGCCGGGTGCGTCGGGCAAGCTGGAATCGCCCAGGTCAAACCGGATTTTGTTCGGACTCACGCCCAGCATTTTCGCGGCAATCTGCGTCATGGCCGTACCAGTCCCGGGCCCAATGTCCATCGTGGCACTCTGCATCACTACCGAACCGTCGGTCCGCATCACGGCTTTTGCTTTGGAAGGATGGCGGTGAAAACCGTACAGACTCGACGCCATACCGTAACCCACCAACAGGCCATTGGCTTGCATCGAACGCGGTTCGGATGTCCGTTTATCCCAGCCGAATCGTTCGGCACCGGTGCGGTAGCATTCCTTCAGCGTTTTGGCCGACCACGGCAAATTTCGCTCGGGATCGGTGTCGGCATGGTTCCGGATCCGGAACTCCAGCGGGTCGATTTTAAGTTCGTGGGCCATTTCGTCGAGGGCCGACTCCAGGGCAAACATGCCCGTCGCATCGCCGGGGCCGCGCATCCAGGTCGGCGTGTTGACATCCAGGTTGAGCAGGCGGTAACGGGTCGACACATTGGGGCAGGCATACATTGCCCGCGTCGCCAGAATTGTGCGTTCCAGGTGTTCTTCGTAGGTGGACGTCTGACCGATTCCTTCGTGTGTAATGGCTGTTAACTTACCGTCGCTGGAAGCGCCAATTGCTATTTTTTGTACCGTAAAGGGGCGGGACCCAACCGACATTTGCATCAATTCACGGCCTAGAACCAATTTCACGGGCCGTTTTACTTTTTTTGCCGCCAGAACAGCAGCAATGGTGTGTGGCCAAACCCGGATGCCCGATCCGAAGGCCCCGCCAATAAACGGTGAATTGACCTGCACATTTTCGCGCGGTAGCTTAAACGCCGATGCCAGGTTTCCTTGTGCCGATTTAACCCCCTGATTTTTATCGTAAATCGTCAGTTTGTCGTCGGTTTCCCAAACCGCAATGATCGCGTGGGGCTCCAATGGCTGGTGATGCTGCGTCGGAAAAACGTAGGTGGATTCGAGTTTAACGTCAGCGGTTTTGATCGCGTCGGGATTGCCCCGGTCATAGTCCTGAAAAGGCGACGTTTTGTTGCGCTGAACACTCAGCGCAACGGCGGCTTTCGATACGTTCGCTTCGAAATCCGTTTGGTGTTTCTCTGTCTGGTAATTGACCTGGGCCAGCGAAGCAGCATGCCGGGCCTGCTCCAGCGTTTGGGCAACCACCACCGCAACGGGCTGGCCGCTGAAATAAACGAAATCGTCGTAAAACACCCGAAGAGCCGTTCCGATGGGCGCCCGTTCGGCCGGTTGTTTGACGGGCGGGTAGCCTGGGACGCCGGGAGAGTTCAAATGACTGATGACGGCAAGCACACCCGGCACCGACTCGGCTAATTTAAAATCCAACCCGGTAATTCGACCTTTGGCAATCGTGCTCGTGACCAAAACCGCATGCGCCAGATTCTCCAACGGATATTCCGCCGAATAGGTAGCGGTTCCCGTCACTTTCAGTCGGCCATCGACGCGATCTAAGGAGGGCTCGGGTAATTTGGCGTTGAACATGAAAGTTAGATTTACGGTTTAAATGTTCTTGGTTGTAATGGTCTTGAATTCAATCTGTTATCAGCGATTTTCTGACTTTAAACCAGAGCTGCCGCAGATTTTAGGGCCTGAACGATGGCGTTTGGGACTAATTTCAACTTATAAGCATTGTGTGCAAACGCTTTCGCGCTTGGCATGGCCAGTTCGGCGGCTTTCTGAAAGGTGGTTTCGGAAACCGGCTGGCCAACCAGCGCTTTTTCGGCTTCGAACAACCGCCAGGGTTTATGAGCAACCCCACCCAGGGCGAGTCGCGCGGCTTTGATGCGGTTATTTTCGAGGTCGAGGGCGGCCGCCACGGAAACCAGGGCAAAGGCGTACGACGCCCGGTCACGGATCTTCAAATAATGGACGTGTTTCGTGAAAACCGCATCCGGTATTTCAACTGCAAGAATCAACTCGTCTTTTTCGAGGTTCGCATCCAGGTCGGGGCTGTTGCCTGGCAGCCGATGAAAGTCACCAAATGCAATCCGACGTTCCCCTTTCGTACCGACGACCAAAACCGTTGCATCCAACGCCGATAGCGCGACGCAAAAATCACTCGGATGAACGGCAATACAGCTTTGAGCCGGGTCGTTTTCGCTAAGGCCAAAAATGGCGTGCGTGCGGTTGATGCCTTCCAGTGCCCCGCAACCCGTTCCCGGTTTTCGCTTGTTACACGGGAAAACCGGGTCATAAAAATAGGGGCAGCGCGTTCGCTGGAGAATGTTGCCGCCAACGGTCGCCATATTGCGCAGTTGACCCGATGCGCCCGCGTTCAGGGCCTGAGCCAGCAACGGGTGGTTTTCGAGAACCAACCTGTGCTGAGCGACTTCGCTGTTAAGCGCCAGGGCACCGATGCGGAGAAAACCGGTTTTTTTCTCAATCTTTTTGAGCGGTAACCCATTAATATCGACCAGTTTTTCGGGACTGACGATGCCACGCTTCATCAAATCGATGAGGTTGGTGCCACCCGCTATATAGCGGGCGTTGGGGTTGGAAGCCACGGCTTCGATGGCGTCCTTCAACCGGGTGGGGCGGATATACTGGAACGGTTTCATACAGGATCACCACCGGTTTTGACGTCCAGAATGGCTTTCACGATGTTTGGATAAGCCCCACACCGGCACAGGTTGCCGCTCATGTATTCCTGAATTTCCGCTTCGGAACTGGCATGTCCTTCGCGGATGCACGAAACCGCCGACATTAGCTGGCCGGGGGTGCAATACCCGCATTGAAAACCGTCGTGTTTGATGAAGGCTTCCTGCAGGGGATGCAGTTGAGTGCCGTTCGAAAGCCCTTCCACCGTGGTGATTTTTCTACCCTGTTGCATGACCGCAAAACTTAGGCAGGACAACGTCCGCTGCCCGTCGATGTGAACGGTGCAGGCACCACACTGGCCAAAATCGCAGCCTTTTTTAGTGCCCGTGAGGCCGAGTTGTTCGCGGAGTAAATCAAGAAGTGTGCTCCGGGGATCAATGGAAAGCCGCCGTTGGGTACCGTTGATGGTGAGCGCTATTTTTACTTTGTCCGCCGGATCGATGGGCGTATCCAATTCCGCAGCTTGTAGAAAGGAGACGGGCGCAAAAGTTAATCCGGCAATGGCCAGCGATTGCTTCAGAAAAAAACGACGGTCTTCCTGGTGATCGTCGCCCGGGCGAGAGACTCCGTCTGGAAATTCGTCCATCCTCAATTTCAGGTTTAGGAAAAAGTGTGATTAACCAAAGGTAGCAACAAACTTGATGGGAACACGGATTGAACGGATGAAAAGGATCAGAACGGATTTTAACGTACGAATCCGTTGCATCCGTTCAATCCGCATTTCGATCCAAATTCAAATAATAAAACTAAATAAAAAAAATATACCATTTTGTTTTTTGTTTAATCGATTAAACATACATTTGAAACACCCGTAACTGCACGCATGAACAAGAAGAAAGTTTCCCTGAAGGACATCGCTGAAAAAGCCCAGGTTTCTACGGCCCTGGTATCCTATGTGCTGAACGGGAAAGAAAAAGAAAGTCGGGTGGGGCACGAGATTGCCGTCAAGATCAAGCAGATTGCCAAGGAACTGAATTACCAGCCGAATTACCTGGCGAAAAGCCTGCGGAGTGGAAAAACCCAAACGATCGGGTTGATCATTGCCGATATTTCGAACCCGTTTTTTGCCAATATTGCCCGAATCGTGGAAGACGAAGCCAAGAAAAATGGCTACACGGTGATCATCGGGAGTTCGGACGAGACGGCTGAGAAATCCTGGGATTTGATTACGGTTTTTCTGAACCGGCAGGTTGACGGTTTTATCATCGTTTCGTCGGAAAATACGGAAGAACAGATTCAGTACCTGCTGGAGCGAAATGTGCCGTTTGTGTTGCTGGACCGGCATTTTCCCGAAATACCCACGGATTTTGTCTCATTGAATAGTTTCAAAGCGGCTTATGATGCGGGTTCGCATCTGGTCCGGGGCGGATATAAAAACATCGGGCTGATTGCCTATAAATCACAGCTTTTTCACATGCAGGAGCGAATCCGGGGCTACCGGTTTTCGCTGGAAGATAACCAGATTCCGTTTCGCCCGGAATGGCTGAAAGAAGTCGGGTTCAACACCATTGAAGAGGAAATAAAAGTCGGCATCGACGACATGCTGGCTTCCGGATTTGCCGTGGACGCCCTGATTTTTGCGACGTATCGATTGGCTATAACGGGTTTGAAATACATCAATTCATTGGGCCTGAAAGTTCCGGATGATCTGGCTATTGTCAGTTTTGGTCAGGCCGAAGCATTCGATTTATACTATTGCCCGATTACGTATGTGTTGCAACCCATGGAAGAGTTGGGGAAAACCGCGGTCGAAATTCTCATTCAAAAACTGAAAAAACCGGATAGCAATAAGAAACAAATTCTGATGGAAGCGAAGCTGATGGCCCGGAATTCGTCCCGACCCAAAGCATCGGTTTTCTAATGGTTATTATTTTTACCAAGTGCTTAATCGTTTAAACAAGTCCCATTCCCTTTCCACTTTAACCTGGATTCTATGTTACGACGAAATTTTCTAAAATCTGCGGTGCTTGGCTCCGGGGCCGTGCTAACCGGTTTTCCATTTTTGAGTGAAGCGGCTATTCCTAAACTGAAGATTACCAAAATCCGGTATTACGCGGCTCCCGGCTACAACAAACCGCTTTTCAATCAGGCCCGGGGGATTGTTGAAATTGAAACCGACGGCGGGATTGTCGGTGTTGGCGAGGGTGGTTCGAAAGACATGATCGAGCAATGCGCCCAAATGATGATTGGTGAAAACCCGTTCCGCATCGAGCACATCTGGCAGAATCTGTACCGGGGGATGTTTTACCCGCCCGGCCGCGAGAAACTGCACGCGCAGGGCGCGCTGGACATGGCGCTCTGGGACCTGAAAGGCAAGGCAATGGGGGTTCCGGTGTACGAATTACTCGGGGGAGCTACCCGCGATTATGTCGAATGTTACGCGACCGGTTTTCGGGCGTCGAAAGCGACCACGGAAGAAGGCCGGGCGCAGGATTGCATCAAGGCGGGATTGCGAGCCTACCGGATCGGGCCCACCGGCGGAAACGGTCCTGAACCGTTTGATTTTTACGATAACGCCAAGAAAACCATTGAGTTGTGCAAGCGCATCGATGGCGCGGTGGGCGGTGGCGGCAAGTGGGCCATCGATTTACACACCCGGTTTGACACGACGGAGGGCATCAAAATCTGCAAGGCACTCGAATCACTGGAACCGTATTTTGTGGAAGACATTGTGCGTTCCGAAAACCCGGATGTGTACAAAACCGTACGCCAGATGACCAACGTGCCGATTGCCGTGGGCGAACAATTCGGCGACCGCTGGGACAGCAACACCTTCATCGAGCAGCACCTGATCGATTACACCCGCTTCACGATTCCGAATACCGGCGGTATTTCCGAGTTCAAGAAACTGGCTTCGATGTGTGAAACGCATTACGTGGGCATGATTCCGCATTTTACCGGTCCGCTGGCTACGGCGACGCTGGTTCACGTACTCGGTTCGAGCAGCCCGATGCGCTGTCTGATGGAACTCGGTGGAGGAGAACCCGAACGACCGCCCTACTTCAACGACGATTACATCAATTTCAAGAACGGCAAATTATACCTCAATCCGGAACCGGGGCTGGGCGTCAAATTTGATCCGAAGAAAGCCACATTTGTCCTGGAAGTCGCGGAAAAAACGAAGTTTCCGCACCCGATCCTGAAAGCACCGGATGGCTCGATCCATAACTGGTAATTCAGGTGCGTTTGCTTGTATTGTCCATCTCTCACTTCATAAATCATCCTATTCCCGACATGAAAAAACTTGTAAAAATCCTTGTACTGCTGTTAGTAGGGCATGGCTTCGGCTTTGCCCAGAATAACCGAATAACCGGTAAGGTTACGGGTTCCGACAACAAAGCCCTGCCCGGCGTGAACGTACTGGTGAGCGGTTCCACGCTGGGCACGGTGGCCGACGCCGACGGTAATTACGCGATCAATGCACCGGCAAATGCGTCGCTGGTGTTTTCCTACATCAGCTACATCAGCCAAACCGTGGCGGTTAACGGTCGTTCGGTGATCAATGTGCAGTTACTGGAAGATACCAAGAACCTGAACGAAGTGGTCGTAACGGCGCTCGGGATCAAACGCGAATCCAAAACGCTGGGGTATGCCACGGCGACGGTCAACGCCGACCAGATTTCGACCAACCGCAGCCCGAACCTGATGACCGGTTTACAGGGTAAAATGGCGGGGGTCAACATTTCCACGATGTCGACCGGGCCGGGCGGAAGTTCTAAAATCCGGATTCGCGGGCAGTCGTCGTTCAGCGGGCAGAACAATCCGCTGATTGTGATCAACGGGGTGCCGGTCGATAACTCCAACTACGCCATCGGCGGAAATTACGGTGCGCGTTCGGCCAACAACTCCGACGGGGGCGACGGTTTGTCCAGCATCAACCCCGACGACATTGAAACCATGACGGTTTTGAAAGGGGCCACGGCGGCAGCCTTGTACGGTTCGCGCGCGAAGGACGGCGTGGTGATGATCACGACTAAAAACCGGGGTGCGGGCAAAGGATTCGGCGTGGAATACAACACCAACTTCACGACCGACACACCCCTGGATTTCACGGATTTTCAGTATGAATACGGACAGGGCGAAGGAGGCATTCGGCCAACTGCGCCCAACCCGACCTCGGGGGTCTGGAGTTTTGGAGAGAAATTCCAGCCAGGCATGACGCAGGTTCTGTTTGGTGGAGAAACGTATCCGTACGAGCCGGTGCGCAACCGCGTTCGGCAGTTCTACAACGTTGGAACCAACTTCACGAATACGCTAACCGTCTCTAATAACGGCGATAACGGCGGTTTCAGCTTGTCGTTTTCGAACACCGACAACAAAGCCATCACGCCCAATTCGGACTTTAACCGCAAAACGATCAACATTGGGTTTACGCAGAATATCAATAAAAACCTGGTGGCATCGGGGAATGTCAATTACTCCAACGAATATAACCGCAACCCGACGCAGCTCAATGCCCAGGATTTTGCGACGCCAACGGTGGTGATGACGCTGGCCAATTCGATGCCGTTTGAAGCGCTGAAGAAGAATCAGGTGCTGCCCAATGGCGATGAATTTGTATTCTCCCGGTTTCTGGTGCGGAACAACCCGTATTATTCCGTCAATTACCACTTTGAAAACATCAAGCGCGACCGGCTGTTTGGCAACGTGGCGCTGAAATACCAGTTCACGAAATGGCTGTATTTGCAGGGACGACTGGCGCAGGATTTGTATACCCGGAATCAGGATTACAACATTCCGAACGGCTACGCGCCGATTGCCAAAGCGCCGGCAGGTTACGTAAACGGGTCGTATACGCAGGATGTCCGGAAGTTTGTGGAGCGAAATTATGACTTCATCCTGGGCGGAAATCACACCTTCGGAAACATTGGGGTCGATGTGACACTGGGTGGAAATCAGCGGTTTGTGCGCATGGACTACAACAGCGTAACGGTGCAGGATTTTGTGCAACCGGGCCTGTATACGGTTATGAACGGCCGCGTGAAAAACCCGCTGTACAGCTTATCGGAACGGAAAATCAATTCGTTGTACGCAGCTGCGACCATCTCCTACAAAGAGTTTTTATACCTGAACGCGACGGCCCGGAACGACTGGTTTTCAACGCTTTCACCCGAAAACCGGAGTATTCTCTACCCGTCCGTTACCGGAAGTTTTGTGTTCTCGCAAGCCTTCAGCAACCTGCCCACCTGGCTGACATTTGGTAAAATCCGGGCGGCTTACGCGCAGGTGGGCGACGACAACGTGAGTCCATACTCGAACGCATTGTTTTACGCGGTCAACAACAACAACTTCCCGACGCCTACGGGCCAGCTGGTTCCGGTAGGTGGGATCAACGCGTCGTCGGTGCCTAACCGCAACCTGCGACCCCTGCGGGTTTCGGAAGCTGAAGCGGGCGTCGAACTGAAGTTCTTCAATAACCGTCTGGGCTTGGACTTTACCTATTACCGGAAAATTACGGAAGACCAGATTCTGGCGACGCAGGTTTCGGATGCATCGGCGTATACCAACAAACTGATCAACGTCGGCAAAAGTATGAACAAAGGGATCGAGTTGTTGCTGACCGGTTCTCCGGTGAACACGGCAAATTTCCGGTGGGATGTCAGCGCAAACGTTGCCTATAACACCTCCGAAGTGTTGACCCTGGGGCTGGGCGTGGCGGATACAATGATTACCGTCGGCGGATCGGGCGGGAGTACGCTGCGGCAGGTGGTCGGCAAACCGATCGGTCAATTGTTCACCTTCAACTACTTACGTGATGCCCAGGGTCGGCAGGTGTTCGACAAGGGCAGCGGACGGCCCTTGCGCAACGACACGCCGGTGAACGTTGGCAATGCATTGCCCAAATATTTTGGCGGTTTTACCAATACCTTCAATTACAAAGGAATAACCCTTTCGGCGCTGATCGATTTCAAACTGGGTTTCAAGATGATCGGTGGGCAGAACATGAATTATTTGCGCCACGGTTTGCACAAAAAGACACTGGACGGTCGGGCAGAAGGATACGTCATCGGCAAAGGTGTCAATCCGGACGGCGAAGTAAACACCACGCGGTCGGCGGTTCAGCCCTTTTACGAAACGCCCAACGTGCTCGGTATTTACGAGGACTTTATCTACAACGCCGGTTTCTGGAAACTGCGCCAGATTACGCTCGGGTACGATTTTACGAAGCTGTTGCCGCAGAAGTTTTTCATCAAGGGCATTCGCCTGAGCGCGGTAGCCAACAACGTGGCGGTTTTGAAAAAATGGACCGAAAACATGGACCCGGAAATGGTGAACAATGCGTCGGATAATGCCGCCGGTCTGGATTTCTGGCCGAGCTTGCCACCGACCCGCAGCATGGGTTTCAACCTGAACATCAAGTTTTAGTCTGTTGAACTTTCCTTAAAAGACAACAATCAGTCATGAAAACGAAACTGAAATATATCCTCGGTTTGCTGACAACCTTCAGTCTGTTAACCGGTTGCGACGATAAATTCGACGAAATCAATACCAATAAAGTGGATCCCACTTCGTTGGCACCTTCGTTTGTAATGAACAAAGCGATCATCGATGCTACCTACCTCGACGGTTTTGGAACGCTCGAAATGCTGTGTTACGAGTTCGGCATTGTGCAGCAGATCATTACGCCGTACGGAAGTTCGCTGGCCGGGGCCAATTACAACCAGAACAACGTGAGCAACACGCCCCTGGTCTGGCAAAATTTCTACCGGAACGTCCTCAAACAGATTGTCGATGTGGTAGAAAAAACGAAAAGTGACGCCAACCGGACCAATCTTTACCACTCGGCCCGTATCTGGAAAGCCTATTCGTTCATGATTCTGACGGATACCTACGGCGATATTCCGTATACCGAAGCGGCTAAAGGCTACATCAGCGAAATTACGTCGCCGAAATACGATTCGCAGGAGGTGATTTACAAGGATTTGCTGAAAGAACTGGACGAAGCTTCGGCCGCTCTGGATGCGACGAAAGCCATTGAGACTACCGATATTTTATACGGCGGTAATATCACAAAGTGGAAGCGGCTGGGCTATTCCCTGATGCTCCGGGCAGCCATGCGCCTGACCAAAGTTGATCCGACAACCGCCAAAAATTACGTCACCAAAGCGGTTGCGGGTGGCGTCATGCAATCCAACGACGACAACTCGGTGATGCGCCACACGGCACTGTATAACAACTGGATTGCCAACCACTTGCAGGCTCGCGAAAAAACGAATTTCTACCTGACAG
This sequence comes from Larkinella rosea, assembly GCF_003858635.1. Lineage (GTDB taxonomy): Bacteria > Bacteroidota > Bacteroidia > Cytophagales > Spirosomataceae > Larkinella > Larkinella rosea. The sequence continues at coordinate 603,415 of NZ_RQJO01000007.1, forward strand.
CGCCGTTTGTCAATTACCTGAAAACCAACAACGACCCGCGATTGGGCTCGATCGCGGTGCGGTATGTAGGCGCTAAAGGCGGCCCGGAGCAGGTCGCTTCCCGCGCGTCAACCGATCCGAAAGTGCAGATTGGAATGCCAATGGGCTACGACAACGTGACGGTTTCAACGCCAGCGGTTTTGGCTCAAAATGGCGTGGTCAGTCTCTGGGATTTTACGCAGGTCAACCTCAATACGGTTTTGAAACTCGACGCGCCTGAATTTCACGTCACGCATTCGCAGACGCAATTGCTGCTGGCCGAAGCGGCTTTTCGGGGTTGGGTGACAGGCAGTGCCGCGGATTATTTTACGAAAGGCGTCCGGGCCAACCTGGAACAAATGGCGGCTTATGACCCCGCAGCCGCGATCAAAGAAGATGCCATTGTGGCTTACCTGGCAGCTCATCCGCTCACGGCCGGGAAAGAACTGGATCTGATCAATACCCAATACTGGGTGTCGTCGTTCCTGAACGGCCCCGAATTGTTCGCTAATTTCCGCCGAAGCGGCTTTCCGACTTTATCCAAAAACCCGTATCCCGCTTCCGAAATCACGGAGGACTTTATCCGCCGGATGCCGTACCCGGACAGCGAAAAAGTAGTCAACCTGCAAAACGTCAACGAAGCCATCGCCCGGCAAGGCCCGAATACGTTGAGCACGCGGGTTTGGTGGGATAAGAAGTAATTAATACGTATTATTTCGCGGAGTTAAGCGGAGTAAAATAGAGTTACGCGGAGATTAACGTAAAAAACTTCGCTTAACTCTTTACTTCTCCGCTTAACTCCGCGAAATAACCCTCTTAAACTCTTGACCAATCCATATGAAATCATCGAAAATTTCCCGACGCAATGTCATCCAGTCCGTTTTGGGGGTGGCAGGCACCGGGCTTCTGTTACCGCAAACATCCTACGCCAGCAATCCCGGCCAGTTTCGGGATTACAGCAAAGTGAAAATCACCAAACTGGAAACCTTTCTGGTCAAACCGCGCTGGATTTTCCTTAAAATACACACCGACGTTGGCGTGGTCGGCTTGGGCGAGCCACTGCTCGAAGGCCGCGCGTTGACGATACAAACCGCCATCAAGGAAGTCGAGCCGTATCTGATTGGCAAAGACCCCCGTGCGGTTGTACACCACTGGCAGGCCATTTACCGCCACGCTTTTTACCGCGGTGGCCCGATTTTAACGAGTGCATTGAGCGGCATCGACCACGCGCTGTGGGACATCAAAGGCAAATTGCTGAACGTACCGGTTTATGAATTGCTCGGAGGCCCGACCCGCGACCGGGTGCGGATTTACGGGCGGGCCAGCAACGCGGAGGACATGAAAAAACGCAAGGCGGAAGGGTATACGGTGATCAAAACCGGGGTTGCTAAAAAAAATCCGGCCAATATTGTCGAGAACCCGAAGTTTATCCAGTACGCGATCGATAATTTTGCTTCGTTGCGGGAAGCCGGTGGCCCCGATATGGACATTGCCATCGACTTTCATGGCGCCATTGCTCCACAGACGTCCAAGCTGCTGATTAAGGAATTGGAACCGTATAAACCGATGTTTGTGGAGGAGCCGGTGCAGGCTCAGAATGTGGACGTGCTGGTGGACATTGCGCGGGGAACGCATTTGCCCATTGCCACCGGCGAACGGATTTTTACGAAATGGGGTTTCCGCGAAATTCTGGAGAAAAGGGCCGCCAGCATCATTCAGCCGGATTTGTGCCACGCGGGCGGAATTACCGAAGGGCGCCTGATCGCGGGAATGGCCGAAGCGTATTACGTGCCGATTGCTCCGCACAATCCGATGGGTCCGATTTCGCTTGCGGTGGGTTTGCACCTGGCCGCCAGTGTGCCCAATTTTCTGGTACAGGAGCAGGTTTCGTTGGGCGAGGGCTACCTCAAAAAACCGTTCAAGCTCGAAAAAGACGGTACGGTTTTGATTCCGACGGGGCCAGGGCTTGGCATCGAACTGGATGAAGCGCAGATGAAAGATAAAATCGGTCACGACTGGAAAAACCCGGAGTCTTACAATGCGCTGGATGGCTCCGTTGTTGATTGGTAACTGAATGAAGGTATACGGTTATTGGTATACGGTTTTCGGTGGCTGATGCGCGCTTTCGCAAAACGAATAGGATGCCATTCACCGAAAACCGTATACAAAAAGCCGTATACCCTACACCTAAACTTAAACCGCCTTGGTGAATGAGTAACTATTTATTATGCTGTGACTGGGGGACATCTTTTTTTCGATTGCGTTTGGTGAATAGCGCCGATTATCGATTGATTGAGGAAGTTACTTCGCAGCAAGGTATCGCAAGTATTTTTAATGCCTGGAAGGCGAACGGCGAACGGGCCGGGGTTGCCCGGGAGCAGTTCTTTCGGGAAGAACTCATCAAACAGATTGAACTGGTAGCCCACAAAGCCGCCATTAAGCTGGATCAGGTACCCATTGCGGTTTCCGGCATGGCCTCATCTTCCATCGGCATGGACGAAGTTCCGTATGCGACCTTACCGTTTGCGATGGACGGGAGCCGGGCAAGTTTCCGCCATTTTGACGCCAGCGAATCGTTTCCGCACGAATTGATTCTCATTTCCGGGGTCAAAAGCGAAGAGGATGTGATGCGCGGGGAAGAAACGCAACTAATCGGATTGAGCGCCCTGCTCGATTCGGCAGGAAACCGGCCGGATGAAGCGATCTATATTTTCCCCGGAACACATTCCAAACACATGTACGTTCAGGCCGGGCAACTCCTGAATTTTGAAACGCATATGACCGGCGAGGTTTTCAATCTGATGGCTTCGACCAGTATTTTAAGAGATTCGGTCGATGTCAGTGCTTTCAGCGATTTTTCAACTGAAAATCTGTCGGCGTTTAAACTGGGATTAAAAGAAGCTAACTTCCCTCTTTTGAATCGGCTGTTTACGGTTCGGACCAATCAATTGTTCGGGAATTTGACCAGGCAGCAAAATGCTTTCTTTTTAAGCGGGTTACTGATTGGTGCCGAATTAAAACCGCTGCTGGAAAAGGCTCAATGGCACCTGGTATTGTGCAGCGGGAGCAATCTGTTTCCCTTCTATCAACAGGCGATTGAAGATCTGGATCTGTCGAACCGAACGACGATCATTCCGGCCGGATTGATTGATAAAGCCGCCATTGCAGGGCAGATTATCTTGTTTCAAAATCAGAATTTAAAAGTATAAGTCGTTGGAATATGTCAAGTACGAATTTTTCGTGGGAATTATTTAAAAAAGCGCCGATCATTGGAATTATCAGAAATCTGGCGGTTGATGATGTGATTCAAATTCTGCCCGTATACCGGGCGGCCGGGCTGACAACGATTGAAATAACCCTGAATACGCCCGGTGCCGAAGACCTCATTCAACATGCAATAACGAACGAAAATACGGGATTGAACATTGGAGCCGGAACGGTTTGTACGGAAAAAGATCTGGAAAAAGCACTTTCAGCCGGTGCGCAGTTTATCGTTACACCGATCATCAACGAAAAGGTGATTAAGACCTGCGTGGATCGCGGGATTCCCATTTTTCCGGGCGCATTTACCCCTTCCGAAATCTACAATGCCTGGTCGTTGGGCGCGACAATGGTCAAGGTTTTTCCGGCAGCTTCATTGGGGGTCAATTACATCAAAGAAGTCAAAGGACCGCTGGATCAGGTTAAACTGGTGCCAACGGGCGGAGTCGGCCTTGCCAACATGGTTGACTTCTTAAAAGCGGGTGCCGACGGATTGGGCGTTGGGGGACACCTGTTTGATAAAAGCTTCATCGAACAAAAAGATTGGCCCGGTTTAAAAGCACATTTTGAAAAATTTGTCGCCCAATTACCAGCGGTTTGATGACCATAACCCGATTAAATTCCTGCAACTATTCACCGAAGACCCTTACCCTTGTGTTTGATTATAAAATTAAGTACTACCGCTGGATTGTTGTTGCACTGGTTTTTTTAGCGACGACGATTAATTACCTCGATCGCCAGATTATTGGTCTTTTAAAGCCCATTCTCGAACTGGAATTTAACTGGACCGAAACCGATTATGCCCGCATTGTGATGGCATTTACGGCGGCCTATGCCATCGGTTTAATTCTATCCGGCTGGCTGATTGATAAAGTAGGTACCAAACTGGGTTATACCATCACCATTGTTTTCTGGAGTGTGGCCGGGATGTTGCACGCGGTGGCTCGTGGCGTGTTAGGCTTTGCCGTGGCGCGTGTTGGTTTGGGTTTGGGCGAAGCCGGTAATTTTCCGGCTGCCGTCAAAACCGTGGCCGAATGGTTTCCCAAGAAGGAGCGGGGGCTGGCGACCGGTATATTCAATTCCGGCACCAGTGTTGGTGTCGTTCTGGCGTTGATGATTGTACCCTGGATTTTACGGAATTACGGCTGGCAGGAAGTGTTCTGGATCACCGGCGGACTGGGTTTTGTCTGGTTGATTTTTTGGTTGATTTTTTACGACGTTCCGGCAAAACAGAAGCGACTGACAAATCAGGAATTTGAATTCATTACCAGCGGTCAGGAGAAGACCGAAACGGCTGTCGAAGATACGGTTTCGATCAACTGGTTTAAATTATTTGCATTGCCCCAAACCTGGGCGTTTATAACCGGAAAAGCGCTCATTGATCCAATTTTCTGGTTTTTTTTATTCTGGCTGCCATCCTATTTTTCGTCGACCTATCACCTGAATTTAAAGATAATGAGTCCGGAATTATTGATTATTTATACGGCAACTACAGTAGGTAGTATTGCAGGAGGATTCTTTTCTTCCTTCTTAATTAAAAGTGGCTGGCCAACGTTAAAAGCCCGAAAAACCGTGCTTTTTATTTTTGCTATTTTAGAAATTTCGATCATTCTGGTGCAGTTTGCTTCCAATGTCTGGATGGTGGTTGCGCTGATGAGTCTGGCGGTTGCGGTGCATCAGGCCTGGGCAACGAATGTCTTTACGATTGCTTCCGATCTGTTTCCTAAACAGGCTGTCAGCTCGGTGGTGGGCATCGGCGGCATGGCCGGAGCGGTTGGCGGTATTTTTTTTCCGATGCTGGTGGGGTATTTACTGGATACCTACAAAGCCGCCGGAAACTTGCCGGGGGGCTATAATCTCCTGTTCACCATTTGCGGTTTTACGTATTTATTTGTCTGGACCATTATTCATTTGTTAACCAGAAACTCTAAATTGGTCGATCTTAATCAATTGACTTAATTCAGACGGTGATGACCCGGTTTCGTACGCGTACGTTCTCAAAAATTATCTTTTCAATCGCATTTTTTGCTGGTATCTGGTTCGCACTCAGCGGATGGGTGAGTAAACCCAAAGCCTCCCCACCCAATGTCGTCCTTTTTTTTATCGATGACATGGGCTACGGAGATTTATCCTGCAATGGAGCCGCTGGTTACACCACTGCCAACCTCGACCGCATGGCCGCCGAGGGCACCCGGTTTACGAGTTTTCTGGCCGCTCAGGCGGTTTGCAGTGCTTCGCGGGCGGCTTTGTTGACGGGTTGTTACCCCAATCGGCTTGGCATTTCTGGCGCGTTCGGCCCCAATTCACCCATTGGGTTGAATCCTGACGAAGAAACCATTGCCGAATTGTTGAAAGAAAAAGGGTATGCTACGGGCATTTTCGGCAAGTGGCATTTGGGCAGTCAGAAGGCGTTTCTGCCTCAACAACAGGGATTTGACGAATATTTTGGCGTTCCGTATTCGCACGACATGTGGCCGCTGCACCCCAATCAGACCAAAGCCAACTATCCCCCTTTGTATCTGATTGAAGGCAACACACCCGGTAAAGAAGTGAAAACGCTGGAGGATGCGAGCCAGTTGACCCCCGCCATCACCGAACGCGCCGTCGGTTTTATCCGGAAACACAAAAAAGAACCGTTTTTCCTGTATGTGCCTCATCCATTGCCACACGTTCCGCTGGCAGCTTCGAGCCGGTTTCGGGGCAAAAGCGGAGCCGGTTTGCTCGGCGACGTGATGCTGGAACTGGACTGGTCGGTGGGTCAGATTTTGCAGGAACTGAAGCAGCAGGGGCTCGACAAAAATACCATTGTAATCTTCACCAGTGACAACGGCCCCTGGCTGAATTACGGCAATCATGCTGGTTCGGCGGGCGGTTTTCGCGAAGGGAAAGGCACATCCTTCGAAGGGGGGCACCGCGTTCCGTGCATCATTCGCTGGCCGGGCGTGGTTCCGGCGGGTCGGGTGTGTAATAAGCTGCTGACGACGATGGACATTCTGCCCACATTATCGAAACTCACCGGCGCTCGCTTACCGAAAAAACCGATCGACGGAGTAGACCTGGTGGCGTTGTTGAAGGGGGATGATACCGTAAATCCCCGCGATCATTTCTATTATTATTACCGCCAAAACAGCCTCGAAGCCGTACGGAAGGGTGACTGGAAACTGGTGTTTCCGCATCCGGGACGCACGTACGAGGGGTTTCTGCCGGGCGTAGATGGAAAACCGGGACCGAGTACCGAAAACCACGATTTTCCCCAAGCGTTGTATAACCTCCGCCGTGATCCGGGCGAACGGTATGACGTTCGTGAGCAAAACCCGGACATCGTAGCGGTTTTGGAAAAATTAGCCGAAGAAGCCCGCGCCGATCTAGGTGACGATTTGCAGAAACGAACCGGAAGCAATGTGCGTCCGGCAGGACGGGTTGAGAAGTGAAAAGGACAATTTAGTTTTTATTAGATGTAGAGTAAATAAAACGTTATACTTTTTTCGAATAGATTGCCGTGGCATCTAAAAATGGTATAAATCCACTACAATTAATGATGTGAAACTTGTAAAAACGGGATTTTTCCCGTTTTTATTTGCTTAAGCAATCCATAAATTGCTAAATATAAAGTTTAGCATCTAATTCGTTTGTACGCTAAAGCTCCTTTTGTTTTTTCTCAACCTTAAATTTAATTAATAATGGTTACAGGTTTTACATCATGGTTATTAGTTTCATTTGACTGGTTCAGAGATAATTCAAAGACGATTGGTATATTCTTGGAGGCCTTAGTGAAAAGAAAACCAATGGTTATCGCTATAATCATTTTATTGTTAATTGGAACAATAGTTTTTGGTAAGATTTATTGGGATTTAAATAATAAATACCAGGAAGTTTTTCTAAATACTTTAAAATCTGAATCTGAACCTACACCTCAGAGCTACAAAGGAATGGAATCATTCATTCTTTCACATTTAAATTCTAGGATTGATAGCACGTTAAAAAGCTCGAAATTAAGAGATTCGTTCGTAGACGAATGGCATCTATTGGAGGCTGAGATAGTAAGAATGGCTTTTAAGGCGAAATCTCCTCTACCTAATATAAAAATCGCAAAAACGACAACTAAAAAACAGCAGGGCGAAGTATTAACTGACGGGCATCGACCCGGGTTTCTGTTTTTACCTGTTAACATATTGGGAAAATCGTTAAGCAAAGATGAAAAAGATGCCTTTAAAAATTTAGATTATAGGAAAAGTGCGAGTATTTTAAAAGAAATATTCAAATCGGAAAATGGTATGAATAGAGATATTGAATTTACAAAGGGTATTTCATCGGTTTTGAAAAATTTTATGAATATTAGATTTTGGGAAAATAATATTGATTACTTATATAATACTCCTTTTCAAGTATACATTGTAACACATAATGGCATAAATAGAATATTTAATAATGATTTAGAAAAGAGCAACAAGATAGAAGAATACTATGCAACGCAATTTCCTTCTACGACTTTTTTTCCATCAAGACCTTATTTTTGGTCTCCATTAGAAAAACCAGAATTGACAGAACGATTCATTATCAGCAACGGCAAGATTAATCGTGAAAGATTAGATAAAGAGAATGTAACAGTCCAATCTAAAGTTGAAGATATTTTTTATGTTTCAAAGCCATATATGGATTTAGCAGGCGGTGGTTTTGTAATTACAGTATCAAGAGGAATAGAAATAGATGGGCAAATAAAAGCTGTAGTGTGTTTTGATTTTCAGCTTACTAAAGGGATAAATAAAGATAATAGCAATACTTTTATTCAGTTTATTAAAAGTAAATTTTTTGATATGGATGATATTTACCCCAATGAAGATAAGTTCTCAATTAATTCGGTATTAAAGCATATAGAACATGATGTTGATGGAATTCAATCCGAATTATTGGATTGTGAACTAAAGGCTGGGGGATTACTTAACGATGATTGTTATAAAGGTAATATGATAAAAGAAGAATTTGAAAAATACTATGATAAAAGGAAAGATAAAAGATCTGATGTTTTAGGTAACATTCAAGTTTATTCTGAAAATAAATCTGCTTTACAGGTCTCGATACCTTTAGGTAATAGCTATAATTCTGGGTCCCAAGAAAATCAGGTAAAACTGAAGTTAATTAAAATTGATATTGAAAACTTTCGGAAGAAGATATTTTTTGTCGCACTATTAGCCTTTTTTTGTTTAGGCTGTATGCTGTCTGTCTTGTTCTATTCATGGAATGAAACAATTCGGAAATCGAAAGATTATGAAGAGGCATTAAATGTTATTGATTTAATTTTAAATAAAGCCTCTATTCCCTATTGTCGGCTGGATACGGAAGATTATATCAAAGATTCAAATCCTAAATTTAGAGAATTATTCACCAAATCTACTGTTGATAAAATTCCTCATAAATCTTTATCATTTAATAGTTTGTGTACCTCTGATTATCTTGAAAAATATGATCAGATTCAAGATAATAGAAAAAAGAATAAGAAGGTAAATCCATATACTCTGAAAATGCGCACGGAATATGGTGACAAACTTTTCTTTGTCGTCAGCGGTTATAGCCCTGCGAGCACCTCAGATAGTTTTCCGGAAACATTTGGAATACTCATTGATACGGAAGATGAAAATCAAATGAAATACTTCGAATTAGGTAGAAATATTTAAGCTAAAATAAAGTTAGAACATAAAAGCGCTCCAATTGAATACTGATAGCATTAAGGCTGCCACCCAGGTGAAGATGCAGTAGGCTGGAAGCCGGAAAATTAAAGCAGGGGCGAGGAGTAAAGGAAACGATGTCAAATGGTACTTACCGCGCATGAGTTAATTTTCTCCGTACGGTTTCGGCCGTTCGCAAATCCTTCAAGCTGACCTTCGTCCGATCCCGCAACACCTTGCTTGCGTAGAACTGATCAGTCGCCGTATGCAATAGGAATGCAATCATTTCTGCTTCGCTTTCGGTGAGTTCGAGGGCAAATTTCTTTTTCACGGTATCTGTTGTTGACAAGGTTGAGCGTAACCAACACCTGACCCTGGCTCAAAAACCGCATCCGCACTGAGGCAATTCAGGAAGGCCAGTCACCATTGGAGGTTACTACAGAATAACAAAATAATGCCACATTTAGATCGCGAATGAACCGGCTTTGCTGCAAATAATACTATTTTTCTGGCAACCGGCAGGAGGGAGGTAACACCGGTTTTTGAAGTTGCATTTTAAAAAAACGGGTCCTAATCGAGGGCATCATTATCAATGAAATTGCAGGATGGGAAACCGGTTGCGCACCATCGGAAAAATCGTTCTTCCAATAAAAAGCGGCCAACTCAAGTAAGAGTTGGCCGCTGCCGGTGGATACAATCGGAGGTAGCTATGGAGGTAGTGGGTATGATTAGTTAACAGCGACAAGTCGAACCGGTGCTACCGGTTTTGACTGTTGGGTGGCCAGCGTCAATTCCTGGGTAGCGGTATCAACGCCGTTGGAAATGGCAACTTGATAAACACCATCCGGCAGTGAGCTAACATCCAACCGGAAACGGGCAGCTTCCTGGCGTTTGCCAACCTGTTGAACAAAGAACGCCTGACCGGCATGATTGGTCAATCGAATTTCAACAGTACCACCGGTTTCCTTCTGCACCGCAATCTGAACCTTTCCGTCGATCGTAGTGAACAGGCTACTTTGAAAAGCCGCAGCATTTTTGGGTTTTCTGGCGGGATTGCTGGTTTCAGCGACTGAAGCGGAGAAGGTAACGGCCGTTAATGTAAATGCAACGAGCAGGGATTTGATGAGCGTTTTCATAGCGTATGACGTTTGATGTGTGTGTCTGTTTGAATGAATCAAAGGTCGGGGTCATCCGCTGGAATGGCTGTCACAAATGAGTCAATCGCTGACACTTTTGGGAAATGATGCTGGAAACGACCTTGTAGGCTTCTGATTTTCTCAATCAGACATTCGATTCAGTCAGGAAATGATTTGAGAACACCACTCTGCACGCAGGAGAAAAAAGTACCTGTTATATCGTAGTTAACTGACATTATTCCAGAATAAGGGCAGGGAAAGTGCCTGATCAATTGGACCTTGTAAACTTTACTGCCTGAAAAGGGTTGTGATCAGATACTTGCTCAGACTTTGAAAAATATCTTTCCTTTTTTTAAATTATTCAGCCAGGCCTTTACCAACCTGAAGGACAATGATCCGATACGAATGGCTGCCGCAACCGCATTCTTCACTTTTTTTGCTTTACCACCGATTGTGATCATCTTAGGAACGGTTTTCAGCCCTGTTTTTAACCAGCAGCAGGTACGCGGTCAGGTCTTCCAAGAATTGGGTCAATTGTTTGGAAATCAGAGTGCTAAACAGTTAAAAGATATTTCAACTCAATTGCAACCTGACCGTTCGCATCTCCTTTGGACCGTTTTAGGTAGTGCTTTGTTACTGATCGCTTCCACCGCTTTATTTATGGTCATCAAAAATTCACTCAATCAACTCTGGAATGTCAAAGCAGCAGCTGACCGAACGATTCTCAATACGCTCAAAGACCGGGCAATAGCCTTCGGCCTCATTGTCTTTTCTGGTCTGTTGATGACTGGTTCTCTGGCGCTGGATCAGGTGATGACACCCTATAGTAGCATTGGGATTCTCAATTGGACACTGGATCAGCTTTCGTCGACGGTATTCATTGCGATTTGGTTTTCCACCCTATTCAAATTCCTGCCTGACCTGCGGATTTCCTGGAAAGCGGTCTGCGTAGGCGCTGTCGTTACCAGCCTGCTGTATGAACTTGGAGAAGCAATTCTAAGCCGGTTGCTCATTCACGGCCTGATCAGTTCCCGATATGGCACATCGGGGGCATTTATTCTCATTCTGCTGTTTGTGTTTTACGCGTCCCTGATTTTCTATTACGGAGCTGCGTTTACCTGGCAGTATGCCCATTGGATCCACCTGGACGCAAAACCCAAAAAAAGCGCGGTTCTTTACGAGATTACCGAAGTAGACGACCCTAAAGGAGAAGCATAACAGCATATCAACAGCCCACCTGTTTACGGTAAGCGAAAGGATTCCGGAACATAGAACGCACCAGCTTTCAGCCGTATACGTTCAATCTTTCTTCGTTGGATAGGTACTTTGGAAGGCCGCTTTCAGTAGTTGAAAGTTGCCGGATTCTTTTCTAGCCAAACTGATCAACTTTCCCTGAACCGACCCATGAACCGAAGAACATTCTCCAGTAACCTCCTCAGTGTTTCAACCGGTTTGCTCTGTATTCCCAATGCAATAGGGTCTTCCGAAAATGCGGATGACCGATCCGGGAAAATACCCAAAACGGATACACACGTACATTTATTCGATTTGAAAAATTTATCCTACGGTTGGTTAAAAAACTCACCCACAATCAACCGTACTTTTGATTTACAGGATTACAAAGAGGCAACGAAAAGTTCGAACATCGGAAAAATGGTTTTCATGGAAAGCGGAGCGGACGCCCATTTAGGGCTCAAGGAAGCTACCCTGGTAAGTCAGTTGGCCCGATCCGAACCAAAAATCAAGGGAATCGTGGCCAAGGCGGATCTTACGCAGGGATCCGGTACCGAAAAATCCTTGGAGCAGCTTTGTGAACTCCCCTTGGTGAAGGGCATACGGGCAGATTTTCCGAAAAATGAGGTCACTTCCAGCGGTTTTTTAGCGGGCTTCAAAGCCTTGGCTAATCGCAAGTTGAGTTTTGACCTGTTGATCTCTCCGCCATTGATGGCCGAAGCAGTCAAGTTGGCCAAAAAATTTCCAAATACGATTTTTATCCTTGATCACCTGGGAAATCCAAACGTTGGGGAGGTAGATTCAACGCAATGGCGGAATGGAATCGAGAAATTAGCGGAACTGCCCAACGTAAACTGTAAAATTTCGGGTATTATTACCCGTTTCGGGAAGGATTGGTCGGTCGAAAAAATCAGGCCCTATATTCTATATGTCATCGAAAAATTCGGGATGGACCGTTTGGTCTTCGCCGGAGATTGGCCCGTAGTCCTGCTGGCCGACTCCTACAAAAGCTGGTCTGAGGCTTTTGAAAAAATTACCGCCCAATTTTCCGATGAAGAATTACACAAGATCTACCATAAAAATGCCGATCACATTTATAGATTATGAAAAGCAAAAACGACATGAATTTTCGGGAAGGTCATCGGGCCTGGTTGTTTTTCCTTTGCTATTGGTTGCTCCATACGTCGATTGCAACCGGCCAGTCAACCCCAGTCTACAAAACGGCCAGAAACGGGCGGGTATTTCAGATTTTTCAATTCCCCAGAACTCAAATGCCGCGCATCGATGGGAACAAAAGCGATTGGGCAATCGTACCTGAAAAGTATACCTACGGTACGGATCTCCTAAGCGATACCGAAGACGGTAAGGGTACTAACATCGACCCCAAAGACCTGGATGTAAAAGTGACCATCGGATGGGTCAAAGGGATGAATCGTCTTTATTTTCTCTACGAAGCCTACGACGATTTCTGGGATTTTGGCCGTTTCAACCCCGAGGGGTATATGAACGATATCTTTGAGCTCGTGGTCGATGGCGATCTTTCAGGAGGTCCTTTTATTCAAAACCCCTTGTATGATCCCGAGCAGATGAAGTGGCAACCGCAGACCGCTGCTTATATCGAAAACCATTTTAATTTTAGTGGCGTACACGCACAGAACTACCACATCTATACCCCGCCGGTCAACAATGCATGGGCATTGGTGTGGGGATGCCAGCCCTGGGTAGCGGAGTTTCCGCACGCAAACTATGCCTATGATTATCATTTTAAACACGGAGAAAGCGGCACCTTGATTTTGGAAGGCTGGATCACCCCCTATGACTACGCGCCCCATGAAGGGCCGCAAAAGGCCGTGGAATCGGAACTAAAGGAAAATAAGGTGATCGGCCTCGCTTGGTCGATTTTAGATTTCGACGGGGGGAAACGGGAGGGCCATATCAACCTCGCCCACAACACCAAAATGGTCAGCAATGCCTCGTATCTCTGTGCCTTTCAACTGATGCCGTTGGAAAAAAAGTTTTTGGAGCCTATTAAAGCCGCCTGGTCGTTCAAGGTGGTGGACGAAGAAAAAGGAACTGTGGCCTTCAACGATGAATCCATTGGAGTGATCACAAAATGGACCTGGGATTTCGGCAATGGGGATACCTCGACGGAACAAAATCCGATTTACCGGTTTACGGCTAAAGGGGTACGTACGGTCATTACCTTAACGGTTGAAGGGCCCGAAGGCCGTTCCAAACGCACCCGGTATTGGGAAGTGATGATCCGGTAAGGCAATCCCTGATCAGCGGTAGAACTCCTGACCCTGCTTGAGGCCGCGCACGCCGTAGATCACGGAAGGACCACCTACCTCGAGTGCCCCCAAATCCGGCGCTTTTCCGGTAAAATTATCATTTACATTTGGGATGAAAACGCCTGCATCGACCGCTTTCCCCTTCGGATTAAGTTTAAAATTAAGATCGACTGCGTGATAAACGGGACCCGGCATATTCCCCAACGGTGTACCGGACTTTGCTTGAACCGGTTTTTGAAGATCTTCAAAAACATCATAATCGACTGTTCTGCCATGGGCTTCAAGACCACTCGCCTTGGTCAGGCTCGTCAAGTTCTTAAATCCCGCCAGCTTCCCATTGGGTGACAACCAACTGAATTGATTTTCAGGACTTTCAGGACCTTGATTGGGGCGATACCCGTTATAATCAGCCACGGAATAGGCGGTGGTAAAGGGGAAAGCAGCCACGTTTACCGGCCCGTCCGTACCCAGAATCAAATTATTTCGGTAGTTTGAGTTTGGGTAACTGGCACCCGCGTTACTTTCCGTAATGAACGTGTTATGATACGCGGTGAGACCCGGTACCCCCCCGTGAATTTTAAGCGCCCCTCCCTGGGGTACATTGTAGAGGATATTCCTGATATAGTAGGCTGGCCCACCAAACACGGGTTGGGCACTTATGCCATTCTCGGCAGCGTTCACACCCCGATTCCGCATGATGCGAATGTTGTGTACACCGCCGTCAGCCTCAATAAAGTCATCGACCATCAGGTGGAGATCGTTGTTGTAAATATCGATCGACACCGCTTTTAGCTCCTGTTCTTTCTCAGGAGTGCCGTAGGTTGAGATACCAATGGCATCGTGGAAGAAGGCAATGGAATTATGGGCAATTACATGTCCGGGACCATACACTTTGATGCCATAGTAAGAATCCAGTAGATGCGTCCCGTACGGAATCAGGCCTTCCCGGTGAGCCGACCAACCGTACAATCGATACCGATCATCCCGGCCAAGCAGGACGTTATCCTGAATAAGAAAGTTTTTTGAACCGGCGTATTCGGTCACAATACCTTCACCCACATTCTCAAACCGACAATTCCGTATGGTCAAATCACTTGCTCCGGCCAAATGCTTCCGGCCGGCATCGAAAACTCGGCCGGCATTCCGAAAGGTAAGCCCCTGAAAAATATGATGTTCGGTGGCCATGACATTAAACAGAATAGCGGCTCCTGCGCCATCAAAAATGACCTCGCCATCCCCGGCTGCTTCGATGACAATCGGGCGCTCCGCCGTGCCTTTTGCCGTGAAAAAATAAGTGCCGTCGAAGGGGATGTTATGCCAATCGGGATAGTTAAGAAGCACTCCCTGATAGAGCCCTCCGTGTATTTTAATAATATCGCCGGGCTGCACCACATCCTCAGCGACCACGTTCCAGTCTCCCTTTGTATTTTCAGAACCGCCGTAGGCAGAAACCAGACCGGGGTAATTCGGCTTTTCTTTCTCACCCGTATAATACTGGGAATAGACATGCCGTACCCTTCCTCCACGGGCAGCCTGTGGCTCGGTACGGGTGGAAACGTTAATTACCTTGACCGCTTCCCCTTCGACCCCATCCGGATCTTCTAATGTAAAACGAGCTTCATACCTGGTACCGGGCTTAACGTCCAATATGCTTCCGGCAAACATCGGGGGCGTTGTGTAATCAATTCCCGCCCGTTCGATATGCTCCCCCCCAATTCGGAGGAGCGGCATTCCCTTTTTCCATTCATTGCCCGATCCCGCGATTCGGTACTCGACCTTTACGGTGGCATTCCGGTTTGCGTCACCATCGATGTACCATTCAAACCCCAAATTTTCAAGGGTTGGGGGTTCAACGATAAATTTTTGGCCCTGAACCTTGTTTTGGGCGGCTGAAAGGTGCGGGAGGAGAAAGAGTAGGACGACAAACCCTCCGATCAGGGTCTGTAACCCGTTTCCTTTCAAGTAGGCGGTTTTTCTGACGTCTTCCCGTTGGAAATAATACGTTTGCATTCTTTTTTATTTTAAATAGGCGTATGTCTAACTAATTTCTCCACGTCGTGAAAAACCGCTTGTTTTCCAGTCAATCCATTCTAAACCAATTTATTAAGGTTTGCCCTTCAGTTGATTCCGCACATTAGCTACCTCTTTTTCAAGGATGGCGCCTGCGTTATTGTTGAAATTTAACCGGATGTAGGAGGTTACTTTGGAAATATCGGCATCGCTCAAAAAATCATGCTTGGGCATTTCGCCATTGAAGAGCTTGCCATTGACTCGAATCGGCCCCTTAAGACCCTCTAATAATACGGTGATTAGCCTCTTTTTATCGCCGGTTACCCAGTCCGATCCTTCTAGGGGAGGAAAACGACTCCCGTCTCCCTTGCCGTTTTCCTGATGGCAGGAAATACAATAAACCGTATAGATTCTCCGACCGTCATCCGCTATGCCTTTGACCAGGTTATCTTTGACTTTATCCGGAGTCTTCAGGTGGGTTAGCATCTTACGATTTTCCATTTTTGCCAACTGATCCCTTCCGAAATTATCTTTGTTTCCCTTAAACATGATTCGCCATATCTTTCCCGTAGTAATATCGCTTACGTACAGGGAGCCATCAGGGCCCATTGCAATTCCCATCGGGCGATGAGCCGCTTCCGATGAACTTACAATCGTTTCAAGCTCCGCAAATCCATCGGCAAATACTTCCCAGGAACCTGACGGCGCACCGTTTTTGAACGGAACAAAACCAATAAAAAAACCGGATTGCGGGTAGGGGGCCCGGTTACTGGATCCGTGAAAAGCGATAAACGCGCCATTTTTATAATGGTCAGGGAATTGGTCGCCCGTATAAAAGAAAAGATCATTCGGTGCCCAATGCCCCGGGAAGCCCATAATCGGATCGGCAGGTTTATCCACCGCTTTTAAATCGACCCCACGGTATTCGGGAGCAACCATTTTTTTATTTTGCAGCTGGTCATAATAATAGTACGGCCACCCACCGTTCATTCCTTTTTTCACTTCAAAAAATTCTTCAGACGGTAATACGGTACTTTCCCATTCTGAATAAAGGGAAGGCCAGGTTTGATGTAAACCGTCCCGGCCGTGTTCTACAGCGAATAACGTATGCGTGGCATGATTCCAGTCCATCGCAATCCCGTCCCGGAGTCCGGTGGCATACCGAACGCCGTCCTTTTGAGTCTGATTAAGTTTATTCGCGTCAAACATCCAGATACCGGCGTGTTCAGCGAGTTCAGCGCACGGATATTGACCCGGGCTTCCGGGAATCCGGTTATCAATCTGACAATTATTGCTTATGGAGCCAAAATTGACGTACATGTGTCCATCGTCGTCAAAAGCAAGTGATTTGCCAATGTGCTCAGTGAGGTAATTGTCGGTAAGCACAAGTTCAATTTTGCTGTCGGGAAGTAGTTTATCCGGACTTAGTTTCTGCCGATAGACAGCCCCCTTCGTACTAAAATATAGATAATCCTTATAAATTCTCATGCCGGTGGGGCCATAACCGCTCTCCGCTTTGTAGTCTCCAAAATAAGCGATCTGGTCAGCCTTACCGTCGTTGTTGCCGTCCCTGATCGCAACATTTCCGGAATCTTGCTTCGCGTAGGTAAGTTTTACATAAATGTCTCCGTTTTTATTCACGGCCAGATGCCGGGCATGGCCAATGCTATCCGCAACAACCACCGCTTCAAAGCCAGCGGGTAAGAAAAGACCGCCATTGTTACGATCTCCTGCCGGAAGATTTGATTTTTGAACACATCGGGAGAGGAAGGCACTGGGTATAAAAATCAATAATAGTAGAGAAAAACACGTTTTCGATAAATTCATTTTACATCATCGGATAAAAAGATTTTTCCATGCATTCGGGTAAAATTACCAAGGGTTTTATAAAATCCTACGTTTTCCTCGAATCTAACCATTTTGTATCCGTTCCCAGGCGAAATACGTTCACACTTTGCTGACAATAAATCAGTTATTTATAAGCGATCCGGGTTTGGATTCTGATCTGAATGATTTTTAGAGAATTTATTCAGAACGGATTCTGGAGGATAAAACCGTTCCAGTCGAGCGCGGATTGGTAGAAATATTCCCGCCAGTTGCCGATCAGGCCTTCCCGGATTTTGACACTGACCATGCCGTGCGTCGTGGAACCGTAGGTCATCGAAAATTCGCCGGAACCGACCTGCGTTTGCTCGTCGAAGGTGAGGTGATGCCAGACCATTTGCACCACTTTCGGTCGCCCTTTCCAGCCACCGAAAAACTCGAAAATCCGGTCGCGACCCCGGTAAATCTGCTTATTGGGTGGTTCGGAATAGATGGCGTCCAGCGTAAAACAGTCAGCGGCTTTGCGACCGTTGTTTTCGTTCAAGCCGGCCGCAACCGTCTGCATCAGATGAATAAACTCTGCTCGATTGATCGGTTTTCGGTTGGATAACTGCGCTCGGGAATCGATCAGAAAACCCAAAAAGAAAGTCAGAACAAGTACGGTTTTTTTCATTTCAACGAACGGAAAGCGCTATAGATGGAGCAACGACGCGCTGCAAAAATACATTGTCAGGCGGCATCATTTTGTTCGAGTATTTCTTTAGCCGCCCGAATGCCCTGGTAAAATGCTTCTTCAAAAATCGAAATACCGCTGAGGTCGGAATGGGCAAAAAAGAGCTTGCCGTTGATTGGCTGAGCGGCTTTCCGACGCGACTCGCCCCAGATAAAACCGGGTGCAGGTACAATCATGCCGTGTCCCCAAATCCAGCAATCGACGGCGTGAATGTAGGGCATTACGCCCGGATGAGCCGTTTCCAGCTCGGTCAGTAGCTGCTGAACCCAGGTTTCGTAGGCCGTCTCGTACGCTTTTTGCCGGGCCGTCGCGGGCGGTCCCTGAACGAGCGGCCAGTAAACCGTGATCACTTTCTGAGGCTCCGCAATATTTAAATGCTGGTGAGTAGCGGTAACGTAACCGACCGACGGGCTTCCGTAAATAACATTATCCCAGCACAACGGCAAACCGCGTCCCTGCGGTAAACCACTGACGGTCAGATTCGCTACGAGCCAGGGTGAATACTGAAAATCGGCTGAAACCCGATTTTTAAGCAGATTCTGGGTAATGAACTGGGGAGTGGCCAGCAGAACCTTCCGGGCTTGAATCGAAACCGTTTCCTTATTCAGGACATCATAACACAAAACCTGAACCCCGCGCTCGTTTTCCTGAACCGAAAAGACCAGCCTATTTGAATGAACGGGTGATTGTGCCTGCTGTTCCAACTGCCTGACCAGAAAGTTGTTGCCTTCGGGCCAGGTCAGCACCGCGTTCGGTTCGGCATTGGCCGCAACGCCTTTTCGGGAGGCAAAATAATGCAGTCCCGCCCAGGCCGAGGTATTCTCCAGCGTGCTGCCGTAATCATCCTTGCAGCCGTATTCCAGAAACCAACGCAAATACGTTGAGGTAAATTGCTGCTCGTTCAGGTAGGTTTCAAAGGAAACCGCATCCCACTTTCGGTAGTTCTCGTCGGTTGAGGAGTTGCCGAGTGGGATGGCAAATGCATCTTTGCCGTCACTCCCTCTGGCATGTTTCAGTTGTTCGATCAGTTTGAAAAACCGGGTGATTTGCTGTTTGTCGGCTTCCGGGACACCTACTTCAGGCACCAGACCCGCCTGCCAGTGGCCGTTGATAAAAAGCCGTTCTTCGGGATCGTGGCATAGGTAGTACTCATTGTAAATCGGCAAACCGGCCGGATCAAAACCGGTAATGGCATGGCATTCTTTCAGAAAATCAAGCAGTTCCCGATTACGCAGGTCTGGAATGGGCAGGTAATGCGCGCCCCAGGGATAGGCCGAAATCGCATTCTGACCACTGACGGAGTTGCCGCCGGTCTGATTGTCCATTTCGACCAGCAAAACATCGCGCAACCCGTGTTGCCACAACCACCGCCGGGCCGACAACCCGGCGATTCCACCTCCCACAATCAGGACTTCCGTTTCCAGCGATCGGCTCGGTAAAGGCAGTTTTTCGGGATTTCGCAGCAAATGCCCGGTCTGGTGATTGGCACCGGCCATGCCACCTTGAATGTGGTTATGGGAATTTATTGAATGGCAGGCGTTTAAGCCAGTTGAGGTGGCCAGCAAGGCGGTAAATCCCAAACCGGCGGCCTGTTCGAGAAACTGCCGGCGTCCGGGTGATTCCGGCGAATCAGTGGGCGTAGGGGGTCCAGTCATCTTCGAAATAATGCACCAGCACCTGGTTGTTGAGTTTGTTGATTTCGGTCGGAACCTCGGCCATGTCGGGCGGAAAATTCAGCATGTCGTGAATTGTTTTCGACGTAATAAACCGCAGACCGGGCGGCAACGGCCCGTCGCCCCGCCAGTGGCGGTTGCGCAAAAGCATCACGTACCCCCATTCGCCAAACGAGGGGATATAGGCGTGGTACGGAATGGTTTGAAAACCGCAAGCTGCAATGGTGTTTCGAATGCACCAGAATGATTGCCGGGCAATGTAGGGCGAGGTCGATTGCACCACCGCCAGCCCCCCGGTTTTTAGCAGGCGGTTTAACTCCTGATAAAACGAGGTACTGTATAATTTGCCGATGGAATAATTCGATGGGTCGGGAAAGTCCACCACGATCAAATCATACTGACTGGTGTCCTGACGGACAAAATTGTAGGCATCGGTATTGATTATCTGTACGTTAGGCGACAGTAACGAGCGGTGATTGAGCTTCAGCAGCAGTTCATTTTCCCGAAAAAGCGTGGTCATACCCGGGTCGAGATCAACCAGCGTGACCGACTGAACGGTTTTGTACTTCAGGATTTCACGAACCGCCAAACCGTCGCCACCGCCCAGAACGAGCACCCGGTTTGCGTTGGGAAGCGCCTGCATCGCGGGGTGGACGAGGGCTTCGTGGTAGCGGTATTCGTCGGCCGAACTAAACTGAAGGTTGCCGTTCAGGAACAACCGAAACTCGCGGTTGCTGGCCGTCAGAACAATTCGCTGGTACGACGTACTTTTGCTATAAATCACCTTGTCCTGAAACGTCAGGTTTTCGGTGTAAGTCATGATTTGTTCCGCGTAAACAAAACCGCCGATGAGGAGAACGGAAGAAAGGAGAATGGCGGTGAGGAGCGAACGTCGATACGGTTTTGTCTCGGGAAATTGATGGAGCAGAAAACCGGCCACGCCGATGTTCATCAGTCCGAAAAACAATGACGTTCGGATGAGTCCCAGATACGGAACCAGCACCAGCGGAAAGATCAGCGAAGCCAGCAGGGCGCCAATGTAATCGAAGGTAAAAACTCTGGAAACCAGATCTTTAAAGCTGAGCTGGTTTTCAAGAATCCGCATCAGCAACGGGATTTCGAGCCCGACTAGAATCCCGGTCAAACTCACTAACGTATAGAGAATGAGCCGGAAGGAGGCCGCGTATTCGAACAGCGCGAAAAGGAGGGGAGCACTGCAGCCACCTACGATTCCGACCAGAATTTCGATGCGGATAAACCACTTCAGCAGGTTTCCGTCGAGGTATTTGGACAGCCATGAACCGATTCCCATCGAAAATAAATAGACCCCGATGATGGTCGAAAACTGCGTAACCGAATCGCCCAGAAGGTAACTGGCCAGCGTTCCGGCCACCAGCTCATAGATGAGTCCGCAGGTGGCAATGACAAAAACCGACAACAGCAACAGCAGATGCCGGTGCCGATTCTGCGCTTTACTCATGTATGGCCGAACTGATGATGATGGACACCGCAATCATGAAAGCGGCCGCCAGAATGGAAAGCGCGACGTTTTCCTCATCGACGATTTTTTTCCAGAGGTTTTCGGGGGCAATTTTTTCGATGATTACGAAGCTGATGACCAGAATCAGAATGCCAACGAGCGAATAAACGACGGAAGGAACGATGTACTTCAAGGTAGACAAGTCCATGTGAAAAGGGGTTATTTGTGGTAAAAACCGGTCCGATGGCCACTGCGCCGGCCCGAGCCATGTTGATAAGAGTTATTATCCATTTTTTCGACGCTTTCCAGATCGTCGCCCAGCAGCCGGGTTCCGTACATTCCCGCCCAGGCAAACCCCGCCGTCAACAAACCGCCCGCCAGAACAACGTATTTGATTTTCAGGAGTTTTTCGAGCATAGTTGGGTTTTCAGTTTTCGGTTTCCAGTATTCGGTTTATGGTTTTCAGTTTACGGTGGGTTTCTATTTCGGGCCTGATGCTAGCCTCTGGCACGCGTCAGCCACCGTAAACTGAAAACCGTAAACCGAATACCAATCTAAGGTCCAAAATCACTTTCTTCCCAGCGTTTGTGTTCAAATACATTTTGCTGGATAAACAGGACGATTGGGTAAATGGCAATGAGGATCAGCATCAGAAACAGATTGGAATACAGAATGGGGTTCTGCACAACGGTGACATGAACTGAAAACCGGTTTTTGCCTTCGGAATTGGGGTACAAATTGAGGTGGTATTGACCGGACGGAATGTGTGACAGGATAGCCTCGTCCTTCTGCGCGCCCTCTTCCCAACTTTCCCCGCTGTCGATGCCGTGGTAATATTCCACCGTTCGTGTAAACTCGTACGATTGCCCGGAAGTCTCGTTGATCAGGCTGATCGGTACTTCCACCCAATTGTTATCGACGTTGGCTTTCAATTTAATCGCCATCGCCGATGGCCCGGCAAAGGCAAATGAAGACGTCACGATGGGCTGGTTCGAGCCTGGCAGCGTTGAATCCGAATTCCAGGAATACGATTGATCGAAAAGGGTTTTTTGCGGTTTTATAATGTAAAAAAGCACTTGAATCACGACGACCAGCAACGCCAGGCGGGTAGCCAGCCACGTGACGGTCGGGCGTTTCTGACCCGCGGAAGACGGTTGAATGGCACCGATACCCAGCGGTTTTGGCAGGGGAGATGGCAATCCGAAGGCGGTCGTGATTTCCTGGGGAGTTTTGTAAACCGCTTTATACCACTCGGTTCCCTGGAGGCCCACTTCGCGACTCAGCAAATAAGGCGGATGAATGTATTCGGAAATATTCAGTTTCGAATCTTCCAGGACATCCCAATAAAACTCCCCAACGGCGTTCAGCACCCGGCAGTTATACCGGTTATAAAGGGTATATTCACGATCTTCGTCCGTAACGTTCTTGCCTTTTTCCTCCTGGTAATTTCCTTCCGCCGGTCGCATGACCATCCAGTGGCCGTTGAATTCAGACAATACCTGATAACCGCTTTCTTTGGTCATCAGGACATACTCCAGCCAGGGATCGGCGTATTTTTCTTCCCGTTTTTTGATGATTCCCGTCACCCGAACCCATTTTCCGTCAATGTAACCCTCCGAACCAACTGCCAAAGGGGTCGGTTCCAGCCGGGTTGGAAACGTTGTTTTTCGATCAATGGGGCCGGTATCACCATAGTAGAAGTAAGTCTGACATTGGGCGCAGCCGAAATAACTACTCTCCGTTAGGTCGTATCCCGGAATGGGCGTGTTGCAAACCGGACAGTCGAACGATGTGGGGGCGGAAGACTCGTTGAAGGGCATGGCTTGGTACAATCAGCGGGTTATTTCCTGTTCATGAATGACCGAGGTTACCTCAAACAAACGCAATGATTCTTCATAAAACCGGCGGACTTTCAGGGTGTTATCGTGTTGGAAATTAGACAGGAAAACGTCAAATGTCGCCAAACCACTTTCGGGCCAGGTGTGAATCGACACGTGGGATTCGGTGAGGCAGAGCACCGCCGTAAAACCGTGGTTTGGAAAGGAATGATAGACTTCTCCAACCTTCGAAAGCCCCAGTTCCTGAATCAGCCGGTCAAAACCCGAACGGCACCGCTCAATGTCCGTCAACGCGGTCATTGGGGCTTCAAACGTTGCGAGTATGTGCAGGCCGGGGCGGTAGGAGGTCATGGCCCGCAAGATAGGATTTCGTCAGTTATTTTTGGGAAAATTTTGCGCTAAAAATCCAGCATCAGCTTTCAACCAGCCTTTCCGGGCCAATTGGCGCTCGTTTTCGGCTGTGACTTTGTCACCTTTCAGGTCGGCAATCCGGGCAAGGACGAAATGCGTACCGGGATAATACGGGTCATGTTCAGCCAAAACCTTGGTGGATTCCTCCGCGAACTCGGTCAGTTTCAACTGCGTAGCCACTTGTGCAATCATTTCCAGTTGAAACAACGCTTCGATCCACGGATCCGGACCGGTTTGGTCGCGGGCGCTGGCCTGGAACTTGCGAATGTCGGCCAGGCCTTTTTCACGCGCTGCAGGATCATGCAGTCCAATCAAACTGGCTAAAAATTTCGGATGCGGATCGAGCCAGGCATTCAGCCAGTCGGTTTGGGCTTCTTTTTTGGCTTCCACCAGTTCGGTTTGAGCGGTTTTCAACGAAGCCTTCGCCTGATCGAGCTGGTTCTTTTTCAGCGCAATCATGCCCAGCAAATAATGACCGATCACGCGCTCACCAGGGGTTTTGCCTTTTGTCATTTCGACGGCGATTGGGGCGGCCTCGGCATCCCGGTTTTGCGTAATCAGCAAAGTCGGATAACCCATTTTATTGTAGAACGTCCGCTCCAGATTGATGGGGCGTTTGATCTCAAACCGCTCTTTTACCAATTTTTCGGCCTCCTGAATCCGGCCCTGGTACTGGTAGCAAAGCGCCAGCAACGAAATGTTGTGAATGTGGTGCCAGTCGTACATCGGATCGTATTTTTCGCTCGTATACAAACCACGTTCGATGGCGTCCGTCTGTTTCATTTCCGCAATGGCATTGTCGACATCACCGGTTTTCATCAAATCGTGCGCATACATGTGCAGTGCGTGGGCCAGATTTGGTGCCAACCGCGCGTAGGCTTTGCCGTGTTTCAACGCTTCGGTGTAATCGCCCATTCCCTCATACGCGTGAATCAGGTAATGATGAGCCGCCGGGTGTTCGGGTGCAAACTGGAGAATTTTTTCGTAAATGGCGATGCTGCCGGTCGACGACCCCTGCCCACGACCGGTGGCGAATTTTTCGTACGAGTTGCCGGACAACAGCCACAACTCCGGGTCAGTCGGAAATTTCTTGACGATCCCGTTTACTTTCGTCCGGTAGTCGTTCAATAGTTTCTGGTTGCTGAGCGAATCGACGGCTTTCAGTTGGGCAAACCGCAATTCGATGTGGCCTTTTTCCCGATCTGATGCATACTTTGAAAACGATCTGGCGGTTTCGGCAGCTTTTAAAGCGGCTTTATTATCTTCCAGTTGAATATACAGGCGGCTCAATCCGACATGTGCCATCACGAATGTCGAGTCCAGTTTGATCGCTTCGTGAAAGGAGCGGGCGGCTTCAACCAGCGCATAGCCGTGTAAATAGGCCATTCCCTGTTCGAAATAAGCCTGTGCTTTCGGGCTTTTGGTAGAGGTTGGCGTCGGGTATTGCCCGACATTCGGGCGCAGGGCAACGGATTGTTGCAGCAGTGAATACGGTATGCCACCAATGTGAGACATGCCGCAAATGGGCGCATAAGGAACCTCAATATGAGCGAGTTCTGGCTCAGGTTGAAGTTGCTTTTTCGTTGATACGAATTCACCGACCAGCAAAGCTGCCAGTAGTATGGGAAGAAAAGAGTAGGTATAAAGCCGTTTCATAGCACATACCTTCGGGCAAAATAGAACCGACCGCAGGTACGTAAATATAAGAATTTCTGAATGAATCGATTAACCGTTCCCTAAATGGGTTGGATGAAAGAAAGGATTCCAATTCCACAACTTTTACCTGCGTGGCTTGTTTAGTACAGAAAACCACAACTTGTATGGAAAAGATGTTTGTTGTTCGAGCCGTAGGAACGGATGAATTAGGCGTTGAAACCCCCACTACGATTCCGATGAAACTGGCCGCAAAGCCCGAAGTTGAAACCATTGAACACGACCTGGATGCACAATACCCACACCTGAAACACCGGGTGGTCGAAATCGAAGAGTTAAAAACACCCGGCCAGGTCGAAGACTGGCAACATTCGTACCTGGGCTCGGTGTTCGGTTCGGAACACCAGGTGAATGAGAATGAGGAAAAGGTAGATTAGGAAAATAGGTATACGGTTCTCGGTATTCCGTTTACGGTGGCTGTCGCGTTCTATTTCAAGTTGTAATCTAAACGCGTCAGCCACCGTAAACGGAATACCGAAAGCCGTACATCATCCATCACTGCAATAACAACTCCCGACCTTTTTCCAACGCCCGGTCAAGGCCGCTGGCGTCGGTGCCGCCTGCCGTGGCAAAGAAAGGTTGCCCACCACCGCCACCACGGATTTCCTTCGCCAGTTCTTTCACCAGATTTCCCGCATGTAAATTTTTATCTTTGATCAATGCTTCGGGGAGCATCACCGCCAGTTGCGGTTTTCCGTTGATGTCGGAACCGAGTACCAGCGCGAGATTATCGACTTTTGCTTTCAGATCGTACGCCAGTTGTTTCAACGCATCCGCCGAAGGAACTTCCACGCGCTCGACCAGCACCGAGTGGCCGTTGCTGGCCTGCACTTTGGTCAGCAAACCGGTTTTCACCTGCTGCAATTTCTCCGACTCCAGCGCATCGATTTTTTTCTGCAACTGCTGACGTTCGTCGATCAAACTTTGAACGGCTTTCAGAACGTCTTTCGGCGCTTTCAGCAATTCTTTCAATTGGTCCAGTGTGGCCTGCTGTTCGTTCAGGAGAGAAAGGGCTTTCTCGGCCGTAACGGCTTCGATCCGGCGAATTCCGGTCGAAACCGAGCCTTCGGATGTGAACTTGAAAAGCCCGATTTGTCCCGTTGCCGGAACGTGAGTTCCTCCGCAAAGCTCGACCGAATAGTTCGGATCGAAGGTAATGACACGGACAAAATCGCCGTATTTTTCACCGAACAACGCCATCGCCCCCAGGCTCCGGGCCTCGTCGATCGGGACATTCCGGCGTTCGTTCAGGGGGATGTTTTCGCGGATTTTTTCGTTGACAATCTGCTCAACCTTAGCGAGTTCGGCATCCGTAACTTTAGTAAAGTGTGAGAAGTCAAACCGCAGGGCGTCGGGCCCAACGTAGGAGCCTTTTTGTCCGACATGCTTGCCTAACACCTCGCGCAAAGCTGCGTGTAATAAGTGGGTTGCAGAGTGGTTGTCTTCGATGGCGATTCGACGCGCCGTATCGATTTTTGCCAAAACCGGTGCATGACCGTCCAACAGCTCTTCCAGATTCTTATCGTTGGAAATATGGATGATCAGGTCGTTTTCTTTTTTGGTATCGGCAATGCGAATTACGGTGGTTTTGTCGCCCGACTGCAATTCCAGAACTCCGGTGTCGCCAATCTGACCGCCGGATTCGGCGTAGAACGGCGTCCGATCCAGCACAATCTGGTACTGCGTTCCCTGCTTATTCTGGACTTTCCGGTATTTGGCAATCCGGGCTTCCGCTTCGGTCTGATCGTAACCTAAAAACTCGACGCCGTCGATGTCGTGCAGTTCCGTCCAGTCGCCGGTGGCCGACGACGCATCTTTTCGCGACCGTTCTTTTTGCAGTTGTAACGATTTCTGAAAACCGCTCTCATCGATCGAAAAGCCCTTTTCCCGGGCAATTAACGCTGTTAGATCGACCGGGAAACCGAAGGTGTCGTTCAATTCGAACACGGTTTCGCCGTCAATGACTTTCCCGCCCGACTTCTCTAAATCGCCGGTGATTTTATCCAGCAGCTTCAGGCCGTTTTCGAGCGTCCGCAGAAAAGCCGCTTCCTCTTCCCGAATCACCGTCGCCACAAAATCGCGCTGGGCGTTCAATTCCGGAAAAACGTCGGCAAACTGCATTGCCAGCGTGGGCACGAGTTTGGTCAGGAACGGTTCGGTAAAACCCAGGTACGAATACCCGTAGCGAACGGCCCGGCGCAGAATCCGACGAATGACGTAACCAGCCCGCGCATTCGACGGTACCAGGCCATCGGCAATGGCGAACGAAACCGCCCGAATGTGGTCGGCGATCACCCGCATGGCCACATCCGGATACTCGCGCTGCGAACCGGTGTAGGTGATGCCCGACAATTCTTCAATAACTTTAATTGTATGCGTAAAAACGTCGGTGTCGTAGTTCGACATTTTGCTCTGAATCGCCATGCAAAGCCGCTCGAAACCCATGCCGGTATCGACGTGCCGGGCGGGCAGCGGGTCCAGGGAGCCGTCGGCTTTCCGGTTGAACTGCATGAAAACCAGGTTCCAGATTTCGACCACCTGCGGGTGATCGGCGTTCACGAGTTCCTTACCCGATTTCAGATCGACCTCCGACTGCGGCCGTAAATCGACGTGAATTTCGGAGCAGGGACCACACGGACCCGTATCGCCCATTTCCCAGAAATTATCTTTTTTATTGCCGAGAATAATCCGGTCTTCGCCAACAATCGGTTTCCACAAATCCCAGGCTTCCTGATCGAAGGGGACATTATCTTTGGTATCGCCCTCAAAAACAGATACATACAGCCGGTCTTTCGGTAGTTTATAGACGTCCGTCAGCAACTCCCACGCCCAGGTAATGGCTTCTTTTTTGAAATAATCACCAAATGACCAGTTGCCGAGCATCTCGAACATGGTGTGGTGGTAGGTATCGAAACCGACATCTTCGAGGTCGTTGTGCTTTCCCGAAACGCGCAAACATTTTTGCGTATCCGCAACCCGTTTGGCGGGCGGTGTTCCATTGCCCAGAAAAAAATCTTTAAATTGAGCCATCCCCGAATTGTTGAACATCAGCGTGGGGTCGTTTTTGGCAACCAATGGCGCTGACTGAACAATCAGGTGGTTTTTACTGCGGAAAAAATCTAAAAAATGCTGGCGAATTTCACTTGAGGTCATGTTGCTTTCTGTTTGACGTTTCGATGTTGAAGCGAAATGCAAGCCATTTGGCCATCCTAAACGTCCCATTTTTTTGCAAATTTAAGCTATTTTCGCCGGTTACATTCTATTCACTCAGTTACTAATTCGTTCAATTGCGAGGAATAAACTATGGAGGAGTTAACCAAACGCTATTATGGCATTCGGGAAGTGGCCGATATGCTGGGGGTGAATATTTCCAAATTGCGGTTTTACGAAAAAGAATTTCCGACGCTCAAACCCCGAAAAAACCGCGCCGGTGACCGGATTTATACCAAAGACGACATCGAACACCTGCGGGGAATCCTGGAATTGGTCGAGGAAAAAAAACTGACACTTGAAGGCGCCCGCCAGCATTTAAAGAGCAGTACTTCCCGGCAGAATGAGATCAAACAGATGATCAATCGCTTGCAGGAAATCCGGAAATTTCTGGTAGCAACGCGGGATCAGCTGGAGGCATAAAAACGGCACTGTTTATATTCGGCGGGCGCGGTATTTGTAATAATCCCACGTTTTTCGGACCCCGGCGTAAACGCCATTGCTAACGGGAAATAAACCGCCCTGATCGGATGCGGCCGCAACGGTCAGGAGCAGACCGGTTTGATTCAGCGGCAAACCAAATTGCAGCAGCGATGAGAACTGCTCAACGGTCGTGGAAAACGGCATTTCGTAGGTGCCGTAATTCTGGCTGTAGGATACTTTCACCTGAAAGGTGCAATTCCGGGCGAATCCACCTTGCAATCCGGTGTGGAAAGCACGGACCCGGTTGTTGACAAAAAAACCGTATCGAGGGAGTTCCGGCCGGGTATCATCCATCGGCGTAATGAACGGCGTGCCAATGGTATTCCCGAAATACGACCAGCCGTTCCGGTATTGACTGTGATTGAAATAATTATCCCGGCCCCGCAGCTTATTCTGCGCTTCAAATTGGCGACCTCCCTGGCTTTTGGTGTAAAGTAACTCCGCTACGGCGCCGGTGATTCGAAAACCGGACGAAGCCGGGTTCCGATTTCGGAAACGGATGCCATGGAGACCATCTTCGAGGTTGGTGCCGTAATACAGGGAGCCGTCTTCGTATATATTCTGTCGGTAGAGCAGGATGGACAGGTTTCGGGTACTGATTTCCACGCCTATATCAATGCTGCCCAGGTGATTGCCTACCCGGTTTTCCCGGTCAAATCGGCTGTAATACGTTGTATCGATGGAACGATTATAGCCCAGGCTACTCCCCGTGACCAGGTACGTATAAGCCTGAAAACTGGCGGGTAATCGATTATTTTTGATCAGTCCGTCCGAAAGTTCGCCGGTGGTGCCACCCCATTCTACCTGATGGTTAAAACCTCCGTAGAGTTTGACGGGCCAGTTTGGTTTGCCGATTCGGACATACAGCGCCTTCTGGTGCAGGTAGGCATGTTGAATAATTCCCCGGTTGTCGAACCAGCCGTGTGCATAAAATCCGGTGACCGACACGAGGCCGTGTGTAAACGGTATTGGCGTGTAACGGGAAAGGCCAATTTGAATTTTAGGGATCGGCAGCGCATTGCCAGACCAACTGTAGGAGCCCGAACTGAGTGTTGAGTCCACCAGACCGATCACTTCCCGCCGTCGGCCAACGACCAGTTCAAAGGCCCCCGCCCGGCCTTTTGCATAGAGTTCCGGCGCAATCAGGACGGTTTTTCCTCCCAGAGCGGTATTGCCAACGAGTTCTGCGCCGTAGCCAAAACCAAAACGATCGTGCCGTTTGGTCGGGACGCGATCGTCCACGGGAGTAAAACGAAAATCCCGGTGAAGCCCGGTCCGGAAGGTAGCCAGGGGCAGGGTCGTCGGCACGATACCGTACTGATTCGATCGCAGCCAGAATGGCGTTTGTTTGGCGGTTCCGTAAAAACCGCCGATCTCGGCAAAAAGTTGGACCGACTTTATTTCGATCCGGTTCTGACAAATTCCAATGATAGGACAGAGAAAAAGTAGAAATATTCTCATTTAGACCGGATTGGAAAAAATGAGCTACCCAAATAATACATTACATAAAAACCGATACCGGCCGATCCGAGGGTAATGAAGCTTTCACGCGTTAATTCATACGCCATGTAGCCGCTGCCGAAGGCCAGAAAACCGCTGGCCAGTACAAGGGAGAAAAAAGCGCACCAATAACGGAATGTGCGGTTGGCAAAATTTACTTTGGGCATTGTGACGTCGGTTAAGAAAGATTGAACAGCCACTATTTGGATCGATGACCAGGCTGGCCATTCGTCCCAAAAGGCAAAACAGGATCGCGAAAATTCAGCTTTGACCTACCCCGAAATGGGTTTTGAAAATAGCCGTACTGGCCTCCTCTGCGCAACTGCTGTTTAGTTATTCATTCTTAACTTTCGGTTACAAAATATGTTTAGGCAAATCGCATAAATTGAGTAATTTATAAGCAGTCTATCTGTAAAATAACTATGAATTTTTCTTCGCATGTGTGATCAGGTGTCTTATAACTAGGCCTAATTATCAGAATGAGCTTGCTATTGGTAATTATTGTCAATTGAGCTTCTTTTTTCTGGTAAATGCCTTATAAAGTCAAATTGAGTATTTCTTACCTATTGGAAATGGTAAAAAATAACCGCCTGGTTGGAGGAGAAAGACTAGAATTACCGATTCGCGCTAGAGAAAGGAACCGGCGAATCGGAATCTGACAATGCTTTCATGAAAGCGATTAAGGCGGTTTTTTCCCGGGGAGATAAATTTAATTTTTCGGCTGGGAGGGTTTGCTGATCGAGTTGAATTCCCAGGCCTTTGCCACCGCCTTCGTTGTAGAAATCGATTACCTCTTCCAGCGTTTGGAATGCGCCGTTGTGCATGTACGGAGCGGTTTTCGCAATGTTCCGAACGGTTGGCGTTTTGAAGGCATATTTCAGCTGTGCAAGTGCAAAGAGGGAATATCGGCCCAAATCCGGATCGATCTGCTTGCGATTTGGCTTGATCGGTACGCCGATAACTTCTGATTCGGTTTGGGTGAAAACCGGTGGAACCGTTCCGTTAAACAACGGCAGAAAGTGGCAGGTGCCGCATTTGGCTTTTCCCATGAACAAATTAAAACCGGCGATTTCCTCGGTCGTTAAAACCGGTTTTCCCGTCGAATCCCCTTCATTCCGCATGAATCGGTCAAACCGGGAATTCAGGCTGATCAATGATCGTTCGTAGGCTGCCAGCGCATTCTGGATATGAATGGGCTCGATTCGGTTAGAGAAATTTGGAAAAGCCTTTTTAAATGCTTCGAGGTACCTTTTATTTTTCTGCAAAAGCAAAGCCGCCCGTTCGAGTGAACCGTGCATCTCGTCTTTGTTGTGAATCACATCCGAGGACTGGTTTTCCAGCGTTTCCGAGCGTAAATCATAGAACTGAGCACTTTGCAAACTTACATTCAGCAAAGTTGGTGTGTTTCGCCGAATGAAATTCCGGCCATTTAGCGTGGCGTTTTTGGACAAACCGTCGGTGAAGGCCCGATCGGGCTGGTGGCAACTGGCACACGACCGTTTGCCGCCAGCCGGATTATCGCCCGCAGACAAAATGGGATCAGAAAATAACTTTTTACCCAGCAAAACCTTTATCGGATTGGAGCGAAGGCTGGTGTTTGGGGTGTAGAAATCCGGATTAAATGCGTTGCGATCGAATAGCGTTTTGGCATCCGTCCGCAACGCACGAACTTCGTTAAACGGCTGAATGCGAATTTGTTGCTGATAGGCCAACAGCTGCGACGACAGCGGATTGGCAAATGCGGAAATGAAATACGCCCGGTCGAATGCGTTAAAATCGCTTTGTGTGGTCAGGTAGTTTTCAGACTGCTGAAATAACCGGTCTAATGCTGCAAAACCTTCGGTTTTTGAACTTCCGTAGAATGAAAGGTACGTTCGAAGGGTTGATAGCGAAACCGCAGCTTCGGGAATGGCAGTCTGGCAATTGGGCGTGTCGAAACCGCTGATTCCGAGGGTAATGATTCGAAAAATCTGTAACCTGAGCGCATCAAAAACATGTGCGTTGGTCAATTCGGTATCCTGCCAGAAATCGGTATACCGGAGCAATTCCCGTTGCAGTTTTTTAATTTCCCGCACCAAATCCGAACGTCGCGCCGGGTCGAATGCCGGATAAACCAGTTCTTCAATCACCTGCAAACCGCCCGGTTCGAAAACCGCTCCGTCTTCGGCTTCCACTTCGGGCAGCGCCGGACCATTCACCAGACGGGTTGTCGCCGGAAAATAATAAGCCGCGAACGGTTCCAGCTTTTTATACGCTTGCCGGCACGCCAGAAAGGCGGTTTTCAACGAATCCGGCGAATTGCTTTTTTCGGCAAACGGTAAAAACCGCTCGCGAATCAACGAATTAAAGGCAGCTAAATCATTCGAAAACTGACGTTTAACGCGCTGAACGGCGGTTTTGGCGTTAGAAGATGGCGAATGCCATTGCCTAAGTACAACAACAAAAAAGGCAGTTGCTCCCAGGAATAGAAGCAGCACATTTCGGGATTTCAGGTTATTTCGGAACACCACGCACAATGACAATCTGACCGCCTTCGCCCATGTTTCCAATTGCTGGATCGTAAATATTGACGTCTTTGGTTACCGCACTGCCGTCGGCGTTGATGAACTTGGTATCGCGCCAGGTGTGGGATTGCAGATTGATCAAAAACGTATTGGGAACGCCCACCAGATCCGAAATGTCGGTCATTGCGCCGTATTCCCAGGTGCTGATGCCCTGATGCCCGATGAGGTTGTATTTTTTCTGAAACTCGGGATCGTTGCGGTGGTGATCCATTTCCAGAAACGGCTTCAACTGTTTGGTGGCAATTCCGTATTGCCAGATGCGTCCGTCGTGATCCGGAACCGAAATCGGCGCGTCGCCGTCTTCTCCAATATACACGTAATTCTCGGTCACACAGATGTTATCCGGATTGACAAGGCTCTTGCCGGGATTGGAATAGCCTTCGGCGACAAACGACAATTTGCCTTTCAACGGATTCGCGGCATCCAGCTCCAGCCGGTATACACGGCCCCATTGCACGCGATCGCTGGCGAACGAACCGGTCACGGCAAAATACAATTCCCGTCCGTTGGCCGCGCTGCCTTTCCGATAATCGATGTCCTCGACGCGGGCAAACTGAATCGCGTTTTTCTCCAGTTGCTGCGCGGCAATCTGGGCTCCCGTAGCGGTTTTTGCGTTCTCAATCTCCACAAATTCGACGTCATAACTCTGGTCGGCTTTGATGTTTAGCTCGACCGGGTCGCTGTTGGTTCGGCGCAGGGCGTACAATTTCCCGTTTTGCAGGTCGCCAACGGTATTGGAAACATACATGGTTACCTGGCCATTTCCTTCGTCTTCTGTCAACAGAATGACGGTTTTATTCAGGTAGGAATCTTTCGGTAGCGGGAGCGCATTCTCGAACGAGGCTTTTCCGAGCGCGGGCAACGTCCGGTTTCCGTTCTTTTTGTCGGCTGCCCCCAACGGATCGATTGCGTGAACCCGGCCTTCCGCATCACTTTCACCCGCTGTCAGAAAAACCGGCCCAAAACCGTGTTCGGCCGGTGTGGCCAGCGTTGCAGAACATAACCGCCAGATGCCACCTTCGGCGTCGACAATGTACTCGCCCTTGACCGGTTTGAAGGTTTTATCGAGGTAAATTCGGGAGATGGAGCGAATGATTTCGTGGTTGGTGATCAACACATAACCGTCGCCTGTCGGATTTTTCAATAGGGCCGCTCCGTCGGGCTGTCCGGCCATGACAAAATTCGGCGACTGTTCCAGTTTGTCTTCACTGCTTACCAGCGGAAAGATTTCAAGGCCTTCAAAACCGGCCAGCTTTTTCACCAACGGTGGAGTGATCGAATGGGTTTTCAGAACTACATCGGTTTGGGTCGTTACCGTACTTCCTCCTTTTTTTTCTTTCTTACAACCAGCCAGAATCAGTGCTGAAAGAAGCAGGATTTTTGGATTCAAATTGAAAGGAGTGGAAAGCATCGACATCAATAAGGGCTATTTAACAAAGATATTAATTTTTATTTTGCTTCTCAGCGTTACTCCGACGATCTGCTTACGTCTTGATAGAAACCTCCCCGCAGCCTGTGATTCACTCTGAATTATTCTATCAGTCAGCCTTAACCTCGGTTCCCGGCGTTGGCGACGTTTTGATCCGTCAATTGATCAGTTATTGTGGCTCGGCTTCCGACGTCTTCCGGTCGTCTCTGTCAAAATTACTAAAAACGCCGGGCGTAGGCGAAGTGACGGCCCGCGCTATTTTAAACCCGGACGTGTTGCTGGAAGCCGAAAAAACGCAGCGGCAGTGTGAAAAACTGGGCGTCCGGCAATTCTTTTATACGGAGAAAAATTATCCGGCGCGGTTGAAATCCTTTTATGACTCGCCCGCGATGCTCTATTTTCAGGGTGGTGCCGATTTGAATGCGGTTCGCACCATCGGCATTGTCGGAACCCGGCAGGCGACGGATTATGGACGTCGGATTACCGAAGAGATTATTCAGGCTTTGCAACCATATCACCCATTGATCATCAGCGGTTTGGCGTATGGGATCGACATTGCGGCTCACCGGGCCAGTTTAGCGAACAGCCTGCCGACGATTGGCGTAATGGCAAGCGGAGTCGATATTGTTTATCCATATGTACACAAAAAAACAGCGCAGGAAATGCTGCTGCTCGGGGGACTGCTAACCGAAAACCGCCCAGGCATCAAGCCGGATGCCCGCCTGTTTCCGGCCCGAAACCGGATCATTGCCGGATTGAGCGATGTGATTGTCGTGGTGGAAGCGGCTGCAAAAGGAGGGGCATTGATTACGGCGGAATATGCGAACAATTACCACCGCGAAGTTTTTGCCGTTCCGGGCCATCTGAACCAGACCTTTTCGCAGGGCTGCAACAAACTGATTCGGGACAACAAAGCCCAGATTTATACGAAGCCCGAAGATTTGATCGAATCGTTGAACTGGGATCAGCCGTTGGGCGAACCCACGTTGGTTGATAAAACCGCCCGGGCGCTGGAATTTACTGAAGAGGAAAGCCAGATTCTGGCGCTGTTTCGGCAGCAACCGGAATGGCACGTCGACGAGATCAGTTGGCGAACGCAGATTCATGTCGGCAAACTGGCGTCACTGCTGCTGAATCTGGAATTTAAAGGCGTCGTTCGGACCTTGCCGGGCAAAAAAATTCAACTGAATTAACGTACCCACGACTTCAGTCCGTGACATCCTTGTCAAATAGTACCATTTTTACTAAGGAGGATCTCACGGACTAAAGTCCGTGGGTACGTTAATTAGAAGCCTAATCCAATGGCGAAACCGCGAACCGTGGTCGTGAATTTGCCCAGATCGGTGAGCGCGCCATTGTTCAGGTTTACTTCGTATAGATTGGTTGAACCACCGGCGGTGAGGAGGGCAAACGCTTTGTTACTGCGTCCGCCAATGTCGAATCCGTTGGTGCCGGTTACATCGATGCTGAGGGGCCGGCCACCGACAACCAGACCATCATTTGGTGGAGCCTGCGTATATAAACGGTTATCCACATCATCAATGTCATAGAGCACCGTCGTGGTTGCTCCCGCGAAATTATTGGAGTAAGCAGCCGCACGAACCGAAGGTTTATCGACGGCAGTTGGTCCGAAATTGAGCGGTTTGTCGACCGCAACCGCCCCCGAAACCGGGTCGATCCGAAGGTTCTGACCTGAATTACTGATGACCCGAATCCGGTCGACGGTTGGGTTAAAGTCAAATCCATAATCACTGCCGGTCAGCTCGGGTGTAAATGGTCCCGAACCCACCTGCGTCAATTGCGCATTCATGGTTCCGGCCGGGTAGCTGATCGCGTAAATGCGGCTGGAGTTCCCCAGGGCGTACAATTGACCCGTTGCCGGACGCATGTCGATTCCCCGAATGGTTTCGCCCGGTTGCAGCCCGACGATGTTTCGCTGGGTTGGAATACCTAAATCATACGGGTTAAAAATGAGCAGGTCGTTGCCGCTCACCGCGTAGGCAACGGCATCGGTTGGAATTGCCAGCCCAATGATGGTTTTTGAGCCAAGATCACCCAGCTTTTGTATCGCTCCTTTGGTCAGATCCACCTTGCCCAATTCCGATTTACCACCGATCTGGTACGCGAGCAGAGCGTGGCTGTTGTCGGAAGAAATGTCAAAACCGGCGCTGCCCGTGATGTCTTTCTCCAGCGAACCCACATTCACCAGCGTGCCATTGTTGGGCGGGTTCTGGATATACAATCGATCCGATTCGGGGTCGATGTCGTACAAGGTTGTGCTGCTGGCAATGCCCCGGCTGTTGGTGTACGCAACGGCCGAAATTTTCGGACTGGTTCCACCGTTGATGTTGCCATCCTGGCCACCGGTTTGCAGCAGTCCGGTGTTGGGATTAAGCCGCAGATTTTGACCGGTATTCGTCACCACGCGAATCAGGTCGACGGTTGGGTTAAAGTCAAAACCGGCCACATCGCCCGCTAAAGCAGGAGCAAACGGGTCAGTGCTCAACGCGCGGGCTTTCCCCGATTCCTGATCGATTACATACACGCGGCTGCTGCTACCCAAACCGTACAACTGTCCGGTTGCTGGCCGGAAGTCGATGGCCAGGATTTTTTCGCCACCTTGCAAACCGGTAATTTCGCGGTCGGAGAGGTTGGCCGCCGGATTCGAGATGCCCTTTTTGTTCAGGTGGTTGTCGCTCGTTAGTACGAAAAACTGGAGTTCTGCGGCTTCGCGTGCGCCACTGAATTTAGGCACATCCGGACTCAACGATTTTTCGGAGTCCGTACAGGCGTTCAGGCCGACCAATAGCGCAATCATTCCTGCACCCGCAATTCGGCGAAGTTGAAAAGTACTCATCTTTCAAATTTGTTTAGAATGGTTAACTGTAGATAGGATTATTGACAGTCATACGAATGAGGAGCCGCTTTTGGATTGGCGGGGATTGAAAATATTAGGATGTGGTTCTGGAAGATTGATATTGCTGATTGATAATGAGGTGATTATGTAGCCAGAAGACCGCAAAAGATAATATAGGTATGAAACCGGAAAATAAGGCTACCAGCTCTTTTTAACAGACAGAAAAGCGCCGGTTTGGGCAGGATATAAGGCACCGTGGTCGAGGGCCAGGCTGGCCGATAAAACCGTGTGCGCCAAACGGGGTAGGGGAATCTGAGCAGAAAATGAGGCTGAAAATTGCTCAAAACGGGGATAATAGGGCTGAATATAGGTGCCGTAATTGCGACTGTACGATGCCCGGGCATTGAGCTGAACCCGGTACAGAATTCCTTCCAGACCTAAATACCAGACATTGACCCGGTTATTCGGGAAAAAACCGCCCCCGGTCAGTTTCTGTACGCTGGCTGTATAATCGGCGCGGGGAGCAATGAAGGGCGTACCGATGGTTCGGCCGCGATACGACCAGCCTTCGCGGTATTGCCCGTGATTGAAGTAGTTGTCGGCGCCCTGATATTGAGCAGTCTGGTCGAAAACCGGTCCGCTCTGGTTGGTCATCGATAGCCATTCCACCACGGCGCCATTCCAGCGAAACCGGGGATTGGGATCGGCTTCCCGGTTGCGAACGCGCAGTCCCCACAAACCATCGGGGAAGTTGAGGTGGACGATTCCGCTGACGTCTTCGTAAAAATGCTGGTAATACAGCAGGGTATTCAAGCGGGACGTAGTCCATTCAACGGCGTAATCGATGGAGCCAATGTGATTGCCAATGCGGTTTTCGCCGTCAAAACCGGTTTGGTTACTGCTCGATTTTGGATAAAGACCAAAAATCAACGACAGATAATCCTGGAACGAAGAAGGTAATTGGCCGTTGACGGCGACCGGGCTGCCAATCAGGTAATCGGCGTGACCACCCCACTGCACCTGGTGGTTCATTCCGGCGTAGAGTTTCACTTTCCAGTGCGGTTTTCCGAAACGACCATAGAGGTATTTCTGATGGAAAAACGCGCCCTTGATGTATGGCGCATTGAACCAGCCGTGGGCGTAACCCAGCCGAAAAGCCAGGATTTTTTTAAGGAAATTGAGCGGGACAAAATCCGGGGTGTGCAGTTGAATTTTCGGGAAGGGCATTGAATTACCCGACCAGGTCACGAAACCGGAGGTCAATGTCGTGTCGCCAATGCCGTACACCTCCCGGTGACGGCCACCCCAGAGTTCGAACTGCCCGAACCGCACTTTAGCAAACCATTCCGGCGCCAAAAACTGAGTGGTTTTGCCCACATTTACGACGCCGTAGCCCCCAAATCCCCAATCAAACCGTCTCCGTTTGAGCGAATCAGAATCGGCATGGTAATCACGCTGCACACTTCCGCGCAGGGTTCCGAACGGCCCCTGCAAGGGAACAATGCCGTATTGATTGGTTCGGAGCCAGAAAGGCAGCTGGCTCGTGGAAGCACCCATGACGCCGAGCTCCAGCCCGGAATGAACCGGACTTATGCCCCGATCGGATTGCGCCCAAACGGAGGTCGTCAGCAGGCAACTGACCGCCCAAGTGATTAGCCGTCTCATCGGCTATCAGGCTAATTGTTCCATTCCGCCGGATTTTGTCGCCAGGCGGCTAATGATTCCGTGGCATCTGCGGCAATGTAATTCAATTCACGGGCTTCACCGACCAGCGTTTCGTAGTCGCTCAAACAGACTAATTTGACGTTTTTATCCGCAAAATTTTGCCCGGCGATCGGAAAACCGTAGGTGAAAATAGCTCCCATTCCGAGTACGTCGGCTCCGGCCTGACGCAACACATCGACCACTTTGAGCGAACTGCCGCCGGTCGAAATCAGATCTTCGATGACCACCACGCGCTGGCCTTCTTCCAATCGTCCTTCAATCTGGTTGCCCATCCCGTGCTTTTTTGGCTCCGGCCGAACGTAGAGAAACGGCAGATTGAGCACATCGGCTACCAGCGCACCCTGGGCGATTCCGGCCGTTGCTACGCCCGCAATGGCCTGAACATCCGGGAATTCCCGTTGAATGGCGGCCGCTAATTCATTCCGGATATACGTCCGGGCTTCGGGGTACGAAAGAGCGATTCGGTTATCGCAATAAATCGGTGATTTCCAACCAGAACTCCACGTAAAAGGCTCTTCGGGCCGTAACCGAACTGCTTTCACTTCCAATAACAATTGGGCAATTTTTGCTGCACTCATGGGACTTAAATTGATAAATGACCATTGACCATCGACGATTGACCATTGACAGTGGACGATGGTCAATCATCATGCTACTCTTCCGTTCGCTTCGTTACCAGAATCTTGTCGATGCGGCTTTTGTCCATGTCGATGATTTCGAACTGATAATCCTGCCAGTTGAATGTTTCGCCGGTTTTTGGTATATCCTGGATAATCTGCAGGGCAAAACCGCCTAAGGTATCAAAACCGGTCAATTCGCGCCGGTTCTGGATGATGATGTTAAAGTAATCCAGAAAATCGTCGAATGGAATCTGGGCGTCGACGAGAAAACTGCCGTCACCCCGGTCTACAATTTCAAACTCGAATTCGTTGGTGTCGGAAATATCGCCCACCAGTGCATCCACGATGTCGTTGAGTGTCACCATTCCTAAAACGCCCCCGTATTCATCAACGATAATTCCAACGTATTGCCGCCGTTCCCGAAACCGTTCCAGCACCTGATAGGCCATGTTACTTTCCGGGATATACAGGATGTCGCGCTTCAGTTCTTCCAGCCGGGTCAGTTGGTCGTCCAGGTCTTTGCCCAGAAAATCTTTACTGTGAATCAGCCCGATCATCTCATCGACTCCACCTTGGCAGAGCGGATAATGCGAATGCCGGTGTTCGATAATATACTGGCGGTTTTCTTCGACGGTGGCTTCCAGGTCCAGGAAAACCATTTCCTGCCGGTTGGTCATCAGGGAGGTAATCCGGCGATCGCC
Source organism: Larkinella rosea (assembly GCF_003858635.1). GTDB lineage: Bacteria > Bacteroidota > Bacteroidia > Cytophagales > Spirosomataceae > Larkinella > Larkinella rosea. Next base: position 643,788 of record NZ_RQJO01000007.1, read on the forward strand.
GAGTTGAAAAACGTTCTGCACAATTTCCTGTTCGATCTCCTCAATGACCCCGCCCGACGTTCCTTCCTGAATCAGGCTCTTTATTTCTTCCTCCGTAACGGCGCTGGCATTCGGTTTGATGTTCAGTATTTTGATGATGAGATCGCTGGAAAAGGCGAGGAGGCTGATGAACGGCGCCGTAATTTTGGAGAGCATATTCATCGGCCCGGCCATAAATTTGGCAATGCCTTCGGGGTTCGACAAACCGATTCGTTTCGGAACCAGTTCGCCCAGTACCAGCGACAGGTAGGTGATTAGGATAACCGTCAGCGTTACGGCAATACTGTTGGCATAAGGTTGCAGAAGCGGAAACTTGGAAACAAAAGCCGAAATCTGGTCGGTGAGGCTGTCGCCACTGAAAATACCGGTCAGGATGCCAATCAGCGTAATTCCAATTTGAACGGTTGCCAGAAAGCGGTTTGGCGATTCGGCCAGTTTAAGGGCTTCTTCGGCCCGGCGGTCGCCGTTGCGGGCGTCGGTTTCGAGTCGGGCTTTGCGGGAGGACACGAGTGCGATCTCCGATAAGGAAAAAACACCGTTCAGAATGACTAAAAAGAGAATTATTGCAAGTTCCACACGGGGGAAAGTTGGCGTTTTGCAAAAATAGTGGTTTTAGTTTCTCTTCAAAGATGAATGGTTTATCTAAATTTGTTTTCTGATTCACGGTTTTCGGTACGTCGACGATTCGACGGTCTATTCATCCAGCAGTCCAACTACACGCATGACCATTTTTATTGATGACCGGCCTATTCATTTGAAGAGTTCCAAAAAGGCCGAAAAGTTGCAGAATGCTGCCCTGGCGAATCACGTGGACTACGACCGGATTATTGACGCCCGACTCGATGGCCTGAAGCTGGGCATGCTAAAGGGGCATTTACTGGTGCTCAATGCCACGCCGATGACGATCGAAAAACTGGTCAATTTACTCAACAACTACGAGATGAGCGATCTAAACTCCGTCACACTGGTTGCCGCCGATAAAAAAGCCGTTGAAGAAAAGTTTAAAAGTCTGTTCCGGATCGTTAAAGCTGCGGGGGGCGTGGTGTTCAAGGCGGATAAAATGCTGTTGATGTTCCGTCGGGGCAAGTGGGATCTGCCAAAAGGGAAACTGGACGCCGACGAATCATCGCGGGTGGCGGCCCTCCGGGAGGTTCAGGAAGAAACCGGGGTGGTAGCTGCGCTCGAAAACCGCATCTGTACTACCTGGCACACCTACACGCTCAACGGAAACCGCATCCTGAAACGGACGAAATGGTATCAGATGAGCTGCATCGACGACTCCCGCATGCAACCTCAGGTCGACGAAGACATCGAGCGGCTGGAATGGATGGATCAAAAGAAAACCGCTATCGCGTTAACCAATTCCTTCAGTTCCATCCGCTATGTGATTGATACGGTGAAGGAGAATGTAAATAATTAATTACCAATGAAAAATGAACAATTAACAATGAATTCTGCGATTGCAATTTCATTATTAATTGTTCATTTTTCATTGGTAATTAACTGATAAGGCAAAAACTCGTCGATTGTTTTACCATAGCGGTGGAGTTCCCGGATGATGCTCGAACTGATGGGAGCGAGGTGGGGTGAGGTGATCAGAAAGACGGTTTCGACGTCTTCGTACACATAGCGGTTGACCTGAGAAATGCTGTTCTCATACTCGAAATCTGTCGTGTTTCGCAACCCACGCAGTAAAAACCGGGCGCCCAAACTGCGGGCTACATTCGCCGTCAGGTCGTCGTAAGTGACTACTTTTACCGCCGGATACTCCGCAAAAGTAGACTCGATCAGGCCGGACATTACCTCCAGCGGAAAATACCGTTGCTTGGAGGTGTTGCGGCCAATACCGATAATAATCTCATCGAACAATTTGAGTCCGCGTAAAACAATATCCTCATGCCCCTTCGTAAATGGATCGAAGGAGCCGGGAAAAAGCGCAATTCGTTGCATAGCAGGTTAGGACAGGAAGGGGAGAAAGGTTGCTTCGTCAATCGATTAAGGTGTTTCCGTACAAACTGAAATAGCGGTGTTCCGGCAAATCATCAAATGCGGGCGTTACCTGCACGCCGGACGGTGTCGATCCGAATTTGATATGGGGCAGAAACGATTCTAAGGACGCATACATCTCGGCAAACGGCGTAATCTCACCGAATAAAACGACTTCCAGATCCTTCGGTTCGGTTTTTAATTCATTGATCACGTACAGGATATAATACAGCAGGTCCGTTGCGTTCTTAAAGCTAAACCGGTTGCAGTATTGGAACACCCCGGCTTTTCGGAAAATGATCGTAACCGATTCATCTTCAAAGTTTAACGATAGTTTTTGGGAGGAGTTCAACACCGAATCGACGGAGGCCGTTGCCTGAATCAGGGCGCTGGACTGATGAACAACCGTGATTTGCTGGAGTGGATAGGTCGCCGAGAGCCAGTCGGTCAACGCATTATCGATGCTAAAAACGGCATGAAACCCTTCCTTTTTATGGGCATAAACCAGCGCGTGTTCCGACAACGACAGCGGATTTCCCCGCATCAACTGCAAGTATTGGGCGGCATATTCCTTGCGGAACAACCCCGAAGGAACCAGTGTAAATGACGGCGAATTAACCGACACCTGAATGCTTTTCCAGTAAGACGACTGAAGAATCGGGTGATTCTGGTAAATGGATCGGATGGATGGTAAAAGCGGGTTTTCGGTCAATAACGTGGGAAACGTGTAATCTTCGAGCCAGATGCACTGGTGGTTATCGGGCTCGATTACGCAAAACCGAAAACGTTCTTTCCCCATTTCCAGACAAAGCTGGTGGGAGTCGGTCATCGAAACATCAAAAGAATCTTCCCGAATGGCAACGGTTGGGGTCACAGTAGCAATGGTGTCGATACGCACAAATAATTCGTTTAGGATTGTGTACGGTAGGAAGTTATATGTTTCCAATTTTCGGTAACATATATTACTGTTAAAAGTACAAAAATACCCGACAGACCATCATTATTGTTTCAAATAACCTTTTAAGTGGAATACCTCATCCATTGATTGACACATCCGGAACATGCGATGGACCTCGTTTTCGGGGTAGCTTTTGATTTCATCGAACGTCATCAGCCGCACTTCGGTAATAATCTGCCGATCGGCCTCCATTTCCGGATCGAATCCCTGGCGGAGGTGTCCTCCCACAATTCGAACCGCAAAAAACAGCTCCATCGCGTGCAGCGGAGTTTGCATAAATTCGTTGACGAACAGCAAATCGCCAACCTCAATGTCGAGACCGGTTTCTTCGAGAAATTCCCGGATAAGTGCTACATAGGCGGTTTCTCCGTATTGCGGCCCACCGCCGGGCGGGCACCAGAAGGTATCGGTCGGGCCGATGCCCCGGTGCCGGACCATCAGCAATTTCCCGTCAATCAGGCATAAACCGCATACCCGCAACCGCAGGCGATTGCCGTATAGCCGCATTACTTCTTCGCGTGCAATATCCAAGTGTTTAAGTCGTTTTTGGCAGCGCAAAGGTAGGAATTAATGGATAATGAAAAATGAACAATTACTAATGAAAGTCGGTGCCAGCGTGTTGCCACCCCTTCATTGTACCTTATTCATTTTTCATTCCCTTAATAAGGGCTTCCGGAGATGTAGCTTTCCAGGGAATCGATGCGGGCTTTCTGGTCGCGGATAATGGCCGAAACGACGTCATTGATGGAGATGATGCCAATGAGTTGTCCTTCGTCGACAACGGGCAGGTGGCGGATGTGTTTATCGGACATGATGATCATGGCTTCTTCCAGCTTTTGACCACTGCTGATGGTAATCAAATTGGCCGTCATCACTTCCCGGATTAGGGTGTCTTTCGAGGCCCGGCCTTTCAAAATCCCTTTCCGGGCGTAGTCACGTTCTGAGAAGATTCCGGACAGATTACTGTCATCGATCACCAGAACGGCACCGATGTTTTTCTGTGCCATCGTTTCCAGCGCTTCGTAAACCGTCGTGTCGGACGTTACGGAGTAAATGGTATTGATGGTTTTGCCTTGCAAAATCTGACGGATTTTCATGAGTTTGGAGAGGTTTTGGTAGTTGGGTTGGGATCAAAATACAAAATCCGTATAATAAAAGCAATTCATTATTGTATTCCCATGTTCAAACTGGCGTATTTTCTTTGAATAGTGAAAGTATATTTTACACTCATCCCTTTTCACAAAACGATTTAAGCGCTGACCGGCAAACAGCGTATGAAATCTCTCCATGAATTCGCATACGCTGTTTGCCGATCAAACGAATCAGGTATGGACCAGTGGAATACGGAGATGGGTAGGGCGGTTCTCCGGTTTGTCGACGATTCGTTTCTTAATTGTCTTTGCGATTGAGACACGGTTTATCTAGGTTTGAGAAAAAGTATATGCAGATGCTTAAACGGGGGGTAATCAGATTTGTAATTGGTTTGACAATGATCAGTCCGGTTGAGTCGGCGTGTCGCCGGCAACCGGTTAAGGACGTATCCGCCGAAACGAATGTTTTGATCGGTTCCTGGGAGAAAGTGAGCGGGTTAAAATGCAGTGAGGTGTACCCGAACGTCATCGAGTTCAGTGCGAACGGTATTTACCAAACGCAGTCGGAAGTTACCTCCGCAACGATGGCCTGGGATGCGGGGACGTATGCAGTCGACCGGCAAATCGTGACGATTTCGAATACGCAGGAAGTTTCGAAGCACTATCGGTTTGTAATCAAAAAAGAAATGGTTACGTTTGAAGACGATCAGGGCTGTAAATTTCCGTATCGTCGAATGTAAAACCGGCAAAAACCGGGCGTTTTTTCGTATATTAGTCCAATGAATGAAACTCTCACGCCCGCGCAGTTGCTGGCGAAACGCTTCCCTTTCAAGCCCACCTCCGGACAGCAGCATTTCTTCGAGCAGATGAATCAGTTCATGGTTCGGACTGAACACGAACATTACCGGGACTGCTTTTTATTGAAAGGATACGCCGGTACCGGTAAAACCACGCTGATCAGTACGCTGATCAAAGTATTGCCCAAGTTTGGATTCAAATCGGTTTTGCTGGCTCCAACCGGCCGGGCGGCCAAGGTCATGTCGAACTACTCGAAGCGCATGGCCCAGACGATTCACCGGAAAATTTACCGCCAGGTGGCCGACGCCAGTTCCGGCAGTCTGGTGTTTCAGCGGCAGAAAAACTACCACGAAGACACGGTTTTTATCGTCGATGAAGCCTCGATGATCAGCGATGATTCGGAAGTTGGGATGAACGGTTTACTGGCCGATCTGGTCGATTTTATTTTTGAAAACCCCGGAAACCGCCTGATGCTGGTAGGCGATGTGGCGCAGCTACCGCCCGTGGGCAAGGAACTGAGCCCGGCGCTGGACAAAGGTTACCTGGAGCGGCATTTCGATATGGTGGTCGTGGAACAGGAGTTGATGGAGGTCATGCGGCAGGACGAAAATTCGGGTATTCTGCTGAATGCGACCAATTTGCGGGATGTTCTGAATGACCCAAACCCGCGAATCGGACTCAACGTCCGGAAATACCGCGACATATATAAGATGACCGGCGAAAAACTGGAAGACGGCATTCGGTATTGTTACGATAAATACGGCCGGGAAAATACCATCATCATTACCCGTTCGAACAAAATGGCCGTGCAGTATAACCAGTACATCCGCCGGGTGATCAACCAGTGCGAAGAAGAACTGGATACGGGCGATATGCTGATGATTGTCAAGAACAATTATACGGTTTTGGAGGACGATTCGCCCGCCGGTTTTCTGGCCAACGGCGACTTTGTGGAAGTGATGAAAATCCGCAAGCGGGAGGAGCAGCACGGATTCAAGTTTGCGACGGTCACGCTGCGGCTCGTCGATCTGGATGAACAACCCGAATTCGAGAGCAAAATTTTACTCGATACGCTCTATTCTCCGCAACCGTCGCTCGGACGCGAAGAAAACAAGCAATTGTATGAGCGGGTGCAGCAGGATTATTTTTACATCAAATCAAAAAAGGAACGGTCCGAAGCCATTCGTCGTGACCCATACCTGAGTGCCTTGCAGGTGAAGTTTGCGTACGCGCTCACCTGTCACAAAGCCCAGGGGGGGCAGTGGCCCGCGGTTTTTGTGGATCAGGGGTATCTGCCTGATGGTCAGGTGAATCAGGATTTTGTGCGCTGGCTGTATACGGCTATCACGCGGGCTACCGATGAAGCATTTTTGATGAATTTTATGCCACAGTTTTTTGAATAACCGACGAAATGACGCTGAACGACTTTAACGCTTCTTTGGCAAACGCTCAACCGCCTTCCGGTTTACATCCCGTGGTGGAAGCGCTTTGGTACGATGCCAACGGAAACTGGGAGCGGGCCCATAACATTGCCCAAAGCCGGGAAGGCACCCGCGACTATGACCGGTTACACGCCTACCTTCACCGCAAGGAAGGAGACGAATGGAATGCGGGTTATTGGTATCGCCGGGCCGGAGCAACGGTTTTTTCCGGCACACTCGATGAAGAGTGGCGCCACTTGACCGCATCTTTTCTGGCAAAATAACGTGTTTTGACAGACGCGGTTTTCATGACGCCACGTCCAGGATTTCTCCGGCAGATTCCGTTCTACAACGCCTTAACCGGGAGTCGATACCTTCATGAGAATCAGGCCGGCGACAATCAACACGGCGGCCAGAATGCGCAGGTTATTAACTGGTTCGCCGAGGATCATCATGCCAACCAGAAAGGCACCGACTGCGCCGATCCCGGTCCACATGGGATAGGCCGTGCCTAACGGAAGCGCGCGCATGGAAAGGGATAGCAAACCAAAACTGGCCGCCATTGCGATAAATGTGATAACGGAAGGAATCAGCCGCGTAAAACCGGCGGACTGTTTCATTGAATAGGCCCATACAACTTCCAGCAGACCCGCTACGATTAAATAAATCCAAGCCATAACGCCCGATCGTTGAAAAATGCCGGGTCGTCCCGACGGTGTTTCCCACTACGGGGGAGGCCGTTCCTCCTGCTTCTTCACGGAACACAGGTTATCATGGAAATGTTTCCAGCCGCAAAATTCAGCCGGTTTTGGGAGTGGATATGTTTCATCCGTTCGGCAAACCACCGCATCGCGCGGATGGTCTAGCGACCATTCAGTTTCAGCAACGATTGTCCGGTTTGCCAGAGGGTCTTCAATTCGTCGATCTGATCGGCGCGGGGAGCCTTGTCGAGTAAGGATTCGCTTGTGTGAAGCACTTCCTGGGCCAGTGGAAGGACGCCCGACACAAGTGCGTTTTTTGCCTTCATCATCTCCAGACGAGCGGTTTCCAGATTATGTTGACTTTTTTCCAGATCCGCTTTGGCCTTCCGAAGTTCAAACTCAGAGGCCACCCATTTGGCGAGCGCTTTAAGGGAAATGATCTGGTTATCGGTCAGAATTCGCGGACGCCGGTCGATCACACAAAGGGTGCCCAGCGGATAGCCGTCGAGATTGACCAGGGGAACACCGGCGTAAAAAACAACATGGGGGTCTTTGAGGGTAAACGGATTGTCGTGAAAACGGTCGTCCAGCCGGGCATCCGGCACAATAAATGCCTCATCCGGATTGAGAATGGCGTGGGAGCAAAAGGTGAGTTCCCGGGGCGTCTCGCTTCCTTTCATACCACGTTGCGCCTTGAACCATTGGCGGTCTTTTTCGATTAATCCAATCAGCGACATCGGTGTCCGGCATATTTCCGAAGCCAGGTGCGTAATGTTTTCGTAGACCGACTCCGGTATGGAATCGATTAAGTGGTAGGATTCTAACGCCTGTAAGCGTTCCGTTTCATTGGCGGGTAAAGGGGCGGTTTTCATAAACAGGTTTGTAGGGGATACCTCCACGAAATCATTACTAAAGATAAGCGTTCAACCTGGTCAATGAAAACACCTGCCGACTTTGGCCATATTCCATCAACCTTCCTTGAGTCGATTTTGGAAATCATGACAATGCGCCTTTTCAGGAGTGTTATGTAAAAGCCGTTGAATGATTTGTTCTTCAATGTCTTGCTAAATCAAGGGTGAATTTTCAATTATATGATTGAAGTCTTTTTGGGTAAGAATAGATTTAAAGTAAATCAACTAATGGATATTTAATCAAATAAAAAGACACGGCTCATTCTGGCCGTGTCTTTGTTGTTTCTATTCCTAAACCCTTAATTAAAATTGTGTTGATGAAGTATAATCTTAACGGAGTCGGAATATATACGATCGTAGCTTAATAGCCGATTTCTTCTTCTTTTTGCAGCAATTCGTTCACATCTTCCAGCGGCAACCCAAATGCATCGGCAACGCCCTGGTAAACAACTTTGCCATTGACCACATTCAGACCCCGTTTCAGCTCTTCATTGTCCCGGCAGGCTTTCTGCCAGCCTTTGTTGGCCAGTTGCAGTGCGTACGAAAGCGTCGCGTTGGTCAGGGCCACGGTTGAGGTATAGGGAACGGCACCCGGCATGTTGGCCACGCAATAATGCACTACATTATCAATAATATACGTCGGATTTTCGTGCGTGGTGGGCGTACAGGTTTCAATGCAGCCACCCTGATCAACCGCCACATCCACCAGAACCGTTCCGGCCCGCATCAGCTTCAGCATATCGCGGGTAATCAGGTGAGGTGCTTTCGCCCCCGGAATCAAAACCGCTCCAATGATCAAATCCGATGTCTTGACGGCTTCCCGAATTTCGTACTCGTTCGACATCATGGTGTCGACATTCGGCGGCATGATGTCCGATAAATACCGCAAACGACTCAGGCTGATGTCCATGATCGTGACGTGGGCACCCAAACCAGCCGCCATTTTAGCCGCCTGCGTTCCGACGATGCCACCCCCCAGAATCAGTACATTGGCCGGCTTTACGCCCGGAACTCCACCCAGCAGGATACCCCGGCCTTTCTGCGGTTTTTCCAGGTATTTAGCGCCTTCCTGAATCGCCATCCGTCCGGCAACCTCCGACATCGGAATCAATAAGGGCAAACTTCGATCGGCTTTTTCCACTGTCTCGTAGGCCAGACAAACGGATTTACGGTCGATCATGGCGTGCGTGAGGGCTTCGGAAGAAGCAAAATGGAAATAGGTAAAGAGCAATTGATCTTCTTTAATCAGTTCGTATTCCGAAGCAATCGGCTCTTTTACTTTCATAATCATCTCAGAAATACCGTAGATTTCCTCAATGGTTGGCAGCATAATGCCGCCGGCATCTATGTACTCCTCGTCCTCAAATCCGCTTTCCACACCCGCATTGACCTGTACATAAACCGTATGACCGGCTCTCCGAAATTCGGCAACACCGGCGGGAGTCAGCGCAACCCGGTTTTCGTTATTTTTAATTTCTTTAGGAACACCAATGACCATTTGAGTGGGTGGTTGTGATGGATGGCGAATCGAATGCACAAAGGTATCAATTGCCAAACTTATTTCTGATTCTATAACTCAATTCGGGAAATACTGTTTTAATATCGTAGGATGGAAGGAAATAATTTGGTAACATAGCCAATGAATGGCTCTGTAAAGAAAAAAATCCGTTATGATTCTGGTAGACAAGATAGACCGGCAAATTCTGGCTCTTATGCAGGAGAACGCGCAACTTACCATTCACGAAATTGGTCAGCGCATTCATCTCTCCAAATCGCCCATCCACGAACGAATCAAGCGGCTTGAACGGGAGGGAGTTATTGAGAAGTATGTCACGCTCCTGAACAAGAAAAAACTAGGGAATTTGCTGGTGGTTTTTTGCCATGTCACCCTCGACAAACAGACCCGCGACACTTTTGTGGAGTTTGACCGGGCCATCGCCCAACTGCCGGAAATTATGGAATGCAATCTGGTTTCAGGCTCGTTCGATTACCTGCTGAAAATTATTGTTCACGATATGGAAAATTACAACCGGTTTTACCAGGAACGGCTATCGGTCATTCCCGGCATTCTGAACATCAGCAGCTTCTTTGTCATGTCGGAAGTGAAAAATACAACGGTGATCCCGGTCTGAAAACGGTTTCAATTTTTCTCAGGCTCCTGCCTATTAACGGGTCATGTCCCCGACATCCTATATATATACAGGTACGGTTTATCCGGTTAATTCAATGAACGATTGTAAACAATGAAAGCCGCCCAGCAAACGCTGAACGGCTTCAAGAGAATCACCCCAAATTTAATTACATCGGAGCAGAAGGAGCAAAGAATGGTCCGGCGATGGCCAGTACCTGGTCTTTCGTCAGCGGCTCATCAAAAGCTTCGTAAACCGAGCGGGCTGCTTTATCGGGCGTATACAACTTCATCTTGTTGGCATCCATATTGAAATAACCAACCAGATCAGCGCCCCCCTGTGATCCCATGTCTTCGTTTGCGTAGATTTTTGGATCAGGCTCCATTCCGTTTTCACCCATCGACGGCCAAACGCGCAGGCCCCGCATGTACCGTACCGCAGCTGCGTGACGGGCTTCTACCGAGTGAATCCGCAAAGCGACTGGAAGGGCGGTTTTTGACAGGGAAGAATTTTCTTCCAGCAAACAGGCCGCCTGTCCTTTGTAGGCCCGAACGCCGGTATCCTCCAATGCCTGGGCATAGGTCAGGAAAGTTGGGAAGTCTGCCGTAGCGGCAGCCAGCGTAGCCATATTGTATTTAGGCTGCATCTGATTCGGTTTATACCCTAAAAATCCTTCCAGTAAATCAACGTGCTGGGCTTCGTGTTTGGCAATCTGCACCACGTAAGGCCGTGCGCCCGGTGGAATAAGACCGCTTTTGAATTGACCGGCCCGGTAAAAATCGCGTTCCAGGTATTCGAGTGTCAGGGCATAATTCAGAATGGCCACGGTATCACCGGCACAGCCAACACTGTCCGCAGCCCAGGCTTTGTTGACCACCGAAGCAAAGAACAGAGAAGTGGTTGCGGCAGCTGCCGAAGTGGTTTTCAACATTTTCCGACGTGAGTGCGCAAACTTATCAGCGGCTTCCGGATCGGCTTTTTCGATTTGAGAGAATATTCCAAAGAGATTCATAGTAGCTTCAAGGGGTTACATGGTTAATGAGATCAAACTAGATGGGTCAATCTTGGTTTTGATGTATTTGCCGGCCCGGCCCAACACTTCCATGATGGTGAGCGACGCTTCCAATCCCATGTTATTAACCACATAATCACCGGCAAACAAACCACCATTTGGCTGGAGAATTGAGCTGATCAACGATGCGTGTCGGGCTTCAACCGAAACAATTTTTCCGGCCAGATTCAGATAAAGCAAAGCAGCAGCTTTTGACTCCGGAGTCGAGCCCAACTGGATATATGGCCCAACACCGTTGTAAGCAGCCACGCCGGTATCCTCCAGAACGCGGGCGATGTTCAATACTTCGCGCTGATTTTTGAAGTCGATGCTGCTCACGTCGAATTCCAGTTCTCCGATGGCATTACCGCCCAGCGCTACTTTGAAAAATTCGCGGTGAACCAGCTCGTGATCGTGAATATCCTTGAAAATTTTCTCCGTTGTCGGATCATTTTTGAATGTGCCTTTTTCAACTACCGTGTAGTAAAAAGCGGTTTCCAACTGCTCCAACGCGTAGGCATAATTCAAAATAGCAATGTTGCCCATTCCAAAACTGACGGCGCCGTCTGCGCCAACCCGCGCACCGGAATTGGCAGCCGGAGACATGTCATTTATTGAGTTTTGGCAAGCGGTCATAAAAGCTGCCGCCGAAACTGTGGTCAACCCTAATGCACGCAGAAACATCCGGCGTTCAACCGATGGAATTGCGGGTACACTCGGTCCTTTTTTGGGGGTAGAGGTACTTGTTAATTCTTTCATAAGAAAAGTGAATTTGTTAATAGGGTGTATAAATGAATTTTCATTCAAGACACCCATACGAACGACGCATCCCGGTTTTTGGATTTCAGAAAGGTGAAAAAATATTGATTAAGGCCGATATTCGAGGGAACGGGATACCTAAAGGCCTGATTTGAAGCGTAGAAGCCAATTTTGGCAAAAAAATAGTTTGAATGGCGATGCGGAAAACCGTCCGGCCAGGCAGTTGCAGGATACGGAAAAATTTTACTCCTCCCAACCTTTTGGCTTTATCCGCAAATCAGGTGGGGAACATGGCGGATAATAATGGCTGTGGAAGGCAGTTCTGTACGATTTGCGGCAGGTTGTAACTAATTTTTCAGGAAGATCAGAATTTTTAGCTACTCAGGAATGGATGGTGTGCTGGTCAAAACCGGTCCGTGTGTTTGTTGAATAACACCGCGCAGCAACGGTTTAAAAGCACCAAAAGCCAAAACCGCCATTTCCGAAAGCCACTTGTCACCGAAAAGCCGCTGCACGCTCCGGCCCACCCAAAGACGACGGGCAAACCGGCTTTTCCATTCTTTTTCGTAGCGTTGTTCCAGTTGCTCACGGGTTCGTTTGTTTCTCAAATAACTGGAAGACAGCTGGCCTAACAGTTTGCCACTGTGAATGGCCATCGCCATGCCGTTTCCGCAGAGCGGAGTGATCAAGCCCGCCGAATCTCCGGCCATCAGGACGTGCTGTTCGACGGCGCGTTTGTTGGCGAACGAAAATTCGTTGATGACCTCCGGCTTTTCATACAGAAAATCCGCGTTTTCATAAATCCGCTTCAGATGCGGATTTTGGAATAAAACCGCTCGTTCCAACGCCGGAATGGTGCCAAACGCCCGCAGATCAGCGCGTGTCGTCAGGTAGCAGAGGCAGAATTTGTCGTCTTCGATGGACGATAACCCGCAGTAGCCATTCCTGAAATTATGAAGCGAGATGGTGTTGGCAGGAGCATCGATTCGGATGTGGTATTTGACGCCGACGTAAGGCGATGCATTTTGCAGAAACGACCGTTGCAATTGCTTGTCAATTTTTGACCGTTTTCCATAAGAACCAATTACTAGCCGGCTGGTAATCGACTGACCATCATTGAGTTCAACCGAAAACGTATTGTTCGTAAATAGTACATTTTCAGCTTGTTTCCCCAGTAAAAACCGAACCCCCGCCGATTGAGCCAATTGATAAAGACTGGCATCGAGGGTATACCGGCTGAGACCAAAACCGCCCATATCCAGTTGGGTTTCGAGCAAACGGCCCGATGGAGCGGAAAACTGAAACCGGTCAATGTGCGTCGCGCCCAGCGTTTGCAGGTCAACGCCCAGCGATTCGAGGTAAGGTCGCACTTCATTCGAAACGTATTCACCGCAGACTTTGTGAAACGGGTAGGTTTTCCGCTCGATTACCGTCACCGAATGCCCGGCCCGCGCCAGTTCCAGTCCGCTGATCAATCCGGCCAAACCGCCCCCAATGATGATAGCATCCATGCTGACGGACCAGTTACAGTCGCTAAGTTTAAAGGGAATTTGGTAAATGTAGCGAAACTTCACGGTTGGATAAACAAAAACGAGCAACCGGCGGACAGTTGGAAAAACCGTCCTACCTTTGCGACATGTCGACAACGTTTCAAGATTTCCAGAACGACTGGCAGCAGAATTTTGCCGCGTATATCGACGATTATCAATCCGGTCGACAGTCGTTCATTCCCCATTTGTTGCCCGGGCACGCGGTTCGGTTTCCGGTGTATCAGACGCTGGACATTCTGGCGGGGCGCTTTGGATTTGCCACCGTTCAGCAGGCACTCGATCCAACCTATACGGTGACGAGCCCGGTTGCGGGCCAGATGAACGGTAACTGGCTGAAAAAGACCCGAATGGCGGGAGTTAATGTCCGCACGATCGGGACGTTCTGGAATGTCGTCAACTACGTTTTGACGCTTCCTGCCGTTCACAACAGCATCCATTTACTGCCGATCTGGGAACCCGGCGTGGTGGGGAGTCTGTACGGCATGATCAGCTGGAACATCAATCCGGAGTTTTTTAGTGATGACTTGTATCAGGTGCTCACCCATCTGGATACACCCGAAAAACAACTGAAAATCGTTGTCAATCTGCTGCACCTGATGGGTCGTACAGTAGGGATGGACGTGATTCCGCACACGGACCGGTTTTCGGAAATGGTGCTTTGTGAACCCGAACTTTTCGAGTGGGTTCGTCGCGAAGGTCCGGTGCTGGTCGATACCTCCGAAGCGGTTTGCGGCCAGGTGAAACAGGCCATTCGGCAGTGGGGAGAAAAATACTGGCATTTTAGCGGTGACATCCCGTTTACGCCCGAAACCCTTTTTGGCGAAGTTCGTGACTACGACGGTCGGCTCAAACGCAGGCTGTCGCTGATTAAATACCTGGTGGAACTCGGTTTTGAAACCGTACCGATGACCATGGGGCCGCCTTACCGGGGACTGTACAGCAAACCGGATCGGTTCGTGGTCGATGAATACGGCCAGAAATGGTATGAATACGGTTTTTCGGAGCCGCAGCCCATGTCACGGGTGTTCGGTCCGCTGACCCGTTATAAGTTCTACCACACCCAATCCGACGATCATACCGGCCCCCTGGATTTCGACGAACCCAATTCGGAAGCCTGGGCGTACGTTTGCCAGCATTATTTCGAGTGCCAGCAACGGTATCATTTTGATTTTATGCGGGGCGATATGGCGCACGTTCAAATGCGCCCCGATGGCGTTCCCGAGCAGATTGTCGATTTTTATGATCCCTTGCGGACCATCAAACGGTATATTCAGACGCAGGGCGTTCTCTACTTCGGTTTTTTTGCCGAGACTTTTCTGGCTCCACCTGACACGATGGGGTACGGCGATGAAATAGCGCATCTGGAAGCGATTGAAGCCGACACCACACTGGGCGATTTGCAGTCGACAGTTGTTAACTCGTCCGAGTTTCTGGCGCGCTTCCAATCGTATCTTGAACTGGCTCAAAACCGCCGGTTTTCGCCCAGTTTCACGGTCATGACGGCGGATAAGGACGATCCGCGCTTCGACGTATTTTATCGAACCGGGAACATTACCCGGTACTTTATTGCCTTATTTCTGAGCGCTTTACCGAGTTATGTGGGGCTCGGGTTTGAGGTCCGTAACCGGCATGAAGGGCGGGGAAAGAATGAAGAATACAGCAAATTATACGTGTTCAGCATTCAGAACGATTCCGAAACCGATAAGGTGACGCACGGCCCATTCCGTTGGGGGCAAAACGGCGAACAATTCCGGACGGTGTTACAACTGCGGTTTTTGGCGGATACAATTGGGTCGGAAATGCTGGAAGAACCCGTTCGCTGGCTGATTCCGCTCGATCCGACCGGTTTTCAGCCGGTTATCGCCTGGACCCAGCAAGCCAACCCGAGGTACGTTTTTATGGTTAATCTGAATCAGGAAGAGTCCGTTCAACCTGTTTTGCTACCGACTGAGGTGGCAGATCGTCTGGAATTGGTGCTCGACACCAGTAGGGATTCACTAACTGGTCAGGATGAAGTTGATCGGCTGCCGATTTTAGATCCCGGCGTCTGTCGGGTTTACCAGGTTTTATAGATGGAATGAGTTACGGAAATCAACAAAAGATGGGAATAGCCGCCCCTTCAGCGCAGGCCGTAGCCAAAGCGCGAATAGCCACTCAGCTGATTTTTCTGGTTTGTGGCCTGGGCATGGCGAGTTGGGCTCCGATGGTGCCCTACGCAAAAGACCGTTTGGGGCTGAATGACGCCAACCTGGGTTTTTTACTGCTGTTATTGGGCGGTGGAGCTATGTTGATGATGCCGATTTCGGGCTGGCTGGTGGGCCGATTTGGCAGCCGCATCGTCATGGCCAGTGCCGCAGTCGTTTTAGCCATTGCGCTGCCCCTGCTACTCATCCTGCCCTCGACTCCGGCCATGGCGGTGGCGCTTTTTATATTCGGGTCGTGTGTCGGAACCATCGACGTAGCCATGAATGCGCATGGCGTTCAGGTGCAAAATTTGTACGGAAAGCCCATCATGTCGTCGATGCACGGACTGTTTAGCGTGGGAGGGCTGCTCGGTTCCCTGGGTTTGGGTTTTTTGATCAAACTGGGGCTCAATCCCGTGCATGCCGCAGTCAGTATCGCGGTGCTGATGATTGGCATCACGTTAACTCAATTCAAATTCTTGTTTCCGCCTTCCGTTGAGCAGCAGGCGATTGTCCGGTTTTCGGGGTCAGAAAAACCGGCGCAGACTAACCAGCGGTTTCATTGGTTGCAGGGGAGTGTTTTGTTTCTGGGCATCATGTGCTTTGCGGTTTTTCTGGCGGAAGGAGCGATCCTCGACTGGAGTGCCATCTACCTGCGCGACATCAAAGGCATTGAACCGGAGTTTGCGGGAGCAGGGTATGCGGCTTTTTCAGTAGCCATGGCCGTGATGCGGTTGGTCGGCGATCGGCTTGTGGCCCGGTTAAACAGCAAATCGGTGGTGGTGGGCGGGAGTTTGATTGGGGCTGCCGGTTTGGGAATCGCGGTTTTAAGCCCCTGGGTAATCGGAGCGCTGGCTGGTTTTGTGCTGCTAGGCATCGGAGCAGCCAATATTGTGCCCATTTTTTTCAGCGAAGCCGGCCGTCTCCCCGGTATTTCACCGACGGTGAGCATTTCGGCCATTACGACAATTGGGTACACCGGCATGCTGGCAGGCCCGGCCATGCTGGGTTACATCGCCCAACAGTTTTCACTTTCCATCGCTTTAGGATTTCTGGCGTTGCTCCTGGTGCTGGTTGCGCTGAGCTATGGTGTCAAGGGGAAAACCAATTAAATTCCTTTTTATTTCTCGCCCTAATTTCGGTTAACAGAAAGAATGATTCAACTTAATTTCGGCTTCAACAGCCGTATAAAAAGAAAACCCGGATGGTTTAAATCCGGGTTTTTTCAGTCAATATAGTAAGCTATAATGAGTAATGAGTTCTTCAATTACTGGGCTTCCACATCGCCATAGGTAATTTTCGGAATGGCTTTGTCGATCATGTAACGACCGACGCCTTCTTCGCCAATCACATCGAATAATTCGATGGCGCGACGGGCCACATATTCTTCTTCAATTTGCTCCTTCACAAACCACTGCATGAATTGATCCGTGGCGAAATCGTTCAGCTGACGGGCAGTTCCAACAATGCGGTTGATGGAGTTACTAACGGCAATTTCCTGTTGAAGAGCCAGTTCAAATACATCCCGGAAACCGTCGAAATCTTGGGGAACGTTGGTTATTTCGGGCGAAATGGCGTGGCCACCCATGTCGGAAACGTAATTGAACAGTTTCAGCATGTGGTTCCGTTCTTCGTTTGATTGCTTATAGAAATAACCAGCGCTAAAGTCAAAACCGTTGCGGTCGCACCAGGCAGCCATTGCCAGATAAATAGCTGAAGAGTGGGCTTCCATTTTTATTTGTTCGTTGAGGATTCGCTCGATTTCTTCCTTGAGCGAGGTTCTCATTCTAACCAAGTCTTTCATCGTTTTATCAGTTTTTGGTTCTTGACCAGATGGGCGGATTATTTCCTTTTCTGTTACAAGAATACTGAATTCAACCGAAAAAAGTTTTGAGCCTCAGAAATTTGGAAACAGTCTAATTGCAGTGATTCAATCGATTGCAGGTTTGATAAAAACGAACCCGAAGCGGTTTTTGGGAAAAGAATAGACTGACTACACGGTTAACTAGAAAACCAGCGTGCTGTAAAGCCGTTCGTTCAGGAGGGTATTCAGGTCGAGCACAAACCGGGTACCGGCCAGCAGGTCGCGCAGGGCGATGAGATCACACAGACCCAGCACAAAAAGATGGCCCGTGCGGGGCGCATCGATCACTTCAACGTCGTAGGCGTCGTCGGTGTTGAAAATCATGGTATGAATATCCACTGAATCAACCCGCTTTTTGAACGTCAGAAAATCGGAAATCCGGAGCGAAACCCGTGTTTCTCCGAACTGAATGATAATCCGATTGGTTGTATCGCATTGATAGGTCGTGCCTTTGGTGTTGGCAAACAATTCAGTTAAACGATGGGTATTCGACACGGATGATACAAAATAGAAACAGTGAACAACAAACCAGTACGCGTTTGACTCCGTAAAAGTACAATTGGAATGCAAACGTGTCAAGATTAATTTGAAACTATTCTAAATAAATTTATTTGAATAACGTATTGAAAGTAGTGAATAGTGTCTGAACGTCAGCGAACTGGAAAATGCCGGGCGGTTTGTTCGCATTTTTCAGACCGAACGTTGTTCAATCCGTGGTGGTTTCGGCTACCTTTGTTCCATATCTTGATGAATCCGCATGAATCGTAATCTGGTAGATGGCCTGAATTTTTTCTCGAAAGTGACGCCGAAGCGTGCCTGGAATGCGTTAAAAGTATTGTCGAGTTACTACGAGTCGAAGTGGACCGGAAAGGCGGTTCACCGGGGTTCGCCCATTGCCATTTCGTTTGAGCCAACCACTTCCTGCAACCTCCGCTGCCCCGAATGTCCGAGCGGTTTGCGGTCGTTTACACGCCCGACGGGTATGTTGCCCGCCGATCTGTTCAAGCAGACGATTGACGAAATTGCCGACACCCTGTTATACCTGACGTTTTATTTTCAGGGCGAACCGTATTTGCATCCGGACTTTTTAACGCTGGTCGGTTACGCATCCCAAAAAGGAATTTATACCGGCACCTCCACCAATGCTCATTACCTGACCGATGCGAACGCGAAAAAAACCGTGGAATCGGGATTGGACCGGCTGATCATTTCGATCGACGGCACCACGCAGGAGACCTACCAGCAATACCGCGTGGGAGGGAAGCTGCACAAGGTGATTGAAGGAACGAAGAACATCATCAAGTGGAAAAAAGCGCTGAAGTCGAAAACGCCCCACGTCATTTTCCAGTTTCTGGTGGTCAAACCGAACGAGCACCAGATCGCCGACGTCTATCAACTGGCCAGGGAACTGGGCGTGGATGAGGTTGGATTGAAAACCGCCCAGATTTACGACTTCGAACACGGCTCCGACCTGATGCCGACCATCGATAAATATTCCCGGTACGAAAAGACCAGCGATGGGACGTACGCCATTAAAAACGCATTGGATGGCCATTGCTGGAAAATGTGGCATTCCTGCGTCATTACCTGGGACGGTCTGGTGGTGCCCTGCTGTTTCGACAAGGACGCTCATTACCGGCTGGGTGATCTGAAAGAACAAACGTTTGCGCAATTGTGGGACAGCGGCCCGTATCAGCAATTTCGGCAAACCCTCATTCAGTCGCGCTCCGGAATCGAAATGTGTAAAAACTGCACGGAGGGAACGCAGGTCTGGGCCTGATAACAAATAAATAATATATCCGGAAACCGCAGCAGGTAACGGTATAGACACTCAGATGGTTAGCCCAAGAATTGGTGGCTGCGTTTTTTTATCCGTGAAACATTTTCAAAAAAACCGTGAAACGTTCCTTGCTTTAGAATAAGCATCTGCGGATATTTGGGTCTGTAACAAACAAACCCATGGGTAAAGTTATTGCCATTGCTAACCAAAAGGGGGGCGTCGGGAAAACCACCACAACGATCAATCTGGCCGCCAGTCTGGCCGCTCTCGAGTTTCGAACGTTGATTGTCGATGCTGATCCTCAGGCCAACTCCACGTCGGGTCTGGGTTATAATCCGAAAGAAATTGAGAACAGCATTTACGAGTGCATGATCGAAGACATTCGCACCCGTGATGCCATCATTCAAACCGATTTTCCCAACCTGGATTTGCTGCCTTCCCACATTGATCTGGTGGGGGCGGAAATTGAGATGATCAATCTCAAAAACCGGGAGGAGAAAATGAAAGAGGCTTTGCACGATGTGAAAGAAGAATACGATTTCGTCATCATCGACTGCTCACCCTCCCTCGGCCTGATTACCATCAATAGCCTGACGGCCGCCGATTCGGTCATTATTCCGGTTCAGTGCGAGTATTTCGCCCTCGAAGGTCTCGGTAAGTTGCTGAATACCATCAAGATCATTCAGTCGCGGTTGAACACGTCGCTGGCCATTGAAGGAATTCTGCTGACGATGTACGACTTACGGGTTCGGTTATCCAATCAGGTGGTGGGTGAAGTAACGGCCCACTTCCAGCAGATGGTTTTCAACACCATTATTCCGCGCAACATTCGTCTGAGTGAATCACCCAGTTTCGGATTACCGGTTTTGGCGCAGGACGCCGACAGCAAAGGCGCCATCAGCTATTTGAATCTCGCCCGCGAAATTCTCATTAAAAATGGCCGGTTGCCACAGGATCAGACCGTATAATATCCAACACGAATCAAGCAGCCATGGATAATACGAACGCAAAAAGTAATCCGAAGAAAATGATAGGTTTGGGCCGGGGATTGGGAGCCTTATTGCACGACAGCGACCAGGTCAACCGACCCAGTAAACCGTCGCCGTATGAGTCCATTTCGACGATGACGGAAATCAGCGTCAACCACGTTGAAACCAATCCGTTTCAGCCCCGGACCCGGTTCGACGAGGAAGCATTGATGGAACTGGCGGAGTCGATCCGTGTGCAGGGAATCATTCAGCCCATTACGGTTCGGCAACTGGGCCGTGACCAATACCAGCTGATTGCCGGTGAACGGCGCTTGCAGGCATCGAAACTGATCGGGTTGACGCACGTTCCGGCGTATGTTCGGCAGGCCAACGACCAGCAAATGCTGGAAATGGCGCTGATCGAGAACATTCAGCGCGAAAACCTGAATTCGATCGAAATTGCCCTCAGCTACCAGCGGCTGATTACCGAGTGTAGTCTGAAACAAGAGGAACTGGGCGCGCGCGTTGGTAAAAACCGCACGACGGTGAATAATTACATCCGGTTGCTGAAACTGCCGCCGGTTATTCAGGCGGCATTGCGTGATACCAAAATTTCGATGGGCCACGCCCGGGCTATCATCAATGTCGACAATCCGGACATTCAGATTCGGCTTTTCAACAAACTGATCGACGAAGACTGGTCGGTTCGACGGGTGGAAGAAGCGGTTCGGTCGCTGTCGACAACGCCCGAACAGGAGCCTGAACGCCGTTCGACGCCGTATAAGCAGGAAATCCGGGGACTTCAGTTTAAGCTGTCGTCGATGTTCGGAACCAAGGTTTCGATCAAGGCAGACGACAAGCACAAAGGCGAGATCAAAATCCCGTTTACGTCGCAGGATGAGATGAACCGGATTTTGGAAGTACTGAACTACAAGGCATAAAAAATGTTAATTACCCGGCTTTCTGTTGTTTCACTGGCAAACCGTTCGTTGTTAAACTAGCGTTTGTATTGCATTCAGCAGAATTATGACAGCATACCGGATAATTAATGTGAAAAAGTGGAGAAACTTTGTTGGGGTTAGTGCCTTTGTTTTGCTGGCGGGTATGTCGATGGGACAGACGCCATCAGCTTCACCGGTTGGTAAAACCGAACTGATTACGACGGATACGACCAGCAAAGTAGTTGCGGCTGATACCGTTCCGTTGACGGCCAAACAGAATGCGGCAATTCGCAAAATTGTTCCCCGACAGTCCACCATTCGGTCGGCGCTGGTGCCGGGTTGGGGCCAGATCAGCAACGGGCACTGGTGGAAAGTGCCGATCATCTATGCCGGTTTTGGAACGATGATTTACTTTTCCCGCCAATACAGTAAGGATTACAAGTTTTACCGGAAATACGGAATTATTGCCAATTACAGCCCGGGTCAGGTCACGCAGGTACCGGGTTATTCAGTAGACATCGGAGTGGCGCAACTGGAACGGGCCGCCCGGGCCGTGGCCCGGTACCGCGATTATAATTTGCTCGGTTGTGGGCTCTTGTGGGGTGTCAATGTGATTGAAGCCAATGTTACCGCTCACCTGAAAACATTCGATATTTCGGAAGATTTAACGATGCAGGTGAAACCCGGTTTATTGATGCCCGTTATCGGTCCATTGCCGGTGCCGGGCATTCGAATTGCTTTTCAGTTTAAAAACTAATTAATGATTCACAGCTAATTAATGAAAATATTATTACTCGGATACGGTAAGATGGGCAAAACCATCGAACAGATTGCACTGGACCGGGGGCACGAAATTGCGGGTCGGATCGATATCAACAACCGCGCCGATCTGGAAACACTAAGGAAAGACGATGTCGATGTGGCCATTGAATTCAGCGCACCGGAAGCCGCCGTCGACAACATCCGGGATTGCCTGAAACGCGGCTGGCCGGTGGTTAGCGGTACAACCGGCTGGCTCGAACACCGCCTTGAAATTGAAGCATTGTGTCGCGAGACGCAGGGCGGTTTTTTTTACGCATCGAACTACAGTATCGGAGTCAATCTGTTTTTTCGGCTCAACAAAATACTGGCCCGGTTTATGAAAGGGTATCCGTCTTACCACGTCTCGATGACCGAAATCCACCATACGGAGAAAAAAGACGCACCGAGTGGAACGGCCATTACGTTGGCCGAAGGGATCATTGACCAGTTGCCAGACAAAACGCGTTGGATCAATGACGCGGAAGAACAGCCCGATGCGGTTTTGATCGAATCCCTGCGGGAAGGGACGGTTCCGGGAACGCACGTTGTCCGGTACGATTCAGATGTCGATACAATTGAGATCAAACACGTTGCCTACAGCCGCCAGGGCTTTGCCCTCGGAGCGCTCACCGCCGGCGAATGGCTCGTTGGCAAACAGGGCATTTTCGGTATGGAAGATCTGTTGGGGGAAAGTATTTAATAAAGTTGCTATTAATGAACATCGAATAGTGAATAACGAATAACGAAATTGACTCTGCCGTGTGGCTCAATATTCCTTATTCATTGTTCATTATTCATTATTTTACAAGAGCATGTCAGTTGTTAAAAACCAGGAAACCGCCACCAAACGCAGTGAAAAGAAAAAATCGCCGTTCCGTGAGTGGATTGATTCCATTGTATTTGCGGTTGTTGCGGCTACGCTGATTCGCTGGCTGTTTATGGAAGCGTTTACAATTCCGACGCCTTCCATGGAGAAGAGCCTGCTGGTAGGCGATTTCCTGTTTGTAAGTAAACTACATTACGGAACCCGGACGCCCAAAACACCGTTGCAGGTGCCGTTGACGCACCAGAAAATCTGGGGAACCGAAATCCCTTCCTACCTCGACTGGATTCAACTGCCGCAATTCCGGTTGCCCGGTTTCTCGTCGGTCAAACAAGGCGATGTGGTCGTGTTCAACTACCCGCCTGAAGAGTATCCGACGGATCTGAAAACAAACTACATCAAACGTTGCATTGCCGTTGGCGGTGATGTGCTGGAAGTGCGGGATCGGAAAGTATTCGTCAATGGGCAGGTTTTCCCGGATCCGGTAAAATCGGAAACGGAATACTTCCTGAAAACCAATTCGGTGATCAGCGCTAAAGTCTTCAAGCGGTACGACATTACGGATTTTGAGCAAAGTACGGAAACATACGGCGACACGATTGCGGCCAATGACGCATCCGGCTACCGGATTCATACTACCCCTGAAACGGCGGCCCTCCTGAAACAGCAGGATTTTGTGCAGGGCATCGACGCGATCAGTTCCGCCAAAGGTATGGTCAATCCGTTCCAGCCGGTTTATCCGCAGTCGTCCCTGTTTCCCTGGAATGTCGACAATTACGGTCCGATCACGGTTCCGAAAGAGGGTGCAACCATTCAGCTGGATGAGAAAAATATTGCGCTTTACGGCCCGGTAATTCAGAAATACGAAGACAACGAAAAAGTTGAGCTGGACGGAAAATCGGTCAAAATCGACGGCAAGGTCATTACCTCCTACACCTTCAAGCAGAATTATTATTTCATGATGGGCGATAACCGCCACAACTCCGCTGACTCCCGGTACTGGGGCTTTGTTCCGGCCGATCACATCGTGGGCAAGGCGGTTTTCATCTGGATGTCCATTGATCCCAATCCGGAAAGTGTTCTGAAGAAAATCCGCTGGAATCGCTTGTTCCGGATTATCGAATAAAACACACCTATCGACGGATTTTAGTCCGTGTTTTAGCAAGCTAGACCAAGTAGCAGGAATAAAACGGACTAAAGTCCGTCGGTACGGGTCACCACTCGATTTCGGTCAATCCTTTCTTTTTCAAATACGCATTGGTTTGGCTGAAGTGCCGGGTGCCAAACCAGCCGCCCCATTGGGCCGCCATGGGTGATGGATGTTTAGCTTTGAGAATCAGGTGTTTGCTGGCGTCAATAACCGCACCTTTCTTTTGGGCATAAGCGCCCCACAACAGAAAAACCAGGTTTTCTTTTTCGGAGGAAAGATGCTGGATGGCCGCGTCGGTAAAGGTTTCCCAGCCTTTGTTCTGGTGCGAACCAGCCTGATTGGCCCGTACGGTCAGGGTAGCATTGAGCAACAAAACGCCCTGAACCGCCCAACGTTCGAGGTTCCCGGATTTGGGAATGGGCGTACCCAGATCGGTCTCAATTTCTTTAAAAATATTAACGAGTGAAGGTGGTTTGGTGATGCCATCGTTCACCGAAAACGCCAGCCCATTGGCCTGGCCTTCGCCGTGATAGGGATCCTGCCCTAAAATAACCACCTTGGTTTGATCGAACGGGCATTTATCAAACGCGTTGAAAATGAGCTTGCCCGGCGGATAACACCGTTGCGTTGTATATTCCGATCGGACAAATTCGGTCAATTGGGTGAAATACGGTTTTTCAAATTCTGCCTGCAGACGTTGCTGCCAGGAGGGTTCAATCGCAACCTTCATGAAGATAGGGTTTGAAATGTCGAGGTAAACAATAAACACAATTCCGGTCAAACCCGGGCTGTTTTATTTCAATCAATCGGGCAAAATTAGGCGAAACCTAAAATATTTGATGACCCTTTTTGGAATTATAAACTCTAAAATTTAATTTTCGTTTTAAGGTTTATAAACAACAGATCAATAAATGATATCGGCAGTAACCGACGGCGTCAAGGTCAGCGTCATGACGGAATACCAACCGGAATATTCCAGTCCGATGCAAGCTCATTTTGTTTTTACGTACCGGATTACCATCGAAAATAAAGGAACCTCAACCGTTCAGCTGCTGCGCCGTCACTGGGTTATTTACGATGGGAACGGCATGGCGCGCGAAGTGGAAGGGGAGGGCGTTGTAGGCCAGCAACCCATTCTTGAACCGGGCGAAACGCACGAATACGTGTCGGGCTGCAACCTGCGGTCGAGTCTGGGCAAAATGAGCGGAACCTATTTGATGGAGCGGATTATTGATGGAAAGCAATTTCGGGTCAATATTCCGGAGTTTATGATGGTGGTTCCGTATCGGTTAAATTAATTTCATGCAGTAAAAGTCCGCCTGAGCGGTTTTCATTTCTTGATTCGTGCTTATATAAAGTATCTTCTGAAAGCGCGGGATGCGCATTCCCTGCATTCGCCTTTCGTTTTTGATCTCTATTCCACCATCATCCGACCCGATAATCCGGAGGAGCAGGCATTTGTTCCTATCCATGCCTTGCAGCAGGAGCTGTTAAAGGATGACCACCGGATTCAGATCACCGATTTTGGAGCGGGTTCCCGCATCAATTCAGCGCGGGAGCGGGCCATTCGGGATATTGCAAAAAATTCGCAAAAACCGGAGCGGTTTGGCCGGTTGATGTATCGGCTCATTCGGCGGTTTGGTTCTCAGGTCATCGTTGATTTGGGGACTTCACTTGGCATCACCACATTGCACGAAGCCGCAGCCGCTCCTAGCGCCCAAATCCTGACATTTGAAGGATGTCCGCAAACCGCAGCCGTGGCTGCCCGCAATTTTCAGAAACTGAATCGGACGAATGTTGAAATTATAACGGGAAATATTGATCAGACATTACCAGAACGATTGAAGACCGTCCCGAAGGTTGATTTTGCGTTTTTTGACGCCAATCACCGCTACGAACCAACCGTACGGTATTTTGAAACCTGTCTTTCAAAAGCGCATAATGATACCTGTTTTATTTTTGACGATATTCACTGGTCGGAAGAAATGGAACAAGCCTGGGCGACGATTAAAGCGCATCCTTCGGTGACGGTTTCGATCGATTTATTTTACATCGGTCTCGTGTTTTTCCGAAGTCAGCAACCCAAACAGGACTTCATATTAACGTTCTGAATGCGGGTCCACGCCGGGAAATAAACCAGTCATTGTTCTCGTTTTCAATACGATTCATCCCATTCACTGTAGAATTTCTGTCCTATGCAACGGCATTTACATCCTTTTAAACTGAGTTTGTTGGGAGCCTTAGGGTTGGGTCTTTTGGTCGCATCCTGTCAAAAATCCGGGGAAGACCCGGACGCTCAGCCCAAACCCGTTGCGTCCAGTCTGGACCAATTACAACGACGGATTCTGACGCCGACCTGTGCCGTGTCGGGCTGCCATTCTTCCGAAAGTGATCCGACCTTTAATCAGCATCATTTAGTGCTGACCGCCAACGTGGCCTACAAAAACCTGGTCAGTGCAGAACCTTCCAACAGTACTGCCAAAGCCAATGGGTTGTTGCGCGTGAAGCCGTTTGCTGCGCTGGAAAGTTTGCTGTACCACAAATTGAATACCGCAGCCAGTCACCACAGCGGAGCCAATTACGGGAATCCGATGCCGTTGGGGAAAGAGCCGCTGACCGTTGGGCAGATTGAGTTTGTTCGGCGCTGGATCGAAGCCGGAGCACCCAAGGAAGGGGCCGTTGTCGATTCGACCCTGCTGGACGACAAAACCCCGAGTACGCCGGTGACGGGCAATTTTGAAGGCTTGCCGGTCCCGGCGGCCGGAACCGGTCTACAGATGAAACTGGATCCGTTTACGATCATTCCCAATTTCGAGCGGGAGTTGTTTATTCGGAAAACGATTGGCAATACGCAGGATATGTACGTAAACCGGTTTGAAGTAAAAATGCGGCCCAACAGTCATCATTTTGTGCTCTATAATTTCCGCAATAACCAGAATCTGCCCGCCATGAACGAGGTTCGGGACTTGCGTAATTCCGACAATACGCTGAATCTGCTGACGGCGCTATCGATGCAAAACCACGTTTATTTTATTGGTGTACAGGCACCTTACATCGACTATGCTTTTCCGGAAGGTACGGCGTTATTAATTCCGGCTAATGCCACGATGGACATGAATTCGCATTACGTGAATAAAACGACGGCTTCCATTACCGGTGAAGTTTTTGTGAATTTATATACCACTGAAAAGGCAAAAGTGAAGAGCGTCGTCAAAACGATGGATTTTAATAACACGGACCTGCCTATTCCGGCCAAAACCCGCGTAACGCTTTCCAAAACGTTTGTGATGTCGAAACCGGTCAAAGTGCTGGTTCTGACTTCTCATACGCACAAATTGGGCGAAAAATTTGTGGTGAAGATCAAAGGTGGAGCCCGGGATGGGGAAGTGATTTATACCTCAACGGATTGGGAGCATCCGGATATTAAAACCTTTACAACGCCCATTCTTCTGGCAAAAGGCGACGCGCTGGTATCCGAAATTACGTACAACAATACCACCAGCAAAGACGTAAATTTCGGGCTGACCAGCGATGATGAAATGGGAATTATTTTTGGCTATTATTTGGAAGAGTAGAAGTGAGAAGATAGACAAGAGACAATAGAAATACCAAGTCTTTCATCTCTTGTCTCACTTCTATCTTCTCAAGCACAAAAAAACCGCTCAAGCTACTTGAGCGGTTTTTTTGTGCTTGTTCAATTATCGCGCTACTTCGACCTGAACACGTTTGCCTTTGATGGTATTTCCTTCCATCACGTCGACAACCTTGTTGGCAAATTCGCGGGGAACGTCAACGTAGGTGTGTTTGTCGAAGATGTCGATATGGCCGATGCTGCTGCCCGGGATGTTCGCTTCGCCGGCAATGGCACCCACAATGTCGCCCGGACGGATGAAGTCACGGCGACCCACACTGACAAAGATCCGGGTCATGTTGGCTTCCTGTTCGCGGGGAGCGCGGTTGTCGTCGCGTTCAAACCGGCGACCTTCACCCCGGCTGTCTTCGCGACCGCCAAAACGGGGTGCCCGATCCCGATCACCAAAGCGGCTTTCGCCACGGGTACCACGTTCGCTAAAGCGTGTACCGCCATCACGGCCACCACGATCGCCGAAACGTGAACCGCCATCGCGGCCACCACGATCGCCGAAACGACCGCTGCTTTCACGGCCCCCGCGATCCCGATCACCGAAGCGTGAACCACCTTCCCGGCGTTCCCGACGATCGTCGTCGTGACCCAGGTTCTGGTCGGAGAATTCGTTTTTCTCGATGCCCATCCCGCGTTTGACGAGGGCCGAAACGATTTGCTCCGTCGAAAAACCGGAGTGATGCAGGGCCGTCAGCAGATCATCGTACAGATTCAGATCGGTGCTGCTTTCGATGGTTTGTTTTACCTGGTCGATAAACCGCGCTTTGCGCAGACCGACGATGTCTTCGAAAGAAGGAATAACACCTTTTTCAATCCGAACTTTGGTGTAATTCTGGATTTCGCGCAGGCGGTATTTTTCGTCTTTGCCGACCAGCGAGAATGCTTTTCCGGATTTCCCGGCGCGGCCCGTCCGACCGATGCGGTGTACGTAATATTCTTCGTCGAGGGGAATATCGAAGTTGATAACGGCGTCAACATTGTCAACGTCGATGCCCCGGGCGGCTACGTCGGTAGCGACCAGAATGTTGGTGACACCCGAGCGGAATTTCGACATCACGTTGTTTCGTTGCGCCTGACGCAGATCGCCGTGCAAGCCTTCGGCCTGATAGCCACGGATTTGCAGATCTTCGACGATTTCGTCAACCCGTTTTTTCTGGTTACAGAAAACCAGCAGCAGGTTCAGGTTGTGCATGTCGATCAAACGACACATCACTTCCACTTTGGCCTTCGGTTTTACTTCGAAGAAAACCTGCTCGATGTTCTGGGCGGTCAATTCGTTTCGCACCACTTTTACCAGAACGGGATCTTTCTGGAAACGCTGGGTGATCGTCATGATCGGTTTCGACATCGTGGCCGAGAACAGAATCGTCTGACGGTCTTCCGGCATATCTTCCAGAATGCTTTCGATGTCTTCCCGGAAACCCATGTCGAGCATTTCGTCGGCTTCGTCCAGAATCATCATCCGGACGTTATCCAGTTTCAGGGTCCGACGCTCCATGTGGTCCATGACACGACCGGGCGTACCGATGACGATATGCACACCACTTTTCAGTGATTTGATCTGGCGTTCGATTGAATCGCCACCGTAGATGGCTTCAATCCGAATGCCTCTTTTAAATTTGGATAATTTCCGAATTTCTTCGGCTACCTGTACGGCCAGCTCGCGGGTTGGGCACAGCACCAGTACCTGCGGGTGACGTTCGGTTACATCGACCAGATTGACGGCCGGAATCCCAAAGGCAGCGGTTTTTCCGGTACCGGTCTGAGCCTGACCAATCACGTCGCGGCCTTGAAAAATGGGAGGGATGGCTTCGGCCTGAATAGGTGAGGGATGTGTAAATCCCATTTCAGTAACCGCCTGCAACAATTCGTCTGGCAGGTTCAGATCGGCAAATGTCCGTTGGTGATTGCCAGGGACAACAATAATTTCCTGTTCAGTGATTTCAGGAGTCATACTTGTAAGAGTTTTTAAAAATGAAACTTATACAAGCGTTAATCGGCAGAAGTGCTCGCTCTGCACGGCCATGCAGTGCCGATTGCGAAAAATCGGCAAACGATACGTAAAATTTGTGAGATACAGTCGTGAAGGAATACCCGAAAATGCCCAGCTTAGCCCAAAGTGAATGATGTCACCAATGCAATTGCCCCAACAGATGCGCCCAACGAATGTTAAACCCCTAACCGGTTGACATCCGTGCTGCTCTGTGGAAATAGAAAAAAGCTCATGAAGAGTATCTTTTACAGAGGTCGGACGGATGTCCGCTTGAAAACTGTTGCAAAAGTAAGAAGATTTTTTGAAAAGAGCAAATCTGATTTGGTATTAATTGCATTATTTTACGAAATCGTCGTTAAAAGACCGACATGATGGCGTTGGCTTTTAACAGACACTCTTCGTATTCTTCCTGAGGGTCGGCATCGTAGGTAATGGCACTGCCCACCGAAAAAGAAACGGAGCGGTTTTGGTGATTGTAAAAAATACTGCGGATCATAACATTAAAGTCGAAATCGCCTTCGGGCGTGATAAAACCGGCGGCACCCGCATACAAGCCCCGGCGACTGGCTTCGTACTGATCGATCAGCTCCATGGCCCGGACTTTGGGGGCGCCCGTCATGCTGCCCATCGGAAATGCATTCCGGATGGCGTCGGTAAAGGGCACATCCGACCGGAGCGTCGCCGAAACCGTCGAAATCATCTGAAACAGCGGCTGAAATTCGTAAATCCCGAAGAGTTCATCCACCTGAACCGTACCGGTTTCGGCCGAGCGGGCCAGGTCATTCCGGACCAGATCGACGATCATCAGGTTTTCGGCCTGTTCTTTTTCACTGTTGCGCAACTGGTCGCGGAGCTGCCGGTTTTCATCGGCGGTTTGGCCGCGCCGGATGGTGCCTTTAATTGGCTGGGAAATCAGCCGGTTGCCTTCCTTTTTCAGAAACCGCTCGGGTGACGCTCCAATAACGTATTGATGACCAATGCGTTGGAAATGGGAGAATGGCATGGGCGACTGTTTCGACAGTGCGCTATAAACCGCGAGGGGATCAAGTTCGGTCTTTTCGAGGAAAAATTCGATGCAGTAGTTGAGTTCATAAACTGTCCCTTCCACAATATCCTGCTTGATCTGTCGAACGGTTTCGCGGTATTCGTCCGGCGTAACCCGACATTGGACAGTATCGCCTTTTTTATGCGCCAGAGAACGATCCGCTCGGTGCGAATCACTTTGAAAAGAACCGATGGCGTCCATGACTTCCTGCGGATTTTCATGGGAACGAACCGTGACCCGATCGTTCTCAAAATCAATGACGTGAAGTGGTTCAAAAAAGTAGATTTCCGGGAAGTGGAGCGTATCGGCATGCCGGCTTTGCAGGGGCTCAATGCGGTTTTTAAGGTCGTACCCCAAATAACCGATCAAAAAATCCGGATGTTGCCGGTGGTACTGGAATAAGGTACTGAACGGATCCAAATCCGGTGGAAAAGCGACGGTTTTATAGACGCCCGCAGCTAACCGGCTCGGAAAACTGCCGTACGGGAGCGAAAAATCCGGAAGCTGGGATTGATTATTCGTAAAAAAAACGACGTGGTCAAACCGACTCGATGCCCATTCCAGCGCCTTTGTTTGCCAGAAATCAACGGGTTGGCCGGAACCCGTTGATTCGAGCAATACTGTATACGTTTGTCGACTGCGGGCGGCAATCATTTAGTTACTTTCCAGATGAACGTCGATCGCGATGTCTTTGCTCTCCGCATTTTTTCCAATCCGGAACTTCACCTCATCGTCGACCTGCAATTCGTTGAAGTCAATATCATTCAGACTCGTGTAATGAAAAAACAGGTTGTTGGGGGGATAATTAATAAAACCGTACCCGTTTTTGAGACTCCGAATGGTGCTGATTTTGTAGTCGGAAGGGTCGGAGTCATCGTCCGAACCATTGGAATAGCTATCGAATCCATTGCCGACCGAAACCGGCGCATTGTTTCCGATCAACATCCGCGCCGATTGTTTGACAAACAGATTCTGAATCAACGGATCGTTTTTCCGGAGTCGGGTATCGATCATTTCGTGCATGGCAACCGGATACGACACTTCGGCCAGCAGGTCCTGAGACGTGCGCGTCACCATTTTCTCACCCTCGTCATTGTAATACTCAAAATCCCAGCTCAATACCATCAACCGGGTGCCGAGGGTGTTGAGTTTTCGGATCAGTGGAACATAATCGCCGTCGGCCGTGATGAGAACAACCACATCGAATTTTTTAGAAATGGTTAACTCGAAGGTTTCCAGCGCCAGCCAGACGTCGATTCCTTTTTCCTGGCGGGATCCCTGAAATGTTTTAACCGGTAAATAATGGGTAACAACGCCTTCCGACATTAGAATGTCGTCGAACAAACGATCGTAAAACAATTGATTCCCGCGCTGACTGGCTTCGTGGGCGTTCAATCGGCCCCGAAAGTAGTGTGCGTCAACGATCTGGCACAGGCGAAAATCGGTATCTTCTTCCTGCGCTACCTGCGACCGTATGAATTCGTGTAAACCCGATATGCTGATGCGGCTTCGCCTTTCGTGTGAATAATTGTAATAATTGCTTACATGTAAAAAATAATTGCCATCATAAATTACTGCAATACGGGTTAGTTTAGTGGATTTGTCTGCTTGCATTTTTGTGCGAAATGGAAAAATAAAAACTAGGTTGTAACGAAATGATATGGGGCGTTTCCGGTTAATCGGTATGCAATTTATATACTAACCTGAAAGAGTGTTAGTTACGTATTTCCAAGCTTATTTTTATTTTTTGCAGAGAAGGGTAGGATGATGTATATAATGCAATACTACAAAAAAATATTAGCATTGCTGTTCCAGTGGATCATTCGCTACCTTTGCAGACCACTAAATAGCCTTATGAAGAAAGTTTTGTTCATCGACCGGGACGGCACCATTATCTTCGAACCCCAGCCTGATCAACAGGTCGATTCGCTCGAAAAATTGGAGTATATTCCGAAAGTCCTTTCCAACCTGCGGAAGATTGCCGAAGAAACCGACTTTGAATTGGTGATGGTAACCAATCAGGATGGTTTGGGTACAGCGGTTTTTCCGGAGGATACCTTCTGGCCCGCTCACCACAAAATGATGAAGACCCTGGAAGGGGAAAATATCCATTTCGAAGCCGTTCATATCGATCGTACCTATCCCCACGACGGCGCCCCAACCCGAAAACCGGGTATCGGTATGTTGACCGAATACCTGACCGATTCGTATAATCTGCCGGAAAGCTACGTGATCGGTGACCGGCTGACCGACATCCAGATGGCGGTTAATCTGGGCTCAAAAGCGATTCTGATCGCTCCCAACGACCCAATCGAGGGCATGACCGAAGCCATGCACGATGCGTTGGTATTAACGACCGACAATTGGGATTTGATCTATGAGCGCTTGAAATTACCCGCGCGGACGGCGGTTGTCGATCGCAACACGAACGAGACCCAAATTCACGTTGAACTCAACCTGGATGGACGCGGGCGGGCAGCGATCGAAACCGGTATCGGTTTTTTTGATCATATGCTCGATCAGGTGGCCCGTCATTCCGGTTCCGATCTGACCATTCGCGTGAAAGGCGACCTGCACATCGACGAGCACCACACCATTGAAGACACGGCGCTGGCGCTGGGGGAAGCTTTTCGCAAGGCGCTGGGAACCAAACGGGGCATCAGCCGGTACGGTTTTTTGCTGCCGATGGATGAAGCACTGGCCCAGGTTGGCATTGACTTTTCCGGTCGGCCGTGGCTGGTATGGGACGCCGAATTCCGGCGGGAGAAAATCGGGGAAATGCCAACGGAAATGTTTTTCCACTTTTTCAAATCATTCTCGGATGCCGCCCTCTGCAACCTGAATATCAAGGTGGAGGGCGATAATGAGCACCACAAAATTGAATCCATTTTCAAGGCATTTGCCAAGTCGATTAAAATGGCGGTGAAACGTGATTTGAAAGAACTGGATACGTTGCCGAGCACTAAAGGCGTTCTGTAATAAAACCGGCCCGAAGATTAATCCGGTTATTTATGTGGTCTCAAAGCAGTTTTTTATATTTTTGCGTTAACAACCAATAAAACGGGCTTTCTTATGTTCTCAACAATCGCTACTATCATTTTCTACATTGTTCTTTTGACTGCGGCATTTATTGCGGGTCGTTGGCTGGAAAACCACGAGCGGAACTATTAATTGAACGTACATCGGGGCGGTTTTTGAATAGTCCACTGATAATCAATACCATACTGAATGAAAAGGGGCCATTGGTCCCTTTTTGTTTTTGTACCTGAGCGTTAAAGCCGGGTTTAAGACTTCAAATTCGGGATTTTGAAAAAAATAAAAACCGTTCCAACGGTCAACCTGTCAGGTGGGTCATTAAAGGCAGTAACAACACTGAACAACGAAAATGACACCATTTAAAAGCTTGTATGGATTATTGCTGGTCGGTTTGCTGGCCGTTGGTTGCGAGAAAGACAAAACGGTTACACCTGCTGAAGAAAGCAAACCGGTGACGGTCAAAATTAATCAGTCGGCGCGGGTGCAGCAGGATGTGACCCTGAACGTCGAAAGCATTTCCGACAGCCGTTGCCCGGCCAATGCGCTTTGCGTCTGGCTTGGGAATGCGACGGTGAAATTTACGCTGAAAAAAGACGCTCAAACGCAATCCGGCGAATTGTGCCTCGGGCAATGCGGGCAGCAATTGAAAAACCGCGATGTGGTCACGGTGCAACTAGGGGGTGAAAGTTACGATGTCGCTTTGTCCGAAGTTAAACCGTTTCCGGGTACGCAGCCGGACGGTACGCCCAAAGAAGCCGTCATCACAGTGAATCAGAAAAAATAATTGCTAAAGTGAGGTAAGAGTTGACCTGCAGGATGTGTTTAGAATCCTGCAGGTCTTTTTTTTTCCAGCGGTTTCCGGATCACAAAATGCCCTGATCGGCGAAACTCATGTAAGACCGATCAGTAAAGATCAGGTGATCGAGTACCGGAATATCCAGCAATCGACCCGCATCTTTCAGCTTTCGCGTCAAGTCCTTATCCGCTTGAGAAGCCGCCAGATTACCGGAAGGGTGATTATGAACCAGTATGATGGCGCTGGCCAGCTGCTCCAGCGCGTGTTTGAAAATCAGTTTCGGGTCAGCCACCGTACCCGAAACCCCGCCGGAACTGATTTGCACCGGGCGAATGACCTCGTTGGCGCGATTGAGCAGCAAAATCCAGAATTCCTCATGCTGTTTATCCAGCAAATGCGGTTTTATTTCTTCGTACGCGTCCCGCGAACTGGTAATGCGAAGACGTAACGGCCGCTCTTCTTCCTTTCGCCGACGCCCCAGTTCCAGGGCTGCCACAATGCTGATCGCTTTGGCTTCCCCAATGCCTTTAAACTTCGATAAGTCTTTAACGCTCAGTTTAGCCAGGTCGTTGAGGTTGTTGCCAACGCTTTGCAAAATGACTTTCGATAGATCAACGGCGGTTAAATCCCGCGTGCCGGAGCCAATCAAAATGGCGATCAACTCGGCATCGGACAGAGCCGCCCGGCCTTTGAGCATGAGTTTTTCGCGGGGGCGGTCTTCTTCGGCCCAGCTCAGAATTTTGCGGGAGGTTTCGTATGTCATGGCGGTGGGATCGTATCAATAAAAAAACCTTACCTGAATGAATCAGATAAGGTTTTTCTAACGTTTTGTGAAGTACCCACGGACTTTAGTCCGTGAATTAACTAATTAAAATACGGACTAAACGGGATCGCCCGCCGGTCCGTAGGTACATTACGCAACAGCCAGTCCGTTGACGAGTTTCGCCAATTTCGACTTGTTGTTAGACGCTTTGTTTTTGTGAATGATGTTACGCTTTGCCAGTTTATCCAGCAGCGACGATACCGCTTTATACAATTCAGTCGCAGCCACCTTGTCGGTTGTTAGCCGCAAACGCTTGATCATCGAACGGGTCGTTTTGTGTTGGAAACGGTTCAACAAACGTTTCTTTTCGTTTGCCCGGACCCGCTTCAATGCCGACTTATGATTTGCCATTGCTTATTAGTACAGAATACAGTTTCTCTGAAATATCCGCAAAAGTAGGTATTCAGGAGAAACTATGCAAATTTATCTTTAAACGCCGATGCGTTAACCGGGCTTTTACTGCCGAATATCGGAGTTGATGATAAACACCTTCTCCCAGCTTCCCCGATTATTTTTTAGAAACTGCCGTTGCTTTTCATTCTTGTTAAACGTCTCAATATCGGCTTCGCTCTGAAACGTGAGGTAGTGCATCACGTCATATTCGGACGAAACACCGCCGTCACCGCTCAAAGTCTTGCCGGAGGTGTAAGAAATGATCTGTGGAATTTCATGCTTTAAAGCGGCAAACTCACGCATATGTTGTTCAATCGCTTCATTTTTAGTGCCTTCTTTGAATTTAAAGCAGACAATTCGCTGTTTCTGGGCTTTTCTTGCAGGAGAGTAGGCAC
Source organism: Larkinella rosea (assembly GCF_003858635.1). GTDB lineage: Bacteria > Bacteroidota > Bacteroidia > Cytophagales > Spirosomataceae > Larkinella > Larkinella rosea. The sequence continues at coordinate 679,816 of NZ_RQJO01000007.1, forward strand.
CGTAGATAACTAAGCCAAAAACACCGAAGAATAAAAGAATCAGGCCGTAGCCAAAGGATTTGCGTTTCATGATTTTGTCAAATTGATGTTATTCCAAATATTATTCCGAATAACATAGTCTATTATAAATAAAGTCTTAACTTTTCTTATTAAAGTACCATGTTTGAACAAAGGTATCTTATAAATATTTCGAACCAAGTGATTTTATTGTTTTTTTTTGCAACGGTTGCTTTTTCGCATCCGGTCGGCAGACCGCAGTGGGGCTTCTTTGCCCACAAACGAATAAATCGGCTGGCCGTATTTACGTTACCGCCGGAGATGGTGGGGTTCTATAAAAAACACATCGAATACCTGACGGAAAATGCCGTTAACCCCGATCGACGCCGGTATGCGGTGGTGGGAGAAGCACCGCGGCACTTCATCGATCTGGACGCCTACCCGGATACGTCGAAAACCGCGTTGCCGCGTTCGTGGAATCAAGCGGCTGCACAATACGGCGCAGACACGCTGGCTTTGCACGGCATTGTTCCCTGGCATATTCAGTTGGCTAAATTTCAACTGACGGAAGCATTCAAAGCCCGGAATGCCCGACGCATCCTGAAAATTTCGGCGGATTTGGGCCATTACATTGCCGATGCCAATGTTCCGTTGCATACCACCCGCAATTACAACGGACAACTGACCGGACAGCAGGGCATACACGGTTTTTGGGAGTCACGTTTACCCGAATTATTCAGCACGGATTACGATTTTTTTGTCGGCGCGGCCCAGTACGTAAATTCGCCCCAGAAAGCGGCCTGGCGGGCGGTTTTTGACGCCCATATGGCTCTGGACTCGGTTTTGCGGTTTGAACAGGAGCTAACCGATCAATGGGGTCAAAACCGGAAATACGGTTTTGAAGAACGGAATGGCGTAACCACAAAAGTATATTCCGACGAGTTTTCCCGGAAATACCACGATCGGTTGCGCGGTCAGGTCGAACGGCAAATGCGGGCATCGGTGAAGATGGTGGGCGATTTCTGGTACACCTGTTGGGTGGACGCCGGTCAGCCGGACCTGACAAAACTGGCCGATTTCGACGAAACCGCCGATGATCAAAAGGCCGAAACCGAAGAAAAACGGAGTTGGCTCAAACGCTTGTTTAACGTCCGATCGGAGGATTGAAAGGTCCGGAAATTGTCATGGGCCCGGTGAATTTTGTAGTTTCGCCGATCAAAAGAGCGAAACCATGCAATTCCCCCAACTATTTCTGCGTTCCGGACGTGACGAGGCCATTCGCCGATTTCATCCCTGGGTTTTTTCCGGAGCCGTGGCCCGAACCGATGGCGAGCCCGTCGACGGCGATGTGGTGGAAGTACGGGACAAAAAAGGCAACTACCTGGCTACCGGTCATTTTCACAATGGCAGTATTCTGGTCCGGATTTTTTCGTTTACGCCGGTTATACCCGACGTGGCGTATTGGACTTCGAAACTGACTACTATCCGAAACATCCGAACGGCGATTCTACCGCCCCAAACCAATTGCTACCGGCTCGTACACGGCGAGGGTGATGGTTGTACCGGTTTGATTATCGATATGTACAACGGCGTGGCGGTTCTGCAGGCGCATTCCATAGGGATGCACCGCGAGCGGAACCTGATTACCGAAGCGCTGAAAAACGTGTTTGGCGATCAGTTAATCGCGGTGTACGACAAAAGCGCCGAAACGCTTCCCGACGACTATGCCGCAACCGTTCAGAATGCCTACCGGTATGGCCGGGCGGATGTCCCGCATGAAGTGCTGGAAAATAACCACCGGTTTCTGGTGGACTGGATCAGTGGTCAGAAAACCGGTTTTTTCCTCGATCAGCGGGAAAACCGGAAGTTACTGGCCCGGTATGCTGCCGGGAAAAAAGTGCTGAATGCCTTCTGTTATTCGGGCGGTTTTTCGGTGTATGCGCTGAAAGCCGGTGCCGCCCTGGTGCATTCCGTCGATGCGTCCCAGAAAGCCATTGATCTGACCAACCGGAATGTGGCGCTCAATTTTGGCGAAACGGAGGTCGAAAACCACCACGAAGCCTACGTCGATGATGTGTTAAAGTTCCTGCACGCGCACGACCACACCTACGAGGTGGTGGTGCTCGATCCTCCGGCTTACGCCAAAAGTATGTCGGCTCGTCACCGGGCGGTGCAGGGCTACAAACGATTGAATGCAGAAGGTTTACGACGGGTTGCCAAAGGCGGGGTTCTGTTTACGTTTTCGTGTTCGCAGGTGATCGACCGCGAATTGTTTTACAACACCATCGTGGCCGCAGCCATCGAAGCTGGTCGGCAGGTGCGGGTCCTGCACCACCTGAGCCAGCCCGCCGATCATCCGGTCAATTTATTTCATCCCGAAGGCGGTTATTTGAAAGGTTTGGTTTTATGGGTGGAATAATTAAGCGGGATTATTTATAAACTTGCGAATATGAAAATAAGCCTCTTCTCCATCGGATTGGCCGGTTTGGTATCGCTGGCAACCGATTCAAAAGACATTCAGTTTAGCCGGTATTTTGTGGCTGCCGAAAGCTACGAGTCGGTTGGCGTCATGGATGTCAACAAAGATGGTCGCCCGGATCTGGTTTCCGGGGATTTCTGGTACGAAAATTCCGCTGATCCGAAAGCCCTTTTTCGCAAGCGGTACCTGATCGGGAATCAGAAGCGGTACGACCAGTATTACGACGATTTTTCGTCCATTCCGCTGGACGTCAATGCCGATGGACATATCGATGTGGTGACGGGGGGCTGGTTTGGCGAAGACTTGAAATGGCTCGAGAACCCGGGTGTCGGCAAAAAAGACCTGTGGCCGGTTCACCAGATCGGGAAGGTTGGCAACGTCGAAACCACCCGGGCGTGGGACGTTGACGGCGACGGAACGGTTGAAATCGTGCCGAATAATCCGAAACATCCGCTGAAATACTTTAAACTGGAAAAAGGAGGGACGTTCAGGCAGGTGAATGTGGCGCCAACCCAGGATCACGGCCTGGGTCTGGGTGACGTGAATGGCGATGGTCGCAGTGATTTTATCGTCAGCAAAGGCTGGCTTGAGGCTCCGGTGGATCGCGAAAAAGGCCCGTGGACGCTGCATTCGGAATTTGAGCTGGGAACCGCCAGCGTTCCCATTCTGGTCGTCGATGTCAACGGCGACAAACGCAACGACCTCATTGTGGGGCAGGGCCACGGCTACGGCTTGCACTGGTACGAACAAACGTTGGAAGGCGGAAAACGCGGCTGGAAGAAACATGCCATCGACGAAAAAGCCTCGCAGTACCACGTGCTCGAGTGGGCCGACCTCGACGGTGACAAAAAGCCCGAACTCATTACCGGCAAACGCTACCGCGCCCATAACGATGGCGATGCCGGTGCGTATGACGACGTAGGCCTTTATTATTTCACCTGGAACGGCAAGGAATTTATTAAACACACGATTGCTTACGGGCAACCGGGCAAAGGAAAAGGAACCGGAATTTACTTCGCGCTCGCCGACCTCCGCGGCACCGGCCGGCCGGATATCATTGTTGCCGGTAAAGATGGCCTGGAAATCTTCTTCAATGAAAAATAAAACGGGCACCTGTTAACAAAAAACCGGTTTGTAGGAAAGCATAAAAAACGGAATGCCAGGTGGTTGGGTGAATAAATGAGACGCCCTCCAGCTGGCATTCCGTTTTTACAGGACCAGCTTTCTAACAACCTGTCGTTTGTCCCGAACCTGAAATTAAATCCAATAGTAGATTTTCGAGGAAAACTGTTTATAATAAGTGTTGGTAAACGGACCCGTTTTTAGCACGAATACGTATCTTTCGTGAATCGGAAAAGAAAAGAACCGCTCTTTCAACATCCATTCGGCCACCGTTCAGGTGATTGAATAAAAGCATTAAAAAATGGCAAAATAGTACTGGTGTATTCCAACTAAATCGACCTATTTTCGTGAAAATAACGGCCGGTTTTTCGAAATTCTTCTTCCATCAATTCCAATTAAAAAGCTAAACCTAAAATGAATCGATTGCTGAACAACAAACTGATGGTCTGCTGCACCGGCTTGTTGTTGCTGTATGCACAGGGTTGTAATCCGCCCCGGAAAGGAAATGAGCAGGCGAACGAGAAAGCTAAATTTGCCAACAACGTCCGAACGACGGAATTCCGCACACCCGAAGAGGAACGCCTGGGATTTACGTTACCGGAAGGTTTTGAAGTCACTCTCTTTGCTTCTGAACCCGATATTACAAAACCGATGAATATGGAGTTCGACGATCGGGGCCGCCTGTGGGTCACCCAATCGTCGGAATATCCGCTGCCCGCTGCGCCCGGCGACGGTAAAGACCGGATTACGATCCTGGAAGATACCAATGGGGATGGCAAAGCCGACCGGTTTACGCCGTTTAACAACAAACTCAACATTCCCATTGGCATTTTGCCGGTCACCGACGGGGCAATTGCGTTCAGCATTCCAAACCTGACCCATTTCAAGGACACGAACGGCGACGATAAATCCGATCAGCAGACGAAGATTCTGGGCGAATTTGGCCACAAGGATACACACGGTATGGTCAACAACCTGACGCGCGGCTTTGATGGCTGGGTGTATGCCTGTCACGGGTTTACGAACACGTCCAGCATTGCCGGAACAGACGGCGATTCGATTACAATGGTATCAGGAAACACCTTCCGGTTTAAAACGGACGGTAGCCGGGTTGAGCAAACTACCTTTGGCCGGGTGAATCCGTTCGGCTATGCCTACGATGAATCCGGGTATTTATATTCGGTCGATTGCCATTCCAAGCCCATTTACCAGTTAATCTTTGGTGCGGAATACCCGCACTTTGGCAAGAAAGCGCCCGCGATCGGTTTTGCGCCGGAAATGATGAGTTACGAACTGGGTTCCACCGCCATTGCCGGATTGGTGTATTACACCGGTTTGCAGTTCCCGGAAGAGTACCGCCACAGTTTTTTTACCGGCGATGTGGTGACCTGCCAGATTAACCGCAACACCATTACGCACAAAGGCTCGACGCCAGTTTCAAAACGCGAAGCTGATTTTTTGCGGAGCGACGATCCCTGGTTCCGGCCCGTCGACATAAAAGTGGGCCCCGATGGGGCGCTTTATGTAGCCGATTTTTACAACCGGATTATTGGTCACTACGAAGTCTCATTGAGCCATCCCGGACGCGACCGGGTGAGCGGGCGCATCTGGAAAATCAAATACACCGGCAAAAAACCGCACGAAAATTTGGCGGTCAGAGATTGGTCGAAAGCCCCTTTGCCGGAACTGGTGGCCGGGCTGAACCATCCGCAGTTGAACGTTCGTCTGAAAATTGCCGATCGATTGGTGGATGTCTGGCAATCGAAGGCTATCGAGCCGGTGCGGCAGATGATAAAAACCGCTACAAATGAGCCCAAAATGGTGGTCCAGGGACTTTGGATTCTGAACCGCTTGAATGCCCTGACAGACAATGAGTTGAGCAGCGCGTTGACCAGTGCCGATCCGTTAATCCAGATTCACGCGCTACGGATTGCGATGGAACGGAAAACATTGAGCGCTCCAAATCGGGTGTTGGTGGCCCAGGCGTTGGCCAGCCCGAATCCGGATGTTCAGCGGACGGCAGCCGCGGTACTGGGCACTTTCCCGGAAACCGCCGACCTGGTGCAGTTGTGTAATTTGTACGAGAAAATAAATGCGGACGATTCGCATTTGCGGTATACGACGATCATTGCCATCCGCAATTCCCTGCGGAATAAAAACGTGCTGTCGGAAGTGGCCGGACGCAATTGGACCAATCCACAACGGGCGTTGCTGGCGAAAGCCATGACGGATGTGCCCAAGCCGGAGGGGGCGGTTTTTGTGCTGAACGAATTGCAGAATGATCGGTTGCCAGCCGCGCAGCTGACGGATTATGTGGCGTATATCAGTCGCTATTTGCCCGCTTCGCGACTGGAAGAAGTAATTCGGGTCGTTCGGAAAAAGTTTGCCAACGACTATGACGACCAGTTTGCCCTGCACCGAACCATGCTCGGCGGAATAGCACAAAGCGGTTCGGCAGTGAGTCCGCTGATGAAGGAATGGGGAAGCGAACTGGCGCAAAAATCCCTTTCGGGCATTTCGGAATCCTCCGATACCTGGAAAATCCAGGCGCTGGATAAATCGGGAGAAACCGGACAGTGGTTTATCATAAAAGACCTGTCGACCGATGCGTTTCCGGCCGTGCCGATGCTGATTGGCCAGCGTGCACCGATTGCGCAGGTATTTTCCGCCGTGTTTGAACTCCCGCAATCGCTGCAAATGAACGTCTACGACAATGATTTAGTGAACAGTGATGCCAAAACCGGTACATCAAAAAATGGGATTCGCGTTCGGTTATCTGGCTCGGGTAAGGTGATTGCCGAATACCGGGTGCAGCAGAAAAAAGACGCCGGAAAAAACGACCTGATAAAACGGGCGGTTTTGGACTTGAGTGCTTACAAAGGGCAACGTGGGTTTCTGGAAATATTGGATAGTTCAAGAACCGGTAACATTGGTATCGGAAATCTGACACCAGCGGTTCTTCCCCTGACCAAAAGCCCGACGGATCTGGCGGACCAGCGAGTGCAGGCGGCAGAAATGGCCGGGAAATACAAGATTACGTCGCTGGAACCGGTTTTGCAAAAGCTGGTGCGGTCCAATTGGGTGGATCCCCGGGTGCGAATGGCGTCGGCAGATGCCCTGATGAACATCAACCCGAACCAGAATGCCCCTTTGCTCACGGCGGTTTTTGCGGACCGGTCCGAATCGCTGGCGTTGCGTCAGAAGCTGGCCATGTCGTTGAATCGGGTACCCTCGGCGGCCGTTTACGAGTCCCTGGAAAAAGGACTGATGGGCGGTGCGCGCCCCTTGCAGGTAGCGATTGCGTCGGTATTAGCGAATTCGGAGGAAGGAATCAATCACCTGATCCGTGCTTTGAAAGAAGAGCAGGTTGGGGTCGATATTCTTTCCGAAACGTCCGTCAGTGAGCGCATTTCGGCCAAAGCCCGGCCCGAGCAGCAAAAACTGCTGAGCGAAATTCAGGCCAGCGGAGCCAGCGAGCGCGAAGAACGCGAAAAACTGATCAAGGCCCGGCTCACCGGATTCAATGAGGTTGTGAACTCGCCCGCAGCGGGTCGGGAAGTGTTTCAGCTCAACTGCAGCATGTGCCACCAGATCAAAGGCACAGGCGGTTTGGTGGGACCGCAACTCGACGGAATCGGCAACTGGGGCCAAAAGGCGTTGACCGAAAAAATTCTGGACCCCAACCGGAGTATTTCCGAAGCCTTCCGGACGTACAACATCGTTCTTAAAAACGGCCAGACCCAGACCGGTTTATACCGCCGGACCGAGGGCGAAGTGATGGTTTTCGCCAGTCCGGACGGGAAAGAGTTTTCGGTGGCTAAAAACGATATGAAGGAATACAAAGCCTCGAAATTTACGCTCATGCCCGATCAGTTCCGGCACACTATTCCCGAGAAAGATTTTTATGCCCTGGTGGCCTATTTACTGAGCGTTAAGTAGCTTTTTCCAACTTTCCGCTTTCAAAACCGTAGTGTATCGGATACCTTTCAACCTAACAAGATGAGACAACGTACCAAAAAATCGGACGTAATGAGTAAACTGGGCGTGATCCTGTGCGGTGGTCTGGCACTGGGCGTACTGGTCAGCAATGTCCCGAATAAAGAAAAAAAAGCCGCTGATCTGAAATTTAAGCGATCGGTTTTGACCCAGGATTTCATTGCGGAAGGCGCCACCGTTGGAGACGTCAATAAAGATGGAAAAAAAGATGTGATGGCGGGTGCCTACTGGTTTGAAGCGCCCAACTGGACTCCGCACGAGCTGGCCCAACCCCAAAAGTTTTCGTACATGACCGGTTACAGCAACTCGTTCCTGAGTTTTGCACTGGACGTCAACAAGGATGGCTGGGTTGATCTGATCCGGATTGATTTTCCCGGAAAAGCCGCCGTTTGGCACGAGAATCCTAAAAACCAGCCCGGCATCTGGAAAGTACACCCCATTCATTCATCGGTCGGAAATGAATCCCCGCTGTTTGTCGATGTGGATGGCGACGGACGGCAGGATTTGCTGTGCAACGATCCGACGGCCAAGGAAATCATCTGGCTGAAGTCACCCGCTAAAAACTTCGACGAAGAATGGGAGAAGTTCGTGATCAGTAAAGGAGAAGGAACGATGGGAACCCACCAGTATACCCACGGTCTTGGACTGGGCGACATCAATGGCGACAAAAAACTGGATGTGATCATTCATACCGGCTGGTGGGAAGGCCAAACCGATCCGAAACGCAGTAACTGGACCTTTCACCCCGCCAAACTGGGCGAAGAATGTTCACAAATGTACATTTACGACGTCAATGGCGATGGCCTGAACGACGTGATCAGTTCGTCGGCGCACAAGTATGGCATCTGGTGGCATGAGCAGGGCAAAGACGGACAGGGCAATCCAACCTGGACGACCCACGAAATTGACAAGTCGATTTCCCAAACCCACGGCCTGGCGTTTGTCGATATGAACGGGGATAAAAAACCGGATCTGGTAACCGGGAAGCGGTATTATGCCCACAACAACACCGACAACGATCCCGGGCGCGATGAGCCTTCGGTTTTGTACTGGTTTGAATTTAAGCCCGGCAAAAACCCCAGTTGGACTCCGCACGAAATCGACAACAATTCAGGAGTCGGTCTGCAGGTTACCGTTGAGGACATGAACGGCGACAAAAAACCGGACGTTACGATTGGCAACAAAAAAGGAGTGTATGTTTTCGAGCAGCAAAAGTGAGCTGATATAACCAGTCGATTGGTCAGCCTGCTGGCTTCATTCCGTCTCCGGTCCGTTCAAAATGACTCTTATTTTGAACGGACCGGAGACTTTTTTAATTTATGCGTATTTTACGGAATCAATCAGCCAGCGCTCAAAACCGCTCGGTTTCCATCCTCCCCAACTTCAGGTCATGCTCAGACATTACTGTACCGTCGTTTTTCGAAACATTCTTCGCCATAAAATCTACACCGGTATTGTCCTCATCGGCCTGGCATTTGGCATGGCGGCTTTCCTGTTGATTTCCGGCTATGTGCGTTTTGAACAAAGTTACGACCGCATTCACCCGGACGGCGACCGGATTTACCGGGTCGAAAGTGTCTTCTACAAAAACAATGTTCAAACCGATCACTGGGCTACGAGCAGCAATGGTTATGTTCCGGCAATGAAACAGGCATTTCCGGAGATTGAAGCCTTCACGCGCATTGCCTGGCGCGGGTCAACCCGGGTTGTTCGGTACCAGGAAACCAAGTTCCGGGAAGATCACGTGTGTTTTGCGGACTCCAATTTCTTTACCTTTTTCGGCTATCCGGTTCGGAAAGGCGATCGGCGGACATTCCTGACGGCACCGAATACCGTAGTCATTTCGGAATCAGCCGCCCGGCGGTACTTCGGTACTGCGAATCCGGTAGGCAAATACCTGGATATCAGCACCATTGCGAGTTCTTATCATTGTGAGGTGACGGGTGTCTTTGCGGATTTGCCGGTCAATTCGACCATGCAATTCAGTATGCTGATGTCGTTTGCTACATCGAACCGGCGCAACTGGGATTTCTGGTACCAGCACGAAAGTTATTCGTTTGTCCGGCTTCGTCCGCAAACCGATCCGGCAAAACTGATCGCCAAATTTCCGGCTTTATCGGAAAAGTATAAAACCGCCGAAGCCCTGCGCGACCACGTCTGGAGCATCGATCTGGTTCCGCTGCACGATATTCACCTGAATCCGGCCACCCAAAACGAAATCGAGATCAAGGGCAATCGCCGGGCGGTTCAGTTTCTGTCGGTCATCGCATTTGTCATTCTGATCATTGGCTGGGTCAACTACATCAATTTATCGACCGCCCGGGCCATGGATCGGGCAAAAGAAATTGGGATTCGAAAAGCCGTTGGATCGCACAAATCGCTGCTGGTGTTTCAGTTTTTATTCGAATCGCTGCTGCTCAATGGAATGGCGTTGGTCCTGGCCGCCGTGTTGATACTGGTCGCTCATTTCATTTTGCCGGACTTTCTGGACATTCCGACGTCGTCCTTCGACTGGCAGGAAACGGCTCAATACGCGAGCTTTGCGGCTATTTTTCTGACGGGAATCGTCGTTTCCGGAATTTATCCGGCCCTGGTTTTATCCCGGGTAAAACCGGCATTGGCGTTGAAAGGACAATACCGGTTTACGGGCAGCGGAGCGGTTTTGCGCAAAGGGCTGGTTGTATTCCAGTTTACGGCGTCGATGATTCTGATTGTCGCAACGTTTGTCGCCGGGCGGCAGTTGGCCTTCATGTTGGATCAAAATCTGGGAATTCGGGTCGATCAGGTACTGGTGTTGAAAGCGCCGGTGAAAACCGATCAGTATCAGCAGAAAACCCGTACCCTGAAAAATGAACTCCGGTCCATTCCGGGCGTTACCGAGGTAACGGGATCGGGGGCGGTTCCGGGTAAGGAAGTGGGCCAGATGCTGGCCAACCGTCGACTGCATGAGGGCCCGGAATCTGATCGCTTGTATGAGAGCCTGATGATCGATTTTGATTTTCTGAAAACCTATGACCTGAAACTGGTTGCCGGTCGCGCTTTCGACCGCAGCCGCCCGGCCGATTCGACGGGGCTGATCCTGAACGAATCGGCAGTGAAACAGTTTGGTTTCAAATCGAATGAGGAGGCCATCGGTGAAAAAATTCTGCTGGAAGTGACCCATGACCGCACGAACGAAATCATTGGCGTCGTTAAAGATTATCACCAGCAGGGGCTACAGAAGCAGTTTACGCCCCTGATTTTGTTCATGGATCCCGAATATAGCTGGCTGCCGACCGATTTTTATTCCCTGAAATTGAACACGAATCAGGTAGATGGACTGGTCAAAAAAGTGGAAACCGTCTGGGGGCGGTTTTTCCCGGAATCGTCGATGGATTACTTTTTTCTGGATGATTTTTTCAACCGGCAATACCGGCAGGATCGCCAGTTCGGCCGTACCTTTATGCTGTTCTCGTCGCTGGCGATTCTGATTGCCTGCATGGGCCTGTTCGGAATGACTTCGTACAGCACGGCCCGGCGGACGAAAGAAATTGGCGTTCGGAAAGTGTTGGGTGCATCCGTGACGAGTGTGCTGGGCTTGCTGGCCTGGGACTCTATGCGGTTGTTGCTGGTTGCGGGTTTGCTGGCAATCCCGGTTTCGTGGTATCTGATTAATCAGTGGCTGTCGGTGTATGCCTTCCGGATTGAACTCAATCCCATTCACTGGCTGGTTCCGATGCTGATCCTGGTCCTGATTTCACTGGCAACCATCAGTTACCAGACGATCAAGGCGGCTTTGAGTAATCCAACCCAATCGCTGCAAAGTGAGTAACGTACCCACGGACTTCAGTCCGTGTATCTCCGTTTTGGCCATGATTTTTTGCCTGAATTTACATCACAAACCGCTATTTAAAAAGCACGGACTAAAGTCCGTGGGTACGTTTATGAAAATCCAATTTCTGGTTATTTGTTTTCTGGCTGTTGCCTTTCAAAGTTTGGCACAGGCTCCGGCGGCCAATCCGTTCATCAAAGAAAATTATAACAAGTTCGAATACCAGATTCCGATGCGCGACGGGATCAAACTGTTCACGGCGGTTTATGTTCCGAAGGACATTTCGGCAGAAAAGAAATACCCGATTCTGATGCAGCGCACGCCGTATTCCTGCCAGCCATACGGTGCCGACCAGTTTCCCCGACGCCGGTTTGGCCCTTCGGAATTTATCATGAAAGATAAGTATGTCATTGTCTATCAGGACGTTCGCGGTCGCTGGATGAGCGAGGGCGTTTTTCAGGAAATGACGCCACAGATTCCCAATAAGAAGTCCAAAACCGACGTCGACGAAAGCACGGATACGTATGATACCGTCGACTGGCTCATCAAAAACATTCCCAACAACAACGGGAAAGTCGGGCAGTGGGGCATTAGTTACCCCGGTTTTTACGCGTCGGTGGGGGCGTTAAGCGGTCATCCGGCCTTGGTGGCGTCTTCACCGCAAGCCCCGATGGCCGACCTCTGGCGCGACGACAGCTACCACAACGGCGCTTTTCTGATTCCGCATAACTTCAATTTTTACCCGTATTTCACCAATCGGACCGATGGAACGCCGACCAAAACGCCTTCCGGCAAGGAATTTAAGTACGGCACGGAAGACGGCTACGAGTTTTTCCTGAACCTCGGCCCGATGAAAAATTCGCAGAAAACCGGTTTGTACGAAGGCAAAGATCCGTATTGGAATGGCAATCTGGCCCACCCGAATTACGACCAGTTCTGGCAGTCGCGGAACATTTTGCCGCATCTGAAAGGCATCAAACACGCAGTGATGATAGTCGGCGGCTGGTACGACGCCGAGGATTTGCACGGTATTTTCAAGACATACGGAGCCATTGAAAAACAGAACCCCGGCATTTATAACATACTGGTGGCGGGTCCGTGGACGCACGGCGGCTGGAATGACACCGGCGATCAGCTGGGCAGCGTGAACTTCGGCGAAAAAACCGGACCGTATTTTCAGGAGAACATTGAACGGAAGTTTTTTGCGTATTTTCTGAAAGGGGAGGGCGATGCGAAATTTCCCGAAGCGCAGCTTTTTGAAACCGGTACGAATAAATGGCGGAGCTTCGATGCCTGGCCGCCCAAAGCCGCCGTCGAAAAGAATCTATACCTGTTGCCGAATGGAAAACTTTCGTTCGATGCCCCAACCGCCAGCACCGGTTTTGCGGAGTTTGTATCCGATCCGAAAAAACCGGTGCCATTTACCGAAACCATTTCGCTCGACATGAACCGCGATTACATGGTGGAAGATCAGCGGTTTGCCGCCCGCCGTCCCGACGTTTTGGTGTTCCAAACCGAGGTGCTTGACAAAGACGTCACGCTGGCTGGTAACATTCTGGCGAATTTGAAAGTCTCCACCACTGGCACCGACGCCGACTGGATGGTGAAGCTCATCGATGTCTATCCCGGCGATGCGAAGGACAATGCCAATACCGCTAAAAACGAGAAAATGAGTGGTTTTCAGCAAATGATCCGGCATGACGCCTTCCGGGGGAAATTTCGGGACGATAAAACCAATCCGAAACCGTTCAAGCCGGGCGAAGTGACCAACGTCAATTATGAACTGATTGATATTCTGCACACCTTCAAAAAAGGCCACCGCATTATGGTGCAGGTTCAGAGCACGATGTTCCCGCTCTACGACCGGAATCCGCAGAAATTTGTCCCGAATATCCACAACGCCAGCGAATCCGACTACCAAAAAGCAACCCACCGCGTCTACGGTGGGAGCTTGTTGAAAGTTCGGGTGATGGATTAAGCGGTTTTACAGACAGCCGCCGGGTGCGCCGTTCAGGTTAAACCGGAAACGGTCTTCGGCATAATGCTGCATCGTATTCGGGGTCGCACAACCGCCTTTGGCCACAATGGCATCGAAGGTAGCGTTGTTGACGACGAAAAAATCTTTCGGTCCAATGGCCATTGGAAGCAGCCACGAAAGCTGGAATTCAACCAGTTGGGTGGAACCCACCGCCAGCGTTGCCAGACTTGACAAGTCCACTGGTACCAGGTGAGAAGCTTCCAGGCGCGAAGGCAGCGAGGAATTGGAATAACGAAACGAGTAAGTCGGAGCCGGGCCCGCCGGAGCCGCTTTTAACCGTTTGACGTACGCCCTAACTTTAAAAGTTGCCGAAGGTCCCGAGGTCAGGAAAGCCTGGGCTGCCGTCAATGAGATGGCGCAATCGGCCGAGGTGAGCGTTTTGATGATGGCGGGACCTGAATTAGCCAGGATTTCAATGCTTTCGAAGTTGAATTCCGGCGGGTATTTCAGACACCGTTCGAGCTCGCAGGGCGTTTCTTTGGTCACAAAACAATAGATATACCTGGAAATCGGGAGAACGAGTCGGGCGTAGGCTGTCCACGGGCGATTGATCAGATCTTCCTTCTTGATAATCATTGGAAATGTCAGGGGGATGGGAGCGTCCAGAAGTTGATAATCCCATTGAAACGCTTTCGCCGTTATGAGCTGTTCGCCCGGAAGTGTGATCACGTTCTCGTTCAGGTACTGCGCAATCGGGTAGGCTTCGCCCATCAGGAATTGGTTTTTTTCGTCGTAAAGTAACCGGAGAACCGCCGGGTTTTTGGATTTCTTCATTTGGCTTAACTGATCCGGTGTCAGCGTCAGCCGCGAACCGTAGTAAACCCCCTTGTCGTCCCTGCGAACGGGGTAAAGCGGAGAGGACGCATCGGCTTTTTCATTGAGCACGAGCGTGTTGCCATCTATACCCACCAATGCGACGTTGAGCGAGTTGCTGGAAACCTTTTTTGGATCAATCTGGCAACTGCTAACGGCCAGAAAAAGGAGAGTTGAAGCGACGGGAGCGAGATGTTTCCACATGACTTTGAAGGAGTTAGGATAGGTGCAAATCAATTGATCAGGCTAAACTAACTCATTTGCAGACTGGCAAATCGCTATAATTAGGCAACGGTAAAACCTTTAATGGAATGGTAATAGGTAAGTTACACGATGTAATCGGTACCCATTTCATCTAAAATCAAAAAACCGGCATCGAGTCGAATGCCGGTTTTTTAATCGGGAAATGGAATCTATGACAAATACTTCCGAAGCATCCACGCCATTTTCTCGTGGTCTTCCATCAGATTAGTCAGGAAGTCGGCGGTTCCGGCATCCTCCAGTTCTTCGCATTTGCTGACATCTTCACGCAGTTCCCGAATCGATTGTTCGTGGTCGTCGAGCAGGCGTTTGAACATGTCTGGGGTCTTAATCTCATCACTTTTGTCTTCCTTCAGGCTCGTCAGTTTCAGGAAATCTTCCATCGTTGAAACCGGGCGTCCCCCCAGGGTTCGGATGCGCTCGGCTACTTCGTCGATGGCCGCTTCGAGCTGGGTATACTGTTTTTCAAAAAATTCGTGGTATTCCAGAAAACTTGGCCCGCTCACGTTCCAGTGGTATTTGCGGGTTTTAATGTATAAAACGTGTTGGTCGGCCAGTAGGGCGTTCAATAGTTCGTTGACTTGTTTCAGGGTGTCTTGATCAAGACCGATGTTGAGTTTCATGTCTTTTGTGTCTTAAAATGAGCAACAGCTTGTGTAAGCCGATCTAATTTTTAAACCACTGAAACTTCGGTTTGTTTTACTGGAATTACAAAACAACACTCTATCATTCTAGTTTAGCCATAGACAAGAGAAGTAGGACAAGTGAGTAGAGAGCGGTGTGGGATCTTTTGTCTCACCTCTTATCGCGCTTGTCTTAAAAAATCAACGGTATGAAGCAATCGAAAACAAAGCGGTTTTTCTCGGATGCCTGGACGCTTCTCGTAGGATCCTTCAACGGATTTTCCGACGATCGGGGATTAAAACTAAGTGCCGCGCTGGCCTATTATACGGTTTTTTCGTTGGCCCCTCTTCTGGTTTTGCTGATTTCCATAACGAGTATTTTTTATGGCGAAGAGGCCATTCGGGGGCAGGTTTTTTCGCAAATCAACGGGTTGGTTGGCAATCAGGCGGCTGGCCAGATTCAGGAAATGATCAAGAGCGTGGAGCTTTCGGGGAAAACCAACGTTGCCCTGATCACCGGTATTTTCACCCTGATTCTGGGTGCAACCAGTATTTTCGTTGAAATTCAGGATTCGATCAACCTGATCTGGCGGGTGAAAGCCAAGCCCAAGAGGGGTTGGGTCAAGATATTGAAAGACAGACTTTTATCGTCCTCACTAATCGTCAGCCTGGGTTTTCTGCTCGTGGTATCGCTAATTGTCAATGGGATTATTCTGGCGCTGAGTGATCGATTGACCCGGCATTTTCCTGATCTGGCCGTCATTTTTGTCGAAGCACTTAATTTCCTGATTAGCTTCGGGGTCATTACGGTTTTATTTGGCGTCATTTTTAAAGTGCTTCCTGATGCTAAAATAGCCTGGAAGGACATTCGATGGGGTGCCATTTTTACCGCCTTGCTCTTTATGCTCGGTCGATACCTGATCGGTTTATACATCGAAACCTCCAGCACCGGTTCGACCTACGGAGCCGCAGGTTCGCTGATCGTTATTCTGGTCTGGATTTATTACACGGCGGCCATTCTGTATTTCGGTGCGGAATTTACGCAGGTCTACGCCGAGCATTACGGGATTAAAATCGAGCCAGCCGACTATGCGGTTTATGTCGAGCAACAGGAAAAAGAGCGGAATATTCGTACGCTGCCGCCCCAAAAAAACACGGAAACGGTGAAGGAATAGGCGGTTATTTCAGGTGCGAATAACCGTATTCCTTGCGTAGAATTTCTTTCAGAATCGTCTCCTCTTCATCGTCCAGTCCGGCAACGGTCAGCTGAGATGCATCGGGTTCAACGGTGATGGTATGTGCGTTGTCTTTATTCAAAAAGGGCATTCGTTTGGCAAGAACTTCAATAGCGTCCTGCTGTAGTTTTTCCTGTTGGGGAGTCATTTTGAGAAAGGAATTGGTTGAATTTAGTTTTACTTTCAGACGTTACTTATCACGAATAAATGTTTGGATTCTTTCTTCTAATTCCTCGGCGTATGGATTTGCTTCTCTGAAAATTGCTGAGCTGAAGAAACTTTCACCGTCATTATAATCTAATTTTCGGTACCCTGCTTTAAATTGTTGATACAATTTTTCGAACAATGTATTTCTTACTTGTTGCAGTCCGTTGGCCTGACTACAGACATAAACAACGATCAAATCAGGCTGTTTTTGAAAAGCAAGGTAAAGGACTTTGACAACAGTTGGTAGAATTCTTGGGTCAAATCCAGAACGGCTACGTACCCGATGTTTGCGTTCAAAACCAAACATCAAAACGAAAGTTGAGAAGGAAGCGTCGGGTAAATAATTTGAACCGTCGGTGAAATAAACACTGTAGATGCTACCATTTTCGGTAGTAAAAAGAATGTCATCGTTGTCCTCAACGAGAGGATAACTTAAAAGGTTTGACAAATTTAATTCCGGCCGGTTTGTTGGATTTGTCTCCACTCTTGATGTACTCTTCTATTTTCTTTTGATCCTCAGTCATCTTCTTGATGACATCTTTGGGTCTCACTATTACTTCTGCCATATCTAATTCCAGTTTTGATATGCGGCTTGTACGTTGTGAAACATACATCTTGTTTTAAGAATTCATTTAATTCTCATTTAGTAATATTACTGGAATCGTTGCTTATATCCAAATGCATAAACGCCACAAAAAAACCGCCTAAGCGTAAAGGCGGTTTTTTTGTTGGGTTGGTTTTAATTGGCTTACGATTTGCGCTGCTCTTTCGCCCAGGTGTCTTTCAGCGTAACCGTGCGGTTAAAGACCAGTTTTTCATCCGTCGAATCTTGATCGATGCAGAAATAGCCTTTGCGGATGAACTGGAATCGATCACCTGCCCGGGCGGTTTTCAGGCCCGGCTCCACGAAAGCCTGAATGGTTTCCAGCGATTTGGGATTGATAAAGTCTTTAAAATCACCTTCTTCCGATGAAGGATCTTCAACCGTCAGCAAGCGATCATACAACCGAACTTCCGCCGGAACCGCATGAGCCACCGAAACCCAATGGATGGTTCCTTTCACATTGATACCCGACGTATCCGAACCGCTCCGGCTTTCCGGAATGTAAACGCACCGGAGTTCGGTTACCTCACCTGCTTCATTTTTGACGACTTCCTCGCATTTAATGATATAAGCACCTTTCAGCCGAACCATGCCGCCGGGCGACAACCGAAAGTACTTTTTCGGTGGATTTTCCAGAAAATCGTCGTGCTCAATGTAGAGTTCCCGCGAAAAAGGCACCAGACGATGACCGCTTTCGGCGTCTTCCGGGTTATTTTCAATCGCTACTTCATCGACCTGACCTTCGGGATAATTGGTCAAAACCACCTTGATCGGTTTTTCGTCGACCACCGCCATCACCCGCGTCGTGGTTTTGTTCAACTCTTCCCGAATGCAAAATTCGAGCAAACCGACATCGATCAGGTTATCGCGCCGGGCAATCCCGATGCGGTCGGCAAACTCCCGAATGCTCGCCGGGGTGTAGCCGCGACGGCGCAAACCGGCAATCGTCGGCATGCGTGGGTCGTCCCAACCGCTTACGTGGCCTTCGTTCACCAGTTGCAGCAGTTTCCGTTTGCTCATGACGGTGTAAGTCAGGTTCAAACGGGCGAATTCGATTTGCCGGGAGGGAAATATAGCGAGCTTGTTGATGTACCAGTCGTAAACCGGGCGATGCACTTCAAATTCCAGCGTACAAAGCGAGTGTGTGATCTGTTCGATGGAATCCGACTGCCCGTGGGCGAAATCGTACATCGGGTAGATACACCATTTGTTGCTCGTGCGATGGTGATGAATGTGCCGGATGCGGTACATAATCGGGTCGCGAAAGTGCATGTTGGGCGACGCCATGTCAATTTTAGCGCGCAGCACTTTGGCACCGTCCGAAAATTCGCCCGCTTTCATGCGCCGGAATAAATCCAGGTTTTCATCGACCGAACGCGTCCGGTATTGGCTTTCTTTTCCGGGTTCGGTGGGTGTGCCTTTTTCCGAGGCAATCACTTCCGCCGTCGAATCGTCGACGTAAGCGTAGCCTTTCTGAATCAGATTTTCGGCAAACGTGTAGAGCTGATCGAAATAATCGGACGCATAAAACTCGTTTTCCCATTCGAAACCGAGCCAGCGCACATCCGCTTTGATCGAATCGACGTATTCGGTATCCTCCGTAACCGGGTTCGTATCGTCGAAGCGGAGATTGGTTTTTCCACCGTATTTATCCGCCAGTCCAAAATTCAGGCAAATGGATTTGGCGTGGCCGATGTGCAAATAGCCGTTGGGTTCGGGCGGAAAGCGCGTGTGGACGCGACCGCCGTTTTTGCCGCCGGCGATATCCTCTTCAACAATTTGCTCAATGAAATTCAGCGAACGTTCCGCTGGCGCATCGTTCCGGCGTTCCGATTCGTCAGACGTACGAATATGGGTATCTTTGGGTACTTCAGGCATACCACATTAATCAGGTGATGAATGTACTAAATTACAGCCTAAGTTGGCTTTGACAAGGGAAGTCTAATTCCGACGGCTCATTTCGTCCCGAATTTTGGCGGCTTTTTCATATTCCTCCTTTTTCAGGGCTTCGTCCAGCGATTGCTGGAGTTCGTCGTACGTCATGTCTTTCAACTGTTCGGTCAGGGACCGCGACGAGCGGGACGTCGTCTGGGGAACGAGTTCTTCCTGTTCCTCGGCTTCGTCGGTCGCGCTGGCGGTAATACCGGCTTCGGAAAGAATGGATTCGTAGGTGTAAATCTGAACGTTAAACCGGATTCCAATCGCAATGGCATCGGAGGGGCGGGCGTCCACAACGGTTTCGCGCGTGCCGTCGGTACAAACGATCCGGGCAAAGAAAATGCCTTCCCGCAGGTCAGAAATGACGATTTCACGAACCGTAAAGCCGAATTTATCGGCAAAGGATTTGAAGAGGTCGTGGGTCATCGGGCGGTTGGGCACAATCTTCTCGATCTCGATGGCGATGGCCTGTGCTTCAAACATACCGATGATGATCGGCAACCGGCGGTTCCCGTATTCTTCTCCCAATACCAGTGCAAACGAACCCGACTGCGATTGGCTGGGCGACAAACCTAAGATTTCAAGTCTAATCTTCTCCACGACGCAAAGTTAATAGAGTTTGGGAGTTTAGCGGTTTGCAGGTTTAGGAGTTTTTTCACCAGAAACTAAAAAAATCCTAAAACCGCAAACCACTAAATGCCCAAACACAAAAGTTTAAAGTTCTTTCACCGCTTTCGTCAGCCGGGGCAACACGTCGAACACGTCGCCGACGATGCCGTAATCCGCGGATTTGAAAAACGGCGCTTCCGAATCTTTGTTGATAACTACAATGACCTTCGATGAGTTCACGCCCGCCAAATGTTGAATGGCGCCGGAAATTCCGCAGGCAATGTACAGGTTCGGGCTGATTTTGATGCCTGTCTGGCCAACGTGTTCGTGGTGAGGTCGCCAGTCGAGGTCCGAAACCGGTTTGGAGCAGGCGGTAGCCGCGTGCAGTGCTTTGGCCAGATTTTCCACAATACCCCAGTTTTCCGGGCCTTTTAATCCCCGGCCCGCCGAAACAACCAAATCCGCTTCGGGCAGGAGAACGTCGCCGGTCGCTTTTTCCACATTGGTCACTTTAACGGTAAAATCGGAGTCGTTCAAGGCCGGTTTGAAGGCTTCAACGGGAGCCACCGCGTCGGTTTCTTCGGGCGTAATCGTATTTTTCTTGATCGTCAGAATTTTCTTCTCCGCCGTCAATTCCGTGATCGCAAACGCTTTTCCGGTGAAGATGCTGCGTTTCACCCGAAAACCGCTGGATAAATCCGGTAATTCGATGACATTGGCGGCCAAACCCGCTTTTAGCTTTCCGGCCAGACGAGCCGCCATTGAATCGGCCAGCGACGATTTTGCGAGCACAATGATGGTCGCACCTTCCTGATGGACGGCTTCGGCCACGGCGCTGGCGTACGCCAGTGCATTGCCTTCGTTCAACCGGGTTTCGCTGGCATGCAACACCTTCGCGGCCCCAAACCGACCGGCTTTCGCTAATTCATCGGCGCTTCCTTCGCCCAGCACGAGGGCCGTGGCGGTGGTGCCGGTTTGTTCAGCGACTTTTGAACCGTAATATATTGCTTCGAGCGACGATTTCTTGATTGCTCCTTCTTCTAATTCAGCAAATATTAAAACTGACATGGATTTTTAGGGTTATAAAGGTTCGAAATTTGTTGTTACACAGGGTTTATCAGAGGAAATCAGGGTTAATCAAAGTTTCTCTGATCACCCTGATTTCCTCTGACAAACCCTGTGTAACAACTCTCTATATCACTTTAGCCTCCGTACGCAGCAACTTGATCAGCGTTTCGGCTTCTGACGCGGGGATCATCTTGCAGGCTCCGCGGGCGGGCGGCAGTTCGTAGCTGGAAATCTGGGTGAGCGTATCATTTCCCGAAGGTTCAACGACGGTCAGCTTTTTGGTCCGGGCCGTCATGATGCCGCGCATGTTCGGAATTTTCCACTCGGCGATTGGTTCCTGACAGCCTAAGACCAACGGCAAACCGGCTTCCAGATCTTCGTGACCACCCTCGATTTCGCGGGTGATTTTTGCGGTGGTTCCTTCAATGGCGAGTTTCATCACCGGCGAGATCGACGGAATACCGAGCATTTCGCCCACGATGCCGTGAACCTGACCGCCGTTGTAGTCGATGGATTCGCGGCCCATCAGGATTAAATCGTAGTTATTCTCTTTCGCAATGGCGGCAATCTGTTCGGCGACAAAATAGGCGTCGGTCGGTTCGGCATTCACCCGGATCGCGTCGTCGGCACCAATGGCGAGACACTTCCGGATTACCGGTTCCGCGTCGGCTTCCCCGACATTCAGCACCGTAACTGTTCCGCCCAGTTGCTCCTTTAACTCGACCGCCCGTGAGAGCGCGTAATCGTCGTAAGGGCCGGTAATGAATTGCACGCCTGCTTTATTAAGTTTGGTATTGTTATCCGTGAGCGTAATTTTGGTGATGGTGTCCGGCACACTCGTGACACACACTAAAATCTTCATGTTGTCTGTGGTTTAGATGTGATACGGGCAAAAATACAAACTTGCCGGAAATAAAACGTATGCTTGCATACTAATTATCTGTCTCGGTGTTCAGTTTCCGGTTTTCGGTGGCTGACGCCTACTTACAATTTACGCGTCAGCCGCGGAAAACGAATACTGTAAACCTAAAAAACTGTGAACAATACCCGAATTCAGCTTCTCCTCCAATTTATAGAAGAACAACCGGACGATCCGTTCAATGTGTATGCGTTGGCAATGGAATACCGGGATGAACAGCCCGCACAGGCTTTGCAGTATCTGGAGAAATTACTCGACCAGCATCCCACGTATTTGCCGACCTATTATAAGGCGGCTGAGCTTCTTACCGAACGGAACAACCGGACCGAAGCGGAGACTGTTTATCTGCGGGGAATTGAACTTGCCCGGGAGCAGAAAAACGAGAAGGCCTTTCAGGAGTTGAACCGGGCGTACCGGTCATTTCAGGATGAGGAGGATGATTATTGAAACCGTTGGGATTGGTTACAGTAGGCGATGCGGTTTCTGTTCTTATTACGATAAACCTAATTAACGATCATGAAAAAATACGTTCTGCTGACTTCGATTGCCTTTCTGCTGACTGCGACGACATTCGGTCAACGGTTTGGTAAAACGTTGAAAGACACGCCCGGTATGGTGTCGTACACCATGCGTAATGAATTTGCGAAAGACATGCCCGCCACACTCGACAAAATTAAGTCGATGGGCATCACCAACATCGAATTTTCCAGCCTTTTCGGAAAAACCGCAGCCGAAATTCGCGCCGAACTCGATAAACGCGGTATGGTCTGCACCAGCCACGGTGTTGGATACGACGACCTGATGAAAAAGATGGACATGGTGATTGAGAATGCCAAAACGCTGGGTGCCAAATACGTCCGACTGGCCTGGATTCCGCATCAGGGAAAATTTACGCTGGAGGCTGCCCAAAAAACCGTCAGCGAGTTTAACACGATCGGGAAACAGTTGAAAGACAAAGGGTTGATGTTCGTATATCATAACCACGGTTTCGAGTTCGAACCGTACGAAAATGGCACGCTGTTCGATTACATCGTTCAGAAAACGAACCCGGAAGATGTGAGCTTTGAAATGGACGTTCTGTGGGTTTATTTTCCGGGTCAGGACCCCGCCAAACTGCTCGAAAAATACCCGAAGCGGTTTAAGCTGATGCACATGAAAGACCTCAAAAAAGGGGTCGAGGGCAACATGTCGGGCGGTACACCTCCCGAAAACGACGTGGCTCTGGGATCGGGGCAGATCAATCTGACGGCCGTTCTGAAAGCCGCTAAAAAATCATCGATCGAGTATTTCTACATCGAAGACGAAAGCCCATCGGCGCAGCAGCAAGTACCACAAAGTTTGGCATATCTGAAGTCGATTTAATGTTTGCTGATAGGAACGCGGATGGACCGGATTTTTATCCGTTCAAATCCGGTCCATCCGCGTTCCTATCCACTCCCGCGTATTTTCCAGAGAAACTGACGGCTTGATCATTCCGGACTCAAACGGCAACAGCGGTTCCTGCCGGAAAACCTTCTGGGGAAAATCCGGATTGGCAATCGCATACCGGCCAATTGCCAGTAAATCACCCAGTTCTTCCGTTAGAATCTTGTTTGCCAGGCTCAGATCGTGCAAACCGCCGTTCGCGATAACCGGACAGTCCAGCATCTGGCGGGCAATCCCCGTCGACGAACTGCCGTCGGCATACACACATTCTCGCTGCCAGCCACCGCCCTCGGCGGCCAGGTGCAGGTAATCGGGAGCCGCTTTTTTCACTTCCGCAAAAACCGCCCGGGCCATTTCGGCGCCTTCTTCCCAGCGATACGTCAGGTTGTTCACTTTCCCTTCCGATAAGCGCAGGCCGACGATGAAATCGTTTGGAACTGCTGCGCGGATTTCATGCATCAGTTCGGCAATAAAGTGAAAGCGGTTTTCAACCGAGCCACCGTATCGATCGGTTCGCTGATTGGTATAAGTTGTCAGGAACTGGTCGGGCAAATAGCCATTGGCCCCGTGGATTTCAATTCCATCGAAACCGGCTTCAACGGCATTTAGGCCCGCCTTTACATAGCCTCTGATTGCGGTTTTGATGTCTTCAACCGTCATTTCTTTCGGATGGGTAAATGTCGGCAAGCCACCCGACGAGGCAGATGGTTTACCGATTGGCGGAATGGCCGAAGGAGCGAGGGTTGTTGTCAGGACTTGCGACAAGGCTCCGGCGTGCATGAGTTGAGCGATAAAAACCGTCGGGTATTGTCTGACCCGGGTGGTGAGCCGGAGCCAGGATTTTACCTGTTGCTCCGTCACCAGTCCGGGTTGATTCGGATTGCAGACCGACGCGATCGAATCGGTATAAATACCTTCTGTAATAATCGCGGCAAAACCGCCGGTTGCAAAAGCTTCGTAATAATCGGCCATTGAATCAGTCGGAATTCCGTCGGAGGTGGCACTGACACGCGTCATGGGCGCAACGACAAACCGGTTTGAAAGCCGCCGTTGACCAAGCCGAATGGAATCAAAAAAAGAGTGCGCGTTCGGGTTCATTTTGTGATCGGTTTATTGACCACAAAATTCCGGCGGGTTTCGTTTTTTACACTTAAACCAGGTGAAGAAAACCGCTAAAACCAGTTTTAGAAACCGGGCTTTTCCCGGCGCAGTTTACTCAGAAAAACCGGGGTGATTCCCAAATACGAAGCGATGTCTTTCAACGGAATGCGCTGAACAAGGTGGGGATTGGCTTGAAGAAACAGGTGATACCGTTCGCTGGCGGGAATACTCAGGTTTTTGATAACGCGTTGCGAGGTCGCGATCAGGGCGTTTTGATTGAGCAGCCGGAAAAACGTTTCCAGTTTCGGAACGCACTGGTACAGTTGATCGAGCGACGGCTCGTCGATGACCAGCAGCGTAACGGGTTCCATGGCTTCGATGTTGAACGAGGAGGGCGTCTTGTTGATAAAACTGTCCAGATCGCCCGCCCAGTGGTATTCGACCGAAAACCGCAGCACGTGATCGACGCCCTGATCATCGGTATGGTAGGATTTCAGGCAACCGGTTACCACAAAACTTTCGTAGCGGCAAACATCGCCCTGTTGCAGCAGAAACTGTTTTTTCTTGAGTTTTCGAATCGTAAACAAGGCAGAAGCCTGCGCAAACTCGTCGTCCGTCAGGCTGACTTTCTTCTCAATGTGGTTGCGCAAAACATCAAACATGGCTCTAAAAAAAGCAGGACGGTTACCGGTTACTTAACGGAAAATTGAAGCCAAATAAGTATTTGTATTGCAGTGAATAAAAATGGTGCGTAGCCAGGCCCTGGTGGTCGGCACCCAGTTTGGTGTTTGTGTAATCGACCCAGGCACCCTGCAGGTCGGTTTGTAAAAAGAAATACTTCAAAATATCGAGTTTGAAGCCTCCGCTTAGTGCCGCAACCACGCCGTGATAGTGGAAATAACCGGGGTCTTCGTTTCCGAGCACGGTCGAAATGGTGTACGAAATTAACGGCCCGGCACCGACTTTTCCAATTGCACTCAACTGAAAAGCGTTGGAATGCCAGAGTTTTTGACGCTTTACCAGGTTTATCATTAAATAGTTGTTGCCATTGGTGTGTTGTAAATGCACAAAATCGGGCGTCACGAGCGTGTCTTTATCAATTGGGCGCTCCCGGATCTGTCCTTTCACATGGATCACCTGATTGTCGGTAACGACATATTTGAGGTGGTCCCAACTCAACTCAATTCCAAGGTCATGTTTGTCGTTGAAAAAATAGCCCAGATTCGCGTCGTATTGGGGAATGGTGAGGCTGGTGAGTTTATAAAAACTGGCAAAATCAGGGCTATCGTGTGCTTTCGCGTCGATAAATGTAAAGTCGTAGTTGTCCGTCGTTGTGTTGCGGAACCGGATCGTGCTTTTGGTGTACCAATCGCGGTTATACCCCCAAGTGAAATAGAAACTACCGCGCCGTTTGCCGAGCTTGATTGAATTTTCGGGAAGGGACTGTTGGGCAAAAACCGGTTGTAATAAACAGAAAAATAAACTGCTGAACAGTAAAGATTTAAAATTCATACGGACAGATCAAGTGACGGTGGTTGTATTCGTAATCGCTAACAAACGTTAGGTAAAGCGCAATCCAAGGTATTGAGTTCCTTTACTTCCGTATTATGACGGTCGATGGGGTGCTGCGTCACATTCGGAATTTTGAAGGATAAAAAGTAAGACCACCCGACGCGAAAAACCTCCTGGCAGGTTACCGGACGGTAACCTGCCAGGAGGTTCGCTGAATTTTTGCTGAATGTTGGTGAATTATTGGACGCCCAGGTAAGACACATTGTAATCGTACGTCTCGGTTTCGAGCAACTGCGGGTATTGATCGTCGAACCGTTTCCGCTCCGTTACGTAGCCATCGGCGTTCAGCGAATAGGTGAAATTGGAACCGTGATAACCCATGCCGTCCACATGCCAGTTGGCCGACGCCAACAAATTGGGGCTCATTTTGCCGTAAATTTTCAGATACCTTTCGGGTATGGCCTGGGCGTAATAATCGATGGAGTCATACGGGGTGGGCAGAAGAATCCAGTTGAAGTTTGTCGGATATTTATCTGCAACATACTCAATCACATTGATCTGACCGGGATTTTGACTTTGACGTCCTTTGTTTTCCAAATAGCCGAGCGAGATGGTATACCACGGTTTTCCCTGGTTGAGGTTTTCCCAATAGGTCGATACCAGGTTCAGGTTGCCCTGCGCATTGTAGCCGTATTCGGTCCGGTTCTGTGATTTGTATTTTTCTCCGCAACTCGTCAATTGCCCCTTGGCATTATAGGCATAAACCCAGGTTCTGGTACGGTTTCCGCTTACATCGATATTAAACGGGGTTGGCAACACCAGGTAATCTACCTGTACCGATTCGGTAACGCGGCCCGTGTTGGGGTCGATCTGATACGTGTCCTTAAAGGCCATCTTGCCGTTTCGGTAGGAAATGGCCTGGATTGTATTGCCATTGTAAGTATAATCGCGGTGGAATTCCGCCCCCTGAGTCACTTTTTGCAGCCGACCATCCGGGTAATACGTTAAAACCGCTTTCCCCTGCTTGGTTAGGGTGTATTTTTTGGCCACATTCACGACGATTAAATCGTCGGTGGCAGCTTGTTTTGCCGAACTGTGGGGCTGATCAGGGGTGATGGCACTGTCTTTTTGACAGGAAATAAGTCCGGATGAAACGGCCAAACCGAGGGCCAGAATGGTTTTTTGAACGATTGTATTCATTGGTATGTGATGTGGTTTGTTTGAATGATGCAAAGGTGCCGGATGCACAGATGATAACCACATCATAATGAATACTGGGTAGGTATTGGTAAACAACTCCCTGGAATTGGCCACTTTCAAGTCACCGATTTAATCTTTTCAGCTGATTTATTAGTTATCGATATGACTACTGGATCAAACCCGTTCTGATTCAATTAATTCAATCCTGTATTTTCTTTAAATGGTACTATCGGGTCTTTTCTTATCTTGCACCGACCGAATGTACTTTATTCAACCTGTTTACGAACCGAATGACAAAATCGAACTTACCTCAGGCGTATCGCCATCCGTATGAATTTGCTCCCCAATTCAGAAAGTCCGTTGCGTATTTTTCGATGGAATTTGCCATCGACCAGGCCTTGAAAATCTACTCGGGTGGCCTGGGGTTTCTGGCCGGTTCGCACATGCGGAGCGCGTTTGAACTGAAACAGAATGTGATCGGAATCGGAATGTTGTGGAAATACGGCTACTACGACCAAACGAGGAAAACCGACAACGCGATGGATGTATTGTTTCGGGAAAAAATCTACGGTTTTCTGGAAGACACCGGAATCAAATTTACGATTGAAGTGCATCATACGCCCGTCTGGGTTAAAGCGTATTACCTGGATCCCAAGCACTTTAATACCGTGCCGATGTTCTTTCTGACGACCGATATCGACGAAAATGACTGGTTAGCCCGTTCCATTTCGCTCCGGTTATACGACAGCATTTCATCGGCTAAAGTGGCGCAATGCATGATTCTGGGATTGGGTGGCGCCAAGTTACTGGATGAACTGAATTATGAACCGGAGGTTTACCATTTGAACGAAGCGCACGCAGTTTCGGCGGCATTTCACCTGTACCAAAAGTACGGCAGTGCCGATGCGGTTCGGAAACGGATGGTTTTTACGACCCATACGCCCGAAGAAGCCGGAAATGACAAACACGACATAACCCAGTTGAATGTCATGAGTTTCTTTGGTCAGGTGCCACTGGAAAAGGTTCGGGAGATAACCGGGATCGACGACAACGTGTTCAATCATTCGCTGGCGGCTTTGCGACTCAGCCGGAAAGCCAATGGGGTTTCAAAACTGCACGGCGAGGTGTCGCGACACATGTGGGGTTCTTACAGCAATATTCCCGAAATCACGCACGTTACCAACGCCCAGAATTTGCGGTATTGGGCAGACCCCGAACTCGAAAACGCCCGGAAGAAAAGCGATGTAAAAGCAATTGCGGAACGAAAAAAAAGTCTGAAAGCGACACTGTTTAAAACCGTAGCCGACCAGTGCGGCAAACTCTTCGATCCCAATGTGCTGACGATCATCTGGGCACGCCGGTTTGCCGGATACAAACGTCCGGATTTGCTGGTGCAGGATCATGAACGGTTTCACCAATTAATGAACAATGAAAAATATCCCATCCAATTCATCTGGGCCGGAAAACCGTATCCGTCTGACGAAGGCGCGACGCACACGTTCAATTCGTTGGTGTATTTGAGTCATCTTCACAAAAATATGGCGGTGTTGACGGGCTATGAACTGGCCTTGTCGAAGCTGTTGAAAGACGGCTCGGATGTATGGCTGAACACGCCGGTTGTTACGCGGGAAGCTTCCGGCACGAGCGGCATGACGGCAGCCATGAATGCGGGCATCAATTTCTCCACCTTCGACGGCTGGATTTGCGAGTTTGCGGAGCACCAGAAAAATGCCTTTATTGTTCCCGTCGTGCAACCCGGTCTGTCGCCGGAAGAGCGCGATGCTTCCGATCGAAATCATTTTTTCGACCAGTTGGAAAACGTCATCCTGCCGATGTATTACGAAAAACCGGATGAATGGAATGCCCTGACGCTGCAAAGCATGAACGACGTGAACGGTTTTTTTAACTCCAACCGGATGGCG
Organism: Larkinella rosea; assembly: GCF_003858635.1. GTDB lineage: Bacteria > Bacteroidota > Bacteroidia > Cytophagales > Spirosomataceae > Larkinella > Larkinella rosea. The sequence continues at coordinate 708,696 of NZ_RQJO01000007.1, forward strand.
ACGGAATATTACGAAAAGATGTATTAGGCCAGCGGCAAGGGCGGTTTGAAATCATGATAGACATTGGTCAGGCCGCCAAGCCTGGCGCGTCCCTGCCAGTCGTAATCAAGCTGATCGAGACCCAGCATGGCAATGTCTTCCAGCGTCGCTACCCGTTTGTCCGGTTTGAGCGTGCCCCCAAACTCGCCGGGCCGGGCCGACGGGTTCCACTGGTATTCGGGGTCGACGAGGGTACCGCGCGGATACATAATACCCGGTTGTCCTCTGCCAATCAGGTTGAGGTTTTGCGGATGACCGTCGGGCGTTCCGGGAACGAGTCCCCAGCCGTGACCGATTTCGTGGGCTTCGGTGGTGGAGCCTTCGAAGCCCACGTTGTCGAGCCGGAAAAAACCGGTGTTGCTGTTCAGCCCGTCCATGTACGATATACCCCCCAGCGAATTATCGGTTTCGGTTTCGATCCGAAAGAACATTTTTTTGTAATCCCGGTTTTTGTGCAGCAGCGGCCGGGGATCGTCGACGTACATTCCGATGACCTGAAACCGGATCAGAAAATCGACGTCGTCGAGCGAAAGAATGATTTCGGGGCGATCCCACACCCGCACGACGTTGTAGGCAATCCGGTTGGCCAGTTCATCCGTTGCGACCGAACCGTAGAGATATAGTTCCGTAAAAACCGTAATGGTTTGTTCGGAGTCGCTTTTAAAGACGTTGTGATTGCCTGAAAAGTCCAGAAATTGGGGCGTGGGCATCGAATGCAGGAAAAAGACCGACTTATTTGAAAATCTCCTGCAACGAAAGCCGGATATCCATAACGTGATCGATCAGCTGATCTTCCTGACCAGCCTGAAAGGTCTGGTAGTGTTCCGGACTGTCGAAAACGTGGATTTGCCGGAAAACCGGATCAACAACCCAGCACGAGCGCGTTCCGGCTTTGAAGTAATTTTCGGCTTTTTTGATGAACTGCTGGTTGGGTTGGGAAGGAGAAATAATTTCTATGGCGCAAAGCGGGGGGGTTGTCATTTCCACTTCATCATTGAAGGCTTCGTAGGAGGTTGGCGGATACAACGCAATGTCCGGAACTACTCCGCCCGTGGGCAAATCGACGCTGATTTCGGATAAGGTATCGTATTTCTCGTTGTAATCTCTGATTAATACAAATGAGAGAAGCCCTTGAATTTTGGCGTGGTTCTTACTCGGCATTGGCTTTCCGCGTTCGAGTTCGTATTGAGAGATCGTTGGGGTTTCCATACCGTTTTTATTACCAAACAAAAATAACATTTTTTCACAATCGGGCCACTATTTCCCGGAATAAGGCCGTCAGTCGGGGTTCGGCGGTGGCGGCTGCCGCCAGCACTTTTATAAAACTGACTTTTTCGAGTGTTTCCGGTATACACAGATCTGTAATAACTGAACAGGCGAGGACTTTCAGGCCCATTTGGTGCGCAACGATTACCTCCGGTACCGTCGACATTCCGACGGCGTCGCCCCCCAACTGGCGGAGCAACCGGTATTCGGCTTTGGTTTCGAGCTGCGGACCCGTTATGCCACAATAAACACCCCGTTGAATCGGGAAATCAAATTTCTGAGCAATCGAACGCGCCAGCCAGACCAACTCCTTGCTGTATGGTTCGCTCATGTCGGGAAACCGGTCGCCAAACTGGGCCGGATGCGGGCCTCGCAGTGGATTTTCGGGTAAAAACAGACTGATGTGATCTTCGATGATCATCAGATCGCTGATTTCGAAATCGGGATTGAGTCCCCCGCTGGCGTTGGAAATCAACAGGGTTTCGACACCCAGCCACCGCATCACCCGCACTGGAAACGTCACCTGCTGCATCGAATAGCCTTCGTAATAATGAAACCGTCCCTGCATCACCATCACCTGCTTTCCCGACAGAGTGCCGAGCAATAATTTCCCGGAATGCGATTCGACCGTTGCTAACGGGAAATGCGGAATGGTTTCGTACGGAATTACCACCTCGACGTTTACTTCTTTCGCCAGCGCCCCTAAACCGGTGCCGAGAATAATGCCCACGGTGGGTTGAGGTGTTTTAAAGGAACGAATAAAGTCGGCGGCTTTTTGAATCTGTTCAGTCATAAGGAATACCAACGGACTTCAATCCGTATTTCTTTCTTTGAAACGCAAGAAATCAATTCGCAAAAAGTGGGGTCTGAACAGGTTACTTGCCAATGTTTTTCCCGGCCACATACCCCGTAGTCCAGGCATTCTGGAAATTAAAACCGCCCGTAATGCCATCGACATCCAGCACTTCTCCCGCGAAAAACAAACCCGGATGGGTTCGACTCTCCAGCGTTTCAGGCTTCAGAGCATCGGTTGCGATACCGCCACAGGTCACGAATTCTTCCTTGAACGTGCTTTTTCCGGAAACGGCAAAGGTGCTGTTCGTCAACAAATTGATCAGGCGATTTTGGGATTTTCCTGGCAACTCCCCCCAACGTTCAACGGTCGAAATACCGGCTTCGGCTGCCAGGGCCGACCACAGACGGGCCGGCAGACCAAACAGCGATTGCGTCGCCACCTGCTTTTTCGGGTGTTGCTGCCGGTAGTTTTGCATCTGCTCCCGCACCTGATTTTCGTTCAGGGCCGCCAGCCAGTTGATGCGAATTTCGTGGGTGTAATTCAACTCCGCCAGCTCGCGCGCGGCCCAGGCCGACAGCCGCAAAACCGCCGGACCACTGAACCCCCAGTGTGTAATCAAAACCGGTCCGCGCTGTTCCTGCTTCGTACCGGAAACCCGGATAACCGCATCCGGCACCGCAACCCCCGCCAGCGACAGCAGCGGATTGTCGGGCGTGTTGAACGTAAACAGCGAAGGCACCGGAGAAACAAGCGTTGTGTTTGGTTGGCCAGTTTCGTCGAGTCCCGGAATCCAGCCGTAGGAAGCTGCCTGCGGGTAGCCACCAACGGCAATTAACACCCGATCGACCTCCAGAAATTCACCGGAAAGGAGTTCGATTTGCCAGCTCGAAGCCGAAGGTAGTAGTGATTTGACCCCGCAACTGGTCCGGATCTGAACGCCAACCCGACGGGCTTCCTGGAGTAAACACGAAATGATGGTTTCGGATAAATCGGTAACGGGAAACATCCGCCCGTCGGCTTCGGTTTTCAACCGGATACCCCGACTTTCGAACCAGTTGACGGTGGAGGTCGCATCGAATTGTTTGAGCAATGGACGCAGGAACGACTCGCCCCGTGGGTAGTTCTTGATCAATTTCCGGTTATCGAAACAGGAATGCGTGACGTTGCAGCGCCCTCCGCCCGAAATCCGGACTTTATTCAGGACGGTTTTGCTTTTTTCGAGTAACACAACCTCGGCGGCCGGGAACGTTTCGGCGGCCGTAATGGCACCAAAAAAACCGGCAGCTCCTCCACCGATAACGACTATTTTAAAAGGGGGCATGCAACTTCAGACTTTTAGCCAATCAATGACAAAATTAATAACCGTATTTGGGTATTCAGTAACAATTATCAAAGCTCATCTTTGGAATGAATTCGTAACTTAGCACCATGTTTTTTCGTTCGCAACATCCTTCAAAGCACTTTTATCGGAGCGGATTCCGGTTGCGTAGCAATACGCTGATTTTGCTGTTTATTTTTTTTCTGATTGGCCTGTTTCTCCATTACGGCGGCCGGACCGAACCGGTTGTGGCATTCTGGAACGATGTGAAAAGCCTGGTGGGTATTAAGTCGTCGCCGAAAGAAACCGTCCGGGAAAATCCCTACAAGGCCCCCGAACCGACGCAGGAAACCGCAGCCGATAACACCGATACGGAAGCGAGCGACGATCGTTCGATGTTGGAAAAAGCCAAATCGGAAGGAAGCAAAAACCGGTCGGTTCCGAAAGCCAATAGTACGAAAAAGCTGTTCGATTTCGAAAAACTCGTTGATTTTACATTGCCAGGTTTTCAACCGAATGACGAAATTATTCGCCATGATGGCTACACCTTGCGGTATCGCGAAGAATATGAACAGGCCGACTGGGTTTCGTATCCCTTGCTGGAAAACGAAATTCTGGGCGACGCCGAACGGAAAAACGAGCAGTTCCAGCCCGATCCGACGGTTGAAACCGGTTCGGCTGTATCGTCGGATTATTCGCGCTCCGGCTACGACCGGGGGCATTTAGCTCCGGCGGGCGATTTCAAATTTTCGAAGGAAATGATGCGGCAAACGTTTTACATGAGCAACATCAGTCCGCAGGTACCGGATTTTAACCGGGGAATCTGGAAGAAACTGGAAGAACAGGTTCGGGTTTGGGCTTTGCGCGATAAAGGCCTTTACGTGGTGACTGGCCCGGTTCTGCGCCCCGGTTTACCAACCATTGGCAAGAAAAATCAGATTGCGGTGCCGGAATATTACTACAAAGTGCTGTTGTACTGCAACAACCCCGACGTTCGTATGATTGCCTTTCTGCTGAAAAACGAGGAGGCCGATGGCTCGCTGAAGCAATTTGTGGTCACGGTCGATGAGGTAGAAAAACGCACCGGAATCGACTTCTTTCCAAAGATTCCCGATAAACTGGAACAGCAACTCGAAAGCGCCCGACCGGCCCAGATGATCGCCAACTGGTTCAGTTTGTGATGTCGGTTGAGAATGCTAAAATGCCATTTCAAGTACCGAATCCCGCACTTTGTGACCTTCAGGGTTTCCGCAGGCTGAAAAGTTGAATTACTTGTCGTCGATTTAAGTAATTCACTGCATCCCGTAAACAACATGTACGCTCAATCGACACCCTTTAACTCATTAAAGACGATTCTGAATAGTGCCCTCAACGGCAACAAAGACCACGTTGAAGCGGTTTGCCAGCGGATGGGCATCAATCCGAACGAGGTATTCGATTCCATTTGTCAGGCGATGGAATACGGAACGGGTTACCTGCAAACCCAGCCACTCGCCGGGCAGGCTCGCGCCATTGTCTTGCGCCGACTGGATCAACAGCAAACCGCCCAGATCGAGGATGTCGCCGATGAATTGGGATTATCGGTTCGGTCGTTGCAACGCCGTTTACAGGCCGAGAATGTGAATTTCCGGGAAATTATCGATTTAGCCCGCCGGGATATTGCTCTCCGGCTGATCCGTACCACCCAGCATAACATCAACGAGATTGCCTGCGTCATGGGATATGACGAGCCAAGTTCTTTCCGCCGGGCTTTCAAAAAATGGACCGGCCATAATCCCAAGGCGTACCAGCTGGCGACGTGCTAGTCAGTCGACGGTTTTCGGTACACGGTTTTCGCTAGCTGACGGATGTTGAATGACTCGCCTTTAACGCGTGAATCCGTCCAACGGGATTTGCACCCCTCCAGCGGCCCGGCGAAAACCGTAAACGGAAAACCGTATACCGTCATTTAAAATGCCGATCCATAAACCGCAGAAACTGCGCCCAGTCGTACCCTAAAACGTCGTGGCCACCCGGCCGGATGTGGTAACCAATCTGGCCCTGAACGGATTGGTTGAGGGGAGGCTGAGCGGTTGCCGATAAACCCGTTGTTCCTAAAAACCGGTAAATCGCATCGGCAGCTTTGGCGCTCGCAAATTCACCCGCCGGATCGGAACCCGCGTCGTTTTCGGCGCTGGCAACGTAAACCGGTCGGGGCGCAATCAGCGAAAGAAGCTCGTGTTGATCAAAGGGCAGCAGCGTGTCCTGATCCATGTATTTTCGGAAATTGCCGCAAAACCAGTGCGGAAAAACCGTGTTCAATCGCCGGATGTTTTCGCCCACGCCCCGGTGAAACAATTTGGCCCCGCCCGCGCCCGATTCATTGCTGATCACCATTGCAAAACGCGGATCGGTGGCGCCCGCCCAGAGGGCCGCTTTCCCCAGGCGCGACCAGCCGAAAACCGCCACGCGTTTCGAGTCAATGGCGGAGTCGGTCTGCAGGTAATCCATGATTCGGCTCAATCCCCAGGCCCAGGCCGCAACCGTCCCAAAATTATCGCTTCGGTTTTGAAATTCCGGATACAGCGGATGAACGCCCGTCGTAAAACCGGATTTCGGATTGTCGGAAGCAATGTCTTCGCGGTAGGCCGTGACCAGCGCATACCCCCGGCTCAGGATGCTATCCACGGGCCATTGGCGGGCGTTGATGCCGCGACAGGCTTCGGTGGCGCGGTGATCGACTACGCCCGAAAGATCGACGTACGGATTGCCACGGCCCGACTCCATCCAACTCGTCGTAATCCGAATTCCTGGATCAATAGTTATGGCGTGGTTGCCCCAGAAATTGAGCCCTAAAATAGCCGGGACCGGTTTTTTTGATTGATTCGGCAGGTAAATCAAAACGTCGATACGGGGCCCGGTTTCCTGTCCGTTCAACCAGATGGCAACCTGCTTGCGGGTTGCTTTTCCTCCCAACGCATTTGGATTCGAATCAAAAACGCTAAACCGCATCGACGCTGGTTTTCCGGGTGAATGACCGTACATTTCGGTCGCAAACTGTTCCAGCAGTTCGATTCGGCGGGTCGTTTGCCACTGTTTTGGGGTTTTGACGGATTTACCATCATTAAATAGCAGCGGATTGGGCAAACGCAGTTGCTGAGCGCGAAGGCCAATAACTGTAAACAAAAGCAGAAAGCAGGAAAGGGCGGTGTTCATGCGGTAAAGTTCTCAGAATTTTCGGCTGTTGGGGATAAAACGACCCGAAAACAGAAAATTCTGCCGGTAATACCAGCAGAATTTCGCTACCTAACCTGAAAAATAGATACCCGATTTACTTTTTTGAATCTAATTCTTTGACCCAGTTCTGAGCGAATGAGCGTGCCGCCTGAACCGGTTCTTTACCCATGCGGAACAATAATTTCCAGTTTTCGGGCTTGTTGCGGTATTCGGGATTGGCGAATTCAGATTTTGAGCCACGCTGGACCAACTGTGCGTTGAAATCGACGCTTCCGGCCAAAGCAATGAAGTCATTCAGCCGTTGTTTCAGGGCGGTGTTCAAATCAGGGGCTGCTTTGTAATCCGCCAGTCGCTTCTGGTAATCGGCGGCCTCTTGCTTCGATTCGGCTAGCTTCCCTTCCATATCACCCCGGCTTTGGGCCATTTGCTGCTTCAACATCTTGTCAAAGTTGGCGATGTATTGTTTCTTGAACTCATCCGGATTTGTTTTCGACAACGTTTGTATCCGCTTCAATTCGCCTAATTCCTTCGTTTTAGTGGTTTTGTCGTCCCCTTCGGCTCCTGACAATTCCTGTTGCAGCATCTGAATCTGGCTCTGGATCATCATGGCCAATGTGGCTGGCGGCATTTGGCTGTATGAACTCTGGATCATGGCTGCCTGTTGGTTATAAACCGCCTGAACATCGCCCACCGAGGTGTTTTGCGCCTGAGCCGCTTCCCGGGTTTTTTCGTCGCTGATACCGTATTTTTGCTTCAGCCAGTCCTGGTAGCGTTTTTTAAAATCGGCCGAACTGGCGTAGGTTTTGACCACCGCGCCCATGGCCTGGACAGCCGCTACCCGCGAACCATCGGGAATGTTTTTGGCCAGTTGCCGAACCTTCGATGAAAAAGGGGCCGCCAGGCGGTCAGAAGTGACGTTGGTAAAGGCAGTTTGCTGAACCTGCTCACTGGTTAGTCCGAGGTCGGTTACAATGTCGGCGGTTCGGGCGGCTAACCACCCACCGGCGGCCAGCAGGAATGCTGCTCTTAAAAAGTGCTTTTTCATTGGAAAAGAGTTTTACTTGAACTTGGCCGCCAGGCCCACCCGTAAAACCGCCACTCCGTAACCCACTTCCGCAAAACCGCCGAATTTCTCCGAGAACATATACCGCGAACCAAGGTGCAGACCCAGGAAAAGTGAATTTCCGTAAGGGCTGTAATAATCCCGCGATGAGCCGTATGAATCGCTGTATGACGAGGTCCGAAGCCCCAGCGAAATCCCGGCATACGGATCGAATTTGCTGTCACTAATATCTAAAATTTCTCCGAAATGATACGATCCGCGGGCCGTAAAAAACAGAAAGGTATAATTCCATTTGTAGCCACCGCTGTTGTAACCATAGCGGGCAAAATCGAAGGAACCGCCGACCGAAAAATTGTCTTTTACGGTATATTCAAAGGAGGCACCGATGGGCAGGCCCCGGTAGGTATAGGTACCCAGACCAATACCGGCATTCAGGAATTTCTCGCCCTTTTCGATGGTTTGCGCGTTGGCGGTAGGCATGAGGGCAACGGCGATGAGCCACGCCAGAATCGTCAGTAGTGTTAACTTTTTCATGTGTATGTATTTGTTGTTGTTTGGTTTTAACCGGTTTTTCGCCGATCCTGGTTACAAAGATATTGGACAGAAAGGGCCGGGAGGATGTCATTTTACGCAGAAAACGCGCATTTGACGACACTTTCCGACCGGTTTTACAGTGTCGGAATTTAAACCAGCACAGGCTGTCTTTTCGGAATGGTCGGGACGGGCGAACGGAGCGATTCACCCAGCACTTCGGCGATGTAGGTCTCGCACAATTCGTTCGGACGATACGTCGAAAATTCGTTCTGTAAGCGGGCGATATTCCGCCGGTAGACGGGATTACTTATGACGGTTTTAACCTGCGTCCGGATCTGTTCCGGTGTCGGCGTTTCCGTTTTCAGATTGATGCCCAGGTTAAAATAGCCAATGCGGGAAGTGATCTCGTTTTTGCCCTCGTGAACACCTGCGGCCACCATCGGCAGCCCGTTCTGAATGCTGAGCATGACACCGCCGTATCCGCCGTTGGTGACGTAGACGTCACAATACGGCATGATTTCGTTGAAGTCCACAAAATCTTCGATAATGAGATTCGCCTGGGGATAGCGCGCCCGCAGCGCGTCCGTTTGGGATCCGCCCGTGGTTGCAATTACCAGATATTCGGAGTCTTTGAAGGCATCAAGCGTCGGTACGATGATCTTTTCCGGGTCGCGCTCAACGGTTCCCTGGGTAACCAGAATGACTTTTCGGTAGAGCCTGAGTTTATCGTAATGCGCAAAACTGCTGCGCAAGCCCTTGGAATAGGGGAGTAGTGGGCCGACAAACCGGACATTCGGGCTCATGTCCCGACGGGCATATTCAAAACCGGGAACCCCGCTTTGCAGGTAGACATCCGCTTCCCGAATGAAGGCATCAAACACAAAATCGTTTGTTGGCACCAGGCCGTGCTGACGCAGAAACCGGTTGTAGAGGTCGGTACACGGTTTCAGAAGAATATTTTTGGTTACGTAACGCAGTAAATCCTGTTTCCGTTTTCCCCAGAAACCGGTTGCGGGCTCCAGCCCCATTCCGGCGGGGGGCAAGTCCCGCGAGCTTTCCGAAAAGGGAACGATGCCGATGGTAACCACCGGTACTTCAAGCAATTGTTTGATGAACGGGGCACCCGTGAACAGGGCATCGCAAACCAGTAATTCGAAGCCAAACTCCTGGTAAATGTCGATGACATCCGCCACAAATTCAGGCGCCCGGTTCAGAAATACCTGGTTGATGTCGAACCGAAGCCGGGCAATGGTTCCCTTCAAGCGTTGGCGTTCGGGGAATAAATCTTCTAACGTATCCTGATTGACCACTTTAGCGGTTCGAAATGGATAAACCGGTATTCCCAGATTTTGGGCTTTGGTAACATACCGGCCACCGGTGTACCAACGGACATCGTGGCCCAGGTCCTGCAAATGTTTGGCGATTCCGGTCAGGGGATTGAAATGTCCGTCGGCAGGAATGGTGGCGAAAAGAATTTTTTTAGCGTTCATGATTTGTTGTTTGGTTGGTAAGGTGTCTGGTACGAAATCCGGAAAAACATCCCGGCGAAGTGGGCAAAAAGGAAGGCAACCGCTTTCCCGCAAACCGCCTTGAAACGATTTAATGAATAATTCTGAATGAAAACCGTTTAAATCAGGGTAGCGTATTGCGGAGCGATGCTGTAAAAATACAGGCAGGAGTGAGCCGACCGATTCCGCAGGGTGTGGCATGTTCCGGCCGGGATGGTCAATGATTGACCGGCCGTCAGCCGAATCCAGCGATCACCCGCGAAAATTTCCAGTTCGCCGTACTCGACTGAAAAGTATTCTTCCTCGTCAGAGTGGGTGTGAAGTGCTGTTCCGTTGGCTCCGGCAGCCAACCAAACCACGCCGTTGTCGACTTTCGAATGGGCTGGAGTTGGCAAATACCAGTATTTAATACCGCAGGTTGCAGCCAGATCCAAGTCAGCTTCCCGAATGGCTACGTGCGATAGATTCAGCGTAGCCTGAGCAGTTGCAAATGTGTTCATGAATTGCCGTTTAGTAGTAGTTGTTGTTTATGGTATTTCAGAAGTCGTAAACTTCATGTTCCAAAGGTCACTACCAACTCAGGCTATTCCAACCGTGTCCGGAATGAAGTCGTCACTTTTGTACTTGAACTGACATCTTTGCGTCGTGAAACCGTTGGCTGGATGGGCTCCTTTGTCTGCGGATGGGAAACGGCCAAGGATTGATTTGAAAGGCTGGAACGGGATAGTCCGCACGAACAGCGAATACAGCGTTTACACATGGGAATGGGTGTGGAAGTAAGGTGTGAAAAAAGCCGCTGAGCCGCGACCGGTTTTGCAAAAATAGTTGTGGGAATTCGCGGAGAAGATGGCATAAAATACAAAAAAGCGGGCATTGAGCGACGGGATTTAACCGTTTGCTCAATGCCCGCATCCAAAAACCGGTACGCGCTGCCGTTAGGTTTTTTGCTTCTTCTTTTTGGCCGCCGGGAACAGGATATTATTCAGAATCAGACGGTAACCGGCCGAGTTTGGATGGAGGTTCAAGTCCGTAGGTTCTTCGTTGATTTCGTGCCGGTAATCTTCGGGGTCGTGACCGCCGTAAAACGTAAAGAACCCTTTGCCATACGGCGCATGGAGGTAACGGGCTTCATTAGCGGCCCGGTTTTCCGCCAAAACGACTACTTCCGGTTTGATAAACCCTTTCTTGAATGCGGTGGTCTGGCCCATGAATCCCTTAATAATATTCATGTGATTCTGGGTCAGCATGGTCGGGATGGGATCCCATTTCGCCGAAAACTGAAACAAGGTGAAATAATCGTTTTGCTCGATCAGACCGCGTTCTTCGGGTTGATTATCGATGTTTGAAAACTCGATTTGGTACGGATTGATGTATACCTGAAAATTCCGGAAAGCCAGCGTCTGGCTGTAATCCAGTTTGCTGTTTGCCGCCGGATCGGCCGGGTCACCGTCGTAAATCGACTCGGCAATGTCGGTATTTTGGGTAGCCAGGGCGATATCGTAGGTGTCGGTGGCATTACACATGGCAAACATGTATCCGCCACCGAGGCAATAGTCCCGGATTTTCTTGGCGACGTTTCGCTTGAGCTCCGATACTTTGGTCAGGCCATATTTCTTGGCAATGAGTTCGGCTTCCCGTTTCTGGGCCTGGTACCAGGGCTGGTCGCGGAATTGGAAAAACTTACCGTATTGTCCCGTAAAATCTTCGTGGTGCAGGTGCAGCCAGTCGTATTGCGCCAGTTTACCATCCATTACGTCCTCATCAAAAACCGTCTCATACGGGATTTCGGCGTAAGTCATGACGAGCGTTACGGCGTCGTCCCAGGGTTGTTTGGTTTTGGGTGAATAGACGGCCACTTTCGGCGCCTTTTGCAATTTGACGGCATCCATATTCACATCCGGCGACGAAACTTCAGCAATGATCTGGCCGCCTTGTGCGTCAGAAATTACCTCGTAGCTCACACCCCGGATCACCATTTCGTTGACAAACCGCTGGTTGTGGGGCATCATAAAACTACCACCCCGGTAATTGAGGAGCCAGTCCACTTCCGTATCATACTGGCGCAAAACCCAGTAAGCAATGCCGTACGCTTTGAGGTGATTTTTCTGGTTTTCATCCATCGGTATCAGGATTTTCGACGCAAAGAGGGGAGTCGTTAATGCCAAAATCAGGATGAGCGGTAATAGCAGCCTTTTCATCGGTACTTTTTTTTTAGCTGTTTTGAGTAGCTTTGTATCTACTCGTATTCAACGAAGATAAGCAATTTTTATGCTAAATAGTTTGATGGAAGGCCGGATTGAAAGATTGCGTTTAAAACCGTCTTTCCAATCGTGGCAGCCCTCATTCGTTCAACCAGTTGGTTTATGAATCTCATCGAAAACATCCGCGAAGGACTGCGTTCCATCATTTCCAATCGGCTGCGAACAATTCTGACGTCGCTCATTATTGCCATTGGTATCACCTCGCTGGTCGGCATTCTGACGGCCATCGACGGAATTCAGAGTTCGGTGGATAACAGTTTTGCCGGGCTGGGTGCCAATACCTTCGATATTCAGGGGCCGCGGATGTACCGCCGGTTTGGCGGACGGTCCGAAAAACGGGTTCCACCAATCGACTATCACCAGGCGATGACGTTTAAACGGCGCTTTCAGCAAGGGGAAAACATTGCGGTTTATGCTTCCGTGACCGGAGCCGCGCAAATTAAATACGCGTCTAAAAAAACCAATCCGAACGTCCAGTTGATTGGTATCGATGAAAATTATTTAGGAATCAAGGCTTTAAAACTGCAGTCAGGCCGAAACTTCTCACCCAACGATTTGGAGAACTCCCTGAATGTAACCATCATCGGCAGCGAAATTGCGACCACCTTATTTGACCGCGGCCAGAATCCGCTCAATAAGGAAATCAATATACTGGGGGGAAAATTCAAAGTCATTGGTGTACTTGACAAAAAAGGCGGTTTTTCGGGTGGAGGAGATGATCGTCAGGCACTGGTTCCGCTGGAGAATGCCCGGGCGATGGCGGCCAACCGAACGCTGACGTTCGACATCACGGGTTCGGTTCCGAACATGGGTGACGCCGAAACGGCGGTTGATGAAGCCCGCGGGCTCATGCGTCAGATTCGGCGCGACGTGCTGGGAAAACCGGACTCATTTGAAATCAAACGGGCGGACGAATTGGCCAAAGATTTCGAAAACATTACAAGCTACCTGCGGATCGGCGGTTTTGGCATTGGTTTTATCACACTGCTGGGGGCCGCCATTGCCCTTATGAACATCATGCTGGTTTCGGTGACGGAGCGAACCCGCGAAATTGGCATCCGGAAATCGCTGGGTGCAACCCCAAAACGCATTCGTGAGCAGTTTTTGATCGAAGCCATTGTCATTTGCATCATTGGCGGATTCGGCGGCATCATGCTGGGAATCGGGATCGGCAACATTATTTCGACGGTTGTCAGTCAGGGAAAGGGTAGTTTTGTAGTACCCTGGTTCTGGATGGGAGTTGGTATTCTGGTTTGCGTTTCAGTAGGTTTATTTTCAGGGATTTACCCGGCCTTCAAAGCCTCGCGCCTGGATCCAATTGAAGCCCTTCGGTACGAATAACAAACTTTGTCTGCTTTTAAAACCAGCTCCAAAACCGCCTGACGGCGCTGTATTTACAGCTATTTCCAAAAAATATTCATTATTCATTGTTCATTATTCATTATTAATCCTACTTTTGCACCCACGTTCGCTTGAGCGACACGCACCGTAAGTTTGCCGGGATGGCGGAATCGGTAGACGCGTTGGTCTCAAACACCAATGTCTGCAAGGGCATGCCGGTTCGAGTCCGGCTCCCGGTACAACAAACACCTTACAAAAAGCTGATTTTCAGTGATTTGTAGGGTGTTTTTGGTTTGTTACTGTAACATTACTGAAACAATTCGAAAAACCTTTCCTATTTTTTCACTTCAGGCAAAACTCATTAATATTTTGGTGTTACCCTTAGAGTCTCGGATTTATGCTAAAATTGCAAATGAAGAGCTTGATAAACGATGAGTCTTTTTAATTAGGAGATAGATGAAAGTTGGAGACTTAAACTTCTTTGCAGAGCTGCTCACCACTGAGGGATACAATAAATACTACCAGCGATTTGAATGGGCAGTAGAGTCTGAATGTGAGAATCTCGGAATTCACATAGTTGAACAGAACCAGCCAAAGGAATTTATACTTGTTCTGTCAACTATAGATGATAATGATGGCAATATTATGCCCATACATGTCCATTATTATTTTAAGGATTTTATTGCAAACCAATCTAAAATTATTGAAAACAAACTATTAGCTACTTTCGAAGTGGAATTAATCGCTTTACCAAATGACCAAATTGCATTTCAGGTGCCTTTTTTAATGGGTTATACCGCCCATTTAATTTTCCATTCCGAGCAAAGTATATTAAGTTATAATCGCTTTCTTTTACAATCATTAATTCGCCTTTACGAGCGTTTACAGGAGATACAACTTGATTATCTTCCGAAATTAGTACCATCACCTGAAACCCTGGAAAATTTTGTTGATCGAAATAAAGAATTAGATCAACTGAATAAGGTGGAAATTCCTAAAGCTTTAAGTTATATTAAAGGGCAGGTGAGAGAATCGACTTACGAAGATTTCATTGAAAAACTCTACATTACTCTTCGTAGCCAAGCATTAATAGAGTTCAAAACCAGCAAGCCAAACTTCCGACATTTGTTTGTTGGCCCGGTAAAAGAAAAAATCGTTTGGTTAGGTAAAAATAGCCAATTAAAATATTTAATCCGAGGACTCGTAAAACGGAATTTCATTAAGGCAGACAGTGGTTATGAAATTACAGCTGCTTGCTTTAAACGACCCAATCAAGATCTGCTTGCATACAATATAGATCATACAGGCCTGCCCAAGCTTAAAGACCAGAAAGACGAAATTGATAATATCTTAAAGGCAATTGAAGGTTCTATTCTACTATAAAATTCTAATTTGGATTCTTATCCATAAATAAAGTAAGAGCTTTTTTGTTTAAGCTCAATTACGTTTTTTCCGCCAAGGCTGAATGGGAACTCCGTTTGGCCTTTTTTTATGTTCTAATTTAATTCTTACAGACTGATTCTGCTTTCGGTATCCCCTCCCTATTCATATAGGTTTGACTCAATCTTCAGCACGAAGCTGTAGAGTTAAATCAAAAAAAAATGAATGTAGAGTTAGTAACCAAGACCGAACTAGAAGGTCTTGTTCGGAACCTGGAGACACTTATCCGGCGAGCCACACGAAACACCCATGGCGGTGAACAAGCAGTGTACGACAACGAGGCCTTATGCAAGAAGCTCAAATTGAGCAAACGAACCCTCCAGAACTGGCGGGATGAAGGATTGATCGAGTTCAGTCAGATCGGACACAAAATCTATTACACCGAGAAGGCAGTAAATCAGATGCTGGAAAAAAGTAAGGTTAAATGTTTCAACAACAATTACAATGGACGCTGAGAATACACCATTTATACCGGCGTCTGTATACGACCGGTTACCTCGCTTTCTGAAAAATTTATGCGAGGAGTTTAAAGACAACAGAGAACGGGATGTTTTCCTGACCTCTGTTTTAGGGATTTTGAGTGGATGCTTCGATACCGTTTCAGGCAGTTATGCTGGCAATCGAGTGCATGCAAGTCTCTACGCGTTTGTAATAGCTCCACCAGCCAGCGGAAAAGGGAGCATGTCTTGGGCTAAACATTTGGCTAATCCGCTTCATAATCAAAGGAAGCAGGCAGGTTCAGAAGCTGTAGAAACCGTAAAGGGTCATGGGGTTCTTGACTTCTTTGATGATCAGTCGCGTCTGCTATATATTCCTGCTAACATAAGTGCAGCCGCGTTAATTGACCAGCTAAATAAAAACGGTGGAAACGGTATTATTTGCGAAACAGAAGCTGACACATTAGCAACAACCTTAACACAAGAGTGGGGTAAGATTTCAGATATTCTTCGGAAAGCCTTCCACCATGAAACTGTTTCCTTGCGTAGGAAAACAAAAAATGAGTATGTAGAGATTAATAATCCACGCTTGGCAATGGTACTGACTGGGACGCCAGGACAGCTTAAGGGAGTTATACCATCGACCGAGAATGGGTTGTTTAGTCGATTTGTATTTTACATCTACCACGACGTTCCAGAGTGGAGAAAAGTATCCCCTAGTAATCACAAGACAGATCGGGAGGAGATGTTTGAGAAATTCGGGAAATGGTTGGCTGATCGAGTTACCCAATTAGGAAAAGGGCAGGTTGAATTCCAGTTGACTGATGGACAATGGGAAGCACTTGATGCGCACTTCAAGGGGCTGTTAGAAAACACGCAAAAGGAGTTAGGGGCATATGCCAGTGCAATTGCAACTCGATTAGGCTTAATTACTTTCCGATTGGCAATGGTATTGAGCGCCACCCGTCGATTGGAGCGAGTCAACAAAGATGGCCATGTGCTAGATGGGACTATCGAATGTATTGATGCCGATTTCGATAGTGCCATGGAGTTGTCGGATATATTTTATCGACACGCCCTAGCTACCTATGACATGGTACCTAGCGGGGATGTGACTGACCTTACAGGGTCAGAAAGAAAACTTTATAATGCACTGCCAGATGAAGCTTGGTTCACTCGAAATAAAGCCGTTTCAAATGGTGTAGAGGCTGGCATGCCATTAAGAACCGGCTATGCTTGCCTGCATCTGTTAGTTAAAAAAGGGTATCTGGAGCGCGATAAAGAGGGGCTTTACCGCAAAATCAAATAGGTGATAATTCGACCAGTCGTGTAAAAAGATGGAAAGGCATTACTGTTTTGCAGCCTTTGCAAAAAGTGCACGGCTGGTTTTTTAAATTCAAAAACAAAATGTTAAAGAAAACAATCCTACTTCCAGAAAATTTTGACTTGGAGCAACTTCTAATCGACCATCCACCACATGTCCGACTACGGATCGAAAAACTTAAATATATCCTTGGACTCATCAATGAGCTCCCAGCATACGACCATCGGTTTTTTGAAGGCCAAAGGGATGAAGCGTTGTATGTGCCAATAAATTCCCAAATCATTAAGAGTAAGGTTTGGAATTATCAAGAATACCTGGGTTATCTTGTGGAGGTAGGTGTGTTAGAATGCAATGGGGTTTACTTCCCTGGTTTTTCTTCGAAAGGGTATCGTTTTACGGAGCATTATCAGATTAAGACTATCAGAGATTCTGTCAGCAATCCAAAGCTGATAGCGAAAACAAAGAGCCAAAAACAAAAGGAGGCTGCTGCGTTGGCCATGTACCCTAATTTAATCCATCATTTTGACGGCTTGGAAATTGACCTTGAAAGAGCACAAGGCTATCTTCAACACGTATATGAGGAAGAATCCCAATCAGCTGAAAAAAAGATCAGTCGTAGGGCTGCTTCTCGCCATAGCGCTGCTTTGATCAACGTTAATAAGCTGGTAGAAAAGTCCTTTCACTTCAGCATTGACAACAATGGGCATCGCCTACACACTACACTGACAAACTTGAATAAGGCTTTGCGTCAGTTTTTATCTTATCAAGGTGAAAAACTGGTGGCATTTGACTTGAGCAATTCACAGCCATTTTTGGCCCAAGTTTTGTTTAATAAGTCATTTTATGAACCTACTGAAGATTGCTTAACTTTGACATTATCTTCTTTGCCAAAAGAGACACAGCAGTTAATCAATGAAAATTTAAAAGCGCGAATAGGCGAGTATATACTTTCAAATACTAAAACTAGTAAGTATAGTATAAACTCTTCTACCCCTCTATCCACTTGCCCCCTTATGTGCGGGAATTTAGAATTTAATGATCAAGCAGATGGAAGAGTAGAAGTTGTTCGAGAAGCAGAAGATTTCCAAATTAAATTGTTACAGAATCAGGAGTTAGAAAAATATTTATCTTTCTTAAATGGTGGGCTGTTTTATGAACAATTAGGAAAAGAAATAAGTCAACGCACTGGACGCGGTTACAGAGACCGGGATCAGTTAAAACAAGTGATTAGTACTGTTCTATTTTCCAGCAACGACGAGAAATTTCCTCCGATAGTAAACCGAAAACGGGTCTTCAAAGAAGTGTTTCCTTGGATAGCTGGTTTGTTTGAACTGTTAAAGTCTGATGATCATAGAACCTTGGCATTACTCTTACAGACGATTGAGTCTGAAATCTTTTTGAACCGCATTGCTGGACGTATTAGTCAGGAAATGCCTGAAGTGCCCTTATTTTCTCTCCATGATAGTCTAGTGACGACTGGAGAGAATGAAGGTTACTTAAGCCAGGTAATGAAAGAGGAGATTGAAAGAGCAATTGGAGCCGTTCCTGACCTAAAAAGAGAGGAATGGAGTACCGATGGTATAGAAGTAGTCGTAAAATCTCTATAATGTAGTAGCCACTACTTGATCTGACAGTAAGGGGAAAAATTAACTGTCGGCTGTCGCCTTCATCACTGACCAGTTGAATTGATGAGATGTAGTCTGATCCACTGTTTCCTGTTCGGCTTCCGCTTGTACAGAAGGGGAAAAAAGTGGGTTTGCCAACTGCTCCAGCAACTTTTCTCGGGCTAAGTCAACGGTGTCCATAAACGTCTGCATTGGGGTTTTACCAAAGCAATGCTTACCGGAATGTGTTCGTTGCTGGTTATAGTGGTTCATCCACAAATCTACATCCCGCTGGAGTTGTTCCAAACTGGTATAGAGTTTTTTACGAAAAGCGATGGCATAAAATTCGTCTTGAATCGTCTTATGAAAACGTTCACAAATACCGTTGGTCTGCGGGCTTTTGGCCTTAGTTTTCGAGTGATCGACATCTTCGAGGGCTAAAAACAGTTGGTATTCATGTTGTTCCCGGTTGCCGCAATATTCCGTTCCCCGGTCGGTCAATACCCGTAATAGCCGCAGTTGATGCTGTTCATAGAAAGGGATGACCCGATCATTCAACAGATCAGCCGCTACTAAAGCGTTCTTGCGATCCTAGATCTTGATAAAGGCCACTTTAGCGTAGGTGTCAATAAAGGTTTGCTGGTAGATATGACCTACCCCCTTGATATTGCCCACATAATAGGTGTCCTGAGCCCCCAAATAGCCTGGGTGGTGTGTTTCGATCTCACCCATCGCTTGTTTTTCCAGCTTGGCCTTTTCCAAAGCGGCTACCTGCTCCTCCGTCAGAATGATGCCTTCCTGAGCCACTTTGGCCTCCAGGGCTTTCAATCGTTTGGAAAACGTTTCTACATCATGCCGCAGCCAAATGCTGCGAACACCACCAGGTGAAATCACGATAGCTTGTTTCTTCAACTCATTTGATACCCGGAGCTGCCCCAAAGCGGGTTGTTCGATAGCCATCTTCAAAACGGCCTGTTCAATCGACTCGTCCACGCGATTTTTCGGACATGGCTTACGGCGACTCATTTCCTGAAGTGCCATTTCACCACCTTGGTCATAGAGTTCTTTGAAGCGATAGAAGCTATCTCGTGAGTAGCCCATGATGCGGCAGGCTTTCGAGACGTTCTGAAGCTGGTCGGCCAAGTTGAGAATACCTAGCTTATTCTTGATAATCTTCTGTTGTGTTGTCATTGGCTTAATCGTTGGTTTAAAGTTAAAAAACTTGTAAACTGTCAGATTAAGTCTTGACTACTTCATTTCATGTTATTTAATAAGTCATGATCTAGTTGTTCTGTGGGTTACACCGGCTGCAGTTCGTTGCTTCTATACCCATTTCTTTAGCAACTAATTTGGCAGCCTCCCCAGCTCTCTCGTATGAATCGAATGGTCCGCGCCATCCTCCATTATCCTCTCCGTGTATGGTTCTTTGTGCACCTGCTCCTTCGTTACAAAACGAACATTGTCCTCTGTGTAATCTTACCTTGCGATTTGGATAATTAAAGTAAAAGTAAATACTTTTTAGTAAGGCTCCTTTTTGTAAGTTAGTAACCAACCGACCTGTAGTATTCTGTGAATTCACGATGTCCCAATCCCATTTCGTCTTATAGCCGAAGTTTTCCAATACTCGGACTAAGCTGATAATGTGATTGGCAGGGATAGGACGATTAGTGGTTAAAAGATTAAGCAGTGTATTTTTTGGTATTTCGGCTATTTGTTCAATAGCTGATATGGATAGGACACGGCTGCGGGTGAAATCGAAGAAACGATGAATAGCCGCTGATTCTTCTGTGATTACTTCCTTTTCTAAGATCATTTTGCTTAAAGTTTTTCTTTGTGTGTAAAAATACACAAAGAAAATACTTGATGTGTATTTATGTACACATATATTTTTGTTTCTACTAAAAACGGACTGGAGCATTCTGAGTAAAAAAATAGAAATATATATGAATATTATTCAGGGTCGACTAATTGCAAATCACAGGTGGATCGCTGGCAATGCTTCAGCATGCAGCCCGGTGGTTAAAAGAGAAGATTAGAAGCTTCAATAATGCGGTCGAGCGATAACGAAACGAACCTATCACTTAGAATGTCACCTACTAGGGTCACGACTGCCAATTAACTGACATGTTAAAATAGCACAAACTCATTTATTGTCTGCACCACTACTTTATCAGATTGTCCCTCAATTACCGACTCAATGGAATCTGGTACATTAGCCAACAGATCATACCCAGTTAATCGCTCGACTTCATCAACACTAACCCGGTAAGTACTCCAAGACTTTTCCCCAGCGGCATTGTTGTTCGGTATCCAGATTGCAATAACCCTTGTCTGAGTATTTATACGGTTGAGGTCGTTACTTCCTACTGGAATCACAACGATAACCTTCCAAAGGACAGAAGGAACAGTTACTTTATTTCCAGAAATGGTGCTTGCTGTGCCGTTGTCTCCGGTACCTCCTTTGCCATGCGTTCCGGCAATAATATATGCTTCGTTACCATCGGAGATTAGTTTACGGACATAACCTTCCAATTGATTCCAGCTATCCCGATTTAGTTTAGGTGCTTGGGGAACAATGTTGGTCATAAAGAACGTGGAGCGATTTTCCTCAACGGTTGAATCTCTATCATCACTTGGACATAAATGACCCCGATCAAAACCTGAGTTTGTATAATCATCATGCCGAACCTGGTACCATCCATTCGGTAGTGTCTGATCAGGAATGAAGAGCCCCGAATACCGTTTAGCAGATCCTTTCCAAGCAGATGACAGATGCCAAGAACACCAATTTGCAATATCGTTGCTTCGATTATAGCTCAAGGAGTAAGCTGATCTTTCAACGAGGTAATTATTTTCTTGACTCATGTTGGCACCGCTGGGATTCCCAAGTGCCATATTGGCGTCGCGAGTAGGCAACTTAGAATCTGGTTCCGGCTGATCGGCTGTTCTACAGGAGGTAAAGGTATTGAGTAAGAATAAGACTGAAAAAGTGTAAATGAGAATCTGATTCATCTTTGCAAGACAAGAATTTTGGCGACAAATAAATGCATAAAGTAGGCTATTGGTGTTCATCTTTAAAATTGCAATAAGCCTTTTTCGACTTGTCATTCAAAAACGTATATTTACCACACCAACTAAACTTTATCGCTAATAGACGAAAAAAGACATTTCTGACAACATATAACTAGTGTTGAGCTAAGTTCCTGTCAATCGAAACCTGAGAAATTTCAATGCACGACGGGGAGCGAAGTTTCAACGCCTGCGGTTAGCGCGGGCGTTGCTTTGCTTTGTCGTGCAGGCTTCTCAGGGCCTCGATTGACTAGCAGGTGACGTTCCGCGTTTTTCTTTTACTTTATATTTAACCGTAGCATAATGAATAAATATTACTTTTTAGAGTCCATCTATAAAATTATCCATAAGGATTGTCGAAATAACTTTGCGCAAATAGCTATTCGATCAATAGTAATTTTGCTGCTTTCATTTTGCCATTTATCACTTTTGCCACTTTTTCAAAACGGAATCTATGCTAAGATGATTTATAGTGAATACTATAAAGATGCCTTATCTGGTGAAGAAGATCGTATTTCAACTTTAAAAGTTTGTCTGGACAACATTTTTGAAATTGAACCAATGAGCATGACCAATTTTGAAGCAGTTATGAAAGATCTGACTTATAGAAAGGAATTCTTCAGCAAAATTGATAAAAATGCATATCGATTTGTTATCGGAAATGAAAACCGAATTAAAGGTATTCACACGGTTCAGAGGTATCCTCAAGGGATTTTTTATACTTGGAAAAGTTATGGAAATAAAACAAGGACGCTGGATGATTTATTAATGGAATTGAAGAAATATCGTATCGGTGAGCAATCTGGTGGTGTTTCATATAAATTTAATCGCAATGGAAAATTATATACTTTTATAATACGAAGTGAACCTGATTTTGAATCTTGTAATGTCCATATTCAGCCAACAAAATAAACCATGCGTCCACTTTTCTACCAAATAATTATTTTCATATTAATACTAATTATTTTGTCTATATTGATTTTTTATAATCTACCTGTATCTGAAAATAATGATACTATATCGTCCCACCATTTCGTAATATTAACTGTCATTACTAAAGAAAAAGATATTTTAAATCCAGAGAATCCAGAAGGTACAAAGTTTCATCTTTCGCCTATTAAAGAAGTTAAAAGTGAGGAAGAGGAATACAAGTATCAAAACGAATATAAAAATATAACAATACATCAATTTGGCAAACAGGTGAAAGTTCTTGAAAGTAAGATATATATATTTAATACATATAAAGAAGCTAGTATAAAATCAGAAGAATTATACAGTATTGCACTTCAGCAAGAAAACCAGCAAGTGCAACCAGAAATATTGGAATACCAAGAGGGGAATCATTGATTTTTTCAGAATTAATGCGTGTATATAGATAGCAGGTCGTAAATATAATTTTTTTATATATTATTAATTAAGTGACATCGATTTAAATAATATAAATGATAGCATTTTCAATAATTAGTTACTTTATTCCTGTTGAAAAAAAACTATTGAATTAAATGTTTTGTATAGAATATAATGATAAATCTGATTGACAAATTTAATTTCCCCAAATTGTGTATTACTCAAAATCAATTATTTTTTTTTCGAAACAATAATCAAAACTAAGTAATTAATTGATTATAAGTCGGTTGTCTACTTATAAGAAGTGTATGCGAATCAGAATTAGTCTATAGACATGAAAAGGATAACCAGTCTTAACTCCACCCCACCTATCTGGTTGAATCGGCATATCCACCGGTACTTTAGTCGGGAATCAAACTAGTATGGTATTCTGGGTAGGTAGAGAACTGAAAATCGATAGACTATTTTCATTTTGCAAGTTTGTACAGTTTGCAACTTTGCAAAATCAAAGTGAACAACTCATTTTTGTAATTTCAGGCTTAACTCTTTAGTAAGTATCTGTTCGAAGCTTTATTGTATTTCTTTCTCATTATTTCGATTCTTTAATTTGAGTGTCCAAAATTTCCTGATTTTTATAGCAAAATGGCTATTTTTTTTTTAGGAAAGGAGTCGTCAATAAAATTTATGGCGTTATACTAATGGTCGTTTGTATAACGCCATATAATACTGAAGTGCTTATTTTCTAATGTCTTAGTAGAATTTTTTTCGTGCCTTTGCCTTGATTGGTATCTATCTGAATTAGATAAATAGCATTGATCTTATGATAACCCAACAGAAGTTTATACTTATTGTTGTTAAGTTGATTATAGTCAACTTCAACAATTCGTCCCGCCATGTCTATTACAGATAGGTTCTTAACACGAACACCAGATGGCAGTTCCATTATCAAATCGCCATCAGATGGATTTGGATACAACACCATTTGCTCGCTCAATGTGCGCTCAACAGAGAGAATCTTTCTAATAGTTGTTCTAGAATCAAATAGCGCTGGAATCTGCTCTATATTACTTACACTATCAACAGCCACAGAATAAAACTGATAAGTTGAATCCACTTGGCCCTTAAACATTATATCCGTTGCAGTGGTATTGAAAATTAATTCTTGGTATGGCCTTCCATTAATTGAGTAATAAACATTATAGTTACGAATTCCAGATTCACCGTCATTACCTTTCCATTTAACAGTAAATGTTGTCTCTGTCGTCACGTCGGGCAACGCATCCACCTTACTATCTGGGGCCTTTACATCTATAGTATTAGTCCAGATGGGTGTTGGAATTACTTGATTATTGTCGAAATAAATAAACGCCCGATTGTAGATCGCTGTTTTGTTTGGCAAATTCTTCTTAACATTAACTGTATAAAAAATACTACCCTCGCCTTCTGGTGCCTTTTTATTCGGCGGCAGAAAACCAAGAACTGGGTCATTAGTTAACATTCTGGTTACCGGATCTAGCGAAGTAAAAATCGTCTCTAAAATCCCTGTAGTTTCATTTAAAGTAGCTTGTATACGAAGTATTAGATTCAATTTTGGCCGCAAATCAATCTCTTCAACACGGCTCCTCTGACCTGGTGGAATATAAATATACCTGTCGCCGAAATGGAAATAATTAAGCTGAAATGTTGACAAATCATATTTGGTTCGGTCAAGTGTGTCAAGCAATCGAACAATCTGAGCAGATGCTGAAGCAGTGGCTTGATTTTCAAAACGAATGGCGTACTGAGCAGGCTCCTTTCCAGTTATATAATGTAGAGCATTAATTCCGACGCCAATTTTGTCATTGGGATCACAAGAATTCACAGTCCTGCTGCTACCTCTCTCACCCTTCTTAGGATTGGGGACCATAGTCTCACGGCATTCATCCATTAATCTTTGGGTTTTGTCCCATAATTCCATTAGATCAAAAAGTATGCTACCTACTTTCAATGGAATTTTTGCTAGTAAAATAGGAGGAAACAGAATACCACTAGTAGTCGCTGCATCTAGGCAAGCTATAGCAGTTTGAGTAGCATCCATTCCTACATCATAAGGTTTAGATGGAAGTCGGTAACCAGAAGCAGGATTCCCGTAAGCCGTAGTATAATACGATTTTTCAAAAGCATCTTTCATATTGACTTCCCATGTACATGACATAATCCCGCTAAGGTCAAAGTTCAGCCCAGCACCAATCAACGCTTCCAAGCCAAGCTTTTTCAATTCAACTAGACATTCTTGTGCGCTGGGCTTCATGGGGGAAGAAAAAAGTGGTGGATTAATCCAAATATAATGATCAATATCACCTCCTGAAGATGTAACTTTAATTGGGATACTTCCAATTGATTTTGCTTCAATTAAGGGTATAGCCAGATAAAATAATTTTCCTTTAAAGGGCTTACCCAACAGGGTGTCTATTGGCGCGTAAAAAGTGGTGTCTACAGTACCATAAGCATGCTGCAATTTTTCAATAAACTCAATTTTTGCATTACTCGATACAACTAACCATACTTGAACGACCAATGCATCTGTATTTCCTCTATTGCCGTATGTTATATTGAATGTTGTTGGAGTACCTGATCTAACAAGGTTAGGGCCAATAACAGTTGCCCAAATATCAGCAGCGACAAATTCTTCCACTGTGAAACCTTTAACTAAAGTGAATATTTCATTATCTGAACTTATTACTACGTCATATTTACCAATCTGACGATTACGTAAATTGAGAGCAACCTTCATCTGAAAATCTGCTGGAAACCAAATCATCGAATCCGGCACTGTAATTTCTGATAAATCCGTGCCAACTAATTTAACTTTCATTCCCTTTCGTATTTGATTACCGTAGAAGTTAACAGTAACTGTTCCACCGTTTCCACCAGAATTAGGAAAGCATTGTATTGTTTTCGGAAAATTCACAATCGCAATGATATTACGGTTTTCAGAATCAATACCAATCAAATCCATTTTACCATCATTATTTACATCGAAGGAAGCTAAACTGTGAGTTGATACATTAATAATTGAGGCTGTTGTATAAAAACCACCACTACCATTTCCTCTATATATTTTTAAAGGTGATTTAGGGTTAGAAGGTGATCTTTCACTTAAATAAGAGCCAAATGCCAAATCAATATTGCCATCCAAATCAAAGTCTTCACATATCGTGCTTTCCCACCTTACTATGAGATCCTCTATTGGTGAGATTATTTCCGTACTAAGTTTAAACTTTCCCGCTCCAGTGTTTTTCAAAACAGAGCAAACATTTATGTAGTCTGGCGTGGATTTATAGTACGTAACTATTAACTCATCTACTCCGTCTTTATCAATGTCAGAATTCGTAATATGACCTACATTGGTCGCAAATGAGTAAGTAGAATCTACTTTATAACTCCCGGTACTATCGCCAATAAGAATAGAAAACCTGTTTTTATTAATTAGATCAGGAGTAACAACAATATCTTTATACCCATCTTTGTTAATATCACTTACAACTAAAACTTCGCCCGCAAACGGGTTATTAGTGATAGTTGGCATAGAAAAGTTACCTGATCCATCACCGATAAAAGAGCTAATTCTATTTTCTAAACTGCTTCCAATAATTAAATCTATCTTTTTGTCATTATTTAAATCTTTTGCAATCATATTCATTGTCGCTACCCATCCTATATCATATGATTTAATGCTAATTCTCTTTTTTATGAAATTTATATTTCCATCACCTAGTAAAATAATTAAACTGTCTGGACTGGCAGAATTGCCAGTCCAGTTTGTAAAATAGGCAATATCAGCCCTGGAATCATTATTAAAATCAGCACATACTAAATTCCTTGGCGCCTTTGATCCGGATAATGAAAGTGATCTGTCATAAACAAAATCGCCTGCCCCTTTTCCTAGATAAAAATCAATGAAAGTGCTTTCCCCTCGTTTGACTACCATATCCAGAATACCATCACCATTAAAGTCAGCATTTTTAAAATTATAATCGCTACCAGTACCAATTATTGGCTTTTCAATGGGAGAAGTTACTGGAGTCAAAAAGTTTATTTGCGCAAATCCTTCAATTGTACAATGCAAGGCACAAATAAATAATAATAATTGTCTCATTTTTTTATTTAGTAAGGAACTCAATTTTGATGTTACAAATATCTCGTGTCTCATTAAAATGACTTATTTCTACATATTTTTGTTCATAATTGGTGTCGTTGATGATATGGTGGAAATATTCACTCAGGGTGAATTTTTACCACTTTATTTTCTTTGAAAAGAAGCTGCTAGGACATACTTAGTAGAATGCAATTAAAAATCTTGAACTATCAACCAAATTCGACTTTACTTATTTCTTGTAACTAAATTTAGCCAACAATAAGAATAATGAGAGCATAAAACATTTAAGAAAAAACTTCTTAAATAAAGAGTTATTTAAAAACGTGAAAGGCAGTCAAGACTAATTCAACAATAAGTTATTTTGATTATCATAAATTATTGATTACCCGTTGTACAGTTTTCCTACGAAATATCTTATCAGTAGAAATACGGAAACCATTTTTATTAAGCTGTTCTGCAATTTGAGCAAGGCTTATATTACTTTTTCTGAACTCTGCAATAAAAGCAGTAGACCTCAAATTATTTTGGTTCTCTTTAGCCTTCTCTCTTCTCGCGGCAGCCCCGGCAATTCGGCCTGCATCTGTTTAATTTGATAATTTACCAAGCTTTTCACCTTGTTTCTTCTTGGTTTGCAATGCCTGCTTGGTACGGATACTAATAAGTTCTCTTTCCCGTTGAGCAATCCCAGCGTAAATAGAAAGTGTTAAAGCATCTGTTGTTGGCAGATCACAGCTTTTAAAAAGGGAACCAAGTTGTTTCTGCATTCTAAAAAAATGTTCTACATCCCGGCTCAATCGATCAAGTTTGGCCACTGTCAGAGTATACTTCTTGGCTTGGGCGTATTGGATAGCTTCCCTCAGAATTGGTCGGTCTTCAATATCCTTGCCGCTTTCAGTTTCAATGAATACTTTGTTAATCTCAGCCGGATCGATCTAAGCGTAGTGTTCAATAATTGCTTTTTGGGCATCAAAGAAAGGCCACTACGTTCTTGCCCTTTCGTGCTTACCCGGAAATAGGCTACATACTTCATACGAGCAATATATTACGAAAGTGACAAAGCTGCAATGGTCGTTCCAGATTTGTAACACCCACTTTGTTTCATCTTGGGAAAGGAAGAATTGACAAATGAAACAATTGTCATTTAAATTCTTCTATATCTATTCTTGCTCGCACAATAATTCACTTTTTCAGAAATTTACTTCCTTTGCCTACCCCAAAACATACTTAGAATCAATTACTTTATCCTGAAAGGATACTTGAAAATGATTATTTACCTAAAAGTGAGTATTGAGTATAATTAAAATGAAGTATTTTTCATTTTAATCAATTTGTTCAAAAAGGTAAAGGTAGTCATTGAATAGCCTCTATTGGCAAATCGCCCTTATCCTATCCAAGAACTCTGAAACCTATCCGATAAAATTGGTTTAAAATCGAAAGAATTTTTGGTAAACGTAATTCATACTTGCTTGAACCAATCGTACCCGCACGAGGAGAACGAATTGGTAGAGCTGCTAGAGAATATTAAAAATCTCCACATCGTGCTTTTTGTAGGTTTGCAAAGTTTGCAACCTTGCAGATAATTTGATTATACCTACCACATATGAACATTGAGAATCGCCTCCTTTCATGAATAAAACATTTTAAATCGAATGTCGAGTTTACTATTTGAAGTTAAGGTGTAAAATTCACAACTAAAATAATAAGGGTAATTCAGACTAAAAACGGGAAATTTCCCATTGATTACTTAAACTGATACTACTTAATTAGGTCTTTAATTTATATCCTATGATAAAGCTATTTACCATTGGCGATAGTATTAGTCAAGGTTTTATGTCCGGGGCAGCTGCCCGAACCGATTTGGCCTATTCAACTCTAATTGCTAAAGTTTTAAAAAGCAAAGATTATCAAATTCCTAAATGGGAAAAAAGCGGACTCCCGGTTAATTTGGAGGAATTGTTTCGAAAACTTGAAGAAACCTTTGGTTCAGAAATCAATACGGTTGAATGGACGCTTGCCCTGGCGATTACTATCCCCAGATTTATTGACGAGATTGAAGATTATTATGAACGCGGAGCTGGAGCTGCTAACAAACCGTATCCAGAGCCATTCGAGTTTTTTCATAATGTTGCTGTTCGAGGTTTTACTGTCTCCGATGCTTAGTTAATAACAGCTAAATATTGTCAAGACCTCATTAATTCAGCTATCAAAGGCGATGGCATCTATAGTATGCCCAACGAATCACTTGCTCGCACGGCGTTGAAGGTGTTAAACCCTTTACTCAAAACATCTCATAAGGATAAATCACAAATCGATTGGCTTAAATATCACGCCCAAGGTGAAGGAGTCGAAAACGCAATTGTGTGGTTAGGAGCTAACAATGCATTGGGTACTATACTAGACCTTTCTATTCGTTACACCCCAGGAGATGGTACTACGGCCAATATGCCTCGTGAAACGTTGTTGAAAAAAGGCTGGAACTTGTGGCACCCAACCGATTTTGAAGCTGACTATAAAAAACTACTCGATAAGATTGACGATGCAATAGCGGGCAAAACTACCAAGGTTTTCTTAGGTACAGTCCCACTTGTAAGTATTGCTCCATTAGCTAAAGGCGTCGGCGATACCTTTGATGTGCCCATAAAAAATGACGACGGAATAGAATCCAACGTAACGTACTTCAAATATTACACCTATTTCCCTTTTGACGAGCAGTACGCATTTGAAACGGGCATCAACCTCAGTTTCACCCAGGTATTACACATTGATAATTGCATTCGAGAATATAATAAGATCATCAAGCGCCTGCAAGAGGAACGTAATCGGCTCTATCCAGATCGGTATTATATTGTTGATGTGTCAAACGTTCTTGATCAACTAGCCTTCAAACGCAATAACGGTGTTCCAAAATATATCTTTCCGGAATATTTTAACTTCAAATACCCAACCATAAACACCAAATATTACCATGTTGATCAAGAGAAAAATTTGAAACAAGGTGGAGTATTTTCATTAGATGGTGTTCATCCTACAGCTATTGCTCACGGATTAATCGCCTATGAGTTTTTAAAGGTAATGCAGCGGGTGAACGTGGCAGGAGCAAACCCTAATTTACTGGATTGGGATGCAATTTTTGCTTCGGACTCCCTCTACCGAAACCCAATCACTATTATGCAAGAAATTTACCAGAATACCCATTTAGCAGAATGGGTATTAAGGATTGCCAAACGATTGCATCATGAAGATAAAGAGAAGATCATAATATAAAAAAGATTTCAGCCTTGACTATTCTTCTAACAAAGAAAGGATAAAAAATATAATTATGTAAATGTTATTTGTTCCCCAAATATACGTGTAAAAAAGCTGGGCCAGTAATTGCATAACCCGAATTGTCTACTCTGCCTTGCACTACTCCCGCACCTTTCAATCCGAAAATATAGGTTAAGAAGGGTAGGTGAAAATTGAACGACTTTCGAATTAATCGTACCCGTACGAGTAGTCTGGAAAGGTACGATCATTACGAATTACTAAGTGAAGTCTTGATTTATACAAGCTAAAATTAAAGATTTTGTATAATACGAGCTTTGGTATATATTGCACTAGCATGGTAAGTAAATCATGTTTCTTTACACAAAGGCGTTTATAAAAATTAAGTCAATAACCATTTACTTGCTACCGATTTCCTATCCATTGCATACTTTACTTCATAAAAATCACTTGATCTTCAGATGAAGCTATCTTGGTACTTATTCTACACATGATTAATAGATGAATAAAACATTTCATACTTTTATGTATTCTATATTTTGAGAAGGCTAAAATGGGATTCAGTTATTAAGGATAAGATATGTTTTAAATTAAATAATAATTATCTCTAGCTATGAATGAACCGAATATTCCTAAAAAAAATGCTAAACCTAAGAAACGTTCTACACTATTAAAGCAACTGCTTCCATTAACACCTATACTCACGTTAATAATTGGCTTCTTTCTTAATTCAGGATATGAGCAGTTTAAAGCTATGCAAACTTCTGATGCTCAAGACAGAGCCAGAAAGCGCGAGTTTATAGATAGGCAATTATCTGAATTTTATTACCCCATACTGCATCATCTTCAAAAAGATGATGCAGTATGGTCGATGTGGAACGATAATCAGTTCTCGGATAAAAACGGGAGGCTAGCTAAATATATTGAGCAAGAGGTGTTGCTACCTAATCATGAAAGTATTAGTAAGCTTCTAGAGACAAAATTCAATTTGGTCAGAAATAGTAGTGAAAATATTGATATAAATAGTCTTAACAATCAACTACTTCAGTATCAGCGACATATTGCTGTATACAGAGCTTTACGAAAAACCAATGATAAGAGAAACACTACTGGCCTGCCAGGATGTAATTGTAGCTTTCCTAATCAATTAGAAAAGGAAATTAACAAAAGAATTGCATCTCTTGAATCTCAAAGAAAGTCTCTTTAATTAGTTCGTTCGTGTAAGCATAACTGCACCTGAGAGCAGTAACCTTTGTGCTCTGGTGAATGTCAATTTGTGTTTAAAAGAAGATGATAATTTCCTTTGCGTAAGAAAAAATTATTTAGAATTTGAAAACTTAATCATCGATTTAGATTTGTGAATTCGATATAGTGAAAATTTATCATAAAATATAAACTTAGTAATTCTGGGTCGTAATATGTTGCTAGAATTTTTCTTCTTGTACAACGCACATTATTCCGAGACAGCCGACAGGTCCACCAAATTAACCTAAGCAGTGGTTGCGAATACTTCAAATTACTAAGTGTTGGATGTCTGCGTTTAAGTGACAATTGATTTAACAAACGTACGGCCAATGTATAATGATTGTAAAGAGTTTCTTTTGCGAATATACGACTCATTGTAAACAGTGAGTCTACTTTTCAAATTGAAAAATCAACGAAGTTTTTTCATTATTCACTTACTCTACCTACCCAGAAGACCTACTCAAAACCAATTATTATTAATCTAGAAGGGTACTTGAAAATGATTATTTACTTAAAAGTGAGTACTGGAAATTATCAAAATGAAGTAATTGCCATTGGAATTTGTGATAAATGTGTAAAAACGATGATCCGTTCATTGCACAGCCCCGTAATCTAATTAATCCTTCCATACCTCGGCGATATGTTTCTGAATTTAACCTAATTTCTGCTTCGGGGTAGGACGGTAAGTAAAAAATGTAAGACTTTTTGGTGAAGGTGAATCGTACTTATGCGAGCCAATCGTACCGGTACTAGGAGTTCGAGGGAGAATGGCTTTGAAGATTAATTGTCAGGTGAAGCCGTACCTTTCGAGTTTATGACCTATTATTATAAATAATAGGTCAGATTTAAAGAAAAGACTCGATTATACCATCCCTCACGCCGGTAGTAGGTCGGCACACCCGTCTGCGGATCTGGAGCTGTGAAATTAGCTAATATAGGTTTCATTCCATGGAAGTATTTTAAGTCCGCAACCAGATGCCTGCCCAAACGGAACCCAACACCACCTATTAAACCAGCATCTAATTTATTAGTATGAGCAAACGGAGTTGTACGATCCGGAGCCGAAGCAAAATAAAACTTACTATCAATCAGATAACCGAATTGTCCACCTATGGCTAAAAAAACGCGTTCACTACGGGGGCGAAACCGTAGCATAATAGGCATTGCCACATAATCGAAGTTAATAATTTGCGTGTCTTTGATAGTGCCAGTTTGAATCGTGTAAGTGTCTGCGTTAACCGTTTCTCCTTGCCGAGAGTAGGTGATTTCACCAACTAGAGCCATCGCTTTGTGAAAACGTTTTTCAACCGTTATACCAACCTTATAACGCCACAAGATATTTTGTAAACCCAGATGGTCTTTTTTAATCAGACCTGCGTTTACTCCTCCTGTCATTCCAAACCGTAGAGTTTTGATTGATTGGGCCTGACAACTAACAGACCCAATCAACCAAAATAGAAGATATAAAATAAATGTGTTCCCTTTCATCGTGCTTAATTTAAAATGATTCGAATTGGGTCGATTTGATCGGGTTTATCAGAACCGTATATGCCTTGGATATAGTAAGTACCTCTGGGAAAAACATGTACATCGATATCAACGCTCAAGCCGGATTTAATAATTTGGTCTGAGTACTGGCCTTTCACTTTAACTTCTTTCACTACTTTACTTTTTTCATTTGCTATTCGGAGGACATCTGGTAATTTTTCAGAATTGTATTCGGCATCGAATAAAACGGTAATTCGATCAGAAGCTGGGTTATTTGCAACTCGGAACCCAAAACAACTAGTAATGGAAAACGTTCGAGAAGACCCTCCGGTATTACCGCATCCAGATTGAGTGACGTCCATCTGTAAGACAAAGCCACCACCAGCAGATCCAGCTCCTACTGTTGCGCTGGAACCAGAAGGAGAAAAATAAGTTACATTACTGCTGCCGATAGGTATAGACCAGTTGTAACTATACTGAGGTGAAGGGAGATTTGGGTTAGAAACAAAATTATAGTTGGTGCCACTGCACAGAAAAAAACCGGGATCAGAACCGCCACTCCGAGTGAAGGTTATGGCACTGCTCCCCGGCGTTCCTACATATAAAGTAACGGCGTCACCCTGAAGATTACTGCAACCTGGAATAATGGCATAGACACTGACCGTTCCAAAAGAATTGAATTGAATCGTTACGCTACTACTCGTTGTACTGCTGGCTGTATATGTACTGGACCCATTCACTGTAATACCTCCCGTTGTTTGCCAGACAATATTTATGGGCTTTGTACCTTGGAAATTGTAGCTATTCGATACTGAATAAGTGGCTGAATTCCCCGTAGAACACAAGGCTGGGGAGGCTGTGAAAGAAGGGACAGGTGGCTTTTGTTTAACAAATACATTTATCGGGCCGGGATAACCTGTCCAGGTAACTTGAATTGACCCATCTTGATGATTGGAGTCTAAGTTAAGTTGAGCAGTTAGTGAATTTGTGTAACTAAACGAAAAGTTGGATGAAGTCCCCATCGCAATTTCGAGTAAATCTCCATTTTCATCCTGAATGCCGTCTATGTAAACCGTTACATTACTTTTGCCGCATTCAATATACGCCGTTTGCCCATTGGTGTACCAGGTGCCATCGATATTTACTCTAGAAGGTTGTGCTATAGCAACTCCTACAGTTACTAATAGCAAGGTTGGAATAAAGTAGAACGTGTTTTTCATGATGTGTTGTAATTTTCATGGTCATTTGCTTAAATAATTTAACTTAGATGAACATAAATTTATATTGAAATAATATTATTTTCAATGTGTTCGCTTATTTTTAATTATCATTTAATACCTAAGAAGTTGCTCAACTTGCATTTGAGGTTTTTGATGAACAACGCATAATGTCTGCCTTTTTTGATCTTTGAGTTAACATTGTATGACTCCCCAGATTAGAACTTTACCTCTTTGCAAGGCGATACCAATACTGATCTTAATAAAAGTCTGTCAAGATTTACTTCCCTTACCCAAAGACGTAGAACATAACCGATCGGCAGGTGAAACCTGTGAAGTTGACCAGTGAGTGGAGTAACCGTTCCAAATTATAAAATATGTCTGAGAAGGCTTGGGCGGTTGTAACGACTCCCGGCCACAATTTTGTGTCTGCCACTACCCCCGGTGGGTCTGTGCGGCATGAATTTCATTCCATCATCTTTTCACATTCAAAACCAAAAGAAAAATGAGTACTCTCTTCACAGTACTGGGCATCGCTTTTGGCCTGTTCCTACTCAAATTCATTTACGACAACTTTCTAACCGACAACTCCGAACAAGCCTGGCAGAAGCTCAAAGAGCGAGATCCTGAAGCAGCACGCATGATTGAACAGAATCAGGGATTGAACCTCAAAACTAGTTACCGGATTCGGGAAGACGGTTTGTACCTCTGGGCTTATCAAGGCAATGGGCCTAATGGTTACATTTCCGGAATCACAATAGGATTGATCTTCAAAAAAGGTTGGGCCTATAAATTCGAGGTTGATTTTGTGGCGTCCTTAAGCCGAGAGGACATTCAAGAACTTTTGGAAAATGCTACAGTCTTTGATGCGCATGGGCCTTCGCCAGATGTTTCACCCTTTCAATTAGACGGTAAACAACTTCACCTTCATTTTTATCCAGACCCGGAGAAAACCAGTAATTATCTGGAAGCAAAGGGAGAGCTTACTATCAATGGATTACGGCTTGACCTTACTCAGCACTTTATTAATTACGTAAAAGCTGATTTCGATAGCCAGACCCTTTTTACCGGTGCCGAATTTGTCTTTCTACCTGCCTGACAAGTATCCTCGATCAGGCTCAGTTTAATTCAATCACTTAACTCTCATTTTCTATGCATTTACGCTATGCTGAACGCAGACAGGCACGAATACGGGTACTGCTGCAAGGAGCTTCGGGCTCTGGAAAAACCTATTCATCATTACTGTTGGCTTATGGACTTACGGGAAGCTGGTCGAGCATCGCTATTATCGACACCGAGAATAAGTCGGCTGATCTCTTTGAACATCTGGGTAAGTATCGTGTACTGATTCTAGAGCCACCGTATACACCTGAGCGTTATATCGAAGCTTTGAAAATGTGCGAGCTGGCAGGGGTGCAGGTGATCATTATTGATTCCCTTTCGCACGAGTGGCAATGCCTGCTGGATGAACACGCTGCCATGTCAGGTAACTCGTACACTAATTGGGGCAAGTTAACTCCTCGGCATGATTCTCTTGTGAACGCTCTATTGCAAAGTAACTGCCACCTGATTGCCACTGTCAGGGCTAAACAAGATTACGTTTTGGTCGAGAAAAACAACAAGCAGATACCTGAAAAAGTAGGCATGAAAGGAATTACTCGTGATGGAATGGATTATGAATTCACGTTGGTCTTTGAGTTGGATAATCGTCATTATGCCAGAGCCACCAAAGATCGAACAGGTCTTTTTACCGACAAGCCTGATTTCTCCATTTCACCGAAGACTGGTCAGCAGATTCTTCGTTGGTGCCAAGAAGGAACAACTCAAGAACAGGTAGAAGCGATGATTAAAACGGCAAAGGATACAATCCGACTAAAGGATTTGTACGATTTATATCCGGAATTCCGGGAGGCTTTAATGCCCTTATTTACTGAACGCAAAAACGAACTTCAATTACTCTCATTACCCAAACACCCCAAATATTATGGTAACTCAAATCATGCCGCTTGAAGAAAGCTACGAAGCCGTTGTTATTGAACCAAGCCCTTCATCTGAGAGGGCTTTTTTATTGGCTAATACTTTGCCCTCTACCTTGAGGGAAATGCAGGAGAAGCACATTATCCCTGTTTACAGTAAGGACAACGAACCATTGATTTCCCACAGTGATTTCATCGAGTCGGCCCTGGAAACTGTCGAGCGATTGTTCCCTCACGAAAGTATCCTGGAACCATCAATTCGGGTATCACATCCGATCAAAGGCCGTATACCATCGGCACGTAACAAACCAGCGAAAGACCTGGAGGAATGGGAGAGGACGTTGTATTATGAACGAGCTGCCTTCGTGATTGAAATACCATCAATACAAGAAATGGTAGGCGACAATCAACTTTCTTTAACTATTGGTGGAGTCAAGGCGTACAACCACGATAGCTTGCACCAGAAAAAAGGTGTTGATGAGCATTTCAAAGTCTTTATAGGCTTTCAAAATCTGGTTTGTACCAACCTCTGCGTTTCGACAGATGGTTACTTGGCTGACTTACGAGTGAAGTCGGTGGCTCAACTAATTACGGCAATTGAAGACTTGATTCGTCGGTATCAGCTTAACAAGCACTTGTCGCTAATGAGGCAATTGACGGAATATTACCTGACCGAGCAACAGTTCGCCCAGTTAATTGGCCGATGTCGTTTGTACAATTTCCTTCCACAAGCACAAAAGCGGGAGATTGCCCCGCTTCTGATAACTGATCAGCAGATCAGTATGATAGCCAGAGATTACTACCGGGATCATTCGTTTTGCCGTGAAGATGATGGACGGATCAGTTTATGGAAGCTCTACAATCTTTTCACAGGTGCATTAAAGAGCAGTTACATTGATACATTTCTAGATAGGAATGTAAATTCACTTGATTTTACAGAGGGTATTTTGCAGACATTGCAAGGTTTGCACACTTCAGAAGGATGGTTTCTAGAATAGAAGAAAGCAAGGATTATTAGATTCAGTCTACTTCAAGTAGAAACAGGTAGTATTGATTAAACTTTTTAGGGTTTAATCAATACTACCATTTTTATCCCCTGTTACATACCAGAAGCGAACATCTTATTAAAATTAAGTAATGAACAGATATTTATATTTTAAAATTGTATGAATATAATAAGTGTACATATAATTATTTTAGTTATATTCACAGGTGAAATTATTGTAGTTCATAAATATTTAAAAATCCTTTCAAAATGGCTTGGATATTAATGCAATTGAAAGATCTACTATATAAAATAGTTACTTCAGAAGAATTTAAAGCATTACTTAGATTCTTTATTAAGAATAGAAGACGCCTTACTTTACTAGTGGTTATGTTTTTATTACTGTTGTTTATTATTTTCTATAATTTTTATTCAATATCTAAAAGATATGAAATAACATTACAAAAAACGCTTAAGACACTCAGCTCTGAAAACTATAGTAGAGGATTTGAGGCTTATATATTGTCAAATGTAAGTGGTATACAAAATATACTTGAGGCTGGTCAATCAAAAGCATATAAGGATAATTTTATTAAAATCAAGGATGAGCTATCTAAAAATAAATACCTTAATAATACAGACCTTCATCTAAAAACAGCAAGTACAAACTCAACGAATAATGAAATAATAACTGATAATTATAAGGGTTTTTTATTTTTACCAAAGGGTCTATTAAAGGCTCCGAGTAATCAGGAAAAATTTAATAAATTGCCTATAGCCGATCTAGCTCCAAATACATTAAATAAAATTTTAGATAATATATTAAAAAGAGAAAATAACTTAAGAGAAGAAGTTTTTTATACTCAAAAAATTGCAGATGTACTTCATAATTTTTCAATAAATGGTTTAATAGAACAAACAAGTCTGAAAGTTAATGATATTGTATTAATGCCATCACAAGTTTATTTTATAACTCAAAACGGTTTAAATAGAATATTTAAGAATGGAGAAAAAAATCTTGAAGCGTATTATGCAAGACAGTTCCCGGCTACAATATATTTCCCATCAAGGCCATATTACGAATCAACATTTGAGAAAAACAAATTTAGTGGGCTAATAGATATGGCTAACTCGGCTAGTCAAATACCCATAAAAGATTTCTTTAATATTACGGGGCCGTATTTAGATTTAGGTGGAAATGGCATTGTTTATACGTTGTCTAGAGGCATAATATTAGAAAATGGAACTAGAGGGGTAATATGTTTTGATTTTCGATTAAATGACTCTAAATTGAAAGCTGTTTGTTTAGAAGCGTTTAAAAACTTAAATGCAGACCCATTTATTGCTACAATGAGTATGAATAATGGGTCTAAAAATACAGAATTGAAAATTGTTGAACAATCCAGCTTTTCATTTAGTAAAATTATTCCTCAAATTAAAAGCTTTTTCACGAAAGATTCAACTGGTGAGATTAACAGTAGTATAATCGATGACCTAAATATAATAATAAGTACACCAAAGGGTAGAACTCAGATTCTTGGCGGAATAAGTGTTTTAGAAAAAGGTGATGAATTGGTAGTCACAATACCAATTTCAGGTATTTCGTATATAAACGATTCTCCAATAGGACAATTAATGGTTGCTCGAGTAAATTTAAATAGTTTAGATAAAACAACTAATTTTTTGGTTATTATTGGATTAGTTTTATTTTTCGTCGTTATTTCTTTAATGTTATATGCTTGGTCAGATGATTTAAGAAGAAAGCATGCATATCAAAAAGCATTTGCACGTGTAGATGAAGTTATGAAATTTTCACCAGTTGCATATGCTAGACTAGACGATCAGGATAGAATTTTGCATATTAGTTTAGCATTTTGTGAGTTATTAGGGTATTATCATAACGGCAGCTTAGACCATGTTATAAGGAGTAAAACATTTTCATCCTTATGCACCAAGGAGTCTAAGGAGGCTTATGCAATCGTACAAAAGAATAGAGAACTTGGTCTTAAAGTTGAACCATATGATTTAACAATGGTAAAAAAAGATGGTACGAAAATAGAAGTTAAAGTAATTAGTGCTACTGTTCCTTCAGATACACATGGGAAGTTTCCTGAGACATTTGGAATAGCTATTTTAAGAGATGATCCAAAACAAAATGAATATTTAAATTATTTAGATATTCTTGACAGTATATGATCTCGTATATTAATTGTCGCTAGACTTCTGATTTTTGTTAATTCAAAACAAATTAAAAAATGACCCTCATAAAAATAATTTACAGGTTCATTAGCCAAAAATATAAAGGAATAGTCTTTTATAATTGATTGAGCTTATCATATCATAAATAATTGGCTTGCACACCTCGATTTATCAAGAGACTATTTTTTTGAATAGGCAAAGTTGCAATCCTTGCAAAAGATGCAAAACTGTAGTTCTATACTGTATAACCAGATATTAACCGAAGATCGATTCAAGTGTCTTGTCAGTCTCCTCTGTATAAAACTTAGACAGATATTTTTCAGTGGTATTGATTTTCGATATCTCAAAAAATTTAGATAGCACATATATAATTTTCATTCCTCCAAGCTCAGTTATTGTGTTCCTTGGTGAAGCGAGATCGATGGGATCATTTGTGGAAGTTATACAATCTGTTCACCGGTGCCGTAAAGAGTAGTTACATCGACACGTTTCTGGATCGGAATGTAAATTCGTTAGAGTTAACAGGTGGTATTTTGAAAAGTTTGCAAGGTTTGCACGCTTCGCAAGGTTGGTTTTTGAGGTAAAAAGGAGCAGGGGTCGTTTGGCCCCTGCTTCCACTTTTTACCAAAAAGCTATACTTTTTTGGCACCACGAGTCTACACAGTTCATTCGATATTTTCTTTTTAAAGTTTAGGGCTTTCAGGGCAATTGATTTAAGTTCTAATCCAAGGTCCTAGGAAATTCAATGGTATTATTTCTGCATCCTTTAAAAGGAATAACCTTTTATTACATTGCTTTACACTGATGCGAACTATGCAATTATAACTAAATAACCAAATTATTCACCAGGATATTCAGGGCAAACGCATCTAAAATGATTTAGGAACTTGGCTAAACATTTTATGGATTGGCTTAAAACGGTTTTCTTCGCTCGAAAAACCGATGCCCAATCCGATCGACCATTTCCTGACTTTGACCGATCCACGAGTGGATCGAACTAGAAACCATCTGTTAGAAGATTTTATTTTTATAACCATTGCCGCTGTGATTTGCGGAGCAGAGACCTGGAATGACATTGAAGCCTATGGCAAGTCCAAACAAGTATGGCTTTCACAGTATTTGAAGCTACCGGCAGGTATCCCCTCTCACGACACATTTAACCGGTTTTTTGCCGCCTTAGACTCCGCCGAGTTTGAAGCTTGTTTTCTGGAATGGGTCACAACTATCGCCCAGCTGACCCAGGGTAAGATCATCAGTATCGATAGTAAAACGATGCGAGGAACTGCTGACAGGAGCCCTAAATCCGCAATTCATCTGGTTAGTGCCTCGGCTTCCGTCAACAAGGTGGTCCTAGGACAGATCAAAACGGCTGAAAAATCCAATGAAATTACGGCCATCCCCAAATTATTGGATGTATTAGAGCTCGCGGGCTGTATTTTTATCATTGATGCCATCGGGTGTCAAACAGCTATTGTTGAACAAATTGTGGCGGGTGGAGTCGATTATGTGATTGCTGTCAAGGGGAACCAGGGACAATTGCAGGAAGACCTGGCCGACACATTGCGCTTTTGTCCACCGGTATCGGTTTGGAAAGAGGTCGATGGCGGACACGGTCGGGTGGAAACCCGGACTTGTTCAGTCTACACCGATTTGGTACACCTTCAGCACCCACAGCGATGGGTCGGCTTACAAGCAGTCGTTTGCGTCGAAGCCGTGCGGTATCTTAAAGTTACGCAAACGGAACACACCGAGAAGCGGTATTATATCACCAGTTTGGGGGCCGACGCCCAAAAAATAGGCCAGGCGGTGCGTTCCCATTGGGGCATCGAGAATGAATTACATTGGGTACTGGATGTCTTTTTCGGGGAAGACAGTAGTCGAAAACGAGAAGGAAACGCGGCCGAGAACTTCTCGATTCTCTGTCGGATTGCCCTGAATTTGATCAAAAACGAAACCAGTCGGAAACGAAGTATCAAAGGCAAACGACTTGAAGCTGGATGGGACAATGAATATTTGCTCAAAATCCTCAAAAATTAGATGCGTTTGCCCTGCCAGGATATTGAATAATACATCGGGGTATATAGGGTAATTATGTTTTTTATTGTAATTTTATACCTAGAATTCTAGATTTATATAAATATTGAGCCTTTGGCAATGACTAAGAATACACCGTCAGTAAAAAGAATACAGGAATCTTCGAAACTTGTAAATATAGCCCCCGACGAGCAGGTTGTTGTAAAGGATTCTTATGCTCATGGAACGGCCAGTTTAAAAATTGAGCAGCAGCTAAATGTCTGGATTCCCAAAGACCTTATGAAACGCCTGAAGGTAAAAGGAGCAGAAACCGATAGAAGTCTAAAGGAGATGGTCATTGATGCACTTGAAAAAATTGTTTAGGATGGAGTCAAAATATTCCAACCTACAAGGTAAAAGTGGTCATAGAGCCTGATAGAAATTCGGAAACTGGACATTTTGTAGAGTTTGAAGAACAGCATTTGAATTACATCTACCAGCGTTCAGTCCGTTAACAACAGATCTCATCGGGTTTATATATAGGATTTTCAGGCCAGATAAGTAGCCTATGAACTAATAGGCACGCGTTCTTTAAAGAACGCCCTGACCTCAGTCAAATCACGCAGATAATCAGGTAATACCCATATGGCAGCACGCTACACTCCAAAGTTTCGGTTTGTTCTCACTGACAAACAAACAGGAAGATTCCCGAAGATTGACACGGGGCTGTTTAACGAGAAAAAGCTAACAGACTCACTGGGAGAAACTTACGTCTTTGACGATAGGGACAATCCGGATTTAAAAGTAGGTTATTATAACGCTGCATTTAAAGGCGTTGCAGAGTTTGATCCATTTTATTTTAAATAATCTATTATGAATCCAAACAGCACTGGGCAATTGGTAAAATTCCCCACGCCATACCCTGATGAAAATCCCAATCACCTATATGTAGTCCTTGAAATTTTTGAAGATGAAAGGCCACGTGCTCATATACAAGCATTAAATACTGGTCTTTCATTTCCTTCTGTCAACACGGTACGAGTATCTGATCTTGATGCAGTTAAAATGGATACAAACGATCTCCTTGGGCATAAGGTAACCATTCGTACATCTGATTTTTCAAAGGTTACGGGTAAAGTGGTGCAAGTAAGCGACTCCAGAATTTTGCTTGATATGATTAAACACGAGAGTGGGGTAGAAACCAACGTCCGTTTGACTGTTAAAGATAATGAAGGGATTGAACTTACGGGAACTTTATTTGAGGGTTAAGGCCGGTCAATAACTATTGATGAATGCGTGTAAAGTATGATGATTGTACATGATGAATCGAAAGAGACGATAGCGAAGAATGGCAGACGTACACACACCGCAACAGCGCAGCTTTAACATGAGCCGCGTCAGGAGCAAGGACACCAAACCGGAATTAATAGTGAGGAAGTTCCTGCACGCACACGGATTCAGATACCGGCTACATGACAAAATGTTGCCTGGAAAGCCAGACCTCGTGCTGCCTAAGTACAAGACAATTATTTTTGTACACGGCTGTTTTTTTCACGGACATGAAGAATGCCGCTATTTTGTTGTACCTAAGACCCGTACCGACTGGTGGCTTGATAAGATTAACGGAAACCGGCGTCGGGATGCGGAAAACAACCTCAAACTGGTGGCCGCCAATTGGCGAATTTTAACCATCTTTGAATGCGAACTTAAACCGGCCAACCGGGAGAAAACCCTACATAACCTGCTTAACGAACTTAAACAATTGTCAGTATCGTAGACCTGTTGTCCTGCGCTTATTTGCAATGAAAGGTTCAAAGGTTATCTGATTTCCTGTCACCCAATTTTGATTCTTAAAGTTTAATGCAAAATACTTCCATAATCACCAGTTCGACCGACAGAACTCAAATACCAGTCATAGACGTCTTTGCCGGACCGGGAGGTTTAGGAGAGGGCTTCGCATCAGTAACTTGTTCTGATAACTCATTTAAAAGACGTTTTAAGATTGCCTTATCCATTGAGAAAGACCCTTTCGCACACCAAACATTATTGTTACGCACTTTTTTGCGACAATTTCCTTTGAATGGGCTGCCAGATGAATATTACGATTTTCTGGCTGGGAAAATTAAAAGCGTAAAGGAACTTTTTGCCCTTTACCCGACGGAGTTTGCACTTGCACAAGAACAGGCATGGAAGGCTATTCTTGGATTTGATAGGGACGTTAAAGGAGTAGATACGTCAGAAATAGATGAGCGGATCAGAAAAGCAATAAATGGTGCTGATAAGTGGGTACTTATTGGAGGACCGCCTTGCCAGGCATACTCAATAGTAGGTCGGGCCAGAAATAAAGGTATTAATCCAAAGGACCCACGAGTTTACCTCTACCGGGAGTATTATCGAATACTGGCTGTTCATCGACCTGCGGTATTTGTAATGGAAAATGTCAAAGGGTTACTTTCTTCTAAAGTTGAAAATGATCATATTTTTACACAGATTATTAATGATCTGGAAAATCCGTATGTTGCTTATGAAGCCCTGGACGGTCAGGCGTTATCACAAGCTGAACACCCTGGTTATAAACTTTTTTCACTTGTAAAACCATCAAAATTCGGCAATCTGTTTGGCAGACAAAAGCTTGATCAACGGGATTTCCTGATTGAATCTGAAAAATTTGGTATTCCTCAAAAACGGCACCGATTGATTATTCTTGGTATCCGAAATGACTTAGTCAGGGATCTAGAAATAGAATTGCTACAGGAAAAAAAAGCGATTTCGGTTCGGGAAGCAATCGGGGATCTGCCTGCTGTTAGAAGTCAATTATCAGGAAAGAAAGGTGATGTAAGCGACAACGATAGTAACTGGGTTTCTTCCATTCTTAAAGGGATAAATTCAGCACAGTTATGGAAAGGTGTTGATGGAGATACCATATCATGTATAAAAAGGACCTCTGAACAGATAATAATACCGAAGTATAATAAAGGGAGCAATTACATTGATTTTTCAGCCAGGCCGACTTATAATTCAGAATGGTATACAGATCCGAAACTAATAGGAGTGTGTAATCATGAAACTCGTTCTCATATGTCAGAAGACTTATTGCGTTACTTGTTTGCAGCCTGTTATACTCAGGTTAAGGGACGTTTCCCACATTTAGGAGATTACCCCAGAGCTCTGCTTCCTGCACATAAAAATGTATTTGAAGCTGTTCATCTTGGTAAATTCAGTGATC
Source organism: Larkinella rosea (assembly GCF_003858635.1). GTDB lineage: Bacteria > Bacteroidota > Bacteroidia > Cytophagales > Spirosomataceae > Larkinella > Larkinella rosea. The sequence goes on from NZ_RQJO01000007.1 coordinate 753,010, forward strand.
GGTTCTGCGTACAAAGTTGGGATGAGCCATCCCGGACGGTAACCTCACATATCTCCAAAGACGGACATTATTATATACACCCTGACCCAACTCAATGTAGAAGTATGACAGTTCGAGAAGCTGCACGAATACAGACTTTTCCGGATAACTACTATTTCTGTGGTCCGCGTACCGCGCAGTTTCACCAAGTAGGGAACGCCGTGCCTCCTTTTTTGGCCTTTCAGATAGCTGAAATAGTCCGTAATCTGCTTAGGCAGATTACCGTAGATAGTGTATGTTCCACAGGGAAAGCCAAAGAATCAACTGCAGCTTTGCAGTCAGTTTGAAACCTTTTATGTCCTCTAAGCACAACCATATATGCGAGCAATTCTACAATATGGAATATTAGCCAGTCCTTTATTAAATATATAAACTACTCAGAATATGATTTATATAAAACAAACTGTTTATAAATCTTACCTTTAGCAATTGCCGATAATAAAGTGTTTCCAGTTCTACTAGAAAATCTTACCTTATTGAGTTGAACGATACCCGCCAAAATAGTAAAAATTTGGCCAAAACTAGTTGGGGATTTTAAGTCACTCTATATCACCCAAAGCATCGTTATCAGTAATTTTATCCGATTACACTGCTTTCTGGATCTGAGAGACAACCTAAATTACTTGCCGCCATTTATAACAACTGATCATAAATGATAAGAGATAATGAGGGGGGGGGCTCGTCCCTTGTTGAAAGCGCACCTCCTGACCCTGAGTACCTTGTTAAATCAATTGCTGAACAGGGTTACTCTCTGGAGACCTCGCTGGCCGATCTCATAGATAATTCCATTACGGCGGGAGCAGACTGCGTCGAAATTCTGGTTGATACGGCGACTACTCCTTTTACGCTATTCGTGGCCGACAACGGAGCAGGCATGAGCGACGAACGTCTGAGCAGGTCCATGCAGTTTCCCAGTTCATCGCCTGAATTCAGCCGGGATGCGTCCGATCTGGGACGCTTTGGGTTAGGAATGAAAACAGCCTCTTTTGCCCAGACGCGAAAGCTGACTGTGCTTTCAAGGCAGCGTAGTGGTGACGTATATAGTGCAAGGACTTGGGACGTTGAGTATCTGAAGCAGACCCGCAAATGGTTGATACAGATTAATACGCCGGAGGAAATTCAGAACCTACTGGACCGGTACGAGTCGCTTAGCTCGGGATATTTAAACAGGTTTGATCAGTTCAGACCAGGTACTATTGTTGCCTGGCAGGGCCTTTATAAATTTGAAAACCTGCCAAGCAGCCAAGACCGGATTGAGGCACTCAAGCACCAGATCTCAGAGGTTACTACTGGCTATCTGTCTCTGATTTTCCACCGCTTTCTGGACAGAATTCCGCGTCCGCTTCGAGTCCGTGTAAACAATGTACAGCTCCGCTCATTTAATCCCTTCCCTTTAACTGAAACCGATCTCCGTCCGCTGGAACCCAGACAAAGGGCATACAATAACGATCTTATTAAGATACAAGGCTTTGTTCTACCTGTTCGTAGTATGGATGAAAGCAGGGAACAGAAGAATATCTGGACCCCTCCCGGCCGTAGTCTGATGGATATGGAAGGGCTTTACATCTATCGTTCAGACAGGCTCATTCATTTTGGTGGATGGAATGGCATTATTCGCAAGTCCCCAAGGCTTCAACTGGCAAGGCTTAGAGTGGAAGTGGGAAACAAAGTAGACGACCTGCTTCACCTGAACGTTGCCAAATCGCAGATTACAGTTCCTTTCGACTTAAAAAGAGCATTTTTCAACTATATCTCTATTCTAAGATCAGAAGCTGAAAAGGAATACCACAATCGCGGTATTCGGAAAATTTCATCCAGCCCGGCAGATCAGCATCCTCAGCTCTTTGAGCGTATCATCTCAAATAAGGGTGCACTTCTGGAGATCAACAAGGACTTTCCCTTAGTTCGTCTGATAAGAGAAAAACTGGACCAGCCCACAGCCAGCACCTTTAAGCTCCTGCTACGCATGATTAATACATCAGTCAACAGCTTCAGACATATGCAGGATGAGAACGACAGACTAATACAACGGGATCAGCAGGATACTGTTGATACTCTGGAGGAAACCGTCCGGGAGCTGCTGGCGAGCGGCTACAGCAAACTGGCAATCAAAACCTCAGTCATTCCGGCACTGGGTGTACGACAGGACAACATACCAAGTAATATTATTAAGCTTCTTGAATAACAATATGAACCACATTGAAGTCTTAAAATTCTTTATTGAAGATACTCTTTCAACATACAGCTCTGTGAATCACGGTGTATTTGATGAAATAAGACCCCAGATTTTAAAACAGATCCAGCTACTACCCGGATTTAAGAACCTGACCGAAAAGGAGCGGGAACACTATTATAACGTAGCTGTCAGAGAGTACCAGTCTGTAAATCCAATTGAAATCAATCCTTCACTTTCCTTAACGAAGAAAGGCTTCCGCACATGGCTTACAGATCAAAGGAAGAAGGAAATGCCTGCTGATTATATCAGTCGGTACCTGACTTACCTTTCCGGAAAGGGGAGATCCCAGAAAGTAATCGATGAAATTAGCTCTTCCAGTGAGAAAATTCTGAGTAAACTTGGGGACCCCCGATCCCTTCAGCGTTTTTATGTGAAAGGTCTTGTAGTTGGTAGTGTACAGTCCGGTAAAACCGGCAACTTCAATGCGGTCATAAACCGGGCTATAGATGCAGGCTATAGCCTGATTATCGTTCTTTCCGGCACCATGGAGGATCTCCGGAGCCAGACCCAGCTGCGTATCGAGGAGGATGTCATCGGTGAAGGAACGCTCGACATAAAAAAAGACACCAAAGGTGACAAGGGCGTTGGTACTAGGAGGAAATTTGGTGAGCAGGGGGACAAAGAGCAGCCTGTTCCTCAGGTATTTTCAATTACCTCCTATCGCTCAGATTTCAGAAAATCAGTTAAGGAAAGCGATTTCTCGCTCAACAACAAAAATATTCTGGTATGCAAAAAAAATACCGGCGTTCTCAAAAATCTGCTGATCTGGCTCAGTGAGTATCTGAATGAAAATAAGGAAAAACACGATATTCCCTTTCTTATTGTAGACGACGAAGCAGATAATGCATCACTGAATAACTTGGGTAAAAAAGGGGTTGAATATGCCAGTAAGATCAACGGCCATATCAGGGCACTGCTCGATTTATTTACCAGAAAAACCTACTTGGGCTACACGGCCACCCCGTTTGCCAATGTACTGCAGGATCGGAATGGCCCTTCAGCCAACAGGTGGCAGGTCAGCTACCGCCTGAACGGTCAACAGGCTGAAAAGACCTTTTCACAGGTGGACAATATCTTTCCCGACGATTTTATTGAGTTGCTGAGCCCACCCAGTAATTATGTAGGTGCCAAGCAGATCTTTGAAACGGTACTCGATGATTCCCTCAAATTACCGCTGGTTGAAATAGTCAGAGATTCGGAAGCAGCATTTCCTGCCCGGATTTCCATTGGAGACAATAAATACAGAGCTGCTACGAGGGACGATGTATATCCACAGTCTCTGCCTCAGTCTCTAAAGGAAGCAACTCAGTGTTTTATTCTGAGCATCGCTCTCCGTTTAAGCCGGCTGGCTGAGATGCGTGATTCCAGCTTGGCTAATCCCCATCACACCATGCTGGTTCATATTTCCCGGTTCATTCCTTGGCAAAACCGCACCAAAGAACAACTGCAGCTTTATCTGCTGGAACTGAAAAAAGATATTGAAAATGACCTCCCTAACGATCAGAATCGGATCTACGGAGCAATGGAGCAGGTCTGGAGCAGGTACTACGCCAACATTGTACAGAATGTGCGAAGTTATTTACCCGATGGCTACCAGGATGAGTTTCTGTCTTCCAGGAACTTCGGTGATATAAAAAATCTATTGATTGAAGCGATCAGAGATATTGATGTAAAAGCGGTCAACAGTGAAACAGGTGACCGGCTGGAATACAGCCGGGATGCTTCGGGCAATGGAAAGAAATTTATCGCTGTAGGGGGAAACCGCCTTTCCAGAGGCTTCACCCTTGAAGGACTGACTATTAATTATTTTATCCGAAACACTAATTACTCAGACACCCTCCTGCAGATGGGCCGATGGTTTGGCTATCGGCCGGGATATGTTGACTGCTGTAAACTATTCACTACCACGGACGCTGTAGATAAATTTGATTCTACTACCCGGACCATTGAGGAACTGGAAGTGGAATTCATTAAAATGAACCGACTCAGCCGGACACCCGCTGATTTTGTCCTCCGGGTTCGAAAACACCCTGGGACACTGAAGATTACAAGGCCCAGCATTTTGAAAAATGTGGCTACAGTGAAATGGTCTTATCAGGATCAGCTGGTGCAGTCTACCCGTTTCCAAGTCAATAATGCCGATCTGATTCAGGATGCCTGGAATGCTTTTCGAAGCTTCATCGGAGAATACGCTAGCGTGATAGAATACAGTAGTGAAAATGGATTTTTCCTTATCAATCTACAGGCTTATGATCTGCTCCGGTTCCTGCAGCTTCCCAATACCTTTATTGACTTTGAAATACGCGCTATAGGCCGATTTATAGAACTATGTTTAGAAGGCAATAAATTAAAAAACTGGACTATTGCTATTAAGGCAACGGGGGACGGAGGGGTGCTAAGAGCCAGCGAGACAGGCCTGACTGCCGATCTGAAAATGTCTATGCGGGCAGGTCCAAAGAAGGACAGTGGTAAATTCAGATCGCTTTTTGTAACTGACGGACGGTTCTCAGCATCTGGCCGATCGGCAAATATTGTTGCATCCGGTAGTGATTTTGCCCTTTTACTCTCTGAATCTGAGAAAATAAAGGCGGAAAAAGCATTTTACGACGAAAAAGACAAAGATGAGAAGAATAATAGAACGGGTAAAAAAGCCAACATTCCGGAGCGGGTATATCGAGAAGAGATGACTGACGATCATGGTCTGCTCGTGGTCTACTTAATGGATTTGAAGTATATATTTCTCCAGAACATCGGTGATGAAGAAATGAAGGAGATGATAGATAAAAATGGAATCGATACATCCATTCCACTAATCGGCTATGCAATCGGGTTCCCACCTATAAGTCCTGATCCGGGTGGGGAATATGTTCATGGGGACTATGGAATAGACGAGGAGGAGGCTGCCGAAGAATGGGATGAGCAACTTGAGGCCACTGAAGACTAGTAAACCAATGGATGCAGCTATGCTTGCCCAAAAGTGGGATATGCTCAGGGCAATTAACAGAGATTTCCTGAATACCCTTCGTATTGACGCGGACATTGTGCCTGATCTTTATGTCGGTATATCGGCCGAAGGTAAACGTTGTCTTGTCCTGAAGTTACCCGATAATTATACTCCTGATTTTCGATCAGTAGTCAAGCAGAACCTTTCACTGGAGCTTTATAAAGAGACTGGCTGGGTTATACTTGCGCTACTTGATGATTCCTACGCCGACCTGTTCGACGACCTGATCGTTTCAGTATGCAGCAAGATAGGTCAGATTCCTTCTACAGCCGATTCGGTTGCTGAATTGCTGAAAGTTTTTTATAAGTGGAGCAATTTTTTTCACGACCCTCAAACGGAGGATCTGTCGGAAGAAACTGTCAGGGGACTGCTTGGGGAACTTCTGGTACTTAAGCAGTTCCTTACAGTCGCTGATTTTAGTCAGGTCAATGATATACTCCACTCCTGGAGAGGACCGTACGGAAGCAGGCATGATTTCACAGGCGAACGCAGGGGCTACGAAGTAAAGACTCCAACCAGCAACTCGGAAACCGTTAAAATTTCGAGTGAATTTCAGTTGCAGCCTGAACCGGAAAAAGAGCTTGAGCTGGTTGTGGTTACAGTAGTTCCGGACCAGCAGTCAGGAATCAGTATCCAGGAAGCCGGTGTGAGCATACAGAAATTAGTTCGGGCCAGATCCGGCGATTGTTCCATTTTTTTTGACGCGCTTTCTGCAAAAGGCCTCACCCTGCATAGCCTTCAGCGCTACGATATGTTTCGCTACGTCCCCGTTCGGATCGTCTTTTACGCATGCACAGCTGAGAATTTCCCCAGCCTTATAACCAGTAGGCTGCCAGCTTCAATTACTGCAGTAAGTTACCGGATCAGCATTGATTCTCTTACCCCTTTTATTAACCGCGAGGAAAATTTTTAATGGATATACAGGAATACATCAACTACCGGGACGACCTGTTGGATGAAACCCGTGATGAAGAAGGATTTATCAGCGAGTCCAGTTTAATAAACGCCGTACTTCCTGCGATGAGTGACGCTAAACTCATCGATTCGGATGATTACTCAGACGCTTTTTTCTGCAATTATCCAGAGAATATCAAAATCAACGGCTATAAATTCAATGAGTCGGAAGAACGTCTGCAGTTATTTATTGTGAACGAAAGCTCACTGTTTCCGAATGCTACTCCGGAAGATTTGTTGATTTCGCAAAAGGCCCATTATGATGCTTTATTTGCCAAAGCGATAAAATTTATCAGGAAATCAACTCGCAGACATCTGATTGATGATGTCCAGGAAGCCCATCCAGCAAAGAGCCTAATCAACTTTCTGTCATCGGTTAAAGGAATAGAACAGATTGACGTCATCGAAATCTTTTTAATTTCAGCTACAGCCACAGTAGAAATAAGGGGAGCTTCACCTCAGCCAAAACAGATTGATTTTGAAGAAGAACTGTTAAAGGTTCTTATCACTAAGGCAGATAGAACCTCGGTTGAAAAAAAAATCAGTATTTATAAGCGGCTGATCGACCTGAATTTCCTTTTCAACGTACTTATATCACAGGGTAATCGGGAAATTCTTGAGGTAGATTTCGTTAGCCTGTTTGGCGAAGGCATTCAGGCCATCCGCGCTGCTGATGAGCAGCACTTTGAATCCTACCTTTGCGTGCTTCCCGCCCCGATGCTGGCCGATCTCTACAAACGGTATAGTACCCGAATGCTTGAAAAGAACGTACGGTCTTTTTTACAATTTAAGGGAGTTAATCAGGGTATCAGGGACACCATTCGAAAGACACCCGAGTATTTTATAGCCTACAATAATGGCCTTACTGTAACCGCAGTAGGCGCAATCACCGAACAAAAGGGGGAACTAACTCAAATTTCTTCGTTAAAGGATTTTCAGATTGTAAATGGTGGACAGACTACTGCCAGCATTTATTTTTCTCAGAAAGATGGCCTTGATATCAGTAAGATTAAGATCATGGCTAAAGTAAATATTGCCAAGAATGCCGGCGAGGAAGACCTCAATGAACTAATCAGCAACATCAGTAAGTTTTCCAATGCTCAGTCAAAAGTCAGTAATGCAGATCTGCGCTCTCGTAACGAACAGCTGATACGCATCAAGGTCATGTCGGAAAGTACTCTGACTCCATCAGGAAAAAAATGGTTTTTTGAACGCTTCAAAGGAGAGTTTGATACGCTCCAGCGGAAAAATCCCCGCTCCAAGGCTAGGCTCAATAGTGAGTTTCCTAAGAAACGTCGGTTTAGTAAGGAGGGACTCGCTAAATATTATATGTCCTGGGGTGGCCAGCCCTACTTAGTAAAGAAAGGCGGAGACAAGGTTTTTCGAATCTTTATAGAGGAAATTTCCGGCACAGGGGGAGGTAAAGCGCCTGTAATTGATCGGGATTTTTTTGAAGCTATGATTGCCAGGGTAATTCTCTTCAGGGAATTAGAAGACATTTATGGAGATGGTCGTAATGCTATAGGGCAGCTTCGTTCAGCTGTAGTACCTTATACAATTTCAGTATTGCATAATTTTACATCTGAGTCCCGAACTGGCAATGGCTTTGATCTGCAGAAAATCTGGCAACGAGAAGGTCTTGAAAAAGACATCAGGTCAATGCTTACTGATTTGATGAAACTTATGAATGAGCTTATCAAAAAGTACGCAGCCAGCGATGATTATGGTGAATTCTCCAAGAGAAAGGAACTCTGGGACTTAATTATTCAGTCAACTGAGCTGAAAGAATTCATTCGGAGCAATACCTTTCAGGATGCAGTTAAAAAGTATCTGATGACCAAAGAAGATCTTCAGAAGCGACAGCATAGAAAAACAAAATTCAAGCCGGTTGACTTCAGTAATTTATCTGCCAATATTAGAATCTTTTCCCGTAGGGCAGAATTCTATCGGAAACTTCGTTTGTCGCTCATCGAAAGTCTTTCCGCATCTGAGAGTAAAAAGTTTGATCATATTATCTACAGCATTGGCAATTTGACAGACATTTCAGATTCTTACTGTTCTTTTGAGCAGGAGATGACAAATAAAATCCGCTCGGAAAACCCTGAGGTTTTTGACAGGATTGATGTAGATGAAAATAATGCTTGGCTAAAGGCGTTTGATCTTATTACTACCATTTACAATCAGTGCATAGAAAATGGGCAGGATCTTATCTCAGCCTTTCAGAGGCAGCGCGAGATCGCTCGGCAGAAAGGGTTGAAATACGACTCTGTCTATGATGAAATCGGTAAAAGTCTCAAAGAAGGAAAAGCACCTACTATTCGCCACATTCAGAGTGTAGGCAATATATCTTGGAAAAGCTGATTATAAACCCTTCGCGACTGTCTTAACCCCCTGAATGACTGGACAAAATTGCAAAAACAGTTTAGTCCTTTAACATTCAGATATCATGAGCAAAATAAGGAGGAGTTTTACTCCCGAAGACCGTTATTCTATCGTCTAGGAAGCAATCCGTGACGGCCATGCCGAGACTTGTCGCAAGGACAATCTATCCCCTTCGTTACTGCGCAAATGGAGATTGAAATATTTAAGCAAAGGCAAAGAAGACCTGAAAGATTCCTACACACGCGTCGATCCTCAACTACGTGCACTCGAAGAGGAAAATGAACGCCTGAAGCGAATTGTGGCAAAACAGGCTTTGGAATTGAGATAAAAAGTGAACTGTTAAAAAAACGCCTATTCAACCTCGGAGAAACTAGCGCTAATGAAACAGTTCGAATCTCGTGTTAACCGCACTCTATTATGCCATTGGCTGAGCCTACCTTGGAGTGTATAATATTATCAGCACCAGTCCGGTACAACTGGAGCACGACCCAGATAGGAACCATGAAATGGATGGATCGTGGGTAGACAATCAACTGGTAGTGTGCAGTATTCGGCAATTGCTGGATGTTGAGTTCAATGTCATTGGCTACGAATACATCACTTATGAATTGAAAAAAGAGTACTTGATCAACAAGAAAAAAGTGCATCGACTCGTAAAGGAACATAATTTACTCTTAGGTAAAGTAATCCGACCGACGGGCAAACGGGAGTTCGTTAATTTCCGACGAATTGAAGCAACCAAGCCCTTGGAATTTCTGTGATATCAAATACGTCTGGGTACAAGGAAAACGACGAAATTACTATCTGTTGAGTGTCATTGATGTTTAAAGCCGCAAAATTCTGGACTGGCTCTTTCAAAGCAGTATTCGTCAAATCGACTTGATCAACCTTTTTCGACTAATAAACCGAAGTCATGAACTGAAAGGCGTCATTTTGTGCAATAACAATGGTAGTCCATTCATTGCTCATTCAGTACGTAACTTTTTGAAAAGTCCAGAAATCAAGCAGGTATTCACCCACGAAGCCACCGCTGAAGAGAACTCTTACATTGGAGCTTTTCACAGCATTCTAGAGCAAGATGTTATTGAACGAAATGAGTTTGCCAACTACTATGACGCCAAAAAAATGTTAGGGCGTTATTTTTCACATTACAACCATCATCGGTTGCACCGTTCGATTGGTTTTGTAACATCTTAGCAATAATGGGAATAAGCACAGGTAGTTTACGACACAACCTTTTCAGGAAATCTGTCCAGTTAATAAGGAGCTAAGACAGTATAAAATTCTGAAAGATACTATTTGGTAATATTAATTTTTGAGTGTTTGTGCAATTTTGAAATAGCGTTAACTACAATAGTCTTACAGCAAATTTGATCAGTAAGAGTAATTCTATATAATTGGGTCGAAATTTAATTAGATATAGTACCATCGAGGGGATTTTGTAAGCTTTGCAAAAATTGTATACTTCTTGCTGTATAATGGAATAAATACAGAAGTAGGTGTGGATTCGTTTAATGCCGCAAACTTGCTTAAACTACTGGCTAATAGTGACTTTTTAGCCATTTATATTGCAAAGCTAATACATATTTTCTATGATTGTAACTAAATAGTATTGCGTATATGAACTATGGAAATTTACTCAATGCGCATAGTAACTTTTTGCTGATTGTGAGAAAGTCGATATTAAGCAGAATTTCCTATTATGATTTTTGGATGCGCCATCAGGCTGTTATAGCTTGTTTGTCGGGTTCGGTCAACGCGAAACATTTCTTGGACACACTACATTTGAACCGCAGACTCCTTTGAAATAAGAAACGCCCGGTCAAGGACAATTTAAAAGTGAATTTGTGAACTCGCCAACGAAAACTCAACCGAACCTTTGGAAAGAGATTATTCAAAAGTTGGTTAAGCCATTAAGCAGCTTTTCTATGTAATCAAAACATACGGCAACTCGGAATTGCAACAACTCAAAGATGCTTCAGTTCGATGTAATTTAAAATTTAGTTAAAATATTTAAAAGGTTTCTAAATTTCATATCAACAGCAGTTTTTAAAATTTTCAAATGAATACTTTAAAAGATAAACAGATACAGAATCTTCTTGATTGCATTATTAAGTCAATAGAAGGTTCAGATTTTAAATGGGAGATCTTTTTTAAATTATGGTTTAGAGATAGAGGTACACCACTATTTTTTTTATTTAAGAAAAATCTAAGTGTTACTAATTTGCAGTTTGTAGAACTATTCTCACTGATAACAAAATATTCTAATAAATCATTTATTATAGAGAATAGTTCTAAATTATTGTTTTATAATACAGAGCATATAAAAAATACTACTTCAGAGATTTTAAATAGTTTATTGGAGGACTATAAAACTGACGATACAAGTAAATTAAAAAGTTTTTGTGAAACATACGTAGACATTATAAGTTCCTCAGTTGCTGTTGACATGTTTTTTGGATCATGTGCAATTTTTTTGCCCCCTGGAATAAGTACTGATATTGAATCTATTGTTTCTGATTCAGGTTATATTCATTCGGCAGGTAAATCACTTTTAATAAGAAATATTAATAAAGCAAAAAAGAGGGATTTGTTTAATAGTTTGTATGAATATATTAAAAAAGACAAAAAAGTACTGGATATTCCTTTTGTTGTTTATTCTCATGAAGATTTTTCAGATTATGATAAAGAGTCATCTGACTTAATAAATAAAGGAATTGAGCAGTGTAAAATTTATGTTGAAAAAATGAGCATGGGTAGTTTTAAACTTTCCACAATAATTAGTGAGATTCAGAATGATAATAAATTAAAGGGCAGAATATTGATTCCAGGTGCTGGAAATTATCAAAAAGTGCATAATTTTAAACAAGAAAAAACATTATGGCTTATTGCCGATAGATCGCTATCTACCGGTCAGATTAGAAATCCAGGTCAAAGCCGTTATTATATTTGCTATGAACAAACCTATAAAAATGATTCTCCATTCTTCTTTTTTGATGAAAATAAACCAGCCTGGAAATCTCATACAACTATGCCTCATAGTTTGACCGCTTCATTAGTAAATACTGCTTTGCCTGCAAATTTTAATGGAGTGGTATGTGATCCATTTGGGGGTACAGGAACTACTTGGATTGAGATTAAGCGGCTTCAAATACCATGTACAGTTTATTCATCTGATTTGTCTCCATCAGCAAAAAGGTTACTTCTTGATAACATAGAATTTTTTACTATGGGTTATGATGAAATAAATAATATTTTAAAAGATTTAATGTTATTTCATCAACAAAAAGAATATGATGCACAATTCCAAATTAATTTTCTTGATATTAACCTTCCGATAGTTGATCCGCACAATGCGTACAGTGACGCCGTCGGTCTACTAAATCGCTTAAAAAAGTCTCAAAAACATGAAGAACAGGAATTTAATTTATCTAAATCTTTTATTGCTGATTTAGAAAAACAAAGTATAATTGTTAGAATATTGTTTTATGTAGCTCTCAGGGCGCAACTTAGATTTCAAGAAAGTTTTAAAAGAAAATCTTTGAATTTCGAAGAGGCCTTTAATAAGTCTTTAGAAAAACTTATAGATCAAACAAAAATGCTAGTTGAAATTAAACTAGATGTTTTGAAAGAATTTAAAAGTAGTATACCTGTAAATAAATCATATGTTTCTTTTAAAGGGACATACTCCCAAAAGTTAACACCATCTTTTATTTTTAAAGATAAAAATACTTTTATAAATCAGGCTGTAAAAGAGGTTTCATCCGCAAAGGATGCGCGTGATCTTAAGCCAAATTCTATTGATGTAATAATATGTGATCCACCATATAGTTTAAATAAAACTGAGGAAGGGTTGCTAAGTCTGTACTCAGAATTTATTGATAAAGCTATAGCAGCTCTGAAAACTCGTGGACAACTACTTATGTGTCTTCCTGCTGAATCATATACAGGCCATGTCCTTCCTTTCTGTACCCGACAAGATCTTATCTCTAGACAAATTATTACTAAAGCACATGATCAAGGAAGATATGTCTATCAAGCAGCTCAAAGTATCCCAAATCAAGCCTTTCAGCCACCCTATTATTGGGAAGCAGATCGCGCCTTGAGGAGAACGATAATACATTTTCGATTTTTGTAGTAGACATTTGGTAGCCTGTCAGTAATATGATACATGACTCATGTGAGGTTATTCAGCCTAACAAATGGGAAGTTTTAAAGTTCTTAGTTTTGCTTATCAACTAAATTTTTACTCCAATAATTTAATCTAGTAAGTTATTGAGAATTATAACTTTGCGAAGCTGCAATCCTTGCAAAGTTTGCAAAAAATAACAAATTTCCTTTAAGTATTTTTAAACAAGTTATATTTTATTAAGTCTTAACAGGAAATCCTTATGGGAAATACAAGTTTAAAAGATTTCTCTGAAAAGGTTTATATCACAAACGCAAATTACAAGCGAATGCTGAAGAAATTTGATCTAAAAAATCTACCCCAATTACAAGGAGATATTTATAAAAAGCCTATTTATTTCTTCTCGAAATTAGAAAAGAATATTCTACTTGCTATCCAAGATTTATTAAGAGATCCTGAAAATTTTATTGGCATGTATTATACTTCAGTCAAAAGGCCTGATACTTATACATATGTTTACGAAGGGGGAAGACCAGCATATCACAGAGATCTTGTATGTCCCAATCTGCATTCAAATTTCAAAAACTTTGAAATTCCAGTGGAGATAAAAGATAAAGGTATTCAGGAAATTACCCGCTTCCGAAAGTGGTTTCATATACATAAAGAAATTTTTGAGACTGATTTGAAAAGATTTACAGAGCTATTAGAAGCAAGTTTTTTCATTATAATCAATCCAGCAACGATAGAGCAAAAGAATTCCGGTATTGAAAAAATTAGAAATTATGACCTTGAAGAGTTAGAAATAGAAATTGACGATCTTCTTAAAAAAGCTGGTAGGTTCTATTATTTCACTGAGAAAATAACAATTATTCTAAAAAGATTTTCAACGTTAACTTTTCTAGCTTATAAAACTGATCCGATAATAAATAACGATACAGGATATTCAGATGATGAAGTAAGAGAAGTATTAAAACAGTATGATAGAGAATTTAAAAAGCCATTAAAAGAATTATTAATTGAATACTATAAAGTTTCCTTAAATCCTAACTTATCTTTCAGTGGTTTGTTATTAGATAGGTTAGATTTTAAAAGTTGCAGTATTTGTGAAAATGGTTTATCAAATGTTGATATATAAAAAATATTTCTCAAGAATTGGTCAGCCGAATATCGATTCCAACGCCTTATCCGTCGTCTCAGTGTCGAATTCAGAAAGGTACTTTTCGGTAATATTGATTTTCGAGTGTCTCAGAAGCTTTGAAATAGCATAAACATCCTTTATTTTCCTTCGACCCAAGTCAGCAAATGTGTGTCGGGCAGAGTGAAAGGAAACCTCTTTGTTGATTCCAGCTAATGAGCAGATCTTCTTAAGGTACTTATTGATGAGAGCATTCTTCCGACTGATTTCAATCAATAGTTCTGCTTCGGTGGTGTAGGTACGATTTTGATTTAGAATTGGAAGCACATAGGCTTCTGGGTCGATCTTTACTGGTTTGTATTGCTGCATGATTTCCTCTGCTTGAACAGGTATTTGAATCGAATGGCCTTTAGTAACGGTGTTTTTTGTTTTACGCATAACATAAGACAACCGATTACTATCGATATTTTTCCATTGCAAGCAAGCAATGTCACTGAATCGCATTCCGGCTAAATAAAAAGCACACAACCAATAATTTCGAGTATGCCATAGTAGAGAGTCGGAGGGAAGGTCAATTACACAGAACTGTTTGAGTTCCTCTTCAGTGAGCCTAACTCTTTCGGGTTTTCCTTCCTTGATCCTGATTTGAAGAAATGGGTTTTCTTGGATTGGGAGAATGCCCTCCTTTACGGCCTGGTTGAAAATAGTTCGTATTTTGGAAAGCCCTTTTGAAATGGTATTCGTGCTATTGCCCTTCTGTTTACGTAACCAACCTTCATAATCATTTAGTATTTTTACGGAAATATCGGCGAATAGAAGCTTCTCATCATTCATAAATTCCAAGAACTTATTGATTTCAGTTCGAACATTCCTCGCCGTATTGTAAGGCTTGTTATTTAAATAACCGTATGCGTACTGAAAAAAATAGGTCGAAGACTTACCCTTCAAGTTATCGGCAATTACAGCAGAGGAGACGTCTTTGACTTCGGCTTTAAGTTGGGTTGCATCCGCTTTTATAGAATCGATTTTTGCATTAATTACAGCGTGTAAACGGAAAGTACGCCGTACCTCCTTCTTCTTTGGGTTCCAATCTTTGATGGGGATGTCAAAGCCAATATAAACCCGACGGTGTTTTCGGTTCTCTGTTATCCGGAGGAATAAGGGATAGACATCTCCTTTCTTAGGCTTATTGCTGATCTCAACCGTGAAGGAAATAGTGTTTGTTCTCTTTCTGCCTCTGGTTGGCGTAGCTTCGGATTCAGACATATTTTTAAGCTTATTATTGCCTTGCTAAGGTAACCAATTTGGGGATTTTACTGTAACATTACTGAAACATTTCTTACTTTTGATTAATATTGCTTGCCTCCAATTGCTTCTAAATATGCCATTTAGGCCTGTTTAGAGGGTATTTTGCAAAAATCTAAAGCAGCTAAATGCATTTGTTCGAGTCCGGCTCCCGGTACAAAGTCAAACAGGTCACATTTTCATGTGACCTGTTCTTGTTTAAGTTCCATCCCTGTCTTATTAGCGTGATCCGTTATTTACACGGAGTCGTTTAAAATAATTGGCTACCACAAAAGTCAACAGGGCCGAAATCAAAACGGCCATGGCCATTAAAATATAGGATGCGTGGAAGGTGCCGGTAAGCCCATTGAGATAACCGACTAAGTAAGCACCGACAAACGAACCAAGAGCACCCATGCTGTTGATTAAGCCAATTGCCCCACCTGCCACATTTTTAGGGAGCAACTCCGTAATAAGCGCAAAAAACGGGCCGTACGGAGCGTACAAAGCTCCTCCGGCTAGCACTAACAGCCCGTATGAAAGCCAGAAATCTTTTCCTTCCATCAGGTAAGTGCCGAAAAAAGCGGAAGAAGCAATGAGCAGAAACGGCCAGATGAATAGAGTTCGCTTTTGTGATTTGTCGGCGAAATACGAAGCGCCTACCATGCCGCCAATCGCTAATAGATAGGGTACGGCTGACAGCCATCCTGTGGTAACGATGTCCATCTCGGGACTTGCCTTGATGATGGAAGGCAACCACATGACAAAACCGTAGACGCCAAGACTCCACAAAAAATAATGGATGCATAAGAGAATTACGGGGGCAGAACGAAATGCCTGGCTGTAATTTTTAACTGGTTTGATGGAACTCTGTTCCTCCTTTAATCGTCTCTCAAGTTCTGCCTTTTCCTCCACTGTGAGCCAATCAGCCTCTTGGGGTGTCTCGGCAATCATTCTCCACCAAACAAAAGCCCACAGAATTCCCGGAGCGCCCTGGATGATGAACATCCACCGCCAGCCTAGGGAGTTAATCAAATAGCCCGACACCACCGACATCCACAAAACCGTAACCGGATTGCCCAAAATCAGGAACGTATTCGCGCGGGAGCGCTCGTCTTTGGTAAACCATTGACTTAACAGAATGAGCATGGAGGGCATTACCGCACTTTCAACTACCCCGATCAGAAAACGGATTGCAATTAACGCCGTGAGATTACTAACCATCCCGGTGGCGGTGGCTAAACCGGCCCATAAAATCAGGGAGACGAAAATGAGCTTTTTTGCGCTCTTATGAGCGGCATAACGGGCTCCCGGAATTTGAAAAAAGAAATACCCCAGGAAAAATAAGGAACTCAGCAACGAAGAAACGGCCTGCGAAATGTGGAGGTCTTCGTTCATACCTCCGGCAGCGGCAAAGCCAAAATTGGCCCGGTCGAGGTAAGCAAGACTATAGGTTATAAAAACAAGTGGGATAAGGCGATACCAACGCGCCGGAGCGATTGTGTTAGGCATGTAAAACGGGGTTTCTTTTACAAACGAACTGGGTTTCTGGAAGTAGTTGCTCTCTGTAAGCAGGCAATTGGTCAAAGAGGAATGTTCACAGTAGCTACCCATTTCAAAATAGTAAAACGGTGGCTTTACTGAAACAAGCCGCTTAATCGGGTGGCCTGCTTTATTTTGTAAAATCAGATTTGACCGAATGTTTGAATTCCTTCAGCCGGTTTGCTCACTCAGAGCGAACCGTCAAAGGAATTTTCATGAAATGTTTCTCAAAGAACGAGTTGCGACGCATCAGGTATTGCCCGGCGGTCGCGGGATTGTAGTGCCGGACGGCCAGATCCGGAGTCGTCTCGTTCCCCGGCGTAGTAGGTTGGGTAATCAAGGTCGTGGTGGGATGGGGTGGAATAAATGCTGCTACAAATTTTAACGTAGACAACACCGTTACTGCCCAGAACGCCAGGTACCCCCAACGCACCCAATTTCTGGATCCGTTGTAATTGACAAGCCACTGCGCCGAAAAGACGATGATGATCGCATACGCCGGGACGTTGGTGCGCATCTGCCAGTCATTCATAATTCCTAAACGGTAGAGCGGCAATACACATAAGGCAATGAGGGCAACGGTAAACCACTGGTGCAATTGGTGATCATTCGGGGTTAACCACCGGAGCGGCACGTACCAGATTATGAAATTGGATATGATATACAGTAAAAAATACAGTGGCCAGGTTGGCACCCCGATTTGGGTAATGAACATATTGACGGCCGGATCCGAGGTAATCTGGGTGCTGGTAATGTAGGAAATCAACGGAACCAACCCCAGAACGACCAGAAACGATTGAAGCAGATAGACCGGTTTTTTAAAAAACCGCCACCGATCCAGCCAGAACAGGTAGAGTACAAAAGGCATGGCTCCAACCACGGAAAACGGCCCCCAAAACAAGGCTCCTCCCAACAGCAGGGCAGTGGTAGGGAGCCATTCCTGCTTACGTTGCTTATGGAATGATGTTAAGCTAAAGGCCGCCAGCAACGCGGGAAGTACGTGTTGGGGTGCCCAAACCAGGTGATCCGAGAACGGTGACATGATGATGAACGGGAACTTGCCAAAATTGATGTAATTCGGCGGTAAATAGGGGATGGTCGGGAATAGCACGCGTAATAACCAGATGAAAATCCAGGAATCACTAAACAGGACGATGACCAGTAAAACCCGCCACGGCCGCTTGGAAATTAAACTCAGGACCCACCAGCCCACCAGCATAACTCCAAGCCAGGTCCATAGCAAAGCCAGGTACCGGGCATACTCAATACCGATCAGCTTGCTTAAAAAGGCGACGGGCAGGTAATACGCGTTATAGTAGCACATATACGTGTTATACTTTGGATAAAACACGGGCCATGAATTCACTATTAAATCGTGGTATTTGGCATTGTGGAATTGATAATCAAATAGTTGCCAATTGAATTCGCCAAATCCGAACATGATCAGATAGCCGAATGACGAGACGGACAGGATCAGAAAATTCCGCCGATTCCAGGCGGGAGGATGATCGGTTACAGACGACAGCAGGCGAGTGAACGTATAGACGGCAACGCTGCAAAGAAGAATAAAACAAGGTATGCCCATAATCGGTCGCACCCACGTAAGCAAAAAAAGCAGAGCGGGCAGTATTAAATACGATACCGTTAAAATTTGTAAATAGGCAATCGAATTTTGTTTATTCGGGGAAGTCATGAATCAAGTGAAGAGAAGGTAAAAGGGCTGAAACGGTTCAAAAGATCGGCAGAACTTTCTACCGGGGAAAGGTATAAAAAAAGATTTTGAGCTAGTCGCTAAAGTGCCGATTCGGTAGAAATGCCATTGAAATTAACCGCCAATTTTGCCGGAAAGTGAATTGCCTGCCGGAATAAAGGACGTTTGCATGCCCATAACCCGGCAGGCTTCTGCCGACACCCGGATCGCATTATTCACACTTCGCTCGTCGGGATAAATATGGACCATGTTGGCAATCCACATATTTTGAATGGATGATTTAAAGGAATGGACATTCCGGGAAAAATTTAAATCACAGACAGTCGCGGCTGTTTTTGTTCGGAAAACATGAATATCATTTATATTTTCCGGATTAAATGTTTTATAAATTTTCTTTACATAAGGTACCATCGTTGCAATAATCTCCTCGTTACTCTGACTCGAAATCGACTCCTGGTGTGAATAATACCGGGATAAATACGCAATGTATTTGTTATTATAGTCCTGACTCGGAATGAAGTTTGTATGCTCAATAATTCCGCCGAATGGTGAGCCACTATCGGCAACATTTAACCAGTAAGTCTGACTTAGCGGTTTTTTTAAATCCAGAATCACACAGACGGCTCCGAAGTATTCGATTTTGTCAAGTTGCTGGTATAAATGAGAATCAATTCCCTTGACCAGCTCTTTTGCGTAGTTTGTCGGAATGGTAAATAAATAGTCTCCACCAGAGTAAGTAGCTTTTGATGTTTGAAGACCGACGAGCTTTCCTTCCGAAACCTGAAGGTTGGTTACAACGGAATGATTAATGAGTTCAACCGAAAGGCATTTCAATTTTTCCATCAGTGCATTCAGCAGCGTATCCAGGCTTCCCTGCAAGTAACCGAGTTTTTCTTCCCCGCGATTTCGCGAATTCATCCGCTGCCTCAAACGACCAATTAACCAAGCGAGCGGCACATCATTGGCGTAAGGTCCGAACTTTATATCCAGCAGCGGTTTCCACAACGAATTTGTGGTGTTGACTCCCGCATAGCGGTAAAGCCACTCCAAGCAGGAAATGCTTTCGTAATCTTCCCAGCGGGCTAATTTTCCCAAATACAGGCTTGTGGCCGCAAATCGGCCTTTGTCAAGCAAGGTCAAAGGAGAAAAATGGAGCAGATCAGACGGCGAATTGAACGGGTAAACCGTGCCGTCGCGGAAGACACCCATTGTCGTTTTTTTATAAACCAGCTTGTTATCAATTCCCAATTCTTTGATTAACCAGTTTAATTCGACATCATGCGTAAAAAAATGGTGGTAAAAATACTCCAGTCGATTGCCACCAATGGGAAATGTATTGAGTAACCCCCCAAAGTGTGGGCTGGCTTCCAATACGCGGACTTTGTAGCCATTCCTGGCTGCAATATACGCGCTGGCCAGGCCGGTAATGCCTCCACCAACTATCGTTAGTTGTTTGTTCATTCGTATAAAATGCAGTTTGCCCCGAAGCAGGAAATAAAAAAGAGTTGACGATGTCGGGTTGGTCGAGCGTGTGATTGGCAAGTTAAATACTTTCGCCGGGAATCGTTAATCGCGGTGGCGGTATGTCGACAAAATTGCCAAATTGAAGCACGAAAGGTAGTTTTTATCGACTAAAATACGGGCGTTATCGTTAAAAAATTGCGTGAATGGTAAGTCCGGATAAAGCGGTCTTTGCGGAAGGATTTTACCCGAAAAGCAAGCTGATCGCCAAAATTACAGGGATGACATCGAATCAATTCATTAAGGTAAAATAGTCAGGAATAATAAATTTACTAATTGGGTGAACAAGCAATTAAAAATGCATTTATTTCTCCAGTTATTACTACATGATAGCCCCAGGTAGGAGAGAGAACGGTTAACTTTTAGAATCATCTGCTCCAAAAATTCCCGGGATTTCCTACATTGCTTTTCAATTGTGGCATCCAATTGCCAGGCCTTTATCCTAAATCCAAACCACATGTCGAACCCGAATGTCTCCCGACGCGAGTTTCTACGGCGAAACTCATTGACCGGTCTTGGGGCGGTTTTGTCGCCTTCTTTACTTTCCGCCAGTTCGATCGAACAACCCACTATACCCGCTCCCAACCCAGAAATTCCAACTTCATCTTCCCGCACGGAAGCCCCGGCTTTGCTGGGTGGAAAACCGGTCCGGAGCAAAGAATGGCCGACCTGGCCGATGTGGCAACCCGAAACGGATGAAAAACAACTGCTCGAGGTCATTCGCAGTGGCATCTGGTCACGGGCAAACGTGGTGACCGAGTTTGAAGCGAAATGGGCGGCCACGCTCGGCGTCAAGCGTTCGCTGGCCGTGGTGAATGGTACGAATGCAATCATGGCTGCTTTGGCCCAGTTTGACATTCGGGGCGGAGACGAGGTGCTGGTGACTCCCTATACGTTCATCGGAACCGTTGCGCCCATCCTGATGGTGGGCGCGATGCCGGTTTTTGTGGATGTCGATCCCGAAACCTTCCAGATTGATCCGGCCCAAATTGAAGCCAGAATTACTCCCCGAACACGGGCGATTATTCCTGTACACATTCTCGGATTACCCGCCAACATGACCCTGATCATGCCGATTGCCAAAAAACACAACCTGGTGGTGATTGAAGATGCCTGTCAGGCGCATATGGCCGAAATCAACCACCGCAAAGTAGGTACGCTTGGGGATGCGGGCTGTTTCAGTTTCCAGAACTCCAAAAACCTGGCCATTGGCGAAGGGGGCGCCATCGTGAGCAATGACGACGCGTTTATGGATCGGTGTTTTTCGTACCAGAACTACGGAAATCCGTACGGCCAGGTTTCCGGAGTCATTGGCGCCGGAACCCTGAGGCAGGGTACCAAACTGCGCTTAACCGAGTACCAAGCCGCCATTGGGCTGGCTCAACTCACCCGTCTCGACGCGCAAACCACCGTTCGCAACGAAAATGCGGCTTACCTGAAATCGAAGATCAAGGACATTCCCGGAATCGTTCCGTATAAATTGTATGACGACGTGACGCGCGCAGCTTTTCACCTGTTTCCGTTTCGATTTAAAAAAGAGCAATTCAAAGGACTGTCGCGGGATGTGTTTGTAAAGGCGTTATCGGCGGAAGGTATTCCGTGCTCGAAAGGCTATGCCACACTGAATACCATGCCGTACCTGAACGATACCTTTCAAACCAAAAATTACCGGAAAATGTACCCCAAATCGATGCTGGATTTTAACAGTTATCTTGAACGAAACCACTGCCCACAAAACGACCGGCTTTGCCGGGAAGAAGCCGTATGGTTTACCCAGAACATGTTATTGGGCTCCCGTTCGGACATGGACGAAATTGCCAATGCCATCGAAAAGATCTACGAAAACGCTGATAAACTGCTGACCCAGAAATGAAAAAGTGGCTTTCCGTATTCGGATACGGTTTTTTGTGGATGTTCGCACTGTCGTCCGGTTTTGCCAAAGGCTGGAAAGCGGGCGTTGCCAGCGTTATAATTACGCCCAAAGAGCCCCAATGGATGGCCGGGTATGCGGCCCGTACGCACATATCCGATGGTAAACTCCACGATTTATGGGCGAAGGCGCTGGCGTTGGAAGACGAATCGGGCAAACAGGCTATTCTGGTAACCAGCGATTTACTCGGATTTCCAAAGTTGCTTTCGGACCGAATCCGGGATCGGCTGAAGACCCGGTTCGGGCTGTCGAAAGACCAGATCATTCTGAACAGCTCACACACGCATTCTGGTCCGGTTTTGGCCCACGCCCTGTTCGATATTTATCCGCTTGATGCCAATGAACTCACCAAAATCGATCGGTATACCCAGCAACTCGAAGACCAGATTGTGACGCTGGTTGGCCGGGCCCTGAAACAACTGGAACCCGCTGAACTGTTTGCGCAAAATGGCGTAACTCGGTTTCAGGTCAACCGACGCAATAACAAGGAAGGGGCCGTGCGGGAGCAATCCGAACTCCGGGGCCCGAACGATTATGCCGTACCCGTGATTAAAGTGGTCGATGCCCGCGGAAAATTGAAAGCCATTGCGTTCGGTTACGCTTGTCACCCGACGGTTTTAGACCAGTATCAGTGGTCGGGCGATTACGTCGGGTTTGCCCAACTGGAGCTGGAAAAAGAACATCCCGGCGTCACGGCGCTGTTTTTTCAGGGGGCCGCCGGCGATCAGAATCCGATTCCCCGCCGGACGATTCCGCTGGCCCGGCAATACGGTCGGGAACTGGCCGCAGCGGTCGACCGGGTGCTCGATGAACCAATGCGAAACCTGCCCGCGCAATTGCGGACGGCATATTCGGAAATTGATTTGCCGCTTGCCCCTTCGCCTTCGGAAGCCGAATTGACGAAAACCGCTCAGGAAAATGACGGGTATATCCAACGGTGGGCTAAACGAATGCTGGTCGAAAAGAAACAGGGAAAAACATTCCGGACGAGCTATCCGTATCCGATGCAAGTCTGGCAATTGGGCGGTCAGCCGCTGTTCAGTTTTGGCGGAGAACTGCTGATCGAATACGCCATTGAATGTAAAAAACGCTTTGGTCCCGACGTCTTTGTCCTGGGTTATTCCAACGATGTCATGGGCTACATTCCGTCGGCAACCGTTCTGAAAGAGGGGGGCTACGAGGGCGCATCGTCGCAAATGGTTTACGGTTTGCCCGGCCTTTGGGCACCATCTGCGCCCGACCTCATCATTCAGGAAATGACTCGCTTAGCCGAACAGCTTGGGATTTCAAGGGTAAAATAACCGAAAGCTTAATTCGATACGGCACCCGTTGAGGGAATTTGATTGAACACTTTTCCCCGAAAACCGCCGGAGCCGTAGAACGTCAGCAATTTAGACGCGGAAACGAAGTAACCGGATTATTCATTTTATGGGTAACCGACAGTCAGCAATCCGTACCATTGAAAGTAGTGAAACAGTAGGAGTTTTGCCGAAAGCCGTTCAAATGAAAACATTCGGACGGCTTTTTTGTGTTTTTCTGAAAAATCAATAAAAAATAGAGCGGTTTTAAGCCAGCCAGGCCGGTTTTGGCTACTTTTCGTCGCAAGTAGTTGCTTCCTTTAGACTCCGTTCAGTACTTTTGCAATTCTGAAACGATCTACCAATTCGATTTCAGCCTTCATCGACTTCTCTTTCTTCGACCTCCCAACCTGAATTGGGACGGTTTTTTTACGTCACTTGTCTGGCAATTACCATTTCTTATTTCATAGTATGACTAATTTATCGCAACAGCTGGAAATTCTGTTTCCGGCAGAAGATCAGATTCCGGAGGAATTTCGGATCGAAGCCTTGCACCAGCGGGAGTACCTTGTCGATGGCGAAATCCGGGTATGGGACGGCCCGACGCAGGAAGTTTTGTCACCGGTTTATGTCCAGACTCCCACTGGTCTGGTTCGGAAAGTGATCGGCAGTTACCCGCTTCCGATGGACGACAACGAAGCCCTGGACGCACTCAACGCAGCCGTTCGGGCGTTCGACAACGGACGGGGTGAGTGGCCAACCATGTCAGTTACCGACCGCATTCAGTGCATGGAGCGTTTTGTCGGCAAAATGATGGAACAGAAAAAGGCCGTCGTAAACCTGCTGATGTGGGAAATCGGCAAAACCCTGGCTGATTCAACGAAAGAGTTTGACCGTACCGTACAATACATTTACGATACCATCGATGCCTTCAAGGACATCGACCGCGCCGGTTCCCGGTTTCGCATTGAGGAAGGAATTATCGGGCAAATCCGGCGCTCGCCCCTGGGCGTTGTGTTGTGTATGGGGCCGTTCAATTACCCGCTCAACGAAACCTACACCACGCTGATTCCGGCGATTCTGATGGGAAATACGGTTTTGTTTAAACCCCCGAAACACGGAACCTTATTGCACCATCCGCTGCTGGATGCCTTCCGGACGTCGTTCCCGAAAGGCGTTGTCAATACGGTGTACGGCCGGGGCGCGACGGTGGTACCAACGTTGATGAAATCAGGTAAAATCAACGTTCTGGCGCTGATCGGATCGAGCCGGGTGGCGGATAGCCTAAAAAAAATGCACCCTAAAAGCAACCGGCTCCGGGCGGTTTTGAGCCTGGATGCGAAAAATGCGGCCATTATTTTGCCGGATGCGGACATCGAACTGACGGTGAAGGAGTGTATGCTGGGTTCAATGTCGTTCAATGGGCAACGGTGTACGGCCCTGAAAATTCTGTGGGTTCACCGGTCCATTGCCGACGCCTTTCTGAAACGGTTTGGCGAAGAGCTGAACAAGCTGAACCCCGGCATGCCCTGGAGCAAAGGAGCGCAGGTAACCCCACTGCCCGAACCCGGGAAACCGGCGTACCTCGATGAGTGTCTGCGGGATGCGGAAGCGCAGGGTGCCAAAATTCTGAACGAAGGCGGAGGAACCACCGTGGAATCATTCGTCTTTCCGGCACTGGTTTATCCGGTGAAAGAGGGTATGAAACTCTACCGCGAGGAGCAATTCGGGCCGGTCGTTCCGGTGGTTCCGTTCGACGACATCGAAGAGCCGATCGAATACGTCATCAATTCCGACCATGGCCAGCAGGTCAGCATTTTCGGGAGCGAAACCGGGCAGATTGCCCAGCTCATCGATCCGCTCGTGAATCAGGTAAGTCGGGTGAACATCAACGCCCAATGCCAGCGCGGACCGGATACATTTCCGTTTACGGGCCGGAAAGACTCGGCGGAAGGAACGCTGTCGGTTGAGGACGCGCTCCGGTCGTTTTCCATTCGTACGGTAGTGGCTACGAAAGATACCGAGCAGAACAAAAGCATTTTGAACGAGATTGTCGAACAGCATAAGTCCGAGTTTTTGTCGACAAAATTCATTTTCTGATCGTTTCGCAACAGCCAATTGGTGGTGCCCGGTATTTTGCGGTTCTGACTTAGTTCGGAAACCAGCGGATACCGGGTACTGTATTTTTGGTAAGGTATGTTTTAGGATAATATTAATCCGATTTTAATTCCTCGGCCGCTCAATTTCCCACCTGAAATGTAACTTCATGGGTGTAAATCGTGTTACAACCAGTAGATTTTTGGTTGTACTTTGACTTCATCACCCGTATGGCACTTGAACTATTACCGATCGACCGCATCAGCAAAGAAGATAAGGCACTTTTTCAGCAATCATACTTCAAAAAACACCAGCCAGCCATTATTCAGGATTTCTGCCACGACTGGCCGGCTTACAAAAATTGGTCGTTCGAAAAACTAAAAGAAAGAGCAGGACATCTAACCGTCGATTTGTACAATAACAAGCCAGCCGATCCGGACAAGAGCACGATGTTCGTTGATGAACGGATGAATTTTGGCGAGTATCTGGACAAAATTTCTTCCAACGAACAGATCGAACTGCGGATTTTTCTCTTCAATATTTTCAAGCATATTCCGGCGTTGAAGAAGGATATTCTGAAGCCGGATATCGTCGACGGTTTTGCCATGAGTCTGCCGTTTATGTTCTACGGCGGGGCCGGTTCAGTGGTTCACATGCATTACGACATTGACCTTTCGCACGTCTTTCTGACGCAGTTTGTGGGTCGAAAGCGGGTCGTTTTGTTCTCGCCTGAGAATACGCCCCTGCTGTACCGGCTGCCGTTTTCGGTCATTTCGTACATGAACGTCAACAATCCCGATTACGAAAAATACCCCGGTTTGCAGCACGTAAAAGGCTATGAATGTACACTGGATTATGGCGAAACCATCTATATACCAGCTGGTTACTGGCACTACATTGAATACATTGATGGCGGATATGCTCTGGCGCTTCGCGTGTTGAATGAATCGTGGCTGAAACGGATCGAAGGTGCCTGGAACTTGATTGGCGAAATGCGGATCGATAATTTCATGAAGAAATACTTCACGAAGCCGTGGTTTGAGTATAAAAACCGGAAAGCATTCGAGAATGCCAATGAAGCCATGAAAAACATCCGGAGTCCGGAGAAAATGGCAGCCTGATAAGGTTGCTTCGTTTTCGGTCCAGTCTTAGCGAATCGGAACTTCTCCGATTCCGATCAAAGAGAAAAACCAGCGCTTTTTTGCCGGGCGATCCCCAAAAAGCGCTGGTTTTTCTCTTTTGGATTTTTAAGGCAAATGCGTTAGGTTCGTCGCATGACAAAAACCATCTGGATTGCCGCCATAGCCGGTTTTTTGGGGTGCCTGAGTGCCGTATCGGGTTTTTCCCGGAAACCAAAACCGGTAGGCCCGCCCAACATCATTATAATATTGGCCGATGATCTGGGCTGGAGCGAACTCGGATGCTACGGCAATCGCTTCAACGAAACTCCCAACCTGGACCGCCTGGCGGCCGGAGGGATGCGGTTTACGCAGGCCTACGCCACTGCTCCGGTTTGCACGCCAACCCGCATTGCACTGATGACGGGCCAGCATCCGGCCCGTGTCGGAATAACGGATTATCTGGACGCGCGCGATGATAAGTTTTTGCCGCCAAGCTATTTGACAATTAACGAGCAACTGAAAACGAAGGGTTACCATACCGGTTTAATTGGCAAATGGCACCTGACCGGCGATTACGGCCGGAAGCGGGGAGAACCGGCCAAACACGGCTGGGATGAAGTGATTTGCTCGGAAACCGGTTACATCGCCAACGGCGATTATTTCCACCCGTATTTCTTTATGCCCGGAGTCTCGGCCAAAACCGAAGGCGAATACCTGACCGACCGCTTAAATCAGGAAGCAGTAGATTTCATCAAACGAAGTGCCGCCCAACCGTTTTTCCTGTATCTGTCGCATTACGCGGTGCATACGAAACTGGCCGGAAAACCGGAACTGGTTGCGAAATACCAGCAAAAAACCGGCGCCGGCACGAATCAGAATAACCCGCAACTGGCCGCCATGCTCGAAAGTATCGACGACGGCGTGGGCCGGATCGTACAGACACTGAACGAACTGGGGCTGCGGGAAAATACACTGATCCTTTTCACGTCGGACAACGGCGGTGAACTAAATGTTACCACGAATGCACCATTGCGGGGTGGTAAATCGCAGCTGTACGAGGGCGGCATTCGGGAAGCCTTTATTGCGAACTGGCCCGCCAAAATCAAGGAAGCAACGGTTTCAAATCAGGTGATCAATACCCTGGATGTGTACCCGACTTTACTGGACGTTGCTTTCCTGAAACCGCCTAAGCATCAGCTGCTCGATGGCGTCAGTTTTGCTTCGGTTTGGAAAGGAACCGCCCAACCGAAAGCCCGAACCCTTTACTGGCATTATCCGCTTCCCAAACCGCATTTTCTGGGTGGTCGCTCCGCCGGAGCCATTCGAAGCGGGAATTTTAAATTGATCGAATACTTCGATACCGGCCAGATTGAGCTTTTTAACCTTTCCGAAGATCTGAGTGAAAAAAAAGATTTATCGGAAACCGAACCGGCTAAACGCGGTGAACTGCTGGCTCAATTGCGGGCGTGGCGAAAAAAAACGGTAGCTGATTCGGCGCAGGTTCGGGAACGATTTAAATAACCGGGAAGTCAAAACCGCATTTTAATGCTATATAAAACGAGATTTGCGCAGGTAAGCGACGAAACGGCGATCTATTCACTCTATCGGGAAGTTGCCGGAACGCCGGGGGGAATTGCGCGGGAAGCCGATGAGATATCACCCAATTACATTGCCGCTAATCTGCAAAAATCCCTTAAAAACGGGGTTTCGCTGGTCATCGAAGATCCGAACGAGCCAGCGGTTTTGGTTGCAGAAGTGCATTGTTATCAGCTGGAACCCCGGGTTTTTAAACACATTTTGTCGGAATTGACGATTGTAGTTCACCCCGGTTTTCAGGGCCTGGGTTTGGGAAAGCTGTTATTTGTCAATCTGTTACAACACGTTGAGGAGCATAGGCACGATATTTTGCGGATTGAATTGATCGCCCGGGAAAGCAATAAAAAAGCCATCGAATTTTACCAGAAAATCGGTTTTACGATCGAAGGGCGATTTGAAAAGCGGATCGATACAAAAACCGGAACGTTTGAAGCGGACATTCCAATGGCCTGGTTTAATAGGCATTATGAATCCTGAAAATCTGAGAACGACTCGTTTTTAGAAAGGATGGCGACCGCCGTAACCGGAAAAAGTGCTTCTGCACTCATTTTTCAACCGTTTAAAAATACGAATCCGCACTGGTTCGTATTTTTTGTGTAGAATTGGGCGTGTAAATCTTCACTACACCGAAACCAGACGGCATAGGCTGTCGACAACAACATATGGGACTTTTTGACTTCATCCGAAATGAATTTATCGAGGTCATCGACTGGGTCGACAACTCGAACGATACGATTATCTGGAAATTTCCGGACAACGGCAACAACATCAAGTACGGAGCGCAACTGACCGTGCGCGAATCGCAGGTAGCGGTTTTTATCAACGAAGGCCGGATTGCCGACGTTTATCAGCCGGGCCGCTACGAACTGACGACGCAGAACATGCCGATCATGACCACATTGCGGTCGTGGAAAATGGGGTTCGAGTCGCCCTTCAAAGTTGATATTTATTTTGTTTCGACCAAGCAGTTTACCAACCTGAAATGGGGAACGCAAAACCCGTTCATCGTCCGCGACCCGGAACTGAAACAGGTGCGCGTTCGGGCGTTCGGGGTGTTTGCCCTGCGTGTGGCCGATGCTGGAAAATTCATCAAGGAATTTGCCGGAACCACGCCCATCGTCCGCATCAGCGATGTCGAAGATCAGCTTCGGTCGGCGATTGTCACCAATTTTACGGATACGATAGGCGAAGCTGGTATTTCGGTTTATGATTTATCCCGGAATTA
Organism: Larkinella rosea; assembly: GCF_003858635.1. Taxonomy (GTDB): domain Bacteria; phylum Bacteroidota; class Bacteroidia; order Cytophagales; family Spirosomataceae; genus Larkinella; species Larkinella rosea. Next base: position 782,214 of record NZ_RQJO01000007.1, read on the forward strand.
TAAGGAAATCGGTGACAAGTTACTGCCGCTGCTCCAATCTGATTTTACGGGTTATGGGTTGGAACTGACGAAGTTCTACGTCGAAAATACGAGTCTGCCCCCCGAAGTGGAAGCCTTTCTGGACAAAACGACACAGATGAACATGGTGGGTGATATGGCTCGTTTTCAGCAGTTTCAGGCCGGTGTGGCGCTGGAAGATGCTGCCGAAAATGGCGGGGCCGGGGGAGCTGCCGTGTTACTGGGCGGTTTGGGTAATTTCATGCAGAATACCAGTGCCGCCAATGCTCCGCAGCAGGCACCGAAAGAGGATAAAACCGAGGTGATGAATTTGCTCAAGCAACTGGGTGAATTGAAAGCCGCCGGCATTCTGACCGATGAGGAATTCAATGCTAAAAAAGCCGATTTATTAGCTCGTTTATAACCAGGAAGGGAGGGAGAATGCAGTCGCGGGGGAAAACCGCTTGCCTGTTCTTTCTCCTTCCATTTCCGATCATTCTTCCTTTTTCTCCCAATGCAGTCACCCTCCGAACTTTCCGATGTGGTCCGGGCGCCGTGTAAAACCTGTGGTGCGCAGTTAAAATTTTCGGCTGAGAAACAGAAACTGAGTTGTGATTATTGCGGTAATACCGAGGATATCGCGTTCACGAAGAGTAACTTACACGAAAATCCGCTTTCCTTTCGCGTAGAAGACCGCCAGTTGCCAAACGCGCCAACGGAAGAAAAACGACTGTTTACCTGCCAGAATTGCGGAGCCAAAACGACCGTTAATTACGACACGCCAACCATAACCTGCGCGTTTTGTAATTCCAAAAACGTCAATCCGGATGCGCAGAAAACGCGCTTGATCGAACCGGCCGGTTTGCTGCCGTTCCGGATTTCGAAGGAACAGGCGTTGCAGCGGTTTAAAAGCTGGGTGGGCGATAGCTGGCTGGCTCCGTCGGATTTATCGGCCGGGGCCATGCTGGACAATCTCCACGGGATTTACATTCCGTTCTGGACGTTCGACGCACAGGCTCATTCGGAGTATTCGGGCGAAGCGGGCTACTATTATTATGTGCCGGTTCAGGTGCGGGATTCGAGCGGGAAGATGGTCACGCAGCAGCAGCAACGGGTTCGGTGGGAATACCGCAGCGGTTCGCACCAGGCTTTCTACGACGATATGCTCGAAATGGCGTCCCGTAAATTGTCGCAGCAGGAAAGTCAGGTGCAGGAAGCCAGCCGGTTTAATTTGCAGGAAGTGGTCGATTACGATCCCCGGATTCTGCTGGGCTGGGAAGCCGAGGTTTATAGCATTGATTTACAGGAAAGCGCGCGAAAAGCCGAAGAACAGATTCGGAACCGTGAAGAAAACGCCTGTGCGTCACAAATGGGGGGCGATACGCAGCGCAACCTGAACGTCGATACCACGCTGACCAACCAGACGTTCAAGCATATTTTGTTACCGCTCTGGATTTGTATGTATCTCTACAACGGAAAGCAGTACCGGTTCCTGGTCAATGGACAAACGGGCCAGATTGCTGGAGAACGACCCAAATCGGCCTGGAAGATCGCGTTGGTGGTTTTTGCCTTCCTGCTCCTGGTTCTCTTCTTTTTCTGGCTTGGGAAGCGGTAGGATTAATCAACTGATGGCCGTTTTTTCATGTAAGTTTTGTTCCTATTTTTATTAACAAAAGGAATCACTTTATCGGTGGGTTGTTGCTGTAAATCGTTAATTTTACAGGTCGGAGGAGGAGCGTATTGGTTTAAAATGTACGTAACTGCTTGTCGATAAGTTAATTGCACGCACAGTAAAAGGTCAATTTCAATTGCTTGAATCTATCCAACTTGTAAAATCTTTCGGGGACGTTACGGCGGTTCGTGGCGTATCGCTGGTTATCAAACCGGGTGAGATTGTGGGGTTGGTTGGAGCGAGTGGCTCCGGAAAAAGTACGATGCTAAATCTGCTAGCGGGCTTGGTCGATGCCACGGAAGGCACCGTAAAATTGAATGGTGAACGGGTAAAAGGGCCATCGGAACAACTGGTGCCGGGGCATCCGCACATCAAACTCGTCCATCAGGAATACCAGTTGATGCCCAATGTCAGCATTCGCGAAAATATAGCCTATTCCCTGCGGTTTTACGAAAAACGCTATCAGGATTACCGAATCGATCAGCTAATCGGGCTGTGTCGGCTGGAAGCGGTGCAACATCGATTGCCGCGTCAGGTGTCGGGTGGGGAAAAGCAGCGGACGGCCATCGCCCGTGCCATCGCCGAAAAACCGGCCGTTTTGTTACTCGACGAACCATTCAGTCACCTCGATCTGCCAAACCGGGAATTGATTCGCGGGATGTTGCTGGATCTGGTGCGGCATGAAAAAACCGCCTGCCTGTTTGTTACCCACGATTCGACCGACGCCCTTTCGATTCCCAGCCGCATCGGTATTTTACAGGACGGCCACCTGGTTCAGCTGGGTGCGCCGATGGACGTTTACCGCCGTCCGTACAACGCATATGTGGCCCAGATGACCGGCCCCGCCAATTTGATCCGGGCTAAACACCTGCCGTTGATGGGGATCATTCACGCGTATCAACCGAACGCCCTGGCCTGTGTGCGCCCCGAGCAGATCCGTTTGTCCGACCGGGGCCGTTTTGGCGGTACTGTCCGAAACGTATTTTTCAAAGGGGCTTTTATTGAAGTGGAAGTTGAAATGAACCGGTTTGTTAACCTGACTTTTCTGGCGCCGTCCAGCGAAAAAATCAAAGTGGGTCAGCTGGTTGGGCTTGAAATGTCGCCCGAAGCCGTTCACTGGATGCGGGGTTCAGCTTCTTAGTCATCCTTTTTCTGATTGGAAATAACCGTCTGTGGGTTGCCCCGGTGCGTTACGTCCGCCCCTCCGCGCGTGTTTTTTTCCAGCCGTTTCGTCACAGTTACGGCCGCATCACTCGCCCCGGATGCCCGAATAACCGCTTCGGCCGCCGTGAGGTCATACGCTTTTAAATCCGATGCTCCCGAAATGTCTACATCGAGGAGTTTGGTTCGCCCGCTTAGCCGGGTGTCCGATGCCCCCGACGCTTTCAGCCGGATGCGGTTAGCGGTGATGTCTTTCATCGACAGGTCGGCGGCTCCCGACAAGGCAATTTCGAGTTCCTCCGTGTCGAATGAATCATTGACATCGCCGTCCGATGCACCGGAAAGCGTGATGCCCCGCAAAGCGGGCATGGTAACGATCAGCCGGGGTGACTTGCGGTTTTTGCCCGCAATCCAATTTCCCGCCGGTCGGTTAAAACGGGCAAGGAGTACACCGTTTTCGCTTTTGACCGACAGGTATTCGGTTTCGCCGGGAGCCAAGTCGGCGACAATATCGAAGCTGCCTTTCCGGATTTCGATGTCGATGGCATTGGCCACATCGATGCGATCGAATGATTTGATTCGGAATTGCTTCGTAACGGACTGTGCTTCGGATCTCCCGAAAACCGTACTGAAAACCAGAAAGGTTAAATAAATGGATTTGAGTTGCATGGTGGATGAAAGTTGCGGTTGCTGGTAACAAGATGCCAGGAAAAGCCGGAAAGTTGCACGGGTCTTTATTTTCCGCTCTGCCACGGCACCGACCCGCTTTGCTGGATGTGGTTCATCAATAATAGTGTCAGCTCGTTCGCTTTGGCTTTTTCCTGACCGGCCAGATTCGTCGCTTCTTTCGGATCATCTTTCAGGTTGTACAGTTCGTAAGGCGAAAACGGGTTAGCTTGCAGCAATTTCCAGTCGCCCAGCCGAACCGCCTGCGTCGTCAATCCTTTAAAAGTGTCGGTTCCTTCCCGTCGGATAAAAAAGAGAGGTCTTTGTCTGAAAACAGCAACCTCTTCGTTCCTCGAATTGTGAGTTAACAGTGTTAAGAAAGATTTTCCGTCGATGGGTGTAGTGATTTTTTGTCCGGTTATTTCCAAAAAGGTCGGCATCCAGTCGCTCAACTGCAGGGGTTCATCGGAAATTCGACCCGGCTGAATGTGCCCCGCCCAGGCCACCCCGGCCGGAATCAGAATTCCGCCTTCGTACATGGTTCCTTTGAACGCCCGGTGCGGACCGTTGTTGGCTTTGCCGGGTCCCCAGCCGCCGTTGTCGCTCGTGAAAACGATCAAGGTGTTTTCCAGTTGCCGATTGGCCTTCAATGTCGCCAGCAATCTTCCGATGTTAGCGTCCATGTGCTCGATCAGTGCCACGAGTTTGGCCCGTGTCGGATCGATGTTCGGTTCCCTTTTTTGAACCCATTCGAGCCACTCGGCGGGAGGTTGCAGCGGATTGTGGGGCGCGTTGTAGGCAAGATACAGGAAGAACGGTTTGGCGTTTCCTTTGCGCGAATTCAAATAGGTAACTGCTCCATCGGTAAACACATCGGTTGCGTGACCGGGTGGATCAATGGTTTGCCGGTTATGTCGCATGAAATGATGGTTGTTCCGAAGCTTGGTGTAATAATCATCCATCATATCGCCCAGAAAACCGTAAAATTCCTGAAAACCGCGTTCGTTCGGCGTATTTGGCGTTTCCAGCCCCAAATGCCATTTCCCCATCAAAGCCGTATGATAGCCGGCCTTTTGCAAATAGGTGGGCAGCAGTGGACCGGGTGCCAGATACCCCCAACTGTCGCTCGCAACATCCCGGATAACGCCTGGAACGCCCATGCGCTCCGGCCATTGACCCGATAGCAGGGCCGCCCGACTGGGTGAACAAACCGGACTATTGGCGTAGAAATGCGTAAACCGCAAACCGGCCCGCATCAAACTGTCAATATGGGGCGTTTTGAGATCCGTTGCCCCGTAGCTCGAAAGATCTCCCCACCCCAGGTCGTCGGCAATGATGAAGACAATGTTGGGCTTTGCTGGCGGGGCAGGGGGAGTATGACTGAAGAATAAAACACTGACGCCAGTCAGCATCAGGACCAAAACAACGGGCAGGAACAGGCGGTATTTCATAAAGGCTGACGAAAGCCGTGGGAATAAATAAACCATCGCCCGCAAATTCCGTAACTTTGGGCCATGAATCAAGTACGAACGCAACAAACCGACACAATTGAACGGCTTCCGGTCATGGAGTCGTTTTATACCTTGCAGGGGGAGGGTGCACACACCGGAAAAGCGGCCTATTTTATTCGGCTGGGGGGCTGCGATGTGGGGTGTCACTGGTGTGATGTCAAGGAATCCTGGGATGTGACTGCGCATCCGAGCTATTCGATTGACGATCTGGTAGAAGGCGCTTTGCAATATCCCGGACGAATGGCTGTCATTACGGGCGGAGAACCCCTGATGCACGACCTGAGCGGGCTGACGGCTGCACTAAAAAAAGCCGGTTTTAACACGAATATCGAAACTTCCGGCGTTTATCCCGTAAGTGGTAGCTGGGACTGGATCTGTTTTTCGCCGAAGAAATTCAAGGAGCCGCACCCGGACATTTTTCGGAAGGCCGATGAATTGAAAGCAATCATTTACCATAAAAGCGATTTTGCCTTTGCCGAATCGTTTGTGGCGTCGCTCCGTTCGGATTGCAAACTGTTTTTGCAACCGGAATGGAGTCGTTCCAATGAAATGTTACCTCTTATCGTTGAGTATGTAAAACAGCATCCGCAATGGCAGGTTTCGTTGCAAACGCACAAGTTTATGGACATTCCCTGAGGGAAAAAGGGTTGGCGGGACTCAAAACCGCCATCCTGCTTTTGCTTCTTTTCATTTTTCCTCCGTTTCATTTTTCGGCTTCGGCTCAAAATAAAAAAGCCGTCGAGCTCTACAAAAAAGCCGTCGAAGCCCTTGCGCAGCGCCAGATGCCCCTTTCGCTGGAGTTGTTTCATCAGGCGGTGGAACGCGATACCGGATACACGGAAGCGTATCTGAAACTGGGGCAGGTTTATGAATTCATGCGTCAGCCCGATCAGGCGTTTCAGGTATACCAGCGGGCCATCCGACAGCAGCCTGCAAACCCGTCGACGGGTTTAGCCTATCAGTTTGTCAGCTCCTATCTGCTTAAAAAAGGCAATTACCTTGGCGCGATTCCGAACATCGAGCGGTTGCAGAAACTTTTCACACCTCAGTCGATTCAGTGGAAGAAAATTGACCGGATGCTGCAAACCGCTCGTTTTGGCGAGCAGGCCATTCAGAATCCGTTGCCGGTAAAACCGCAACCCTTGTCGGCAACGGTTCAGGCATTCCCGTCGCAGTATTTTCCGGTTCTGACCGCCGATGAACAAACGCTGGTGTACACGGTTTTGAAGCCGGAAGGAGATGAAGATCTGATGGTTGCGACCCAAAAAGGCGAAACCTGGAGCCCCCCCGAATCCATTTCGCCCCACATCAATACGCCCAACAACGAAGGAACGCCGTCGCTTTCGGCCGATGGTCGGACGCTGGTGTTTACGGCCTGTCAGGGACGCACGGGATACGGAAGTTGCGATCTCTATATTTCCCGCAAAACCGGTAACACCTGGTCGGAGCCGCAGAACCTCGGCCCCATGATCAACACCCGTTCGTGGGAATCGCAGCCCGCATTGTCGGCCGACGGTCGGCGGTTGTATTTTGTATCGGATCGAAACGGCGGGCTTGGCCGACGCGACATCTGGTGCAGTGACCTGGGCGAAGACGGCGAGTGGAAGACGCCCTATAACCTGAAAAGCATCAACACCCCATTCGACGAAGCTTCGCCGTTTATTCACGCCAACGGCCTGAGCCTGTTTTTTGCGTCGGAAGGACATATGGGAATGGGCGGTTACGACCTTTTTGTGGCCGACAGCACGGCCACCGGCTGGTCGAACCCGCAGAATCTGGGTTACCCCATCAATACCTCCGATGATCAGGCGGCTTTGTTTGTATCGGCTAACGGGGCACACGCGTATTACTCGCAGGAACAAGCCACGACGGACGGAAAGCAACGCTCCAAACTTTATAAGTTCGATTTGCCGGATGCGTTGCGGCAGAAGGTGCGCCCGGTTAGTTACCTGAAAGGGCTGGTAGCCGACGCCCGCACCAAAAAACCGCTGAATGCCACCATCGAACTGATCGATCTGGCAACCAATCAACTCGTTACCCGCGTGCAGTCTGACCCACAAACCGGTCAGTATACCGCCATTTTGCCGACGGGCGGAGAATACGCGCTCTATGTTCTTGGGGCCGGGTATTTGTTCAAGAGTTTGTCGTTTGATTTTACGGGAAAACGGGAAGGAGAGGGGCTGACGATGCGTGTGCCGCTGGAACCGATCAGGCCAGCTGACGGGGGCGCACCGGCCAAAGAGACGCTGAACAATATTTTCTTTGAAACGAGCCGCTACGATCTGGCCGAAAAATCGCGCACGGAACTCGACCGGCTGGTGAAGTTTCTGGAAGTAAATCCCTCGGTTCAGATTGAGGTTTCCGGTCATACCGATAATCAGGGCGGAACGGCTAATAACCTGGAATTGTCGAAAAAACGGGCGCAGTCCGTGGTGAACTACCTGACCAAAGCCGGTATTGCCACCACCCGTATCCGATCGGCCGGATACGGCGAAACCCGGCCTGTGGCTCCCAATACCACCGACGAAAACCGCAAACTCAACCGGCGGATCGAGTGGCGGATTTTGTAAATTTCAGGGAAATAATGACCAGAAATTGTCCGAAATCGAAACTGGCAATGGTCAAATTTCCTGGAAGTCGACCACAGCGGGAGAGGTTTTTTCGCCCTAAATAATTAAGCGGGAAAACCTAATTGGTCGCATTAACCTACCAATGCCGATTTAAAAAATCGGGCATTGGTAGGATTTTCAATCCAGTGATAAACTATACAATAACCCGTGTTCAGAGCTTTGTTTGTTGAGTTACGGTTTTATGATCTTCACTATCACGCTGGTCAAACCCCTTTGAACCCGTACCAGTAGCAGTCCTGCCGGTGCTTTACCTACTGGTAGCGTTTGCTTTTCAATTTGACCGGCTTTTTCTACCACGCGCTCATGGACTAATCGCCCGTTCACGTCCGTCACCATCAACCGCATCGACTGACCGTTTGCTCCGGTGATTTCCAGATCGATAGCGTCATGGGTGATCGGGTTGCCCAACACATTTACGACAAGATTTTGATCGGGTTCAGCCGATAACCGACTTCCTGGCTGGCAGACTAAAGTTTTCCCCGACTCCTTCAGGATGTAGCTGCTATTTTTAACACGCGCATTAATTACCCGCGAAATTCCGTCTTTCAAAATCGTTGGCACATCAAAACTATACGCGTGAACGCCGTTTCCTTTCCCAGCGGTTTTCAAGTCTACCCGATATATATTAGCTTCCGCGCTACCCCAAATGGTATTTCCAGTATAGAATTCCAAGGTTACCACTGAGTTAGGTTGATTGCGGTCCCAGACCCAACCCCGGATCGTCCCGCACTCTACTTTATCGAGATAGCCTTCGAAATTCCCTGTCACGGTAACGGTTTCTGGTAAACTTATCGTCAAACTGAAACTCACACTAGTCGTAGCTCCGGCTGGATCAGTTCCTGAGCATACCAATGCAAATTTACCTGCTGTGGTAGGCGTTCCCGAAATTGTACGATTGTTTGGAGTATAATTCAATCCGGTCGGTAATCCGGAAACCGCCACGACGACTGTATTTCCTTCGGGATCGGCAAAGAGATTGGACGGTAGCTGATAACTGAATGGTTGCCCAACCTGCGCCGTCTGATTTGTCGGCGCCGTCACCACCACCGGTGGCCGGTTGGCCGGAGCCGCCGTCACCACCACCGTCACCAGCGTGGGCGTGTACCCGCCAATGCCGTCCGACACAATCAGGCTCATCGTGTAGGTCCCGATCGTGCTCGGTGTCCCGTTGAAGGTCCGCGTCGCCTGGTTGTAATTCAACCCCAGCACCCCGCCCGTCAGCGCATACACCAGCGTCTGCCCTTCTTCGTGCGGAAAGTCCGGAATCGTGTACGTGTAGGGCACATTTACATACGCATATTGAATCGGGATCGGTACCGCCACCGGTGGCTGGTTGGCCGGGTCGTTGACCTGCGCCGTGCTCGAGGGACAGGTGATCGTCGTCGGCGATCCCTTGAGGTAATAATCCGAATTCTCGATCCGCATCGAGATCACGTGCGGTCTGTCGTCCTTGATGCTTCCCGGAATGATAAACTGGTAGCCGTGCGCTCCGTTGCCTTTCTTGGCCGCCACCAGGTCCGGCCGGTTAACATCGGCCACAAACGTGCCGATTAGTTTGTTCCCGTCGAATACCTCGATCGGCATCGGCGTATTGGGCAGATTGCGATCCCACACCCAGCCAAAAATATCCCCCTCGCAGTTGAATTTATCCAGATAGCCCTCAAAGTTACCCGTCCGTTTGACCGGCGGGGTGGCTTCCCGGATCGTCACCTGAAACAGCGTCGAGGAAATCGCTTCGGCCGGGTCGGTTGCCGTGTAGGTCAGCGAATACACCCCCGCATTCGTCGGCGTGCCGCTGAGTACGTAAGTCGCCGGCACGAACGTCAAACCTGGTACTTCGCCCACCAGACGGTGGCGCAGCGGTTGACCTTCGGGGTCACTAAACTGCGGCAGTGTGTAGGTCAATGCCACACCCACCTGCCCCATGGGGTTGGTTAAAATCGGGGCGATCGGCGGGCGATTGGTGGAGGTGGGGTCAGTAACGGTAATGCGAAAACTACCACTCGCCGTGGCTCCCACGTTGTCGCGGGCCAGCAGCGTTACCAGGGACGATTCCTGCCGGGTGGGCGTGCCACTCACTTTCCCCGTGGTGCTGTTCCACTGCAAGCCCAGGGGCAGCCCACTGACTTCCACGCTGGCAATTGAGCCATCGGAGTCAGTGAAAGCCGATCCGATCGAATAACTGAAAGGCTTCCCCACCGTCGCCGATTGATCCACGAGCGTCTGGCTCAGCACCGGCAGGGCATTGATGATCGGCGGCTCGTTCCGCAACAGGTCTTCATCGAGTTCAATCCGCACCGGTTTGTTGCCATTCTGGTTGTAAAAGGAACTCCAGCGTTCCTGGGCGATCGTGTAGTTGCGCAGGATTTCCGAAAGTTTGTAGCCTACATTCTTGCCGTTGACCATGGCAGTTTGTACCGTAGGCACGGGTTGATTCAACAAGCCATTGTTGACCACCATCGCGATGAGTTCGGCCAGTTTGGGCCGGGCATCCTTGCCCCCGAAGTTGGCCAGGGTGATCATCTTGGCCCCGTGTTCGAAACACTGGGCCACCTGCTGGTAATATTTATCGAGGGAAACCGAGTTATGGAACATGCCATCGATGGCGTTAATCAGGAACGCCCCCGGCCGCAGGTTGCTGCGGACAATGTCCATTGAAAAGCGGTGGTTGTAGTCGGGGCCATCGTTGAACTTGAGCCCGTCGACGGCCTGCCCCAGGTTCTTGAAGGCAAAGGTGGCCCGCAGCCCCGAGATGCGGTCCCAGACACAGCCGTGCTGGTTGACAACGATGATGTTGGGATCGACGCCCTTGACGGTGGTGTTGATTCGGTCGATGAAGGCCTTCAGTTGGCGGTGTCGAAACACGTACCAGTCCTCGCCCCGGGTACCGACGGTGGAGGCATAGGGGTTGGCCGGTTCATTGGCGGGGGGCATCACGCGGCTCCATTGGCTGAAGTCGGTTCCCCAGCGCTGGTTGAGCTGGGACAAGCTGAAACGGGCTTGCAGGTACTGGCGGAAGGCATCGAGTTCGTAGCGGCTGTAGTCGAAAGGCACCACGTATTTGCTGCCAGTGTAGGGGTCGTAGACGGGCGAATATTCCGACTCCAGCGCGGGGGAGGAAACCACCGATAAAAACAGGAGCTGTCCCTGCTGCTGGAGGTAGTGATAGCGGGTGGTGGTTTCGAGCACGAAGGCATTGACGCGATCGATGACGGGTTTACTGGAGAAAGTAAACTGAATGTTGCCCTGGTCGGTAACGCGCCGGGCGCTGTCGGCGGCCTGCATGGTTTCGTGGAGGTTCCAGAAACCGCCGAGTCGGGAGGCTTCGCGGCCCACGAAGACGCGCAGGGCGATCTTGAGTCCGAGTCGCTGAGCGGTCTGGACGTGGGAGTCGACGACGCTCCAGTTGGGCGCGCTGTTGATGGAAGGATAGACCTGGTCCCAGTTGATGGTGATTTCGACGGCATTACAGCCGCTGTCGGCCGAATGCTCGATGCGTTCGTCGTCGACGCGCGGGTCGGTTTCGAAGTTGAAGATGGTAACGCCGATGTAGCGCTGGGCATCAATGGTGGGGGGGGCGGAGAGTCGGCTGTAGGGGGCGTTATTCGCCAATTGGCCATCGCCCCGCCCCGCCTGGGCATGCTGAAAACCGGAAACCAGCAGCAGGGCGGAGACCAGCACCGACTGCAAAACGGATAAAGGTAAATTAGTAAACATGTAATAGTGACTATTTTTAGTTTGCCTCAACAATTGTTTTTCGAAATCCCAATCCTGCACATTGTCTTGTCTCCTATTTTTCGCGAATCGTAAGAACAACTGGCGTTTTTTGCGACCTTTTTGTTACCGTAGATCGCGTTTTAGATATTGTATGTGTCCAATAATTGATATTGGATAAATACAATATGGAGATATGTGACGGTAAACGTGTAGAATGAAACATTGCGGTTTTAACTAAGCTAAAACCGACTATCGAAACACGTTGGGATTGCGTAAGGTGAGACGTGAAAAGGTTAACTAAGTCACTGAAATAGAGGTGAAAATTTGATTTTCTTTTTACATTAATTCAAGCACTATACATATGAATCATGCAAGTTGTTGCTCGATTGATACCTCATTAAAATCAGAATAGAAAGTGGAAAAGTAGAGGCTGATTAGTTTGGTAAATGGAAAAAATCCTAAAATTGAAAAAATGAAGCTGACTGATTATTGTATCTGTCTGTATATCAGGGTTTGGCAGAATCAAGACATTCATTTCTTCCGGCAAAACAGGAGTATTTGGCGCTTTTAAAAGTTGTTAAAAGGCAATTTTAGATTAAATAGAGGTGACTTTTCCCGGCATCAACGTCCAAGTAAACAGTAAAAGAGCGGTCCGATTTGCGCCGTTTTTTGCCTCTTACTAACCGTAAAATACGTATGGACAGCCCGACCTGGCGAAATCTTCAGATCAATAAAGTACGGGGATCGTATATTCCCCGAATGAATAAATTTACCTGGTTCCCGGTTTTTGAGCAGGATTTGATTACCCGGAAGCTCTGCCAGCGAGCCGGTTTATGGACTGAAAAAAACCAGTTGAAAATTTCAAAACGACAATGTGTTCTAGCCCGAAATGTGATGTATTACCGGCTCAATTCCTGCCAGTTAGAAATAACGGAAAACACATTTCCAGTGCTGCAGGTAACGATGAAGAAGGTAGGAGTCTGGAAAGCGACTGACCTTCCCGAAACGTATGCGTTTGATTGTGCTCTATTTTTGGCTAACTAATTGGCTATCAGTTAGAAATAGTATAGATTAGATAGTGACAATCAGTTGATTTACGGTAAGTGGATTACACCCGGTTTTTAAATCATGTGACTTTCTTCCCCGTGCTCCGTCTAATTAGCTCTGGCAATCAGAGAGGCTGCTGCAAGCCAGAACCCGGACAGGTCGTCTGGGTTTTTTTTTGGGTCTGGCTCCAGGCAGCATTTTAAGTCTGCATTTTTCGCTGTTTTAGCTTGAGTACGGCTTTCTCAAGCCGGTTTTTTTGTTTCATAAGCCATTCCATTTCCCGTCGAAGCTCGGTAATAGTCGTGAATAGTTGCGACTGATTGGTGCTTTCTTCCCATATATAATCAAATGGATCAATGACTTGACCGCATTGTTCGCATTCAAGCATGCGGTTTTTTTCATCGACCAGAATGGAAGAGTGCTTGCAGAAACCGGTGTGGTGATGTTTAGGGATAATGGTTGGTTTAATGCGTCCGAGTGGAATGATCTTCGTACTATCTGCCGATTCTTCAACGTTGAAGCTATCCATCTTTACAGTTATTAAGAGAGTTGCCTGATTCGATCATTGCCTGAAATCGACCCGGTTTTTATTAGAATAGGACCCTCTTTCAAATCATATGCCAGTGTATCAAGAAAGGTACCTGAAACAGAGTAATAAAAATTGGAGAGGAGTTTTGTCTTACCTGGGAAAGTTGTATCAGGCACTTTTCAGTGGCCGTTTTGTAATCTGTCGGATTAGCATTCACTAACAGCCGAACCCGATTTTCTTGGTAATCCGGGAAAAAGTCGCAACATTCGAAAAATCTTTAAAAATCATAGTCGCAGATTCGTTGCAGTATATATGCACAAAATTCCCCCATCCATTCACAATCTGGCTAAAAAACTCTGGAACTACCACCAGCTTCATCAACCACTTGAACCCGCCGACGCCATTTTCGTCCTTTGCAGTTACGATAAACGGGTGGCCGAGCGCGGGGCGCAGCTCTGGCTCGACGGATGGGCGCCCTGGCTCATTTTTTCCGGCGGTCTGGGCGTGATTACCCGTACGATGTGGAGCGAACCCGAAGCCGATCAGTTTGCCCAAATTGCGATGGATATGGGCGTTCCGGCCCCGAACATCATCATCGAAAACCGATCGACCAATACCGGCGAAAATGTGCTTTTTACCCGGCAACTGCTGGCTGAGCGGCAGCTGGATCCCGGGAGTTTTCTGCTGGTGCAAAAACCGTATATGGAACGCCGGAGTTATGCAACGTTCCGGAAAGTCTGGCCCCAGAAAATGGCGCGGGTTACCTCACCTCAAACTACGTATGAGGAATATCTGGATCACTATTCAAATCCGGAATTATCTGCGGACCAGGTGATTCATATAATGGTGGGTGACCTGCAACGGATAAAAGAGTATCCCAAAAAAGGTTTTCAGATCCCGCAGGAAATCCCGCCGGATGTTTGGGAGGCTTATGAAGAATTGGTTGACGCGGGATATAATCACCACTTGATTAAGGATTAGGAAAAAGAAAGGCGTTTTGTGCGAAGGAAAACCGGATTGCCCCTCAATCTCCCGACTGATCCCAACTTTTGCCGGTATGATAATCCTGGTGGGATTTGAATAGGGTAGACACAAAAAAAGCACTTACGATTTCTCATAAGTGCTTGATTTTGAAGAGCCCCCAGTCGGGATCGAACCAACGACCTACTGATTACAAGTCAGTTGCTCTACCAGCTGAGCTATGGAGGCAAGCAGATTTGTTCTTTGCCAAACCGGGCTTTGAACCGAAAACCGTACCTGCTGGCGGGCTTTCGTTAAATCTGGTGCAAAAATAGCAATTTTGCCTTTACGGTCAAATAGTTCTTTCGTTATTTTCCGGATAAAACCGCTTATTTCATTTTATTGCGCTTCCCGAATGACTTTCAGCTGATGCTTCAGATCCTCCAGTTGCTTTTGTGCTACCTGGATTTTCTTGTCGATATCAGCCCGCAGTTTTTCGGCGCCTTTTGAGCGGCCAAAGAATTCGATGTTGTTGTTATACACCGCAATGTCGTTCTCCAGCGTCGTCATTTTCCGGCGAATATCACCTTCTTTCTTGTATAAATCGCGCGACGAACCGGATTCACGGACCATTTCGGCTTCATTCTGTAATGTTAACAGTTCTTTTTCCTTGGGAGAAATTTTACCATTAGCGCCAACGAACGAATTAACCGCATTGATGTACCGCTTCTGAATCGATTGCATGTCTTTCTTCGGCACGTAGCCGATTTGGGACCATTCCTTTTTGAACGCGTTCAACTGCGACAGGTCGGCGTTTCCGCTGACGGCCACGGTTTCGATGCGTTCACAAAGAGCGATTTTCTTCGCCAGATTTTCTTCAAATTCTTTTTCAACTTCCTGATTCCGCGACCGTTTCTTGTTGAAAAAACCGTCACAGGCCGCCTTGAACCGTTCGAAAATCGTGTCTTTGAATTTCTCCGGAACCTGACCGATGGTTTTCCACTGGCGTTGCAACTCAATGACTTTCTGCGTGGTCTCGGCGGATTCTTCGCCCGATTCCAGAATGGCTTCCACGGCTTCGCAGAGCTGGGTTTTCGCCTTCAGGTTTTGCTCACGCTTTCCTTCCAGTTGCTTGAAAAATTCACCCTTGTGGTGGAAAAACTGCTTGAGGGCAGCCCAGAATTTTTTACTCAGTTCCTTGCCTTCATCACGCGGCATGGGTCCCCGAATAGCATTCCAGCGATCCTGCAGCACCATCACCTCACGGGTCTTTTCGTTCCAGTCATTGATGCTGTTCGACGTAAAGGAGGTAAACGGAACCAGTTCTTCGTATAATTTCGATTTCTCGTCGTACAACTGCGCCCCTTCTTTCCGAATTTCCTCATTCTGGCCCCGGCGACGGTCGTAAAGCGTGTCCAGCGCCTTTTTGAAACGCTGCCACAACACTTCCTGTTCGGCTTTGGGGGCCGGACCAATGTGTTTATATTCCTCGAAAAGACCGTTGGCTTCATCAATAATGGCTTTCGTTATGGGATTGCCTTCGTTTGACTGCACCAGCGCTTCCACCTTCTCACAGAGTTCGGTTTTCTGGGTCTGGTTTTTCTTCCGATCGAGTTCTTTTAATTCAAAATAAATATTGCGGTTGCTATAATACCGGTCGACCAGGGCGTGATAGGTCGCCCAAAGCGTGGCATTATGGGGCGACGAAACGTTACCGGCCGCTTTCCACTCATCCTGCACGTGTTTGAAGCCGTTCCAGCTGGCTTTCGGATCACCGGCGTTATTTTCATCGGCTTCAACCAGTTCGCGCAACCGCCGGAGCAGTTCCGTCTTGAGGTTGAAGTTGTTATCTTTTGCTTTTTCGAGTTGCTGGAAGTAGTGATTTTTCTGGTCTTTGATCTGTTTATACAGGCTATCGAACCGCCCAATCACTTCGTCCTGCTTGAATTCGAACCCTTCGTCTGCACCGGTTTCCTGAATATAGCGCTGGAGCGCTTCGGCCCGATCGGCAGCTTTGGATTGATCAAACAACGGACGTAATTCCTTCAGAACCTCGTCAGACCGGCGATAATCAGACGCAGAAACCGTATCGGTCTTCAGCGAAGCCAGTGTTTTTTCCAGTAAACCGACCATTTCAGACTTGGAAAGCTGGCTGTAATCCGCTGCCGGGGCCACCTCTTCAAGCTCCAGATCGGCCGCATCCGTCGGATCGGCATGCAGTTCTGTTGACGCAGAAGGCTCTAATACGGTTTCTTCAACCGCCGTCGGAGACTCGGGTTCCGGCTCTGTTCCGGCAGCTGGCGTTGGTTCAGACTCAGGGATTTCGGCCAGGGCTGCGGTCGATTCGACTTCCGTTTTGTCAGACACCTCCGACGCTGACTCGACCTCGCTTACCGGTTCTGAAGGCAACCCGGCGGCCTCTTCCTCTTCCGGTGCTGCCGTCGCCGACGGTTCCAGTTCGGGTTCAGCTACGCCAGCTGGCTCTTCCTGCGATTCCAGTTCCACGTTGTCCGTGGGGCCTTCGGTTGATTCTACCGCATCAGTCGGATCAGTCTCCGGTTTTTTCTCCTGAGATAATTCCGGGTTCAGTTCCTTGCGTTCAGTTATTTCTTGCTCTTCGCTCGCCATACGATTTTGAGAATCGTTACTTTTGCAAAAGTACGAAAAAAAGCGGATTATTAATTTTTGCTAAACTGCATCAACGGTTCGAATCGCGTATACCTATGTTATCTCATCTGGCCGACCTCCGAAAAGAGTACACCCTTAACGGTTTGGACCCTTCGGA
Organism: Larkinella rosea; assembly: GCF_003858635.1. Lineage (GTDB taxonomy): Bacteria > Bacteroidota > Bacteroidia > Cytophagales > Spirosomataceae > Larkinella > Larkinella rosea. The sequence continues at coordinate 798,889 of NZ_RQJO01000007.1, forward strand.
TGTTTCAATAAATCCGTTCGATCAATTCCGTCGCTGGTTCACCGAAGCGTTGACGGCCGGGGTTCCGGAACCCAATGCGATGCACCTGGCTACAGTTGGCCCGGAAAACCGCCCCTCCGGCCGAATTGTCCTTCTGAAAGGATTTGATGAAAGCGGTTTTTCATTTTTTACCAATTACCAAAGCCGAAAAGGAACAGAACTGGCCGCCGACCCATTTGCCGCGCTGACTTTTTTCTATCCGGAACTGGAACGTCAGATTCGGATTGAAGGCGTCATTCAAAAAGTGTCCTCCGAAGAATCCGACGCCTATTTTCAAGTTCGTCCGCGCGGCAGCCAGATTGGTGCCTGGGTATCGCATCAGAGTCAGGCCATCGAAAACCGGGCGGTTCTGGAAAGCCGCCAGCGGGACCTGGAAAATGAATACGAAAACCGACCGATTCCCCGGCCACCCAACTGGGGCGGTTATTTACTCATTCCCGACCGCATTGAGTTCTGGCAGGGGCGACCTAGCCGCTTGCACGACCGGGTACTTTACCGAAAAACAGGGGAGAACTGGGTCGTTGAGCGGCTGGCACCGTAATTAGGTGAATGAACAATTAACAATGAATAATCAGATTCATCAGCTTCATAATTCTTACAGGCTGACGTTTATTAAAAGAACGGGGCGTCTGTCACTCTATTAATAAAGGTTCGCAAACTGGCTGGGTGTAAAAGAAACATATAGGCAATTCCAAACAACATGCCCCACAAATGAACATCATGTGCAACATTGTCTTCTCCATAGTTGCTTTGGTACGATGAATAGATCAGGTAGCCAGTTGCAAACAGGATAAAGTAGACGGGAATAATAAACTTTAAATAGATTACTGACCAAGGTGCGTACAGAACTAAAACAAACATGACGGCAGAAACGGCTCCACTGGCTCCTACGGCTTTATAATCTGGATTATTTTTTTGTTTCTGATAGGCGGGCAAACAGGAAAATACAATCGCCAGCAGGTAAAATAGAATAAATTCGAATGACGGCAGAATACCGCCTTCAACTTCTCTGCCAAAAAAATAAAGGGTGATCATGTTAAATAGCAAATGACCTGCATCGGCATGGATAAATCCGTGGGTAATGAAGCGATAGTTCTGTGAATGATCTCCCTTTATTTTATTCGGCACAAAAAACAGTTTCTCAAACCCCTCGATATTTGAAAAACAGTATAACGATAAAATAATGTTTGTAGCAATAAGCCCTAACGTTATCAACTTAATGGGATTAAGGCGGTTTAACTAACTGCGTTTTCCGATGCTGTATCGGTTTCAGCTTGTGGTTCATCGGTTTTATCCCTCGAGAAAAATCCAATTATTTTTCTTCCGAATTTGCCGAATACTGCAATTAAACCAAGCGCAATTAATTTGATGTTTTTTAACAGTAGCGCCAGTATTCCGGCTTTTGCCAATAATTTGCCAGCCACCAGTCCGCCGATGGAATAAGCAGCCACTTGATCGATATCTGGGTTAAAATCAGTGTATTTACTACCATCTTTGAATTTGGCAATATGTATAATATCAGACACGTGTTCGGTTATATCTTTCAATTGGTCAATTGTACCAACCGCATTTAAACTTAACACGCCTTTTCGTCCCAAAATTCTTACATCGTAGTTGAGCGTCGTATCGGCTGATCCGCCGAATGCCAGCGATTTAGCCCAGTGAAGGATATTATTTTTTTTATCATAGTAAGGTTTGGCGGCCCATCCTATAACATGAACGGTAGAATACCCCTGCTTGGCTCGGGCTTCGTTTTCATCAGCCTCACTTGAATGCATTTCTTTCATCATTTCGTCGTAATCGATCTCGTCTGCGTCTTCGTCCTTGACATATCCCGATTTTTCATACGTAATGATAAAAGCCCAGGCTGCCGGATTTACGATCGAGTAGTCATCTTTTACTAACATACCCATTAACCCTTCCTGGCGAGGATTCCCCCATAAATCATAGACGACATATTCGGCGTCTTTCTGGGGCATTAACTTGTACCCTTTGGGAATTGAGAGTTTTATTTCAGAATTTAAATCGACACTCCCAGTTTGATATGGAATTTGTTTATCCTTTTCCAGTACCTCCTTAAGCTTATTAAATTGCTCTGAAGATGTAGTATCGATTTTTTGAGAAAAAGAGGAGACCGCGAAAAATAGCAACAGAAAAATACTAAGGATAGGTTTCTTCATAATTGAAATTTAATTAATTGGTAAGATATCTACTAAAAGCAGTTAATTCGGTAAAACGCGTATAAAAATGATTTGCGAAATTAATCAGAATGTTTTTTATAATAGGTTGAATTATTGAAATATTTTTTGAAAAAATTTAAGTATTCGAACCGCTAAAGACAGTAACATTATTAAGTGTCAAAAAGGTAACATAGGAACGAAAAACCCCGGCAACGAGCCAGGGTTAACGAGTATTTTAAAATGGATGTTGGAGAGCTTATTTCAAAGCAAATAAATCCGTCACGCCAATCGTCCGGTCCACGGTGAATCCTTCGCCGTATTTGACGCCGATGACGTGGCCGAACTCTTCGGCGCGGGCGCGCAGAAACTCCATAAATTCCTGGCTGGCAATGTAACTCATGGGTTCATTGCTTTTTGGATCATAAAATTGACTCTTGTATGCCAGCAATGATTCCTGTTTTTTATCGTAAAAATCGGTGATGTCGACGATAAAATCCGGTTTGATATAGCGATCCTGAATCAAGTGGTAAACGATTTTGGGCCGCCAGGCTGCCTGGTCGTTTCGGGTAGCGTCGACGCCCAGGTTGTCGACGGTTTTGATTTGCCGTAATCCAGAGTAAAAACACGCGTCAACGACCAGCTCCGACGCCCGTCCGTGATCGGGATGGCGGTCGTAAATTGCGTTGGTAATTACAATTTCGGGCTGGTATTTTCGGATGGCCACAATCAGGGCCTTTTGATGTTCTTCGTCGTTGCGGAAAAAACCGTCCCGGAAATTCATGTTTTCGCGGGCCGACAAACCCAGAATCCGGGCCGCGTCTTCGGCTTCCTGCAAGCGGATTTCGGGGGTTCCCCGGGTGCCTAACTCGCCACGCGTCAGGTCGACAATACCGACTTTTTTACCCTGCGCAACCAGTGAAAGAATCGTTCCGGCACAGCCTAGTTCGGCATCGTCGGGATGGACGGCAATTACGAGCAGATCAAGTTTCATTTCGAAGAAATCAGTAAACCTAAAGTGAACGTTTGCTAAACGCCGATTCACTTCAACCCTTAATTTTTAAACGGCATTAATGGACTCTCAACTTCTGTCCCGGTCGAATCCGCGAGCGGGTTGACAGGTGGTTTTTCCGGGCGAGCGTCGAGGCCGATAAACCGTAGCGCCGGGCAATGCTCGTCAGGGTTTCGCCCGAACGAACGCGGTGCAGAACGGTTCGTTTGAAACGGGGTTTAAAACCGGACAGATTGACATTTTTTCCCCGCAAATAATCCCAGACGGATGCCGTCAGAATAAAATGGTCGGAGATCAGCGAATTGGTCGGGAAATCGTAGACGAATGTTGGGCTAAACGGATTGCCTTCATACCGGGTTTCGAAGTGGAGGTGTGAGCCTGAACTGCGGCCGGTGCTGCCACCCAACCCAATCTGGTCACCGGCTTTGATGAGCTGACCGGATTCGACCAGCGCTTTGGATAAGTGGCCGTATACGGTTTCCAGACCGTTGTAATGACGAAGAAGAATGTAGCGTCCAAAACCGCCACCGTCCCAGCCCGAAACCCGCACAATGCCGTCGAAGGCGGCATAAACCGGGTCGCCGGTTTCGAGGTCAAGGTCCATTCCCTTGTGCCACCGTCCCCAGCGGGGGCCGAACATGGAGGTTATTTTACCATCGACCGTAGGAGCTGACCAGAACCGGTTTTGGGTTGGATCGTATAATTTGAGGTCAATGACTTCGTCGAATTGGAGCGGGTCGATGCCGTAGGGATCGACGTTGTGAGGGTCCCAGATGGCAAAATAGTCCGCAATTTTTACCCAGTCGTCCCCAACCTGAACGGAGTCAATGTATTCGACAACGGCGGGTTCACCTTCATCGATGGTGGAAGTATCCTCCGCGACGACGGGATTTACTTCTTTTTTGGGTTCAAACTGATTGTTAAAACGCAGATTGGAAGGCTCCTGCTCAAATTCCTCATCCGGTTCCTGGGTCGGGGTCTGCGTTGGGAAGTTTGGATTCTCTTTCTCTGATTTCTTTGGCTTGATGCTCAGGTTTTTCTTGAATTTACCTCGTTCCTGCGCTTCTACGGTCGATACGCTTGCCAAACAGCAAACGCTGGCGAACAGCCACCAGACTGCCAGTTTTCTCATCCTTGGGGATAAAGTTTGACAAAGGGAGTTGTGACGATTGACGATTGACCATTGTCGATGGTCAATCGTCAATCGTCACAACTCCCTTTGTGGTGGTTACAAATTGTATATCATTTACGCTTCCGCGTGCATTTCAACTTCTTTCATGGCTAGATACCGCTCGGCATCCAGTGCAGCCATACAACCCGTACCGGCCGCCGTAATGGCCTGGCGGTAAATGTTATCCTGGGCATCTCCGCAGGCAAAAACACCCGGAACATTGGTCCGGCTGCTGCCTTTTTCGGTAATGATATACCCGGTTTCATCCATTTCAACGTACGGTTTGAAAATAGCCGTATTGGGCTCGTGACCAATGGCAACAAAAAAGCCGGAAACATCAATAACGCGTTTTTCGCCCGTTACCGTATTTTTGATCAGCGCTCCGGTTACTTCGTCTTCACCCAGCACCTCTTCCGTTTCGCTGTTCCACAGGATTTCAATGTTTGGCAGCGATTTTACGCGGTTCTGCATAAATTTCGACGCCCGCATTTCGCCCCGGCGAACAATCATGTACACTTTCCGGCACAGGTTGGCGAGGTAACTGGCTTCTTCAGCCGCGGTATCACCTGCTCCAACGATAGCAACATCCTTGCCACGAAAGAAAAAACCGTCACAAACCGCGCAGGCCGAAACGCCCAGACCGTTAAGACGCATTTCCGACGGCAGCCCCAGCCATTTGGCCGATGCCCCGGTTGAGATGATGACGACATTCGCACTGATCTCCTGCTGTTCGTCAACGGTTGCTTTGTGAATGGAACCGGAAAAATCGACGGCGGTTACCACACCGTAGCGAATATCGGTACCAAACCGGCGGGCCTGTTGTTCCAAATCCACCATCAGTTGTTGACCGTGGACGCCTTCCGGATAGCCGGGGAAATTATCTACTTCGTTGGTAATCGTGAGTTGACCGCCCGGTTGCATTCCCTGGTAAAGAACGGGCTTCATCCCCGCCCGGGAAGCATAAATAGCGGCTGTATATCCGGCCGGACCGGAACCAATAATAAGGCAATTAACGTGTTCAGTGGTCATTAGCTGACAAAAAATAGAGTGTTTAATCGGGGTGGCTCTGAAGGAAAAACCGGGCCAGACACTGAAAAAACAAGCGCAAAGGTGCAAAAAATTCCCGGCGAAACCAAGTTGGGAGATAATGAACAATTTACATTGAATAATGAAAATTCGACACAGAAATTAGCAGTAAATTGGTCTGGAATTGCCTTTTCTTCGTTCGTTTTACCGGAAACCCATCAGCCAGATTGGGCGGTTTTTAATGGAAAATTAAGTTGATGGTGAAAAAATCAATAAGCCCACGGTTTTAGTCGTGGGCTAGTATTTTCTTCGAGAAAATCAGTGGTTCTTTAATCCTTTCCCGGTTTTCCGCCTTCAATTAAAGTTAAAGACTTGAGGAGATGATCACTGTAATCGTAAATGTTATTCAGAGACTGAATTTCATATTTTACCTCCTTCCGGGATTCATCCAGAAAGGCTATGTATTTCTTCTGGCTATTCATGTACATTCGACACAGCGGTTTTCTATTATTATCGTCCAGCAGAATCGCAAAATACGATTGAGCATCACGATGGAAAATTCGCTCACCATCGATCGTTGATCGTAATATGGCCCGAACAATATAGTAGGATTCCATTTCCTCTGCCGTGGTTACTATGTTTGGTTCCTTCTTCGTTTCGATTGCCGGCTCAGGAGCACTGGTTGGCGCAGTGGATGGCAAATCCTGCTGCTCTTCAATAGTAAGTGCAGATTTTAGACGGTCGGTTATCTGATCGGAAATGATTTGTTGAAAGCCCTTCTTAATCAATGCTTTAAAGTAATCGAACATTTTAGCGTGGAGCAATCCCGGGTAAACCTGCTTTGCAATGTAACGAACCAATGCGTCGGATGGGTCGGCCATTTCCTGCGCAATTAGCGGTTTTAGTTCACCCATGTATTTTAGCTCACTTGCGGTCGAGAGAATGGACTCTACATCAAAATATGATTTATGAAATTTCTTCAGTTCCTCAATTTGAGCATCTTTCGGATCGGTCAAATTGATTTCCAGAAATGGCTTTTGGTCCATTTTATTCGTTTCTATCAAATCAGTATAGAACCGATAGATTACTCCATTGGTCAGAATGCCAAACCGGGCTTTTGTGACGTGGAAATATCGAAGGAGTTGATTGTCGTGTAAGGTTAGGCTCTGGTTATGGTGCTTGCATTCAATCAGAATTATCGGTTGCCCGTCCTTCATTATAGCGTAGTCAACTTTTTCCCCTTTTTTAGTACCAATGTCACTAATAAACTCGGGAGAAACTTCATGTGGGTCGAATACATCGTAGCCCAATGCATTGAGAAAGGGAAGAATCAAAGCGGTTTTGGTGGCTTCCTCAGTTTGAATCGAATCCTTTAACCGACTGATGCGTTCACCAATTTTTTTGATGGTGTCTTTAAAATCCATAGAGTTTAAAAGATAGGTTTATTGGACGAGTCTAATTATAAATTTAATAAGTACAATATTAATATGTTTTTTGGTAATCGGTAATAAATAATGAAAGGGGAGACCTTAAGAGGATTGGGGTAGAATGGAATAGAACCTTCCTTTGGTCAAATTGAAAACCTAATTGGATCGAAATCAACTCTTATGAAAAGACGCAAATTTGTTCAGGCTTCCCTGCTTGCTGGTACAGCTACCGGTTTTCTGCCTTCCGTAAACCCGTCGGAAAGTGGACAGCAAAGCGGGCCATCCGAATTTTATGAATTGCGGATTTATACGTTAAAGAATGGCAAACAGCAGAAACTGGTTGAGAACTATTTTCAAAACGCCCTGATTCCGGCACTCAATCGGTTGGGTAGCAAAACGATTGGTGTTTTTACCGAGTATCTTGCGCAAGGCTTCACCAAACTGGTTGCCGTTATTCCGTTTCAATCGCTCGACGATTATTTTAAACTGCCGGACACTTTAGCCCGGGATTCGGCTTACCAGCAAGCGGCCGCGGATTATTTGAATGCTCCGGCGACGGAACCGGCCTATGAGCGCATTGAAAGCTCGCTGTTGAAGTCATTTGCGTATATGCCAAAGCTGGAAGCGCCGGAGAAAAAACCGCGTATTTTTGAACTGCGTCGCTACGAAAGCCACAACGAAACCGCCGGAAAAAAGAAAATCGAGATGTTTAACGAGGGGGGGGAAATCGCCATTTTCAAGCGGGTCGGCCTCACCCCGGTTTTTTTCGGCGAAACGCTGATCGGTCCCCAGCGCCCGAATCTGACGTACATGCTGACATTCGACAACATGGAGGAGCACGACCTGAACTGGAAAGCATTTGGCAGTGATCCCGAATGGAAAAAAATCAGTGCCATTCCCGAATACACCAACGCCCGGATCGTCTCCAACATCGTCCGTACGTTCCTGATTCCCACCGCTTTTTCCCAAATTTAACCCGCTATAGCTGGGTGCTCAAATACATCAGTAAAGCCGAGAAAAGTAAAGCGGCCGTGAAAAACATAGCTGATTGAATGTAGGTGTATACCCGATAGGCGGTTTTGCCTTTTTCCTGACGGGCTTTATAAAAAAGAATGCTCCCGATAACGACATACGATACGGTCAGGAAGGTAAGTAAGTAAATCATCGGCCGGATTCGATTCGTGAATTGCACCTAACTAAGTCACTTCTGTCTTTTAGCGCATTTTTGTGGTATATTTTCAGTATAATCTTACTGATCTGCAAAAACCGTTAACTAAAAGTCTTAAAAGTGATACAAGTAAGTCATTTTTGGTTTCATAATTTCGTTTTTATGACATATATTTGCTAGTAAATATAGCATAACTAAATTATAACGACGGACGATGCAACCCATCCAATCTCGCATTTGGGACGGCCAGAAAATGCTTTACATGGCCGGGCTGCCCATGGCCCCAGAACCCTATTTGACCATCTGGCTTCAAGAGGCCATTGCGCTTGTTAGTCAGGTACCGCCTTGTTACGAGGAGATGCAGCAAACCAGCTTTGCCTGGCGGCTGATGCGCACCATCGGGCAGTCAGATCGGCAGGGCATTTTACTATACGAAAACGATCTGGTGGAGTGGGATGGGCGAATTTTCGAAATTGGCTGGTCGAATCACCGCTGCGGATACGCATTGTTTCAACCGCTGGGAACCGGTGAGTTTCCGGCTTTTTCCCTCAGTGCGCTGCACGCCCGTCAGTTGCGGGTGTTGGGAAACCGGTTTGAACACCCCCAATTGCTCGAGCAGCGGTTTTTGTCGCAGGCAGCCTGACTACAATAGAATTTTTTAAGGGCGTTTTGTTATCCACACCATTTTTTGTCCTTTTCCGGCATGTTGATTATGCCAACAGGATACCATTTATACTTCCGACGCCTTTCTGGCGCGGGAGTATAAATGGTATCTCGTGTGAAAACCGTCCGGTTTTTAGTCCGTAGAGGTATCGTTACGCTCTTTTCTACATCAAAACCGGCACAGCTAAGCGGTTTTACTTCATCAATTGCTGCCGTTTTTCAAGGTTCGATGACGCAGAGCGGGTGAAGATCAGTTCCGCATTGACGTCCGGTTTGGTGGTGTCGAGGATGCGGGCCAGCGTAGATTCGACGGTCGATCGGTCATCGTCAAAATCCCCGTGGTGACGTGAAGTCGACTTGCTTTTCGGATCTTTTGATTCGTTGTTGGGCGACTGAACCCAATCCGCATTTTTCGACTTGAAGAGTTTGACTAATTCGGGGTCTTTGGCAATGAATTTGGCCATGCCCAGGATTGGCTCTCCATCGCGGAACAACGGGATCCGGGGTTTATTTTCAAACGCATTCGATACCAGATACAGTAGGGATTTGTTGTAAACTTTCGAGCAATTGTCGTCCTGCTCCGCTTCATCGGTGAGGGTATACAAGGCAAACCGGTTGATCTTCTTGCTGTTAATGGCCGGTAAGTAGGCTTCCTTGAAGAGCTTGACGGTGCAGGCCGGGGCCCACAATGTGCAGGATTCGATCTTCAATTTCAGCTCGGAGGTGATGGCCTGGATGAGTGGCGCGTGAAAAATGCTACCGGCGCTATGTCCGACCACGTGGATTTCGACCTTCGGATCATTGGCCAGTTCGGCAATGTATTTCAACGCAATCCGTGCCCCACCGTTCGCTTTATGGGTCGCCATGAGTCCATTTTCCTTCATTTCGTCCCACTGCATTTTTCCCATCAGCAGTCGGGCGACCGGTTCCAGGGCGTCATCGAGCCGGTCCAGCATGAAATCCTTGCTGGCGTCCAGAATGCCCTCCGGCCGTCGGCGTTTCAGTGCATCCTGTAGAATATTGGTCGTGGTTGTCCAGAAATCGGTATGCCAGATGAACGAAACCGGATAAACCTGCGCATCCAGCAAAGCCGGACGGTAATCGGCCAGGCGCTGAACGGCGGCATCTTCACCCACTAAACCACCGTGCGCGTACAGCAACAGCCGTTTTCGGGACCAGTTAGCGGTTTTCTCGCGAAAATCTTCCATGAAAATGGTTTCAACCTCTTCGGCCGACGTGCCAAAGCTGCCGCCACCGTTTAGTTTCCCATCGTTACCGATGCTGATGAGGTGCGGACGAAGCTCGGAAAACGCGTACGCATTCGACTTTCCGGAAGTTGCCGAATTGCTAATGGCAATGGATTGCGGTTTCGACAGCATAACCGGGGCTCCCAGCCGGGCTACCCAAACGTCCGTTCCGTTCACCAGCCAGTCGTCGTACGAAATCAACCCAAAACCGTCTTTGCCCCAGGTTTCGCTCCAGGAATTCTGAATCCAGAAACCGTTCTCATCATACGCGACAATTGCGAATGCGTGGCCCCCCAATACTTCTTCGTTAAATTCGATAACGCCGTCTTCTTTCACAGTCTGCCAGCCAGCGTGAACGGTCGCCGTTGCGTACAAGATTCCTACTTCTGCCATGGCCGTGTGCATGGCAACCAGGTCCTTGTGATTCACGCGGTAATACGCTCCCAAAGGCCGTTTTCGTGCATCGCTGGTTCGTTTTTCGGTCAGACGTTCATTTTTTGCCGACGGTTCATAAGGCCAGCAATCGTCTCCGCATATGCCGTGTTTGTGCCAGCCTTTCATCGCGCCCCGCGCGCTCGAACCGCTGTACTCTTCGCCCGGCCATTCGTCGTACCGCCGGGCCATTTCGTAGAGCATTCGCGGACTTACTTTATTCGGATCGGACACCACTTTCCGACGACGGAGGAGGTAATTAGCCACCGTAGCCAGCCCAAAACCGGTACAGGCTCCTTCCTGACCCTGATCCAGAATTGGAACTTTCCAATATTTGTATTCCTCCAGATCGATCCGGGTGGGGACCTCATAGAGGTTGGGTACGTATATCTTATCGCGGAAATCAAGCGAATCGGGTCGTGCGTTGAATTCACGCGGAGTTGTGGTTGGGGAGGTAGCCATCGGTCGTTACGAGTTAGGAATATGGTTTGAAAATAGGGTGACTCGGGTGATTAAATGGGCCGGGAAATGCGGTTTTACGGTTTCTTTTTCGCCTGCGCTTCCAGAATCATTTGTAACTGAGCTTTTGATTCAGTAACATGCTCGTAACTCCCTTCCCCTAAGGTGGCTAGCCTTCGTAAATTCGCCGAATTAATCTCATTACGGCTGAAGGTTAACACTGTAAGATTGATCTCTTTACGGGCGGCTTGTCCGACAAGTTCATAGACCGAATCACTGATTGGAAATTCACCGTCGGTGGCCAGAATGATGCGGTTATTTCCCGACGGAATGAAGTGTTTGTCGGCCAGTTTGTAAGCCGTTCGTATCCCGTCATTCCCGTCGGTTTCGCCCGTTGAGCGAAGTTGATCGATGGCCTGGGTAATCTCGGCGGTCTTTGAACCGGAAGTCGGCGGCAATACCACTTTGGCTTTTCCCGAATACACGACAATCGAAACCTGATCTTCGGTCCGCAGCAAGGGGAGTAACGATTTGATGGATTTTTTCAATAACGGCATCTTGTAGGGCGAATCCATCGAAGCGGATACATCCAGCAATAAAACCAGGTGGTTGGTGGCAAAACCGTCCAGCGTCGGAGCGGCTTCTTTGGGTGCTGGATTGGCCGGTATGGAGCGAATCGGTTCGGTTTTCTCCGGAACCGAAACCACCGATTCCGGAGCGTGTGGTTCCGGTTTTTCAACCACCAGACGTCCCGGTTTGGGCCTGTTGAGTCGCTGAAAAGCGAACAGGTTGGGTTCCATGATCGTTTTCAGAACCCCGGCTTTGGCCAGCTCACTGAATTTATTGTACTGATAAACCAATTCGTTGTTGTAGAAAAAATAGAACGATTCGTACGGATGCGACCCGTAGGGCGTGGCCGGTTTTAGATTCTGCGCTTTTACGGCAAACCGCCCGGTATTTTCGGCCAGATCTTCGTAGGGTGAATACGGACAAAGGCCGTTGCTGCGACCGTAGCGCGTCAATCCTTTCAGGTTTTTGTATTCATCCGTAATGAGCGATCGCCGGTTCGCTTCGAGTTTTTCGGTTTCTGGTAATTGCGTGGTTTCTTCTTTGTAAAACGACCGAACGGCGAACAAAACCGCTTTGCTATTGTCGATGGCTTTGATCAGTTCCTGCCCGGAAACAATCCAGGAACTCGTGGGATTGACCGGTTTGTAACTTTCGTGAATCCGACGGATATCTGCGTACAGATTCTCCTTTTTCTGGTCGAATAGGTCAAACAAGCGCGCGTAACGGTCCAGGATTTCGTCGGATCGTTGCAAACCATCCTGTTCGTAGTGTTTTTCCTGCGTGTAATTAATCAACTCAATACTCAGCCCGTCCATTTCCCTGAGGATGTTCATTAATACCTCCGCCTGGGAATTAATGGCTGTCCGATAAATATCCGGGATCGACTTACTTCCACTGAGCAAAAGCGGGTAGTCGGCCGCCGGGATTTTGTAGTCAGAATGGAAATACGTCAATGGACCGCGCCGACGGTTAGGGTCTGGATTTCGGTAATATTCCGCCGACGATTGGTAGTTGCGAACCTGAATCTGGAGGTGATTCATCTGCCGCAGCGATTCGTTGATGAAGTCGATATAAGCATTCAGGGCGTGGAAGGTAGCGTCAGAAGCCGGTGTCGCCGACGGTTTTATTTGAAATTCAATTCGAGGAATGTCCTTAAACGGTTGGGTACGAGCGGTTTTCGGCGGGCTGACTGCCGTTGATTCCAAAACAAAAACCGGGCAAAACCGGGGGAAATCCAGTAACTGTTTCGCCGACTTGCTGTAGTTGACAAATTCATGGTAAAACGCCAGTAAGTCATTGTTATAATGATTGATCAGGTTCAGATAAACCGCATTGCCGTGTTTCGCCGATTGCCGGGCCGCAAATGTGTCGTCATTGACGGCGTTCTGTTTCAAATCCATAATGGATTGCAGGGCATTTTTGAACGAACCCACCATACTCGAAGCGGGATAGTCGATTCCGGTAGCCGCAGCATTAAATCCGGCCAGCAGTTCGGCATCTTTCAACATGCTTTCCCGAATGCTGTCCACCGGCCAGTCCGACCGGTTTTCTTCGTTGAGCGTATACGGCCAGGACGCCAGCGTCTGTTTTTCCCGGTTCAGAATCTGCACCATGTCGCGCTCCATGCGCAGGTACGGATTAGTGGCGTCATAAGGCTGGTGCTGTCGGTAAATCCGTTGAATCTGGCGGTAAAAAGCATCCCGTTTTCGGCTGATCTGACCCAGCTGCTTCTGCATCTCGGCCAGCAGTGCGTCTGATTTTTTCAATCCGTCGCGCTGGTAATCGTTCAGCCGAACGTAAGTTTCCAGTGATTTTCCCGATTGGTCGAAGGTTTCCAGCAATTGCCAGAGCGCCTGGGTTTCTTCGTTCAATTGCTGGATTTCCTTCGAACTCAGACCCGAGTGGGCAGTTGCCAGGGCTTTTTTGTAATAATATTCCTCCAGCGGTCCCGATGAGGGAAGCCGTAGCAAAACCGTTGCGTTACTGCGAAACTGCCTGGTGGAGGCATAATACGACTGCAACACCTGAAACCGGTCAAAAACCACATCGACCGACTGGTTCAGAAAGGCAACGTATTGATTGAGTGATTGTTGGGGCGGTTCCTGCTGGGAATACGCCGAACTGTAAGCTGCGACAAAAAGGATGGCTAAAAGGAAAGTAGTGTTCATAGGGGTTTGTTGTACGAACGGATCATGTTCCGTCAAAATCTGCAATCAGTTCCTGAAAGTGTGGATAAGGACTTCTATACGAATGAATTAAGCTGCAAGTTCGAACCTTTCGTGGAAGGTAACGATACCGTTTACGAAAAACCGCCCATCCCGTTTCAATCCATTACCTTTGTCCATGGATTATTTCAAAAACCTGCTCGATTTACTCAAAATTGAACGTGAAGAAGACCGGAATCAGTACCGCAGACTCACCGAAACCACTTCCATTGCCGAACGCCGGGCCAACGGTCTGACCTGGTACCCGATCGCCATTCGAGGTTCGGAAATGAGCCGGGGCGATTACCTGACCGTCGAGGTGGAGCGCACGACGCATCACGATCTGTCTCACCAACTCCGGGCGGGTATGCCTGCTTTGTTTTTCAGTAACCACGATCCGCAAAAAGATCGGGTGGAAGGCACGATCACGCACCAGAGCGGAAACCGCCTGAAAATCACGCTGCTGACCGACGAACTGCCCGACTGGTCGCGGGATGGCAAGCTGGGCGTGGAAATGCTTTTTGATGACAAAAGTTATGACGAGATGCAGGATGCGGTGAAACAGGCTAACGCGCTTGCCGAAAATCCGCAAAACCGTCTGGTCGGCATTTTAACGGGGCAGAGATCACCGACTTTTCACCCCAACCTGCCCCCAATCCATAATCCGCGACTGAACGACAGCCAAAACCGGGCGGTGGAAAAAATCCGGGCTGCCAATGAACTTGCCATTGTGCATGGTCCGCCCGGAACCGGTAAAACCACGACGCTGGTCCAGGCCATCAAAACGCTGATCAAGCAGGAGCATCAGAAGATACTGGTGGTTGCGCCCAGCAATACTGCCGTCGATCTGTTGAGCGAAAAACTGCACGAGGAGGGACTAAATGTGCTGCGGGTGGGCAATCCGGCCCGCGTTTCAGAGCGGCTGACGGCATTGACGCTGGATCAGAAAATGGCCGATCACCACCTGATGAAAGAAGCCAAAAAGCTGAAAAAACAGGCCAACGAATTCCGAAACATGGCGCACAAGTACAAACGGAACTTTGGCAAAGCCGAACGCGACCAGCGAAAAGCCCTGTTTGACGAAGCGCACCGGATTCTGAAAGACGTAGGCAATACCGAACAATACATCATCGACGACCTGGTGGCGAAAGCGCAGGTAATCACGGCCACGCTGGTAGGGTCCAACCAGTACATGATTCGGAACCTGACGTTTCACACGGTGGTGATCGACGAAGCCGGGCAGGCGCTGGAACCGGCCTGCTGGATTCCGATCCTGAAAGCGCAGAAATTGGTTCTGGCGGGTGATCATTGCCAGCTTGCGCCCACCATCAAGTCGGCCGAAGCCGCCCGGAAAGGTCTGAGTACGACCTTGCTGGAAAAATGTGTTTTGCTTCATCCGGAAGCCGTAAGTCTGCTGGACGAACAATACCGCATGCACGAGCGGATCATGGGCTATTCGTCGAAGGTCTTTTACGGAAGCCAGCTCAAAGCCCATGCATCGGTGGCCACGCATGAGTTGTTTCCGGGCGATCGTGCGTTGCATTTCATCGACACGGCGGGCTGCGGTTTTGAGGAAAAGCTGGAAGGCACCAGTTCCACCAATCCGGAAGAAGCCAGCCTGTTAATCAAACACTTAACCCAGGTTGTGACCGAACTCAGGCCGTATTATTCACCTTCGGATTTTCCGACCATTGCGGTTATTTCGCCTTACAAACAGCAACTGGCGGTTTTGAATGAACAACTGCTCCATGCGCCGGACTTGCAGCCATATCTTCCCAAAATCTCGGTCAACACCATCGATAGTTTTCAGGGGCAGGAGCGCGACATCGTCTATATTTCCATGACGCGGAGCAATGATCAACAGGAGATCGGTTTTCTGGCCGACATTCGCCGGATGAACGTGGCCATGACCCGCGCCCGCAAGAAACTCGTCGTGGTCGGGGATAGCGCGACGCTGGCCAGTCTGCCATTCTACGCCGATTTTATTACGTATGCCGAGCAACACAACGCCTATCAAAGTGCCTGGGAATGGCTTTGATGCACCTTATCAACCAACCGTCAGCAACTTATTTTTTGGCAAAAACCGGTATGTAAACACCGGTTTTGTCTTTTACCGGTAATTCAACCGACTTCCTTCGTTTTTGTATCCGAACAATGATTCAAATTAACAACGCCCTTCAACCGGCTGACTTTTCCACCCGACTTAACCAGTTCTGGGATTTATCCGCCCAAAAAATCAACCAGATCGACGCCCAATACGATGCCGCCAAAGGCTCACCGGTTTTTACGGCGCAGGGCCAGTACACCACCCGCGGCTGGACCGAATGGACTCAGGGCTTTCAATATGGCTCAGCCATCCTGCAATTCGACGCCACCGGCGATTCGACGTTTCTCGAAATGGGCCGGGAAAAAACGCTGCACGCGATGGCTCCTCACATCAGCCACATTGGCGTTCACGACCACGGTTTCAACAACGTCAGTACCTACGGTAATTTGCTGCGACTCATGCGCGAAGGCAAAGTGGCGTTTGATGAGTGGGAGAAGAATTTCTACGAACTCGCTCTCAAAATTTCGGGAGCCGTGCAGGCCAGCCGCTGGACGTCCGTTAAGACCGGCGGCTTTATTCATTCGTTCAATGGGCCGCATTCGCTCTTTGTGGATACGATCCGTTCGTGCCGGGCGGTGGTACTGAGCCACAGCCTCGGTCACGTTTTTCAGGGCGAAGGTGATCTGAAAATCAACCTGCTGGATCGAGCGTTGCAGCATATGAAAGCCACCGCCGACTACTCGGTTTTTTACGGCGAAGGGCGCGACATCTACGACATCTGGGGCCGGACGGCGCACGAAAGCGTTTTCAATACCAAAGACGGCAATTTCCGTTGTCCCAACTCGCAGCAGGGCTACACCGGTTTCACGACCTGGACGCGCGGACTGGCCTGGGCGATGTGCGGTTTTGCCGAACAACTGGAGTACCTGACCGTTCTGGATGACGTGGATTTGCAACCGTATGGCGGGCGCGAAGCGGTGGAAGCGTTTATGCTGAAAGCCGGAAAAGCCACCTGCGATTTCTACATTGAACACACACCGATCGACGGCATTCCGTATTGGGACACCGGCGCTCCGGGTCTGGCGCACATGGGCAATTACCTCGACCGACCTGCCGATCCGTACAATGATTTCGAGCCGGTTGACAGTTCGGCGGCCGCCATTGGCGCGCAGGGACTGCTTCGACTGGGTAACTATCTGAACGAAAAAGGCGAAACCGAAACCGGTCAGAAATACTGGCAAGCGGGATTAACGGTGTTAGATTCCCTGTTTAAAGAACCGTATCTGAGCACCGACCCCAACCACCAGGGATTGATTCTGCATTCGATCTATCACCGGCCGAACGGCTGGGATTATGTGCCGGAAGGCAGCAAAATTCCCTACGGTGAATCGAGCATGTGGGGCGATTACCACGCCCGCGAAGTGGCGCTGTATCTCCAGCGGACGCTGAACAACGAAACGTATTACACCTTCTTCGGAGCGCTGTCATGATCGAAAACCCGCAATCCGAAGCGCCGGAACCGTCGTTCCGGGACTTTTCCAAATTGTGCGTTCATACGATTACGACCAAACCCTGGTCGGTGGAGGAAGCCGCTGAGCATTTTGCCCGGAGCGGTATTGGCGGCATTACGGTCTGGCGCGATGCGCTCACCAATCGCAACATCCACCAAACCGGTCAGTTGCTGCGCGATCATAACCTGAGTATTGTGTCCCTGTGTCGGGGTGGTTTTTTTCCGCATCTGGAAGCTGCCGGACGACAGGCCGCGATTGACGATAACCGACGGGCCATCGATGAAGCTGCCGAGCTCGGAGCGCCCCACGTGGTGCTGGTTTGCGGAGCCGCCCCGGGGCAACCGCTGGTCGAATCGCGCAAACAAATCCGCGATGGCATTGCCGAATTACTGCCGCACGCCGAAGCCAGTGGCGTCCGGCTAGCCATTGAACCTTTACATCCGATGTACGCCGATAACCGCTCGGCTGTCAATACGTTAGGTCAGGCGAATGACATGGCGGAGGAACTGAATTCGCCGTTTGTGGGCATTGCTGTCGATGTCTACCATTTGTGGTGGGATCCCGATCTGGAAAAGGAAATCGCGCGCTGCGGTAAAAATGGTCATTTGTATGCTTTTCACATTTGTGACTGGAAAACGCCAACGCTCGATCTGCTCAACGACCGCGGACTGATGGGCGAAGGCTGCATCAACGTCCGCCAGATTCGGAGCTGGGTTGAAGCCGCCGGTTTTAGCGGTTTTAACGAAGTCGAAATTTTTTCGAATCGCTATTGGGCTGAAGATCAGGCGGAGTTTCTGGAAAAAATCAAACACGGTTATTTATACCATTCGTAAAACAACCCTTTAATCATCCGGCCATTTTTAACCATCAAAACCATCTAACCATTCAGTATAGTGAAAGAACACAAAATCGGTATCATCATGAACGGCGTAACCGGCCGGATGGGTACCAATCAACACCTGCTGCGTTCCATTGCTGCCATTATCAAACAGGGGGGCGTGCGGGTCGGAGCCGACGAAGTGATCATGCCGGATCCGATTCTGGTGGGCCGCGATGTCAATAAACTGGAAAAACTGTGTCAGCTTTCGGGCGTTCAGAAAATGACGACCAACGTCGACGAAGCCCTCGCTGATCCCCATAACATCATTTATTTCGACGCCCAGACGACGGGTCGCCGGGCCGAAGGTGTCCGGAAAGCCGTTGCCGCCGGCAAACACGTGTACTGCGAAAAACCGACGGCTGTGAGTACGGAAGTCGCACTGGAACTGTACGAACTTTGCAAAGCGGCCGGTTTGAAAAACGGCGTTGTACAGGATAAACTCTGGCTACCCGGTTTGCTGAAACTGAAACGCCTGATTCAGAACGATTTCTTTGGTAAAATTCTGTCGGTCCGGGGTGAATTTGGCTATTGGGTGTTTGAAGGGCATTCCATTCCGGCACAGCGGCCCTCGTGGAATTACCGCAAGGAAGACGACGGCGGAATTATCGTGGACATGCTATGCCACTGGCGGTATGTGCTTGACAATGTGTTTGGTAAAGTAAAATCCGTATCTTGTCTGGGCGCGACGCACATTCCCGAACGCATCGACGAGCAGGGAAAACCGTACGTTGCAACCGCCGATGATGCGGCCTACGCGACCTTCGAATTGGAAGGTGGAGTCGTGGCTCAGTTCAACTCGTCGTGGACCACGCGCGTTCGGCGGGACGACCTGCTGACGTTGCACGTGGACGGCACGAAAGGCTCGGCAGTGGCGGGTTTGCGGGAGTGTTACATTCAGCACTACGGCAACACGCCCAAACCGGTCTGGAACCCCGACATCGAGCAGCCGATCAAGTTTTTTGAAGGCTGGGCAAAAGTGCCGGAGCAGGAATTGGCCGAGAACGCGTTCAAGGTTCAGTGGGAATTGTTTTTGAAGCATGTCGTGAAGGATGAGCCGTTTCCGTGGGATTTGCGGGAAGGTGCCAAAGGTGTTCAACTGGCCGAATTAGGAATTGAAAGCTGGGAAAAACGCTGCTGGGTCGATGTTCCTGAATTGTAAAAAATGAGAAAAGTAGCGTTTATAACCGGCGGTAGTCGGGGAATTGGATACGGAATTGCGGAACACCTGGCCAAGGCCGGTTTTGATCTGGCCATCAACGGCGTGCGTCCGAAGGAAGCCGTCGAAGATGCATTGGCCGGTTTGCGGGAAGGGGGCGCTGACGTGATCTATTGCCAGGGCGATATTGCCTCGCGCGACGATCGTGCCCGAATGATGGAGCAAATCAAGGCCCATTTTGGTCGGTTGAACGTATTAGTAAATAACGCGGGGGTCGCGCCGAAAGAAAGACGTGATATTCTGGAAGCCACGGAGGAAAGTTTTGAACACGTAGTGGGCACCAACTTGCAGGGCGCTTACTTTCTGACACAGGCAGCCGCGAACTGGATGGTTCAGCAAAAGACGGATTCGCCCGAGTTTACGGGCTCGATTATCAATGTGTCGTCCATTTCGGCCACGGTTATTTCGGTCAATCGGGGTGAATATTGCGTGGCAAAAGCCGGTTTGAGCATGGCAACGCAGTTGTTTGCCGCCCGGCTGGGTGAATTCGACATACCGGTGTTTGAAGTTCGTCCGGGTATCATCCGCACCGATATGACGTCGGGGGTGATCGGAAAATACGATAAACTGATCGAGGAAGGGCTGACCGTCCAGAAACGCTGGGGTTTTCCCGACGATGTGGGCCGGGCGGTTGCCGCGCTCGCGCGGGGCGATTTTCCATATTCAACCGGACAAGTCATCATGGTCGACGGCGGCTTGACATTGCCTAGATTGTAAAAAAGAGTTGTTTCGCAGAGTTAAGCGGGGAAAAAAGGAGTTAAGCAGAGGTTTTTTCTCTCTTACTCTGCTTAACTCCCTTATTCTCCGCTCAACTCCGCGAAATAACTCTTTAATCTTCCTAAACCCCCTAAAAATGCAAAACGATTCCCGAAGGACCTTCCTCAAAACCGCAGCCACCGGTTCGCTCGCCGTGCTGGGCTTGCCCACCATCATTCCCGCCCACGCTTTTGGTGCCAACGACCGCATCCGGGTCGCCGTCATCGGGGTCAACGGTCGCGGAAAAGACCACATTTCCGGCTTCTCCAAACTACCGAACGTGGAAGTGGTGACTTTATGCGATGTCGACAACGTCGTTTCCGCCCAGCGGGCCGCCGATTTCGAGAAAACCTATTCCCGCAAAGTGAAAACCGAGCAGGATTTGCGGAAAGTGTACGAAGACAAAAACGTCGATGCCGTCAGCATAGCAACGCCGAACCACTGGCACGCACTCGCGGCCATCTGGGCGTGTCAGGCCGGGAAAGATGTGTACGTCGAAAAGCCGGGCACGCACAACCTGCGCGAAGGCCGGAAGCTGATCGAAGCGGCTTCGAAATACAATCGGATTGTGCAGCACGGCGTCCAGTTACGCAGCTCAACCGCCATTCAGGAAGCCATCAAACACCTGCGCGACGGTGTGATTGGGAAAGTGTATATGGCGCGGGGGCTGGTCTATAAATGGCGCCCCGACATTGGCAATCAGGGCAATAGTGCGGTTCCGGCCGGTTTAAACTGGGATCTGTGGCAGGGCCCCGCCAAAGCGCGTGAATTCAGCAAAAATTATGTCCACTACAACTGGCACTGGTTCTGGGATTACGGCAACGGTGATATTGGCAATCAGGGCATCCACGAAACGGACCTGGCCATGTGGGGGCTGGACGTCGGTTTACCGGAAGAAATTACTTCGACGGGTGGCAAATACCTCTGGAAAGACTGCAAGGAAACGCCGGAAGTGCTGACCTCGACCTACAATTACCCGAAAGAAGGCAAGGTAATTCAGTTCGAGGTGCGTCCGTGGATGACCAACAAAGAAGATGGCGTGGAAGTGGGCAACCTCTTTTACGGTGACAAAGGCTACATGGTTATCAATGGTTACAACGACTACAAAACGTTCCTGGGCAAAGAACGCACGCCGGGACCAGCGGGCCACGCCGGGGGCGATCACTACCTGAACTTCATCGAGGGCGTTCGTTCGCGGGACAAATCAAAGCTGAACGGGCCGGTCGAAACCGCTCATCTGGCAGCGGGTCTGGCCCACGTCGGCAACATCGCCTACCGCCTGGGACGTACGCTGAAATTTGATCCGAAAAAAGAAGAATTCATCGGCGACGCAGAAGCTAATGCGCACCTGAGCCGCCAATACCGAGCGCCCTACGCGCTGCCGAAGCAAGTATAGTTACGGTTTTCAGTTTACGGTTTTCGGTTTTCGGTGGCTGACGCAGGAAGTACAATGCGTCAGCCACCGAAAACCGAAAACCGTAAACTGAAAACCGTAAACCTTAAACTGTAAAATAATGTTCGAGCAACCGAAAACCGAGAAAAGCCTGAGTAGCCAGTTACTTCAATTGCCGGTCGTTGTAGCCGCATTGGGGTATTTAGTGGACATGTACGATTTGTTTTTATTCAGTGTCGTTCGCGTGCCAAGCCTGAAAGCCCTGGGCGTCGATGGTGACCAGCTCTTGCCCGAAGGAATTGCCCTGCTAAACTGGCAAATGGCCGGAATGCTCATCGGCGGTATTTTCTGGGGCGTTCTGGGCGACAAACGGGGGCGACTTTCCGTCCTTTTCGGTTCTATTTTGATTTATTCTTTAGCCAACATCGGCAACGGGTTTGTAACCAGTTTGGACCAGTATGCCGCCCTGCGGTTTGTGGCCGGATTGGGTCTGGCGGGCGAATTGGGGGCTGGAGTAACGCTGGTGACCGAAGTGCTCCCGAAGCAAATCCGGGGTTACGGCACCACGATTGTCGCCACAATGGGCGTGTTGGGGGCTATCATGGCCTATTTTGTGGCCGATATCTTTGCCTGGCGCATCTCGTATTTTGTCGGGGGCGGTTTGGGCTTGGTGCTGCTGGTCATGCGCGTCAATATTTTCGAATCGAAGATTTTTGAAACGGTAAAAGAGCGGCAGGTGAAACGGGGCGATCTGATGATGTTGTTTAGTAACCGGGAACGGCTGGTCAAATACCTCCAGTGTATCCTGGTCGGTTTGCCGATCTGGTTTGTCGTCGGTATTCTGATTACGTTTTCGCCCGAATTTGCGCAGGCAATTGGCGTTTCGGAGCCGGTTGTGGCCGGAAAAGCCGTGATGCTGACCTTTGCCGGTCAGGTTTTTGGGGATATTGGCAGCGGTTTACTGAGTCAGTATTTCCAGAGTCGGAAAAAAGTAATCGGCGGTTTTATTGTCGTTTCGCTGGGCATCGTATTGGTTTATCTGCTGGTTCCGATCAAAGATCTCAATGTTTTTTACGTGATCTGTATGCTGCTCGGAGCTTTCAACGGCTACTGGGCCTTGTTCGTGACAATTGCTGCGGAACTATTCGGGACTAACCTGCGGGCGACAGTGGCCACCACCGTTCCGAATTTTGTCCGGGGAGCGGTTATTCCGCTGACATCTCTCTTTGTTTACGGAAAAGGGCACGTAGGAACCTTGAACAGCGCCCTCATCGTTGGCGTACTGACGATCACCGTATCCCTGATCTCCCTGTATTTCCTGGAAGAGACGTTCAAAAAAGACCTGAATTACCTGGAAACGGATTAAGCACTTACCGGATTCAGCAGGGGTAAGGTTACGGTGAAAAAACCGCCCTGATCGGAAACGATGGGTTCCGGTTCGCCCAGCAGGCGGTATTTGGCGTTGATGTTTGACAGGCCAACTTTGTTTGACAACACCCGTATGTTTTTGGCCTGCAGGTTGTTACGAACCTGTAGCCAACCGTCGGGCGTCATACCGATCTGGATATGGAGCGGTTTATTCGCCTGAACGCGGTTGTGCTTAACGGCGTTTTCAACCAGCAATTGCAAGGTTAACGGCGGTAATTGCCGCGGGTAATCATGCTCCGAAACCGCAATGTCGAGCGAAACGCCAGCCTGGTAGCGCATCTTCAGCAAGTGATAATACGATTTGATAAAATCAACTTCCTTTTCAAGGGTCGTCAGGTTGTTTTCGTTGGTTTGCAGCAAATACCGGTACACCCGCGCCATTTCGTCTACGTATTTTTCGGCCAGGCGGGGTTCCTCGCTGATCAATGAAGAAAGCGCGTTCAGGCTGTTGAACAGAAAATGCGGATTGATCTGATTCTTCAGCACATCCAGTTGATTCAGAAGAACTTCGCGTTTGTAAACTTCGGCCTGTATGCTGTTTTCATTCCATTTGGTGATGGTATAGTAGCACTCGTAAAATCCAATAAAGAGCAGAATGGAACAGGCCGCCAGCCAGAAGTTCGTGGAGGGCATGTAATAAATTGCGCTGAATTCAAAAAACGGAATCGTTCGAAACGCGAGAAAGAGGCTGCTGGTGGTGAGCCCGATCGTTCCCGTAAACAGCAGTAATTCCAGTAAAATGCGGGTGAGCGTTTGCCGGATTTCGGGAAATCGCTTCATGATTATTCCGAGTAGATTCTGCTGAACCAGCAGTAATAGCGCGCACACCGCATAAGCCAGGGTGGTTGAGACTACTGCGATGCGCCAATCGGAAAAAAGCCGGGGGCCAAACCAATTGTAAACGCCGAGGGGAACTGTCCACGAAATGACGGTGAAATAAATCCAGATGCTTTGCGTCGAATACCCGGAAAAGGGTAGTTTGAAGAACTGCAGAAACCGCATTAGTTTAAAATGAGAAATCCTTCGTTCAGCCGATTCATGAACGGGAAGAATTGATCCGACTGTCTAATATCTGAAAAAATGTTGATGCTGTCAACTTCGTAACGGATTTATCGACCATACTGATCTGCCATTTCCTGTTCGTGTTTTTGGGTTCTGAAAATGGGAAGGTTTGAAGGAGGCCAGGATTGATTACCGCTTTTCATTCGAAAACGAATACGGAAAGTCGGCCGGTTTCGTGCCGCGTTGCTGGTTGGGCGTGGCTTTCATCGTAAAATCAATTACGGCACCCTTGCTCAGGGTCTGATGACTCAGCCAATTGGTGGCATGCGGTTTTCCGTTTAGTTTCACGGCATCGACATAGCGGTTTTTCTCGCTGTTGGTGGATGCATGGATCACCAGTTGTTTGCCGTTTTCCAGTTGCAGCGTTGCTTTTTTGAACAGCGGAGCACCCAGAACGTATTGATCGGTTCCGGGGCAAACCGGGTAAAAACCGAGGGCCGAGAAAACGTACCAGGCCGAAGTCTGGCCGTTGTCTTCATCGCCACAATAACCGTCGGGCGTGGGCAGGTAAAGTCGATTCATGGCTTCCCGGACCCAATACTGCGTTTTCCAGGGAGCTCCGGCGTAATTATACAGGTAAATCATGTGCTGGATCGGCTGGTTGCCATGGGCGTACTGACCCATGTCGGCGATCTGCATTTCCCGGATTTCGTGGATCACGCTGCCGTAATAACTTTCGTCGTAAACCGGTGGTAGCGTAAACACCGAATCCAGTTTGGCGACAAAGTTTTTCGGTCCGCCCATCAGGCCAATTAGTCCCTGGACGTCGTGGAAAACCGACCAGGTATAGTGCCAGCTGTTGCCTTCCGTAAACGCATCGCCCCATTTGAACGGATTGAACGGTTTTTGAAACGAGCCGTCCTTGTTTTTGCCCCGCATCAAACCGGTTGCCGGATCGAACAGATTGCGGTAATTCTGGCTGCGTTTGGCAAACCGGTCGATCTCGGCCTGCGGCCGTTTCAGGGCTTTTGCGAGTTGATAAATCGTGAAATCGGCGTAAGCGTATTCCAGCGTTCGGGCCGCATTTTCGTTGATGTTGACATCAGATGGAACATACCCTAACTCGTTGTAATACTGAACGCCCCGGCGACCAACGGCATCCATCGGCCCTTCGTTTTCGGAGTTTTTCAAAACCGCATCATACAACGCATTGATGTCATAGCCGCGCAATCCCTTCAGGTAGGCATCGGTGACAATCGACGCCGAATTGGAGCCAATCATCGTGTTTCGCAAACCCGGACTGGCCCATTCCGGCAACCAGCCACCTTCTTTGTAAGCGTTTGCCAACCCTTCCTGCATTTGAGCATTGAGCGACGGATACATCAGGTTCAGGAACGGGAACATCGACCGGAAGGTGTCCCAAAAACCGGTATCGGTAAACAGGTAACCCGGCAACGTTTTGCCGTTGTACGGGCTGTAATGAACCACTTTTTTACTGGCGTCGATTTCGTAGAATTTCCGGGGGAAAAGCAGTGAACGGTACAGGCAGGAATAAAACGTCCGGGTCTGATCGACGGAACCGCCTTCAATGTTGATTCGGCCCAGTTCCCGGTTCCAGGCGGTTTTGGCTTTCTGTTTGACGGTTTCAAATGCATCGGAACCGATTTCCCGGAGATTCAATTCGGCCTGTTCGGGACTGATGAACGACGAAGCCACGCGCATGTTGACCGATTCGCCCTTCGCGGTTTTGAAACCGATGACCGCACCTACGTGATCGGCCTGTAATTCAAGTAACTGATTATTCGATTGTTTTCCGTTGAAAACCGTGCGGTAAGTAAACGGTTTATCGAAAATCAGCACGAAATAATTTTTGAAATTAGCTGGCACCCCCCCGCTGTTTTTGGTCGTGTAGCCGATGATTTTGTTTTCGCCGGGAACGATTTTGATGAACGAACCTTTGTCCAGCGCATCGATGACCACCGAAGCACTGTCGGTTTTGGGAAAGGTAAACCGGAAGCGGGCCGCCCGTTCGGTCGGGGCGATTTCGGTTGTGACGTTATGATCGGCCAGATAAACCTTGTAGTAATATGGTTTGGCGATTTCGGATTTATGTGAAAACCAGCTTGCGCGTTCGTTCTCGTCGAAGCGGATTTTTCCGGTTACCGGCATGATCGCAAACTGGCCGTAGTCGTTCATCCAGGGCGAAGGCTGGTGGGTCTGCTTGAAGCCCCGGATTCGGTCGGCCGCGTACGTATAGGCCCAACCGTCGCCCATGCGTCCGGTTTGCGGCATCCAGAAATTCATACCCCAGGGCAGCGCAATGGCCGGGTAGGTATTGCCGTTGGAAAGGCTTGGTTTCGAGTCGGTTCCCATCAGCACATTGACAAATTCAACAGGATCGGTAACCTGATTGACGGTTTGGGCCGGAGCGGTTTTGAGGCCAACGAGTCCGAAAAAAAGCACAAGTAGAGAGGTGCGCATGAGGTACGGTTTTGCGGATAAATCGGGGATGGGTTGCAAAGGTAAAACAGGAAGAAACGCAACGAACATCGGCAGCCGGTTTTTCGAAAAATAGATCAAAAGGATTCAACAACCACCTTATTTTGCGGACGGTTTAGTAGGATCACCGTTGCTGTCAACAGTTCGCGACTGGGATGAAAAACGAATGGCAATGGCTCGCAAATCACTCGATTCCAGCATCAAACCGCCATCCTGCCAGGGAGCATTTACGTTATCATTGGGTGAGAAATAACCCTGGTTCATGTGCACATACCGAATTTCATTGAACCCGGTTTTTAACTTAAAATTGCTCTCGTTCGAAACGGGCTGCCAACGACTGCCCCAGACGTAGATCCGCGTTTGAGATTTGATCAGACTTTGCAGATCGGCGGTTGCCGTTTCCCGGTTCGTGTTGAAATTGGTATAGCCTATTTCCTTGAAAACGAATGCCTTAATGAGCTTATAAATCTCCCAATCGAAAAAGTTCAGTTGCCGGAAAACCATCATGAATTTGGTCAGAGCGGGGAGGGAAAGCCCTTCACTTACCTTGAAATCCGTATAGGAGCCGCCCGTACGGAGGTAATCCAGCGCACCGGAACGGCTGTTTTTCTCCAGTTTGTAAAAACCGGGTTTCTGGGAATAAAACTTTTGATACGCCGGAATTTTGCGAACCTCCTCATTGGTCGCCATCGCAATAACCGGTGCATCGGCCGATGGGGCGTATGCGGTGGTGTTTTCATTGCCGATCCGAACCTGATAATCTTCGTTATTGGCCGTAACGAGCAGGAAAAGCGTATTATTAACCATTCGGGTCTGTTTGACCACCCCGATCAACACCCCGTATTCGCCCGGAATGCTTCGGGTTAGTTGCTGGATTGAGTATTGCGTTGGTTGCTGAATCGGGCGATTCGCAGCAGTATCCGTCTGGGTGACGTTCAGAGTAGGTTGCTTGTCGGGCGTTGCAGTTGCCGGCGTATTCTCCGATGCCGATTTTGCGGGTGCCGGGTACGAATCGGTTTTGGTCGGCGTCGGGCGCTGAACGGGAGTACGGTTTTTCTTTCGGGCCGGGCTTTTTGACGTTGTTCTCCCGGAGGTTACCGGTTTGATCGTTGTCGTTGCTCTCCCGGGAGCGTTCGAAACCGAATTTGCCGGTACGGATTCCGGAATTACGGCTGCCCGGTCATAGGCACTGAAATACAGTTTAATCCGGGCTGCTTCAATCCGGGCGAGCGAATCGAGTTTCGATTTTGGCAGATAAAGACCGGGGAATCGAAGGCGGGTTGTATTGCTGGAAATGGGCGCATCGGGAAGAAATAAATGAATATGATCGAATCGAGCGGCTTGTCTTGCTTTAGCAATGGCACCCGGATCGGGTTGCGGAAGGTTGCCATACTTTCTCATGTTAGCACCGTAACTATCCAGTCGACCGATCTGCCGGATGGTCGAGTCGACCGAAAGATTTTGATTCAGCAGGTTCAGGTAGGCGATTAAAGCAGAATCTTTCGGAATAAAACCGGGGGCTGAAAACCAGGAAGTTGGTGCAACGATCCGGGGAACTTCGATCATTGGGCTGACCGCCTGAACCACCGCAACGAAATTCCGCCCCGGAATGGAATCCTGATAACGACCGTATGAATACCGCAACGCGTGGAGGTTGTAGAGGGCTTCAAACGTTAGCCGGTGGCGAAGGGAAGCCGTCAGGAAAGCCAGTTTTAATGTATACATTTCCTTCTCCGAAGACGGTGCAAAAGAAGCGGTACCATATGGTTCTGAAATGGGAAACGGATGGCCAATTAATTTGCTATTTTTCTGTATTTCATTGACATACACTGTATCCTGCAACCGTTGACTTGTGATCGAAACGGCCAGATTATTATAAATCGTTGCGCTATCGGTTTTCAGGGAATCGGTTTTGGAATAGAGCGATTGAATCAATCCGGCGTCTGGCAAGGGGTCGTTGGTTTGTAATGGCAGAATTCTGTAGATCCAAGAAAAGATAAAAACCGCAATGAACGTCATCCCCAATAGGTAGGCTACCCGTGTGCGACGGCTTTGAGCGACCACTTCCCGAACGACCCGTTTGTCGGTAATGAGTCCGGCTTGCTGGAACGGCGCCAGTTTCCATAAGCCTTCCCGACGACGGTTTTCGTCCGTCAGCATCACCTCGTACGTGTGCAATTCGCGCTCTTCCTCGGCCAGACTTCCGGGCGCCGTTTGAACCGATTCGAGCAATTCCAGCACGTCCCGGTGAATGGCAGCTTTTAGATCCGATGGAAAACCGGCAAACCCATTCAGCAACTCCTGCCGCAATTGGGACGGAATCCGGTTTTGCCGGAGCCAGGGCAAAGTGGTTATTTTCAGGAGGTTGGTTGTCGTTACCAGGCTGTCGGTCTGGTAATGCTGTTCAATTGCTTTTCCGATCGCCAGCGTCATTTCCCAGGTGGGCGTGGGGTACACCGCTGTGGCATGGGCCCATTGTTTCAGAATGGTTTTTTCCTGCTCCGTCGGATTTTCGTTCGCAAACGGCTGATCCAGAAACCGGTCGATGTCGGCCACCGATAATTGGTCCGCCGACTTGTTGAAGAATCCCCGGTTCCCGGCTTCATCGTTATCAACCTGAAACCGTCGGCGTAATTCCGTAAACGTCGGCGGTT
The DNA here is from genome assembly GCF_003858635.1 of Larkinella rosea. Lineage (GTDB taxonomy): Bacteria > Bacteroidota > Bacteroidia > Cytophagales > Spirosomataceae > Larkinella > Larkinella rosea. The sequence goes on from NZ_RQJO01000007.1 coordinate 827,870, forward strand.
CGTCGGCCTGAAAAAACTCCCGCAGCAACAGCTGGCCGTCGGGCGTGGCCGGAAGCACGATAAAAAACCGGGCCAGAATGGCTTCGATATACGTCCAGTTTTCGGGATAAACCGGCGTCAGAATCGCCCGCTTTTCCCAGTCGCACAACAAATTGGAAACCCAGGCAGTCACGGTTCCTTTGTCGTAATCGATTAGCCGGATTCCTTCCGAAAGCACCACCAGATACGCGTTGCGGTATTGACGGTACAGGTCAGTGATGGCAATTCCTTTCGGGTATTTCTCGCTCCAGCAGGTTCGTGGATCGGCGTTGAAAAACAGGGTTTCAAGCTCTACTTCGCTATCCATCAAGACATTACCCAAATAGGCGTATAGCCGGGCCTGCTGATGAAACGTCGAGCGATTGTCGATAAGCACCAGATAGCGGGGGCGGAGCTTGATTTGCTGGTAAAAGATGGACGGATAACCGCCCAGCCGGGCCGTCGCCCGAATGGTTCGCGAGATGTCCATCACCCGTCGTTGTCCTTCGTCGCGCTGGTTGAGTTGACGCGCCCAGACGTTCATCGATTCCGAGACCTTAATGGTTTTATCCTGATCCGGAAAAGTCAGAAAGTAGGGCGGTTTTTCGCTTGATTCGAGTATTCGTTTGGGGAATAAAAACCGGTAGGCCAGCAGGGCAATAATCCCGGTGCCCGTCAGCAAAATCAGCAGCAGGAGACCCCAGTTCAAGGTGTAAGTGCTTTGTAAATAGGGAGGTGCATTGATCAGCGGAAAAGCCGGTAGCGCCGGTCGATTGTCCCGGTAGATATTCGTGATTTGAATGGTTTGGTTACACCCGGCATTCGTTACCGAAATCGTTGCAAGGGTAGCCGCGTTTAATTCCACGAATCGATGAACCACCTCATTGGCATTGGTCTGGGTTAATCGTGTTCCATCGTTAAAACTCCAGTCGTATGTGTAGCCGAGTTGTACTCCCGGACTTTGATTCGAAAATGTAACTGTATTTCCCTCAATGGATTTGACACGTACCTTAAGGACGCAATTGGGATTAATGGCAGTGGTAACTGAACCCGGTGAAGCTGGCGGAATAACCTTTTCAGTTTCTTTTTTTTTCTTTTGATGATTGTAATAATACAGGCTGAAAATCAATACAATAAAGGCAAATAGCGATCCGGCAAACCACGTTAAAAGGTGATCCGGTTTCTCCGGAACTGTCGGCTGGCGATCAATCCGTTGATGATTAATTGATAAAGAAGATCGGGCAACCAGTTGCTCAAAAAACACTCCGAATTTTTCCTGCTCGCTGTCCGATCGGGCCACCACCGGTCCGAGCAGTTCTTTCAATTCCTGCAGCTGGCGCGCTTGCCGAATTTCATCCCCCGAGGTGACAAATCCGCTGGGGAAACACGCATCGGCGACGCGAAAACAGCGGTCGTAGACATCCGGCGTAACGGCAAAACCTTCCAGACGAAGTTGCTCGAGCAATTCGCCGAGGGGCAGCGGTCGGGAAAGCGTTTCGGGAGTCATGACTGCCTGAAGGGTCGGTTACAACGTTTTCAACAACGCAAGATCTTCGGCATGTTTGGCCAGAATGCTGTAACTGGCCCACTTTTTCGGTTCATCCACTTCGGCCGGACTCCGGTTGTTGAGAATGTCTTCCCGCAGGTAATAAATCCAGCTGATCAGTTCGGCCGTGGCCGGTTTTTTCTTCAGGTTCAGGTTTTTCACGTCCACAAAAAACGTGATGTATTTCATAATCGTTTCTTCAACAGCTTTCCGTTTTGCCTCATTCGCTTTTAACTCCTCGAGCTTGTTAAAGATTTGACTCAGCACGATTTTCTGCAGTTGATCTTCCTGCGGAAAGTCGATGTGGTAAAAAATGCAGCGCCGTAAAAAGGCATCCGGGAGGTTTTTCTCCGAATTACTGGTCAAAATCACAAAGATGTTTTTCGGGCCAACCTGGTATTCCGCGTTGCCATCCTCCCGAACCTGAAACGTAAACCGGTCGAGTTCATTGAGTAAGTCGTTCGTGAAATCGCGCGGAGCTTTGTCGACTTCGTCGATCAGCACCACTGAACTGCGGGGTTTCGAGCCGTCGACGCCCAGCATGGGCAGATACGGGCACTTGTCGAGCATCGCCTGGCTGCTCAGCACAATGGCCTGCCCCAGCGCCTGAAGGCGGATGTGCCGGGCCACCCCGGGCACCTGCGGTTTTTCAGAAACGGACAAAACCGCACCGGTTGCTGGCGAACCGGTTTCGCCTTCCGGTTTGATCGAGTCGAAATGGGTCGCGTGAAAATGCCCGAGGGCATCGTAGAGGTAAAATAGATCCGTCGACGTCGAAATGGTTTTGGTGTTGAAAACCAGCGGTTTATCCAGGTATTCGTCGGGGTACTCCGCACAAAGATCGGCGGCTAATTTTTCGGCCAGCCGGGTTTTTCCGGTTCCGGGTTCGCCGGTGAGCAACAGCGGTTGTTTGAGCAGAATTGCTACCCGAACGGCGTTATAAAGCCCGGAGTCGAGGATATAATCGGACGGATTTTTTTCCATCCGCGGGACATTCAGCTCGGTCTCCCGGTTGAATTGAAATTTATCGACAAGTGACATGCGGGCGGGCGTTTAGGGCGTATTAAGTCGTTCGATGAGCGTCAGCAGTTTATCTTCCAGATCCGGAACGTCGATCTTTTTCGGATTATCCGTTTGAAAAATGCCGTTAATCAGTTTTTCCTTATCCGTTTCCGGCGCATTCCGAAGGTATTTTCGAAACCATTCGTCGAGGTATTTTTTATGATCCGGTATGGCCAGTAATTCGTCATTCTGGTTCAAAATAATCAGCGGGCTATTGGCCGGATCGTCAGGCTTAAACAAACCGGAATTCTTGAACGGACGCAGAATTTTTCGGACGGAATTTCCCGGAATCATAAACGAATACCAGGCCTCTTTGGGCGTATAAATGATGTTCCAGAAAAACAGCAGATACGGTTTTCCACCTGCGTTCGACGCCGGATCCGACGGTTTAAACTCGTTCATAAACTGCTGAATGGAACGCACCACATTTTCCAGCAGATCGTCAGCGTTGATTTCAATGGCGACGAGCGTATACTGACTGTTTTTTACCTCCGAAATACTAATAAAATCCTCGTAGGAAAGATTGGTCGAATTGTCCTGTCCTTTGACAACGCGGTAGAGTTCCCGGCGGATTTTCGTGGCATTATCATACGCCCGGTTGAGTTTAACCAACATGTCATCGGCATCCCGACGGCGGTCGTTCGGGTCAAAGGGATAATTATAAATCCGGTCGGGATTCTTCGTGATTTTTTCATAAACCAGCTTGCGCGCCAATCCGAGCGGTGACTGGTAATCTTCCCCAACCATGAGGTAATGCTGCACCGGGCGGTACAGCACATCCAGACCGAGATTTAAATTAAAACTTGGATCGAACACATTTCGGTACTGATCGCGGTCACACAGAAAAGCCTTCTGACGATCAATCAGGGGGCGTTTTTCGGTATAATTTCGCTTTTCTACCAGGACCCATTTCAGTATCTCAGGATGGCTATAATACAGGCCCCAGGAACAGGGCGCATCGGGAACTTCCGTTGGAAAACCGCCCCGCAAAAAGACCGACGGTTTGCCTGACAAAACCGCTGAGGTAGAAACCGCTTCGTCGAACGATTCTTTCAGGGTTTTGAGGGGGCGGGTGAACGAAAAATAGAATTGTTTGGCAAATTCGCTGGCCTGTCCATCGGGAATCGAAGTCGAGGTTGCAATCACGGCTTCAACACCAACGGTGAGCAGGGCATCGACGTAGCCATACGTTGAACAACCGTTTAAAAAAACCAGTTTGGGCTTCTTTCCACTCAGCAGTTTCAATAAGCGATCCTGATTATAACTGCCATCGGTCAGCGTAAAATTTGTTTGACTCGCGTGACCGCAATAATGAAAAATCGTCAGGTTCTGGCTGATTTTAACGAAGGCATTATGGAGGATATTCGCGTCGGTTTCGGTCGAGGGAGTGGGATAGATGATTTCCTCTTTTAATTCCAGTTCCGTCAGCAATTCGTCGATGTACTTAATTTCATCCTTTATCTCCCTGAGATAAGGTCCATCGTCCAGGTTCGCTGGATTGGCACTCGCAAGAAAGACAACGGGTTTGCCCATATAACCTTCCGGATCGAACTGATTTTGAAAAGGTAAGGTAAATAAATAGTCAGAAGCAACGGAGAGGTTATTATTTAACGGCAGTATTGCAATTGATTTCTGAACGATAACCGTGGAATGGAATTAATCCTGATCCTGAAGCTTCAGATGGCGCACAATGACCTGCATCAGACTTCCCGGATTATACGGTTTTACCAGTATTTCGTTGAGCCCGGCCTGTTTCGCGTCTTCATCAACTTCCTGGGCCAGACTGGCTGTGAGGGCGATAATCGGCAGGGTTTCTTTCCGTTGACGGATCAACCGCGTCGCTTCGTAGCCGTCCATTACCGGCATTTGCAGGTCCATCAGAATCAGCCGATGCCGGGACGAATCGAGCATATCGACCGCTTCCCGGCCGTTGTTGGCCACCTCGACCGAAGCGCCCAACCGGTCGAGAACGCTTTTCGCCAGCAAAACATTCATGGCATTGTCTTCGACGAGCAGGATGCAGATGTCCTGGAGGGGTTTGTCTTTGGACAGCGGTTTTCGCACCGGTTTAATTTCCGGCTTGTCCGGTGGGGGAGCCATCACCGGAAATACCTGCGTAAAATAAAACCGGGAGCCTTTTCCCGGTTCACTTTGCAGGTACAGATCGACGTGCTGGAGTTCTAAAATCCGCCGGGAAATGGTCAGGCCAAGCCCGGTTCCACCATACATCCGGGACATCGACGAGTCGACCTGCGTAAACCGGTTGAAGATCATTTCCTGTTTTTCAAGGGGTATTCCAATTCCGGTATCTTCAACGGCAATGTGGAGGGAACAGTCCTGGGTGGTTTGGGATTCGACGTGCAGGCTCATCTTCACCTGTCCCCGTTCCGTAAATTTGATGGCGTTGTGCACCAGATTGGATACGACCTGAGCGAATCGGGCTGGATCTCCACCAACGGTGGATCGGAATGCGGGATCGATTGACAAACTCAGCTGAAGGGATTTCTCACGCGCAGCGGGTTCAAAATCAGAAACGATCTGCTGCAAAATTCGGGCCGGGTCCATCGGAACGACCTGTAAAATGAACTGGTTCGACTCAATCCGATTAAAATCGAGAATATCATTGACGATGTGAAGCAGGTTTCGGGCCGAAGAAAGCATCACGTCGAGGGGTTGTTTCTGATCGTCGCGCGGTTTATCCTGTATCAGTAAATGCGTCATCCCGATCACTGCATTCAGGGGTGTCCGGATTTCGTGGCTCATCGTGTTCAGAAACTCATTCTTGGCCCGCAGCCCCTCTTCGGCCTGTTCCTTGGCCTGTTTGAGGGTATTGGCAAAGCGGAAGGAAAGGACGAGTGACTGGAAAAAAAAGAAGCCGAGGTAACCCAGAAACAACACTAGATTTTCGGGAAAGGCAACCTGAAAATATTGCAGTAAAATGATCACGAATATGATCAGCAGCACACCCGTGCTCATCAATGCATAGCTTGCGCCGGGGCGTTTGCGTCGGGTTGCCAGCCAGTAAACGTAAAAAGCGTAGCCGATGTAAACCGGCATCAGGCCCAGAAATGGCGTAATCAGCCGGGTGAAAACAGAGGGAGGAAACAGAACGGTTGCGATGGCAAAAGCAAAACAGATTCCCGCTAATCCCCGAATAATGGATTTGTTGGTATCTTCGGGATAGAGCGAACCGGTGTATAATGCAAAAACGGCTATGCTCAGAAACAGCGATAGGTATTCGAGATGAAGCGTTATCGACCAACCGGTGTAAAATAACGAGTGCAGGGCATACGCATTGGAGCCGACAATCCGGTAACTATACAGCAGACAGAATAGGGAAAAATAAAGGATGGATTTCTCATGGCGTCCAAACCAGAATAACCCGAGAAAAAACAGGCCGCCCATAAAGAGGCAGCCCGTGAGTATAAAATTCAGGGCATATTCGCGGTTTAGTTTCCCCAGCAGGAGGTCGGCCCGACCCAGCCGAATCGATTTATAAATACCGCCTTTCGAATGGTGAAAATTGGCAACCTGGATCACCAGGTGAAGCGTATCCAGGTTTTGCGGCAGGGTTTTTACCTGCGATGCCCAGAATGGCGTCGTGGTTTCTTTCGAAACACCGGGCGAGCCGTTGTGGGCGAGTTCGATTCCATTAACGAATAACCGGTAGGAAGTATACGTGTCGGGTAAGCGCAACCCCAGCGGGAGCGGTGTGGGTGGTACTAAAACGGTTAGGGTATACGTTGCATAGCCGAAGGAGGAAAGCGGTTGTCCTTTCCAGGTTTTTTTGTTCCAGATTTCCGGAAATGATGTGTATTCAAACCCGGTTTCGGGATCACCTGGATTTAGTAAGGCCTGCCAGTGCCATTTCCAGTTCCCGTCTAAATCGACAAACTGATGATCAAACGGGTACGAACGGAGGTCAAGAAGGCCCTGCCGGGCAAGCGGGGCCGGAACGTTTTTCGTTGACGACCCCGACATCGAGCAGCCTGCCAACAGAATGACGAGCAAACCGATGAGCCCCCGGAGAATGGGCGTCATTCTGTTTGGAAAAAAATACCCTTTCATGCGACTGAACTGCCTTCCACGTTGAGTGAATTTACCTGTTTATTAACAGACAAAAATTTCTGCGGTAATCAGGTATAAAAACCCCCTCAATTTTAAGTCCAAAAATGATCGTTTCTTGTATATGAACGGAAAGTTGTCAGGATTTTTACCGTATGAAAGAAATCCGCTGGTTATCCGGTTTCGCACGGGGAACCAACAAATGTTACCGTATTTAAAATAAGATAAAAGTTTGTAGGGAGACAATTTTAGGTATTGGCCGGGATGCGGGCGGTATTAAACCAGAAGGTTCTGATTTGGTCAATAAGATTAGTAAGCTGTTGATAGCCAGGTGGTTTTATGAGGTACGAATTTGCCCCCAGTTCGTAGCAACGGGAGATGTGTTCCGGCAGAGACGAGGTGGTAAAAATGATAACCGGGATGGATCGGTAGGCCGGATTGGCCCGCAGTTCATCGAGCGTCGTAAACCCGTCCATTCGCGGCATATTCAGGTCCAGAAAAATCAAGGCGGGTAATCGGCGGGTATCGGTCAGCTGATCGAGCAATTCAACCCCATCACCCGCAAACGCAACCTCGCAATCTGACCATTTTGTATCCAACACAGATTTGAACAATAGCCGATCGTCGTCGTCGTCGTCTGTAATGATAATGCGGTATTTGCTGGCCATTGAAACGGGTTGTAAACAGCTTCCTTCAGCTTGTCTTTTCAAATATAGCTAATATATATCAAATACAATTTTATCCCCTGACAAACTTTTTGAATCCACAAACGCGCTTTCTTTTGTTATATTAACTCACTTTTTGGTAAGATATGTGTGAAATGGGAATTGCCGCCGTATTTTTTGATGTAAAGCGCGTGTGTGTTTCGGGCGCTACCCATAACGCTCCGGAAAGTAACCGGCACCATTTCATTTCGGATCCCGAATAAAAGGGCGGTTGGATGGGACAGGAGGAACGATCCGGAAAACCGGAAAACCGGATGGCGGTTCCCGGGGAACGAAATTGCACTTCACGCGGCAAATGCTTTTATTTGTGGCGATTTTTTTGCATATTTGTATGATTAGGCGACCGTTGAACAAGCCTGAACCCGTCTGATAGCTACCAACCGGGCGGTTCCACTTTTTAACCATCGATTCGTCCGGATTGTCGGACAGAGAATTGACTTCTTATGGCAGAAGAGACAGAAGAACAGAACAACTCCAGTAACATTATTCCAATTAACATTGAAGACGAAATGCGCGGGGCCTACATCGATTATTCGATGTCGGTTATTATTTCCCGGGCTTTACCCGATGTCCGTGACGGTTTGAAACCGGTTCACCGCCGGGTGCTTTTCGGGATGGCTGAATTGGGCGTGAATTATAACAAACCATTTAAAAAATCAGCCCGGATCGTCGGGGAGGTTTTGGGGAAGTACCACCCGCACGGCGACTCGTCCGTTTACGGAACGATGGTGCGGATGGCCCAGGACTGGTCACTGCGGTACCCGCTGGTGGATGGCCAGGGGAATTTCGGGTCGATCGACGGTGACTTTCCGGCCGCCATGCGGTATACGGAAGCTCGTCTGAAGCGAATTGCCGAAGAATTGCTGGTCGATATTTACAAAGAAACGGTCGATTTCCAGTCGAACTTTGATGACTCGCTGGAAGAGCCGACCGTTATGCCGGCAAAACTGCCGAACCTGTTGCTGAACGGTTCGTCGGGAATTGCCGTTGGGATGGCCACGAACATGGCACCCCACAACCTGACGGAGGTGGTAAACGGGATTGTCGCTTACATCGATAACCATGAGATTACCATCGATGAACTGATGGAGCACATCACCGCACCGGATTTTCCGACGGGAGCTACTATATATGGTATGGAAGGGGTGCGCAATGCGTTTCGTACCGGACAGGGCCGGGTGGTGCTGCGGGCTCACGCAACCATCGAAGAAAATAAGGGTAAAACCCAGATCATCGTGACTGACGTTCCCTACATGGTTAACAAAGCCATGATGCTGGAGAAGACGGCGGATTTGATCAACGATAAAAAGATTGAAGGAATTTCTGCCTTTCGGGATGAGTCGGACCGCGACGGTCTGCGCGTTGTGTATGATTTGAAGCGTGACGCCGTTCCGAATGTCGTATTGAATAACCTCTATAAGTTTACGCAGTTACAGTCCGCTTTCAACATCAACAACGTCGCGCTGGTGAAAGGCCGACCGGTTTTGCTGAACCTGAAGGACATGATCCGGTACTACGTGGAACACCGCCAGGAGGTGATTACCCGCCGGACTCAGTATGAACTGCGCGAAGCCGAAAAACGGGCGCATATTTTGGAAGGGTTGCTCATCGCGTTGGATAACCTGGATGCAGTGATTGAACTGATCCGGAGTTCGCGCGATCCGGAAGTGGCTAAAAATGGTTTGATCGAACGGTTTCAGCTGTCAGAAATTCAGGCCAAAGCCATTCTGGAACTTCGTTTGCAGCGGTTGACCGGACTTGAACGCGATAAGATTATCGCCGAATACGAAGAACTGGCCCGTCTGATTGCCGATTTGCGCGACATTCTGGCGAGTGAAGAACGGAAATTGCAAATTATCCGGGATGAACTCCTGGAGCTGAAAGCCCGCTACGGTGATCCGCGCCGGACGGAAATCAACATGCTCGGCGATGGTAATATCAGCGATTTGTCATTGATTGCCGACGAAGAAATGCTGATTACCATTTCGCACGAAGGCTATATCAAACGGACGCCGTTGACCGAATACCGGACCCAAAGCAGGGGAGGAGTCGGCTCGCGGGCGGCCAAAACCAAGGAAGACGATTTTACGGAGCATCTGTTCATGGCAACGATGCACAACACCCTGCTCATTTTCACCCAGAAAGGGCGGTTGTACTGGTTGCCGGTGTATGAATTGCCCGAAGGGGCGCGCGATTCGAAAGGTCGTCCGCTGGCCAATTTCATCAACATCGAATCCGACGACAAGGTACGGGCGGTGATCAATGTAAAGGATCTGAAAAACACGGACTACATCAACAACAATTATATTGTGATGTGTACGGAGCAGGGAACGATCAAGAAAACCCTGCTGGAAGCGTATTCGCGGCCACGGCAGAATGGCATCATCGCCATTACGATTAACGAAGAGGAGGGAGACCGACTGTTGAATGTCTGTATGACCAACGGTCAGAACGACATTGTCATCGCGTCGAGCGAAGGCAAAGCGGTGCGGTTTAACGAAATCCGGGTTCGCCCGATGGGCCGTACAGCCGCCGGTGTTCGGGGAATCGACCTGGATGCGGGTGTTAAAGCCGTCGGCATGGTTTGCATCGGTCGCGAAGATGCCCAGTTGCTGGTCGTTTCGGAAAAAGGGTTCGGCAAGCGTTCACCGCTGGATGAATACCGGGTGACCAACCGGGGTGCGAAAGGGGTTGGTACCCTGAAGGTAACGGACAAAGTCGGTAATCTGGTTGGCATTCTGGAGGTAACCGATTCGGACGATATGATGATCATAACGAAATCGGGAACGGCCATTCGGATGCACGTGGATGAGGTTCGGGTCATTGGCCGGAACACCCAGGGCGTGAGGCTGATCAACCTGCGTGATGGGGACGAAATTGCGTCCGTAACCCGGATTGCCCGTGAGGAAGATGTTGAAATTGAGGGAAATGAGGCATTGCCGGAAGCGCCGGTTGACAGTTCGGATGAATCAGCGTCCGATCAAATGGCTTGATAATCCCATAAATTATTCAGTACTTTCCAAAATTAATTCAGAAATAAATTTTAACCACAAATTTTAGTCATATGAAACGTCTCTCGTTCTTTCTACTGGCGGGATTATTATCAGTAGGAGCATCGTATGCACAGATTGATGCTCTGACGGAAAAAGCTTTCCAAAGTGAGAAGGAAAAAAGCGACAAGGCAATCACCGACGAGAAAGCCAATGTCAAGCCCAAAACCTGGATGGATCGCGCTAAAACGTATGAGAATATTGCGACACAGGCCATAAAACTGGATTCGAATGCTGCAACGGTTGCTTACGACGCTTACAAGAAAGTCGTTGAATTAGATAAGGATAAGAAATCCGGTGGCCCGGGTAAACTGGCTAAAGAAGCCGAGGAAGCCATGAAAGGACAGACCATGTTCCAGGCCTTCATGAACTCGGGTATCTACAAATACCAGGCGAAAAATTTCAAAGACGCAGCCCGGCTGATGTCCATGGCCGGTGAAATCAATCCGAAGGATACGACGGCGGCTCTGTATGCCGGGATCTTCACCCAGAATACCGACAAACCGAGCGATGCAAAAGCCCAGTTTGAACGGTATATCGCCAATGGGGGGAAAGACGTATCGGTTTATACAACGCTGGTCAGTTTGTATTATCAGGATAAGGAAATCGAGAAAGCCCTGGCTACAATCGATAAAGGAATCGCTACTTTACCAAACACCAAAGACCTGAGCACCCAGAAAACGAGCATTCTGGTTACGTCGGGAAAAGTAGACGAAGCGATTGCCGATTTGAAAACCGCTTTGGGTAAAGAACCGAACAACCTGAATAACTTGTTGACGATCGCCAGCCTGTATGACAACCGGAAGGACAAAATGGCGGATGAATTAGCAAAGCTCAGCGGAAGTGCCCGGAAAGGTCCGAGTGCGGCCAAACAGCTGGAAGAAGAGAAGGTCGTGCTGAAGGAGTCGCAGACTGAGTTGACCCGTCTGTCGGCCCGCGCCAAAAAAGAACCGAAGAATGCCGATGTGAAGAATCAGATTGCGCGGGTTACCCAAATGATCAATGATTCCAAAACGAAGGTTGCGAACCTGGAGAAGGATGTGCAGACTCAGGCTGCAGAAGCACAGGCTGCCGGAAATCAGGCCGGTAAAATTGCCGAACTGACCAAAAGCGTGGCCGATGATCGGGCGGCTGCCCGCGAATACTACACCAAGGCGCTGGCTGTTGATCCCAACAATTTCGATGCAAACTTCAACCTGGGCGCGGCTTATTTTAACGAAGCCATTCTGATCCGGAAACAGCTCGAAGCCATGGATATGAAAGAATACCAGGCAAAGGGCAAAGAAATCGAAGGTCAGGTTTGTGGTAAATTCAAACAGGCTTTACCGTATTTCGAGAAAGCTAAATCGGTAAAAGATACCGATACGGACCTGAACGAAAACCTGACGAACCTGCAGAACATTCTGAAGCAGTTTGAAGAAAAGAAAGTTCCCTGTATCGAAAGCAAGTAAACGATTCTGAATTTTACGATTGAAGCCCCGGTCTGCCAACCGGGGCTTTTTCGTTCTCCAGTGGTTGAGAAGAGGATTGGCTGGAAGCCTGGAATAATCAGGTTAACAGGAGGTGACTTTACAGCAGTGTTCCCTGGATTACCAGGTGTTTTTTCGAAGTTTTTCCGGTAAAATTACACGAATACCACCCGAAGGTAAAATTTCAATGTAGCCTTCCTGCCGAAACTCGGTAAGCGAACGAATCATTGTTTCGGTGGCAGTGCCAATAACAGCGGCCAGATTGTCTCGCGAGAGTTGAATAATCCCATCGGGCTCTTGCACGGCAAGACGTAACAACGTATCAGCTACCCGTCGCCGGATGGAATTGTAAGCCATGCTCAGCAGTTGTTGTTCCCGCTCACCCACATAACTCGCCAGCATTTTAATGAATTGACTGCTAATCTCCGGGTTGACCGATACCAGCGCCTGAAAATCACCTTTAGGAATATAAACGAGTTGGGAGTCTTCCAGTGTAACGGCAGAATCCGTATAGTCAACTCCTTCGAGAAGGGCCAGATAACCGAAAAAGTCGCCCGAATTATAAATTCCGGTGATAAACTCTTTCCCTTCGGTATTGATCCGAATGGTTTTAACCTTGCCGGATTTCAGGAAAAACAGCCGCGTGGGTTCATCACCTTCAGAATAGACAAACTGTTTTTTACGTACGGTGTTTACCTTTCTGTCAATCGAAAGACTATGTAAATTATCAATTTTCCCGGCCTCGTTCAGGAACTGATTAAAACCGTCCTGCTGGAGGGGATCGACGGGCATTAGGTTCACAAACCGGTTGAGCCGTCCTTCAATTGCACTGAGCAGTTCCGACTCTTCAAACGGTTTGGTCAGGTAGTCGTCGGCCCCCAGTTCCATGCCTTTTCGAAATTCACTTCGTTCGGTTTTCGCCGTCAGAAAAATAAACGGAATACCGGCCAGTTCGGGGTTTTTATTGAAAATGAGGAGTACGCCGTAGCCATCCAGGACTGGCATCATAATATCACAAATAACCAGGTCCGGTTTGTGGGCAAGGGCTTTTTCAACACCTATTTTACCATTTTCGGCGGTAAAGACCCGGTAACCGGTTAACTCCAGAATTTCGGCGGTATTCTCCCGAATCCCTTCATTGTCTTCAATTAGGAGAATGGTTTTCATAGGGGAGGGTTAAGGTAACGGTGGTACCCTGATTCAATTCGCTTTGTAACGTCAATTCACCGCCCATCAATTCGACGTATCGGCCTACGATGTGCAGGCCCAGACCCGTACCGGATATATCGGTCACATTGGCTGCGCGGAAAAACCGCTCGAACAGATGTTCCTGATCTTCTTTGGAAATCCCCATGCCCTGATCCTTAATCGATAACCGCAGTTGCCTTTCGTTTTCCTCACAATGGACCCTTACAAAAACCGTTGAACCGGGTCCGGAATACTTCACTGCGTTTGAAAGCAAATTGACCAGGATTTTACGCAACAGCGACGAATCGATCCTGATCAGATCCGGACATGACAGGCTGCTTTCGATTACCTGACCCGGTTTCAATGTGGCCTGCAGATCGGCCACAATTTCGTTCATTAACTGCCTGAAATCGACCTCGACGGCATGGGCGGTTACCTTTCCTTCTTCGAGCTTGCCCAACGATAAAAATTCTTCAAGTATATCATTCAGATGGTTGACGGATACCTTTATACGATCCAGGTGTTTCTGTCGATGTGCATTTTGTTCACTTGTCGTATAGCGCTCAATTAAAGTGGCCGAACTCATAACAACCGTTAAAGGTGTGCGAAACTCGTGGGAAGCCATCGAGACGAAGCGGGATTTTAAATCTCCCAGTTCCCGCTCGATGGCCAGCGCCTTGGCCAATTCATCTTTCGAATTCTCCAGCTGCTCCAGCGTACTCAAAAGTGCCTGCGTACGATCGGTCACTTTTTGTTCCAAATCGGCGTTTAGCTGCTCGATATGATTCTGATGGGTGAGCAGTTGCCGTTCCGTTTCTTTTTTAATCGTGATATCAATGATGTAAGCGACGGCATACAATTCTTCATCCAACCGGAAATAACTCAGACTAACTTCCACCGGAAAAACGGAACCATCTTTTCGACGGGCATTGAGGTCGCGGTTGTGACCCATTGCCCTCACTTGGGGATCGAGATTGAAGGAATGCCGTAGCTTTTCGTGATATTGCCCGATCTGGCGCGGAACCAACTGCTCGATGGTGAGAGCGGACCACTCAGTGGTCGTGTAACCAAAAATCGTCTCGGCCATTTGGTTGGCCGAGACGATCCGGCCTTGTTGGTCGCAAACGATAATACCGATAGTGGCATTGGAGAAAATGGCCTTATTCCGTTGAATGCTGTGCTCGAGTTCGTGCTCCGCCTGGTGCAACCGCTCCTGATCAATCACCCGGATGAGCGAAAAGGGGCGGTTCCGGTTTGTAAAGGTGGTGGTCTTTAACCGTCCCCAAAACAGGCTGCCGTCCTGACGTTTAATTTGAATGGTCTCTTCATAACTGCCTTCCTCAACGAGTTGGTCAATCAGAGAGCTCCGGTATTCTTTGTCCAGCTCATTATTTCGAAGGGATCGGGACCGGATTGGATCATCCAGCAAGGCCTGTTCTGAAGCAAATCCCAGCATACGAACACCAGCCTGATTTACCCGAATATATTTTGATTCACTCAGATCGAAAATGGCAATGAAATCGTCACTTTTCTCGAAAAGCAAATCAACTAATGATTCAGCAAATAAGCTTTTTAACATACCCGTAGGTCGTTAGTTTATCTCGCGTTGACTCCTGGTAAAATCAGTCTTTTACCAAAAATACTTATAATCTATTTACAAATTGAAATATATCATAATTATAATTGATAAAAGTCAGTTTATTGCACCGGCTAAATCCAGATTTTTACGTCTATTTTGGAAAAAAATCGATTATGGATTAAACGGCTTGATTATGAAATACAGCGATTCACGCCCACATCCAGCTCCGATTGCTAAAGCGGTCTTGCTGATCTTTATGCCGCCGGAACGAACTGCCCGCTCACAACGGGCGTCTGTGCGCTCACTGGCAAATTCATTGCAACAGCATTTGGGCAATCAGGCGCGGGTTCTGAAGATTGATGAAGCCACTCAACCAGACGTTTTCCGAAGTTTTGAAATAACTCAAACTCCTTCTTTCGTGCTCGTCAGGCAGGGTGTTGAACTGTGGCGGCAGGTCGGAATGACCGACGAAGAATTGCTAACGCTCCTGTCTAAACGCTTGCAAACCAGTTGATTAAATTGAATAAAACAGATGGTGAAGGAAGCTGTAGTGTTGAAGATTTTTATGGGCAGATTTTCACTATAAAACCACTGAAATCTGATTTATTTAATCGGTTGAATCAGGATATGCGGGTTCTGCTTCAGCTAAAATCCCCCGCGAGGGGCAAACAGACTTTCACCCGGGTCCAGTTATCGGCATAACTTCCAATCGATATAGAACCCTTATTTAATTCAACCAGTTTTTTTACGATAGATAGCCCAAGACCAAACCCCTGTTGTTCATAGTTTTTTCGATTGAACTGGGTGTAAGGTGCAATCTGTGCAATATTTTCGGGTTTAAATTCCTGACCCTGATTTGAAATGATAAGCTGATAGCCGTGCGGTGCGCAGTACCCGCACACGGTCAGTCCCAGGTTGGCCGAAAACTTGACGGCATTGTCAAGTAACTCGTCCAGAATCGTGGACAGGTTTTCCTGTGAAATCAACAGGGATGCCGTTGCTACCTCGATCTTCGAATCGATTTTCAGTTCCTGACGCTTTTGCACCCATTCAAACTGTTTTTTTACAATTTCTGGATCAATGGTTGTCTGGCCACTGGTAAAAAAAAGGTATGCCGTATGGGAAGGATGCAAATGGTAGAGGGTATCCATGTGATGAACGTTATCCAGCGATCGCTTTAGCCGTAAACCACAAATCCGAATCGACTCCAGCATCGATTCGGTTTCTTTCCCGTCGAACTCGCTCAGGTTGTTAACCAAAAGTGTTGAAAAGCCGATTATACCATTGAGGGGCGTATTGTATTCATGAGTGGCCATTATGGAAATCTGAAGGTGTTGTTCGGCCAATTGAGCCTGAAGGTTTTCTTTCCGCTGGGCTTCACGTTCCAATCGGCTGTTGATGGCCTGCAACAGACTTTCACCCGTAAATGGCTTGGTTAGGTAGTCATCCGCACCCAAAGCCATGCCCTGGCGCAAATCTTTCATATCGGTTTTGGCTGTCAGGAACAGGAAAGGTATACTGGCCAGCGAGCGATTGGCGCGAAGGGTTTGCAAAACCTGATAACCGTCCATGTTTGGCATCATGATATCGCAGACAATCAGGTCCGGCCGGGCCAGGACGGCCTGTGTTATTCCCTGCTTTCCGTCAGAAGCTGTTTCAACGGTAAAGCCATTCAGGCACAGCCATTCGGCAATATTTTCACGAATTTGTGCTTCATCTTCAATAACTAAAATCTGAGTCGACATGCCAGGCAAGTAGTTTGGAAAATAGAGATATTTCTTAAATGTTCACCATCGAACGTTAAACGCTGAAGCAGCTAAGGAAAACTGAATCGGTATTATTGCGTTATAAATGATTATTTATCAGGCAAATTTTGACTGGTGAATGGATAAAAATTAACCTTTGGGCTGGCAAAAAACAAGGAATTTGAATTGACCGGCTATACCCGAAAGGCGGTATTTTTCAAGTGGAAAGCTCATTCGGTAGGATAACCCGTGCGGTAGTGCCCTGGCCTTCCTGACTTTCGATCGTCAGACTTCCTCTATGCAATTCTACAAACTGACGGGCAATGACGAGTCCCAGACCCGTGCCATGGATGCCGGTTGTGTTTCGAGCCCGGAAAAATGCCTGAAACAAAGACGGAAGATCGGCCTCCGGTATTCCGATTCCATCGTCAATGACTTGAATCGTGACCTGGCTTTTCTGGAAAGTCAGAAAAAGTTTTACGCCATCGATCGAGAATTTAACGGCGTTCGAAAGGAGGTTGACGAGGACATGGCCGATTAATTTAGCATCGGCAAATACCTTGCCGGGTGTTCCGAAAACCCGTATCTGGATCGTTCGGCCCTGCTGGCTGAAGTGGGTGGCAATTACCTGACGGCATACTTCCAGCATATCCATCCAGTAGGGTTGGAAAACCGTTTTTCCGGCATCGATCTTGCCAATTGTCAGCATGTCGGACAACAGATCGCCAAAATTTTGAATTTCTTTCTGAATAATATTCAGATGGGACAGAATGGACGAATGAGTGGTTGCTGCGGGATGGTTTATGTACCAGCGGATCAAGTCGACGCTGGATTGGATGGTCATCAGCGGTGTTCGAAATTCGTGGGAAGCGGTCGAAACAAACTGGGATTTCAGTTTATTCAGCTCCAGTTCCCGATCCAAAGTCTGTTGTAAAACGATTTCTTTCTCTTTTTGACTGGTAATATCGTTGGCAATTCCGATGTACCGCAAGGGTTTTCCGTTGTCATCCCATTTAATAAAACTCCGGACCGATACCCAGCGGTGGCCGGGCTGGGAACCGGTTATTCGGTACTGCACTTCCACTTCCTGACCGGATTGCATCCGCTGCAGAAAGGCTACCGCCAGCGGGCGGTCTTCTGCCAGAACCGCATCGAGGAAGCTGGCCGGATTCTCATACAATGCCTGACTTGAGCAGCCCCAGATGCGTTCATAAGCCGGATTGACATACAAAAGCTGGTAGGGATCCGCCGAATAAATCCAGAACACTTCGTCGACGTTTTCCGCGATCTGGCGGAATCGCTGTTCGCTTTCCCGCAACGCGATCTCGGCTTCAATTCGTTCGGTAACATCCCAGGCTACGCCCAGACCCTGAACCGGATTCCCCCGGGCATCCCGAATCAGCAATCCTTTGCTTTCCACGTAACGGATGACGCCATCCGGCCGGAAGATCCGGGCCACGTTCGAAATCACATTGCCTTCCACCCGCAGGTGGGAGTTATTTAGGAAAGAAGGCAGGTCATCCGGGTGAATGATTTCCATGTATTTCGTCAGGCTCCAGTCGGGCTGCTCATGCTCAAACCCGTGAATCGCCCAAAGGCGTTGATCCCAAAACAGGCGATTGTTAGCCAGATCATCCTCCCAGATTCCTTGCCCAACAGCCTGGGTAGCCAGTTGCAGCCGCTGATTCAGTTTCTGAAGCTGCGTCATCGCTTCCTGCCGTTCGGTGATGTCACGGGCGGAGGCATAAATGATTTTATTGACTCCGACAGCGTTCCATTCCACCACCCGGTAAGTACCGTCTTTTTTTCGGAACTGATTGATTTGGCAGCGAATCGGATGGTGGGGGATAATATCGCGGAGATTGCGGGCGACGGATGCCTGCTCGGCAGGATGCACTAAATCAATCAATGAAACCGAAACCAGTTCTTCCGCCGAATAACCCAGTGTCATTTCCCAGGCCTGATTGACTTTTTGAATTGAGCCATCGGAACGGATGATGCAGTGCATATCCAGTGCCCCTTCAAAAAACGTCTTCAGCTCTTGGTCCTTTTCGGCCAGATTGGTCCGGGCCGCTTTTAATGCGGAAATGTCCGTTGCGATCCCTACATACCCGATCAGATTATGCTCGTTGTCTTGTAATATACTGGTTGCCAGAAGGATGGGAATGGCGTTGCCGGTTTTGTCGATCGCCAGGCATTCACTGTAGAAATAGCCCTGTGAAGCCAAAGCAAGCTGAAAAAAATCCGATGCGGGGCCGGACGACTCGGTTTGCCGGTAGGAAATGAGCGGAATCGGATCGTCTGCTGAGGTAAATTCAATGTGAGAAACGCGGCCAATCAGTTCTTCGGCTGTGTAGCCCAATAATTTTTCGCAGGCCTGGTTCGCCGTCTGGATGACCCCATGAATATCCGTCGACAGAATAGCCTGACCGGCGTGTTCCAGGATCGCCTGTTGCATTGCCGACAACTGAGTGATTTCCCGGGTGCGTTCGGCCACTCGCAGTTCCAATTGTTCAGTGTAGTGGTTAATCTGCTCATCCAGGTGCTGCTGGGACAAAACAATGGCTAGCTGACTGGCTACTTCCTGCGCAATCTCCAAGTGTTCGTTTGCAAAGAAATTAGGAACTACGGATAGGAGGGTAAACGCACCGATGCACTTTTGCCTGAGGAAGAGTGGCAGGACGACCAGTGACCGGAAGCCCCTGCCATACAGGCCCAGTTCGGGAGGAATTCCGGCCGTGTCGGGTCGCATGACCGGAAAATACGTTGCCTGGCCCATGGGTTGGGCCAGGTCCAGCAGGTAGTGGGTCGAAAAACTGACGCCGGGATTCGCTTCCAAGACCCCTTCCGCCAATCGACATTCGGCGGTTGCAATCCCCTTGGATTCGTCAATCCAGAAAACCGTCAGGCGTTCGCAGGGCACCATGGCGTTGATATGTCGCATGGCCATCAAGAGGGGAGATTGATCCGTTGATCGAGGGCTTAACAGGGCTTGGTCGATCGCCCGAAGTCCTTCCAATCGTTGGTTGATTCGCCGGAGCATGCCTTTCTGTTCCAGAATGTGCTGGCGGTGCTTCGAGTCGGTGATGTCCAAGGCCGTAATCAACAGCCCATCGTATTTTTTACTGACCGAAACTTCGACCCAGCGAAGCTGTGTCCCAATCGGGTATTCCCGCTCAAAGCGCTGGGATTCGCCGGTTTGGTAGACCTGAACATACCGGTCGAAAATGCCATTCGTTACTAAAGCGGGATAAAGCCGTAACATGGTCATTTCCTGAACTTGGGCCGGATTTAACGTCAACAACTCATGGGCCATGTTATTGCCCCAGATGTATCGAAAATCCGTAACCTTCTCGTGGTCTAAAAAGGGTTCACAATACAGAACCGCAACCGGAACACTGTCCAGAATACTTTCCAACTGCTGGATGTGGCCTTTATTATCGGATTGCCGCATGAACGTAGGATAAAATGGCTATTGGATGCCATTGAAGCTGATTAATTCCGTTACTACCTGGAGGGTAGCCAAACCATTGCTTTGGTGGAACCATCCGGATACCCTGCGATAGAGATGGATCCCTGGTTCAGTTCAACCAGCTTTTTTACAATGATCAGACCCAGACCGCAACCCGCGCGATCATATCCAAGTTGGCGGCTCGTCTTTAGTACAGTATCTTCAACCAGCCGGAACATCGGTCCTTTATTGGAAATAATCAACCGGTAGCCTTCTCCCTCCGGATAGCCGTCAATGGTGATCCCTGAAGGGTCCGAATACTTGGCCGCATTGTCAAGCAGTTCCTGCAAAATAGTGATCAGATTCTCCTCAGAAATGCCCAGTTTTGTTTCCTTCACATTGACCCGGCAGCTTATTTTCAGGTCTTGACGGTTTTCTACTAACCGGAATTGCTCTTTAATCAGGTTCGCGGAAATGAATGTCGAGCCATTCGTATAAAACCGGTAGTCTGGGTGAGATGGATTCAAAAGCTGAAGAGTCTCCACGAGTGTTAGATTTTGTACGGATCGTTTCAGCCGCAATCCGCAGACCCGGATCATCTCCAGCATCGAAACCATATCTTCACTTTCAAATTCGTCGAGATGGTTTATCAGAAAAGTTGACATCCCAATAACCCCATCCAGCGAAGTATTATATTCGTTTCCGGAAATTTGGGCAATCTTCAGATGTTGTTCCGTTAGTTGAGCCTGTAAGCTTGCTTTTCTTAATTCTTCCCGCGTAATGCGGCTTTCGACGGCTTGTAACAGACTTTCGCCAGTAAACG
The DNA here is from genome assembly GCF_003858635.1 of Larkinella rosea. Taxonomy (GTDB): domain Bacteria; phylum Bacteroidota; class Bacteroidia; order Cytophagales; family Spirosomataceae; genus Larkinella; species Larkinella rosea. The sequence continues at coordinate 848,591 of NZ_RQJO01000007.1, forward strand.
GTTTGGTCAGGTAGTCATCTGCCCCCATAGCCATGCCAAACCGCAGATCCTTCAAGTCGCTCTTGGCCGTCAGAAACATAAAGGGCGTATTGGCCAGAGATCGATTGGTACGAATGGTTTCCAGAACCTGAAGTCCATCCATATTGGGCATCATGATGTCACAGAGAATTAAATCCGGTCGCGCCAGAATAGCCTGGGTAATTCCCTGTTTGCCATCGGGTGCTGTTTCAACCGAAAATCCATTCAGGCGTAACCATTCGGCCACATTTTCACGTACTTGTTCTTCGTCTTCAATAATAAGAATCTGGGATGACATACTGAATAAAACAATTAAGATGAATAGAGATATATTATAGGCCATTAACCATTGACTACCAGACAATTAAAAACAAGTTCCTGGAAGGTTCAATCTGAAAAGGATGCGTACTTATCGGACAAAATTATGTAAAAAGGGGAGGGGTCTTTCTGATCTAAAAGAGAAATTATATTGATAAAAATCAATAATTTGGATGGCCCAGATCAGGAACTATTATATAACTAATTGACAGGTCAAAATGTAATGGATTAGTTAAGAAGTAATAAACTTAGTCGGCAATCGTGTAAAATAAGCTTCAACTGAAAACATTTTTCTAGCTCGCTGAAGGAGTACTTACACCAAAAAAGCGACGTAGCTGAACGAAAGGAATTGCATTGGTCTGACGAAACCTTACTAATTATTTGGAAAAACCTGATTTAGCAAAACGGACCTTACAGGGAGACACTCTTGGATACCAAAAAATCTGAAACCGCAATTTTGAAGTTGGATTTCTTAGTAATGCAAGGGAGGATATAATAAAGCTAGTTAACATAATATAAATTATACAACAATTAAATATGGCTATAGTAAAGCTTTAAATAACCTTGTAATATTCTGATAGATAGGTAATTATGTAATATAGTGTTAATGAACGATTTATGGATTCACGTGGAACAGTTAGTGTTGTTTCGCAGAGTCAAGCAAAGGAATTTTAGCGTTTAGCAGAGATTAAATCCTGAAAGATAAAATCCGTATCCCATTGGCCGGTTTTCGGATACGAGCGCCGAACGGTTTCACCCAGCTGAAATGCCACCGGTTTTGTAAATAAAGGACCGTCGTAAACAAACGAATGATACTCGCCATTTTCGCCACACGGATCGACGCTCGCGGGCAGATCATTTAAAATCGTGTCATCGAGTTCGCGACCCACCCAGGTTTTTGGTAAGTAATTTTCGTTGACACAAACCAGCACAGCTTTAAACCCCGATTGAACAAATTTCGCCAGCAATACCACCGTATTTTGATTCCACAACGGAAAAACCGCCTGCAAGCCAATCGCGTTCAGCTGTTGTTCGCGATAGTGACGCAAGTCTTCCAGAAAAATGTCGCCGTAAATCACGTGCGTGATTCCCTGATTTTTGAATTCCGTCAATCGCTGAGCTACCAGTGAATGATAAATTTCTATCGAGACATCGCCCGGAAATTCCAGCGTGTACAACGGCAATCCAAGGGCTTCGGCCTGCATTTCGATCAGTTCCGTGCGAACACCGTGCATACTCACCCGGCCAAACTCTTTATTGACATTGGTGAGGAGTCCGACGATTTCGTATTGGGCAGACTGACGGCAAAAAAAGAGAGCGAGGGCCGAATCCTTGCCCCCGCTCCAACTAAGAATGGCTTTCTTCATACAGGTAAATTCGGTGTAGAGACGCGATTAATCGCGTCTCTACAGTGTTTTATTTAAAATAAAATGCGGAAGGTGCAATCTCAGCTTTGACTGAATCGATCAAGGTTCCGCTGGATTGGTAGCGCAACACGTAACCGGCCTGTTTGTATGACGGGGTCACCCCACCGTAAATAATGCCGGTTTTGGTATCAATGTCCAAACCGCTGAATAATCGCTTAATAAAAGGTGTCGTGGTCGGCACACTCGTATCGTTTACAGAAAACCGGTACAAATCGCCAAATTCCTTGTAATTCGCATCGTAATAACTACCGACGAAATAAAAATACTGCTTGTCGGCACTCAGCCGGAATTTCGATGGCGATTTCGATTTGTCCGTTCCAATTTTCAGGCGGTTTTCGACAACCTTGTTTTGGGTATTGACACGGACCAGTTCCCCCGCCGAATAGACCCACAACTTGCCGTTCGCATCGACAGCCACCGGATTGGGATTGGCCCCAATTTCAATACCGGATTTGAGTTGATCGGTGGTTATGTCGATCACCGACAATTGGGTGACACCGCCCGTTGAACCGGCAAATACCTCGCTGCCCGCCAGGATGAGGGTCTCCACTCCTTTCACCGCCGGAATTTTCTTCGTTACCGTATTGGTCGTTAAATCCACCACGGCTATATAACCTGGATCTTTGTAAAATGTGCCGTTGGAATAATCGCCGGAAACATCCCAGCAACTGACGTATACCTTGTTGGCACTCACCCGAACCGCCGAACGCGGGTTTTCAATTTCCGGCGATTTCAGCGTTGCCAGCGATTTAAAGGTATTCGCATCCACAATTTCAACTTTATCCTGACGCGCCGTCGTGTTATCCACCAAAATCAGCCCCTTGCCATCCGCTTCGGTATAGCCTTGTACTCCGCCGGTTAACGATCGCTGGTTCACCTGGTTAAAAATATCGTAGGAAGCGGTTGCACCTGAAGGCGGCAAATACGTGATCGTACCGTTGTTGTCAGTGAAATTACCGGAATTGACAACCAGCACACCGGAACCGTACGGCACAGCAGCTGGATCATCGGAATTGTTGGTACAGGACCCGTTCAGAATTACCAGCAGACCCAGCGCTAGTTTCAATTGGACCGATGATGCGGTTTTTGTTTTCTTCATTGTTTTGTGGTATTCAGATTACAGATTAATTGAATGGAAAAATGGCGCCCCGGCATCGCGTTGCGCTTGACGTTGAGGTAGACGGTATCAAACAGATTATTGATTTGTCCCTGAATGCGCGTCTCGACCGGTCCGAGTTTTACCTCCGTTTCCAGCAAGACGTTTGTAAGCAGGTAACCGCGCAAAAACTGAATGTTGTCGAAGGTGATGTATTGCCGGGAATTAACCTGATTCTGGATAGTCAGGCGGTTTTTACCGTGGGCAACATAGGCCGAAAACCGTCCGGTGTGTTTGGGAACATAGACAAGTTGTTTCCCAATGATATCCTGCGCGTAGACGTTGTAAACCCGTTCCTGGCTCGAGCGGTTCAGGGCGTACCCAAGCGTCAGGCCCGATTGCCAGCGGGGTGTCATGTAATTCAGCGAACCATTCCACTCCAGGCCACGGGAGACCACCAGTTGAAGGTTTTCAACGCGATACCCATAGTCCGGATTCCAGTACGACCAATCGTCGATGCGGTTTCGGAAAACTGTTGTTTCGGTTGAAAGCGAAAACCGCTCGTTCGGCCGCCATTGTTCCGCGATACCGGCTTCCAGATTGAATCCATTTTCCGGCCGAATGTCCGGATTGCCCAATACTTTCCAATACCGTTCGTTCAGGGTCGGAACGCGGTAACTTCGGGCGATGGATCCTTTCGCAGTCAGGCTACTTTGAGCGGTTTTTATAATCAGGTATTCGGCTCCGACGGATGGCGTAATCGGTGGATCGTAGCGCGTGACAAAGGCCTGCCGGAGGTTGGCAGAAAACAACCAGCGACTCAGTTCCAGTCGCGCCAGGGCAAACAGATCGGCGCGATTTTCCTGAATCGGCTGGTCGCCATACCCATCCACCCGGGTTCGGTAGTGCGACCATTCTCCCCCTACCCGTAGCGAAATCCGTCCGGTTTTTACCGGTATCGTAAATTCCCGTTCTATTCGACTGATTAGTCGATCGGTTTCGGAATGACTGGGATTGGTAAAGTTTCCGCGCGCATAATCAATGATGTCCCGAATCCAGCCGAGCCGTAGCGTGAGTTTGTTCGTCTCATAGGTTGTTAAAAACCGGTAGGATTGCGAGCGGGTTCGCTCCCGGACAGTCGTGTCGAAGGGGGTTACCGTCAGGTCATTGTCGGTGAGCCAGATATTGACCGACAATTGCTGATTTTTCCGATTGCGAATATACAGGTCCTGGATAAAGCCCTTCTGTTTCGTGATCGACTGCTCGACAAAGTAGTTCCCGCGTTCGCGATAGGGATAATCATTGTGGGCATCGGTCGTATAAAAGAAGGTTTTCCCGGCGATCTGACTGTTTTTTCCGGCCGGACTGACAAACTTGGCACCCACCTGAGTCGTATAATTTCGGAAGCTGGCGACTTTTTGTCCCGCCGAAATCAGAAAACCGGGCTGTTTCCATTTTGGATTACTCATCAACAGGATACTGCCACCGACTGCATCGGAACCTACGCAACTGGCCGATGAGCCGTATTGAACCGCCAACTGATCGAAACCGGCAACGGGAAGCGTTGAAAAATCGGTCTGCCCGAGCGTGGGCTGGTTGATATTGATTCCGTTCCAGAGAACGGCCGTGTGATTGGACGAGGTTCCGCGGAAGGAGGCCGTTGCCAGTTGGCCGGTGCCGTATATTTTGAACGCAATGGGTGTGGTATAGGTCAAAACATCCGTCAGATTTTGAAAACGGAATTGTTCCAGCGTTACCGAGTCGATCCGCTGCGTTTTTTGACCCGCCGAAAACCGTTCGGGCGTGGATCCGCGAATCGTTACCGTGGGCAACGTTTGGTCTGTACCGCTGGTTTGTCCGTTTGCAACAGAAAACGAACCGACCAGCAAGGACAGGAAAACCCCGTCTCTAAACCGCATAGTGTGTCAACAATTTAAAATCGATTGCCTGATTCCCGTAGAGACGCGATTAATCGCGTCTCTACGGGAATTCCAATGCCATTTCCTTTACACCCGAAAGAAACGGCGCAAAATTAGCATGTATCAAGGCAGGTCTCCTGGCTTACCTCCTGATTTCGGCCTTCCCATCCAACACAAACGGACAGTGGCAAGTAGAAGAAATCAGCTTCAAGGGGTTTACAGTTGCGGGGACAGCGTCGGTTTTGCACCGACTTCCCTATTAAGCCATCGCTGAAAACATCAGGCGGCACCTCTTGACGCAAAGGTAACAGCTGGAAGAGGATTATCCAATTCCGGTTTGTGGGGTTATCAATCAAAAACCGCTGTTGACCCATTCGTTGGTACCGGTGGTCAATCTTTTTTTCGTTCCAATCGGCCATTTGCTTCTTTCGATGAGTGAACCTCGAATGGATTGAAAAAAGAAACTGTGTAATGAGAAAAACCGCCAGCGTAACCCGTCGAGATTTTTTAAAATCCGGAGCATTAGCCGGTAGCGGACTTTTCATTTCGTTTACCATTCCGTCAAGACTTGATTCAGCCCGTTGGCCCGAGCCCTACACCCCAGCGGGAACGCAGTTAAATGCCTTCCTGCGCATTGATAGTGATGATACAATCCATATTATTCTTTCCAAAGTGGAAATGGGCCAGGGCATCTGGACGACGATTCCGATGTTAATTGCCGAGGAACTTGATTGCGACTGGAAGAAAATAAAAGTAGAATCGAGTCAATCCGGGAAGGGAAAGGATTTTCAGCAGGATATTCTGATTCAGTCGACTGGAGGATCGGATACGACGCGGACGGAGTTCGACCGTTGTCGACAAGCGGGTGCGACGGCACGAACCTTGTTGGTGAATGCCGCAGCACATCGCCTGGGAGTGTCACCCGATGCTTGCCGAACAGAAAATGGGTTTGTGATTACGGGTAGTCAGCGAATGAGTTACGGCGAATTGGCGGCCGAAGCGGCAAAGCTCCCGGTCCCGAACGTTCAGCTCCGCGAGCCACCAGAATGGAAGTTGATTGGTAAATCGCAAAAGCGGCTGGATTGTTACGAGAAAATAAACGGTAAAGCGCAATACGGATTGGATATTCAATTTCCCGGGTTGTTAACGGCACTCGTTGCGCACGCACCGGTTTTTGGTGGAAACGTTAAAGCCGTTGATGCGACAAGAACCAAAGCCGTTCCGGGCGTTCGGGCGGTGGTCCGTATTCCGTCGGGTGTTGCAGTGTTGGGCGACAATTTTTGGGCAGCCAAACGGGGTCGGGATCTGTTAAAAATTGAATGGGATTTCGGAGGAAATGACCACTTGAACAGCCGGGAACAGCTGGAAAAATACCGGAATCTGGCAAAAACCACAGGTATTGTCAGTCAACAGAAAGGCGATTTGGCTGCGGGTTTTGAGAAAGCAGCCCATTCGATCGATGTGGATTTTACCTTTCCGTATCTAGCTCACGCGCCATTAGAGCCCTTGAATTGTACGGTTAAAATGGAAAACAATCATTGTGAAATCTGGACGGGAACGCAATCGCCCTTGTTGCATCAGTCCGAAGTTGCGGCTTTTCTGGGCATTCAACCCGAGCAGGTGACATTTCATACTCCGTATATAGGCGGAAGTTTTGGCCGACGCGGTTCATTCAGTTCCGACTGGGTGATGGAAGCCGTGCACATTGCTAAAAACAGTGGCCGACCCATAAAATTGGTCTGGACCCGGGAGGATGATATAAAAGGCGGTTTTTACCGGCCGTTTTATGTGCATCAGGTGCAGATTGGGGTTGATTCGAATGGATTTCCGACGGCCTGGCAACATCGGATTGTGGGCCAATCCCTTTTTACGAATACGCCCCTGGCGGAGATGATCGTTCAGAAAGGAATTGATTACAGCACGGTGGGCGGTGTTCATGGTTCTCCCTATTTGAATGCGGTTCCGAATCATTCCGTCGAATTGCATACCACGGTCGAAAGCGTTCCGGTATTGCCCTGGCGATCGGTGGGAAATACGCATACCGCTTTTGTGATGGAAACGCTGATCGACGAACTGGCGTCACTGGCTTCGACCGATCCCGTCAACTACCGGCGGGTGCTGCTGAAAAACCACCCCCGCCATCTGGGAGCGCTAAACCGGGCCGTTGAAATATCTGACTGGGACAAACCGTTGCCGGTCGGAAAATTTCGGGGAATTGCGGTACATGCGGCAATGGGAAGCTACGTTGCTCAGGTCGTTGAGATTTCCATCGAGCGCCAAAAAATTAGGATCCATCGTGTCGTGTGTGTCATTGACTGCGGACTGGCGGTGAATCCCGATGGCGTGCGGGCCCAGATGGAAAGTTGCATTGTTTACGGATTGACGGCTGCGTTGTATGGCGAGATCACGCTTGGGAAAGGTCAGGTCAAACAAAGCAATTTCCACGACTACCCGTTGCTGCGCATGAATGAAATGCCAACAATCGAAGTCCACATTGTGAAAAGTTCGGAAAGCATGGGTGGCGCCGGTGAACCGGGCGTTCCACCAATTGCGCCGGCGCTGGCCAATGCGGTTTTTGCGGCAACTGGAAAACGGGTTCGAAGCTTGCCTATCAGGCTTGATTCTTAACGAATTAGCGATTTCAAGAGGGTGAATATTCCCGAAAAGTACCATCCGTGTAGAACACGAGAATACGTTCTATGATCTTTTCTTCTTTATTTTTTGCTACAGCCGATTGTACCGGAGGTAGATAAGGCGGTTTTTCGTCGTAAGTCTCCGGCTGAGCCACCGGTTTTCGAAAACTGGGCTGTGAATCAGTGGGCCGCTGATTTACATTTGTCGACAACGGTTGATCTTCTTCCAATATCCAATCATAACCCAGTTCCGGAAACCGGCGGATTATCTTTTGAATGATGTCGAAGCTCGGGCGATTCCGGCCCGAAAGAATGTGCGATATACTGGATCGCTGAACGCCAATCTCATCCGCGAAGTACGACGGTGTCAGATTCTTATCAATTAAGACCTGTTTAATTTTGTCATTTACATTCATACCCTAAATGTTTTTTACAAATGTAATCAATATTACAAAAGGCAATTAATTATAAATGTAAATTATTTTTAACAATGTAAATTAATGACAATTGTAAATAGGTCAGAAATAAAAAGAGCCAGATTACAAATGTAAAATGGCTCAGTATATACGGAAGAATGGGTATTGGTGATTTTTACAATCTACACGGTTACGTTATTGGTGCGCAATGCTTCGTTTAGTGAGGTTTTCAAATCCGTGGATTCTTTTCGCTGGCCAATGATCAGCGCACACGGAACCTGATAAACACCCGCTGCAAATTCTTTAGCAATGCTACCCGGAATTACCACTGAATTAGCAGGAACAAAACCACGGTGTTCGACCGGTTCCGAGCCGGTTACGTCGATGATTTTAGAGCTGCCGGTGATCGTTACACCCGCACCCAGAACCGCACGTTTGCCGATGTGCGCCCCTTCAACCACGATGCAACGGGAGCCGATAAACGCACCATCTTCGACGATTACCGGTGATGCCTGGGGCGGTTCCAGAACTCCACCGATGCCAACTCCCCCACTCAGGTGAACGTCTTTGCCGATCTGAGCGCAGCTGCCCACCGTGGCCCAAGTATCGACCATCGTTCGCTCATCGACATAAGCACCCACATTGACGTACGATGGCATTAAAATCGCCCCGGCTGCAATGTAGGAACCGTAGCGGGCAACGGCCGGTGGTACCACTCGCACTCCCCTTTTCTGGTAATCTTTCTTCAGCGGAATCTTATCGTGAAATTCAAAAATTCCGACTTCTTCGGTCCGCATTGTCTGGGAAACAAAATACAATAGGATTGCTTTTTTCACCCATTCGTTGACAGTCCACTTCTCCCCTACAGCACCGGGTTCGGCCACGCGTAACCGGCCTCCGTCGAGTTCACTAATAATTTCTTTAATGGCTTGAATCGTTGTCGAATCTGCCAATAATGAGCGATCTGTCCAGCACTCTTCAATTACTTTTTTGTACTCCATAGTTCAAAAATTTGTTTATAGGAAAAGTTTATTTCAATCGTTATAACTATCTGATTATTACTGGTATTATAAGTATTGATCTGAAATTATTTTTATATATATAGTACTATTTATTATCAAATTTTTAACTGCCATTTTATGAGCTGTCTGTCTTTTAATATATAAATACTTTCGGGTAGACTAGCAACCAGGAGTCCGTTGAAAAACCGTATGTTGCTAAATAAATATAATACAAATCCATTATAAAAAATAAACCCGGTTTTTGGGAGTTTCAGGCTATTTAAGGCCTTACGAATTTCAGTGATCATACCGCCTGAAGGTATGGTAAAGAAGCGCTGACGAGCTAGGGAAATGATGCGGAGTCCTCCTGAAATTTCAATCAACAGCCTACGTGAAAAGCCCGAAGATTGCTGAAAAGGCACAGGTAATGCAGAAGAAAAAAAAAGGTCAGATTGCGCGTCGTATAGAGTAATTTGAAGGCGAGATACGGCATCAATTCTGAGAAGATCAGAGCTGTATTTTAGCAGAGCTGACGGGACGACCGAGGATATCAAAGCCTAATTTTGGGTTAAAATCTCCCTTTCAGTTCGTGGTTAAAAGCGAAGGCAGATTCAAGAACAGAATATAAAAATAATCATTTTATACGGTGGATAATAGAAAAACCGATAGTTTTTATGATGAATAGATCCCGCTATTTACTTGCTAGCGGCGGAATAAAATCGGATTGCTTCGGGTCAGTTAGATATTCATGTGTTAAGATAAGCGAGAGGTAAAAGGTTAGTAAAACGCAAATGATATACTATTTAATTTAGTAATTTTCAAGCCATAATTTAGTATTTTGCTAAAATAAATACTAATTCATGTCATCTGCTTTAGCTAAATAGTCCTGTATTACTAAATATTATATCCCTATTAGTCGAGCGCTTTTTCGGCTTGTAATCCAGCGGCTACCATTTTACAATGAAAGTTGTCTTTACCTTTTAAATTGTAATAGTATCTTTGCAGTGTTCTTGCTAACTATATTTTTAAACACACAATGGGTAAAATCAAAGTTGCCATTAACGGATTCGGGCGCATTGGTCGCTTGTCTTTCCGGAGACTCCTCGAAAAAGAAAATGTGGAAATTGTTGCGATCAACGATTTGACAGATAATGCAACACTCGCACATTTGTTAAAATATGATTCTATTCACGGTAAATTTCAGGGTGAAATTTCATCCGATAGTGAAAGTCTAACCATCAATGGGGTTCGTATTCACGCTTACGCGGAACGTGATCCCAAACAATTACCCTGGGCTACTTTAGGCGTTGACGTTGTTCTGGAATCAACGGGTCGGTTTGTTGACGAAGCCGGTGCCGGCCAGCATTTGACCGCCGGAGCTAAAAAAGTAGTTATCTCCGCTCCTGCCAAAGGGAATATTCCCACCGTCGTTTTAGGCGTTAATGAAGATACCCTAACGGGCAACGAAACCATTGTTTCAAACGCTTCCTGTACGACAAACTGCCTGGCTCCAATGGCCAAAGTTCTGGACGATGTGTTCGGAATCGAGAAAGGTTATATGACGACCATTCACGCTTACACGGCCGATCAGAACCTGCAGGATGCTCCCCACTCCGATCTGCGCCGGGCCCGCGCTGCCGCATTATCGATCGTTCCTACTTCTACCGGTGCTGCTAAAGCCGTTGGTCTGGTATTGCCGCAATTGAAAGGAAAGCTGGATGGCTATGCTCTTCGTGTACCCATTCCGGATGGTTCTGTCACTGATTTGACAGCAATCCTGAAACGCCCGGCAACTGCCGAAGAAATCAACAGCGCCATGAAAGCTGCCGCAGAAGGTCCGCTGAAAGGAATTCTGGAATACTGCGTTGACGAAATCGTTTCGACTGATATCGTTGGCAACTCAAGCTCCTGTATCTTCGATTCGAAATTAACCTCGGCAAATGGTACACTGGTGAAGATCGTAGGCTGGTACGATAACGAATTCGGCTACTCCAGCCGGATCGCTGATCTGATTGAAAAATTGTAATATTTAAGGAAGTATCAACAAAAAAGACGGCTTAATACGCCGTCTTTTTGCATTTTAAGTATTTTATCGAAAATCCTTTTCGGGTAAAAATCTCTTCATACTTTGTCTTGATTCCCAGGTGCAGGTTATTCATTTCGGAGGCATACAAGTCGCGGGTAGTAATTAAATCATGAAATCCATTCGCAGATAACGTCTCGATACTAAAATCAAAAAAGATGTCATGATCAGTTTTCAAATGCAATACACCCTCATCCGCTAACATTTCCCGGTATAAGCGTAGAAACCGGGGGTCGGTCAGGCGGTTTTTCGACTGACTGATCCGTAGTTGCGGATCCGGGAACGTAATCCATAATTCGTTCACCTCGTTTTTGCCAAAAAAATCCAGAAGACGGAACGCATCGGTTCGTAAAAATGCCACATTGGTTAAACCCGATTCCTGAGCAGCCAAACTCCCCTGCGCAATGCGGTCACCTTTCCGGTCGATGCCGATGAAATTGACGTGCGGGTAATGCCGGGCGAGTCCGACGGTATATTCTCCTCTCCCACAACCCACCTCAACCACAATCGGCTGATCATTCCTAAAATACAGTTTCCGCCAATTGCCTTTAACCGATTCGTATAACTCCTTACCCGGTTCTAATACATTCTCACTAAGCCGGTTGTGTTCAAAACGAACCAGTTTTTTTCTGCTCACGCTCCTAATTGATTTAATTCCGCTACGACATAGGTACTCCCTGTCACCAGTATACAGTCCTCCGGTTTCGCAAGCGCTAGGGCGGCTTCCAGTGCCTGATTCACATCGTTAAAAACGTCACCCTCCAAGCCATAGGTATGAAATTCTTCGGCGAGTATTTCGGCATCCAACGCCCTGGGAATAGTGGGTTCGCAAAAATAATACCTGGCTTGTTTTGGAAACAACCGAATGACTTTCGACAAATCCTTGTCTTTCACAAAACCCACAACCAGGTGAAGCTGGGCATACGCCACCGTTTGCAACGACTCCATGACATTACGAATCCCGGGCTCATTATGTCCCGTATCACAAATAACCGTCGGATTGTGCTGCAAAATCTGCCATCGCCCCTGTAAACCCGTTAACGTGACAACATGTGCCAGCCCCGTTAAAACATCCGTTTCGGAAATCCAAAACGCCGGGCTATCGGGACGATCGGAGTAAAAACCGGGTCTGGCAAGAATTTTTAACACCGCCAGAACACCGGCAATATTTTTCAATTGGTAACTACCCAGCAAACCAAGAGTGACCCGGAAATCGGCTCCATTTTTAGAAGTCAATACAATTTTTCGACCCTCTCCCTCAACTCCGAGGTCAGTGGCCGAGTACCATTCCGAACCCACAATAAGCTCACTCCCGCATTCCACCGCCCGGTCGCTGAAAACCGGATACGTCTCCGCGTCGAATTCACTGATCACCACCGGGACACCCGGTTTAATAATACCCGCTTTTTCAAAGGCGATTTTCTGAAGCGTTTCGCCCAAAACATCGCTGTGATCCCAGCCAATGTTCGTAATTAGCGACACCAACGGCGTAATGATGTTCGTTGAATCCAGCCGCCCCCCTAAACCCACCTCAATAACCGCAATATCGACGTTCTGACGCGCAAAGTAGTCGAAAGCCATACCAACGGTTACTTCAAAGAAAGAAGGCTTTAAATCCTCTATAAACGCTTTGTGACGGACGACAAACTCGGCGACCTCGTCATCAGGCATGGGAGAACCGTTTATCCGGATGCGTTCCGTAAAAGATTTCAGATGGGGTGAGGTATACAAACCGGTTTTGTAACCGGCCGACTGCAACACAGCCGCCAGCAAATGCGACGAGCTGCCCTTGCCGTTGGTTCCGCCAACGTGAATGGTTTTAAATTGCTGCTGCGGATTTCCTAAATACGCGCAGAGTTTGATGACATTGTCCAAACCCGGTTTAATCGCCTTCGCCCCGATGCGGTGAAAAACCGGTAACTGCGCATAGAGGTAATCAATGGCTTCCGAATACGTCATTCGGTACTAGTTTGAGCGGATATTGATGGTGTAAATACCGGTCGAGATGGGCGGAGCAACTGACGCTTTCTGAACCAGCTGGAGTTTATAAACCTGTTGTTTATAAAATTCGGTTACGGTTGGACTCAACCGGGTTTCTTTAACCTTCACAAAGGTCACATCCCCTTTATCGTCTACCTTGATTTCAAAAACGATTTTACCGCTTTCTCCGGAATTATCCGTGGCCAGTCGAGTACTTCCCAATCGCCAGCCAGAAATGTTCAGCGAAACGCCGGAACCCGTCCCACCCGGTGTGCCATAAAATTGCTTGGCATTGATGTTTCCATCCGGATTTCCTTTATCCCCCACACCCGACGCGTCATCGCCATTGTTGTTCCCTCCTATTCCGGACGCTTTGCCCACCGTGCCATTCGAGCCTCCCGAAGAACCTTTCTTATACAACGCATTGGCATCCACTTTCTTAGGTTCCGGAACGGGCTCGGCTTTGGGCGGAGCCGGCGTCGGCTTTGGCGTGGTAGCTTCCACTTTTTTCGGTTCGGCTTTTTCCGGAACCGTCACCGGACTTTCAATTTTACTGGCGATATCCGGTTTTTCGGTAACTACTTTACTGACCTTGGCATCCACTATTTTCGGAACCGGCGAAACAGGTGTCTTTTCAACCCGCGAGGTCGTCGTAACTTTCGGATTCGGTTTATCCTCCTCCTTCTTCACGTCTTCCTTGTTTTTCGAATCGTTGGCTTTATTGTACGTCTGAATCGATCCGCTGCCAATCAAATCGGTACCGAAATTGACTTCAACCAGTTGTATCGGCGGAGGATCGGGAACCGACTGCCACAACCGAATGTAGAGCAGCAGAAAGAACAATAGGGCGCAAACAGCGAAGGATCCGGCAAACGCCGTTACCCGGTATTCATTCTCATTTTCCAGTGTGACGCGACTCATGCTAAAGCTGTTTAGCCAATTAACGGAATAACCGGTAGAATGTATTGTTCTACAACGGCAAAAATAGAACGAATTCGCGAATTGTTCGGTTCACAAAATCAAAAAGGCAGCCTCAAGGCTGCCTTTTCATCTTCCATATCATCGAAATCAATCAAATCACCGTCATCATTGTCCGATTTTATGCACCCAGGCATGAGCACCGGACAACTTACTCACCGCATCAAGCGACGCCAGCACCTCGTTTCGATCAGGTGATCCAATCGCTGCCACTTTAATCAATTCTTTCGTTTTAGCCTGCGGTAACACATAGGCCGTTTCAAAACCGCCTTTCCGCAACCGACGCATCAACCGACGGGCATTGGCTTTACTGGCAAAACTACCGGCAATGGCGAGGAAATAGGTTTCCGTTTTTTTGGTTTCAACATTTGCCGCAACGGGTTCCGAAACCACTTTCGGCGTGATCGGTTCCACATCCGGAGCGGTCGCTGCCGTTTCGATCGTTGTCGGAACCGATCCGATTGCCGGTTCTACTGGTGCAGGCTCGGCAACTACCACCGGTTTTTCAACAACCGCTTCCGGTGACGTTGTCGCTGGCTCGGCTTTCTCACGAACGAATAATTCGAATGGATTTAAACTACTTAATACCTGCGAGGGTGATTTTTTTACGGTAACAATTCCCAGCGAACAAACCAGCAACACGGCAGCGGCCCAGCCCAGGTATTGGCGGTAACTGCGCTGAACGGGCATTCCGATCTCTTTGGCTTCGGAGTGAACCTCTTCCGCTTCGACCAGGATCGGGCTTTCCGACCGAACCGGGACCAAAGACACCGGTTTCTCAACCAACACCGGGCTTACATTCACTAAACGGGCTGTAACAGGCTGAAAACCGTAGGATTCACCCTGAAAATTATGACGGATTTCCGGATCAAACTGCAGCTTACCTTCCTCATTTTCCGAGAATAAGCCCAAGCCATCTATTGTAAAGATTCGTTCCTGACGCACTTCGACCTTCAGTTCATCCACAAACTGACGAATCACCTGCAACGCTTCATCGCGCGTCAGACCATCGTGGAGCATCATGAAATTGATGAGCAGGCCATCGTCCAGCTTCAAGGCTTCGTTGAAGGCAATTTTCTTCCGGGGAGGCAGATACAGACCAGATGCTTCAACAAATGTTGCCGGAACGTAGTGCAAAATGAACCCTCCCAGGTCGGGAATGACGATGCAATCGTATTGAAACAACAGTTTTTTGAGGTAATCCGAAACGTGTACCATGGCTTTCAGTTAAGGTGGTGTCAGAAGCTGTATGACAATCCTCCGAGAAAGTTAAGCCCTTGTTGCGGATAATACAAATAGCGCTGATAATTACTACCAGTAATGTTATTTAACGAAACAAACGCTGAAACCTGTTTTCCCAGGAAATAGTCAATTTTCAGGTTGACATCCCAGATCGGTTTGAGCGTGACAATCTGATTGGTAACGAAATTTTTACCCTTCATTCCCTGATAATGGTACAAATCGGCCGTGATAAATAATTTTTTATTCACGATAAAAGAATTTGACCAGTTACCTGAAAGCGTCGGACGGTGCCAGGCTTCCTCCAGCCGGCTCAGGGTGTAGTCGTAAAAATCGGCCCGCAGCGTTGAGCGGAAAATTTCCTTGTACGTGTAACCTACCTGTCCCGACACCGTCAGGACGTGTGAGCGGTTACCGTCGTAGACCACAAAGAACTGCGAAGTATCCGGCCAGGTGTTGTTGAAACCGTAGAAATTCCGGTAGCGTGCGTACGACACTTTCCCTTCGTAGGAAATTCCCCCACCTAGTTCGCCTTTGCTTCCGCCGTAGATATCCCAGGTTTTTTCGGTATTCGCCAGCACCACTTTAGGAGCCAGCCACCGGTTTTCGCTCAACAAACTGCGCAGCGTGTTACGGTTTATATCACCATCGACGCCCGCAAAAAAGTGAATATTCCCAGCCGGAACCACATCAATGTCCAAAACCGGAAAAGCACGCGTCCGGTTGATACTCTGGCGTTTATCGGATTCGTTAACAGCGTTAACCCCGAACGTGGCAGTCAGAAATGAATTAGAATATTTGAAGGTGGGCTTTACCCGGAACAAATTCCGGTTATCGACGGGACCGTCTGTCCGCTGGGTCACGAACGCATCAGCGGCAAAGAGCGCGTTGAAATTATCCGTAATGCCCACCGAGCCTTTCAGGTTCGTTCCCCACTCAAATTCGGTGGCTTCGTAATTATCCGTCAGATTGAAAATTCCGGTTTTCAGCGAGTAGTCGATGTTCTTATCCGGATCGACGTTTTCAATTCCGACACGAAACTGCGTCGTCGTCAACTTCTGCCGGATCGTCGCCCGATCGATCTCCTGCGGACGCCGGTAGCCGTAGAAATAGAACGCTTCCCGGTCGTAGCCCAGGTTGGCCGAGAGTTTGAACGCATCGGTCTGGTAATTTCCATTCAGCTTCAGGCGGTTTTCGCTCGTTGCCGAATTCTTCCCATCAACCGGCCCGACCGAGGAGGACAAATGTTTGAACGATCCATCGACCGAAACATTATCCATCACCTGACCGCTGCCGAACGCTTCTCCGAAAAATGAGCCGTAATTACCGGCCCCCACCTTCACGTAATTGTTGAACAGTTCCTGCTGCTCCGCCTGTGCGGCCGGAATGGGCAAAGCCGACGGATTCAGTTTCGGGTCACCCACCGACAACGAGCGGTCGTTGAACTCGTAGGTCAGTTTGCGTTGTTCGTTCGAGGGTTTAATCGACGGTATTTTATTGAAGAGCCGGTTGGCCGCCGGCATTTCGATCTTTCTGTTTTTTTCAATCGTCACTTCCTGGTTGTCAACTTCACCCTCCCGAACCGGGGGGGTGGTAGGGCGCTGGGGTTGCTGAGCCCTTACATCAACCGTTTGGAGCAAAAGGCTGCCCGATACAATCGCAATCAGCGCGAGGTGGTCGATGGATGATTTTGGTAAGAACATGCAGGTATTCGAGTTGACCGATGTGGTTCTGGATGAATGATTTGAGTTTCTTATTCCGATGCGCTGAACGGCGTCAGTTTTTGCTTTCGATCGAAGCCAGCTTCTGCTTCGCTTCGGCAACAATCTCCTGATTTTCAGCATTCTCGATGATTGAGTTCAGTACGGCCTTGGCCTGGGCAACCTCGTTCTGAGCTACGTTATTATCGGCAACCAGAATAAAACCCTTGCCTTTCCAATAGTCATACTGGGCAAAATCGGAGTTAAATCGCAACAGAGCGTCGATGGATTCCTTGTATTTTTTGTTCCGGAACAGGATGTCAGCAATCCAGTAATTGGCCTCGGCACCCTGCTCATCTTTCGCCAGTGCAATGGTTTTTTCGAAATCAGTCGTAGCCTGTTTAAAATCACCTTTAGCGTAAGCGACTTTCCCGAGCATCAGCTGCGCCCGGTTTTGCGCACCCGGAACCACATTGCCCATCGACAAGGCCTCGCGGGCCGTTACCTGGGTCGAATCGTAATTACCGGTGGCGTAATAGGTGTCCATCAGACCCAAAACCGCCTGCGACTGTTCGTTTTTGCTTTTCGACTGCGCCAAAACCGTGCGGTAATTCCGAATTGCCCGCGGGTAATTCTTCTGCTGACGTTCCACATCAGCCGCCCGGGCCGCAGCCCGCGTCACGAAATCCGACTTGTTGTCGCTGATCACCATATAATAATACCGCAGGGCATTGGGCAAATCGCCCGACCGGAAATAGGAATCGGCCAGGTAATACCGGGCTTCATACACCAGCGGACTGCCCGGATTGTCGTTGATGAACTCCTGTAAAGTCGTTACAGCCTGAGCATATTTTTCGTTGAAATATAGACCTTTAGCATTTTCATACTCAACCTTTTGTACATCTGTACTTCCGGGATTATTTTTCTTGTAGCTCGATAAGGTGCTACTAAATTCTTCCGACCGACCGGCGTCGCTCAGAGCATTCTGCAAACCGAGTAAAGCCCCCGGCGCCGACGGACTGCCGCCATACTGATCCAGAATCCGCTTGTAGTCCTGAATGGCCGGTTCGTAAACCTGAAGATTGGTATTGGCCGTTGCCCGTTTCAGCAAAGCCGCCGGAATCAGGTAACTTTTCGGTTTATCATTGATCAGGCGGCTAAAACCGCGAATCGAAGCCTGGTAGGCTCCCTTTTCAAAATCCACATTCGCGGACTGAAACAGGGCGTCATCGGCATAGCGCGAGTTCGGGAATTGGGTCAGCACTTTATCGAACTGGGCTTTGGCCTCCACATCCCGTTCCATGAACGCCAGAATAACGCCTTTCTGGAAAGAAGCATAATCCCGATCGATGCGGCCCTGGGCAATCGCGTTGTCGTAATACCGCATCGCTTCGTTGTAATTCTTGTTCGCGAAATAACTATCCGCTACCCGGACCGTCGCATCTTCCAGGGCCTGCTTATCCGCACTGCCCGACTTGGAAATGAAATCGCGGAAATAGGTAATAGCCTGCGGGTAATTTTTCTTGTTATAGGAAGCGTAGCCAAGAGCGTACAAACTTTTGCCCTGTAAATCGGGCGAAATGTTACCGGAGCGCATCACCTGCTGATACAATGGAATTGCTTCGTCGTATTTCCGCATCGCTGAATAGGATTCCGCTTTCCAGAACAGCGCATTGTTGCGAAGATCGGTATCGACCGGGTATTTCAGTGACTTATCCAGGTTGTCGATGGCCTGTTCGTAGCGCTCGGCATTGAAATCAATTACCGCCTGATTATACGTAATGCGCTGGTACGACGCGTTGATCCGTGGCGTCCTTCGTTTTAATCCTTCGATGTAGGCAATCGCTGCGGAGGTGTTGTTGGACGAAAAATACGCTTCGCTCAGCAGTTCGTTCGATTCATTTTCAAATTTGCTGTTCGGATATTTTTTCTGAAAGTCGGTAAACTCTTTTACGGCTTCGCCCCCGTTGTTGAGATCGAGCTGGAGTTTGGCGTGATTAAAGGCCGATTCTTCCTGAATGGGTTTATTGAAGTTCAGTCGAGCCGATTGATCGAAAGCATTCAGGGCAAAACCGGGGTTCGAGGTTTGGAGGTAACTGATCCCGAGCCGATACGCCGAATATTGGGCAATCGTATCCTTTCCGGCCGAAACGTTTTTCAGGGCTGCAATTGCTCCGGTGTAATCGCCGGTTTTGAAGAGCGAATCGCCGTACCGGAATTGTATCGCGGGTGCAACACTCCGGCCCTTGATGTTACTATATTGCTTATAATAAGGTATGGCTTTCGCGTAATCCCCTTTTTTGTAGTAGACCTCAGCCGCAAAAAGGGCGACTTCGGCCAGTTGAGCAGCATTCCCCCGGTTTCGCTGTAACAGGGGTTGAGCGTAAGCCAGCAGTTCATCGTAGCGACCGCCTTTGTACATCGATTGCACAATCCAGTTCGGCACCTCATTCTGATAGGTCGGATTTTGCTCGATGCGTTTAAAGTCCGCAATCGCTTCTTTATAATTACCTTGTCGGAAATTGATCACACCGGCGTAATACGATGCCGACGCAGCCTGTTCCAAACCGGGATCCTGCTTGATCTGGTTCAGCAGCGGCAAAGCCTGGCGTAAATCCTGTTTCGAATAGTAGGCCATCGCCAACAGGTATTTGCTCTCGGCCTGACCATACGCATTCTGATTATTTTTGATGGCTTTCTCCAGAAACGTAATCGCCCGGTCGTAATCGCCCTTATCGAAGTAATATTTACCCAAATCCCCGTACAATAATCCGGCTTTGGGATGTTCGCGGTGGTTTTTCACAAACCGGTCAACCTGCACCTCCGCTTCCGGGATGTCCAGGTACAGGCCCGTGAGGGCAATATAGTATTCTGCCGAAACCGCGTTTTGATCGCTGATGTTCGTGATCGGTTTTTTTCGCTCCAGGTATTGCTGGAATTCCTGGCGAGCGGCCGCGTAATTATTTTTTTCGAACCACTCCAACCCGTTCCGGAACAGAACATCGGGTTCGGTATAACTCAGGGTTCGTTGGGCCGTCGCCGGAAGCGACAATACCGAGCAGGTTAATAAAACCGATAATTGGAGTGCCTTACCAAACTGGGTCGGACGCATACGTTGGGGTTAAAACAGATTTTATTTATCGTAGTTACGTTATTACTTTTGTAAGTCGTAAAAACGGGTTTCTACCATGTGAAAACGAAAGTACACGCATTTCCGTATGAAAAAAAATCATTGGCTTTTCTTTTTACTATATATAACTGCAATTGCTGCGAGCGGTTTTTCTTCCTCCAAATCCACTGAAACACCTGCGCCCGCGCCCGCCCCTGCCATTACCTATTTTCTGTCGATGCCCCAACCGCAGACCCATTATTTTGAAGTGGAAATGCGAATCCGTGGTGCTTCGGCGAATTTCAATCAATCGCAAAATGGCTACGTTGATGTTAAAATGCCGGTTTGGACGCCCGGTTCGTACCTGATTCGGGAATATGCCAAAAATGTGGAAGGTTTTCGGGCACTCCAGGGAAATCAGCCCGTTCGGTCCGAGAAGATCCGAAAAAATACCTGGCGCGTGTATGCCACGGCTGATCCTATTACAATCCGCTATAAAGTGTACGCGTACGAACTTAGCGTACGGACCAGTTTCGTCGATGCATCGCACGGGTATCTGAACGGCGCCAGTATTTTTCTGTACGTCGATCAGTTGCGCAATCGGCCGCATCAATTGGTGATTCAGCCTTTTATGAACTGGCACAAAATCACGACAGGTTTGCCCCCCGTTTCCAATCAACCCAACACGTACGAATCTCCCGACTATGATGTGCTGGTGGATAGCCCCATCGAAATCGGAAATCACCACACATTCACCTTTATTGCTGCGGGCGTTCCGCACACGGTGGCGATGTATGGCGACAAACTCTACAACGAAAACCGGCTGTCCGAGGACATGAAACGGGTTTGCGAGGAAGCTGCCAAAATCATCGGCGAACATCCCTGCAAAGATTACACCTTCATCATTCATCAAACGCCAACGGGTGGGGGCGGTCTGGAACACGCCAATTCTTCGACGCTGCAAATCACGCGAAACGCTTTTTTGAATGCGCAACTGTATCAGAATCTGCTGAGTCTGGTCGCTCATGAATATTTTCACCTCTGGAATGTCAAACGAATCCGGCCCAAAGCGCTCGGGCCTTTCGATTACGAAAATGAAAATTACACGCACCTGCTGTGGGTGTCGGAAGGCATCACAAGTTTTTACCAGTCGATGATTCTCAAACGAAGTGGTTTTCTGACGTCGGAATCCTACCTGCGTTCGTTCGCCAGCGAAATAAGCGGGATTGAGAATGCACCGGGTAACGAGGTGCAATCGGTGGCCGAATCGAGTTTCGACGCCTGGATCAAGTACTACCGTCCGACTGAGAACTCGATCAACAGCACGGTTTCGTATTACAGCAAAGGCAGTGTGCTCGGCAGTTTGCTGAATCTGGCAATTGTTTCGAATACGGACGGACAGAAAAACCTCGACGACGTGATGCGGCTATTATATAGTACGTATTACAGGAAACTGAAACGCGGTTTTACCGATGACGAATTTCAGCAGGCCGTCGAAACAGTTGCCGGTCAAAAGCTGGACGACTTCTTTCGAGATTACGTATTCGGAACCGCCAGGATTGATTACAATACGTTCCTGAATCCGGTGGGTCTGAAGCTGGTGGACGCCAGCGCCAGTAAGGAAGATGCATATCTGGGGGCCATGACCAAATCCGGTAACGGTAAATTAATTGTTTCGGCCGTTCGGCGCGACTCCCCGGCCTGGATTGGTGGCTTAAACGTCAACGACGAAATTCTCTCGATCGATAGTTTGAAGACCGGAGCCAATCTGGATAAAATACTGGAAACCTTCAAGCCCGACGATACCGTCACAATTCTGGTGAACCGGAGTGGACAGATTTTGTCCCTGCCCATTACACTTACCGGAAATCCATTGGCGGCCTATCGCATCGAGCCTGTCGAGAATCCGTCCGTCGAACAACGGGCGTTGTATCGAAAATGGCTTTCCATTAAAAGTACGTAAGCTAAAATTCGTGACGCCCGATCGTATGCATAAAATCGTCGTGCATCTGGCCAAACCGTTCGTTGACCCGCAGCATGAAGGGTTCGTCGAGCAGCTGAATCACTTCGTCCTCGGACGCGACATCCATTTCACTGACTTTATAGGTCTGCTCATACATACCTGCTTCAATTTTGATCAGGTATTTGTTATTCCAGTAATACAGACCAACCCGGAAAGCCGGATGCGAAATTTCTTTTAAAAACCGCATTTTGTTACCATTTAACAGTGTTAGGTTACTTAAAAAGTACCAAAATCATCAATCATGCCACCAATCGCCCGCCACATATTCTTTCGTTGTTCATTCTTCGTTGTTCATTGTGCCTTATTTTTCTCCTGCTCAAACTCGGACAAGGACGAAGCCGCGCTTTTTTTTCAACGGGCCAATGTGGCTTTCCAGTCGGGCGAATACCGGCAGGCCATCCGATTTTACAACGAAGCTATCGAAAAAAATCCTGATTTGGCTGATGCTTATAACAATCGGGGTTTGGCTAATGTACGGATTGGAAACGTGGAAGCGGCCCTGGATGATTACAACCGGGCCATCGAAAAAGACGCCGAGTTCTGGCAAGCTTACTTCAACCGCGCTGAAGTTCGGGCGGACCTGAATGATCTCCAGGGCAGTTCCGAGGATCTGGCGAAAATAAAACCAGTTTATAAAGACTCATCCTATTTTTACGTTCGACTGGGCAACATCGAGGTGAAACAAAACCGGATGTCGGCGGCCCAGTCCAATTTCGAAAAAGCGCTGGCGATCGATCCGAAAAATGCCGAAGCCCTGACCAACCGGGGCGTTTTGTATTTCAATCAGAAACAATTCGATTTGGCCAAAGCTGATTTCCTGCGGGCCACCCAGCTCAATCCCAAACAGCATTTTGCCTTCAACAATTTAGGGTTGATTTTGGGTCGTGAAGGGAAATATGCCGAAGCTTTGCAACTGACGGACAAGGCTTTAGCGCTGGAACCCGCACAACCTTATTACCTCAACAACAAAGGGTTCTTACTTTTACAGTCGCACCGCCCGGACGACGCCTTCAAATTGATTCAGCAATCGATCAAACTCGATGATCAAAACGGCTGGGCACACCGCAACCTGGGCATCTACTACCTGTCGAAAAACCAGTCGGCCCAGGCCATTGCATCGCTGAAAACCGCCGAACAGCTCGATCCGTCCGTTGAAAATGTGTATGGCTACCTGGGAAAATCCTATCAGCAGGCGGGTGATCCGACCCAGGCCTGTCAAAGCTGGAAACGGGGCGTAACTGCCGGTGATGAACTGGCCAGACAGGAAGCAGCCCGTTTTTGCCGCTAACGGGGGCTGAATGCATTCTGAATCAATGCTTTATAAGCCTGAAATTGTTCCGCATTGGTTACCTTATCCGTTTCGATTTCCAGTAATCCGGATTTACCTTCCGCAAAGAAATCGGGCAGCGCGGTATTTAATTCCGGATAGGACGTCACTTTCCAGTAGGACAGTCCAGCGTCTTTGGCGGTGTTTTCGGCCGTAAGCGGCTGTTCCGTTTCAAAATACGAATCGAGTTCCGGTTGCCGGGAAGGTCCGTCGATGATCCGAAAGATATTCCCGCTGTGGTTGTTCAGGACAATAATTCGTAAGTTGCTCGGGATCAGGTTATTCCACAGCGCGTTTCGGTCGTAGAAAAAAGCTACGTCGCCAATCAGGACCGTGACCGGTTTTTCTGTGGTCAGCGCGGCACCAACTGCCGTGCTTAAACAACCGTCAATTCCGCTCGTTCCCCGGTTGGCAAATACCTCAATTCGCTGATTCCCTTCCAGCCCGGAGAGGTTTACATACCGAACGGGCATACTGTTCGCGACATGGAGCTGGCTACCGACCGGCAAGGAATCCAATATTCGCTGAATAACCGCCCATTCGTGAAAAACCGCATCGTCTTTCAGAAATTGCCGCACCAGCCGCGTTGCCTGGCGATCCAGTTTCTGCCAGACTCCCTGAAAACCGGTGTCAGCGTCGTCCTCATCGTTGCTCACAAACCGCTGGTAGTCAATATCCGAAAACAGCTTTTCGAAAAAAGCCGCCGGTTCGTACGGTATCAAGCGGGTGAGTGACTGAAACGGATCGGCCAGCCGGTTGTGCGGCTGAATCTGCCAGTGAGCTTCCGGCGGTTGGGATCGTAAAAACAACTTGAACTGCTTGGAGATAAAGGATTGGCCGCAGGTAATCAGCAAATCCGGTTTTAGCTCTTTTTTGATCGACTCGTCTGACAGACTCAGAAAAACATCCTGCCGGGTGATAAATTCATTGTTCCGCGGCACATTGGAAATCACATCGCCGACAATCGGAATGCACCATTCTTCACTCATCTTTTTCAAAACCGCCAGCAAGGCCGGATCGTGCGGTCCCTGCCCTATGGCAATCAGCTTCCGTTCGGCGGTTTCCCACTCGTCCTGCAACTGGTGCCAGGTTTCTACCGGTAATACCCACGAGGATTTCAGTTGCTCGATGACCCGCACCGGACCATATTCAAACCGCTCGTCGGCCATTGGGTAGAGTGGTTCGCGCAGGGGAATATTGATGTGAACCGGCCCGAACGGTTCCGTCCGCGCCAGATCGATGGCTTCGTTGGTCGACCGTTCGGCAAACCAGTGGGCGTCGGCGTGTTCAAAATCAGCGGGCAGTTCAAACGAGCGCTTGACGTGCTTGCCAAAAATATCGGTTTGGTAAATGGTTTGTCCATCCTGCTGATGCGTCCAGTCCTTCGGTCGATCGGCGGTTAGAATCAACAGCGGTATTTCCTGAAAATACGCTTCGGCCACCGCCGGAGCCAGGTTATAGACAGCGCTGCCGGACGTACAAACCAGAATCACCGGTTGGTGAAGTTGCTGGGCCATTCCGAGAGCAATAAATCCGGCGGAACGCTCGTCGGCCACCGCCCGGGTCGTCATTTTTGGGTGCCGGGCAAGGGCCAGCGTAAGGGGCGCGCTTCGTGACCCCGGCGAGATAATCGCTTGCCGAATCCCTTTTCGGGCACACAATTCAACTAAATTCAGAACGTGTTGATGAATAGCCACACCAAATGCTGTTTAAAATCTTCTGGACAAAGAAAAGCCGGAAACGCTTGCTTGCTGCGCTCCCGGCTTTCTTTATTTCAGGTTTGAGTTTTCGGTTTGAAGTTTTTAGTCCTTAAAAACACCAAACCAGATACCATACACTTTATACCTTTTAACCCAAATAGGTTTTCAGCGCTTTCGAACGCGAGGTGTGACGCAGCCGACGGATGGCTTTCTCCTTAATTTGCCGAACACGTTCACGCGTCAGGTTGAATTTCTCGCCAATTTCTTCCAGCGTCATGGCGTGCTCGCCGTTCAGACCAAAGTAGAGCGTGATGACATCCGCTTCCCGTTGGGTCAGCGTCGACAAAGCGCGTTGTACTTCTTTCCGCAGTGAATCGTTGATCAGGCCCGAATCCGGTTTGTCTTCGCCGTCGTTTTCCAGTACGTCGAGCAAACTGTTTTCTTCGCCCTGCACAAACGGCGCGTCCATCGAAACGTGACGACCGGAAATTTTCAGGGTATCGACCACTTCAGCGGCCGAAATCTCCAGGACGGCAGCCAATTCTTCGGGCGACGGTTCGCGCTCGAATTTCTGCTCCAGATCCGAAAACGTTTTGGAAATCTTGTTCAGTGATCCTACCCGGTTCAGCGGCAGGCGAACAATCCGCGACTGTTCGGCCAATGCCTGCAGAATCGACTGGCGAATCCACCAAACGGCGTACGAAATAAATTTGAACCCCCGGGTTTCGTCAAACCGCTGCGCGGCTTTGATCAGACCCAGGTTTCCTTCGTTAATTAAATCGCCCAGAGACAAGCCCTGGTTCTGGTACTGTTTTGCTACCGAGACGACGAAGCGCAGGTTGGCTTTGGTCAAACGCTCCAGCGACAACTGGTCGCCTTCCCGAATTTTTTGCGCCAACTGTACTTCTTCGTCGGGCGTGAGCAAATCCACTTTACCAATCTCCTGCAAATACTTGTCAAGCGACTGGCTTTCGCGGTTGGTAATCTGTTTTGAAATCTTTAGCTGTCTCATGTACGGAATACTGCCTTCCGGCGGTCCGGTTTATTACTATTTCATCGGCTTATCGCCTACGCAAGTCCAATTGGTAACGAAATCGTGTACGGAATCCATACACTAAAAAGTAACAAATCAGGCTGGATTTTTGTTCGCGGGCCGGGGTAGCAATACTTTCCGTGAAAGCCGGTATTTTCCGGTTTTTTTGTCGACTTCAATCAACTTCACGCGAACTTCTTCACCCACTTCAAGTACCCCATCCATGGTTTCCAGCCGATCCCACTTGATCTCGGAAATATGCAATAAACCGTCTTTTCCAGGCAGGAATTCGACAAAAGCTCCGAACGGCATAATGGTCTTCACTTTTCCGTCGTAGATCTCGCCCACTTCCGGAACGGTAACGATTCCTTTAATCCGCGAAACCGCTTTGTCCATTCCGGTTTGGTTGGTCGAGAAGATGTTGACATAACCCGCGTTATCTTTTTCTTCGATAACAATCGTTGTGCCCGATTCTTTCTGAATTTCCTGAACCACCTTACCACCTGGCCCGATAACAGCGCCGATAAATTCGCGGTCGATCTTGATCGTGATCGCGCGGGGAGCGTGCGGTTTCAACTCCGGGCGGGGAGCCGTCAGCGACTTGTTCATTTCGCCCAGAATGTGCAGACGACCGGCTTTGGCCTGGTGCAACGCTTCCGTCAATACGTCGTACGATAACCCGTCGACCTTGATGTCCATCTGGCAAGCCGTAATACCGGCTTCGGTACCCGTCACTTTAAAGTCCATGTCACCGAGGTGATCTTCATCGCCCAGGATATCGGAGAGAACGGCGTATTTACCCGCGTTATCCGTAATCAGACCCATGGCAATACCGGCAACCGGTGCCTTGATTTTAACCCCGGCATCCATCAGCGCCAGCGTCCCGGCACAAACCGTCGCCATCGACGATGATCCGTTGGATTCCAGAATGTCGGAAACGATCCGAATGGTGTACGGATTGTCGGCTTCGGGCGGCAACACTTTTTTCAACGCGCGGTGGGCCAGGTTTCCGTGACCGATTTCCCGGCGACCCGCTCCCCGGTTTGGTTTCACTTCACCCGTTGAAAAACCGGGGAAATTATAGTGCAACAGGAATTTGGAGAAGCCCTGGAACATGGCCTGATCAACGATCTGCTCATCCATTTTTGTCCCGAGCGTCACGGTCGTCAACGATTGGGTTTCCCCGCGGGTGAAAACCGCTGACCCGTGGGCCGAAGGTAAATAATCGACTTCCGTTGTGATCTGGCGGATTTCGTCCAGTTTCCGACCATCCAGCCGGTAGCGTTCGTCCAGTACCAACCGGCGCGAGGCTTCCCACTGCACATCGTGGAAATAGGTTTTGGCCAGCGACAGTTTAAACGCATCGACTTCTCCTTCGGGAAAAAGTGTGTTTTTGAATTCATCAAAAACCGCTTTAAACGATTCGCTGCGAACCTTTTTATTTTTATTGGCCTGCAGGGCAACGGCATAAACCTTGTCGTAACACTGCTGAGTTACCAGCTGACGCAACTCTTCGTCGTGGGTTTCGTGGCTGTATACGCGTTTTGCCTGTTTGCCTACCGCGGCTTCCAGTTCTTTTTGAGCGGCACACTGAAGCTTGATCACTTCATGAGCAGCTTTGATGGCTTCCACAACTTCTTCTTCGGAACATTCATTCATATGGCCTTCTACCATACAAACGTCTTTTGCGGTAGCCGCAACGATCAGATCGAGCGTCGCCCGTTCCAGATCGGAAGTTTTGGGATTGATCAGGTATTCTCCATCAATTTTGGCCACCCGCACCTCCGAGATCGGTCCGTTGAACGGAATGTCTGAAACCGCCAGGGCTGCTGATGCCGCCAGAGCCGCCAGAGCGTCGGGCAACACTTCCGCGTCGGCCGAAATCAGCGTGATCATAACCTGCGTATCGGCGTGGTAATCTTCGGGGAAGATCGGGCGCAGGGCGCGGTCGACCAGCCGACTGATTAATATTTCGTGATCGCCCAGGCGTCCCTCCCGGCGTTGAAAACTGCCTGGAATGCGACCCGCTGAAGCGAATTTTTCCTGATAATCAACGGAAAGCGGCAAAAAATCGGCGCCTTCTTTTCCTTCTTTATTCGATACCACCGTTGCCAGCAACATGGTATCTCCCAACCGAACAACTACCGCACCGTCGGCCTGGCGAGCCAGCTTGCCGGTTTCGATCGTAATGGTACGCCCGTCAGGAAGATTAATGGATTGTGTGATGATTTGTGACATGCTTTTTTTTAGAATATACCCGACAGCCGCTTTTTTAACCGATTGTTGCTGGTAAAAGACCGCAACTACAAAAACTTACTCGCAGACCGCTTCGTCGGACCATCCGACTGTAAAAAAATTTAAAAATAGAAGTACCCGTAAGGCAAACATGAAATCAGGGAACCTGTTTGGCGGGTTCCCTGATTGTATTGAAGGCGTTACTTCCGAAGACCTAATTCAGCAATAATGGCCCGGTAGCGATTAATGTCCTTTTTCGTTAAATAGTCCAGCAGCCGACGGCGCTTTCCTACTAGTTTCAGCAGACCCAGGCGGGTGCCGTAATCGTGTTTGTGCTTTTTCAGATGCTCTGTCAGGTGGTTAATCCGGAATGTGAACAGTGCAATCTGAGATTCAGCCGACCCAGAGTCTTCCGCAGTTCTGTTGAACCCCTGAGCAGCAAAGATTTCTTGCTTTTTCTCGGTATTTAAATACATCGTCAGATAGCTAAAACGAATGAAAAAATTGAATGAAACGCAAAAGTACGATTTTATTCATTTAGATGCAGAAAACCAGGTCAGATTTTTTCAGGCCAACTGCTTTTCCGACCGTCCGGCGCGCCAGTTGGCGTACCGGTTTTTCATTCGTCCCCACCAAATCACGTACACATCTTTGTCGAACAGACGCGAATCGTTGCGGGCCTGTTTCATCAGATAAAGTCCCAGGGGCAGTAAAATAGCGTTTGCCATCCAGGCACCAGCCGGTACCCAGATCAAATCGTCCTTGGCGTATTTATCGCCGGTCAGCGTCAGAACGTACAGCAGAATAAAAAACAGAATGGAAACCAGAACCGGGACCCCAAAACCGCCTTTCTTGATGATGGCTCCCAACGGAGCACCGATGAGAAACATGATAAAACAGGAAACCGCCTGGGTAAATTTATGGTGGCTTTCCAATTCATACCGGTTAACGGTTTTCGCTTTTTCCTTCAAATACGTCTGGTTTGACTCGGCGTAGGAAAGCATGTTTTTAGCCTGCGAAAGCGCCATGTCACTGATTTCACCCTTGATTCGGGGTTCAACGGGTCGGGCCAGCAGCGAATCGATCCACTTTCCGGCCTTCAAAACAGGTGGAACGGGTGTCGATGGATTCGTAATAATCACTGGCTGTGGTTGCCGGAATTGATACGTGTAATACTGCCGGGAAGTAGCCGCCGTTCCGGCAACGGTGGTTTTCAGTTCCTTTTTGAGCGAGTCTGTCAGCGTCGACAATTCTTTCAAATTCTTCATGTACTCGTGGTACTCGAATTGCTGCTCGTTGGTCCGTTTCAATCCATACGAATCCAGACTGATACGAAGTTTATAGTGCTGAAAACCATTCCGGAGAAATTTGGCCAGCGAATTTTGCGAACCATTGCTGGCGTACGAAACGCTCGACGAATTGTCGGTGTATTCGGTATAATCATTTCCATTATACAGCTCGAAAACCAGGTATTGTTTATCGGGCGTGGTGTACATCCGGCCCGAATCCGCGAGAATGATTTCCCGGTTTCCGGTTTCCATCCCGTTTTCCTGGTGCTTGTAGATCACCATGCCCCGGAGGGTTTCACCTTCTTTTTTATCGGCTTTAATGCTATAACCGGGCAGGTCATTGTAAAAAATCCCTTCTTTGATGCTCAGCGTAGCTTTCGAGGATTTAATATCCCAGAGCAGACTATAGCCTTTCAGATTGGCCCAGGGTGCAACTTTGTTGTTAAACCAGAAGGAAAAGATGGCAATTCCGGTCGCCACGATCAGCAACGGCCGCATGGCCCGGGTCAGCGAAATGCCCGCCCCTTTAAGGGCCGTCAGTTCAAAAAATTCCCCCAGATTGCCGTAGGTCATCAGTGAAGACAACAAAACCGCCAGCGGCAACGCAATCGGAATGGTAATGAGGCTAAAAAAGAAGATGATTTTCGCGAAAACCCGCAACTCAATGTCTTTCGACACAAACTGATCGATGTAAAACATCATCAGCCGCATCAAAAAAATAAAAACCACGACACAAAGCGTCAATACGAACGGCCCCCAAAACGACTTCAGTACGAGCTTGTCAATTTTTTTCATGCCCACTAACTACCCACAATTTCTTTTAACTTATCGATTAAACTGTTCCAGAGGGATTTAAGTTCGTCGGGATCGTTGTTGGACGAGTAGTCCGTGATGCGTAAAAACGTAGATTGAGTCAGTTCACTGACATCGACGCGGAAATCGATGTAATTATGTTCTTCCGAAGTAGCGCCGTTGCCGTTCAGAAATTCGAAGCGAACGCTTTTATTCTGGCGCATGGAAACCTGTTTGGCCAGGTGACTTTCATTATCCCAATAAAAATCAAATTGATGATCCGGGCGCATGTTCACTTTCTGAGCGAACCATTGGGAGAGTCCGGAAGCGGTGCTGATATAGGGAAACAGAACCTTTGGAGAGGCCCGAAGCTCGTATTCCGCGACAAATTTATAGTTTTCCATATCAGTGAAATTAAATAGGTAATGTGGCAAAGTTAGCAGAATTTTAATACGGTACTTAAAAAGGTGTGTTGGAGTACAAGTTTTTTTTCCTACTTTTGTGGCACGAAATCTGGCGGGGTAGCTCAGTTGGTTAGAGCACAGGATTCATAACCCTGAGGTCACGAGTTCAACTCTCGTCCCCGCTACAAATAAAAAAACCGCCCCTTTAGCAGGCGGTTTTTGTGTTTACGCCCAGTCAGCCGGTCGAAGACCCTAACCGCGGTGAAATAATAGGGGAAGCAAAAGATAACCGATGGCAGGGTCTCCCGACCGTACGACGGCCCGGCACCGACAGGGTTTGAAGTTAATGCAAAATCTCGTACACCAATTGCTTCAGAATTGCGCCCTCGTTTAAGGAAGGCGAATCGATGCCTTTCGAAAGTGCGTCGGCCTGCCGGATGGAATGGATAATTCCGGCTACTTTCCACAGCGGATACGCCCGGGCGGTTTGCAAATAGTCTTTCACAAAAAAGGTGTGAACGCCCAACAGGGTAGCCAGTGTCTTTTCGGATTGGTCGCGCGATGCCTGCACCATCAATACTTTCGTAAAAAACTGGTACAGAATAATCAGCATCGGCGGCAGCGGATTGTCCTTCGGGTTTCGGCTAAAATAGTCGGCGATGCGGTTGGCCTTCAGCACATCCCGTAATGTGAGCGCTTTTTGCAGTTCAAACACATTGTATTCTTTACTGATCCCGACCAGCCGTTCCACGGTGTCAGCGCTGATTTCCTCCCCGACTTTCAGATTGATCATGATTTTGTCGATTTCACTGGCCAGTCGTTTCAGGTCATTGCCAATGTAATCAAACAGCATCTGAATGGCTTTCAGGCTGATTTTCACGTTCTGACGGCGGCAATAGTCACCAATCCAGTCCGGTACTTTATTATCGTACAGCTTTTTGGAATTGAGCAAAATACCCTTCTGGGCAATGGCTTTGGCCAGCGCCTTGCGTTCGTCAAACGGACCGGCATGACACAGGACGAGTATCGTGGACGCCAACGGCGCCCTGGCGTAGTCTTCCAGCAGGGTCTGGCTTGCCTTCTCGTTCAAACCGCCCATCTGCTGCGCTTCCTTCACAAGTACCAGCTGCCGGTCGGCCATAAACGGATACCGCCGGGCCATGTTAATCACCGCCCCGATCTGGGTATCTTTCCCGAAAACCGTGAACTGGTTAAAGCCCCGCTCGTGCTCCGGTACGGCCACTTTTTCAATTTCATCGGCTACCAGATCGGTAAAATACGGTTCGTCGCCGTGCAACAAATACACCGGCGCAAAATTTTTCTTCCGGACGTCCTTTAATATCTGATCAATTGCCGGTGTCATAACGATACTGTATATACGTAATGAGTTTAAAAATGGGGTACCTTACCTAACCGGCGGATGAGTCGCCCGAAAAATCCAAACCTCCTGTTCCAATTCGGGAAAAAACCGGTCGAAATACGCGCCAAAGCTAGTGTAATTGTCCTTTAAATCCTCGATGGCCGTATCCAGATTGGACGGAAAAGCCGTTCGGCGCGCCATCCCTTTCAAACTTCGATCGATGCCTTCCAAAAACTGGTAATTCAGCAACCAATCGTGCTGCATCATATAACCCGCCATCCGCCGGGCCGCGTCGGGCAACTGATTCCGGTGACTTTTCAGAAAATCATAAAAACCGCTTACAAAATCGGCCAGCGACTGGTTGGCAATCTCGGAAAAACGCCGGGCCAGAAAATGATCCAAAAAGACATCAATGGCCGGCCCGGCGTACTTATGACAACGCGGTCGAACCACAATGCGCATTTCTTCAATAATCGGATGGTGATCCGTAAATTGATCGATCTGACGATGCAACCAGATACCGCGCTGAATTTCAGGTGATAAGCCGTGCCGGGGATGCGCGGGATTCCCCTTGATAAAATCCGCAATAAAATTACCAATGATCAGTCCTTCATCCGGTCCGGAAAGGTAGGCATGTGCTAATATATTCATCGATGAAGTTGCCTACAAATGAGGGTCGCCCTGCGAAATCGCGGATTCAAATCCCGGTGTCGGCTGGTATTGTACGGTTTCTACCCCGAATTTACGCAAAAACTCGACACCTTCGTCCGTCGGAATGCCTTTGTATTGCGCGTAGGAATGCAGAAAAACCACCTTTGAAATTTTCATACTATAGATAATCCGTGCGCAGGCAATGCAGGGCGACAGCGTGACGTAAATGGTTGCCCCTTCGATGGCGGAACCGTTTTTAGCCGCGTACAAAATCGCATTTTGTTCGGCATGAAGCGCCAGCGAACAACTTCCTTTGGAATCGCGGGGACAGCCTACTTCGGGAAACTCCTCGTCACAATTATGGGTTCCGGCCGGTGGACCGTTGTACCCAATGGAAATAATCCGGGTGTCTTTGGTTAAAACCGCACCTACCTGCGCCTTGATGCAGTGTGACCGCTGGGATAAATTGACGGCCAATTCCATGAAAATATCGTCAAACCGGGGCTTGCTCATCGAACGTGATTTATTTAATGGCAACACGGAATGTACCGATGGAACGGATTTTCACGGCCAAAATCCGTTTTAATTCGTTCCATCCGTCCAACCCGTGTTGCCATCAAACTTAAAACTATTTACCCGCTAATCAAGCAGCATTCTGCATTTCCTGCCGCAGTTTTTTCGAAATCAG
Organism: Larkinella rosea; assembly: GCF_003858635.1. Classification (GTDB taxonomy): domain Bacteria; phylum Bacteroidota; class Bacteroidia; order Cytophagales; family Spirosomataceae; genus Larkinella; species Larkinella rosea. The sequence goes on from NZ_RQJO01000007.1 coordinate 882,010, forward strand.
CCAATCCGGTTTGTGCGTAACAACCTTGGCTTTCAACTCGTTGAGCATTGAATACAAGCCGAAATACGTCCGGTTGATGTATAAACCGTGCTGCGACCCGCGGGCCACCTTCGAGTTTTTCAATTCTTCCACCTGAGCCAGTTCTTCCGCAAACGCATAAACCGTATCGAAATAGCTGTTGTCCCCAAAATCGAAGGTTTGTTTCTCGAACGGTTTTCCGAGCAAAACGATCATTTTCTTGAACAAATCGATAAAAAACGCCTGTTCGCCGGGCGAATCTTCGGGAACGATAAACTCCAGGTTGCGAAACGTTTGCAGCGTGGCATCCTCATCGTCGAGCATGTCGAAGTTGATCAGGCGGAAATAATTGTCATAAAAAAATTCCGAAATGACCTTCACACACCCAAAATCGATAACGCCCATTGTACCGTCGGCGCGCATCAGGAAGTTACCGGGATGCGGATCGGCGTGCACCTGCCGGAGGTCGTGGATCTGGAAATTATAGAAATCCCACAAGGCCTGGCCGATGCGGTTGCGAATTTCCTGCGACGGATTCGTTTTCAAAAAATCCTTCATGTGTAGCCCGTCCAGCCAATCCATCGTCAGAATGCGCCTGCTCGACAATTCCGGATAATAGTTCGGAAAAACCAGATTTGGGATCGATGCACACTGCTCCGAAATATACATCGATCGTTTCAGTTCCAGCTCGTAGTCAGTTTCTTCCAGCAGCTTGGATTCCACTTCGCCCATGTACCGGTTGATGTCTTTTTCGTTCAGATTCAGCAACCGAATGGCGAGCGGTTTGGCGATCCGCAAATCCGAACTCACACTATCCGCTACGCCCGGATACTGCACTTTAACTGCCAGTTTTTTGTCGTTTTTCCACGCCAGATGCACCTGACCGATGGAAGCCGCATTAACCGCTTCCATCTCAAACCGGTCATAGATCTGCTGCGGAGTTTTGCCAAAATACGTTCGGAACATCTTGACAACCAGCGGCCCGGACAATGGCGGAGCGGAATACTGCGACATCGCAAACTGATCGACGTAAGCCCGTGGCAGGATATTTCGATCCATGCTCAGCATCTGCGCCATTTTCAACGCACTGCCTTTCAGTTCACTCAATGCATTATAGATATCGGTCGCATTGTCCTTGTGTAGCTCCTCCTTCGTCCGCTCGGGATCAAGTAGTTTTTTGCTGTAATGCTTCAAATAATTCCCCCCCACTTTCACACCCGCTTTCACAAACTGGCTCGCCCGGGCAACTTTGGTGGTGGGGATATGGTTTTGCGTTTTCATTGCATGAAAATGAACAATGAACAATGAATAATGAAAAGCATGGGTACGCATTTCATTATTCATTATTCATTGTTCATCATTTATTTTGAAAAATGAATTTGGCCAGGTCGAACAGGGAATCAAGCGGAGAGCGGCCGATGAGATCGAAAGCCGTGTTGACCGATTTCTCGATGGCGGTATCGGTTTTCTCAAAGTTTTTGCTGACATCGTTGATCCAGAAATGGAGAATAAACAGGGTCTGCGTCCACAGTCCATCGGCGTAGCGATCCGACAGAAATGGCCGGGGTTCCACTTCTTTGCTTTCCCGACCTTCCGCCAGCAAATCCCGGACGTAGTCGAAATACGACTCTTTAAAAAGTTGCAAAACCCGCGACGATTGGTTTCCCATTCGGGCTTTCGTCATTGGGGAAGCCTGCGCGTGGGCCTGCCGAAGCCGGTTATAGCTAAAAACCGCAAAACTGCGCTGGGCTTTCAGTACCTCAATCCAGGTGTAGTAAAAAGCCAGCAGCTTTTCACGAACGGAATAGGTCTGGTAAATGGGATCGGTTTCGACGGTTTGCAGGGCTTGCCGAAAATAGTCCCGCCAGATATCGGCTTCAATAGACTCAAACGACGTAAACTCCTGATAAAAATCGGCTTCAGAAATCTTCAGTTTCTTCGCAAATTGAAAAACACTCGGTGGTGGGGTTCCGTTTTCAAGCACGTAATCGATGTAGGCTTTACGGATTTTTTCCAGTTTTTCCATACCTGACCAACGCTCCGTTTGGCAAAAAAGTTTAGCTTTTCATGTTCACAAACTGCAAAGAAATTTCCAGCTCGGCCCGGCGCAACATCCCGATTACGGCCTGCAAATCGTCGATTTTTTTACTCGTCACCCGCACCTGGTCATCCATCGCCTGAGCGGTTATTTTCGGGAAGTGTTCCTTGATCAGTTTCAGGATTTTCCGTTGCTGATCTTTGTCCAGGCCCTGCCGGATTTTCAACTCCCGACGCAGCCGGTTTCCGGATGGATACGGCTCCGCCGAAAAATCCAGGCTCCTTCCGTCGACCCCCTGTTTCACCATGCGCGCCAGCAATATATCCTCCACCGATTTCAGACTCATGTCGTTGTCGGTGTCCACCTTGATAGTCAGCTCTTTTTTATTGAGTTCCACATTGGTTTTGCTGTTCCGCAAATCGTATCGATTGGCAATCTCCTTGATAGCCACATTGATGGCATTGTCCAGGGTCTGGAGGTCAACTTTACTGACTATATCAAATGAGGCCATTGTTGTGGTTTCGGAATAATGTTTAACATCAAGTTTTCACAAAAGTAGAGTCATTTACAGACCCAGTCAACCCTTTCGATGGGTATTTGAACCATGAATAACCCTGCAAACTGATCGTTCGTTGCATAATCCCCGATTAACATTGGTTGCGCGTGCAATTAAAAATACTTTCACGCCTTCAATTCTTCTCTGTTCAATCAATTACCATGAAAAGTAACGTTTACCTGATTGCCGCAGTGTGCCTGCTGCTGCCCTGTTTATCCTGGGGTCAATGCGCTCCGCCCTCCCCGTCGTGTTCGGGCTGCTCGCCATTAACCGCTGATAATCAAAACCTTTCTTCCGGAACATACTGTATTTCCACCACCGTAAGCAACATTAATATTTTACCGGGAGCCGTGGTGTGCATTAGCGCCCCGGGCTCAATCGTAAACGGCAACCTGAGCGGAGGAACATTGATCTACAACGGCGGAACACTGACCAATTTCAATGCTAATTCCGGGGACCTGCGCATTCAGGGAGCGCTTACCAATACGGCCAGCACCGGTTTGAATGGAGCCCGCGTCATTGTCGAAAACGGCGGTTCGTTATCGAAAACCGATCTCGACGTCAATTGGAGTCTGGTGGTCGACGGGGGGACCGTTGACATTAGCAATCTATTCAGAATCAACGGGAATGGCAGTGTTTGCCTTTCCAACACGGGTCAGATTCACACCCAATACCTGCAAAACAACAGCACCAACGGAACGACGGCCCAATCAACAAAAGGATGTATTTCAATATCGAATCCGCAGGGACAAACTAATCTGAACAATATACTCACCAATACATCCAATGTGTTCGTGTGCCTGCCCGGCTCGTTCACACCTTCTAATCTCGGTTCTGCCACCACCGCGACGAATTGCACCAATTGCACGACGGCTTTGCCCGTTACCTACGCCTATTTTCGGGCGCAACCCTTGCAAAAAGGCGTTCAACTGGAATGGCAAACGACGAACGAACTCCGTCACAGCCATTTCATCGTGGAGCGATCGATCAACGCCATCGATTTTCAATCCGTCAGTGGTCCCGTCATTGATCCATTCGGAACCCGGAACGATACCAAAGTATACCGGTATATCGACGGCGAGGTTTCGCAGGGGACGTTTTATTACCGTCTGAAACAAGTCGATACCGATGGCAGTTTTGCCTACTCCAAACTGGTGGCGGTGAACTTAGGCGACCAGAATGCAGCGGTCCGGCTGTTTCCGAACCCGGTCGTTGATCAACTTCAGATTCGTTTTGATACGGAAGAAATGGGCATTGTTGACGTGGAGTTATCAGACTTGAGCGGTAAAGAGTGGCTAAGCCAAAGCGGGAATAAAACGGAAAAAAGCCACATGCAGCAGCTGAATGTCCAATCGCTCCCCAAAGGATTCTACCTGGTGACGATCCGCCTGGGAAATCAGTATTTTATTCGAAAGCTTTTGAAGTAAATTTTACATACGAACCAGATAAGCACCCTGCTGGCGAACGGAATGGCACGAAATCCCCAAAACACGGGCTTCGGCCAGCAAACGGTCGGTCAGCAGGGTTTTGTTGGAGTCATCAAAAATGATGTTCCGGGCAACCACACGACTTTTCAATTGATTCCAGTCCTGCACGGCATTCCGGCTAATAACCAGGAAATCGACTACAATCGGCAAATGGCGGTCTGCTTTTTTTGTTAATTTATTGAGAATCAATACCGATTTTGCCTGCCACCGAACCAGCGAGAACGACCGGTTTTGGTAAAGACTCAACTGTTTTTCGGGCCGATCCGGTTGCGCAAAGCCAATCCGGCTGACGCCGAGGCTATCCCAGGTATTTCGGATGTAAAAGGTTACTTCCCGGCTTTTAGCCGAAACTGGTTCCTTCGTCAAAAGAACGGCGGCATTGGCCTGCACAAAACTGATGGCCGATTGATGCGGCACAAAATGGACAATGAATAACCGCTGGCTTTTTCGCTGAATGGTTGTCCAGCCTACTGAAACGACCAACAAAACCGCACTCATCGCCACCAACCACACATAGCGTCTCTCCCGGAATACCAGCAACGCAATTCCCGACAGAATGATCGCATACAACAGCCCCAACTCCCGGCTGGTGGTCATGAGCGGAGTCAGAATCGAGTTCGGCAATTTTTCCGTATAAATGATGCATTGGTTCAGTAGCCACATCGATCCGAAAAGCATTTTCCCAACCCAAACACCGACATAGGGAATCCAGCCCACCACCAGCAAACCCATCGCGAGAATCAAAACCAGGGACGAAACTGGAATAACAATTGGATTTGCCAACCAGAAATACGTCGGAAACTGATGAAAATAAAATACGCCCAATGGAAAAGTCACCAACTGGGCGACGAGCGAAACTGCCGTAATTTTCCACCCCCAATCGGCCCAGCAAGACCGAAACGTAATGGTTTGGTACAGGCTGCGGTGCCACAAAATCAACGCACCTACGGCCAGGTAGGACAACTGAAAACCGGCTGTTGTCAGCGCATAGGGATCTAACAACAAGATTAGGAAAGCCGATGCTGCCAGCGTATTCAGCGGGTTATTCGTCCGCCCGATCGTTTGTCCAATCAGTAACAGATTAAACATGAAGGCGGATCGCAGAACCGGTGCCGAAAAACCGGTCATCAACGCGTAAAACCACAACAGACCGAGCATGATGATGGCAAACAGGTAGGTTCCGCCCTTCCGGCGTTTCAAGAACCCAAGCATAAAACTAACCGCAGCAAACAACACGCCCACGTGCAGCCCCGAAACCGACAGGACATGAACGGCTCCGGCGGCCGAATACGCTTGTTGCAAATCGGGATCGATGCCGTCCCGCACGCCCAGAATCATGGCTTTCACAATAGCAAATTCCTGCCCGGCGCCCAGGTGACTGGTAAAAACGCTATCGGCCCAGGCATTAACCGCATAGGCTGTTGCAGTCAGCCGATTCACGGGTTGATAACCGAAAACGATTCGTTCCGTCGGACGTAAATACTGCTGGTGGTAAATTCCCCGGTTAGCCAGGTGACGTTTGTAATTAAATTCGCCCGGATTCAACGGTGGGTCAATCGTTCTGGGTGCGCCCCTAACCAGCCAGAGGTCGCCGTATTGGGGCTTTTTCGGTACAGTCTTATCGATGTAAACAATCAACCGTCCGCTCGCTGAACTCCATCCCTGATTCGTCAATAACCGCCGTACTTCCAGCTCCAGCCGAAAGGTTTTGGTACGGTTTTCAGCTTGCGAACTGACGACTGCTTCGTAGGCCCGAATGGGTTGCTGAACGTGAATCAGGTTATTCGAGTCAGTGCGGGCCGTATGATAAAAGGTGAATAACCAGCCTGTACAAACAAATATCATAAAACCGGTTAGTCCCTTCAGTAGGGTCGAGGATGATAATCGGACGGTAAAAGCCGCAAGCATCCCCAACACACTGAGAATCAGAAGAACAAAAACGAGCTGCAGGGCCGTTGGGAAAGTAAGATAACCCACTATACCGCTCATCAAAGCGCCGACATACCGGACGAACGGGAAAGCATTCCAGCGCAGCATCAGTCTGGAAAGGAAGAAGCGGGTAATACCATTTTATAATGCTGAATTCCGCATTCTTCGAACATGGGTCCAACGGCCTTGAACCCGAATTTGGCGTACAGGGGCATGGCCGTCAGTTGGGCGTTCAGGTAAACGGATTCGATGGGTTCGGGTTGTTGACTGAAGATGTCGTCCAGAACGGCTTGAACAAGTCGTTGTCCGACCCCTTTGCCACGGTAAGCGGCTAACACTGCAAACCGCTCCAGTTTTACACCGTTCGAGGTCGTGCGCCAGCGGGCCGTTCCGCAGGGTGTTCCATCGTATAAAGCCAGAAAGTGGTGACTGGTCGTTTCAAATTCATCGTATTCATCCTCCTTTCGAACGTGTTGTTCTTTCACAAACACTTCCTCGCGAATGGCAAAAACATGCTGCATTTCAGCCGGACGGACAATCTGAGTCACTGTAATCATACGGCAGGTGGTTTGGTGGCTAACAGCTTTCGGTAACCGGTTTTCGGACGCGAACACGCGCTTCCAAGACAATGCGACAGCATCCGCAAACCGGTTACCGAAAACGCTTTTTAACGAATCAGTAACCGTTTCGATGCGGTTTCTGTATCGGTATGCACTTTTACAAAATAGACGCCCCGACTAAATTCATCCAGCGGAATCGTGATCGACGAACTGGGATAATTCGAATAATTCTGGCTTCGAACGATCCTTCCGGACAAATCCGAAATATCCACCTGAAACGACTGAAACCCGGTAAACAATACCTCCAGCGTTGATTGTTTTTGGGCGGGATTTGGAAACACATTAACCGTCAGTGTCTCCGTCTGGGGCAGCGGATCGGCAGATCGTACGACGCGCTGACGTCGCGGACTGGCTTCAATTACCGCCCGCATGCGCGTCCGCTGATCCTGCGTAAACAGGTTCATACAGGCGTCGGGCGTGTAATCGAGGTAATTTTCAATTTGGTTTCGCGTGCGCGTCCCGTTGCAATTGGAATACTTCTCCGGGCACTCGATGGTTTGATTCGCGCTTTCGGTCGGGGGCGTGTCATTGCAATAATCCGTTCCGCAAACCGCATCGCCCCAGGTATGAATCAGTCCCAGCCAGTGACCGACTTCGTGGGTTGTGGTCCGCCCGTATTTATAGGTCTTGCTGGTGACCGACCCGATGTCGCTGCCAAAATACCGGTAGTCGATAAAAACGCCATCGGTCAGTTCGTTTTCGGGCGACAACAACCCGTCGATTCCTTCCGCTTCCGGAAACTGGGCGTAACCCAAATATTCGTTTTTAAGGGTCGTCACCCAGATATTCATGTATTTATCACTGGGCCAATACGCAATTTTCGACAATTGCAGATCGTCACCGGTCGAACTGTCGTATACATTGAAGGTGGTTTTAGCCGAATAATGCCGGGTAATGCCGCTCGTCTGTTTTCCATCGGGATCAGTTCGGGCGAGAAAAAACTCAATCCCCGTATCGGCACCGATCGGGTTCGTGTTGAAGCCCCGCGTATCGGCCATCCTTCGGTAATCTTCGTTTAAAACCCGGATTTGCGATGCGATCTGTTCGTCGGAAATGTTGGAATTATTGGCACCACCCACAAAACCGGACGAGTTATTATGCACCACATGAACCACCACCGGAATGCGGTAGATGACCTCACCAACCCGGATTTTCCCCTGTTGGGCGGTTTGCTCGGCAATCAGCTGTTCAATTTTCTCATTGAGTTTCAGGCGCCTGGCCAGCCGCTGCGGATCCCGTTTTTGCAGGGATTCTTCCCGTTGAACAATCCCGCAACGTTGCGGAACCGTGGGCGTCTGGGCCTGATCTACCGACAAACCAACGCTGAACAGAATCCCCAGGGCAGCCAGTAAAGGTCTATTTTTCAGCCCGTTCATATGCGGTAATGATTTCTTTTACCAACCGGTGCCGAACCACATCGCTTCCATCCAGTTCCACAAACGCAATCCCTTTGATATCTTTTAATAATTCGACGGCTTCAATCAGGCCGGATCGCTGATTTTTGGGTAAGTCAATCTGCGAACGGTCGCCGGTAATGATTGCCTTTGAACTGGGGCCCATCCGGGTCAGAAACATTTTCATCTGCATCGGCGTCGTATTCTGGGCTTCGTCCAGCAGGATAAATGCGTTGTTTAATGTCCGTCCGCGCATGTAGGCCAGCGGAGCAATTTCGATGGTCCGGCTTTCGATGTACAATTTGAGCTTTTCAGCCGGAATCATATCGTCGAGCGCATCGTAAATCGGGCGCAGGTACGGGTCAATTTTCTCCTTTAAATCGCCGGGAAGGAAACCCAGATTTTCACCGGCTTCCACCGCCGGGCGCGTAATAATTATTTTTTTGACTTCCTTATTTTTCAGCGCCCGAACCGCAATGGCCACGGCGGTGTACGTTTTTCCGGTTCCGGCCGGTCCCACGGCAAAAACCAGGTCATACTTCTCGGAAACATCCACCAGTCGCTGCTGATTAGCGGTTTTGGCCCGAACAATGACGCCCTTCGTTCCGTACACCAGAACGCTGTCATCGTTTGGCAAAGCCGCTGCCGGTTCGCGTTCGTTATTTTTCAGGAAACTGCGAACGTTCTCGTGGGTGAGTTTGCCGTATTTCTGATAGTGCTCGATGAGCGAGTCCAGAATATCGGTAATGCGGGAAATTTCCGGGGTCGTTCCTTTGATTCGGATTTCGTTGCCACGGGAAATAATTTTACTCATCGGAAACGCAGCCGCTACCTCTTTGATGTTGTTGTTTTCAACGCCCAGGAAGTCGATGAGTGATACATTGTCAAGGGTAATTACTTTTTCTACCAAATCTCCATTCATATTTTCAGGGTGAACGATACGTATTTTCTCTTCTAAATTTAGAGGATCGTATGAACTAAACAACAAAAATCGTCAATTATTATCACACTTGCCTACCAATTTTGTGCAAGCACTTCATGATTAAACAGTTGCATTTTATTTCGGGCATTCTTCAAAAGTGGTACAAACAAGGATCGTGAAAGACCCCGATCGCAACAATAACCGTAAGCTAAATCCCCGTTTTTTTTTTACTTTTTTTTCAGACAGACCGGCGATAATATGTACTTTAGAGACAAGAAGTTAATGCCTCCATTCCTGTCCACACACCGCCGAAACCCAGAACCTGCGGCTTTTCATTCTACCGATGAATGGCTATACTTGCAATGCAATGGAGAACGATCGCCCAACCAATTCAAACTTTAGAAAGACCCCGTATCTGGGCAATCGACGTAGTCAGTCGGATGGTGTAAACCACATGTTGACACCAACGGGCCTGGGCAAACTACCTCCGCAGGCGATCGATCTGGAAGAAGCCGTACTCGGGGCGCTGATGATCGAAAAAGATGCACTTTCGGCCGTCATTGACATCCTGAAACCGGAAAGTTTCTACAAAGAAGCCAATCAGCGAATTTATAATGCCATTGTCACCCTGTTCGGAAATGCCGAACCGGTTGATATGCTGACCGTTACGCAGCAACTCCGTAAAAGCGGTGAAATCGAAGTAGTGGGTGGTGGCGGCTACGTTACCGAATTAACTACCCGAGTTACTTCGGCGGCCAACATTGAATACCACGCCCGGGTTATTGCCGAAGCTTCCATCAAACGGGCGCTCATCACCGTCGCCAACGAAATCCAGCGCGATGCCTACGAAGACACGACCGACGTCTTCAATCTCCTCGACCGGATCGAACAATCCATGTTCAAGATTTCCGAGTCCAACATTCGGAAAAATTATGCCGACATGGGAACCATCATGCGGCAGGCGCTGGACGAACTGGAGCAGAAAAAGAACATGAAGGACGGTCTGACGGGCGTTCCGTCAGGTTTCAGTGCGCTCGACCGGCTAACGTCCGGCTGGCAGCGGTCGGAATTGATCATTCTGGCGGCAAGGCCAGGGATGGGAAAAACCGCTTTTGTCGTCAGCGCCCTTCGCAATGCTTCCGTCGATTTTGGTCAGGCAGTGGCGATTTTTTCGCTTGAGATGTCCTCGGTCCAATTGGTCAACCGGCTTATCTCGGCGGAAGCGGAGATCGACAGTGAAAAAATCAAGAAAGGAAACCTGGCTCCGCACGAGTGGGCGCAGTTACACCATAAAATTCAACGGCTGACCGAAGCACCTATTTTTATCGATGACACGCCCGCACTTTCCATTCTGGAAATGAGGGCCAAATGCCGCCGGTTGAAAGCCCAGCACGATATTCAATTGGTCGTAATCGACTATTTGCAATTGATGTCCGGGGATACGTCGGGGAAAATGGGCGGAAACCGTGAACAGGAAATTGCCTCGATCTCGCGGGCGATGAAAAACCTGGCGAAAGAGCTGAATGTACCGGTGATTGCGCTTTCGCAGTTAAGTCGGGCCGTTGAAACCCGTGGTGGCGACAAAAAACCGCAACTCTCCGACCTTCGGGAATCCGGTTCCATCGAGCAGGATGCGGATATGGTTATTTTCCTCTACCGTCCTGAATATTATGGCATTACCGCCGACGAAGCGGGCAATTCGGTCTCAGGAATCGGTGAGGTAATCATTGCGAAAAACCGCTCCGGGTCCTTGGATACCGTGCAGCTCCGGTTCATCGGGAAATACACGAAATTTGGTGATCTGGATTCCTATTTTATGCCCCAGACCCCTCCCCCATTCAGCAGTCCGTCGGCGGGTTTTGACGCAAAAACTTCCGGTGCGCAGTCTTTCGAAAATCAGGGCGGTATGGTCAAGAGCAAAGCCAACACGCTGAACACCCCCAATACCAATTTCACCAATTTCGGTCACATCGACCCCAACCAGCAGGAAACTCCCTTTTAAAGTGATGCGTGGGGGGTTGTAATGCGTCAGCCAGCTTACACCCCTCCCCGCGTGCGCTTAACTCACCATTCGTTTCTCCAGCCTGACCACATTCTCGACGTGGTGGGTGTGGGGAAACATATCGACGGGTTGAACATCTTTTACTTCGTACAGGGAATCCAGAATGGCCAGATCGCGGGCCTGCGTCGCCGTGTTGCAACTGACGTACACGATTCGTTGCGGAGCCGCCAGGAGCAAATTACGCGTTACGGCTTCGTCCATTCCGGCCCGGGGTGGATCGGTTATTACAACATCCGGCTTGCCATATTTCCTAAAAAGAGTGGGCGTCAACAGGGTTCCCATGTCACCCGCCAGAAACGTTGCATTCTGAATTCCGTTGATGGCGGCATTCACGCGGGCATCTTCCACGGCGGCTTCAATGTACTCAATCCCAATGACTTCCCGCGCCTGGCGGGCCACGAACAACCCGATGGTTCCGGTTCCGGTGTATAAATCGTATACCCGTTCGGTGCCGGTCAGACCGGCCCAGTCGCGTGTAATCTTATAGAGTTCGAATGCCTGACGCGCGTTGGTTTGGTAAAATGATTTCGGACCAACCCGAAACGTCAGCGGTTGACCACTGCCATCGTCCATCTGTTCTTCGATATACGGTTTTCCGCCATACGAAATCACTTCCTGATCCTGATACGAATCGTTCAGTTTTCGGTTCAAAATGTAATTCAGGGAGGCAATTTGCGGAAACGTTTGCTGCAGCATGGTCAAAAGTCCTTCCAGATCATCCGGTCGTTCTTCCGCTACCTGAATCGTCACCATCACCTGGCCCGTCGAAGCGGTGCGAATGATTACCGTCCGCAGAAATCCAAGGTGGGTATTCAGGTTATACATGGAAAACCCGTGCTCCCGTGCGTAAGCATCCACGGCTAATCGGATGGCATTCGAGGGATCGGGTTGCAGGTAGCAATGATCAATGGAAAGAATTTTATCAAACCGCTTCGGAATGTGAAAACCAACCACCCGCTTGTCCATTGCCAAACCGGACCGAATTTCCGCTTCCGTCATCCAGCGCCCGTCGGCACAGGTAAATTCCAGCTTATTGCGGTAATACCTTGTTTCCTGAGAAGGCAACGTGGGATGAATCGGCGGAAGCTGCACCTTCCCGATCCGGCTCAGGTGGTCGAATACCTGCTGACCTTTAAACCGAAGTTGTTCCTCATACCGGATGTGTTGCCATTTACAACCGCCACAGGTTCCAAAATGGGGACAGAACGGTTCTGAACGACTGGGTCCAAAAGCGTGTATTTTTTCTACGACGGCTTCGCGATACTGCTTTTTCCGGTTCACAATCCGGATATCCACCACATCACCCGGAGCCGCCACCGGACCGCCGGTGCGACCTTCCACAAAAATGACGCCTTCCTCCGTTCGAATCAAACATTTTCCTTCGGCAGCAACGTCATCAATCCGAATGCCTTGCAACCGTTGCACTATCTTTTGGGTCTTTCCTGACATACTAAACTGTAATAAATTCTGTAAATTAAGCACCGTATTTTGGTTTCGGCAACCTTATTCGAATTTGGATGAAACAGTTTTACCGGATTGGGGTTTCGTGCGGTTGGTTCGTATGGTGTTTTTTGGGCCTGTTTGGGTCCGCGATGGCAACCCACATTGTCGGCGGTGAGTTGGAGTTGAAAAGACTGACCAATCAAAGTCCGTATACCCACCAAATTAGCCTTAACCTTTATTTTGACGATTTGAACGGCAATCCACAGGCTGAAGATCCGACCGTGGGCGTCTTTGTGTACCGAAAAGGCGACAATGCTTTTATCGGATCGATTGACTTACCGCAGGTTAGTTCCCGAGTTGTCGATTACACCAAACCCGAGTGTGCGCTTCCCTCGCTCCGCACCCGCCTGCTTCGCTACAGCGGACTGGTGATTTTCAACATGAGTGCCTTTACCGATCCGCGCGGTTATTACATGGTCTGGGAGCGGTGCTGCCGGAACAATTCCATCAATAACATTCAGAATCCCGGTTTGGCCGGTTCAACCTTTTACCTGGAATTCCCGGCGCAAAGGGCGGCCAATGGCACGGATTACATCAATTCCTCCCCTTCTTTCCGGCCCGTTCGGGGCGATTACATCTGTATCAACCAGCCCTTTGCGTTCGATTTTGGCGCTACCGATCCCGACAACGACAGCCTGGCGTATCGGTTGGTAACGCCCTACAATGGCTACAGCACTTCGGGCAATCCTCGGCCACAAATGGCTCAGCCCAGTTCGGCTTATCCCGAAATTCGCTGGGTAAACGGCCTCAGTCAGGACCGGGCAATACCGGGGCCGGCCCCCCTGAAAGTCAATGCCCGAACCGGTTTGCTAACCGTAACGGCCGGACAGGTTGGCCTGTTTGTTTTTTGCGTCCAGGTGGACGAATACCGCAAAAATACCTCGGGTGTCTGGCAAAAGATCGGGCTCGTTCGGCGGGACTTCCAATTAAAAGTCATTGACTGCCAAAAGAATAATCCACCCTCCATCGCCATGCGACAGGTGGGTCAGGTGAATTTCTACAAAGAGGGAACGGTTTTGAAATTGACCGAAAAAGACGCCCGTTGTGTCGAAATCTACCTCACCGACCTGGACGCCAACCAACGGGTAAAACTTTCGGTGCTGGAAGGCCCGAAAGAAGGCATATCCTTTGCCCCGGAGGAGGTGTTGATTCAGAAATCGGGTGACACGCTTCGCTCCAAAGTGTGTTTCGATAAATGCCTGGCCGACGGTCAGCCGCTGAAACTGGCCTTGCTCGCAACCGACGAAGGTTGCCCGCAGGGGATGCGAGATACCCTCTTTATCTCTTTGATGATGGAAGCCGACCTGAACCGAAAACCGGATGCTGAAACCACTTTACCGGGTAATCAGACCGCCGTTCAGGCCGGAAAAACGCTCCAGTTCAAGGTAGTGGGAACGGACCCCGATCAGGACCAGATTACCCTCGTTGCCGTGGGACGCGGTTTTTCGCTGGCATCGGTGGGCATGAGTTTTTCGGCGGTTTCGGGTCAAGGCTCCGTGAGTCAGCAGTTTAACTGGTCGCCCCAGTGCGCACAGGTAAAAAACACGGAATATGTCGTGGATTTCATCGTGACCGACAACCGTTGCAATCGAAATTTGCGCGACACGGTCACTGTTCGGTTGAAAGCTTTGCCCGAAACCGGCCGCCCGCCAACGGTTCGAACGACGCTCAACGAACCGGTTGTTGAACTGACCATTACCCACACCGATTCGATTCCGGCAGCGGTTCGATTCGACGTCATTGCCGAAGACCCCGACCCGGATGTGCTGAAACTAACCGCTGTCGGCAACCAATTCGACTGGACACGTTTGGGGATGAAATTCGAAAATAAAACCGGGCTAAGTCCGTTGATTTCGCCCTTTGTCTGGCAGCCGGGCTGTGCGGTTTTACAGGGGAAAGAAAAAGCAACGTACGAACTGGACTTTATTTCGCAGGACAGTAGTTGTCCCAATCAATACGATTCGACCCGCGTCACGTTTATCATTAAAGACATTCCGGTGGATTACAACATTTCGATTACAAACGTGATTACCCCCAACGGTGACGGTAAAAACGACGTTTTCAATGTTCCGAATCTCCCCGCCGATAATTGCGCCGACCAATTTCGGCGGGTCGAAGTGGTCAATCGCTGGGGCAAAGCGGTTTTTTCGTCCACTGACCGGTTTTTCCGCTGGGATGGAGCCGATTACCCGCCGGGGCAATATTATTACCTGATTCAATACACCCACCGATCCTACAAAGGAACCGTCACCTTACTCCGGTAGTGGGCAACAAAAAAAGCGGTCCGTCTTGAACCGCTTTTTTGACTGGTATCAGTATTTTTAAAAGGCTTTCCGCTTGATGAACGCCCGTATTTCGCCACCGGGAAATTTTGTCGTGTGCAAATTGACGTAGAGTCGTCCTTCCACCAATGCATTTTCCCAATCTTGATTTCTTTGTTCAAAAGTAACTCGTCCGCTTATTGGACTCGTTAATGAAGCAAAGGGAATAATGACGGGACCATTCGTTCCGGGACCGCCCGGTGAAAGGTGAATGTGTCCGGCAGTGGGTGTAATCCCGGAATAATTGACAGTGTAACTTAGTTCCCTGGTAACCTTGTTATAAGTACCTGTCATTGTGCCGGTTCCTGCCGATTGAACGGAGGGTACCTCCTGAGCACCGTCCAATGTTCCTACAAACTCAATTGTATCTTTTTTGTCGGGAGCATCTTTCGTCGGTGAACAGGATGTTACCGTTATGGCCGTTGCCACAAAGGCAGTCATCAAATACGCAAATGTTCTTTTCATAAATGGTGAATGTTGAATGGTCCAGATTGCACCGCAATAATACTAACTTTGCCGGATTTATCTACGACTTTCAGCGGGCAATACGCATATAACTTATTAAAACCGGAAGTTTCTTATTAAAAAATGCAAATCATTTCCATCCTCCTTTTTCCAGTCCAATCCGAATTTTCACAGTTTCATGAAAGATAAAGTAGTTGTTATAACGGGGGCTTCGTCGGGCATCGGCAAAGCACTGGCATTTGCTTTTGGCCGCGAACAGGCTTCCATCGTCATATGTGGCCGCAGCCTGGAAGCGCTCGAAACCGTCGGCCGCGAATTGAGTCAGCACGGCATCGATCACCTCAGTCTGCAAGCCGATGTCAGCCTGGAGTCGGATGTCATGAAGCTGATCGATACCACCATTCAGCACTATGGCCGTCTGGATATTCTGATCAACAACGCCGGAATTACCATGCGCTCGATGTTGCAGGACATGGATCCCGAAGTCATCCGGAAAGTCATGGACATCAATTTCATGGGGACGGTTTACGCCACGCGTTATGCTCTGCCCCATATTTTGAAAACGAAAGGCTCCATTGTTGGCATTTCGTCCATTGCCGGTTTTCGCGGATTGCCGGTTCGAAGCGGTTATTCGGCCTCCAAGGCGGCCATGAACGGGTTTCTGGAAGCCGTCCGAACCGAACTGCTGCACACCGGTGTCCACGTCCTGCTAGCCTGTCCTGGTTTCACGACCACCAACATTCGTTTCTCGGCCTTGGACAAAGAAGGCCAGGTTGCGGGCGAAACCGTGCGTGACGAAAGCAAAATGATGAGTGCCGAGGAATGTGCCGATCACATCCTGAAGGCCGTCAAACGCCGGAAACGCGACCTAATCCTGACCACCGAAGGAAAATTTGTGGTTTTCATGAACAAGTGGTTTCCTGGCCTCATGGATCGCCTGGTCTACAATTCACTGGCTAAAGAGAAAAATTCCCCTTTGAAAAAAGCATAGGGATGTGGACAGGAGCAATCGTGTAATTAAGATTTTCCCTATGCCCCAATCAGCCAGACGTTGTCTTTGCGGACGTAATACAGGCCATCGTTCCAGAACACATGCAGCCAGATGTCCTGACTGCCGAGGATGTTGACTTTATGGCCGCGACTGATGACGTCGGCTACGGGAGCTGCGGAAGATGGGGCACGCCGGAGCAAAACGCGGTCGCGGTTGACGATCCCCGACTGGTAACGTTCCGGCAGGTTAACCAGTAACAGCAAACCGGTCAGGTAGGCCAAAACGATCAATTTATGACGCCGGCGGGCGGGTTCCCGGTTTCGGTATTTCAGCCAGAAAATACCAAAGGCGTAGGTTCCCAGTAACACGAGCGCCAGTGTGATGTAGAGTCCGTATTGTTTGTAGAAGAGGTAAAAATAATTCAGATCATCGGTTTCGTAGCCCCGCAAGTTATTCTGAATGGCGATATCGTGCATTTTTTTAAGGACGGCTTCGTCGGGTCGACGGTCGAAATACACCTGGAGATAATACAGCATTTTTGCCACATCTCCCTGCTTTTCCCACATGTATGCCAACTTTAACAGCATGGGATCTGTCGGTTTATACCCCTGTCGAATATGGTTTTCATAGCCCGCTACGGCGGCCGGATAACTACCCGCAGCAAACAGAGAATCAGCCTGATAGAGGGTCACGGATGCCGATCTGGCCACGGCGTTCTGCCCCCCCACAAACAGGATAAGTGAAAAAAAATAGACCAATTTCAAAAGGTAATCTTGCATTTTCACGTCAGTAATGGTACTTTTGCATCGCAATTTTGGGACACGCCCTAAAATTACAAAAGGTAAAAGTAGAAAGGTTTCCGATTCGCATCAACTCTTTTCATCTGCTCCTTTTTTGATCTGGTAGCTCAGCTGGTAGAGCAATACACTTTTAATGTATGGGTCCTGGGTTCGAATCCCAGCCGGATCACCAAAATCATAATGAACAATGAAAAAATTACCATCCCAATTCATTATTAATTGTTCATTGTCAATTAACTCCCCGATCTGGTAGCTCAGCTGGTAGAGCAATACACTTTTAATGTATGGGTCCTGGGTTCGAATCCCAGCCGGATCACCAAAATACAGGTTACGTTTTTACACGAGCCGCCGTTTTCAAACCCGCATCCTTCCCAGGAGCGGGATTTTTGTTTTATTATTTATCGCTCAGCGTTGCGGTTAACCTTTTCGCAAGCAGGTCAGTTATTACCTACACTGCTCAACTGCCACACCCATGAAAAATTCACTTTATTGCAGTCTATTTATTCTGCTTATTCTATCTGCATCCTGCAGTTCCATCCGCGTTGTCAAAACCGAACCGGCTGACAATTTTGCCTTGTCCAGCTACCAAACATTTGCATTTTCCGACATCGAATCGGCGGGAGATATTCCCCAAAGCCGTTTTTTCCGTTCGCAGGTCGATGCGTTGAAAACCGCTATTGAAAAGCAAATGGCGCGTAAAGGACTGCGTCGGGTGGATACACAACCGGAATTAATGATGAACATTGGCATTAAAATCGACGAAAAGACCCAAACTCGTCAAACGGATATCCGGAGCGATCCGCCAAACTACATTGGTCAACGGCGGTATACCTGGCGCAGCCGCGAGGTGGAAGTTGGAAAATATCGCCAGGGGACAATCGATGTGCATCTGGTCGATCCGAAACGAAATGAACTGGTCTGGCGGGGAATCGTCGAAGGAATTGTGCCGAATAAGCCGGAGAAGCTTCAGAAACAGATCGACGAGGGGATGGAGAAGTTGTTTGACAAACTCTGAATCGGGCGGTTTTCAGTGCGCTAAAAACCGCCCGTACACAGCTTTAAGATTTAGAACGGTAACCCGTTATCATCTTCTTCAAACGTTGTCAGCGGCCGGTCGTTGGCCGCACGCGGCTCCTGTCGACGGGGGGCCGCCGGCGCTGCGGCAGGTTGTTGCTCAACGCCATCTGCCGACTCGATCCGCCACGCCCGCACATCCGTATACCACCGATCGTTGTACTCCCGCGACTCAATGCTGATCGCGCATTTCATCGTATCGCCGGGTGCAAACTGAGCCAGATCAGCGGCTTTTTCACCCCAGGCCATCAGACATACTTGTTTGGGAAACTGGTCGATGGTTTCAATCACAAATTGTTGTTTCGTCCAGGTTCCGTTGCGGCCCTGACCGGTTTGTTCGGGTAAAACTTTGACCAGTTTACCGATTAATTCCATTGCCATATGCTATGTATTGCTTTCTGTTTGGTTACTTGCGGGACGAATACCTTTCGTTGGGCGAAGGTTACAATGAATCGTTGAAGATACAACTTTTTGCCTTACTTTACACGAAAAAACCACTTGATCGATCCCCCGAAGTATGAAAATCGGAGTCTTGTTACACGGAAATGGCGTCTACGACGGAACCGAAATTCACGAAGCTGTGCTGACATTACTGGCACTCGCCGAAGTCGGCGCCGAAGCGGTCTGCATTGCCCCGGACGTCGATCAGCACCACGCGGTTAACCACCTGACGGGTGAGGAAATGCCCGAAACGCGGAATGTGCTGGTCGAATCAGCCCGGATTGCGCGGGGAAACATCCGGAACCTGGCCACGCTGACCGCCGACGAGCTGGATGCAATGGTCATGCCGGGCGGTTTTGGCACCGCGAAAAATATTACCAAATGGGCATTTGAGGGCCCGCCGGGTCCGATTCTGGAACCGGTCAAGCAGTTGATCGTCGATTTGATCGCACTGAAAAAACCGATTGTCGGACTATGCATGAGTCCTACCACCATTGCGAAGGCGCTGGAAGGGAGTGGCGTTTCGGCCACCTTAACGGTGGGTAGCGATTTGGAACCCAGTCCGTACGAGATCGGGGGTATCGCCAACGGAATTGGTTCGTTGGGTCACCATACCGAAATGAAAACCGTCCGTGAAATTTCGATTGATCGCGAACACAAAATTATTACAGCGCCCTGTTACATGATGGAAGCATCGATTCTGGATGTCCGTAACAACATCCGGGCCGCCATTGACGCGTTGGTGGTTTTGCTGCGTGGGGAAAGCGATTTTGACGATTGACCAATGACGATTGACAATCGTTAAATGAGTAATTTATAGTTGGAGTTAGCCTTAAAAATCATGGATCGATGGTCAATTGTCAATGTTCGATTGTCTTTGGTCCATCATTAAAAAACACTGGCTCCTCTGTCGGGAGAAGAGCCAGGTTCCGTGCTAACCTATGAAGAACGCATCGGTCCGGTTTACTGAACCGGTTATCAAACCGTTGGCGTTTTTTTCGGATCAACCAATGGCTGACGTACGTTCCAAATGAAAAAGGGGTTAATGCGGTTTACTTACTTGTTAATTCCATCCTTTTTTAGTTTAAACAGACTCAGGCTTGATTTTTTGAAGTCCGTTGCCTACTTTTGCATCCACAAAAATAGTGCTTCCGCGTCCATGTGGTGAAATTGGTAGACACGCCATCTTGAGGGGGTGGTTCCGCAAGGTGTGAGGGTTCGAATCCCTCCGTGGACACAATCAAAATCCTCAAAGTGCTGTAAGCTAACGACTTACAGCACTTTTATTTTTAATTAGTGATCTCAATTCTGTCGTTTCGGTCAATTTCTTCCTATTTACCCCCCGCTTTCACGGATATGAAACTTCTTTTCCTGATGGTCGGATTTCTGATTCTGTCGGTTCACTCTTTGGCCCAAACCGTAAAGTACGACACGCTGGAGCGGGAAACCATCGGCAACTTTTTCAATGCGCATTTTTTAATCGAAATCCCGAGCGAAAATCCGGAAGACATAAAAAAAACGACGATTTCCGTTTTGAATCATTTTACGTCGGATGGCAAAAAGTTGAATGAGGTTTATTTCTGGAAAGACAAAAATGCCTATGCTAAAATGTACTATCGGGATGGGCACTACCGTACCGATAATTTCCAGTACAGCAAAGCAAAGCTGGCAATCGCTTTGAATCAATGGAATAGCGACAACTGGCCCTATATGGGGGATAATCTGATCGCTATTTATTCGGATCCAAAAGCCGGAATCGACCTTTTTCCGTACCGGGATTCTCTATATGTCAAATACGGTGGCACACAAAAACGGCCGATCGAATCCTTCATTCCGCTGCAACTAGCTCCCTCAGCTAATCAGAATTCCCGGGATATTACGGAACAAAGCGGTGTCTCAATGTTCCAACTTGCGTTATTGTTAATAGCAATTGCAGGTGCGTTTTATGTTCTGGTTTCCCGCGTAACGACCGCCAAAAAATAGAATCCGCGATTCGGGGCTCCCGGCATTCGAACCCGCTACGAAACTTGCTGTTGCCGACGGGACGACGCCTTTTGCAGGGCAGTTTTCAAAACGTCCAGCAACAACGGTTTGGAAATGTAATCATCCATGCCCGCTTCCAGGCATTCTTCCTGATCTTCTTTCATGGCATTGGCCGTCATCGCAATGATAATGGGCTGCAGACCCGGCTGCCGACGGATCTGGCGCGTCGCTTCCAGACCATTCATTTCGGGCATTTGCACATCCATTAAAACCGCATCATACGGTTGCTCCCGGAGCATGGACAAGACTTCCAGACCATTCTGAGCAAGTTGGGGCTGATAGCCCAGCTTGTTTAAAATATTCAGAATCAGCTTCTGGTTGGCCAGATAGTCTTCAGCAACCAGAATATTGAGCGGGTTTTGCCGGGCAAAATCTTCCGATAAGACCTGCTGCGCCGGTCGGTAAGCCCCGGCCTGAGTATCGTCAGGCTGCTTGAGTTGCCGCTGAACCAGGTCGAACAATTGGTGCTGGCGGATTGGTTTGGTCAGAATTGCCGTAAAAAGATCCGGATACGATTTGCGGGTTTCTTCGCCAACGGAACTCAGGAGAATGATCGGAATACGTGGAAAATCCATCCGAATGGTCCGGGCCAGTTCAACACCGTTCATACCCGGCATCTGCATGTCGGTGATAATCAGGTGGAACGAGGGCCCCTCAGCCAGCATCGCAAGGGCCTGGCTGCCCGACAACGCGGTGGCAGGAACCAGTTTCCATTGCTCGAGCTGGTTTTTCAGAATGGTTAAATTGGTCTGGTTATCGTCCACCACCATCACCCGTTTTCCCGCGTTTTCGGTCGTATTGAACAACACGTAATGGCGTTTGGCGTGCTGGCTCATCCGGCAACGAAGGGTAAACGTAAATGTCGTTCCCTGGCCTTCTTCACTTTCCACCCAAATGTCACCGCCCATGAGCTTAACCAGTCGTTCGCTGATGGCCAGTCCCAAACCGGTGCCACCGTATTTGCGGGTCATGGACGAATCCACCTGGGAAAAGGCTTTGAAAAGGCGCGGCAATTTATCTTCAGGAATGCCAATACCGGTATCACGTACCTGGAACTTCAATTCAAGCTCCTGATCGTCAATGCGTTTCTGAACATCGGCGCGAACAAAGACTTCGCCTTTGTGGGTAAATTTTACGGCGTTACCGACAAGATTGATCAGAATCTGACGCAATCGTAAACCGTCGCCCACAATGTGCAAAGGCACCTGGTGCTCAAATTGATAAACCAGATCGAGGCCGTTTTCGGCGGCTTTTCCCGCAAACAAATCCAGCACATCTTCCACGCAATGGAGCAGATCGATGTCGCCTTCCTCCAGTTCCAGACTTCCGGACTCGATCTTGGAGAAATCGAGAATATCGTTGATCACACCCAGCAAATTGGTTCCGCACTGGTGAATCGTGTCGACATATTCGTATTGTTCCTCCGATAATTCAGTCTCCTGCAACAGATAGGTCATCCCCAGTACGCCGTTCATCGGTGTCCGGATTTCGTGACTCATCGTAGCCAGGAAAACGCTTTTGGCCTGATTCGCTTTCTCGGCTTCCTCCCGCGCCTGTTTCTCCTGAACCCGCTGTTCGTGAATTTCCTCCACCAGCGCCTGTAAATGCTCCGACTGCGTCTGTAATTCTTCCTTCTGGTAATGCACTTCTGCCGTTCGCTCGCTCACAATTTCTTCCAGTTTCGCTTTCTGAGCCTGCAAAGCCCGGGTCCGCCAGCGATACACCAGGTTGGGACTGGCCAGAAAAGCCAGTGCCAGCAGCGTTCCAAACCACCAGCTTTGCCAGAACGGGGGCTTAATGATGACCCGAAACGCGGTTCCGCGCTGGTTCCAAACACCGTCGTTGTTCGACGCCTTCACCCGGAATGTGTAGAAACCGGGGTCCAGATTGGTGTACGTTACCGACCGTTTGTTGTTTTTGTACTTCCACTCGTGATCAAATCCTTCCAGCAAATAGGCGTATTGATTTTTTTCGGGCAACGAATAATTCAAGGCGGCAAACTCGAACGTAACTGTGGATTTTTCGTGCGGAAGAGTAATCTTGTTCGACCGCAGCAGCACATCCTGATCAAAAACCTGAAGGTGCGTAATGTAAACCGGAGGAACGAATGGGTTATCGCGCAAACTATCGGGATAAAAAGCATTCACTCCGCTGATTCCGCCGAAAAACAATTTCCCGTTCTGTCCTTTAAAAACCGCCATGCGGTTAAAAGGACTTTTTTGCAATCCATCGATGGCGTCGAAATTCCGGAAACGGGCGGTTTTCAGGTCCAATTTCGATAACCCCTTGTTAGTGCTAACCCAGATGTTTCCTTTCCAATCGCTGGAAATGCCCATAATCACTTCATTCGCCAGCCCATTTTTCTGCCGGTATACCGTAAAGGTTTGTTTTTGGTGATCAAAGTGATTCAAACCGCCGTTGGTTCCGACCCACAATCGTCCCTGATCGTCTTCGTGAAGGCTGTTGATCAGGTTGTGGCTCAGGCTTCCCGGAACGGACCGGTCGTGTTGCCAGGCAGTAAATGTTCCCGTTTGCGCATTCAGTAAATTCAAGCCACCGCCTTCGGTGCCTACCCACAGATTACCATGGCGATCGTAACACAAGGAACTGATGTATCCTTGACTGATGCTGCCCGGCCGGGATGGGTCAGGGCGGAAATGGGTAAAGACACCGGTTTTCTTATCATATCGGCTGATGCCCGATCCGAGCGTGCCAAACCAGATTTCACCTTTTTTACCTTCCGTGATCACACAGGCGGTTTCGTGGATCAGGCCGGTAGCGTCGCCGGTTTTCCGAAAATTAATAAATCCCTGGGAGCCTTTTTTCAACAGACTCGCTCCTCCCTTGTAGTTCCCGACCCAAATGTCGCCGTCGCTATCCTGATAGACACTCATGATGAAATTGCTACCGACACTCCTTGGATCAGCCCCGGAGTGCCGGTATCGGAGGTATTGACCGGTGGCTTTAAGCCGGACATTTAATCCGCCCCCATCGGTACCGACCCACATATTGCCTTCACGATCCTCCATAACTGCCATTACATTGCTGTTATTCAGGCTATTGGAGTTATTGTTATCTTTTTGGTATAACTCAAATTTGGCGGGCTCGCGGTCAAAAAAGTTAATTCCTCCACTGTACGTTCCGAGCCACATGTTACCGCTCCGGTCCCGACATATGGAATAAATGGAACCGTTGTTGAGGCCGTTCTCATTGTTTTCGTCGTACGGATAATGGTAGAATGCCGTGCGGTTTTCATTCAGCACACTGATTCCACCGTTTTCGGAGCCGACCCACAATTTTCCGTAGCTGTCTTCTGCCAGCGAGTTCAAGTCGTTGAGGCAGATTGATGTAGGCTGCGCGGGGTCGTGCATAAACCGGGTAAAGGTTTGCTGATCTGTATTCAGCAGATTCAGCCCACCGCCTTCAGTTGCGATCCAGAGCCGCCCTTTCGAGTCTTCAAAGAGTTTTTTTAGGGAATTGTGACTCAACGAGGTTTTATCCGCAGGACGGTTTGCAAAATGGCGAAATGTCTGAGTCAGCGTGTCCAGCCGATCGAGACCGCCCCCAAATGTGGCAATCCAGATCTGGTCTTTGCGATCGACCAGTACATCCCGGACAAAATCATGGCTGAGACTACCGGGAATACCGCTTTGGTTCACGTAGCGGGTAAAGGTATTGGTAGCCGGATTAAATCGGCAGAGACCACTTTCGGTCCCAATCCAGAGATTGCCTTTCCGATCTTCGGCAATGGCTGTTACCCGATTAGTGCCAAGGGTTTTAGTGTCGCGTTTTATGTGTCTGTAAATTGTAAATCCATCGGTATTTTTATTCAGCATACACAGCCCCCCATCGTCGGTTCCGACCCAAATCTGGCCTTTCCGGTCTTCATACAAGGCGCGTACGTAATTATCACTAAGGCTTTTCGGGCGATTTGGATCATGCCGGTAAACCGTAAACGAATATCCATCGTAAAGATTGAGTCCGTCCTGCGTTCCGAACCACATAAACCCCCTTTTGTCCTGCAGAATACAAGTCACATTGCTTTGTGAAAGTCCTTCATTGGTGGTTATATGCTTAAACCGGACCATGCCTGTTTGGGCCTCCGAAGGGGAATCGAATAGAAAAATGGCCAGCAAAAAGACAATTAGGATTTTCATGTACGACTCGATGGTGCTTAGCTATACAAATATATAATATTATTCAAATTATATATTAATGTCTGATAATAGAGTATAATTAACAAAATTTGATGTTAATTTTCAAACCGCTATTTGCGTACTTTCCATCAATACTCCTGCCAAAAATCACTAATCTATTATTCGGTCAGCACGCTTGAAAAATAGCGGCCTTTTTTGTATCTTGTAGTACTCAACATCCAGCCCATTTTATGTGCTATTACGTGAAAGCCATTCCCGAACTGGCCGATTATGCCAGGGAAATTAAAGCGCAAATCGTTGACGATATTCTCAGTGAATATAAACCGGCTGCCAAGCTGTCGGGATTTGCTCACCCGCTGTTGCCCGTTATTACGCAGGAAAGTCCGCGGGAGATCCAGTTGTTTCAATGGGGGTTGATTCCCGCCTGGGCAAAACCGGAACAGGTGGCCGAATTGACCAAAGGAACATTAAATGCGCGGGAAGATACCATTTTTGAAAAACCGTCTTTCCGCGACAGCATCGGAACAAAGCGTTGCCTGTTACTGGTCAACGGTTTTTACGAATGGCGCCATGACAAAAAAGATAAAATTCCGTATTACATTTCACTCACGGATGAAAAGCCTTTCGCACTGGGCTGCGTTTATTCGGTTTGGAAAGGGCAACCCACGTTTTCCATTGTTACTACAAATGCAAATCCGTTGATGGAATACATTCACAATACCAAAAAACGGATGCCCCTGATGCTTACCCACGAGGAGGAACGGCGCTGGATCGACCCGACATTGACGAAATCCGAAATCAAAGAAATGATGCAGCCCCTGGATGAACGTGCGATGAGCGCACGGGTAATTGGATAATGACCAACCGTCAAAGCCTCATCGAGGACCTTGGAAATCAAGCGGTTTACCGCTAAATTGGGTTACTGAATCACCCGATCGACCGCGTCAAAAACCGTTTTTAAATCCGCCGGATTATGCACGTAATCCAGCGCATTTACGTCGATAACCAGCAATTTCCCCGCTGAATAGGCTTCGGTAAAGGCCTCATAAAACCGATTCAGGTTTTCTAAATACGTCGGACTGATGGATTTTTCGTACGCACGTCCCCGCAAGCGGATGCGCTCCTGAAGTTTCGGAATGTCCGCCCGGAGATAAATCATCAAATCAGGTGGCCGGACCAGGGTGAGCATGTTCTCAAAGACATTGCGGTACGTCTGGTAATCGCGGGAGGTCATCAAACCGCTTTCGTGGAGATTGCGGGCAAAAATGTAGGCATCTTCGTAAATGGTTCGGTCCTGCACGACCGACCGGTTTCCGGCGTTGATCGTCAGCATCTGTTCAAACCGGCTGTTCAGAAAATAAATTTGCAAATTGAACGACCAGCGGTGCATGTCGGCGTAAAAATCTTCCAGATACGGATTGCCATCAACGGCTTCTTTCAGTACGTCCCAGCCATACCGTTTGGCCAGCAAAGCGGCCAGGGTAGTTTTTCCAGCCCCAATATTTCCGGTTATTGCAATGTGCATAGCAGCGGTTTTAAAGTCAGCATTCCGTTGAATGTGGTCATCAGGGATACATTTCGTATCTTTGCGTGTTAACCGATAACAGGAATTGTTTACAAGATGAAACCCTATCGCGTTTTATTATATTATTGCTATACAACCATTGAAAACCCCGCACAGTTTCGCGATGAACACCACCGGCTGTGCATCGACCTGAATCTGCTGGGCCGAATTATTGTAGCGCCCGAAGGATTGAACGGGACGGTTTCCGGTTTGCCTGCCGACTGCGACGAATACATGCGGGTGGTTAAAACCGATCCGCGTTTTGAAAGTCTGGAATTCAAGATCGATGAATACGACAGTCACGCATTTCAAAAACTGAACGTACGACTGAAAGACGAAATCGTCAACTCCGACCTGCCGGTCGATCCGCTCGTCCAAACCGGTATCCATCTCGAACCGGACGAATTCAAGCAAATGAAAGACGAGGAGGATGTGGTGTTGATCGACATGCGGTCCAATTACGAGCATTCGGTTGGCAAATTCAAGGGAGCGATCACATTCGACATGGAAAACCTGCGGGAATTACCGGATCACCTGGACGAAATCAAGCACCTGAAAAACAAAAAAATCATCACGTATTGCACGGGCGGAATCAAATGCGAAAAAGCCAGTGCCTACCTGCTGAAACAGGGTTTTGAAAATGTCTACCAGCTGCACGGCGGGATCATCAAGTACGGTATTGAAGCGGGCGGGGAGGATTTTGACGGCAAATGTTACGTCTTCGATAACCGCGTCGCCGTGGACGTAAACCAAGTCAATCCGGTGGTTATTTCAAGCTGTTTCCGCTGCGGAACACCGACCGACCGCATGATTAACTGCGCCAGCCCGGCCTGTAATAATCACGTTACCCTCTGCGAAAACTGTGGCTCCGACCATCAGGGAACCTGTTCAGACGATTGTAAAAACGACCCGGAATTGCGGTTATATGACGGCAGCGGCTACTATGCAAAGGAAACACGTGGTTATTCACCCCTGCTAGGTTACCGAAGCCTGCAGTCCTTAGTGAGTCGTTAACGCCTTTTCCAGTACAAAATCATTCATCCAGTACGGTCCGATGGGAATATCCTCTTCGCGGACTACCTCAAAGCCCAGCCGTTCGTAGAATTGCCGGGCTTTATTGTACCGGTTTACATTCAGGTACAGGCGCGTTCCACCAGCCGCAACACAGCGACGCATCACTTCTTCCAATAATAACCGCCCGGAGCCTTTTCCCTGCTCCGAAGGCAATACGTAGATTTTATGTAATTTAAACCGGTCTTCTGCGGACGAATTTTTCGAATATGACGCAAAACCGATCAATTTTTCGTCCGAATACGCCAGAATAAAGGCATGCTGCTGTTTAACCATCTGTTCCAGCAGGGCTTCCCGGGAATAAATGGCCTGAAACATGTAATTGATTTGTTCCTGATCCAGAATAGCCCGGTAAGTCGGTTCCCAGATTTGTTCCTGGAGCGATATAATGGAATCGATGTCGGAAACGGTAGCGGTTTTGTACGCGAGTGGCATGTATTTTTGCGATTTGATCCACAAAGATACCGGTTTTTACCAACCGCTCTCACCCGTATCTTTCCTCGTTTAACGCGTACCCATTTCATTAATTGATTACCTTTGGAATTCAGTAAACACGCAAACCGAATTACCATGTCGGAAAAAAAACCGTTGATTTTGGTCACGAATGACGATGGCATTACCGCGAAAGGCATTCGTACCTTAGTTGAATTAATGAAACAACTGGGTGATGTTGTGGTCGTTGCACCCAATAGCCCGCAGTCGGGAATGGGGCACGCCATCACCATCGCTTCGCCCCTGCGCTTAAATAAAGTTGACCTTTTTGTGGACCTTCCCGCCTACGAATGCTCCGGTACACCCGCCGATTGTGTCAAGCTGGCCAAACATTTCGTTTTAAAAGACCGGAATCCGGATCTGGTGGTGAGCGGGATCAACCACGGCAGTAATACGTCGATCAGTGTGCTCTATTCCGGAACCATGTCGGCGGCTATTGAAGCGGCTATCGAGGGAATTCCGGCCATCGGTTTTTCACTTTGTGATTACGCCCACGACCCCGATTTTTCCCACACGCACGATCATATTCTGAAAATTGCCAGCCATGCCCTCGAACACGGCATTCCGAAAGGGGTGGCGTTTAACGTGAATTTTCCGGCGAAATCGGACCAGCCGTTACAGGAAATCCGGATTTGTCGCCAGGCAGATGCCCGCTGGCAGGAAGAATTCGATCAGCGCAAAGACCCCTATGGACGCAGCTATTTCTGGATGTCGGGTAAATTTGTGAACGATGATACCGGGCAGGATACCGACGAATTTGCATTGTCACAAAATTGCACGGCTCTCGTGCCGTGCCAGCTTGATCTGACCGATTACAAGATCATTTCCGAATTACAATCGTGGAATATCAACGAACGAAACGCAGCCGCATCGGTTTCTGAATTCGTTGAATCCCGGAAACGAACCTCCTAACCCCCATAACCGCATGGCCTTATTAGGAAGCATATTGAAACGTGGCATTTCGCTGACCAATGTAGTCAGGCGGAAAAAACTGAACGCCCTCAAGTTACAGAAGAAAACCTTTGTCAAACTGATCGGGAAAGCGCGTTATACCCAGTTTGGACAGGCATTTCAGTTTGAGGATATTGAAAATTCGGCCTTTTTCGACGATGAAAAGGAGTTTTATACCAAATACAAGGAACTGGTTCCCATTTACGATTACAACAAGATTTATAAAGACTGGTGGAAACGGTCGGTCGAAGGCGAAAAAAATGTCTGCTGGCCGGGTCGGGTGAAGTATTTTGCGCTGAGTTCGGGAACATCGGAAGCGGCTTCCAAGTACATCCCAGTGACCAAAACCATGTCGAAAGCGATTCAGAAAACCAGCATCCGGCAAATTCTGAGTCTGGGGCGCTACCAGCATCTTCCCTCCCAGCTTTACGAAAAAGGATTTTTGATGCTGGGTGGCAGCACCCAGTTGAACTACCGCGATAACCATTTTGAAGGCGATTTGAGCGGAATTACAGCCAGTAAAATTCCTTTCTGGTTTCAAAAGTTCTACAAACCGGGGAAAGAAATTGCTGCCGAGCGCGACTGGGCATTGAAACTGGACGAAATTACCGAACAGGCCGATCAATGGGACATCGGTTTTGTGGTGGGCGTTCCAGCCTGGATTCAGTTGCTGATGGAGAAAATCATCGCTCATTATAAGGTCAAAACGATTCACGACATCTGGCCTAATCTGATGGTTTTCTGCCACGGCGGGGTGTCTTTTGAACCCTACCGGCAGGGCTTCGAGCACTTACTGGCACGGCCCATCACCTACATTGAAACCTACCTGGCGTCGGAAGGCTTCATCGCCTACCAAACACATCCGGATGCGGTGGGCATGCAGCTGGTGCTCGACAACGGCATTTTCTTCGAGTTTATCCCTTTCAATGACGAAAATTTCAATGCCGACGGAGAGGTGATCGATAAACCGCAGACCCTGATGATTGATGAAGTCGAGGAAGGCAAGGAATATGCCTTAATGATTTCAACCTGCTCGGGTGCCTGGCGGTATTTAATTGGCGATACGGTTAAGTTCGTGAATAAAAAACGCTGCGAAATTGTCATCACCGGCCGAACCAAACACTTCCTTAGTTTATGTGGTGAGCACCTTTCAGTTGATAACATGAACAAGGCTGTGGAACTGGCTTCGAACGATTTAAAGATCAACGTCCGGGAATTTACGGTCGCCGGTATCGCATACGATACCCTTTTCGCCCATCACTGGTACATTGGTACCGACGATAAAGTGGATGAAACGGTTTTGAGAGATCTGATTGATGCCAAACTGAAAGAACTCAATGACGACTATGCCGTTGAGCGTCGGCACGCTCTGAAAGACGTTTTTGTGACGGCCCTGCCCACCGCAACTTTCTATAAATGGATGGAGTCGAAAGGCAAAATGGGCGGTCAGCACAAATTTCCGCGGGTGCTGAAAAAGAATCTGATTGCCGATTGGGAGGGTTTTTTGAAGACACAGGGAATTGACGCGGCCGCAATCCGAAAACCCGTTACCGGCCCCACTTCTTAAAAATCCGCGCTCCCAATTTTCCAGGAATAT
Source organism: Larkinella rosea (assembly GCF_003858635.1). GTDB lineage: Bacteria > Bacteroidota > Bacteroidia > Cytophagales > Spirosomataceae > Larkinella > Larkinella rosea. The sequence continues at coordinate 912,506 of NZ_RQJO01000007.1, forward strand.
ATCATAAATCCGCTGTCAGTTCCGTTGAATACTGGCAGCGGATTAGTGTTTTATCAGCGTAATGAGCGGATCGTATAAGCGGGTCCAGGCCAGGTTCAGGGCGATACCGATAAACACGATTCCGGTGGTTCGGTTAAAGACCAGCACGACTTTGGGCGTAAAAAACCGCTTCAACTTGTGGGCAAAAATAGCCAGTGCCGACTCCGTCGCGAAGATGCCGATCAGGCTCATGATCATGAACACATAGCGCTCACCGGCGCTATAATGCAGGGAGTTGGTGAGGTAAGCAGCCAGCGTGACCCAGGTAATGAAGTTGATCGGATTGATCGCATTCAGAACAAAACCGGTCGTAAAATAATAAAGAAAGTTACCAAAGCGGGTTTTTGGGTAAGCCAGCCGGGGCGCCCCTTTGAAAATGTTGGCAACGCCCATGGCCATCAGCAAAACGACCCCAAACAGGGTTAAATAAAACTCAAATCCTTCAATCCGGGGCAGGAAAGCCGTGCCGAACAATGCACATACCACAAAAATGGCGTCACAAACCACAACCCCAAAGGCAATCTTAATGCCCGACCGGTAACCATTATCGACACTATTCTGTAGTAAAGAAAAAAATACGGTTCCGAAGGTCAGACAGAGTAAAATACCTGCAATTAAACCGTAAAATGTAGCTTCAATCATCATCCGCTCAAATCTGTTTCAGACGCGCCACTTTCAGGAGTGCGCAGACACTGAGTGCATCGGTGATCTCGTTGTTCATCACCATTTCGACAGCATCCGTCAATAAAACCCGCCGGATTTGCAATTGTTCAGTTTCTTCAGGTTCGTGCGTTCCCTGACTCAGTTCTTCGGCAATGTACAGAAATCCTTCTTCGTCCGTCGCCGAATTTGAGGTGTGAATTCGGCCGATCATTGTCCATTTGCCGGCTTCCAGGCCGGTCTCTTCCTTCAGTTCCCGACGGGCCGACTCAAGCAGATCTGTGCCGATGGGGGCTCCGCCTTCCGGAATCTCCCAGGAGTATTCTTCCAACGGGTAGCGGTATTGACCAACCAGGTAGGTATATCCTTCCTGATCGAGCGGCACGACGGCCACAGCTTTATTCTTGAAACTAACAACCCCGTAAATACCGGGCGTATTAGCCGGGGTTACAACATCTTCGTGCCTGATTTTCAACCAGTTATTTTCGTACCTTACTGTTGAAGTCAGTGTTTTCCAGGGATTCTCGGTAAACTCCATAACGGCAAATGTAAAGAGAAATCCTCAACTGTTTACTACCTTTGCAGGCCATAAACCGGTCAACGGCTTCATGCAATCCAGTCAGCGAATTAAATACAAGTGGATGACAATCTCGCTGGGGCTGAGTGTGGTGCTGACGCTGCTTAAATTTACCGCCTGGTGGCTAACTTCCTCAACAGCGGTTTTGAGCGATGCGCTGGAATCCATTATCAACGTGATTGCCAGCAGTTTTGCCTTGTACAGCATTCACCTTTCCGGTCAGCCCCGCGACCGAAATCATCCGTATGGCCACGGGAAAATTGAGTTTTTTTCCTCCGGTTTTGAAGGAGCCCTGATTCTTTCAGCGGGGATTTTTATCATTTTTCAGGCCTTCCAATCGTTTTCAGCTCCTCAGCAAATTACGCATTTGGATTGGGGAGTCGGCCTGATTGCCCTAACTATGGTTGCCAATGCCCTGATCGGCTGGCTATTGATCCGAAATGGTCGCGCCACGCACTCCATCGCGCTCATTGCTGACGGTCGGCATTTGCTGACGGATAGCCTGAGCAGTCTGGTCGTTGTAATTGGCATCAGCGTCATTCTGCTCACCGGGCTGACGTGGTTCGACGGTGTTCTGTCGCTGATGCTGTCCATCCTCATCATCTGGAATGGGCTGGGGCTGATGCGTCACTCGGTCGCCGGTTTGATGGACGAAACCGATCTGAACCAGCTCCAGCGCATTATCAATATTTTGAATCAGTATAAAAACCGCAACTGGATCGATATCCATAACCTGCGCGTTCAGCGGTATGGTGCTGATTTGCACATCGACTGCCACCTGACGCTGCCCTATTACTGGACGCTGGCGCAGGTTCACCAGGAGGTACACGAATTTGAAGAAGTGATTAAAAGCGAGACGGAGACCGAAGTCGAAATTTTCATTCACGCCGACCCGTGTTTGCCCGAATGCTGCCACTATTGCCGGATTGCTGACTGTCCGGTTCGGGTTAATCCATATCAGAGCGACGTGGAGTGGACGGTATTCAACATCTCCACCAACCAAAAACATTTTGTTACCACGCAAGCGTAATACCTGCAGGATTCATTCTTAAAAAAAATTACAAAATCCTTCCAAAAAAAGTTGGCTGTTAGCAACTTTTTTGTAATTTTCGGTGAGAATTTAGTGCTCAAATGAGATACTTAATTCAGGTTGTATTCATATCCAGAAAGGTTGGCTGTATTTTCAGCCAACCTTTTTCATTAACTTGCCTCCCAAGTTCATCCCCGGCTTCGGGTTGACCCAACCTAAAACGTCAACAACATGTCTTCACGTCGTTCTTTTTTAAAACAATTAGGCGCAGTTACGGCCTTCTCATCTGCGCTTCCGGCGATCGCGGAAGCTGCGGCAAAAAAACCGTTCTTCGAAATTTCCCTCGCCGAATGGTCATTACACAAAGCACTCTTTAACGAGAAAAAAATCACGAACCTGGACTTTCCGGTTCTCGCCAAAAAAGAATTCGGAATCGAGATTGTCGAGTATGTCAATCAATTTTTCAAGGATAAAGCGCAGGATGCTACGTACTTAAAAGAGTTATTGATGCGCTGCAAAGACAACGGCGTTCGGAACCACCTCATCATGATCGACGGAGAAGGCTTTCTGGGTGAAACCGATGCTGCCAAACGCAACGAAGCTGTCGAAAAGCACAAGCCCTGGGTCGAATGTGCCAAAACGCTCGGTTGTAAAACCATCCGCGTTAACGCGTTCGGCAAAGGCACGGAGGAGGAAGTCGCCAAAGCTGCCATCGACGGACTGGGCAAACTGGGCGAATTCGCCAAAACCATGAACATCAACGTCATTGTCGAAAACCACGGTAGTTACTCCTCCAACGGACAGTGGCTGACCGGTGTCATGAAGCAGGTAAACATGAAAAATGTTGGCATTCTACCCGATTTCGGCAATTTCTGCATCAAACGCAGCGATGGGTCGGAATGGGGCGGCAAGTGTGTCGAAGAATACGACCGCTACAAAGGCGTATCGGAAATGATGCCTTTTGCCAAAGGCGTCAGTGCGAAAACCCACGATTTCGATGCTGAAGGCAACTGTACCGATACCGATTACATGCGCATGATGAAAATCGTGAAGGACAGTGGGTTCAGGGGAATTGCGGGTATCGAATACGAAGGCTCAACCCTGAGCGAATACGACGGCATCAAAAAAACCAAAGCCCTTCTGGAGCGCGTAGGGACACTTGTATAATTTTTTTAATGAACAATTAATAATGAATAGGCTGACGCAAGAAATTCATTATTAATTGTTCATTGTTAATTTTCATTAAAGCGAAGCCGTCGGTTCGCTGACATGGCGCAAAAACTCCTGACGCGTGGCTTCGTCTTCTTTGAATTTACCTCCGTAATGAGCGGTTACTGTCGAGCTATTCACGTCCTGCACCCCGCGCATTGAAACACACAGGTGCCGGGCGTCGATGATCACGGCTACATCTTCTGTTTGCAATACGGTTTTCAACTCATTGGCAATCTGCTCCGTCAATCGTTCCTGCACCTGCGGGCGTTTAGCGAAATACTGCACAAGGCGGTTTAATTTGGACAATCCGATGACTTTTCCGCTCGAAATATAGGCCACGTGGGCGCGTCCGATGATTGGCACCAGGTGGTGTTCGCAGTGTGAATGAACGGTAATACCTTTTTCCACCAGCATTTCATTGTACTGGTATTTATTCTCGAATAAGGTCGCTTTCGGTTTTTTCGCCGGATTCAACCCGCTAAAAATTTCCTTAACGTACATCTTGGCCACACGGTGGGGCGTTCCTTTCAGACTATCATCAGTCAAATCCAGGCCAAGAATAGTCAATATTTCGCGAAAATGATCCTCAATTAATTCAATTTTGGTATCGTCACTGATCTCGAATGCATCTGCCCGCAACGGAGTTTCAACGGCAGACGCCACATGGTCATCACCCATTTCATCGATTGTCAAGTCACTCAGCACATCATAAGCGGGGTGATGCCCGTTAGACCGGGTATTCAACGAAGTTCCGTTCGGTTTCATAGAGTCTGATTTTCAAGTCCAGAGATGCAGCAAGCTGGCTGCGCAGCGAATCGTAAATAACGATGGCAATATTTTCGGCAGAAGGATTGAGATTTTTAAATTCTTCGGTGTCCAGATTCAAATTTTTGTGATCGAATTTGTCCGTCACCTGGGTTTTGATCAAATCGCTTAGCACTTTCAGATCGACGACAAAACCCGTAACCGGATCGACTTCGCCGATGACCTGAACGATCACTTCGTAATTATGACCATGAAAATGGGGATTGTTGCACTTGCCAAAAATCCGTTGGTTTTCTTCGTCCGACCATTCCGGGTTATGGAGACGATGAGCCGCGTTGAAGTGTTCTTTGCGGAACACCGCTACCCGTTTTTTGTCCATTCTGTCAGAACCGGTCCCCCGGTTTTTTGCGATTAGTAAAAAATGCTCGACCAAAATGTCGTCAGAAAGGTTGTCTGCAACACATTTGAGCCGTCAGGCGAAGGATGATCCGCCTTCAGGAGAAATTTTAGTGAGTTTCGTGGGTATAACAGCCGGGTTACCGGTTTGGTTCATCGATGTGTTACGCTTGTGTTAATTAAGTATAACCGCATTGCGCTGTTCGGGCGGTTTTCAATTAAAATTTTAATCCGGAAGTAATCGATGCTTTTTTTTGGCCCTACCGATATTTTGCTTTTTTTTACGGCTTCGTGCATACTAAACCCAAATTTTGACTCCCCTTGAAAACAAATCGACGTCATTTTCTGCGTTCTGCGGCTGTTACGGTCTCTTCCGCCCATTTATTTCCAACTATTTTAACCGGTGCCCCGGAGCAGGATAAGAAAGTTCGACTCGCTTTCATCGGCGTTGGCGGTCGGGGGCGCAGCCACGTTGAACAGGCACTTTATCGGCCGGATGTTGCCATTACGGCAATCTGCGATATCGATCCCGAAGCCATCAACCGCACCAAAGCCATGATCAGCAAAGCCGGACGCCCGGAAGCTGCGGTTTACGGAAAAACCGATCGGGATTTTGAAAACATGCTGAAACGCGATGACATCGACGGCGTCGTGATTGCAACGCCCTGGGAATGGCACGTACCCATGTCGGTGGCAACCATGAAGGCCGGTAAATACGCAGGTGTTGAAGTGTCAGCGACGGTAACGCTGAAAGAGTCCTGGGATCTGATCGAAGCGTCGGAGAAAAGCGGAATGCCCTGTATGATCCTCGAAAATGTTTGTTACCGACGCGACGTAATGGCGGTTTTGAACATGATTCGGCAGGGCATGTTTGGGGAAATGCTCTACGCTCACTGCGGTTATCAGCACGATTTACGCAACGTTAAATTCAACGATGGAACGGTAAAACAGGGCGTTGGCGCCGAATTTGGGGCCAAAGGCTATTCAGAAGCCCGCTGGCGCACCCAGCATTCCGTCGACCGCAACGGTGATTTGTATCCGACGCACGGTTTGGGACCCGTGGCCCACTGGCTGGATATCAACCGCGGGAACCGGTTTTTGCACCTGACTTCGACGGCGACAAAATCCCGGGGATTGCACAAATACATCGTTGATAAGGGTGGACCGAATCACCCCAATGCCAAAGTCAATTTCAAACTGGGCGATATTGTTACGACGGTCATCCAGTGTGCCAATGGTGAAAATATCGTCATCATGCATGATACCAACTCGCCCCGCCCCTATTCACTCGGATTTCGGGCGCAGGGAACGCAGGGTATCTGGATGGACGACGGAAAAACGATTTACCTCGAAGGAACGAGTCCAAAACCGCACCAGTGGGAGCCGTTTAAGGAGTATCAGGAAAAATACGATCACCCGATCTGGAAGCGCCACGCCCAAACCGCCGAAAATGCCGGGCACGGCGGGATCGATTTTTTTGTCATCCGGGCTTTTATTGAATCGGTTAAACGAAAAGTCGCTCCGCCGATCGATGTGTATGACGCAGCGGTCTGGAGCGCCATCAGTCCGTTGTCGGAAGAATCTATCGCCAAAGGCAGCAAACCGATTGAAATTCCGGATTTCACGCGGGGTAAATGGAAAACCAACAAACCCATTTTTGCGTTGAACGACGACTATTAATCGGATATCCCGCAGAAATCGAAATAAAATTCTTATTTTTAAAAAAATTTAAAAATATTCCGAATTGCGCGGACAAAGTAGTCCGTTGCCTAAACGTTTTCAACATTCATCTCAATGACCCCGACTGCAACCCGGAATTCAACAAGCAGCTACCTAGGACCACTGCTGATTGTCGGCATGTTATTTTTCATTTTTGGCTTTGTGACCTGGGTCAACGGCGTCCTGATCGCTTTTTTCAAACAGGCGTTTCAGCTCAGCACCGTGGGGTCGAATCTGGTCGCCTTTGCGTTCTTTATTTCGTATACCGTGATGGCTATTCCATCATCTGAGTTGCTCAAACGGACAGGTTTCAAAAACGGAATGTCCCTGGGTTTGATTGTCATGGCAGTTGGAACAATCATTTTCATTCCGGCGGCTAAGGCGGTTTCCTATCCGTTGTTTCTGGTCGGGCTGTTTCTGATCGGTATTGGTTTAACGGTTTTACAAACGGCATCGAATCCATACGTTACAATTCTGGGACCGCGCGAAAGTGCTGCGCAACGCATCAGTTTTATGGGTGTCGCCAACAAACTGGCCGGAATCATCAGCCAGTTCATTTTCGGTGGGCTGCTGCTGACGGGCGGAAATGTTCTTTCTGCTTCCGAATCATTGAATAAAGTGGTAACGCCATACATGATTCTGACGGGCGTCCTGATTGTACTGGCCTTGTTGATCCGGTTTTCAACGCTGCCCGAAGTTTCGGAAGAACAGGAAGAGGACACAACCGTGGTAACCAAAACCGCAACGACGGATAGCGTTTGGCAACACGCCAATTTGGTGTTGGGTGTCCTGGCTATTTTCTGTTACGTGGGTGTCGAGGTAATCTCCGGCGACACCATTATCAATTACGGAAACGCGCTCGGCTTCTCGAACGACGAAGCAAAGTACTTCACCGCCTACACCTTATACGGCATGTTAGGCGGCTATATTCTGGGAATTATTCTGATTCCACGCTTCCTTTCTCAACAAAAATCATTGCTGTACGGAACAAGCCTTGGTGTAATTTTGACAATCGGCGCGCTAGTAACCGACGGTTTTACCTCCGTATTGTGCATTGCATTGCTCGGATTTGCTATCGCTCCGATCTGGCCGGCCATCTGGCCATTAGCGCTCAATCGGTTGGGGCGGTTTACGAAACTGGGATCTGCCTTGTTGATCATGGGTATCTCCGGTGGAGCTTTGTTACCATTGTTACACGGTTATTTAACCGACACCATCAGCCCTAAATTTGCATACGCCCTAATCCTTCCCCTCTTGTGCTACATCCTGTATTATGCGCAGGTGGGAAGCAAAAAAACCAATTGGTAATGAGTCAGTTAAGCGTTTCTACTCCCGGCCGGATCTGTTTATTCGGTGAACACCTGGATTACCTGGGTCTGCCCGTTATTGCCGCTGCCATTAACCGGCGCATCCGAATAACCGGTTTTCATCGCAACGATTCCAAGGTCATTATCAACCTGCCGGATGTCAACGAACGGGAGGAATTTGAATTGTCGGGCTCGAGTTTGATCTATACCAAACCGCGCGATTATTTCCGGAGTAGCTACAATGTGCTGGTCCGGCACGGCTACCGGTTTTCGAAGGGCGTTGAATGCGAAGTCCGCGGCAACATCCCCATCAATTCGGGTACTTCAAGCTCGTCGGCTCTTGTGGCTTCATGGCTCCATTTTTTGATGCGCATGAGCGACCGCCCCCGCTTACTGAGTCGTCAGGAAATCGGAAATCTGGCCAACGAAGCCGAAACCCGCGAATTTGGCGAACCGGGCGGCATGATGGATCATTATTCCACCGCCATCGGAGACGTGATTTACCTGGAATCGGAACCCGAAATTGAAATTGAAGAATTGCGTCCCAAACTCGGCGCTTTTGTGCTGGGCGATTCGCTGGAGGCCAAAGATACGCTGACGATTCTGGGGCGGTTACGCTCCGGCGTCAACGAAATCGTGAAGAAAATCGAAGCGCTCAATCCCGCATTTTCGTTGCACACCACGGATGTGCTCGAACTGGATGATTACCGCCCGTATTTGTCCGATGGCGAAAATACCCTGCTCGAAGGCACCATTTCCAACCGGGATCTCCTGCGCGAAGCCCGTCAGGAACTGGAAGCAGCTGACTTGAATCACAATCGTTTGGGCGATTTGTTAAACCGTCACCAGGCGAACCTGCGGGATGCGCAGCGAATTTCTACGCCCAAAATTGACCGGATGCTCGAAGCCGCACTGAATGCGGGCGCTCTCGGCGGGAAAATTAACGGCTCGGGTGGTGGCGGCTGTATGTTTGCCTACGCCCCCGGACACGCCGGTGCGGTTGCCGAAGCCATCGAACGCCAGGGCGGTGCTGCCTATATTATTCGTGTTGATGAAGGCACAAAAGTAGAAGAATAATCAACTATCTGATTATCAACACATCCAGCATAAACTCACTTTAGCCTAAACGGAACAATTTCGGCCTAAAGTGAGTTCTTCACCTAACGTTTGCGGGGAAAACACACCGGTTTTTCTACCTTTGTATCTTCTGCACCCGCTGTTTAGCTATGCTCGATTTCGCAACACCCTCATCTTTCATATCGGCCGAAAAACCGGCACTCTACTGCAACTCCCTCACCGGATATTCCCGTCGAAAAACCATTACCGTTGCCATCGGCTCGGTTCCCCTGGGTTCGGATTTCCCCATTCGGGTGCAATCGATGACAACCATCGATACGATGGATACGCTCGGTTCGGTCGAACAGGCCATAAAAATGATTGAAGCGGGTTGCGAATACGTCCGGATAACCGCACCGAGCGTGAAAGAAGCGCAAAATCTGGAAAACATCCGCAAAGAATTACGCGCCCGCGGCTACACCACTCCGCTCGTTGCCGACATTCACTTTACACCCAATGCCGCCGAACTGGCCGCCCGAATCGTGGAAAAAGTTCGGATCAATCCCGGGAATTACGCCGATCGGAAACGGTTTGAAACCATCGATTACACGGACGCTTCCTATGCCGCCGAGTTGGAGCGGATTCGGGCCAAGTTTATGCCCCTGATCCGGATTTGCAAGGAATACGGTACGGCCATGCGCATTGGCACCAACCACGGATCGCTTTCCGACCGGATTTTGAGTCGCTACGGCGACACGCCCCTGGGCATGGTCGAGTCGGCACTTGAATTTCTGCGGATTTGTGAAGATGAAAAGTATCATAACATCGTCCTGTCGATGAAATCCAGTAATCCGCAGGTGATGGTCGAAGCGTACCGTTTACTGGTTCATCGGCTTGATGCTGAGGGGTTAAAACCGTATCCGCTGCATTTGGGCGTTACGGAAGCGGGCGAGGCTGAAGACGGGCGGATTAAATCGGCGGTGGGTATCGGAACCTTGCTGGAAGACGGTCTGGGCGATACTGTTCGGGTTTCGTTAACCGAGGACCCCGAATTGGAAGCGCCGGTTGCTCAGGCTCTGATCGATCGCTATACCCAGCGGGCTGGGCACGCTCCCATTCCAGAAATCAAGCACTATCCGATAGATCCCTTTCAATACGCACGTCGGAAAACCCACGAAGTAGCCAATTTCGGCGGACTCAACGTGCCGCGTGTGGTGGCCGATTATTCGAAAATACCGGTGGATGATCACGAGCAGCTCCGGCCCGTTGGTCATTTCTACCTGCCAATTCCCGACAAATGGCGGATGAACGATTTAGGAACCGACTACATATATACCGGTTCCCGGCCGGCAACGTTTATGTTGCCAAACGGGCTAAAGGAAATTTTAGATTATGATGCCTGGCAAACTGCCGGAGATCTGGTCCACAAATTCCCGCTACTCGAAACCGGACCCTATCTTATCAACCGCCAAAAAGCGGGCGGTTTGCACCCGGTTCTTAATTTTGTTTCAACCAGTTTGCGCAAAGTTTCGGACGACTTGATCAGTGCTTTACTGGAAGACCGGAACGTGGTTTTGGTTGTTCGAACGGAGAATGCACATGCGATGGCCGAACTTCGGCGGATTTACGTTGAATTAATCAACCGAAAAGTCACCTGCCCGGTTGTTAATCTTCGGAGTTTCCCGGATCGTCAGGGCGATTCGTTGCAGTTATATGCGGCTACGGATATCGGTGGGTTACTAGTGGACGGCCTGGGTGATGGCGCCTGGCTGGCGACCGATCTCTTGCCAGCTTTGACGCTCGAAGAACGGCTGGCAACCGCAAACCGCTACAATTCGACGGCATTTGGCATTTTGCAGGCCGCCCGAACCCGCATGTCGAAAACGGAGTATATTTCCTGCCCATCGTGCGGTCGAACCTTGTTCGATTTGCAGGAAACCACCGCCATGATTCGGAAACGCACCGACCACCTGAAAGGAATCAAAATTGGCATTATGGGCTGCATTGTCAACGGCCCGGGCGAAATGGCCGATGCGGATTACGGGTATGTCGGGATCGGAAAAGACAAAATTTCGTTGTACCGTGGTCAGCAAGTTATCAAACGATCCGTTACCGCAGAACACGCGGTCGACGAATTGATCGGCCTCATCAAGGAAGATGGCCGTTGGAACGAACCGGAAACTGAATGATGCATGAAGGGTATGAACAAGGAATGACTGGAATCCATTTTTGGACGGTAAACGTCATAACTCATCATTCACACCTCGTAATTTTATCTGCATATGTCTAAAATTGGTGAATATTTTAAACTAGGCGAGGTCTTCCGCTACTTTTACCGGGTTTTCCAAAAACCGGATCCAAGCCGCCCTACCAACGCCAACATCCGCATGATGCACGGAATCAACCGGATTTCAATCATCATGTTTTTGATTTGTCTCATTGTCATGATTGTCAGAGCCATCCTGCGATGAACATTGAAACGCTGCGCCAGTATTGTCTGTCCAAAAACGGAGCAACTGAATCCTTCCCGTTTGGGGAGGAAACGCTGGTTTTCAAGGTTGGCGGCAAAATGTTCGCGCTCACTTCGTTGAATGACGCCCCCCTGTCGGTCAATCTGAAATGCGATCCGGAACGGGCCGCTGAGTTGCGGGAACAGTACCAGGCCGTTCGGCCCGGTTATCACATGAACAAGGTTCACTGGAATACGGTCCTGATTGACGGAACAATTCGGGAAAGTGAATTGAAAAGGTGGATCGATCATTCTTACGAACTCATTGTTCAAAGTTTGCCTAAAGCCGTGCAGCGCGAACTCGGAAAATAGGGCTTTTCTTGCAAAAACCGGTCTTTTTCGCTAGTTTACACTGCAAATTGAGAAAATTTCAGACGTATGGAAGTTGCGCTGCTGGGATTCCTTTTCGTAGTTTATCTATTTGTCCGGTATTTCGTGATTGATCACGATACCCCGGCGGAAAAAGACCGTCTTCGTTTTGCTGAAGGGATTCAACTGGTTCAGTTTCACCGCTACGAAGAGGCTTTTGTTTATTTCAACCAGGTTGTCAAGCAATGCCCGAAATCCTCCATTGCATTTGCCTACCGCGGGAAATGTCACCTTCGAAACGGGAATCCTTACTCCGCACTTTTTGACCTGACTGTTGCTTTAAGCCTTGATAATACCATTCCGGATTCGTATCTCGACAAAGGAATTGCGCTCTTTCAATTGGGTCAGTTTGGGGAAGCTTTTAAAGAATTTGATAAAGCCGTCTGGTATTTCCGGGGTCAACAGCCTGATGCCATCCGCTGGCGTGCTTTAGCAAGAATGCAACTGGATCAATACGGACCGGCCCGGAATGACCTGATTCGTGCCATTGAACTGGGGGATGAAAATTCGGCGTATCTGTTGAAGCAGCCGCCATTTTCCAATGTCATTTTCTCCTGAAACGCTAAGCGGTTACTTCAAACGGGCCAGTTGCTCCGTGTTACGCTTCGTGTCCAGTTTAGCGGTTTTGGCCATTTCCAGCGACTTCTGGGCGGCTTTCAACCCTTCAGCATTTTTTCCGCCCCGGTGGTAAACTTCGGCCAGTTCAAAATACAAATCAGCCTGTTCGGCTGGGGTTTTAGCCTGCGGAATCGCCTTGTTCGCCCAACGTGCCACCGTTGGTGCATCGCTCGCATCCGGGCTTTTCCGATTAAACAACCGAATGACGTACAAGTATTCGGGGGTCGAAAACTGGTTCTGAGCGATGTGCTCGTCCATGCGGGAAGCGGCTTTGGTAGCTTGTCCGGCGCGGAAATAGGCGTTTACTTCCGGTAATAAAGTCCGGTTGCTGGCCACGCGCGGGTCAATTCCCACCTGCTGAAGCTGATGCCGGATGGTCAGGATTTTAGCGGCCGGATACTGATTGCCGCGACTGCTGTACAACGACGACATCAGAATATTTTCGCCCACGGTTTTCACCATTTCGGCTCCATTTGGCTTCACAAACTGGTCGAGGTGTCCCATCATGTATTGAAACATCGGGTTATCGACATCCAGAATCAGCTTTTGCAGCACCAGCCAGTTGGTCGGACTGGAATACGTACCGGGCGCCTGTTTGGAAGCATATTCGTTCATCACTTTGATGTTCGTCACGGTATCGCGCGTCACGCGGGCCAGCATGCCGTAGTCAATCAGGAAATTGGGTGAGCGTTCCCCGTCCTCATACCGTTTCTCCATTGCCGACGAGCGGATTTCCGGATTCAACGCCGTCGTTCCGTGCCGGATCACTTCCTCAGCCGAGTTGTTACTCATCGCCATGTGAATCAGATTCCCCTTTGCATCCATGTAGAGAAACAAAGGTAAAGAAGGGACAAAGAGATGGTTTTTATCCAGAAAGACGATTGTGCTTTTAGCTGAAATATCAATTTTTGTGTTAATAAAACGGGTGTTGTAGAATTTCCCAACGCTCTTTTCCGCAAACGTGGGGATGAAACTCTGGCACACGTGACAAGTTTCCGAGAAGACCTCGATGAACACCGGTTTTTTCGCTTTTTTAGCCGCATCAAAAACCGCCGGTAGCGCTTCTTTCCGAAATTGTACACCCTGCGCGGCTACCACACCCACGGTAAGCCAAACAACAATCAAGAAGGAACTAAATTGTTTCATGATGAGATTCTGGAATGGGATACGGTTTTCGGTATACGGTTTTCGCAAGGCTGCCGGAGCGGTTATCGCCTGGACTGGGGTAAACTGAAAACCGATTACCGAAAACCGTATCCCGTCATTTATGCCTGTTTCTGCTGCTCGCGGTATTCTTCTTCGACTTTTTTGCTCAATGCCCGGCACAGGTTATCGATTTCGTCGGCCATTGGCTGGTCGCCCGTAGCGGTCACAATGGTGTCGGCCAGGCTGCCCAATACTTCGATACAAAACCGCTTCATGTCGGTTACCGCCATGTCTTTGGTCCATAGATTCAGGCGAAGCGTTCCCTGATTGTAATGATCCCAAACCGAAACAACCACGGCTTTGGTGTCACTCAGCCCCTCGTTTGGGTTGTCCGTAGCGTTCCAGAAGATTTTTTCCGGGATATTGTGATCGTCTAATTCAACTGAAAAATTGATTTCTGATTTTTTCATTGTTTTCGTATCCAAACAGTCAAAATGCCGCGCGGTCGTTTTGAAGAGCCCCTGCCCCCGGCGGAATTACACAGCCTCAAAGGTAACCATTTGTGAAATGGATTTGCAACGCTCCCGGTGCGATTCAGAATCAATTTCAACCGGTTTTCCCGCTTATTGCTGCCCAAATACTTTTTTCAGCAGGTCATTGACCCGGGCTGCCGGATTTTCACGGATTTGCTTTTCCTCCTGTTCAACCAGCACGAAAATACCGTCGACGGCTTTGGTGGCCGCATAATTGGTCAGGTCAGGATTTGCTTTTTGCGTAACAATCGGCAATTTGTTGTAGGTATTGACGAGGTCGCTGTAATAGCGGGTGGCGCTGTTTTTTTTCAAGGTACTGTCGATAACCGGTGTAAATGCCGCCATCAATTCCGTGGAGGTCGTTTTCTTCAGGTACTGCGTGGCCGCGTTTTTTTCACCCCGCAAAATCCCGACTGCGTCCTGAATGGTCATTGACGTCAGGGCATTCAGGAAAATCGGTTTGGCCTTCTTTGCGGCATCTTCGGCGGAGCGGTTCAGCGACAGAATAAACTGATCGACCTGTTTTCCCATTCCGATTTTGCGCAGGGCCGATTCCACTTTTTGCGCTTCCGGCGGCATCAGAATTTTGATGAGCGAATTCTTGAAGTAACCATCTACCGCGGATGCCTGATCGGAACCTTTGCTAATTCCAATGCGCAGGGCTTCTTTTAAACCGCTGGCGATTTCATCGCTCGACGAGGTTCCGCCGGATGCAGCCTGTCCTACTTTATCGAGAATCTGTCCGAATACATTCTTCTTTTTCGGTTGGGTTGAATCCGACTGGGCCTGAACCGATCCCGCGTAAACGGCGATCATCAGACCAATAATTACTGTTTTTTTCATGTGCTAATCAGGTTGACTCTATGGATGAAACGCTGGCCGGGGGTTTATTGGCAAAAGATAAACCGTTTTTTTACGTATTTTTGGCGGGAAACCAATCGATCGATTGTTGTTTCATTGCCCGCTTTTACTTGCTAAGACAGGAAATCTGCGAAAAAGTCAAACGGCAAACCACAAAAACTTGTAGATTCCTTTTCATGAAACCCATTTTGGCCGAAGTCATAACGATTGGTGACGAAATACTGTTCGGACAAATTACCGATACCAACACCCAATGGCTCGGTGCCGAATTAACGAAAATTGGAATACGGACCGTCCGGAAATCGTCCGTTGGCGACCAGAAGGAAGCGATCCTGACCATACTGGACGAAGCAACCAAACGCGTCGATCTGGTCATCCTTACCGGCGGTTTGGGGCCTACCAAGGATGACATCACGAAAGTAACCATTTGCGAGTTTTTCAATACAACGCTCGAACGAAATCCCGAAGCGCTGGCTTTCGTGACCAAATTCTTTGAAAGCCGGGGACGCCAGATTACGGAAATCAACGCTCGACAGGCCGATTTGCCCCTGAATTGCACGTACATTCCAAACGATTGGGGCACCGCTCCCGGCATGTGGTTCAATGAAAACGGAACCATTTACATTTCGTTGCCGGGGGTGCCGTTTGAGATGAAAAACCTGATGCAACACCGGCTCATTCCGATGCTGCAGAAACATTTTGAAACTCCGGCCATCGTCCACAAAATGATTCTCACTGTCGGCATCGGTGAGTCGTTTCTGGCCGAAACCATTGCTGCCTGGGAAGATGCGCTACCCAGCCACATCAAACTGGCGTATTTGCCGAGTTTCAGTCAGGTAAGGCTTCGGCTCACCGGAACGGGAACCGACCCGATTTTGCTCAAAAAAGAACTGGATGAACAGGTTGCCGCCGTTTTACCCTTGATTCAGCCGTTTGTTTTTGGGTATGACGACGACCAGCTGGAAACCAAAATCGCAGAGTTGCTGTCCGCAAAGACCTGGATGCTGGCCACGGCCGAAAGCTGCACAGGCGGTTTTGTCGCCAGTCAGATCACGAAGTATGCCGGATCCTCCGCTTATTTTGTCGGTGGCGTGGTCAGTTACAGCAATACGGTTAAGGTCAACCAGCTAGGGGTAAAACCGGAAACACTAAGCCAGTTTGGCGCCGTGAGTGAAGAAACCGTGCGGGAAATGGCCGAGGGCGTCCGGAAAAACCTGGGGGCCAATGTGGGAATTGCGACAAGCGGTGTGGCCGGACCCGACGGCGGTACGCCCGAAAAACCGGTCGGAACAATCTGGATTGCGTGTTCGACCGAAAAGCAAACGGTTGCCCGCTTACTGAAGTTCGGACCGCATCGTGAACAGAATATTCAACTGACCAGCGTTCATGTATTAAACCTGCTCCGGCAAACGTTGCTGGACGAGCAGGAGGAATGAATCGCCCGGCGGTTTATTCCTCCTATTTCACGCAGTAGAAAAATGTAAAATCTATGGCACTTGTTGACATGGTAATGCCCAAAATGGGCGAAAGTATTATCGAATGTACGGTTATTTCCTGGCTCAAAAAGCCGGGTGATCGCATCGAAGCCGATGATTCCATTCTGGAAGTCGCTACGGATAAGGTGGATACGGAAGTTCCGGCATCGCACGGCGGTATTTTGAAAGAACTGCTGGTGCAGGACGGCGATGTAGTGGCGATCGGGAGCCCCGTAGCCCGGATTGAAGTGGAACAGGAAGAAGGCATCAGCAAAGAACCGTCGTCTACCGAAGTCATTTCGGCCGGCGAAACCGAGGAGCAGGATGTTGCCAGCGTTGCCGCCAGACTGGAATCGGAAATGTCGCAGATTTCCGTCCGAAATCCACCCATTCGGACGGATGCGGAAATTACGGTGAGCGATGCCGGGCGGTTCTATTCGCCTTTGGTGTTGAATATCGCGAAGGCCGAAGGTATATCGACGCAGGAACTGGCAACCATTCCCGGAACCGGAGCCGAAAACCGGGTCACGAAAACCGATATTCTGGCGTATCTGAAAACGCGAAAACCGGAACCGGTTTCCTCCGCGGCTCCGCAACCGAAGGCCGCTTCGCTCAACGGACAGAACGACATCATTCAGATGGACCGGATGCGGAAAATGATTGCCGAACGAATGGTGGAATCGAAGCGGATTGCGCCCCACGTTTCGTCGTTCGTCGAAACCGATATGACCGTTCTGGTTCAATGGCGCGAACGGATCAAAAAGGCTTTCCAGCAGCAATATAACGAAAACATCACGTATACACCCCTCCTGATCGAAGCCGTTGTGAAGGCCATTCGCGACTTCCCGATGATCAACATTTCGGTGGATGGCGACACGATTATCGTTAAAAAATCGATCAATATCGGCATGGCGGTGGCCCTGCCAAGCGGTAATCTGATTGTGCCGGTGATTCACAATGCCGACCAGTACAACCTCGTCGGGTTGACCCGGAAAGTAAACGATCTGAGTCGTCGCGCCCGCGAAAACAAACTCACCGCCGATGATCTGGCCAACGGGACCTATACGGTTTCCAACATTGGTACTTTTGGCAACCTGATGGGAACGCCCATCATTGTGCAGCCTCAGGTAGCAATCATGGCGTTTGGTACGATTGAGAAAAAACCGGCCGTCATTGAAACCCCGCAGGGCGATATGATCGGCGTCCGGCAGAAAATGTTTATTTCTCACAGCTATGATCACCGGGTGGTCGACGGGTCGCTGGGCGGTCAGTTTGTCAAACGGGTTTCTGATTACCTGGAAGGTTTCGACAGCGAGCGCAGCCTGGTTTGATCAAAGGCGGTGGTTCAGTTCAATCGCTCCTTTCGGCGGTTCATGGATGGAATATAACAAATGGTACAACGTGGGGCGGTTTCTGGCCGGTTTCGGAGTTAGTTTACGGTCATTATGTACATAACCATGCGAATTCTGATGAAATTAAAACTGATTATGGCCGGTGTCTTCTGCACACTCGCCGGTTTTTCCACCGTATTGGCCCAGAGTAACGCCCGGGTCGAAAAAATTCAAGGCATCGAAACCTACGTCATGTGCGAACCGTTGCGGGCCTACGAAACCGTGTTTGAAATTAGTTCAGGGGCCAAAGCGGCTTCCTTATTCACCGGTGGCGTTGTCAATGAAGGGGTTTCCGATAAAGCATCCCAGTTTGTCAGAAGAGCCAGCAAGCAGGGCAAAAATGACAACAAGGAGTTTGATGCGGTGGTCATTTCGGGATCAAAAACCGCCATTGCTGTCAAGTTTAAAGGGGATGGTGGTGAAAAGGGAATGGCCAAAGTCCGGAAAATTGACGGGTTGGCCGTTTACGTCATGAATGAACCGCTCAAAGATTACGAAACCGTGGTCGACGCGTCCGGCGGGTTGAAAGCCAAATCCTATTTCACCGGTGGGATTGTCAATAATTCCATTGAAGAAGATATCGAACAGTTTGTCCGCCGGGTAAAAAAAGAAGCCGATGAGATCAAAAAACCGATCGACGCCGTGGTGTATTCCAGCGGAAAACGGGCGATTGGTGTAAAATTCAAATGATGAAACCTCGCATAGCCATTGACATGGACGACGTGCTGGCGGATACCGTTGGCAAGTTCATTGACATTTACCGCCGTGACTTTGACACGGAAGCTTTACCCACGGTTTTTCGTGAAAAATCGTTTCACGAACTGCTGGAGAAAGACGTTTATAAAAAATTAGCGGACTACGTACACGAACCCAGCTTTTTTACCGACATCGCCGTCATGCCGGGAGCCCAGGAAGTGACCCGTGAACTGTCGGAAAAATACGATCTTTTCGTCACCTCGGCAGCCATGGAATTCCGTAATTCGCTGTCGGAAAAATACGACTGGCTGGACGAGCATTTCCCGCATATTCACTGGAAAAACCGGGTATTTTGTGGGGATAAAAGCATCATCCGGGCCGATGTGATGATCGACGACATGCCTTATAATCTGGTGAGCTTTCAGGGAAAAGGTTTGTTGTTTGATGCGCCACATAACCGCGAAAACTCGCTCTTCCAGCGGGTGCATTCGTGGGAGGATGTGGCAAAGGCTTTGCTGTAAACAGGCGTTTTGCGCAGCTTTGACAAGCCAACGGTTTTGATTATACCCGCTTCAGAAATGCGAAAACCGTATTCCTGAATCGGGTATACCCTACCCAAAAGCATTCTTCGTGATTCAGAAGCCGTGGATGCCGCAACTTGCGGTTTTCCGGTCGTCCGAAAACGCCTATACCGTTTGGGAAAACAGTTTCTGAATCGGTTGCGCCTGATTGAGCCGACGATCGAACGCCATGCAGATGTTGCGCAGAAAGGGCCGGCCTTTTTCCGTAACGATCAAACCGCTTTCATGATACGTAATAAGACCGTCGGCGTAAAACGCTTCCAGTTTCGGTTTTAGTTGGCTCCACTCTTCCGTCGACCAGTCTTGGGGGTTCCAGCCGGTCTTGAAACGGCACATGATGTTCTGGATTTGGTGGCGGACCCACCCATCCGTTTCGGTGAGACCGTGTCCCCGCATCAGGGGTAATTCACCCGCCAAAACACGATTGATATACGCGTCGATCTCCTTTTCATTCTGGGCAAAGGCCGTTCCGGCGTCGCCAATGGCCGAAACGCCCAACCCGATCAGACATCGGGTTGAGGTTGTGGTGTAGCCCATAAAATTCCGATGCAGGGCTCCGTTTTGACGGGCCTGGTAGAGCGCGTCGTGGGGTAATGCAAAGTGATCCATACCAATTTCGCTGTACCCGCCCATTTCCAGCAATTCACGGCCGATTTCGTATAACGCCCGTTTCTCGGTGCCGGAAGGAAGATCCTCATCCTGGAATCCCCGCTGACCGTTACCCTTGATCCAGGGAACGTGCGCGTAGGAATAAAACGAGATGCGATCGGGACGAAGCCGCCGGGTTTCCAGCACAGTTTGCCGAATGGAATCCGGTTTTTGAAAGGGTAACCCATAAATCAGGTCGTGGCTGATCGACGTATACCCGATTTCCCGCGCCCATTCGGTCACCCGCTGCACATTTTCAACTGGCTGCATGCGGTGAATGGCGCGTTGAACAGTGGGATCATAATCCTGAACGCCAAAACTGACACGCCGAAATCCAGAATCATACAGCACGTTTAAATGTTCCCGACTGGTATTATTGGGGTGTCCTTCCCAGCCGTATTCAAAACCGCCGGACGCCCGATCGGCCGAACTAAAAAGTCCGTCGAGGAGCCGTTTCAGATTCTCCGCTGAAAAAAAGCTCGGTGTTCCTCCGCCCAGATGCAACTCCGCAATCTGCGGCTTCTCGGGCAACCGATCGCAATACAGATTCCACTCGGCTAAAACCGCTTTGATGTACCGTTCTTCCACAGCGTGGTTTCTGGTAATCCGCTTGTTACAGCCGCAAAACGTACAGAGGCTTTCGCAGTACGGCAAATGAATGTACAAACTGATTCCCTGGCGACGGTTGGTTGCCAAAAAACCGGCCAGCAACCGATCCAGCCAGATGGACTCGCTGAACGATGCAGCCTCCCAGAAAGGTACCGTTGGATAGGAGGTGTAGCGCGGGCCGGGAACGTTGTATTTGCGGATCAGGTCAGTGTCCATCGGGTTTCTTTTTTGCAAAAATGATCCCACCGACAGTGGATTATTCTAATGACAATCAGACTCGAAGCTGATTGTTATCATGTCTGTTGCAGGGCAGAAAGTCAATTTTTGTAAAAAGATAAGGCATAATGAGTCCAGTCCTTGCTACCCAACAGACGTGCTATCATTGCGGTACAACTTGTAATAAAACGATCCTTCTCGACGATAAACCGTTCTGCTGCGAAGGCTGCCAGGCGGTTTATCAGATTCTGAATGATAATCAGTTGTGTCAGTATTACAACCTAACTGCCGCGCCGGGTCAGTCGCCCAAAATCTCACGGTTCAGTTTTCTGGATCATCCCGACATCGTTGCCCAGCTGATTGATTTTTCGGATGGCAACCAGTCGAACGTTACATTTTACGTTCCCACGATTCATTGCAGTTCGTGTCTGTATTTGCTGGAACACCTGTACCGGCTGCATCCGGGCGTTCGTCGGTCGCGGGTGGATTTCCTCAAAAAACACGTTCACGTAACGTTTCAGCCCGCCGATTTGTCGCTCCGCCAGTTGGCCGAGTTGCTGACTTCATTGGGTTACGAACCGCTGATCAGCCTGAACGACGTGGTGCAGGAGCAGCAAAAACCGTCGTATAAACCGCGATTGTATAAACTGGCCGTTGCTGGTTTTTGTGCCGGAAACATCATGCTGTTCAGCTTCCCGGAATACCTCGGTCTGGATGATCCGGCGTTTCGGCGTTTGTTTGGCTACCTCAACTGGCTGTTGGCAACACCGGTCGTCTTTTACTCCGGGTGGGAGTATTTCGAATCGGTCTGGTCGGCGTTGCGCCGAAAAATGATTAACATCGATTTGCCCATCCTGACGGGAATCCTGACCGCCTACGGGCGGGGCATTTACGAGGTGCTGACGCAAACCGGCGCCGGTTATTTTGATTCGGTTTCCGGGCTGATTTTCTTTTTGCTTATCGGCAAATGGTTTCAAAAACACACCTACGATTTTCTGTCGTTCGAACGCGATTACAAATCCTATTTTCCACTGGCGGTGACGGTTTTGAAGCCGGATGGTGAACAGGCGGTTCCGGTGGCCCAGGTAAAAAAAGGCGATCACCTCCGTATCCGGAATGGTGAGCTGATTCCTGCCGATGGCATTCTGTATCATGGACAGGCCACCATAGATTACAGCTTTGTTACCGGAGAATCTGAACCGGAATACAAACATGTGGGATCGCTGCTCTATGCCGGAGGCAAGCAGATCGGCGAAACCATTGAACTGGAGGTTGTCCGGGAAGTTTCGCAGAGTTACCTGACCCAGCTCTGGAACAACGACACGTTCCGCAAAGGTGCTCCCAGCCGGATTCGCACCTTTGCCGATCTGGTCGGCAACTACTTCACCATCTGTGTACTTACTCTGGCTTTTCTGGTCGGAACGTACTGGTATTTGAACGATGCTTCACGGGCGGTAAACGCCTTCACGGCCATTCTGATCATTGCCTGCCCCTGTGTTTTGTCGCTATCCTACCCATTCGCGCTGGGCAACGGCATGCGGATGTTGGGAAAACTGAGGCTTTATCTGAAAAACGGCGATGTTATGGAAAAACTCGCGGCCTGTGATACCATCGTTTTCGATAAAACCGGCACGCTAACCGTTAGCAAAACCGCTCCCGACAAGGATGAAAATTCAGTTTGCGAGCATTTCAAGAAACCGCTCACTGACCAGGAACGGTCGATGATCGCTTCGCTGGCGAATCATTCAGCCCATCCGCTCAGTCGGCGATTATTGACCCATTTAACTGACTTTCAGCTATTTTCAGTTAATAATTTTATAGAAATACCGGGTCAGGGGGTCGAGGGTGTGATCGATGGGCAGGCTCAGATCCGGATAGGCTCCCGTTCTTTTGTTGGTTCGGATGCTTTGGCTAACCGGGAGTCAGAGGATTCGGTGGTGCACGTCTGCATCAATCACCAGTACCGGGGATGGTTTCAGTTTTCGACTCAATACCGCGCAGGCATTGAAAATATGCTGGCGGCTTTGCGCCCGGATTATGATTTACAGTTGCTTTCGGGTGACAATGATGCGGCCCGCACCGAATTGCAACGCTGGTTTCCGGCCCCAAATCAGATGGTTTTTAACTGCCATCCCCAGCAAAAACTGGACGTAATCCGGGCGCTGCAATCTGCTGGTCGAACGGTGCTGATGATAGGCGATGGCCTGAATGATGCCGGAGCCTTACGCCAAGCCGATGCAGGCATTGCTGTTACCGACGACACCATTCAGTTTACGCCCGCCAGCGATGGGATTTTAGCCGCCGACAGTCTGCGCAATCTGGCTGGTTTTTTAACCTATTGCCGGTTTGGCATGCGTCTGATTCGCTTTAGCTTTTGTATTTCCCTGATTTACAATTGCATCGGGTTATCTTATGCGGTAACGGGAAACTTATCACCGGTTGTGGCAGCCATTTTGATGCCGTTGAGTTCAGCAACGATGGTGTTGATTGCGACGCTGGGAATGCGGTGGCGGGGAGCGGTTTTGATGAAGGAGGCAAACTAATTGAGCAGAGGTTGGGATAAAAAAGGGGCTAAAACGCCCCTTTTTCGTTTACATGTACTCCAAATCCCGCCCTCGGCGTAACTTCAGAACTTTCAATTTGTTCAGGAGGAGAATCAGCGGATAAGCCGGATCGAACTCGTGCCACCGAAAACCGCCGAAATTGGCCCGACCACCGAATTTATGGTGATTGTTGTGGTAAGCCTCCCCCATCATCAGAAAATCAAAAGGTAACAGATTTTTGGCCGTATCATTCACTTCGAAATTCGTGTATCCGTAGCGGTGCGAATACCAGTTGATGATGGCGCCGTGAATCGGTCCCATCAGGAAATGAAAAGGTAACAGCAGAAACATCCACCAGGCCGTCGCAAAATGGATGTAGAACAAGACATAAGCCGTTCCCCAGGCAATCCGAACGGGCCATAGGTCACCGAACCATTCCATCCAGGCCCAGTTTGGAACGCCTTTTTTAAACTTTTCCGGAATCGTGTCACGGTGATGAACAATGTTGTTATAAAACGATTTCGTCTTCCACATCATGTCGAAAAGTCCGTTCGAAAAGTCCGGCGAGTGCGGATCGTTTTCCGTATCGGCGTAGGCGTGGTGAAGCCGGTGCATGATTCCGTAGGCGCGGGGACTCAGAAAAGACGACCCCTGAGAGAGGAAGGTGAGTACATAAAAAAACTTTTCCCAGCCTTTGCTCATGGTAAACATCTGGTGAGCGGCATAGCGGTGGAGAAAAAAGGTCTGCATCAGCACCGACAGGTACCAATGGGCTACAAAAAACAGGAGAATGGGCATACAAAAAAGGCGAGCGTTGGCAGGCTCTCCATAACGGTTAGAAAATGAGAAGAAGGTCCCGAAAACCGGATAACCTTAACCGCAAAGGTGATTGACCCCCGATGGCTTTGCCATGAGTCCCGTCATTTTTCCACCTGACAGAGATCAGTGCTCTATCCGCCCAGGTGTTATAAAAACAACAAACCGGTACCGGAACATCACTGCTCCGGCACCGGTTTGGGCTTCTTACGAGATCGATTTTATTGCATGTGTCTGGCAGGAACCACATTCGTTCCGGTTCGAACGGGCAAATCTTCCAGTTGAGCGTAACTCAATTTCCAGGTATTATCGGCTCCTTTTTTCCAGAGCAGCATAAAATTTCCTTCGCCGATGCCCTTGGGTTCATCCGAATTGGCGGGCAATACCTCCACCGCAAATGTCCCGGCTTCGTAGGCGGTCTGGTTGTCCGATCCCGAACTCATTGCGTAAATTTTCAGGTCATCCAGAGTCGGAAGCGTGGCGCGGACCCATTTGTTCGAAACCTCCGATTTCCCCTGCCAGTGGCTGCTTCCCTGCACAAACTGTACATCGTCGGCCAGAAATCCAATGATTTTATCGGCCTCTTTCGTATTCCAGGCACTGATAAACTGCTTATTCAGTTCCTGAATCGTGACGGTTTCCTGCGTTGCCGTTGAACAGGCCGTACCCAGCACCATCAGCAACAACATATACATAACAGATTTCATGATTTTATCTTTTTTGTGTGAAATGGGATAAACGCTGGCCTTATTACCAGCTTTTTTGCCGGTATTCGGTCAAGCCGTAGGGCGAATCCGAAAGACCGTAGAACGGATTTGGTAAATAACCCTGATTCAGGATGTACAAAGCCGGATTGCTTTCGGCTTCCGTAGGCTGTGCGGTTGCAACCGCTGTGAATGCCGGCGTGGGCGTGGGCGATTTAACGGGTCGCGTCACCGAGACTGAGCGCTTCGTGATGGAAGGGGCCGCATTCGTATTGGCGGCTAAAACCGGTTTTCCCGCCGTCTGGCGCCCGGCTTCTTCCCAGGCCGCTTTTTTGCGTTTGTTGTCGATGTGCTTGCCAATCGCATAGCCCCCAACTCCGCCGACCACTCCGCCGATGACCCCACCCACAACCCGGTTTCGTTTGTTGATGATGGCCCCGGCTGTTGCTCCAACCCCAACGCCAATGGCGGTTCCTTTCGCCTGCGGGCTCCAGCGTTTCAAAAGCTGTGCCTGAACCGATTGTGCCACCAGCAACACCGCCAGCAGCATGGGAATATATTTTTTGTGCGTCGTTTTCATGGCTTCTCTTTTTCATTGGTGAATGCCCTATTGACAGCCTGATGAATCCAAAGTTTAAAAACCGGTAACTTCTATCGCGGAAAAATGGCGGAAAAACTGGTTTTAGGATGGTGCAGCTGTCGATGAAATAGCCTGGTTAATCGATTCATCATCGCAATTCGTCGATCTTTCCTTTAGCTAAAAAAATCTTCAAAAAATTCTGAATTTTTCTGACACCCAACCCGTCGAAAGCACCCAGTAAGCCTGATCAATCGGTGGGTTCAGGCTGCTTACAGCGGCCAAAAACCGGGCAGGTGTTTGCCGACGGAAGAAAATCTCAGGAATGATCCAGCCGGAATAGTCACGTTTTGCTGCTTTTCCACTGTAAAAAACCGGTTGGACCTCAGAAAGAAGTCTTCCGAAAACCTCCGTTGCCCACTACAAAAGCCGTTCTTTGACCTGACTGACTCTAATCACCTCCACAGTTGATCAGGCTCATACCTCCTCCGTAACCAATCGGCCAATTTTGGGGCTGTAATAGTTACCAAAACCGTCATGCAAGTCATTTTTTTCATGGTCGGCATCAGTCTGACACTGGCTCTGGGGTTTCTGGGAGCATTTTTCTGGTCAATGCGAAACGGACAGAATGATGACCTCTACACGCCATCCATGCGCCTGTTACTGGATGACGATCAGACCCCTTCCGAATCTCCCGCACGTAACCAATCGTCTTTATGAATGTATTAATTGAACCCAGTTCGTCCGGATTACCCACTCAACCCGATTCATTTCGCCGGGTTCCGAACCCACCAGCGCCGGTTGTGGAACGTTTTGCTTACGACAATGCCATTGTTCGCAATTTCGCCATCGCCACCATCATCTGGGGAGTTATCGGCATGCTGGTGGGTGTTCTCGTAGCTTCTCAGCTCTTTGCTCCGGCGGCCAACCTCGGCAATCAGTACACCACGTTCGGACGGATTCGGCCCCTGCATACGAATGCGGTTATTTTTGCGTTCGTCGGTAATGCCATATTTATGGGGGTTTATTACTCGCTGCAACGGCTCTGTAAAGCCCGGATGTTCAGCGATTTTTTGAGTAAACTCCATTTCTGGGGCTGGCAGGCCGTCATTCTGTCGGCGGTTTTAACCTTGCCACTGGGCATCACCACCTCGCACGAATACGCCGAACTCGAATGGCCGATCGACATTGCCATCACGCTGGTGTGGGTAGTTTTCGGGATCAACATGTTTGGTACAATCATCAAACGCCGGGAACGCCACCTTTACGTCGCCATCTGGTTTTACATTGCAACGTTCGTGACGGTAGCGGTTTTGCACATCATCAATTCGTTCGAAATGCCGGTTAGCCTGTTCAAAAGCTATTATCTCTACGCCGGAGTTCAGGATGCGCTGGTGCAGTGGTGGTACGGTCACAATGCCGTGGCTTTCTTCCTGACAACACCCTATTTAGGCATGATGTACTATTTTCTGCCGAAAATGGCCAACCGACCGGTTTATTCGTACCGACTGTCCATTCTCCACTTCTGGGCGTTGATCTTTATATACATTTGGGCAGGACCACACCACTTGTTGTATACGTCTCTGCCCGATTGGGCACAATCGCTGGGCGTCGTGTTTTCGGTTATGCTGATCGCGCCTTCCTGGGGTGGTATGATCAACGGCCTGCTGACGTTGCGCGGAGCCTGGGACAAAGTTCGGGAAGATACCATCCTAAAATTTATGGTTGTCGGTCTGACTTCGTACGGAATGGCGACTTTTGAAGGACCGATGTTATCGCTCAAAAACGTCAATGCCATTGCACACTTTACGGACTGGATCGTGGCCCACGTCCACGTTGGGGCCCTCGGCTGGAACGGTTTCCTGACATTTGCGATCCTGTACTGGCTGCTGCCCCGGCTGTATCACACGCCACTGTATTCTAAAAAACTGCTGAATATCCACTTCTGGATCGGCACTCTCGGTATCCTGTTTTACGCGGTTCCGATGTATATCTCCGGTTTCCTGCAGGGGATGATGTGGAAAGAATTTACTCCCGAAGGAACGCTGAAGTACCCCGGTTTTCTGGAAACAACACTCCAGATTCTACCCATGCACATGATGCGGGCCCTGGGCGGAGCCTTGTACCTGATTGGTGCCGTTCTGATGGCTTATAACCTGTTTAAAACGATGGCGGCCGGTTCGCTCGTCGCCAACGAAGCCGCCGAAGCTCCGGCTTTGGAGAACGTTTACGTGGCAACGGGCACCGATACGTACTGGCACCGCTGGTTTGAACGTAAGCCCATTCCGCTCCTCATCGGATCGCTGGTCATGATTCTGGTGGGGTCATTGATCGAATTGGTTCCGACATTTATGGTGGAATCGAACGTGCCAACCATCGCTTCCGTCCAGCCCTACACGGCCCTGGAAGTTCAGGGACGCGACATTTACATCAAGGAAGGTTGCGTCAATTGCCACACGCAGATGGTTCGGCCCTTCCGCAGTGAAACCGAGCGGTATGGCGAATACTCCAAAGCGGGCGAGTTTGTGTACGATCACCCGTTTCTGTGGGGCTCCAAGCGGACCGGACCGGATCTGCACCGGGAAGGCGGCAAATACCCCGATTCCTGGCATTTTCACCACATGCGCGAACCGGTGTCGATGTCGCCTGGCTCCATCATGCCGCCCTATCCGTGGTTGCTGGAACAGAAGCTGGATCTGTCCAACACATCGGCAAAGCTGAACGCGCTGAAAGCCGTTGGGGTTCCGTACGATAACCTCCAGATTGCCAACGCAGAAGCAAATGCCCAAGCGCAGGCGACCGAAGTAAGTCGGCGGCTGGCCAAAGAAGGAATCAAGATACAGTCTGACCGCGAAATCGTCGCCCTGATCGCGTACCTCCAGCGGCTGGGAACGGATATTAAGAAACTGGAATGAGGATGATGATTGACCATTGACCGTCGTCATAGATCAACAGTCTACCGACAATTGTTAATGGCCAATCGTCGATATCAATCGTCATCCTTCAATCAAAAATCCCCCATCATTCACAAAACAATGTTCAAGCAATTCATCGATAAAATCCCGGGTGCGGATATCTATATGGTGACGTCATTCCTCACTTTTCTGGCCTTTTTCGTGCTGGTTGGGCTCTACCTGCTGATCATGGATAAAAAACATATTCAGTACCTCAGTAAAATGCCGCTCGACGACCAACCTTCTTAACCCCCTATTTATGAATCTGTTACTAATTCTGGCCGGAATCGAACCAGATACCCGCTGGTTCAAAATTGACTCGGTAGACGACCTGATGCTGGCCATCCTATTCTCGTTCCTACTCGTAGGTGCCTGCTCGTTGCTAGTCGTTGCGGTTCATCTCTACATGACACTCAAGCAGTTAACGGAATCCAGCCCGATTGCCAAACCCATTGAAAAACCGCTCACGTTCTGGCAGCGGTTTACGGGTCTGGCACCCTTGAAAATGGAACGCGAACTCGTCATGGAACACGAATACGATGGGATCGAAGAACTGGATAATCCAACACCGCCCTGGTTCATGACCTTGTTTTACGGTACCATCGGTATTGGGGTGATCTACCTGCTGATCTACCACGTATTCAGTGACGGCAACATTATGGTTCGGGAATACACCCAGGACATGGCCATCGCCGAAAAAGAACGCGCAGCTTACATTGCCAAAGTAGCCGGTTCGATCAACGAAAATACCGTAACGCTACTGAAAACCCCCGATGCCATTGCCGCGGGCAAGGCGGTTTTTACTCAGTTCTGCGTAGCCTGTCACGGGCAGAATGCCGAGGGAGTCATCGGACCCAACCTGACCGACGCGTACTGGTTACACGGGGGCTCGGTTAAGGCGGTTTTTCAAACCATTACGGATGGTGTTCCCGAAAAAGGAATGGTGCCCTGGAAAAAACAGCTGAATCCGCTCCAGATCCAGCAGATTGCCAGCTACATCCTGTCTTTACAGGGGTCCAATCCGACCAATGCCAAAGAACCGCAGGGTGAAAAAGTGGCTTTAAATGATTAATAACGGTTTCGCGGAGACAAGCAGAGGAAAAACGAGTCAAGCGGAGTTTTATATTGATGCCTCTTTCTCTATTCCGCTCAACCGCCGGGTGGCCGCGTCCGTGAAACCACTCTCTTCCAGATTATGAAACCCCAAAAGGATAACTTCCGGGATCACCTGCCAAACGCCGACCAGCAGGGAGCGCGGACTTGGCTGTATCCGCGGGCTGAAAAAGGCCGGTTGCTCCGCTGGCGAACAGCCGTGGCCTGGATTCTGCTTGCCGCTTTGTTTGCCGGTCCATTCCTGAGCATCGACGGTCATCCGCTGTTTTTGTTCAACGTGCTGGAACGCCGGTTTATCTTTTTCGGTGTGCCTTTTTGGCCGCAGGATTTCTACCTTGTCGCCATCGGGCTGATTACCTTTATCGTCTTCATTGCGCTTTTCACGGTTATTTATGGCCGGGTCTGGTGTGGATGGGCCTGCCCTCAGACGATTTTCATGGAGATGGTTTTTCGGAAAATCGAAGTCTGGATTGAAGGGGATCATAACGCCCGAAAACGACTCGATGCCGCGCCCTGGACCGGCGAGAAAATTCTCAAAAAAACCGCCAAGCATACGGTTTTCTTTCTGCTTTCCTTCGTCATCAGCAACCTTTTTCTGGCTTATCTCATTGGTAAAAACGAGCTTTTTGCCATCATGACCGATAATGTTTCGGGCCATGTGGCCGGACTGGCCTCTATTTTGGGTTTCACCGGCTTGTTTTACCTCGTTTTTGCCAGGCTTCGGGAAATCGTCTGCACCACGATTTGCCCGTACGGACGGCTTCAAGGGGTTTTGCTGGACAAACACTCACTGGTAGTGGCGTATGATTACGTCCGTGGTGAACCCCGCGGAAAGATCGTCAGACAGAATCTGTCGCGCGGGCAGCAAGACGATCTGCCGCAACCGTTCAACGCTTCCGGACTCCCAAGCGCCACCAAAGGAGACTGCATTGACTGCCTGCTTTGCGTACAGGTGTGTCCGATGGGCATCGACATTCGCAACGGTTCCCAGCTGGAATGTATCAACTGTACATCCTGCATCGATGCCTGCAACAATGTGATGGACAAAATTCACCGACCGCAGGGGCTGATCCGAATAGACTCGCACGAAGGTATTGAGCAGAAAAAGCCGCTACGGTTTACGGGCCGCATGAAAGCCTATTCTGCGGTGTTGACGGCATTAATCGGCGTATTGGTTTATTTACTGGTCAGTCGTCCCGATGTTCAGACCACGGTTTTGCGGGCACCAGGCCAGTTGTTTCAGCGGGAAAAGGAGGGTGAAATCTCCAATCTTTATACCATTGAAATAATCAATAAAACGTACCACAACCTGCCGGTTTCCTTTCGAATCAAGTACCCGCATGCCCGCATTCACCTGGTTCAGGCGATTCGGCAAGTGCCGTCGAATGAAATGGCCAAAGGTGTTTTTTTTATCCGGATTCCGGAAAATGCCATACGTCAGAACAGCACGAAACTGACCGTGGAAGTGCTGTCCAAAAATGAAGTGATTGATCGCGTCCAGACCACCTTTTTAGGTCCTGGCCCCTTTTAACGGGCAATTGCTTCCAAACTTAAAACCGTACTCAAATGAACTGGGGGAAAAGCATTGTGCTCATTTTTATTCTCTTTGCCGGATTTATCAGCACGCTGGTCGTTCTCATGTCCCGGCAGCGGGTCGATTTGGTTCGCGACGATTATTACCAGAACGAACTGGTTTATCAGCGACAGATTGAGCGAATTGCCCGGACCCAACGGCTTGGCAAATCGGTTCACCTAACCTATCAACCGACCCGGCAGCAGATGGCGGTTTTGTTGCCCGATTCGCTACAAACGGGTGAAGTTCTGTTTTATCGCCCATCTGATCGAACGCTCGACTTCCGCGTTCGGCTGAACGCCAACGACCAACGGATTCAAATCATCCCGGCGACCGATCTGAAAAAAGGTTTCTGGAAAGCCGAATTTAGCTGGACGGACGGCCAGTCCGAGTTTTTTTCATTCAGTGAAGTTTCCATTCAATAACTTGATTTACACCACCGAATGAACGTCTGGTATAGTACGGCCTTGATGACCGGTTTTGCCGGAAGCCTGCACTGCATCGGCATGTGCGGCCCGTTGGTGATGGCGCTGCCGGTCGGGCGATTGCCAAAAATCCAGCGGCTACCGGCGGTTTTTCTGTATCATTCCGGACGACTGGGGGGCTATGCTCTCCTCGGTGCACTGGGCGGCTTATCGGGTAAAGGCTTGCTTTTGGCGGGTCTGCAACGTCCGGTTTCCATCGGTGCGGGCCTGCTACTGTTGGTTTGGGTACTGAATCGACGTTTTTTTTCTTTCCTCCCCTCTTTTGCTTTTGCCCGACAGCTTACGGCCCCCCTTTCGCGGCTGTTGATTCGCCCGACCTTACCAGGCTTTGTCGGAGCCGGTTTTTTCAACGGCTTGCTGCCCTGCGGTTTTGTGTACCTGGCGTTGACGGGCGCGCTGGCGCAGTCGACCATTCCGTCCGGAGCAATTTACATGGCATTATATGGTTTTGGAACCTTACCGGCCTTACTGGCTATTCGCTTCTTCCAGAAGTTATTTTCGCCGAAACTGCGAAACCGGTTTAATCGGTTACTACCGGTTCTGACCGTGCTTCTGGCTTTGCTGTTAATTGGTCGGGGCATCCGATCGTACGGGTTGACCACGGCGACTCCTCAGCCAGCCGTTCCGATTTGTCATGGTTGGGCACCCTGAGATCGAACCGGAGACCCTGGTTTTCTAACCCAATCTGGCATTTCCAATGCGTATGTAGAGGCCGTTTTTAATTAAAAATTCAACCGGCAGAAAAACAATCCAACGGCCAGCTACTTTTTAGGGTCCAAGCTAAACCCGCAAGGGCTTTCATTGTCCAACCCGCATAAAATTGTAGTTTACGCTATGTTTCGCCTGGTGCTTTTGTCCGGACTCTTCGCGCTTCTGCTGGATGGGTGCAGCAGCGGCAAAACCGCTCTAAAGCGGGGCCAGTTTGACCTGGCGGTTAAGCGGGCGTCGCACCGACTGACACAATCGCGCGGGCTTTTTAAACGGGGCTATGAAACCGCACCGCTGGTGTTAAAAGAAGCCTTTATCCATGCCTACAATCAGCACCAGACCGCTATTCGAAAACTCACTTCAGCTGCGGACTCGAACCAACCGTTTCGTTGGGAAACCGTATTTCAGGAATACACCCACCTGCAAACGCTGACAAACGACGCCCGACGCGGGTTTGCTGCGCATTGTTCAACCTGCGAAGAGTGGCTGGCGGCTTACCCCGCTTCGTACTCGGACCGGCTCAATGAAGTCCGCGAACTGGCGGCAGCCGACCGTTACAACGTTGCAGAACAAGCCTTTCCGTATCGTGAAGAAAACCGCCTGGCCGCCAAAGAAGCTTATTTGAGTTACCAGAAAGCCGTGGATTGGGTACCTGATTACCGCCACGCCAGTGCGAAAGCCCAGGAAGCTCTGCCATTTGCCATTCTGCGGGTGGTTGTCGAACCGATCAGTCCGACGAATGAAATCAGTCCCCAGCAAAACAGCGAATTAGAACACCTTATTTACCAGAACGTGGCCCAGCGCTCCAAGCCATCGCCTTTCGTTCAGCTTTACCCCTCCTCAAAACCGCCGGACATATACCTGCCGGTTCATCAGGTCGTCCAAATGCAGGTCATCCATTATTTACCATTTGACGAAACCAGGACTTCCTCATCAACTACTATCTACAGCAATCAGTTGTATAAGGTGGGTGAGAAAAAAATCAATGATTCGACCAAAGTCGATGTCATGGAGAAAGTTAAAGGAACCTTAACGACCTATCGGTTGGAAATCCGGGCCGGACTGGACTTACGTATGCGGGCGCTGGATCTCTCATCCGGAAAAGTGTTGTGGGAAGAACCGGTTTACGAGCGCGAATCCTGGGAGACCACCTGGGAGACCTTCAGTGGTGACGATCGGGCACTCAACGGAAGCTCCCTGAAAAGTGCCGATCCGTTTTCGCCATCCCGGTGGAAACTCTACCGTAACCTGCGCGACGGGCTCGCTTCGAGTGTGGCCCAGCGATTGCAATCAAAGTATAAACGTGATTAGCCCTGCTGTTGCGCGATTCGGTGGCTCGCAAACAAAAACGGGAAACCGCAGTGGTTTCCCGTTTTTTCAAAGAAATAGCTAACGTAGGACAGAAAAATGGGATTCAATTTCATTTAGGCTGCCAGCCTTCCCGCGGTCTTCCATTCAGCGGTCAAAACTGTGCGATTCATTAATAATTCTCGTATTCATATTGCAGGGTTTCCGTCACGTTGCCCCCTTCTGTTGTCGTACGGGTAAGAGGCAAATTGGCCGCGTTGTAGGTATACGCGTAGGTCCTGGTTCCGTCCGACGTCACATTATTTTCGCTCAGGTTAAATACATTATCAATCCCGCCATAATAGGTGTAATACCGAAAGATGCCGGAAAGCGGATTCGATAGAACCGTAAATGGAGCCGGAATGACAAAGACGCCATAAAAAGGGTTTTGGCTGGTGTCGAACGTATAATCAGTCGTTAATGTACCAACGGAGGGCGTTCCTGGCGGTGTGCGTGTCAAGGTAGTGGTTGTAAAGATTTTGGTTACATTATTCCCCGTATAAGTATACTCCAGTTCTTCCTGGTAACTAACCGGGAAAAGCGAAAAGGTTCTGGTGCTGTTTATCAACTGGTTAGAAGGGTTATACTGAAATTTCACTTTCCACTTGTTGTTGTCATCCGAGGAATTATTGACGTAGTTTAGTTCCGCAACCTTTCCCGCATCAGTATAGGTATACGTATAGGTCTCCTCTGGATCTGGCGTCCCCCCTTGCTGCTTAATCACCCGCTTAAGCTGGCTCAGACGATTTTGTCCATCATACGTAAAAACGCTGTTTTCAGATGGAGCGTCCGCATTAGCGGGCGAAACCGAGGTTACAATTCCACTCAGGCGTCCCTGCCCGTCATAACTGAAGGCACTCACTTTTTGAGCGGCACTGATTCGCCCCCCGTTATCAGACAAAACCTGCGTGATGGATTTAACGCGCAACTTGTCAGTTGGCGAACCCGGTATCTGGTGATCGGAACAATTAACTAAACCGACAGCCAGCAGGCCGAACAGGGTTGCCCGAAGTAAATACGTAATTTTCATAGCGTGTGAAAGTCTTGTTTTGATTTTTCAGTAGTACAGAGAAAATTTTGTTGATTATGACTATGAATCGGTACCATTCATAAAAGGTGAATGATTTTTTTCACAGCCTAATGCAATCTCAGCACACGCATACGTATTGGAAAGGTTTTCAAAAAAATGGTGTGGATACGAAACCGTTTAACTTGTGGTCAAAGGTCACTTTTTATCCGTGGGAAGGCTGTCAGTTTGGGGACATTAATTGTCAAATTTGGGGCATTTTACCTATAAAAAGGCGATTAAAACCTTTCTTACCCATTTTTGCCCCGACTCGCCAGGTATTCGGTGGGCGTTTGCTGGTAAATTTCCTTGAAGACCATCGAGAAATGGGATGGCGTGCTGAATCCGGTTAAATCGGCGGTTTCGGCCACACTTTTACCGGCCAGAAGCAACTCAACACCTTTCCGAATCCGGTATTGCCGGATCAGGTCCGTCGGAGCCAATTGAATCAAACTCTGGATTTTCCGGTATAAAGTTTTCCGATTCATGGCTAGCTTATCAGCCAGCCAGTCTACACCAATCGAAGAATCATCCAGGTTTTCTTCCAGCAGCGCATAAATTCGCTCCAGAAACGGGTCGGTTTTTACCGCTGATACCGGTTTCTCCTGCCGGACATCCGAAATATCGGACAAATTAAACTGCTGACGGTAGAACTCACCGAGTTTCTGCTGCCGGTTCACCAGGTTTTGAATCCTCAGCTGAAGTTCCGCCATATTGAATGGCTTGGACAAGTATTCATCGGCTCCTTGCTGTAATCCCAGCATTCGACTCGGTTGAGCGGTTTTGGCCGTCAGCATGACAACGGCGATGTGATCGGTTCCTGAATTTTCTTTAACCAGCCGACACAATTCATTGCCATCGAGTCGGGGCATCATCACATCGGTCAGGATGATATCAGGCAATTCAGCCTGGGCGATTTCCCACCCTTCCAGTCCATCTACTGCTTGAAAAACCGTATACGACGCATTTAATTCACTGACCAAAAAATCCCTCAATTCCTCATTGTCCTCCACTATCAGAATGCGGGGCATAGCGAATCCGTCGCCGGACGTTTTCGGAAGGGCAGTCGATTTTGTCGAAATCTCTGTCTCTAGCTGAAATGCCGGTTTGTTGTAACCCGGCCGAAGCGGTAAGGACTCCACCGCTAAAACCTGCGCAACGGGCAACATCCATTCAAAAGTGGTTCCGGCTCCCACCTTACTGTCTACGGAAATAGTGCCGCCCAGTAATTGAATCAATTCGTTGACCAGGGCCAGCCCCAGGCCCGTTCCTTCGTGGGCCCGCGTGGTAGAGGTGTCAGCCTGATAAAACCGGTCAAAAATATGCGGGAGTTTCTCCTTACTAATACCGATTCCGGAATCAACGAGCTGAAACTGAACACCGGTCATTTCGTCGTCGGTCCAAACCGGGTTGGTCGTAAGGGTAATGCTTCCACCCGCTTCCGTAAATTTGAGTGCGTTTGCCACTAAATTCGTTATAATTTTCTCCCATTTATCAGCGTCAAACACATGCTCGCTCGATGGAAAGTCATTCAACGTATACGTAAGCTTGACGCGTTTATGATCCGCTGCTTGTTGAAAAACCGCGATGGTTTGCTCAATAAACTCCCTGACCTGCCCCCGCACATTAACGATAGTCATAAATTGTCCTTCCAGTTTGGCCAGATCCAGCAATTGATTAATCAGCCGCAGAAGTTTTTCCGCATTCCGATAAACCAGCGCCAACACGGCACCGTCGAACTGTTTTTCCTGAAGCAATTTCTCCACCGGCGCAATAATCAACGAAAGCGGAGTTCGAAATTCATGGGTAATATTGGAAAAAAAGCGGGTTTTCAACTCATCGACCGCTTTTAGTTGTTCCGCCTGCCGACGATTCAGTTCAAGCTCCTGACGTTGCCGGATTCGATGAGTCGAATAGCGGATGTATCCCCCGATGGCTCCGGCCGCCAATAGCACATACCCAACATACGCAATCCAGCTTGACCACCATGGCGGCAACACAATGAGTTGGAGTGAGGCTTCATCTGTCGTCCAGAAACCATTGCTGTTGGCAGCTCTTACCCGAAACGTGTAGGTACCCGGCGACAAACTATTGAAATTGACAATGGTTCGGTTCCCATTCTCGACCCAATCGTCATTTAGTCCATCCAGTTTGTAAGTATATTGATTCTGTTCGGGATGTTCGTAGGCCAAAGCCGCAAAGCCAATCGTCAACAGGTTTTCATTGTGCTTTAAATAAACGATTGTATCCGTAAGCGCCCGCTCCTGATCCATAACCGTCAGTTTCGTGATATGCACCGGGAAAGGGAGTGTGTCGTCTTTAATCTGGGCGGGGTTAAACTGAACTATTCCATTATCCGTCCCAAAAATGAGTTGGTTACCGTGTCTAAAGACATCGTTCTGCTTGAACTCATTACTGGGCAATCCGTCCGACACTTTGTAGGTATGAATTGTTCTGGCCGATGGATTAAACCGGCAAAGGCCGTCGTTCGTACCCAACCAGAGATCCCCCGATTCATCAGAAATAATGCAGAAAATCGTCGTACCGGGAATGCCATTCTGGTGGGTAATGGCGCTAAAACGACCGGTTTTCGGATCCAATCGGTTTAAACCGCCCCGATGTGTTCCGATCCAGATGATCCCGCTCGGGTCCTCATAAATGGTATGAATATCGTTACTGCTAAGTTGCCCCGCGCCACCGGCCGTGTAGCGGGTTATTTGCCCGGTTTTCGGATTTAGCTTGCAAAGACCCAATCGATGGATGACCAGCCAGACGTCTCCAGATTTGCTAACCAGAATACTGTATACGTCCTTGTCCGGAATGCTGTTCGGATTCTCCGGCTGGATGGAATGATACGTGAATTGGTGAGTCTTGCGATTAAAGGATGCAAATCCATTGTCACCACCCACCCAGATGTCCCCTGTAAGTTTATTTCCTTCCGTTCGTCCGCTGATAAACTGGGCTGAGATTTTTGAAGGATAGGCAGTAAACCGGTTGGTAATCAGATCATAATGATATAAACCATACAGCGAACCGAACCAGATTCCGTTCGAACCATCGGCCAGAAATGAGGTTATATCCCGGGAATAAGGTCCATTAACCGGCAGGATATGGGGCTGAACATTCTCCAGACGGCTCTGATCAGCGGATAAGCGGTACAGATCCGGGGAGTTATTGAACCAAATTTGTCCGCGTGAATCTTTGAAAACCGAATAAGCCCGGTTTTCGGGAACACTCGCCCTCCGCTCATTGGGTTTGGCCTGGTACGTCATAAAGGGTTTGGAATTGCCGGATTGCCGATCAATCCCGTATTCTGTGCCGATCCAGAACATTCCAGACCGGTCGTGGTAAGCCGCCTGGATGCTGCTACTCGACAAGCCTTTATACCGATTGGGATCGGATCGATAGGTAAAAACCTGATCGGTAGCCGGATCAATTCCCTGCAAGCCATCGGTTGTTCCTACCCATACGATACCCGTAGAATCGCGGTGGAGGGTATTCCGCCAAATGTATGGGTTGAGTTTGCCGCCCGGATTGTACGGAACGAGTTTCCAGGGCTTGTCGCGTAAATTCAGTTTAAGCAGGCTAAATCCTTCAGTGGCACTCCCCATCCAGAGCACATCATTTTGATCCAGATAAAAAGATTGCAGGGAAGGTTGCGCTCCTTTAATACCCTGCACCGGAACCAGGCTGAATCGGCCGGTCGCACGGTCAAATAGAAACAGGCCCTGGTGTGTGGCCACCCAAAACCGGTGTTGTCGATCTTCATAAACCGATTTAACAGCTACGTCGGCTACGGGTGAAGGATACAGGGTAAAGCGACGACGAACCGGGTCAAAGCGGGCCAGTCCGGCCATGGTCGTAATCCATAGAATGTGTTGCTGATCCAGGTAGACGGAAATCTGGCTATTCCAGCGCGTGGCCTGGGCTCCGCGAATGAGGTGAGGTGTAACCTGACCGGTTTTACGGTTCACTTCGTGTAACCCTCCTCCGTTTGTAATCGCCCAAATCCGGTTTGCGTCTCCCTCGCATAGACCCATGATAAACCCGTTCTGAAGGCTGCGGTTGGGCTGGGCGGGATCAACTTTAAAAACAGTGAAAGAAGCCCCGTCGTACTTGTTCAGCCCTTCTCCGGTACCGAACCACATGTAACCATCCTGATCCTGAAGAATTGCGGTTACATTATTATTTGATAAACCATCTTCAACCGATAGGTGCTCAAAATGATTGGAAATGGGGTATTTGACCGGTTTATTCGAAGTCAGATTTGACTGAGCCCGTAACCGGACAGGCCACAGAAACAGGAGGATAAGCCAGAAAAATCGTATAACATAGGTGGTCAACAGCATTGGTAGTAATACCTACTGAGATAATTCGCGATGCAATATTAGTGTTTTTAAACTAAATAGTTGGAATATGATCAGGCAAGAATCTATTTCGATGGGTGGGCTGGGTCTAACGCAATCGCGAATCACATTTTCAATACATCAGGTAACTAGCTGCTTAAATTCTCCGGTTTTGACTGGATAGTTATCAATAAAAAAAGGACTCCCCGGCGATGCGTTCGCCGGGGAGTCCTTTTATGTAAAGTCTATTTCCTTAAACCGTTAGGCAGACATGGTTTCGTTTTTCTCAACCAAACGATCGTGACCGGTTTCGAATTCAGGGCTGGTTGCCTTTACCGGGCGCATTTTGATAATTCCAGTCGCTGACAGCAATTTGATAACCGGATAGGTCGGATCAAGTTCGTACCATTTAGCGCCAAAATTTGCCGCATTCGGGCGTTTGTGGTGGTTATTCTGAAACAACTCGCCCATCATCAGCC
This sequence comes from Larkinella rosea, assembly GCF_003858635.1. GTDB lineage: Bacteria > Bacteroidota > Bacteroidia > Cytophagales > Spirosomataceae > Larkinella > Larkinella rosea. The sequence continues at coordinate 951,630 of NZ_RQJO01000007.1, forward strand.
AATCGAAAAACATGGAGTTTTTAGAACGGTCATGGTTATCGAAGTTGGCATAACCGTACTTGTGTCCACTCCAGTTTACAATAGCACCGTGGATCGGCCCCATCAGGAAGTGAATCGGCAGCAGGAAGAAAAAGGCCCAGTGCATATCCAGGTAAACGAATGCGAAAATGTAGAACAAGGAATAAGCGGTCCCCCAGGCAACCCGGGAAATCCAGGAATCACCGATTTTCTCCAATGCATACCACTCCGGATAGTTGCGGTCAAATTTCGCTTCAATTGGCCGCACCCGGTTCAGGACAGCATTGTATAAATCTTTTGTTTTCCACATCATCGTAAAAACATTTTTCGTGTGATGGGGAGAATGGGGATCTTTGGGAGTATCACTGAACGCATGATGCATCCGGTGCAGAACGGCATAGGCTCGGGGGCTCAAATACGATGATCCTTGTGACAGATAGGTCAGGAAAAAGAAAAACCGTTCCCAAACCTTACTCATCGTGAACATTTTATGCGCCGAATAGCGGTGCAGAAAAAATGTCTGGCAGAAGAGTGAAATGTACCAGTGAAGAACAAAGGCAATAAGGATTATTACCACGGGATAAAATTTGTTAAAGGTGAATGGCTAAAAACCCACTTCAGTGCAATTAGATTACACAAATCTACAACAATAACGTAGATAGTTAACCGAATAAGACAAATTTTTGAAAATTATTTTTTTCGTCAGAATGCGGTCGTTGAATACTGTAAAAGGTTTGCGCCCATCCGTAAAGCCTGCTGGCGAGCCTCTTCAGGGTCATTATAGACCGATTGATCCTCCCAGCCATTCCCTAAATCGCATTCATAGCTATAGAAACAAACCAGCCGGCCTTCCCAAATTAATCCAAATCCCTGCGGTGACTTTCCGTCGTGTTCATGGATTTTAGGCAGGCCATTTGCGAAGGCATATTTCTGATGATAAACCGGATGATTGTACGGCAATTCTATAAAAGTTAACTCCGGAAACACTTTTTTCATTTCGCGCCGGATAAATTTATCCAGCCCGTAATTATCGTCGATGTGCAGAAAACCGCCGGACATCAAGTACCGGCGCATGTTTTGAGCTTCCGCATCGGTAAAAACAACGTTTCCGTGGCCGGTCATGTGAACAAACGGATAGGAAAACAACTCCGGACTGCCGACCTCCACAATGTCTTCTTCTGGAAAAATATTCATCCGCAGGTTGGCATTACAGAATTTGATCAGATTCGGAATCGACGTTTTGTTGGCATACCAGTCGCCACCGCCGTTGTATTTTAGCTTGGCAATTTTGTACGAAAACTGCGCATGAACCGACCCCGCCGTCACCACCGTAAAAATCAGTACCCAACATGCAAATCCAGTAAGTCGTTTCATGAAATGAATATACGGTTTATTGGTTACGGTTTTCGGTGAAGCCGCCGTTGTGGCAGAACGCTTCAACTTAATAACGCAAAAACGGACTACTCGTTGTCATTAATCAAGTGTATGATGTGACAAGCGGCCAATGCCGCCGTTTCAGTTCGCAACCGGGTTGCGCCCAAGGTCACCATTTTGAATCCATTTTCCCTCGCCTGCCGAATTTCATTCGTCGAAAAGTCGCCTTCCGGCCCGATCAGCACCAAGGTCGTGCCACCGGGCGAAGCGGTTTTCAACAATGAGCCAGCCGGTTCATTCTCAGGCAAATGGGCCAAAAACCGCTGATCAGCTAACAGTGTTAGAACGGTTTTAAAGTCGATAATTGGGTCAATAACCGGCTTGAACAGCTGCAACGATTGTTTCATGGCAGCAACGGCAATCTTTTCAAGACGATCCGTTTTCATCATCCGGCGTTCGGAATGTTGACTGACAAAAAAGCTGAACTGATCGACGCCCAGCTCGACGGCTTTCTCGACCAGCCATTCCAGCCGGTCCGTATTTTTAGTCGGCGCCACTGCCAGATGAATCCGATACGGCCGGGGTTGCTCCACGGAGGTCTCCACAATCCGAAACGAACACCGGCGCGGATCGGCGGTTTCAATCACGCATTTATGACGCTTACCGGCTCCGTCGGTCACATCGATGACCGCATCTTTGGCCAGTCGCAACGTTTTGACGCAGTGCCGGGACTCTTCTTCACTCAGAAAGGAATGCGATTCCGTTTCGGGCTGATAAAACAACTGCATAACTACTACCTGACGTACGCCAATCGGCTCCCCTTTCCACCATCCCTATTCTTCGGACTCGCTGTTCGAAAATGAATACAGGGTTTTATCCATTTTCAGCGTGTCGGCGTTAAATTGCTCAATAAAATCCTCAATAACATCTTCGGTGATTTCTTCCACATTCAGGCAAACATCCAGGCTGATCCCATATTCGAAATCATGATCGATTTCGATGTGTTCCTGCACTTTAACGGCTTCAGTTTCTTCAATTTCCTCGATCAGTTCGGTTAAAAACAGCTCGATTTCCTCTTCGAGTTCCGCATCGATCCGGTAATCGGGTTTGCGTTCCTCCACCGGCACATACTGCGGAAAGGATTTCTTTACCTTTTCCATCGCCATTTCATACACCAGGCTGCTGTGGTGAAGCCGTAACGTATAAATGATGGCATCATAGATCACTTCATTGTCCTTGTGCTTTCCAACAAACTGAATGTGAACGCATTCGCCGGAATTCAGAACTTCCAGATCGTCATCTTCGTCTTCTACATAAACGAATGTGCTTCCTTCTTCTTTACACTCATCTTTCAGAAGTTGAATCGTTGCCGGATCAAATCCTTCGTTTTTATACGTCGCCATTTACTTATCGTTATGTATGCTTGGTTCAATCCAACAAATCTACGAACCCACCTGCGAATTTCAACATTAATAACCGGTAGTCGGTTCAATTCACAAACGCTCCGCCGTGATTTCGTAGGTCTGGTAATGCCGTACAATCGTCTGAATGGCAAAATCGATGGCCGTCGGAATCGTCGACAAATCCGTCACCAGCAGCTGATCTTCCGGCCGGTGAATGTTGGGCATCCGGCCCTTTTTATCCATCGCGGTCAGCGTCATCACAGGGATTTTCCGGCGTACAAACCAGACGCTGTCGAAGTCGGCAATGTGCCAGCGCCCCGGTTTTACGATACCCCGGAATGGTTTTTCCTCCAGCAATTTTTCTGCCGACTGCATCAGTTCGTTCGTGTACTCAATGACTTCCACCGTTCCGGTGTGTTTGATCAAATGCAGGGAACCGTTGCCAAGGGTATCGAAATTGACCACCACCGTGCGGCCTTTGGGCCAGCTTTCAATGTGTTTGTTGAGGTAAGCTCTGGAACCAATCATACCCACTTCTTCGGCTCCCGTCAACACGATTTCGGTTTCCAGTCCGGGTAAATACAATTGTTTTAATCGCTCCGCCGTAGCAACCGCGGCTGCTACGCCCGTTGCGTTATCGCTGGCTCCGTTGGAATACCCGTAAAGCCAGAAACCGAGTGTGCTGAGCAGGGCCTGCAGGACAAAATACGCAATGAGTCCGTAGCGAGTCCAGGGCACCCAGTCGCTATTGAATCCGAGTTGTTCGATGGTGAGCAAAAAACCGCTCCCGAGCATCAGGATCAATGACAAAACGAGCGAAACATGGAAACTGTTTACGGTGCCGGTACGGTAAAGAAGGGAAATTGGGGCCGTGTCGTAATGCGCCATCAGAATGACCTTCATGACCGGTTTGTCGTTGTCACCGGCGTATCCAAAACCGGTTTCGCGCCAACGGCCAATGACATTGTGAGAGGTGACCTGGGGAGGAAGTCGGGTTACGGGCGAAAACCGCCAGTTAAAGAATAACCAGGCCAGCGTAATCCAGCCCCAACTCCAGGTAACCGCCAGCCAGCCCAGCCACGGAGCCGTCAGCAATCCGCTGGCAATGCCGGCAATTAACCAGTAAATAATAGGTATGTAAGTTCTGGGCGTTCGAAACGGTTCTACGTTAACCGTAGCCTGAAGTTCCTTCAGTGTCGATGACAGAATTTCGATGGCAGACGCTTCGAAGGCCGTGGCCGCCCCCCGGTGCGGTAAACGACTCAAATCGCGGATCAACGTCTCAACGGTAAACGGCATCTGTCAATTAGTTTTAGGTCGGATGAGACTTCCAAAATGCATTAAACCCGGTTTCGGGTCATGATCCTCAAAAATGTAAATAAACGTCTAATTCTATAAAAAGTCGTAAATGGTGACAAAAAATCCCTTCCTAATTTACGCAAAAACAAAAGCCTGCACCAATTGGCGCAGGCTTTATGTAACGATATGGTTGGAAAATAAATTATTTTACAAACAGCATCTCGCGGTATTTCACCAAAGGCCAGTCTTCATCGTCGATGATCAACTCGAGTTTGTCGACTTCGTACCGAATCACATCGAAGAAATCCTTCACCTCGGTCGCGTACAGTTTCGCCATTTCGGCAGTGTCCGACAATGCGTTGGCTTTTTTCCGGGTTTCGGTCATCGCATCGACCCCTTTCTTGATCGCCAATACGCGGGCCGAAACCTCCGAAATGATGTCTTTTATCGGTTCGGCTTCCGTCGTCATGCCCAGATCAACCAGCGCCTTAGCGGTTTCGGCCAATTTGTTCAGGTACTTCAAAGCCGTCGAAACCACGTGGTTCATCGCCAGGTCACCAATCACACGGGATTCAATCTGCACTTTCTTCACGTATTTTTCGAGTTCGATTTCGTACCGGGAATGTACTTCGGAGTGGCTCAAAACGCCCGTGCGCTCGAACAGATCCAGCGATTCCGTTTTCAGGTAAACGCCCAGCGCTTCCGGCGACGACTTAATGTTCGATAAACCCCGTTTGGCGGCTTCCTCCACCCACTCATCGGAATACCCGTTGCCTTCGAACAGGATCCGTTTCGAGTCGGCATAATAGGCTTTCAGGATATCGACAATGGCTAGTTCTTTCTTTTCGCCATTCGCCAGACGAGCGTCCAGATCCTGTTTGAATTTCGTCAACTGATCGGCCATGATCGCGTTCAGAACCGTCATGGTCGACGAAGAGTTGGCCCCTCCGCCGACGGCGCGGAATTCGAATTTATTACCGGTGAACGCAAATGGCGACGTCCGGTTTCGGTCGGTGTTGTCGCGCAGCAGCGACGGAATCCGGTTGATCCCTAGTTTGTAATAAACGTTATCGCCTTTGTTGACAATCACTTCCGATTTGGTTTCGAGGTCTTCCAGCGCTTTCGTCAACGACTCACCCAGGAAGATCGACACAATGGCCGGGGGAGCTTCGTTGGCACCCAGCCGGTATTCGTTACCCGCCGACGCAATACTGGCACGCAGCAGATCAGCGTGATCGTGTACGGCTTTCACCACGTTTACGAGGAAGGTCAGGAAGCGCAGGCTTTCTTTTGGTTTCGAGCTGGGAGCCAGCAGGTTAACGCCGGTATTGGTACCCAGTGACCAGTTGTTGTGCTTACCGCTACCGTTGATACCAGCGAACGGTTTTTCGTGGAACAACACCTTCAAGTTGTGACGTTCAGCCACTTTCTCCATCAAATCCATCAACAGGGCGTTGTGGTCGATGGCGAGGTTAACTTCTTCAAACGTCGGCGCTACTTCAAACTGGCCGGGAGCTACCTCGTTGTGACGCGTCCGAACCGGCATACCGAGTTTCATGGCTTCGAATTCGAAATCAACCATGAATGCGTTCACGCGCGGAGGAATGGTTCCGAAATAGTGGTCTTCCAATTGCTGACCGCGGGCCGGAGCGTGTCCGAAAACCGTACGACCGGCCATCACCAGATCCGGGCGGGCATAGAACAGGGCTTTGTCAACTACAAAATATTCCTGCTCAGGCCCGAGGGTTGGGGTAACTTTTGTCACATTCCGGTCAAAATACTGACACACTGCGGTAGCCGCTTTGTCAACGGCCGACAATGCTTTCAACAGCGGAGTTTTATAATCAAGGGCTTCGCCGGTATATGATATAAATACGGAGGGAATACACAGGGTTTTTCCGCCAGCGCCGTTGTCCATCAAAAAGGCCGGAGAGCTGGGGTCCCAACCCGTGTAACCGCGTGCTTCGAACGTATTACGCAAACCGCCACTCGGAAAAGAAGAGGCATCCGGTTCCTGTTGAACCAGGGCACCGCCTTTAAATTTCTCGATTGCTTTGCCTTCCATGGTAACGTCGAAAAACGCATCGTGTTTTTCAGCCGTATCACCCGTCAGCGGCTGAAACCAGTGGGTGTAGTGGGTTGCCCCCTTTGCCACAGCCCAGGATTTCATGGCGTTGGCCACCTCATCCGCAATGTCGCGGTCAATTTTACCGCCAGTTTCAATGGCCTGCGTAATTTTGAGGTAAGCTTCCGGCGACAGCAGGGAACGCATTACTTCATTGTTAAAGGTGTAAGAGCCATAGTATTCGGCTACACGTTCTGATGGAGGAGCTACAGACAGAGCTTGCCGACTTTGTGCAATTTCGAGAGCTTTAAACCGAAAGTTAGACATATTAGGTTCGAGGTGGTTTTTGGATTAAAAACGCTCAAAAATAATGATATTTTGTTATAATTTCCAAGAAACCGCATTCATTTTAACCTGTTTTTCACAAAATTCTGACAAAAATCATGAAAACCGGTTTTTATGCACTCAAAATATCACTTCTAAGAAAATAACTATTTCACAAGTTTTTTGCACCTACCACAGAACAAATTGTACCAACTAAAGAAATGCTGTCGGTATTGCCTGTAACCGTTTACGTAATAAGCATTTATACCAGCTTAAAACCTGTTAACTTTACCGGGTGAATACCGTAATTTTGTATTGAATGAAGAGTCGATTGCTGCTTATCGTTGCGTATTTCAGTGGCTGGACGGGCTGGTTATTAATCGGTCGGGCGCTTTTTTTAATCTATCAGCCCCAAACCCGTCAACTCGATTCTTCTACCTTATTCGGCGTTTTTGGAAACGGTTTACGAATGGATCTTTCGACGGCTGGCTATCTGACGATACTACCGGCTCTCCTGATTGCATTTTTGCCGGGCCTCGCTACCCGGACAATCGCCCGAATACTCCGTATTTGTACGTTCGTTGAACTGCTCATCGTTTCTTCCATCACGGTCGTCGATCTGGAAATTTTCCGTACCTGGGGTTTTCACCTGGATCTGACGCCCTTCCATTACCTGAAATCACCGCAGGAAGCAGCCGCATCGGTGGCGGCCTCCCCCATTCTGTCGCTGTTTGCGTTATTTCTAGGACTGATAATGGTCGGAAATTATTGCTTTAATCGACTAATTGCCAGTTTTATCGCCAAATTCGAACCGGTAACCTGGTGGGTCGCAACACCTGCACTGCTGATCGCGACAGCCGCATTGCTTCTTCCCATTCGGGGAGGCATCCAACTGGCACCCATGAATGTGAGTGCGGTTTATTTCTCCCCGATCGCATTTGCCAATTACGCGGCTGTGACCCCCCAATGGAATTTCATGCAGTCTTGTCTGGAGGGCAACAAATACGGCGAAAACCCATTTGCATTCTTTCCGGAAGGGCAGGCGACTCAAGCGTTAAAGGCTCTGTATCAACCCGATACTACCCGCCAGCCGTTACTTTCTTCATCCCAGCCCAATGTAATTTTGATTGTTTGGGAGAGTTTTACGGCTAAATCCGTGGCATCCCTGGGCGGTCGCACCGGCATTACACCCCGATTTGAAAAACTGACGCATGAAGGTCTGTTCTTTAAGCAGGTTTATGCGAGTGGGGATCGCAGCGAAAAAGGTTTGATTGCCCTCCTGAGCGGTTTTCCGGCCCAGGCGACGGCTTCGATCATGACGCTTCCGGCCAAAGCCGAAAAATTACCGACCATTGGCCAGCATATTAAAAAAGCCGGTTACCAAACCTCCTTCTATTACGGGGGCGAAACGGAATTTGCCAACATCAAATCCTATCTCTTTCACAACGCGTTTGACCGGATAATATCCAAAGCGGATTTCAAACCCAGCGAGTGGAATTCAAAATGGGGGGCTCACGACCACATCGTCTACAATCGAATTCTGTCCGATTTAAACAAAACAAAATCTCCCTTCTTTGTTTCACTCTTCACGCTGAGCAGTCACGAACCGTTTGAAGTTCCGATGAAAACCGTCATAAGTGGTACGGACGAAGAATCGCAATTTTTGAATTCGATGTATTACGCCGACCAGAGTTTAGGAAACTTTATTGCCCAGGCGCAGCTGCAGCCCTGGTGGTCGAACACCCTCATTATCATTACCGCCGACCACGGCCATCGCCTACCGGTTTTGTCCACCGACCGCGTGCGCGACTTCCACATTCCCATGTTGTGGCTCGGGGGAGCTCTGAAAAGCAGTCCTCAGCAAATCGATCAAATTGGTTCACAAACCGATCTGGCCGCGACCTTGTTGCACCAGTTGAATCTGGATGCCTCCGATTTTAAATGGAGTCGCGATTTGCTCAACTCCCGAAACCGCCCCTTTGCTTATTTTGCGTTCAACAACGGTTTTGGTGTCGTTCAGCCCAACCGGCATCTGTTGTTTGACAACACCAGTCGCCAGCTCATTTCGTCGGGAGGAACTGTTGACAAACAGGATATTGAATTAGGCAAAGCCTTCGAGGAAGAATCATACCAGGATTTTTTGAATAAATAAAATACCCTTGGACGTTCGTCCCTGAAATATTCATTTTATCCGAAGTCCTCGAATTAGGCGGATCTCCCGGACTTTATCCGTGGGTACGTAAGTTTTCGTATTTTTGCACTTCATGAAAAAGATTGCGTTCTATACACTCGGCTGTAAACTGAATTTCTCCGAAACCTCAACGCTTGCCCGCATGCTGGAACAGAAAGGGTATGCCCGGGTGGAATTTAACCAAAAGCCCGATATTTTCATCATCAATACGTGCTCGGTGACGGACAATGCGGATAAGAAATGCCGGAAAATTGTTCGCGAAGCTCAGCACATCAATCCCGACGGCTACGTGGCTATTGTGGGTTGTTACGCCCAGTTGAAACCGGAAGAAATTGCCTCTATTCCCGGCGTCGATGCGGTTTTGGGTGCGGCCGAAAAATTCCGTCTGGCCGAACTGTTGGGTGATTTTGTGAAAGAACCGTCCGGAAAAGCGACCGTTTACAATTCCCCCATCACCGAAGCCATTGACTATCACGCTTCCTATTCACTCAATGACCGGACGCGCACGTTTCTGAAAGTGCAGGATGGTTGCGATTATCCCTGCGCCTATTGCACCATTCCGCTGGCTCGGGGAAATAGCCGGAGTGATACCATCGAAAACGTAATTCGGGCAGCCCGGGAAATTGCGACTCGCAATGTGAAGGAAATTGTGTTAACCGGCGTTAACATCGGCGATTTTGGTCTATCGTCAAAAACCGCTCCGGGAAATCCCCGGAAAGAGACGTTTCTGCAATTGATTCAGGCGTTGGACGAAGTAGAAGGCATCGAACGGTTTCGGATTTCGTCGATTGAACCCAATTTGTTGACCGACGAAATCATTGCGTTCGTCGCCCGATCGAAGCGATTTGTCCCGCATTTTCACGTTCCGCTGCAATCCGGTTCCAATCAGGTATTGGGGTTCATGCGACGTCGGTACAAGCGCGAATTGTACGCCGAACGGGTGGCAAAGATCAAAGAATTGATGCCACACGCCTGCATTGGCGTCGATGTCATTGTTGGGCATCCGGGCGAAACCGATGAAGCGTTTCTGGAAACCCACCGGTTTTTGAGCGAACTGCCGGTTTCGTACCTGCACGTTTTTACCTATTCTGAACGGCCCAATACGCTGGCACTGAACATTAAACCGGTCGTGAATCCCTCCAAACGGGCGGAACGCTCGAAGATGCTCCACATTCTTTCCGAAAAAAAGAAGCGTTTTTTTTACGAAGAACAGATTGGTCACGAAGCCCTGGTATTGTTTGAAGAAGATGTTGAAAATGGCCAGATGCTCGGTTTTACCGAAAATTACGTTCGCGTAACCGCCACCTACGACCCCTTGCTCATCAACGAAACCAAACCGGTGTTGCTGACGGGTCTGAATGCCGCCGGTTTAATGGAAGTCACCGAAAGGGCAGGCATCGAATCGCTTGTTCATTAACCCCGACAGCGGTTTCAATTCCCCTGATTTCACGCGTTTCTGGCCAATCCATCGTCGTTATTACCACGAATAGGGCCGATGCTTGGTACTTATCGAGCCGCTGACCGGGTGCTGTACGACAAAAAAAGAAGGTATCCGTCAAAGACAGATACCTTCATCGAGTACAACAAAACCACAGGCAACCCCTGTGGCTCTGTCATAATATCTTGAATTATGCAGCGTCAACCAGGAATTCGTCGTGCTGGCTTACATCCAGACCCACTTTTTCGTCTTCTTCGCTAACCCGCAGCGGCAGGATTGCGTTGGTCACGATCAACAACAGGTACGAAGCACCGAAGGCAAAAACCGAAACGATTACGAGTGCCAGCAAGTGAATGAAGAACAATTTGGTATCTCCGAAAGCCAGCCCCTCGTCAACAACCGCCGAGTTGATGCCTTTTGAAGCGAAAATGCCCGTCATCACCATCCCCACCATACCGCCTACACCGTGGCAGGGGAAAACATCCAGCGTATCATCCAAAGTTGATTTCGTACGCAGGTGAGCAACCGTGTTGCTGATGATACCGGCAATCGAGCCAATGAAAATCGAAGTCGGAATGGTTACAAAACCGGCCGCTGGCGTAATGGCCACCAGACCCACAACCGCACCAATTGCGAAACCCAGGGCGGAAACTTTCTTGCCTTTCGAAGCATCGAACAATACCCAGCCCAAACCAGCCGCAGCAGCAGCCGTGTTCGTCGTTGCGAAGGCAGAAGCCGCCAACGGAGTTGCACCAACTGCCGAACCCGCGTTAAAACCGAACCAACCGAACCACAGTAAACCCGTACCCAACAGAACGAAAGGAATGTTGGCTGGTGGGAAATAGCTGGATTCAACTTGTGACTTCCGGCGTTTCAGGTATAAAGCTCCCGCCAGTGCGGCCCAGCCAGCTGACATGTGGACAACCGTACCACCTGCGAAATCGAGCACACCCAGTTTAAAGAGGAAGCCATCCGGATGCCAGGTCATGTGGGCCAAAGGCGTATAGACGACCAGGCTGAACAGCACCATGAACAGGACGTACGATTTGAAATTGATACGTTCTGCCATCGAACCGGTTACCAGCGCCGGGGTAATCATCGCGAATTTCAGTTGGAAGAAAGCAAAAACGACCAGCGGAACCGTAGCGGCTAACGGCCAGGGTTTGCCGTCTAGTACGTTATTGAACATGAAAAAGGTTGTCGGATTACCGATAAATCCACCGATGTCATCTCCGAAAGCGAGGCTAAAACCAACCACCACCCAGAGAATACTGATTACGCCCATCGCAATGAAGCTTTGCAGCATCGTTGAGATCACGTTTTTGTTGTTCACCATCCCGCCGTAGAAATAGGCCAGACCTGGCGTCATCAACAAGACCAGGGCGGCCGATACCAGCATCCAGGCGGTATCACCCGAATTGATGCCTTCCGTCACGATGGTTTTGGGTACGGCGGGAAATATGACTCCTAATACACTGACAAACAGCAATAGGATAAGCGGTAAATACGATTTTTTTTGCATGGGACTAAAAACGGTTTAGTTGTACGTTAGGATTGGAAAGGTCAAAAAAGGACCAGTGTGGGGTTGCGTATTAGAATTTGTAAATGAATGCGAGACCAAGTGTTGCCTGCGAAGATTTGGTAAATTTGCCTTCGCTGTCCTCAAACTGTTGCGCTTCGGCGGTGTTGCTGCCGGAAGGCTTGGCGTAGCTATCGAGCCGGAATTCCGGTTTGATCAGCAGGTTGCCGTCAGCTGCGGTAATGTTCCCGGTCAGGGTGATCGAGTTAACGCTCGTTCCCATTCCGAGGTAATTACGCAGACCGCGGGCGCCGTCTTTGTTGTCAAAATATTCGTAGCGGGCTCCTAAGCCAAATTTGCCGGTGAAAGCGTAATTGGTGTAGACCGCCACACCGCTCCATTTCGACGTACCGGCTTTCACCGGAGCATACCCCTGGAAATCTTCTTTTTGTGAACCAATGGCGGCATTCAGACCCAGGTAGAATTTCTCCGTAATCTGATAGGTGGTGGTCAAATCGAATACCGAGTACATTCCTTTTACAGCTTTACCGGTTGAATCCGGATTTGCTTCGTTGCTGACAATTCCGTTCAGGTAGACATTCCAGCCCGAAACCGGTGAAAAGAAGAACTGACCAATAATGCCTTTCGCTTTGTTATTGTCTTTCCAGCTATCCACATTGTTCACAATCCCCAGCATCAACGACGCTTTATCGCTGAAGGCATACGTTCCTTTGATCCCGGTGTGGTAGAAAGGACCGTTGTTGAAGAGGTTGGAGAGCGAATAGTTGTAGTTGACCGGCGCATCGATGACTTCATACCCGATGTGAGTTCCGAACTGGCCCACCATGATCGAGAATTTGTCAGAGGTCTTCCAGTTGATGTACGCCTGTTTAATAGCCAGCGAAGTTGAACCAGGCCCCAGTGAGCCGACTACGTTACCGTAGTTACCCAGATCGGCGTTCGGACCAAAGGTCAGGTCCAACATCATGTCAACTTTGTCGGTGCTGTACCCAATCTTGGTTTGAACCAAGCCCAAAGAAATTTGTCCGGAACGCTGATCGAAGACGCGGCCGGTTCCGGCAGCGCCAAGATTACTGCGTGATCGTGGATTATTGAAATTACCGCTGTAATACGAGTCAATGTACCCTGAAAAAGAGAATTTACCTTTGTTTTCGGCTCCCGTCTCAGTGGCGGCTACCTCCTGCGGCTTAGAGGTAGTCGTAGTACTGTCCTGAGCTTTGGACAATAAGATGGAAAACGAACAACATACAAGTAAAATAGTTTTTTTCATAATTTCCTTTGGTTTGTTCGAGGATTAACTAAATAATAAATTCGACGCACAAATATTATTAGCGAATACTATAAATGCAAGTATTTAATAAAATTTAATGCTGTTTTACATAAAAAATCAGTCAAATTGCCAAAAAGACTGAAAATTGAAACCTATTTTCCTGTTTTTACACGCTTTTTTTCATTTTTAGCATATTTTGTAATAATGGCCTATTTTGAAATATTATATAACTTAAGATCTATTCATTTATTCAATTAATTATCGGAATGTTACAATTTTTCAGGCTATTTAAACAAAAAAAATCCCGGATCGGCGATCCGGGATTTTTTTTGATGTATGTGGTAAGTCAATTAGACGGCTTCAGCGTGGAGCCAGGCTTTTTTGGCCAAAAGAGTTTCTTCCTCTTCCTCATTGTCCGGGTCGGGAATACAACAATCGACCGGGCAGACAGCTGCACATTGTGGTTCCTCATGGAAACCAACACATTCCGTACATTTATCAGAAACGATGTAATAAAATTCGTCGGACACCGGGGTTTGTGGATCTTTCCCGTTGACTACCGTACCATCACCAAAATCGACAACATCTAATTCGGTTCCTCCGCTCCAGGTCCACTCAACACCGCCTTCGTAGATGGCCGTGTTCGGGCATTCGGGTTCGCAGGCACCACAATTGATGCACTCATCTGTGATCATGATTGCCATTTGCAGGTAGAGATTTAATGATTCGTAATCGGATTTCTTCTTCGGCAAGAATAATCAGTACATTACGAAACCGTTGCTTGATTAAATAATATGATAACTAGTCAACAAATATAATTATTTAAAGGTTGGCAGCAAACTATAATTTATTTTTGCCGGTTGAATACTACATAAAGCAGCCAAATCCAGAATGAATTTATCCGAACGAATTACCACCTTTATTGAGTTGGGTCGTTTCCTGAAAGATGCCGAAAATACCGCGGAATTGCAGGAAATCGCCGAAAAAGCCTATTATTCCAACCATTGGTTTACGCCCGAAAACACCGGAAAAGCCATCCAGACGATTGCCGCTGAATACCTGAATGAAGAAAAGTTATCGGAATGGATAAAAGGTTATAACGTCACAACTGAAGCAGCTAAAAATGTGGGAGTTGTCATGGCCGGCAATATTCCGGCGGTCGGTTTTCACGATCTGCTGTGCGTCCTGCTGAGCGGACATCGACTACTGGCCAAAGTGAGTACGCCCGATTTTGTACTAATCAATTATTTTATACAAAAAATCGTTGAAATCAACCCCGCTTTTGCGGATCGGATCGTTATCAGCGAGCGTTTGAATCAGGCCGATGCATACATAGCCACCGGCAGCAGCAATTCGGCCCGGTATTTTGAGTATTATTTTTCCCGAAAACCGCACATTATCCGCAAAAACCGCTCATCGGTGGCCATTCTGTCCAATCGTGAAAGTGCGGAAGATTTGGTGGCGCTGGGGACCGACGTGCTTGATTACTTTGGATTGGGGTGTCGCAGCGTTTCAAAACTGTATGTGCCGGAACATTACGATTTCATTCCTTTCCTGAACACCCTCGAACCACTGGCCCTGCGATTTGCGAATCACCACAAATACTTTAACAACTACGAGTATAACAAGTCGATCTATCTGATCAATGGTGTCCCGCATTTCGATAACGGTTTTTTATTGGTAACCGAAAATGAAGGACTGGTCTCCCCGATTTCAACCCTCTACTTCGAGCGGTATTCGGATTTGAATGAACTGGAGAAAAAACTGGAAGCGATTGCCGACACCATTCAGTGCGTAGCTTCGAAAGACGGTTTTTATCCGGGCAGTGTTCAACTCGGCCAGACCCAACACCCTGGCCTGGCCGATTATGCCGACGGAATCGATACGATGCGGTTTCTGCAAACGTTATAACCAAAAACCGGGCGTGGTTTGGCCAAAGAGCAAGTTCCGGAAGGTCGAAATGACCGTCCGGAAGCTTATACTACAAACCTATAATGAATGAGATGAATCGTCACTGATTATCTGATGCCCGGGAATCGTCGGAGGGTGTGACCGTTCTTTCGGTTTGCACGGAAAAAACCGTCTGGGAAGGTTGGCGACTCAACAAAACCAGGTTATCGACGGCCGGTACTTTATCCTTCGCGTTATAGATACGAACCCGGTAAGTCCCCGAAGGCATGTTGCTCAGGTTGAAACGATAATACTGCTGAAAACTGTCGTTGTATTCCTGACAGATCGTGTTGTTTTTTGCGGTCAGAATATCAATCCGCAACCGCTCCTCGTGAGGATTGTACACATAGATCTTCAACATCGCATTTTCACCATCCGTACTCGGAACCACCCGGGCCGACATTCCTTCCGGCGACAACCGGCGCTGCTCCTCCATCCGTTTTCTGCGGGTGCGCGTAAGTCTTGAATCTTCATGATCAAGTGGTAAAACCACGGTTTTGACGTTTGAAGCTTCTTTTTGCTGCAAATTGACTTTGACTAGCGTGGCATTCAGTCGTTCGACGTTGCGTTTTGTCAGCTTAACCAGCTGATGGGGGAACACTTCCTGATGAATCAATTTCTGATCAGGAGTATAGTACCGGATTTCTGTGCTGCTGGTACGATAATCGGTCAAA
This sequence comes from Larkinella rosea, assembly GCF_003858635.1. Lineage (GTDB taxonomy): Bacteria > Bacteroidota > Bacteroidia > Cytophagales > Spirosomataceae > Larkinella > Larkinella rosea. The sequence continues at coordinate 967,176 of NZ_RQJO01000007.1, forward strand.
ACCTCCCAAAAACCGGAAGTAGTCGATTTTGCACTGTCGTAATAAGCCAGCTCCTGCGAACGGGCCGGGCCGATTATCGCAAGAATGAGAAGCTGAAAAATCGTTTTCATGGGATGGACGAAAGTTTGGTATGCTCTCTTAGTCGCATTATTTCGTCAGGCGGAAACATCTTCCTGAAAAAAATTGAAAATCACGCATTTTTCGGCATATTTGACCAAAACTTCAACGCCCCCGCATGCGGTTTTTTGTCCGTCAACCTGCTGACTCTGACCTGATTGCCGGACTCAGAACCGGCGGAAACCAACGTCGACAAAGCGAAGATCGCTTGTATCGAAAATACGTTTACCTGATTGCCGAAGGCGTCCGGAAACATCGTTTGGAGGAAGACGATTGCGCCAGTGCCTATTCTGACACCATTCTAACCGTGATCGAGCACATCCTGAATCAACGGTTTGAAGGCCATTCGGCGTTGAGTACGTATATTTACCAGATTTTCAACAACAAGTGTATTGACCTGATTCGAAAGAAAACCAGTCAACGGAGTCAGGTGCACAATGCGGTTTCACTGGATGATTCGCTGCTGCAACTGCCCGATTCGGCCCGATCGATCGTGCAGCAACTGATTGCCCAAAGCGACGTTGACCGGCTCCGACGACTGATCAACCAGTTGGGCGATAAATGCCGTGAAATGATTTTGGCGTGGGGAGAAGGTTATTCCGACGATGAGATTGCCCGGCAACTGAATTATAACACGGCTTCGGTGGCCAAAACCAGCCGTTTGCGGTGTCTGGAACGTTTGAGGGAGTTATACAAATGAACAATCTGGAACGCATCGAAGATTATTTTTCCGGCCGACTGCCCGCGGAGGAGCGCGCGCGTTTTGAATTGTCCCTGCAAACCGATCCAGACCTTACCGAAGCCGTCGCCTTTTACCTGGCGGCACAGCAGGCAGCCCAACGCGAAGCGCAATCCCGCCGAAAAGCCGAGCTGGATCAACTAAGAACCGGAAAACCGGTGGTTCGCCAAATTTCCGCCGGAGCAGTTATCGCGCTGGCAGCCAGTATCGTACTTGTTCTGGGGTTAGGAGCTTACTGGTTATTTCAGCGACAATCGCCGTCGGCGGTGATGTTGGCCAATCAGTATATTCAGGAAAATTATGCGCAGTTGTCGACGACGATGGACGGACGAGCCGACAGCCTGCAAATCGGGATCAGCTTCTATAATGCCGGTGAATTCAGCAAAGCCGAAGCGATTTTTACCGCGTTAGTTCAACGGCAACCCACCAATGACCGTTTTTTGCAGTACGCCGGACTCGCCGAACTCCAAACCGGCCAATATGACCAAGCCATCGACCATTTTCACCGCCTGAGTGAACTGAATGACCTGTTTTTCAATCCGGGGCTTTTCCTCGAAGCCATCACCCGGCTAAAACGCAATCAGCATAATGATCAAAATACGGCGCAGACCCTTCTGAAAACCGTGGTTGAACGGAATCTGGAAGGGAAAGCACAAGCGCAAGCATTGCTGGAAGCTTTTTAAAGATTGCGCGGTTTTCGGTAGCCGCAAATTTATTGAATGCGTCAATGCTGAAGGAGAACCGCATCGAATACCGTCAACTAAACACTATTTCTCAGACATTCTGTTTACCGAAAAGACCAAAAAAACGACTAAGAAGTGCCGACGGTTTTAATGGGCGGTTTGGTGCGATAGGGTCGATTTTTGATTGAACTCGGCGACAATGAATGAACTGGATGTGATCGACCGTTACTTCGCGGGGCAATTATCCCCAATGGAAAGAAAGCGTTTTGAAGCCTCACTGAACAATATCGATCGGGTCAGGCCGATCGCCTTTTACCTGCTGGCCCGTCAGGTTGCCCGTCAGGAAGCCAATCGCCGGAAAAAACCGCTGCCGGTTTACCGCCCGATCTTTCCGATTATTTCCATGGCTGCCAGTCTGCTATTCTTCCTTGGATTTGGCTGGGCAATCTGGATTTGGCAAACGCCCGTTTCAGCGGCCGAACTGGCTGACCAGTATCTTACCGATCATTTCCATCAATTTCCAGTCACCCTGGATGGTACATCCGACAGTCTGAAAACCGCTTGCCGGTATTACAATCAGGGAAACTGGCAGGCCGCCGAAGCGGTTTTTGAAAGCCTCCTTCAACGGCATCCCAATCAGCCGGATGCATTAAAATTTGGCGGCATTGTTTCCCTCCAACTCCGGAAATACGACCAAGCCATCCACCGCTTTCACCGATTGGGTCAGCAAACCGATCTATACGCGAATCCCGGTATTTTTCTGGAAGCAATTGCCCATTTGAAGCGGGGACAACCGATGGATAAAAACCGGGCTAAACACTTGTTACACACGGTTATTCAAGGCAATCTGGAAGAGAAGAATGAAGCCGGGCAACTGGTTGGGCGGTTAGGAGACCATTAATTTCGGTCAACTTCAAAGGATGCAGTGAAAAATTCATTTCCTCACACTGAACTACAATAGTTCTAAAAAGCTGAAAGTACCGGCTGCTATAAATCACAAACAGCTACATTTATCGGCTTAATACCGACTCCTTAATAACATTTAGAATTTGGTAGTTAACCGCTTTAATTTCGGTTTATTACCGGATTCTTTTTGTGCAGCAGGCAAACCGGCTTTTCTGGAGACGCCCCCACTGGGTCGTGTTCCATCCGCTAATTCACGTCCATCGACTGATTTGACAGTGTCAATCGGCGCTTCGTTAAGATCACTTACAGTAATTTTATCTTTTGCAGCAGGAATAGACTCCGGCGCACATGAAAGCAAACCGCAGCCGAATAGCCCAAGGAAAACAAAACCGGTTCTTAAAATTTAATTAATAGAAAAATTCTTTATATGATTAGAGGTTAAATTATTTAATTAATATGGCTTCTATGCGTTGCCCCTTTTTGAGTTATCCATTGAAAAAAAGCCCTTATTCTGTTCCTTTTATGTATAAAAATAAATGAGGTTCAGTGGTAATTTTTTGTTCTGCGTTATCCTTCTATTTCCACACTCAGGCAGTTCTCCTAATCTAAATAAAGGGTTAAAACAATGAATCCTATTTGCCTAATCCAATCGCGACAGGTGAATTGTCGAAGTAAAAGCAACGGTTTTTCTTAATTGCGTGAGTAATCAAGCCTGGATAACGGATTGCCGTATCATTTATACCCATAATTTACATTAAATAGCCGGGGCAGTTTAGTCCACTAATTTGGAAGTTATGCAGGAAAGTGCAGGAACTTCATCCTCATAAAAGGAAGACTGATTGATTTATAATATATCATAATGGGCTTATCTACAGTCATATAATTGCCACACCATCTAAAAATCCATTAAAATATTTCATTAATCGTTTCCCTTTAGATGGTAGAATCCGACTAACACATGGCGTGTTTCCATCATTCGTTTAGATAATTTGACTAACCCGTATCATTTTGGGTAATGCTGCCTGTCCGGACTGGAGATAACCGATGGATAAAAACCGGGCTAAAAACTTGTTGTGCACTGTAATTCAAGGCAATTTGTAGAGAAATGAAGGACCGGAAGGATTGATAAACGGATTAATTACGATCTAAAACTTATCTCCATGCGTGTTTTTAAAACTGTGGTGCTTTCCTGCCTGACAGCCGCTGCGTTGCAGTCCTGCCAGTGGCTTTATCCGTTTATCAGAATATCGCCAAAGGAAACTACCTATAATCCTGACCAGAACATTATTCTGTTTGCTCCAAGCATACAAGGACAGGATACAATTTCAATGCCGGTTGCGCTCCAGCTTTCGATGGTTGCCAAAGTAAATCAAACTTTGCGTGATGCTGGAAAAGATACCATTTCAATTCGTTCCTGGTGTCCGTGCGATAGTTCACTTGTCTTACTGGAAGGCTCTAATCTGGATCAGTTAAACATCAGCGGAAAAGAAATGGCCTCCAATACGCGACCCAGCGGTGGTGTGGAAGGAAATCCGCCCAATGGAGAAATATCATTTAAAGGTGGATCAAATACCTTGAGATGGGATCAGGTCATTGAAGGTGGTTCGCGAAACTATGTTCTCACCTTACCTTTTGCTGAAAAAGACAGTGTAATGCTGAAAAGCTTACCGACGATCAGTGCACCTGCCACAGCCACACCGCAGCCATTCATCATTGCCATTACCGATACCGGAATTAAACCCGAACTTTATCCGGCTGTCAACAACTGGACCTGGGTAAATCCGGAAGAACTTACCGCACCCAATCAGGATAAAAACGGCCTGATTGCCGACAGAAATGGGTGGAATTTTGTCAATAACAGCAACGTATTAGCCGATAGCAATGGGCATGGAACGTTAGTCAATTCCCTGATTCATGAACAATTAATCGGCAATTCATGGGCTAATCTGCACGTGCGGTACCTGTATCTCAAAACGTTTAATGCGGACGGAAAAGGTACTCTTTTCAACAATCTTTGTGCAATGTCCTATGCCCGTCAAAAAAAGGCTAAAATTATCAACGCAAGCTGGGGATATTATAACCCGACGGAAAGTAAACTGCTGAGTTATTTCCTGCGGGAATTGGGAAACAACAACATTGTCGTGGTGACAGCCGCCGGAAATGCATCCGCCAAGTTGGAGAATTCCTGGTTCGGAATGGTTCCCGCATCTTATTTTCGAAATCTGGAATCTAACCCATTCTGGCCAGCTAATTTTAGCAAGTCGCACCAAAATGTATTGACAATCACCACCATTCATCCCACGCAATCCGCCGGACATACGGGGCATTCCAGAGATAGCTACGATGCTTATGAAACGTGTGAAGGACAAAACTATTCCAATCATTTCGTCAACTTGGGCGTTTTCAACTTTAACCTGCAAAATGCTCCTTTTTGCAGTGTGTGGGATTTTACAAAAGACTCACCATTGTATGTATCAGGAACGTCATTTGCGGCCCCGGTTGTAACGGGAAAACTGGTTGCCAAACTCGGCCCAACCTGGGTCAGCAGTGAGCGCAGTGTGCTTTTAAAAACTCTGGATAAACTTCCTGCCCCATCTCCCGGTCAACCCATTCTGAGGAAGCACTCCACCCTGAAAAATCAAACGAATAACGGCGCGTATATTCTACGGTAGAATCTGAAAACCGAGTACAATGCAAAAAACCAACGTTCTTTCAATCACTCCGCCCATCCGATTCTGCCCGTTCCCAGGTTGGATCAGGTGGCTACGGCTGAGGCCAGTAATTGGATTTTTGCTGCTCTTCGGAAGTAGATTTCAGGCTTTTGGGCAATGTCCGGGGCCGAAAAGTATCGGCGAACGTTATGATAGTTTGATGACGTTAGCCAAAGACCAACAGGAAAGCGGTTTTCAGGAACTCCGTACGGTTTGCGAGCGCTGCGGACAAAATCGGGATTCAACTTTCGCTAAAATCCTGCACCGCCTGGGTGCGCTGGCTTATTATCACAAGGAATATGATACTGCCATTCAATGGACCCGCCGGGCGATTTCCGTCAATTCCCAAAAACGACCGGATACAAGCCCATCCTTTTTAACTAAAAGTTATTTTAATCTGGGTAAAATTTATCTGGACCAGCAAGATTACCACTCAGCGCGACTCCTCTTGCAATTGTTCGTTGAAAAAGGCAGGCAGTACCCCGAACGTTATGAGCAAGTCGCAATGGCATATTGGCATTTGGCGAATCTGTTTTTTAAGGAATCTGACTACCAAAAAAGCATCCGTCAGGCCGAATTAGGCGCTTCGTTTGCCGAACGAATCGGCCACATCGAATTCATGGCCGCCAATCTCACCGAAAAAGCAAACTGCCTGAAAGAAATGGGGGATTATGAGCAGTCCCTGACGATTATTCGTCGGGTCACTCTCCTATTTGGCAATTCACCCAAACCATCGGTCGAGTTAGCCAACACCTATGCATATTTGGCTAGTGTCCTCGTCCGATTACACCGTTTTGACGAAGCCTTTACCGCTTATGACAAAGCCTACCAGGTCCATAAGAGTCTACAAAACTCAAATGGGTTATCGGAAGTTACGGCCAACATCGGATTTGTGTACGATAATTACCTGCACCAGTACGACAAGGCTTTGGTTCAATACCAGAAAGCTTTGGCAACGATTGGGGACGATAAATACGGTCGGGTGCGGATTCTGGGCAATATTGGCGAGGTGTACTCACGGAAAAAGCAATTCCGTTCGGCGCTGAATTACTTCCAGATCGCGCTCGACAGCCTGCATTTTGATGACCGGCAAAAACCGCTGGCCCAAACCGAAGCCATCCAACTGACACCGTATAAAGAATATTTGCTGTCGATCATTCAGGATAAGGCATATACCTGGCTGGATTGGGCAAAAAGTAAACCGGATCGACAACTACAGTTCGGTCAGCTTGCCCTGAAAAGTTTCCTGACGGCCGATCAGATCATCGATGTGATGCGGTTTGAGCAGGTTGGTCAGCAATCGAAGTTGTACTGGCGGGAAACAACGCACAGCCTTTACGAACGCGCCATTGAAACTGCTTTCCTGCTGAAAAATGACGAGCAGGCGTTTCATTTTTTCGAAAAAAGCCGGGCGGTTTTGCTTAACGACAAGCTCAACGAACTGGGCGCCCGGCAACATTTGCCCATCCGGCTGGCTCAACTGGAGCAGGCATTTCACCGGCGGATCAATTCCTTACAAAACGAGCTGGCTGAGTTAAAACCCGGTCGGCGAGCGTATGATTCCACACGAACGGCTTTGCTGACTGAACAGGAAAAACTGGATTCGTTTCTCAAGAAACTGGAACAGGAAAATCCAGCGTATTACCGCTACAAATTCGATAATTCCGTTCCGTCGCTGGCTCACCTTCAAAATTGGCTGAAAGACCGGCAATCGACCCTGGTTTCGTATTTCGTCGGCGACAGCGCGCTGTACATTCTTTCCGTCGAACCCGCTGCAACTCAACTAGTGAAACAGTCCGTTTTTGCCTACCAAAAAGCCGTGCAGGAATTTGTGCCGCTGTGTACAACGAGCCAGCAAAACCGCCACTTTGGTCGATACCTAAGCGTGAGTAATGTGATTTACAATCAGTTACTTAAACCGTTATCGCTTTCTACCGAGCGCGTGATTGTATCACCGGATTATCATTTCATTCCGTTTGAAACGCTCAGTCGAACAGCCAGTCAACCCGATTTTCTGATCAATTACCATGCTTTTAGTTACGGCTATTCGGCGACGGTGTTGTTGAAAGAAACTGCAGCTTCGACCTCGGGCAGTTCGGCGTTTCTGGGCATGGCGCCGGTCCATTTCAACCCGCAACTTCAGCAGGCAAGCCTGTTGGGCTCGGGTCTGGTAGTAACCAAAATTGGCAAGTTGTTCAGCAATCCAACCGTTTTGACCGATCGGGCCGCAACCCGCCGGGCTTTTCAGAACATGGCTCCCGATCACCGGATTGTGCAGTTATTTACCCACGCCGAAGCCGATAGCGTTGGCCGTGAACCCCGGCTCTATTTTGCCGATTCAACCCTGCAACTTTCGGATTTGAATGCTGATTCGCCCTACCAAACCCAGTTGATCGTCCTTTCGGCCTGTAAAACCAGCCTTGGGGTCAATCAGCAGGGCGAAGGGGTTTTCAGTCTGGCGCGGGGCTTTGCGACCCTGGGAATTCCCAGTGTGCTGACGACGCTCTGGAGCGTAGAGGATCAGGCAACCTATGGGCTGACCGAACGATTTTATAAACACCTGAGTAAGGGAATTGCCTTAGATCTGGCTCTCCGGCAAGCCAAGCTTGACTGGCTCAAAACGGCATCCCGCGCCGACCAGCTCCCCTATCGCTGGGCCGGAATGATTCTGGTGGGCAACGCCGACCCCATTTCTTCCCCAACGCGAATGGGCTGGTGGCTGGGGAGCGGTTTAGTGGTTATTCTGGCCATTATCGGCGGAAGGCAACTGCGCCGACGGAGTAAGTCACCGAAAGCGGTTTATTGAAAAACCCGAACGTAATCCACGTCCATGTGCTGCGGCCAGATCGATTCGTCCACCCCTTTCTGGCCTCCCCAATTTCCGCCAACAGCCAGATTGATAATCAGGTAAAACGGCTGGTCAAGCGGCCATTGTTCGTAACTGCTGCCGGTTTCTTTTTTGGAAATGGAATAGTAAACCGCATTGTCGATCAGAAAATCAATCTTGTCGGTCGTCCAGTCGATGGAATACACGTGAAAATCCTGCGTGACGCCGGGAACCACTTTAAAACCGCCTTTCTGGGTGTGTTTAACGTGGTTATACGCTTCGGTGTGAATCGTTCCGTGAATCTGATTTTCGTTGAAACCGACGTGTTCCATGATGTCGATTTCGCCATCGAGCGGCCATTTCAGGGGTGTTTTGGCACTAAGCATCCAGATCGCCGGCCAGGTCCCGCGCCCTTTTGGCAACTTCGCCCGCACATCGATCCGGCCGTATTTCCATTCGGCAAGGCCTTTGGTGATTAGCTTCGCGGACGTATAATCGCGGTTTTCATGCTTTTCTTTCCGCGCTTCGATGATCAGAAAACCGTTCTCAACGCGGGCATTTTCTGGTCGAGATGCGCGATAATATTGCAGTTCGTTATTCCCAAAACCGCTGCCGCCAACGTCATATTTCCACTTGCTGGCGTCGGGAAGCCCGGCTTTGTCAAATTCGTCGGACCAGACCAGTTTGCGCTCGGTACTTGTTTTTTCCGGTTGAGGACCGTCAATTTTACAGGCGATTAAAACGCCGAGCGTGACCATAGAAAGAAGGATGCGCATAAACCAGGCAGAAATAATAAATGGAACGATTCGTTACTTTTGTTTTCCAAACGCCCAAACCAGAAATTGCGGCATGACCGCACTCCAGGTTTCGGGATTGTGAAAACCGCCTTTTACTTCAACGTACTGCACTTCATTTCCCCACCGAAACCCTTTCCGTTCGATTTCGGCAATCAGGTCGAGGGTATCGTCGATGGAATCAATAACGCCGTCGTGATCTCGATCGTCGGTTTCATCCAGCGTTCCGGTTTGAAACCAGAAACGTGCGCCTTGCGGCCGTTTTGTCTGGCGAACCCGCGCGTGCATAATCCGGTCGGTATCATCGGAATAACCCTCATTCAATCCACGCTGTCGCCACCAGAACGAGCCGGAAAAAACCCCGGCTTTCCCAAACAACTCCGGGTGGTTCCAGACTAGATCGAAAGCCGACAATCCGCCCAGCGAAAAACCGGCAAAAACCGCCTGAGCCGGATCGTTGGTTATTCGGTAGTGCTTTTGCACGTAAGGTAATAATTCATGAATCACAAAATGGGTATATGCTCCGGCTTTCGAACCCCGGTTGAGGTAGTCGGCCTGCGCGGCAACGCCATATTCCTGAATCCGATCACCGCAATGAATGGCCACCAGTACAAACGGCTGGATCGTTTTCTGCTGGTAAACCGCCTGTAGAACATGAGTCATCCGGAGTCGTTCCAGATCCTGTCCATCATTCAGGTACAAAACTGGAAACCGCTCCGTAGACGCATCGTATTCTTTCGGAAAAATTAGATCCAGTCGAACGGAACGGTTCAGATAAACCGAAACCAAATGGGTGTCGGTTCGGCACCATACACCACCGGCATCAGACGAAGAAGCAACAAAAACACTCATTTGTAAACAGTTACGAACAACTCCCCTCCGCATTCTGAAACGGACCCGAGCCAAATATTAGTTGGAAATTGTCCCGAAATTACGTACAGTTTTCTTGGAAATTCGTAAAAAGGATTATCTTTCCTCCGGAATCATCAACAAAAAACACCGACTATTTTGCAGGAAGACTACAGGAAATGGTATTCGCACCACCTCGGGCGCGATATAGAAATGTTGGTTTACGGCGACTGGGGTTACCCGGTTTTGCTGTTCCCGACCACGATGGGAAGGTACTACGAAGCCAAAGATTTTAAACTGATTGAATCCGCCCAGTGGTTTATTGACAATCGGAAAGTCAAGATTTATTGCATCGACAGCATCGATCGCGACAGCTGGTACGCCAAACACCTGCACCCGGCCACGCGCATCCAAAACCACCTGTGGTACGACCGAATGGTCAACGAGGAACTAGTTCCGTGGATTCAGCAGGAATGTAATGTTGGAAAAATTGCGGTCGGGGGTTGCAGTTTTGGCGGTTTTCAGGCGTTGAATTTCGCCTTCCGGCATCCCGACAAGGTCGCGCACCTGTGGTCGATGGGGGCCAAGTTTGACATCAGGTCGTTTATGAACGGGTATTATGACGACAATGTCTATTTCAACAATCCGCCCGATTACATTCCCAATGCGCACAACGATCAGTTCTACCAGATGAACATTGTGCTGGGCACATCGGAACACGACTTCTGTAAACCGGATAATTACGCCATGTCGGATATTTTTAGTCGGAAAGGCATTCACCACTGGCTCGATGTCCGGCCCTGGGGCTCGCATGACTGGCCCGTCTGGCGCGAAATGTTCCCGCATTATTTGTCGCGGATTTAATTAACGGGTTTCGGTTTTCAGTATTCGGTTTACGGTGCAGTTCCCCGCCGAATACTGAAAACCGTATACCGTAAACTCTTTGTAAAAATTATGAAATACGGTTACGCAGAAACGCATAGCCCGTTTTTGGGAGCCCTTCAACAGCTTCGGACGTACATCGACGAGTTGCCGGAGCGATTGCGGACGTTTTCGGACGCAGAATTAACGGAGCGAAAGCCCGGAAAATGGTCGCGGAAAGAGATTCTGGGGCATCTGATCGATTCGGGCTTGAATAACCTGAAACGGTTTACGGATGCGCAATTTCTACCGTCGCCGTTTGTTGTTGAGCGGTATAACCAGAATCAGTCGGTGATTTATAATCGCTACCAGGACCTACCGTTGGAACATTTGATCGCCTATTGGCAATCTTTGAATCGACAAATTTTGTATGTTACCGAAGTTATACCGGAGGACACTTTGCGAAAACCGGTTTTACCACCCGACCACGGTGAACCCGTTACAGTAGCCTGGTTGATTGTTGATTACGTTGCCCACCTGGGCCATCATTTCAAACAATTTTAGATTCAAAACAGTATCCATTTACCACAGACTTTGTCTCAGAAAAACGTATATGAAGAAAATTGGAATCCTTTTTGGTCAGGAAAATTCGTTTCCCCAGGCTTTTGTCGACCGCGTCAATAGCAAGAATGAAACCGGCATTGTCGCCGAATTTGTCAGCATCGACAAAGTGGTTCAGGGCGAAGCCACCGACTACGCCGTCATCATCGACCGGATTTCGCAGGACGTCCCCTTCTACCGGGCCTATCTGAAAAACGCAGCATTGAGCGGCACTGCCGTAGTCAATAACCCCTTCTGGTGGAGCGCCGACGAGAAATTTTTCAATAACGCCATTGCCACCAAACTGAACGTTCCGGTTCCGAATACCGTACTGTTGCCATCGAAAGCCCGACCGGACGATACCAACGAAAACTCCTTCCGGAACCTCAAAATGATGGACTGGGAGTACATCTTCAAGTACATCGGTTTTCCGGCCTACATGAAACCGCATTCCGGGGGTGGCTGGAAAAGTGTTTACAAGATATACAACGCCGACGACCTGTGGGAGAAATATGCCGAAACGGGCCAGCTCGTCATGATGTTGCAGGAAGAAATCATTTTCGATGATTATTTCCGCTGCTATTGCATTGGCGGAACCGATGTTCGGATCATGCCCTACGAACCCCGCAACCCGCACCACCTGCGGTATGCCGCCGAACCCAAAGCCACGGGCGAAGCCTACAAAAAATTGATGACGACGGTTAAAAATTACGTCATTGCACTCAATCGGGCATTGGGCTACGATTTCAACACCGTCGAATTTGCCGTCCGCGACGGGATTCCGTATGCCATCGATTTCTGCAACCCGGCACCCGATGCCGATATCAATTCGGTGGGTCCGGATAATTTCGAGTGGGTGGTGGAAGCAGCTGCCAACATGGCGATTTCGCGGGCAAAAGCACAAAAGCCGGGGGGCGACAACCTGACGTGGGGCTCGTACATCCAAAGTTCGGCGCACGGACAGCTTTTTGTACCGGAGCAACCGGTGGAAGTGTCCACCGAAAAACCGGTCGAAAAGAAAAAGGCGAAAAAAGAAGAGTCCTTAGCCGCCGACAAGCCGAAAGCAAAGAAGGCAAAATAATTCATCGGTTCACTCAGCCCCATCCGGATTCATGCCAGTTTTCACGTTAGGAATCGAAGAGGAATTTCAGACAATCGACCCGGTTACGCGGGAATTACGCTCTCACATGTCGAAAATTGTGGAGGGCGGTCAAATTCAGTTGCAGGAACGGGTTAAAGCCGAGATGCACCAGGCTGTGGTGGAAGTCGGCACCAATATTTGCACTAATATTCAGGAAGCCCGCGAAGAAGTCACGTACCTGCGACGGATGGTTTTCGATCTGGCGGAAAAACAGAATCTGAAAATTGCAGCCGCCGGAACGCATCCCATATCCGACTGGCAGGATCAGCTCATTACCGACAATGAACGCTACGACAAGCTCATCGACGAGATGCGCGACGTAGCCCGTTCCAACCTGATTTTTGGGCTGCACGTCCATGTGGGCATCGAAAACCGCAATGAAGGACTGCAAATCATGAATGCGGTGCGGTACTTCTTACCGCATATTTACGCATTATCGACCAATTCGCCGTTCTGGTGTGGCCGGAATACCGGTTTTAAATCGTACCGTTCCAAGGTTTTCGACAAGTTTCCCCGGACGGGAATTCCCGACTATTTTGCTTCAGCCGCCGAATACGACGATTACATCAATCTGCTCGTTAAAACAAACTGCATCGACAACGGCAAGAAAATCTGGTGGGATATCCGGTTACATCCTTTTTTCAACACGATCGAATTCCGGATTTGCGATGTGCCGATGCGTGTGGATGAAACCATTTGCCTGGCGGCAGTGATGCAGGCGCTGGTGGCCAAAATTCATAAACTGCACAGTCAGAACCTGAATTTTCGGCCCTATCGGCGGATTTTAATCAACGAAAACAAATGGCGGGCGGCCCGTTACGGCATTGAAGGCAAGCTGATCGATTTTGGCAAACAGGAAGAAGTTCCGTATCACACATTAGCGCAGGAACTGCTCAATTTTATTGACGATGTGGTGGATGAACTCGGCAGCCGGAAAGAAGTGGAATACATCAAAACCATCCTGGAAATGGGAACCGGCGCCGATCGCCAGTTGGCGGTTTTTCGGCAAACCAATGATTTGAAGCGCGTTGTGGATTACATTGTGGAGGAAACTTCTCACGGCTTGATCTAGTTATCTTTTAACCACCCTATCCTTGGGAGCGCCAATCGTGGCAAAACCGGGTCTTGGGTTATAACTGTAGCTTTGAAACTTACAATGGAATCAATGAAAGTGGCTGTTCTGGACTTGTACAATAACGTCCCGAATGAAGGAATGCGCTGTATTTTGCAATTGATACGGAATATTAGCGCCAAAGAGAAAGTCGAATTGACGCATACGGTTTTTAACGTTCGCGGAAAAAACGAAATCCCCGGCCTGGAATTCGATATTTACATTTCAAGTGGTGGTCCGGGAAGTCCATTGCCGAGCGGTGAATCCTGGGAAGATCCGTATTTTGCGCTGATCGACCAGTTATTTTCGCACAATCGGATCAGTGATCAAAAGAAATTCTTGTTTCTGATTTGTCATTCGTTCCAGCTCGTTTCGCGTCACCTCGGAATCGGAACCATCAGCAAGCGGAAATCGACTTCGTTCGGTATTTTTCCGATTCACAAAACCGACGAAGGGCAATTTGATCCGTTGTTTCAAAAATTGCCCGATCCGTTTTTTGCGGTCGATTCGCGGGATTATCAATTAACCGAGCCGAACTGGCAGCGAATCAGCGAGCTGGACGCCAAAGTGCTGTGTCTGGAAAAAATTCGTCCGCATGTCGACTATGAACGTGCCATTATGGCGGTGCGGTTTACGGACGAAATTTTCGGGACCCAGTTTCATCCGGAAGCCGACGGCGAGGGCATGCTGCGGTATTTTATGAAAGACGAAAAAAAGCAGCAAATCGTTGAAAATCACGGGGAAGCAAAATACAACGAGATGGTTGCTTCGTTGATGGACCCCCAAAAAATTGTCTTGACCGAATCGGTTTTGATTCCGGATTTTCTGCGCCAAACTATCTGATAAAACCTTAAAGCGGGAACCGGTTTTTGTTACCGGTTCCCCGCCAACGATTATGATCGCATCCGTTCGTCAGGCATACAATCAAGCATTCAGCCCGGAACAATACCGGGCTTTTTTGGATCAGATTCACCACGATTATCCGGGTCAGCTGGATTTTCGGGTTGCAGAGACCCCGGTCTTTGTTCCCATTACGCTCAAAAACCGCCTATTGGATGCCTGCGACTCGATCATCGATACGATCACCAAAGCGGATTTTAAGGACCTGTCGGAAGCCGCGATTCCACCCCACCAGCGGGTTCCGAATGAAAACGATCATGCCTCATTTCTGGCCATTGATTTTGCCATTTGCCGGGACGAAAATGACGAACTGGTCCCCCAACTGATCGAGTTGCAGGGCTTTCCTTCCATGTTCGGGTTTCAATCGTACGTGTCCGGTACTTTTCGGGATTATTTCCCCATTCCGACCGGTTTTAGCCACCTATTCGACGTGGACTCGGACGAAACCTACCGCCAGCATTTACGCCGATTGATTATCGGAAATGAGCCGCCGGAGCAGGTTATACTGCTGGAAATTTATCCCGAAAAGCAGAAAACCCGGATCGATTTTGCCATTACGCACGAGATGCTGGGCATCGAAGCGGTGTGTCTGACGAAGATTCAGAAGGAAGGGAGAAAGCTGTTTTACGAAAAAGAGGGACAACGATACCACATCAAGCGAATTTATAACCGCCTGATATTTGACGAGTTAGAAAACTTTCCAGATTTAAAAACCGCTTTTTCGCTGACCGACGATGTAGACGTTGAATGGATTGGCCATCCCAACTGGTTTTTCCGCATCAGCAAACACACGCTGCCGTTGCTGAACAGTCCGTACGTTCCGGAAAGCCGGTATTTGAATACACTGGAGATTTATCCGGATGATCTGGAAAATTACGTTTTAAAACCGCTTTTCTCCTTCGCGGGCAGTGGCGTTAAGCTCTCGGTCAATCAGGCCGAGCTGGATTCCATAGCTGATAAAGAGAATTATTTACTGCAACGGAAGGTCAGATACGAGCCGGTGATTCAGTCACCCGAAGGATTGGTGAAATGCGAAATCCGGATGTTGTACATCTGGCACGAGAAAGATCCTCGCCCTACCCTGCTGACCAATCTGGCCCGGTTGAGCCGGGGTGAAATGATCGGCGTCCGGTTCAACCAGGATTTCGACTGGGTCGGCGGAACGGTTTGTTTTTTTGAGGAAGATAGATGACCATTGACCGCAGACGATCGACCAATGACCATTGACGCTCGACTCCTGACAATGGTCATTGGTCGATCGTCATTGGTCAAACACCCCTCACTTCCCAATCCGCACCTGATAACTGAGATAGGGCAGCGGGCTGGTGCGAATCAGGCCATTCGAACTGTAAACCGGCAATAAAAGGGCCGTATCAAAAGCGTGGCGACGGCGATTGAACCGCAAACCGGCAGACGATAAACCAGCCAGATAGGTATACTGGGGTTCGATCGATTCACCGATCAGAATGTTGTTCTGGTTGATGAACGTCAGATCCGGCGTTAATTTCCGGACATAGCCAATGGTTACAACACCGGAAGAGGCAATTCCTTTTTGGGAAAACGTTACGCCAGCTCCTACCGTGATGTTCCGTTCCAAGTTGCCAACGGTGGCAATTCCCTGCGCCAGTCCGAAACGGGTTAGCAGTTGTTCGTTCAAGCGAATGCCAATGTATTGGACATTCAGCGCAACCCGGGTTCGTTCGGTTAGTTTAACGCCGTATTTAGCCGAAAAAGTGTGAAAATTCCGGGGATTCAGGGTTTGAAAGGTAGTTCCAACGCTGAAATTTTTGGTAAATCCTGCATCAAGGCGGCTGAATAAAACGTAACTGCTTTGAAAATACAGACTTCTTTTTTCGGGCATGTACGCCGTTGGCATGACAAAGAGCCGAAACGGAAACCCGTTCGGATAGTCGGGCCCGCTCCGTAACGTACCGCCAATGAGATCCGCCCGGACAATCGTGTTGACCGGCAGCAGTTGATCGCCATCTTTTTTAGTCCGAATCAGATACGACGCACTGTCCCGACGCACGAATTGACCACGCAGGGTTGTACCGTTTTTGAGCAGAAAATCATAAGTACCGGGAATGTGCGCCTGACCAGGTTCGTAGTAAACCTCCTGCGCCCGACTCTTCGAAATCAGCAAAAATCCCAGAAGCATAGATAGGTAGATTATCCTCATAGGCGCACAATATGGAGTGATTACGAAAGTTAATAAACAAACTGGTTTCGCCCAAGCGTTTATTAGATGTAATTTTGTACCGACTAATAACTATTTCTTTGACGAACAATCCACATTTGACCCACCGGCAACTCTTTTTTCAGCACGTTGCACAAACTTCGGACTTTCCGCTGGCCCTTGAAATCGAGCGGGCGGAGGGCGTATACCTGTACGGAAACGGTTCCCGGTACATCGACCTGATTTCGGGCATTGGGGTCAGCAATGTTGGGCACCGGCATCCTGCGGTCGTGGCGGCTATTCAGGAGCAGTTGGACAAATACCTGCATTTGATGGTGTATGGGGAATACATTCAGTCTCCGCAGGTCGAATTGGCGCAGGCTTTGGCCCAAACTTTACCCGAACCGCTGGATACCGTTTACTTCACCAACTCCGGAACCGAAGCCATTGAAGGGACCATGAAACTGGCGAAACGGTTTACGGGCCGGCGGGAGATTATTTCGTGTTTCAACGCGTACCACGGTGCAACCCAAGGTGCTCTTTCACTATCCGGCAGTGAGAATTTTAAACGAAATTTTCGCCCGCTTCTACCCGAAATCCGTCACATTCAGCACGGAGACTGGCAACACCTTGAGCTGATTACCGGACGCACGGCCGCCGTCATCCTGGAAGTAGTTCAGGGCGAAGCGGGTGTCCGGGTTCCGGATGCTTCCTACCTTCAGGCTGTTCGACAACGTTGTACGGAGGTCGGCGCGTTGCTGGTTTTCGACGAAATTCAGACCGGTTTTGGTCGAACCGGCACCTTTTGGGCTTTTGAAGGTTTCGGCGTTGTTCCCGACATCGTGGTTTGTGCCAAAGGAATGGGGGGCGGTATGCCGATCGGTGCCTTCATCAGTTCGGCGGAAATCATGGGCGTTTTCAAAGTCAACCCAATTCTGGGACACATCACCACCTTCGGCGGTCACCCGGTTTGTTCGGCGGCCTCGCTGGCAACGCTGCGGGTTGTTCAGGCCGAAAAATTACACGATCAGGCCGAAGCCAAAGGACAGTTGATCCGGCAATTGCTGGTGCATCCGGCCATTCGCGAAATTCGGGGCAAAGGCTTGATGCTGGCGGCCGAATTTGAATCCTTCGACGTGTTAAAACCGGTCATCGATCGCGCCATCGAGCGGGGTGTCATCACCGACTGGTTTTTGTTCTGCGACAATTCCATGCGCATTGCCCCGCCCCTGATCATCACGGAAGCACAAATCCGGGAAGCCTGTGACATCCTGTTGGATTCGATTTAATCTGAAAATTAACAACTGGTGTTAATAAAATCGCCGGAAGGTTTCGGGCGATTCTCCCGTGTAGGCTTTAAAGTCCTTGCTGAAGTGCGCCTGATCGAAGAAGTTATTCTCAAAGCAAATGTCCATCAACGACCTGGAACCATTAAGCTGGCTGAGAACGGTATTGAACCGAACAATGGAAGCAAACTTTTTAGGGGTTGTGCCCACCAGTTTCCGAAACCGCTTTTCGAACGGGCTTTGGCTGATCATCAACCTTTGATTAAGCGCTCTGATTCGAATTGCTCCTTTGGCCTGGTAAATAAGTCTAACGGCTTCGATGATGAGCTTATCGGTCTTGCTATCTTTGAGTTGCGAAAGTAAAAAAAGCTCCACCAGTCGGATTCGCTCCTGATCGGTCGTAGCGCTGCCTAATTTGTCCTCAATATCGAGGATCTTTTGTTTCTCAAATATATTTTCAAGTGAGACATTCAGATTAAATAATTCGTTTGCCGGACAGCTTGTAAAATGCGCCAGCCCCAGTTCGGTAAAATAAATCAGAATGGTACCGATGTGAGCCGAGTTAGAAAACAATTTCACCTCATCGGCAATGCCGGTAATACCGGCGGTGGACAGGTTGGTTTCGATACCGGTTTTCCCCGTTTTTAGACTTCCACCATACTGAATACCAATGACCAGACTCGTACCGGGAAATACTTTGTATACACTTTCGTGGTTTTTCTCGGAGATGACAAAATGGCTGATGTAGGGCTTTAGTCGATCAATGGGAATAAAGCTGTCAAAGCGCATAAAAAAGCGAATTCGTATACCTCAAAGATACAAATTCAGCTATTCAGTTCGCTACATAGGATCTCAAACGTTTCGCTGAATCAGCACAGAAATCAGCGCACTTCGAAGGTGCATCCTTGGGCAGCAATCGTTCAAAACTTGCAGCAAAAACGATTTTTTACAATTACCGGCATTGGGGCTTGCCGACCTTTGTGGTATAACAATATAGGTTATATTAACGAACAGATCCCATGTTTACGATTGAACAAATCAAGCAAGCGCATAGCAAAGTCAGGACGGGCGCCGACTTTCCCGCCTATATCCAGGAGATTAAATCAGTGGGAGTGCGGTTTTATACAACCTATGTCACCGACGGGCATACTGATTATGTGGGAAAGAATGATTTCAAGACCACGGCCCCAGCCCGGTATCCGACGCTTCCCATCGCGGATCACTGTGACCTGGAGCAATTCAAAGCCGAGTTGAAAGATCATCAGCAGGGCAAAACCGATCCCCCAATGTTCTTCCGCACTTGCGCAGAATTGGGCATTGCCGAATGGACCGTTGACCTCATAAAAATGACCTGCACGTACCATGACAAAGCAGGTCAGAAAATTCTGGCAGAAAAAATCCCTTCCTGAATGCGCACGGATGGGTTGGTAGGAGTTGAGGGAAAGCCCAACTCCTACCAACCTATACAATAAGCGTTATAAAGCTGCTTAAATTCCTAAACTCCCTTGTTACATGAATCCCCCCGCCTGGCGCGTTTCTCCTTTTTTTTAAACCCAGAAAGCCGATACCTAAATCATAATTCGGGAAACGGTATTCGGGAATTTGCCCAAAAAAAAGGCACCACTTTTACCTATAGACCGATTCATAAACCGGCCTGGGCATCGATTCCAATTACCTGATAGAGAACCTATTGCAGTCTTTTTCAAAAAGAACTAATGCTGCTCAAAACCGGATGACCGGTTATTGAACTTACTTCGAAACCAATTTCGATGAAGGAACCGGCGAACCATTCCGGACTTCCTCGGTGGCCGTCGTCATGATCTGGTCTCCTTCTTTTACCTCACCGAAAACCTCCACCTGATCGCCTTCTTCCAGCCCTTTCTGAATGGGCACCCATTCTGCCTTTTGATTAATGACCTTCACAATAAAGACGCCAACCGATGAATTTATAATGGCGGTTTTAGGAACAATAAACGTAGTGTTTTTGGTCGGTAGCGGAATGGTTACTTCGGCAATCATGCCCGGCAGCAGTTTTCGGTCCGAATTAATCACATCGACTTCCGTCCGCTCCGACCGCAGCCGTTTGTCCAAAGCACCCGCCAGCCGTTTCACCTTGCCGGTAAATTTTTTATTCGGAAACGCTTTGACCGTAAAACTTACCTCATCATTCAGATCCACATAACCCGTATAGGCTTCCGGAACGGAAACCACCAAACGCAGCCTTTTTTGTTCGGTCAAAACAAAAAGCGGCAATTCTGAACCCTTGCCCGATGGCCCAATGTACGCACCTGTACTAACGTTCCGCAAGCTAATGATACCACTAAATGGCGCCCGTATTTCCAGGTATTTCCGCATATCGGCCACTTCCCGATACGCAGATTTGGCGGCTTCAAGCTGGGCGAAATCCGATTCTTTTTTCGCCAGCGTTTGCTCAATCATCGAAGCCGCCACGGTCCCGGGGGTTTTAGCCGCATCCACATAGCGGTCGTAATTTGCTTTGCTGGCAATATACAGCGCTTCCTGCGCTTTCAGTTTGGATTCGGCGGAGGCCAATTGGGCATTCAGTTCAGGGGCTTCAGCCAACGCCAGGAGTTGACCTTCCTGCACTTCCGAACCGACATCGGCGTGTATGGATTTCACAAAACCGCTGATTTTGGCGTACATATCCACATCCCGAAATGCCAGCAACTCGCCGGGAATCTGGAGGCTGGAGGATAATTTCCCCTTTTGAAGAGCAAATACCTCAACCGGTTCCGGTGCTTCTGCCGCAGCCACCTTTTCCTTTTCGGCCTTGCCTTCCGTCGAATGACAACCCGTCAACGAATTGGCCACCAAAAAACCGGTCAGGACCGTAAGCAATGGATACCCTAATCTATTAATTAACCGATTCATATACATCAGGAATATAATGTTTACTTTCTTTGTCTTCTGGGTCGAGTGAAACCGATTGCGTGGATGATTTGGCCTGCACCCAGGCAAATACCAGCGGTAAAATATGCAGAGCCGCAAAGGTGGACGCGATCAGCCCGCCAATAACCGCTCGTCCCAGTGGAGCGGTTTGCGATCCGCCTTCGCCAAAACCAAGTGCCATCGGGAGCATCCCCACCACCATTGCCACGCTGGTCATCAGGATGGGCCGCATCCGCAAAGAAGCCGATTCTTTGGCCGCCAGCAACGCATTATGGTTTTTCATCCGCAACTGTTCCGCATTGGTAACCAGCAACACCGCATTGGATATCGACACGCCCACGGACATGATCATGCCCATGTACGATTGCAGGTTCAGCGTCGAACCGGTCAACAGCAGCAACGCCAGGGAGCCTGCCAAAACGGCCGGAACCGTACACAACACGACCAGCGACACTTTAAATGACTGGAAGTTGGCCGCCAGCATCAGGAAAATAACAATGATAGCGGTTAACAGACCGGTTTGTAAACTGTCGAGTGTTTCCGTCAATACCTGCGTCAATCCCCGGGCTTCAATGAGCAATCCGCGCGGCAACTCTCCCAAATCGGCAATGGCTTTATTCACATCGGTCGTTGCCGTTCCCAAATCCATATCGTTCAAATTGGCCGTGACTGATAAAACCGGTACGGCACCGATGTTGTCATTTTCGCCGTACGTTTTATCTTTTTTAATCGTCGCCACATCGCTCAAAACCGGTCGATTCTGATTGGGCAAAACCGGTATTTCACCAATATCGTTAATGCTCGACATTTTATTCTCCGGAATCTGCACCTGAACGCTGTACATCTGAGCACTTTTCGGATCGATCCAGACGTTTTTTTCCGTAAACCGGGATGATGAAGTTGACGCTGTCAATGAGCGGGAAATAACCGAGACATCCGCGCCTAACTGGGCGGCTTTAACCCGGTCAATTTCAATATTTATTGCCGGATAATTAATGGCCTGACCAATCTGAATATCGCGTAAATAAGGGATTTCCTTCAGTTTGGCAATCACCTTATTGGCATACTCCTCATTCTGCGGTTTATTCTTCCCAATCACCTTTACTTCGATGGGTGTTGGTGATCCCTGACTCAGAATCTTATCGGTCAATTCAATCGGTTCGAAAGATAGTTTTATATCCGGTAACGCCTGTTTCATTTTCGCCCGATACTGATCTTTTAACTGATCAAGATTTACCTCATACTCATCATTTAAACTCACCTGAAGAACACCTTCCTGAGGTCCGGCCATAAAAAGATAAATCGGACTGGTCGAAAACTGCGAACCGTGCATTCCCACCATCGCGGAGGTAATTTCCACATTTTCTTTCCCCACCAATTGATGTAATACATCGATGGCTTTTAACATCGTGGTTTCGGTTTTTTCCAATCGGGTTCCATCCTGCGCACGCAACCGAACCTGAAACTGACCGGCATTTACGCGGGGTAAAACGTCACGTCCAATGATGGATAAGAAAAAGGCCGTGCTACCCAGCGCAATCACGAAATACCCGATTGTGATGGATCGTTTGTATGGAAGCGTCCAACCAATGAAGCGCACGAAATTAATCCGTAGCTGCTCAAACTGGCTGATTTTCCCGTCATTGTTCAAATCGGCCTGATGCGCCAGTTTCTGTTTCCCGCTCAGAATCCGGTCTTCCGCTGTCAACGCTGCGCCATTGGCAGCGGCAGTCCTTGCCCGCTTCGAATCCTTTTTCCCGGCTTTGCCATTGGTTTTAAAAACGTGATCTTTCATCAACCAGTTTGACAAAACCGGTACCAGTGTTTGCGCCATGACGTAGGAAGTAATCATGGAAAAGGCGATCGCTAACGATAAAGGAAAAAACAACGCACCCGGTATTCCTTTCATCGTAAAAGCCGGTGCAAAAACCGCCAGAATACAGAATAAAATCAGCAGCTTTGAAAACGCAATTTCTTTACACGCATCCCAGATTGCCAGCGCTTTGGGCTTTTTCATATCCATGTGCTGGTGAATATTCTCAATCGTTACCGTCGATTCATCCACCAGAATCCCAATCGCCAATGACAAACCGCTCAAGGTCATAATATTGATGGTCTGCCCGAATAAAGAAAGGAATAAAACCCCGGAAATAATACAGATCGGAATCGTGATAATAACGATCAATGCTCCACGCGGGTCGCCCAGAAAAAGCAACACCATTAAACCCGTTAGAATCGCGCCAATGACACCTTCCGTAACGAGACTTTCAACGGAATTGATCACGTAAACCGATTGATCAAACTCGTAGGATAATTTGACATCTTCCGGCAATAAAGACTGAAACCGGGGCAGCTCTTTTTTGAGGTTCTGAACCACTTCCCAGGTCGATGCATCGGCCGATTTAGTGATCGGTAAATACACGGACCGACGGCCATTGACCAATACATAACCCGACGTGATATCGGCCGCATCTTCCACTTTGGCAACATCTTTCAGGTAGATATTCTGAACGGAACCGGAGTAGATCGGAATATTTTCAAAATCCTTGACATTTTTGATCGTTGTGTTAGCCGGGGTGAAATAATTCAGGTCGCCAACGCGTACATTTCCGGCTGGTGTGGCCTGATTATTCACCCGTAAAGCCGCCACCAACTGATCAGGTGTCAGGTTATGGGACCGCAACAATGCCGGATCGGCTTTAATCACGATGGTCCGGGAGTTTCCACCAAAAGGTGCCGGAGCCACCAGACCCGGAATGGAACTAAAACCGGCCCGAACGTACACGTTGGCCATATCCTGCAATTCGTTGTTCGTTCGGGACGGACTGCTTAAAACGAGTTGACCAATTGGTAAGGTCGACGCATCGAACCGCAGAATGAACGGCGGCTGAGACCCGGGCGGAAAAATAGCCTGGGCCCGGTTGGTATACGAAGAAACTTCGGCCGCAGCCTGGGCCATGTTCGTACCTTCGTAAAATGACAATTTAATCAGCGTAAGCCCCTGAATATTACGCGTTTCAATACTTCTTACACCCGAAACGTATAAAAGTAAGTTGACGTACTGTTTGCCAAAGAACGATTCCATCTGGTTCGGGGTAAAACCGCCGTAAGGGTGCGAAATATAAATGACCGGCAAATCCAGATTGGGAAAAATGTCAATTTTGATCGTGCGAACGGCACCGACACCAAAATAAAATAATCCCGCGACCAACACCAGAACGGTGATGGGTTTGCGTAAGGCTGATCGGATTAAATCCATACTATGATGTCCTGTTTAATAAAATGGAATAGGAATTTCTGCACCTACCGGATTTGACCCGTAATCTTAGCTGCCCAATACCATGCTTTTTTGGGGTCACGGTCAGCGACGCTTTGCAGCAGGGCCGTGTGCATACTTTGTTTGCTGAGCAAGGTCTCCGTTGTAATAAATACTTCCATGAAGGATTTCTTCATTTTATCGGCAATGATTTTGTATAAATCGACCAGGACCTCGTTTTTAGAGGCCATAGCCAGCCGAATATGGAATTGAATATCGGCTTCGATGCAGGCTTCCGGGCGGTTTTGCAGGGCAGCCTGGTGTCGGTTTTGCAGATAAACCGTCATGAATTCGATGTCTTCCTGCGTCCGATTCAGGGCGGCTTTTTCGGCAATTTTCAGTTCAAGTAACTGCCTCACTTCGTTGACATCGTCGCCCTCGGCGCGTTGTAAGCTCTGGTGAAACGGTTCAACACTGTTTTGCTGGAGTTCGACGAAGGTGCCTAAACCTTGCTGCACCCGAATCAGACCTTTATTGGCCAAAATCCGGATGGCTTCCCGAACGGTCGACCGTCCGACGCCAAAATGCTGCATCAGTTCCGGCTCGGACGGCAGCTTTTCGCCAATCGCGTAATGGCCCGATGCGATTTGCTGCTGTAGTTTTTTCCCCACGGCATCGGCCAGGCTCTCGCGCTTGATTCGTAACGTATCTGTGGTCATCATATCATCTGATGAGTAAAAATAGGACGAAGTTTTTAAAAGCACAAGCCGGAAAACCGGTATGATTATTTTGCGAAACGAACGAATTTGAAAAGCAATTAAAAGTAAAAGAATAGTCCTACAATGGATCTACTCAACGAATTGAAAAGCCGGTCATCGGGCAGAATTTCACTAAAATCACACCCGTTTCACCCCAATTTTAATTATAAATTAACAGACGTTCGCACTTCCCACTGTTGCTTTTCTTAACGAAAAATATTCTTTTATTAAGTTAGCCTGTTGTGATTCCCGCGTTCGGCGGTGGGTGGTTTTATACCCAGTCTACCTGAGCGGATTCATTCTCACCGGAATATGTCGTTGAAGCGATGACGGTATTCTGGCGATGTTTTGATCCGGTCTTAAAATGAAAAATGTAGCTTACGACTGTTCCTTTTCGTATATTCAGCTTCTTTTGCGAAAAACCGGGGAATGCTTTTTCCTGGTGTAACCTCCGATCGGCTAAGTATCTATTTGTTGTCACTCTATGCCCACCATTGTTAACGAAAAGCTCCAGTTAGCCCACGATTTTATTCTGCATACCAACCGAAACGTCTTTCTGACGGGAAAAGCCGGAACGGGGAAAACCACTTTTCTGCACCAAATCAAGCAGTTGACTTCCAAGCGACTCGTAGTTGTCGCACCAACGGGCGTGGCCGCCATCAATGCCGGGGGAGTTACAATTCATTCGCTGTTTCAACTCCCGTTTGGCCCGTTGATTCCGGGCGCCACCAGCCGGGAATCGAAGAAATTCAACCGGGAGAAAATTAAGATACTCCGGACGCTGGACTTATTGATTATTGACGAAATCAGTATGGTTCGAGCCGACGTACTCGACGGCATCGATGAGGTACTGCGACGGTTTCGCCACCGTTCCGAACCGTTTGGTGGCGTACAATTGCTGTTGATTGGTGATATGCAGCAACTGCCACCAGTGATTCGCGACGACGACTGGACGTTTTTAAAGCCGTATTACGACACCGGTTATTTTTTCGGGAGTCTTGCGTTGCGGAAAACGCCTTATATTTCCATCGAGTTGCTCCACATTTACCGGCAATCTGACCTGCGGTTTGTTGAAATACTGAACAGCATTCGGGAAAAACGCGTAACTCGTCCTCAATTGGAGGAACTGAACCAGCGGTATATTTCCCAGTTTTCGCCGGACGAAAACGAAGGGTATATAACGCTCTCAACCCACAATAATTCAGCTCAACAGCTTAATAATCAAAAACTGCTGGCTCTGGATACCGAATCGCACACCTTTGAAGCCACCATCGAAGGCGAATTTCCGGTCCAGGCTTACCCCACCGAAGCACAACTGGAATTGAAAGTAGGGGCTCAGGTGATGTTCATCAAAAACGATATTTCGCGCGAAAAGCTCTTTTATAATGGCAAAATCGGTCAGATAACGGACATCGACGAGGACTGTATTTACGTCAAATGCCCACACGAAACCGATACGCTGGAGGTTACCCGGATGGAATGGCTCAACATTCGTTATTCACTGAATTCGGTCACAAATGAAATCAGGGAAGAACCCATCGGCAAGTTTAATCAATATCCCCTAAAACTAGCCTGGGCCATTACGATTCACAAAAGCCAGGGGTTGACTTTTGAACGGGCCATTATTGATGCGGCATCGGCATTTGCGCACGGTCAGGTTTACGTGGCCTTAAGTCGCTGCAAAACGCTGGAAGGTCTGGTGCTGCGGGCACCCATTCCGTCGCAAAGCATTAAAACCGAGCTGATTCTGGAAGAATTTCACGAGCAGGTTCAGTTGCAGGTACCGGACGAAGCGGAACTGAGGAATTCGAAGCAGCTTAATCAGGAAAATCTATTGGTGGAACTATTCTCGTTCGATCGCACGGATTATCTGGTGAACAAGTGCCTCCGGCTTTTTAATGAACACGCGGGTAGCCTGGACGTTGAAGTGCATACGGTTTTATCCCAGTTCAAAACGTTGTTCAGTGAGAAAGTCCGCAACATCACAATCCGGTTTCAGCGGCTGCTTCCATCCTATTTCCTTGAGAATCAGTTGCCCGAAGAAAATGAAGCTTTGCAGGAACGGGTTCAAAAAGCGGGAGCTTACTTTAATACCCTCATCACCAACGAATTACTCCCACTATTTTACACCTGCCCAACGGATTCGGATAATAAGCTCGTTCGGGAAGCCCTGCTCGAATCAATGGACGAACTGGAGAAAGAGTTGATGGTTAAACAGTATTGTTTTGAAAGCTGCCTGACCGGTTTTGAAGCCCTGGCATACCTGAAAGCGAGGAACGGCGCCGAACTGGTTTTTCAACCGAACCGGAAAAGCCGCGAAAACCGAAAAACCGCCCAATCCGAAGAAACCGGGGGAAAATCCGGCTCGTCGCTTTACAAAGCGCTAACCAAATGGCGGGATGACCTGGCCGGAGAAAACGACACCGCTGGTTACATGGTTTTGCCCCGAAAAACCATTCTCGAACTCGCCAAAACCCAGCCCTCCACGCTCGATGAATTATTGACCGTAAAAGGATTTGGAAAAACGAAGGTGAAGATGATTGGCGAGGACGTGCTCGCAATTATCCGAGCTTATAAATAGACGATGGACCGCTGACGTTAGACAATAGATGAAGTTTATGACTATAGTCGATGGTCAATCGTCAATTATCAAAGTCTTTACTCTCCCGGATGATACGTTTTTCCGACATGCTGGCGAATATCTTCGGGATAAAACCAAATATCTTTAAACTTTCCGGCGCTAAATAAGGCTCCCTGATCGTTGAAATGCGGTGATGCCGGGTTGCTGCTGTGCCCGCCATTCACCACGGTTTTTGCCTTCACGCGCTCGCCAAATTCCACGACGGCTACAAAACTATTACCGACACTTCCGTAGCGTTTTTTGGTTCCCGGATACGTTCGTGCGCCAAAAGCCGCCAGTGAACCCCAGGTAGAAGGCATAAAACCGACGGCAAAACTCGGCTTCGAGTCGTCAAATGTCTCACTTATTTTTCCGGTCAGTCGCTGAAACCGGTTGATTTCACCCCAGGCGGTTTTCCAGGTTCCAAAGTCACGCGTTAATTCGTCAACCACTTCGGTGAGCAACTTCACTTTCTCCTCCGGCGTCGTATTTTTAATCATAAAATCCGTAAAAGTCAGAAAATCAAACCGCTGGCCATTTGGCACCCGCTGCCGAGCCATTCGCAGGATTTTTTCTCCCCAAAAAACCGCCAGGGAAGTTGCCACCGAAGTCGCACCGTAACACGTGTTCCAGTTCCGAAGCGTGTCGATCGCTTCGGCTAATGTTTTCAATTGCCCTTCCGGCTTTTCAGCCTGGGTTTGGTAGGCCTGCACCAAAGATGGAATCAAGCCTTCAAAACCGGGCAGGTGTGGATCATTCGCGGCTGCAATCAAGGTGTCCAGCGTAAAATCAGTCTTTCGGCCCAACACACGAACCGCATTCACGCCCCGGAAATTTTCCTCATCGGGTGCCATATAGGTGGGATACTGGCTTTTTGCCGGACTATTGGACCCCGCAACGGTAAATGGCGTCGAATTACAATTCTGAAGCCAGCCATTGACCGGATTTTTTACCTGAACAATTTCATCAATAGCGTGCAGACCTTTCCAATCGGCCTCCGGATCGCTCCCGTCGACGGGCTGGCTCCAGTCAAATTTTGAATTTCGTTTCGGAACAAAATTGCCGTGCCAATACGCAATGGTACCATTCCGGTCAGCATAAACGGTGTTGTTAGTCGCGTTGCCGTTTAGTTTCATCACCTGTTTGTAACTCTCATAATCCTTCGCTTTCGTTCGGAGATACGATTGCGCCAACGCGTTCAACGGGTCATTCATCATGCTGATGGTAATCCACTGATCACCCAACTGGCCCGCTACCGGGCCGTGGTGTGTGCGGTAAATTGTAAATTCCTTCCGCTGCAACCCTTTGTCCGTTTTATACGGCAGTGACACTTTTTCGGTCTTTACCAGACGCCACTCATTTCCGTGTTTGTAGTAATACGCACCGTTTCGCTTCTCAACCGTTTCCACGTATTCGTCCATCGAATCGGCGTTACCGGAGGTGTGCATCCAGCCACAATTTTGATTAAAACCCTGATAAACAAAGAATTGCCCCCAGGTCACGGCACCGTAGGCATTCAAGCCCTTCTCACTCGTTACGTGAACCTCCGAGCGAAAATAAAACGACGTATGCGGATTGATCAGCAGCAGCGCATTTTTCGAAGCACTTTTGGACGGGGCAATGGCAAAACCGTTTGAACCCGTGGGTTCGCGATCGTATTTATCGAAATCATTAACAACCGAGGTCCATTGGGTGTTCGTATAAAACGCCTTCAACCGCTCGGTCGAAATCACGCTGATGTTTCCTCCAATGCTCCCTTCACTAAACATCAGGGGCATCCAGGGCTGAAACCGGGTCAACAGCCGGGGTTTAATGTGTGGATGGGAATAGAGGTAATAATTCGTCCCGTCGGCGAACGCATCCAGCAGGCTTTTCAGCCATTTCGGGCTTTTCCGATAAATCGCAATGGCCTGCGTTGTATCCATGAAGAGTCGGGCTCTCAGATCGTGGTACAAAGCCGTTTCGCCATTAACTTCCGCCATTCGGCCAATCGCATCAATGTAATTTTCCTCCACTCGCGCAAAATCGTCTTCGCATTGGGTATACAACAACCCGAAAACCACATCGGCATCGGTTTTCCCGCTTATATGCGGAATATCCCAGGTGTCGCGCGCGATCGTAACGGTTTTGGCCCGTTTTTGCCAGCGCGCGATTTCATCCGGTCGAAAAGTTTGCGGTTTTGCAGAAAGAGCAGAAAAAAGGAAAGTCAGCAGAAAAAGTGATCTCATCGAAATGGCTGTATGCGTTCTTCGGTAAGATAACGCAAAAGCCAAAACCGGGCAACTACCCGGCACCAGTTTCTTGCTTTTCCTCCGTATCGGGCAATAAAAAAAGCCAGACACTATTGTCCGGCTTTACCTGATATATCAAACCACTCCTGTGATTACAGATGGGCGGCCAGTTTCTGTTCCAGAACGGATTTGGCTACGGCGCCAATTACCTTATCGACCATTTTACCGTTTTTGAAAACCATCAAGGTCGGAATGCTGCGGATACCGAATTGAGCCGGAACCTGCGCGTTCATATCAACGTCCATTTTAGCGACAATCGCCTTGCCTTCGTATTCTCCTGCCAACTGTTCCACAGCCGGTCCGATCATTTTACAGGGTCCGCACCATTCGGCCCAAAAATCCACTAAAACCGGTTTATCGGAATTAATTACTTCCGCGAAGTTGGCGTCGGTTATTTCAATCGCTTTTGCCATGATTGTATCTCGATTTTTGTCTATTTTAACTCTTATGTACGTACAATGTTTTGACGGAGAAAAAAGTTCATCACTAATTCAATCGGTAGTCAACACCGTCCATGGCATCCAGCGCTTTCAGCAACTCGTTTACCGGCGAGATTTTGAACGGTCTGGATAGCATACTGACATTGACCCGATCTTCCTCATCCGTCACCTGCAGCACGAGGTTACACGAACCGGGATACGCTTTCACGAGGTCGGTCAACTTAAGGACAAACTCATTGTTAATCAGCTTTAATTCCATTTTCACATTGAGTTCCTTGCTGTATTTTGTCCGGACTTCCGTGAGCAATTGAATGAAATTCGGACGGAATTCAAAGGTATCTGAGTTCCAGCGGTTTTGCAGTTTTCCCTTGACATGCAGAAAGAGGCCCTCTTCGATGTAATTACCTAAACGCACAAAATCCTCCCCGAATAAACTCATTTCCACCGTACCGTTGTAATCCTCCAGTTTAAAAATCACAAACGGATTGCCGTTTTTCGACTGCCGGAGTTGCTTGCTTGTCACAATGCCGCCCACGGTTATTTCCCGGCCCTGATTCTCTTCATCAAATAACCGGTCCAGCGTACAGGTGCAGAAACTTTCCAGTTCAACCCGGAACTCGTCCAGCGGGTGACCGGAAATGTAGAAACCGACTACTTCTTTTTCGAATTTCAGCCGTTCAATTTCTCCCCAGTTCGGAACCTGCGGGGCTTTGGGCCGCGGAATACTCGGCTCTCCTCCCACTCCACCAAACAGGGATTGCTGCGCGGCCGACTTTTCGGCGTGGTAATTATTGGCGTATTTCGTCAGTTTTTCAATAAATGCACCCGTTTCGCCCGGCGGCACATCAAAATACTGCGCCCGGTGGAAGTCGTCGATGTTATCAAACGCGCCGGCATACGCCAAAGATTCAAGCGTTTTTTTGTTGACTGTTCGCAGGTTAATCCGGATTACAAAATCGAATACATCCTTAAACGGACCGCCTTTTTTGCGTTCCTCGATAATGGATTCCACGGCGGCATCGCCGGTGCCTTTGATAGCGCCCAATCCAAAGCGAATTTCCCCTTTCTGGTTGACCCCAAAAAACCGCTCCGATTCGTTGACATCGGGACCTAAAACCGGAATTCCGATGGCTTTACACTCTTCCATGAAGAACGTAATCTTTTCGATGTTACCCAAACAGCTCGTCAAAACCGCAGCCATGTATTCGGCTTTGTAGTGCGTTTTCAGATAGGCCGTCTGGTAGGCCACAAAAGCGTAACAGGTCGAGTGGGATTTATTGAATGCGTAGGAAGCAAAGGCTTCCCAGTCGGTCCAGACTTTCTCGCAAGTCTTAAGATTCAATTTGTTAGCCGCGCAGCCGTCCATGAATTTGCCCTTCATTTTATCAAGCGTCGCACGGTCTTTTTTCCCCATTGCCTTCCGCAGGACGTCAGCATCTCCTTTTGTAAAATTGCCGAGTTTCTGGGAAAGCAGCATCAACTGTTCCTGGTAAACCGTAATACCGTAGGTATCGGCCAGGTACTCTTCCATTTCCGGCAAATCATACTTTACTTCCTCGCGTCCATGTTTCCGGTTAATGAAATTCGGGATATAGGCAATTGGACCCGGACGGTACAGGGCATTCATGGCAATCAGGTCCTCAAACCGGTCGGGCTTAAGGTCCTTCATGTACTTTTTCATCCCGTCGGATTCGAACTGGAAGATGGCGTTGGTTTCGCCCCGCTGGAAAGTCCGGTAGGTATCTTCGTCATCGAGCGGAATATCGTCAATGTCGGTTTCGACCCCATTGACTAACAAACCACCGTGGTTTTGCTTGATCAGCCGCAGGCTTTCCTTGATGATGGTCAGGTTTCGCAACCCCAGAAAGTCCATCTTGATAACCCCCGCATCCTCAATGACTTTCCCTTCGTACTGCGTAATGATCAAATCCGATTCTTTCGAAGTCGAAACCGGAACGATGTTTGAAAGGTCTTCGGGTGCAATGATGATCCCGGCTGCGTGAATCCCGGTGTTCCGAATGTTGCCTTCCAGTTTACGGGCTTGCTTCAATACCTTGGCTTGCAGATCGTTACCACCTTCAATTGCCCGCATTCGCTTAACATTCTCAACCTCCTCCGGCTGGATCATCTGGCCGAGCGATTCGATGGAGTCCTCAAAAATTTTCCGGAGGGTCATGTTATACGTCGGCTTGTCGGGTACGAGTTTCGCCAGCGCATTGGATTCGGGCAGTGGCAACTCCATGACCCGGGCAACATCCTTAATGGCCGATTTGGCCGCCATCGTGCCGTACGTCACGATCTGGGCCACCTGCTGTTTGCCGTATTTTTTCACCACGTAATCGATCACTTTCTGCCGACCTTCGTCGTCAAAATCCGTATCAATATCGGGCATGGACTTCCGGTCAGGATTCAAAAACCGCTCGAACAGGAGGTTGTATTTGATCGGATCGATGTTCGTAATGCCAATGCAATAGGCCACCGCCGAACCAGCCGCCGAGCCCCGGCCGGGCCCCACCATCACGCCCAGATCACGCCCGGCTTTGATGAAATCCGATACGATGAGAAAGTACCCCGCAAACCCCATTTGCCGAATCACCCCGAGCTCAAAGCGTAAACGTTCGTCGGCTTCGGGCGTTAAAACGCGGTACCGTTGCCGCGCCCCTTCGAAGGTCAGAAATTCGAGGTAATCGTCCTGGGAGGCAAACCCGTCGGGAATGACGAAGTTCGGCAGCAAAATGTCACGCTTCAGTTTCAGTGTTTCAACCTTATCGACGATCTCGTTGGTATTGTCAATCGCTTCCGGTAAATCGCGGAACAGCGTTGACATTTCCTGGGTATTCTTAAAGTAAAACTGGTCACTAAAAAACGCAAACCGGGTGCCTTTCTTGAAGCCTTCCTCGTCATTAAATTCCTTTTCGGAGGGCGTACTCAGTTTTTCGTTCGTGTTGACACACAGCAGAATATCATGCGCCACCCAATCTTCCCGGTCTACATAATGCGAATCGTTGGAGGCAATGATTTTGACGTTGTATTTGCGGGCAAACTTCACCAACACTTCGTTGACCTTGATCTGATCGGGAATCTCATGGCGTTGCAGTTCGACGTAATAATCCTCGCCAAACCGATCGAGCCACCACTGAAACTCCTTTTCGCCCGCTTCTTCGCCTTTTTTCAGGATGGTTTTCGGAACCGAAGCGCCAATGCAACACGTCGACGCAATCAGGCCTTCTTTATATTGATCGATCAGGGCTTTGGTGATCCGGGGATACTTCCCGTACAGACCTTCCATGTACCCCAGCGAGCAAAGCTTGATCAGGTTTTTATAGCCCGTCGGATTTTTCGCCAACAGCAATTGGTGGTATCGAATGTCCTTTTGTTCCTTGGTAAATTGCTTTTTGGTGTGGTCCTCTACGACGTAAAATTCGCAACCGACCACCGGTTTTATGCCCTGTTTGGCCGCTTCGGCTACAAACTCAAACACACCGAACATGTTACCATGGTCCGTAATGGCGACGGCGGGCATATTGTCCGATTTGGCTTTCTTGATCAGCTTCTTGATCTCGGCCTGTCCGTCAAGCAGCGAGTATTGGGTGTGGCAATGGAGGTGGGAAAATTGCATCCTGCTGGTTTTTCAGAAAATTACTAAGCTAAAAATAAGACTTTCAGACGAGCTTATTCGGATTTAGCGGTAGAATATTTACGTCAATCTGATTGTCAGCGGCTTAGAAAATAGAGCTTAAATTCATTCAATTCCTGTTCTTTCAATTCAATATATTTTCCGAACAACTTCTCACCAACTTGCTTTTTCAGGGCCGATATCCCGACGTCGATCAGCTGTTACCCGTTATCCGTCAGCAGAATATTATCCTGTTTTTCTCCGCTTCCGAACCAAATATCCGACCGGGTATCGCCCGGAAGAAACTTGGCGCGCTCGGTTTCTGATAAAGTCACAACGAAGTTGATCGCGCCCTGCGGGGCGTTGGTTGGGCTACCGTTTCTGCACCCTATTCCTTGATACGGTGGACACATACATGGCTCTGATTGCATTAATTCAACATGCGCGAAACCGGGATGTGCAGGATTCAGAGGACGATGGCGGACGGCGCTTTTAAAACAGCCAATTGGGCTGTCTGTAGCCAATGATCGCCAATTTGCTGGCAGATTATGTGTTGGTGATAATCAAATCAATTGACAGGCAACGCCTTGATGGGTATTGTTTCCATCTTTAAACGATCATACCAAAGAAATTTGTCAACGAGTTCTTCGAAATACCTCCCGATTCAATTCCTTCCCTTCTTCGCGTTCACCCAATCCTGCTGAAAAGTAATCATAATAGACTCATAATCAGACACTGGATAGTTGACCAGCATGTTTTTAGCTTCCCGACTCATGGGCAGGTAAACCAGTCCCCGAACCGACTGGCCGGGTTGGAGAGTGGTCGGTTTCAGGGATAGTTCTTTCCAGCGATAGGCCTCATAATCATACCGCTGCATCCGATCGGCGAACAAACCATGGTCGATCATGCGTTTGGCCTGAATGGCGGAATAAATGTTATTGTGCGTAATGCGGTTTTGAACCCAACGCTCGGGCCGTTGATTGCTCCGTGACGAAGAGGAGGCCACATCGCTGGCGACGGCGGCCACCAGCAAAACCGTGTTAATAACTTTGGCCCGCTTAATTCGCTTTACTTCCCGTTCCTGATTGTAACCCGTTTGATCGGCCTCCCGGATTGGATCTGCCGCCGAAAACATCAGCGGTTTCTGGGGAGAACTGTTGGTGATAAAAACCGTATGCTGGTCTTTATCCAGCGCCGTGTATTGAAAATCCGCCGGATTGACATCAAACGGGTGATCGGTTTTGTTTTTTACCTCAATATCCAGTGCCACATATTGCAAATCCAGGCGCTCGAACGAAGCCACCACCACAATTCCGTCCTGCTCCGCTTTCGTTATCGACCGGCCATCGATCTGAGCTACCTCGCCGGAAACCGGTTTGAGTTGATAAACTTTGGTCGCACAACCACCTAAACCGGTCAGTGCCGCAACGCAAACCCACAAAGTCAGTATATTTTTTCCCGATTTCATACCATCATTTGTTTGATTATTCGAAGATACTTTTCTCTTTAACCAAAATCAACTATTTAGTGAGGAACGAGCTGGATGCAGTATAAGCGACTAATTGAACAAGCTTTGCACGGCCAGCCATACATTCCAGCCCCCAAAAATCAGCGAAACCACGACCACCAGCAACATCGCCAGATTTTGCGACAGTGAATTTCGAAAACCGTCCGGAATTAGTTTGCGATCATTAACTGCCAGAAACAGAAAAATGGTGACGACGGGCAGTAAAATACCGTTGATGGCCTGAACAATTACAATGATTTTCACCGGGTTATAATCAGATAAACCGAACGCCAGTCCAACGGCCAACACGCCAATCCAAACCAGGCGATAGGTCCACGAACGCTCGGACCATCCCAGCAAACTTTTTCCGGTGATGGCAGCCGCCAGCGGAGCCGTCAGCGAAGACGCAAACCCGGCTGCAAACAAGCCAAACGCAAACAGCAAACCGCCCCAGGCACCCACCCGCTCGCTGAGCACAGCCGCCATGTTGGGATACGTAAAACCACCCGTAATGAGCAAACCCGCGATCAGCAGCACCACCGAGATGAAGCCCCCCAGCAAAACCGCAATCCAGACGCCTAATCGCATTTCGGAAAGGGTTTGTCCCTGCGTAATGCCTGATCCAAAAAACAGGTTATACGGTACAATCGTGGTGCCAATCAGGCTGTTAATGAGCAGCAAGGACCCCGCCGGGTAGGAAGGAACAACCAGCGCTTTCGCCACCTCGATGGCCGGAGGAGATGCACCAAAGGCCACGTAAACAAATGCGCCACCCATGGCGAACACAATGATTCCCAAAAAGTTAGCAATCCACTGGGTCGATCCAATGGCCAGCAAAATGATGCAAACGGCTCCCACGCCAATGGTCAGCCAGCGCGCTGACCAGCCCGTCAGCAGGGACAAACCCGAAACCGCTCCCAGAATGTTACCAGCCTGGTATGCAGCGCAACCAAATGTTACTGCGAAAAACAGCAGATACGGAACGGTTTTGCCTCGTTTCTGATTTGCCAGGGCAATGGTTTGCCCTAAATCCCGGCCAGTGGCGATGGTGATGCGGGAGGCAGCTTCCTGGAGCCAGACCGTCCCGAAGGTCGCGAAAGTGAGCACCCAGAGCAATTGCAGACCAAACTGCGCGCCCGCCATGGCACAGGCCGTAACGGAACCAGGGCCGATGAAAGCCGCCGAAATAACGGACCAGAACAAAATACTGCCAAGTCCGGAACGAATGGAAAGTGATTTGGGCACGGAGTAAGAGTTAAGAGATTTATAAGATAGGAACACGGATTGAACGGATGCAACGGATTTTAACTGATTTTATCCGTTGCATCCGTTCAATCCGTGTTCCCATCAGCACGATTCATTCGCAACAGGTTTTCCAAAACCACCCCCGCCCGGCGTTTCGATTCGGATTCGTTCCCCGGCCTGCATGACCCGGGTAAAAATTCCGGGCAAGGTAGTTTCGGAACCATCGACGGCCAGCAGCGTTTGTTGACCAATTTGTCCAGGTTCACCGCCTTCCAAGCCATACGGAGCTTCGATCCGGTGTTGACTGAGTAATGTAGCCT
The DNA here is from genome assembly GCF_003858635.1 of Larkinella rosea. Classification (GTDB taxonomy): domain Bacteria; phylum Bacteroidota; class Bacteroidia; order Cytophagales; family Spirosomataceae; genus Larkinella; species Larkinella rosea. Next base: position 1,003,840 of record NZ_RQJO01000007.1, read on the forward strand.
GAACGGGTTCCAGAAATTCGATTTCCCGCACAATGCCGTCGCCACCCGGCCACTTTCCGGTCCCGCCCGAACCAGTCCGAATCGCAAACTGGTGGAGACGAACCGGATAACGACACTCCAGTTCCTCAGGATCAGTGAGTTTTGTATTGGTCATGTGCTGGTGCACCGCCGACCGACCGGCAAAACCGGGTCCGGCACCCACGCCACCACCAATGGTTTCGTAATAGCCAAACGCCCGATCGGCTTCTCCCGACCTTCCGAACAAAAAATTATTCATCGTTCCCTGACTGCCAGCCGCTAACCCCAGTGCCTTCAACAACGTATCGACCAGCCGCTGACTTACTTCCGTATTACCGCCCACCACCGCCGGGCATTCGGCCGGATCGTCCGAAAAAACCGGGTTCAGAAAACATTCCGGCAACACAATGGAAACCGGAGCCATCAGTCCTTCATTCAGTGGAATATCCTGATCACACCAAAGCCGCAAAACGTACAAAACCGCACTATATAGAATCGACAGATTGGCGTTCAAATTGTAGGGATGAACGGGCGACGTACCTGTAAAATCGAACGTAATTTCCTGATTTTCAATGGAAATTGTAACACAAATCCGGTGCCCATCATCCAGCGACTCCTGAGCCGAAAACGTTTTTCCATTCGATTGATGTAAAACCGGTTTTAAGGAGTTGGTAGCAGCTTGTTTCAACCGCTGCATGTAGTGCCGAACTGTTGGCAAGCCATACTGCCGAACCAGTTCCTGCAAGGCGGTTTCGCCCGACCGAAGCGATGCCAGTGCAGCCTCAATATCGGCCCGGTTTTCGGCCAGCGCGCGGGTTGGGTAAGCCGTTTCTACAAAGCGTTTTTGTACTTCCTCCCACAAAAAAATGCCATTTTTGACCAGATACTGCGGTTCCAGCACCACGCCTTCTTCAACGAGCCGCGTAGCATCGGGCGGCATCGAACCCGGAACTTTGCCACCAATTTCGGCGTGATGGGCGCGGTTCACCACGTACCCAATGCGTTCGCCCGAGTTGGTAAAAACGCCGGAAATCAGCGTTACATCGGGCAAATGCGAACCGCCGTATTTAGGATGGTTCGTGATCACAACGTCGCCCGGCCCAATCGCTATTTTTGCCAGTACCAGGCGGGTACAAATTCCCAGACTTCCTAAATGCACCGGAATATGCGGGGCATTGACCAGCAGTTCGGCATTTTCGTCGAGCAAGGCACAGGAAAAGTCCAGTCGTTCCTTGACGTTCACGGAAAAAGCCGTTCGCTGCAATTGCGCACCCATTTCTTCCGCAATGGCCACAAACCGCCGGGCAAACAGCTCCGTTTGAGCGGCTTCCAACCGGGGCTCGTCGGCGGTTTGTGGTTCACCGATAAACCGGGCAACGGCATTGCGACCCTTGTCAATCATCATTTGCCAACCCGTTTCCAGAAAACCGGAGGACGTTTTATTCAGTACCAAAGCCGGCCCTTCCAGCGAATCACCTTCAGACAACTTTTCCCATTCATAAACCGGAATTTGTCCCGCAAAAAAAGAAGGTTTGGCTTTATCCACCGTTTCGATTGCGGCAATGCCGGCTTGGTTTACGGTATGGTTGTTGACCAGTACGCGAATACTCTCCACCTCAATCGTTCGGTTGGCCGGATAATGACCGTAAAGTTGTAGATACCGGTCCCGGAAGCGAACCTCCACCTCCTGCGCGACGTAAGGAATTTCAATCGTGCTTTCCTGTCCCTGCAACCGCGTGAATAACAGCACATTTTGCACATTTACAGGCGCAATCTCACCAATATCCAGCCGCAATTCGGCTGTTGCTTTAGCGATCAGTTCATCGATCCACGTGCTCAGATCAGTTTCAATATCGGCTAATGGTTTCAGAACCTGTAGCGAAGCAATCCGTTCTACGCGGGCCTGTCCGATGCCATAGGCACTCAGCAAACCGCCATCGAATGGGAAAATAAGGGTTTGTATACCCAACAACTTCGCCACTGCACAGCCGTGAAGTCCACCGGCACCGCCAAAAACCAGCAAGGCATACTCTTTCGGATCAAAACCACGCGCAACCGAGATTTTGCGGATCGCTCCGGACATTGTTTCGTTGGCAATTCGCTCAAATCCCAACAGTAAATCGTCCTCTTCAAGCTTTTGTCCCGTCTGGCGTTCGACCTGTTGATGAACTAATTGCAATGCTGCCGTTGCCTTTTCCAGGCTGACCGGAATCCCGAATAGGGCCGGATGCAATCGGCCCAGTAACAGATTGACGTCGGTGATGGTCAGCGGTCCTCCAGCGCCGTAACAGGCTGGGCCGGGCGAAGCACCGGCACTTTGGGGCCCCACCCGGAGCTGCTGACCGTCGAACCAGCACACCGAACCGCCACCGGCCGCCACGGTTTCCACCGCCAGCGATGGCGATTGCAATTCGAACGACCCTACTCTCGTTTTGAATTGATAATCAACCCGTTGATCGAACCGGGCGACGTCCGTGCTGGTCCCGCCCATATCGAGGGTAAGTGTGCGGTTAACGCCCAGAACACGAGCCACCTGCCCCGCTCCAATGACCCCGCCCGCCGGACCGCTCAACAAACTGTCTTTGGGCCGAAACAATTCAGCTTTCACCAAACCGCCCCCGCTGGTCATTACCCGAACAGGATTGCCGCCCAGTTGATGGGTCAGATTGTCCAGATAGGTTCGCAAAACCGGTGTCAGGTACGCATCCACCAGGGCGGTTTGCGTACGGGGCAAATAGTGAATAGCTGACGAAATTTCACTGGAAACCGTCACCGGAAAACCGGCCCTTCGAACCGCTTCAGCCACTTGTTGTTCGTGCGCCGGATTTTGGTACGAATTCAACAGCGAGATGGCGATAACAGCCGGTTTCGTCGCCTGAATCTGTCCCAGAAGATCGCCAATAGTCGGGGCCGAAATGGACTTAACCGCCTGGCCGTCGGCTCCCATTCGCTCGTCGAGTTCCCAAACTGTATCGTAAACAATTTCGGCGGGAGGAATATTTAACTGGAATAAATGAGGGCGCTGCTGGGTTCCAATTTTGAGTAAATCTTTAAAACCGCGGGTAACAATTAGCGCTACCCGGCCACCTTTTTGTTCCAGAAGGGCATTTGTTCCTTTTGTTGTTCCCAGACGTAATTCCAGCAGTGGAAACGGCTTATCTAACGGTGTTAATGTCAGTAATCGCGTGGCTAAAACCGGGGCTTCTTCGTTCGTAAATAACTCAACGGTTACTTTACTTTCAACCTTTATCTCCCTATCCAACAACAACTTGCCCGATTTTTCTAAGCTTAAAATCGTTGCTATTTCGCCCGTTTCAAGAATTCGTACCTGATAACCGTTAAAAATCGGATCGGCAAGCCATTGTGCGTCGAGCTTAAGCCCATTATCAGACCATACTAAACCCCGAATACTGCTATTACTGAGCACTTTGGCCCGGTGAATATTTCCTTCTGGATCGGTTGCCATTCCATCCGTAAATGTTCCGCCAGTATCAATCCAGATTTGCCACATCCTGTATCCCTGGACCAGCGGTTGGCCCCATTGAGTCCGTGTTTTGTTATGTATTTTTTGCTTTGAACCAACACGGATAAAATCCATGTGTTATCAGTGCCTTATTTGCCGACGGAAATCATGTTGGCAAAGAGTCGGTATGCCCCCGGTACGCCCGCCGGTAACTCCCGAAAGAATACCAAGCCAGTATACATGTAGTGACCTTTTCCGTATTTGCAGTAAATCAAACTGCCATCTTTTGAAGCTTCATTAACATCATGGGCTGAGAAAATAGGTTCATACGCTTTGTCCCATTCCTGCGCAAAATAGATTCCGCGTTCCTGCACCCATCCGTTAAAATCCTGCTCGGTAATCTTGTTGGGGACATTTACCAACGGATGTTGTGGATTGATGAAGCTCATGGTGGCATCTTCTTCCGTCACGCGCTCCCGGCCCACCACAAACGGATAAGGCCCCAATTGACTGGTTTTCAACCCATTTTGAATAAATGAACCACCGGGCGTGACGTATTGAACAATCATTGTCCCCCCTTTTTCAACGTAATCCATCAATTTTGGCTGGGCATTTCGCAGCCAGTCTTCGGTGTTGTATGCCCGAACACCCACTACAATAGCGTCGTAAACCGACAGGTTTGAGTTCATGTCGCGGGCGGTTATAGGAGTTACCACACATCCGATCTGCTGGAGTGCCGCCGGGACTTCGTCTCCTGCTCCGGCAATGTAACCGATGTTCTTACTTTTCACTTTAATATCCAGTTTCACCAGTTTGGCTTCGGCAGCCGGAAACAAGGTCTGAGTCGGAATGTGCTTGTAAGCAACAACCCGTAAGCTACTGGCAAAACCGGTTTTCTCCGGAGAAGTCGTACTGACAATCGCGCGCAACTTGCCTTCGCCATACGCCGTCGATGGATAGACCCGGAATGAAACCCGGATTTCCTGCGATTTATCCTTCAGATTAAACGGAATCTGCTCCGGCTCGACCCGCCATCCCGAAGGTACTTCCAGCTTCAGATTCCCGGAAACCGCCGTCCGGCCCGCTGTCAAAACCACATCGACGCTTTTTGGCGTGTCGTCCGCAAAAACGTACACTTTTTCAGCCAGGTTGGCCATTACGACTGGTTGAATGATAAACGGGCGGTAGATTTCTCCATCGACGGGATCGGTTGATTTATAGGTCCATGGCTGGGAGAAGGTAAATCGCTGGCCATCAATTTCAAAAATGTACGCAGTGGTAAAGGCGGGCGGGTTTTCGGGCGAGCCGATCAAAGCCTGATTATTCACCTGAAATAACCCTTTGTTGACCGGTTTTTCCAGCCAGTAGGGCTGCGAAATGGGTTGATTGGCCGGAATCGTTACCGCCGTATTGAAGGCCACCACATCGTTCGGCTTAAGCGCCAGGTTCATGGCAGAATCTTTCCCCACCGCCGGCATTTGAATACCAACCAGTTTAACCGGATAGTCAGTACGGTTAACAACGCTGCTTGTTACCCGAATTCGCTCACCGGGCGAGGCAGCGAAATCTGCCGGGTTGGTTTCATACCACAACCCGATGCATTGCTGGATTAGTTTTTCGACATCCTGCCGTTTGGCTTTTACATACAGATTGGACGTATCGAGTTGCGCGAGCGCTTTATAGGTCTGCACCAAAACCGGTATGGAAGCCGAGGGTTTGTCGGATTTAAAATTGGTAATGGCCTGATTGATCAGTTGTTGAACCCTGGCGCTTCCCGGCACCCGTTTCCAGCTCAGGTCAACGCCATCGCACGGATCTTTTGCGGCCGGTTCTCCGCCTTTCAACAGCAAATAATCGATTTTCACCCCGCGACTGGCCGGAACGCCAAACCCCTGGCTCTTGTGCTGGCTCCGGCTTTCGGCGGCAATTTCACCGTATGATTTTCCAAGCAACGGATTGTATAAGCCGGTTTCCACCGAAATCACGCCCGGTTCGTCCGGTTTTTTATTGCTCATGAAAGCCCCCGGAATAAATACGTTCCAGAAAATCCGCTTCGGCTGCCACGGTTTTACCCATTTCAGTTGTTCGGGGTATTTGGTGGGGTCATTGGCAATTTTGAAGGCTTCCTCCGCCAGGTATCCCGAGGCACTGTGGTGACCGTGCCCGGCACGGCTGTCGGGCGGAAACCGGGTGATGATCACGTCCGGGCGATATTTCCGAATCATCCAGACAACATCGCCCAGAATCTGCTCCTGGCCCCACATCCGCACGGCTTCGTCGGTCGATTTAGAAAAACCAAAGTCGTTGGCGCGGCTGAAAAACTGATCTGGGCCATCGATTCGGCGAGCCGCCAGCAATTCCTGCGTCCGAATGACGCCAATGTATTCGCCCTGCTCCGAGCCAATGAGGTTCTGACCGCCATCGCCCCGCGTCAGCGCCAGATAGCCCGTACGCAGCAGCCGCTCGTTGGCGAGGTAGGCCAGCAACTGCGTATTCTCATCATCGGGGTGGGCGGCCACGTACAAAACCGTACCGACCACATTCAGTTTCTTGAGGCCCTGCAAAATCGCACCGCTGGCGGCTGGTTTGTTTTGCCCAAACAAAACCGGAACGAGTGCGACGAGTAAAAAAACGGTATAGAACAGATTTCGTGGAATAAAGCGGTTGGTCATCGATCGGGAGCGTTCGCGTGAATAACAAAAATAGTCAGCCTGACCCAACGAATTGCTACTTAGGGAAGTGCATTTTGAATTATAGCGGTATTTTTTTTGCTCCATTAAAATAGCCACAGTTTTTCCCTAAAAAATCTATCAAAAGCCCTTTCGCGATTTTCAATTGCTATCATTCCAATTATCTTTGCCACTTTGCAAAAATTAAACCTTATTAATCCTTCAGCATGAATTCAAGTATTTACCTAGTGCCCCTTCTGGGCCTTATCGGCCTGGTGGTGATGTACACCAAGTTTATGTGGGTATCGCGCCAGGATCCTGGCAACGACCGGATGCAGGAGATCGCATCCTACATCGCTGACGGAGCGATTGCCTTTTTGAAAGCCGAATGGAAAGTCCTGATTGTATTTGGTGTTGTCGTTGCGGCCCTGCTGAGTTTTGCGGGTACACTGGTTGAAAATTCCGACTGGCTGATCGGAATTGCCTTCGCCATCGGCGCGTTCACCTCCGCACTGGCGGGGTACATTGGGATGAAAATTGCCACCAAAGCCAACGTTCGCACCGCACAGGCGGGTCGGACCAGCCTGACCCGCGCCCTCAACGTTTCCTTTACGGGAGGTTCCGTCATGGGAATCGGGGTTGCCAGTCTGGCCGTCATCGGTTTAAGCTTGCTTTTTATTCTTTTCCACTCGATTTACGTCGGAACTACCGGTGATGTCAATGGACTTCCGATGGAAAAAACGCTGGAAGTATTGGCCGGTTTTTCATTAGGTGCCGAATCAATCGCCTTATTCGCACGGGTTGGGGGCGGTATTTATACCAAAGCGGCCGATGTGGGCGCTGACCTTGTAGGAAAAGTGGAAGCCGGAATTCCGGAAGATGATCCGCGGAACCCGGCTACTATCGCTGATAACGTGGGGGATAACGTGGGGGACGTAGCCGGTATGGGCGCCGATTTGTTCGGTTCATACGTGGCCACAATTCTGGCGACAATGGTATTGGGGCGCGAAATCCGCATTCCGGAAGCCAGCAATATTTTCGGTCATGCTCCGATCGTGTTGCCGATGCTGATTGCCGGCTTAGGCCTGATTTTTTCGATTATTTCAACCTATTTTGTTCGGGTAAAGGACGACAATGGGAATGTGCAGGGGGCGCTAAACATGGGAAACTGGGCATCCATTATCCTGACCGTTATCGCTTCCTATTTCCTCGTGAATGCGATTCTACCGGACGGTATTCTGGAAATCCGGGGCGTTGAGTTTACGCGCATGGATGTTTTTTACGCCATTTTTACCGGTTTGATTGTGGGGGCCCTGATGTCCATTATTACGGAATATTATACGGCGATGGGCCGTCGTCCGGTTATGACGATCGTTCGTCAGTCGTCAACCGGTCACGCAACGAACATCATTGGCGGTCTTTCAGTGGGAATGGAATCGACGGTTTTGCCAATCCTGACGCTGGCCGCCGGTATTTTCATTTCCTACAAATTTGCCGGTCTGTACGGGGTAGCGATTTCAGCCGCCGGTATGATGGCGACAACCGCCATGCAATTGGCCATCGATGCATTTGGCCCCATTGCCGATAACGCCGGTGGGATTGCCGAAATGAGCGAGTTGCCCGAAGAAGTTCGGGGACGTACGGATATTCTGGATGCCGTTGGAAACACCACCGCTGCCACCGGAAAAGGTTTCGCCATTGCTTCCGCTGCGTTGACTTCACTGGCGCTTCTAGCGGCTTTCGTGGGTGTTTCGGGCATTACCGGAATCGATATTTACAAGGCGGATGTCCTCTCCGGTCTGTTCGTCGGGGGGATGATTCCGTTCATTTTCTCGTCACTGGCGATTGCGGCAGTGGGTCGGGCGGCCATGAAAATGGTGGAAGAAGTTCGTCGCCAGTTCCGCGAAATTCCGGGCATTCTGGAAGGAACCGGAAAACCGGAATACGAAAAATGCGTGGCCATTTCAACGCAGGCTTCGATTCGTGAAATGATCCTGCCAGGAGCCATTGCCCTGGTTTCGCCGGTTATTGTCGGTTTTTTGTTTGGTCCTGAAGTGCTGGGCGGTTTTCTGGCCGGGGTTACGGTTTCCGGGGTATTGATGGGGATTTTCCAAAGCAATGCGGGTGGTGCCTGGGACAATGCGAAAAAATCGTTTGAGAAAGGCGTTGAAATCAACGGTCAGATCTACTATAAAAAATCAGAACCGCACAAGGCTTCGGTAACGGGTGACACAGTTGGTGATCCGTTTAAAGATACTTCCGGACCTTCGATGAACATTCTGATCAAGCTGATGTCCATCGTTTCACTGGTCATTGCGCCGTACATCGCCGTACATTCATCCGAAACCACTGGTTATGATCAGGAAGGCGTCACTGCCGAAGGTGGCATTGAAGTGGTTGAACTGGAAAAATCAACCGCGGCTGATAATGACGTGGTTAGCACGCCAAACCTGGGCGATTTCAAATCGGTTAAACTGACCAACGGCGTCGATTTGAATGTACCGGAGCTGGGCGTTGAAAACAAACTGCTGGCATTCATTCAGGATGTTTCTAAACCGGTCGATAAAGAAACCTGGTTTGACTTCGACCGGCTGACGTTTGAAACCGGTAGCGCTACGCTCAAGCCGGAGTCGCAGGAACAGTTGAAAAACATCGCCGAAATTCTGAAAGCCTATCCGGATGTAAACATCAAATTAGGCGGTTATACCGATAATACGGGCAATGCAGCTGCCAACCAGAAATTGTCGGAAGAACGGGCTTCCTCCGTCAAAAATGAGCTGGCAACATTAGGAACTGACAAAAGCCGCCTGGAATCGGAAGGTTACGGACAGGAACACCCGGTTGCCTCGAACGACACTGAAGAGGGCCGCGCCCAAAACCGCCGGATCTCGATTCGGGTGACGAAAAAGTGAATGTAGACAGGAGATTTGAGATTAGAGATTACGGAACGAACGGCTTAGTCTCTTGTCTCACATCTCATCTCTTTCTTCTCATTAAAAAACAGAAAACCCGCTCAAATTGAGCGGGTTTTCTGTTTTTTAATCTATTAGCATTAAAACCGGTCTTAAGCGGTTTTTCCACGCATCGAGCGCGGGATTTCGATACTGGCGATCGGCAGCAGCGGACCATCCAGAATCTCGACGCCTTCCAGTTGTACGGCACCTACTTTGATGGTTTTGCCCAAATCCAGGTCTTTCACGTTCACATCCACGTAGTCAGGAATCCGGTCGGCGGCTCCCTGTAGTTTCAGTTTGCGCAGTTTCTGGATCAATTTACCCCCTTTTTGTACACCGGGAGCTGTTCCTACGAAACGAATGGGTACTTCAACTTTAATATCTTTTCCTTCGATAATTTCCAGGAAATCCGCGTGGATCAGCTGGTCATTTACCGGGTGGAATTGCGTATCCTGCAAAATGGCAACGTACTCATCGCCCTCGATGTTCAGCGTTACTTCATACGCTTCAGGTGACGACAGCAGTTGACGGAACAGAATCGCCGGTGCGTAAAAATGAATTTGGCTTTTACCACCGTACAGCACTCCGGGCACATAACCTTCGGCACGAAGAGCTTTTGACTCTGTCTTACCGAGATTCGCTCTGTTATACCCTACAATCTCGTGTTTTTTCATTTTGATTTTTGATTAGATGTTAGAGAAGAGATTAGAGACGATAGACACTCAAAAATGACAGCATAGTAAGTTACCCTGTCTTTATTCTCTTGTCTATCCTCTTTACTCTCTTTACGAATTTATAAACAATGAACTAATAGATTCATGATCTCGAATGCGACCGATGGCCTTAGCGAACAAATCCGCCACGGTCAGCACTTTCACTTTCGGGCTTATCTGACGCATCGGCAGGGTATCGGCAACCACCAATTCTTCCAGCACCGAGTTGGCAATGTTATCGTGCGCTTTGCCCGACATCACCGCGTGTGTACAAATGGCCCGCACCGATTTTGCCCCTTTTTCCAGGATGATTTCAGCGGCTTTGCAAAGCGTGCCGCCGGTATCGATCAGGTCATCGACCAGCACGACGTTGGCGCCTTCCACATCCCCAATCACCTGCATTGACGCAATTTCGTTGGCGCGTTTGCGGTGTTTATCACACAACACGATGTCTGCGTTAAAATGCTTCGCAAACGTCCGGGCACGGGCAGCTCCTCCCACATCCGGCGACGCGATCAGCAGATTGTCCAGATTCAGGCTCCGGATATACGGTACAAAAACCGATGTCCCCTCCAAATGGTCGACCGGGAAATCAAAGAAGCCCTGAATCTGACCGGCGTGAAGGTCGATGGTCATCAGGCGATCGGCGCCCGCGGCTGCCAGCATGTTCGCAACCAGTTTGGCGGCAATGGCCACGCGCGGTTTGTCTTTCCGATCCTGCCGGGCATATCCAAAATACGGAATCACGACCGTCACGTAGTGAGCCGATGCCCGTCGGGCTGCGTCCACCATCAGCAATAATTCCATCAGGTTATCAGCCGGTGGATTCGTGGAATGGATCAAAAAAACGTCACACCCCCGTACCGACTCTTCATAACTCGGGGAGAGTTCTCCGTCGCTAAACTTCCGCAGGGTATAACCGCCCAAATCCTTGCCGTATTGGTGGGCAATTTTCTCTGCCAGGTACGTCGATTGACTACCTGAAAAAATCTTTACTGTATTGAGGGATGCCATTCAGTGCCGAAAATTTCCGCAAAAATACGAATATTGTTTAATGAATGAGAAGACTATGGCAAAGTTTTATTGTATCAAATTGACAATAAGATTATTACCATATAAAATTGACTTATCTGAACTATACCTGATTCTTTTTAACGATAAAAAACCGCTCCACCACTTTTTGCTGCAAAACCGCACTGATCGTTGCCATAACGACTCCAATGCCAGCCCCCGCCAGAACGTCCAGCGGGTAATGAGCCCCCACATAAATACGGCTGTATGAGACCAGAATTGCCCAGAGAAATGTCCATTTAATCCAGCTAAACCGCTTTCCAACCAGTAACCACAGGGCCATTGCCAGCGCAAAGGCATTGGCTGCGTGCGACGACGCAAACCCGTAGGTTCCTCCGCACTCCAAAACCGGGTGAATGAGTTTTTGCAGAGCCGGTTCGTGGCAGGGCCGCAGCCGGAGCGTTAGCGGTTTCATCACCGAAGATGCCATCTGGTCACTCAAGGTCACGGCAACAACCAGCGTCAGAATCAAGCCCGGCGCCTGTTTCCGATACTGAAAAATGAGCCAGCCAATCAGCACGACGTAGAACGGAATCCACGAATTCCGCATCGTCACCCAAACCATCACCGGATCGAGCCAGGCAGTATACAAGCCGTTCAGCCAGAGAAACAGGTCCGTGTCGAGTTGATTGAGTCTTTCCACTTTTCATGGAGTGAAGGAGCGATTGAGAGATTGAATGAGTAGCCACGCAAGAACTTTGCCACCAGCGGAGCTATTCGCTCATCGAACAATCACTCAATCGCAATTAATTATAGCCTAATTTTTCCCGGACGCGTTTGATGGTTTGGGAGGCAATGGCGCGGGCTTTTTCTTCGCCGAGCCGGAGTTCGTTTTCCAGCGCTTCCTCGTTTTCCATGTAATAAGTAAACAGCTCGCGGGGTTTGGCAAACTGACTGATGATCAGCTCGTACAGTTCTTTTTTGGCATGACCGTACCCGTAGCCGCCATTCAGGTAATTCTGGCGCATGGCTGCGACCTGCACCTCATCGGCCAGCAACGCGTAGAGTTTAAAGGTGATATCGTTATCCGGATTTTTGGGTTCCTCCAGGGGAGTCGAATCCGAGATGATCTTTTTGATCATTTTATATAACTCATTGGCAGGCAGAAAGATATCGATGTAATTGTTGTACGATTTGCTCATTTTTTGCCCATCAATGCCCGGAATGGTCATGATTCGTTCGTCGATACGGGATTCGGGCAGTACGAAAATCTCCTCACCCACCCGGTGATTGAGGGCGCTGGCCATGTCGCGCGTCATTTCGACGTGTTGCTTCTGGTCTTTTCCCACCGGAACAATATCCGCATCGTACAGCAAAATATCGGCCGCCATCAAACACGGATACATAAACACCCCGGCATTTACGTCCGCCAGCCGATCGGCTTTATCCTTGAACGAATGCGCATTTGCCAGCATCGGGTACGGCGTAAAGCAGTTCAGGTACCAGGCCAGCTCGGTGTGCTCGGCGACGTGCGATTGCCGCCAGAACGTATTTTTAGCCGTGTCGAGCCCGAAAGCCAGCCAGGCCGAAGCTACGGCGCGAATGTATTCCCGACGCAAACCGCCGTCTTTGATGGAGGTTAGGGAATGCAGGTCGGCAATGAAAAAAAAGGATTCGTTGCCGGGTTGCTCCGAAAGTGCAATAGCGGGTTTGATAGCCCCCAGAATATTACCCAAATGCGGCCGCCCGCTGCTTTGAATACCGGTGAGTATGCGAGACATATTTTTCTGAATGAGAGACTGAGTGAATGAGAGAATGAGTGAATAGCTTCGCCGGAATCCTGCTATCAGCGAAGCAATTCACTCAATTACTCATTTACTCAATCGCAATTGATTTCGCAAACTTCGGTATTTCTGGTTAGCTTTGGAACTGTATGAAGACGAAAAACGCACCGAATTCGCAGCTAACCGTTCAAACACTTGACTTTCTGCGCGATCTGGTTCAAAACAACAACCGCGAGTGGTTCCAGGCCAACCGAAACCGTTACGATTCGGCTAAATCCGAGTTTGAGGGGTTTGTCGCCCGCTTGCTGAAGGGAATCGAAACGTTTCAACCCCTGCCCAATACCGCCGTAAAGGATTGCATTTTCCGGATCAACCGAGACATCCGGTTTTCAAAAGACAAAGCCCCTTACAAAAAAAACCTGGCAGCTGCCGTGGGGCCGGGCGGGCGGCATTCGGGCCGGATCGACTTTTATTTCCATCTCCAGCCTGACGGTGAAAGCTTTCTGGGAGCGGGCATGTGGCAGCCGACCCCGGCGCAACTGGCTAAATTCCGACAGGAGGTCGACTACAATGTGGACGAACTGAAAGACATTATCGAAGCGCCGGATTTCAAGGCTTATTTTCCGGAAATTTCCGGAGAAACAATGAAAACATCGCCCAAAGGTTATTCCGCTGATCATCCGGAAATCGATTTACTGCGCAGAAAAGAGCTATTTTTCATTCACCGGTATTCGGACAAAGACGTTCTGAAACCGGATTTTGCCGACGAAGTGGTAAAGGGATGCCAGCTAATCAAACCGTATTCCGATTACCTGAACTACCTGTTTTACGACGAAAAAGACGAGACGATCAGTCTGTAAATAAATGAAAAATGTAGAATGGTAAAAGGAATCGGGTCAATCCCACTTTGACCATTCTACATTTTTCATTCAAATTAATACTCCAATCCGGCCGGTAAATTTTTCGCCTGATTGATAAAATCGGTGATTTGCTCTACGGTGGGTGGTCGCTGCGTCAACTGCCGCACCTGATTAATTTCAAGGATTTTGGCCGCCAGATTTTCGGGATTACGATGAGCCAGTTCTTTCACCGTATCGACCCCGGCTTCTTCCAGCAAATCGCTGTAAACACCGCCAATGCCGGAAATCCGGTTCAGATCCGCTCGATTGGCCAAATCTAAAATTACACTTGTTTCAACGCCAACGGCAGTCGCCAGTTGTTTGCGCCCCGAAGCGGTTTTAGCGGCTTCCAGCAATGCGTTGCTGTTGGTCAATCCCTGGGCTTTTAGTGCATCCGCCACCGAGTTGGTGATGCCTCTCAATTCTTGAACGGGTAAACTCATTTTTCGTTTAGTTTTAGGAATACGAGTACCTATTTGAGACGTTTTTTTGTCAAAAAGTAACACGATCCCGAAAAGAAAACGTATCCGGTTTTACCACCGCACCGCCAGCTTCACTCCTCCCGTGATGTTCCGGCGCGGAGCGGCATTGTAATAGCGTCCGCCGAGGGCATTGAGGTCGTAGCCCAGGCTGTAGGTCTGGTCCAGCAGGTTGTCGCCACTGACGTACGCATCCAGTGCCCAATGTTTGCCGAGAGATTTCCGGAATCCGAGGGTTGCGTTCAGCATCCGGGCGATGTCGGACTTCACGGTATTGGCATCATCCAGCGGAAACTGATCGATGAATTGATGTGTCGCGTGTGCGTACAAACCGACGCGCGTTTCGGCATCCAGTCCGGTTGAGACCACCAGCGGAGGCACGCCCGTTACCCGGTTTCCCGACGCATCCACGGCGCCCTGCTGGTAATTCTTAAACCGGTAATTCGTAGCCGTCGTGCTGTTCCAGACCCGAACGGATTGCCAGAAACCGCCCGGTTTGGGAACCACGAGGTTATACGCCAACTGAACTTCCAGCCCTTTTTGATTGGTGGCTCCGGCATTGATGAAATATTCGGCTCCGCTTACCACCGATCGACGCACAATGGTCTGGCGCAGCCGAAACTGATAAGCCGCCACGTCGAACTGAAACCGGCTCAATTGCCCCCGCAAACCCACTTCCAGGTTGGTTCCTTTTTCTGGTTCCAGCGTCGAATTGAACGTCCCCTCCGACGGCCGGACTTCCTGAATCGTTGGCGCCGAATAACCGGTGCTGATGCTCGCAAAAACTGAAACATATTCGCCGAGTTTCTTTAACAAAGCCACCCGTGGCAACCAAACTGGCTGAAAAGCACGCGGTTGAGCCACGATGGGCAGCACCGAAAACCGGGTAAAACCGTACGCAACCTCGTTTCGGCTTAGACCGGCGGTGGCAATGATTCCCAGCGGCAGCGTAGCTTCCAGTTGGGCAAAAATGACCGACTGCGACGCCCGAAGTTCGTCGTCAGCCTGGAGGGTATCGGGATTGCCCCGGCGATTGCCGTAGTTGCGGTCGACGGTGAAATTCTGCTGGTATTCGCCCCCGAAAACCAGTTGCGTCGGAACACCTTCTTCAATCATCTGCCAGCGCGTAACCGTCCGTGCCCCTATTCCCTGATCGGCCCGTTTTTCGTAATTGGTAATGAACGGGTTATAGAAATCGGTGGTAGAACCAAAAATTACGGTGGTGTTCTGAATCCGGCTGTTCCAGCGGTATTGGTGTGAAAAACCCAGGTAACCGGTTTTTTGGTAAATACCCGCGTGCTGATCAACGCTGCCCGCGATGGCCGGGGTCGACGGACGTGCATTTCGTGGATTCGCTAAAAATTGAGTCCGGTTCAAACCGCCGGGCGTTTGGTACATCAGATCGGTATACAGCCCCATCACCGAGACGGTTTGTTTCTCGTTCACGGCAAACGTTCCGCTTACCGACAGATTATCGCGGTACATCCGGCTGTTCTGACGATACCCGTCGGATTGTAAATGACCGTAATTCAACGAAATAGCCGAGTTGTTTTTTCCCGTTTGAAACGAATAATTCTGGCCCGACAAACCGTATGCACCAGCCAGCGCTCCCACTTCAGCACGATTGGCCACTTCACCGCCTGAATTGGTCGGACCGGATAGCAAAACCGCTCCGCCCGTTCCGGCCCCGTATAAACTGCCCGAAGGACCTTTGATGACTTCCACCCGGCCAATCGACCGCACATCCAGCGCGTTCAGGTATGTAGTTCCACCCGCATCGGTGAGCGGTAATTCGTGCCAGTAAATCTTCACATTCCGCACCCCAAACGGTGAACGAATCAGGCTACCCCGAATCGAAAGCCGGTAACTTCCGGGCGACCGTTCGTCCATCCGTACTCCCGGCAGGGTGTTAAATGCGGGGACAAGCGACGGTGTACCAAACCGCTGGGTCAGATCTTTCGCAGACAGCACATTCACCGAAGATGCGGTTTCGAGCAACGGCCGATTGGTTTCAAACCCCCGAACGGTTACTTCCGCCAGTTGAACGGAATCGGCCACCGAACGGCTGACAACTGGCTGCTGGGCATAGAGCGAAATTGGAACCAGAAGAAAGAGGAAACTGTATTTAGTCATGTTTTAACTTGGTTCAGGGAATTTTCAGTAAAACTAAGCGCCCAAAACGATTTTATACTCTTTAGCATCAACTAACCTCAATTCAACCCCAAAAGTGCGCGTTTCAATCAAGTCTGTATTGAGCGAACGGTTTTATACCACTTATTTTACCAAAAAATTATTATCCCCATTGTAAAGTACGTGACAACGTTGGAAAGACCGAACGATCGATGGCTCCGCTGGATTGGAATCCCGCTGATTGTGCTGTTGGCGAATGTAATATACCTTAAAGAATACCATGACAATCCGGTTTTGTACACCGGTTGGGTGTTTATTGGCATGGCCTACGTCACGCTGGCGTGGGAAGGTTCCGTGAGTTGGGTTGGGTTTGTCCGCAAACAGTTCCCCGACGCCCGTAACGCTTTCCGTCGTATTGTTATAACGTTTACCGGTTACATCCTGTTAGCCATCGTCTGCCAATCGTTATTTATTTTCCTGACCGACCTCAGCGGCCTGGCCATTATTCCCATCACTGCCCGGGTCTATCAGGCTTACATCGGAATCGGTATTTTTTGTTCCCTGATGCTGGGGACGACCTACGAAATTATTTACTACCTGCACCAATACCGGCTGGCGGTCGCTGAGGCTGAGGCCGTTCAGAAGTCGCGGATTCAGGGCCAGTTCGATAGTTTAAAGAATCAGGTAAATCCGCATTTTCTGTTCAACAGCCTTAATTCACTGTCGGCACTCATTTCTGAGGATAAGCAGCAGGCCAACAAATTTCTGGAGGAGATGTCGAGTGTTTACCGGTATCTGCTCCAATCCAACGATCGTAAAGTGGTAACGCTGCAAACGGAAATCAACTTCGTTCACTCCTTTTTTTACCTGTTAAAGGTGCGCTACGGGCGGGCCATCGAGCTTCAGATCAGCATCGAACCGTGTTTAATGGATTGTTATTTGCCGCCGTTCAGCCTCCAGACCTTGATTGAAAATGCCATTCGGTACAACGTCATCATGGTCGACCGGCCACTCCACATTACACTTTATGCTGAGTCGGCCGGAAAACCGGATTCGATTTCATTGCGAATTTCCAATAACATTCAGCGGAAAACCCTACAGGTCAATAAGGAAGCGGGCAGTTTGACTCAATTAAGTGAGCGGTTTACGCTTTTACGTTTACCCCGTCCAGTGATCACTGACGATGGCCGTCAGTTTAGCGTTCAGGTCCCGCTGATCGCAAAAGGTGCCGATTTTTTGGTAAATTTACCCTGACTTTTTCGTACCGATGTGGGCTTGAAATTAAACCGTTACACCAATAAAGATACCTGGATCGCGCTGGGCATTTTGCCCGGCTATTATTTTTTCCTGAATTATATGCTATTCGGGAAACTCTACATCCAGCGGCTGGATATTTTTATTGGTGCATCGATTATCACCACGCTTATCTGGACTCCGGCTTTCTTTCTCCACGCGCTTCCGGCGGTTTATCTACGCAAGCGGTTTCCTCAGGTTCGTCAAACCTGGACCCGGATGGTCTTGGCACTTTCCATTCACATTCTGATGTCATCCACGGTCATTGCGTTCCTGTTTTATTTTTACAAATGGATTAATTTTCCGCACTACATTTTCGATACAAACCGTCTTATCTGGGCAATTTCATTTGGCACAATCGGAAATCTAATTGCGAACATTGTACACGAAAGTGTGTATACTTTTGAGAAATGGTCGCAAACCATCAGCGAAACTGAAAAGCTAAAAAAAGCGAACCTACAGAGTCAGCTGGACAGTTTAAAACAGCAGGTAAACCCGCATTTTCTTTTTAATTCGCTCAATACGTTATCGTCATTAATTGACGAGGATACCGATAAAGCCGAACTATTTATCGAAGAATTATCGAGTGTCTACCGATACCTGCTTCAGACGAATGAAAACGCATTAACGAGCCTGCGCGACGAATTAACGTTCATCGAATCGTATTTTCACCTCCTTAAAACCCGCTACGGCAGCGGTATCAATCTGGACGTTCGGATCGCCGATGGTTTTCAGGATGCACAATTGCCGCCGTTAACGTTGCAAATGCTGGTCGAAAATGCGGTGAAGCACAATATTATTCTGGCCGACCAGCCGCTACAGATCCGGATCGAAACAATCGATGGCGGTCGCCTGACGGTTTCGAACAACGTTCAGCTGAAGAATCTGCGCGTTGCGTCCAATGGAGTCGGATTGGCCAATATTGCCACTAAATACCAGTTACTCGGTCATGGCGGGCTGGAAATTCTGAATACGGATACGCAGTTTTGCGTGACATTGCCACTCATGACAAATTAATGGTCGTTACCCATACGGCGGAGTATTTCTGAAAGAAAATGAAAACGGTTAACGATACCCGACTTCGAATTTTAGGCCCGCTAATCCTGTTCTTTTTCGGGGCCTTATTCTTTCGGGTTAAAATGATACTGAGTTATACTTCGGATGAGTTAATTCGGTATTTTATTGTTGGCGTAGTTTCGGGTTATACTTGCTGGAATTTAACGCGCTGGATTGTCCGAATGATTCAACGGCGGTACCCAAGTTTGTCGAACACCCGTCAACGAGTGTATTGGTTACTGCTGGCATTTCCGATTCTGGTCAATGTGGGCTTTTTTCTCCGACAATTCGGGCATTTATTAATCTATCCGAACAACGAATATGTCGTCCTTAGCTTCAACATTGATTTTTTTATTATGTACCTGGAAACCATCGGTATTCAGATTTTTTACCACTTATTATACATCGGCATATACGAAGGATCTTACGTGTTTATTCAGTGGCAAAAAACCAATCTGGAGAAAGAAGCCCTGCTGCGTACGCAGTGGCAGGGCCGGTTTGAGGTATTAAAAAGCCAGGTGAATCCACATTTTCTGTTCAATTCGCTCAATACCTTATCATCGCTTATTTCTGAAAATCCGGCGCTGGCTGAAGAGTTCGTCGACGACATGGCCAGCGTTTACCGGTATTTGTTACAAACCAACGAACGGGAACTTACTACGCTGCGGAAAGAACTCGAATTCATCGATTCGTATTATCATTTACTCAAAACCCGGTACGGTGCCGGACTTTCGCTGCACATTCGCGTCGGAGAAGAAGACAAAGAAGCATTGTTACCTCCACTGACCTTGCAAATGCTGGTTGAAAACGCGGTGAAGCACAACATGATGCTACCGGAAAAACCGCTTCGGATTGAGATTGACGCAGCTGACGGCTTTTTAGCAATCCGCAATACGCTGCAACGCAAAAACGTGCGGGTGGAATCGAACCACGTTGGCCTTTCCAATATTGCGTCCAAATACAAACTGCTGAACCAGGCCCGACCAACAATCGAGGAGAAAGAAAGCCTGTTTATCGTCACGCTGCCGCTGCTTCGCGAAAAAACCGGAGTGAGTTAAATCTCCGCGCATTTCAAGGTGAAACTCTACCGGTTTACCGGAGCAATTTGCGGTTTCAATCGACTGGAATTTGGAAAAAAGTGGCCGAATCTGCTATTTGGGATACAATTTCGAAAGGCAATCAACCAACCCACCTCGCCCGGCATATAACGACCTAATTGTATGGATGTACTGGTAATTGAAGACGAAGAACTGGCAGTCCGTAAGCTGACCAAACTTTTACAGGACGTGGATAATTCCATCCGCATTGTTGGAACGGCCGCCAGCGTTCGCTCTTCCGTCCAATGGTTACAAAATAATACGGCCCCGGACCTGATTTTGATGGACATCGAACTGGCTGACGGTCAGAGTTTTGAAATATTCGAACAAACCCCCGTCGAATCTCCGGTCATTTTCACGACTTCCTACGACGAATATGCGTTGCGGGCATTCAAAGTCAACAGCATCGATTACCTGCTAAAACCCATCAAACGGCACGAACTGGAGGCCAGTCTGGAAAAACACCGGAAACTGCGGAATCCGGCCGAAGCCGAAACTGGGGGAAAAATGGCCATCGATGCATTAGTCCAGCAGCTCCGTCAGCAAATCCAGCCCGCCGAATACCGGAAGCGTTTTTTGGTGAAACACCTTTCACAATGGATGCCCGTTGAGGTGGCCGACATTGCGTATTTCTATTCCGAAGAGGGCGTCAGTTTGTTCCGAACCCGCAGCAACCAGAAATTTTCGGTGGATTATACGCTTGACGAACTCGAAGCGATGCTCGATCCATTGCAGTTTTTCCGGGCCAACCGGCAATTCATCGTCGATATCAACTGCGTCCAGCAGATACATCCTTACTTCAACAACAAACTCAAACTCACGCTAAAACCGGCTCCGGAAGAGGAAGTACTGGTGAGCCGCGAACGGGCGACCGAATTCAAGAAATGGATGGGAAAATAGCCCGCGGTTTCTAAGCCAGCCGTTTGGGCAATTCGATCAGCGGATTGGGAGTTTCTTCCAGCAATTGTTTCACCCGAATCAGGTCATTCCGAAACTGGCGCTGCAACTGATGAATCAACAAAGGCGCCATAAGTCGTTGCCAGCCTTTTAACTCCAGGCTCATTTCGTAGGTGACGCGGGTTTCCTTGTCAAACCGCTCAAACAATCGCTGCTCCCACAATTCAACCGGGCTGTTCACGCTCTCGTGCGCCGTCCGACGGTTGTGCGCAGCCGCCGTCACCTCCGCTGAAATGGTCATTTCCTGATCAAAAAGCCGGACAATCTGGTGCAGTTTCATGCCGGAACGGGCCAAACCGGGCGAATCCTGTTTCAGGGAAAACAAGTTACTTCGCCACAGCATATCATATTCATAACATCCTAACAATCCGTAGACCTCCGTTAGCGGCAATCGAATCATTTCGGAATGTCGTACGGTAATCATGTACTGGGGTTACGAGTTAAGATCGGAAAAAGGCACGAAGAAGGCACTAGAAGAAAAACCGGTCTTCCAGCGGGCTTCTTTTAGTCTGAAACCTGACGATGTTCATCAATAAAACGTTCCGCTTCCGACAGCGTTTCACACAATTTTGTGGGCAGTACAGGCTCACTTTTTTCAAACAAAGCCTCTGATGACAGCTTGGAAAACAAATCCGGCGACAGAATGCTGATGTTATAGCGCACACCGGCCCTGTGAAGTTGTGGAAAATATTCATTGACAATCCAGTCAACCGCCCCGGCCCAGGCTACATCAAACTCTTTCGTGTCGTGTACGTGAAACTGGCATACGTGCCTCCAGCCCTCCGATTGTTGCCACTCCAGCATCTTCAGCGTGGCCGTTATCAATTCATCATCGGTACAAAAGCCGATCCATTTCATTAAAAGATAATTCCGGGAAGGCTCGTAGCTCATGATCGCGTAAACCTCCCCTTCTTCGTTTTTTATGCTGGTTAATTCATTCACGGCAATACACCAGGACTGTTAAATTTTATACTTGCTGTAACCAGTGTCAACTACAAATATACTTCAAACCCCAATACCGGACCGATACCGAACCAGCGTTTCGGGCGTTATTCCCAAATAACTGGCGACATACTCCGCCGGAATCCGGTTCAACACTTTTGGGTGTTCCTCCAGTAACCGCCGATACCGATCTTCGGGGGCGTCTTTCAACAGGGAAGCTTCTCTTCGTTCCACCCGCATCAGCTGGTCCTGCAACAACAAGGTCGCAAACCGTTGCCAAACCGGGTAGGTCCGGCAGAGCGCCATCACGTCGTCATAGTTCATTTCAAGTAACCGGGTCTCCTCCACCGTTATCACATTGACATTGGACGGTTTTTGGGTAAAAAACCCGACAAACGAACCCAGCAGCGAATTTTCAAACAGGAATTCTTTTGAAACTTCCCACCCGTCAATTTCGTAAAACAGACGGCCACACCCTTTTTCAATAAAACCGATGGTTTTACAAACCGCACCCTCGCGCACGTACAACTCGTTTTTGGCGAGAACACGGTGGTGAATGATCTGCTCAAAAGCGGTCTTTTCTTCGTCCGAAGGCCGAACAATGCGTTCAATATTGAACAGTACCCGATGCATAACAGAATGAGTATTGAGCAGAAATATACTTAAAAATCCACTTTATACAAGGTTTCTAATTGTCGATCATTCATACTCGCCGGTAACATCCGAAACAGTCTGTTGCGCAAAACCGCCAGTATCGGATTTTGAATTTGAGCAACCTGCCCGATCCGCCGGGATGTTTCGGTGATGTAGTGTGTTCGTTTCAGGCGCCGGTTTTCAAACCGTTTAAAAGCCTCAGCGGGTTGATCGCTCGCCGAAAGTTCATTTGCCAGGACCACCGCATCTTCAATGGCCTGGCAAGCACCCTGACCCATGTTGGGCGTGGTGGCATGAGCGGCATCACCCACAAACAGCACATTGCCAAAGGCATAGCACGACAGCGGTTTCAGGTCGATAATATCATTCCACAGCAGATTTTCATCCTTCGTTTGCGCAATGATTTCCGGAATCGGGCGGTGGTAATTTTTGAACCGGGTCGTCAACTCGCTGACTTTCGTACTCCGCATCCGGGCATCCTGAAACGGTGCATTAACGCAGGCAAACCAGTAAATTTTGTTACCGGCCAGCGGGACAATGCCAACCCGTCCGTTCCGACCCCAGGTTTCGGTTGCTTCGTGCAGATCCAGATTCAGCCTTCCGACGTCGACAACCGCCCGCCAGCAGGTATAGCCAGCGTAACGCGGTTTGGAATCGGGGAGCAACTGCTGGCGAATGGCCGAGTGAATTCCGTCGGCCACAATCAGGTAATCCGTCTGGTGAACGGTCCCGTCGTCAAACCGCATAATGATGCCTTCGCCACTCTGGTCAATGGAAATGGCACGTTTTCCCAGCACAATCGGATTCCCGACCAACTGATCCAATAGCGCCTGGTGCAGGATCGCCCGGTGAATCGTAAAATTATCAATCCCGTATTTCTGACCGACGGCCCGGCTGTCGGTCCGCGTGATCTCACGGCCTTTTTCGTCCAGAATCACAAACGCATCCATCAAACGGCCGCCGGGCAGAATGGCGTCGGCTATCCCTAACTTTTGGAAACCCTTAACGGCGTTTGCGGCCAGTGCCAGGCCCGCTCCGAGCGGCCTGATGGTCGGTGACGCTTCGAACATAGTCGCTTTGATGCCGATTTTGCGAAGCGCAATCGCTGTGGTCATACCCGCGATACCGCCCCCGATAATGGTAAACCGGTTTACATTTTTCATGGTTGTTTCTTTAAAAACCGGTTGGTTTATGACTCCCGATACTGAACTTTCACGCAATTATCGCAACTGATGGGCGAATGCTGGCCAAAGAAATCCAGGTTTACCGAGGTTCCATACGGATTGTCGTGATCGGAGCCATCCAGCACCTGCAGATTCCGGCCCGAAGGTTTATGTTTGGCCATATAGAGCTGACCTTCACCACCGTAAAAGGCATTACAAACCGATGTTTTTTCGCCGGACAACTCCCAGAAAAAATTCCTGACTACGCGATCATCGTTGCCGATCGCGTCTGTCTTCCTGGGGTGCAACTCGATTTTAAAATACGCTACATTGTATTCTTTTTCGATTTTGGCATATGCTTTAAAAACCGATCCAGCCGGAATGTTCAACGGGCAATTGCCCGACGCATCGCTGCTATCAGAGACCCTGGAATTGTAATAAATTGTGTTATCAACGAAAGCCCTCGCTCCTTTCATCGGTTTTCCTTCGGTGTCGGTCACTTTTCCGGCAACATATCCGGTTTGGGGATTGGCCTTCAAACCCCGTTCAACCTCAGAATTAGTTTGCTGGCAATTTGTCAGTACCAGTGCCCAAACCAGCATCCTGAGTGTAGAAATCGTTCTCATTGGTGTAGTAGATGTTGTTAGTGCCCCAAAAGTGGTGGACAGCCTTAACGGAAACCAGTTCTATTTCAATGAAACGGAAAAAGGCGAATATGAAGCGGATGGCTTATCGGATCAGGGGAAGCGTAACAACAAATTCATCGCCGGTTTCCAGCACCGTTGGCGTGGGCTGACCGAGCATCTTGTACTTTGTCAGGATGTTGAGCAATCCTTTTTGGGTCGATTTCACCCGATCGACCGATTTACGCTGCAAGGTATTTCGAACGGTGAGCCAGGCCTCTTCCGTAGTTGAAATATGAATTTTCAAGGGTTGATCACCGGACACAATATTGTGTTTGACGGCATTTTCAACCAATAGCTGGAGGGTGAGCGGGGGAAGCTGGCTGTTCATCAAGTGAGTTGCCACCTCGATTTTCAGGTCGATCCCGCGTGCATAGCGGGTTTGCAGCAAATGGAAATACGAGTGGATAAACTGGAGTTCGCGGTGGAGGGTCGTTAACTCAACATCGTTGGTTTGGAGAATATAGCGGTAAACACTCGCCATTTCGTCGACAAATTGTTCGGCTTTAACGGGCTCATCCGCGATCAGGGATGACAGGGAATTGAGGGAATTGAACAAAAAGTGCGGATTCAATTGCGACTGCAACGCCTTCATCTGCACTTCCGACATTTCCTGCCGCAGTTGCTGCACCGAAAGTTCGTTTTCCAGTTGTTTGCGTTCGTGTTTTTCCTGCTGGCGCTCCATTTTTTGCTCCAAAACCGCCGTCCGGATGGCCGCGTGCCGTTGGCGGTAGCCTAATCCCAGCGAAAAACAGATTAATTCTAGAATAATCCCAATCTGAATGGCGGTTAAAGGGGCTTTCCAGAATTCCGAACCAGGGCCGGGAAAAGTATCCAGGTAAGTCAATATCATGGAGGTAACCGCACCTACCATCAAAAAGGTCGATCCGGTGATGAAGTACTGCGTTACGGTATCCTTCAATTGCAGGATTTTATAGATACCAAAAACCGCTAACCCAATCATTCCGAGCCGGATAGTAGTGTGTGCGGTATCGTAAACCCGGGGATACCAGTCCTCCGTCAGGTAACAAATCGTGAATTGGAGAATGACGTAGATCGCAATACAAAGCTGCGTATACTGAAACACCCGAAACAAACCGGGCAGTCGTTTTCGTAAACCGATAAAGGCGTCGGTAAACCCAAAATAGATGAAATACGCGATCATTGGGCCACAGGCCCGGATGAAATAATAATCGTTATTGGAAAATCCGATCCTGATTTCGGGCACGCGAACGATAAAATAGGCCAGCCAGACCAACATGTAGAGTGTATATAATCCATAAATCCGCTCCCGATACGTAATCCACTGGACGACATTAATGAGCAGAATTGAAATCACCATGCCAATGAACATGGGTTGCCAGACTTCATAGGTCATACACTACGCAATGCTTGTGCGGGTAAGGTACCGGCAAACTTACAACAATTCAATCCTTTTCCCGATGAAACGGTATAAATGGTCAGTGAAGCGTTAATGAGTTATTTCGCGGAGTTGAGCAGAGGAAAAGGAGTTAAGCGGAGTTAAATATTTTCTCTGCTTAGCTCCTATTTCCTCTGCTCATCTCCGCGAAACGACAAAACCCTCAAAACACGGCGGTTTTGAGGGCTAAAGAAACTTTAAAGCAGGTGTTTACGCGTTTTGCTTCTGCTTGATCAGGTTCAGGGCCGAACCGGCTTTGAACCACTCGATCTGCGTTTCGTTGTAGGTATGATTCACCTGGAACTCTTCGCTCGATCCGTCGGCATGATTCAAGCGGATCGTCAACTGACCGTTCGGGCTGAATTCCGTCAGACCCAGAATGTCGATGGTGTCATCTTCCCGGATGTCATCGTAATCGTCCGGATCAGCAAAGGTCAGCGCCAGCATTCCCTGTTTTTTCAGGTTCGTTTCGTGAATCCGGGCGAATGATTTCACCAGAATGGCCCGAACACCCAGGAAGCGCGGTTCCATCGCGGCATGCTCGCGGGAAGAACCTTCGCCGTAGTTTTCGTCACCAACAACGATGGAACCAATGCCGGCGGCTTTGTAAGCCCGCTGGGTAGCCGGAACTTCACCAAACTCGCCCGACAACTGATTTTTAACGGTGTTGGTCTTTTCATTGAAGAAATTGACCGCACCGATCAACATGTTGTTGGAAATATTATCGAGGTGACCCCGGTATTTCAGCCACGGTCCGGCCATCGAAATGTGGTCGGTCGTACATTTGCCTTTCGCTTTGATCAGCAGTTTCAGACCCAGCAAATCCGTGCCTTCCCACGCCTTGAACGATTCCAGCAACTGCAGACGATCCGAGGTGGGACTCACCACAATCTGAACACCGCTGCCATCTTCGGCGGGTGCCTGATAACCCGCATCATCCACCGCAAAGCCATTGACCGGCAATTCGATACCTTCCGGTTCGTCCAGCATCACTTCTTCACCGCTTTCGCTGGTCAGTTTGTCCGTCATCGGGTTGAACGTCAGGCTACCGGCAATCGACATTGCTGTTACCAGTTCCGGCGAAGCTACAAACGCGTGGGTGGTTGCGAGACCGTCGTTGCGTTTGGCAAAGTTCCGGTTGAAGGAGGTAATGATCGAGTTTTGACGGGTTGGATCGTCGATGTGACGTGCCCACTGCCCAATGCAGGGTCCGCAGGCGTTGGCCAGAACGACACCCCCGATTTTTTCAAAGGTATCCAGTAAACCGTCGCGTTCAGTCGTAAAACGAACCAATTCCGAACCCGGTGTTACCGTATATTCTGAATGAGTTTTCAGATTTTTGGAAATGGCCTGGCGAGCAATGGATGCCGCGCGGGTCATATCTTCGTACGATGAGTTGGTGCAGGAACCGATCAGACCCACATCCAGTTTTTCGGGCCAGCCGTTTTCTTTCACCGCCTGCGCAAACTTCGACAGCGGCCACGCGAGATCCGGCGTATATGGACCATTGATGTGTGGTTCGAGTTCCGACAGGTTGATTTCAATAACCTGATCGTAATAAGAAGCCGGATCGGCATAGACTTCATCGTCCGAGCGCAGGTGCTGACGAACGGCGTTGGCAGCTTCGGCCACATCCGCACGGTTGGTTGCCCGCAGGTAATCGCCCATTTTTTCGTCATACGCAAAAATGGACGTCGTTGCGCCAATTTCCGCTCCCATGTTACAGATCGTGCCTTTTCCGGTGGCCGACAGGCTATCGGCACCTTCGCCGAAATACTCAACGATGCAGCCCGTTCCTCCTTTTACCGTCAGAATACCGGCTACGCGCAGGATAATATCTTTCGCCGAAGCCCAACCCGACAATTTACCTACCAGCTTGATACCGATCAGTTTAGGCATTTTCAGTTCCCAGGGCAAACCGGCCATCACGTCGCAGGCATCCGCCCCCCCGACCCCGATGGCGATCATCCCTAATCCACCGGCGTTCGGTGTGTGCGAATCCGTTCCGATCATCAGACCGCCCGGAAATGCGTAGTTTTCAATGACCACCTGGTGAATGATACCAGCACCTGGTTTCCAGAAACCAATACCATATTTGTCGGAAACCGACGAGAGGAAGGCATACACCTCCCGGTTTTTATTATTGGCATTTTCCAGATCCTGCGTTGCTCCAACTTCCGCCTGAATCAGGTGGTCGCAGTGAACGGTGGAGGGCACGGCCACCTTGGAACGGCCAGCCTGCATGAATTGCAACAGCGCCATCTGAGCCGTTGCATCCTGCATCGCCACGCGATCAGGAGCAAAATCAACATAATCTTTACCCCGATTCAGCGCCTTCACGGCATTTCCGATGGTAAGGTGGGCGTACAGTATTTTTTCCGACAACGTGAGTGGATGACCCACGACTTGCCGGGCTGCTTCGACACGTTCGCCGAAACCGTCGTATACGCGCTGAATCATGTCAAAATCAAAAGCCATAGACAGGAGGAATTTAAGCAGTGAACAAAATAATGTATCTAAATAGACAACACCAGCGATCGGAAAATGAGTTTCCGAATGAGCACCTCAAAATTAGATGATTTTCATTCTAAAATAAAACAGGCGGGCATTTTCCCAACAATTTGTAAACGTTATCGATATGCAGGACCGTTTTATCGGTAAAATAGTCGAATGAAAGCAGTGTTTTTACGACTTGCTGATCGGCGTCTGGAGGTTCAGAACCGTTTTCTCACGCGGTGTCATCACAAACAGATTGTATTTCAGAATGCAGAATATGGCCCGAAAACCGTCTCGCCAGCCTATTTTCTTGCCTTCCTGATAGGTGCGGCCGTAATAAGATATACCAACTTCGTAAATCCGAATGCCCGGAATTCGGGAGATTTTGGCCGTCACTTCGGGTTCAAATCCAAACCGCTTCTCCTTTAATTCAACGCCTTTAATGATTTCGCTACGGAAAACTTTAAAACAGGTTTCCATGTCGGTCAGGTTCAAATCGGTCAGCATATTGGACAACAGCGTCAAAAACCGGTTACCAACGGTGTGCCAGAAATACAGGACCCGGTGCGGCCGCCCACCCATAAACCGCGAACCGTACACCACGTCGGCCCGACCGGACAGCAAGGGTTGCAACAAATGGCCGTATTCTTCCGGATCATATTCCAGGTCTGCATCCTGAATAATAATGAACTGCCCTCCCGCATTCCGAATGCCCGTGTGCAGCGCTTCCCCTTTTCCCCGGTTGACCGACTGACGAATATACTGCACTAAAACCTGCGGATTTTCGCTCATAAACCGCTGAACTATTTGTCCCGTCTGGTCGACCGACCCATCATCGACCACCACGATTTCTCGGTTCAGGTGAATTGGAAGACTTACTTCGGCAACCCGTTTTAATACGTAACCAATTGTTTTTTCTTCATTGTACGCGGGGATAATAATCGATAACATCATGTGCAAAACCGTTTTTAGCCCCTATTTAATAGCTTTTGTTTACATATTTTTAATTTGGG
Organism: Larkinella rosea; assembly: GCF_003858635.1. Taxonomy (GTDB): domain Bacteria; phylum Bacteroidota; class Bacteroidia; order Cytophagales; family Spirosomataceae; genus Larkinella; species Larkinella rosea. The sequence goes on from NZ_RQJO01000007.1 coordinate 1,032,734, forward strand.
TTACAAATTTATTTCTGTCTATAAATCGAACTGCGAAATCCGTCGGCCACCTGGGTTCCTCTCAATTCCAGGTCCGGATAAAAATACGGCGAACACGGAATTTCCTGCTCAAAGCAACTCTGATCCAACGGACTGCCGATTGGCGTCAAAACCAGTAATCCACTCCGGGTGCGGTGCTGGTTGAAATACGCCCGATATGGCGGTCCATCGATTTGATACGTTAATGGTTTAGGCAAAAAAGCGTATTTCTGCAACGGGAAGTGGTCTTTCCACAGGATATTAATTCCGAAATAACCAATGAGTACGACAATCATCCCCACCAGAATTGCGTTGCTCCAGGGCATCAGATTCCAGAATGTCGTTTTGGGAGGAATAAACGGTAGTAAGGGCAAAAAAGCAGTCATCCAGACAAAAGCGTATCCAAACCGAAATTCCGGAGCCGTTAGGAACCAGAATAAAAAACCGCTCAGCGCGACCAGATACGGAAACAACAACGAGCGAAACCGGATGCGCCGGCTGGATTGCAAGGAATGGCTGAATGCAATAACCGGTGAAACAACGGCCAAAAGCCAGATGGGTTTATTTAGAACATAGTATTCGCGGTGTTTCCACCAGTCAGGAATCCATTTTGAAGCGGGAGTTTTCAACAGACGGGCATCATAATACGGTTCGATGATTCGGAATTTGGCCCAGAATTCAACGAAATCTTTTTCAAAACGCACCCGCTCGAGGGGAATTTTCCAATCGAACGAAAACAAATCAAGGGCGGGAAACGGATATAGAAGATAACCGGAAAGAATGGTTGTCCGCACCAGCCAGGGCCCGACCATCAGCAATCCGAATCCAGCTAACCACAGAAAATGACGCAGCGAAAGCTGCCGCCTGACGCTCCAGCCAATCGGCAGCAAACTGAGGGCCACCGGAATAGTCGCCAATTTGACGGTAATACTGAGACACACCAGCATATAAAGCAGCAGGTGCCGAATGGACCATTCCGGTTTTATTTCCAACCAGAGCGTAAAAATAGTGATGGGCAACAGGGTTGCCCAAACATCCGGTGTCGGCGAAAAAACCTGACGAATGTGGTAAAACAAGAGTAACATCATTACCACCAATGCCAGAAACCGGACGGTATTTTTGGAACGAACCAAACCCAACAATCGCCAGCAGATCACCAGAAACACAAAACCATTCAGCGGAAATAGCGTCTGGCCAGCCAGATCGGTGAAACCAAAAGCTGCGGAGGTAACCAGAAAGCTCGAATTGAACGCCAGGCGCCCGTGTAAATTCCCGAGTCCCGGAATAACCCGAAACCGCTCGTACCACCGCATTGAAGGCAGGTGATACATCCCGCTGTCGACATTGGACGGTTCGAGCGTAGAGTATAGTAATACAATGGCAACCATCAGCCAGAAAAGCGGTATTTGCTTTTGTTGACGCGTAAATCGCCGGATATAGGATTTCGTCGTAGCCGGAGCCGCAAGTGCCATCGAAACGGCTCCCCCCAGCCAGAAAAATGCGATGTAATAATTAGCCGGGAAAAATAGAGAGGCCAGTTGCACCAGCAACACGAGCAAACACAAGCCAACCAACACCAGGTCGCTCCCACGAACCGGTTCGGCGTCGGAGATCAATCGGGAACGAAGAAGGAGTTTGTAAAAAAACAAACCGTAAGCAAAACAACCGGACGCCAAAACCGCCCACAGAATCAAAAGAATCATTACCAGTAACGGAAGCGATGAAACGAACGAAGTCAACACGAATGTAATCCAAACGGATTACTGCATTGCGGCAACATAGGCATTTTACGATGGAATTACATGCATTAATTTATTTCTTTTGTCTTTATGCCCGAATTAATCCCGGATTTGGTTCCTTTCCTGTCTGGTAACCCGCCGGATGCATCCGGTTTAAAACCGTCAACGACTGGCAATTGCCATGTTTTCAGACGCTCGTTGCCGGTTCGCCCACTCATCATTTATACCTATGCATTCGGAACGATTCAGGCCCAAAAATCGTTATCAAATAACAAAAAGTACCCGCCCAACCATCATTCCCTCGAATGGATTTGTAAGTATTACGTCTTTTGCATCTATATTTGGCACGAGACGTGGGACAGACTGTCGGTACTAATTAACAATCAACCTGAATCTATATGTCAAAAAACCTGGTTATCGTGGAATCACCCGCGAAGGCGAGGACCATTGAAGGGTATCTGGGTAAAGATTTCGTGGTGAAATCGAGTTATGGTCACGTTCGGGATCTGCCCAAGGACGATATGGCGATTGACATCCAGAATGGCTTTCGTCCTGTCTATGAAATAAGCCCGGATAAACGTCAGGTTATCAGCGAATTAAAAAAGCTAGCCAAAGAAGCGGAAGTGATTTGGCTCGCAACGGACGACGACCGCGAAGGAGAAGCCATTTCCTGGCACTTAAAAGAAGCGCTGGGTTTGAAAGACGACACGAAACGAATTGTCTTTCACGAAATCACCAAAAAAGCCATTCAGAACGCCATCGAATCGCCCCGGCTAATCGATATTGATCTGGTGAATGCCCAACAGGCCCGGCGCGTACTCGACCGGCTGGTTGGGTTTGAGCTATCCCCGGTTTTGTGGAAAAAAATCAAATCCGGCAGCTCGATGGCTTTGTCGGCTGGCCGGGTTCAGTCGGTAGCCGTTCGGATTATCGTGGAGCGCGAACGGGAGATTGATGGACACAATTCCAAATCCAGTTACAAAGTCACGGCCCAGTTTATCGTTGAAAATGGCAAATTACTGAATGCTGAACTGCCGAAGAACTTCAATACGGTCGAGGAATCGCGGGCTTTTCTGGAAAAATGCCGGGAAGCGATTTTCACGATTAAAAATCTGGAAACCAAACCCGCGAAAAAGTCGCCCGCTCCTCCGTTTACGACCTCTACCCTCCAGCAGGAGGCTTCGCGTAAATTGTCGTTTTCCGTTTTGCAGACAATGACACTGGCGCAGAAGCTGTACGAAAGCGGTAAGATCTCCTACATGCGGACGGATTCCACTAATCTATCGCAGGAAGCGATCGACAAGGCCAGACAAGCCATTACCACTGATTTTGGTGCGAATTACGTCCATACGCGGCAATACAAAACCAAATCCGAATCGGCGCAGGAGGCTCACGAAGCCATCCGGCCCACCGATTTTTCGGTAAAAACCGCTGGTGCTGACCGCAACGAACAGCGGCTGTATGACCTGATCTGGAAACGGTCTATTGCGTCGCAAATGGCGGATGCCCAACTGGAACGCACCACGGCCACCATCGGCATTTCGACAACGCCGGAGGAATTGATTGCCCAGGGTGAAGTCATCAAATTTGACGGTTTTCTGAAAGTTTACCTGGAATCGACCGACGACGAAGACGAAGAAAGTAAAGGCATGCTGCCCCCGCTTTCCATTGGTCAGGTCCTGAATCTGGACCAGATGAAAGCCACTCAGCGGTTTACGCGACCGGCTGCGCGCTACACGGAAGCCAGTCTGGTTAAAAAACTGGAAGAGATGGGCATTGGCCGACCCTCAACGTATGCGCCAACCATTTCGACCATTGTCAAACGGCAGTACGTCGTCAAGGAAGACCGGCCCGGCAAGGAACGTGAGTTTAAGGAACTGATTCTAAAGCAGGGAGCCATTCAGGAAAAAACCGGTAAAGAGAACTACGGTTCGGAGAAAGCGAAGCTCTTCCCGACCAATATGGGGCTCGTCGTAAACGATTTTCTGGTCGAATATTTTGAGGAAATTGTCGACTATAAATTCACAGCTACGGTCGAAAAAGACTTTGATGAAATTGCCAACGGTAAAATCGGCTGGCAGGAAATGATTCAGAATTTTTACGGTGATTTTCACCGGAATGTTGAAACCGTGCAGGGAGCTGCACTGACGGGCTCCAAACCGGGCAGCCGGGAATTGGGGATTGATCCGGCTACGGGTAAAAAAGTATCCGCGCGACTGGGAAAATACGGTGCCTACGTTCAGATCGGTGAAGCCACGGACGAAGACAAACCGCAGTTTGCCAACCTGAAAAAAGACCAGTTGATCGAAACCATTTCGCTCGAAGACGCGCTGGATTTGTTCTCCTTACCCCGCGAGGTTGGCTTTTTTGAAGACAGTCCGATGGTGATTGGCATTGGCAAATTTGGCCCTTATGTTAAACACGACAATAAATACGTTTCTCTCACGAAAGATGATGATCCGTATACGGTTTCGGCCGAACGTGCCGTTGAACTGATTCAGCAGAAACGCGCCGAAAATATCAGCGAGTCCATTGGTGAGTTTGAAGGCAAGTTGATTACTACCGGAAAAGGTCGCTTTGGGCCGTATGTCAAACACGACGATAAATACATTTCGTTGCCCAAAGGAGAAACTCCTGCCGGTTTGACGCTGGGCCGGGCGATCGAATTGATTCAGCAAAAGCGACTGGCGGAAAGCAATAAATACATCCGGGAATTCCCCGAAAATCCAACGGTTAAAGTGGTCAACGGCATGTATGGGCCTTACATTTCAATCGGCAAACGGAATGTAAAAATCCCGAAGGATGTCGAACCTGCATCGCTAACCCTGGAAGATTGCCTGAAACTGGCGGGTGGAGATGCGGGCGCTGAAGCCAAACCGAAAGCAAAAGGAAAAACAGCCACTGAAGAAAAACCGAAAGCAAAAAAATCGGCCAAAGCTCCGGCAGCCAAGTCCACAGCCGCCAAGAAAGTGACGGCGAAGAAGTAATTCGTACCCAAGGACTTCAGTCTGTAGGTATTGAAAAACCACTCAAATGAGTGGTTTTTTTATGGTCATTCAGACGGGTTAACGCTCAAATAAATTCGTAACTTGCTGAACGAGCAACTACAAAATGAAGAAAATTGTCGTTCTGTCCGGCGCAGGAATCAGCGCGGAAAGTGGATTGAAAACGTTCCGCGATTCCAATGGTTTATGGGAAAACCACCGCGTCGAGGATGTGGCTACCCCGCAAGGCTGGGCCAACGATCCGGATCTGGTGCTGGAGTTTTACAACCAGCGCCGGAAACAGGCTATCGATGCCAAACCCAACGCCGGTCATCTGGCACTCAAGCAGTTGGAGAAGTTTTATGACGTGACAATTATCACCCAGAACGTGGACAATCTGCACGAAAAAGCCGGATCCAAAAAAGTGGTTCACCTGCACGGCGAGTTGTTCAAATCGCGCAGCACCCGGGACGAAACTCTGGTGTATGACGTCAAAGGCTGGGAACTGAAGAGGGGTGATCGCTGCGAAAAAGGGTCCCAACTCCGCCCGCACATCGTCTGGTTTGGCGAAGCGGTTCCGATGATGGAAGACGCGGTTGAATTAACGCACGCGGCTGATATTCTGATCATTGTCGGAACGTCGATGGCGGTTTATCCCGCAGCCGGGTTGATCGATTACGTCCGGCCCCGCACGCCCATCTACGTCGTCGATCCGAACGTACCGGACATACGTCCCCGCACCAACCTGACGTTTATTCCCGAACCAGCCACGACCGGTTTGTCGCGGCTGGCCGAGCAATTGATCGTTAATGCAACGGGCGGGGTTTGATCATCCCTCCTTTCACATCCGCAATACTGTGTTCAATGAGAAAAGCTTTTTCATCGACCTCGCTGATTTTATCTTTTAATCGGGTGATTTCCAGACGAGTAACAACGGCATAAAGGATATTGATATCATTTTCGCGGTGTCCACGTTTGCCAAAACCCTTCTCCCCTTTCAAAACCGTGACACCCCGTTCGAGCTCTTCCGTAATTAACTGCCGGACTTCCTCGTGCCGATCCGAGACGATCATCACCGCGATATATTCTTCAATACCGTGAATGATGAAATCGACGGTTTTTGAGGCAGCCAGATAGGTGAGCATCGCGTAAAGAGCGGTTTCGACGTTGATAAAGACGGCGGCTGACCCAAAAATCAGCAGGTTAATGACCATGATGACGTCGCCGACCGACAGGAACGAACGGCGGCTGATGTAAATGGCGAGCACCTCCGTTCCGTCGAGCACACCGCCCCCCCGCATGGCGAGCCCAATCCCCGCACCGAGGAAAAAACCGCCAAATACGGCAATCAACAGCTTGTCGGTTGTGACAATGGGGTACGGAATAAACGCCAGGCACAACGCCAGCAGCCCGATTCCCAGCGCGGTTTTCAGGGCGAAAACCCAGGAGACCTGGCGCAGGCCCATCCAGATAAATGGTATATTGACAATAACGACCAATATGGCCAGATCGATACCGGTTTTTATCTGAAGCAAGAGCGAAATACCGATAACGCCCCCATCAAGAAAGTCGTTGGGCAAAAGAAACCCTTTCAGCCCCATACCGGCGCTGAGTACGCCCAGCACAATAAATACCGCTTCTTTAATTTCGCGAAACAGGGCCGAATTTTTAGCCCGATTAATACGTGTCTTTACCATACAACGTGGTTGATTTGTGGATAGAATTCTGAATACGAATGAGATAAGCAATGCACTATTCGTGCACCCTCGGCTTGGTAACGTCGGGTTCAGGCGCAAATAAGGTTGAAGAAACGACGAGATTGTGAAACGGTCAGGGAGCGTTAATGGCAATCAAATGCCCGAAAAGCCGACGAAAATAGGCAAAATAGTAGTACGCGTTTTTTTGCTGAAGCCGCAGCTTTGCACAGTTGATCAGCACCCAAACCGTAGGAATAATACAGAAAAACAACAGTGGAATCGGGTGCGAAACCGTTGGGGCAACGATTGCTTCGTGAACCAGAACGTGGGCCAAACCGTCCGTCAGATGATCCGTCATTTCACGAATCGACGAGGCTTCGATCGTTGCCATTTTCAGTGCGTTTCCTTTTACCGGCGCGTCGGTCAACCGGCTCAGAAAACCGGTAGCCCACCCGATCAGCAGGAGGTAAATCAACGGCAAAATGGAACGATAAAACTTCTTCAAAGTGACGTTTCAGCGGAAAAAAGAGAGTTATTCACAATTCGGTTTTTACAAGTATACTATTTTTCCTGCCAAAAAACCAGCTTCTTTTCAAATAAACCGTCAAAAAACCGGGCTTTCGTCTGAACAAAACCCTTACCTTTGCCTTTTTATTGAACGAACGATGCAACTCCTCGACGGAAAAGTCCTCTCTCTCCAGATTAAGCAGGAACTCGCGGCTGAAGTCGCCGAAATCAAGTCTCAAAACGGGAAGATTCCTCATCTCGTAGCCATTCTGGTCGGCACGGCGGGTCGAAGCGAAACGTACGTGGCGAGTAAAATGAAAAGCTGCGAAGAAGTGGGAATGCACTCGACGCTCATCCGGTTCGACGATTCGGTTTCGGAGGAAGAGCTGATTCAGGCGGTGCGGGACGTCAACGAAAATCCGGACATGGACGGTTTGATTGTTCAGTTGCCGCTCCCGGCCCATATTTCAGCCGATCGAGTGATGGAAACCATCGATCCGAAAAAAGACGTCGACGGTTTTCATCCGATTAACATCGGGCGCATGGCTAAAGGCTTGCCCGCATACATCTCGGCAACTCCGCAGGGAATTCTGGAAATGCTGAAACGATACGCGATTGAAACCGCCGGCAAACATTGCGTCGTGGTGGGTCGCAGCCAGATTGTTGGGTTGCCGATGAGTATCCTGATGCAGCGCAATACCTATCCGGGCAACTGTACTGTCACGTTGACCCACAGCCGGACCCTGAATTTAGCCGAAATCTGTCGTTCAGCCGATATTCTGATTGCTGCGCTCGGCCGGCCAGAATTCATTACGGCGGACATGGTAAAAGATGGTGCCGTCGTGATCGACGTTGGTCTGGAACGGGTACCCGACCTAACCAAGAAAAGCGGTTTTGCCCTGAAAGGTGATGTAAACTTCGACGAAGTAGCTCCCAAAACCAGTTACATCACCCCCGTACCCGGTGGCGTTGGTCTAATGACGATCTGCTCATTGATGCAAAACACGCTGAAAGCCGCGCGGGGAGAAGTATATCATTGAGCGATTGGGGATTGAGTGATTGAGCAATGTTGCAGATTGCCGTTCACTCAAAGACAAACCACTCAATGAAATTAGAATCCGAGCCCAATCACGAGTGGCTGGATCAAATATTCTCCGGATTTGAGGTTATAGATGGTTCGTACGCCCGCTTCGAATGGGGTACGGAGCCGCATGACATTGAAGACGAAGGATAAGTCCAGGCCGGTGGTGGAAAACCGCTCGGTCATGTTGACGGGTTGCCCCTGCACCCGTACGTCACTTTTTCCCTGAGCCGCATCGTAAAATCCGGTCCCCTTCACCCGCTGAATGTACAGCCAGCGACCGATGGACCAATGCGGATTCAAAAGTGGTAACCGGTATTCTACACTTCCCGCTGTTAGCTGGTTGTAACTTACATACGATTGGCCGCGAGGGAAAAAAATGACGGGAGCAAACCGGTAGTTGCCCGACATCTGTTGCTGATAGCCAGCCCGAAAACGCAGCGCATGGTGTTTTGCCAAACCCGGCAGATACAGACTTCCCTGAGCCCCCCACACTTCGCCATTCAACTGGCCACGAAATGGCGTCGTTCGCCAAACCGCCGAAACCGCCTGCCCCCAGCGCGGAGCCACATCCTGTTTGCTTTGCTTCAGTGTGCGGGAATACGATGCTGAATACGCCAGTGACTGCAAGGTTCCGCCAAAGCCAACCTCGGTGATCGGGCGAACGGGCAATTCATACCCACTCACCTGCATTAATCCATAATAAGCTGATAAATAGGCACTTTGAAAGTATTTCGAAGTCGTTAGCTGAAGCGGAATTCGAAAACCGGCCGATAATTGATTGTAATTCCAGGAATCACTGCGAAGTGAATCGAGCGGTGCCCGGCGATCCACATAAACCGAAGTGGATCGGCGACCGCGTTGAAAACCGACATCGAGGATCGGAAACAAGCCCTGATAGCTCACATTTCCGTAATAATTCACGGTCCGCTCGGTCTGATCATACCCCACTCCGACATCGACCTGCGTCGTGCTGAGCAAATCCTGGGATCGCAAGCCGATCGTTCCACTTTGTCCATCGGATGCCACCACCGGCCCCCAACTGTATAAATTGAAGGCATGCAACAAGCGGCTAAACCGGCTTTGCGGAAATTTTTCAGCGGTTGGCACCGAATCGGCCAGAGCGGCCCTCACTAACGGACCACCCGGTTCCTGAGCGACAAACGGACCAAAATACCGAACCAATCGATCCTGAACCTGCCCAACCGGAATCCACTTCGACGAATCGAGGGGCATTTCGGCAATCCGGTAACCGGATGCGTTAAAATCGTGAAAGCTAAGTCGTTTACCGTCGGGTGAAATGGTGGGGTGGTAAGCGCCCAGCGGACGGGAAGTCACCTGAAACCGGGCACCGGTTTGGGTATTTAGTACATAAACATTATCGATACCGGATTGGGGCGAATTATAAAAAATGTATTGTTTCCACGGCTGCACATGGCTAATATTCTGATTCGAAACCGCCGTCAACTCCTGCTTTTCATTCGTTTCTGAATCAATGATCTGAATAGTCTTCCCTTCCTTTTTCCGGTTGACAACCACCAGCGTCCGGTTATCATCCCGCCAACGCGGCTGAACGTATAAATCATTTGCCGGATTGTCCAGAACGCGTAATTCCTGACCGGTTTTTGCATCCAGAATGACCAGCCGGGTTTGATAGGATTCGTCATTCCGAACTGCCACCACCTTCGTACCATCGGGCGAAAGCGAAGCCACGGCGTAGCGGCTGTGACTGGTCAAGCGTTGTAGTCGACCGGTTTTCAAATCGTAGAGTTTGATTTCGGAATAAATCCGTTGCCCGAATCGGACATCGTAGCGAAATTCCGTCCAGCAAATTTTCCGGTCTGCTACGGAAAGCATTTCGGGATTGTTGAACAGACCCGGCACAAACACTTTCTTTTCCTGACCATTCCGGTCGAGCAACACAAACTGGGCAATGTCGCCCAACCCGGACTTCAGCGCAATAACTTCGTTGCCGGAGATGTATTGTGGGTATTGATAATTAGTATACACTTTTTCAGAAGCCATTACCGGAAATGGTACCGCATCCGTTAACCGGAGCTCTTTCCGTTGGTTCCGCCAGGTGTCTTCAATATCCAGCATGGACCGGCGGTATAATTCCTCAATGCGGTATTTAGTCGTCTTTTTTACACCATTGGAAAACGAAAAAGGATAAACGGGAAACCGGTAATACCGATTCAGGACATTGCTCCAGGCATCGGCACCGTATTCCCGTTTCAGGTACGTCGACATGAAGTATCCCAGAACGTAATGATTAGGAACATTGTCGCGATACGAACCGCCAACGGCTTTCTGGTACGTAAACCGCCGACCCGCCAGCAAATTTGCGCGCATGGCCAAATCAAAGTTCGGAATTCGCCCCCGTCCGGCATTCGTCAGTGCGGTTTCGGTTCCCACGGCATCGCCCTCCCAGAACCAGTCCGGCACACCCAACGTCAGCGCGGTAAAAGCCGTGTTGCCAAACAAGGTATAGGCCGCGCGCGTCAATCCCTGCAAAGCCTTTTCGTATTGAACAACGTGGCGAAATTCGTGCACGGCCAGCAAATCGAGCCAGCCGAGCGTCCCGGCCAGAAACGGGTCCTGAGCCGGGACGGCGTTGAATTCCGATCGACGGGGCAACATGGTTACGAACCCGTTGCTGATCATGGTTTGATTCTGCAAAATAACCGATAGCCTGCGCGGTGTCTTTTTTAAGGTTGCACTTACGGGGTCATAAACCTGTTCCAATCGCCGGGCGGTTTGCTGAGCGGTTTGGTCGAGGCCCTTTGGAAAAATCACCCGAAAATGCGGTGTATTCACTTGATTCCATTGTAGCCGGGTGGGATTCTGATCGAGAACTGGAAGCGTCTGGGCCTTAACCTCCCGGATAAAAAGCAATAAAAGCGGAAATAAATAGCGCATAAGATGATTGAAGCGGTCCGAAAATAGTGCGGTCTTAAGGTACATAAAAGCGGGAAACAATTGGCTTTACCCAAAATATGATTTGACAAGTTGGCAATAAACCGGAAAACCACTACCTTCATTCACTTGTTTTGGGGCCACGACCCTGCAAGTTATCTGTCTATGTTGCCCAATCGACCTTTTACTATACTAGTTGCCGAAGATGATGAAGAAGATCGGCTGCTGCTTGATGAAGCCTTTATGCAAAACGGATTGTTCGATTGCGGACGATTTGTTGAAGATGGAGACCAGGTTATTGACTATTTGAAGAATTGCATCGGTCCGGAAGCTGTCCACCCGCTTCCCTCGTTGATTATTATGGATATCAACATGCCGCTTCGCAACGGATTGGAAACCCTTCTCGCCATTCGGGCCGACCACCAGTTGAAAAACATTCCGGTATTGATTATGACGTCTTCCCGGCAGGAAGTTGAAAAAGCGTATCGCATGGGCGCCAACTCCTACCTGGTCAAACCCATTCAGTTTACGGAACTGATCCAGATGATCGGCGATGTGGCAACTTATTGGCGGGATACGGTCAATCTGCCTTATAATGAGTATTAACTGAGATCCAGTCGTTACCTCACCATATGGTATAATACTGACGCCTGAAACCGTAGTTCCCGGAAAGTTCGGCTTCTTATCATTCCTCCACCCGTATAATACCGGTGGATGATGTTTTTGCTATTCCCCTGAAAATGCAGGGTATGCAGCCGGATATCCTTCTTCAGAAATCTATTTCTAGCAACTGGATATCCATTTTTAATCACAATTTTTTTACGGCCTAATCCAAACTCGTATTCATCGAGATTATAATTGGTCGCCATGGAAATATTGTGGTCAAAAGCCGAACCGTCCGTGCATTCCGACAGGTTGCGAATCTGGGCATTTTTTTCTTCGTAAAAGACGTACAAAGCGGTCATGTCCGAAATCCCGGCGCGGTCGTTTTTAATGATCTTTTCCGCCCGAATCTGATCCATGAATGAGATGAATCGGGGTTCGGTATAAAGATCAATTTCCAACTCGCAAAACTGGCAGATACCGTCCCACGTCCAATAGGAAGAATGGCCCGAAGCAGACCGAACCCACTGATAATCAACCCCTAGATTAAATGCTGCCAGGTGGTTATTCAGGCTGGTTTGGTTAATATATTCCGTAATGTCCGTGTAGATCATTACATCGGAATCGGCCACGAAAACCTGCGTATAGCCTTCCCGCAACATCAATTCTTTAACGAGATACCAGCGAATAAAACAGAAATATTCGTAATCATAATGATTGGGCGAATGATGTTGGTACACGGATTTAAAACGATCCGTTTCCTCATTTAAAAAATCGCTGATGTTGTGGTGAATAACGAACGGAAACTGGTCGTTTTCCGGATCACCAATCAAATGAATGGGACTATCTGGGTTGGAGTGAACTGCCTGTCTTAACGTATAATCCAGATAATAACTATAATGCTGATGAACAAAAATAATCGGGATACCTGTACGATCACCATTTTTTTCGATCAATCCATGGTTGGTTTCAGCGATAGTGGCGGTGGTTTCCTTCGTAGTCCTATTGATCATAAACCTGTTGAGTAAAAACTGCACTAATATATACAATCGAATTAATTGACCCAACTAATCAGTAAATCGTTCAAATATATTTCATTAATATTTTCAATAGTTTTTTAACCCTGTCTGAATAAGGTGGATAAATGAATTGTAAAGAAGCAAATTGACGCTTTACGATACCGCGCGCGTTGGAAAATTCCATGAAACCGTAAAACCCGTTCGATTTCCCGATTCCGCTCTGATTGACTCCCCCAACGGGCAATTCGGTATGGGCAAAATGAATGAGGGTGTCGTTGACCACGGTATTTCCCGCCGTGGTTCGGTTCAGCCAGAATTGGGTCGCCGAATTGCGCTGACTAAAAATATACAACGCCAGCGGTTTTGTCCGACCGGTCAGAAAACGGATCACTTCCTCGCGTGTGTCGTAAGGAATAACCGGCAGTAACGGGCCAAATATTTCGTCCTGCATGAGCGCCATTTTGGTGGTTACATTTTCGAGCAGGGTTGGTTCGATAAACCGGTCGGCCGAATCTGTCTGCCCGCCCATCACCACCGTTGCTCCTTTTCCGACTGCATCGTCCAGCAGGTTTTTAACTCGGTCAAAATGCCGGTTATTAACAATTCGCGCGTAACTGTCCGACGCCTGGACTCCCCGCCCCTCCGCATCGTACATTGCCCGGACCGCTTCCCTGACGGCACGAACAAACCGGTCTTTGACCGATCGCTGAATCAGAATAAAATCCGGAGCCACGCAGGTCTGTCCGTTGTTAATCCATTTTCCCCAGGCCACCCGCCGGGCGGCTGACTCGATGTCGGCAGTTTCATCAATGATACAGGGTGATTTCCCGCCCAACTCCAGCGTCACCGAGGATAAATTCCGGGCTGCCGCCGACATCACGGCTTTGCCTACTTCCGTACTCCCGGTAAAAAAAATATGGTCAAAGGGCAATTCCAGTAAGCTTTGGGCCAGCGTTTTATCACCTTCTAAAACCGCTACTTCATCTGCTGAAAACAATTCCTGAATCATCTTCCGAATAATGGCCGAGGCCGCGGGCGCCAGTTCCGACGGTTTCACGATGGCCGTGTTCCCGGCAGCAATCGCGGAAATAAGCGGTTTCAGGCACAAATATAAGGGATAATTCCAGGGCGAAATGATCAGGGTTACGCCTTTCGGTTCGTATTTCACGTGACTGCTCGTCCCCAACATGCCCAGGGGCGTCGGAACGGGATGCGGTTTAACCCACTGTTTCAAATGCCGGATTGCCACATTCAATTCGTTGTTGATTGCCAAAAGTTCCGTCAATTCGGTTTCGGGAGCCGGTTTTCGGAAATCTTCAAACAAGGCATTTGCTAATGCCGTTCGGTTCGATAGCAGATACGTTTGAATCCGTTTCAGTTTTGCAATCCGCTCAGATGCCGTGGTAGCGGCCAAAAAACCGGCCTGCTGGCGCTGGGCATCGAATAATTCCTGAATGGATAGACGCGTACGGGTATTGAAAGCGGGTAACTCCATCGCGGATCACGTTTTTGTAAAAAAACAGGTAATAATACCGAAATACTAATATTTTTGTCAAAACACCGCCCTATGAGTATTGTCAGCAATAACATCAAATACCTCCGCCGACTCAACGGGTTGACCCAGGAACAGTTTGCCCGGCGGATTGGCATCAAACGCTCGCTGCTGGGTGCGTACGAGGAAGCCCGGGCGAATCCGAATCTGGACAATCTGATGTCGATTGCCCGCGCGTTCAGCACAACGGTCGACAATTTGCTGAAAAGTGATTTACGAAAAATTCGTGAAACCCCCGATCTGGCCCTGCCCATGGACCGTTCGTTGTCTGGCAACCCGCCTTATCCCAAGACTGGTTTTCCAGCCTCTCCGTTGCCTAAAGATGTTTCGGAACCGGAAAATACGGCAACGGCCCCCAAAGCACTTTCCGCCGTTTTGGAGAAATATTACCAGCAACCGGTTTCCAAACCCGCCGATATCTTCCAAAAACCGGTCGAAAACAAACCACAAATAAAACTCGTATCGCAGCGCATTGTTCCCCGGCCCGTTTCCCAGCGGGAAGGATTTTCGCCTTTTCAACTACCCACTCACCAATCCGCAACGCAATCGCTGTCGTTTAATAACGTCTACGAAAACGCCCGCTCAACGATAAATACGGTCGCTGATCATCGCCCGACGAATGATTCACAAACCACCAATACCATTCCGTGGGTTCGGAAACGGCATTTTACGGACTACCTGCAACGGTTTCAGCAACCCGATTTTTTGAATCGATTAGCGGTTTTACAATTACCTTTGTTACCACCTGATACCTATCGGGCGTTTGATGCGGGCGATGAATTCATTTTTCCGGAAGCCCTGCTGATTGGGAAATACGTCAGAAACTGGTATGATATTGCCGACAACAAGCTGCATGTTTTGCTCGTGCAAAATCAGGGAATTCAGTGCCGACGGGTATTTAATCAGGTAAAGCTCAAGGGAACCCTGCTGTTGACATCTGACCAACCCGCCATCAACACCCGGGAAGTGCCCATTCGCGAAGTGCTCGAAGTCTGGGAAATTACGGCATTTATCAGTCAGCAAATGCCCCAGGCCACTCCTTCGCTCGATGGCATCCGGAGTTTGGTGGAAGATTTACAATATGAATTAGACCGCATTCAGAAAACCAGGTAAATGATCTCTTTCTGGATCCGCATTTCAGTATGTTTTCCACCCGAATAAAACCATTTTGATCACATTACTCTTCCAAAATCCATCAATGACCAAATCGAGTTTTGGGAATTATTTAAGTTGGTTTACCGGTATTGCAAGCGGTTTTACGGTTCTTTTTTATGTCTATTATGTAGCGGTCTATTCCGTCGATTTTCCATTTCAGGATGACAATAGTTTGTTGCAGGTGATTTTCGAACTCAAAAAAGGATTAGGCTGGAAACATAATTTACATACATTTTTTCGAACCGAAAATGATCACCGTATTTTCGTCCCCCGTTTGATTGGTTACCTTGATTATATTCTGACCGGCCACCTGAATTTTAAAAGTTATATTCTCCTGGCCGCTATTAATCTGATCGCCGTTTGCGGATTTGTATTTGGTTTATTTCGTCGGTTAAAACTTCCGTTCTATTATTTTCTTCCGATTCCGTTCCTGATTTTCCAGCCTCAGTACCACGAAGTCAGCATTTGGGCCTTAACCGGACTTCAGCATATTACGCTGCTCATTCTGCTTTGCGGGTGCCTGATCTTACTCAAAAAACCGTCCTGGGGCCGGGTGAGTATCGCGGTTGTACTGGCTTTGCTGGCTACCTTTACCCACGGAAACGGCATTGTGGTGTTTGCAACGGGCGGTTTTTTATTGCTGGTCGAAAAACACTACAAAGTGTTAATTCCCTGGATCGTTTCTGCCATCGTGGCATTTGGATTATACATAGCCGATTACACGCCCGGCAGTGGCGTCGAAAGCAGCATCAACTGGCCGAATTTACCCGCTTCTTTCGTAGCCCGGATTGGAGCCAACATATCGGTCTGGCAATCCGATTCTGCGGCTGCATCGATCATCTGGGGAGCGTTGATCTGTGTTTTAATTATTCCTTCTCTTTTTATATTTATCTATCAATCATTCAACGTCCGCAAAAATAATTCGACTTTTAAAAATGAATTATTCTCGTTTTTCTGCTTTATCCTGTTAACGACTTTCCTGATCACTATTTTTAGGGCCAGCTCCACCATTGTGCTCGAAAACCGCTTTAAAATTTATGCCGCTTTCAGCTCAGTATTTTTTTATATGTTTCTGATTAATGGGTTTTCTGCTTTACGAAAATCCCTTTTAATTTTCTTTTCCGGCTTTGCCCTTCTTTTCTATATTAGTTCTTATTTTGGTTACACCCCGGAAGTTGCCAATAAAAATAGCCGACTGGTTGCCGACACGTATAACTGGCGGAAACACCAGACCGAATTGTGCAATACCAGTTCAATAGAAAGTAGCTTGTATTTTCTGCAACCGGCCTGGCAGCAGGGCTATTGGCAGGTTCCCGATCAATTTGCCGGTTTTGATGAGCTGGTGCAAGCGACCGTTCAGCAGCGGAATTTCAAACCATATACCTTCCGGACGCAGTACTTTCTGAATGCCGGCACAAATTCGCCCCAGCTTTCGATTGAAATTGCGGACTTTCCGCTTCGGCGGCAATCGTTGCGTGACAATCTGTTTGTGGTGTTGCACGATGAAACAAACCAGAAAACTTACCTGGCCGGAACCTTGCCTAAAATTGCCGGACGGCGTCAGCTGCTGACCCAGGGTACCTATTTCGGACCCGGTTTTTCAACCGTCATCCCCTTACAGGCCGTTCGGAAAGGCGAATACCGACTGGGCTGTCTGCTCAAAAAAGGATCGGATCATCTGGAGCTGATCCTATCCCGGCAAGTCATCAACTTGTAAAAGCTATTGAGTGAGCCGATTCAGCAGTTTGCGGAGTTTGTTGACTGCGCCCTCGTCTCCGATTAGGGATGTGCCGGTTTCGTACCATTCCGGCGTCCCTAAATTCAGGTAGCGACCGGTTTTTCGGGGCAAATCGGGCAAGGCAGCTTCGCTGTCGTAATCAACAGCGTAGAAAACTTCCATCATCGACGTCAGTTCTTTCCAGGGCAAGGCCCGCGATTGGCTCTGGTTGTTTTTGCGGGTTTCCAGCCGAACTTCCCGCCGGCTGAACGACGCCGTCAACCGGGCTTCCGTACGATTCCCCGACTCGATTTCAACATACGTTACCTCAAATGGCTTTTCCTTCCCGGAGACTTCATAAACCGCCTGGATAAGTTCCTGACTCAAAAACTGCCATTCCGTGCGGTGAGACGGAGTACCGGACGATTTAGACTGATTTTCACGCTCCACCGAAACCAGAAAATAATCCTGATTGTCGTTTAACTTTTCTTCATCAAATGGTTTCAGCTGGGTTTTCCGTACCAATTCACCAACCGTTTGCGTCCAAACTGGCAGTAACCGCCCCGACCAGGTGTAGTCATCGTTCGCGGTAAATCCTTCGCCGGTAATTTCCTCCTCTTCCAGTTCGTCCCGATCCGTATAGGTCATGGTAAAGTCGATTTGCAGCCCTTTGTCATCCATGGAGCGGATGGCGATTGTAAAGAAATGGGCGTATGGCGGAGGAACAACCTGCGCGGTCTGGTAGCGAATTTCGACGTTTCTGAAACTGGGCTCAATCATTTTATGAACGAAAAGAAGAAAAATAAGGGAAGTAATAACCTCCGGCAAAGATAGGGCGAATCGGTTAAAGTGAATTCGATTGTTTTACGAATCAAAACCGCAGCTGGGAAGCGATTGCCTTTTTATCAATTTTTCCGGTAGGAGTTTCGGCAAAAACCGGTAAGAAGATGACTTTTCTGGGAACCGCATACGGCCCCATTTCGGCCCGAACAGCAATTTTCAACTGCTCGATGCGGTTTTCATCCCAGGTCGTCTGTTCAACAAATAAAGCCACTTGTTGCCCCAGCCGTTCATCGGGAAGTCCATATACAAAAAACCGGCTAGGTATTGCTTCTTTCATCAGAACCTTAGAAATGATTTTTTCGACAAGTTCCGGCTGAACTTTCACGCCCCCGCTGTTAATGATCGAATCGGCGCGCCCCACCAGCCGAAAGTGAAACGAATCGATCACCTCGACCACGTCGTTCGTCTGAACCACCGCAAAATCCGTGGCAGCTGCTTTAATAAACAGGCAATTCCGTTCGTCCAGGCCCCACTCCACACCCGGTAACATCCGAAATACGTCCGTCCGATTTGGCCCGTTGAGCCGACGAACCGCAATGTGCGAAACCGTTTCGGTCATTCCGTAGGTACTGAAAACCGGGGCCTCAATCGCCTGCAAACGTTCAGCCAGGGCGTGATCCACAGCCGCCCCGCCCACCAGGATCGCCTTCATTTGGTTCAGAACCGGGAGCGATTCGCTGGCGGCATCCAGCATGGTATGAAGTTGTAAGGGAACGAATGCAGCAAAATCAATAGATTCATTTTCAGCCAGTACGGCATCGATCGGATTCGAGGCTGGTTCAATAATCGTCAGGATCAACCCCAATTCCAATCCCCGCACCAACATCATGATTCCCGCAATGTAGTCCACGTGTAAGCAAACCAGCGCCCGGTCGCCCGGTTTTAATCCAAATGTATGACCCGTCAGGCGGGCGCTCGCAACCATCTGCCGACGCGTTAACCGGATGGGTTTGGGAGTTCCGGTCGAACCCGAAGTGGAGAGTGTAAATTCCGTTTGTCCGGAAATCCACGCCCGGCAAAAGGCAATGGATTTGGCTTCGTAATCGGTTTGGGGATCTGGCAAATTACCGGGAGCTATTCGCATGAGGTATACGGTATGATCGTAAAAATAAGCTACTTTTGCCCCAACTTGTTGCAAAGCCGTTTAGGATTGATTGGCATCGATAGGACTTTCAGTTAACATCAATTAATAGCCATTTATTCCTTTAAACGGTCACCCATTAACTAAAAACTGAAACCGGCCTCATGGCGAACGAAGCGTTTGAAAATCCCATTTCAGTCGATAAAGTTACGGATAAACCCGGATTACTCGAATACGCGCACTCAGTCGGCAGTGCGCTGATTAAACCGGAGGACAAAGGTAAAATGAAAGGCCGGGCAGTTTCGGCCATGCGGGAGCAAACCGATCTGCAACTGTCCCAGTTGTACCGGCAGATGCAGTTACTGGCCGAACAAGCCACGGCAATCCGTAATCGGGTTGAAGTGTCGGAACGAATTTACGGCGCCCATATGGGTTTTGAGCCGATTGTCGGACACACGTATTTTTTCTACGAGAAAAAAGACGGCACCGATGTGCTGTCGATGATTGCTCCCGGCGAGTGGGGACGGGTTTTCCCGTTTCGGCGGTGTGTGGCCACCGTTCGCATGATGGCCGATCATACCTGGGATGTAACCTACCACGACAGTGAATTTTCAGAAGAATAGAATTCCAGTCCGCACGCAACCTTTCACTAATCTTGCGTGTCTGATTGGCTGTAAGCAGCGTTCATCCATTTATTTGTTCAGCAATGCAAAGCAATTATCCCTGGGAAACCATCAAAGAATACAGCGAGATATTATTTCAGTATTACGAAGGTGTCGCCAAAATCAGCATTAACCGGCCCGAAAAGCACAACGCTTTTACGCCCCAGACCATCAAGGAGATCAGTGAAGCGATGGAAATCGCCCGCCAGAACGAGCGTGTTGGCGTCGTTATTCTCACGGGTGAGGGCGGCAAGGCATTCTGCAGCGGAGGTGATCAGTCGGTTCGGGGACACGGCGGTTATGTGGGTGAAGACAATGTTCCCCGCCTGAACGTACTCGACCTGCAGATGCAGATCCGGCGCATTCCCAAACCGGTCATTGCCATGGTGGCGGGCTGGGCCATCGGAGGTGGTCACGTCCTGCACGTGGTTTCCGATCTGACCATTGCGGCCGATAACGCCCGATTTGGGCAAACCGGTCCGAAAGTGGGAAGTTTCGACGGCGGTTTTGGTGCTTCGTATCTGGCCCGGATTGTCGGACAGAAGAAAGCCCGTGAAATCTGGTATTTGTGCGATCAGTACGATGCCCAGGAAGCCCTGGACATGGGTCTGGTGAACAAAGTCGTTCCGCTGGAAAAACTGGAAGAAACGACCCTGGACTGGTGCCGCAAAATTCTGGAGAAAAGTCCGATTGCGTTACGGATGCTGAAGGCGTCGTTCAACGCGGAGCTGGACGGTCAGGCCGGAATTCAGCAACTGGCGGGCGATGCTACTTTACTGTATTATCTGTCGGATGAAGCGAAAGAAGGCAAAGATTCGTTTTTAGAGAAACGCAAGCCCGATTTCAGTAAATTCCCAAAATTTCCCTAAGCCTTTTCCATGATTGATCTTCATATCGAATCTCAGTCGAGCGTTCCGAAATACCGTCAGATTGTCAACGCGGTGATCAATGGCATTGAGATTGGTACCTTAAAACGGGATCAGCAACTGCCGTCGATCAACGAACTGAGCGAAGAATATTACCTGGCCCGCGACACGGTCGAAAAAGCCTACAATTACCTGAAAAAGGAAGGGATCATTCAGGCCGTTCAGGGAAAAGGGTTTTTCATCCGGCGCGACGGTCCGGGTCAGTTGCGGGTATTGCTGCTGATCAACAAGTTCAGCGCTTATAAAAAAATAATTTACTATTCAATGGTGAACGCGCTGGGTCACAATGCCATTGTCGACTTGCGGATTCACCACCACAGCGCCCAGCGGTTTAAAAAATTACTGAACGAAAATCTGGGGCAATACCATTATTACGTGGTCATGCCGCATTTTTACGAGGAAACCGAACAGGTCAATGTGGTAAAACTATTGGAACAGATTCCGGCCAACGAGCTGATTATTCTGGACCGGGATATCCCCGAACTAAACGGCTCGTATTCAACGGTTTACCAACAGTTTGACCGGGATATTTACGAAGCGCTGGAATCCGGCCTGGATGTGCTCGAAAAGTACAGAAAGCTGACGCTGGTTTTTCCGAAAGAAGTGTACTACCCGCGCGAAATCGTCCGCGGTTTTCGGAATTTTTGCGTCCATTACAAAAAGGATTTTGAACTGCTCGATACCCTGACCGGGCAGGAGCTTCAACCGGGAACGGCTTACATTGTGCTGGAAGACAGCGACCTGGTGGAACTGGTTCGCCAGGTTAAACAGCGCGGTTTGCAATTGGGGCAGGACATTGGCGTACTGGCCTTTAACGAAACACCCCTGAAAGAAGTACTGGCCGACGGAATTGCGGTCATTTCGACCGATCACGAAAAAATGGGCGAAACAGCCGCCCGGATCATTCTGGAAAAACGAAACGAAAAAGTAAAAAACCCCTTTCAGTTAATCCGACGGGCCTCTTTGTAGGAAATGCTCTGGGCTGCGGTTTCTCGCAAACGGGCCACCCGAATCCCCGAAAACTGGCGGTTCCACCCCACGTAGTCGGCCAGTGGCACCTCCGAGATCATCACCTCGCCCCCTTGCGACGACGCGTGTAGCAAGTGGGCTCTCCGCTCACCGGTTGGAGCGGTTTGCCAGACGACGAAACCGACGTGTTTCATGTCCAGACCCGGTCGTGAAGCCGTCAGCATGATAATATCGCCCTCTTTCAAACTGCCTTCAATGTCTTTGATTTGTTTTTTGGGAATGAACCAGAAGCTCTGCTGACTGATCGCCGATTCGATCAGCGCGATTTGCTGGCGGTTTTTCGGGTCCGAAAGCTGCGGGTATTTCCAGGTACTTCTGGTCATGTACGACACCGGTTTTGAAACCTGCATCCCACCTATTTTCTGCGTCACATCCTGCAAAATCCCCTTCTGCTCATTGTCAACCAGCCATTCCGAAAAATAATGCAGTCGGCTCGCGTAGCCGTTGATCACGCCGTTCCGGTAGCGGATTCGGGTTAGGTTTTTCCGAAAAACCCGCTCCAACAGAACCGAATCCTGTTCGTTCACCACGAGATGACGCGCCAGCGACAACGCCAGCGAGGTTTCCAGGAATGTCGTACAATCGAACGCCCGAAAATTAACCACCAACTGTTCGGATTCGTTACTATCCAATGTATGAGCGACATAAGGCCGCCCCTGCAAGGATTTACCAATGGCGACGGCGGTTTCGGCCGGTGTCGTTCCGAGCACAGACGCCACTTGCTTCAGCGAAGAAAGACTGGATATTTCCTGAGCAACAACAAACGATAAAGGGGCCAGGGCGGCCAGCGCAGTAAACAGTTTCTTCATGCACGTACGGTGGTTAAGAAAACGCAGCCTCTCTAATACAGAACCGGTTTGCCGTGAAAATAGCAAAAATCTGACCACGAAGCCATTCCGATCGGTTTATTTGATTTCGAAAACCAACACGCTCAAGGGCAGCATTTCAACCGGAACACCCGCATTTGCGGCCGCTTTCACCTTCGTTTTGGTTTGAAAGATATCGGTAAACGAATACGTTTTCGCGCCATCCATTTTCAGGGTCTTCCAGGCTTCGACCGGAATTCGAACGACGGTTTTTGCGGTTTTTGTTTTATCGAAATGACAGATTATCAATAGCTTCTGCTTGCCCGAATGGCGCAGGTAACTGTACAACCGATGCGAATCATAACCCGGACTCTGGCCGTTGTTATTGACGTACTGTAAATCGTAAAAGGCCCCCGTTCGAATGGCGTCACTGGTGTTGACCAGTTGGTTGAGTTGTTGATAAAACGCACGCAATTTTTTTTGCTCGTCGGTCAGTTTCCCACCGTCGAACTTGGCCGGTTTGCCAATTTCACCGTTCGTCCAGGCCTGGTATTCGGGAACGCCCCAGTAATCGAAGATGGTCGTTCGCCCGTCTTCGCCCTGAAAACCTTCGGCCTGCGTTGGATTCACGCCGAGTTCCTGCCCAAAATAAATCATGACCGGGCCGGTGTGCAGGGTGGCGGATAACGTCATGGCCGGAACCGCCGTCCACGGATCATGGGCAAAAAAACGGGAAGCCACCCGCTGCTCGTCGTGGTTTTCCAAAAACCGCAGCATGTGATTGGCGTAATCACCGGACTCCTGCTGCCAAACCCGGGTGATGTCTTCCGCCGAACCATTGCCTTCCATCAACCGCCGAACGGCATCGTACAAACCGACTTTATCGTAGAGATAATCGAATTTACCGGTAAAAATATAGTTGCGGTATTGCTGCGGATTGTAGATTTCCGCAATAAAAATCAGGTTGGGATGAGCCGCTTTCACCTGCGGAATCGCCCAGCCCCAGAATTCGACCGGCACCATTTCGGCCATATCGCACCGAAAACCGTCGACGCCTTTAGCCGCCCAGAATAGCAGAATATCACGCATTTTCACCCAGGTCGACGGAACCGGATCGAAATGGGGTTGGCGGTTATTCAGGTAATCGACGCCGTAATTCAGTTTAATCGTTTCAAACCAGTCATTGAGGTCAGGCTGAGCCTTAAATACATCATTCCCCGTCGCTTTGGCCGGATTTTCCGTGTAATTCGCATCCGGCTTTTCCGGCGTCGTAACGCCCTGCGGCACCTGAAACGACTGGCCGGGCAAATAATAAAAGTTGTTGTTGGGATCAAACGGCCTGCTGTTGTCGTCACCTTCGCCCAAATCCTGCACCCCCGCCGGTCGGGCATCGGAGTGATACTGACGGGCAACATGGTTAGGAATAAAATCAATGATCACCTTCAGATCGTTGACATGCGACCGTTTGAGCAAATCTTCAAATTCCCGCATCCGGTTTTTTACATCGATGGCCAGATCCGGATTGACGTCGTAATAATCCTTGATGGCATACGGCGAACCCGCCCGCCCTTTCACCACCTGCGGATTGTCTTTTTTGATTCCGAACGCCGAATAATCGGTCATCAGCGCGTGTTCGATAATCCCGGTATACCACACGTGCGAAACCCCAAACTTCTTTAGTTCCTGTAACGCTTTGGACGTGATGTCGTTGAACTTCCCGACGCCATTTTCATCCCGGCTTCCCCAGGGTTTATTGGTGGCATTCTGATTCCCAAAAAGGCGTGTAAAGATTTGATAGATAACGAGTTTGTCTGATTTCTCTTCGAGAGGAACGGATGTATTCATGCGCAAATGTAGGGGTTCGCTGGCGTAGGCGGTTACGGTTTTTAATAGACTAGCGGCAAGCAGGGTGCTGGCAAACGTCCGGCGATTCATTTTCACGGATTCCGGAGCGAATTCGTCGGTCTTCATGTCCAAGTTACACATTTAAAAGGGTCTGCCTGAGCGGATGAACCGGTTTTGGTTACAAATTTCGAAACTACTGGAAAAATGAAAACAAATCCTTTAATTTACCCTATTTTTGGCAGCTTTCTTATCCAGGCTAACCGTTATGAAACGTTCCATTTACTTCCTGATCCTGCTGTTCTCCGTTGTTTTTTTCAGGACCCTGGCGCAAACCGCATCCATCCGGCGCGTCGATCCGACAAATTGGTGGGTGGGCCTGAAAAACCCCCGTTTGCAGTTACTGGTTTACGGGCCAAAAGCCGGTTCGATGACGTACACAATCCAGTATCCCGGCGTCAAACTGCTGAAAACAACAAAGGCTGAAAACCCGGATTTTGCCTTTCTGGATTTACAGATTTTCCCAACGGCAAAACCGGGTACATTTCTGATTAGCGGCAAACTGGGCAGTCAAACCGTTTCGCATTCGTACGAACTAAAAGCCCGCACAACCGGCCCAAAAGCACAGGGCGTTTCAGCCGCCGATTTTATTTACCTGATCATGCCTGACCGTTTCGCCAACGGCGACCCGGCCAACGATGCTTTTCCCGATATGCTCGATACAAAAGTCGACCGGTCGATTCCCCACCTACGGCACGGTGGTGATTTACAAGGCATTACCAACCACCTGGATTACTTGCAGGAATTGGGGGTAACGGCGGTCTGGATGACGCCGGTTTTGGTCAATGACGAAACGTTAAAGCAGGAAGCGCCCGACC
Organism: Larkinella rosea; assembly: GCF_003858635.1. Lineage (GTDB taxonomy): Bacteria > Bacteroidota > Bacteroidia > Cytophagales > Spirosomataceae > Larkinella > Larkinella rosea. Next base: position 1,057,789 of record NZ_RQJO01000007.1, read on the forward strand.
GAATGCAGGCGGGGTATCACGGCTACCACTTTACGGACCATTACCAGATCGACAAGCGGTTTGGTGGCAACGATGCCTACCGAAAATTCGCCCAAACACTGCACCAACGCGGCATGAAGCTGGTGCAGGATGCGGTTTATAACCATGTCAGCGATGACCACTGGCTGTATAAAAACCAGCCTTTCAAAGACTGGTTTAATCAATGGCCGACCTACACCGGGAGTTCGCATAAAGAGCAGGCGTTGTACGATCCGTATTCGGCGGCTGTCGACCGAAACGTATTGCTCAATGGCTGGTTTACGCCTTTTTTACCCGATCTGAATTTACGAAACCCGTTTCTGGCGACCTACCTGATCCAGCACGCGATCTGGTCGACGGAGGCTTTTTCGCTCGATGCGTGGCGGGTGGATACCTATAAATACAACGATCTGGCCTTCCTCAACCGCATCAATCAGGCCCTGCTGACGGAGTATCCGCGCATTCACATTTTTGGGGAATCGTGGGTCGGCAATCCGGTGGCGCAGGCGTTTTTCGTTAAAAATAAAATTGACCTGCCGTTCAAGTCCAATCAGCCCGGCGGTTTGGACTTTATCCTGTACGACGCGACCAATGCGGCCCTGAAGGAAGACTTCGGCTGGGATTCGGGCGTCAACCGGTTTTACCAGGCGTTGACAACCGATGGGCTTTACGCCGATCCGCAAAAGCTCGTGACTTTTCTGGAAAACCACGACACCGACCGGTATTTGTCGGTCATCGGGGATGATCTGGCCAAATACAAAATGGGGGTTACCTGGCTGCTGACCACGCGCGGCATCCCGTCGTGGTATTACGGAACGGAAGTGCTGATGAAGAATACCAAAAACCCTTCCGATGCCGAAGTGCGCCGGGATTTTCCGGGCGGTTTTCCCGGCGACCAGGCGAATAAATTCACGGATGCCGGACGGAATCAGCGGGAGAATGAAGCCTTCAATCACGTCAAGAAGCTGGCGCATTACCGAAAAAATACGCCCGCTTTGCAATCCGGAAAACTCATGCAGTATGTCCCCCAAAACGGCACGTACGTTTACTTTCGCTACGATGGAGCCAAAACCGTCATGGTCGCCACCAATTCGACCGCCCAGGAAATGACGCTGGAAACCGCCCGGTTTTCGGAGCGAATGAGCGGTTTTACGACCGCCCGAAATGTGTTGACAGAGGAGACAATCCGTACCCTGTCGGCACTGAAACTGCCCGCCAAAACCGCCGTGGTGCTGGAATTGGGTCATTAATAATCCGGCTGTCATGCACCCGACCGGTTGTGTGAAAATCCTTTTTTATCGCTTTATTGCAGGACACAACCTGCAAAACCAAGTCCGAGATGCCGATTAAAGCCTTACTTTTTGACCTCGACGGGGTGATTGTCGATACGGCCATCTACCACTATCAAGCCTGGCGACGGATGGCCAACACGCTGGGTTTTGACATCAGCGAAGCGTTTAACGAACAGTTAAAAGGCATCAGCCGGACCGAATCACTGGAAATTATTCTGGCGCACGGCGGCAAAACCGTATCGGACGAACAGAAGCAGGAACTGGCTGCGCAAAAAAACGAATGGTACCTCGAACTGGTTTCGCAAATGACTCCGGCCAATATCTTACCGGGTGTCGAAGCTTTTTTTATGACTGTAAAAACCGCCCGGCTGAAAACCGCCCTCGGTTCGGTCAGTAAAAATGCGCGTCTGATTCTGGAACGCATCGGCATGCTGAACGATTTCGATGTGATTATCGACGGCACCAGGATTACAAAGGGTAAACCTGACCCGGAGGTTTTTCTGAAAGGGGCCGCCGAACTGAACGTTCAGCCCGCCGAATGTGTGGTTTTTGAAGATGCCGTTGCGGGCATCGAAGCCGCCAAACGGGGCGCTATGCTGGCCGTAGGCATCGGCGACCCGGCGGTTTTGACACGGGCCGATCTGGTGGTTGCGTCCCTGGCTGATCTTTCGCTCGACGAAGTACTGCGTCTGGAAGGCTCATTTACAAACTAATATGCAAAAACTCGAAACCGCTCACCAGCTTCAGCAGCGCATCCGGGCCATTCTGGAAACCGTCGAGCGCGAATTTCGGCCGTTATCCCCGGAGCAACTGAACTGGAAACCGGACACCCGACGCTGGAGCATTACGCAGTGTTTGCAACACCTGAATCTGGCCGAACGGTTTTATATTCGAAATATCCAGAAAAAAGTCGACGACCTGGGGATTGTCCAGATCAGCCCGGTAGATCAGCAATTGAAAAGCGGTTGGGCCGGCAAAGTAGTGCTTCTGGCCGTTGATCCAACCTCCAGGATAAAGTACCCGACATCCTCCCTGATGAAGCCCCGCCAGGATCTGAATGCGCAGGACGTCATGCAGCAATTCATTGAATTACAGCAACTTTTAGACAACCTACTGGATAAAGCCATCTACCTCGACTGGAACCAGGAAAAAGTGATGACGCTGTTTGGCAACTGGCTCAAAATCAGTCTGGGCAATGCTTTCCTGATGCTGGTCGCGCACAGTGAACGGCACCTCAATCAGGCGCTTCGGGTGAAACAGGAAGCCGCCGGTTTTCTTTCGAAATAAGTTTTTTTCTGCATATTAACGTTTTGAAAAAACCGGTCGCCGAAATGAGCCGGTCCGATTCTTAACCCGAATCCCGCATGAAACAATACCTGAAACACGACCCCTGGCTGATTGTAGAAGAAGATTTCAACCGTTCTTACAACGAAATAACCGAAAGCGTCATGAGCCTGGGCAACGGGCGCATGGGGCAGCGAGGCAATTTTGAGGAGAATTTTTCGGGCAAATCGTTGCAGGGAAATTACGTTGCGGGTGTCTATTATCCCGACAAAACCCGCGTGGGCTGGTGGAAAAACGGCTACCCTGACTACTTCGCCAAAGTGTTGAACGCGGCCAACTGGATTGGAATCAACATCACGATTGACTACGAAACCCTTGACCTCCAGACCTGCGAAGTCCGCGATTTTCGGCGGGTGCTGAACATGCAGGAAGGCTACCTCGAACGTTCGTTTGTGGCACAGCTCAAAAGCGGGAAAGAGTTGCAGGTAAACGCCAAACGGTTTTGCTCAATTGTGGATGACGAATCCGGAGCGATCCGTTACAGCCTGAAACCCTTGAATTTTGACGCCAAGATAACGATTGAACCGTACGTCGACGGAACGATTCGCAACCGCGATTCCAATTACGACGAAACCTTCTGGGATGAAGTTCGGAAAGAAACCGGTTACGGCGAAGCGTTTATCGAGCTCAGAACCCGCAAAACCGGATTTCACGTCTGCACCGGAATGGGCATCGAAATTGAGCAGGACGGCGTCCGGATCGATTTTCAGTCACAACCCATCCGGCAGGAAAAATACGTGGCCAATCGCATGACGCTCGAGTGCCGGGAAGGCCAGGAAACCGTGGTTTATAAATACGCGGTCAATTTGTCCTCCCTTAACTACCACAGCGATACGGTGGTTTCGGAAGCCAGGAAATACCTGCAACGGATTACTAGTAAAGGGTTTGAACGAATGCTAATCGAACAAAAGCAAGCTTGGGCCGATAAATGGAAGATGAATGACATCACGATTGAGGGTGATGTGGCGGCTCAGCAAGGCATCCGGTTTTCGATTTTTCAGCTCAACCAGACCTATACCGGCGAAGACGAGCGTTTGAACATTGGCCCCAAAGGATTCACCGGCGAAAAATACGGTGGCTCGACTTATTGGGATACCGAAGCCTATTGCCTGCCCTTTTACCTGGCCACCGCCGATCAGAAAGTAAGCCGGAATTTGCTGCGGTATCGCTACAAACACCTCGAAAAAGCCATCGAAAACGCGAAAAAGCTGGGCTTTAAGGCCGGGGCTGCGCTTTATCCGATGGTAACCATGAACGGTGAAGAGTGCCACAATGAGTGGGAAATTACATTCGAGGAAATTCACCGAAACGGCGCCATTGCCTACGCCATTTACGATTACATTCGCTACACGGGGGATGTTCGGTACCTGACGGAATACGGTCTGGAAGTGCTAATTGCGATCAGCCGGTTCTGGAGCCAGCGCGTCAACTGGTCGGAGGCCAAACAGCAGTACGTCATGCTGGGCGTTACCGGACCCAACGAGTACGAAAACAACGTCAACAACAACTGGTATACCAGTTACATTGCCGCCTGGACGCTCCGGTACACGATCGAAGCCGTCGGACTGGTAAAAGAACTGGATGCCGAAAAATACACCGAGTTGTGCGACCGGATTCATTTTCGGGAGGAGAAGGAAATTGCAACAGCCCGGCACATTGCCGATCATATTCACCTGCCCTACGACGAAAACCGGCAAGTTTTTCTACAACAGGAATCATTTCTGGACAAGGAACTGATGCCGGTGAGCGAGATTCCGAAAGGGCAGCGACCACTGAATCAGCACTGGTCGTGGGACCGGATTCTGCGGTCGTGTTTTATCAAACAGGCCGATGTGTTGCAGGGCATCTACTTTTTTGAGGACGATTTCGATCTGGACACCCTCCGCCGGAATTTTGATTTCTACGAACCGATGACGGTGCACGAATCGTCACTTTCACCCTGCGTCCACTCGGTGCTGGCGTCGAAACTGGGAATGAAGGAGAAAGCGTACGAAATGTATTTGCGGACGGCCCGGCTGGATCTCGATGATTACAATAATGACACGGAAGACGGCTGTCACATTACGTCGATGGCCGGAACCTGGCTGGCGGTGGTCAAAGGTTTTGGCGGTTTTCGGATCAAAGACGATCAGGTGGTGCTCGACCCGCATTGCCCCGACAACTGGGAATCGCTGGCATTTAAGGTGCGGTTTCGGGGTATTTTGCTGGAAATAAAAGTGACGCAAACCGAAGTTAGCATTCAGAATTTTTCGGATAAATCCGCTGAAATCAAGCTCTATGGCAACCTGCTGACGGTTTCAGCCCGAAGTCAGAAAACCGTAAAACCAGCAACCGATTCAGGCACCTAATCTGTCTTTCATGCCGTTTTTTGTAACCAAACGAAAAATCAATGACATGGGCGTTTCCAATTGCCGCAAACCTGAATTGTTTGTCTTATGCCCCAGCCTGACCCAGAACTTACGTTAATACCAGATTAATGGTGGAAAAACGGGCAGTTTAAATACCCACTCACCGGTAACCTTAAGGTTGCCTAATGAAAACCAGCTGCTAAGGCCGTTAAGGCACCGGTTGTGATGGCGCTACTGGTCATTCTCTTTTCCCGGCTGTTCTCCTGACGGGTCAGGAAGGTAGCGGTCAACGTGGCCCGTTGACTTTAGTCAGGCTGTCTGACCAATCATTTTTGGCTTGTTTCCGGGACAAAAACCCACAAAACGCCCAGCGCAACGACGGCAAGGGCGGCCCGTGTCGAAAAAGCGATGTTGTATGTGACGATGTCAGCGGTTTGTGGGGGACGAAGTCCGGCAAATGCGACGGGTCCGGGACCGACCGGCGGTTGGGCCTGATAGGTAACGGAAGCGGCCAATCCAATGATTATCAGCAGAAATAGGATTTGATGGTTGCGTTTCATAACTGTAGTTGATTAATTACGAAGGCAAACCTGCGGCCCTTTCCTGATGATGGTCTGAGGAAAGCATTCATTTATCTTAAGCACCCGCTCACGGCCTTTTCGTCAAAAATAGCGGTAATAGAGCCAGATGGCCCCCAGCGTACACAGCAACGGAATTGTCATCACCACTGCGCCTAATTTAAGAAACTCCCATGCACTGACGGATTGTCCTTCCCGGCGTAATGCGACCAGCCAAAGTATGGTAGCCAGGGACCCCGTTACCGACAAATTTGGGCCCAGATCAATGCCGATCAGGATGGCGCTTTTTATCATTTCGGGAACCTGCCCGGCCTGCACCACCGTACCCGCAATCAGTCCGGCCGGCAGGTTATTGACCAGGTTGCAGGCAATGGCCACGCCGACGCCACTCAGCCAGGTTGTTTCCGATACTGATCGGGCGGTGCTGGTACGTAATAGCGTGGTCAGTTCCTGAATAACGCCCGTCTTGGCCAGTCCTTCCACCAATACGAATAGCCCGGCCACCAGCGGTAGCACCGCCCACGACACGTCTTTAATTACGACCCACGGTTTTTTTCTGGCCCGGATCAGCACCAGTGCCGAAGTGACAATACCGGTTATCGCAGTTGGCAGGCCCAGGGGTTCATCAAGCGCTGAAGCTCCCAGCAAAATGAGTCCGGTTGCCACAATTCCGATAATAGCGACCCGCCCCCCCGGCGATAGTGCCGGAATCGCAATATCCTGCGCAACGGATTCGCGCAATGCGTCGCGTTGGGTAAAGCGTAAAATCACGAAGGTAGTGACAATGGAAACAACGGAGGGGAGTGTGTACTGCGCCAGCCAGACCCACAAGGGGGGCATGTACCTGCCGTAAATTACCAGATTCGCCGGGTTGGAAATGGGCAAAACAAAGGAAGCGGCATTCGCGATGAAAGCACAGATAAACAGATAGGGCAGTGAATTTTTAACCTTCGCCGTTTTGACGGCGGCCGCAACTGCGGGGGTAAGCACAACCGCCGTTGCGTCGTTGGACAAAAACGTGGTGACGACCACGCCCACCAGATAAATGAGCCCGAAAAGTCGGCTGGCCGATCCGTGGGCCCGCTGACTGGCATGGGCTGCCAGCCAATCAAAGAGACCTTCTTCCCGGGCGGTTTCGGCCAGCAACATCATGCCGGTCAGAAACAGGTATACATCCGTTCCTTTGACAATTCCCGACAGGCTTTCAGCCGGGGTGATCAATCCCAGCGCTAGCATTACGATAGCTCCTCCAGCGGCCCAGGTAAACTCGGGTCGATTAAACGGCCGAATAATGACCCCGGCAATCGATAAAATGGTGATAAACCAGATAAAAACAGAAGACATGTACACTAATTTAAACGTAATCAAGCTATTGGTTTACCAGTTCGGCAAGGCTCCCGTTGATAACCAAAAATTCCGTCTCCACGCTCAGATCCGTTGAAACTTTAGCAAAAAAGTCGAATAAATACAAAACCGACATCCTGGGTATGCTAAAACGGAACCGGTTAGGTTGCTCCGACACCCAAAAGGACCAGAATTAACCCCTCTGAGCATATTAACAGCGTATCGGCCTCTTTGGGTAGGATTCTCGATTAACCAGGACAGTTTTTGATCGCGGAAATGCGCCTTTGAGGTGTTTGCTAGAACTCCGATGCGATGGGAAAGCGAAATTTAGCCAATTCGTAAGGATTCGGGCATTAAGGAAATGCCACGTGAATGGGCTTACACATAATGCGAATGATGGACAGGTTTTGTATGGGGACCAACCTGTCCATAACTCTTACTCAGTCTACAACTTATAACCGCTCATTGAAAAGAAAAAGACTTAAAATCCGTTCACTACAATTCAGGGTTTAGGCTTTCTCTAGAACTTTGTTACACGCTCGTAGGCTTTTTTCGGCTGGCCATTCTGGTCGAATAACAAGGGATAATCTTTGCGGCCCGGAACCGGGAAATTGTCCAGCCAGGAATAACGATCGGTCAGGTTCCAGAACGTGACGCCGGTAATCTGGTTGCGATGCTTGCGAAACACCTCAAACAACATGCTGTAATGCGCGGCCTGTTTGGCATCCATCTCCGCCGTAAACTCGCTTTTGTCAGTATCCCGGTGAGCCCGGCGCTCATGCTCTTTGGGATACACCGACACGTCGACCTCCGTGAATTGGATTTTCAAACCCAGGCTGGCAAATTTGGTAATGGACTCCTCCAGCTCGTGTCTGGTCGGCTCGTAAATGGACCAGTGTGCCTGCAACCCCACCCCATGAATGGGAATATTTTTCTCTTTTAACTTCCTGATCAACTGATAGATGCGTTCCCGCTTCGAGGCATTTTCGGTGTTATAATCATTGTAAAACAACTGGGCAGACGGGTCGGCTTCGTGGGCATACTGAAATGCCTTTTCAATGTAGTCCTCTCCGATTATCTCATAGAACTTTGATTGGCGGTAAAGGCTTTTTCCCGTATCAGGAACGGCTTCATTTACCACATCCCAGGCATAAATTCGTCCTTTATACCGTCCCACCACGTCCGAAATATGCCGTTTCAGCCGGCCCAGCAATACCTCCCGGCTTACGGTTTTTCCGGTTGAATCGGTAAACAACCAGCGGGGCGTCTGGTTATGCCAGCAGAGTGTATGCCCCCGCAGTTTGATGTGGTTCTGCCGGGCAAAATCGGCAATGGCGTCGGCATCTTTCCAATTGTAGCGGTTTTCTTCGGGATGAATCGGGCCCATCTTCATCGCATTTTCGGGCGTCATGCTGTTGAAGTGGGTTTTGATCAACTCCGCATCCGGGCCGGGCTGGACCATGCGAGGATTGACTGCCACGCCAATCGGGAAGTAGTTTTGGTAATAATCTTTCAGTCCTTTTTCGGGCGCTACGAAGGAAACGGCCAAGACAATCACTAGATAGACGCTTAATTTCCGCATGAGTTCATGGATTTTAAAAGCTGATTACTTGTAAGCATCAATCGTTTTAATCGTTCCATCCGGATTATAGGTCAGCTCGGTTACTTTGAGGTTCCGAAGATGCGTTTTCCCGGAAAGCTGAACATCGTGATAGAACAAATACCATTTGCTGCCAACCTGCACAATGGAGTGATGATTCGTCCAGCCGAGAACCGGTTTTAATACGACTCCTTTGTACGTAAATGGCCCGTACGGATTGTCGCCGATGGCGTAGCAGAGGTTGTGTGTATCACCGGTGGAGTACGAGAAGTAATACTTGCCGTTGTATCGATGGAGCCAGGCTGCTTCAAAAAACCGTTTGTCGTTGTCCTTTTCCCGGAACGGTTTTCCATTTTCATCCAGAATCTGTACTTCCCGCACCGGCTCGGCAAAGCTTTTCATATCGGCGCTCAACCGGGCCACCCGGGGCAAATAAGCCAACTCATCTTTCTTTTTCAGGCCTCCTTTCGGGTTGTACTGATTGTTGTCCCAGCGTTGCAACTGCCCCCCCCAGATTCCGCCGAAATACAGATACGCTTTGCCATCAGCGTCCTGAAAAACCGTCGGGTCGATGCTGTAGCTTCCCTGAATCGGTTCCGGTTCGGGTTTGAACGGGCCGGTCGGACTTTTGCTGGTTGCCACCCCGATCCGAAAAATATCCTGTTTATCCTTGGCCGGAAAATAGAGGTAATACGTGCCATTCTTATAAGTAGCGTCGGGCGCCCACAGTTGACGCCCCGCCCAGGGAATGTCTTTGATGTCCAGCGCTACACCGTTGTCCTTCACAGGTCCACCGATCTTGTCCATCGACAAAACGTGGTAGTCGCGCATGGCAAAATGCCCCCCTTCATCGTCCTCTTTGACATCCTTCGCATCAATGTCGTGCGAGGGGTAAATGTAAATTTTTCCGTTAAAAACATGCGCGGAAGGGTCCGCCGTGTAAATGTGCGAGACCAGAGGTTGCGAAATCGGCGTTTTGTTTCCGTTGGACTGCGCCAACGCTGTCAGCGAACATCCCATTAGGGCCGCTAACACTGAAGATGTGAAAATTTGTTTCATCCGAGCTTAAGTTCGATGCGGTTAAAAATTGATTGGACTTCCGGTTCTGAAGCGGTTTTTACTTGAACAGCACCTGTGAAAATCCAAACAGATCGTGCCGCCAGACCGGCCAGGTGTGTCCGCCCGCGTATTCGCTATATTGGTATTTGATCCCCATGTCGTCAAACTTTTTCATCATCACCTGACAATTCTGATGGGCAATGTCCTCCTTCCCTCCCATCGAAATCCAAAGGTTTTTGAGATTGCGGTTGATGGTGCTGGCATTGGCTTTCATGAATTCATATTGAGGATCAGACAATGTTGGATTATTGGCAAACCAGCCCGAACTGAACACACCCAATGACGAAAACAGATCGGTGTTTTTAATACCGGCATACAACGTCTGCAAACCGCCCATCGACAGACCGGCCAGTGCCCGGTTTTTAGCGTCCGTTGCTACCTTAAAATTGCTTTCAACAAACGGAATGGCTCCCAGTTTCAATTCATTTTCAAATGCCCGCAAGACGTTTTCGTTAAAACCGGCCAGTCCACCCGGACTGTTTCCATTGCCATCCAGCATGACAATCACCATCGGTTTTGCCTTTTTCTGGGCAATCAGGTTGTCCAGAATCAGGTTCGTTCGACCCTGTGTCGCCCAGCCGCGCTGGTCTTCGCCCCCGCCGTGCAGCAAATACAAAACCGGGTATTTCTCGCTCGACTGGTCGTAGCCCGGAGGGGTGTACACATACATTTCCCGCCAGGTATTCGATGCTTTCGACAGGTAGCGGTTAATCCGAATGTCGCCGTGCGGCACCTCTTTCTGGGCGTAATAACCACCGTCGCGATCTGGAATTTCGATGCCGCTCGCCATCCGTCCCATGCCGTAAAACGTCTCACTGGCCGGATCGACCACCGCAACGCCGTCGATCAGCAATGAGTAATAGTGAAACCCCCGGCTGATGGAATCCGTCGTGACGGTCCAGAAACCGCTGGTATCTTTCACCATTGCATACTTTTTACCCAGATCAATCTGTACCTTCTGAGCCTCTGGCGCTTTTACTCGAAAGATCACCCGATTATTAGGCAAAATCTGCGGGTATTTGGCGGACCGGATGTTGGTCGAAGCTGGCGTACCGAGAATGGTGTATTTGGGCAGGGAAGCCACGTCGACGGGTTTAAACAGAAATTGCGAAAACATGTAAAGTCCGTTTTTCCAGACTTTAAAGTCGTGCACGCCCGGTTCGATGTAATACACGTGCGGGACATTGTGCTCATACAGGTAATCGTGGGTGCGTTTGCTGAACGTGATCAGCCCGTCGGCGTCACCGCATGAAATCCAGAGCAGTTTCAGCTGCTTTTTGGCTTCGTCCGGATTCGGTACCAGTTCTTCCGGCTTTTTGGTGTTGGGGGCCGACGAAAAACCGCCCACCCAGGCAAACTTGTCCAGATTGCCCAGCCCGAAATTGAGCGATTGCCCTCCGCCCATCGATAACCCGGCAATCGCCCGGTGCTCGCGGTCGGTCAGGGTGGCATACTTCTTCTCCACAAACGGAATCAAATCGTTTAGCAGATCCTTTTCGAACGTCGCGAACGCTTCGACCTTGTCCTTGTCGAACACATTACCCACGGCGCGGTCGTCTTTCATCGCCCGGCCATTGGGCATCACCACAATCATCGGTTCCAGTTTCTTTTCCGCATAAAGATTGTCCAGTATAACCTGCGGTTTGCCGCCCCGGAGCCACTCTTTTTCATCCCCACCAATGCCGTGCAGCAGGTACAAAACCGGGTACTTTTTCTTCTTCGAATAACCGGGCGGGGTGTAAATCAAGGCTCTCCGAGTCGTTCCGACGGTTTTCGATGCATACGTAACCGAATCCAGTTTTCCGGTGGCAATCCCCGTCCGGACCTGATCGAACCCCTGGGGCATTTCCTTTTCGCCGGGCTGCGATTGAGCCGCTGTTCCCACCAGCACCGCAGCGGTTAGGGCTAAATAAACTTTTTTCAGGAATACTCTTTTTTTCATGGTGAAGGTGAGTTTTCAGGACATTTCCGACTACTTGAACAGCAAGGGTGCCAGCTCGTGCAAACTGCGACGCCAGGTCAGGAATTCGTGGGCGGTTTTCTCGGAAACAAACGAAACTGCGTTGTAACCAGCGGCTTTCAAATCAGCGGTCGCCTTATTGACGCGATCGGGATTTTCCTTGCTGCCGCAACTCAGGAAGATCAGTTTGGCCTTTGGTTTATCCTTGAGTTCATCCGGATTGTAGATGCCCCCACTCAGCAGCGCGTAAGCCCCGAAAACATCCGGTTTGTTGAGCGTAATCGTGTGCGTTTCCATGCCGCCCATCGACAGGCCAGCCATCGCCCGGTTTTCCCGGTTGGTAAGGGTGCGGAAGCTGGCATCCACGTACGGAACCAATTCGTCGACCAGAACCGTCTGGAAGTGTTCGATTTTAAAATCCTTCATCCGGCCCCATTTCACCTCATTGGTCATGCCGTAGGTCATCACAATGATAAAAGGCTTGATTTTACCTTCCGCAATCAGGTTGTCCATGATCAGATTCGCACGCCCCTGATTACTCCAGGCGGTTTCGTCTTCGCCCCAGCCGTGTTGGAGGTACAACACCGGGTATTTTTTCGATTTCTCTTTCTCGTAACCCGGTGGGGTGTACACATACGCCCGACGCGAGGTGTTGGTGCTTTTGGACGGAAACAAAATCTGCTGCACGTTGCCGTGGGGTACGTCTTTCAGGGCGTAAAACTCCTGATCATGCGCCGGAATTTCGATGCCGCTTTCCCACCGGACCGATCCGTAGTAGTTCAACGCACCAGGGTCGTTGAACGTGCCGCCGTCGACGGTTAGGTGGTAATAATGAAAGCCTTCGTCCAGCGGTCCTTCGGTGGTGCCGGTCCAGAAACCATCCTCGCCTTTGGCCAGTCTGGTTCCTCCCCGTCCGCCCAGCCCCAGGCTCACCCGAACACTATCAGCCTTGGGAGCCTTGATCCGAAACCGGGCGTACCCCTGGGAGTTCACCTACGGGAATTCCTGCCCCGGCTGGTTGAGGGTGGAGGGTTTAAAATCCTCTAAAACCGTTTGGTTGCCTTGCGCAAAACAGCTTGCGCTCGTGAAGGCGGCTGCGACGAAAACCGCGAGAGTGTGACGAGTCATTGGGAGATTGGTTAACGTTTAGAAATCAGGTTTATTAAGGAGACGATTAGACAAGAGACGTTAGACAAGAGACAAAAGATATTAAGTCCTAACGTAACTTGCTACTCATCATTAGATAGTCTCATGTCTTACTTCTCTTGTCTGATGAGTAATCACTTAAAAAGCAGCGGCAGCGTGGTGGCGAGGTAGAGCTTGCAGTTCATCCAGGTATGGCCGCCCGGCACAATCTGGGTATCCAGTTTCAGACCCTTCTCGTTGAACATCGCGATGTTCTGCTTCACGGGCTCCAACAGAAAATCCTCCGTGCCGACGCTGATCGTAAATAGTTTCAGTTGTTTATTTAGCTGATCCGCGTTCGGCGACCAGTCGCTGAAGTTCTTTTTAAATTCTTCCGTGGCCGTATACGGAGCATACGAGCAGACGTACGCGAACTTGTCCGGATTGGTCAGCCCGATGTTCAGGGTCTGGCCACCTCCCACCGAAAAACCGGCTACCGCCCGGTTTTTACTGTCTTTGCCAACCGGGTAGTTGGCTTCCACGAACGGAATGATGTCATTAATCATGTCTTTCGTAAAATCCGGCATCGGACTCGGGCGCACATTGCCGTAGGGCATGACAATGAGCATCGGTTTGGCTTTCCCCTGCGCCATCAGGTTGTCGGCAATCAGGTTGGCCCGGCCCACTTTCGTCCAGGTTTCCTCCGTATCGGAGCCGCCGTGAATCAGGTACAAAACCGGGTATTTGGTTTTGGCGGTGGGGTTAAAACCCGGTGGAGTGTAGATAAGGAGTTGCCGGGTTGTTCCCAACGTCGTGGATTGGTAATACCGGTAACTGATTTTTCCGTGCGGTACGTTCTGCAACGAATGAACCAGCGGCTGGTCGCCGGGGATGTCGACGATGCTGCGCTTAAAACGCTCATTGGCAAAGATGTAGGTGTTATTGGGGTCCGCAATCTGGACGCTATCGACCCAGAAACTATACGGATAAATGTCCGGTTTGACGGGTGGAACCGTCACGCTCCAGATGCCGGACGTATCGTTGGTCATCGACACGGGCGCTTTCAGGAACTCGCCGTTCAGCGTTACTTTTTGCGCTTTTTTTGAGAAGTACCGGAATGTAATGCTATGATCGGGATGCACGTCGGGCGAACTAATGGCGGGCGGGCGTTGGGCCAGAACTGTCACCGAAAAAAACAGCAGGGCTGGAATCAGGTAAATGGGGCGTTTCATGTGGGTTAGCGGAAGAGTAAGGGTGTGGTTTCGGCAACGTACTTTTTGACATTCATCCAGGTATGACCACCATCGGTAATCAGGCTTTTGAAGTTTACCTTTTTCGCCTTCAGGTAATCCATGAATTCGACGGTGCCCTTGTAGAGAAAGTCGTCGCTGCCCACACTCACCCAGAACAGTTTTAATCGCGTGTTCGTACGCGCGGCATCCCCACCGATTTGCGGAAAGTTCCTGTCCATTTCGGCGGGAGACAGGTACGAACTGTAGCTGCACACCCAGGCGAATTTGTCCAGGTTACTAAACGCTGTGCGGAGCGTTTGCCCGCCCCCGCGCGAAAAACCGCCGATGGCCCGGTTTTCCCGATTGGCGAGGGTCCGGTAGTTTTTCTCGACATACGGAATGACCCTGCTCACCAGATCCGTCGCGAAATCGTTGGCCCGTTTGACCGCATCATCCCCGTCGCGCACCGTCGGGTCGGCGGGTTTGGGGCCACTTTTCTGCTCGGCTACCCGGGCCGCAATGTTGCCATAAGGCATGACAATGATCATCGGTTTAGCCTTGCCTTCCGCAATCAGGTTGTCCAGAATCAGGTTGGTTTTACCGACCTTGAAAAAGGTTTCTTCCGTATCCGTGGTGCCGCTGATGAGGTAAAAAACCGGGTATTTTGTTGCGGGGTTCTGATCGTAGCCCGGGGGAGTATACACCACCAGTGAGCCGGTGGTGCCTTCCAGCGACGGATAGTATTCATAGTTGATGGAACCGTGCGGGACATTCTTCATCGCGTGGACCAGGGGGGAATCGCCGGGCACATCTACCAGACTGGCCTTAAACCGTTCATTTGGAAAAAAGGCTACGTTGGCGGGGTCCATGACAGTAATGCCATCCACCTGAAAGCTGTACGGGTAAATATCCGGTTTGATGGGTTCCGTTACTACACTCCAGATGCCTTGCGCATCCTTACTCATTTCGACGGGTGCTTTCAAAAACTGCCCGCTTAACCTGACCTCCTTTGCCTGCGGGGCCAGGTAGCGAAAGGTGACGGTTTTGTCGGCGTTCACCTGGGGCGATACCACCAGCGGACCGCGCGGGGGTTGGGCAAGCACCGGGGCGGCACAGCAAAGAAAGGCCCACAGGGGCCAGATCCGGTTTTTTAAGCGTTTTCGCATGGTTAAAAGGTTTAAGAGATTGGTGACACTGGAAAGAGAGCAAACGGTTTAGTTAGTCGGATTTTTGATCCGAATAGCCCAGTAAGGCCAGCATCTGGGCCGCGTATCGTTTTCCCAACTCCCGGTATCCGGCGGCATTAAAGTGCAGGTTATCAGCCGCATCAGTGCAGCCCGCCGACGGAATGACGTGGGCGTTTTTGATGGTTTGCGGGAGCGTCGCAATGATCCGGTTCATACTCGCGCAAATACCGCCCTGGTCGGCATGTACGGTTTCGCCGGCCAGTAGCGGCACTTTTTTCGGATTCAGATTCAGGTCGTGCATCAGGTTGTCGTAAACCACCTTGACCTTTTTCGTCCACAAGGTATCACCCGTATTCGACTCACCCTGGTGCAGCAGAATGCCCTTGATGACGCCGTCTTTCTGCGCCAGTTTGGCCATCTCGACCAGTCGGGCGTAGGGGTTTCCGTCGTACTCTTTCAGGAAATTTTTCATCCAGCCCGGAACATTAGCCGTATAAGTCTCGTACTGATCTTTGTCGAACAACTCAATTTTACAGCCCCCCACGGCCACATTGATGACGCCCACCCGGATCTTTTCGGGTAAATGAGCGACCAGTTCCCGGCCAAAATAATCGGTGGGAGTCAGCCCGGTCCGGCACCGGCACAGGGGTGGCACTGCCGTATACCAGTGCCCCATCGTCCGGCCCAGGTCCGGGCAGTTAACGGCTTCCATCACCTGAAACCGGCGGTTCACATTCACCGTATCCTGTGGCTCAATTTTAGCGTTCCCCTCCATGTTGGATTGCCCCAAGCAGAGGTAAATATGAAAGTTGCGATCCTGGGCAAAGGCATTTTTACCCGACAACAGCAGGTAGGCAAGCAAAAAAAGCGGAACCAGTACTTTCATCGTCATTAAGGTTTAGTAGCTATTTCATCAGGATTCAAGGTATTGTTTTCTCTTCAATTTATCCTCGGCTGGAAGTCGCAAAGGGGAATGAAGCTTTATTTTTTTGTAATTGAATCCGTCACGCGGAAATAATCAAAATCGGCATACCCGCCCGGATTCGCAGTGGCATAGGTAAACAGCCCAAACCGATAGCCCATAAAATGCGGAATGGTGTACGGCATCTTCATTGGTTCGCCAATGTCGTGCCACGATTTTCCGTCCAGGCTGTAATAGAAATGTGCGATATCGGCCCGGTTGTTGAAGTTGCATTCGGTTTTCAGGAAGACGTTTTTTTGCGCCAGCGAAATTCGTTGAATTTCAAGCGGTTTTCCGGCAGCCGCACTCACCATGACAATGAAATGTTGCCCGTTTTCCTGTTTTACACCCACCAGTCCGTAGTTCTTTTGCAACAGGCTCAACCCGGCGAAATCCCCATCCTTCAGGCTGGAGACGTCGAGGGCGAGAGATCCGGTACATTCGGGGCCGATGGTCCGCTGTGTCAGGGTGTTGCGGGCTTGCACAAAAGACGTATCAATGTGACCGGTTTTTAGTCGCAGGTAGCCTTTTCGTTCCGCAACAGACCAAAGTCGGTTGTCGGGATTGTGGTTCCACTGCCATACCATCGGCAAAGCCCGTTCTCCTTTCTTACGGCTAAATTCATCGGAGGCCACGATTCCGGGAATGAGCCCCTTGCTGGCAGGCAGGTCGAGTGCTTCGGGCACTTTGCCATTTACGCCCAATACCGGCCAGCCCTCTTCCCAAGTCACGGGAACCAGGTACGGAATGCGCCCGACCCCGCCAAAATCCCGGAACAGGTAAGCGTACCATTTCCCGTCCGGCGTATCGATCAAACCGCCCTGTGCGACGCCCAAATCCTGTAGCGCGACCCGACCTTCCCACGGCCCCGTGATCCGGTCGGCCCGATGAATCACCACCGTCCGCATACCGCCACGCGGCCAGGTGATGTTAAACAGGTAATATTTCCCGTTGACCTTGAAGAGTTGCGAGCCTTCAGCGGGCAGTCCGCCATCCGTGCCCGAGGGCGTGCTGGCATTTTCGATGAGAACCTGCTCGGCTGTCCCCGGTTTTACGCCGGACGCATCCGCTGTCAGTTCCACCAGCCGGAGTTTGCCCCCGCCGTATATCAGGTAAACCCGGCCGTCATCGTCAAAAAACAGGCTGTGATCGTGATAGGCGGGTTTGAACGACGACACCTTCCACCGCCCTTTTTCCGGGTCTTTAGTCGTAAAGACGTAGGTTTTTCCGGTGGTCTGGGCGAAGGTGGTCACGTAATAGGTGCCCTGATGATACCGCAGGCTGCTGGCCCACGAGCCCCGGCCATAGCTGCTTTTGCCATTCGTCAGGTTCAGCGCATCCATACTGGCCAGCGTGTCATACGCATAACCGACCATGTGCCAGTTGACCAGATCGTTCGATTTCAGAATCGGCAAGCCCGGACTCAGGTGCATAGTGGTGCTGCTCATGTAATACGTCTTCCCCACCCGAATCAGGGCGATATCCGGCACATCAGCAAAGAGAACCGGATTCCGGGCGGTCTGGGCGTTCACTCCCGAAACCGTCACCAGAAGCATAATCCCGACTAAAACCGCCTGAACAATCCGCCTTCTCATTTTATCCAAATTCACTCAATTATTTAAACACCGGGTCATTTCCCGCGTATTTCAGGTATTGGAATGAAGCCGTGTTGGCGGATGGTTCCCCGGACGAGGTGGCATAGAGCCCATACAGGCACCCGATAAAGCTTCCCGCTACTTTGGTACTCAGAAATTTAGCATCCATCTTGTCTTTCAGCAGCACCCAGGTTTTGGCATCGGTCGAAAAATGAAAGCTATACGCATCGCCCTCCGAACTAATGCGCAGCCCCAGCTTCCCGGTTTTGGCTGCCAGCGGCACTTCAGTCAGCAATTCCATCTCTTTTGACCGGGGCTTGCTTTGGTAGAGTTGCAGCACGTCTTTGCCCAGCGACCGGGATTGGCACAACCAGTAAAAATGATCCTCGTCCTGAAGAATGATCAAACCCGCTTTTTCTTTTTCTGATTTGGGCGAAAATACCAGCTCGGTTTCGGCGATGCTGAACAGGTGCTGCTGCCGTTTTCCGATGAAAGCCGGATTGCCCAACTCCATAACGGTTTCGGGTTTCAGTTTCAGCGTCAGTCCCTGTTTCTTCGAGAGCGAATACCAGCTTTTATCCAGTGTCCGCATAAACAGCAACGTCGGGTCCAATTCTTTGTCGAAGGTCAGTGTGTAGGCAAAATTGCCCGACTGCGGCAGGGCGCCTTTGAGTTTCACTTCCTTGTATGAAACAGGGTAGCGGTACGAAATTGCCTTCTCGCCGTGCTCGATCATGGGCCAGTCGTTTTTCCAGGTGACGGGCGCGATGAATGTTTCACGGCCGGTGTTGTAGTAATCCCCTTCGTAGGGCCGGACGGCCAGAAAGATGCAATACATCTTGCCATCGGGCCCATCCACAAACTGCGCATGGCCCGCCGAGGTAATGGCGTCTTTCCGGTCGGTCGGCAACTCGCGCTGCGTTAAAATCGGGTTGCCTTCAAACGGCACATACGGTCCCCAGACCTCCTTGCTCCGTAGCACCACCTCCGAATGGTTGACCGACGTACCGCCCTCGGCCGCGTAGAGATAGTACCAGCCGTTTCGTTTCATGATGTGGGGAGCTTCAATCCACACCGGTTTTTTGCTGAGGTCCACCCCGCCGTTCACCAACTGTTTTTCTTCCCCAACCACTTTCAGGTTCTGGTAGTCAAACTCATACATCCGGATGGTCCGGTGACCCGAATACAACGGTTTTCGGTCAGGGGCATCGCTGTTGTAGAGGATGTAGGCTTTGGCGGTTTCTTCGTCAAAATAAATCGACGGATCGATGCCCCGGACCGATGGAATCTTCACCGGATCGCTCCAAGGTCCGGCCGGATTTTGGGCCGTCACCACGAAATTTCCGTCGTGGTCGATGTCGGTGCAGGTGAGGTAGTAGGTGCCTTTGTAAAAGCTGATGGCGGGTGCAAAAAGGCCCCGAGTCAGCCGTTCACCCATGAAATCCATCTGGGTAGGCCGGTCGATGACATTGCCGATCTGTTTCCAGTTTTTCAAATCCTGGCTGTGAAAAACCGGGATGCCGGGAAAATACGAAAACGTCGAAGTAACGAGGTAATAATCCGGCCCTACTTTCACGATACTTGGATCAGGATAAAAACCGGTCAGAATCGGGTTGGCCAGTGTGGTCGTCTGGGCGCAAACCGTATGACTCAGAATAAAGCCAAAAATCGTTAAAACGACCTTGCAAATCTTTTTTATCATGTTCATCATAAGCTTAAAATCAATCGTTATGCTACTGACGTACCAGCGTACACCCTGTACCTGCGTAGAACTTAGTTTGGGCACTTTTGACCATTGACAACCCCTGATCCTAAGCTATTATTCAGATTGGGTAGTCGTTAAACTCAAAAAATGTAAGGGGACAACTGTCGATTCCCCTTACATTCTGCACTACGATTTCACCTATATGCTACCAATAAGCTGATTTAATACCCCGGATTCTGCGGAAACTTTGGTCCCTCCACCACCCGGTCAATTTGCGTTTGCGGAATGGGTCTCAGCATGTGAAAATCCTGAATATAGGGTGCCGCTTCCGGATTCCAGGCTTTTACGCGTCTCACCAGCGAACGGGTCCGGACCAAATCGTGCCACCGTTGCCATTCGCCAAAAAATTCGCGGGTTCGCTCATCCAGGATAAAGTCGACGGTTACATCGGCCGGTGTAATGGTCATAGCCGTTACAGCAGCCGCGTTTTGAGCTGCCGTATTGGTCTTCCGGAAAGCCGCCCGTTGCCGAACCGTATTTAGCAAGGCAGCCGCCTTGGTCGCGTCGCCCAATTTCAGATACGCTTCGGCACCCGTTAAATAGACATCCGAAAAGCGGTACAGTACGCAGGGCCGGGTCGACGGGTCGTTGAAGTTAGCCCCCCGGCTGGGGTCCATGAATTTCTTCAGAGCTGGAAAGATTCCGTTATCCCACAGGCTGGGCGGTACCACCAGCCCTTTGAAAGGCCGCGTGCCAACGAACTGGGGAGCGCCTTCAACTTCATAGTCGGGCAACCAAACGGCAGTATCCGCCCCCACCACGGTGGTATACCCAATTCCCCGTTTGTTATTGGCAGCCGTGGGCGTATTGGTAACCGCCGTATTGGAAATATAAACCGTATAGAACGAATTGATAAACCGGGAGTCGACCGTCCGATTGGTAAACGCCTGATCCAGAAAGTAATTCTTGCCGGCATTTGCGCCGGATGGCCATTTGTAGCTATTCGGGCGCATCCGGGTATACGGACGTCCGTACTGCGAATCCCGGATCATCAGGGAGGTTCCGCTGTTGACGTAAGCTCCCGCAGCACTTTTAAAGGAATTGATGCCGCTGTTATTCGGATAATTCCAATTGGTAAACCAGGGAGTCAGATTGAGAGCGGCACCGCCACTTGCTCCTGCACCAACCTGATAATAGCCATATTTCGGGTCGAGCACGTGATCGCTGACAAACATGGTTTCTTTGCCATAATCGTTGGCCGGTACAAATGCGTCCCCAAAATCCTGCCACAGATCCAGACCATATGCGGCTTTATTGGCAATAATATCCGCACAAATCGCAGCCGATTGCGTAAAATCAGCCGCCGTGTTGTTGAGCCAGCCCCGGGTCAGATACGCCTTGGCCAGCAGCAGTTGCGCCACCGGTTTGGTAGCGGCTTTCCCCAAAAAAGGAGCCGTTGGCTGGTTTGGCAAATCAGCGGCAGCCTCCGTCAAATCCTTGATGATCAACTCATATACCTGGGCTGCTGGTTGGCGGGAGGCTGCCTGGGAGGGCACCGTAATAAATTCGGTGCTCAGCGGCACATCACCATAGGTCTGCACCAGGTAAAAGTACCAGAACGCCCGCAGAAACTTCGCCTGGGCCAGGTACTGCTTGCGGGTTGCTTCCGGCAAATCGGTCGTCTGGCCGTATTTGAGTACACCATTGATCGTGTTGATATCCTGAAAGGCAACGCCCCAGGCCGAACCAAAATTACTGCTATTCAGGCCATTGTACGTGTAGGGTGGCACACCACCGCTGCTGGCTCCCTGCAGAAATTCATCAGTTCCGGCCTGCATCTCAACGGTAAACCCTTCGGTACCCCACTGGCCCCGGATGTCGTTGTAAACCCCGGCAATACCGCCTAATACTCCGGACGGACTATTGAAATAGGAAGGGACAATCTGGGATTGCGGTTTTTCTTCTAATATTTTTTCGCAGCCCGTGTTGAGCAACGCGGTAAGGCCAATGATGGACCAGATTTTTATTGTTTTCATTGTTCTCTCCATGATTAGAATTTGAAATTGACCCCAAGCGTGAATTGCCGTACGGGCGGGTTGTTGAGGTTCACAGCGATTTGACGTTCCGGTGTCCCCCGTTCGCTGGCGCCCTGCGGGTTCAGGGTCGCCGAACCACTCGCGTAGCTGTTTCCTTCCGGGTCAACGGCCAGCTTATCCTTAACCAAAGGTGAATACAGGATCAGCGGATTGGTGGCGTTGAAGTACACGCGGGCTGAGTTCATGCCGACTTTCCGGATCAACTGACTGGAAAACGTATACCCCAGGTTGATACTTCTGACTTTGATGAATGACCCATCGTAGTAGCCCAGCGTGGAGCCAAAATAGGCAACTGCACTACCGGCATCCGGCGCCGGGAACGCATTGGTCGGGTTCGTTTCGGTCCAGTAATCGGTTTTCACCTGATTGACCCGACCCTGATTGTAGAAGGCAAAACCGCCCGAACCCGTGGAATTACCCGTTAGATACGGCACGATCACTTTCATTCCCATCCGGGCAAAGGTTACGATGGACAAATCAAAGTCTTTGAAGCTGAACCGGTTGGTGATGCCTCCCTCCCACTTTGGCTGGAAATTGCCCAGAATCTGCCGGTCGGCCGCATCAATTTTCCCATCGCCATTCAGGTCTTCCACCCGGATCTGGCCCGGGAACTGCGCCGGGGAGGTCTGTTTGGCCAGCGTCCCGTTTTCCTTATCCGATGTTTGCCAGATGCCAATTTTTTTATAGTCAAAAATAACCGACAGCGGTTGCCCCACAAACCAGCCAGCCCCTAAATTGGAGAGTTCGGTCGGTGTGGTGAGCTGCGTAATTTTCTCCCGGTTGAAGAAGTAGGTGACGTCGGCACTCCAGTTGAAACCTTTTGAGCTTCTGAAAATATCAAACGTCAAGGCGGTTTCCAGCCCCTTGCCTTCCGTGCGTCCCAGATTTTTCAGGGTCGAACCGGCACCGTTGCTCGGTGGCAGCGGGACAGACAGCAGAATGTTTTTCGTTTGCTGGTGGTACCAATCGACCGAACCCGTAATGCGGTTATTCAGGAAGCCGAAGTCAATACCAATGTCCACCTGGGAGGTCGATTGCCAACCCAGACCAGTGGCCGGCAGACTGGTAACCGTATACGCCAACTGCTGCCCGGCTGTACTCGTACCGAAATTGTAATATCCGGCCGACAATGCCCCCAGGGTCGCATAGGCTCCTACGTTTCGATTCCCGGACAGCCCCCAGCTACCCCGTAATTTCAGGTTCGAAATGAACGAGGCTCCTTTCATAAAGCCTTCTTCGATCACGTTCCACCCGGCACCAATTGCCGGATAATTAAAATACTGATTACCGGGCGATAGGGTCGACGAACCATCCCGTCTCATGGTCAGGGTCAACAGATACCGATCGTTATAACTATAATTCACCCGACCCATGTAGGATAACAGCCCGGTTTCGGAAAATGAATTTCCGAAATCCGAATTGGCCACTGGTGTTCCGGACGCCAGCGAGAAATTAGACGTCTTGATGTAATCGGCCGGAACACCGGTTATGGTAAACCGGCTGCCTAACGAGTGGTTTTTTGTAATTTCATACAGCCCGGTTATGCCGATTTTATGTTTTCCAAACGTCTTGTCAAAATACAGCAAGTGCTGGAGGTTGATGTCCCAATACTCGGTATTGCTGATTTCGGCGTTGGAGGACGATTGAACCGTGGCGCTGTTAAAATAGGTCAGCGGGCCATTATAACCGTTGTAGTTCGACTGGCTGAAATTCAACCCGGCATTCATCCGGTACCGCAGTCCGGGCAATATATTTACCTCGGCATACAAACTGTTAAAGGTCCGTATCGCCCGGGTGCGCCCCAGGTATGAATCCTTTTTGGTAATGATCGTCAACGGGCTGACGCCGGCCGCATCAATGGAGCCTTCCGCCGGGAACAGGTTGACCGAACCGTCGGCATTGTAAGGAGCAGCCAGTGGCGTTTGCCGTACCAAACCACCGGGAATACCACCTCCACCCGGTGTATTGGTGTAGGTCAGGGTATTGAGGGTATTCAAACCAATTTTGACATGCTTGCCGATGCGTTGATCGACCGTGGCCCGGATGGTGTAGCGTTCGAATTTTTGACTGGGAATGATACCGGTTTCATTGAAATAACCCAAACCCAGTGAATACTGCGTATTCTCTACCCCGCCGACCATGCTCAACTGGTGATTGGTGTTGAAACCGGGTTTGTACAGTAAATCCTGCCAGTCGGTCGAAATTCCGGCGGCCAGGGCGTCTTTTTCTTTCTGGGTCAGCGGATAAGCGGTGGTGCCGGGGCTGGTGCGGTTGTATTTGGTCGCATCGTCTTTAAACCGGGCGTACTCCGTTCCGTCCATGACGTTAAATTTGCCCATGATGTTGGTCACTCCGTGGTAGCCGTCGTAACTGAAAACCGGTTTTCCGATTTTACCCCGTTTGGTCGTCACCAGAATCACTCCCCCCGATCCCCGCGACCCATAAATGGCCGTAGCGGATGCATCTTTCAGAATTTCGAGGTTCGCAATATCGTCGGGGTTAATGTCATTCAGTCCGCCGAAGGGTATTCCATCGACCACGACCAGCGGGCCGTCCAGCCCGTCGCTCGACCCGGAACTCGTTGTCAGCGTGCGGTTTCCCCGGATCCGGATTTGCCCCTGAGATCCCGGCGTAGAGCCGTTGCTAATGACGGAAACCCCCGCGGCCCGGCCTTTCAGCTGATTCACCAGGTTAGGTGCCGGGACCTCTTTCAGGGTGGTTTCATTAACCGAAACCACCGAGCCCGTCACATCGCGTTTCCGTTGTACTCCATACCCGACCACCACGACCTCCTCCAGCGTTTTATTATCCACCGCCAGCGCAACATTGACAACCGTCTGATTGCCAACGGTTACTTCTTTGGTGGTATACCCAATAAAGGAAAAAACGAGAACCGTTCCATTACCCGATGGCACCGAAAGCCGATAATCCCCGTTGCCGTCGGTGGTTGTGCCCCGGGTCGCCGACTTAATCTGAATCGTCACCCCCGGTAGTCCTTCCCCGTTATCACCCGTTACACGCCCCGTAATCTGCACATCCTGAGCCTGATCGGTCATCACTTCGCTGGATGTTTTACTGGGAAAAAGGGTGGCTGGAGCTGCAACCCGTTTGAGCACAATTTGCTGATCTACGACTTCATAGCTGAGGTTAAGCGGAGTCAAAATCTGCTCCAGCACTTTATGAAGCTGCTCATTCTTAACTTGATAAGTAACTTTACGCCTGGACTGGATGATTTCCCGGCTAAACAGAAACTGAACATTTGCCTGTTCTTCAATCTGTTTGATGGCGGTCTCTACGTCCTGATTTTGAATCGAAAGACTGATGCGCCGGTTGAGAAGCTCCTGAGCTTTCCCATCAAACGCAAAACTGATGTTCATCAGGGTAAGCGCAAGCAAGATCTGTAAGCTCGAAATTTTCATCATCCGGATCCAAATGCTGCGATTGGTTATAAAATAGTGCATTGGTGTCTGCGTTTTTGTCTTTAAAAATTTGCAAAATGATTCCTGGCCCCTCGCTGTGAGGGGAAAGTATGCCTACCGTAAATGGGGCCGTCAAACGGAATGGGATCGGATAAATATCCGTTTACAGGAGGAAAGAGAACGTTTTTTCGATCATAGGAATAGGGTGGTTAAGAATGGAAATACGATTAATCACAGCTCCGGCTGTGTATGATAACCCGATTGTCGACCAGTTCGTAGGTTGACTCGATTGTCAGACAGATCAACCGGACTTTTTCAAGAAATGGGACGTCATTCAGTTGGCCCGTGAACGTGCAATTCTTTAACACGTCCCGTTCATACTGAATCGGCATGTGATAGCCCGCTTCCAGTTGATCAAAAATTTCAGTAACCGGTTTATACCTGAACACATAGTGTTGCGTGACGGGAGCGAATGCGGGTTCTTCTGCCGGCGGGCTTTTCCGCTTCACAACCGGCCCGGATTGGGCGTTTACTTTAACTTCTTCGTTAACCGTCAGTAACACCGGTTTTTCGGGTGACTTAACAGCCGAGACCATTACGTTTCCCGTTTTCACTTTGACAAAAGCGGTTTTCTCCCGATCGAAAGAACGTACCAGGAAACTGGTTCCCAATACCTTGGTTGTTAGATTGTGGGTATAGACAACGAATGGCCGGGCCGGATTTTTAGTAACTTCAAAAAAGCCTTCACCTTCCAGAAAAACCTCCCGTAATCCCGCAGTCATCTGTTTTCGAAACCGCAATTGGCTCCCTGACGACAGCAAAACCGATGATTGATCCGGCAGAAGAACGACACGGCTCTTATCGGAGGTATTCTTCACCAGTTGCCAGATTTCTGCCGGGATCGTTTTTCCATCGCCAGTTTGGTTCACCGCTGTTGGCTGAAAAACGGTTTTACCGAGCTGCCACCAAACCAGCAGACCCACAACGGCGGCTGCCGACAGCCATTGCCCCCACGGCTTGGGAAACAAAAGCCTGCGCGCTGAAGAAGCAGGCAGCTGATCCAGAATATCGGCGGTTTTGTCCCGTATTTCTTCCTGCGTAATAGCTACGGTTTTTCCCCGGATCACCCAAAAGGTCGCAACGGCTTCCTCATAGATTTCTTTTCGTTCGGGATGCAGCGTTAACCAGGTTTGCCAAAGGGCCTGATCTTCCGGTCGGCGTTCGGTAACCCAGGTCCGGAAAGCCTCATTTCCCAAGAAATCATCAACGCTCGAAAGATCTTCATCCAGAAGGCCCATTGGTACTTTTCGCTTATTCGTATTGATAGTATGAAGTTAGTACCCGCGGATACCCTCCTGAAAGGAAATTTTTTTAAAAAATAATACAACTCAGGTAAGCCAGGGGGACCAGCCACCGGGTGCGCAGCTTGTTGAGTGCCTTTTGCAGAAAATTAGAAACGGATTGCCGGTTGACGTGCATCGTCTCGGCAATCTCGGGAATGGATAAATTCTCGTAGTAGCGCAGGTACAAGGCTTCCCGTTCGCGGGCCGGTAACGCGGCAAGCTGGACCTGTATGGTTTTGGTCAGGCTGGCGAATGATTCCTGGTGAATCAATAACGTTTCGGAATCGATGTCTTCCAGAATGGTTGTATCCCAATCCAATTCCTCAAAAGCCAGCCGTTTCTGCACCCGTACATGTTGCAGGATGTGGTGCCGAAGGGCTTTTAATAAATAATGTTTAACCGATTCGGTTTCATTGATCTGCAGGCGGTTTTGCCAGAGTTGTAGAAAGAGTTCCTGAATAGCGTCCTCCACCACGGCTTCATCCACCCTAAATTTTAAACCATAGTGCTTCAGCGGGCGATAATAGCGCTCAACCAATTGACCCAATGCCTTTTTTTCTCCTTCACGAAAGGAGCGCCATAACGCGTGGTCGTGAACCTGGAAAGTCATAGAACTTGCTGGATTGTAGACGGATAAAAGCGCTATACGATATACGAATTGCGGCCCTGGTTTACCTTCCGGCTGAACGCGGCAGAAGGTAAACCAGACCCCCTCGACCGATCAGATGTACTGATTGATCAGACTCTCCAACCATTCCTGCTTACCGCTCCGGGATTGCGGCTCGCCCTTTTCCACGGTGTAACTGCGTAAGTCTTCCAGCGTCAGTTTTCCTTCCCGAAAAGCCTTGCCTTGTCCCTCATCAAAGGAAGCATACCGTTCTGCCCGGAATTTGAGGTAGTCGGAATCCCGCAGCAGGTTATCGGCCACGATAAAAGCCCGCGCAAAAGCGTCCATGCCGCTGATGTGGGCAATGAACAGATCGTCCAGATCCGTGGAAGGCCGGCGAACTTTGGCGTCGAAATTGATCCCCCCCGGTTTAATGCCACCGGCTTGCTGAATGACCAGGGCCGCTTCCACCAATTCGTAAAGATTGATGGGAAACTGGTCGGTATCCCAGCCATTCTGGTTATCGCCCCGGTTGGCGTCGATGCTACCCAGCATACCGGCATCGGCCGCGACCTGCAGTTCGTGGTCGAACGTGTGACCCGCCAGCGTAGCGTGATTAACCTCAATGTTCAACTGAAAATCCTTGTCCAGCCCATACTGCCGCAAAAAACCGATCACCGTTGCCGCATCGAAATCATACTGGTGTTTTGTGGGTTCCATCGGCTTGGGTTCGATGAAGAAGGTTCCCTTGAAACCCTGTTTGCGGGCATAATCCCGGGCGATTGTCAGAAACTGCGCCAGGTTTTCGATTTCCCGCTTCATGTTGGTATTGAGCAGGGACATATACCCTTCCCGGCCACCCCAGAACACATAATTTTCTCCATCCAGTGCAATCGTCGCATCGATGGCGTTTTTGACCTGGGTTCCGGCGTAAGCCAGTACCGCGAAATCCGGATTCGTGGCTGCCCCGTTCATGTAACGGGGGTTCGAAAAGACGTTCGCCGTGCCCCACAGGAGCTTTACACCGGTTTCGTTTTGCTTTTGCCGGGCGTATTCGACAATGGTCTGCAAGCGTTTTTCGTATTCCTGCACATTCGAACCTTCATCGACCAGGTCAATGTCGTGAAAGCAATAGTAGGGAACGCCCAGTTTGGTGATAAACTCAAAAGCCGCGTCCATCCGCATTTTTGCCCTCACGTTGGCATCGGCGTGCTGATCCCAGGCAAAAACGCGGGTTCCCGGTCCGAACGGATCTCCCCCGGCTCCGGTGAAGGTGTGCCAATAGCTGACCGCAAAGCGAAGCTGTTCCTGCAAGGATCTTCCACCGACGACTTGATCGGGGTTATACCATTTGAATGCCAGCGGATTTTTTGATTTGGGGCCTTCGTAAGCGATCGACTCAATTCCTTTGAAGTACGTTTTTTCGCCCAATGCAATGGTTGACATAGGTTGTAAGTTGGTTGTGCGATGGTGAATTCAGTGGCTTGTCAGGAAATTTTCAGCCCATCGGCTGACCGATTTTCCAGTGTATGGAATCGCCGGTAAGCTCAACGCATCTGAACCATCAAAACAGGCCCTAAAAACTTGTGTCATTCTGACACTTTTTAATAATTGTAAATTTGACGCTTATTTTTTAATTGTCAATAAGACAACTAAAAAAAATTTCAAAAATTTTTCTTATGCTAAAAAATAATAGCATTATACCGGGAAATCAGTCTGAAAAAACCGCAATTAATTGGGGATAAAATTCAAAAAGGAGTCAGCCACCAGGTGGTATTTTTCGGTATCGATCTTGTAGTAGAAGGCACCCCGTTTCGAGAACCCCTTTTGTTTTTCCGCCAGTTTGATCAACAGGTTGGTGGATAGAATCTTCCGACTGAAGTTACGTTTGTCGAATTCGGTGTTATAAATGGCGTCGTAGAGCTTCTTCAGTTGCGGAATGGTAAATTTATCATTCAGAAGTTCAAAGCCGATCGGATGCTGGGCGGCTTTGTAGCGCAGCCGCTTGATGGCCAGATCCACCATATCGCCGTGATCAAAAAGTAACGGAGGCAAATCATAGATCGAAAACCACTTTGCCTGGAAGGCCCCCGAGATTTTCGACTCGTAATCGGCAATCTTAACGAGCGAGAAGTACGCAATAGAAACCGTCCTGATGATCGGGTCCCGATCAGGATTACCAAATGCGTGCAACTGCTCCAGATATACGTTGGTCAATCCCGTCAGATCATATAATATGCGACTGGCTGCCTGCTCGAGACTTTCTTCGGATTGTAACCAGCCGCCCATCAGCGACCAGGTTTTTTCTTCAACGCCCCGTTTTACCAACAACACTTTCAGGCTTTCCCCATCAAAACCGAAAATAATGGAATCCAGCGCCACCAGGTAAGGATGCTGCTGTTTGTATTGATCTAACATAAACTAACTTGAAGATACCCGTGTCGATTTGGTTCCGCGAATGTACTAATAAAGCCGAATGATTGGCCTTTAACGGCGGGACACAATTCATGCCAGGCGATCTTTTCACTGCACGGCCTTCCGTTTACGCTTCTGGACATTCGTAAACCGGTATCCTGACCTAAAACTGACTCATATTTACGTTGCAATCAGATCGGGTTAATAGGTATGAAAAGTTTATCAAATTTTTGAGATCGGTAGTCCAAACCAGAAGCGGCCCGAATAAACGTACGGCTTGTCCCGGGAATACCGGCGGTTGGCAAGACTGACGCCCCGGCTGCATTCCGGTTTTATCCAGCTTTTCAGGAACGAAGACATCTTTGAAAAAACGCCTTGGTACCTTTAAGAAAAATACCTTGTTTCAGCGTAACATTACTTCCAAATTTTCTTGCCAACATGAAATCAAACGGTTGGAAACGAATCACAAGCCAATGGTTACGAATCGCTTCAAGTTTATTTTTAGCCTGTTTTGCGACGTGTCAGAATCCCGCTCGTAAACAAATTACGCCGGCATTTTATTACTGGCAAACTACCTTTAACCCCGCTCCTGCTGAAATGCTGCTTCTGAACCAGCTGAAAACCCGAAAATTGTACATCCGGTTTTTCGATCTGGACTGGGACCCGCAAGCCCAATCGCCCGCGCCCAGAGCGGTTATCCGGTTTATCCGGAAGCCCGTAGGTTTTTCGGTGATACCTGTTGTTTTTATTACGAATCAAACCATGCTTCGTTGTAAAATTCCGGACATTCCGGAGTTGGCGGCTAGATTGTTTCGGAAAATTTCTCAAATCAGTCACCAAAACGGCATCGATCCGCAGGAAATCCAACTCGATTGCGACTGGACTGCCACCACCCGCGACCGGTATTTCCAACTGCTTCGGGAAATCAAAAACCGGTATACCGGGACGGTTTCGGCCACGATTCGGCTCCATCAAATCAAGTATTCGGAACAAACGGGTATTCCGCCCGTCGAGCGCGGTATGCTCATGTTTTACAATATGGCGGATTGGAAACGTCCGGAAACCAGAAACTCCATTTACGATCTGGAGGTGGCCAATCGATACATTGATTTTATGGAAAAATATCCGCTGCCACTGGACGTGGTGTTCCCGTTGTTCCGCTGGACGGTCGTCTACCGCAACAACCGGTTTTTGACTTTACTGAATTCGATGGATCAGCAAACCCTTTCAAGGCATTCGTTTTTAAAACCGCAACCCGAAAACCGGTTTGTGGCGCAGCGCGACACGAATGCCCTCGGCTTCTCCATCCGTCAGGGCGATGTTTTCCGAGCGGAACGCTCCAAACCCGACGATCTGGCGCTCGGGAAGCAGCTTGTGCTAGCGAAAATTCAAAATCAAAAACTTACATTTGCCCTCTATCATCTCGATTCTACCGTCATTTCTGCCTATTCCGATGCGTTTCTCCAATCTCTCTTCCGGTCGTCTCCGTAGATTTTTTTTATCGCTGGCTATATTGATCGGTTTTGCGTGTGGGCCAGGCACTTACGACCTCAATGAGTTCATGAGTTTTTTCATGCCCGAAAGCAGCCGGTCGGCCGGGCGCGATCAGGTTTACCACTTTACCCCGCAACTGTATCGGTATGATGACAACGATGTTACCGACGAAGATTCGGTAGAAACGGACGAAAATACGCTGGCCTGGAAAACGTACAGCCGCGAAAAAGTGCCCGAAAGTGAGATCGCGGCAGCACTTTATAACCACGCGGATAAGACAACCAACGGACTTGTTCGCTGGGCGTCCGCGTCCAGTCCGGCGGCACTGGATTATCTGAATTTTGCCTGGCGGGTGGAAGACGCCACTCCCCAACCGGTCAATTCCTGGGAAGTTGACTCGGCTAAACTGGATACTTCTACGGCGGTGTTGAGAACGCTGTTGGCCGGGGCCAAAACCGGTTTTGCCGCAACATCGGATGTATTTCTAAAAGAACGATATGCCTTTCAGGCCGTTAAACTGGCGGCAATGGCGAAGAAATACCACGATTGCCAGTCGCTTTATGAAAAGCTGGTTGGTTCGCTAACCCGAAAAACGTTTCTGAGCGACTGGGCGTATTGCCGCCATGCAGGGGCTACTTTGGCACTGGGCGATACGGCCAAAGCCATCTACGAATTTGCGCAGGTCTTCGATCGCTGTCCTTCGCGCCGACGCGAAGCCGAAGCCAGTTTACGGATTCACGGCATTCGGTTTCGCGAAAAAGCGTTGGACTATTGCTCCACTGATCATGAGAAAGCAGCGGTTTATGCCCTTTGTGCGGTTCAGCCCAGGCAGGATGCGCTGCCGTTTTTAAAGGAAATGGTGCGACTCAATCCCGAAAATCCGCTGATCGAACTGGTCATGGCGCGGGAAATCAACCGAAACGAATATTTTTTCTTCCAAAGCACCTCACCCATTTACGGCTACGACGACGAAACCCGCCAGGATTCGACTCAGTTTGTTGCCCGGAAACAGGAAGCGCCGGATTATTTTCAGCAGTTGAGATCGTTCGCGCTGGAGTCCGCCGGAAATAAATCGTTGGGAGATCCGGCGTTCTGGCTGACGGCCACCGCCTATCTGGACTATCTGGTTGAGTCGTACGCAGATGCCAAAACGCATCTGGACCGGGCTGCTCAGGAAACCTCAGCCAATCCCGTATTGAAAAAACAGATTGCACTGCAGCAAATGTTATTGATAACTGCCCAGACCGAAACCATTACCCCGGAATTTGAAAATCAGCTTATTGGATACCTGGAACAGTTCGGCAATTCAATGAATTTTTACATGACCAATGCGTTTGTGGTATCCTGCAAACAGTTGGCGATTAAATACGGTTACGGAAAAACCGCCGAAAAAAAATCCGGCGGCTGGCTCACCAGTTGTTCGGGTTCGAAGCAAAACGCAGCCGATGACCTGGCAACGGCGAAAGGTTTTTTGCTCACCGCCCTGACGTCTTCGCAGCTCAACAAGAATGAGATTTATTTCGACAGCCATTCGGATTTATACGACATTGAGGATACCACATCAGCCGCAACGATTCAGAAAGTCGTCCGCTACGCTGAAAATGCCAACCCAACTGATTTTGACAGGCGCTTGTTGAAACTAAGCGGTTTTACCAATGACGCCCTGCATATTTTGCTCGGCAGACGGCTTTTATCCGAAAACCACTACGGCGAAGCTGCCAAAGCCTATGCCCGGGTCAGTCCGAAAGTCTGGGAGACCGAACCGTTCACGACCTATTTCGACGAAGATCCCTTTGCCCTCAACTTGCTGGGCGAACAGCACGGAACCAGCCGATCCAATTCATATACGCCCGTCTCGTTTCTTGAAAAGATGGCGGCAATGGAAAATCAGGCCAGCACCGCAACGGGGGATGAGGCAGCTGGTCTCTATTATCAATTGGGTTGCGGAGCTTATAACTTGAGTTGGTTTGGTAATTCGTGGCTTTTGGTTCGGGCGCGCTGGAGTGGTGCCGAGCCGATTTTAAGTCAGTTCACCTATCGTCAGGTTCAGAATCCGCAAAAAAATCTGGCGATGGACCAGGTAAACGAGCTGGATTATTACACCAATCGATCGGCGAAAGCTTTTTTCGAGAAAGCCATTGCTGCCGCCAAAAATCCGGAAATTGCGGCCAAAGCCTGTTTCATGGCCGCCCGATGTGAACAAAATGCATTCCGGACCCGTCAGGAAATTGAATATGCGAAACGCAATTATTCCGTCGATCAGGAACCGTTCGATGCCGAAATGAAAAACCTACGGCGCGAAAAATACAGTATGTACCTGGCGAAACTAGGTAAACAGTATAATCAGACGCAATTCCACCAGGAAATGATCCGGGAGTGCGCGACGTATGCGGATTTTCTGGCCGGGAAATAATTCAGTTC
The DNA here is from genome assembly GCF_003858635.1 of Larkinella rosea. GTDB lineage: Bacteria > Bacteroidota > Bacteroidia > Cytophagales > Spirosomataceae > Larkinella > Larkinella rosea. The sequence continues at coordinate 1,090,992 of NZ_RQJO01000007.1, forward strand.
GTTTTGAACCGCTCGCCAAAATAAAGATTCAGCCCGACGCAAAGGTACCCCCATTTGTCCTTGGTGTTGCTATCGTAATGATTTCCTTCGGTAAAAACCGGTCCGCCAGGCACGGACACGTTGTTGTTATTATCCAGCGTTGCGTCTAATTTATCGGTTCGAACGATATTCAACCGCACGTCGCAGAAGATGCTCATCCGCCGTGACAGCGCCGTTGACCCGCGAAGGCCCATCACATATACCAGCTCATGGGTTCGCTTCACCCCCGCTTTGCCCCGGGCTTCGATACCGTCTCGCGATCGGTGACTGCCCGCGTTATTCGTCAATCGTTGTAGCTTGCCGGTTTTAAAATCGAAGGCTTCGGCCCTGAAAAAGATCAGTCCGGCACCGGCGTAAGGTCTCAATTCGTACACTTTATTCAGTTCTCTAAACCCTTCAAGTACATTGACCGACCCAACGGCTGCGACCTGAATAAAGCGGGTTTTCGCAATGGAATGGTAAAAATCCTCCTGTTGAGCCTGTAGCTCTCCCCCATCGACGGGCAATTCCACGGCAATGGTTTTGGTGATTGGAATACTCAACGATGCACCACCATAAAACTGGGATACCGGATCTTTCAAATCACCGTATAACTGAGTCAATCCCACTCGAATGGCCAGACTGGCGGGGTGATTCCCCGTCGGTTGCGGGAGCGGTTTTGTTTGGGCCAGCCCCTGAATAGTCGCTGAAATGGTCAGAAGGAAGTAAAAACCAGCGTGTAGAAATACATTCATCAGTCATCCGATCTATGTTTTTCCTTAGACGTGAGATATGAAAAAAAGTCATCTTTTTACTATTTCCATCCAATTATCTTCTGCAATGCGCCAGTCAATAGATCATTTTGGCAATAAATGAAATATCAAGTATTTTGCATTTCAGATGTTACCATTTTGCCATTTATGGAACTTTATTTACCTGTCTTTGTAAATCCTCTTTTCATAAGTTACCCCGGATCTCTACAAAATGCCCTCATTCATTTGTTTAAAACCGCGCACATTCACCAAAAAATATTTTTAGTCCTTAAAATTATTTTAGTAGTCTGTCTGGTGATCCTTCTTTTAAAAAAGAAAATCCGTTTTCGGAATCCGTTTTTAATTCTCTTTTTTGTCTCAATCCTCATTCTTTTTTTTCGACTTCCGAATACATTGCTTCCGGAGCAAAACATTGATGAAAGTGTTTACATTGTCGGAGCGGGTGTCATGCTCGACAATCCAACTATCTGGAAATCATTTGATTGTTTAACAGTTGGTCCGCTTCATTCGTATTTATTATCCTTATCCTACTGGTTATTTGGTGGAATAAATTACGTATCCATCCGGTTGATTGGTATACTTTTCTGCACCATTCCCAGCCTTGTCTGTCTCTACTTTGCGGTTAAATTCCTGTATAACCAGTCGCTGGCGCTTTGTATATCGTTGGGTTACGGATTATTTAATGCCATTCTAACGACGTTTGATTTTGTTGGTTATAGTTCAGAACTTTTGCCCCATCTTTTGCTATCGCTCGAATTTCTGTGCTTTTCGGCAATTTTATCCGGTCGACGGCTCAGCTATGCGTATTGGCTCTGTTTCATCGCGGGTTTGATGCCATACGCAAAGTTGCAGGGCGTTTTGCTGGCCGGATTACTGGTAGTTTTTCTTTTTGTAGAAATCCGGAAACAGCTTACTATCCGAAAAGTAATCGGGCTCATTTCCTGCGGATTAATTCCATCAATCATTTTATTTACCTATTTATTCAGTAATTCACTGATCGACGAATTCTATCATTCCTATTTATTATTTAACCTGGAATATAGCGGATCACTGACCGATTTAAAGTGGAGTTTAGTACCGGATCTAATTATTGATTCCCCCGAAACAACACCTTTTTTTGTATTTATTACTGCCATTATTGGAAGCCTATCGGTTTATTTATTTACACGAAAATCTTTTGCGCACAAAAACCGGTTAATTTATTGTACGCTGCTTCTGATCGTTTGTTGGTTTTCGATCATTAAGCCAAATCAGTTTTTCAATCATTATCTCATCTTTTTATTTTATCCCATCTTCTGGATATTGGGCGTCGTTTCGGGCGAATTTCAACACCTCTATCCCAGCCGTTTCCGGTATTATTCAGGGGCTTTATATACAGTTTTTTTCCTACTTACTGTAAGTTCATTCACCAAAAAAAATCTGGGAATCGACTATTTATACGGTTTTACGTATCAACCGGAGCCATTGGTTGCAACGATTCAATCGCTGGCAAGTCCATTGGACCGAATGAGTATTTGGGGGCACGGAAATCTGGCCCGTTTGCATTGTTATACCTCCTTGTTACCCGGTACCCGCGATGTTTTTGCATCGCGGCAAATCAACCCATCCGAACTGCAACCGTATTTTATTGCGCGGTATAAAAAGGATTTAGAGCAGAACCGTCCCCGGTTTATTGTGGAAGATAATCAGTACGCCGACTACCAAACTCATCTGCAAACGATTTTTCCAGCTTTGCCCCAATTTTACTCGTTGCATTCCCGGCATGGATCGATTAATTTGTATGTTCGAAAGGATTTTCAGCAGTGAAAGCGATTCCATAACTAGAGGCAACTTGTTTCATGGCTAAGCCGTCGGCCAGCAGCGGTTTTGATTTGATCGCGCCAATTTATGATCCGCTCTCCCGGCTGGTATTTGGTAATGCATTGCGGAAAGCGCAGTCGCACTGGCTCGATCAAATTCCCCAGAATGCGGTTATTCTGATCTTTGGTGGTGGTTCGGGGTGGTTGTTGACGCGCGTTCTGGCTATTTGCTCCCCGCACAAAGTGATTTACATTGATGCCTCGCCAGTCATGGTATCGCTGGCTCGGGAAAAAGTGGCTAACGACAAGCGGGTCGATTTCCGGGTCGGCACCGAAACTGCTATTGCATCCGATGATCGGGTCGATGCGGTTTTGACACCTTTCATTCTGGATTTATTTACGGAGGATCATTTACAAAACCATCTGATCCCTGTACTCATTAAAACACTGAATCACAATGGATTATGGCTTTGTACTGATTTTTCAAAGCCAGTAACCGACTGGCAGCGCGCGCTCATGTGGTGTCAATACCGGTTTTTTCGAATTTTCAGCCAGATCAGCGCCAATCGGTTACCCAACTGGCTTGCATTGATGAATAACTTACTACGATCTGACCCTCAACAACTTGCTTCTTTTTTCGGCGGTTTCATTGCCAGTGCCTACTGGCGGAAAGCCGCCGACTAAAATCGAATGTCGAAAAGCTGATCGAAATTAATCAGCGGTTTTGGGAAGTCAGAAGGTTATACCCGTTTCTTACATAAAAAAAGCCAGCATGTTCGCAAACATGCTGGCTCAATCATATACGCATTTCGGTTATTTCACTTCTTCAAAAGGCACATCCGAAACGTTGTCCTGCTGTCCGGCCGACTGACCGTTCTGGCCATTGGCTGAACTGCCATCACCGGCAAAACCGTCGGCTGGATTAGGCCCCTGCGCTCCACCGGTCGCATTGTAAAGCTCCTGCGAAGCAGTGGCCCAGGCGGCATTCAGTTTTTCCACACCCGCTTCAATGGCAACGGCATCCCGGCTGCTGTGGGCCGAACGCAACTCGCCCAGCGCACCTTCGATGGCGGTTTTGTTGCCTTCCGACAATTTATCACCGTATTCTTTCAACTGTTTCTCGGTTTGGAAAATCAGCGAGTCGGCCTGGTTGATTTTCTCAATCGTTTCCCGTTCGGCTTTATCGGCGGCTTCGTTCGCCTTGGCTTCCTCGCGCATCCGGGTGATTTCTTCATCGCTCAACCCGCTCGACGCTTCAATCCGGATTTTTTGTTCTTTACCCGTTCCTTTGTCGCGGGCCGTTACGTGCAAAATACCGTTGGCGTCGATATCGAACGTTACTTCAATCTGCGGGATACCACGTGGAGCGGGCGGAATACCGTCGAGGTGGAACCGTCCGAGGGAGCGGTTTTGGTTCGCCAGTGGCCGTTCACCCTGCAAAATGTGAATTTCCACACTCGGCTGGCTGTCGGATGCCGTCGAGAACGTTTCCGATTTTTTGGTCGGAATCGTCGTGTTGGCGTCGATCAGGCGAGTCAAAACACCGCCCATCGTTTCGATACCCAGCGACAGCGGAATAACGTCCAGCAGAAGCACATCTTTCACCTCTCCCGTCAACACACCACCCTGAATGGCAGCACCTACGGCAACCGCTTCATCCGGGTTCACGCTTTTCGACGGTTTACGTCCGAACAGTTTTTCAACCTCATCCTGTACTTTCGGAATCCGGGTCGATCCACCTACCAAAATCACTTCGTCGATCTGGCTCGCCGAATAACCGGAGTTTTTCAACGCCCGGCGGCAAGGTTCCAGGCTGCGTTGAATCAGACTATCAGCTAATTGCTCAAATTTCGCGCGGCTCAAGGTCCGAACCAGGTGCTTCGGAATACCGTTCACCGGCATGATGTATGGCAGGTTGATTTCCGTCGAGCTGGAGCTGGAAAGTTCTACTTTCGCTTTTTCAGCGGCTTCTTTCAACCGTTGCAACGCCATCGGGTCCTGACGCAGGTCGATATTTTCGTCATTTTTGAATTCCTGAGCCAACCAGTCGATGATAACCTGATCAAAATCGTCACCACCCAGGTGCGTATCACCATCGGTTGATTTTACTTCGAAAACACCGTCGCCCAATTCCAGAATGGAAATATCGAACGTACCGCCCCCCAGGTCGAACACGGCGATTTTCATATCGTGGTGCTTCTTATCCAACCCGTAGGCCAGGGCAGCCGCGGTCGGTTCGTTGATGATCCGCTTCACGTCCAGACCGGCAATCTGGCCTGCTTCTTTCGTGGCCTGACGTTCGGCATCATTAAAATAAGCCGGAACCGTAATGACGGCTTCCGTAACGGATTGCCCCAGATAATCTTCGGCAGTCTGCTTCATTTTTTGCAGAATCAGGGCCGAAATTTCCTGAGGAGTATATTGCCGGTCACCAATCCGAACACGTGGCGTGTCATTGGGGCCACGTTCAACGGAGTAAGCAATCGTTTTAATTTCATTCTGAACTTCGTTGAACCGTTTTCCCATGAACCGCTTGATCGATGAAATCGTGTTCTTGGGGTTAGTGATGGCCTGACGCTTGGCCGGATCACCGACCTTCCGTTCGCCATTGCCATTATCCATAAAGGCCACAACCGATGGTGTGGTCCGCCGGCCTTCACTATTGGCGATGACCACCGGCTCGTTACCTTCCATAACTGCCACACACGAGTTGGTTGTTCCTAAGTCAATTCCTATAATCTTTCCCATGATACTTTATGAATGTCTTGCTTTTAGTCGTTTGACAAACTACAATTGCCTATTGAACAAGACCTATGCCAGCCGGGTAAAATGCCCGGGAATGTGACAGATTGACAGCTAAAGCTGACTGAATGGCTTTTTTCAATCGGGCGGTTTTGCATTTATATGACAATTTGCTAACCACGTTTCCGCTGCTGTTGTTTCGTGTCATAGTTGCACCGGCCCCAACCGAATTGAAAAGAAAAAGGCGGATTTTTCAACCCGCCTTCCAGTTAGTTTCCAAACAGCCCACCGAGTAATCCGCCTAACCCGCCGGTATTCGATTGCTTCTGCTGGGTGTTGTTGCCGCCACCCATAAAACCGCCCGCAGCCCGCATCAGGTCGTTCATATCCAGTTTGCCGTCCGCCATTGCGGAGCTCGCCATTCCCATCCAGTCGACACCCTGATTGCCGGTTGCCGCGCCCAGAATCTGGTTTCCATCGACGCTGGAATCATTGGGATCCTGTGATTTATTCATCAGTTTACTTAACACCATCGGAACAACCATCGTCGCAATCGACATCGCCACCTGGGGCGAAATGCCAAGTCGTTCCATCAAATTTTGCTGGACATTCTGTTGAACACCCTGTGTCACCGGACTTTGATGGACATTGGTGTTGCCCTGACCGGTAACCATACTCAACAGATCGGTCAGGTTGCCGCCCTGGGCCTGTTGCTGTAAACCACCGAGAATGCCGCTCGAAATGGCTTGTAGTGCATCTTCATTTTGATGATTTGGGATAGCCGGGTTGTTGATAACTGCCTCGCCGGATTGCTGGCGAATCAGGTTCATAAGGGTTTCCATCATGACAGTACGTGGTTTTGATTGGTTAAAAAATCGCTGCAATTACGGGATTGTATTCGTTTCTTACGGTTTATTTGTAAATAACTACTCCGTATCGAATCAGTTCTATTAAGACGCAACTATTTACGGTTTGTAACACATGTCGCCCAAAGAATCTGCCCCGGAACAACCCATAGCTGATTTATTGACGGATTTATTTTATCCCAGCGAATCCGACGAACCCGTTACCTATGTGGAATTTACGATCGATTTCCAACCGCCGTTGACGATTGGACAGATCAGAGATTTGTTACTGATAACTCCGGAAACATACGTCGAAGAAATACCGGAAGCGGTTTTTTGGGAACCGGTTATGACGAATGAGGATTGGTATGAAGAGGAAGAAAAAAACCGTACCGCCCGCTTTACGGAATTAAAAAACCGGGTAGAACAAGTGATCAGCGATCGTCAGCTTTTCCGAATCGGCGCAGACGAAGCCGATCTTTATTTGCTGGGTAGGAAATCCGATGGCAATTGGGCGGGGCTGAAAACGCTCGTTGTAAGTACGACATAAAAAAAACAGGCAGTCGGTGAGGACTGCCTGCCAGTTACTTATTTCACAGTTTCAACAACGGCTTTAAAAGCCTCCGGATGATTCATGGCCAGGTCAGCCAGAACCTTTCTGTTTAATTCAATACCCGAAGTATGAATTTTGCCCATCAGGGCTGAATACGAAACACCGTGCAGACGCGCACCGGCGTTGATCCGCTGAATCCAGAGCGCGCGGAAATCGCGTTTTTTCTGGCGACGGTCGCGGAACGCATAAACGAGGCCTTTTTCAACCGCGTTTTTCGCTACCGTCCAAACATTCTTACGACGACCAAAGTACCCTTTGGCCAACTTCATTACTTTCTTGCGACGTGCCCTCGAGGCAACGTGGTTCACTGAACGTGGCATTGTTAATGTTGTTTGTTTTTGACAACAGGCGGCAGGAAGGGAATGACTAATGAATAATTAACAATGAAGGCCACTGTTGATTTTTCATTGTTCATTGTTCATTGCACTTAAAGAGCCTGGCATCGGGTTGAACATGAAACCGCGCGGATCATCCGCGAAATCCCGGGTGGTTAGACCAGGGCGAGCATTACCTTGATCCGACGCTCATCTCCTTTGAACACCAGCGTGTCGTGAACGAGGTTCCGCTTCCGCTTGGTCGACTTTTTAGTCAGGATATGGCTGTGGAAGGCATGCTTCCGTTTGATTTTGCCGGTACCGGTCAGCGAAAAACGCTTTTTGGCTCCCGAATTGGTTTTTACTTTTGGCATTGCGTTAAACAGAAATGTTGCTGATTGTGAAACAGGCCGCAAAGATAGAAGAAAATCAGGAGAAAAGGAAAAGGGAGTAAGGGAAGAATGGGAAAAGAGTACAGACTCCCATCCTTCATTTTTCCCTTACTCCCTTTTTCCTTTTTTTTATTTCTTCACCTGAACCACCTTGGGGGCCAGGAACATACTCATCCGCTTGCCTTCCAGTTTGGGCTCGGCCTCTACCCGGCCGATTTCTTCCAGCCCTTTGGCAAACCGCTGAAGCAGTTCGACACCCCGTTCTTTGAAGACGATGGAACGACCTACGAACTGAACGTAAGCCTTAACCTTCGAACCTTCTTTCAGGAAGTTGATGGCGTGTTTGAGTTTGAATTCAAAATCGTGGTCGTCGGTGTTGGGGCCGAACCGGATTTCCTTGATAACGACTTTCTGAGCCTTCGCCTTAATTTCCTTCTGTTTCTTCTTCTGTTCGTATTTGAACTTCGAGTAATCAACAATCCGGCAAACGGGTGGTACGGCATTGGGAGAAATTTCGACGAGATCCAGATTCTGGGCCTGGGCCAGTGCCTGGGCCTGCTGAATATCGTAAACGCCTTGCTCGACGTTTTCACCAACTACCCGAACCGTGCGGGCTAAAATACGGCCGTTGATCCGATAAGGTTCTTCGACCACACGCGGGGGGCGCATGGGTCTGCGCTGTAATGCCATAGAAACTATTTAGAGTTGAAAAATGGGCCCGCTGTTGCGGTTAGTTACGTGCCTATAACGTAACAAAATGTATAAAGTTTCCGGTAAAATAAGCATTTTACGTATCCGGCGCAATATTTTTGTAAATGAACAATGAAAAATCAAATGAACAAAGAACAATGAATAATGAAAAACGGGCTCCAAAATCATTATTCATTGTTCTTTACAAAACCGCAGGTTGAGCTGCCGGTTTAATTTCGTTCTGGAAAAACCCGATGAATTCTGCAATGGTCATCGATCCCAGGTCGCCAACGCCTTTTTTACGCACCGAAACACGCCCCTCAGCCTGCTCTTTTTCGCCTAAAATCAGCATGAAAGGTACTTTGTTTATTTCAGAGTCGCGAATCTTGCGGCCAATTTTCTCGTCGCGCAAATCGTTGTACCCCCGAATGTCGTTTTCCTGTAACGTCAGAAAAACTTCGTTGGCATAGTCTTCATACTTCTCCGATATGGGCAAAACCGCAATTTGATCGGGCGACAGCCAGAGCGGAAAATTACCGCCCGAGTTCTCGATCAGGATTGCAATAAACCGCTCCATCGAGCCAAACGGCGCCCGGTGAATCATGACCGGGCGGTATTTCTGATTGTCGGAACCGGTGTATTCCAGCTCAAACCGGTTGGGCAAATTGTAATCCACCTGAATGGTTCCTAATTGCCATTTCCGTCCCAGGGCGTCCCGCACCATGAAATCGAGTTTCGGGCCGTAGAAAGCCGCTTCACCCAGTTCCGTTACGGTTCTCAATCCGCGTTCGGCAGAAGCCTCGATGATGGCCGATTCCGCTTTTTCCCACAGCTCATCCGAACCAATGTACTTCTGTTTGTTTGCCGGGTCGCGCAGGGAAATCTGGGCGCTATAATCCTCAAAACCAAGCGATTTAAATACATAAAGCACCAAATCGATCACTTTGATGAACTCTTCCTTGACCTGATCCGGGCGGCAGAAAATGTGCGCATCGTCCTGCGTAAAACCGCGCACACGGGTTAACCCGTGCAACTCACCGCTTTGCTCGTAGCGATAAACCGTACCAAATTCCGCCAGACGCAGCGGCAGATCCCGGTACGAACGCGGCTTGGTTTTGTAAATCTCGCAGTGGTGCGGGCAGTTCATCGGTTTCAGCAGAAACTCTTCACCCGGTTCCGGTGTCAGAATGGGTTTGAACGAATCTTCGCCGTATTTTTCCCAGTGACCCGAGGTTACGTACAATTGTTTCGAACCGATGTGGGGCGTCACCACCTGCTGATAGCCCGCCCGAACCTGGGCTTTCCGCAAAAAATTCTCCAGGCGTTCGCGCAGCATGGTTCCTTTCGGTAACCACAAGGGCAAACCGGCACCTACTTTTTCGGAGAAAGCAAACAGCTCCAGTTCTTTGCCCAACTTACGGTGGTCGCGTTTTTTGGCTTCTTCCAGCAGAAACAGATAATCGTCCAGCTCCTTCTGTTTCGGAAACGTTACGGCATAGACGCGGGTCAGCATCTTGTTTTTCTCGTCACCCCGCCAATAAGCTCCGGCCACATTCATGATTTTGGCAGCCTTGATAAAACCGGTATGCGGAATGTGCGGGCCACGACACAAATCGGTAAAGTTACCCTGCGAATAAAACGTAATGGTCCCGTCGTCGAGTCGGTCGAGCAGGTCGAGTTTATACGGATCGCCTTTTTTCTCAAAATAGGCAATGGCTTCGGCTTTGCTAATGGGCTGACGAACGAATTCCTGTTTCTGCCGTGCCAGTTCCAGCATTTTATCTTCCACTTTCTTGAAATCTTCCTGCGAAAAATGCTGGCCGTTCAAGTCGACATCGTAATAAAACCCTTTTTCAATCGGCGGACCGATCCCGAATTGAATGCCCGGATACAGTTCTTCCAGTGCTTCGGCCAGCAAGTGGGCAGATGAATGCCAAAAAGTCGCCTTTCCTTCCGTATCGTTCCATGTCAACAAAGTAACCGCCGAATCCGTTGTGATGGGGCGCGTTGCATCCTGTACCGTGCCATTTACCTTGGCTGCCAGTACGTTACGTGCCAGCCCTTCGCTGATGCTCATGGCTATTTCCAGACTGGTTACTCCGTTGGGATACTCCCGGACACTGCCATCGGGCAGCGTAATGCGAATTTGGTCACTCATTGTTATAAGGTTTAATCATTGGTATTCAAACGGCAATTTTCCAAAAAAGAAGGCTGAAAGCAAAAACCGGGGGTTAATTTCTCGTCGAATCCCGACCAAAACGGGATCGGGGCTGGATCATCATCACGCGCACCCGCGTTGTGTCCAGGATCTGGCCGGGGCGGCTGGGTTGAAACGGACGTTCTTCGTAAGGCAAATCGGCACCCTCACCATACACTTTTCGTTTTTGAACCCGCCAGTACCCATAATAGGCTTGCTGATCAGCGGCATTCTCCTGCATGGCTAACGTGTAAAACCGCCCTGCTTGTTCCCACTCACGGAATTGTTCATAACACATGGCCATGTAGTAGTGCACACGGGGGAACGCGGGTGCCAGTTTCACAACCTGATCGAAATGATGGAGTGCCTGGGCCATATTCCGCACTTTCATCATGACCAGACCGGATTGAAACTGCGCCTGCACCATCGCAGGATCCATTTGCAGCGCTTTCTGGTAATAGAAATAGGCACTGTCGGAAACCGAAGTCTGCTGGTAAATATGACCCAGTGCGTACAATAAACCCGGATCATTCGGGAAATAACCGGCTCCCCGCTTGTTGTAAGCAATAGCCGACGCGTAATCTCCCCGAGCCGAATGAATAATGGACAATTGCACGTAAGGTTCCAGAAAACGCGGTTTTAAAACCAGCGCCCGTTTGTAGTAGGTAATGGCCCGGGTGGTATCGCCCGATTTGGCCGCTACCAGACCGTTCAGGTAGAATGCCTCGCCTTCATAAGGGGCCATTTGCAGGGCTTTCACCAGGTAAAACCGGGCCCGATCCAACTGTTTTTCACGTTGCAGCAGATCACCCGCTACGATGTAGAGTTCCGGCGTATTCACGCCCAGGCCTTCGGCCCGGAGTGCACTTTCCAGTCCTTCGTCATATTGCTGGTGTTTGCGCAGAATCTGGGCTTTAATGAGGTGATAACGCCCTTCGTTGTTTTCTTTTTCAAGCGCGTCGTTGATGTCGGACAGCGCTTCGTTGGTTTTGCCCAAATCCATGTAAACCGCAGCCCGTTTGGCATAGGCCGATGCGGGGCGATTTTGGTTGATGGCACGCGTCAGAGCTTCCAAAGCGGCCTGATTGCGGGTATTCGCCGAATTTTCCGGCACAGCCGGAATCCGGGTCTGCCGCTGGTCATCCTCGGAACAGGCCATTAAAAAACAGATACTTACCAGATACCAGAGGCTACTCAGCTTGCCCATTCTCTTTTTCGAAAACCGTCCTTCTTCCCACTTCCGAACGAAAGCGGGATGCGCACAACCGTTTGGCATGTTTTCGGCTGCAAATATAGGCCTTTTAGATGGAAGAAAACCGATAAAAAACGCCCAATGGCAACCGCTTATCGAAACGATCGTTCAGGTAAAGTTCACCAAACTCGGCCTTCGGACGTTCGCCAAAATGTGCGCGCATGAGGTTTTCGAGAATCAGCGCGGAGAAGCCCAGCGAATACAGGTTGATGATCAGGAAATAATGTTCCTTGTCCAGTAATTCCGAACAAACCGCCAGCAAATCGTTAAGATTTTCTTCTAAAAGCCATTTTTCGCCTTCGGGGCCACGGCCATAGGCGGGCGGATCCAGAATCAAACCGTGGTAGGTGTTCCCGCGACGTACTTCGCGCCGGGCAAATTTGAGGGCATCTTCCACCACCCACCGAATGTTGTCGAGCCGGCTGGCTTCCATATTTTCCCGCGACCAGGTGATCACCTGCCGAACCGCATCGACGTGCGTTACTTCCGCTCCGGCCTGCCGGGCCGCCAGCGAGGCCGCTCCCGTATAGGCAAACAGATTCAGAACGCGCGGATTGGAAACCGGTAAGCCCGCAACTTTCTGATGAATATAGGGCCAGTTGACGGCCTGTTCCGGAAATATACCGACGTGTTTAAACGACGAGAGCGACAGTTTGAAGGTTAAATTCAATCCCTGCTGCTGAAAGGGAATGAACCATTTTTCATCCATCTGGGGGCGAAGCACCCACTCGCCTTTTTCCTGAGAGCCTTTATCGCGCTTAAAAACCGCATTCGGCAACCGCTGCCATTCTTCCTCCGACAACGATCGCGGCCAGATGGCCTGTGGCTCCGGGCGGCTGAGAATGAACAAACCAAATCGTTCGAGTTTCTCAAAACCGCCGGTGTCAATTAATTCGTACGAAGCCCAGTTTTCGGGAGTTAATAAATCCAGTCTGTTATTGGGCATGTCCTAACGCTAAAATACACTCAAATTCGTTGCCGCTCACTGGAACCACCGACAAGCGGGAAAGCCGGATCAATTGAATGTTCTGCAACAGGGGTTCGGCTTTAATTTGCTGCAACGTAACCGGTTTTGGCAATGGCGCAACGGGTTCAAGTTCCACCACCACCCAGCGCGGGTCTTCCGGAATGGTCGGATCAGGATATGATTCGTGGCTTACTTTCGCAATCCCGACCACCTCCTTGCCCACCACACTGTGATAAAACAAAACCTGATCCCCCAGTTGCATAGCGGCCAGGTTGTTTCGTGCCGCGTAGTTCCGCACGCCGTCCCAGATGGCTTTTCCCTGTTTAACGAAATCGTCCCATGAATAGGACTCCGGTTCGGATTTGACAAGCCAATAGTTCAATGGATTGAATGGTTTAGAGGGCTAAAAAAGGGTTCGGTGGGTCATAACCAATCAATAATCATCGAAGTCATCACCGTATTTCGGGCCAAAATCGTCGTGGGAATGATCTTCGTCCAGTCCTTTAAATTTAAGACCTTTCTTGATGATCGAAATTTGTCCCGAGTGGTAGGTATCGTGGTTGATCACCCCGTGGAGCATGTCGTAATAGGTATAATCCCGACCGGGCACAATGTCTTCCAGAAACTCATCATCATCACGTTTGTCGAGTTCATTGACGAGTTCTTCCTGGCTCAGACTGAGTTCCATCTGCAGCGCTTCCCACTCAAAATCGTCGATAACCTGAAACGAACCGAAGTTTTTTTCTGGCGTTTTGATGTCAAAATCCTTATCACCCTGCATTTTTTTGACGCAGAAAATCCGCCAGCTCGTCATGTGAAACACCAGTTCCGCAATGGAGTGGGTATTGGGCGTCAGGCGGTGTCCGGCCATCTCCGGCGAAACGCCACTCAGTACTTCAACCAACGACGGCCCGTGCCAGGCTTCTTCTCCTTCATAGGTTGTGTTAAGCAAATCGATGATTCGTATCAGTTCGTCGTTCTGTACCATTTTAATTGTTTTGTAATTTAGGCGAAGGAATATAACTCCTTTCTATTGTTTCGGCAAAGGTAAACCGGTTTGTTGTTTTTTCATTGTGTTACTGATTGATTGGCGCAACGAAAAATAGATATAAATTATTGAAGAATATTTCATTCCCCTCTTCTCCTCTTCTACTGACTAAAGTACAAGCCAATGGTCTCTAAATCACGCAAACCCGCGATTCTATCCAATACCACCTCTCTCTGATTGCCAAGCGAACTTATATGGATAATCAAATAAAAGTTAGGTCACCACTTGACATTTGTATAGCCAATCAATAGATTTGAACCATTGAGCGATCGCTCAGCAGTTAGTACTCAAAGGGTCAGCCTCCTCTTTGTGTTCAAAACGTAGTTAACAATCTCTGTAGCTATCAACTTATGAACACCATTCGTCACACCGACGAGGAGCTGGTACGTTATTACCTTGCTACCCAGAAAAGCGACTATTTTGGTCAGCTTTACAAGCGTTATTCAAACAAGGTGTATCGCCGGTGTTTGACCATTACCAAAGATCCCACCGACGCCGAAGATTTTATGCAGGACATTTTTGTGCGTGTGTTGTCGGGGCTCCATAACTTTAAAGAAAAATCCACTTTTTCGACCTGGCTCTACACGGTTTCAACCAACTACTGCATGGACCGGATGAAACTGGGCCGGCGACGAAGCGACTGGGTGGAGCTGGATAGCGAGGTCGTCAAGACGCTGGCCGAAACCAACGAATACGCCAATCTCGAAGAACGTTACCAACTCGTTGATCTGATTCTGGAAAAAATCGCACCGAGTGAGTCGATGTACCTGCGAATGAAATACGAAGACAATATGAACATCCGGGAAATGGCGATACTGCTACAGGTAAAAGACAGTGCTGTAAAAATGCGGTTAAAACGAGTCCGCGACAAGGTAAAAGACATTCTCGTTTTTTATCAGCTCTATTAAATAGCGGGTAAATCGGTTCGGAATCGTGGAAAACGCCATGTTATCCACGATTCTGCCGGTTATTTTTCTCGATGATGCTGATATTGCCACTGCCCTCCAGGTAGCACGTTTTAACGTTCTGGTAGCCATCAACGCCATTTTCCCGCAGAATACTGATTAATTCATCTTCCGTGATCATTTCTTTTTTCATATTCTGACGCATCAATTCGCCATTTCTGACGAGTAAAACCGGGGCGGGTTCAACAATTCTTTTCAGAAATACGGAACGGTATCCCATCCAGTCGATGGCATAATCCCAAAAAACCAGTGAACCCACCAGCACGAGTCCTTCCGTAACCGATTCGTATGGTCCCGCCATGGAGTTTTGAGCGGCATCGGAGATCATGGTAATGAGCAACAGGTCGCTGAGCGACAGTTGACCCGGCCCCCGTCGAAATATCCGCAGATAAGCATAAACAAACCAATACGTCAGGGTTCCCCGGACGAGCATTTCCAGAACCGAAGTCGTCGGTATAAAAACCGATTGCCAGTTCACATCAACTAATTTTTCCATACTGACCAAACGAGTAATGTGCTCAAAACCGGATTTTTATTGAAAGGTAGCGGAAATATAGCAGCAAATGTGGGCGTTTCAGCGTTCAAATCGCATCAGATTTTGACACTTTTTAATTTTCGGTGTAACTTCACGGCATGAAGCGTATTCACATTCGGACGGCTACTTTAGCCACCCTCATCGTTCTGACTGCCCTCAGTCGGTTGTTACCGCACCCGTATAATTTCACGCCCATTGCGGCCCTGGCCCTTTTTGGCGCAGCCACGTTCGAGCGCAAAGCATTGGGCTTAGTCATTCCGCTGGCAGCCATGTTGCTCAGCGATCTGTTCATTGGTTTCCACGGCGGCATGATGAGCGTTTATACCGCCTTCGCGCTAATCTGGATCCTGGGATTGGTCCTGTTTCGGAAAATTTCTGTCAGCCGGGTAGTGAGCGCATCGTTGTTGTCATCGACCTTATTCTTTCTGGTAACCAACTTCGCGGTTTGGTACGGCAGTAAATTTTACCCGCAAACACCGCAGGGCTTACTTTCCTGTTACGCGGCTGGCCTGGCGTTTTTCAACGGACAATCATTTTTCCTGAATGCGGTTTTAGGCGATTTAACATTCTGTACGGTTTTATTCGGTAGCTATTCCATCTTACAAAAACAATTCCCGGTTTTGAGATTTGCCCGATAAATTCGGAAACCGTATCTTATTCCATTCTGACCTGTGAGTTGTATCAAACTGGCAGGTCTTTTTTTTTGCTCAATAAACCAACTCAACCAATCATCCTATCCATCATGTTTACGTCCAAACGCGTTCCCCTGCACATTATCTTCCCGTTCGCCTGGCGTTCGGTTCTGTTTTTCCTGGGCTATTCAACCCTCATTTGTGTACTGTTTGTCAAGGCCGAATGGCATTGTCTGGCGATTCCTTTTTTACCCATCGGTCTGATCGGAACGGCGGTAGCGTTTTACGTCGGTTTTAAAAACAATTCTTCTTACGAACGGCTTTGGGAAGGACGCCGAATCTGGGGCAGCCTGGTGAATGTCAGTCGGTCATGGGCTATTATGGCGCTCGATTATGTAACCAATTTGAATGCACCGGAACCGCTAAGTCAATCCGAATTAAAAGCGATTCAGCAAAGTCTGATTTACCGTCAACTGGCTTTTCTAAACGCCCTTCGGCTTCAGCTTCGACGGGCTACGGTCTGGCAGGCCTGCGTTGGCGCGGAGCATACGCTCGTTGAACGCATTCAGGAATTTCGGCAGCACAAACTCGATGAAGACATACAGCCATTTTTATCGACCGACGAAGTTGATTTTATCAGTAAACGAAAAAATGCGGCAACGCATCTGATTCGTAATCAATCCAATGCGTTGCGTGAGTTAAGAGCGCAAGGCCTGATTTCCGAGTATTATCATGCCGAAATGGAACGCTTACTCGTCGAATGTTACGGCCAGCAGGGGGCCGCCGAACGGATCAAGACATTTCCGTTTCCACGGCAATATGCTTTTTTTAGTTACGTCTTCATCTGGCTTTTTATCTTCATCTTACCATTCGGTCTGCTCGGTGAAATGGCCAAACTGGGCGATTGGTACATCTGGTTGACCATTCCATTTTACACCCTCATTTCGTGGGTGTTCAACACGATGGAAATCATCGGCGACACGAGCGAAAATCCGTTTGAAAACAGCATCAACGATGTTCCAATGACCGCCATTTGCCGAAATGTTGAAATTGATCTCCGGGAAATGCTGGGTGAAACCGATCTGCCCGACCGCTTGCAAGCTGTGGATAATATTCTGCTATAAACGGAATGTCCATGAATATTTAAAGGCCAAACAATAATCGGTTGCTCAATTCAGTTTTATCGACGAAAGTGCTGAAAGAATATGTGTCGTCGATTCCTACCCATCGTACTTGTACTGGTTTTTTGTGTTGGATTGAAGCCGGATACGGTTTTGTCTCCGGCTGAAAATTACAGCCAGATTGATTACTACGCCCGAAATGCGCCGGATTCGTATACCCGCAGCATTACCAGTTTGTCGGACTACCTGACTGCGCCTGCCCGGACGGATATGGACAAAGTACGGGTGATTTATGCCTGGATGGTTTCGCACATCCGGTATGATCTGGAGGCCGTTGCCAACCGAAGTTCCCAGCGGTATTATTCCGAGTTTGAATATGCCAACCGGGTTTTACGCCAACGGAAAGGTCTTTGTACGGGTTACGCTTTGTTGTTCAAATACTTGTTAAAACGGGCGGGGGTTCAGGCGGTTAACATCCGCGGTTATGCCCGCACGGAGGACAAGGAGGCCGGGCGCCCGGTGCAGATGGTCGATCACGAATGGAACGCGGTCAACATCGAGGACGAGTGGTTTTTGCTGGATTTAGCCTGGGCAGTCACCACCGGTTCGGAGCGGGAAGGGAGTAATGATTTTTATTTTTTAACTCCTCCCGAACAATTCATTGCCCAACATTTTCCGACTGAATCGCAATGGCAGTTTCTGGATCAGCCCCTAACCAAAAGCGATTTCGACCGGTTTCCCAAATTATACGATCCGTACTTCCGCTTGGGATTTGGGCCGGACTTTCCGCGCAACGGTCAGCTAAAAGTTCAGGGGAGAGCGGAATTGACGCTCCAAAATGACCAATCGCTGGAGTATCTCTGCACGGTGAGTCGATTCGGCCAGTCGAAGGGCTCGGAAGTTCCGCTAACGGTTTCCCGGGAAGGCAATCAACAGCATTTGCAGTTTAACGTACCTGTCCGGGGCTGGTCTACGCTTCACATATTTGCCCGCCCCCGAGCCAACACACGCATCAAAAAATACGATTGCATAGCTTCGTTCTCGGTGTATAATTCGTGAGAGGGAGTTAATGACGATCGACGATTGCCCATCGACCGCTGACGATCGCAATGGTCAATCGTCGATCGTCAATTATCGGTCGTCTCAATTCTACCTCAGATAAATCCACAAATTTCGAAACGTATCCATTCGGGCGTAGCTTTTCTCGCGCATGACCACAGTTGACTCCGGGCCTTCGATAATGGCTGGCCCCGACAGCGTGTCTTCAGAACGAATTCCGGCCCGGTCGTAAATGGGGCAGCCGCAAGGCGTTAAATCTTTTTCGTAGTAAACCGACCGGTATCCTTTCAGAGCGTGGAAATCGCCGGTGCGGTGCGTGGGGTTGTAATAGCCAGCCCGTTGCATGGCCGTCGGTATTTGCCATTCCGGATCGTTTTCGGCCAACACCAGCAGGTAACCCAGTGCCGACGAAACACCGGCTCCTACCGGAACCACGACCTGTTTTATGCCCAACAGCCGGGCAATTTCGCAGGCATGAACGGGGCCCGCTCCTCCAAACGCCAGCAAACTGTACGACTCCGGTGGAGCCGAATGGGCGCTGGTCAACTCTCGAATCTGATTGGCAATGGACTCCTCCACGCCGTTGGAAACGCGCATGGCAGCTTCTTCAACGGTACTATTCAAAGGAGTTGCCACATACTTCAGAATCGCTTTTTTGGCCAGTTCGACCTTTAACGGAATCGCTCCATACAGAAAATAATCCTTATTCAAATACCCTAATACCAGGTCGGCATCGGTCAGCGTTGGGTATTCGCCCCCCCGATCAAAACAGGCCGGGCCGGGACCAGGCGTTGCGTGTTCGGACAGTAAAACCGGTTCTTTGTTTTCGTCAATTCCAATGTAGCTGTTCCCTCCTAAAGCAAAACTTTTTACCTGATTTTCCAGCGACTGATCAAGTGCGTCCATTGAGGTGTCAGACAGCTCGGTTTGCAGGGAAACAAAAGCCGAAGCACCACCAATTCGCAAGACAACCAGGTTCTTCTGACCGATCTGATTCCCAAAATACCTTCCAGTCAACAGTCCCCCAATGCGAGGGAACATAATCGATTCGGCCTCCGTGGAGGCCTCTTCGATCAGCAGTAACCGTCCGTGGTTGGTCACCAGGCGAATCGGCGTTGTCCAGCCAGCGGCCACTAATTGCCGTTCCAGATCGCGGGCACAGCCTATGGCCATGTTGGCGGGCATCTGAACGCTCATTCCTACTACCAGAGCTTCGATAACCGCTGGTTCAATCTGGCATTCCTGCAGAAAAAAACCGATAGCTTCCGCCAGGCTCTGGGTGGAATCATGAATCGTGGTCGGAATTTTCTTGATCGACAGCCGTCCGGCGTCATCCATCAATACGAAATCCGTAAAGGTTTCTCCCAAATCAATACTAAAACGGTAACGACTCATTGTAGTCCTTAATAGTGAGCAACAGATTTACTTCGAACTAATCCGCATTTCCGTAATTCGCCACCGACCATCCGGATCTTTTCGCAATTTGCTGGTCGCCGACTGGAGTTTAAGTGTACCGCCGGTCTCAGTAGGCTTGATCGCATACACTTCCACCGATTCCGCCACATTTTCGTTGATTTCCAGTTTTCGGACTCGGTAATTCTGGTAGCTGATTTTTCCGCTGGTCGACTGATAGTCAGCCGGCGTTTGGGAACTGCCCTTCGAATCCACAATTCTGGCTTCGGGAGTAAACCAGGCCGTCAAACTTCCCGCGGTTCCTGTGCCCGGATTCAAAACCGCCATCCGGTTT
The DNA here is from genome assembly GCF_003858635.1 of Larkinella rosea. Classification (GTDB taxonomy): domain Bacteria; phylum Bacteroidota; class Bacteroidia; order Cytophagales; family Spirosomataceae; genus Larkinella; species Larkinella rosea. Next base: position 1,110,701 of record NZ_RQJO01000007.1, read on the forward strand.
TTGAGAATGACCAGAATCGAATCCCGCTCCGGGTACAATTTGGTCGTGGTGGTACGGGTTTCGTTTCGGCGCAGCCGTCGCAGCGTATCCTCTTTGGGCGAAGCGGTTTGCTGCGCCACAACGGAGGTCGTTAAACCCAATCCAACTACGAGTGTTAACACCTGGACTTTCATCATTACATCTTGCATTAAGGTTAATAAACTAACTCAAAGTAGCCCCCGATTCAAAAGTAAAGTTTTTCTGCCAATCGAAACGTATTGCAATGCGCTTCGACAATGTCGGCAATTCGGGGCGAATAACCACCACCCATCGAGACAACAATCGGCAAATTGTAACTTTTCGCCTGTTCAAATACGTATTCGTCCCTCCGTTTACAACCTTCCCGGCTGACGTTTAACTTCCCCAACCGATCGGACTGAAGAATATCGACGCCGGAAATATAAAACAGAAAATCGGGCTTTTGTTCTTTTAGAAGTCGGGGTAAGGTATCAAACAGCCGACTCAGGTAGCCTTCATCGGTCATTCCGGTCTCCAGTTCGACATCCAGATCCGACCGTTCCTTGCGCAACGGGTAGTTATCCCGGCCGTGCATACTGAACGTGAAGACCCGCGGCTCCTGTTGAAAAATAACCGCCGTTCCGTTGCCCTGATGTACGTCCAGATCGATGATCAGAATTCTGGTGGCCCGCTGCGTATCCAGTAAAAACCGGGCGGCAACGGCCACATCGTTGAGCAGACAAAATCCCTCGCCCCGATCCGGAAAGGCGTGATGTGTCCCCCCGGCAATGTTCATCGAAATGCCGTCTTCAAGCGCTTTCAGACTGCAATCGATCGTCCCCTGCGTGATGATCCACTCCCGACGGACCAAACCCTCAGACAACGGAAAACCGATGCGACGCTCCATGGCGGCCGGAATCGTTCGGGACTTTAGTTGCCTGACATAGTCGTCCGTGTGAACCGCCAGCACCCGGCGATCATCGACCAGATCGGGCGAAAAAAAACTCTCCGGTTTACAGGTTCCCTCATACAACAGCTGGTCGTGAATCAGTTCATATTTCGCCATCGGAAAGCGATGGCCTTCGGGAAGCGGGTGTCGGTAAATAGGATTATAAGCAATTTTCAACATCCATCGGTAAGTTAGCGGACAGTAACTATCTACTTATCCACTTATGCAAACTGTAATTGTGACTGGAGGAGCGCAGGGAATCGGGCGCGTAACAACTCAATATTTACTGACCCACGGATACCGGGTCGCCATTTGGGAAAACGACGCCGAAGCATTGGAAGAGTTTAGTGAAACCATGAAATCGTCGAACTCCAAGGCATTGGTCCTCAACTGTGACATCACGTCCGAAACCGCCGTTAAAAATGCCGTCAAGTCAACCATTGAGCGCTTCGGACAGATCAACCACCTGATCAACAATGCCGCCATTCAGATCGAAAAACCCCTCGAACGGTTTTCGCTCGACGACTGGAACAAAGTCATTAGTGTCAATCTGACCGGCACGTTCCTCTGCTCCAAATATAGCGCTCCGCACCTCATCGAACAACAGGGAAGCATTGTCAATCTGTGTTCTACGCGCGCTTTTCAATCAGAACCGGAAACGTTTGCGTATTCGGCTTCCAAAGGCGGCATCTTCGCCCTGACGCATTCACTGGCCGTAAGCTTGGGCCCGGATGTTCGGGTTAACAGCATTAGTCCGGGGTGGATCGATGTCGGTGCCCTGAAGAAAAAAGGCAAAGCCCGCAATGAAACACTGCGCCCCGAAGATCATACGCAGCATCCGGCTGGCCGGGTCGGACAAGCGGATGACATTGCCCGCATGATTCTATTTTTAATCAATGATTCCAACTCATTTATTACGGGACAGAATTTCACGGTCGATGGCGGAATGTCGCGTAAAATGATCTACGTCTGACCTCAACAATTCGTTCACAGTCAGCCACTTAAAAAACAATTTAAAAAAAATTAGTAACAAGTATTTTTTTAGTATAATTACTTATGTATTTTTACGCAACGATCTGATCATTTACGACCAGCTCGCCATTATCGTGGTTGCACGCATGGCCGACAATAAGGATATCAACTTACCAAATCACACGGTGATTGAAGCCCGCTGGCTGTCGATGGTCAATGAAATCCAGCAACAACATAATGTTTTGATCGACCTGATTGAAAAGCTGGAGCAAAATCCGGCTACGGATCAGCGAACCATTTACCAGCTAACCGTGCTGCAGCAACACGTTCTGGATACGCTCAACCACCTGCTCGCCGAGTCGCTGGCCGACAGCGAACCGGTTGCGCCGTCGCAGCTTTCCGAACGATTTAAGAAGAAGCATACCCATAGTCAGGTCCTGGTTCAGCTAAAAAAGGAGATCGACCGCGAGCTAGCCAGCCTTACTACATAGAATTTTCTGTGAACAAGGCCTTATCAATCAGCCAATTTCTCTGTCAACCTATATTATTTTCTCCGTTCTACCGTAACAACTCTCTGTTCTACCAAAATTGACCCCGACTCTTCAAAGTCGGGGTTTTATTTTTAGTTTTCCGGGAAAACCGCAGACCTACCTACCGTAACATCTTATACGTCCGAAGCGCAGCCCAACCTTCCCGATTAACGAAAAGTTTAAGCTGCGCTTTTACATTTCAGTCCCTCGAATTAGCGGTTTTTATACGGGCTCAATCTTGATTTTATTCGGGTCATAATCATCCCCAACATTTACTTCAATCCATTCTTCCAACTGCATAAGGGCCCCTTCTTCGCCATAAGCAGTGTAAATTCGGCTTGCCAACCAGGTGCCGTCTTTTCCGTAAACAGTGCATTTGAATTTTTTCCTGTTTAATGTTCCTCGCATTGTTTTCAGTTCCATAAATGTGATCATTAATAGTCCAGAGAAATGGGTTAACGCAATTTTTGCCGCCAGGCCTAAAGGTAACGATGTCGCAGATGTGGCCCCTTGCCAGTTGGGTCGAGCTGGCTTCAATCAAGACCAAATCGCTGTCATTTCCTTCCTTTTTTCTACAACCTGATAGCTTCAGTGTATCGAATAAATAAGCAGGTTTATCAGGCACTTGGATTAGCCGAAATCAAACCGGTTTTGCTCCATCGACTAAAAAATCGTCAGAATCCTGATGTTTTCTTAAGCCAATGTGATTTAGGTGTAATTTTAAAAAAGCAATAATCGAACCAACCCGACTCTTATTCTTTATATATTTTCTTCATATATCCCCATTTAGATCGGAATTTATCATTCGGTGTCATTCTATTTTGTTACTGATTATATTTATACGTATACAAATCCTATTCAAAATTCATACCGGAAATCGGAGTTTGCCTGACAATTTTCCAGACTGCATCAGCTAACCTGAAGGTTATACGATTGCCCGTTGGCAAAGTATTATAAACGATAAATTCCATCGAAATGGTAGTCCAATATTAGGAAGCAATTTCAGCAACGAGCTTATTTTAAACTGAAAGCACAATCATCCAATACGAAATAATCGGGAAAAGGACCGCGAGCAATCGGGTTGGTTCGATCAGATAAAAACCGCTGACCTCATCGGCTAACGTTGTTATTGGGTAAATCTCTTTTTTGCAAAAGTTTGCCCTGATTGATCAACTCCTGATACGTAAAATCCTCATTTCGGACATCATTGATTTCATTTTCCACAATCGCCCGCTGAAACGCCGATTGGCTAACTGAATCGGCGTTTTGTTTCAACACTTCCGTATAATTCTCTTTGCTGTATTTCTTGTCCAAGGGGTCACAACCGAGGAAGGAAAAGGAGATAAAAATCATTGCGAAGAACTGAATCGACTTTTTCATGGTGATCAAAAATCGGGAGTTGATGAATAACGCACTCGAATACTACCCGAATTGAATTCCAATTGTTTGTCATTCAAGTTTAAAAACCGTCTTTTTCCGATCAACCCTTCAATAACGGTTTCCGGCGTCCCTTTTTTCCTGGTCGGCGGAGTGAGGCAAGTAGAGGGGCAGAGCAGCCGAGCCATTCCAGCCCTCCCGTTCGGCATCGGGTACGTTTCGGATTATTATTAAAAAAACTTTTTCAGGAAGTCCATAATTTTCCACTCCCCGCCCCAAAAACCGGCCATTTTTTCCAAAAAAATAACCCCGACAAAAAAATGTCGGGGTTATCGGAGGTGACCAATACGGGAATCGAACCCGTGTTTCAGCCGTGAAAGGGCCGCGTCCTAACCGCTAGACGAATCGGCCATATCCAACTTTCAGTTGGTTAGTCGCTCATTTGCTAACCCTGATTCTGAAATTGTGGTGCAAAGATACGGCTAATTTTGATTGCTGCAAATCTGAGATTAAAAAAAATCATTTTTCTTTCGATCAGTGGTCATTTCGGGTTTCGGCTTATTTTTGGGGATTGCCCGATAAATTCATTATTTGCACTTCATGAAACGACTCTCCTTGCTCGGTCTGTGCGTCCTGGCGGCATTGACCACATTCGCCCAAACGACCTTACAACACCCCGATCAATTCTTAGGATATCCCATCGGCAAGCGGTTTTCACCCCACCACCGCGTGCTGGCCTACGCCGAATACGTAGCCCGGCAACTGCCCAGCCGGGTTAAATTGATTCCCTACGGGACCACGTTCGAAGGTCGTCAATTGCTGGCGGTTGTGGTGGCTTCGGAAAAAAACATGGCACGACTGGAAGACATCCAAACCAGCCACCTCAAACGAATTGGGCTGGGAACTACCGCTACCGCACCTTCCTCTCCCGCCAATGCCTTGCAACCGCCCATTGCCTGGTTGAGTTACAATGTGCACGGCAATGAAGCCATTAGCTCGGAAGCCTTCATGCTGGTGCTGCACGACTTACTCAATTCATCGAATGCAGTTTCGCAGAAAATACTGGCTAATGCCGTCGTCATTCTTGACCCTTGCCTGAACCCAGATGGCCACGACCGCTACGTCAACTGGTATAACCAGATGAGCGGAGTCAACCCCGATCCGACACCGATGGCCCGCGAACACAGCGAGCCCTGGCCGGGCGGGCGTTATACGCATTACCTGTTCGATCCCAACCGCGACTGGGCCTGGCAAACGCAGGAAATCACCCGGCAACGCATGGCGCTTTATCAGCAATGGATGCCGCACCTGCACGGCGATTTTCACGAAATGGGGCCGGAAAGCCCGTATTATTTTGCGCCTTCTGCCCGCCCCTACCACGAGGACATCACGCCCTGGCAACGGGAATTTCAGCAAATTATCGGACAGTACAATACCCGGTATTTTGATAAAAACGGCTGGTTGTATTTCACCCGGGAAAATTACGATCTGTTTTACCCGAGTTACGGCGACACCTGGCCGACCTATAACGGCGCCATCGGCATGACTTTCGAACAGGGCGGTGGCGGCCGGGCCGGGCTGGCTTACCGCAAAAACGACGGCGACACCCTTACGCTTCGTGAACGCATCGATCACCATTATACGGCCAGTTTTGCCACGCTCGAATCGGTAGCGGACCGTCCGGACGACATTGTAAAAAATTTCAACAGTTTTTTTGACAAGGCCCAATCCAATCCGGTGGGTGATTTCAAAAGCTACATCATCAAAACCGCTAACGACGATGGACGGGTTGCGGCCCTGCGGAAGCTGCTCGACAACAACCAGATCCGGTACGGTCTAGCCGGAAAATCGCAGAAGCTAATCGGTTTTAACTACCAAACCCAAAAGAACGACGCCGTAACGACCGACAGTGGAGATCTGGTGATCAGTGCCTATCAACCGAAGTCAACGCTGCTGAAAATTCTTTTTGAGCCGAAATCGACACTGGAAGATTCGGTGACGTACGACATTACGTCCTGGTGCATTCCGTATGCTTATGGGTTGAAAGCCTACGGTTTAAAAGAAAAACTGAACCCGGTTCCATACGCCAGTCCGGCAGTAGCCGCTCCTTCAATCACCGAAACCGGTGGTCCCCGCCCCTATGCTTATCTGGTGCGCTGGCAGTCGGCACAGGATGTCCAGTTTCTGGCCGGATTGATGAAGAACAAGGTCCGGATTCGGGTGGCCGAGCGGGCGTTTAAACAGAGCAATCAGGTGTATGACGCCGGCACACTCATTATTACCCGGTCCGGTAACGAACGACTGGGCGAGCGGTTTTACCAGCTTGTTCAGCAGGAAGCCAGCAAACGCAGCATCCGGCTTATTCCGGCCACGACCGGTTTTGTGGCCGAAGGTTCAGATTTTGGTTCGGGTAGCGTTTTCTCGCTCAAAAATCCTCGGGTAGCGGTTATTTCCGGGGATGTCACCTCGCCCACCTCCATGGGTGAAGTATGGCATTATTTTGACCAGGAACTCGATTATCCGCTGACACTGATTGACGCCAATACGCTCCCGAATGTCTCCCTTGCCGAAATCGATGTGCTGATTATGCCGCAGGGGTACGGATATGGCAAAATTATGAACGATCGGCTGATGACCAAGTTAAAAGACTGGGTTCAGGCAGGCGGAAAATTGATCGCGATGGAGCGCGTCACTTCTTATTTTGCCGACAAAACCGATTTCGGATTGAAGAAAAAACTCAGCAAACCGGAACCCAAAAAAGAGAAACCGGATCGAAAATCGGATGCCGATGCGGATGAAACACTAAAACAATACGGAGAGCGCGAACGGGAAGCGGTTTCGGAAGAAACGCCGGGAAGTGTGTACCGCGTGGACCTCGACCGCTCACATCCGCTGGCATTTGGGTACCCCAACGGTTATTTTGCGCTCGTTCAAACGGTTTACGATTACGATTTCCTTAAAGAAGGCTGGAATGTCGGCTATTTAAAAAAGGATAATTACGTAGCCGGTTTTGTGGGAAAAAACGCGAAATCCAAACTAAACGATACGCTCTTGTACGGCGTTCAGGAACTGGGCCGGGGCAGCATTGTCTACATGATGGACAATCCACTTTTCCGGGGGTTCTGGTACAACGGAAAGCTGCTGTTTGGCAATGCGGTTTTCATGGTGGGAAATTAAAAGTTGATTGACGATTGACCACTGACGATTGACCGGAGATTTCAACATGCCTTGGCATTGCTCTCTTATCTATCGTCAATGGTCAATATAGTCAATCGTCAATCGTCAATCGTCAGTGGTCATCGTCAATTTTACGGTTTCACCACTTTCAGCGTGCGGCTGAGGCCGTTGGCAGTTACTTTCAGGAAGAACAAACCGGATGGGTGAGCCGAAAGACCAAAGCTTTGACGCTCTACTTCGGCGGCTTTTTCGATCTGGCGTTCACCAATGATCCGGCCCTGAAGGTCGCTTAAGGCAAACCCGAGCGGCTGTCCGCCAACTCCGCGAACCTCCACAGTTACCTGATCTTTCACCGGATTCCCCAGAAGCACCACGTTCAGATTTTCTACCGATTCGGCCGACAGACGAACGGGTGCCGACGAACACTGCAGCATCTTTCCGGAGTCTTTCAGGTCGTACGTACTGCCCTGAACCCGCGCGCGGATGGCCCGGTTAACGTTGTCTTTCAAAGCAGACGGTACTTCGAAACTATAGGCATGGTAGCCATTTCCTTTCCCGGCATTTTTCAAATCAACCCGGTAGATATTCGCAACCGTACTACCCCAGACGGTGCCGTCCGTATAAAATTCAACGGTTAACGGCGTGTTCGGTTTCTTGCGATCCCAAACCCAGCCCCGAATGGTTCCGCATTCTACTTTATCCAGGAAGCCTTCAAACTCACCCGTTACCCCACCGGAAGAAGCCGGAGAAACCGTCAGATTAAAGCTTACACTGTTACTTGCACCACCGGCATCCGTAGCTTTGTACGTCAACACGAATGTTCCATCCTGAGTAGGAATTCCGGAAATTACCCGCGTCACTTCATCGATTGTCAACCCATTTGGCAAACCGGTCAAACCGTACGAAAGCGTGGTTCCTTCCGGATCCGTGAAAGCCACCAGGGTCGCTGAGAAAGGTACGCCGACCTGAGCGTCGAGCGGAGCAATTATCACCGTCGGCGAAGGCGGTTTTGGCAACTGGTTTCCAGGGCTTGTGCCACTCGGCTGGCAAATGATGGCCTTCGGAGAATCTTTCAGAAAGAAGGTGCCATTGGCGATCCGGGCCGAAAGGTAGTGCGACTGGTTATCTTTTACCGATTCAGGAATTGAGAAGAGGAACGCGTGTTTACCATTTCCTTTCCCTGCTGTGACCAGATCCTGACGCAACACATCGGCAGGAATCGTAGCAATCACATTGGGACCATCCAGAATATCGACCAGAATAGGCGTGTTGATTTTGTTTTTATCCCAGGCCCAACCCCGGAACGTTGAACAATCGGCACCGTAGATATAACCGTCGAAATTACCAACTGCCGTACCGGGCGTTACGATAACCGTGGCACTTCCAGCCGGGCTAACGCAGCTTCCAACTGTGCAGGTAGCCGAATACGTCAGGGTTGCCGTAGCATTCGTGGGCACTGTAATGCTCCGCTTACCATCGCCGGCACCATTCGGTCCCGACCAGGCAATGGTTCCCGATTCGCAGCCAGTAATGGTCAACGATACAAACGGCGTGTTCTGAATAACGGAAATTGAACTTTGGCCACCCATCGAAATAACCGGAGCCGACGGATTTTCATTCACAGAAAGCACAAATGCATCGGACCAAGCTTCTCCGCCCAAACCGTTGACTTTACAGTAATACGAATCCGAATCGGATGGTTGAACGTTCGTCAGTGACAAGGTCGCTGAGGTTTGCCCGTCTACCAGCGTTCCCGATGTACTGGCTTCACCTTTATACCATTGGTACGTCAATTCGTCACCCAGCGCCGTAATGGTGGAGGACACATTACTTCCCTGACAAACCGTCGATGAAGCCGGAGTGGGTTGTTGATCGATGGCGGTTGCCGAGTAAATATCAACCCGCGACGTAGAACCGCCATCTAACAATCCTTCGAATCCAGCGGCAAAAAGTGCTTTATTTCCCACACTGGCAGAAGCCAGATCTTTCCGTTTCTTGGAGAGATTATCCGTTGACCAGCTTTGAGTTGTCAGGTCAAATACATCCACGGTTGTCACCGATTCCGTAAAAATCGTATTAACTACGGCTTCACCACCGGCAAAAAATACTTTATCACCAACGGTCGTAGCGGTCAAATACCCTCTTTTTTTGGATAGAGTAGTCTGCGACCATTCCCCTGAATTAAGGTCATAAATATCAACTCGATCCGAATAGTCCAGAACGCCCTTGATACCACCCGCAAAATACACTTTGCCCCCGGCAGCCACAGCAGCCAAGCCGGCCCGGGCCTGAGAGAGATCAGCGGTTGACCAATTACCCGTTGCCACATCGTAGATATCTACTCGTTTCGAATAACTTAGTAATCCCTTGACACCACCCGCAAAAAAGATTTTTCCCCCGGCGGCAACTCCCGCCAATTCGGAACGGGCCTCCGAAAGTTGGGCCGTCGACCAGTTTTTATCCACGAGATCATAAATGTCGATGGTTTTGGTCGGTTGCAAGGTTTTAATAAACTGCCCCTGCAGACTAAGCCCACCTGCAAAAATTACCTTACGACCTCCATAGCCAGAAGCCAGCCGGGAACGGCTTTCGGACAGATTGGCCGATGTTGAGCTAACTCCTGTGGAAACCGAATAAATGTCGACTCGCTTGGAAAGCCCTTTCTCGTCATAGCTGCCTCCACCCGCAAAAAAAACCGAGTCAGGAGAAGCCGTCGCCGTTAGTGCTCCACGTTTTTCGGAAAGAGCTGTGGTAGACCACGCGCCGGTAGAAACCGTGTAAATGTCGACCTTATTGGATGCTTCCGCCCCTTCGAAACCGCCCCCAAAAAAGGCTTTGCCACCGGCACTGGTTCCGGCCAGCTTATTTCGGCTTTGACTGACAGCGGACGTGGTCCATTGAGCGGTTGCGTCTGAAATACTCAGCAACCAGAGTGAAAACAGCCCAATAAATTGGGCAAAAAGGAGAACTTTTTTCATGTGTAAAAAAAGGGTTATAGTGAAACAGGTAAAAAAAGAAAGGCCAGCCTGAATCAGAATGACCAGGTTGGGTAATCAGACAAAAAAGAAACTTAGGTTGGGTAAATTTTTCGGTCAATGACCAACGATTCTTCGACCATAAGGTGGTCGACTGCGGAAAGTGGAAGGATTAATGTAAGCATTGGGCTTCTTAATTAACGGACAGGAATAGGATTTACCACTGCAAAATATGATCAAAATTTATAATAATGCTAATAATAAGTTAAATCATATGAAAAAAATGGTTACTTAAAGTTTTTTACTCATAAAAAAACCGGCAAACTGTCCAATTTGCCGGTTTTAATCAATGTTATCAGTTATTACTCAGGCATTTAAATTTTTACCGCCATATAATCAATTAGTCTTTACTATTTTCACCATCCTGATTTGGAATGGTGTGGAAACCCGAAGCAAGAGTATGCCCGGAATCAGACGTCTGACATCGAATTGACGTTGGTCAATCGAATTGGCTGTTTCAACTCTTTCCTCTAAAAGTTCCCGCCCCTGGCTATCCAATAACGTCAACTGTACCGGCAGCCCTCCAACTCCCCGAACCTCCACCTGAATTACCTCAGAAACCGGATTTCCCAAAACCGTAACCTGAAGTTCGTCCGACACCTCGGCTGAAAACCGGCTGCCTGACGGACACAGCAGCGGTTTTCCGGAATCTTTCAACACATACGTGCTGCCCTGAATTCGGGCACTAATCGCGCGGGTTGTACCATCTTTTAATGCCTGAGGTACCTCAAAGCTGTAGGCATGAACCCCGTTCCCTTTCCCGGCGTTCTTCAGATCGACACGGTAGATGTTCGCCACCGTGCTGCCCCAAACGGTACTACCCGAATAAAACTCCACGGTGACCGGTGCGTTGGGCTGATTACGATCCCAAACCCAGCCCCGGATTGTACCGCATTCCACTTTGTCTAAATAGCCCTCAAAATTCCCGCTGACGGTCGTCGTCGAAGCCGGATTAACCGTCAGCGGGAAGCTTACAGAGTTGGTCAATCCGCCCCCATCGGTCGCCGAATACGCCAGCACAAAGGTGCCCGACTGGGTCGGTGTACCACTGATGATTCGGGTGCTGGCGTTGATTGACAAACCGTCGGGCAAACCGCTCAGGGCGTAGGTCAATGCAGTACCCTCAGGATCAGTGAAGGCCACTAATGTTCCGGAGAATGGTACGTTGACCTGAGCCATCAGGGGAGCGACCAAAATAGAAGGTGTAGGTGGCACCGGTGCCTTATTGGCGGGTGAGCTGCTGCCCTGACATACGAGGGCTTTGGGCGAATCTTTCAGGAAAAAACTGCTTCCGGCGACGCGGGCCGAGAGTTGGTGAGGCAAACCGTCTTTCAACGATTCGGGAATGGGAAAACTGAAGGCGTGTTTGCCGTTGCCCTTTCCGGCGATTTGCAGGTCCTGCCGAAACACATCGGCCATTAGCATGGTGACGACAACCGGACCATCCAGAATATCGATCGAAATGGGCGTATTGACTTTATTCCGATCCCAGGCCCAGCCCCGGAACGTGGAACAATCGGCCCCGTAGACAAAGCCATCGAAGCTGCCGCTGATCAAACCCGGCACAATCGAAACGGTAGTTGAACCGGGGTCGGAAACGCAACTGCCAATGCTACAGGTGGCTGAGTAAACCAGTGTCGCCGTCGCTGAAGTGGGAATCGTAATACGGGTTCCGGTACCGCTGGTGTTGTTCGGCCCTTTCCAACTCAGGTTCCCGGTTTCACACCCCGTGATCGTCAACGAGACAGAGGGGGTATTTTGAATAATCGGTAAGGTAATCGACGGAGGCAGACTCAGCACCGGTACAGGTAAGGGACTTCCCTGAAATTCCAGAGCACCGATGTCTATGCGGCCATTGTTGTAAAACCGGGGATTGCTCTCCAGATCGGTGGCACCGCTGGTTGCTGTCGTGCTCGTCGGATCGCCCGCGTTAATCGCTGGCGAACAGGTTCGGAGTTGCCGGTCAGTATCGCTGACAAAGGGCGAGGTAGTGGGCGTCAGGTTGGTATTCCCTTCGAGGCCCGTTACTGTTTCTTCGAACAAATTATACTGAGCCGTGACGGTTGGGGCATTATCATTGAAAATAGTATTTGCCCCACCGTTGTTCCAGAACAGGCTGTTAACGACCGTCAGGTCTAATGTCCCAAAAGCTCTGAAATTATAGATCGCTTCCCCGCGTATATCTGCTGAATTGTTGACAAACGTGCAATTGATCAGCTGGGGGTGCAGTATCCCCTCGTTATTTCCGCTTAAATTCATCATTCCTCCTCCCATGCCCTCCATTACACTATTTCCTAAAAATTCACAGTTAATGAATCGGGGGCTGCCACTTGAATTATCTTCACTCAGGTTATATACACCACCACCAGATCCACTGTAACCCGTCAGCTCGGCCCGATTGGCAATAAAACTACAATTGATAAATTCCGGATCAGAATCCTTCGCCTTGCTTATATTGTAAAGACCGCCCCCATAACGAGCCTTGTTGTTCAGAAAACAACAATACCGGATGATTGGACTGCCATCCGAGTTGTAAATACCTCCGCCACCACCCCCATCCGAATTACCCCCGGTAATCAAAAAGCCATCCAGTACCGCAGTGGAAGTCAACGAGGCATTAAAAAGCACATGAAAGGAATTGTCGGCGATCCCGGGCTCACCAATATTACCACTCAATGTCGTGCTTGAAGGCGCACTGAGCGTAATCGGCGGTCGCGCACTCAGGGCGCTTTCATCGCCCACAAAGCCTCCGTAAATTGCCACATGATCCTTCATGGCAAAGGAGAGGAATCGGTCTGTTCCCGTAGTGGGTTTATAAATCCCCTGGGCTACCCAGACCTCCACCACCTTATCCTGATTGGCCTGCCAATACGTACTGGCAGCATTGATGGCGGTTTGCAAATTCGTGCCAGGGTAGGCATTCAGCCAGTCGGAGCCGTTCTGGGAGCCCGCTCCGTTTTGGGTAACGTAAAAAACAATGGGTTGGCTAAAGGCAACCTGTGTTCCAAAAAGCAGCACCAGCAGCCAAAGGTAAATTCGAAGAAGTGATTTCATAAGATACAGGAAATTGATGGGGTTAAATAGACCTCAAAGGTCTGTTTCCGTACCCAAACCGATTGTTAATCCTGTGCCAAACTCCTGTTAATCCTGTGCCAAGTAGCCTTTCGAGGGGTTTCTTAGATAAAAAAGGGGTTGTTTCGCGGAGTTAAGCGGAGCAAAGAGAGTTAAGCAGAGTTTATTACTAATTTCTTCGCTTAACTCTTTTCTTCTCCGTTTAACTCCGCGAAACAACCTTTCACACTCATTCATATCAGGATTCAGCAAATTCGGTGGGCGTCATGCGGTAAAGTTCACGGAAGCAGCGGGTAAAGTAGGAATGACTTTCAAAGCCCACCATCGTTGCAGTTTCCGAAGGTGAATACCCCTGACGAAGCAGCTGGGATCCGCGCTTCAAGCGATAATTGCGGATGAACTGATTGGCCGGTAATCCGGTGAGTGCTTTCAATTTCCGGTATAAATTAGTCCGGCTTAATCCGGAAAGCTCGGCCAGTTCGTCAACCCCAAAACCTGAATCATCGAGGGCGGTTTCGAGCAATTGATAAACTTTGCCCAGAAAAGGATCGACGGTTTCGGTAACAGGAAGCGTTACGAGGGTAACCGGACTGAGCAGGGACGCCTTCACCTTTTCCCGCACCAGCCGACGTTGTTCGAGCAGATTTCGAACCCGCAATTGCAATTCGGAAACCAGAAACGGTTTGGTGATGTAGTCGTCCGCCCCCAGCGAAAGTCCTTCCAGGCGGTTTTCCGTCGAGGATTTCGCCGTGAGCAGAATCACCGGAATATGACTCGTAGCCTCATCAGCCTTGATTTTTCGGCACAATTCCAACCCGTCCATCACCGGCATCAGGACGTCGGAAATGATCAGTTCAGGCATCCGTTCCGTGGCCACCTGAAGCCCTTCGGCCCCATTAGCCGCCCGAAGAATGCGATAGGAAGATGGCAAACTCCCGATGATGAAATCGGCCAGTTCGTCGTTGTCTTCCACCAGCAACAGCTCCGTGTGCTCCTCAGCGTTCGGGTTGGCAGGCTCCTTGCGGTCAAACGCCCGTTCCACGTGGCTGAAATCGGTATGAACCGGTTCCATCAGGGACGAAACCGCTGATTGCGACTCCGGAACGTCTGTTTTTTCGTCGGCTTTCACCCGGCGATAGGGCAGAAAAACCGTCACGGACGTACCCGAACCGACCTCACTCTCCATCGCAATCCGCCCTTGTTGCAGTTGAACCAGTTCGTTGACCAGCGCCAATCCAATTCCCGTACCTTCGTAACCCCGCGTCGAGGAAGGATCGACCTGGTAAAACCGTTCAAATATCGCCGATAACTGTTCTTTCGGAATCCCGATTCCAGTATCCGAAACCCGGATGACAAACTCCGATGCTTTCGGCGTTATCGATCTGTATTCCAGGACAATACCAATCTGCCCGCCTTCCGGTGTAAATTTCAATGCATTGGCAAGCAGGTTGTAAACAATACGTTCCAGCAACGAGGGGTCAAACACAAACATACCGGTTTTCTGATCCTGGAACGTCAACCGGATGGATTTCCGATCGGCAGCTTCCTGAAACCTCCTGACCACCTGCTCAACCACCTCGCCCGGACTCCCAACCCGTTCTTCAACTTTCATGGCCTGGGCGTCCAGTTTCGACAACTCCATCAACTGGTTAATCAGTTGATGGAGTTGTTGGGCATTTTTATGGACGGATGTCAACCGGCGGATGTATTGGGTGCCTTCCAATTCACTGATCAATCCTTCCATCGGCGACAGAATCAGCGTCAGGGGCGTTCGAAACTCGTGGGTAATATTGGTAAAAAACCGGGTTTTCATCTCCACTTCCCGCTGCTTTAGCTCGACCGATTGCCGGAGTTGGAGCCGGTTGCGGTAGATCCGCAGCAACACGTAGAACAGACTGATCAGCAGCAAGCTATACAGGACATAAGCCCACCAGGTAGCCCACCAGGGCGGCCGAATCGTAATGTCGAGTCGGCGAACCACCCGGCTCCAGATTCCGGATGTGTTGGAGGCATTCACCAAAAACCGGTAATGACCGGGTTGCAAGTCCGTGTATACCGCAACGGGTCGTTCCGACAGTATCCAGCCCTCATCCAATCCTTCCAGCTGGTACCGATACCGGTTTTTTTCGGCTTTGTTAAACTGCAAAGCGGCAAACTCCAGATTCAGGAAGTTCTGGTTGTAAGGCAGGTTCAGCGATAGAAGTGCCTGTTCGGGGAAATCCCCCATCGGAGAGTCAGTACCGGGCTTAATTGTCCGGTTATTAATCTGAATGCCGGTCAGTTCCACGGCAGGCTGATAGGGATCATTCGTAATCCGGTCGGGATAAAAAGCGGTAATTCCTTCCAATCCACCCATCAGTATCCGCCCGCCGGGAAGCTGCAAAAAATGAAACCGGTTGAATTCATCGGCGAGAATACCGTCCTGTGTCGTATAATTCTGTACCTGCAACGTCCGACGATTCAGCCGGCCAATTCCTTTGTTGGTACCGATCCAGATGCTTCCACGCCGATCCGGAATGGCGGAATAGACGACATTGTTGGGCAAACCGTCCGCAATGGTAAACCGCCGACATTGCCCCGTCCGTTTGTCGAACCGGCCCAGTCCACTGCCGAATGTCCCCAACCAAAGTAGATTCGGATCGAGGGGATCGGCAAACAGACAGAACAGCGCATCGCTGTTCAACGAAGCCGGATTTCGGGCATCGAACCCAAAGCGCCGGGTCTGTCCCGTTGCCCGATCGACGCGGTAAAGGCCATGGAACTCCGTAGCCAGCCACAAAGCCCGGTCATCGACAACCGCCTGCTGAATGTCTGATGCCACCGTAAACCGGAACGGAAACACCTGCCAGCGTTGTTGGCTTTCATCGAACCAAACCGCCTGTTTTTTGTAAACAGCCCAGATTCGGCCACTAGGATCAGCCGCTAACGGCACATACATACGTTCATCGGATTCGCCGGGTAAATGGGGTGGCGGGATGGTTTGAATCTGTTTTGTTTTCAGATCCAGGCGATAAAATGGCTGGCCCCGATTGAACCAGAGCCGTCCTTTCCCATCGACGGCATACCGAAAATGATACGAATCGGTGGAAGCTGAAAACCGGGGAACTTGCGATGCCGGTACACCTAACTGACCCATCAGCAAATCCGTACAAAAATCGACCCGGTACAGCGATCGTTCAAAACCCGTGGTCGACAGATCGTATTTCCGAACGCCCGCGCCGTTGGTACCGATCCACAACACATCCGAGCGATCGACAAAAACGCTCTTGGCGGTGATATCCTTCGTCAACGCCGGTAGTGGCTGCAATCCCGACTGCTCATTGACCCGAAAAATCTGATTATACCACAACAAATAATCATTGCCCCGGCTATCGGACGTAAACCGAGCCTCCCACCAGACGTCGTTTCCCAGGGGCGGAAGCGGAAAAACCCGGATTTGACCCGTTTTCGTGTGAAGGAGCGTGAGATGCCGCCGGGAATGAATCAGCAGATCGCCGTTTTTCCGGGCGTGCATCCGGCCCAGAATCGAGTCCGGCCACGAAACCGGCTTCCCGGATGCGAGCGGATAATGAATAAAGCGGTGCTCGTTTTCGTCAAATCGGTCGAGGCCACCATTTGACGCTACCCAGATAGTACCCCGACGGTCTTCCCTGACATCCCGAACCACATTGTTCCTAAGTGAATAAGGCTGTTTCGTGTGCCGGAACCAGCGGTAGCGGTTGGTCCGTAAATTCCAGCAAACCAGCCCATTATTGCGAAAAAGCAGCCAGACGCGGTTGCGACTATCGGGGTACAGATCCCACAGCGTATCTCGCCCGAAATGACGGCGGTAAAACGGTTCGCGGGTGATATTCCGGAACGTTTCCGTAGCCGGATCGAGCCGATCCATCTTGTTTTGTTCGCTCTTGATCCAGATGTATCCTTCGCGGTCAGGGGTTACATTGTAAACATCCGGAAACGAAAGAGCGGTTTTCGCCTGAGAGGCCACTTGAAAAACCCGAAACCGCTGGCCATCGTAGCGACACAGGCCATCGCGGGTGGCCATCCAGATAAATCCCTGCCGATCCTGCATGATGGATGACACAAACGCCTGGGGCAAGCCCTGCCGTTCGGTCAGGACTTCGGCAGGCGGCAATAAATTCGATTGGGCAACCACAGTTTGCATGGACAGCACCCCACACAAAAGCAACCCGATTAGCCGGAGCGGCCTCCCTAAATTAGGCCTGAAGAGTAGAAATGGCATGAAATCAATCCACAAAAAATACAGATACGATTTTAATCATCCCGCCGGGACTTGCCGTATCTTTGATTGTTTACTTTTGAAACCCACTAAAATAGCGAGCATTTGTGAGATTTTTCCGGTTGTTCCTGCCCTGCCTGATTTTTTGTACCTCCCTTCACGCCCAGAAGAAAAACGAATCTTATCAGTATCACATCCGCCAAACCGTCCCGACCGAACGGGCTCCTCACCTGAAAATCGATGGGGTAATGGATGAACAAGCCTGGCTGGAAGCCGAAACCGCTTCCAATTTTTACATGGTGTTGCCGATGGACACCAGTTATGCCAAACTGCGGACGGATGTGAAAATGACGTACGACCAGCAAAATCTGTACATCATTGCAGTCTGTTATTATGGCCGAAACCCGGATAGTTCGTTCATCAACCGCCCGTTTGTTCAATCGCTCCGGCGGGATTGGGAATTTGGCAAAAATGACAATTTCATTTTTTTCATGGACCCGTTCGACGACCAGACCAACGGTTTTACGTTCGGGGCCAACGCCGTCGGAGCGCAATGGGACGGTTTGCTGTACGAAGGCGGGAAAGCCAATTTGAGCTGGGACAACAAGTGGTATTCGGTCGTCAAAAATTACGAAGACCGGTACGTTTTTGAAGCCGCCATTCCTTTCAAAACCATTCGCTACAAAAAAGGAATCACCCGCTGGGGGATCAATTTCAGCCGCCAGGATCTGAAAACCACCGAAAAGTCGAGCTGGGCGCCCGTACCCCGGCAATTTCCGACGGCGTCGCTGGCTTACACCGGAACGATTGTCTGGGATCAGCCGCCACCGCAGGCCGGTTCCAACATCTCCCTGATTCCATACGCCCTCGGCGGATTGACCCGCGACTACGCCAATGATAAACCGAATGCGTACCGGGGCGACGTCGGTCTGGATGCCAAGGTGGCCGTCACCTCGTCGCTCAACCTGGATCTGACGGTAAACCCGGACTTTTCGCAGGTTGACGTTGATCAGCAGGTAACCAATCTCGACCGTTTTGAATTGTTTTTCCCGGAACGTCGGCAGTTTTTTCTCGAAAACGGTGACCAGATGTCCAACTTTGGTTACGCCAACATCCGGCCGTTTTTCTCCCGACGGATCGGCCTGGGCGTTCCCATCCGCTTTGGGGCCCGGCTCAGCGGCAAACTGAACAAAGACTGGCGGATTGGCGTCATGGACATGCAAACCGGGAAAGTCGATGCCACCGGTTTACCCGCCCAGAACTTTGCCGTTGTAGCCCTCCAGCGCCGAATTTTCTCGCGCTCCAACATCGGGGCCATATTCATCAACAAGGAATCGCTGAATTACGAACCGGGTGCGACCGAAGCCGGAAAATCGACGTATTCCAAATTCAACCGGAATTTCGGATTTGAATACAACCTGGCGTCGTCCAACAATACCTGGACAGGCAAAGCCATCGTTCTCAAATCGTTTGATCCCCAGAATTCGAACCGCAGCCTGGTTCATGCGGCCAATTTGCTCTACAGCACCCGCAAATGGATCGTGGGCTGGCAGCACGAATACGTCGGTAAAAATTATTCGGCAGAAGTCGGATACGTGCCGCGCCGGGGTTACATCAAGATCAATCCGACGGCCAGTTACATGCTGTTTCCGAAAGGTGGTTCCGTTCTCAGTCATGGTCCGCAAATCACCTCCTATTTTATATACGACGAAACCTTCCGAAAAACCGACAACGAAACGGTGGCCATGTACCAGACCACGTTCCGAACCAAGAGCGTTTTTGCGGTTTGGGCCGGTCATGATTACATCCGGCTTTTGCAGCCCTTTGATCCCACTAATTCCGGCCGGGATACATTGGCTCGCGGCACCGAACACCGCTGGAACGCCGTGGGGATGGATTACATTTCAAAACCACAAAGTGTCTTTACGTATTCATTCTCAGGTCGATACGGAGGTTATTACGCCAACGGCACCCGCCTGAATCTGATTACGGCCCTGGGCTATCGGTTTCAGCCGTTTGTGAGTTTGGCCGTGAGTGCCAATTACAACGACATCCGAATTCCCGAAACCCATTCCAGCGTAAAATTCTGGCTGGTTGGCCCGCGCATCGACCTGACGATGACCAATAAACTATTTTTCACCACCTTCGTGCAGTACAATGAACAAGCCAAAAATGTCAATCTGAATACCCGGTTTCAATGGCGCTATGCACCGGCTTCCGATCTGTTTATTGTCTACACGGATAATTACCTACCCGGTTCGTTAACGGTTAAAAACCGGGCGCTGGTGCTGAAGCTGACCTATTGGTGGAACGTATAGTTAACATTCTAAAAACAAATGCCTGAAATCACGAGTTTGATTGGAAAACATTAACTCCCACAAACCATGCGTAATTTCACTCATTTTCTCAATATGCTGGCGGTCAGCCTTTTTATGCTGGTCGGTATGTCCAGTTGCGAAGTCATCGGCGGTATATTCAAAGCGGGAGCCTGGACCGGAGCGATCCTGGTGATTGCCGTCATCGGCCTTATCATTTGGGGGGTGTCCCGGCTTTTCGGTGGAGGCAAAAGCTAATAACTGGTATACGGTTTTGGGTTGACGGTATTCGGTTGACTGACGCAGGAAAACTTAACTTGCGCTAACCAACGAAATACCGTCAACTCAAAACCGTATACCGCGGTTAAGCGACCAGTTCGACTAATTTATCCTGCTGCAAAACCGCACGCATGCGCTCGCCCAGATCATCCGATGCAGCATACAGTGGCAGACGAACCTTGGAAGAAACCAGCCCCAGGATTTCCAGAATCTTCTTGATTCCCACCGGATTTCCTTCTTCATATAACAATGGATCGATGCGCAGGAAATGACCCAGTTCCGTACGGGCAAAGGCAAAATCTCCCTGGAGGGCCGCATGAATCATCGTTGAGAATTTTGCCGGGAACGCATTGGCAACCACCGACATCACGCCCACACCGCCAATGCTGATGATGGGAACTCCCTGCACATCGTCGCCCGAAATCAATAGAAAATCGTCTGGTTTGTCGCGGGCAATTTCCATGCATTGCTCGATGATGCACGAGGCTTCTTTAACCCCAATAATATTCGGATGATCGGCCAATGTACACACCGTTTCGGCCGTCATGTTGATGCCGGTTCGGGGCGGAATATTGTATAGAATTACCGGCACCGGGCTGGCATCGGCAATGCGCGTAAAGTGCTCAATCACACCCCGTTTCCCCGGTTTGTTGTAATAGGGGCAAACCGATAGAATGGCATCGACGCCCTCGAAATCCGTATCCTTAATCGTCTCGACAACTTCGGGTGTTGCATTGCCGCCAATGCCGTAGACGATCGGTAATTTTTTCGGGTTATTTTCCTTTAAGTACTGAAGCAACTGTTTCTTTTCCGATTTTTTCACCGTTGGTGATTCACCCGTGGTACCTTGCAGCACAACATAATCGACACCGCCGTCAGAAATGTGCTGAACAATCCGGCCAAAACCATCAAAATCAATGGTTAAGTCATCGTTGAACGGGGTAACAATGGCGACCCCAACGCCGTGAAAACGAGAATTCATGAATGAAATCTGGATTAGAAGGAATATGCAAATCGGAAATTGGGACAAAGGTACGGTTTTTCGGGTTGAAACCGTATTCCTCCTGCTCTAACTGCTTAACATTGCCATAAACTCGTCCTCACCGATCATGGGCACCCCCATTTTGGTCGCTTTTTCCACTTTCGACGGGCCGGGATTTTCTCCCACGATCAGGTAATTCAGCTTTTTGGACACTCCACCCAGTATCCGCCCGCCGTGGGCTTCGATCTCATTTTCAAGTTCTTCGCGGGAGAAATTGGCAAAGGTGCCGGTGTACAAGAACGTTTTTCCGACCAGCGTCTCCCCTTTTCGTTCCACCGCCACCCGGTCGGTTGCCATTTGCAAACCGGCCAGCCGCAACCGTTCAACAAACACCTGATTGTCGGCATCGGCAAACCAGGCCACTACACTCTGCGCAATCCGGTCGCCAACTTCCGGAACGCCCAGCAAGGCTTCGTGCGAAGCGGTTCGCAGCGCGTCAATGTTTCCAAAATAGTCCGCGAGTTTTTCCGCCGTTGTGTTTCCAACATACCGAATCCCGATCGCAAACAGCACGCTCTCAAACGGCTGCATTTTGGAACGTTCCAGTGCGGTCAGAATATTTTCGACCGACTTTTCCCGTAAACTGACAATTCGGGTTTTACCGGTTTCAATGTCTGTGAAGGTTTTTTCCAGCCCCAGCAATTTTTCAAAGGTCAGTTCGTATAAATCGGCCGGGCTACGGATCAGTCCACGATCGATCAGCATTTCGATTTTTCCTTCGCCCAGACTTTCGATGTTCATCGCACGACGCTGAATGAAGTGTTCAAACCGGGCCTGAAGCTGCGGAGGGCAGCCTTTTTCGTTCGGACAGTAGAAATGCGCTTCGCCTTCTTTCCGCACCAAAGGCGTCTGACAGGCCGGACATTCGGTTGGATACACAATCGGT
The DNA here is from genome assembly GCF_003858635.1 of Larkinella rosea. GTDB lineage: Bacteria > Bacteroidota > Bacteroidia > Cytophagales > Spirosomataceae > Larkinella > Larkinella rosea. The sequence goes on from NZ_RQJO01000007.1 coordinate 1,132,572, forward strand.
TCGCTGGCTTCGCTGCGTTTGGTCAGGTCGACGCCGGTTATTTTGGGAATGATTTCACCGCCTTTTTCAACGAAAACCGTATCGTTCAGCATGACGCCCAATCGCTCAATCTCGTTGGAGTTGTGAAGCGACGCCCGCCGAACCACCGTTCCAGCCAGCAAAACCGGTTTCAGATTAGCGACGGGCGTGACCGCTCCGGTTCGACCCACCTGATACGAAACACTGTTCAGAACAGTGCTGGCGGCCAGGGCTTTGTATTTAAATGCAATCGCCCAACGCGGGCTTTTCGCGGTAAAACCGAGTTCGCGTTGCTGGTCAAATCGATTGATTTTAATGACGATCCCGTCGGTGGCCAGCGGCAATTCATACCGTTTGGTTTCCCATTCGTCAATAAATGCCATGACTTCCTGAATGGAACCGCATTTGCGCCAGGTCGGCGATACGTTGAACCCCCACGCCTTCATCGCCACCAAACTTTCTTCGTGCGTTTGAAAAATTTCCGGTTCCGATAAAAACGAATAGACATAACAATCCAGTCGCCGTTTGGCTACCGCGCCCGAGTCCTGTTGCTTGAATGTTCCGGATGCCGCATTGCGCGGATTGGCCAGCAACGGTTCGCCGATGTCTTCGCGTTCGCGATTAATTCGTTCAAACTCCGCCAGGGGCAAAAATCCCTCACCCCGCACTTCGAACAAAGGCGGAACCGCTGAAGCATTAACCTTTAATGGCAGGGTGCGAATGGTGCGAACGTTGGCCGTAATGTCGTCGCCCCGGGTGCCATCGCCCCGCGTAACTCCGCGCGCCAGAATACCGTTTTCGTAAGCCAGGCTCAAGGCTACACCATCAAATTTCAATTCGCAAATGTAGTCGTACGCAGCGCCGTTAAGTCCTTTTTGTACCCTGGTATCAAACTCCGTCAGTTCCGCTTCGGAATAGGTATTACCGAGCGACAACATGGGAAACCGGTGGTAAACCGTGGCAAATTCTTTGCTGACCGTTCCACCGACCCGGTGCGTCGGCGAGTCGGGCCGGCTGAATTCGGGGTATTGTTTTTCCAGCGCCGAAAGTTCTTCCAGTAATTTGTCAAATGTAAAATCATCGACCTCGGAAATACTGTTTTGGTAGTATTGGAAGTTATAGAGGGTAAGCCGGTCGGTAAGTTCGGCAATGCGTTCCTGCGGATTCATCCTATTTTTGAACTAAAATTTCAGGGGGTTAAACCAAATGACGTAAAAGTAGACATTCGACCGCAATTCGAATAAATTCCTTTGCGGACTCCGGTAAGAGTTCTGAAATGTTTCAACAAAAGAATTAATTTTGGTGTCAACTTTGGCAAATCGGACACATAAATTCAATTTACGGCTTATTTTATGACCCACCCAATGATTGCGCCATCCATTTTGGCGGCTGATTTTGGAAATCTTCAACGGGATGTTGAATTACTCAATCAAAGTCAGGCTGATTGGATTCACGTAGACATCATGGACGGTGTTTTTGTCCCGAATATTTCGTTTGGTATCCCCGTCTGCGAAGCCGTTAACCGGCATGCAACCAAACCGTTGGATGTGCACTTAATGATTGTTCAACCGGAACGTTACATTGATGCCTTTGCCAAAGCCGGTGCCGCCCAGCCCGATCGTCCGGGAACGATTACGGTTCATCTGGAAGCCTGCACGCACCTGCACCGCACCCTGACTCAAATCCGGGAAACCGGTTGCCGGGCGGGTGTTGCCCTGAATCCGCATTCATCCGTCGATTTGCTGACCGATATTCTCGACGAAATTGACCTGGTTTTGATCATGTCGGTCAATCCGGGTTTTGGTGGGCAAACGTTTATACCGCATACTTTGCAAAAAATTCGGAGATTGCGTCGGCTTATGGCCGATTCGGGCCGATCGGCTTTGATTGAGGTAGATGGTGGAGTCAGTACCGATAATGTGGCGGATTTGGTGGAAGCCGGAGCTGATGTGCTGGTGGCTGGCAGTTCGGTTTTTCGGGCCAGCGATCCGGCCGAGGCCATTCAGGCGCTGAAATACTTCGACCGGGCCATGTACCAGGCCTAAGGCATTTATCTGAAGTTTAGACCAATTATTTCGAGCTTAACATTCTGGCATGTATTCAACGATTTTTTGTACGCTAGTGGCGGGTGGGTTATTTTGTCTGTCTGTTCTGTCCTGCAAGCAAACGCCTGCCACCAGTAATGAACCGACAACGGCCAGTGATTCCACCGCGGCTCAGCGGGCAATTCCGTCGGTCGACTGGGCCAAGAACGCCACTATTTACGAGGTCAATGTTCGGCAATTTTCGCCGGAAGGCACTTTCAAAGCCGTTGAACAGCAATTGACCCGTTTAAAGGAACTCGGCGTTGACATTCTCTGGGTCATGCCAATTCATCCGATCAGCAAGGAAAATCAGCAGACGCTGCCCGGCAACCCATACGCGGTGGAAGATTATAAAGCTGTCAACCCGGAATACGGGACCATGGCCGATTTTAAAGCACTGGTCAAGCAAGCCCACGACCTGGGTATGCATGTGATCATCGATTGGGTGCCCAACCATACCGGCCGCGCCCACACCTGGGTAAAACAGCATCCCGACTGGTACACGCAAATCAATAAAAAAATGTCTCCGCCCATCGACGAACGGGGAAAAGTGACCGACCGGCCTGATGTCTTTGACCTGAATTACAAGAATCCGGAACTGCGCTCGGCCATGATCGACGCCATGCAATTCTGGGTGCGGGAGTGCGACATCGACGGTTATCGGTGCGAAGTGGCTGGGTATGTGCCGGATGATTTCTGGGCTGAGGTACGCCCAAAGCTCGACAGCCTCAAACCCGTTTTCATGCTGGCCGAATGGGAGGAAAACCCCGAGCACTTCCGCGAATGCTTTAACATGAACTACGGCTGGAGTACCTACCAGCTACTGAAACTAATCGCGAAAGGCAAACGCCCGGCCACCGCCATCGACTCGCTACTGGCCCACAACCAGAAGCGGTTTCCGCACGGGTACTACCAGATGCAGTTTACCCAAAACCACGACGAAAATGCGTGGGCCGGGACCGGACCGGAACTTTTTGGCAACGGCACCGACGCTTTCACGGTTTTGGCCTACACCTTCGACGGGATGCCGATGATGTACAACGGAATGGAATCCAATTTGAGCAAAAGACTCAAATTTTATGAGAAAGATCCCATCTATTGGGGGAATTACGGCAAAACTGATTTTTACAAAACCTTGTTAACCCTGAAGCACCGTAACCGGGCGTTGTGGAACGGCTTAGCCGGTGGTCGTTTGATTAAAATTCCGACGGAAAAAGACGATAAGGTTTACGCTTTTTTCCGTCAGCAGGAAAATGATCGGGTCGTTGTCATTGTCAACCTCAGTCCAACACCCCAGACCATCCGGTTAAATGGCGATGGTTTTGAGGGGGTCTATACCGAAGTATTCAGCCGCCAACCCACCGAACTGCGCAATTCCCTGACATTTGCCCTCAAGCCGTGGGAGTATAAAGTGTATACGAATTAAGGAAATGAACAATGATTAATGACCAATGAATAAAATGTACCCGGCCATTCAGCGTTCATTTTTCATTATTAATTATTCAGTGTTCACTAACTTGTTTGCATGATACGCGGTTTCCTTCTGCTGCTTGGATGTGTTGTGCTTGGTTCACTAAGCGTTTCGGCTCAAACCGTACAATGGGCCAGTTCGGTAGTCGGTTTTTCGTCTGAAGGAAAGGGAGAAGCCTATACCCAGCAATACCGGGCCAATCAGATTTTAGGTAAACCCAACCGACTGCCACAGGTCGGTGATAACCCCTGCGCCTGGTCTCCGCTTTATCCCGACAGCCCGAACGACGAATGGATCACCGTGCGGTTTACGGAAGCCATTCCCATCCGGCAGATTGCGGTTTTTCAAAGCGGAAACCCCGGAGCAGTGACGCAGGTTTTGATCATCGATGGAATGGGCCGGGAAATAGCGGTTTATAAAGCCGGATCGACAACCGAAGCCGGATCGTCACCCGTTCTGCGCATTTCGCCCCCAGAACCCGCCCAAACGGCTAATATCCTCAAACTGGTGATCAGCCCCAACCGTGTGAAAGGTCCAAATCAGATCGACGCCATTGGCATTTCGTCGGACACCCAACCCATCACTGTTTCCATCAACGTTTCCAAGGATGCTCCGAAAGACCTGGTCAAGGAAAATCTCGGCCCCCAGATCAATTCAAAGGGTCAGGAAGTAGCTCCGGTGATTTCTCCCGACGGTAAAACCTTGTATTTTACCCGGGGACTGCACGACCGAAATACGGGTGATCCGAGGAGTCAGGATGTGTGGTATTCGACCCTGCAGGCCAACGGAGATTGGGGCAGTGCGATCAACATTGGTCCACCGATCAATACCACCGCCGATAATGCCGTCAGCGGCATGTCGCCCGACGGACGAACGCTATACCTGATCAATGTATATAAACCGGACGGATCGGTAACTTACGGTTTATCGAAATCGACGCTTGGTAAAAATGGATGGTCGTTTCCGGTCGAGTGCGTGATCAGTAATAATCATAACCTGCACAAAAATGCGTACACCGAATACGCCATTGTGCCGGATGGCAAAACACTTGTCCTCTCGGTTCAACGCCGAAATTCGCAGGGAAATAAGGATTTGTATGTTTCGTTTCTCCAACCGAATCAAACCTGGAGCGAACCGGTCAGCATGGGATTGACCCTGAACACCGCCGATTACGAGGGCGCGCCCTTTGTCGCTTCGGATTCCCGAACGCTTTATTTTACGTCTGCCGGTCGGCCCGAATACGGCAATGGTGACATTTTCGTCAGTCGCCGGCTCGACGACAGTTGGACGAAATGGTCGGAACCGGAAAATCTGGGGCCGGACATCAATACACCCGAGTGGGATGGTTATTTTACCATTCCGGCAACCGGCGATTATGCTTACCTTAGTTCCATTCAGAATTCACTCGGCGGAGAAGACATTTTCCGGCTAAAATTATATCCCGCCATCAAACCTGATCCGGTTGCCATTGTATCGGGAAAAGTCATTGATGGAGTTACGAAAAAACCGGTTTCTGCCGATGTATTTTCGACCCTTTCGCCCGATAACAAGGAACACAGTCAGGTGCGATATGATCCTGAAACCGGGGATTACAAAATAATTTTGCCCACCTCAAATAATTATAATCTGACGGCAAAACGCCCGGGTTATTTCCCCACAACAGAACTGATTGATCTCACGAAAGACAAGCGGTTTAAGGAAATTCACAAAAATCTGGTGGTAAATCCGATCAAAGCCGGCCAACGGGTGGTGTTGCGTGATGTGCTGTTCGAGCAGAGTAAAGCCATTCTGCTCAGCGGTTCCAATGCCGAACTCGACCGGCTTGTCCAGATGCTGAAAGATTACCCGGAAATGGAAATTCAGGTCGACGGGCATACTGATAATCAGGGCATTTGGGATCTAAACATGAAACTATCGCAGGACCGGGTCCGGGTGGTAAAAGAATATTTAATGGAGCGGGGAATTGCGGATATCCGGATCCAGACCAAAGCCTGGGGGCCCAGCAAACCCATTGCCAGCAATGAGACCGAAGAGAAGCGACGACTGAACCGAAGAGTAGAATTTACGATCCTGAAAATGTAAAGTCTCACAAATCAGCTTATTTTTGCCCCCGAAAGTTTTATCTCTGATTAATGTCCTTCGCGCCACACCGTCGTACGCACCTCTTCATCCTGGTCGGAATTATGCTTCTGGCATTTGTTCTCCGAATGTACCGCTTAGATGCTTACGGTTTATGGTTTGACGAAAAATCGACCCTGCTCGTCAGCCAGGGCATTGTGCTGGAAGGTTCGAATCAGAAAGATGTATTCGATAAAGCGACCACCGGTTATTTTACTCCCCGGGAATTCTGGAAACCCAAAACGATCGACGACTTCATTGAGGCCAATATCCGGGGTGACATTGGCAACAGTCCGGCCTATTACGGTCTGATCTGGCTCTGGATGAAGTTGTTCGGCCTGAGTGATTTCTCGCTCCGTTTTTTCTCCGTCATTTTCAGCCTGCTAACGATTCCGTTACTCTATCAGTTCGTAACCCGGCATTTCCGAATGGAGCCCGAACCGGCTTCCCGCCTGGCGTTGATTACCTGCTTTCTGGCCGCTATCGAACCTTTTTTTGTCGTGCAAAGCCACATCGCCCGCAATTACACCATGACGTTCTACCTGACGTTGCTGGCCACCCACGTCTTTCTGCTGCTGCTTGAAAAAGAAAGCCCCGGACAACGCCGGACACCCACCCGCTTGTACGTAATCTACAGCTTTCTGGTGGCGGTGTCGCTGCTTTCGCATTACCTGACTTTGACGGTTTTTCTGGGTCATGGTTTATACGCCTTACTGTATGTTCGTAAAGGCTGGACGTGGGCTCGCCTGGCGCTTTCTGCCGTCATCGCTGTGGGTTTTGTCTCACTCTGGTTTATATACGGCGGGGGGAAATACACGTTTTTCAGCCTGAACAATCAGGCGAAACAGTACCTCAGTCTCGCCCTGACCAATCCGGTCAATAACGGTTTTGGCTTGATTTTACCGGCTACGGTTCCCAATGTCTTCTGGCGCTCGTTACCGGTTTTTAGTGATCTTCTCCTATTTACGAATGGTTTGGCCACGGCGGTGGTTGGGTATCGCAATTTTGCGATTGCCCTGGTGCTTGGACTGGTCGCAACCGGTTGGCTCATCCGGTTCCGCAACCAGCGGCAACCGCCGATCTGGGTTAAATTCGGCTTTCCGTTGGTTCTGGCAGTTGGTCTACCGTTTTACAGCATTAATCCGGGTCAGCACCTGGTTTTATCGGCGGCTGTGCCTTTTTTTTATTTGATGGGGTCCGCCATGCGGGAAGATGTCGATCGACGCAACCGGCCGCTGCTGGTTTTTTTGGTGATCATGTCGTTGGTTCCGACTTTCTTTCTCCTGTTCATGGCCTTCCGATCGGGCCATACCTACGGCATTACGCAACGGTATTCGGGTTTTTCGTTTCCCTACGTTTTTATTCTTATTGCGCTGATGGTGATGAAAATCGCGTCCCTGCGACCCTGGTTTCGCAATCCACTGGCGGTGGTGCTGGGCGTTCAGGCGGTTTTTCTGACCATGCTCTTTCAACGAATTTTCAATGATACGGAATCGAAGTATTCGGCGGCCCCGTTGAACCGCCAACCCAACCCGTTCTGGACCTCGGCAAGGAAGATTCAGGAATTGTATGCGCCGGGCGATACGGTTTTGTACCCGTCGCTACGCCGGCACGAATATTCCGAGATTGACAGGATTGGCCGGAGTTTTTCGGTTATTGATGCCCAACTCGTCAATGTTTATTTACCCAACGAAGCTACCTATTATCAACGCATTGACCCCAACGAACCGGATAAAATTGTACTCATCAAAGGCAAGACGGGCCAGAAAATCACTATCTTTGACCTTGAAGGAATGAAATACCGGTATTAAAATGACTTCACCAGCAATAACAACCGATCTTACAACCCTTAGCGGCCAACTGCGGCTGAAGGTTCTGGAATTGTATAATATGGCGCATGCCGGTCACATCGGCTGCTCGCTGAGTTGCCTCGATATGATGATTGCTACGTTGATTCTTCGCAAACAGGAAGAAGATACGTTCATTCTGTCGAAAGGTCACGCGGCTGCCGCTTTGTACGTGTGCCTCAATCATTTGGGCGAGATTTCGGATGAACAACTTCATTCGTTCTACAAAAACGGCACCACGCTGCCCGCTCACCCCGCTCCTAACAAACACAAAGGCATTCCGTTTGCCACCGGTTCCCTCGGACACGGTTTTCCGATTGCGGCCGGAATCGCTCATGCCAATAAATTGCAGGGCAACCAACATGCCGTATACGTGCTGATGTCGGACGGCGAAACCAACGAAGGCACCACCTGGGAAGCTGCTCACTACGCTCTTCAGCAGGGGCTGGACAACCTGACGGTTTTAATCGACAAGAACGGTTTGCAGGGTTTCGGCCCTACTGCCGATGTCTTTGGCGACACGGCGGACGTAGTCAAGTGGCAGGCGATCGGGTTTGAGGTTGTCGAAGCGGATGGGCACGATGTGGAAGGCTTGATGGCTAAACTCGACACTTTGCGGCTGCAAACCAATGGCAAACCTAAAGTAATTATCGCCCATACGGTGAAAGGAAAAGGCGTTTCGTACATGGAAAACCGGCTCGAATGGCATTACCTGCCCATGACGGCCGACCAGTACGCCCAGGCCTGCACTGACATCAACGACCGGTATTTTACCGCCTAAACCTGTCTCAACACAGGCTCGATCCATACTATTCATCCCGAATGTCTCAACAGATCCTACCGTACCAGGACCGCATCCTCCAACTCAAAGGCCCTATTTTTGTCTTCGGAGCCAGCGGTTTTATCGGTGCAAACTTATTCGATCAGATTTTTCAACTCCGCAAGGATTGCTACGCATTGACCCACGACGCTACCAAAGCCTGGCGGCTGAAACTGCTGAACGTGCCGGTCGAAAATGTCATCCACTGCGATATCCTTTCCAACAATTCCGTTCAGGGAATTTTTGAACGCTATAAACCCCGCACCATCTTCAACCTGGCCGCTTATGGGGCGTATAGCAAACAGAAAAACGTTAACCTGACCTACGAAACCAACGTCAACGGAACCGTCAATATCCTGGAAAACTGCACGCCCGAAACGGTTTACATTCACGCCGGAAGCAGCTCGGAATACGGTTTTAATTGCACCGCTCCGAAAGAGACCGACCGCGTCGAACCCAACAGCCACTACGCCGTTTCGAAGGTTTCGGCGGCTTACATGCTGGAATTTTACGCCCGCGTTCATGGACTGAAAACACTGAATTTACGGTTGTACTCGATCTACGGCGGCTGGGAAGAACCGGACCGGCTCATTCCCCGGCTGGTGGAAGAAGCTCAGAAAAACACCCTGCCCCCGCTGGTCTCGCCCGATATCAGCCGCGATTTTGTCTACATCGACGACTGCGTCGAAGCCTTCGTTCAGGCGGCTTTGAAAGTGGATAAAACCATCAGCGGACGTTCCTATAATATTGCAACGGGTCAGAAAACGACCATGCGCGAGCTGGTCGACGAAACCCGTTCTACCTTTGCCCTGACGATTGAACCGGTTTGGGGAAGCATGGGAAACCGCCAGTGGGACCTCAGCGACTGGTACGGTGATCCGGCAGCTGCCCATGCCGACCTCGACTGGAAAGCCCGGACGCCCCTGACAGTCGGACTACGGAAAACCGCTGACTGGCAACTGCAAAACGAGTATTCCGCGCGCGTTCTCCCGGCGTTTGCCAATCCAACGCTCAACCCGGTTATCACCGCCATCATTGCCTGTTACAAAGACGCTCAGGCCATTCCGTTCATGTATGATCGGTTGGTCAAAACGTTCAACGAGATGAAAGTCCGCTACGAAATCATTTTCGTAAACGACAATTCGCCCGACAACCAGGAAGAAGTCATCGACGGGATTTGCGCAAAAGATCCCAACGTGATCGGCATTACGCACTCGCGCAATTTCGGTTCCCAATCGGCATTCCTGAGTGGTATGGAAATTTCGACCGGCGACGCTGTGGTGCTGATGGACGGCGATTTGCAGGATCCGCCCGAAATCATTCCCCAATTTTACGAAAAATGGCAAAAGGGCTTCGACGTTACGTATGGGGTTCGGGTGCAGCGCGAAATGCCGCCCCACGTTCATTTTTTCTATAAAACGTTCTACCGCTTATTTAAGAAAATGTCGTACATCAACATCCCGGTCGATGCCGGTGATTTTTCGATGATCGACCAGAAGGTGGTGCGCGAACTCGTTGCCTTACCCGAAACCGAACAGTTTCTACGCGGGCTACGGGCGTGGGTCGGGTTTAAACAAACGGGTGTCGATTACGTTCGGCCGGAACGGATGTTCGGCGTTTCGACCAACAACTGGACAAAGAACATCTGGTGGGCGAAGAAAGCGATCTTCTCATTCAGTTTCGCTCCGCTGGAGTTAATGTCGTATGCCGGTTTTATCCTGACCGGTTTATCACTTCTGGGCATTATGTGGCAGATTCTGGCTAAATTTGTATTTTTCCCGAATACGCCTGCCGGTTTGTCGACGGTGATTATTCTGGTGATGTTGTTCGGTGGCATCAACCTGCTAGGGGTGTCATTCCTGGGGGAATACATCAGCAAGATTTTCGAAGAAACCAAAAAACGGCCCAAGTTCATCCGAACGAAAGTTCGAAAAGGTGGGCAACTCTATAAAACAGCCTCCGAAATCCGGGCGCTGGTGGATGCGAGAAAAACAAAGTAGAGAATTAGAGTTGTTTCGCGGAGGTAAGCGAAGAAAGGCAGAGTTGCGCAGAGTTTATTAACCAAATCTCCGCTTAACTTCGCTTTTCTCCGCTTACCTCCGCGAAACTAAAACCACTCCACATGCGGAAAGAATTTTCAGCCGCCATCGAGCGCATTGCCGCCACCGATGAGCGAATTATTTTCATCACGGGCGATCTGGGCTATGCTGCGCTCGAGAATGTTGCGGCTGCTCTGGGGCCCCGGTTCATCAATGCAGGTGTGGCCGAACAAAACATGGTCGGTGTAGCCGCCGGAATGGCGTATAAAGGCTATAAAGTATTCTGCTACAGCATTGCTCCTTTTGCGGTTTACCGCTGTCTGGAACAATTCCGGAACGACGTCTGCCTGCACAATCTGCCGGTTTTTATGGTCGGCAACGGGGGCGGTTATGGCTACGGCATTATGGGTTCTACCCACCACGCCATCGAAGATCTGGCGTGTTTAAGTGGCTTGCAAAACGTTAAAACCTGGATTCCGGCCTTCGCCGACGAGATCGATTCGGTGGTCGATGCCATTGTTGAGGAAGGGGGTCCGGCTTATTTACGGCTGGGCGCGGGTCCAAAAACGCCGGAAGGCAGTGAGCGAACCGGTTCATTCAGGAAAGTGGTGAGCAGCGAACATCCGAAAGGTACGGTGGTGGCGCTGGGCCCCGTAGCCGCCAATGTACTGAAAGCACTCCAGACTTCCGATGTGCTGGGCAACCAGTTCGATGTGTACACGGCGTTGAATCTGCCGCTCGATTTACCGACCGGTTTGGGCAAACAATGGGCCGAATCGCAGAACCTCCTGATTGTGGAAGAACACGTCAGCATCGGCGGACTGGCGCAGCAACTCTCCGTGAAATTGCTCGAAAATGGTCTGTCGTTCCGGCAGTTTGTCAGTCTGTCGGCGCAGGGGTATCCCGACGGGTTATACGGCGACCAGAGTTATCATCAGCAGCAATCCGGTTTGGATGCCGCGTCGATTCAGGAAAAACTGACGACATTTTTAAAATAATCGGACCTCGCAGCGTGCATTTAAGCGGAGTGGGGCAATTGAGCATATGGAATCCAAAACACGGCCGTTTCCGGTGAAGGACATTCAACCAAAATCGGTTTCTATCTCGTCCCTGGTGCTGGGTGGGCTGGTTTTGCTGGGTCCGTTGCTGGTCTATGGCTGGGTGTTCAGTCGATACGCGATCAACATTCCAAAGTTCGACGACCATGCGTTGAAATCGTTTCTTCTCAATCTGGAAAAAGCCGAATCGTTCCGTGATAAAGCCTACGAATTTTTCCGCCAGCACAACGAACACCGCATTGTCTACGACCGGTTGATTACCTGGCTCGATTATAACCTGACCGGAAAACTCAATTACATCCACCTGATGATCGTGGGTAACCTGAGTCTGGTTTTACTGTTGGCCGTCTTCGTCAGGGCCTTGCGCCGGGCGGGCGGAACGGTTTGGATGGCCTTGCCGGTTTCGCTCCTGCTGTTCAATCTGTCGCAGTGGGAAAATATGTTATGGGGCATGGCGGCCCTGCAAAATTTTACGGTCATTGCGCTGGCGGTGGCCACTTTCTACGAACTGGCTTTTCGAAACCGGGTGAGCTGGCTGGCTGTTCTGCTGGCCGTTGCCGCAACGCTGACGAGCGGGAATGGCCTGATGGTCTGGCCCGTAGGTCTCGTATTGATTTTTTTGCGTCAGGATTATGTGGGTGTACTCCGCTGGCTGGCGGCTTTGGCGATTACGTTCCGACTTTATTTTCTCGGTTATAAAAGTCCACCCGGCAACCCGGCGGATCAGGGCTCTTTAGCGGATCAACTTCACGGCTGGTTTCTTTTCAACGGGGCTTCAGCCGAGGCATTTCCGGTTCAGGATTTCATTCTGACTTGTGGAGTTTTGGGCGCCCTGCTGGTGGGGTTAACCGTGTGTATCGGTTTTCCGGTTTTGTGGAAGCGTTTCAAAGGCATCCCGCTGACGGAGTGGCAATTGTTTTTGCTGGGCGGCACGGCATTCATCGTTGGCACCGGTTTGATCGTCGCTTTCAACCGGGTTGGTTTTGGGCTGGGAACGCTCACCACCAGTCGCTACAAGATTTATTCCCTCACGCTATTATCCTTCCTGTTCACGTACGGAATTGCCCGAACCAGTCCGGCCCGTCGCCTGATCGTTACCGGTTTAGCAACAGGATTTAGTTTTTTGATCGCATTTTTCTCGTACACCACCTACCTGGACGAAGCCATCAACCTGCGTCAGTATCTGGCAACCCGGCAATTCAACTGGACCTACACCCAAAATCGCCCCGTTTCAACGATCGATCCGGATACGCGCAAGCTCATTGACAACGCCCCGGCCTTCTACGATTCGAAACGGAGCGATTTGTACCAAATCCCGACTCGTTCCATGGCCGTTCGTCTGGACACGCTGTACAAAGAAAATGGTGAATACGTCCTGCGGCTCAATTCGTTTCCGGCGTTGGGGATTCGTGACGAAGGAGCGTACCTGATTGCCCGCTCCAACCGCCGGGTTTATCTTTTTTCAACCCGACAAAATCTTTCCGGCAGCCGTCGAAGATGGTTTCATCCTGCCGCCACCTTTGGACCCGGTTTTACTGCCCAGATTCCCGAAACCGAGTTGGATGCCGGAACGTACGACCTGACGATTTTGTCGGTAAACTCCGCCGGCGAGTGGCAGTTTTATCCGACCGGGCGTCACCTAATTGGGACGGGTGAAACCGCTCCTGCAATCAAAAAAAATTGGTAGCATGCTGGCATTCCGAAAAACCATCACCGTTTTTTTACTGCTTACCCCGCTCGTTATCGTTTGCACAACGGTTTTTAACTATGCCATCGACCTGCCGTACTGGGACGATTACATTGTTCACTCCCACCTGATTTCGTTAAAAAGTGATACGGGTATTTTTCGAAAACTGGGTCGTTTGTTCGATCAACACTGGGAGCACCGGATTGTCTGGACCCGCAGCCTTTTTTTTCTGTATTACAAACTCACCGGGCAGCTAAATTACTACAACCTGACGCTGGTAGGCTTCAGCGGGCTGGTTTTGCTGGTCGCAATTCTCTACGGGGCGTTCCGGAAAACCCGCCTGCCGCTTTTTTATTTTTTGCCGGTTCCCTTTCTGTTACTCAATCTCCAGTCGCACGAAAATCTTATCTGGGCGATGGCTTCGATCCAGAATTTTTACATTCTGGTTTTTGCGCTGGGCGCTTTTTATATGCTGGCCTACCCGACTCGCCGGGCATTCGGCGTAGCATTACTTCTGGCCGTCCTGGGCAGTTTTACGAGTGGGAACGGTTTTCTGATTTTTATGATTGGCGCGTTCCTCCTCTTCTGGCAGCACCAGTATCGGCGGGGAATCTGCTGGCTATTGGTCGGTCTTGGTTGCGTAATTGCGTACTTTTTCAACTATAATCGGGTTACATTTTTCCCTTCACCTTATTTATTCGGTTACCTGGAGTGGGTCAAAGCCTTTTTTGTTTTCGCCGGGGCGTTTGTCGATACCTATCCCTACACCAAACCGGTCGCCATTGGTTACGAAAACCCGGTCTGGCTAACCGTTACCCTGGGACTGCTGGTAATTGGATTTGCCAGTTGGTTCCTGCTTCATCTACTCCGAATCACATTTCCGTCCAGACGTCGCTCCACGCAAAAAGATCCCTGGTTCTGGCCCGTTTTTTTCTTGGGCAGCCTGCTTTTTCTGCTCGCCACCGACGCCATGACGGTCTACTCCCGCGTTGGTTTTGGCGGGGCAAGCTACATGCTTCAAAGTCGCTATAAAATCTATTCGGGACTTTTGCTCAGCATCAGTTACCTGGGCGCACTTTGGCGGTTTAAAAACGAGAACCAGCTGCCATACATCTGGGGCATTTGCCTGCTCAGTATTATTCCGATCAGCTTATACGCGGATTATCAATGCCTGGAAGGTGTCATCAATCAGCGACGGAAAACGGTTGCGGCTTACCTGACCTGGCGATTGCAGACCCCCATGAACGAGCAACAATCTTTTGAATCCGTTTATCATCCCCACCCCTACCTTGATCCGTATCTTAGCGCCGTGCAGGCCACTCCCACCGATTCAACGGCGAAATTTGATCAGGTAAACGAGGAACATTTTTTTCTGAAAATCGCCAAAACGAAGGCGATCAACCCAACGCTGGATCGACCGGAAGAAGGCTCTTACATTGTTCTCCTGGGCGATTCGACCAGTTACATTTACCCGGCCCGACCGTTGCGACCGTATTCTGTTCAGGAAATGGCGGCAAAATCCGGCAAAAGTGGTTATTTTAGTTCGGCATTTCAGGCGCTGGTACCGAAAGAAACAACCGTTACGGGTTTGTACCGACTGGCGTTATTAACCAACCGCAACGATTCGCTTCGGTTGGAGCTGAGTCCGGCTGTTTTTCGTCACACCACTACATTTTAACTGATGTCCCTTTTGACAACCGCTGCGAAACCCGTTCATAAAGAAAGTCTATACCTGATTCAGCTCGATGGCCTGCGGTTTCTGGCCGTCACGCTGGTGATGCTCGATCATTGGCTGGGCGAACAAAACCGCCTGCCGCTGGGCTATTTTGGGGTCAATCTGTTTTTTGTCTTAAGCGGTTTTCTGATTACCCGAATTCTGATTCACAGCAAACAGGACGACGACCGTCTGCAGCGTTCGCACGGTCATTCGCTGCGGCAATTTTACATTCGCCGGAGCCTGCGCATTTTCCCGATCTATTACCTGACCCTGTTTATTCTGGCGGCAATCGGTTTTCAGGCCGCCCGCGAAAACCTCGGCTGGTTCCTGACCTACACCCAAAACATCTGGATTATTATTCATCAGACCTGGTTTGGAGCGCTTGACCACCTCTGGTCGCTGGCGGTCGAAGAACAATTCTATATTTTCTTTCCGTTTCTGGTGCTTTTCATTCCGCTTCGGCGCCTGCCCGTTGCGCTGGCAACGTTAATGACGCTGTCGCTGGTGATGCGGATTTACCTTTTCGCAACGGATGCCCCCTGGATGGTTCAGTTTGTGTTTATGCCGACCTGTCTGGATGCATTCGGCTTTGGCGGAGTGCTGGCTTATTTACTGGTTTTTCACCGGGATACCTTTACAAAAATTGTCGGAAATACCGGTTTTTTGCTGATCAGTCTGGCCCTGTATATCATCAATGTGTACCTGATCGGATCTACGTCTACCCTTCGAAATGTCTATACGGATGTGCTGGAGCGGTTTTTAACCTCCTTACTCTGTTTTTTCATTATTGGAAAAAGCGTTATAGGATACCGCGGTATCGTGAAATACGTGCTGGAGCATCCGGTCGCCAATTACCTCGGCCGCGTCAGTTACGGATTGTATTTATTTCATAATCTCGTTTTCAATTATTACCACACTCCGCCAGACTTCATCACCGTGCGCGCCTGGAACCGGATCCTGCGGATCTGGCCGGAATTAATCGGTTCTGGAGCTGAAATAACCCTGAAATTCCTGTTTTTTTACGCCATAACGGTGGCCCTTGCCACAATTTCCTGGTATGTTGTCGAAAAACCGTTCAATGCCTTGAAGAGTCGTTTTTCCTATTAAAAGCAGATAAGTGAGCCGTTGAATAAATGTAATTGAGCTAATATTTCAAATCGTGCTGTCTATTTCATTATCTTTGTTTTTGTATCATCGTCAAACCGGCAATTAAGAACTTATCCACTATATTTTGATCAACGTTGCCTTAAATCAGTTTCCTACCAACGAATGAGTTTGCACCTTTCAATAGTCATGCCGGCCTACAACGAGGAAGAATGTATCCACGAGGTTGTAGATACCTGGGTCGATTTACTCAACCGCCAATTTCCCAGCGAGAACACGCGCCTGATCGTCATCAATGACGGTTCGAAAGACCGTACCGGTGCCATTCTGGATACGCTCAAACCCAAATACCCTACCAAGCTGGAGGTTGTTCACACACCCAACGGCGGCCACGGGAATGCGGTTGTGCGGGGCTATCGGCACGCCGTCGCACTGGGTTCGGAATATGTGTTCCAGACCGATAGTGACGACCAGTTTGTCACCGACGACTTTGCGAAGTTGTGGGCCAAACGGCACGAATCGAACTTCATTCTGGGGTACCGCCAGATCCGCTTCGATGCTTTCGCCCGCCTGGTGATTACTCGGATTCTGAAATTCAGCCTTTTCCTGATTTACGGTACGTACATTAAAGACAGCAATATCCCGTTCCGGTTGATTAACGGAGCTTACCTGAAAAAACTGCTGGAACAATTACCCGATCCGACGCCGTTTGCTCCCAATATTTTCCTGGCCGTCATGGCGCGGAAAGCCGGTCAAAAAACATTCGATATTCCGATCACGCACAAAGAGCGTCTGACGGGAACGGTTTCGATTCTCCGTTGGAAACTCATTAAAGTCTGTATTCAAAGTTTCCGCGAGCTGGCCGAATTCCGGCTTCAACTGGGTTCCAAGGTGAAAGCCCTGAAAGCTGTTGATGTGAAGCAGCCCGTTAAAATGTAATTTGACAACGGCCGGAAAGCGGCCGGGTTGCCATTGATGACGCAGATTGAACGGATCTCCACAGATTTTATCTGCGTAAATCCGCCCGATCTGCGTTTTGTCTTTTGTTGACGAATAAAAGCAGACCATTGACCGCTGACGATTGACTATTGCCCACTGACTAAAGTTAGCAATGGTTGGGTAAAATCCATGATCGATGGTCGATCGTCAGCGGTCAATGGTCAAAACCCCGCCAAACTTAAACTCATCTTCATGACCAAAAAACAGCTCTGGATTGGAATTGGGGTTCTGGTGCTTATTCTCGGCGGTTATTTTGCCTACCGCTGGTGGAAAGCACCCGCCCGTTCTGCCTGGATGCTGATTCCGTCCGATGCGCTGCTGGTGCTGGAAAGCACGTCTTTGCAGGATACCCTTTCCCAACAGGCGAAGCTGAACGAAATGGCGCTCCGGACCACACCGGTTTTTCAGGAAGCCCTCCAAAGCCTCGAAAAGTTCGCCTGGGCGCCCCTCGACACGGCCAGTGCCGTTCAGTTCCTGCGTGAAAAACCCATCTGGTATTCGTTACACCCCACCTCGAAAGACCGACTGGGTTTTGTCTTTTACATTCCCATCAGCTCGATTCAGGACCAGTCCTTCGTCAACCGCATTCTGAACCCGAACGCCGACCGGTTTCGGGTGCTGAGCCATCCGTATGAAGGCACCCGGATCCATGAACTGCTCACTGTCCGGAATGAATCCCTTGGATCTTTTATCGTCCTTGACGATTACCTCGTCGGCAGTTCTTCGACTATATTAATGGAAAGCGTTGTCCGGCGAATGAACCAGCCTTTCACGGAAACGCCCCTGCAACGGGCCGATGTTTCGTTGATCCGGCAGGGCAATCTGGCGGGCATTTACGTGCGGAGTTCCGTATTGTCGGCCATTCTTTCGCCCAATGAAGCAAGTACGGACTACCAGTCAAAATACATCAAGGCCCTCCTACCCACTGAATTACTGACCCGATTTCGCCAATCGCCGTCCCGCTCCCACCTGATTGGTCTGTCGACGGACGACATCGGGGCGAAGGGCGCTCTTGCGAATCTGTTTGATCGGCAAACGCCTTTCCGGATCAGTTGCGGAAATTTGATTCCCGATCAGACGACAACTCTTTTTCATTTCAGTGTAAGCGACGGTCCCCGGTTTGGGAAAGCCCTGACGGCCTTTATCAATTCGGAAGATGATGAAGATACGCGGGAAGGCCGCCGAAAGCTGCGTCCGTTGCTTCAGAATGAGGAAAATGGAATTTATAAATACATTGGTAATGAAATCGCCCTCCTTCGACTGGATGCTCCGACGGCCGACCGGCGACTGGTGATGCTGATTCATTCTACCAACATCGAACGCTTATGGGATCGCTACCAGCTGGCGGCTTTGCTGGCGTCGGGAACCGATCATCTTTCAAATTCTAAACCGTTTTTACGCTACCGGATTTCGTCCATCGAAGCCCCCAATTTACCGGCTTTTCTTTTCGGCGGACTCTTTCGCGGTTTCGATCAAAACTGGCTGACGCAGGTTGGTGATTACCTCATCGTTGCGAACAGCCAGAGTGTCTTACAGGAATATTTACAATCCATCGATCAACGAACGGTCTGGTCGGAATCGTACCGGCAACGGGATTTACTGACGCAAACACTTCGTCCCGCCAATTTCACGGCCTACACCCGGTTTTCACGCGCCGGAGAATCGGTGGCTGCGAACTGGCCGCAATCGTGGCAGATTCTGCTCAACCACGACGAAACCGCGCTGGATAATGTTGAAAATCTGATTTACCAAAGCACCTACGGACGGGAACGGATTTATTCATCGCTGATTCTGGGACACACGACCCGGCGGGCCAGTGAAGCGGTTTTAAACCGTGTTTTCCTGCACCGCAAGATCGCACTGAATACCCCTTTGGCCAGTCAGCCGATGGTTATTGGCGATTTTGTCGCCAGTTCCGGCGCTATCTGGGCCGTCGACCAGGCGCAGCAGTTTACGCTCATCACCCCGGAAGGAGAAAAACACACACTGGGATCGGTCAACGGCCCGGTAGTCAGTTCGTTAGCCGCGGTCGATTTCCTGAATAACGGCCGTTTGCAGTACGCTTTTGCGACCTCCCGCTCGCTTTACCTGGCCGATCCGGTGAATGGTTTGGCCAGACTACAGTCGTTTCCGCTGCCCGAAGGACTTTTACCGACTACGCTCATGGCGCCCCGGCGCGACCAAAACCGCAGCCTGATTCTGCTGATGCTTCACCGCAACGGGAGCGTTTACGGTTTTGACCGGCACCAAAAGCGGTTCGTAGCGCAGTTTCCGGTCAACAACAATGCCGGAGAAGGCGTGTCCAACTTTCACGCAACAGTTCGAAACCAGTCGCTTTCGGTGGTTTCGGTGCAAAAAGAGGGAAAGGTCTTTTTCTGGAATGAAAATGGCGGTTTTCAGGCCGGTTTTCCACTCGATCTGAAATCGGAACTCATCAGCCCGGCCTGGCTGGAGGCAGGTAATCCGGCCACCATTACGCTGATCACCCGGCAGGGCGAATTGATCAATCTTTCGTCGGAAGGGCAAGTTCTGGAGCGGAATCAACTTTTCCGGCCGATTCGCCGGGGTTCGTTTCAGATCTTACCCGAGGTTAATCAAAACGGCTATTTGCTCCTTCGAACATCGGATACCGAGGCTGCCATTCTGGATCGGAAAGGAAAATCACTGTTTGAAGTCCGCGGACTCAGACCAGGGCAAACAACGATCCGCTACCACGTGCTGGGTTCGGGGGTTAACCTGATCAGTGTAAAATCCGGTAATTTTACGAGCCTTTACAACCTGGCCGGTCGCCCAGTCGGCGATCGACCCATTCCGGGAAATTTCCCCGCTGAATTACAATTTTCGCCTACGCGAAATAAATTATTCGTGTACAGTACCGACACCAAAGCCGTCCAGATCTGGTCGGTGAAGTTGCGTTAACCGATAAAGTATGAAAATTGGCATCCTTGCCCGGTATTTGATCTTGCTGGTTTCCATTCTGATTTACATCGGAAGTTGCTCTTCGGATGTCATGAATGCGGGCCAAAAAGAAGGACTTATCCCGGATGACTACCGCTTTGGGGACCTGTACCGCATGGCGAGTCTGCCGCAGTTTAAAGCCCGGCAACTTCCGTGTCCGCCCGCCATTTCGGCCAATACTCCCCGAAAACCGATTCATTTATACATTATCGGCGATAGTTTTTCCGAGCCGCCCCGCATGACGCTCAAGGATTTTCCGGTTGAGCGTTTTCACCGAACCAAGTGGGATACGCATCACCGGGTACAACTGGATACTGCAAAAACCAACATTTTGGTACTCGAAACCGTGGAGCGGCATTTTCGGGACCAGTTTGGAAAACACATCACCGAATTGAACGTCGTTTCGGATAGCACCCAACCGAAAGCGGAACCCGAAAACCGCCTTAGCTGGCTCCAAATCACGAAACAACTGGAAACTCTTTTTTCCCGGGACGCGGTGGAAGGTCGTCTGGAAACTATTTTATTTTTCTCAGACTGGGCAGTGTGGTTCAAAGATTTGAAAGCGTGGCTGACGCTGGACTGGTTTGGCCGGGTCAACCCCAAAACGACCCTTACACCGGATGGAAAACATCTTTTGTATTACCTCGACACCGATACGTCCCTGACCAATTCGTCGTTCAAACCCATTTCGGATCAACTGCTGCATCGCTACATCGACACGCTGAATGCAGTAGCCGACCGATACCAAAAAGCCGGTTTCGATCGGGTTTATTTGTCGATTATTCCAAACAAAACCAGTATTTACGCTCCGGGCATGGGGCCACTCCCCTACAATCACCTGATCGAACGCGTTCAGCAGAGTCCCCGGTTAAAACTCCCGATTATCGATGTGTACACTCCGTATACGGCCAGTCAAGTACCGTTGTATGAAATCAGCGACGCCCACTGGAATTGCGACGGTCGGCAAATCTGGATGCGGGAAATAAACAAAAAACTAAGCGAATGATTGCGAAAGTTTCACAAAACGAATCATTCTATTACGTTGAAATTGTGTATTAACTTCAACCAGCAAATCGTTTGATGAACGAATAGCCCGGTTGATGAAGCTCTATTTCGTTCCTGCTTGTTTCAAGCTGGGCTTCCGTTGCATAAGCTCTCATTCTTGATTCATAATCGCCAATCGCCGTTTCCATGGTGTCAAATTTCCCGTTTGTCAGGTTATCGGCTAGCAGCAAGGCATCCATCAGCCCGGTATTCACCCCTTGACCGGCAAAGGGCGGCATCAGATGGGCCGCGTCACCAATGAGCGTTATCGGCAACGACCGGTTCGTTTTCCAGGGTTTCTCCAGGGAAATTTTTCGGGTTGGCAGACCGGCAAAAAAGGAGGTTGACCGGAAGAGTTGCTGATACCATTCGTGCCAGTCCGAAAACCGCTTGGAAAGAAACGCACGAACCTTGCCGGTGTTCCGGAAATCTACGTCATGACCCTGACTCCATTCCTCCGGAGTTTTGAAAATGACGTTATAGGTCAATGCACCGTTGTTCAAGGGGTTTGCGACTACCAAATTACCATTGCCCGCAACCATCAGGATGTCAGCGTCACAGAGCATGAAGAAACCGGGGCATCTTGTTTCCGGATCAACGACTTCGCCCTGAATGATAAAGGAGCCGGTTTCTTCCACCTTCGCATCCGTAACAAATTTTCGGATTCCGGACATTCCCCCGCTCGCTCCGATCACCAAATCGGCGGTTGCATCCGGCTGATTTTCAAAATGCAAAAGCCATTTCCCATTGTTTGCTTCGAGTCCGGTGCATTTTCGGTCCCAGCAAACTGTATGGGTCGTTAAGCTGTCCAGCAGGAGCGTTCTTAACGCATTTCTGTTGATTTCCGGATTGTTGAACTGTTCTTCGGGCGTCGTCTTTTTAGCGAACAAAACCCGACCCTGGTCGTCTGCGATGGTTCTTCCCATCGGTTTTGCCGTTGCAAAATAGCGTTCCAGCAATCCCGCTTTTTGCAGGGCTTCCTGGCCCGAACCTTTATGCAGGTCAAGCGTTCCACCCCAGATTCTTGCCTGTGCGTTGCGATCTCTTTCGTAAACGGTTACATCGACGCCTTTTTGCTGAAGTAAGGTTGCCATTGTCAAACCAACCGGCCCGGCCCCGATGATGGCTACATTTTTGTGTTTCAGTACCATGATTAGTTCGCATGATTGAACCACAAAATTCCGGAATACCCCGGCCCTAAGCTTGTACAAACGCGACAAAATCGCTGCTCACCACCGGCTTTTCTCTCCTGGCTTTCCGTGCGAATGCCGCCGGTGAAGTGCCGCTGTATCGCTTAAATTCGCGGCTCAGGTGGGCCTGGTCCGTATAGCCCAGTTCATGTGCCAAACCGGCCAGGCTGGCATTCGGATGAAGCCACAGGTGATTTCGGACCTGCTCAAACCGCATCAGACCCGACACATCCCTGACCGCATAACCAGACGATTGCTTGAACTTCCTTTCCAGTGTACGAACCGTTGCGTGAGCAGCCGCTGCGACCTGACTTACCGGCAACGTCCCGTTTGCGGTTCGCATGGCAGTTCCGGCTTTGACCAGCAGGCGGTCGGAGGAAACGTGTTTCCTGGCATTTAGGAAATAGTGCTGAACGTGAGCCAGCGCTTCCATGAGTTTACCCTCCTGCATGCACATCTCCAACGGCGTTTGAAGCTGGGCGATGGGATGCTCCAAAACACGTACACCGTCTTTACCGGAGGGCAGACCAAGCACGTCGAACACGGTCCAGGGATAAAAGCGGATACCAATAATCTCCAGCCGGTTTTTTGTCTGAAAAAAGACGGGATGATGGAGCAAACCAATCAGAAACGGTGATGGTAACGGCTGCAATGTGTTGTGAAGTGTGAGGCTACAGCCGCTTCCGAAATAAAAAATGAGTTCCGCATACCCATCCGGTACAACCTCAAAACGCGATTGGCGTTCGCCGAAATCGGCTGAGTTGTGCCAAAAGCATTTGATGGTGTCCCGGAGTTCTTCAGGGGGTTCAAATTCCTGGTGCTGCATCTGGAAAGTTAACAAACTTGCAACAGAAGCCAATAAAAAAGAGGCATTCCAGCGTTAAAACCGGTAATGCCTCTGTTGCTGTAGGACGTAGCGGGCTCGAACCGCTGACCTCCGCCCTGTCAAGACGGCGCTCTGAACCAACTGAGCTAACATCCTGTTATCGTTTCAGGGTCACAAAATTAGGAGATTTCTTCGGTTTCCAAATGCACCCGGTAAACTTTTTGTGAAGGAATTCGCCACAATAGCAGCAAACCGGCCACAAATAGTACCAGCAACGCCAGCACACTGTTGCGCATACTGCCGGTCAGTTGCTCGATCAGGCCGTACATGAGCGTACCGATCACGATCGACACCTTTTCGGTAACGTCGTAAAAACTGAAAAAAGAAGCCGTATCCTGCGTTCCGCTCGGGATCAATTTGGAGTAGGTTGCCCGGGAAAGGGCCTGAATGCCGCCCATGACCAAGCCGACAACCACCGCCAGGGCGTAGAACTGGTATTCGGTCATCACAAAATACGCGCCCACGCAGATGCCGACCCAAACCGTCACGGCGATCATCAAAGCGTAAATGTTGCCCAATTTGCCCGATAATCGGGCAAACAGAATGGCGCCCGGAATGGCAATCAGTTGAATCAATAAAATGGTAACTATTAAACTTTGGGCGGGTAATTTCAATTCGTCACTTCCGAAAATGGTGGCAATGTACATAACGGTTTGTACCGCCATGTTGTAAATAAAATAGGCCAGCAGAAATTTTTTAAGCAGTTTCTGTCGCTGCACCTGATCAAACACTTTCTTCAATTCCCGAAAACCGTTAAAAATCCAGCTCTCCGAGGTTTTGGGACGTTCCTTTCGTTTGGCATCGGGCAAATTCCGGAACGAGAGTTGCGCAAAACCGAACCACCAAACCCCGACCGTCAGAAATGAAATCCGGGAAGCCATCGATCCCGACAGACCGCCGTACCACTGCGGAAACAGAATCATGGTCAGGTTAAAAATCATCAGCAACACGCTCCCAATATAGCCCATCGTAAAACCGCGCGCACTCACGCGGTCGATCTGGTCTTCGGTGACAATTTCGGGCAGGTAAGAGTTATAGAACACGATGCTCCCCCCCCAGCCGACCAGACTCAGGATAAAGCAAAAAACCGCAAACGTGGTGGTTTCCTGCGTGAAGAAAAACAGCAGCGAACAACTGATCGAGCCCAGAATGCAAAAGAATCTCATGAACGCTTTCTTCTGGCCACTGTAATCGGCCAGCGCCGAGGAAATCGGGCAGAGCAGGGCAATCAGCAGGAACGAAGCTGAAACCGAATAGGAAAAAAGAACTGAATTTTTGACCGAAAAACCCAGGAAATCGATCACGTTTCCGCCCGCTTCGTTCAAAGCCGTGGCACTGAAGTAAACCGGGAAAATACTGGAAACAATCACCAGTGAATGGACCGAGTTTGCCCAATCGTATAAACACCAGGCATTGATAATACGGGGGTTATTTTTCATGAAAGGAAGGATTCCGGAAATTTAGGGGTGAATATAAGGATGTTCCGGCAAGCCTTCAATGCTTCACTCTTTTTTATAATACCGCACGTAATCGATGGTGTATACGAACGGAAATTTCGAATCATCGATCTCTCCTCCGCTCACACCGCCCATCGCCAGGTTCAACAGCAAGTAATGCGGTTTGGTAAACTGCTGCCACTCAGCGGGAGTCATATCCGCAGCCTTGTAAATGGCGTAATTGAGATCATCCACCGACATCAGAATCTGGGTTTCGTCCCATTCAAGGGTGTAGGTGTGAAAGTTATCCGACAGGTCCTGAATCGCGGGCGAAATGGAAATTTGGGGGGCATCCTGTCCACTCGCATTCGCTTTGTGCAAACTTCCAAACACGTAGATGGGCGCAAAACCCAGCCATTCCATGATGTCGATTTCCCCACAGGCGGGCCAGTTCACCTGATCAAAATTGACACCTTTGGTCCAGATGGCCGTCCAGGCTCCTTTTCCTACCGGCATTTTAGCCCGAACTTCAATTTTTCCGTACAAAAAATCGGCCTTCCCTTTGGTATGGATACTCGCCGAACTGATCGGTTTCGACTGGAAATTGTCATTGAGCGCCGTAAGAATCAGGTTTCCGTTTTCAACCCGACTATTTGCCAGGCGTTTGGCGACGTAATTCTGGGCTTCCTTATTCCGGGGTGATCCGGTTTCGTATGACCAGCGAGTCGAATCGGGCAATCCGGTAGTGTTGAACTCGTCCGACCAGACCAGTTTATACGTCGGCTCGGGATCGGGCTTTTGTTTACAGGTACTGAACAAGAGGCAGAAAAAACCGGCGAGCGGCCACAAAGGGGTTCTAAATTTCATCACTTCAAAAGATTCAGTAACAATTCGGGTTCATCGGTCGTGATGAAATCAACGTGTTGGTCTAAAAACCATTTCATGCTCATTTGGTCATTAACCGTCCAGACACCAACCGTGAGCTTTTTTTGCCGGGCTTCTTCGATCCACGACGGTTTTAGGACCAGATTGCCAAAATAATAATCCATGCCCGACAGTTTATCCAGCGCCAACTGCTCCGGCGGCTGATCGCCGTTCAGGTAGGCAACTTTGGCGGCCGGGTCCAGGACCAGCATGTATTTGCAGACGTCATAATCAAAACTGCAATAATCGACCAGATGTCGGGCATTGAGCGATTTCACCAGTTCAATCGTTTTTCGGGCGGTTGCCAGCGACCGGTTTTTACTGATCCGGGAGCCTTTGATTTCCAGTATAACCCGGGTTCGGGATTGTTTGAGCGCTTCAGCCAGATAAGCCTGCAAAGTTGGAAGTGCCTCCCCGTTGCTCAATTTTAGGGCCGATAGCTGGGAACCAGGAGCCGATTCGAGTGTAATACCCTGAACCGCCGTATCGTGAAAAAGGTACAAAACCGAATCCGAAGCCATTTGCACATCCGTCTCGCTGGCGTAACACCCAAGTCGAATGGCTTGTTGCAGGGATGCGATTGAATTTTCGGGAACGCCCGCCGATTTCCAGGCCCCACGATGCGCCACTACCTGCGTTTGATAGGTTGGGGAAGAGCCGGGATCTTTTTGACAACTCGAAGCAACAATGAATAAAATAACGGAGAAAACGCCGATCCGATTCTTCATTTATGAACACATCTTCATGAGAAAGGTTTTAAAAGTACGAATAATCCCGTTTCCAACCTTGAAAACTACGATCAAAAAATAACCGTAAGTCCAAACTTCTGTCAATAATTCCCGGTTAGACAGTAAGATTACCCCGTTTTGACGCCATTCAATTATGAACCGACTTGCCCAGGAAACCAGCCCGTATTTATTGCAACACGCCCACAATCCGGTAGACTGGTTTCCGTGGGGTTCCGAAGCGCTGCAAAAAGCGCAACAGGAGAATAAACCCGTTCTGGTTAGCATTGGTTATTCAGCCTGCCACTGGTGCCACGTTATGGAACGTGAATCGTTTGAAAACGAGCAGGTTGCCAACATAATGAATGCCCATTTCGTGTGTATTAAAGTAGATCGGGAGGAGCGGCCCGACGTTGATGCCATTTATATGGACGCCGTTCAGTCGATGGGTGTACAGGGCGGCTGGCCGTTGAACGTTTTTCTGATGCCCGACGCCAAACCGTTCTACGGACTGACGTATTTACAGCCCCGTCAATGGATAAACCTGCTGACCAGCGTTCAATCGGCCTTTGCCGAGCATCCTGATCAACTCGCCGATTCGGCGGAGGGATTTGCCGACCAGCTGAATCTAAGCATTCGGGAGCAATACAACCTGAGCGATACCACCCCGGTTTTTTCATCCGAATTACTCGAAACGATGTTCCGGAAACTGGCGGCATCGTTTGATACCGTAAAAGGTGGGCCACGACGGGCGCCTAAATTTCCGATGCCAAGCATTTACGGTTTTTTACTACGGTATTATCAGGTTACCCAAAGTGAAGACGCCCTGAAACACATCAGCCGAACGTTGAATTTTATGGCATTGGGCGGTATATATGATCAGATTGGGGGCGGCTTTTCCCGGTATTCGGTTGATGACCAATGGTTTGCACCCCATTTTGAGAAAATGTTGTACGACAATGCGCAGTTGGTTTCGCTTTATTCAGAAGCCTACAGCCTTACCAAAAATCCGCTGTACCGTCACATTGTATTTCAAACCGTTGCCTTTCTGAAGCGTGAACTGACCAGCCCCGAAGGCGGTTTTTATTCCGCATTGGATGCCGACAGCGAGGGAGTGGAAGGCAAGTTTTATACCTGGCCAACGGACGAGTTGCAGGCGGTTTTAGGGGCCGATTTCGGTTGGTTTAGTGAGCTGTACCACATTGCGCCCGATGGCAATTGGGAAGAACACGAAGGCGTGGGTCGTAATATTTTGCACCGGGTGGTTTCGAATGAAGACTTTGCCCGCAAGCAGGATATACCGGTCGCCGAGCTAGAGACGCAACTCACCAGCGTTCACCAAAAATTACTGACAGTCCGCGACCGGCGCATCCGCCCGGGTTTGGATGACAAAATCCTCTGCTCGTGGAATGGCCTGATGCTGAAAGGCCTGGTAACGGCCTACCGGGTTTTCGGTGACGATTCATTCCTGAAACTGGCCGAGCAAAATGCCGGTTTTATTCAGTTGAAAATGACCCATCCGGAAACCGGTCAGCTCTGGCACAGCTACAAATCCGGCGGAAAAAATACCGAGGGTGCTCCGACGATTACGGGTTACCTGGAAGATTACGCAGCCGTTATCGACGGTTATCTGGCTTTGTATCAGGCCACTTTCCGGGAAAACTACCTGCTCGAAGCGGATCGGTTAGCCCGGTATACACTCGATCATTTTTGGGACGAAGCTGACCATCTGTTCTTTTTTACCGACCAGTCCGCTGAACCGCTGATTGCCCGAAAAAAAGAAGTCTTCGACAATGTTATTCCGGCATCCAATTCCCTGATGGCTCATAACCTTTATACGCTCAGTCTGTTGCTGGAAAAACCGGTCGATGGAGCTCCGGCCTATGGTTTGCTGGTGGAAGCAATGCTGGGGCGTGTGCAACCTTTGCTGGAACAAAATGCCGATTATTTGACCCACTGGGCCGCGCTTTATGCGTTGCGGGTGAAGCCAACCGTCGAAATTGCCATCGTCGGGCCCGAAGCCGAAGCATTTCGCCGGGACATTGACCAGCGTTTTTTTCCCAACAAAGTTCTGGCGGGTACGGAAACAACGAGCAATTTGCCGCTGTTGGAAAACCGGACGACGATCAACGGCGAAACCGCCATTTACGTTTGCTACAACCGGACCTGCCAGTTACCCGTTACCACGGTCGAGGAAGCACTGAAAAGTTTAGGAGCGTAAGGATTGATTGATCAAAGGCCGCAATTTTGCATCAATCAACGGAAAGAAGCGTGTTATCAGGGATAAAAACCGCACCGGAAGCGAATCAGATCACTTTAATGATTTTTAAAACCGTGTAAACGACGCTTGGAGCGGTCGTGCGGTTTTTCTGGCTGAATATGGTTTTGCCACTGATGATTTCCAGGTTTTTCGTCCGCATCTGCGCCCGCCCCAACGAGGTAAGTATCAAACCTACCAACAGGTAAAATCCGGCTAACATCAGGCGGTTTTTAATGATCTTTTTCATAATGACTTTCTCCTTTAAATACCCGACTCGGACCGACGTCAACAGTTGATCCAGTTGAATGATCAAAAGTAGTCGCTTCGAATGAAACAATACTGCGTAGTTTCCCCTGTTTTATGAGTGACAACTACCTTTTTTCAACGAAACTGGGGCTTTTATGGAAAAGTACCGGAGCGCAGCTGACCGGTTGGGGTCAATATCAAAAAATCATGTACGTTAAACCCAAAATTCTGTAAGAAAAAGTTGAAAATCAGCTTCTATGTTTGCATCCGGTGAATTACATCACACCGCCATCTGTCCTAACCCAACCATTTACCCTCTACTTGCGCATCAAATGCTACAATACACGGAGTATTTTTCCGAAATGTGCTGTGTTGAAAATATGTTTGTCCGAATGACGGATCGAACGAGTCCGAAAGCAATCCTTATTTTTAGTGCTGGCGGCAAAGAAGTCGTTTTTGTCTTTCACCACAATTAAATCAACTCCCAGCGTGTAACCGATTGATTCCGCCCTCCACAAGATTGGGTTAAAGCGCGGTTTTAAGAGATTCGACCGGGGTTTTCGTTGGCAAACGCCGACCAGGCTCCTTTTTTCGATTTTTTTCCGGTCGACTTACTGCCCGGCAAGGCATTCTTGTGAAAATGGTGGCATATGGCAATCGCCAGCGCGTCTGTTGCATCAAAAAATTCGGGATTTAGCTCAGCGTGCAGCAAATGGCTCACCATGTGCGACACCTGTTCTTTTGACGCGTTGCCATTTCCTGTCACCGACTGCTTTACCTTCCGGGGGGAATATTCCACAATTGGAATGCCCCGCGACAGGGCTGCGGCCATCGCCACGCCCTGCGCCCGGCCCAATTTCAGCATGGCCTGGACGTTTTTACCAAAAAACGGATCCTCGATGGCCATTTCATCGGGGAGGTGTTCTTCGATGAGTTGAATCATCCGTTCAAAGAGTTTCTTCAATTTCAGTTCGTGGTTGCTATATTTGCTGAGGTGAATAACACCGTATTGCAACATACTCATCTGATCTTTCTGGATACGGATTACGCCATAACCGGCAATCTGGGTGCCAGGGTCGACTCCCAGAATAATTTTGTCGTACGATTCTAATTCGGAAGCTGCAAGTGGAATGGGCATGAAGTGTCGTACGCTGTTAGTAGAAAAAGGTTATGCAAAGTAATGGGTTCGCCCCTCAAAGAACATATTCAGGCACCAAAAAAATCGTTTTTTGGTCGAAGATCGCCATTCTTACCCTCATTGTAAGTTACATTTTTATTTCACTAAACCGGCAGCAACACGATTTTCAATCGGTTTGGTCGTATTGGCAAGCCGCCGACTGGCTCAGTTTTCCGGCTTTTATTCTGCTACTGCTTACCCCCGTGAATTGGTTCCTGGAAGCCTGGAAATGGCAAATTCTGGTTCGCCGGGTCGAGCCCATTTCGTTGAAAGAAGCGACTAAGGGCGTGCTGGCCGGTCTGGCCATGGGATTTGCCCTGCCCGCCCAACTGGGCGACACCGCCGGTCGACTGCTCTCCCTCCGCTCAGACCAACGCTGGCAGGGAATCGGAGCTGCGCTCGTTTCGGGCGGAATGCAGTTTCTGGCCGCCGTGTTTTTTGGGACAGTCGCCCTTTATATTCAACTCCAGTCGGGTGAAAGTCCGCCGTTTGCACAGGTATTTTTATTTTATGCGCTCGTCTTTCTGCTGGTTTTAGCCCTTTTGATGGCGTGGCAACGGCATAATCTGGCTCGTATTCAACACCGCTGGCTGCAACGCTGGGCGAAATACTGGACGGTCGTGTTGCATTATACCACCGCCGAGCTGTTGCTGGCCCTGGGGGCGGCATCGCTCCGGTATCTGACGTTCTCGTTTCAGTTTTATCTGGCGATGGTCGTATTCGGAATTCGTTTACCGATTCAGGAAACCGCAACCGGAATTGGCCTGGTTTACCTCGGTAAAACGATCATTCCGGCCTTTAACCTGCTCAGTGATCTGGGGGTTCGGGAAGCAACGTCCCTGTATATTTTCGGTCAGTGGCAGGTTCCGG
Organism: Larkinella rosea; assembly: GCF_003858635.1. Classification (GTDB taxonomy): domain Bacteria; phylum Bacteroidota; class Bacteroidia; order Cytophagales; family Spirosomataceae; genus Larkinella; species Larkinella rosea. Next base: position 1,163,250 of record NZ_RQJO01000007.1, read on the forward strand.
CTCCGCAAATTCTTTCGGCGACGCTCACCCTTTGGCTTTTCAATATCCTGACACCGGTTTTTGGCGGTTTGTTCTGGGTATGGAAATTAAAGCTTACAAACAATTGATTTACAATGGTTTATATACTATTAAGTATATCAGTTCTTTATGCACTATTTACCCTGATTCTAGCCGTTACCTGGTGGAGAATCCCGGTTTTTCGTGTCGACTCAACGGTTCAATTGACAAACCGTCCCCGGATCAGTGTCATTATTCCGGTTCGAAACGAAGAGCATACACTGCCGCTGCTGCTGGGTGATTTACAGGCGCAAACCTATCATTCCAGCGATTTTGAAGTGATTGTTGCCGACGATTCCTCGACCGATAACACCCTGAAAATCACAAAGTCGCTGGTTGTAAAAATGGCTTATCCCCTGCGCCCGCTACCTCTCGCCAATGAACCGACCACCTCACCCAAAAAACGGGCTATCGGTCAAAGCATTATCGTTGCAACCGGCGATTTGATTGTTACTACCGACGGCGATTGCCGAGTGGGACCGAAATGGCTGGAAACCATCGCGGCATTTTACGAGAAAACCGGTGCCCGGCTTATCAGCGGACCGATCAGTTTTAACCCGGATCAGAGCCTGTTTGGTGACCTGCAAACCGTCGAAAGCAGCAGCCTGATTGGAGCGGGTGCCTGTACAATGGCTATGGGGTTTCCAACGATGTGCAATGGTGCCAATCTTACCTACGAAAAGCGGGTTTTTAACGAAGTAGGCGGTTTTGAAGGCATCGACCACGTGGCTTCCGGCGACGATGAATTGCTCATGCATAAGGTTGCCCGGCGGTTTCCTAACGGTGTTAAGTTCCTTAAAAGTGCTGACGCCATCGTTCATACCAGCCCCCAGCCAACCCTTAAATCCTTTTATCATCAGCGAAAACGCTGGGCCAGTAAATGGCGGGCTTACCAGAGCGTGCTGCCGTCGGTATTAGCGGTTTTTATTTTTGCCAGCAACATCACGCTCCCCATTGCCGCACTGGATTATTTTTTATCCGGTCTGACCGGCTATCAACTTATCGGAGTAATCGTCTTGAAAGCTGCGCCGGAGTGGTTATTTTTGGGCTCTGTTTTGCGTTTTTTGAAAAAAGAACGGGTGATTTCCCGAATTCCGATTACCCAGTTGATCTATCCTTTTTACGTGGTATTTTTTGGATTAGCGGCCCAGCAAAAAGGCTTTCTGTGGAAAGGCCGGTCCTTGCGTTAGTCACCAAAAAACCGCACTCGCGAACTGATTCTATGTTTTTACATAAAACAAACTTCCTCCTTCGGACCTTGTTTCCCCGTTATCAGTGGCGCGTTCGGACACCGGAAAAAGTGATATACCTTACGTTCGACGATGGACCAATTCCGGAAGTAACTGAATTTGTGCTGGAAACGCTGCACCAATTCGACGCCAAAGCGACTTTTTTCTGCATTGGTGATAACGTCAGGAAAAATCCCGGCATTTTCGGGATGGTTCAAAAAAACGGTCATTCCATTGGAAATCATACCTTTAATCACCTCAATGGCTGGAAAACTGACGATGAACCCTATCTGGCCAATTTCCACCGGTGTCAGGATCAATTGGGCGTTCCGACGCGGCTTTTTCGCCCTCCGTATGGCCGATTGAAAAGCAGTCAGGGTACCGAAGTGTTGAAAACGCACGATGTCGTAATGTGGGATGTATTAACCGGCGACTTCTCGTTGTCACTCCAGCCGGAAGTCATTTTGCAAAAAACGCTGAAATACACAGAATCTGGTTCCATTGTTTTGTTCCACGACAGCATTAAAGCCTGGCCCCGCATGAGTTACGCCCTCCCACGGGTATTGTCGCACTTTTCCGAACTGGGTTACCGTTTCGATGGGTTGCCCCAAACGTCCGGACTTCGGACACCGGTTTTGTGACCATTGACGCCAGCATTCTGATTGCCGCCCGCAACGAGGAAGATACCATTCTGCGGTGCCTTCAGGCCCTTGAACGACTCAATTACCCATCGGACCGCTACGAAGTGTTGATTGGAAATGATCAGTCGGAAGACAAAACCGGTTCGCTGACGGCTGATTTTATCCGGAATAAACCGCAATACCGACTTTTTACAATCACCGAAAAAGCGGGAAAACAAGCCGGAAAAGCAAATGTGCTCGCCCAGTTAGCCCAACACGCCCGGGGGCAGTTTTTGTTGTTTACCGATGCCGACTGCGAAGTACCTCCGAGTTGGGTTTGCGGTATGCTTAAACCGTTCAGGCAGGAAAATATCGGCATTCTGACCGGCTGCACGCAGATTTTTGGTAAATCCACGTTTCAGAAACTCCAGGCCGTTGATTGGTTTTACGGACAGTACCTGATCAAGCAATTCGCAAATCTGAACATCCCCATAACGGCGATGGGCAATAATATGGCCGTTCGTCGAACGGCTTACGATGCGGTCGGTGGCTACGAAAATCTTCCGTTTTCGGTAGTCGAAGATTATCAATTATTTACGGAGATTCTTCAGCAGCGGTTTTCGTTTTCGCATCTTTTCAAGGTAGATGTCCTGGCGACAACTCGTCCGATACCAAACTGGAAGGATTGGTTACAACAACGAAAACGCTGGATGGTCGGGGCGATGCAGTTGCCGATCTATTTCGTCGGATTATTTCTCGTTCAATTGTTTTTTTACCCCCTCCTGATTGCACTGGCATTCGGGTATCCAACATTAGCCCTAACGGTCTGGATGCTCAAATTCGGCATACAGACCGTTCAGCTGCTCTGGATTCTGAACCGGTTTCGTCGTTGGGATTTGTTGCCGTATGTACCGGGATATGAGTTTTTTCTCCACATCGGTTATTTCATTTCATTGATTTACTATTTGTTACCTAATAAAGTGGTCTGGAAAGGCCGGACGTATTCATGATTGACACCCACGCCCACATTTACGACCTGCAATTCAACGATATGGAAGTCATGCTGAAAACCGCTGAAGAGCAAGGCGTTACGGAGATATGGATGCCGAATTGCGCGAAAGAAACCATTGACGGCATGATGGCGCTGGCCGAAAAATACCCCGACCGCTGTCGGCCGATGATGGGGTTGCACCCCTGTTACGTTTGTGAAACCGTTGAAGACGAACTGGCAACCATTGAAGACTGGTTAAACCGGTATCCGTTTATCGCCATTGGTGAAATTGGCCTCGATTTTTACTGGGATTTAACGCACGTCGGCCGCCAGTTCGAAGCCTTTTCCACCCAACTGCGGTGGGCTTCCGAACGAAATCTTCCCATTTCCATTCATAGCCGCTCGGCGGCCAATGGCGGGCGAAATGCATTCAGTGAAGCCGCCGATCTCATCGAAAAGCTGGCCTTGCCAAATCTGAACGGTATTTTTCACTGCTTTGTGGGAACACTGGACGAAGCCCGACGGGCCATTGAACTGGGTTTTAAACTCGGGATCGGCGGGGTTTCCACCTTTAAAAATGGCGGTTTAGACAAAGTGCTGCCTTCTGTCGATCTGGAACACCTTGTGCTCGAAACCGATGCGCCTTACCTGGCTCCCGTTCCCTATCGCGGCAAGCGCAATGAGCCGGCTTATCTGAAATTGATTGCGCAACGCGTTGCCGATTTAAAGCAATTACCGCTCGCCGTCGTCGACGAGCAGACTACCCGAAATGCCCAACACCTGGTTATCCGATAGCATGTACCGCACCATCCACATCAACCCGGTTTTGCCGGGGCAGTCACGCTCATCGGTTCTGGTGATTTACACCGGCGGTACGCTGGGCATGGTTTATGACCGGCTGAACGATCAGCTGGTTCCGTTCGATTTTGAACAGATTCTGGATCGCGTCCCTGAAATCCGGCGGCTTGATTTTGAGTTGACGGTAATTGTGCTGAATGAATTGATTGATTCGTCGAACATGAAACCGTCGAACTGGGTCAATCTGGCGCGCATTGTCCGGGATAATTACGATTTGTACGATAGTTTCGTGATTCTCCACGGAACGGACACGATGGCTTACACGGCGTCCGCGTTGAGTTATTTGCTCGAAGGACTGAACAAACCGGTCATTTTGACGGGAGCTCAACTGCCGATTGGCGTTGCTCGGTCAGACGCAAGGGAAAATTTTATAACGGCCATGGAAATTGCGGCTGCGCGGGAAAACGACCAGCCCATCGTGCCGGAAGTCTGCATTTATTTCAACTCCCTGTTACTCCGGGGAAATCGGGCGAAAAAGAAAGAAAGTGTACATTTTAACGCCTTTCATTCCGAGAATTACCCGCATCTGGCCATGGCGGGAGTCAACATCGAATACAATTCCCCTTTCATTCGTCCATTTTCACCTGATTTGCAGTTGAAGGTTTACGAAGAAATGGATACGCACGTTGTCGTGTTACCCATTTTCCCGGGCATCAATCATCAGATTATCAGTTCCATCCTTGGTATTCCGGGCTTAAAAGGACTGGTGCTGGAAAGCTACGGTTCGGGCAATGCGCCAACGGAAACCTGGTTCCTGAATGCGTTGAAAAGCGCCATCGACCGTGGATTGATCATCTTCAACGTCTCCCAATGTGACGGTGGTCGAGTGACGCAGGGACGGTATCAGACCAGCAAACAACTCGACGAGATCGGGGTGCTAAGCGGCAGCGACATCACCATCGAAGCTGCTGTCACGAAACTGATGTTTCTGCTTGCCAATGAACCCAATCACGAGAAGTTGAAAAACCGGCTGATCACGCCAATAAGTGGAGAAATGAGTCTTTGAGCCCGGAAAACCGGTTGTTATTGTCCAAAATAACAACCATCTTTGCAACCCGATTTACCCAGAGAGGTGTCCGAGTGGTTGAAGGAGCACGCCTGGAAAGTGTGTATACGTCTAAAGCGTATCGAGGGTTCGAATCCCTTCCTCTCTGCATACCTTCAAATAAGTCGCTCATTAAGAGCGACTTATTTTATTTTACAGGATTTGGAGCGAAATAAGGGTGAATATCCTCGCCTTGGTTTTATGCTCTTTTTGAATCCGCAAAGCCTACGCAGCCCGATGATCGGCGCAGGCAGTAGCCCCTTTTTACCGGTTTACTGCCCAACAGCCGCTCACGAATTAAATCAGCTTCTTGCTTGCTCAGTATTATTGTTTTTCGTTCATTTATCCGATTACTCCGCTATTCATTTATTCAGTTGCTGAGGGATGACTGACGCAGCCTTGAACGATCGAATGCACTGATAAAAAGTAAACTCAATTACCTAACCCATCAATTCCAATGGCCACTGAATACCAAATCGTAACCTTAGTCCAGAATGCACAACCGAACCCGGAAGGAAAATACGATCCCATTCACTGGGAACAGGACAATGATATTGCTGACATGTTAAGCAACGGATATAAACCTGAGCAAATCACCACAACAAGCGGAGAAAAAGGTTTGATTACCCTGACAATATTATTTTCACGGCCAGTACAAACGGCTTCTCCGCAAATGAGTGGTCGCGACCAGGTCACGCTTGATCGGTTTGCTCAGAAAGCAGAACGAGGTTATTGAAAAAAAGCGTGTTTGCCGGTTCCCTTCCCGGCAGTTTGCAGATCCGTCCGGAACACGTCCGGCCCAGGTTTATCCACGGAAAGTACTGCAACCGGCGCCAATGATATTCCCACGGAAGCTGTCACTAACCGGCTTCCGTGGCCTACCAGGTTTCTCCCAGACGCTTAAGGGCTTTTTGGGCATATTCGTTGCCCTGACGGGCGGCCAGTTTGTAGTAGGATATCGCCGTAGCTTTGTTTTTCGCGACTCCTTTTCCCTCTTCATACATGTCCCCCAAATAAGCTTGCCCTCTGGCATCATTCTGCAGAGCAGCCTGATGATACCAATAAACGGCATCTAACTCATTTTTGGCAATGCCAATCCCTTTTTCATACCTGGCTCCTAAATTAACCTGCGAATCTGCATACCCTTGCTCAGCGGCTTTCCGATACCACCGAACGGCTTCCGCTTCATCTTTGGCAACCCCCGTTCCATTGGTATACATGACCCCCAAATTGTGCTGTCCGAGCGAATAACCCTGATCAGCGGCTTTCCGATACCAGCGAACTGCTTCTGCATCATCTTTTTCTACCCCCTGGCCATTCTGGTACCTCAGTCCTAAATTAAGCTGGCCCTGGCTATGGTTTTGGTCTGCGGCTTTCCGATACCAGCGAACCGCTTCCTGGTCATTCTGGGCCACCCCTTTTCCCATCGAATACATAAAGCCCAGGTTATTCTGCCCTTGCGCGTCACCTTGTTCAGCGGCTTTCCGATACCAGCGGGCGGCTTCCACCTCATTCTTGTCAATGCCTTTTCCATACTCATACATAAACCCCAGATTTACCTGTGCATCGGCACTGTTTTGTTCTGCGGCTTTCCAATACCACTGCACAGCTACCACTTCGTCCTTGCCCACTCCTGTCCCATTGGCATACATCAACCCCAAATTAAGTTGTCCACGCGCATTACCTTGTTCGGCGGCTTTCCGAAACCAGCGAACGGCTTCCCGCTGATCTTTCGCTACCCCCTGGCCCGAATCATATACCAACCCCAAATTAATCTGTCCATTAGCATTACCTTGCTCAGCGGCTTTTCGAAACCATTGAGCGGCTTCAATCTCATTTTTAGCGATCCCTTTACCATTTGAATACATTAATCCCAGGTTATTCTGTCCGTGGCCGAAACCCTGCTCGGCAGACTTGCGGAACCAGCGGATAGCTTCGCTGTAATTTTTTTCGACCCCTTCACCCTCCAGGTAAGCATAGCCTAAATTGTTTTGCCCCCTGGCATTACCTTGCTCTGCCGACTTTCGATTCAAACGAAGTGATTCGGCAAAATTCTGATCAACCCCTCTACCAAGTGCATACATGTAGGCCAGTCCGGCCTGTCCATCGGCGTTGTTCTGCTCAGCCGACTTCCGATACCAGCGAACCGCTTCCGTATCATTTCGAACCGTTCCCAGACCCTTCTCGTGCATATTAGCCAAACTCGCCTGCGCCAGCGCATCCAGCTGAGCGGTGTTCGATGATAACAATTCAAAAGCTTTCGAATACTCCTCGTTGCGGTAAGCCTGAACCCCTTCCTTTACCAATTCCAGCGAGCGTTTTTTGCTCATGCTTTCCCCGGTGGACAAAGGAGCGGTTTCGACAAACACAAAGTCGCCCAACAGTTTATCGTAACGGGCTGGTGATTGCCGACGATTGCTTTTTTCTTCCACTGCCAACGAGGTCAGATCCAGAATGGTCCTGATTCCCAGATTGGGGCGGTCGAGGTAGTTGAGCAGGGCTTCGGTAAATAAGCCGTTCCGGCCATTCACATTGTCGTCGGCTGAACGGCCCTCGTCGGTGGCGAATACAACCATGCTGCCCCGTGGGTTGTTGGTGGGTTTAACCAACCCCGGCTGAACCGTCAGATTCCGTTTCCCATTTTCGCACATCTTCAAGTCGGGCAAGTCACGGCAGGCATCCAGAAAGACGAAACTGTTGCGGACGTTCCGGCTGGCCAGATCACTCAGGATGCGGTTTAGGGTAATTCCATATTCATCGACCTGTTCCAGACAGCGAATGTCGGCATCAGTCGGCAAGAGGTAGTTTTTGCCTTCGTAGCTGATTCCGTGGCCGGAATAATAAATCAGGGCGACGTCCGAGGTGGTCAGTTTTTCCTTGAATTTATTAAGACCCGCCGAAAACTGCTGATACGTCGCACTATTCAGCAGAATGACTTCAAATCCAAGTTTTTTCAACGCGTTACCCACATCTTCCGCATCGTTCAGGGGGTTTTTCAGGGAAGGAGCGTGCAGATAGTTTTTGTTACCAATCACCAGCGCCAGTCGCCGTTCCGTTCCGGTCGGAGCGGTTCCGTTGAGTATTCTGAAGCCTTTTTGACCATGCGCCAGGACCACCAGGCCGAGCAACGAGATACAGAGTAAAAGTCTTGATTTCATCCTTCAGTAAATTTGCAATTATATCCCTAAAGTTCCGTGCGAACCAAGCCATTGCCGAACTTTTTGTGGCTTATTTCCCTCCATTTCTGTCATTGATTGCCATTTTGAGCCGATGGTTATCAACGGGAAACTGATTTTATTTCCAACTAATTAGCGGTTTTCTCTGCGCTTAGTCAAAAAACCGCATCCCCTCAAAATCGCCTTTGCAAAAAAATAAGCCACTCATGCTGAGCAGCTTATTTTCCAAAGCAGAACTAACAACGACTTACGAACCGGCCTTTACCGATCGTTCCGGAATGGTACTCAATGCGGCTTTGTGCAGGACCAGTTTTTCCGCGACCGTATCCACACTGATTTCGATCCAGCCAACAAATCGCTTTTCGTTTTTATACACCTGCACGGGCAAAAAATGGTGATTACTCGCTTTCCAATTGCCTTCCCAATAAGACGGTTTTGTTTCGGAAATAACCTTTTGAACCAACACATTTGATGAAATCTTATACCAGAAAAATCCGTTAAAATCGTTCAATGGTATTTCATCGCCCTTGTTAAATCGGGCCATCGATTCCTGATCATTAATCGGCAGGTAACTATCGACACCGGATGCAATCAAATACTGTACCTTGTCGAGTCGGTAAACCGCATCGCCAACGAGTTGAGTCTCGAAAATAAAATCCTGAATTCCGTCCTTATTCAAGTCAAGTGTGACTACCCCTCCCGGTTTGACTTCTTTGCCGGTCAGGTCTGTGTATAACAAGTTATCAGCGGGCGGAGCTGGTGCAACAATCGAATCTTTCGATTGTTGACAGGAAACATTCAATAGCAGTAAAACCGCTAAGTATAAAAATCCATTTGCATTAAGTGCAGTACGCATACATCATTTAATTGGTGGAAAATTCATTACATTCCATTGACTCCAATTCCCTCAATAACGTTGAAAAACGATTGATCAACCGGTAAAATCGAAGGTTGATTCGGTACAAATGTCCGGTAAAAAGACATTCTGAAAGGATGGCTAGCCGACTTTCCTGTTGCTTTAAATCACAATCTTTTTATGATTTTCCTGCTTTTACCGTTCCCTAAAAACATATCAGCCTGCTATGGTTTTTTCCGTAGTTTTAAAATAGTACACCGGTTTTAACCGACTGGTTTCTGGAACCGGTTTTTAACGATTATTCTGTTTAATCTCAGACGGACTCTGCTGTTTCGATTAGCAATTAAGAGGAAAAATCGTCCAATATCTCTAAAGGTAGTCAGCTCAGGCGGTAATTATTTTTTATGAGCTCAATCAAAAAGAGTCAACTTAATCAATGCCTATATTTTCATATTCCAAGTTTATCAATTTGAATATTCGTACGTCTTTTTCGGTTACTCTCCAAATAAGAATCAAGAGTACGCACGAATTCGTTGGGTCGTGCCAAAACAAATAAATTCCGACAATGCAGTTATTTTGATTTTATTCTAAGAGCTAACTCATTCTTTGCTCCAGTTTAAACGGAAGCAGCTCAGTGGAAATACACCTGATTTTTGAAAGTGGATCGGGTTTAAAGTAGAATAGCTTTTTGTGTCAAAACTTTTTGCTAACTGAAAAATGCAATGATTTACCCCTTCACGATACCTTCTCCTCTTAACGAATAATGACATGCAAGTACTAAAACTAGGCAGTAAGGGAGCTGACGTAAAAAAATGGCAGCTATTCCTGATCGGACAGGGATTTGAACCGGGCGTCGCCAATGGCGTTTTTACTCCCCGCACGCACGAAGCGACTGTCGCTTTTCAGAAAAAGCATGATTTGCTACCTGATGGCGTCGTCGGTAATAAATCGGTTGGGGTCGCGATGCAGCTCGGTTTTCCGGTGCTCACCAACACCGATCCGGACAAAGAAGGTCCAAACTGGCCTCCTAAGCCGAATTTCCCCCCGCTTGCCGGTCTGGCGGCTCGTCAGGCGCTGTTCGGGAAGTATGCTTTCAAGTCGGCACCGGTTCCGGGCAATCCCGAAAATATCAAGATTCTGGGCGACTGGGAAGCGAAGAATATCGTTACCGTAAAGATTCCCCAACTGGTGGGCGTGAGCGGAGCTTCGGCCAGCGGCAATGTTCGTTTTCACCATTTGGCCGTTCCGCAACTCGTGGAAATGTGGGCCGAGTGGGAACGGGAAGGTTTGCTGAAGTTAGTACTCAGTTATGGAGGTTCCTTCGTGCCCCGCTTCATTCGGGGGAGTCAAACGCAGTTGAGTAATCACGCATTCGGAACGGCTTTCGACGTGAATGTACCGCAGAATCTGTTGAGTACCATGCCCGCCTTGGTCGGTAAAAAAGGGAGCGTTCGCGAACTGGTTCCGATTGCCAACAAGCACGGTTTTTATTGGGGCGGCCACTTTACGCGACTCGACGGTATGCACTTCGAAATCGCTCAGTTGAAATAAGTCGCACGTGATCCATACCGGCCGCCAAAAAACCGGTTGCGGGTGTGGATCACGTTCGTCTGATTATCGCGATTATCGCCATTGCATCAAAGCCGAATTAAGAGCATCTTCGACCCGACGGCGTGGTTGGTGGAAATAGACCATTCCGTGGCCGGGCAACATCAAATCGGTGTCGACTCTGGCAAATCGGCGCAGTGATTCAGTGTAGATTTTTTTGTCAAAGTCGATCGACCCACTCCAGCCGAAATCACCACTCAGTAGCGTTCCGATCACATCACCACTGATTACAATTCGCTTTCCTTCCCAATTGAACAAAAATGCCGTGCATCCCATGCTGTGTCCGGGAAGGTGCATTACCTCGATTTCGAGGCCCAGCACCGTGATTTGCTGTCCATCGGTTACCACCTGATCGACGGTAAAAGGCTGAAACGTTTTGTGGTAAAGAAAACCGCAACACCGCTCATCGCCCGAAGCAACGGCATCGGCGGTTTCACCGATGGCAATAAACTGAACTCCGCGTTGCTTGAGCAGGTGACCAGCTCCGGCATGGTCCAGATGAGCATGAGTCAGGATGCAATAACGGATCGCATCAGGTGACAACCCCCAGTATCGCATGTTATCAAACAGTTGTTCCAGCGTATCCCCACAGCCGCAGTCGAATAAAATCAGCCCTTCCGGCGTCTTCAGAACGTAGGAATTAGCGTCGTTCCACAAGGCTCCCGGCTGATCGTACGTAATGCCGTTCAAATCGCCACCCACCTGATAAAGATTTTTAAGTAGTTGCATTGTGAAGAAGTAAAATTCCGGTTCCAAAACTACATTACCGTTCCGCAGTCAGATTCAGGCCATTGCTCTTCCTATAAATTACCAAAAACCGCTTACCGAGGTCAAATCAGGTGTCGGTAAATGTACAATTCCGTATTTTATTTGTTCCAAACCCTAAAATTGTTGTCGGGCTCTCCACAACATTTCTTACTTTTCCGGCTCAATCAAAAATTCACCCATTCGCTATGGAAATCAAACGCAATGCCACCGCCCGCTGGGAAGGTTCAGGCAAAGATGGTAAAGGGGCGCTCAGCACAGCAAGCACGGTTTTGAACGACACCCAATATTCCTTCAATACCCGGTTTGCCGATGGAATCGGTACCAATCCCGAAGAATTGGTGGCAGCCGCACACTCGGGCTGTTTTGCCATGCAATTGGCCTTTAACATTCAGGGGGCCGGTTTCACGGCCACTTTCATCGACGCTAAAGCCGTTATTACCCTCGACACGGGCAACAGCAGCATTACCAGTTCCAAACTAACCGTCACTGCCAGTGTTCCCGGTATTTCGAAAGAAAAGTTTGACGAATTGGTGGAACACGCCGAAAAAAACTGCCCGATTTCAAAATTATTAAATACCGCCATCAGCGTCGACGCAACGCTGGAATAACTGAAAAAGTACCAATGACCGGCGGACGGTGAGACCACAACTACTCATTTTACGACCGGTCATTTTTCATGAAATACGCCCCATTTTTGGCCTGTCATTTGCTGCAATATATCAAATGCGAAATCGTTTTCGTTCTATAACGAAACAATCCCTTTTTCAATTTCAACTTTGAAAAACCCTAAAGGCCCAATGAGACTAATCGTCACCCTTTTTATCCTCGCAATTAGCATTTCCGCCTGTAAAAAAGGAGGTTCCGATTCGGACAATGTTGATCCACGGGAGCAGTATTATGGCATTTACGACGTCGATTATTCGTCCAAAACGATAGTCGGGGCAATTGATCTCAACGAAGATTCCGGCAAAGGAATTCTGACGTTCGCTAAAGGAGATGCTGCCAATGAGCTCAAAATGACGATCGAATTTACGGGATTCAGCTCAACGACGGATGTTGTCAAGTTAGACGGCACCAAATTCACGGTTAACCGCACTCGGGATCAGATGAGGTTAGGCAATAAAGATTACGACGCCGAATTTTTAAGCACCGGTTTATTTGAGGGCAAACTGGTCACGCTCACTTCGGTCAATACCGTCAATCAAAATGGAACGGTAGTGAAATGGACCCGGTCCTACAAGGGCAACCGCCGGTAATACCGAAATAGTGCAAAAAGTCCACCCGGTTAACTGGTTACCGGGTGGACTTTTTTGTTTAACGTCGTTTTTAGCGGTATTTTTACTTCCGTCAGCATTCTAATCATACCAACCTAGTGGCAGTATATCCCGACCATATTCGATTGCTTTTTGGACTAAAACTGAAACAAATCCGGTTGGATAAGGGATTATCGACCAGTGAGCTGGCCCAAATTTCGGGACTCTCGGTTTCGTACCTGACCGAGATCGAAAAAGGGCGAAAATACCCTAAAACGGATAAGATTGCCGCCCTCGCCAGTGCAATGGATGTGGATTATGACACGTTGGTTTCGCTCAAGCTCAGTAAAAAACTGGAGCCGATTTCTGAACTGCTTCGTTCCCGTTTTCTGACCGAAATTCCCCTCGAATTATTGGGTATCGACCCTTCCGACCTGCTTGAACTGCTGGCGGAAGCCCCCGCCAAGGTTAGTGCCATGATCTCAACCGTAATGAACATCGGGCGCAGCTATCACGTCAGCGTCGAACGCTTGTACATGGCGGTTTTGCGGTCGTATCAGGAAATGCACGACAATTATTTTGAAGACATCGAGCAGGATGGCGACCGGTTTTTAACGGAATTTGCATCAACGAATTCAACGGTCGATGAGGGTCTCTTAGTCAGTTTATTACGTACCCGGTATAATTACACCATCGTTAATTTCAGCCGGGAGTCCAATCCGGAACTAGCCGGTTTACGTTCGGTTTTCCGTCCGGAATCCGGGACTTTATACCTCAACAGCCATCTTTCCATTGAACAACGCACGTTCCTGCTGGCACGCGAAGTTGGATTTCAATACCTGAATCTAAAAACCCGGCCCTACACCTATTCGTACGTGGAAGTGGAGTCGTTTGAGCAGATTCTCAACAATTATAAAGCTTCGTATTTCGCCGGTACGATCTTGATTCGCCGGGAAGAATTGATCAGTGGTTTGCAGGTGATTTTTGAGCAGCCAGGCTGGAGCAATGAAGCTTTTCTGGCCCTCATTCAATCCTTCCGGGCAACGCCGGAGCGGTTTTTCTACCGGCTCAGTAACATCCTGCCGAAATATTTCGGAATTGATCAACTGTTTTTTTACCGCTTCAACAATACCGCCGGACAAACCAATTTTCACCTGACGAAGGAAATGCACCTGACCCGTCAGCAGGGGCCCAAAAGTATGGTCGATGAGCATTATTGCCGCCGGTGGGTCGCCCTGACGATTTTGCAGGAACTGGCTTTTTTACAAAAAACCAAAGCGTACGAAGGAGCGTTGTGCCAGTCGCAGTTATCGACCTACGCCGATACCGGAAATACATTTTTTATCGTTTCGGTTGCGCAGCCCTACCAGCCTCATCAGCAGCAAAATATGAGTGTGTCGATGTGTTTTAAATTGACCGATACACTCCGCAGCAAAATGCGGTTTTTGAATCCGTTATCACCCAATGTTTCCCAGCGAATCGTCAACGAAGCCTGCGAACGCTGCGGTATTTTCGACTGCCGCGAACGGGTAGCCGCCCCGATTGGCCTCCAAAAAAAGCGCCAGATCGATGCGATGAAGAAGGCGTTGGAGGAGTTGAAATGACGATTGACCATTGACGATTGACCATTGACCATCGACGATTGACCATCTACAGCGGACTATGGTCAATGGTCGGTGGTCAATCGTCATTTTTCATTTAAAAGCCGGGATGCCGGTTATCTCGTTTCCCAGAATCAGCAGGTGAATGTCGTGGGTGCCTTCGTAGGTGACAACGGATTCCAGATTCATCAGGTGGCGCATAATTGGGTAGTCGCCGGAAATGCCCATGGCTCCGTGAATCTGCCGGGACTCCCGCGCTACATTGAGCGCCATTTCAACGTTGTTTCGCTTGGCCAGCGAAATCTGGGCGGTTGTGGCTTTCCCTTCGTTTTTCAACACACCCAGTCGCCAGCAAAGCAATTGAGCTTTGGTAATTTCGGTCAGCATTTCGGCCAGTTTTTTCTGAACCAATTGAAACGACGCAATCGGTTTCCCAAATTGCTGACGTTCCAGGGAATATCGCAGTGCGGACTGGTAACAGTCCATAGCCGCTCCAACTACACCCCAGGCAATTCCGTAACGCGCCTGATCGAGGCAACGAAGGGGACTTTTCAGGCCATCGGCATCCGGCAACCGATTTTCCTTCGGAACTTTTACATCCTGAAACACCAGCTCGCCCGTCGCACTGGCGCGCAGCGACCATTTATTGTGAATTTCGGGGGTCGAAAAACCGGCCATCCCGCGTTCAACAATTAACCCCTGCACCCGCCCCTGTTCGTTTTTAGCCCACACCACCGCCAGATCCGCAACCGGCGAGTTAGTGATCCACATTTTGGCACCATTCAGCACATAGCAATCGTCGGTTTCGACAAACGACGTTTGCATCCCGGCCGGATTGGAACCGTGATCGGGTTCGGTCAGGCCGAAGCAGCCCAGCCACTCACCGGTTGCCAGCCGGGGCAGGTATTTCCGCTTCTGCGCTTCCGATCCAAACGCATAAATTGGCCACATGACAAGCGAGCTTTGCACGGAAACACAGGACCGCATGCCCGAATCACCCCGCTCAATTTCCTGCATCATCAGGCCGTAGGAAATGGCATCGAGTCCACCACCGCCGTATTCAGCCGGAATGGTTGACCCAAAAGCGCCGATTTCACCCAGTTTTTTGGGCATAAAAGCCGGGAATTCGGCGTGTTGGGCACATTCCTCAATCACCGGGCTGATTTCACGGGTTACGAAATCCCGAATGGTCGACCGGACCAGTTTCTGATCGTCCGACAACAGCTCGTCGATGCCGTAAAAATCAGGGGATTCAAATCCGTAGGCTGAGTGAACAGGCATGCTTTTCTTGATTAATTGACCAGCACGCCCACTTCGGCAGCCGATGCCCAATTTTCGTTTTCGTTCACCGATGAAAGCGCCACCAGCTTGATAAACCGGGCTTTTTGGGTATTGCTAAACGGCACCTGCTGCTTTACCGGATTATTCCTGATGTTCGCAAATGCGCTGTTCTCCACCACCGGTTTCCAGTCGGTTCCATTTTCGCTGACGAAAAAACTGTACTGGTTGATGATCCCACCACTCTGGCCATCCTGCCGGGGTGTGTAGGTAAACCCTTTCAAAGTCAACGTTTCTCCCAGATCGATCACCAGTTCGTGCGGGTATTTTTTACTTCCCTCCTGCCGGCCGGTTTGCCAGATCGTTTTAGGATTCGAATCAATTGCCCGGCTGGCCGAATTCCGCCCGCTTTCATCACCAACGACCGACCATTTCTCGGGAGCCAGGTCGAACGATGCCGGGATGGTTTCCGACGACTCTGCGCCATTTTTGATAAACGAGCGGGCTTTTATCGTTCCGCCTTTCGCAAAACTGAAGGGTGCCATATACCGGGTCGATGCCAGCGTCGGTTCGCTTCCATCGGTGGTGTATCGAATAACCGGATCGGCCACCTCCGACGATATGGTCACCATTCCCTGCTTGTTTCGAGCGACTTCGGGATTTGACAGCAACTCCGGTGCTTTGTAGATACCAATTTCCGACAAAACCGGACAGGCATTTGATTCCAGAATCGTCACCCGAATTTTGGCTGTCTTCAGCGTTGGAAAAACCAAAATCCGCTTGTAACCAATCGTGGTTTGCTGATCAACGGGAATGAACTCATTCCCGCTCCAGGCTTCCACTTTAAAGGATTTTACCCGCTGCCCCAACGGAATGTATTCCTGCAAAACCACCCGGTTTATGTCAATCGGTTTTCCGAGATCGACCACAAAAGATGCCTGACGCACCGCATCGTCCGTCGTCCAGTACGTGTCGTATTTTCCATCGACTAAGTTGCTGGCAGAAAATTGCTTGTCTTTTCCCCGGAATGCCGTAGCCGTTACGGTTTTCCCACTTGCCAGATTGGTTTTGAACGATTCGACGACGGTTTTCCGGAATTCCATCAAACGGGTCGAGTCGTTGGGATGAATCAACCCTTCGCGGGAAACCGGCACGTTGAGTAACAGGTTACCATTCCGGCCAACCGATGAATAATAGATTTTCATCAGGTGGGTCAATGTTTTAACGCGATCGTCGGTATCGGGGCTGTAAAACCACCCCGGCCGAATCGACACGTCAACTTCCGCCGGAATCCAGTATTTTCCGTTCTCATTCCCCGTATTCAGCACCTGCGTTGACGGGGCCGCGCTGCCCATGCCAAAACCGTCGGTGTTCAGCGTCGACCAGTTCGTTTCACCGGCAATCCCGGACTCGTTCCCCATCCAGCGGCAACCCGGACCAATGTCACTGAAAATGATGGCTTTCGGCTGGTGCTTGAAAACCACACCCCGGAACAGGTTCCAGTCGTACTCCTGCCGTTTGCCGTTGGGTCCTTCGCCATTGGCTCCGTCGAACCACTGCTCAAAGACGTTACCATAACTACTCAGCACTTCGTTGAGTGTATTTGCAAAAATCTGGTTGTATTCCGGTGTTCCATAAGCCGGGTGATTGCGGTCCCAGGGAGACAGATAAACGCCGAATTTCAAACCGTATTCCTTGCAGGCATTCGATAGTTCGCGCAGGACATCGCCCTGGCCGTTTTTCCAGGCACTCTCCCGAACCGTATGTTTGCTAAATTTGCTGGGCCAAAGGCAAAACCCGTCGTGGTGTTTGGCCGTAATGATAATTGCTTTCATCCCGGCGGCTTTGGCCGTCCGCGCCCATTGGCGGGCGTCCAGGCGGGATGGATTAAAAACCCGGGGATCTTCGTCACCGTGCCCCCATTCCTGATTGGTAAAGGTATTCGGGCCAAAGTGGATGAACATATAATATTCCATTTGCTGCCATTGCACCTGTTGCGGACTAGGCACTGCGCCGTAAGGAGCCGGAGGAGCGGTTTTCTGGGCAACCAATCGAATCGAACTTACTAAAACGAACAGAAGTATTTTTTTCATTGAATAATGGGTTAATCCGGTCTGTGCCGGGCCGTCGATACGGTCAAAGGCCCTGACAGCGGTGGACTTTTGACGCTGACAAATGATTAAATTCACTGACTGCACTGGTAAAAGTAGTTCAGATTTTCCCAAATGATAAAGCCGAACGACGGTTTTTTGCAGAGGCTTAATTTGGATTTCAGATGCCACCGCCGTCAGGGTCTCGGACTGCTAAAGGGGTAAAAACTAATTTTACCATAAAATACCCGAATAATATAAGAAATAACTGCGAACCGGGAACGGTTTCCCGTTGTTGATTTAGAACGATATTGCATGTATGATTCATTCGTTGACATTAACCCTCGATCCGGCGATCGCCCTCGACAACGCGGCTTTCGAACAGGAAATTTACAACCGGTTATTCCTTCCGTCGGATTTGCTCACGGGCGACGATTCGGAACGACCGGTGGTTCGAAAACTTCGTCAGTCCATCGATGCCCGATCGCGGCAGGTGAAAGTCCATATTGATGCCGAGGTTTATGTCGGCGAACAACCGAGCCCCCGGATTGCGTACCAGCGTCTGTATCCGGACGTCAGCCAGGCCCGTCAGGCCATCGTCGTCGGAGCAGGTCCGGCGGGTTTGTTTGCAGCTTTACGGCTGGTTGAACTGGGAATAAAACCGATCGTGCTGGAACGGGGCAGCGATGTTCGGGCGCGTCGGCGCGACCTGGCCGCCATCAATAAAGACCACGTTGTCAATCCGGAATCCAATTACTGTTTCGGCGAAGGCGGGGCCGGTACTTATTCTGACGGCAAGCTCTACACCCGTTCCAAAAAGCGGGGCGACGTTCGACGGATTCTGGAAATACTGGTTGCCCACGGCGCAACGGAACAGATTCTGGTCGACGCTCATCCACACATCGGCACCAACAAATTGCCTGAAGTGGTGATAGCCCTGCGGCAAAGCATTATCGAAGCGGGTGGCGAAATCCGGTTTAATACCCGCATGGTCGATTTGCTGATTGAACAAAACGAAATTAAGGGCGTTGTAACCGATCGGGGTGATGAATTGACTGGTTTGGGCGTCATTCTGGCAACGGGTCATTCGGCCCGCGATGTATTTGATTTGTTGCACCAGAAAGGGATCACCATTGAAAATAAACCGTTTGCGATGGGAGTTCGGATCGAACACCAGCAATCGTTCATCGATCAGGTGCAGTACCACCGCCCCGAACGCGGAGATTACCTGCCGGCGGCTTCCTATAGTCTGGTCACTCAGACTCGGCATAAAGGCATCGAACGGGGGGTGTTTTCGTTTTGCATGTGCCCGGGCGGTTTTATCGTTCCAGCCGCTACGGCTCCCGGTGAGTTGGTCGTGAATGGCATGTCGCCCTCACGCCGGGATTCGCAATATGCCAATTCGGGACTGGTGGTAGCCATTCACGAGAATGACCTGAAAAATTACCGGGAATTTGGGCCGCTGGCCGGTATGCAATTTCAGAAAGAAGTGGAACAACGCGCCTGCCAGCTGGCGGGTGGCAACCAGACCGCACCGGCCCAGCGGGTTTCCGATTTTGTCAACGGTCGTCCGTCGAACCGTCTGTTGCCGACTTCTTACCAACCGGGATTAAAACCGGTCGATATGACGACGGTTTTGCCCGAAACCATTGCCGCACCACTGAAAGCCGGTTTGCAGCAGTTTGGCAAATCGATGCGGGGATACGTTACAAATGAAGCCCAGATGATCGGGGTGGAAAGCCGGACCTCCTCGCCAGTGCGGATTCCGCGGTTGCCCGACACGCTCGAACACGTGCAGATCCGGCGGTTATTTCCGTGCAGTGAAGGTGCCGGATACGCGGGAGGCATTGTTTCCGCGGCTATGGATGGCGAAAAATGTGCTGAACAACTGATTAAACGATATGCTTGATTCTTCGTTTCATAGCTTCGCCAGTTCCCTGCGCGAACGGCTGGCCGAACCGCTGCCCGGTGCCGATGCCCATTTAAAAATGGCTTCCCGGTCGCGGCTACGGATGGCGATGCAACCGAACGAACGAACCCGGCGCAGTGCCGTCCTGATTGTTTTTTATCCCTACCAGAATTCGATCTATGTCCCCCTGATTCTGCGTCCGCAGTACGACGGTGTTCACGCCGGTCAAATGGCTTTTCCGGGTGGACGCATGGAGCGAAGCGATGAAAACCTGATTCGCACGGCCCTGCGCGAAGCCCAGGAGGAGGTTGGCATTCGGGTGTCCGATGTGAAAGTGTTGGGCAAATTGACCGAGATCTACATTCCTCCCAGCAATTTTTTCGTGCAACCGGTGGTGGGCATTCTTCCTTACCGACCGGATTTCTACCCCGATCCGCGCGAGGTCGAACACGTTGTTGAGGTATCGTTAGACGAATTGATGGATGAGAGCATCATCGGCGAAAATGCCATCGAAATCCGGGGGGTGGTGATCGATGCTCCTTTTTACCAATTGCAGGGGTTTAAAGTCTGGGGGGCGACCGCTATGATGATCAGTGAATTACTGACGGTTATTCACTCCGTTCCCAAGCAAAATCCTTAAAAATAGCGGCTATTCTGTTTAAAAATGATTATATTTGTGATACAAGTATCATATAGTTTTTTTTGTCAGTATATGAATGCAACCAAAACTTCCGGAAAAAGGGATGCCGAACCTTTTCAGGTATTTTTCATAAAACCGGCACTTCTTGTATAAATTCCAATTTGGCATCATAAAGAGCTTGATTATTCGGTTTGAATCCCGTTTTTAAGCAGATCAGGCCGGTTTTTTCGAAAACAATTGTATCTTTATGAAGCTATCGACGGATTATTTCTTCCCGCCGACCCAATCAAACCGATAGCATTTACCAAAGCATTTATCCGTACCCATTCGAATGAGCGAAATTCTGGACCCCACTGAATTACCGGAAGATCAAAATGAAAATACCCTGCACCAGCAAACCGTGGTATCGGGCCTGTATGAAAACTGGTTTTTAGAGTATGCGTCATACGTTATTCTGGAAAGAGCGGTTCCCGCCGTTGAAGACGGTCTCAAACCCGTGCAGCGCCGGATTCTTCATGCCCTGAACGAAATGGACGACGGACGTTTTAACAAAGTAGCGAACGTCATTGGTCAAACCATGCAATACCACCCGCATGGCGATGCTTCCATTGGCGATGCCATAACGACGATCGGTCAGAAAAACCTCGTTTTTGATATTCAGGGTAACTGGGGCGACATCCGTACCGGCGATGGCGCTGCGGCTCCCCGCTACATCGAAGTCCGGTTGTCGAAGTTCGGGAACGACGTCATTTTCAATCCGCAAACTACCGAATGGCAGTTATCCTACGACGGTCGTAAAAAAGAACCGGTTACCTTACCGGTCAAATTTCCGCTGCTCCTGGCGATGGGAGTTGAGGGAATTGCGGTCGGTTTGTCGACCAAAATTCTGCCCCACAACTTCATTGAGTTGGTCGAAGCATCGATTAACATTCTGAAGGAAAAACCGGTAACCCTATTTCCCGACTTTCTAACCGGCGGTTACATTGACGTAAGCAATTACAACGATGGCGGACGCGGAGGCAAGGCTCGCATTCGGGCAAAAATCGAGGAATTTGATAAAAAAACGCTGATAATCCGCGAAATCCCATTCGGGACCACAACGACCTCGATCAAAGATTCGATCATCAAAGCCAACGACGACGGTAAAATCAAAATCAAGAAAGTGGAAGATCTGACGTCGAAAGATGTTGAAATCCACGTTCACCTGGCGCCCGGCGTTTCACCCGATATCACAATCGATGCCTTATATGCCTTCACCGAATGTGAAGTCTCGGCGTCTCCGAATGCCTGCGTCATCATTGGCGAAAAACCGCATTTTGTTACCGTCACCGAAATATTAAAAATCAATACAAACCAGACGGTTCAACTGCTGGAGCGGGAATTGCAAATTCGCCGGGCCGAGTTGATGGAAAAACTGCTTTACAGTTCGCTCGAAAAAATCTTCATTGAAAACCGCATTTACCGAAAAATTGAAGAATGCGAAACCTTTGAGGCTGTTCTGGAAACGATCGACAAAGGGCTTAAACCGTACAAAAAGCAGTTTTACCGTGAAATTACGCAGGACGATCTGTTGCGGCTGACCGAAATCCGGATTAAGCGGATTTCAAAATACGACGGTTTTAAAGCCGACGAACTGATGCGCCGGTTGGAACAGGAACTGGCCGAAGTCGATGACAACCTGGCCAATTTGACCCGCTACGCGATCAGCTATTTTAAAGATTTGCTGAAAAAATACGGCAAAGGCCGGGAGCGCAAAACCGAGGTGCGGGCCTTCAATACCATTGCAGCCAACGTGGTGGCGGCCGCCAATGCCAAACTCTACGTCGATCGCGAAGGCGGTTTTGTCGGTTCGGGTTTGAAAAAAGACGAGTTTGTTTCCGACTGCTCCGACATTGACGATATCATTATTTTCCGGCGCGATGGCAAATGCCTGGTTACTAAAATTCAGGATAAAACGTTCGTCGGCAAGGATATTATCTATTGCGCCGTCTTTAAGAAAAATGACGAACGCAAGGTGTATAACATATTGTATCTCGACGGTAAATCGGGCATTACGATGGCAAAGCGGTTTAGTGTGACCGCCGTTACCCGCGACCGGGAATATGACCTGACGATGGGTAATCCGAAATCGAAAGTGCTGTGGTTCAGTGCCAACGACAATGGGGAAGCCGAAATCGTTACGATTAATCTAACCGCCCAGAGTTCGGCTAAAAACAAACAGTTTGATTACAACTTTGCGGAAGTCGGCATTAAAAACCGCTCTGCCCAGGGTAACATTCTTACCAAATATCCCGTGCGGAAAGTAAGTCTGAAATCCGGTGGAGTTTCAACCCTCGGTGGAGTCGATATCTGGTATGATGAACACCTTGGCCGTTTGAATCGCGACGAGCGTGGAAAATATTTAGGCAACTTTGACAACGGTGCGGGCATTTTGGTCGTCTACAAAGATGGGCAATATGAATTGACCAATTATAATTTGACCAATCGGTATGAGCCGTCCGAAATTGCCGTGCTGGAGAAATTTAGTGGCGAGCAGATTTTATCGGCGGTTTATTACGAACACAACCAGAAATCACATTATGTGAAGCGGTTTAAGGTGGAAACCACGACGCAGGACAAGAAATTCAGCTTCATTGGCGACGCGAAGGGCTCGAAATTGCTGGCAGTCTCTGCCGATCAGTTTCCCCGTTTTGAAATCAGCCACCAGATGAAAGACAAGGGGCCGCTCGAGAAAATGGTGCTGGAACCGGAAGGTTTTATCGACGTTCGCGGCTGGAAAGCCCTGGGAGCAAAATTGCCTTTTGCCAAGGTGAAAGAGGTCAAACTGTTACCACCCAAACGGAATAATGAACGTGATGTAGTAGGAAATACAATGATAAGTTCTAACTTAATCGTTGTTGAGTCGGAAACCGACGAACCGATGGCCGCCGAAACCCCCGATATGGAAAACAATGAAACCGAGCAACCGGCGAAACAACTAGGACTGTTTTCATGACATGAACCCAATGTCGTATACGACTGGCCAGCAATCCGGCGATTCTAAAGGAACACGTGCTCCCGTTCGGGTGTCGCGGATGAAGCGTCTCATCAAGGGCAGCATTGCCTTTGGGTTCGTGGGCGTCACCGTCGTGCTCCTTTGTAATTTCTGGGTTGTTTACAGCACGCGTAGCCAGGTATACTTCAACATTGATTTGCTGCCTTCCAATGAAGTTGGGCTGGTTTTGGGCACCAGCAAGTCGGTGAAAAGCGGCAACGAAAACCTTTTTTTCCGGTATCGCATGGAAGCCACAGCCCGGCTTTGGAAGGTTGGCAAAATCAAACATATCATTTTGAGTGGGAACAACGATTCGGAATATTACAACGAACCTTCCGACATGAAAAAAGCCCTGCTCCGGCTGGGCATTCCCGAAGCCGACATGACACTGGATTACGCCGGTTACCGTACCTTCGATTCGGTGGTTCGCTGCAAACAGGTCTTCAATCAGGACAAGATCACGATTATTTCCCAGAATTTCCACAACGCCCGTGCCCTCTACATTGGCAATCACCAGGGGATGTCGGCCATTGCCTTTGCCGCCCAGGACATTCCGGGGGGATATTCGTTTCGCACTTTAATCCGCGAGTACCTTGCCCGCCCGCTGGCTGTGCTGGATGTGTATATCGTACACCCGCAACCCGAAATGGAAAATAAGGAGATAAAGTAAGTTCCAATCATTATTCGTTCCCTTCCAGATCCGGTAATCACGTAAGTTATCCGGCCAAAACCGCCGGTTATTCATTTCCGTTGTAAAAACCAGTAGCGCTTTTCTATTTTTAGATGGGCAACCATTATTTGACTGGTTTTACCAAACAACAGACCATGAAATTCATCTCTTTCCTACTCTCTATTCTCGGATTTGGCGCCTTGTTTTCCTGTAAGAAATCGGGGTATGAAATCAAGGATGGGGTGGTTTATTTCAAGAACGTTCCGGTACGCGCTGCTGATGCCAATTCATTTGAATCATTGAACAGTGTGTTTGGGAAAGATGTCAAAAATGCTTATTACCGAGGCTATCCCATTGATGCCGACTGCCACAGTTTTGTAGCGCTGAACGAGAATTATGCGAAAGATAAATCTTCGGTTTTTTATTGCACAAATGCGCTGGACGGGAAGACTTATTTTACGACCCGGAATAACAAAATAAGCAAAATTAATGGAGCAGACGCTGCCACTTTTGAATTGCTGGCGTATAATTATGCGAAAGACAAATCGCACTGTTATGCAGATGGCATTTCATTTCCGGTACAGGATCTGGCTACTTTTACACCACTCGATGGAACGTATGCGACAGATAAAGAAGTTGGCTATTTTCGGTTAACACCTATATTAAAAAGTGATGGAAGTTCGTTTAAACCGCTATCCGGTGGTTTTTCAAAAGATCGGATTCAGGTATATTATTCGTGGATGAAGTCAGATGATTCTTCGGGCAGAAGTGTTCCTACATCGAAGGTTATTGCAGGTGCTGATCCGGTTTCATTTACGGTTTTAGATGGAGATTATTCAACGGACAAAACCCATGTTTATTACAAAACCGGCATGTTAACATCGGCTAATCCGCTCACCATCCATTTTCTGAAACCGTATGAATACAATTACGTTTCGGATTCAACGCATCTCTATTATCAGGATCAACGCATTCAAAATGCTGATTTAAATTCGTTTGAAACACTTGCTGAAGGCTACGCACGGGATACCCGATCCGTTTTTTTCAAAGCTAATTCCCTGAAGAATAGTGATCCGGGTTCATTCACGGTATTGAATGGCGGTTATGCAAAAGATAAAGCACATGTGTATTTTATGGGAAACGAAATCAGGAATGCGGATCCGGCCTCTTTTAAAATGGTTGATAATGTTTACGAACAGGATGCAGGTGATGCCGGTTCGACCTATTACAACGGCAAGAAAACAGGAAAAAACCGCACGAATTTATAAGTTGGAAATTGTGGTTTTCTTTTTTTTAAACCTAAATTTTACTTTGTAATTGATCCCACTAACAACGTTACTTCCTTCTTCCAAATCGGTTTGTAGCACGTCTTTAAAAACCAGAAAATCCTGGCTTTGGCTTTTTATTAAATCTACATTGACACCTGCTTTGTACGACATCTGATCAAACCCGCGCCCACCAGATAAAATAAATCAGCGGAAACAAAAGGCGTAATTCGGGAAGACGTCTCATACGACAATTCCAGTTTATTCCGCATATAACTCCCGGCCGCAACCAGCCCTTCGGCATCATCGTTAGACTGGTTCCAATACCGAAGTCGAAAATCCAGTTTTAGCCTATCCCCAATGTATGATTTTTCATATCCGCCCGAATCGCCGTCCAGTTGGTCGCCGTCATCGTTATTTCCAGGGTATTGCCCTGATTCTGAGAAAAAACAACCGCCTAACTGGGATCGACATCATTGCCATGCGACTCCCCGAATTGGTGGGTTCCGGATCAGCATCAATCGCTTATTGTTTGCAGGAAATACCAATTCCGATTAAAGAAACCAGCAACAGCAGGCGAAAAGGCTTTATAAAAATGAACAGTTAGGATGGATATTTGACCGTAGGATCGCAAGTACAAAAACGTTGCAGCCAACTTTTGCCGGTTACGTTTTCGTTAAATCACTTTGGCGGTTCACTCCTCCGATTCGGCGTTTCACACCTTCCGGCTTGTGCTTCGGGGCAATTGGAATTAACTTGCAGTCAGCATTGTCATAGGAAGCTTTTTTATCGTGACGTTATGACCTTTATCTACCACAAGCGAGAGAAGACGGAAATGACGCCGTATTATAATTTGACTTTCAGCCAGGAAAATCTCCGGCGTGAAAAGCAACGCGCCGGATTGCTGGCGATCGTGTTTATAGTCGGGCTCACACTGGCCTTCTTTTTTTCGGCTTACCTGCCCATCATGGTTTTTCCGCAACAGGCCAAGCAGGAAATCATGCGCATTGTGTTCATCTTTCTGGCCTTCATGGCGGTCTACGAACTGAACATCTGGAATATGCTGCGGATCTGGGCGCAGCGTGGAATGAAAATGCCGCAAATCACCAAATACCTCAATGCGACTTTCGAGATTACCGCCCTGGCGCTGCTGATGTACCTGTTATCGGACAAATTCGACCATCCGATTCTGGTGATGCTGTCGCCGTTTGCCACCATGTTTTATTTTTTCATCATTCTCTCCACCCTCCGGCTCAATTTCTGGATCTCGTTTTATACCGGATTGATCGCCGGTATCGAATTTTTCCTGCTTAGTTTATATTTGCTCGAAGAACCCTCGTCGCTGGTTAATTCCATCAATCTTTACCTGACAACATCGTTTGCCTACGCCATCAAAGCCGTCATTTTTGTGCTCTGTGGTATCTGTGCCGGGTATGTTTCCCGGCAAATCCAGAAAAGCATTCAAAGCTCAATTGAACGAAATGAAACTCAGAATCAGCTGATTACCTTTTTCGGGCAACAGGTTTCGCCCGAAATTGCGGATTTGATCATCAAAGAAAAAGGCATGCTGAAAAGTCAGCACATGAAAGTGAGCGTGCTGTTTCTGGACATTCGAAACTTCACAAAATACGCCGACAAACACACCGCCGACGACGTGGTGGCCTACCAGAATTCCTTTTTCAGAATCATTGTCGATGTGGTCAACCGCCACGGCGGCATTGTCAATCAGTTCCTCGGCGATGGTTGCATGGTGACATTTGGCGCACCGGTTCCGTTGGAAAACCCAGCCGAAAACGCCGTTAAAGCCGGTCTTGAAATCATCGCTGAAATTCAGCAGGCAGTTTACGAAAACCGCATCATTCCGACCAGCGTGGGCATCGGAGTCCACGTGGGCGACGCGGTAATCGGTAATATCGGTACCGAAACCCGGCAACAGTTTTCCATTACCGGAAACGTGGTCATTCTGGCTGCCCGCATCGAACAGTTCAACAAGGCATACGGCACCAACATGCTGGTATCGCAGGACGTGATCAACGAACTGACTGAGTCTCCAGCCTTAACGGAACTGCTGGGCGTTGTTGATGTGAAGGGAATGGAAGAAGGTGTTGAACTGTATAAACTCTCCTGATCAGAACAGAAAGCCGACCCGCAGCATTGGCAATTTTTCTTCCTCCGAAATCGCATACAGAAACGAAATAACGGCCTGTTTATACGGCGATAACCAGATGCCACCGCCGTAGCCGTGGTGCCAGTGCCTCGACTTCTCGCCTTTTTCCCAAACCCGTCCGACGTCGTTAAACGCCAGCAAACCCAGGTAGGCCGGAAAAAGGTAGGTTTTAACGGTCGCTACTTTCAGCCGCAATTCCGTATTATTGTAGAGTGTACTTCCACCGGCAAACCGGGTTCGCCGGAAACCGCGCAGGTTCGACAAACCGCCGAGCGTGTTGGCCTGAAAAAATTCATAATCAGAAAAGTTAACGCCCCCGCCTACGCGCGATGCAATGGTTAGCGTCGTCGGCAGCCGCAAACTGGCGTAAAAGGCAAGATCGGACTGAAGCCGGGACAGGCCTTTTGCGTACGTCGAAATTCCGTCGTAGAGTCGCAGTTCCGTTCGCCAATACGTTCCACGCGTCGGCATAATTTTGTCGTCCCGGCTATCGATCAGAAAACCGGCTTTCACGCCAGCGTACCACCGTCGGTTGAACAGATTTTGCCCATCCGGCAAACGGTTGGCAAATTCATTGATAAACCGCTTGTCGTTTTCCTCGATTTCGACGCTTTCCATTGCCGGGCCGTAATACAGGTTCAGCGCACCAATTTTATGTTGAAAAAGTGCACTGACCGAGATATTTTCGAAGCGGGTTCGGTAATACGTAATGCCTTTTTTCTTGTCAAAAACCGTTGTATTTCCCAACCCGAAGAAATTGGAAACGAAGTTGGGAGCCTGCACGTCGGCGTCAACCCGCAGATCGACGTTCCCAATCACATCCGTAAAAATACCGTCATAATTGAAGTTATAGGCTTTCGTAGCAAACGCGTGGTTGACAATAAATCGGTGCTGCTGGGCAAAGGGGTCTTTCCGAAAACCGTGTTTGGTATACAGCAGCCCCCCACCCAAAAACAAACCGTCGTCGGGGTTATATTGTACCGAAACCTGCGGAAAGAGAACATCATATTTGAACGCTTTTCGATCGTATTCATTGATTTTCGATTTCCCTGATAATCGCAAACGGGTTTCGGAACCTGCTTCGACCTCGGTTTTCTTCGAATCATAAACGACCGTTTCCCGGCGCATCCCGGACACCGTGGAGCTGTCAATCACCTGGTCTTTCCCTTTTCCGCCAATGATTCGCAGGAGAATACCTTTGCGCGTTTTACCTCTCACGATAAACGCATCGTCGCCCCCCATTCCGTACAGCCGCACTTCATGGGTTTCGTCCGGACTGAAAACCCGACGGTATACCTGTTCACCGATTTCGTCCTTTTTTTTCAGTTTGAAAACCGTTACCACCATGTGACCGTTCGGCTGACGCTCCACCTCAAAACGTTCTTTTTTATCACTGCCGGTCACATCCACATCCCGCGCCAGGAACCGGTAGAGATCCGCAGCATAGCGGCTCAGCTCGGCGCGCCGACTTTGAAGTTTTGCTTTAATGCCCGCTGCGGTTTCTTCGTAGGCTGCCCGGGGCAACCGCTTCAAGGCTCCGTCAATAACCGAATCAGTCAATTGAAACGCCAGTGAGTCGGCGGTTTTCAGCCAGTCGTCGAGCGAGGGTTCCGTCAAAAAACTGCGGTCAAAATACCGGGCGTTGAACACTAAACCGGGAACATCGCGAATCGAGCGGTTAAATCCCTGAAACTTAGGCATCGCCCATTTACGGCTGACGATTTGGGGAATAATACCCCGGTTTACAAAAAAAGCCTGATCGCGGTCGCGCGGAATGGGCTCAAAAATCAGCCCTTTATCGGTTTTAAAACTTGCCCATCGCCATTGGTCATCGTGCCGGTCCCAGTCGCCCAGCCAGATATCGAAAAGTCGCGCCCGCAAAACCGCCTTTTGATCGACCCGATTGTCATTGTCATCCGCCAGTTTATCGAGCAATTTGAGCGTGCTGTATATCTTTTTAGTCCCCCCAAACTGCTCACTCTTTTCGTAATTGCCATCGACCCGCTCCTCAAAAAGTGCCAGTGAATGGGCAAACGTCCGGCGATAAGGACCCAACAATGAGTCGTCCGGCACAATCACTAGCCTGGGATTGGTATGGTAAACTCCGGCGGCATTAGCCAGTGGTGGAACGACCAAAGCTGCGAACGGATGCGAAGCGGAAATCTGATCCTGCACCAGGTCGTTGACAAAACCGCTCCGCAAGGGCTTCGGAATGGCATTTTCGGCGTATTTTTCCACCGACCGCAATACGTATTCCCGGCCGTCCTTCCCCGCCAGTCGCAACGAAAAGGTCTGCATCCCACCCCCGCGTTGCACGGGCTTCAAACCTCCCGCTTCCTGCCGTAAATTCAAAACCGGAACCGAAACCGGACTTTGCCAGACAGTCCGGTAATTGTCCCCCAGCAGTAGCTTGTGAATCGGGGATGCGGCATATTGCGCACTCGGAATGACATTCAAAACGGCAGGAGTTGTCGCAGTTTCGAATGAATGGACCGGTTTTACCGGCAACGAAAAATGGGTTTCGAAGAGCAGTTTACCCGATTCAGCACCTGCTTCCGGCGCAAAAAACCGGATGGTCGTCTGGCCATTTTCGCCAAAATCCAGTCGGGCAAATCCCTTATCGGGTGAAGCAAACAGGCTATTCCGCCCTTTTTTTACTGGCACAGACTTGGAACCACTCCCGCTGGTTACGAAATACGTTGAATCGCGCAGGATGAGTTGTTCGTTATGATCGTGCCCGTTGACATACACCACGTTCCGGTATTTTTTCAGCAACGCAACCATGCCATTTCGCATCAGTTTATACTTCGGATGCTGAATATCCTGAATGTTACCGATAACGGACCGATAAATCGGGTAAATGGAGCCAATAACCGGTAAGGGAATATACAGGGACGGGTTTAGTTCCGTCAACGGAAACAGGTGGTTTTTGAAGGTAAAATAACCGCCGTGTTCGCCGTGGCTATACATGGGATGATGCCCGGCCAGCACCACTTTTTTATGCTGATTTCGGGCTAAAACGTCATCCAGCAGGAGCAAAAAAGAAGGCAAATCCTTCGCTTCACAATCGGATTCTTCGCCCGGTTTATCCCAGGGATGCAACCACCATTGCGTATCGATCAGAACCAGCGTAATTTCTTCATTCAAGGCAATTTCGACCGGCCCCGGACAGCCATCTTTGGGGAAGAACACATCTTCACGTCCTACTTCAGCCGTCACAAAAGCCGCCTGATTCCGGATACGCTGCCAGCCTTCGCGTTTGCCCTGTTGCCAGTCGTGGTTGCCCGGAATTACAAACGCTTTTCCCGGAAAACCGCTCAGGATTGACAATTGATCCCGCATGCGCCGTTCGGCATCCGCACGGTCGGCGTGGGAAGAATCGGGCAACCCACGGGGATAAATATTGTCGCCGAGGTAAATCAAACTGCTGTTGGCACCGGTTTTTAGCATCTGGCTGTGCAGTGTTTGCAAAACCGCATCGCCTTTGGGTTGGGGTTCACCCGCATCACCCAGCAGAAAAACCGTATACGGTTTTGACTGTCCGGAAACCAGCCTGGGAAGTAAAAAAAACAGAAAAAAGGCCAGGTAGAGTATCTTCATAAGCCTTATACAATTCGGCGCTAAGGCTGGTTCGCAAACTCCAGAATATATCCCGGTTTTCCGGCGCCTTCGCTGGCAATGTACAGCGTTCCGGCGGGTGAAAAACAAATGCCTTCGGGTTGGCGGAATAGTTTGGGGTCGAGCGGTTCTGCGGCCACAATTTGGCCTTTGCGGGTGATGACGACGAGCATTTTCCCAACGGACGTCAGGAAATACAGATCACCGGTTTTTGGGTGGACCGCCAGTCCGGAAGGCTTAAATTTGTGGGCTTCAACGCCTGCACTGGTCAGTACTTTATCCTTGATCACCATTCCTTTAAAGAGGACTTTGGTCTTGATATCGTACATGTAAACGACTTTCTCGTCCTTCTTTCCTCCTTCTTTTACGGCCAGCATCAACCGATTGGTTTGGGAATCATACGCCAGTCCTTCCAGTTCGATCTTACCGGGAAAATCCATCGGAATCCGGGCTATTTCTTTCGAAAATGGTTTGAAATGGTAGAGATCTCCGTTGCTTTTCAGGGTGTAAATTTCGTCGTTCGCCCATTCAATCCCCTCATAATCACCGTATCCACCAAAAACGGAGGAATCGGCGATCTGTTCTTTTTTCAGGTCATAGACGTAGGCCACGGCTTTTTCGTCCTGAACGCAAAGAAGCTGGTTCTCTTTGAAATACGACAATCCCGAAACTTCTTCCAGATCCGGTGAAAGCGTATACCGATGGGCGGGCGTTTTTAAATCGTACGGAAATGATTGGGTTTCCGACGCCCGATTTCCTTTTTTGGAATTGCAGGCTCCTAAACTACAGACGATGGCGAGGATAGTAATTTGTATTATTTTCATTCAATCGAAACTCGGTTTACTTTACTGGAAAATAGTAGGCAGCAATGCCAAACGCGACCACGGAAGCTGCAAAACCAAACATAAAAATAGTGTAGGAAAAGCGAAGGAGCCGGTATTTTTTCCCCAATACTTTTCCCAAATAATAAATATCGCGGGTCATGCTGCTGTACAAAAAATCGCTGTCGTTCATCATCTCTTTCATGCCCCATTCATAATCAACGAGATCCATTTTATGGAAATTTCCAAAAAACAGGAGATTCGCCTGTTTCTGGTGAATGTCTTCTTTGGAAAATCGCCCACCGCTTACGTTGGGACGAGTGGCTAAAATAGCAAAGATGGTGGCCGCTAAGCAACTGGCCGTTAACATGACTGTCGGGATAACCAGTTGCGGCCATTCTTCGAGCTTGCGGATTAAAATACTGATGATCAGCGAAACAATAATTGTATTGACCGAGATCATGATATTCGCCTTATTATCAGCCATTGCACTGAGCTGAAAATGGTTTTGCGAAGTCATCCGAAACATGGTTTCGATACCCCGTTCCGGTTTTTTCGTTTTTTTGGTTTCTTCTTCCAACGTTGGTTTATCACCCGATTTGTCCGCTTTCCCGTTCTCTTCTTCTTCCAGTTCGGCTAGTTTGCGACGGGCCTTTTTCAGGTTTTTTTCTTTCAAGGGCGTCAGCACTTCTTTTCCGTACTCAGTAAAATAGTGGTGCTTTTCCATCAGAGCGATCGACCCCTGCATCCATTTTCTTTTACTGATTTTGCCAACGGTGTTTTTCATTTCCTGCCGGAGCCGTTCGCTGCTTTCGAAAAAACGATCACTGCTCAGGTGAAACAAATCGGCGTCGCAGAGCACTTCGGCGGTTCTGGAGTGTGGATTCTGGGGCATCTTCGTGGCCATGATGCAGTCGATCACGGCCTGCACCCGTTCCTGACCAATCGCAATTTCGTCCAAAAATGGCTTGGCCATCTCTGCCCCGATGGCTTCATGGTTCTGACAACTTTTTACATACCCAATGTCGTGCAACCAGGCTGCAATCATCACGTTTTCCCGTTCTACCGGATTGAGGTTGCATTGTTTTCCAAGCAATTCGGCAGCTTCTACGACTTCCCGCGTATGCGTTATGTTGTGATATTCCATATGATCCGGCAGCGACTGAAGCAACGGTTCAGCAAATTCCTGCGTACGGACAACTGAAGAGATATCGGTGGTCATGATAAAAATTCAATTTTAACGGCAAAACGATGCAACCTTGCGTGACAAATAGTGGTATATATAGTCTAAGAGGTAGTGCTATCGCTTTCCTGAGCGACAATTTATAGGATTATTTTGGTGATTCGTCTATACATTTCGGCGATTCGTCGGCTAATGGCAGTAAAACCACTCATTTGGTAAACTCTGTTGACTACATTTGTGTTAACCCGGTACTATTCATACCATTGCAATTACGAATGAAGCACGTCTTACAAGAGCGGTTCAGTTTACTTTTTATTGTTCTGAATTTACTCTTTTTTCCGGTTTTTGCGCAAACATCCTATAAGATCAGTGGCCGCATCACCGACGCCGGAACGGGAGAAGGTATTCCATTCGCCAATGTTGCTCTCAAAGGCAAAACCGTCGGAACCACTTCGGACGAAAACGGGAAATACACCCTAACCTCCACCCAAACCGGCGACTCACTTCTTTTTTCCAGTTTGGGTTATCAGACGCGCGCTTACCCGATTAATCCGGTTGCCTCCCAAACCATTGACGCCGTTCTGGCCTCAACAGCCACCAAATTACAGGAAGTCAAAATATATGCCAAAGGGGGTGATCCGGCCTATCGCATCATCCGGGAAGCCATTCGCCGACGCGAGCAGTTCGACCCCGATCAGCTGACGGCTTTTCAGTACGAAAGCTACTCAAAAGTAGAAGCTTACGTTAACAATTTTGCCAATCAACGCAAGAAAGGTAGGGGGCCGGGTCCGGTTGGCCGATTGCTTTCCCGGTTACCGGCCATTTACGACAGTCAGGGAAAACCGGCTGTTCCGGTGTTTGTTTCAGAAACGTTTTCGGAATATTACCAGCGGGCAAATCCGCACAAAACCAAGGAGAAAATTCTGAAAAGCCGGGCGTCGGGTGTTGGCATCAGCGACGGCGGTGTTTCGGCGCAGTTGACCGGTTCTTCCTTTCAACAATACAACTTTTACCGCAATTACATCAATCTGTTGCGTAAAGACCTGCCCTCTCCGCTGGGGCAAGCCTGGCAAACGATTTATAAATTCCGGTTAATCGACACGGTTACCGTTTCCGGTGTCGTATGTTTCCAGATTGACTTTGAACCCAAACGCCCGACGGATCTGGCTTTTTCCGGAACCACCTGGATCGATACGACCCGTTTTGGTTTGTCTCAAATCGACGCTAAAATTGATCAGCGTGCCAATATCAATTTTGTCGACGAGATCCGAATCGAACAGGAATGGGAAGATGTGGGCGATAGTTTGCACACTGCGGGTGTCCGGCTACCGGTTTTAACCCAGCTGTTGATCGACACCGACGAGCCGACGCCGAATGCCCCGGGCGCCCTGGTCCGGTTGTATGTAGCGGCCCGAAATGTGAAAGTAAACCAACCTCAGGAAGCCAAATTTTACGAACCTCCCCTCGAACTAGCCGAAAACTACAGCGAAAAATCCCCGACTTTCTGGCAAAATATTCGTCCCGAAGGATTGAGCCAGGACGAATTACGCGCCTTTACCATTGTCGATTCGGTGCGAAATGTACCGTTTATGAAGTTTCTGGGCGAAGTGGTCAATTTGACGATGGTGGGCTATTACCCCCTCGGAAACATTCATCTCGACGCGGGCCCGCTGCTAAACAGTTACGCATTTAACAATGTGGAAGGCCATCGGTTGCGGCTGGGGTTGCGGACGAACGCCGGATTCAGCCGACGCTGGATTCTGGGCGGTTATGTAGCTTACGGAACGCTGGACAAGCAATTCAAGTACGGCATGAATGTCGATTACGTGATCCGGAAAAAACCGTATACGATTGCCGGAATTCAAAAAACGTATGATCTGGAACGCCTGGGAACTTCAGCTGAAAACCTGGGAGGAAGTACGCTTTTTGCGGCCTATACCCGTTTCGGAACGCTCCGTCGGCCCTACATGCAGGAATTTCATAACACCTACATCAAAAGCGAGTTAGGGAAAGGGTTTACGCAGACAATCGGGTTACGAAACCGCACATTCGAGCCCTTATTCGAGTTTGCGTACAATGCCAATGGCGCCGAGAAAAAAACATCCAATTATTACCGAACCACGGAATTACTGTTCGAAACCCGGTTTGCTCCCGGCGCATTAATGGTTCAAAGTGACAACGACCGGTTTTCTGTCGAAGGCAGTAATAATCCGGTGGTTACATTCCGGTATCAACTGGGCATGAAAAACATTTTGTCCGGCGATTTTGCTTATCACCGGTTTAGCATGAACGTCCGGCACTCATTCCGAATGGGCGTTCTGGGCCGCACCCGCTATCAGATCAACGCCGGTTACATTCCATCGACCATCCCGTATCCTCTGCTGTATATCCCGCTGGGAAACGAGACGGTTTTCCGGTATGAAACCTCTTACAACCTGATGAATTTCTTTGAGTTTGTGGCTGATCGCTACGTGGGTGTGATGGCCGAACACAATTTCGAAGGGCTGTTTTTCAACCGGATTCCCGCCATCCGTCGCTTAAAATGGCGGTTTCTGGCGACCGGCTCGGTGTTGATGGGGGGCGTAAGCAAGGAGAATATTGCACTGATTCCGGCGACCAACGAAGCGGGGCAGGCAGTCCTGGGGTTCCAGTCGCTGAGCCGGGTACCGTATGTGGAAGTTGGCTACGGCATCGATAACATCTTCAAAGTCCTTCGGGTAGATGCCATACACCGGCTTAGCTACCGAAACAATCCCAACATTTCGACATTCGGGATTAAGATTTCTGCCTGGGTAAATTTATAAAAGAGGGTTTGTTGTCTTCATTCCTTTCTGCCCTTCCAGCAGAACTTCGGGTAGTATCGTGGATTTGTCATACCTTGCGACCGAAATTAACTCCCAATTAATCTGAAATTTTTATGGCAAAAGCACCAGAAGCTGAAGTAGCGACCTTAAAAGAATTTATTGAATCCAGTGGTATCTCCGCAACGGCAGATGAGCGCGGTTTTTATTATTCCATTCAATCGCCGGGCTCGGGAGAAAAACCAACGGTCCGCTCCAACGTCACCGTTAATTACGAGGGTTCGCTGACCAACGGCAAAATCTTTGACAGCAATAAAAACATAAGTTTTGGCTTGTACCAGCTCATTTTGGGTTGGCAGGAAGGCATTCCGCTGATTGCGCCGGGCGGAAGTATTACGCTTTATTTGCCGCCGAGCCTGGCTTATGGTTCGCGGGCGCAGGGCGGTATTCCGGCCAATTCCATTCTGATTTTTAAAATTGACCTGATCCGGATTAACGGATAACGGAAACCAGTCGGTCAATCAGCAGTTGAACGGCCGACGTGGGTAGTTCTTAACTAAAAAAAAACGGCCTTTCCATTGCACGAAGAAAGATTTTATCTACAATCTACTTCAAGCAGTCGAAAGGCCGGATTTAAAAAGCGGGATTTCGTGCGTTCTCTTCACCAGTTTGGTCGGTGACGACCTTACACAATCAACTTTGAGGGGTTGATTCCGACTAATTCTATATCAAATATCAATTCCTCCCCCGCCAGCGGATGGTTGGCATCCAGCGTCACCGACGATGGCGTTACGTTCCGAACCACGACCGGAACGGCCTGCGGATTACCGTCCTGGTGCATGTTTAAAGTCAGGCCAACCTCCAGTTCTATATCATCGGGAATTAACGAACGGTCAAACTCGAAAATCATATCTTCACTCGACGGACCGTAAGCATCTTCGACCGGAATCCGAACGGTCTTGGCTTCTCCCACTTCCATTCCCTTCACACCATCGTCGAACCCTTTGATTACCATGCCGCTGCCTACCTGAAACTGCAATGGCGACCGGCCACTGGAAGAGTCAAACACGGTTCCATCGTTTTTTCTACCGGTATAGTGCACCTGCACCGTATCACCAGCCTTTGCTTGTGCCATATTAATTAGTTGAAATGTGTGCCGACAAAACTAGCCAAACCCTTCGAAAGTCAGTCACGATTTGCCGATTATTTGAGCCAACGAACCTTTTAAATGATGAATGATGGACGATGAATGATGAGTTGTCAGCGGATTTTGTTCATTATTCATTGTCCATCTTTCAACCTTTCAACTAGTAGGCGCGGGCAAATACGACTCGCTGCTTTGAGGGCTTCCCACTATAAACACAGGTCCCTTCTTCCGGTTCTGCGTTCAGAGGAATACATCGAATCGTCGCTTTGGTTTCTTCTTTAATCGCTTCTTCGGTTTCGGCAGTACCGTCCCAGTGGGCCATCAAAAAACCGCCTTTTTCAATTTGCTCCCTGAACGCGTCAAAGCTGTCTACCTTGAACGTATTTTCCTCGCGGAATTTAGCGGCCCTGGCGTAGATATTTGTCTGAATCTCGTCCAGCAAATTTTGAATATGGCCGACCAGACCGTCCACCGAAATGGTTTCCTTCGTTTTCAGATCCCGCCGGGCAATCTCAACGGTTTGGTTTTCCAGATCCCGCATGCCCATCGCCAGCCGAACCGGGACTCCCCGAAGTTCGTATTCGGCAAATTTCCAGCCGGGTTTGTTAGCGTCACTGGTATCGTATTTAACCGAAATACCGGCTTTACGCAGTTCCTTGATCAACGGGTTGATGCGTTCCGACAATTTATCGAGTTGCTCGTCGTTCCGGAAAATAGGAATTATCACGACCTGGATCGGTGCCAGTTTTGGCGGCAAAACCAGTCCGTCGTCATCGGAGTGTGCCATGATTAATGCCCCCATCAACCGGGTGCTAACGCCCCACGACGTTCCCCAGACATAATCCTGCTGGTTATCTTTCGTCAGAAATTTCACATCGAAAGCTTTCGCAAAATTCTGGCCGAGAAAGTGTGAGGTTCCGGCCTGCAACGCCTTCCCATCCTGCATCATGGCTTCAATGCAAAGCGTATCATCAGCACCGGCAAAGCGCTCATTAGCGGTTTTAGTCCCCCGGATAACCGGCAGTGCCATCCATTCTTCCGCAAACGTGGCATATACATTCAGCATTTGCGCCGTTTCTTCCTGAGCTTCCTTCGCAGTGGAATGGGCAGTGTGCCCTTCCTGCCAAAGAAACTCCGAAGTACGCAGAAAAATCCGGGTTCGCATTTCCCACCGAACCACGTTGGCCCATTGGTTGATTAACAAGGGCAGATCCCGATACGATTGAATCCAGTTTTTATAGGTGCTCCAGATGACGGTTTCCGAGGTAGGCCGCACAATCAGTTCTTCTTCCAGTTTTGCTTCCGGATCAACTATAACGCCGGAACCGTCTTCCGCGTTTTTTAACCGGTAATGCGTCACCACCGCACACTCCTTTGCAAAACCCTCCACGTGGGAAGCTTCCTTACTCAAATACGATTTGGGAATGAACAACGGAAAATAGGCGTTGGAATGACCGGTTTCCTTGAACATATCGTCCAGCGCCCGCTGCATTTTTTCCCAAATTGAAAAACCGTATGGCTTGATCACCATACATCCCCGGACGGCCGAATTCTCGGCCAGATCCGCTCTTTTTATTAATTCGTTATACCACTCGGAATAATTCTCGGAACGCGATGGAATTGCTTTTGCCATGCTAGACTAAAATATATTTTTGTTGCCATTAAACCTTCACCTATAAATGTGGGTCTAATACTATGAGAAGCTTGCAAAGATAGGTTTTTCTCCTATATTTGTAATCAAACAGTGTATTTGTAATCATTTGGCCGACTTTTGCGTTTTATTGAAATAACGGGTCCCTTAGAACCTTTTATCACCACAACATCATGAAAGTGCTTCATACCTGGAAATACCTGACTTTACTGGCCGCCGTGGGCTTTTGGGGCTGTAGCTCCAGCCGTCAAACGGCCCAGAACGCGGGTGAATTTGATGACCTTTACGGCTCATCATCCGACGGCTCCGTTATCACGGCTCCTGCCAAGGAGAAACGGCTAACCGACCGGTCGTCCACCCAACGGTTTGACAAGTTTTCAAACCCGGATTATAATGACCAAACCACGGGTCAGTACAACGACGACGAATACTACAGTGAAGTTTCGGCCCGGAAAGTAACGCGTGGCATCTCCCCCGATCCGGGCTGGAATTCCGATAACGCTTACACGAACGGTTTTGCGAACGGCTATAGTTCGGCTATGTTCAATTCAAGCTGGAATCGCTGGGGTTGGAACAGTCCATTCTACGGCGGTTTGAGCATGGGAATCGGCTTAGGCATGTCTTCCTGGGGTTACAACAGTTTTTACAGCCCATTTTATAGTCCGTTCTACAGTCCGTTTGGATTCGGAGGGGGTTATGCCTACAGCCCATTTGGTTACGGCGGTGGATTTTACGATTCGTTTTATTCGCCTTATGGCTATGGTTACAACAGCTTCTACAACCCGTACTATTATGGTGGCGGTTTTGGTCGCTCAGTGGTGGTCGTAAATAATTACAACAGCCTGGGTGCTAACCGCAATGCTACATATGGTGCCCGTGGAGGTTATAGCCGGGATCGTTATAACGGTGATTTCGTCAATACGCCACGGACCTACAGTAACAGCAATAATGGCGGACGTCGCTCGGGCGAGCTGAATTCGTCAAATAACAATTCGTACTACAGCCGTCCGAACAATGCCGGTAGTAGCGGTAACGCAACGAACAACAGTTCATACGGTGCAGCCCGTCAGAACAGCCGGGGTGCCGACTATTACTACGGTGGTTCAAGCAACGGAGGTCGGGCCAGCGCAACGAACTCGTATTCTCCACCGAGCCACAGTGCACCCAGCAACTCGGATTACTACACGGCTCCGCGTCAAAACAGCCGGGGTAGCTACTCAGCACCTTCAGAAATTAGCGGATCGCGCTACAGTGCTCCACAATATTCGGCACCGCAGCAATCGCACACGTATCAGGCTCCGACCCGTTCCTACCAGGCTCCGACCCGTTCGTATGAAGCCCCGGTTCAACGTAGCTACAGTCCGCCTTCACAACCGAGTTACAGTGCTCCTTCCCACAGTGGTGGCGGAGGGGGTGGCTATTCCGGTGGTGGCGGTGGCGGTGGCGGTTCACGGGGACCACGTTAATCCTGAAGCAAATTTCCGCGCTGAGCGGTCCTTATAGAAAATAAAAAGCCCGTCGGTGTTACAATCGACGGGCTTTTTCGTTGTATAATCGTACCGAGATTGTCGGTTCGCTAAAACAAAAGAGGTATTGCAAACCGGTTTTAAACCAAACCGCCTGTAAATGCATCTATAGTTGGCAAGATGAATTTTAGACATCCGGTAATTCGTTACATTTATAGCAAACAACATCTATGAAAAATAGTATCTGCATCGTGGGGCTGCTTCTGTACGCAGGCACCGCGTTCGGCCAGGCCGATATTTATGCCGGGGACGCTTTTCGGTATTCGGAAGTAACGCAAACGGGTACGGCCCGGATGAAAGGTTTGGGTGGGAACCATGCCGGATTGGGTGGAGACATCAGTTCAACTTTTGGGAACCCGGCCGGTTTAGGCTTCTACAACCGATCTGAAATTAGCCTCAGCCCATCGTTTAATCTTTTGAATTCGCAGGCTACTTATATTGGAACACAGCGAACCACTAACAAGACGACCCCCAACATCAGTCAGTTTGGATTGGTGCTGGCCGGAAGTAAGCAAAACGACAACCGTCGCTGGCGCAGAACTGCTCTTGGAATTACGTATAATCGACAGGTGAGTCTGGCCAACAGCTTTGTTTTTGAAGGCCGAAATAACCGGAGTTCAATTGTCGATTCGTACATCGTCGATGCCAACAGCCGAAATCTGACCGGTGAACAGATTAATCAAGCCTATAATCAGAATACGAACGAAGCCGATTTTCTGTCTGCGGCTGCCTACCAAATGTATTTGATCAACGGCTCTCCCACCAGCAACACCGCCGTTACCGGCCCCCCTTATTTCCGGTACGATGCAACAAGACCAACTCAACAACTCAACACGTATGAGTCATCCGGAACTCATTCGCAGTGGACAATTGGCTATGCCGGTAATCTGGATGATAAACTATACATTGGTGCTTCCCTGGGCATCAGCCGGTTGCGGTTCAATTATGAGAATGTATACCGGGAAACCGTTGTCGGTGGTTTGGTTTTTAACAATTACAGCCAAACGGATAATTTCACGGTTACAGGCAACGGCATCAATTTCTCACTGGGAGTAATTTACAAGCTCGATCGAAGTTTGCAGTTGGGGGCGTACCTGACAACACCGACATTTAGCAGTGTGAAAGAAACGTTTGAACAGTCCATAAAAGTTGATGCCAAGGATCCGACTTTACCCCTGCAACAAAACGAGGTTTTTGTCGTACCCAACAATTTTGACTATTCGATGACAACGCCCCTGCGCGCATCCGGTGGTTTGACTTATTTTCTGGGGTCGGGAAAGATCGGTTTCATTACCGCAACGGCTGACTACGTTGGTTATGCCGGAATGCGGGTCACGACCAACGTCTATGATGCGCAGGGCAATACCGACTTTAAAAATGACGTTAAACGAGCGGTGCAGGGCACTTACCTGAACGTGGTTAACCTGCGCGCCGGTGCCGAAATCCGGGCCGGTTTGTTGAGGTTCCGGGGTGGTGTTGCCTATTTGCCTGATCCTTATAAACAAAAACTGAATGACATCGACCGTAGTAAAGTCCTTATCTCCGGCGGACTTGGCGTTCGCACCGATCGATTCTTTCTCGACGGCAGTGTGACTTACAATACGCTTAAATCAGCTTACACACCTTATTCATTGCCAAATGCTTCTGATTTTGCCTCAGCTCAGATCAACTCCAAGCTGACTAATATCACTGTTACGGCTGGCGTATTTTTCTAGTTGTATTTTAAATGGTTTGAAAAGGCTTCCCGTCAAACAGGAAGCCTTTTTTATTATCCATCGATTTAGAAGTAAGTATTTTTCGGGCCTGAATATGGTTATTTCATTACCAAATAATTACTTCCCGAACAATTTCGGATAAAGCGAGTTAAGTAGTAAAATTAAGTAGCTCATGCGTTGACATGCGGGATGGAAACCGGGCTATGAGAATCAGGTCTAGTCATCATGTCAATTCTGTTACATTATTGAAAAAGCCATTTACAACCGCTTGTGAAACCGCTCTGATTGAAGGTTTGAAATCCCATAGCCGGGTTGCTTTCAGTCATCTGTATGATCGCTACGCAGCTACGCTCCTGGGTGTTATTTCAAAAATTGTAAAGGACGAAACGGAAGCCGAGGATTTGCTTCAGGATACATTCGTTAAAGTCTG
Source organism: Larkinella rosea (assembly GCF_003858635.1). Lineage (GTDB taxonomy): Bacteria > Bacteroidota > Bacteroidia > Cytophagales > Spirosomataceae > Larkinella > Larkinella rosea. Next base: position 1,205,257 of record NZ_RQJO01000007.1, read on the forward strand.
GAAGAATATTCATCGGCATGATCCGACAAAAGGGCGGTTATTCACCTGGCTGTTAAACGTGGCCCGAAATACCGCCTTCGATCATTTACGTTCTCACAAAAAAGCGTCCCACGTCGAATTACCGATGGACAGCTATTTGCCCGGCATGTATTTAACGCTTAACAACGTTGGTTATATCGGATTCAGTGATGCCGTGAATACAACGCTTGACCCCCGACATTGGCAAATCATTGAACTTATTTATTTTCAGGGGTATACACAGGTGGAAGCGGCTCACAAACTTGATCTGCCGCTCGGAACGGTGAAAACCTGGACGCGTCTGGCATTAATCCAGCTGCGCCAGACGTTTCAGGCCGATCAGTTTGCTTTCCAATAACTTCTACAGCGCTACACCGTCATTTTCCTGAAGCTGCATTTCCGGTTTTTTCGCCTGTTCTTTCAGTTCAGCCAGTTTTTTCTTTCCGTACGCAAAGCGGGTGATCACAACAAACAGCACCGGCACTACGAAAATAGCCAATGAGGTAGCGGCCAGCATCCCGCCAAAAACCGTCCAGCCAATCGTTTTCCGCGCAACGGCACCCGCCCCACTCGCAAATACCAGCGGTAATACGCCCAGTATAAACGCCAGTGACGTCATGATGATGGGCCGAAGCCGGAGCTTGACGGCATCGAGTGTCGACTCCAGCAAATCCATCCCTTTGTCAACACGTTCTTTGGCAAATTCCACGATCAAAATGGCATTTTTAGCCGCCAGACCAATCAACGTAATCAACCCAATTTGGGCGTACACGTTGTTGCTCAGGTACGGAATCAGCGTCAGCGTAAGAATGGCCCCGAACGCTCCGATGGGTACGGACAACAAAACCGCAAACGGAACCGACCAGCTTTCGTAGAGAGCCGCCAGAAACAGAAACACGAACAGAATCGACAGACCGAATATGTAAACCGTGCTAGAGCCGGAACTGATCTCTTCCCGACTTAAACCGGAAAAGTCATAGCCGTATCCAGCCGGTAATACTTTATCGGCCACTTCCCGCAAGGCCTGAATCGCCTGCCCGCTACTATAACCGGGTTTCGGACTTCCGTTAATTTCGACGGAACGAAACAGGTTATAATGGGAAATCAGGGGCGCATTTTCAATGACTTCCGTTTTGATAACCGTACTGAGTGGTACCATGCCCCCGGCCTGGTTACGGACAAAATACCGATTCAATTGCTTGATTTCCGAGCGGTAGGCCGTATCGGCCTGAGCCACCACGCGGAATTTCCGGCCATAAACGATGAAGTCGTTGACGTAGATACTCCCTAGATAGGTTTGCATCGTTGTGTATACTTCGCTGACGTTTATGCCCAGTTTCTTACATTTTTCCCGATCGACATCGACCCGGAATGCCGGGGTTTTGGAGGTGAAATACGTAAAGGCGCGGGCGATTTCGGGCCGTTTGTTCGTTTCTGCCAGAAAATTCTGTACCACTTTATCAAATGCCTTGACATCATCCGTGCTTTCACGCTGTTCGATCTCAAATGTAAAACCGGCGGTTTGCCCTAAACCCGGAATCGCCGGGGGTGGAATAACGACGACACTCGCTTCCTTGATCGACGAAAGTGCGCGCTGGAGCTTCACCACCACCGAGTCGATTTGAACTGATTTATCCTTTCGTTCATCCCAGGGTTTCAATTGGGTAAAAACCGTACCACTGTTCGATTTACTGGAAAATGTAACAGCGTTCAAACCACCCAATGCCGAAAAGTGGGCAACGTAAGGCTGCTTTTTCAGGATATCCATCACCCGGTTTAAAACCGCCAAACTACGGTTGGTCGAAGCGGCTTCTGGAATTTCGTACGTAATGATCACCCGGCCTTCATCTTCCGTCGGAATAAAACCGGTCGGTTTGCTTTTAAACAGAAAACCGGTGCCTACGAATAAGCAGGCCAGCATAATCAACACCAATGGTGATGCCTTAATTAGGCGATTCACTCCGCCACCGTAAGCGTTGGCAGTACGTTCGAACCATTTATTAAATTTGAAAAAAAACCAGTTCAAGCCCCTGGATTTCTCGTTCATTTCGGTTGGTTTCAGCATCAGCGCGCACAAGGCTGGCGTCAGTGAAAGAGCGATAAAGGCCGAAATCAATACCGAAACCGCAATCGTGATGGCGAATTGCTGATAAAGTCGCCCGACAATTCCAGGAATAAATCCTACTGGAACAAATACGGCGGCCAGAATCAGGGCAATGGCAACAACCGGTCCCGAAATGTCCCGCATCGCTTTTCGGGTAGCTTCTTTGGCCGATATTCGCTCGGTATCGATGTAGTGCTGAACGGCTTCAACCACCACAATGGCGTCATCGACCACAATTCCGATGGCCAAAACGAAACCAAACATGGTCAGCGTATTGATCGTAAAACCCAGCGGGATGAAAAAGGCGAACGTTCCGAGAATGGAAACCGGAATAGCCAATACCGGAATCAGGGTTGCCCGCCAGCTTTGCAGGAACAAAAACACCACAATAATAACCAGGCCTAGCGCTTCCAGCAAGGTTTTAACGACCTCATCGACCGAAACCTGCACCACCGAAACCGACTCAAAAGGAACCACATAGTCGATGTCGTTCGGGAACGATTCTTTGAGTTTGTCCATAGCGGCATAAACCCCTTTAGCCGTGGAAAGGGCATTGCTACCCGGCAACTGATAAAGCAGCAGATAGGCCGCCCGGTTGCCATCGACAAACGAATTGCTGACGTAACTGAACTTTCCGAGTTGAACCCGCGCCACATCTTTCAGGTAAACGATGGAACCAATTGATGGTTTACTCCGCACAACGATGTTCCGAAAATCTTCTTCCTTGCTCAATCGGCTGTTGGTAAAAACCGTATACTCAAAGGATTGCGAAGATTGCTGCGGAGGAGCCCCCACGGAACCGGCGGCAACCTGGAGGTTTTGCTCCTGCAAAGCTGCTACAACGTCGCCAGGGGTCATTCCGAGCTGGGCAATTTTGTCGGGTTGCAACCAGATCCGCATACTAAAGTCATCGGCGCGGGAGAAAATATCACCAACTCCTTCGACCCGCAGTAAGGCATCCCGAATAAAAATATTGGCGTAATTGTCCAGAAAGGAAACGCCGTGGGTTTTGTTGGGCGAATAAATGGCGACCAGCATAAACAAGCTCGGATTCCGTTTGCGCACGGTCAAACCAAGCCGAGTCACTTCGGAAGGCAACTGGGGCTGAGCAATCCCGACCCGGTTTTGCACATCGAGGGCCGCAATGTTCACGTCCGTACCCACGTCGAAGGTCACGTTCATCGTCATCCGGCCGTCGCTGGTGCTGTTACTTTGCAGATACAGCATGTTTGGCGTACCGTTTACCTGCGTTTCGATGGGGGTTGCCACGGTTTGTTCCACGGTTTGCGCATCGGCACCGGTATAAGTTCCCGTCACCTGCACAACCGGGGGCGTGATGTCAGGATATTGGCCCACCGGGAGTTCCAGAATGGCCAGAATCCCAAGCAATACAATGACTATGGAAATAACAATGGCCGTTACGGGCCGGTTGATGAACGTATTGGCAAACATTTTTAAAGCTGATTAGCGGGTTTGACCGGTTGTTGACTGAGCCGCAGTGGGTGCCTGCGCCACCGCAGCCGAATCACTTACGACTTTCACAACCGCCCCATCCCGCAGTTTCTGGATACCTTCTGTCACAATTTTATCTCCCTCACGAATACCGTCTTTCACCACGATGTTGGGTCCAATGCGGTTTCCAAGCGAAATTTTCCGCTGAAATACTTTGCTGCTGTCACCAAGCACATAGACAAAATATTCACTCATCTGCTCCGTAACCGCTTTGTAGGGAATCAGCAGCCGCTGGCCCGAATCACTGTTCAGGACCCGAACGTTTCCGTTCATGCCGGATTTTAACATTTTTTGATTGTTGGCAAAAAATAAACGCACTTTAAGCGTCCCGGTTTGGGGATCGACGGCACGGTCTATAATCCCAACTTTGCCCGAAGCTTTGTAGGGCTGTCCGCCAGCCAGAATAAAGACGAACGTTGAGTCCGTAATTTTCTGATTTTGAAACCGGACGAATCGCGGAATATCCGTTTCGTCCACCGAAATATCGACCGCAATGGGATTGTCTGACGAGATCGTGTTCAGCAGGGTTTGTCCCGGCGACACCGCAGCACCAAGTTTTACCTGAGAAATGCCAATCGTTCCGGTTAAGGGGGCTTTGATCGTGGCGTATTCCAGATTAGTGGATACGCGCGACACATTCGCCCGCGCTGCGGCCACCTGCATTTTGGCGGATTCAAGCGCAGCTTCGGCGTTATCGACAACCTGTCGGGCAATGGCGTCCTGTTTCGCCAGCGTTTCGTACCGATCGGCGTCCTTCTGAGCCCGGTTCAGGTTAGCGAGTGCCACGTTGACATTCGCAACGGCTTCGTCATAATTGGCCTGATATTGCTGTTTATCAATCTCGTACAGCTTTTGTCCTTTGGATACGATCTGGCCTTCTGTAAAGAAAATGCCGGTGATGTAACCGGTGATCTGTGGGTAAATTTCTACCTGATTCAAGGGCGTTACGGTAGCCGGATATTCATCGTAATAAACGGCGGACCCCTGGTTGGCAACGGCAACCACAACCGAAGTCGGTGGTGGCGGCCCCTGCTGGGCCTGTTTTTTATCTCCTCCGCAAGCCATCAAACCCGATAGCACGATCAGCGGTACGAAAAAAGTATGCAGAAAACTCTTCATCCGAAATGATCTATGTATAAATAAACTTTGCTAGTTGATTTTAGTAGTTTTGAACCGTTCCCAGCGCGCGCTGCACATCCAGCTTGCTGGCCAGCACCTGATAAAGGGCGTTGAAAAACGTCAGCTGGGTAGTCCGCAGGTCATTCTGCGCAATAATCACATCCAAATAAGCCCGAACGCCCGAACGATATTGCAGTTGAATCACCCGGTAAACATCGTTAGCCAGATCCAGATTTTCCTGCAAGGCCCGGTAATTCGCCAGATTGCCTTTGTAATTGGCCATCGCCTGGCGGTATTCCGTCGTTACGGTATTCGACAGATTGGTTAAATCCCACTGTGAACGCTGGAGTCTTAATTCGGCAATCCGGGATTCCTGAACGCGCTTGCCGCCCTGATAAATCGGCATGGCAATCGTTAGGCCGATGAGCGAGTTCGGGAAATTCCGACTGTATAATTTGGCAAATTCACTATTCTGAAAAACGAAATTATAACTTGCCGAAGCCGAAACCGTCGGTAAGTACGCCCACTTATTGTATAACACATTGGCTTTCAGCAATTCCTGCTGCGTCCGCAACAACTGAAATTCGATCCGACTTTCCGGTTTTACCAGTTGCAGCGTATCAATAAATACTTCATTGGCCAGTTGCAGCGTATCGTAGGCTACTTTCAGTTCAGCGTTGGCCGGATAACCCATTAACTGTTTGAGCAACTGCGCTTTCCCGCCAATCTGTTCCTGAGCCTGTTTGCGTTGCGCCCGCGAATTGTTCAGGGCGATCGACGCCCGTTTGTAATCCGTCCGATCGACCAAACCGCTTTTGTATTGATTGGTGGCATCCTGCAAACTGCGCTCCAGCCGGACGATGTCGCCGTCCAGGATGTCGACTTGTTTTTGCGTAAGAATCAGATCATAAAAGGCTTTGCTCACATTGACCGTTACGTCGATCTGGTTGTTGACGAGCGACTGACGGGCCTGTTCCCGGTAGGTATCCGCCGTTCGGCTGGCCAGTAATACGTCCCGGTTGAAGATGTTCTGGCTGAGTGAAAACTGAAAGTTCGACAGGTTGGCGACCCCCGTCGTTACCGCGACCCGCTCCGGCGAAGTAGGATTACTAAAATTGGGGAAAAGCGAAACGGGAAGTTTCAAATACCGCTGCAGGTTGTAAGCCCCGGAAATTTGCGGCAACCAACTCGATAACGTACTGCGAATGGTACGTTCAGCAATCTGTTGGTCGATCTCGGCCTGTTTAATAACCGGCTGGTGCTGAAGGGCATACTGAACACAACTTTGTAAAGTAGCCTGTTGTAATGTGGAATCAGTAGACTGTTGCGAAAATGAAATATATGGCCCAAAACTAATCAGGCAGGCAATCAGGTACTTTTTCGCTACTATCATATAAGTATACGGCGCAATTTGCCTTTTTAATACGGCACTTGGGGGAAGCAAACTGTATTGAATACATATTGAAAGTTTTAAATGGTTCCGGGAAAGCGAAAAGATTATTGAATAGCCACAGCTACAAATACTTTTCAATTTGCTTACTGAGCTCGTCCACAACGGTTTCGCCCGGAATAATTAAATCCGCCTGGGTATAATAAAACCGGCGGTCAGCATATTTCTGACGCAGATTTTCCAGTAAAGTCGGGTCCTGCCGGTTGAAAAGCGGCCGATCGTCCAGCCGATGGCGAAGCATCCGTTCCAGCAATTGCTCCGGGGCCACATCCAGAAAAATACTGAATCCAGACGCCTTGATGTACTCCATGTTACCGTGAAAACAGGGCATTCCCCCTCCCGTTGCCACCACCAGCTGACTTCCGGGTTGAATGGTGTGCAGAACCCGGCTTTCCACTTCCCGAAAATAGGCTTCACCGTCGGTCTGGAAAATCGAATTAATACTACGCCCGTTTTCTTCCTGAATAATCAGTTTATCCGTATCAACGAATCGATAGGCCAAGTGGCGGGCCAGCCGTTTGCCCAGGGTGGTTTTCCCCGACGAAGGCATCCCGACCAAAAAAATATTCTTCATTTGAAACACCCTGACAGGCAAATACTTAATTACTTTTCACTAGCGCTGCAACCTCATCCGGACCGGGTGTGTCGGCATGGTGCCATTTGCCTTTTACCACGCCATTGTTGATCAACCACAGGCCGGGATTGGAGCGAACGATGGTTTTCAAAACCGTTGCATCAGCTTTATAAACCGGTATCGCAAGCTGGTATTCATGCCGGAAATCGTTGATTTGCTTGTCACTCACCGAGGTTAGAATCATCGGCTTTACATTTTTATCCTCAACGCCTTTCATCAACTTTCGAATGGCAGACATATTGCCGATGTTCAGGTCTTCCAGATCCCGGATAATAAGCATCAGTTTAGCGCCTTCGAACGTGGCCTGTGTAAAATCGCCTTCGTCGTTCCAAACCCGGTAATCCGTAATCTTGGGTTTAGCCGATTCGTTCAGCAAAATCATTTCCTTGAACTTATAGGTGGTGTCGGTCGGGTATTTTTCAAGTTCGACTTCCTTGCCGTCCTTCTCCATTTTGTAGGAAAACCTTAATGGTTCAGATGGTTGCATCTCGGCCGGAATGTTTTTCCCAACGGCATACGGTAACAAATCGAGCGGTGGAAGGTGCTGAATGGCATACACTCCGATGCCCAGCGAAAGTACCGTAGCCAGCCCCACCAGAAAACCGGTGCGTGTATTCCGGAAAACGTGCCGTTGCCAAATGATGACCAGAATCAGAATGAGCAGAAAAATATCTTTGCTAAAAGAAGTCCACGGTTTTAGCTTGATCGCGTCACCAAAACATCCACAGTCCGTTACCTTGTTGAAATAAGCTGAATAGAAAGTCAGAAAGGTGAAGAATACAATCAGGGCCAGCAATATCCAGGACGTCGATCGCATTCGGTACGACAACAACAAAGCCACACCCAGGACCACCTCAGCCGTACAGAAAAAAACCGATAAGACCAGGGTAAAAGGAATCAGGCCGTGGAAAAAACCGGCCATTGCCGGCACATCCAGCGCAAAAACCTCGAAATATTCGGTGAGCTTGATTTGAGTGCCCACCGGATCATTGATTTTAATCAGGCCGGAAAAAATAAAAATAACGGCAACCACAAAACGGGCCGATTGCGCCACAACGCGCTGCCAGGTAGCCGGTTTGCGGCTGGCAACGGCACGGGTTTTACTAGCGTTCATTCAGGTACAGAGGTTTCTACTACGTCTAATTTGATTAAACAGAACACGGCATAATTAATCATGTCCATGTAGTTTGCATCGACGCCTTCCGAAATCAGGGTTTTGCCCAGATTGTCTTCAATTTGTTTCGTACGAAGCAATTTCATCAGTATAATGTCCGTCATGGAACTCACCCGCATCTCGCGCCAGGCTTCGCCGTAATCGTGGTTTTTGGCAAATAACAATGCCATCACCCGTTCTATCTGGCGATCGTATAATAAAGTAATGGCCTCCACCGATAGTTCCATTTCGTCGCTATCGGCCAGTTCCAGCTGGATCAGCGCCATCACGCAATAATTGATAATTCCCATGAACTCAGGCACAACACCTTCATCAACACGCTGTGTTCCGAGTTCCTGTAAAGTCCGAATACGTTGAGCTTTGATGTAAATCTGATCCGTGATGGAGGGTAAGCGCAGAATGCGCCAGGCCGTACCGTAGTCTTTATTCTTTTTCTGAAAAACCTCTTTGCAGAGTTGAATGACTTGCCGATATTGAGCTTCGGTTTGCAACATACGTTGGAATCTTCAGTTGTCAGTCTTCCGTAGCCATTCGATTTTCTGCCGCATTCTGATTCATACTGAAGAATCGCATCCGAAGACTACCCACTAATTTCATGCCGAAAGTTAACAAAAAAACGCTCAATCTGCGGGGAAATGTTCTGGATCTGGCGACGCCGGTGGTCATGGGAATACTGAACGTTACGGCAGATTCGTTCTATGCTGAAAGCCGGGTTCAGTCTGTCGATCAGGCAGTTGACCAGGCGGGAATCATGATTTTGGAAGGAGCGTCAGTGCTGGATATTGGCGGTTATTCGACCCGACCGGGCGCGATAGATATTGATTCCGAAGCGGAAGCGAACCGGGTTTTGCCTATTTTTGAAGCGCTGGTGCGGGCTTTTCCCGATTTTGCGCTTTCGGTCGATACGTTTCGGGCGTCGGTAGCCCGTCAGGCGGTTGAGGCAGGTGCGGTGATGGTGAACGATGTTTCGGGCGGAACCCTCGATCCGCTTATGTTCGAAACCGTGGCGCAACTGGGCGTTCCGTATGTCTTAATGCACATGCGCGGCACTCCGCAAACCATGACCGAACATACGGTTTATCAGAATCTGGTACCGGACATTCTGTTCGAAATGCAGGAACAATTCTTAAAACTTCGGGCGTTGGGGCAAAATGATATTTTGATCGACCCCGGTTTTGGGTTTGCCAAAACACCGCAGCAGAATTTTCAGTTGCTGAATCAGCTGGAGTCTTTTCAGTCGTTTCATGCTCCGTTGCTGGTGGGACTCTCGCGTAAATCGACCATCTGGCGGACCCTGAACATCCGGCCCGAAGAAGCCCTGAATGGCACGACGGTTTTGAATACGATTGCCCTGACGAAAGGGGCGGCTATTTTACGGGTGCACGATGTGCGTGAAGCGGTCGAAGCGATTCAATTATTGAACAGTTGCCGGTCGGCAGGGTAAAACCGAAAACCGCCAGCCAAACACTATCTCTAGTATGAAAATTGGATTTCTCGATATCGAATGGTTTGACGTTCTGGACGTTCTGCTGCTGGCTTTCCTGCTTTACCAGATTTATTTTCTGGTCAAAGGCACCATCGCCAGCCGGATTTTCCTGGGTTATCTGCTGATTTATTTACTCTATCTGGTCGCCAAAGCCATCGGTCTGGAGTTATTAACCACCATTCTGGGCTACTTTATCAGTGTAGGAGCCTTGGCCCTGATCATCATTTTCCAGCAGGAAATCCGCCGGTTTTTGCTTATCATCGGAAAATCGACCAACATCGCCAACAGCCGATTTGTCATGCGCTGGTTTCGCCAACCGTCGGTTGCCGAGCCCTCCACGCCCTTAAAACCCATCGTCGATGCCTGCAAATCCATGTCTTCGGAATTTACCGGCGGTTTGATCGTGGTGGCCAAAAACGACGATCTGGAGAAATTCATCCTGACGGGTGACCGACTGGATGCGTTTATTTCCAAACGTCTGCTGTTGTCCATCGCCGGACAATACAGCCCCTTACGCGACGGCGCTGTCATCATTTCTGAAGACCGAATTCGGGCGGCCCGCTGTATTTTACCCATTTCGGAGAACGATGAAATACTGACGTCAACTGGTTTTCGGCACCGGGCGGCCATCGGAATCAGCGAAGTAACCGATGCGGCCGCCATCGCCATTTCTGAAGAAACCGGTCGTATTTCGCTGGCCATCGACGGTGAATTATACCCCAACATTTCCTCCTCCGAACTGGAAGAAAAGCTCCAGCAATACCTGCTTGAATCAAACCGGGTACGAAAACGGGAAGGCGGGAAAGACACGCCCGTTGAATGAAAATGAAGTTACTAATTTTGCGGGTTAATTAACTCTTAATCAAATAAATCGTTAGAAAGTCTACTAAAAAAACCGCTAGCTAACTTTGAGCATTTAATCGGGCGATTCTGAATACATTTATCCGTTCGGTGATGTAAACTGTATCGGATTTGATTATTAACCTGCCCATCATAAACACTCAAACGGCTATGCTATCGCAATGTGAATACAATTTACTGCCCTTGCCGACCCGGGCCGAACTGCTTTGGCAACACGGTCAACACCTCATGGATCGGCAGTCGCCCCCTTTCACGGTTAGCCTGTATTTGATTGGCGATTTCTTTGTCGAAGCCTATTTCAGCGAAAGCAATTATTACAAAGGCAATCACGAATTGCTGCACCTGTTTGCCTTGCGAATGAAAGCCAGCCGAAAGTCGGGCCATTCGCATCCTTTCGAACCCTACCTCGACCAGATCGACCTGAATCTGCCGATTCAAGTCTGATTTCTAAAAACCGTACTGCTGTTGTCATCGCCAGTTTTTCCGAAGACCAAAGTAAATACCCGTGCTGTTCCTGTAAAGTCGGCCCACATCGGTCGCCAGTGAAACGGTTCCCTGCATTCCTTCTAACCACGACAGCGGAAAATAGCCCGTTGCAAGGGCGGAGAACTGACGAATGCGTTCCGGAAATGGCTGGGAATACGTCCCATAATTATCACTGAGCGAACACTTTAGCTGAAATGCGTACACATGCCGATAGAAACCGGAAACGCCCAGATGAAATACGCGCACCCGGTTGTTGTTCGAAAACCCGGATAAATTCCGGGTATAATACCGTGGCAAAGCCGGATCGGTGTCCACTGCGGGCGGGATGAACGGCGTCCCGATGGTTCGGCCCCTATACGACCAGCCGTCGATGTATTGTCCGTGATTAAAGTAGTTGTCGGCACCCCGGTCTTTATCCCGATCTCCAAATGTAGATCCTCCCTGACTTTTGGTGTATAAAAACTCCAGAACGGCAGTTTGAATAGACCATTTTCCCGAAACCGCCTTGTTGTTCCGAAACCGGATACCGTTCAATCCATCGGCGATGTTGGTCAGGTAGTAAAGTGACCCGTCATCGTAAATACTTTGGCGATAAAAAAACAGCGAATAGGTACGGGCAAGAATTTCGAAGGCAATATCGATGGTGCCCAGGTGATTGCCCACGCGGTTTCCTCGGTCGTTTTTGCTGTATTCCGTCGTGTCGATATTGTCACCTTTGGCGGCCAGCGATAAGCCAGTGACGGCATTCAGGTAATTCTTAAAACCGCCCGGAAACCGTCCATTCTTGATCACATCGTCGCCCGTAATTACCTCACTCCGACCAGCCCACTGCACCTGGTGATTAAAACCGCCGTAAAACCGGACGGGCCAGGAAGACTTTCCCAGCCGACCATATAACGCAAGCTGGTGCAGGTAGGAATGTGTGACAACGCCCTGATTGCCAAACCACCCGTGGGCAAACGATCCCCGAAACGACAAGGCACCTTTGGTAAAACCGATGGGCGTATACTCGGCCAGTGAAAGTTGAATTTTCGGCATCGGAAGCGCGTTCCCCGACCAGATGTACGCGCCCGTTCCCATGGTAGAGTCTGCCAGTCCAACCGTTTCCCGGCGTCGGCCGACCAAAAGTTCCAATCCCCGAATTTTTCCTTTTACGTAGGCTTCCGGTAGTAGAAAGGCGGATCGTCTCGTCACATTTCCGACGAGTTCCAGCCCATAACCCCAGGAGGCATTCCGGTTTTTTGTTGAAGGTACGTTTTCGCGCGTTGAATTATCCAAACCGTAATCTGCCCTGATTCCAGCTCTTGCACGTAAAAACGGGGATGTGTTGGGAACAATCCCGTATTGATTCGACCGAAGCCAGAAAGGTGTCCGACCGGTGCTACGGGAAAAACCAAGTTCCGTGAAGATATGAACCGGCGTTTTTTTGATAACTGATCGGGTCGAGTCTTGTCCGTTCACCCGATTTGTGCACCCTAACAAGCTTAAGCCAGCCAGAAAAAATAGCCTCATATAACATTGTCTAAAATAAATTACCCGATTTACTTTAGACGGTATTTCCGGCAATAAGTAATTCTTTGCTTGGCTGGAATCGTAAATAAAGCAGGAATAGCCATTCCCGATTTGCCCGTTCCCGGTTCAGGGGTTCAAGTCAGATCGGAAACGGCTATTCTTATAGTGATCGAGACCGCGCTTATTTAGTCTCTATTTTACCTGCAGCAACGTCCGCCAGCGAATCTGCTCCAACAATTTTCTTGTACAGTGTCAGAGCCTGAGCAACGACCTGATCCATGTTGTAATAGCGATAAGTCCCGAGTCGCCCGACAAAATGGACATTTTCCTGTTGGTCAGCCAGTTGTTTGTATTTCCGGTAGAGTTCTGCGTTTTCAGGCATCGGCACCGGGTAGTACGGATCCCCTTCCGACTGCGGATATTCAAACGTAATGCTGGTTTTGGTCGGATGTTCCTGGCCGGTCAAATGCTTGTATTCGGTGATCCGGGTGTAGGCATTGTCGTTCGGGTAATTCACCACGGCCACGGGCTGATGCCATTCTTCATTGAGGGTTTTATGCTCGAAATGCAGCGATCGGTATGGCAGTTTACCAAAACAATGATCAAAATATTCGTCAACCGGGCCGGTATAGATGAGCTGGTCGTATGACAAATTGTCCTTCACTTCTTTAAAATCCGTGCCCAGCATCAGCGTAATGTTCGGATGATCGACCATTTTCTCGAACATCTTCGTAAAACCGTGCAAGGGCATCGACTGAAACTGATCCCCAAAATACCGGTCGTCCTGATTGGTGCGGGTCGGAATCCGGGAGGTGACCGATTTATCCAGTTCGGACGGATACACGCCCCATTGTTTCTTGGTATAATTTTTGAAAAACTTCTCGTAAAGATCGCGCCCAACCTGACTAACTACCACATCCTCAGACGTTTTAATGTCGTCAACCGGCTCGCCAACGGTTTTGAAATATTCCGCGAGTTCTTCCGACGTAAAGTTTTTACCATACAGTTTATTAACTGTATCCAGGTTAATCGGTATGGGTAACAATTGCCCTTCCACCGACGCCAGCACCCGGTGTTCGTAGGGCCGCCATTCCGTAAAATTAGACAGGTAGCCAAACACTTCCGGCGAATTGGTGTGGAAGATGTGCGGTCCGTAAAGGTGGATTAAAATACCGTCTTCGTTGTAATAATCGTATGCGTTTCCGCCGATGTGGGGGCGTTTGTCGATCACCAGGACTTTTTTCCCGGACTGGCTGGCCAGACGTTCGGCCAACACACTACCGGCGTATCCGGCTCCAACAATTGCAAAGTCGTACTGCTGCATAAACAGGCAAAAATGAGGTTTTTTTAGAGACTTAAAACTAATGATTTTTCTTCAATCGACCGTTGCCGTTCGGGTTTCCTTATTTAACGTACCCGGAATTTACGGCGAACCTCATTGATCAGGAATTTTTTCCGGGTGGTAAAACTCTCCGGATGCTGCAATTCAAACTCGGCTTTCCATTCGGTAAACCGAACAGGTTCGTGCTGTTTAAACTGGTTTTCGTCAATCTTTTTACTGAGTAGGTATTCCTCAAAAGTCATTTTTTCGAAAGGTAAACGGGAGAATAGCGAATAACTCGGCAGCCGCTGCCAATGCGGTTTTTCGTTCCTGACAATTTGACGGTATTAGTTGCAGTGTCCGCCCTGGTACGCAATTTGAAAGTTGCATCTACAACTAACAGTTTTCAGGATATGGAATTACAATTTGTAACCGATACCGGAGTCGATCCGATTCCCGGCGGAATAGCCGGTCAGGATGCGCCCCTGCTCGATGCGTACTCCAATACGGTAGTAAATGTAGCGAAAAAAGTAAGCCAGTCGATTGTTCAGATTAAAGTAAGCGGCCGGGCTAAAGAAGGAACGCAGCCCACCCGTGGTCGCGGACAACAGGATGGCGGCACCGGTTCAGGCTTCCTTATTTCGTCGGATGGGTACGTCATTACCAACAACCACGTGGTGGCCGGAGCGACGAAAATCGAAGTAGCCCTGCCCGATGGCCGGGATTTTATGGCCACCCTCATTGGCCGTGACCCGGCGACCGATATTGCCGTGATTAAAATTTACGGAGAAGGTCTGAAAGCCATCCGGTTTGCCGATTCCAAACAGGTGCAGGTCGGCCAAATTGCGATTGCGGTCGGGAATCCCTACGGTTTTCAATATTCGGTCACGGCGGGGGTGGTCAGTGCGCTGGGCCGCACGCTCCGCTCCGAATCCGGCCGGTTGATCGACGATGTGATTCAGACCGACGCGTCACTGAATCCGGGCAATTCGGGGGGGCCACTGGTCAACTCACAGGGTGACGTAATTGGGGTCAATACCGCCGTTATTCTGCCTGCTCAGGGGATTTGTTTTGCGGTTTCGTCAAATTTAACCGCATTGGTTGCCGGGAAGCTGATCATGCACGGCCGCGTACGTCGCGGTTATCTGGGCATTTCCGGGCAACTCATCAACCTGACCGAACGCATCAAGCAGTATAACCACCTGAACGCTAAAACCGGTGTCATTGTGGTCAGCACCGAAGCCGATGGCGTTTCGTACAATAGTGAGCTGCAACCGGGTGATATCATCGTTGAATTCAATCAGCAGGCCGTGGCTTCGGTCGATGATCTCCATCGATTATTGACGGAAGAAACGATTGGCCAACGCATTTCGATGACCGTTTTGCGCGATAATTTGCGCCAGAGCATTGTCGTAATTCCGGGTGAAGTCCGATGAGGTTACGTAAAAAACCGTGAACAAGAAACCCGCATTAACGGATTTCCGGTTCACGGTTTTTCTTATTTTCAACTGCCAAAAACCGCTCGGCAACAATCCCACGTTTAATCTTCCCGGCCCTCTTTTCGGTTGGCATCGGCCATGCGAACAATCTTGGGTGTAAACCTGGCCAGCACCGAAACCAGTTCGTTCTGAGCGCCAATCACAGTTTCAATGTCTTTGTACACCATCGGCGCTTCGTCCAAATCGCCACCAATCAGTTCAATCCCGGCTTCCTTCAATGCCTTGTTCAATTGGGAACGCGTCAGGGATGCAAAGGCCTTCGTTCGCGACATCAGCCGTCCGGCTCCGTGTGATGCCGACTGCAACGAATCCGCATCCCCGCGTCCGCGCACCACAAAACCGGGTTGGGTCATCGATCCCGGAATAATTCCCAGCACATTGGAACCGGCGGGTGTTGCACCTTTGCGATGCACGACCACTTCACGGCCATCCGCCAGGGTTTCTTTCCAGGCAAAGTTGTGGTGGTTTTCGACCATCGCCAGCGGTTTTTGCCCCAGCGCCTTCGCCAGCTTATGGTGAATTTCGTGGTGGTTCGCCGACGCGTATTCACCCGCCAGGTTCATCGCAATCCAGTATTCCAGCCCTTCTTCCGTATTCAGATCAAGCCAGGCCAAATGGGCCGCCGGTTTGGGCAAACGGGTTTTCTGCATGGCGAGTTTGGAATAATAATTGGCCACCGCACCACCAAACCCCCGCGAACCGGAATGCGACAGCAGCGCCAGGTATTCGCCCGGTGGCAGATTCAGCTGATCATCCGGTTCATACACATCCACCAGTCCCCACTCCACAAAATGATTACCGGTTCCGGAGCTTCCCAGTTGCCGATAGGCTTTGTCTTTCAGATCCCGAATCACTTTGGTGGCCTGCCATTCCGGCAAATCCATGACGGTTTCATCAAATTTGTCACGGACTTCGCCCCCCATTCCAAACCGGGTTTGCTCCACCAGCGATTTTTTCAGTAAATGCGGTTCACGCTTCAAAAAAGCCGCCGGTAAATCAAACACCGACAGGCACATCCGGCACGCAATATCGACACCCACCGCATACGGAATCACGGTATTTGCTTCCGTTGCCAGCACCCCACCAATGGGTAAACCGTAACCTTGATGGGCGTCGGGCATGAGCGCTCCGGCCACCGAAATAGGCAGACTGGTCGCTATTTTCATTTGCTCCAGCGCACCTGCTTCGATGTAATCGCGCCCAAAAACCGTGTAAGGAACGGCTTCAGGCCGTAACTCAAAACCCTGCATCATTTGTTGACCCCTGGCATCCAATTCATACGGCGCTGGCTCGGCGGGCAAATAGGCTTTTCCGGTTTCGCTGAGCGGAACGGCAATGCCCCGTTTGTTCAGGTCGTAAATCGACTGCGCCAGATTGGTGACTTTATTTTTGGAAAAGGCAAATTTCTTCGGGTTTTGCAGCATTTGGGCCAGCAATCCCAGAACCTTTTCTTTGGTATAATTCCGATGTTGAATCAGCCCGTTTGCGACACGCAAAAAACCGGTATGCAACGACTCCGGGATTGGTCCCAATGCCAGAATGTCTTCCAGTAATACCAATGATTCCATGATTGAAAATAAGTATGGAACGGTCAGAAAATAGTACTTCCAGACCGTTCCTGGATTTTTCCCTACGAATTACGCGTTCGTCCACGCACAAATAGCTGTTTCAGCTGATCGACCATCGAGCCATCGCTGGAAACGGAAATCGTTTGGATTTTGTCCGCAATTTTCTCGACGTATTCCATTTCTTTCAATTTCCAGAGCATCTCGTTGTCTTCCATCAGTTTGGCCGTGTTCAGCAGACTGCGGGTCGATGCCGTTTCTTCCCGTCGCATGATGCTGTTGGCCTGAGCTTTCTTCTCCGCCATCAACACCTGGTTCAGGATGTCGCGCATATCGCCCGGCAGAATGATATCCCGCACCCCGCCCGTCCGCAATTCAGCCCCGAGCCGGTCGGCTTTTTCGGCAATCAACTGCAGAATAGAAGGAGCCACTTCGCTTTTTTTGTCCAGCAGTTCATCAAGCGTTAATCCGCCGACGTATTCCCGAAGCGCCAACTGAACCAGAACGTATAACTGCTTTTCATATTCCCTGTTTTCGACGAGCGCCTTCACGACGTCAACGATTAGGTACTGTGCAAAGAAACTCAGCCGCAGCGACGCCTTGTCTTTGGTCAGCATTTCCTGTCCCGACACTTCCATCTGCTGCTGCCGCGTATCCACTTTCGCGACGTGAACCGGTGTATTGTTTTTCCACCAGTAATAGGTTCCGGCTGACAATAAACGGCTGAAATTCCAGTCGATGAACAGGACTCCCTTCTCGTGGGCTTCAACGGTATGCGTCCGCACAAATGCCGAAAGGTGCTGAGGCATCAGGGTGACCAGATCAATATTCACCGGAATATCAAGTTGGCTGATATCCGCTTTCATGTACTCAAACTGCTTTACTCCTTTCCAGTATGCCCACCGACCTTTTGTCAGAACAGTCTGAAAAAGCCCCCTTTCGTATTGCAGGGCAATTTCATTGTCTTTCACCTCCACGACGTCGATCAGGGCAGCGATTTCCGGCTGTTCCAGCAAAACGGACAGGTCGTACGGAACCGAAGGAACCGGCGTTCCCTGAACAAAAACCGAGACGGTTTCGCCCGGCCAGATCCAGTGCTTTCCTTCAAGAAGCACTCGTTTAAATGCGTCATGTTTAAAAACCAGCCCCACTTGACGGGCCAGCACGCGAACCATTTTCATTGTTACAGTTGGATAAACTAACTTTTCTTTTTCAGATTACCGTTCGGAATTACCCATTCAGCAAGGGCGGAGGCCCGTTGGCATGGATTTCGGCCTGGTATTGTTGAGAAAGGATTCGATCCGGAACAGGGTTGATACACCCCAGGGGCCTTTTCACCCATGGTTCCGAAGCAAGTGCTTTTTCAAAATCAACCGGCACTCTACCCACGCAAAAACCGGCCCGCTGGCCCTTTCCAAATCGTTGCGAATCGATTTGGATTCGCAACCAGGTAATTCCTTACGGTTTTATCGAGCTGGAGACCCTTTTGAAAAAGGGTCGGCTTCCATCCACCAGGTCAACACGACGGTTGAGCGGGATTCGAACCCGCACCAGGAAAGTCGAACGCAGCTCTCACCAACAGCATATCGGGATCAGCCAGGGGCTGCGACACTTCGGGGCCTTTCAGAAACCCGCGACCGGTTTGGCTAATTGCCTTTCGACGGCAACAAAGGTTGGAGCGAACTGCGCATTCTTTTTGCGCAGATGCACTTTTTTAGTTATTTTTTCAAAAATTTCTTTTTGAAAATGCCCGCCAACCGAAATGCCCTCCTTCGGTACAAAACCCTCGATGCCTGCCTGCGTAACCGACAGCGGCTGTGGACGCTCGACCAATTGATCGAAACCGTGTCCGAAGCACTTTATGAGTACGAGGGAATGGACAAAGGCATCAGCCGACGCACCATTCAGGCCGATCTGCAAATGATGCGGAGCGATAAGCTTGGGTATTTTGCGCCCATCGTTGTCGTCGAAAAAAAATACTACACCTACGAAGACCCGACCTACAGCATCACCAATATTCCGCTGACCGACAGCGATTTGCAGCGAATGAACGAAGCGGTTGAGGTGTTGAAGCAGTTCCGGGGGTTTTCGCATTTTACGTCGCTCAACGAGGTGGTTCAGAAACTCGAAGATCACGTGTATTCGACGGTTCAGAAATCGGCGCCGGTGATCGATTTTGAAAAAAATGAAGCCTTGAAAGGACTGCATTTTCTGGAAGAAATTTACCAGGCGGTTATCCAGAAAAAGGCGCTGTCTATTGAATACCAGTCCTTTTCGGCCCGGGCCCCTCAACTCATTATCTTTCATGTCTGGTGGTTAAAAGAGTTCAAAAACCGCTGGTTTGCGGCCGGGATTCGGGACGGGGAAGAAAAATACGGCCTGATGCACCTCGCGCTCGACCGAATGATCGCCATCGAAACCGCTCCCGCGATCGACTATTTCGTCAATCAATCGATCAACCCGAGCCTGTTTTACCGGGATGTAATCGGTGTTTCGGTGAGTGAAAACCTCCGCCCGATTCGGGTTAAATTGTTTGTGCCGCGCCCGCAGGCGCCCTACGTCGAAACAAAACCGCTCCATCATTCCCAGCAAGTGGTAGAGCGAACGGCCGAAGGGATCATTATTCAGCTACTGGTGCAGCATAATTACGAGTTGGAGAAAGAAATTCTGGGATTTGGCGAAGGCATGATTGTGCTGGAACCCGAACGGCTGCGAACGGCGATTCGACAGCGCCTGCAAGCCGGACTGGATGCCTATGGAATCAGGGATAAACCGTCTGCCACAACTTCTGGTCTCTAAGCCTCAGCTTCTTAAATGGTTACTCTTCAGCAGTGTTCGTTCGAACCATCCGGCGCAACTGGGTTTGCAGACTCAGACTTCGGATGTCGAGTTCCTGCTCAATCCGGCGAATGGCGTCTTCGCTATAGGTACCGCTTTTGTGCCATTGAATGATCAGATCACGTTGGTGATTGACAATCGATACCTCACTCTCCACATATTCCCGGAAGAAATCGGGCCCTGAAAGAGATTCGCCTTTAGGGGGTTTTTCGTCCATCCGCAAAATGCCATTCAGGTAATTCGTCTGCTGTTCAAACCGGTTTTTGAGTTCACCCAACACCTCGTTCGGTAGGGTCAACGACAGTTCCCCTTCGATAAACGTAATGGAACTGGTGGTGATAGCCAACCGGATTTTCTTTTCTTCCTCCAGAACTTTATCGGCGGCTTCGGTGACATTTAACCGTCGGATAAAATACGGCAAGGTTAACCCCTGGAATACGAGTGTAACCAGGATTACCATGAAGGAAAGAAACAAAATCTCGTTGCGCATCGGAAACGCGTGCCCATTTCGCAGCGTAAGCGGCAATGCCAGAGCCGTTGCCAGCGAAACCACACCCCGCATACCGGCCCAGGATGTAATAAATAATTCGCTGGAACTAAACCGAAATACGCGACGGCCCCGATTTCCGCGTAATCGGTAAATATACGCCAACGGAAAAATCCAGATGATCCGGGTAACAATCGCAACCAGACTGATCACTAACCCGTAACCGATTAAGGCGGGAATGGAATCGTTGCCAATGGATTTCAGTATAATTGGTAATTGGGAGCCGATCAGTATAAAGACAAAACCGGTCAGCAGAAAAATCAGAATATTCCAGAAACCGTTGATCTGCATTCGGGTCTGATACGAATAGATTTCATATGAATTCCAGGCGAGGTATAAACCCGTTGCTACCACCGCCAGCACGCCCGACGCGTGTAAATGTTCAGCCAGCAGGTAAGTAACAAAAGGCAGCAGCAGCGTAAGGGTTGTTGCTACCGTCGGATTTTCGAGTTTGTTGTGAATATGGCTGAAAATGTAACCCATCACAATGCCAATGGCGATTCCGCCGAATGCCACCCCAATAAACTGCAAACCGGCCTGCCAGAGCACGAAACTGCCGGTGGAAACCGCAGCCACGGCGTAGCGGTAGGCAATCAGCGCCGAGGCATCGTTGACCAGACTTTCGCCTTCGAGAATCGTAATCAACCGCTTGGGAAGACCCAGGCCACGAATAGCACTGGAAGCTGCGACGACATCCGGCGGTGAGATGATGGCTCCCAAGACAAATGCCAGCGGCCACGTAAAACCGGGAATAACGAAATGCGCGGCAACCGCTACCGCCACCGTTGTCAGAAAAACCAGCCAAACCGCCAGCAATCCGATCGGACGTCGGTAGGTTTTGAATTCATGCCATGAGATGTTACCGGCAGCTTCGTAGAGCAAGGGAGGCAGAAAAATCAAAAACACCACCTCCGAGTCCAGGCGAATGTCCGGAATGCTCGGTATGAAGCCCAGCACCAGCCCACCCGTCACCAGCAGAATTGGATACGGTATTTTCAGTTTTTGGGTAACAGAAGCCAATGCGGCCAGAATGGCCATTAATATTAAAACAATTTCAAGATTGGTCATCAGGACAAACGTGTGTGTTTAGCGAAAATGCTTACCTTGTAAAAATCAAAAAGTGGGAATCTAATCCTTTGACAAGCTTTTTACGGGCGCTGGCTTGCAAGCGTAAGCGGTATTTCGTCCGATTTCAACGGAATCAAGTTATGGTTTTTCAAAACTACAAAGCCATTCGGCACGGTATTTCTTTCTTCGTTATTTCCCTGTTTGGCCTTGCCTCGTTCGGCCAGTCGAAACCAACGCTGGAGCAACTCAAACAGCAGATTGAACTCGAATTTAAAAAACAGCCGGGGCGGTTTGCGGTCGCTTTCAAAGATTTAACTACCGGAAACGAACTTTTGATTCGGGAACAGGAGGTTTTTCATGCCGCCAGCACGATGAAAACGCCGGTGATGGTCGAAGTGTATAAACAAGTGGCCCAGAAGCGGTTTTCCCTTACGGATTCGATTCTCATTAAAAATCAGTTCAAAAGCATCGTCGACGGCAGCCTCTACAGCTTGCGGCCCGAAGACGACAGCGAAACGAAATTGTACACCGAAGTCGGCAAAAAAAGAACGCTCTACTCGATCATGTACGACATGATTATTGTCAGCAGTAACCTGGCCACCAACCTTATCATCGATCTCGTGGATGCCCGAAAAGTGACGCAAACCATGCGTGAACTGGGAATTAAAAACAGCAACGTTCTGCGGGGCGTGGAAGATACCAAAGCCTTTCAGAAAGGGCTGAACAATACCGTCACGGCCTATGATCTGATGATTTTGTTTGAAAAAATTGCCACCGGAAAAGCCGTCAGCCCACAGGCTTCGGAAGCAATGATCAAGGTATTGCTCGATCAGCACTTTAGCTCCGTGATTCCGGCCAAACTGCCCAAGGATGTGAAAGTCGCCCACAAAAGCGGTTCTTTTGCGACGGTTCGTCACGATTCCGGCATTGTTTACCTGCCCGATGGGCGCCAGTATGTGATTGTGTTGCTTTCAAAAGAAATGCCGGATGATGCAGCTGCCACTGAAACCCTGGCGACCGTCTCCGGATTGATTTATCAGTACATTCAATAATATCCACCCAACCCTTCCGTTTCCCATTCAAATCTGGACTGGTATTTGCTTGTATACCCAATAAAGAATTATGAAAAAAACCGCCTTACTCCTCCTTTTGTTAACCCGTCTGGTCAGCGATGCCTTTTCGCAAGATGTTTATCAGGGGTCAACGCCCGAAACGATGTTTAGCTCAGCGGTTGAAAAGCGGTTTTTACAGGAATTTAACGAGAAATTTCAGCGCGATTTCGATGCTCCGGCTCAATATGCGAAAGCGCAAACCCTGGGCGTTGACGGATGGGAAATGAACCTGTTTACGGCCCGAAAAGCACAAATGGCCTTTTACAAGGACAATCCGCAGGTGGGTCAGTTTTCCGAAAATTTCAAAAACTACCTTGAAAACTGCATTCGCTGGAATTACTGGCATTTGCTACTGGCCTGGCCCATTGTGCGGACGAACGCTCAGGCGACGCAGCAAACCGTTCCTTCGCTGCCCGCCGTGATGCTGGAAGGATTCGATGAGTCGAAAGCCAACGATGAATCCGCCATGCCGGCCGAACCATACCGGAATTTCCTGTTCTTTTACGTGACCTATTTCAATTCCAAAGCCCGGAATTTTGCCAAATACACGCAAAACGATCTGGATAAGATTCTGCCCGAAAAAGCCGGTTTTGCCCGCCAGCACCTGAGTGGTCTGCCCTACCAATACGCGTTGACCCGGCTTTTGCTCGACAATTGTGAAAAAGCCGCCCCCTCCTCCGTCCGAACCGTTTTTGCCACGCTCACCGCCACACCCAATTCGGCAACGTATGCCGATCTGGTGAAAGCCCGCTGTGGAGCGGTGATGGCCCGAAAAGACGAACCCAAACCGGAGGTTGCCGCAAAGAAGAAAGCCGTCGATCCTAACGTTTTCTCATTTGTGAATCAGAACGGCGAATCGGTAACGCTGGATGATTTCAAAGGAAAAGTAGTTTATCTCGATGTTTGGGCGAGTTGGTGCGGCCCCTGCATCGGCGAAGTACCGCATTCCAAAAAACTCTACGAGCGCCTGACCAAAAAGCAGTTGGAGAAAATTGCGTTCCTGTATATTTCCATCGACGATTCGGAAACCAACTGGAAAAATGCGATCAAGGCCCATCAACTTCCGGGTGACCAGGGCTGGTCGGCAGGGGGCTGGCGGTCACGGATCGTGCAGTACTTTGGCATTCAGAGTATTCCGCGGTATATTTTGATCGACAAAAAAGGGCAGATGGCGGATCTAAACGCCAAACGGCCCAGCAGTGCCGAGGCCGTTTGGCAGGATATCATGAAGTTACTGGAGGAGTAAGCGGTTTAATTGTCCCGAATCGGGGTATCGCGTGAATCGGCGTAGGCTTTGCTGAAGTCGATCTTTTTGACCTGACTGGCCACGTAGCGGATCCCCTGAAAAATGTGTTTGATGAACATCGGATCTTCCGAGTAATCCCTTTTGTCGTGCCCGAGGGTCGTACACCAGGTGTAACCGCCATCGAAATTGTAGTACCAGGCGGCCGGATAGAGATTCGTGAATGTACCACCGAACATCTTTACTTTTTCGGGTTCATCACTCGTGAGCGATGTCAGGTCATGCGCCATCACGACCGTGGGTCCCGGCGACATTTCCTTCGTAAAATAGAACTCGTCGGCCTTTTCCCAGACTTTCGGAATACCCTCCATCGACGGATGTTTGGTGTCGATAACGGTTGTTTTGAACTTCTGAAATTTGGGGTGCCAGGCAAACGTGCCGCCAACCATGCGTTTGAACCAGGTCCAGTTCCGTTCGGTCCCGGTTACGGAATGAACGCCCACAAAACCGCCCCCGGCTTCGATGTACCGGCGGAAAGAAAGCCGTTGTTCGTCCGTATCAAACACATCATTGTTCGTACTGGGAAAAACCAGCAGGGTGTATTGCTTTAGATTGTCTTCGGTAAAGACCGTCGGCTGATCCGAGACATCCACCTTAAAGCCGTTCTCTTCTCCCATTTTCTGGATGCTCTTAACCGCGAAAGGAATGTTGTCGTGAACATACCCTTTTCCATTTCTGGTATACACCAACACCTTGATTTTCTTCCAGTTGACCTTCTCTTCTTTCTGACTCCAGCCAGCCGAAGCGGTCAACACCAGCAACAAGCCAGTCAGAAAAGTCGTAGCAATTCGATTCATGAGAAATTAGTTAGGATTATGGAAGGAGGAGATTGACGATTGACCATCGACGATTGACCATTGACGATGGCCAATGGTCGGTCGTCAATGGTCGATGGTCATTGGTCAATCGTCGATGGTCAATATTACACCTTCAATTTTACATCCTGAGCCTGTTTCTGGGCTTTCAGGGCCAGTTCAGTGGTCAGAAAACAATGGGCCTGGGTCATAGCGGTTTCGGTCCGGTTCAAAATATCGTCAATCAACAGCGTTCCGTAAGGCGTCACTACCTGACTGCAATCGATGGTTTTTGTTTCCTTATTATCGACCAGAAACAGGTGATTGCCACCATCGCGCCCGCTGATGTCCACATTCTTTCGGATTTCGATAAACCCGTCCGTCCCCAGAATCGTCAGGCGTCCGTCACCCCACGATTTCAGGCCATCGGGCGTAAACCAATCGACCCGAATGTAACCGGTTCCGCCATTTCCTCGCACCATTGCGTCACCAAAGTCTTCAAATTTCGGGTGATCCGGATGGTTGGTATTGCCCACCTGCGAAGCCACCACCTCCGCCTGCGTCGAACCCGTGAAAAACAGAAACTGATCGAACTGGTGCGAGGCAATGTCGCAGATGATTCCGCCAAACCGCTGTTTGTCCCAGAACCACTCCGGCCGGGATTTCGGCGTTATGCGGTGCGGACCGAGACCGATGGTTTGTATCACTTTTCCAATCGCACCGGCTTTTACCAGTTCGCCCGCTTTAATGGTTGCCTTGTTTTCAAACCGCTCGCTGTACATGATCGAGTATATCCGCTTGGTTTCTTTCTGAACCTTGCGCACCTCGGCCAATTGCTCGAGCGTCGTAATACCCGGTTTGTCGGCCATGTAATCCTTGCCGGCTTTCATGACGCGAATACCGAGCGGAGCGCGTTCGTCAGGGATGGCAGCACTGACTACCAATTGAATCGAGCTATCGTCCAGAATTTCTTTTTCACTTTTGGCCAGTTTGGCTTCGGGATACCGTTTGGTGAACGCAGCCGCCAGATCCGGTTCTTTGGCATAGAACGAAACCAGTTGACCACCGCCCCGAATGACGGCTTCTACTTGCCCATAAATATGCCCGTGGTTAAGCCCAATGGCCGAAAACCGGATGCGAGCCGCTCGTTGCAGCCGCGTGGTGCTCCCAATAACGGGAACGGAAAATGGGCGTTCAGCCGCTGCCAGCAACTCGTTCGGTAATGCAGCCAGGCCAGCCAGGCCGGCTGCGGTGGCGACGGATTCCTTGATAAACCGGCGCCGGTTAGCTTGTGGTTTCATAGACGTACCCTCAGACTTTCGTCCGTATTTTTTGGTAGTTTTTAGTTAATTTCATCCGATTCAACATCCACAGGCTAGCGCGTAGCGACGCTCGATGCGGACGTCCGTTTGGCCAATTCCAGTGCCTGGGTAGTCGTATGGTATTTGGCCAGCATATTCGGAACTTCCCAGGCGGGTAAGGATCCGGCCTTCAGGTATTCGAGGTATTTTCCAGCTACCCGACCAAAATGTGCTTCATGGCTTTCCTTGAATTTTTCCGGGATAATAACTTCCCAGCCTTTGGCAATTTTCTTGACTTCCACACCCGGATACGTTTTCTGAATAGCTGGCAAGGCGGTTTTCAAAGCGGTTTCCGTATCGGCATCTTTCCCAATCGCTTCAATGTACAGCGTCGGCTTGAATTGCTGCTCCGCCCCTTGCCGAATGATCAGATTGGCTTTCGTGCCGCGCATAATCGAGTAGTGTGTGTCGCCGGTTCCTTCGGGAGCCTTGTATTTCCAGATCACCGACACCTTGGCGTGAACTCCCCGCAGTTGGTAGTTGATTTCGCCGTTGCTGTAAACCCGCAAAACGCTGTCTTTCACCACGTCTTTTTTCAGATAATCCGGAAAAGCGGGCTGTTTCGTAATGGCCGTGAACTGACTCAGGGTCATATCCGTGGTCCAGTGACGGGCGGAAGTCAGCGCAATATCTTTCTGGTAATCAATCGTCTGCTCCGGAAAACATTCCCACTGCACCAGATCGACCAGGTGCGTCGTTACGTCGACAATGCCTTCGCCCTGTTGTGCCACGTCCATAAACCACGACGGCCGGGTGAGGATGCTCCCCGACACATTCTTGTAGAAGTGATGAACGCTTTCTTTGGTCACGGCCGGGTTTTCGGGCGTCCCTTTTTCCAGTGTCCCGAAAACTTCCGGCTGCATCGAAAACTCCCGTTGCAATAGCGTGCTGATTTCGTAGCGCTCCGTCATGATGTCGTAGAGCAACACCTTGTTTTTTTCCGCCGTCGCAAACGCATCTTTTAGCTTATCGAAGTTTCCGGCGCTGATCACCATCGGTTTATCGGCCAGCACATTAAACCCGGCGGCAATCGTTTTCTGAATATAATCGGTTTTCAGCCGGTTATTTCCAGACATCACCACCACGCTTCGTGCCTTATTTGCCTTGCCCTCATCGGCCAGCATCTTATCCAGAAAATCAGTTCCCAGGTAGACATCTTCGTGCCAGTGCGTCGGGTCTTCTGAACGGGTATTGTAACCGGTGATCTTTTCGAGGTGTAATTGCACTTCCGGACCATCCGGCGCATAAACCTGCACCGTCGAATCAACTCCTTCAAACATGGTTTTCTGAACCAGCGCGGCATGAAAATGACCGGGGTCGAGGGTAATCAGATGAATCATGTCATCCTCGTTTTTTTTAGACTGACAGGCAGCAATCAACGCAGCCAGCAACAGGCTGCCAACTATGGGCGATATTTTCATTCGAATAGGTTCTCCGTTAACGGGATTTGGCGGTTTTAGAGGATGCTACAGTTTTGATGGCATACGCCGATCGTTGTGTACGAGCTAACAGTTTATTGGCTTCCGGGTCATTCTTGAACTGCTCTTTTTTCGGATCCCAATACAGTTTCCGGGGCAGTTTCATGGCCGCGTGGTGCAGCAGACAGGCCGAGCACGAACGGTGACCAACTTCAGCCGGAGCAATCGGCTCCTTGCGACTCACGATGCTTTCCAGCCAGTTGCCGTGGTGTTCCTTGCTGACCGGCAGGTGAATTTCGTTCGGTCCAATCACGGAGGTAATAATCTTGGGATCGCTGGCATCCAGGGCTTTGGCCGCATTTTGTTTGGCAATCGGATCACTGGCAGTTACCGATGCATCACCGCGCGACACAAAAATCCAGCCGTCGGTTCCTTCAAATTTGATTCCGTTGGGCAATTCATTACTGACGATCATGTGCACACCGTTTTCGTACAGAGCCTCAGTGCGGAAAATCCCGTGAACATCCCACAAACCGCTTTTTGGGAAGTCGGCTTTTCCCCAGATTTCGATGGGGCCGGTATATTCGGTATCCATCGCCCAGTGCGAACAGTCGATGTGGTGTGAACCCCAACCCGTAATCATCCCGGCTCCAAACTGTTCGCAGCGCAACCAGCCCGGACGGTCGTAGCCCACCTGCGGATGCACCCGTTTTTCGGTGTAATACACTTCTGGCGTAGTGCCGAGCCACATATCGTAATTCAGGTTTTTCGGAATGGGCATTTCGGGTTCAACCTCACCGGAAGGGTCGCCCGGTAAACCGACGTAGACGGTTTTCAGTTTTCCGATCCGGCCGTTACGGACCAATTCAGCGGCATACCGAAACTGCGTCGTCGAGCGTTGCTGGCTACCCACCTGCATGATCCGGCCCGTGCGTTTCACGGCATCAGCCATCAACCGCCCTTCCGAAATGGTCAGTGACGCCGGTTTTTGCATGTAAACGTCCTTCCCGGCTTCAACGGCATGTACGACCATCGGCGCGTGCCAGTGGTCGGGTGTACTGATCAACACCGCATCGATATCTTTGTTCGCCAACAGCTCCCGGTAATCACCATAGCCCTTCACGCCGTCATAAGACTTTCCGGTTTTCTTGGCATAAACCCCATTGACCAATTGTTTCCCTTCTTCGACCCGCTTGCTGTCCACGTCGCATACGGCCATGATCAGGGCATTGTCGTATTGCCAGACACCCGGCATGTCGTGCGTCCGCGAAATCCGCCCCACTCCGATGGCGCCGATATTGATGCGGTTACTGGGGGCATTTTTGCCAAAAACCGATGCCGGTACAATGCTCGGAAAACCGCCCAGGAGGGCCGTAGTAGCCACGGCTCCTTTGGCCGACAGGTCGAGAAATTTCCTTCTGGTGACAACTATTTTTTTATCCGGTTCCATAAGATGGCTAGATTTATAGCGATTATTCCTGAAAAACGCCCTGATTATCTAGCTATAAGAAACGACGCGTTGATTTTTACTATTCATTTTTGAAGAACGTCCGAATATCAACCGGTTTGGTCACCGGTTCGGAAAAACAATTCTCCATTTAAACCCCCGTTTTTTCCACTTAACCTAATTTTATTCCGCTCCATCCGGGCTGGGTTTTACCTTCGCAACATCAAACAACAAATTCACACCTGATGAACACGAAAGTTAAATTAATTCAATCCGCACTCGGCCTGGCGATAGGAATGTGGATGCTGGCCTGTGGCGGACCCGGTGACGGCGTTAACAAGTTGGCGCAACCAAAGGCAAAGGCACCCACCAAAGGAAAGCAGGCGATCCTGAATCAGTCTTCGAAGAATTTGAAGGCAAACGGCCTGATTGTGACAACCAGCGAAGAAGTCGCATTTGAGCGGATCTCAAAAAAAGGAGTGGCTGATCAGTGGTACATCGAAAGTTACAAATAGCGCGATCAGCGGTCCGGAAATCATCTTTAAAACCGCCTTTGCTCCCGGCATCGACCATTTAGCTGCAACGCACGAATCCGGTCGTTGCTTTTTGATACCAGTTCCCTTTTTCTGAGTGAGTAAGAGGCCGGTGGCATTCCCTTTCAGGTTCAGGACGAACCCAATCGTTGCAGACCGTACTTAAACCGTCCAGTGAAGTTCGGTAGAAATGGCAACGTTAGAATGCATATATTGCCGGATTTGCGGATAATGGACAACAACAATCTTGGCACCAGGCCGCATTATCTACTCTTAGACGGACTCCGGGGCATAGCAGCGATCATCGTGGTCTTCTTTCACCTTACCGAACCGTTAGCCACCAGTCACCTCGACAATCTGGTAAATCACGGGTATCTGGCCGTTGATTTTTTCTTTCTCCTTTCCGGTTTTGTCATCGGGTATGCGTACGACGACCGGTGGAATCAACTAACCATTGGCGGCTTTCTTCGGCGCCGGTTCGAAAGGTTGCAACCACTTGTCGTGTTGGGCATGACACTCGGCGCCATCGGTTTTTATTTTACCGACTCAACGATATGGCCGCTTATTCATTCCGTTCCGCTTTGGAAGCTCATCGTCGTTATGCTGATCGGATGGACAATTCTGCCCATCCCCCTTTCGATGGATATTCGCGGTTGGCAGGAAATGCATCCGCTCAATAGTGTCGGCTGGTCGTTATTTTTCGAATACATAGCCAATATTCTTTACGCGCTGGGAATCAGAAAATTATCAAACAAAGCACTGGCTTGTTTTGTCACATTGGCCGGTGCGGTGCTGCTGCATTTTGCGGTTACGAACCCCAACGGAGACGTTACCGGCGGCTGGACCCTGACTACCGAACACATGCGCATTGGGATAACGCGTACGCTGTTTCCTTTTTTTGCCGGTTTGCTTTTATCGCGCGTAACCCGGCCCGCTCATATCAAAAATGCCTTCTTGTGGTGTAGCCTGCTGGTGACAGCTGTTCTGTTCACGCCCAGAATTGGCGGTGCCGACTATCTCTGGATGAATGGGTTGTTCGAAGCTTTTTGCATCATCATGGTGTTTCCGCTCATTGTTTATATCGGTGCCAGTGGCGTAGTAAGAAGCCGGACGGAAGAGAAAATTTGTCGGTTTCTTGGCAATCTTTCGTATCCCTTATACATGACGCATTATGTGCTCGTTTATTTTTACGTGGCCTGGGTAAGCAATCACAAAGGCAACACCTTAGCACAGGCCTGGCCGTATGCCCTGCTCACTTTTTCAGGAGCTATCGGGCTGGCTTACGCCAGTTTGAAAGGGTACGATGAACCAATAAGAGCCTGGTTACGAAAAAAACTGAAGTAGCGACCGCAGTTTTGTTAACTCAACCGGAGTATTCGTTTTTGCTTTCACCTCGCCAACCCGGTTTTGCCGTGCCGGGTTGGCGAGGTTTCCCCACCTTCCGGCCCGGCAAGATTTATCGGTTCAGTGGTCTTCTTTTCGGTGCATTGAGTATCTTTCGAAGTCTTTCACTCCCACTATGAAAAACGTGTACACTGTAGCCGCTGTTTTGCTGGCTTCTACCCTATCATTTGCCCAAAAATCCAAAGAAACCTGGGATGTGGCCGCTGCGCACGGCCCGTCCAGAGAAGTCAGTTTTACGACCAGTGAAGGCACCTGGATGAACCTCGACGTGAGTCCCGATGGGCGTGAAATTGTCTTCGACCTGCTCGGCGATCTGTATACGCTCCCCATCACCGGCGGAACGGCTAAGCTCCTGTCGGGCGGTTTGCCGCTGGATATTCAGCCGCGCTACAGCCCCGACGGCAAGCGGATTTCGTTCACCAGCGACCGCGCCGGGGGCGACAACATCTGGACGATGAACCGCGACGGTTCCAATCCGCGCCAGATTACCAACGAAGATTTTCGTTTACTGAACAATGCCGTCTGGACGCCCGATGGTCAGTATCTCATTGCCCGCAAGCACTTTACGAGCCGCCGGTCGCTCGGAGCTGGTGAGCTTTGGCTGTATCACGCCAGCGGAATTACGTCGGGTTTGCAACTCACCAAACGGAAAAATGACCAGCAGGACGCCGGGGAACCCTGCGTTTCGCCGGATGGACGCTACGTTTATTTCAGCGAAGATGTCAGTCCGGGGCCGATTTTTCAGTACAACAAAGATCCGAACGGCCAGATTTACGCCATCCGACGGCTGGATCGGCAAACCGGTGAGCTAAAGAATATTGTTACCGGACCGGGTGGAGCCACGCGTCCGCAGATTTCGCCCAATGGGCGGCAACTGGCTTTTGTCCGGCGCGTTCGCACCAAAACCGTCTTGTACATCCACGACCTGAAAACCGGTGAAGAGTTTCCGGTTTTCGATCAACTGAACAAAGACCAGCAGGAAGCCTGGGCCATCATGGGCCTGTATCCGAATTACGACTGGTTACCCGACGGTAAAGAGCTGGTGATCTGGGCAAAAGGCAAATTATTCCGGGTCAATGTGTCCACGGCCAAAGCCGCTGAGATTCCGTTTACGGTCAATGCCAGGCTGACAGTGACAGACGCCGTGCGGTTTCCGCAGCCGATTTTTGCGCCGACGTTTGAATCCAAAATGATTCGCCACGCCCGCACCTCGCCCGACGAAAAAACGCTGGTTTTTCACGCAGCCGGTTTTCTCTACACGAAAATGCTCCCAAACGGCCAGCCCGAACGACTGACCAAAGAAACCGCCAGTTTTGAATACGAACCCAGTTTCAGTCCCGACGGAAAATTTCTCCTGTACACCACCTGGAACGATTCGTTGACGGGCAGCATTCGGAAACTGGATTTGAAAACCCGCAAAATTGAAACCCTGACGCGGGAAAAAGGCTTTTACAACACCCCGGTTTTCTCGCCCGACGGCAGCCAGATCGTGTTTCGCAAATCGACCGGGAACGGTTTTATGGGTTTTGCATACGGCAAAGAACCCGGTTTGTACATCATGACGGCCAACGGCGGCACGCCAAAATTCATCCGCGAAGACGGCGAAGAACCGCTTTTCAACAGCACCGGCGACCGGATTTATTTTGTGGAAGATGGCGCGACCAAAGCCTTCAAGAGCGTGACGCTGAACAATGCCGACGAGCAAACGCATTTCACCTCGCAGTATGCCACCCGGTTTGTTCCCAGCCCCGATTTCCGGTGGATTGCATTTCAGGAGCTTTTTCAGGTTTACATTGCTCCGTTTACCCAGACCGGAAAAGCCGCCGACCTGTCGGGCGGAACGAAAGCCTTCCCGGTTTACAAAGTCACGCGCGACGCGGGTGATTACCTGCATTGGTCGGGCGACAGCAAAAAATTGCACTGGACCATTGGCCCGGAATATTTCACGCGGTCCATACAGAACAGCTTTGCATTTGTCGAAGGCGCACCGGAAAAATTGCCTGCGATCGACAGCACCGGCGTTCCGATTGGTTTAAAACTAACCTCCGACGTTCCCAAAGGAATTGTGGCATTTAAAGGTGGTACGGTTTTGACGATGAAGGATGACGCTGTGATCGAAAACGGAACCGTGGTGGTGCAGGACAATAAAATTCTGGCGGTGGGTCCGGCAGGTTCGGTCCCGATTCCGGCCGGGGCGAAAATCATCGATGCCACGGGGAAAACCATCATGCCGGGACTAATCGATTCGCACGCGCACATCGGCACGGGCGACGGCAAATCGCCCCAACAGCAGTGGTCGTATTTTACCAACCTGGCCTACGGCGTCACGACCGTCCACGATCCATCGTCGAACACCGAAATGGTTTTCAGTCAGTCGGAAATGGTCAAAACCGGTCGGATGATCGGGCCACGGGTGTATTCGACAGGAACGATCCTGTACGGTGCCGACGGCGATTTCAAAACCATCATCAACAGCCTCGACGACGCCCGCTCGCACCTGCGCCGGATGAAAGCCGTAGGCGCTTTTTCGGTCAAGAGTTACAACCAGCCGCGCCGAAACCAGCGTCAACAGATCATTCAGGCTGCCCGCGAACTGGGTATGATGGTGGTGCCGGAAGGCGGTTCGTTTTTCAACCACAATATGACCATGATCATGGACGGCCACACGACGATCGAACACAACATTCCGGTCGATCCGGTGTACAAAGATGTAGTGTCGTTATGGAGCAACAGCAAAACCGGGTATACCCCGACGCTGATCGTGGCGTTCGGCAGCGTTTCGGGCGAATATTACTGGTACCAGAAAATGAACGTCTGGGAGCAGGAACGCCTGCTCCGGTTTACGCCCCGCGCCGTGGTCGACAGCCGGTCGCGTCGCCGGACGATGCTGCCGGATGAGGAATTTGGACACATCGGCAATTCGCAAACCGCCAAACAACTTGCCGACGCGGGCGTCAGTGTTCATCTCGGTGCCCACGGTCAGTTGCAGGGGCTGGGGGCGCACTGGGAACTCTGGATGCTCGGACAGGGCGGTATTTCCAACTTGCAGGCATTGAAGCAGGCCACCATTATTCCGGCCCGAAACCTGGGGCTTGACCGGGAAATCGGATCGCTGGAGGTTGGCAAACTGGCGGACTTACTGGTGCTGGACAAAAATCCGATGCAGGACTTACGCAACAGCGAAGCGATTCAGTACGTGATGGTTAACGGCCGCCTTTTCGATGCCGCATCGATGAACGAAACCGGCCATTACCACCGCCCGCGCAGCAAGTTTTTCTGGGAAAATAACCGCTACAACGACGCCTTCGAATGGCACGCCGAAACCCAAAGCTTCGGTCACATTCACTGCATTTGCCAGGGGTTGCATTAGCGGAGAATCGGTTTTCGGTTTAGGGTTTTCAGTTTACGATTATTAGTCCCGGGACACGATCAGCAACTTTTGAAATGCTTTAAACCGAAAACCGTAAACTGGAATCAGAATCCCGTAAACCAACCGCCGTATAATATATTAGGTAATCAAACCGTTCAATAAAGGCGGTTTATGCCCGTTGATCCAAAAATAATTCAATAAATTGCGGACTGTAAATTATAGCTTGAAAAACTTGATATCATGAAAAAAGCCCTTCTGTTCCTATTACTTGGCACAGCTGTATTTGTAAGTTGCAGCAAAGACGATGACTCAACGCCCGCGGTGAAAACCAAAGCCGAAATGATCGTCAACACCTGGGAAGTTCAAACCGGTTCTGTAGGTTTAGGGTCTGCTACTCCCATTAATGGTTATACCAAAGGCGGATCGGCTAACCTACTGGATATGAGCAAATTCCGGATGCAGTTCAAAACCGGTGGTGATTTTGTTCAAACCAGCCTGGAAGGTGTTAGCACTACAGGAAAATGGGCCTTATCGGACAACGACACGAAACTTACATTGACTACTGCCGCACTTCCGGCACCTGACGTCTGGAATATTACCACGCTGACGGAAACCAATTTTGATTTTGGCCGTACAATTGCCGGAAATTCAACCGCAGCGGGTGATTTGTATTGGAAAAACCTGATTGATACCTATGGCAAACCTGTTGGTATTACCTCTGCGAATGGTGTTACCATTGCCGTAAAAACCGTTCCGGTCAAGTAAATATTTTTTGCTTATTCCTTCCAAAACCGCAGCGGGCTGAAGAGTCCGATGCGGTTTTTTAGCTTCCTTAACTGCTGCTACCGTAAAATCATCAGCGTGCCCCGTAACAATTTCGAACTGGGCTTATACCGAATCGCGTAGGCGTACGCGCCAGCCGGTGCGGGTGTGCCTTTGATCGTTCCGTCGAACGGATGCGCATAGCCATCGTTCGACCAGTAAACCACCTCGCCCCAGCGGTTATAAACGGTTACTTCAACGTTCGGAAACGCTTCGACATTCTTCAGTTCCCAGAAATCGTTCTGTCCGTCGCCGTTGGGCGTAAAGGCCCCCGGCACCCAAATTCGCTCGTAAACCGTAATAACCACCGTTCCCTCGGCTTGGCACCCGGTCGAATTTTCAACTTTCAGGGTGTAAACAATATCATCGCCAATGTTCTCCACCCGGGCATTGGCTTCTGTCGCATCCGCGAGGTAAGTGGGTGGTGACCACTCAAAATGAATTGGGTCGCCCGTCAGCTGCGGACTGATTGTCAGGGATGTACCCGGAGACGTGATGATTTCTTCTGGGAACAAAATTGTGGGAATTGGGGCAACAACGGCGGTTTGCTGCGCAACGGCTGCGGGGCATTCAGGCGCAAAATTGATGGTATACGTCAACGCATGATTCCCAATCCCGGCCGCCTTTGAATCATATTGATTACCAGACACGCCCGGTCCCGCAAAGGTCCCTCCCGCCGGTGTTCCCGTTAGTGAATAAACCGGTCCATCCGTACCGCAAACCGACGGAACGGCATCCATCGTTACCGTTATCGGCGGAATCTGTTCAACGGCAAACGGTTTTGAAATCCCCTTGCAGCCATTTTCAGCGGTAACTTCAACCACGTAAGTACCCGCCGTTTGCACCGAAAAAATGGGTTCATTGACGGTAGCAACGGGTTGTCCATCGCGCTGCCAGGCGAAAGTCACCCCACCAACGCCCTCGAGCGGAAGTGAGGAACCGGGACAAATCCGCGTTTGCGCCGACCGAATAGCGGCTTGCACGACGGGTGCCCGCGTGAGTGAAACGGTTTCGGTACTGTAGGCACACCCAAACTGGGTTTGTGTGAGTGTTACGCGATATTGACCCGGCTGGGTTATCGTTAAAGTATTGTTATTTGCAGGAACGGTAACTTGTTTTTCATCCTTGAACCAGTCGTATTTCATATTGACACCTCCGGGAACGCTTAGTGTTACGGAGCCGTCGGTCGCGCACAATTGTCCGGCCGGATTGATCGATGAGGTTAGGTCGATGACGTTGACGGTCACATTCTGGGAACCACTGGCTTTACCACACTGGGTTTTCATCGAAACAAAAACCGAATAGGTGCCGGGTTCATTGACGGTCAGTTTGGTCCCGGTTGCGTCGGCCAGGTTGATCCCATCGCGTCGCCATTGGTAATTCCAGTCCGGATTCAGGGATGTCTGGAGTTCCAGCGATTTTCCCTTGCAAATCGTAAATTCGGTGGCGGGTGGCTGATTTGTTGCCCAGACCGGCGGATTGGGGGCAGTGACGGGCGGGCAATCGATCACCAGAAACTGAAAATCCCGGCGCACCTCGCCAATTTTGACCCCATTACGGTATTCTTCCACTTTCACCGCAAACACAAATAAACCTAACTGGCTGGGTGTCACACTCAATTGGCCGCTTCGGGAATCAACCTGCAGCGTCGGATTTCCGGGAATCGAACTATTGGGTGAAAAACCGGGTAGCCACTGAATGTCCGGATAGGGTCCCGCCGAAACTTCCGTAGTGCGACTGTTTCCACCGTTTTTGTTCAAGGGCGTAATCATCGAATACCGAAGCTCGTCGCCGTCGGGATCGACTCCCCCAAATGGAAACGTAAATGACTCATTAATACAGAGATACTCGCCATTAATGGCGTTAAAGCGGGGGGATGAATTATTGAAATACTGGCCGTCTTTCAGTAGAGCCGGAAACTCGAGGTAAAAGGTAAAACCGGTTTGCAGGGGATTGTTGATGTTGTTGATACCCGCGTTCCGGTTCTGGGTCTGAAACGACATGTAGTAGCCGCCAGCGTCGTTGTAATCGGATGGATTGAGCTGTATATCAGCCCCAAAAGTTGCCACAATCATCCGCTGGTTCTGGGAAGTAGCGCAGGCTTCATTCGTAAAAACCACCTTTTGGCGCAGGTCGGTTTCCCGCACCGAGAAAACCATCATCCGAAGATTGTCCCGCCGACGAAAAATTCCGATGTCTCCACCCGACGTTTGGGCCGCCCGGTTGTTGTCTTCGAGGTAATTGGTAACGATGATTCGAAAATGGCCCGGCGTATCGCCAATCGCCCTCATCTCGATCTGTCCGCCCACCTGATGTGTAGCCAGCACAGGTAAGGCCATGCCCAGCAAAAAAAGCCAGAGCAAAGCTCGGTGAACAAACGGAAGCATGGGTCAGACAGTAGAGTTTGGCAATACGTAAGTGATTATAAACACAAACAAGTCAAGGTATTAAAGTTACTCTTTTTTCAAATATTACAACTTAAAATATACCCTATACCATTAACGAATGAGCGTTACCGCTCCCCGACGCTCATCCACTTGGCGGGTACTGGTAGCTATTCTTACCATAAAGATGTATGTACCAATTGTGTAAATCACGACCAGATAGCCGCCATTCCGACAGATGGAGTTGGAATGAGGAGGTTGGCATCGGGCAAGTTTCGGTTCTTGCCTGTAAATACGCGGAAAAGATTTCGTGCGTTGCAATCAGGTTACCAAATTGGCTTTTTTAGTCAAACTATCCATTCAAAGCCTGATTGATCCATAGCGATCCGAATCGCTCATGAGGCTGTTTCGGAAACTCCTACTTCCGCAAATCCCGATACCCAATCAACCGGATACCTTTGGATTTAATCAATTCTTTCACCTTTGGGCTGGTCCATGCATCGGTGACGCCCTGCCGGTCGATCGCAACATGCTCGTAGCCAATGTGATGAATGGCCCGGAGCTCCGGCGTATCCAAGCCCGGGTGGTCGACAAACAGATAGGTTTTACCGGGTTCCAGGCTTTCGAGCATTTTGGAAAAACTTTCGATTTTCTCCGCTGAAGTCACATGCGGACCGATGTAACCCGCGCCTGTTACACCCAGATCCTGCATGTTCCGGTCCAGA
The DNA here is from genome assembly GCF_003858635.1 of Larkinella rosea. Classification (GTDB taxonomy): domain Bacteria; phylum Bacteroidota; class Bacteroidia; order Cytophagales; family Spirosomataceae; genus Larkinella; species Larkinella rosea. The sequence goes on from NZ_RQJO01000007.1 coordinate 1,243,124, forward strand.
ATCAGGAGATTATACTCTTTTGCGAGCTTCTGAATCAAGGCTTTCACTTCATCCCCCATGCTGGTACAGCCCATGTGCCCCGAGACATGGCTGATGCGGGGAATCTTTTTCATTCCCATTTCAATCTGCGCCCGAAACTCCCGCTCAACATCTTCAATTTTCCAGTCATTTTCGACCAGTGCCCGCTTGGGGTAATTTTTATTCGGATAAATCATGGGGTAAAAAAAGCCGTCGGCATCGCGCAGACTTGGGCTGGCCGTAAGGGGCCGCCATTTCATATTGTCCCACTCACTGGTCAACGCCAGGTGGATACCGACGTCAATATCCGGAATTTGTTTGAGCATTTCGACCGCTTCGGGAAACCAGGGCGAGGGCACGATTACTTCGATCGACGACTCGATTCCTTCTTTATAACACTTCACCAGCGCTTCATTGCCCGAATGTGAATAGCCCATGTCATCTCCCCGGACGATCAATCGTGGCGGTTTGGGCTGGGCAAAAACCGTATAGTAACCAACCAGCGTAAAACCAACTACCTGTAGAAATAGCTTTTTCATAATGGCTAACGGGAATTCTATGGAACACGGACTTTTTTTCAACTCCTACTTCGCAGAACATGCTGCGGTCGAATTCTGTAAAGCTTGATGTACCGCCCTTTTACTTGTTTTCACACTTGCTCTCGTACTACAGGCTCCATCCTTACCCGGCTATTACTTATACCTCAGGAGTGAAATTTACAGGTTGAATAATTTACTTTTCAGCTATTCTTATCTCAAAACTTAATCTTAAAATATTTATATAAACTCTTTAAGTCAAAACAAAAAAAATTACCAAAAGGAATATTATATTGATTTATTAACACATATCAAAATTCATACAACCTTGGAAAATACCCGTTCAGAAGCCGAATTGGTCACCACACCATCCGATGCATTGCGGATCGGAAAAACCGGGAAACGAGGTATTTTTATTGGTGTCGAAAACGGTTATCCCATGGGCCACGACCTGACGATGCTGAAAAAATTCTACGATCTCGGTGCCCGTTACATGACCCTTTGCCATTCCAGCAACAACGATATTTGCGATTCTTCGACCGATCCCAAAGGAGCTGAATACCAGGGTTTGAGCCCGTTGGGCGAACAGGTGGTGGCCGAAATGAACCGGCTGGGCATGATGATCGATGTTTCGCACGTTTCCGATTCGACGTTTTACGACGTTATCCGGTTGTCGAAAGTGCCCATCATCGCGTCTCATTCGGGTGCCAAAGCCATCTGTGATCACCCGCGGAATCTGACCGACGACATGCTGAAAGCGCTGGCAAAAAACGGTGGTGTCGTTCAACTGAATCTGCTGAGCGATTACGTCAAAACCATTCCGCCCAGCCCCGAACGCGAAGCCGCCCAGAAAACCATGCTCGAAAAATGGGGAGTTAAAGACCGCCGGTCGATGATGGGTGCCCTGAGCAAATTGTCGGAAGACGATCAGAAGAAACTTCGGACAGATTTCATGGAGCTGAACAAAAAATACCCGGTTCAACTGGCGACGGTGAAAGACGCCGTTGACCACATCGACCACATTGTCAAGCTGATCGGCATCGATCACGTGGGCATGGGTGCGGACTTCGACGGCGGTGGGGCGCTGGCCGATTGTTTCGACGTCAGTCAGTACGAAAATTTTACCGTTGAATTCGTCCGTCGCGGTTATTCTAAAAAAGACATCGAGAAAATCTGGAGTGGCAATTTTTTCCGGGTCATGAAAGCCGTTGAGAAAAGTACGTCCACCGAAATGATCGGGAAATAAGGGCACCGGTTTTTCCAACAACAGCAGCGCGCATTAACCTGAAAATGCTCCACCGTTTTGTGGGGCTTTTTTTTAGGAGTAAAGTCGTACAAAAGTCCACAAAATTGGTTAAGCTTGTTCCCGTTGAACCATGCGCTTCCATGAAAAAAATTCTGATTATAGCCCACCTGATTCTGTTGAACGTCTATGCCAACGCACAGCAGGGAACCGTTGAATACAAGATGACAATGGCCCGGGGTGGCCAATCCCAATCCACCACCAGCACCATGTATTTTTCCAACGGAAATGTTCGAACCGACGTCAGCATTCCGATGCCGGGAACGACAACCCCCATGAAACAGAGCATCCTGTTTTTGGCGGCCAGCCCCAACACGATCTATACGCTGAATGACGCCAGCAAAACGTATTCGGAGACCAAAACCGACAAAACTCCTCCACAGTCCGGAGCAACGATTGTCAAAGTGCTGGGTAAAGAAAAGATTCAGAACCTGAACTGCACACACGCAATGATTACGCTCGATAAAGGCTCGATGGAAGTCTGGACCTCAAAGGACATTCCCGGCTACGACAAATTACTTTCCTACTGGAACTCCAACAATAGTCTGGGGGGCGCAAAAATGCTGGATGAACTCAAAAAGAACGGAGCGGACGGCTTTTTTGTCCGCATGAAAAACAGTGGAATAACCACCGAACTCGTTCGCTATGACCTCAAGGCCGTGGATGCGTCCCTGTTCGAAATTCCGAAAGAATACAAAAAGCGGGATCATTCGGGTTTCGGGAATATGAGCCCGGCCGACCGCAAAAAAATGATTGACGCCTACAAAAAACAACAAAAACCATGATATCATCCGAAAAACCGGGACGACGGGAATTTGTCGAAACGCTCACCAAAGCGTCACTGTTACTAAGCGTGCCCGGAATGAACGCAAGCGGGCGGTTTCGGCAACCGGCCCAACCAGTGACGGTGGGCCAGGTCATGGAGTTGATTCTGAAAACCATTCCCAACGCGCCGTTTCCCAAAACCGTTGATACACTTAAATCCGGTTCTCCTGATCAGAAAGTAACTGGCATTGTGTCAACCATGTTTGCAACGATGGATGTCATAGAAAAAGCCATTCAGCTAAAGGCCAATTTCATCATTGTTCACGAGCCCACCTTCTATAACCACCTCGACGAAACTGACTGGCTGGCAAAGGACGCGGTGTTCCAACGGAAACATGATCTGCTCGAGAAAAACGGCATTGCCATCTGGCGGTTTCACGATTACTGGCACTCCCACCGCCCCGACGGCATCCGGATGGGCGTGGTAACGGCCCTGGGGTGGGAAAAATACATGGATGCAAACAATCCGCGGTTAATTACGCTTCCGGCTCCCCAGTCGCTCAGCCAGATCATTACCCACGCCAAGACCAAATTGGGCATTGCAACGATGCGGGTGGTGGGCGATCTGAATCAATCCTGCCGGCGGATTTCGCTGATGCCCGGTGCGTCGGGCGGTCGTAGCCACATTCTGGCAATGAGCCAGGACAAACCGGATTTACTCCTGTGCGGGGAAATCAGCGAGTGGGAAACCGCCGAATACGTCCGCGACGCCCGGCAGCAGGGTCAGAAACTAGCGCTCGGCGTTTTGGGACACATCATGAGCGAAGCGCCGGGCATGCAGTGGCTGGTGCCCTGGTTACAACCAAAACTGCCCGACGTTACAATCACGTACATTGATTCGAAAACCCCCTTTACGTTTATGTAAAGCGGTTTTAATTCAAATAAAACTGTCGTCGAAGTCGGCAACAACGGTAAGGTCATTAACGTCGAACCATTCTTCCGAATCGTCCTCAAGCCGACAGAGCGCGAGGTTGTCCTCTTCATCCATACTCGAAACCGTCATAGGATGACCGTTATTGACCATTGGGTCGGTGTGTTTTACTGAATCGCCGTAGTGCATAAGCTCAGTAATTTATGTACGATTTAGCTTACAATGAATCCTTACTGCTTCCATTGCCTTTTCGCCCTTTGATTCAGGACCAGCTGAATTGACAGCAATTTGCATGCAGTAATAGGGTAGGGAAATATACTGTAAAAACGCAGGAAATGGACAACTCATTTAATGCTTTTCCATAAAATGCGACGGTTGATCCTTCAATAACGCTACGCTAAAACGGCTCATCAAATTCTCCCCTTCGTCAACTTGCTTGTTATCAAACGTTTTTTCTATTTTACATCCAAATAGTACAAGAATTTGAGTATTCTTGCTCGTTTCGCGCCATCTCTCTGTTTCATGAACATACCCCAGAGCGGTTTTACGTTCGGCAGATTACTGATTCAAGTCTCAACGTCTTCGTAATCGTAACTAAACCGTAACATTCTGTAAACGCCAGTCAACATCCTGTTCCCGTACTTTGCGCGTCCCGAATCAAGCCTGACCTCCGAAACAGTTACTTTTTGGTCGTTCTGCGTCTAAATTTCTATTACAGTACCTAATCAATCAAACCAAATCCCAATTGCATGATGAATCCAATTTTACGAAAACCGCTACAACCGGCTGGCTGGGCTTTTCTGGCGATGCTCTGCACGGGCCTGCCCGCCCAGGCCGGAATGCTGCCGGCAAAAAACGGAACTGCCACCAATTCCACGGTGGCTCAGGTAACCGTCACCGGCCGGATTACGGATGAAAAAAACCAGCCGCTTCCGGGCGCAACTGTGATTGCCAAAGGCACAACCGGCGGAACAGCCACCAACTCCTCCGGCGACTATTCGATCACGGTGGCAGGACCGCAAACGGTGTTGATCTTTTCTTACGTTGGTTACGTATCGCAGGAAGTAACCGTGGGCAGCAAACCGGTGATCAACATTCAACTCGCCCCGGATTTGAAGCAACTAACCGAAGTTGTCGTAACGGGCTACGGTACACTTTCCAAGCGGGAAGTGACCAGCTCAATTGCTTCTATCAAACCCGAGGAATTTAACCGCGGGGTGGTTGTTTCACCCGCTCAATTGCTACAAGGCAAAGTGGCCGGTTTGAACATCACCCGTTCCGGCGACCCCAACGGAACCCCTTCGGTAACCTTACGCGGACCTTCGACCTTGCGCGAAGGTTCGGCCCAGCAACCGTTTTACGTCATTGATGGCGTGCCCGATGCATCTATCGACCTGATTCCGCCGGATGACATTGTGTCCATCGACGTGTTGCGCGATGCTTCGGCAACCGCCATTTACGGTGCCCGGGCGGCCAATGGGGTCATTATCGTAACAACCAAACGGGCCAAATCCGGACAGTCCCAACTCACCTACAGCGGTTATACCGCCCTCGAACAGGTTTCCAACCGCATCGACGTTTTGACGGGCGACGAAATCCGGGCGTATCTGAAAGCCAACGGCAAAACGCTCGCTCCGGCGGATGAAGACAACGTCAACACCGACTGGCAGAAGGAAGTCATGCGGAGCCCGGTTTCGCACAGCCACACGATTTCGTTTCAGGGTGGCAGCAACAACACGCTGTACGGCGCCAGCGTCAACTACCTCGACAATCCCGGGGTGCTGAGAGGTTCGTCGCGCGAGCGGACCATCATTCGGGCAAACGTGCAGCACTCGGCTTTCAACAACCGACTGCGGCTTGATCTTTCAGTCGGCAATACGTTCAATACCGCCAAAACCATTCCGTCTGGCGTGTATGAAAACATGGTTCGGTACCTGCCGACGGTGAACGTTCGAAATGCCGATGGCACCTTCAAGGAAAACTTTGGTCGGGGGAACTCCAACCCGGTTTCGCTGATTGAAAGCATTACCGAAAACCGCAAGACTAAAACATTCATGGCGAACGGAAAAATTCAGGCCGAAATTCTGCCGAATTTGTTTTACAACGCCAACCTCGCCATCCAGGACGAGCAGATTAATTACAATTACTACGCCAATCGCTACGCCCAGGGTGCCCTCACCACCGGTGGTATTGCGATTCGGTCGTCGTATGCGAACACTAAGAAAATCATCGAATCGTATTTCAATTACGACAAGCAGTTTGGCAATCATGACCTAAAGTTGCTGGCCGGCTATTCGTGGCAGCAGGATCGCCAGGGCGACGGTTTTCAGACTTCAACCCGCGGTTTTGTATCGGATGCCCTGTTATACAACAACTTAGGGCTGAGCAGTCCGCCAGTCGGTTTTGTACCTGATTTTGGTACAACGGTTATTAAAACCCTGCGGCTGATTTCGTATTACGGACGGATCAATTACCAGTACAACGACAAATACCAGATTCAGGCGTCGGTTCGGCGCGATGGTTCGTCGGCATTCGGGAAAAACAACCAGTGGGGTTTGTTTCCAACGGTTTCAGCGGGCTGGCAGATCAGCAAAGAACCGTTCATGGCCAACGTGACGGCCTTTAGCGATTTGAAACTGCGCGTCGGCTATGGCGTTACCGGTAATTCTTTGGGCTTCGATCCGTTCGTCTCTATCCTGCGATACGGTTCAACCGGGCGGTTTTATTACAACGGCAGCTACATCAACGGCGTGGGGCCCACCCAGAACGAAAACCCGGATCTGAAATGGGAAAAAACCGCCATGTTGAACGTCGGGCTCGACTTCGGTATCCTGAAAGGCCGCGTAACCGGTTCGCTCGAATACTACGACAAACTGACTTCCGACCTGATCTGGACGTATCCGGTTTCAACCACCCAGTACTTCGTTAGCACGCTGACCGCCAATGCCGGTAAAATGAGCAATAAAGGCGTTGAGTTGACCCTATCGACCACCCCGATCAAAACCGGTCGGTTTACCTGGCGCAGTAACCTCAACCTGGCGCACAACGTAAACAAAATCACCACCCTATCGAATGATAAATTTACGCTCAATTTCATCCGGACGGCATTCGTCGGTGGTCGCGGGCAATCGGGTAACTCATCGCAGATCGTGAAAGAAGGGCTGCCGATCGGAACGTTTAATTTGTGGCAGTATGCGGGGAAAAACGAAAAAGGCATTTCGCAGTATAAAAAAGCCGACGGGACCCTGACCACCTCACCCACCTCCGACGATTTTGTGATTGGCGGTAATGCGCAGCCGAAGCTGATTTACGGTTGGAACAACAGTTTCACCGTCGGGAATTTCGATCTGAATGTGTTTGTGCGGGGCGTCACGGGGAATAAAATCCTGAACGCATCATTGGCTCAACTGAATGGACCGAGCGACGCCAACTCCTACAACCAGGCCCGAATTGTGCTGGATGAACCCTTTGCCGACATCAATTCGTACCTGGTGTCGAGCCGCTACCTGGAAAGTGGATCGTATCTCCGGCTGGATAACGCCACACTGGGGTACACCATTAAAACCGGGGCTCCGGCCATTCGCAACCTGCGCGTTTACGTGACGGCCAGTAACCTGTTCGTCATCACGAAGTACCGCGGCATCGATCCTGAAATGAACCTGGGCGGTATTACACCGGGCATCGACAATAACAATTTTTATCCCAAAACCCGCTCGTTTGTGCTGGGAGCTAATATCACATTCTAAATCGGTATTCGGTTGACGGTTTACCGTTTTCGGTTCATGTCGCGGAAATTTCAATCCAGCCACAACTCACCGTAACGACGGCCCGGCGAAAACAGGAAACCGTATACCATAATGATATAAAAACATGAAAAATAGAAATTCAAAACTTGCTTTACTGGCCCTGACGCTCGGTTTTGTCGGGAGTGGGTGCAGCGATCTCAATGTCAAAATCGAGTCGGAGCTAACCGCGTCGAACTTCCCGAAAACCGCTGAGGAATTTGTGGCAGCCAGCGGCCCGATCTACACCCAACTGGCTTACAATCAAGCCGGGGTCAGCTACGCCGTTGAATACTGGCGGATGCAGACGCTCTCGACCGACGAAGCCATCATCCCAGCCCGTGACGGTAACTTCGACGACGGCGGCCAATACCGCCAACTGCACCAGCACAACTGGACCATCGACCACACGAACGGCATCAGCGTCTGGCAATGGGGCTACAGCGGCATCAATACGGCCAATCGGATCATCAAACTGTTCGAAGCCTCGGCTGATTCGCCCGCGCGAACCACGGCACTGGCCGAGTTGCGGACCATGCGCGCGCTGTTCCATTTCTACATGATGGATTTGTACGGCAACGTTCCGATTGTTACGGTTTTCGGTGATTCCAAACTGCCCGGCACCTCGAAACGGGCTGATGTGTACGCGTTTATCGAGAAAGAGTTGAAGGAATCGATTCCGAATCTGAACGCAACGGTCGGTGCTTTAACTTACGGCCGGGTAAATAAATGGATGGCAAATGCACTGCTGGCCAAGTTGTACCTGAATGCGGAAGTCTATGCCGGCACCCCGAAATATGCCGAAACCGTAGCCACCTGTGACGCCCTCCTGACCGGTGCGGGTTCCTTGTATGCGCTGGATGACAATTACCAAAGCATCTTCGCGGGCGATAACGGCCCCCAAATCAAAGACATCATTTTCGCCGTTCCGTACGACGGCAACGTGGTGCCCGGTAACCATTTTACCCGGTTCGGTACACATCCGGAGCTGGTTGCCAAATACAGCATACCGTTCCGTCCAAGTATTGCGATGAGCACGATCAAAGAATTTTACGCCAAATTCAATCTGAAAGGCGACGTCCGGAACGATACCTGGCTGGTAGGGAAACAATTCAATTTCGATGGCACGCCCATTTTGGTCAACACCACCAAGAAAGGGCTCGATGCAACCTACGCCGGAACGGATGGAACCGCAGCGATCAAATGGCAACTCGAGTTTTCACCAGATCTAACGCTGGTTATTCCCGCCAAACTGGATGTGGGGAACGATGATTTAGCCAAAGCGAAAGGCATTCGGTCGGTCAAGTTTTATCCCGATAAGAACTCCAACGCCAGCACCCGGTATCAGGGTAACGACTTCCCGGTTTTCCGGCTCGCCGACATTTACCTGATGAAAGCCGAAGCCATTCTGCGGGGAGCTACGGCCACCACCGTGGCCGGAGAATTGCAAACGCCGGTGGTTTTGGTTAACAAACTGCGGAAACGGGCCAAAACGGATCTGGCGGTTACACTTACACTGGATGAACTGCTGGACGAGCGCGCCCGCGAACTTTCGTGGGAAGGCTGGCGCCGAAACGACCTCATCCGCTTCGGCAAGTTTGAAGACGCCTGGGGTTTCAAAGACAACAAGGAAACGTTCCGTCGGCTGTTTCCCATTCCCGCCAGCGAACGGGCGTTAAATCCAGGGCTGACGCAGAATCCGGGGTACTAGATTTTGACGATTGACCATTGACCATTGACCATTGACCATTGACGATTGACCACCGACCATCGACTATTGCCAATGGTCGGTGGTCAATCGTCAATGGTCATTAATCGCTTTCTCCTGCAAATACTGGATCAGGGGCTGAAAACCGTCGGGAAGCGTGGTGTCGCCAAATGTTAGATTGACTTTTTTACGACCTTCCCGAATTTCAAGGCGATACTGATATCCGTCGCGCAGGTTAACATTCTTTTCCCGGGGCCGATAATCATCGGAATTTTCGTAAACCTTCCGCACCAGCGTTTGCAAGTCCGCGGGCAGGTCTCCTACTTCCATTTCAGTTTCTGACACCTGAAAAAACAAACCGCCTTCGCGGACATAACTCAACTTCATCGATTCTGACGCCGAAGCGTTTTTTTCTACAAACCTACTGATTCAAACGATTGTTTGGCAACGGTCTCTGTAGTTGCCGGAACACTACCCGCGTTCGCCATCTTTTTAGCGATCTTCAGCAAAGCGGTTTTAAAACTTTTAAAGTTCGTCGTCGGCTTTAATGTTTTCAGCGTTTCGAACCAGAGCAAAGCCGCTTTATCGGTTTCGATGGCCGTAGCAACCAGAAAGAACACCTTGTTCGGAATGCCGCTGTTAATATGAACTCCGCCATTATCGGCCGATCCCTTGTAAAGGTTGTCCATGTGATCGGGTTGCGGATCTTTCCCCATCAAGGCGTTGTTGTAGGCCGTTCCGGGTGCTTTCATTGAGCGCAGTGCCTGTCCCGTCAGCGCTGGCCCCATAATTTCATCCCCAATCAGCCAGTCAGCCGTAGCGGCTTTTTGCTTTTTGGCGTGCTGTTTAATAACCGAGCCAAAGACATCAGCATAATGTTCATTCAAGGCACCGGATTGTCCTTTGTACGTCAGATTGGCCGTGTATTGAACCACGCCGTGCGTCAGTTCGTGGGCCGTAACATCCAGCGCGTTGGCTAAATTGGTAAATACCTGATTGTCACCATCGCCAAATGTCATTTCGTCACCATCCCAAAAGGCGTTGGCGTAGTTTTTTCCGAAATGCACATTTAGAATCAGATCGGCACCGTGGTTGTCGACCGACAAATAGTTCAGAAACGTCTTAAAGTATTCCCGAACCGAACCGGCATTTTCGTAGACGGTATTCACCACGGCGTCGGGTGAAGCCGGACCGCTTTCTTTCCGAACCAGGAGCAGGCGTTGGTGCTCGGTGGTTTTGCTGTCGTATACAAAACGATCTGCCTTTTTCACGGGCGGAGCCACCAGAAACGCTTCACTGCGCATAAGCGCGTTTTTCGCGTCACGACGCTCCCGGAATTCGCGGTTGTTGGTTTTTTGGGAAGGAATCTCGACACCTGCTTCCTTGAGTTTGTCGACCACGAAGGGTGGAATGATGTGGCAACTGCACGGGCAATGATTTCTCATGATACTGTAGCTAGTTAGAGGGTGAAGATATAGTGCCGCCGACATCCGGCTTTAACAAATCTCACCATAAACAACTGAAAATCAATGCGTATTTACCCCCAATTGCAGTCCGTATTTACCCGGTTTTTAATGGGTTGTAACGCGGAGTTGAGCGGAGGAAAGCAGAGTTAAGCGAAGAAGAAAAAAACTCTGTTTTTCTCCGCTCAACTCCGCGTTACAACTCATTTTCACGGGTTAGCCACTGGTTTCAACCCCAAATCCCAGTTGTCCGTCCGGAAGGGAATAACTGGCAAGCCCTCTTTACTGAACAGATTCGGAACCGGAGCATCTCGGAACCCAAACCGCACCGCCACCGGATTTTTAATGGCATCCGACCAGACTTCCAGCGTATTGCCTTTAATCCGAGCCTGCGCCTTGGCGAAAACCCGGTCAGATTCGGCAATTTCCAGTTCGGCAATATCACTGCCTTTACTGATCAATCCATTGGGAGCATGATCGAACGTCAGCCGGATTTTATTCCCCTCCACCTGCATCGAACGGTATTGCGGACTTTTATAAATGCCGACATGCTGCCCGTAGGTTTCGGCCAATGCCCAGCCCGCCAGCCGATTTCCAACCTCTTTCTTGTAAGCCGGGTGGATGTCTTTCAGATTGTCCACCAGGTCCGTTGTTACAATCATCCCGGACTTTGGAATGTCCATGGCTTTCGTCTGGCTTTCGCGGGTGGCCGCCGTCTGGTATTTATCGCCATACGCATAGGGTGCAATCTGCACGTAATAAAACGGAAAATCTTTCTGCCAGACCCCGCGCCAGGAATCCACCAGCGCGTGAGTCAGTTTGTAATACGCCGGGGCATCGTGCCGGTTGGCTTCGCCCTGGTACCAGATTACCCCGGCAATCGGAAACGACGTAATCGGTGCGACCATTCCATTGTATAACACCCCCGGTTTATTGGGGGCCCAGGGCGCTTTCGGCATCGTTTGGGCCGACCGACGGGTTTCGGGATACAGCATCGCAATGGTTTCCGGCACCCACGAATCCATGAATGAACCGCCCCAAGACATGTCGATCAACCCAATCGGAATGTTCAGCGTATTCTGCAACCGCTTGCCAAAAAAGTAACCCACCGCACTAAAGTTTTTCAGCGAAAGCGAATCACAAACCGCCCAGTTTCCGCGCACATCGACCTGAGCCGCTTCCGTCGCTAGTTTCGGGATTTTAAAAAACCGGATGTTCGGATTGTATGCCGTCGGCAATTCGGCGCGGGCATCTTTGGCACTGTATCCGCTCATTTCCATATTCGACTGGCCCGAACAAAGCCAGACTTCGCCAATCAGAATGTTCGTCAATTCTACTTTATTGCGACCGACAATCGTGATTGCATACGGGCCACCGGCGTTCGGCGTTCGCAAACTAACCTTCCAGATGGCGTTGTCGCTGCAGGTTACACTGACGGGTTCGCTCGGCCACCCTGCCGTTACCGTGACTTTTTCAGTCGGATCGGCCCAGCCCCAGATCGTGATTTCGGTCTGTTGCTGCAGCACCATATTCGAATTCAAAATGGATGGCAGGGAGACATTGGCCCAGGCCGACGCAGATACCAGCAGAAAGAAAAGCAGCTTTTTCATGAGAAGCGGTTTAGGAAAAACAAATGTGGGCAAAAACCGCCTATTTCTCAATAACCGCGTCCAGCAACGGCGGCACCGGAACCAAGCCTGCCCGGTGTTTTTCAAACTCTTTTTTCAAATCTTCCAGAATGTCGGGGTGTTTGCTGCCCACCTCGTACCGCTCGCCCGGATCGACTTCAAGGTTGTACAGCAAGGCCGGATCGTGCGGTGTTGGCGCTTCGGGCGAATACGATGGATGCGTGGTAAAATGGGCTTTCCACGGCCCTTTCCGAATCGCATACAACCGGTCCGAATCGTAATAAAAGACCAGTTCCGTTCCTTTGTCCGTTTTGCCCGCCAGCAAATCCCCGATGTTCTGCCCGTCCAGCGTCCGATCTTTTGGGAGCGCCACTTTCGCCAGATTCAGAATCGTCGGAAAAATATCCATCGAGGTAGCCACGGCCGTCGATACGGTTTTGGATTTCACTAAACCGGGTCCCCAGAAAATGGCCGGAACGCGCATTCCGCCTTCGTAGGTAGAACCTTTCGCTTCAAACAACGGCCCAGCCGAACCGCCGTTTTCTTCGAGCCGGTTTTTGATCAACCAGGGGCCATTATCGCTGAGAAAAACGACAACCGTATTTTTATCCAGTTTCAGATCTTTCAGCTTTTTCAGAATCTGGCCCACACTCCAGTCCAGTTCCTCAACCACATCGCCGTATAAACCGCGTTTGCTTTTGCCCGAAAAAGCCTCCGACGCATACAACGGCACGTGTGGAAACGGACTTGCGTAATACATAAAGAACGGTTTCGCCTTGTTGGTCGTAATAAATTTCAGGACTTCATCCGTGTAGCGTTTGGTCAAGAACCGCTGATCCGGCTCGGTTTCGATGACTTTATTGTCGCGGTACAGCGGCAACGGCGGATTCGAATTCGGCGGAGCAGGCGCCGACGCAGTATTGCCAAACGAACCCACTTTGCCCATGTCATTTGAATAGGGTAACCCGAAATACAAATCAAAACCGTAGTTCAGCGGTAAATACTGCGGTTGCGAACCCAAATGCCATTTCCCGACCAATCCCGTGCGGTATCCTTTGGTTTTCAGGGCTTTCGCAATCGTTATCTCACTGTGAGGCAATCCATTGGCGGAATTGGTGAAGAATACCACCCGTTTGCCGAAAATTCCGTTTCGAACCGGCAAACGCCCCGTTAGCAAGGCCGCCCGGCTGGGCGTACAGACGTTGGCTGCGACGTAAAATTGGGTAAACCGGGTTCCTTCCGTGGCCATCTGATCCAAGTGTGGCGTCCGAATCGTAGGATGTCCGTAACAACCCAAATCACCGTAGCCCAGATCATCCGCCAGAATGACAATAAAATTGGTTTGTTTGGCAGGTTGAGCTTTTACAAAATAGAAAGTCGATAGTACCAGTAGGCAAAATGAAAACGCGGTTTTACGAAATAAGAGCATAACGGTTGCGGTTTTGAATTCAAAGCGCAAATAAACGCTTTAATCGGGGATTTGACCACGCGAAAGGGAATCAAATTTTGTCTGCTTTCCAAAAAACATTTACTTTAGCACAACCCAAAAATCGACCTGAAATGCGATCTTTTTTAGCCTCAACCTGTTTGATTTCTCTCCTTTCGCTACCTGCGTTTGCCCAGCCGAATCCCAACCGCCCCGAACTGCGGCAAGGCGCTTATTTCAGCGAGCCCGACGGCGCAAAAGCTCTCCAGAATTGTGCATTGGCCTATAACGACAAAGCATCGTGGGAAAAACGGGCGGCCATGATCCGGCAAGGTATCCGCGAAGGGTTGAAACTCCCGGACAAACCGAACTTCGCTCCCCTGAAACCCATCAGTCACAGTTTAAGGCAAATGGACGGTTATACGGTTGAAAACGTAGCCTTTGAGAGTCTACCCGGTTTTTACATCACCGGAAATCTGTATAAACCGACCGGCGTTTCCGGAAAAACCGCTGCGGTTCTGTGTCCGCACGGACACGTTGCCAACTCCGATGCGCGGTTTGTGGAGCAGACGCAGCAACGCTGTATCACGATGGCAAAAATGGGGGCAGTTGTGTTTGTCTACGACATGCTGGGTTACGGCGATTCAAAACAGTGTAATCATAAATTACCGGAAGCCGCTAAATTACAGACTTTGAACAGCATTCGGGCGCTGGATTACTTAACCGCACTGCCAGAAGTCGATACAAATCGGGTGGCGGTTTCGGGCGAATCGGGCGGAGGGACCCAAACGTTTTTGCTGACGGCGCTCGACTCCCGCGTGAAAGTTTCCGTGCCGGTCGTCATGGTTTCGGCGCATTTCTTCGGTGGTTGCGTTTGCGAGAGCGGCATGCCCATCCACAAACGCCCAACGTTTGAAACCAACAATGTCGAAATCGCAGCTTTGGCAGCCCCCCGACCGATGATCATGATTTCGGACGGTGGCGACTGGACCAAAAATACCCCCACTGTGGAATTCCCGCATGTGCAGCGGATTTACAGTTTCTACGGTGCCAAAAACAAGGTTGAAAACGTGCACCTGCCAAACGAAAAACACGATTTTGGTCCGTCCAAACGGGTTGCGGCCTACCGGTTTCTAGCGCTGCACCTGAAGCTCGATCTCAACAAAGTGACGAAAAACGGGCATATCGACGAAAGCACCAACGTATTACTCAAACCCACTGATTTACAAGTTTTTACTGAGACCCATCCCCGGCCAGCCAATGCGGTCATGGGCGATAATGCGGTGATGGCTTTGTTGAAATAAACGTATTCCACGTTTTAATGACGAAAGTAAAACTCATCCGTTAAGGAGGTCGATTCCCACGGTTTTTGCATTCCTTTTGTCTTTTCCTGAACTTCTTTTCGGACGTTCTGAAATACAGCCGAGATCGACAGATTGGGAACCTGAATTTGGTGGAGAAGAGCTGCGGTATACGTACCGTTGGCCCCTGTGCCATCGGCAGCGGTTTTTCCCGGTGAGGTTGCAAACGCAATCAGCGTACCGGTTGGTGCCTCCATGAAGGCCTGCCCTCCCCCGCCGTTGAGATTTCGTCCCTTTTCTTTTTTCAGAGGATCATCCCGGCAGGCATCCAGGATGATGATATTGGTTCGGGTGTTTGCCTCTTCCATTTGGTCCAGCACGCGCTGGACTTCAACACAATCCGTACCCACATTATCGTCCAGATGTATATCGATCGGGACTATATAGTTTAAGCCATCCCGCTGAATTCCGTGTCCGGCATAGTAAAATAAACCCACCGTGTAATCTTCGCGCCGTAACTTATCACTGAATTCATTCATTGCCTGCTTGATGGCTTTCTGGTCGCCATTTTTCAGAATAATGACGTCAAATTTTACACTTTCCAATGCCGCCTTCATAGCCTCCGCATCGTTAATCGGGTTAGTCAGGGCGGGTACATACGTATAAGCTCCATTGCCAATCACCAGGGCAAGTCGCTTGTCAGGTTTGGTTTTTTTTGACAGTTCCTCCTGCTGTTTGTCCCTCTTTAGCGTTTCCGGCGTGATGATAAATCTCATTTTTCCGGAGTTCCCAGCCGCATCCCGAGCCTCCAGCAGAATGGGATAACTTTCGCTGGTTACGGTTACGCTTGATTCAAACCGGCCGTCTGGGTCAAATTCAACAGAACTTCCGTTTAGCGTTAACTGGGACACTTTGCCGTCCATGTCGCTTACTTTCCCGATGACTTCGACCGTAATGCCTGACTGAACTTTCGCCAGGCGGGCCATACCGCGCTCAGCCGTCAGGCGGGGAGAATAGATTTCAATTGTTGGTCGACTGGTATCTGAAGCTGGTCGACTTGAGGCCAAACCGCCTTTGGCGTAGAAATAGCGATCGATATCGTCAAAAAATTTCTTCTGTTCTTTATCCGTAATTGATTTCGCCAACTCTGGTGGGTTTAAGTACCGGTCAACAGTAGCCATTGCCAACTCGCTTAACGGTACTTTTGGACTACTGGTAAATGTCGTCTGGCAAATGGGTTTGGGATTTGAATTATCAAAGGCCGTTAGGCGAAGGGTAAAGCCTGATTGGTCAGGTGCCCCGAAGACCTTCGCGATGGAGCCTCGAATTTCAATTCTCCAACTCGCTCCTTCCGATTCATCGACCGTTAGCCCCCGCTGCTGAAAATAAGTAATAAACTGTGGCAGTGCATTTTCCAGGTGTGTTCCGTCCGTTGCCGTTGAAGTCGATTTAAAAATTCGAATCGTTACGGGCGGTTTTGGAATCGGGCCAGCGGTGGCACTATTGTTTAATCCAGCCAGGAAGAACCAAAAGAAAAGAATCTTAAACTTCATTGAATCAACTAATTAGTTGGTTGTAACAAGGACCAGCGTTGCTTTTTTATTCCAGAGATCACGTAGTTTTTCGCCCCCTTTCGTAACCGAGCAAATGGCGGTTTTACTTTCGGTCTCGTCACTGCCTTCCAACTTGGTGATTTTAGCTTCGGCCGCATCTTCTTCAATCCAGCGCGTCGTACCATCCGGACGAGTCACTTCATACCGGTGTTTGATGCTGATCCGGGTTTTGTTTTTGATTGACATGATAATTACATCCGTACTGCTGCTAACTACGCTAAGGCCTTCACCCTCAGCCCGGAAGGAAACAATGCCCTTCCGATCACTTTCTTCCAGAATCTGTAAAATTGACAGCGTTGCCGGAAACCGCTCCCGGGCATATGAATTCGCCCGTGAAGACAAGCCCTGCATTGCCCCTAAAAAAGCATCATTGTGATTGGAAGTACTGCTTCTCGAACTGGAAAGCATCCGGGTCTGGGTTTCGTTCGTTACTACGTTGGTCAGCTTGAGCTCAATTACGACCTCACAATCGTGGTAGTAAGTGCTTTTGCCATTCGTCGTTGTGCTTGAATGATTGCCAAAATTTACCGCATTGACCCGGCCCGTAATCAGATAAGCCGGTGTTTTAACAATGGTCGTTTCCAATCCTTTCCGACCGATTTCAGCAATTGTCTCCGGATCCGTCATTTTTACCCGCTTGGAATTTGTAAATCCGCTAAATACAGCGGTTGCCACCTGATCTCCCCGCTCACCTTCGAATCGGCTGACACTCAACAGGGGCTGCGATGACTGAGCAAATGTAAACGTCACGAACAGCAATTTGTAAGACAGTAAAAGGTATGTTTTCATAAAAGATAAAAAGGGAGATTATGGAGGATAAAAGACAATTTTCAGGTAGTTGAATGAGTTTACTGATAATGACTGACCGACTCTTCCCTTTGTCGCAGGAAATGTCAGGAAGATAAGCCGGCTATCCACACCCAACGCGTATTCCGTTCAGGGCTGAATGCGAATCATGCAGGACGATTTCATCCAGGACTCAACCTATCTATTCTAGATACCATTCAGCGGTTATCAGTAACTCCAATTTTTTTTTGAACTACGTCAAAAGCGCATTTTCAAAAAATACCCACTTCCTGCGATTTTGGCTCACGCCAGCCATGAGTTTAGGCATTTTACTGGCCCTGAATTGCCGACAGGATCAATCGCGGCTATTCTACAACATAGAATTCTCTTCTTTAAATAGACCTTATTAACAAATAATTAGGATATATTTTATACCTACCCAAAATCTTATTTTGATTTTCCAAAATTCAAAGTAGATTTATTCCGGCCGCTTACATTTAGTCCAGGCATCCTCGATGGGTTGCCTTTCCAATCATTCACCACCTTATCAATTCTCAAATCAGGCATCCCTGCCCGGACTATTTTGCTATGAATCGTCGAAACTTTTTACACACGGCCGGTATGAGTTCGCTGGCCGTTGCCGCCGGAGTCAGTTCCTGTGCTCCCCGAATGGGTTCAACAGCCACCCTGGCCATGCATCACGTTCCCAAATTGAAGCTCTCGCTGGACCGGATCGTCAAAGAAACCGTTGGTTTACGCCCGTTCCGGGCTTCCGGCCCGCGAATCGCCAAAGAAGCACTCGGGAGCAAAACCATTGTCCACAATTACGGCCACGGTGGCAGCGGCTGGTCACTTTCGTGGGGAACCGGTAATCTGGCCCGCGAGTTGGTTTTGACAACCGGAGAAAAAAAGGTGGCCGTACTGGGTTCTGGAACCGTTGGCCTGGCAACGGCACGCTTGCTGCAGGAAAAAGGCTGTGAAGTGACCATTTACACCAAAGATTTGCCACCGAATGTAACCAGTAATCTGGCAACGGGAACCTGGTCACCAGCCTCGCGGGTTTGCGATCCGAAAGTGGCTACGCAGGTCTTTCATGACCAATGGGAGGCCGCCACCCGGTTTTCATTCCGGCGGTTTCAATTTATGCTCGGAATGGACGATATTGTGTCGTGGGTTGATGAATACGGGGTTAGTAATGAACCGTTCCGCCCGCAGACGGATCCGTCGATGGGCGGAGAAGTGTACCATCTGCCGGGATTGATTCCGGAGCGGAAAGAGTTGACGCCGAAAGAGCATTCGTTTGGGGCCAAATACGTTTCCTGGCGATCGAGTATGATGTTCAACATTCCAAGTTATCTTCATCACCAGCTCAGTACATTCATTATGCTGGGCGGAAAGCTAAAAGTTCATGAGATCAAAAAACTGGAAGATATCGACGCCCTGCCTGAATTATGCATCGTCAATTGTATGGGACTGGGTGCGAAGGAAATTTTCAACGATCAGGAGCTGACACCCATTTCGGGACAACTCGCTTGCCTGATTCCCCAACGGGAAGTGACCTATAAGCTCAATGCCAGAGGTGCCAATATTATTTCGCGAAAAGACGGTATTTACCTGGGCGGGAACGGTATTGTCGGCAATTGGGACACGACGCCCAAACGCGAGGTAACGGAGAAATTTGTCGATACGATCCAGCAGGTGATGAACGAAATGAAAGGCTGATAAGGAACATTCCAACAGACAGTTGATACTACTTTACTCCATATAAACTTTACTTCTGTGAGAAAAATTTTTACGTTTCTGATGATCAGCTTCGCAGTAATTTCCAACGCGGTTTTTGCGCAATCGGTGGAAGGCAAACTTAAGGAGCAGGGCATTGAATTGGCCAAACCCACGCCCTCCCTGGCCAATTATGTCAAAGCCGTGCGAACCGGAAACTTGATTTTTCTGTCCGGGCACGTTTCCAATCGCGCCGACGGAACTGGCATTAAGGGCAAAGTAGGAAAAGACCTGACGGTTGAGCAGGGCTACGAAGCCGCCAAACTGTCGGCTATTGGTTTGTTATCCTCCCTGAAAGCCGAAATTGGCGATCTCAACAAAGTCAAACGGGTCGTAAAGGTCCTGGGAATGGTCAATTCAACACCCGATTTTACGGATCATCCCAAAGTGGTGAACGGCTGCTCGGATCTCCTGGTCACGGTTTTCGGTGACAAAGGCAAACACGCTCGCTCGGCGGTGGGTGTGGCGGCATTACCCTCTGATTACGCCGTGGAGGTAGAAATGATTGTTGAAGTGGAATAAACTTCAATGAAATGGTAAACCCCTTGCCGGTTGCGGATTTGCAATCAGGAAGGGTTTGCATTGGTTTTTGGCTAAATATAACCTAATGAAATAAAAACAATTTGATCAAAATTTATCAATTTCTATCATTAACGATCGTTTTGATTTACATTTATCTTTCTCAAATGATTTCAATCGATCATACTTATGAAAAAGATGATTCTGGTAGCCGGTCCATACAGGTCCGCTACGAACGACGACCCGCGTAAAATTGCCGACAATGTCTCGCTGATGACCAACGTAGCTCTTGAATTACTGGAAAAAGGGTATTTGCCAATACTTGGTGAATGGGTGGCGTTGCCGTTGATCGAAGCGGCTGGTTCCCAGCAAATTGGCGATGCGATTTTCACTAAAATCTTCCATCCGGTTGCCATCGACTTGCTGTCTCACTGCGATGCGGTTTTGCGGGTTGGCGGCCCTTCCCAGGGAGCCGACGAAATGCTGGTCCAGGCCCGCCAGTTGGGGAAAGCGGTTTTTAGGTCAATATCGGAGATCCATTTTTAAAAAGAGGTTGATTCTGCGCAGCATTTGGTGGGAATGAATGGCAATAAAGCTACTTTTCTTAGCTTTGTGACCTTTAACTGTACGCTGTTCATGAAATTTATCCTTCTATTGCTGGTCTCTATTACGCTGATTGCAAGCGCCGTTGGGTCGGCCCCCGGCGACACGCAAATCACGATTGAAACCCAACATACCGCACTGGTCATCCGGGTTAGTAAAGACGGCGACCCAACCATCATTCACCTGGGAAAACGGCTGCAAAATGGGGCGGATTACGCCTTATTGCCAGACAACGAAAAGCGCGGGGAGGATTATACGAAGATTTACAATTCCGCTTATACCCCGGCGGGTGGTCGCAATTTACTGGAACCGGCCCTTCAGGTCTCACACGCCGACGGCAACCCGTCGTCCGACCTCAAATATGTCCGGCACGAAACACAGCATGTCGCCGACGACGTGGTTTTGACGACGGTTTTCCTAAAAGATCCGCAATATCCATTCGAGGTAAAGCTGTTCTACAAAGCCTACCAGAACGAAGATGTAATCGAACAATGGTCGAGTATTCGCCATACGGAGAAAAAAACCGTTCGTTTGCAGAAATACGCTTCCGCCAATTTATACATTCCGGCGCAGAATTATTATTTGACGCATTTTCACGGCGACTGGGCTCGGGAGATGAATCCGGAAGAAATCCCGTTGACGTCGGGCTTGAAAGTGCTCGATACGAAGCTCGGAACCCGGACTGATCTTTTCCAGCCGCCTTCCTTTCTGTTGTCGTTGAATAAACCGGCTGAAGAAGAAACCGGTGAAGTCATCGCCGGAACCCTGGCCTGGTCGGGGAATTATCAGATTCAGTTCGAGGTCGATCCGCTCCGTAATCTAAGGCTGATCGCGGGCATTAATCCCTACGCTTCGGAGTATATGCTGGCTCCGGAAAAAGAGTTTGTAACCCCGGCATTTCTGTTTACCTATTCGACTGCGGGCAAAGGACAAGCGAGCCGAAATTTACACCGCTGGGCCCGGAAACACCGCATTCCGCAGGGCGAAGGAAACCGTCTAACACTGTTAAACAACTGGGAAGCGACGTATTTCGACTTTAACGAAGAAAAACTGACCACTTTGTTCAAAGATGGGAAGAAACTGGGCGTCGATTTATTCCTGTTGGATGACGGCTGGTTTGCCAACAAATATCCCCGAAATGATGACCATACCGGTCTTGGCGACTGGCAGGAAAACAAGCAGAAACTCCCCCACGGTTTGGGGTATCTGGTCAAAGAAGCTGAGCGCGCGGGCATCAAATTCGGGATCTGGCTGGAACCCGAAATGGTCAGCCCAAAGAGTGAATTGTACGAAAAACACCCCGACTGGGTGATTAAACTGCCCAACCGCTCCGAGTATTATTTCCGGAATCAACTGGTTCTGGATTTGTCGAATCCGAAAGTTCAGGAATTCGTCTACGGGGTTGTGGACGGCATTTTGACAAAAAATCCAACACTCGGTTACATCAAATGGGATTGCAATGCGGTGATTTATAATGCGTTCTCGGCTACAAACCCAAACCCTTCCCACCTGTTCGTCGAATACGTTCAGGGGCTTTACAAGGTAATGGAAAAACTTCGGGCCAAATACCCGACTCTGCCATTGATGCTGTGTTCGGGCGGTGGTGGACGGGTCGACTACGGAGCATTGAAATACTTCACGGAGTTTTGGCCAAGTGACAACACCGACGGTTTGGAGCGGATTTTCATTCAGTGGAACTACTCGTATTTCTTCCCCGCCATTGCCACCTGTAATCACATCACCGACTGGGGGAAACAATCTATCAAATTCCGGACGGACGTCGCCATGATGGGCAAAATGGGCTACGATATAGTCGTCAGTAAACTGGATGAGAAAGAGTTAGCATTCAGTCAGCAGGCGCTTCAGACCTACAGCCGGGTCAAGGATATCATCTGGAAGGGCGATCTTTTCCGGCTCACTTCCCCCTACGGCAACGACCTGGCTTCGCTCATGTACGTCAGCGAAAAACAGGATAAAGCCCTATGGTTCAGTTATCTGGTTGGAAACCGCTATCGGGACGGCAGTCGGGCACCCATCAAACTGAAGGGCCTGAATCCGGAAAAGAAATATAAAATTCAGGAGGTAAACGTCTATCCCGGCACCAATTCGCCGATCAACCGCACTCAAACGATATATTCAGGTGATTACCTGATGACGGTAGGTTTCAATCCGTCCGTTGACTCAAGACGGGAAAGCGTCGTGCTGGAAATCACTGAAAATTAGTTGTTTGAATGATGAACGATGAAATGGCTGGCGCAAATATTCATCGTTCATCATTCGTCATTTAAATCTACCCGAAGTTCTGTATTTGCCGCACTTCTACTTTCCCACCAGTTTCAAAAATAGGGCAACCTTTTGAAAGTGCGATCGCTTCGTCGAAGGTGTCGGCCGTGAAAATCATGTAGCCCCCCACAATTTCTTTGCCTTCGGTATACGGCCCGTCGGTAACCACAGTTCCGCCGTTGCTCAACACCTTGCCTTCGGGCAGCAAACCTTCCGTACCGATTAATTTTCCCTGAGCGGCAATACCGCCAATCCAGGTATTCCATTTCTCGATTTCGGCCTGAAAGTCTTCGGGCGACAATTCCTGAAACAT
The DNA here is from genome assembly GCF_003858635.1 of Larkinella rosea. Classification (GTDB taxonomy): domain Bacteria; phylum Bacteroidota; class Bacteroidia; order Cytophagales; family Spirosomataceae; genus Larkinella; species Larkinella rosea. The sequence goes on from NZ_RQJO01000007.1 coordinate 1,265,881, forward strand.
TTGTTCGCCAGCTTGTTGTCCGTGGAAGATGAGCATGAATTTTTCCATTTTCGTAAGTAAAGTTTGAAGTGATTGATTGATTTTTGACCCTAAGACGAACGAAGGAGTGGAAACCGGACAGCAAATTCAAAACTTTTTTTTATTGGATCAAAAAACCATTTTCCCACCCCAATCAACTCTAATTAAATACCTAACAGTAAGACAATTACATCAAACAATAGTTAATTGTAATTTTCTAAATCAACTGGTGAGAAATAGCAACCTAACCAGCCGGGCCGTATTCTTCGCATTGAGTTTGAGCAGCAGGCTCTCGTAGCAGTTGTCGACGGTGCCTATGCTGTTCAACAGGGGGCTGTATCATCGGGAACGCAAAATTGGGGCAACAGCCACGCTAACTCCCAAAAAATAATGCAGTATCTTTGCGGCATGGTACAGATTGGAACGGACGTTCAAAAGGCGAAGGAGTTTCTGATGCAGGGTGATCTGATTGGTCTTCCAACCGAAACGGTATACGGGCTGGCAGCAAATGCCCTGAATCCGGATGCGGTTTTGAAAATATTTAGGGTAAAAAACCGCCCCTCCTTTGATCCGCTCATTGTTCATACCGACTCCGTTGACAAAGTTCAGACATTTGTAACGGCCATTCCGGAACTGGCTCGTCGGCTTGCCGAACGGTTCTGGCCCGGGCCGCTAACGATTCTGCTACCCAAAAAACCGATCATTCCGGACCTGGTTACCTCGGGTCTTGAAACGGTGGCGATTCGGATCCCTAATCATCCAATGGCGCTCAGATTGCTCTCCATGCTCGATTTTCCGCTGGCCGCCCCAAGTGCCAACCCCTTTGGTTACATCAGCCCCACCACGGCCCGGCACGTTAGCGAGCAGTTGGGCAACCGGATTCCGTACGTGCTCGACGGCGGTTCTGCACAAGTGGGCATTGAATCGACGATCATCGGTTTTGCGGAGGGCGGGCCAATTGTCTACCGGCTGGGCGGAATGTCGCTGGAAAAACTGGAAGCGCTGGTGGGCAAGGTTTCGGTACGGAGCCATTCTACCTCCAATCCGAAGGCCCCCGGCATGTTGAGCAGTCATTATGCTCCCCGAAAACCGCTCTTATTGAAAACACCGGCCCAGGCGTTGGTGAATTATAAACCGGAACGAATCGGGGTGCTGGCCTTTGAAGAAATTACGCCCCTGGTGCCGGTTGAGCACCAACAGATTCTGTCGCTGGCGGGCGATATTTCCGAAGCGGCCAAAAACCTTTTTGCGGCCATGCGGGCGCTGGATGCGTTCGATATCGATGTGATCGTGACCGAGTTGTTACCCGAAACCGGTTTGGGTCGGGCAATCAACGACCGCTTGCGTCGGGCCGCTTTTAAAGGGTAAGCATGCGAAACACCCCTAAACAGGTATTTCGCATGCTTACCCTTTTCCTCCCATCAATCAACTTTCACTTTTGCCGGTTTTGGCGTTAAAGTTTTCGTTTTCCCCTTGTTTTTGTCGGCTTTCTTGCCATCAGAGATCCACACGCCCTCACCCGTTTCGCGGGCCACGGCGGGTTCGGGCGGAACAGGCGGAGCGGCAGGTACTGCCGGAATGGAGGCTACCGCCGGAACTGACGGAACCGTGGCAGCGGCAGACGGTGGCGGTGGTGGATAAGCAGCCCGGGCCGCTTTGGGCATTTCTTCCGGACTATTGTAGCGTTTGCCGTTGTACCAGTAAGCGCCTTTCACCCGGACCGGTTTTGGCAATCGGCCAGGCCGGGGAGCCGGATCTGGAACCGGTGCAATGGCGGGTACAGGTGTGGGCGCAGCTTCAATAGCCGGAATGTCGGGTACCGCCTGGAATTCCAGCACCTTCGAGCGAAGCGTATCCAGATTGTACAATTTTTCCTTCAACATCAGCATTTCAGTGGCGTGTGAACTGGCGGCATTGGCACGTTCAGCCGCTTTAGCATGAAACAAGCTCAACGAATCATTCAGATGTTGCAGGGAACTTGCAGTGAGTTCCTGTATTTTTTCGTGCGCCCGGGCAAACGCCTGTTCGTTGAGTCGTTCCAATTGCTTTTCCATTTGCAGAACATCCCGCTGGGCTTTCTCCAACCGCTTTAGCTCTTCCTGGTTCAGTTTTCCGTCCATCCGAACTCGTTTCTGTTCTAATTCTGCCGCCCGCTGCGCATTGCGTTCCAGTTCGTTCTGCATCTGCTGCAGTTGTGCGTTTACTTTGCCCTGCTCCAACGCAGCCAGTTGCAACGCATTGTTTTTCAGTTCCAATAGTTGTTCCAGCTCAAACTTCGGAGTTATTTTACCCATTTCCCGCTCGAGTCGTTTCATTTCCTCCGTATGATACTCCAGCTCTTTCTCCAGCCTGATTCGGGTGAATGGATCAATCGTATCGGTTTTCACAAATTCAACCTGAGGCTCCCGTTTTTCCAATAGCGTCAGATTGATTTCCTTCGGCTCCGACCGATCGATATTCGTGTCAGTATCGGATTTCCACGTATTTATCGTAGTGGAATCGCCGTATCGCCGATGACCATTGGCTGGCTGAAATACAGTCTGTCCCGTTACCAGGCCGGTCAATAAAACCAGGCAGCCGGCCACCAGCAAACCGTTCGGTTTGGCATTCGACTGTTTTTCGCTAATACCAATGACCCGCTTTACCCGCTGAACGAACGATTGTTTTCGGGCCCCAAATGCCATCGCGAGGGCTGGCGTGGACAAAACCGCCTGCCGACGTTCTTCGATGTGGACCAGCGCCTGAGCCAGACTCGCCCGGTCACCACAGAGTCGAATCGCCACGTCGTCGCAGCAATGTTCGCGCTCCTCGCGCACCCGCGCCGACAGCCACCAGATAGCCGGATGAAAAAACAGCAGGATTTCGACCGCCGATTGAATGAGATTAATCAGGTAATCGTACCGCCGGATATGTGCCAGTTCATGCGCCAAAACCGCTTCTACCTGACGGGGCGACAATCCGGCCAGCAAACCGATAGGTATCAGAACGATGGGCTTCAGCCAGCCAATGGTCATCGGTACCGAAATTTCCGACGATTCCACCAGCCGGATGGCCCCGGAAATACCCAGTTGACGGCTTACCTGGTTGAGATACGTTTGCCAGGCCTGAGGAGCTTCCTTGGCATTTTTACGCGTTAACCGCTGGACAAAAACCCAGCCGCCAAGCAGCCGCACCATCAGCAGAGCCGCACCGCAAGACCAGACCGTTACGAGCAAAGGAAAATAGTGGTTCAACCCGCTCGTCAGTTCATCGATCCAGGTAGTAGAAATCGGTGGCGTCAGAATCAGGGCATTCTGGCTTCCCCCGTCGATCAACATCGTAGTCTGAAAGGGTTCGTAACCTAACCAGCAAGTTGCCAGAAACATCAGGAGTTGCAACACCAGCGTACCAATTCCAATTCCGTAACGCACAGACGACGCGCGTTTCTGAGTAAGCCGCAACGCCAGCGCAGCCGCAGCGACTAAAACCGTTCCCTGCCAGAGTGTGTGCACCAACGCCCAGCCCAGCGCATTGGTCAGCGGTTCTGAAAATAGGTTGAAAAAGTTCATCAGTTTAGTTGTTTTCCGGGTTTAGATTATCAATGAGTCGCTGTAATGCTGCTAGTTCCTGCGGAGTTGCCTTGCTGTTCCCCAAGGCCTGCATCACCAGTTTCATGGCCGAACCCCGAAAAGCCGTATCCACAAACCGATCGAGCAAATGTTGCTGCGTTTCGGCTTCTCCAATCAGGGCCTGATAGATGTGATAACGCCCTTCTTCGGTCCGGCTGAGAAGCCCTTTCTCGTGCATGATCTGCATTAATTTCAAGGTGGTAGTATACCCCACCTCTTTCGCCTGGCTCAACTGCTCATTTACCTGTCGCACCGTGCTGGGACCGTTCGCCCAGAGCACTTGCAAAATTTCCAGTTCAGATTCCGTTGGTTTCATGATCTATTGTTTACTGTCCGAATTGAATTAATATGGCTTGCCGTTCTTATCTACGAAATTGTTCGTAACAAAGATATACGAATTGTTTCGTAGAAGTCAAGTATTTACTACGAAACAATTCGTAATAAATGTTAAATATATTTCTGTACCGAAATGCGTATTTTAAACTAAATTTGTCGTTATTCACCTAAGCTATACGTTAACGGGCACTACTTTATGACTAAATACCTGTTTTTCATTGCGTTACTTTTGTTATCGGGAAAGATTTGCGCCCAAACGGTGTGCCTCACGGAAGCACAGCATTCGGCTATGGCCAAAAAGCTGGCGAAGGAATATACGCTGGTTGATCAGATTGTTGACCCCGGTTTCCGAACCCGCAAACCCGGTTTTCGCACGGAGGATGACATGGAACCGGGTGAAAAGAAACGATTGGAGTTAAATAACCAGTTCGGGCGGGACATCAATCAGGCGTTGAAACAGGCCAATATATTGCAGGATACCACCTGTTACCTGATGGTTAGTCTTTACGCCAATCCCGACGGTTCCGTCAACCGGGTTTATTACCGGTTTGGCTTCGACATCACCCGGTTGCGCTCGGACAGTATGGCGATTGCCCGACTAAAAAATCGCGTCGACCCCGTTCTTTGCCAGTGGTTTTCAACCTATCATTTTCCGATCGCGGGTGATAAACCGTATCTATTCTCGAGCAGTTTGGCCATCGGTAAGTTGCCTTCCAAACGAAAATTGCGCCGGGGACCGGGGATTCTGACAACGATTGCCGAAGCCGAAAAAACCGCCCGCCCGGATACGGTCAGGCACCTGGTCCTGAACACACTGGAGTTAACGGAAGTCCCGGAGGTAATCTACCGGTTTCCGAATCTGGAAATACTTGATTTGAGCACCAATAACATCAGCGTAATTTCCGAAAAAGTGTTTACGATTCCGAAGTTAAGTCAGCTCAATGTTTCCGGTAATCCGCTGGGCAATGAAGGGTTGCAGGGGAGTCGCAATAAACACCTGAAAATCCTGAATATTCAATCGACGAAAATAACCGCCATTCCGAAATCCGTCGCCAAAAACCGGCGCCTGGAAAGTCTTTGGGTGGGACGGAATGATTTTTCGGGTGGCTTAACGACCGCGCCCCTGCGCCGGATGCGCCGACTTAAAGACCTGAATCTTTACGAAGCCAAATTAAATGAAATCCCCAATGCCATCCGTCGGCTGAAACGCCTGGAGGTACTGGACCTCTACCACAACAATTTACGCGTCTTGCCGGAACGGCTCTGCAAGCTAAAACGGTTGCAGCAACTGGCGATTTCCAACAACAAACTCAACGAACTTCCACGCAACCTGGGCCGATTGCGGAAGCTTCAGGTTTTGTATACCCACCATAATTTTCTGGGCAATTTGCCGGCCAGCTTTCAGAAACTTTATTATCTACGAATTTTGGGGATTAGTCACAATGTTTTCCGCACCATTCCCGATCCGGTGATGTCGCTGCCTTACCTGGAAGAACTTGATCTAAGTCACAACCGCTTGACTGATCTTCCCACGAATCTTACCCAGCTCCACACGCTCAAAAGGCTTTATGTTCGGGGGAATCCCGTGAGTGAGGATAAAACCGTGTCCAGCAGCCTGATCAAAGAGCTGGAAAACAACAAAACGGAGGTTTATTATTAAAAAAAAATAGGGCGGAATGCACCACAAAAGCCACGCATTCCACCCTATTCACTCGTTGGCTTTCCTCCTGTTAGTCACCCTGAACCCCTTCCACCAGCAGCTCGTCTTTGATCTGCCGGATGCGATCGTTAAAATTCAGATTATGGAAATCAACGTCGCGCATGCAGATGGCGCTCAGGAACGCCATGACTTCCGGATCGTGCGGAATCCGCCGTCCGGTGACAACACTGACGTATTTTGAGGTCATCCAAAGGACATTTTTCAATTGTTTCCCCGAATCGTCGGTCATGTAATACTCCGTTACGAGTGTATCTTCGTTGAAATAGACGATGCGGGACACGATCCGAATCCATTCATTGACCATCGCCGGACGCACATAGGCAATCTGATGCTGGTAAACCACCCAACTGGTTTTGTACTCGCGAAACAACTGTGCCGGACTGAAGTTATACTGCGTGGCGACCTGATCTTCCCGTGCGTTGAAATAATAATCGAAGTATTTGGCGTTGTTGAGGTGCTGCAACGGATCACAATCCTGAAAACGGACAATTGTACGCGACTCCGTTTCGTGCGGATAGGTTCTGTTTGGATCTAATTTTATCATAGTGGAATGATTCAGCCGGACGAACTGGCAGTAAACGGCAAATTTTCTGTAAATGTAAAGCCTTGGTTACGAATGGCAATACATCCGCAACTATCGAGCTGTTTCTGTAATAGTGCGAAGGCCGGTCGTATCCATTTTTTTTAAATTTTCACGTTTAGTTAATACTGAATTGCTTACTTTCATCAACCCATTAAAAAAGACAATGAAATCGTTTCGTTTGATTGCCGTTTTTTGCCTTCTATTCAGTTCGCTCACTGCCTTTACCCCCCAAAATAATCCGGATGCCGTTTTGGGCACCTGGCTTAATGGTACCAAGCGGGGCCACATTCAGATTTACAAAAAGGGCGATCACTATTTTGGCAAACTCGTCTGGCTGCGCGAGCCCACAGAACCCTCGACGGGTAAACCCAAAACGGACTTAAAAAACAATCAGGCCAACCTGCGAAGCCGCCCGTTGATGGGATTGGACGTGATGCAGGGCTTTGTGTATGATGGCGGCAAAGTGTGGGAAAACGGCAGCATTTATAATCCCGAAGACGGCAAAGAATATAGCTGCAAAATGACACTTAAAAACCCCAATACGCTCGATGTGCGCGGGTATGTGGGCATCTCGCTTCTTGGCAAAACCCAAACCTGGACCCGGGTGAACTAGCCAAAGCGGTTCCCGAAATAAAATACGGTTTTCAAACATTTTTTGCTCCAGACGGTTATAATATCAGGATTTACAGAAATCCGGTTTGTATCACTTACACTCACGTTATAACAATTATCAATCATGAACGAGACAACAATAAAAGGCGGCTGGAACGAATTGAAAGGCAAAATCAAACAAGCCTATGGCGATCTGACCGACGACGATCTGACGTATGCGGAAGGAAAGGAAGACGAAATGTGGGGCAAACTCCAGCAAAAAACCGGTAAAACAAAAGACGAAATCAGGAAAGCGGCAGCCGACCTGTAATCATATTGATTTAATCAAAACCGCCCGGCCTTGAAACGTCGGGCGGTTTTTTTGTATCCCCTCTTCCACGTTGCATCTTTACCCGATTTATAGCGTGGTGTCTATGCTACTAACCTCGTTCGACCGCATATCAACGGCAATCGGATTTTCTAATTCTACGAATTAACATCAGGGTAACCTTGAATCCGTGCTATCGTTTTCAGACACAGTTGCGCCTTTCAATATAACGGAAGTGCCAGTAATCAATCCGTTCTCTCCCATCGGTTTTTTTGCAAATCCCTGTCTGACAACCGAATGCATTAAAAACCGTTCTGCGTTGAAAACCTTTTGGCAAAGGAACAGGATACCCGGCAGGGTACCGTATAAAAACCGCCATTCTGCTTGCGCCGATTTTATTTCATAAGCTTCCAAAAACCGGTGTTACTTTTTCACCGATCATGCATCTAAATGGGGAAGGAAACGTTCAACTCATTTTCAGCCAATCTATAACTGTATTCATTTACTGTAACTTCGTTCCCTGAATGTGTAACCAGCAACCATCCAATCCGATTGCCCATTATACCGGTTTATTGCCCAGATGGGGAAAAGCCGCCGACGAAATTTACCAAAATTATCATTTTTTAAATCTGACGCTTACCCAGACCGACCGCTTGCTGATACCGCCGGATGCGTTACAAAAACTGGTAGCGCTGAAAGAATTACTGGTCCACACGCTTACCGGATTACTCCAGGATCTGCCCGCCACCACCCATCGGCTATCCAATGAAACCGATCAATCGCTCGGGCGATTTAATGCACACACGATTACGTTACAAAATATCAATCACCAGACGGACGCCATTTTTAAAGAATTGCTGGGGCAATACCCCGCGCTGCAAAACTGGTTCGATTCGATTGATGATGAATACGCATCCTAACCCTATTTCTCCGCCCACAGTATGAACGATACGGTTTACGTCAATGAATTACTCCGACGACTAAAAACCACCAACGACCCGAGCCTGTTCGATGCGTTGTTCGCCATGTACATTTATCGGTATCGCCAGGTGTTCGACAACACGGTTCAATTTACAGTAATCGAAAAGGCTCCCGACTCACTTCAGCTGGAGTTGTGCCGTAATTAGAGCTGTCGTTCTGCTGTTGTCTGCCGGATTTCGATTCTAATCCATTATTAAAATTAATCACCTCCATTAAAAAATATTGAGAATTGTTGCTGGAAATATTTCTATTTCTTTGGTGTTGCTCTAGTAATCAGGGAAATTTGAACTATGAATACAGCACTTGCTAAAAAACCACATCCATCTCGATTAAAACTCTGGTCGGCCTTAATCTCCGTATATATTTTGTGGGGATCAACCTTCCTGTTTGTTCATTTCATGACCGAAAAGATGCCTCCTCTGTACATGGCATCGATCCGGCTAAGTACCGCTGGCCTGATTTTATACCTGTACGCCCGTTTTACCGGCACCCCGGTTCCAGCCAGAAAGCAATGGATTTCGGCCGGAATTATCGGCTTTCTGTTGCTGACAATTGCCAACGGTTCTACGTCGATGGCGCTCCAGTACGTGCCGTCAAGCATTGCTGCCCTGCTGGCTGCCCTCGTACCGTTATTCATCATCTTGTTTAACTGGATTAGCTTTAATCACAAACGTCCCAGTAACCTATCCCTAGCCGGTTTAGCCGTCGGACTGGTGGGGGTGTCGCTGCTGATTCAGCCAACGGATGCGAACGTTTCTTCCATGCACAACACCTGGATTGGAATCGGATTAATCATGGTGGCCAACGTGGCCTGGGCAATTGGCACGCTTTTATCTGCCCGGCTTCATTTACCTTCTCAACTGATTTCCAGCGCCATCCAGATGCTAATTGGCGGTGGGGTTCTTTTTCTATTCAGCATGCTGACAGAAAACGTCAGCCTGGATAGCATCAGTAATGCGCCCACAAAAGCCATTGGTGCACTAATTTACCTCATCATTTTCGGTTCCATCATCGGTTTTTCGTCGTTTGCCTGGCTGGCCCGCAACGCGTCGCCGAGCCTGGTTTCCACCTATGCGTACGTGAATCCGGTGGTTGCCATGATCCTGGGCTGGGCGCTGGCTGGAGAAAGCCTGACGATCAATTCCGTTATGGCCGCCCTGATTATCTTATCCGGTGTTATCCTGATTACAATGGGACGAAAATAAGCCGTTACGGGGCTAAACCGGCGGAGGGCTCACGGCTGTCCAGCCCCCATCGACAACCAGGCTTTGCCCGGTAATGTGTCGGGATTGGGGAGCCACCAAGAACAAAGCGGCATTGGAAATATCCTCCACCGTGGCCGGGCGTCCCATCGGTGTAATGCGCGACCAGATGGGTACGTAGGTCGGATCGTCCAGTGTCCGTTCCGTTTGGGTGGCGCCGGGAGCAACGGCGTTGATGTTAATACCGTAGGGAGAGAGGTCGAGCACGAGGTTTTTCGCCAGCATTTCCAGGGCGGCTTTCGTCATGCTGTAAGCCGCCAGGCCCGGATGCGCCTGATGACCTGTTACCGACGACATCAGCAAAATACTGCCCCCTTCGTTCTGGTCGCGCATGTGCCGGGCCGCCAGTTGGGTCAAGAAGAAACTTCCGCGTAAGTTCAGGTCAACAACTTTCTGAAACGCTTCGGGCTGGTAATCGAAGAAATCGCCAAAAATGGTGATGCCCGCGTTAGCAACGACGATGGTCAATTTGCCAAATTCAGCCACGGTTTTATCGACCATTTTCTGAATAAAGGCAACATCGGATACGTCACCCGCAAGCGCCAGACAGCGGCCTCCCTCCTGCCGGATGCGGTCGGCCGCCTGTTGGGCTACCTTTTCATCGAGGTCATTGAGTAAAACAGAAGCACCCTGGCGGGCAAGCTGGCGCGCAATGGCAAAACCGATGCCAATGCCTGCCCCCGTTACAATAGCGGTTTGGGATTGAAAGGTCATGGGAATAGACTGATGCAAAACAAATGGGTGCAAAGATGCCCCAAATTTGAAAAAAAAGTCAACTTTCCCGTCGAACTCTTTTCACCGGCTTTCGGCTCAGCAACTCAAAAGTCTTTATACGCCTTTCCGACTCAGGATTGAATCATCATTTTAAAAAATGTACCTTTAACGGATTTTCCGGATCGATCGGCAAACTCTGACTGCAAGGCGAATGAATCAAACGTTTTACCGACGATTGACAACCTTTTTCTCCCGCTGGGAGCTGTGGTACCACATTCTGATGATGCCGGTTCTGTTCCCGATCGGCAATTATTACTTCGTTGGTCCGCGGTATTTTAGCGATTGGCGGGTGTTCTTGCTGGGAACAGCGGTGGTTTGTGTGCTCTACTGGATCTCCGTCATTGCCCTGACACTCGCCGTTCGGGGCGTCATTGCCCGGTTCCCGGATGCCCAGCGGGCCACCCTCCGAACACTCGTCATGCTCACGGCAGTGGGTACGCTAACCATTGCCTTAGCGGTTCTGGACGTCTTTACGTACAGCCTTTTTCCTTCCCTCGGTGTGGTGTTCACCTGGAATGCCATTCGCCCGATTCTAATTCTCGGGCTGATTTTCGACTTGTGTTTCTGCGTTGCCCTGAACGTTTTTTACACCTACAACCAGTGGCACCGCGATCAGACCGAAAACGAGCTTCTGCGCCAGGCCACGCTGCAACACCAACTCGACACACTGAAAATGAAAATCAATCCGCATTTTCTCTTCAACAGCCTCACGTCGCTTTCCTCCCTGATCGGCGAGGACCAGCAACTGGCCGAAGAGTTTGTCGACCGCCTTTCGAAAGTCTACCGGTATCTGCTGCAAGCCAACACCCGTGAACTGGTGAGCCTACAAACCGAGCTGGACTTTATCGCCAACTACGCCAGCCTGTTGCAAACCCGCTACGGGGCCAGTTTCCGCATCGAACAGTCGGTCGATGCGGCTTATCTGGATCACCTCCTACCCCCACTAACCCTCCAGTCACTACTGGATAACGCGGTCAAATTCAACGCGATGAGTCCGACTAAACCATTGTTCGTCGTGATTGAAACAACATCGAGCGGGCGGTTGAACGTTCGGAATAATGTGCAGCGGAAAGCCGTTAAAATGGATATCTCCCAATCCAAACTAGCTGATTTGATGGTCAAATACCGGCAGTTGAGTCGTGAAGAAGTGCAGGTCGAAGAAACGGCTACGCAATTCGGTGTATCGATTCCGTTACTGGTTTCCCAGCCGATTCAACCCAAATAACCCGGGTTTGTCTCCAGTTTACAATTTAAACGGTGTTCTTTGCAATTCAGGACACGATTTAGACAATCAATTCCGAAAGTTCGTGTTTTTGGAAACCCATGCAGTTATATTGAGCGCACACGATCGGAGTATGAAGTCGGCCATTTTACCCTTTTTTCGTCGTTTTCCGCGCTTACGGAAACAAAGCCAGTGGCACTTTCTGCTGCTTTTTCCGTGGTTTATTCCGCTCATTTCCTACTGGGTAATCGGCGACCGGTACCTCACACATCCCGGAACGTTCATCTGGGCAACCCTGTTAAATCTGGTCATTGCCAGTGGTTGTTTATTTACGCTCGATCAATTGACGCAATGGGTAGTTCGCCGGTATCCGAACCTCGGCCAGACCTGGCAGCGGGTCTGGCGACTATTGCTGGTTTTCATTCTGATCACGCCTTTTTTTATTCTGGGCGGGATTTTTCTGTATGATACGTTCCACCTGTTCGGGTACCACCACGATCCGGGTTCGACCGGTCAGATCCTCTTACTTAATCTGGCAGCCAATCTGGTATCGGTGGGCATCGACGAGAGTGTGTATTCGCTGAACCGCTGGCGGGAAAACACGATGGAGAAAGAGCAGTTGAAAAAAGTCAACCTGCAAAGTCAGTACGAAAGCCTGAAAAGTCAGGTCAACCCACATTTTCTGTTCAACAGCCTCAACTCCCTTTCCTCGCTGATTGCCGACGAACCGGCGCGCGCCGAAGAGTTTGTCGACGAAATGTCGAAAGTGTACCGGTATTTGCTCCAGACGAACGAAGGTGAACTGACGACACTGGCCACCGAACTGACCTTCATTCAGTCGTACTTCCACTTGCTCAAAACTCGTTACGGTTCCGGGATTACCCTGGAAGTGTCGGTGGCCGAACCCTACCTGAGCTACCAGCTCCCCCCGCTGACCCTTCAGATGCTGGTCGAGAATGCCGTCAAACATAACGTCATTCACGCCAATAAACCGTTGCTGATCGAGATCAAAACCACGCAGGTGGGCCGGTTGCTGGTACGGAACAACCTTCAGCAAAAAACCGGTCGGGTGGCGTCCAACCAGGTTGGACTGACCAACATTATGGCCAAATACCGCCTGCTGGCCCAAAGCGATCCCATTGTAACTTCCGACAGTTCGTATTTTACCGTGGCCCTCCCCCTGCTGGAACCCAAAAGTTCCGGATAACCGTTCCCTAAATTTCGGTAAGAGTCTATTGGCGAAATGGTTACCTTCATCGGCGTTCCAAAACCGTTTTGCTATGTCGGTCCCTTCAGTCGCATTCAATCCGTGTTACGACATTCACCTGCTCCGGGGTCAGGTCATTAAAATTGTCGACGAAGAAGACGAATACAGCCTGCTGGAGCTGAACGAAGAACCGGTTTTCGACTACATCACCGATCATCCGGAGATCCGTTGCAGCTTTCGATTCAGTTTTGAAGAAGCAGATGCGGCTACCTTCGCCATCGAGATCACGCGCTCCAACTTTTCGGATCCCGACCTGTCGTACCTGGTCATCACGCTGCTTGATGGCGAACCGGCTGACCCCAAAAACCGCATTCGGAATTTTTACCTTTTCGCGAAGGTGGAAGACGATGAAGAAGAGATTGAAATAAGCCTCCGGATTCACATCCACAACAAAATGGAGGAGGTCTGGATTACACCCAACCCGATTACGGTTTATAACCGCGTCGATTGCTCGCCCTATCTGCGGGCGCGGTACGACGATCAGGTGGTGGCCGAAATCGGAACGGTTTTCAGGGGGGATAACGGCGACGAGGTGTTGTACCACATCGAGCCCCGGCCCGCCATTCGGTGGAGTTCGCCCACGACCGACCTCATTGATGAAGACGACGGCACCATCAGTGCCACGAATCAAACCGGTACGCACCGCATCACCGTCAGCGTTCGCTGGGGGCAGACGTTTGAAAACCAGGCCGAAGTGATTTTCTCGGAAAACCTGACCGAATCATCTCCCCTGCGCGCCGAACCGGTAGCCACCAGCCAGGGACCCGGCCTGAAAGGGCTGGAAACGGCGACTAATATTCTTTTTTTGTCGGATGGTTTTACGGACGAACAGGAATACGACTTCAAGATTTTTGTGCTGGAGTACGTCAGCGATCTGGTGAATAAAAAAATCACCTCGCCCTTCGATCTGCTGAAGAAATCGATCAATTTCTGGATGGTTTTTGTCCCTTCCCGGCAAAGCGGGGCTACGTATCGGGGCGAACTGTGCGTCGAAAAACGAACCAAACCCAATAGCTTCGAGGAAATTTTCGGCGTTGAATTCGACGAACCGATTGATCCGGGGAACCGCGATGTGTCGGAATGGACCATCCGAAACCTGTTTTACAAAGTAGGTTTGCCCGTTCGGGCGGAAGGCGACCCCAACGACGCAGCGGTTTTCAGTCAGATTATTGAAAAATGGCGCGAAACCACCCTGCTGACCAGCGGGCAGCTCGATCACCTGGAAACTGACAAAACCCTCGTCCGGGAATGGCAGCGTTACGCCGACCGGCGGCTTCCCGACGCGGTCGATACGGCTTTCGGGATTACCGTAAATAACCACACGGCGGCTGAGCACGACGGGGATTTCAATAGGATCAATTTCGACGGCAAACGGATTCAGCGCGGAGACTTGGATCGTTTCTTCCGGAACCTCCGCACCCGCGCCGAACCATCGAACCCGGAAACCCGGATCGGCCCCCGGTTTATTCTCGACGACAACGAAAATCCGGGCCGGGACTGGGATAACGTCGTCATTTTGACGGCTGCCCAGCAGGGAACCGCCCAGAATATCAACGGAAATATGTTCGCTCAGGTCGTCGAACTGGACCAGCTGATCATGGCGGGCAAACTGACGGATTTACGAATGTCGGTGGCTCCCACCGAAATGCCGTTGCAAATGTCGAATGCGTTAAAGGCTACGTTGACGCACGAACTGTGTCATTCGTTCGGACTAGGTGACGAATACGCCACAAGCCCGCCGAAAAAATTCAACAAAAAACCGGTCGATGACATTACCTGGGATTTTGCTATTTATCCCTCGCAGCCCTCCGTGCTGGATATTTACGCGAACCTTCAGGCGAAAAAAGATCTGCGCAAAAATCCGTCGAACGCCAACAGCGCAATTGATGCACTCAAGATCAAATGGCGGTACCACCGAATTCAGAAATGCGGGCTGGTTTCCACGATTGCCGTTAACCAGAATACCATTTCCCTCACCCTGCAGGATCAGGTGCAATTGTCGCGGTTTTCGGCCGGGACCACGGTTTTTCTCCGGAAACGCCAACGAAGAAAGGACATTTACCTATTGGTTTCCTCAACCGACGTCAATCCGTTCGTGGAAAATACCATTGTTCATCCGACCTGGATTTCCTCCCGGTTTTTTGGCCGGGCTCAGATTACGGCGGTCGATGTACCCAACGACCAGGTGACGATTCGTTCGGCCCGGACATCGACCACCCTGACGGTAACCCTCCAGCCCGGCAGCGTCAATGCCCTGAGCGTCGGGCAGACGGTTTTTATCGAAACCCAAAGCACCAACCCAGTTCACACGATTTTCCGGACAGATCCTAACGATTTTACGCGAGCCGTTTCGCCCCTGCTGACGGTGACGGATGTCAATATGGGAGACCAGACCATGACGCTGTCCGTTCCGTCCGATGAAACCCTTATCGATTATTTGCAAACGATCGACGAACGGGAAGTGATGATCGTCTACAAACCGGTCGAACTGCCCGCTGACGAGCGGACGCCGGAGTATTCCCACGCCGAACTGATCGCGAAACCCGTTCTCTTTCATTTGAAGGATAACCCCTTCCCATTCAATTCCGACGACCAAAACCGGGAAATTGTCGTGGAAGGATCGAATACCCGCATTCCAAGCCAGCTTGTGCCGTGCTGTTCACGCAATAAAAAACAAATCGTTGGCTTATACAGCGGGGGCAAAAAATACCACGGCAGCATTTATCACCCCACGCCTTTTTGTCTAATGCGTCATCAATACGTCGGTGAAAAATACACCGAGCTCTGCGCTGTCTGCCGCTACACGCTGGTCAATCTGATCGACCCCAACCGGTTTGGCGCTTTTGATGACGATTACATGAGTCGGAAAATTTATCCATCGTGAGTTATGGCCGTTCCCTTCATCCGGTTTACGCCCCCTTACGACGTTCATTTGCTGCGGGGGCAGTCGTTTCAGCTCATCAGCGACGGGCTGCGAGCAGCTGACAACAGCCCGTTTGTCGATTTGCTGAAGATCGGCGATAGCTATCCCGGCCCGTACATCGACGCCCATCCAACCCACCAATACCGGTTTCGGTTCAGTTTTGACGAAGCCAAAGCCGCTGATTTTGGCATTCATATTTCAAATCCCGTCGCCGATCCGCGCAAACCCGACTGCCTGATCCAACTCGACGCGGCCGAACCGACGCTGGCCGAAAACCGCATCCGCAATTTTTACGTCTTCGCGCAGGTCATCGACACGCTCGGCACGCCCAGCCCGGACGACGATTTAAGGAACGAAACCGCTTTACGCATTCACATTCACACGTCGATCGCCGAAGTCTGGTTAACGCCCAACCCGCTCACGATTTATCAGGGGCTGTATTACCGCGCCGAACTCTACGCCCGCTTCGACGACGGCTGCATTGCCAAAATTGGTAATTCTCTGTTTCAGGGAAATCACGGTTCCGGTTTTCGGTACAACATCAGTCCGCCGATTACCGTCGCCTGGGATTCCGACACCCCCGGTTTTATTGGTCCGGGATTCGACACCCTCCGGCCGCAGAATCTGTCGGGCACCCACCGCATTTCAGCCGAAGTATCATTCAACGGAACCACCTTGCCACCAGCCCGGGCCGACGTGGTGATCTCCGAAATGCTGACCCACGCGACGTCCCTGCGCGCCGAACTGGTGGCCACGGGCTTCGGACCCGGTTTTTCGAAACTGGACACCGTTCCCAACCTGTTGTTTTTGTCCGAAGGCTTCACCGACGACCAGGAGTTCGAGTTCAAATCGCTGATCGCCGATTACGTGTACGATCTGGTCAGTAAAAAAATCACCTCGCCGTTTAACCTGTTGAAAGGGTCCGTCAATTACTGGATGGTTTTCATTCCCTCGCGCGAACCCGGCCTTGCAACCTTCGGCGAACAGCGGGTCACGGAAGAAACCAATTCCATCAACCTGGTTCAGTTGGAAGGAACGACGATTCCGTTCATCGAAAAACCGGTCAACCTGTCTGTCTCAGACTGGACGATCAATCACCTGCTGTATTTTGTCGGATTGCCCGCGCGCTTCGAAGGCAACAGCCCCGACGAACTGCTCGCCGAGAAATGGAAAGCCACCACCAACCTGACCGACAATCAGGTCGATGATTTAATCGAGAACTGTACGGAATTGATCGAAGAGTGGAAATCGTACGCGGAACGACGCCTGCCCGAAGTTCCCGACACGGCGCTGGGCGTCAGGGTCAATGATTACACGGCGGCCCGGTACGACGACGATTACAACATGATAAACCTGGATGCCAAACGGACGCACCGGGATTATCTGGACGATTTTTTCTATGGTTTGCGGGATGCCGCCAACAACCCGGTGGGTCGAACGTTCATCAAATCGCCCCAGTCGACGCCGGAACCAACGCTGCCGCAGGGTAAAGATTGGGATAACGTCGTCATTTTGACGGCCTTCAAGCGCGGGCGGGCGCAGAACGAGGATGGATACATGTTCTCGAACATCGGCAGTCAGGATTTTGATGAACTAACCGGCGACCTGACGCATAACCGCGTTTCCATCGAACCCGTCACGATGCCCTTCAAAATTCCTCCCGGCCTGAAAGGAACCATCACTCACGAGATTTGCCATTCTTTCGGGTTGGGTGACGAATACGGCGAATCGCCCCCTTCGGATTCCTTCAGAAAAAAACCGGTCAACCATCCGGACGTTGTTGGCTGGGCATTCGCCAACTACGACGGCGACGGGGCCAGTCTGGACAATTACAGTAATCTGCAGGCCAAAGCCGATCTGAAAATTCTGGGGACGGACGGCACCCCGCTTCTCAATCCGTACCGCATCAAATGGCGGTATCACCTCATGCAGAAATGCGGGATGGTGACGGCCGTTTCGGCGACCGCATCGACGCTCACCCTCACGCTGCAACGGAACCAGGCGGCTCAATTTGCCGCAGGCAATGCGGTTTTTCTGCGAAAACGGAAGAAAGACGGTTTTGCCTATCGGATTTCGGAAACGACTGGCAGCCCCCCGGTTTCCATTAGTCTGGTCTTACATCCGGACCCGGTTCCTTCGGAGTTTTTGGGCGACACCACCGTCCAGTCGGTTGATCCGGCGCAGGAACGTGTGACGATTGAAAAAGTGGTCGGTTTTGGGCCTACCCGGCAGACCGTTACCCTGGATCTGACGCTGGAAAGCGGAAAAGCGGTTTTGTGTCAGCCGGGTCAAACCATTCGAATCGGTCAGGATAGCCGTCCGGGACCGATTTTCACGACCTTTCGCTCGGCCACCGGCGAGATCGAGCAAAAGGCCATTTCGCCCTTGCTGACCATTTCCAGCGTCAACGCATCCGCCAACCAGCTCGTGCTGACTATTCCGGCCGACTTCCCGGATTTCCTGAAAACAAAGACGTCCAACGACGATCTGATCGTTTATCAGCCCATCGACATGCCGGAGGGGCAACGCTCGCACGACTATCCCCACAAGGAAATCATTGCCAAACCGGTGCTGGATCACCTGTTGGTTCATTCGTTTCCGTTCAACGCCGATCCAGAAACCCGGGAGGTGATCGATACCGGATCCGGTACGGAGATTCCGAGCCGGCTGGTCCCCTGCTGTTCCAAACGGGAGCGGGAAATCATTGGCCTGTACTCGGGGGGTGCGCGGAACCACGGCGGTATTTACCACCCGGCGGCCCAGTGCATGATGCGGCACCACACGGACCACAACCGGCACATCGAGCTTTGCGCCGTCTGCCGCTACACCCTGATCAACCTCGTCGATCCAACCCAGTTTGGAGCCTTCACCACCGATTACCTCGATCGCAAAATTTACCCGGACTGAGCGAAGCCGTTTGCTCAATTTCCGTAAAAGCCTATGGCAGAATTGGTTACTTTGACCGACATTCCTAAAAGATCCTTCCATGCCAGCACCCCGCCCCACCTTCAACCCGCCTTACGACATTCACCTGTTGCGGGGACAAACCATCGAATTGTCCGGTTTGCTGGAGATCGACCGGACCACGGCTGCGGACTTCATTGATGCGAATGCAACTATCAAATACGGTTTTCAGACCAGCTTCAACGCATCAGCCAACCTGAAAATTACGGCCACCATCGGCAATGCGGCCAGCCGAAAACCGACCTGCACGATTGCCCTGAATGCCACGGCCCCGACCAATCCAAAATTCCAGATCAGCAGTTTTCTGGTCTACGTCATCGTTACAGACACGTCCGACAATTCCACGAGCGAAACGGCGCTCCGGATTCACGTTCACCAATCGATCCAGGATGTCTGGATGACGCCCGACCCCTTCACGGTTTATCAGGGAATGAAAGACGCCCGGGCCGGGTTATACGCCCATTTCGATGATGGCGTGGTGGCCGAAATTGGGGACATTTATTTCGGCGACAATGGGGGCGTGGTGCCGTATACAATCACGAATAAACCCCAGATTACGTGGAAATGCACCACGGCATCCAGCCTCATCAATGCGAACGGAAAAATAACCACCGGCCAGCTCTCCGGCGATTTCCCGGTGAGCGTCAGCGTGAAATACGGCACCAAAACCGTTTCTGCCACCGGAAAAATCCGGGTTTCGACCAATCTGTCGGCGAACCAAACCGCCATTCGGGCCGAGCTGGTTACCACCGGTGGAAGCCCCGGTTTTTCGCGACTAAATGAGGTTCCGAATATACTTTTCCTGTCCGAAGGCTTTACGGACTCCGGCGTTTTCGAGGACATGGTGAACAATTACGTCGCCGATCTGGTCAAGAATAAAATCACCTCGCCTTTCGATCAGCTCAAAGGTTCCATCAATTTCTGGAAAGCGTTTGTCCCCTCGCGCGAAGTCGGCTTGACGCACCGGAGCGTGCTGGAAGTCTACGCATCCGGCACGACTCTGAATGCGTACAGCCTCAGTGTTCCGGCCAAACCGGAAAGCGATGACGCCAGCACCTGGACAGCCGAAAATCTCCTGTATTTTGTCGGCGTTCCGCTGAAAAGCGACGAAGCCGTCGACGATGCGGTGTTGCGGCTTCGCTGGGAAAACACGACCCGGTTAACGGCGGCCCAACTCGATGTCCTTTTCAGTGTGGACAATGCCCTGGTTTTCGGCTGGAAATCGAGCGCCGACCGGCGGCTGCCCGATGCGACGGATTCAGCCTTCGGGATCAGTGTCAATGATTACACAGCGGCCGCCCAGGATGAAAAATATGAGTTAATCAATTTTGACATTCGCCGGGTGCAGCGGGATTTTCTGGATGGTTTTCTGGGTAGTTTGCGGGATGTGCAAAACAACCTGATCGGACCGGTTTTTGTCATGGACAAGGCCAGCGGAAACCGGGGCAAGGATTTTGATAACGTCATTTTTCTCCTGGCCACCAACGCGGGTCGGGCGCAGAACGAAACCGGTTATCTGTTCGCCGGGCTGAAATTGCCCGATGATATTACGCTAACGGGCACCCTGGCGGACTTCCGGACGTCTCGGATTCCGCCAGTGCTGCCCAGCGTATTGCCCATTATGGCGAAGGCCACCCTGACTCACGAACTGGTCCATTCCTTCGGATTGGGTGATGAGTATGGCGAGCCGAATTCCGATTATTCCAACAAGCCCATCACGGACCCGGCGGTAGCCAACTGGCCTTTTGCGAATTACACGGACGGGGTCTATCTTACCGATGAATACAGCAATCTTCAGGCAAAACAGGATCTGGAAAGCCCGGTTACGGGGGGCGGAACCGCGCTGGACTCTTTCAAAATCAAATGGCGGTATCCGCGCATCCGGAAATGTTCGCTGGTGACGGCGGTCAGTCTGTCGGTCAGCGACATTGTGATGACTTTAAAATCACCCAAAGCCGATTTCAAAGTGAATGAGACGGTTTTCTTCCGAAAAAGGCGCGTAAACCGGTTTCAGATGCGGGTGTACGACGAAAAATACAAGGTCGAAGCCGACATTGTGAGCCCGGCAACGCTGGCCGAGGAGTTTATCAAATACTACGTCAAAGTCAAATCGATCGATTCGGCCAACAATAAAATCACTATCAAAAGCGATTTCGGCACGACGGCGGTTGCGGTGGAGTTGAAGGCCGGGCAAACCCGGTTTTTCAAGGTTGGTCAGCGTCTGGGCATTTTTGAAAGACGGGTTTTTGATCCGATTTACACGGTTTTACGAACGCCCGCAGCCACCGCCGGACAACCCGACCTTCAGACGCTTTCACTGTCCCCCGAAATGAAAGTCAAGTCGGTTACGGCCACAACGGTTACGCTCCAGACCGTGGGGACAACTCCCCTGACTGCGGATTTAACGACGATCCAGCCGAACGAAGAACTGCTGCTCTACGCCGTTGTGGAGGCTCCGCAGAAACACCGCAGTGCGCAGTATCCATTTGCCGAGCTGACCGCCAAACCGGTACTCGATTACCTGAAAGCCAATCCGTTTCCGTTGAACGCCAATCCGGCGCACCAGGAAATCATTGATACCAGCATCGTTTCCAATTCCTCGTTGCCGCAAAGTCTGGTGCCCTGTTGTTCGCGCCGGAAGAAGGAAATCGTCGGTCTGTTCAGCGGGGGAATGACCCGGCACGGTGGCATTTACCACCCCGCGGCCAAATGCCTGATGTTCACGACAACCGAGGAGGACGACAAAAAGAACCAGCATTACCTCGAATTGTGCGCCGTCTGCCGCTACACATTGATCAATATGATTGACCCAACGCGGTTTGCCAAATTCGATGAGGATTACATGAGCCGTAAAATATATCCGGATTAAGCCCACAGCCGTTCACTCAATTTCTATAAAAGCCTATGGGAGAATTGGTTACTTTCAACGACTTGTCCTAATCCTTTTTCTAGCCGCTAGGCTCCGGTTTGCGCCCCTTCCGACGATCACCTGCCGCGTGGCAGTCGGTTCAGGTGAAAAAACAACGCTAAGCTGGCTTTAACCATTTATCCCTAACTGGCATGGGAACACTTGAAGAACTCGGAAAACACCTGGCGCTGGCCGTCCAGCCGCTGAAAGAAGCCGTGAGTGATCCCGACCATTTTCGGATTTTTATGTACCGGATGGGCTGGGGCGTCAACGGAATTCCGCCTTCCTACGCCAATCTGATCGCGAAGGTCGACGAAGCCATTGCCAGTCTGGAAGCCCTGCTCGCTGACCCCGACCCGGCCAAAGCGATGGCGGTTTTCGGGAAAATCAAGGCGGTTTACCAGGCCATTGAAGCCATCAGCGAAGCCCCGCCGGGCGTGGTAGATGTACCGGTTTTTCTGGACGAAATCCGTGAACGGCTTTTTGAAATCCTCATCGTCGATTACCTGACCGAAGCCTGGCCGTTCTTGCTCAACTTCTTCAAAATGACCGGCGTAATCGAGCAGATTCCCGTGCGCGCCCCCGCCGACCGCAGCCGCCCGTCGTTCATCCGGTTCAAGTTGAACTGGAATCGCATTCCCGAAATCCTGACCCAGCCCGACCGCTTGCCGGAATTTATTTACGGCTGGGGAACGCCCCGGTTTAATTTCGAACTCTTTGCCGAGCATTTCCTCGAACTGGTTTACGCCCTGCGCATTCCGGTTTCGCTGGCCCGGCTCGACGACGAAACCAGTTACCTCTACCTCGATTTTCCGACCAGCAATCCCCGCAATCCGCGCATCCGGCAGTTCATCGAAATTGCGTTTGCGTACCTCAACATCGAAGGGGAAGACCGGCCGCTGGGCCTTTCAATCCTGGATTTGCCCGCAGTAAACAACAAGTTGCCAGGTATCATCATTCAACCCGCGCTACCCGCCCAGATCGGCGCCGTACTGCGGATTCGGGAGGATGTCAACCTGCTGATCAAGGCCCAATCCAACATTGCTGCGCTGTTTGGCATTCTGATTCGCCCCAACGAGATCACCGTCAAATACCCGTTTCAGGACGGCCAACTGCCTTCCGCCGGTTTTGGTGCGGGTGTCGAATACGCGCCCGCGCTGGCAAAAACCGTGGTGGGCAGTGACGGCGGCACCCGACTGGAACTAAAGGGTGGTTCGCTCGAATTCAATTTTCTGTTCAACGGCAACGACCCCGAACTCAAGATTGGCGGCTCGCTCCGCGACTTTGCACTCGTCCTGAAAGCCAGCGATACCGACAGTTTTATCCGCAAAATTATCGGCGACAGTGAAACCCGGATTCCGTTCACGCTCGGCTTCGAATGGTCGAACAAACACGGCATCAAGTTTACGGGCGGGGGCGGTTTTGAAGTGGCGGTTTACCCCCATTTACGACTCGGACCGATTTCGATTGAAGAACTCCTGATCCGCTTGTACGGCGAAACCAGTCCGAAACCGGCGGCCAAACTCGAAGTTGGCACCAGCATCAAGGGCGAACTCGGCCCCATCACCTTCGTCGTTCAGAACATCGGCCTCGGCCTGACTACCACCTTCGACGGCGGCAATGCCGGGCCGTTCGACATCGGTCTGGGTTTCAAACCACCCACGGGCGTCGGGCTGGCCGTCGATGGCGGAGGCTTTTCCGGGGGCGGTTTTCTGTTTTTCGACGATGCCAAAAAAGAATACGCCGGAGGACTGGAACTTACTTTTTCGGAGACAATTTCCCTCAACGCCATCGGTATTCTGACCACGCGGATGCCCGATGGCAGCGACGGTTTTTCGCTGCTTATTATCATCACAGCGGAATTTACGCCCATTCAGCTCAGCTTCGGTTTCACGCTCAACGGCGTCGGCGGTTTGCTCGGCATCAACCGGACGTACCTCGTCGACGAAATCCAGAAAGGGGTTTACGACGGTTCGCTCAATTCCGTGTTATTCCCGCAGAACATCGTCGCCAACGCCACCCGGATCATCAACGACCTGAAGCGGATTTTTCCGCCCAAAACCGGTCATTACCTGGTGGCGCCGATGGCCAAAATTGGCTGGGGAACGCCCACGCTCATCAGCATCGAACTCGGTTTGTTGCTGGAAATTCCGCGACCCGGTTTTGCGATTCTGGGCGTTCTGCGCATGAATTTGCCCGAAGAACGCATTGCCATCGTTAAAATTCAGGTCAATTTCTTCGGCGAACTGGATTTTGACAAAGGCCAGATTTCGTTCGATGCCTCGCTGATCGATTCCCGGATTCTGACCTTCACGCTGACCGGCGACATGGCGTTGCGGCTGTATTACAAGGAAAATCCCAATTTTCTGGTCTCGATGGGCGGTTTTCATCCCGCTTACACGCCCCCGCCGATGAATTTACCGACTCTGAAACGGCTGAGTCTGGTGATTTTTTCGGGCGATCCGAGCCTGAAAGCGGAGTCGTACTTTGCCGTTACGTCCAATACCGTTCAGTTTGGTTCAAAAATCGAGTTGTCGGCCAACGCCAGCGTCTTCAACGTCTACGGTTTTCTGTCGCTCGACGTGCTGATCCAGTTTTCGCCGTTTTATTTCATTGCCGAAGTGGCCGCCATGCTGGCGGTTCGGTCCGGATCTTCCACCCTGTTCAGCGTCAAACTTCAGCTCACGCTCGAGGGTCCCACGCCCTGGCACGCGAAAGGAAAAGCTTCGTTCGAAATTGGGTTCATCTTTACCGTCACCATTTCCGTTCATTTCTACAAAACCTTCGGAGAACGGCGCAACGACATCCTGCCGCCCGTTCGGGTGATCGATAAACTGCGGGAAGCCCTGGGGAATTCGGGCAACTGGAAAGCCGACCTGCCCGTTGGCAATCAATTCGTTACGCTGCGGGAATTGCCAACCGACAACGATGCGCTGATTCTGCATCCGTTTGGCACGCTGACCGTAACGCAGAAAATTGTGCCGCTGCGGCTGGACATCGCCCGGTTTGGCTACCAGCTTCCCGAAGGTCCGCGCCGGTTTGAGATCACGAAAGCGCGAATGGGAACCGCCGAAGAAACACCCTCGACTTTCGAGAAAGAACAGTTTGCTCCGGCGCAGTTCATTGAAATGACCGACGCGCAAAAGCTCGCCCGCCCTTCGTTCGAACCGTTTGATGCCGGGGTCCGGATCGGTGGTTCGAATCAGTTGAAAAGCTCCTACGCCGTCGGACTCGACGTGACGTATGAACTGGTTTATGTGCCCGAAAAACAAAAGAAAAAACGAGTCGTGTTTGATCGGAGCCTGTTCGGCTTGTACCTGGGCCACAACGCTATCGCCCGGTCTTCGCTGGCGGAAGTCAAACGAAAACCGTCGGTTCTGGGCGCGGAAAAAGTCACGATCAAACCGGAGACGTTCGCCATCGCCACCTCGTCTTCGCTCCAGGTTCACCAGCAGATGATCTTCGAAACCGAAACCGAAGCGCAGGCAGCCCTCAGTAAGCTGATCCGCCAGGACGCCGGTTTCGCAGACGAACTCCAGGTCGTGCCCTCCTATCAACTCAATTAAAACTCTGATTTACTCCGCTTAACTCTGCGAAACAACTTCTTTTCAACTCCTGAAAACCATGCCCTTAGCCCGCTATACCTTTCTCCCCTGGCTCCGTCGCGGAATCGCTAACCAGCTCACCCAGGCCACCACGACGGCCAGGGCGCAAGTGAACGTCAGCCTGGAAATCAACAGCGACGCGGCCAACCCGATTTCAAAAACTGTCAGCCTGATCGGGCCGGGCGATGTCATCGGCATCAATCAGAAGATGATCGTTCGCACCGATCCGAGGAATCTGATCACTGATTTTGAACCCAATTACCTGGCGTCCATTGAGTTTTACGACGAAGATTTTCCCTGGCGATACACGCCCGATATCGAGCGAACCAACCACCGGCTCACGCCCTGGATTTTCCTGATGGTGCTGAAAGAAACCGAGTTCGAAAATATCAACACCGGTAATCGCCCGTTGTCGGCTATTAAACTCAAGGCGAACCGGAACGACGTTCTGCCTCCGCCCGACGATGCCTGGGCCTGGGCGCATACCCACCTGAACGAGCCCATCGACCATCCGGGCAATCAACCCAATCTGGGCCAACTAAACACCCTGCTGGCCAACCAGCCCGACCGGGGTGTTGCGCGGTTGTTGTGCCCCCGCCACCTGGAATCCAACACGGCCTACCACGCTTTCCTGATTCCGACCTTTGAAATTGGCAGAAAAGCCGGGCTGGGCGAACCCGTGGCCGATTCCGACCCGGCTTTGGCGTTTTCGTGGGCGAAAGATGAAACCGGGGAAAAAGAATTTCCGGTCTATTACCGCTGGTTTTTCAAAACCGCTGCCGGTGGCGATTTTGAAACGCTGGTCCGGCTTTTGCAACCCCGCGACATGGATAAACGCGTCGGAATCCGGGACATGGACGTACAGGCACCCGGTTTTGGAATGGGTACCGTGCAGGTTTCGCCCGACAATACCGTGGGGCTTGAAGGGGCTTTGCTGGCTCCCACTACGAAGCGAAAACCCGAAGGCAAATTCAACGATGCCAGCGATTTTCCGGAGAAGATCCAGCCCATTCTGAACCGTTCCGAGACGCTGATCGAAGCCAATCCCACGGCTGATCCGGTGGTTACTCCGCCCCTGTACGGAAAATGGCACGCGCTGACTTCCAAACTTCAACTCGAAGACAGTCAGCAAAACTGGGTTCATGAGTTGAATCAGGACCCGCGCTACCGCGCACCGGCCGGAATGGGAACGCTTGTCGTGCAGAAAAATCAGGAGGAATACATGCGCAAAGCCTGGCAGCAGATTGGCGACGTGCTGTCGGCCAACCAGAAAATCCGGTTTACGCAGGTGGCCATGCTGGCGAGTGCGACGCTGCAAAAAAAACACCTGTCGACGCTGGACGACAGCCAGACGCTGGCCATCACCAGTAACCTCCACAAAAAAGTAATCGGCGGAACAAATACGGTTCATTACCTGATCCAGCAAAGCACGGTTCCTTCCGCCACCCTCAGCGGTGCGTTCCGGAAAGTGGTCAGTCCGCAACGGATGACGGCCAAGCGGTTTTCAATTGCGACACCCCAAAACTTTACGAGGCTCTTTCAGTCGCTGAATGTGGGTAAAATCACGGCGGCCCCCGCCAAAACCGTACCGTCAGCGACCCGGACTTTACCAGCCGAAGTAATCCAACGACTTGATTTCAAGGCTGATGCCTTGCGAAGAATCCCGGCCCGGGCTCAGTTTGAAATGCTGGTACCCGGCAAATTACCGGCGAGAACGACCGGCGATGGAACGGTGGAAATTAAAGTCGGCGCCGATTTTCGGAAAGCCGTGGCCGGTTTGCACAAACTGATGGAGGTGCAGGTAGCGCCCCCGCCCACCCGGAATTCGGTGGCCCAATCGCTGGCTGCCCAGATGAAGCAAGCGCTCGATCCGTTCGAAAATTTTCGCAAACGCGTCCTGGCTGGAATCACGAAAGGCGAAACTGCGCCCGAAAAGCTGGATCAGGTCATGGCGTATCCCGACATCGCCGACGCCATGTATGAACCGCTGGTGGCGGCTAACAAGGAGTTTTTTGTCCCGAATCTGAACCTGATTCCGCCCAACACCATTTCGCTGATGATTCCCAATCAGCCCTTTATCGAATCGTATATGGTGGGAATCAACCACGAATTCATGCGGGAACTGCTCTGGCGCGAGTACCCGACCGACCAGCGCGGCACGCCCTTCCGGCAATTCTGGAAACCGTTCGGAACCACTTCGATGGCCTCCATGACGCCGAAAGCACAGGCCGAAAAACTAAAGGATATTCCGCCGATTCACCAATGGCTGACCGCGCCCAAAACGCATCTGGGGGACCACAATCAACGTCAAACCGCCAATCCGGCCGAAAATCCGTCGCTGGTGCTGGTCATCAAAGGCGATTTGCTGAAACGGTACTCGAACACGGTGATTTACGCGCAGGAAGCGCAGTGGGGAACCGACGCCGACAACGCCAACCGGCTCGTGCTGGTGGACACAAGCGGGCAGGCCAACCCCGACGGCGTTCACATCAAAAATCCGATTTACAAGGCTCAGATCGACCCGGACCTGCATTTTATCGGTTTTGATTTGTCGATTACTACCGCCAAAGGGCAGGTAAACGAAGAAACCGCGGCCGAAAAAAACCGCTTAGGCAACGCAAACCTGGGTTGGTTTTTCGTCATTCAGGAAGTGCCGGGCGAACCACGGTTTGGACTGGACGAAAATCAGGCGACCAACGCAAGCGAGGTAAAATGGGATAATCTTTCGTGGGAAACCCTTGGCAATCAGCGGGAAGTGATTGACATGTCGAAGCCGTTCGTGCAAAGTTTGCCGGGCAGCAATCCCGATTCCGTGAACTGGAACACCAATTCGGCGGATCTGGCGTACATCCTTTTCCAGAAACCGGTCATGGTGGCGGTTCACGCCCGCGAGATGCTCCGGAATTTGTCCAACCCTCAAGTCTGAACCGCTATGAACCTGAAAGAAATTCAACAGACCGCCAATAAAATGGAAACCGAACGGGCTCAGAATCAGGCGCAATTGCTGCTTCTGACCGGGATGGCGAATGATCTGAACAATCAGATTCAGGCCCTGCAACTCAAGGGAAGTTTGACGGATTCGGAAAAGTCGACGCTCGATTCGTTTACGAGCCAGGCAGCCCGCCTGCAACTCCGAACGACCGCCACGCGCAAGACGATTGCAACGAGCAAACTCAAGCGTTTTCAGGAATTTCAGGACTTATTTCAGGAAGCTCCGCAACAGCTGATCGAGCAGCTCACCGACGACCTGCCAATTGTACTTTTCCCGGTTCGGATCGAAACACATTTTCATTCGGAAAACAACAGGCACGAATTGTGGGTCCGGGTTTATCCCGATGACATTACCACCTTTACCCACGAAAACGAACTGACCGCCGACGAAATAACCGCCGGGGAAGCGTATTGGAAAAGCGTCTGGGAAACCCGTAAGCAGCCCGAAGACGAAGGAAAAAAAACGCGCGAAACGCTCTGGAACGGCCTGGCAAACCGCTTCGGCGTAAACCGGGCGGCCTGGGTTGCCCGCCAGACCAAACCCACCAACTGGTACGGAAAATGGCGGTTACTGCCGGAGCTGATTCTAAAAACCCAGGACCCGCCCAAACCGCAAGCCTGGAGTAAAGCGCCCCATACGCGACTGATGCCCAGCCAGTTCGTTTTTATGGCGTACGGCCCGAGCGGAAAAGCGTTTGAGGTTGTCGGCAAACCGGTCCCCGACTACCTCGTAATGGGTCCCGATCCGTTGCTGGAAGAATCCGCCTTCTCGCGCGATGCCAATAACAAACTGGTCATCGGTAAGGAAATGGCCTGGCTGTTTGATTTTGAGGAAGCCGTTGCCGTTGGCATGGCCGTCAAAATACCGATCACGGTCGACTGGGTGCAACGCGGTTTTGAGAAACTGATCGCGCTCGGCGTTCGCTTCACCTCCGACGCCACGCAGAGCAAAGATTTGCTGGAAAACCTCTTCCAGAATCATACCTATTCCGCGGGCGGTTTTGGTATTTTACCGCAGGGAACTCCGACGAACAATACCGACAAAGCCGCATCCGGTTTTTCGGATGCCGACCGAACCGGCCCGCAACTCGAAACGCCGGATGGGGTGCCGCTGTTCAAACCAACGCCTGATTTTTACCAGCAAACCGACGGGCAGCGGTTGGCCGAAGCGCTGGGAATCAGCACCGAATCGATGTCGTTCACGGAAAATGCCCAGCGCACCGACATAGCCGAAGCGCTGTCGATGAACAACGCGCTCTGGCCAGCCACTTGGGGCATGATGCTCGACGATTTGCTCAAACCGCTCGTTACCCGGAAGCAGCAGGATCTGGCCCGGCAGTTTTTCACCGAATTTGTGACGGGTCGGGGCTTTCTGCCTGCCATTCGGGTCGGCAATCAGCCGTATGGTTTGCTCGTCACCAGCAGTTTGAACGACTGGCAATTTACCGTGCGCGAAATGGGGGCAGATCGCGAATTCTGGGGAAAGTTGCTCCAGATCCTGCGGCAGCTTAGCGTTCAATATTCGGTCTTGCTTCCGAAGGTTTCGTTTGCCGGAAAAGCCGGTGACGCCAATGAAACCTTGCTGAATATCATCGGCTTACAGGCTTCATCGGTGGTCTTTCACTCCCGCAAAGCCGTGACGGATCTGTACGCCTGGAACTACCTCAATTTCCAGAAATCCAATTTCCTGTCCAACATTCTCTGGAACGCCATCAACACGGCCAAAAGCCAGCAGTTGAGCCGGTTGACGTTCGATGTGAGCAAGGATTTCTTACTCGAAAAGCTGATTTTCCTGTCCAGAACCGAAGAGCTGAACGGGCCGGTGATCGACGCCGATCCGCGAACACCTTTCTCCGAAACCGCCCCGATCCAGCCGTATGACGGCACGAACAATTACATCGACTGGCTGCTGAAGAGTGATTTGCAAACCATTAAAAATCAGCAGTTCCGGGATAAAGACAACAATCCGACGGCGGCCCCTAAAGCGTTGTTGTATCAGTTGCTGCGTCGGGCTTATTTGGAAGAATTCGGACAAAGCATCACCAAATGGCTGGTCAATCAGCAGTTTATCGACGATTCCCCGCTGGAAAAACAGATTCAGAATATCGGTTCACTGAACGATCTGAGCAAAGAAGATTACCTGCAACTGAACGCGTCGAAAGTGCGGCTGGGCAACCAGAATGTGGCCATCGGCGATTACATCCGGACGCTGATTCCCAAGCCCGGAACCGCCTACAATGGCCCCACCGAAATGCTGCCGTTGATGGGCGTGGTCAAAGCGTTACAGACTTTGAAAAACCTGCCCACGGCACGGCTGGAGCGGCTTTTTGCTGAGCACCTTGATTTGTGCAGCTACCGGCTGGATGGCTGGCAAACCGGTCTTTTTGCCCGGCGACTTTACAACCTGCAGCACGCGTCCGACCACAGTTACCAGCGCAAAGGAACGTACCTGGGAGCTTACGGCTGGGTCGAAAACCTGCAGGCCAATACCGCCAAACAAGCTTTTCCGCAAACCAGTTATCCAAAACCGCTTCAGGAGCCCGACAACAAACCCATTTACGAAGACCCGACGAACGGCGGTTACATCCAGACGCCGTCGTTGCGGCACGCGGTAACGGCTGCGGTGTTGCGGAACGCCTATCTTTCGCAGGGCAGCGACAATCCGCGGCTGGCGGTCAACCTGTCTTCGGAGCGGGTTCGGATGGCGATGACGTATCTGGAAGGCATTCAGAACGGCCAGGATCTGGCGGCTTTACTGGGTTACCAGTTAGAGCGCGGCCTGCACGACCGAAGCCTGTTCCTGAACCAATACATTTACGTCCTTCGGGCGCGGTTTCCGCTAATTTCCAAAAAATTAACGGACGTGCCCGACGGTGCCCCGCAGGAAGTGATTGAAGCCCGCAACGTGATTAATGGTTATGATTTGCTCGAATACGCCCGCACGCACCCGCAGCTTCAGGGCATTGCCGGACTGCCCGCACCCAATTCCCCGGAAATGCAACAGATTCTGGCCGAGCTTGATCGGCTGACCAATGCGCTGGACGCCCTGGCGGATTTGTCGCTTTCGGAAAGCGTTTTTCAGGCGGTTCAGGGCAATTTCGACCGGGCGGGCGGGATGTTGCAGGCCATTTCGGAAGGCAAGATGCCGCCGGAACCCGAGATCGTGGAAACGCCCCGCTCCGGCACCTCGATTACCCACCGCGTGGCGGTTTGTCTGCAAACTACGGGCGTCAGCGACCGGCACCCGGCCTGGGGTACCACGGCTTCTCCGCGCAGCAAAGCCAATCGGTTCGTGAATCACTGGCTGGGCGAGCGGCTCCCGAAACCTGCCGATATTCGCTTCCGGTATCAATCCGGGGACGTGGACGATACGTTGAGCCTGGCTCAATTTGACCTGCAACCGCTTGATCTGGTTTTGATGGCGGGGGCCGAACTGGGCAACCTTTCCTCGGAGCTGGAGCGGTGGCTGATTTACCAGATTCGCCTGAATTTCAACGTTTCCGATCAGCAGGCGATTCAATTTAGTTTCAGTCCGGCGGGGCAAGCGGTTAAGCTGGGCGGTTTGCTGCCCTTGCTGAACGCCATGAAAAAGATCGTGACGGAAGCCCGACCGCTGCATGCGCTTGACTTTTTCCCGCAAACCGCGGCTTACCTGGAAGGCGAACCCAATCCGCAGGGCTACCAGGACTTAGCGGTTTTCCGCGCTTATCTGGAAGCCGAAATTGCCGATTTGAAATCGATCACGGCGGTTTTGAAAAGTAAAACCGCCCTGCTGAAAACCGCTCTCGAACAGGCTCGTACGACCCAGCAAACCGTCGTTGAACTAGCCAAACTGACCGCTGTTCGAGCCAGTTTGGCCGACCTGGCCCGCTACGGCTGGACGGAAGCCTTGCCGAATTCGACGAACGGCAACTCGGTTTTGGTGGCCGATGAACTGCTCGCTCAGGCGGAAGGAATGGTCTCATTTTTTGAAAAAGTAACTTCCCAAAATGGGTTCGACGGTTTTGATGCATTAACCCCCGAACAGCAGGTTGAGCGGTGCCGAGAGGTTGCCCGACAGATTTACGGTAAGTCGTTCAACTGGGTTCCTGCATTCCGGTTCCTCAACCAGAGTCAGCTCACCAACGGCATTCAGCACAGTCCGGACATGCTGAGTCAGCCAACTGAACTGGTTATGGAAAACTGGCTGCAAACCCGGGCCCGGGTTCGGCCTGCGATGGAAAATGCCGAAACCCTCGCATTCCATCACGATCTCTATCAGGAGCAGCCTTTTGCCCTGACACCCGTTCAATTGCCGTATGTCACCGGGGAAAAATGGGTGGGCGAAACGTTCTCGGAATCGTTGCGAAACCAGGACCGGTTGTCATTGGTTTTGCACCAGGCTCCGGGCGATACCGCTCAGAATCAGGCCGGTTTTTTACTGGATGAATGGAATGAACTGATTCCGACCGACAAAGAAACGACGGGCGTGACTTTCCATTATAACCGACCCAATGCTACACCACCGCAAGCCATCCTGATTGCCGTAGCACCGGTTTTAAACGGAAAATGGACCTGGCTTGAACTGGAAAATATTCTGACTGACACGCTCAACCGCTCCAAACTCCGCGCCATCGAACCCGATATGCTGACCGATACGGACTATTTTCAGGTCCTTCCGGCGGTTCTCAATGATTTTTCAACCGGCGGTATTTCAACGGTTTTCACAAACGGCAGTACGCTGGCAACCAGCTAAATCCCTGACTTCCAATGGCTGAATTTGATAAACTAAAATCGTTGTTCCTCCAGTCACCGATCTTCCAACCCACCATCAAAGGCTGGAACCGGCTGGAAGGTCGCCCGCGCAACCGGGATTTTGAGCGGAGTTTGCGCGCCGAAGTTCGGGATCCGCTCTGGATGCTGACCCGGCAGTGGCAGTTTGGAGAGTTTCAGGGTGAAGACGCCGGTTCGCCGGTCGACGCCCGCATGCTGACGTACCAGACCTACCTGAACCGTTACGCCGTTGGCAACCAGTCTGCCCAGAAATTCGAGATGGATATTCCGCTCGAAGCCCGGGTGGAACGAGAATTCTGGCCGGACGATTTGGGCCGCCAGGTACGCATCGGGCGGTATTTTGAAAAGCTGTTGCGGATCAATGCGCTTCCGTATAAAGACAACTACCTTGCTCAATACGCCATCGACACCAGCGCGCCCAATCCGGTTTACGACAAAGACACGGATCAGACGCGGGGCGCGGTGGCCGGAAAAGTCATCAACGGGGTTTTGCTGTTAAAAGCCATCGCCGACGGTTCGCACGCAACCTGGGTGGACGCCCTTCCCCAGATCGCCGATTCAGACCGGACGAAACTGAAAACAACCGCGTCAGAACTCGTTCAATGGGCCGGAGCATTCGCGACGCAGCCGACCTCACAAGCCGACAATGCGTGGTCGGGAACACACCTGGAATACCAGTTTGCCTGCGCAGCGGAAGATGCCGACGGCACCCAAACCGTCCTGCGCGCCGATCAGTATGACTCGGGCCACCTGGATTGGTACTCGTTCGATGTGGATGCAACCGGCAAACTCGAAGGAGCGGTTTCGGAACCCGAAAAACCGCTGGAAGAATGTCTTTCGTTTATTCCGACACCGGTTTCGTTCAACGGCATGCCGCAGCCCCGATTCTGGCAAATGGAAAACGAACGTATTGAATTCTCCAATATAGACGCCAACACGACCGACCTCATCAAGCTGATTATGACCGAGTTCATGCTGTTGTACGGCAACGATTGGTGCGTCTTTCCTTACGAACGGAAAACCGGTTCCCTCTGTGAAATCCGGGGACTGGTCATTACCGACGTGTTCGGCCAGCGGACTTTTGTGAAACCGGCGGGTTCCGGCATCGACGACGACTGGACGCGCTGGAGCTTCTTTTCACTCAGCACCAACGCCCAAACCGCCAACACCGCTTCGTTTTTACCGCCCGCGTTGGGCAAAACCCTCGAAAGCCAGCCGCTCGAGAAAGTGAATTTTATCCGCGACGAAATGTCCAACATGGTCTGGGGAATCGAATCCATCGTGCCGTCATCGCTGGGTCGGGGCGTCAATGGGTACGAATCCGCGCTGGCGGCCGAAAATGCAACCCGGCCGCCGGAACCGGAGCTTCAGCCTACCGAAGCGAAAATCCGGTATATGCTGGGGACCAGCGTTCCTTATAACTGGATTCCGTTTCTTCCGGCGCAACTGCCGGGCAGTAACCGCGACATCCGGTTGCAGCGCGCCCGCATGCCCGACCTGGCCGCTTCGTTCAAAGGCAGAATTCTCGACGAACCCGCGCCCTATTTCGTGCATGAAGAGGAAGTGCCGCAAACGGGCAAAAGTGTCACCCGAACGTACCAACTCACCCGAACGACGGACGGAAAACCGGTACTCTGGATTGGCCGGAAAGCCCTGCTAGGCAAAGGCGAAGGCCGCAGTTGGCTGGCGTTTGATCAGATTGTGGATGTAGTTTGATAGGAACGCGGATTCAACGGATTAACACAGATTAAATCCGTTTTGATCGGTTCAAGCCGTTGAATCCGCGTTCCCATCAGGCTTATAAATTCGAATTGATATTCGCGTCGCCGATGGGGATTGGATACCAGTAATCGGTTTTGGAAATGGCACCGGTCGGTTTCAGGTCATCGGGGGCTTTGGTAGCGTTGGCTTCTTCCACTTTTTCCAGCCGGATCAGATCGAACCAGCGGGTCCACTCACCGGCAAATTCCCAGGCACGTTCGTCCACCACGGCGTTGGCAAAATTTGCACCCGTCATTCCAGCCGCCAGAACCGGTAAGCCCGCACGCGTGCGAATGGCATTGACGGCTTCATATGCCTGCGCGTTCGGCGTTCCGTCGGCGCGGGCCTGAGCTTCGGCATACACCAGCAGAACGTGAGCATAGCGAATCATGTGAACCGGTTGCGACGACGAGAACTGGGTATTATCGGCCAGCCGGAATTTGGCGTAATACGGATGCTTCGACAGGCTATTCTGCCACGTAATTTTCGTGCCGTCGGGTTTCGTAAACACCGTATGAAAGGTAACATCCTTGCGTTTACCGGCGGGAAACCGGTTGAAGAAATTGATCTCGGCCAAATAATCGTCCCAGCCGTTTTCGTCGCCGGGCGTTGCGGGCAAGCCGTAGAACGAATTCGTGGAACCACCGAAATTAGCTGAGGTCTGGAAGGCAAACACTTCCTCTTTCGTCCCGACCGCCGAGGCCGTTCCCGACCACAACGTGGCCAGATCCGGCACCAGATCAAAACCGTAAGTGGCCTTTCCGTCGATTACTTCCTTCGCTTTCGCGGCCGCTTTGGCATAATTAGCCGTTACCTTCAGGGGCCAGCCTGCTTCGGTGAGGTACACATCCGCCATCATCGCTTTCACTGACCCTTTGTTCGGACGACCCGGCGCGCGTTTGGTATTTGGAACCAGTTTTTCGGCTTCCAGCAAATCGGCTTCAATCAGTTTATACACCTCCGCCGGAGGACTTTTCTGGATACTAAGCTGATCATTAGAGAATTGCGCCGTCGTGATCAACGGAATATTGCCGTAACCCCGAACCAGCCAGTAATAACTTAATGCCCGCAGGAAATAAGCCTCGCCCACAATGGCATCAATGGTAGCCTTATCGCCGGTTACGGTTTTGTAATTCTCGATGATGTTGTTGGCCCCTTGAATGGTTTTGTAGGTTCCACTCCAGATCTGGACCATCCGCGGATTAGCCGGCGTTACATCGAACTGATCGAACTCGCGAAAATCCCACTTGTTACCCCCCGCAATGGTCGAAACATCATCGCCACCCATGACGTATGCCTGAATGGCCGAGGTTAGAAAACCGCGCGCCCAGGTGCGCAGCAAGCCTTTGTAGGTGCCGGTTAGTGCCGATTCCAAACCAGCCACATCGGCAATGGCGTTGGTTCCAACTACCTGCCCTTTCGGTTCCTCTTCCAGAAAATTGGAGCAGCCCGTCAGCACGGCAACGAGAAATAGTATAGTCAATTTTTTCATGATCGTATCGATAATGGATTAAAAGGTCACATTTAAACCGGCCGTAATCGTCTTGGCGTTCGGGTAGGAACCGTGGTCGATGTTCTGCACCACATCACCCACTGAGTTGGAAGTCGATTCCGGATCGATGCCCTTGTATTTCGTGAATGTCAGCAGATTGGTACCACTTACAAATACCCGAACCGTTCCGATGTTTTTGAGCAGCGATTTCGGAATCGAATACGCCAGACTGATGTTTTTCAGCCGAACGAAATCGCCTTTTTCCAGAAACCGGCTCGTCTGGGTCAGGTAATTTTCCTTCGCATTGCTGAACGCCGGAATGTCCGAAGTTTCATTCACACCCGGAATGTAGCGGTCTTTAATGGCAGCATAGGTCGGCTGACGAACATCGGTACTTCCCACGATTCCGGCGGCATAGGTGTAGTTCAATTTGTCAAACCCAAACACACCCTGGAAGAAAATATTCAGCGATAATCCTTTGTAGTTGAATGTATTATTCCATCCCAGCGTCGTTTTCGGCATTCCGTTTCCGATAATCTGGTAATCCTTCGGACCAATTACGCCGTCGTTGTTCAGATCCTGGTAGTGCGCATCGCCCGGTTTATTGCCGTAGCGGGCGGCCTGATCGGCTTCCCCCGGTTTCCAGGTTCCGAGGTAATTCAGCCCCCAGAAAGCCGCCATCGTTTGCCCGGGAATCAGCACAAATTCCGTTGCCGCAAAAATGGTGTCCTTCGCCGAACCGAGCCGAACCACTTTATTATTGACCAGCGCGACATTGACTGACGTATTCCAACTAAAGTTTTTCCCGGTCACCGGCGTCGCTTCCACTGCAATTTCCCAGCCTTTATTTTGCACTTCACCCACGTTTCGCAGAATGCTGTTGCCCCCAATGTATGCTGGCAGGGGTTGGCTCAACAGCAAATCGCGGGTGTTTTTCACGAAATAATCGGCCGAAAGCGAAATTTTGCCATTCAGAAATTCCATGTCCGTTCCGAGGTTAAGCTGCTCAGTGGTTTCCCATTTCAGGTTCGGATTGCCCGGATTTCCCAGAATGATCCCGTTCGTTATGCCGTTGGTAAAATAACCGGATGTAAAGGCTACGCCCGCATCATCGACGTTCGTGATGTAAGTCGAAAGCGTTCCGTACGGATTAATGGCCTGATTACCCGTCAACCCCCAGCTTCCGCGCAACTTCAGATTGCTGAAAATCCGCTGGCTTTTCATGAAATTCTCCTCCGTCAGCCGCCAGCCCAGCGCCACCGATGGAAAAACACTGAACTTGTTGTCGCCCTGGAATTTGGACGAACCGTCGCGCCGAACCGTGGCCGACAGCAGATACCGGTCCTTCAATGCGTAGTTGACCCGGCCCAGATACGACATCAAACTCCAGCGCGAATAGCCCGAACCAATCAGATTGGACGCGGCCAGGGCGAGGTTGTTGTACGATTGTGCCGGATACGTCAGGTTGGTCGCATTGGCGTAAAACGACTCCCCGGTTTGCTTCTGGGTTTCAAAAACGCCGGTAATTTCCAGGCTGTGAATTTTATTAAATAACCGCTTGTAATTCAGCGCATTCGTACTTTGCAACGTAATTTGCTCGCCCGAACTGCGGCCCGCCCGTGGCAACATACTGGAAATGATCGGTCCGGAAAACGTTTTGTCCTGCTGGTTGATGTAGTTGACACCGTATTGCACATCCAGCGAAAGTCCCGGAATAAATTCATACCGCAGGCCACCGACGAGGTTTACGCTGGTCCGGTTTGTCCGGTTATCGGCGTCGGTCGTGAGCGCAACGGGGTTTTCGAAGATCGAGCCAACCGGATCACGGTAGGTATATTGCCCTTTCGCGTCGCGAATCGGCGTAGTCGGTGACCACGCAAATGCCTGTCCCAGCGCACCACCCCGCGATCCGGTACCACTGGTATTGTGGTTTTCGCGACGGGTACCCAGAAAATTCAGCCGAACCGAAAACTTATCGGAAACCTGCGACGCAATGTTCGAACGGATGGTATATCGTTTAAAATCCGAATTATTTACAATCCCGTTCTGATTCAGGTAATTGGACGAAATCAGGTACGTCGTTTTGTCGTTTCCGCCCGAAATCCCCAACTGATATTCCTGCCCTCCGGCTTTGCGCAACACTTCATTTTGCCAGTCGGTACCGCCATTTTGCCGAAACCCGTCGATCTGAGCCTGCGTAAAAACCGGGTTTGAGTTACCCACGGCAGCCCGCGCATTCACCACCTCGGCGTAATCGACCGCATTCAGCATATCCATTTTCTTCAGCACCTGCGAGGACGAAAACCGGGTGCCGAAGTTCACCTGCATGCTTCCTTTCTTCCCGGTTTTGGTCGTGATGATGATCACTCCGTTGGCGCCCCGGCTTCCGTAAATCGCCGTAGCCGACGCGTCTTTCAACACCTCCAGAGAGGCAATATCGTCCGGGTTGATGTTGTTGAAATCAGCGCCCACAAAACCGTCCACCACATACAATGGGCTGTTATCACCGTTGATCGAGTTGGCGCCCCGGATGCGGATCCGAACATCCCCCCCCGGCGAACCGGAAGCATTGGTCACCTGTACTCCCGCAACCCGGCCTTGAAGAATCTGATCCAGGCGCGTAACGGGCTGTTCCTTAAAATCATCGACGGCAATCGACGCCAGCGAACCGGTCACATCGCTCTTTTTCTGCGTTCCGTAGCCTACCACGACCACTTCATTCAGGGATTTAATGTCGGCCTGAAGACTGATTTCAAGTGACGAGGTTTGGTTGCTGATGGCCACTTCTCTGGAAATAAAGCCGATGGACGAAATCACGAGCGTGTGATTGCCGTCGGGAACGTTCAGCGTAAATCGCCCGTTGCCATCCGTCGCTGTGCCGGTGTTGGTGCTTCCTTTCAGCAAAACCGTTGCTCCGGCAATAACGCCCCCAACGTTGTCGATGACCCTCCCGGTCACGTTATACGCCAGAACGGTGGTCTCGACGGTGATATCTGGTCCCTCCACTCGTTGTCCGGTAGTAATCATTCGCTTCAGCAAAATCTGGTTTCCGGCGATCTCGTAACTTATTTTTAAAGGAGTCAGTAATTCACTGAGAATCAATTCGAGTTTTCGGTTTTTAGCCACTAACGAAACCGTCCGCTCCGACTGAATCAGCTCCGGGCTGTACATAAACCGCACGTCCGATAACTTACTGATTTTTTCGAGCACTGTCCCGATTTTCTGATCCTGAATCTGGACCGAAATCCGGCGACTGAGTACGTCCTGCGCGTGGCCGTGATAGGCCACCGCGAGATCCGTAAACGCCACCATGACGGCAAGTTGTAGGAGGCTGATTCTCATAATTATTCGCAGGGCTTCATGCGAGGGTACGTATTTTTTCATACTTTTGACCGTTTTGCTGGTTGTGAAAAATTGGCAAAATCTCTCCCGTATCCTCTTCAGGATAAGTTGTTTGAACGTCAACTGCAGCGGGACTGTAATTCGGGTGAATGATGCTGGAACATCGTTCACCTTTTTTTGTACTTCGGAGTTATCGCATAGAGATTGGCAGGGGTTAAAAGTTAAGGGTTAGGAATAGGTTTTCGGTATTCTGTTTTCGGTTTACGGTATTCGGTTTACAGCAATATGATTTTCAGTCAGAATCAATGCACTCCTTAGTCATGCATCAGCAACCGTAAACTGAAACCCGTAAACGGAGAAACTAGCAAGCTTTGCCGGTTATAAAAATCTGTTGTCCACGAACCTCATAGGTGGCTTCCAGAATTGTACAGATCCATTGCATTTTTTTCAATAATGGCTCATCGCCGAGTGTGGCCGTGATGCTGCACCGCGCCATTATGTCTTCGTCAAAAACAATATCAACGCCATATGCCTTTTCCAGATTGGCGAACACCTTCGAAACCGGGGTGGCATTGTAATCGAATTGCTGGTTTTCGATCGGCATATCCAGCAAAACCGGCGTGCCGACCTGCGTTTTCACCAGGCGGGTTTCGTTCCGTTCGAACGTTGCCTGCTGATTTGGCATCAGGACCATGCCGGCCAGTTCGCGGTTACTGCGCAACGTTTCGGCCTGTCGGTCGTTCTGCGCAAACACGGATACCTTGCCGGTTTTGACAACCACAATCACCCGTCCCTCACTGCCATACGCTTTTACGCTAAAACTGGTACCCAACACTTTGGTAATCAACCCATTCGCGATAACAAAGAACGGTTTTTGGGGATTTTTGGAGACTTCAAAAAACGCTTCGCCCGACAGATAAACTTCGCGTTTATCGCCAGTAAATACTTTTGCGTAATGGAGCTGACTGTTTTTTCGCAGAACGACCGAGCTGCCATCCGGCAACAGGACGTGTTTCGGAGCTGAACTGTTATTCACTACCCTATCCAACGCGCTGATTTCTTTGGGCAGAGTAGTAGGCTGAGCCGGTTTTTCCGTTGCGGTTTTTTCATTGAACAAGCTATAAAATGACCAGCTTAAGCCCATCAGGAGCGCAATGGAAGCGGCCAGATTCCACCAGCTTCGTCCAAATGGATGAATGGTTTTAAAGGACTCAAGCCGTTTTTCCTGTCGCCGGGCCTCCGCCAATGCCTGCCGGATTTTAGCGGTTACCTGATCGTCCGGGAGATTAACCGGATTTCCTTCAATGGTTTTGATCGTTTGGCGGGCGTGTTCCAGAATTTCCGGCCGTGACGGGTTTTCCTGTTGCCAATTCTGCCAATAGTC
This sequence comes from Larkinella rosea, assembly GCF_003858635.1. Classification (GTDB taxonomy): domain Bacteria; phylum Bacteroidota; class Bacteroidia; order Cytophagales; family Spirosomataceae; genus Larkinella; species Larkinella rosea. Next base: position 1,306,714 of record NZ_RQJO01000007.1, read on the forward strand.
ATCCTGATCGGGTGCATCACCCACCGCCCAGGCTACAAACCGGGGATTTTCCAACAACCACTGAAAAACTGTATTTCTGTCATCCATAAAAAATCCGAATCCATCTTGCCTGTATCCTACGCTATTATCCCAAAGCCAATCAACAAATACTCACCTCTGACATCTTTTTTCTCATTTTTTTTACGCATTTCCTGCATGAGTAAACCGTACTCCCTAATTGCTTTACCGATTAAACCTTCATCTTGCTTTTTACCAACTATTTATAAAACCGATCCTATCGATGTCCACTTCATTTATTCCCCGTCGGGAAGCGTTGCAACGGCTCGCCCTGCTGGTTGGTACCACCCTTTCGCTGCCGGTGCAGGCGGCTTTGCGGGGTGAAACAAGTGCGGGAGTTCCGCTGGTTTTTGCGGCCGATCAGCAAAAAATGATCGCTGACCTGGCTGAAGTCATTCTTCCGGCCACCGACACGCCCGGTGCCAAAGCCGCCGGTGTCGATCGGTTCATTGAGTATGTCATCGGACATTGCACGGTTCCGGCCCAGCAGGAAACGTTTCAGAAAGGATTGCAGCAAACCGACGCCTTCAGCCGGACAGCTTATGGAAAAGCATTTTCGGAATTAGACCCCACGCAACAGACGGAGATTGTTCGACAATTGACTCAGCGGGAAAAGCAATTTTTCCAGAACATACGCGAACTAACAATTGTGGGCTTCTTCACCTCGGAACTCGGAGCCACCAAAGTGGCGGAATATCTCCCCATCCCCGGCCGTTTCCAGGGCGATATTCCGTTAAAACCGGGGCAGAAAGTTTGGGCGATTTAATCGTTTAAAGGTTCTGGTTTATCGTCTTTTGTCTTACTCAATGGATTGCCGATCAATGGGTTAATTACAAATCTAAACGATGGACCGGAAACCGGTTTTATTGACATAAAAACGAACCTCTATTAATTCGAACGGAAAAAATTATGAATCTGAATATCGACGCCGTAAAAGACATGACCTACGATGCCATCGTGATCGGATCGGGGGTAAGTGGCGGATGGGCGGCTAAAGAGCTGACGGAAAAAGGATTACGGGTATTGATGCTGGAGCGGGGGCGTCCGCTGGAGCACGTGACGGGTTACACCGAAGCCCTGAAAGCGCCCTGGGAAATGCCTGAAAACGTCCGGCTGGGCGACCTGGCTCCCAAATATTCGCAAACTCCGTTGGGATCAGCCTTAACCGTTCCGACCTACTGGATGCCCGGACAGGAGACTTCCTACCGACAGGACAAACCGTTTCGGTGGCTGCGTCCGTCGATAGTGGGCGGAAAATCCATCATGTGGGGCCGGCAGTCGTACCGATTTAGCGATATTGATTTCGAAGCCAATGCGAAAGAAGGCATCGGTGTTGACTGGCCCATCCGCTACAAAGACATCGCACCCTGGTATTCGTACGTCGAAAAAATTGCGGGGATTTCGGGCGAAAAACTCGGCTTACCGCAGCTTCCCGACAGCGAATTTCTGCCACCGATGGATATGTACCTGGTGGAAAAAGAAGTGCGCAAGCGGATTGAGAAAAATTTTCCGGGCCGCATTATGACCATCGGTCGGACTGCCAATTTATCGGAAGCACAGAAAGTGCATGTCGAAACGGGTCGCACAGCTTGCCAGTATCGGAATCAGTGCATTCGGGGATGCCCGTATGGAGGGTATTTCAGCACGCAATCCTGTACATTGCCGCCCGCCGTTAAAACCGGTCGGCTGACCCTCCGCCCCCATTCCGTGGTGACGGAAATCATGTACGATTCCAAAAAACAGCGGGCATCGGGCGTTCGGATCAAAGACGCGGAGACGCTGGAAAACCGGGAGTATTTTGCCAAACTCATTTTTGTGTGCGCCAGTGCGATGGCTTCCACGGCCCTGCTCATGAACTCCGTGTCCGACCGGTTTCCAAACGGCATGGGCAACGATTCGGGTCAGTTGGGGCACAACCTGATGGACCACCATTTCCGGATTGGCGCAACGGGCCAATGGGAAGGCGGGCAGGACCGGTATTACTACGGGCGTCGGGCAAACGGTATTTACATTCCCCGCTACCGCAACATCGGAGCCGACAAGCGGGATTATTTACGCGGTTTTGGGTACCAGGGCGGAGGGGGTCGGCAGGGCTGGCAGCATCACGTAGCCGAACTGTCTTTTGGACCTTCACTGAAAGAGGAACTGACTAAACCGGGGCTTTGGAACATGGGGCTAACCGGTTTTGGCGAGCAGTTGCCCGAATTCAAAAACCGCATGTATCTCGACAAAAGCAAACCGGATAAATGGGGCATGCCGATGCTGGCCTTTGATGCCGAAATTGGCGAAAATGAGAAGAAAATGCGGGTCGATATGATCAACGACGCGCAGGAAATGCTCGAAAAAGCCGGTTTGATCAATGTAAAACCCTACGATCAGGGCTCGGTTCTGGGTCAGGCCGTTCACGAAATGGGAACCGCCCGCATGGGCCGAGACCCGAAAACGTCGGTGCTCAACGGCAACAACCAGATTCACGCGGTCAAAAACGTGTTCGTTACCGACGGTGCCTGCATGACCTCCTCGGCCTGCGTCAACCCCTCGCTGACCTACATGGCCCTCTCCGCCCGAGCCGCCGATTTCGCTGTGCGGGAATTGAAAGCGCTGCGGATGTAAGTGAGAATGAAGAATGTAAAATAATGAACGCCAAATGTTAAAGTGAGTTGAGAGTTTAGCTTTCACTTTAACATTTGGCGTTCATCATTTTACATTCTTCATTCTCTTTTTCACGCCAGTTTCTCCTTGAACAACGCAATCGTGCGGTCCCAGGCTAGTTTGGCTGCGGCTTCGTTGTAGCGCGGACCGGCGGTGTCGTTGTGGAAGGCGTGTTGTGCTCCTTCGTAGACGTACAGTTTATACGGCACATTCGCTTTTTTGAGGGCTTCTTCGTAAGCCGGAATCCCGGCGTTAATCCGCTCATCCATGCCGCCGTAGTGTAACAACATCGCGGCTTTGATTTTCGGCACATCCGCAGCTTCGGGCTGGCGACCGTAAAACGGAACAGCCGCTTTCAGATCCGGATAATTAACGGCTAATTGATTCGCCATCGCTCCACCCCAGCAAAAACCGACACAACCGAGCTTGCCGTTACTGTCGGGGCGACTTTTGAGGTAATCCAGCCCTTTCAGAAAATTCTGCTTCGTTTTTTCCGCGTCCAGTTTTCCGAACAGTTCCCGCATTTGGGTTTCGTCGGTCGGCGTTCCTCCGGCGGCCGATAACGCATCGGGGGCCATCGCCAGAAATCCGGCGAGGGCCAGTCGTCGGGTAACGTCCTCAATGTGCGGATTCAGACCCCGGTTTTCGTGAATCACCACCACCGATCCGTACTTTCCATTTGCTTTCGGACGCGCCAGATAGCCTTTCATGGTGGTGTCGGAACCCGGGTATGTCACCCGTTCGGTCAGAATCCGATCGTCCTGACTGGCAACCGTTTGCGCGTGCGCATAATTCAGTTCCAGCGTCGATAAAACCGCCAGGGCCGCAGTCATGCTGCCCGTCAGTTTGGCCAGTCGTTGCAGAAAAACATCCCGCTTCAGCGGAACGTGTGTGTACTCGTCGAATAGGTTGATAATGCGCTGATCCATGGGTCGAAGGTTTAGGCAGAAAGGTACAAAAATGTTAGTGGTTTTCAGTGTACGGTTTTCGCTGGGCCGACGTTTCGGTGGCTGATGCATTCTTGCCAACGTTTTTATTAGTATGCGTCAGCCTCCGAAACGTCGGCCCAGCGAAAACCGCTTTCATTTCAAATCAAAACTACTTCCCTCCTGCACCAGTTTCTGGTAGATATTTGGATCGAACTGGTAGTAGAAAGCACCTTTTCGGGAGGAGGTTTTGTCTTTTTCGTTGAGTTTCACCAACCATTCCATCGAATTGAGCCGCTTGCTGAAATTGCGGTGGTCGAGCGGCTGGTTGTTGATCGCTTCGTACAGGCTGCGGAGCTGGGGAATCGTGAATTTTTCGGGTAACAGCTCAAACCCAATCGGTTGCGTTCGCGCCCGGCGCCGGAGTCGCACCAGCGCTTTCTCCACCATGTCGTTGTGATCGAAAATCAGGTCCGGTTTTTGCGAAACCGGAAACCACTTCGCATTGTGCGAATCGGCAAGCTCCTTGTTGTACTGATCGGTACGAATGAGGGCGTAGTAAGCAATCGACAGCGTGCGGGCCACCGGATCGCGACGAACTTCGCCGTAGGCATACAATTGTTCCATGTATACCCCAGTCAAACCGGTCAACGTTTCCAGAATCCGTTCGGCGCCTTCATCGACGCTTTCGTCGTTCTTCAGAAAACCGCCCATGAGCGACCAATTGCCTTTTTCAGGTTCAAATCCCCGTTTAATCAGCAACAGTTGAAGTTCCTGCTGGTCAAATCCAAAAATAATGCAGTCCAGGGCCACGAAATGTTTTTCGTGCTGATCGTATACAATTTCCATTTTACGTACCCACGGACTTTAGTCCGTGAAATTCTCAATTGATAGATGACTTCAAATTAAAAAATCACGGACTAAAGTCCGTGGGTACGTTAATAAAATACCGAAAATACCAATAAAACGAGGCAGGTAATGATGACTGCACCAATCAGGAACGGTTTTGAAACCCGGAACCAGTTGGCTTCCACCGCGAACGCTTTCGGCGAATCGTTCCCTTTGGATTCGGCCAGACTGATCACCACTTGCAAAATGACGCACGCCCAGAAAACCAGCCCCATGCGGTTGAGGAAGGGAATGTCCGGCGCGTTGAATTTCAGAAAAGTCGAAAGCGGAATACTCAGCAACGCGGCCGCCAGCGCCCCATTCGAGGTGGCTTTTTTCCAGAAAAAACCGAGCAGGAAAATGGCAAGAATACCCGGCGAGATAAAACCGGTGTATTCCTGAATATACTCAAACCCTTGTCCCAGATTTTTCAGGAATGGACTGATCGCCAGTGCAATGACGAATGAAACCACGATGGCAACCCGACCGCGCCAGACGGTTTGTTTTTCGGTCAGGTTTTTGTTGAAGAATTTCTGGTGGATGTCGAGCATGTAAATGGTCGAAATGCTGTTGGCTTTTCCGGCCAGCGAGGCCACAATGGCCGCCGTCAGCGCGGCAAACGCCATGCCTTTCAAACCCGACGGCAGCAGATTGAGCAAAACCGGGTACGAATTGTCGGGCTTAATTACGCCCCCTTCCGTAATCCCCCGAACAATGGCCGGATCGGCATTTTCCTGAAACAGGACATAAGCCGCCAGTCCGGGCAATACGACAATAAATGGCATCATGATTTTCAGGAACGAGGCAAACAGCAAACCATTGCGGGCCGTGCTCAAATTGGCCCCGAGCGCACGCTGGGTAATGTATTGATTGCAGCCAAAATAATTGAAATTCACGATCCACTGCCCGCCGATCACAAACATCATAAAACCGGGTAACTGGCTATAGGCGTCCGTAAAACCGCCTTTCCCGTCATACACCTGGTATTGTCCCTTGCTGAAAATCATGTGCAAATGACTATCGGCTTTCTCACGAATCAGGCCCAGGCCTTCAAAAACACCCGCTCCGGTTCCGACTTTATCGGACAGCAAATCGAGGGCTAAATACGTTGTGGCCAAACCGCCAACGACCAGACAAACGACCTGAATGACATCCGTATACCCGATTACTTTCATTCCACCCAACGTAATGAAAACCGCAAAAACCGTCAGGAAAACCGCGCAGCTCATAAATCCAAAACCAGTCATTTTTTCCAGACTCAACGCACCCAGGTAAATAATGGACGTCAGGTTGACGAGAATATACAGAAAAAGCCAGAAAACCGCCATGATCGTCGCCAGCCGTCCGTCGTAGCGGTTTTGCAGAAACTGCGGCATGGTGTAAATCCGGTTCTTGATGTACATCGGCAGGAAGTAAATTGCGATGATGATGAGTGAAAAACCGCCCACCAGTTCGTATACCGAAATCGCCAGACCGAGCTGAAACGCCTGCCCGCTCATGCCGATAAACTGCTCCGCCGAGATGTTGGACGCAATGATCGACGCGCCGATGGCCCACCACGTCAGCGAACCTTCGGCCAGAAAGAAGTCCTTCGAGTCGGCGGTTTGCTTGCCCTTGTGCGTGTAAACCCAATAGCCGTAGACGGCCACGATTACAAAATAGACCAGGAAGATTAGGTAGTCGATCGATTCAAGTCCGAGCGTCATACGAGTTAGGAAGGTTTAGGAATAACCCAGTCATCGCCGGGCCGTCGATACGGCTAACGGCCCTGACTAGGTTTGTTAATAATCTTGTCCGTAGTAAGCGTCTTTGCCGTGTTTCCGGAAATAATGCTTATCGATCAGGCTTTGTTTGATGGTCGGTGTACCGGGATTGATTGTCAGGGTGAGGTACGCCATTTTAGCTAGTTCTTCCAAAACCGTGGCGTTGTAAACCGCCTTGGCCGGATTTTTCCCCCAGGCAAACGGCCCGTGACAAGCGACCAAAACCATTTCAACTTCCTCCGCTGAAAGGTTTTGATTTTTAAACACATCCAGAATTTGATTCCCGGTTTCATGTTCGTAATCGCCCTGAATCATGGCATCGGTCATCACCTCCGTCACCGGAATGGATGCCACCAGATGGTCGGCGTGGGTCGTGCCCAGGTTCGGAATTTCGCGCATGGCCTGTGCCCAGGCGACGGCATAGGTCGAATGCGTATGGCAAATGCCGCCAATATGTTCAAAATGCCGATACAGCAAGGTGTGGGTTTTGGTATCCGACGAAGGGCGCATCGTCCCTTCGACCACCCGGTTTTCCAGATCGACAATGACAATATCCGCCGGTTTTAATTCATCATAAGGAATACCGCTCGGCTTGATGCCGACGACACCCGCTTGCCGGTCAATCCCACTGACGTTGCCAAACGTATAAATTGCCAGCTTCTGCCGCGGAATTTCCATATTGGCTTCGTACACCTGTTCTTTCAAGGCCTGGTAATTACTCATATTAAATTGATTATCAAGTATTTTTTTCGATAAAATCGCCCAGGCTTAGGTATCGCTGATAGAGAACATCGTATACTTTCGCTCGTTCGGGGCGAGGGGTAAAAACCGCATCGAAAGCGGAGGCCATGGCCCGTTGCGCTTCGGCAAAAGTCGGGTAAATACCGGCGGCAACGGCGGCACAAACGGCGGCTCCCCGCGCACAACACTGGTCGGATTCGGCCACGTTGATCGGTACATTCATGACATCGGCCAAGGTCTGCATCACGAACGCTGATTTCCGCGCGACACCCCCGATGGCAATCACCTGACGAATGGGAACGCCTTCCTCCACAAACCGCTCAGCGATCCGACGCGCGCCATAAGCCGTTGCTTCCACCAGTGCCTTGAAAACGTGAGCGGAACTGCTGCCGAGGTTTAAACCGGAAATTGCCCCTTTCAACGTGTGATTGGCATCGGGCGTCCGACGACCGTTCAGCCAGTCGATAGCAATGACATCCGTTTCGCTCACCGGCAATTGACTCGCCTGCTCGGATAAGTAAGGAATCAGGGCGGTTTGTAAGGCAGCAATTTCATCGGCCTTCCCCTGTTGGTTCAATAAACCGGCAATCGGTTCCAAAATGAGTCGACCAAACCAGGCGTAGAGATCGCCAAAGGCGGATTGGCCCGCTTCCATGCCGAGCATCCCCGGCACAATGGAGCCGTCGACCTGACCGCAAATCCCGCGAATCAGCAAATGGCCCACGTCCTCGGATGGTGCCATGAGCATGTCGCAGGTGGAGGTCCCGATGACTTTCACCAGCGCATACGGCTCGATATTGGCCCCAACGGCTCCCATGTGGGCGTCGAAACTCCCCACACCGATGACGACATCGGCTGGAACACCGAGTTTTTCGGCCCATTCTGCCGAAATCGTGCCCATCGGTTCATCGGAAGTGTACGTCTGAGCAAACAGGCGATTGCGCAAACCGGCGAGCAGCGGGTCGAGGGCAGTCAAAAATTCTTGCGAAGGCAGGCCCTGAAATTCTTCGTGCCAGAGGGCCTTATGACCAGCCGCCGTCCGGCTGCGTTTCAAGGTCAGCGGATTGGTGTTTCCGGTCAAAACCGCCGAAATCCAGTCGCAGTGTTCGATCCACGAAAAAGCCGATTTTCGAACGGCTTCATCCACGCGCAGTGTCCGCAGAATTTTGGCCCAAAACCATTCCGAGGAATAAATACCGCCGACGTATTTCGTAAAATCCGTATCCCAGCGGTGCGCCAGTTGGTTGATTTCCTCCGCTTCCCGATTGCCCGTATGATCTTTCCAGAGAATAAACATGCCGTTCGGGTTGTCGGCAAACTCGGGAAGCAGCGCCAATGGCGTTCCGTTTTCGTCGACCGGCCCGGGCGTGGAACCCGTCGTATCGACTGAAATCCCTTTGATGCCGGCAATCATTTCGGGCGAAACCTGACTCAGGGTTTCCCGAATCGATTTTTCCAGTCCTTCCAGGTAATCGAGCGGATGCTGCCGAAACTGCGAGCGGGCGGGATTGCAATAGGCCCCGGTTTTCCACCTCGGGTATTCGTGAACCCCCGAAGCCACTTCCTCACCCGTCCGGGCATCGACCAAAACTGCCCGTACCGAATCCGTTCCAAAATCTACACCAATTACAAACATGGTTTTGGGAATTAGGAGTGATGAATGATGAACGCTGCATGAATGGGAGCGCCTTGAGTCAGCACTCCATCATGCATCGATCATCATCAATAATTCTTATAGTAGGCTTCGTTCCAGCGCAGTTCCTGTTTGAATGCGTGAATCCGGGTTTCTTCGTTGATCAGGACGTATTCGACGCCCGCCATTTCGGCAAAATCTTCCATGTATTCGGACGTAATCGCTTTGCTGAAAACCGTGTGGTGGGCACCACCGGCCAGAATCCAGGCGGCAGCCGCCGTTTTCAGGTTGGGTTTGGCGTCCCACAACACGCGGGCAACGGGCAGTTTGGGCAGCGGTTTTTCCGTCGGCACCACGTCTACTTCGTTGACTAACAGCCGAAAGCGGTTTCCCATATCCACCACCGAGGCATTGATGGCGGGGCCGGGTGCGACGTTGAAAACCAGCCGAACCGGGTCCGATTTGCCGCCGATCGACAGGGGATGAATTTCGCAGGACGGTTTTCCGTCGGCAATCGACTCGTCGATTTCGAGCATGTGGGCTCCTAAAACCCGTGAACCGTTCGGCGAAAGGTGATAGGTATAGTCTTCCATGAACGAACTACCGCCCGGAAGTCCCACGCCCATCACTTTGATGGCCCGGCCCAACGCTGCGGTTTTCCAGTCGCCTTCGCCCCCGAAACTGTAGCCGTCGGCCATCAGTCGTTGTACGGCAATTCCGGGAAGCTGGTTCAGGCCGTGCAGGTCTTCGAACGTATCGGTAAATCCTTTGATTTTGTGATCTTCCAGAAAACCGCGTAACCCGATTTCAATTTTTGCGGCACCCCGGAGCGATTCATGGCGGAGTCCGGCGCTTCGCAATTCGGCAACGATTTGATATCGCTGTTCATATTCAGACACTAACGTATTGATTTCCTGATCACTTACCTGGCTGACATACGCCACCAGATCCCCAATGCCATAGCCGTAAACGGAATAACCGAACTTAATCTGGGCTTCCACTTTATCCCCTTCCGTAACGGCAACTTCCCGCATGTTGTCACCAAAGCGGGCAAACCGGGCACCCTGTAAATCATGCCAGCCCGCAGCTACACGTGCCCAGACGTTCAGCCGTTCGTGGACTTCCGGGTCTTCCCAGTGTCCGACAACGACTTTGCGTTCCAGCCGCAAACGGGAGTTGATAAACCCGAATTCCCGGTCGCCGTGCGCCGATTGATTGAGGTTCATGAAGTCCATGTCGATGTTTTCCCAGGGAATGTCGCGGTTAAACTGGGTATGCAGGTGCAGCAGCGGTTTGTGCAAAATCTTCAGGCCGTTGATCCACATTTTAGCGGGTGAAAACGTATGCATCCAGGTGATCAGCCCGATGCAATTGGGTGCGCTGTTGGCTTCCAGACACAAGCGGTAGATTTCGTCGGGGCCCGTCAGAACGGTTTTGAACACAATCTTTACCGGGATTCCGGACGATTCGTTCAGCGCATCCACGATCGTGCGTGAATGTTCCGCAACCTGTTGGAGGGTTTCTTCACCGTATAAATGCTGACTGCCGGTTACAAACCAGGCTTCAAGATGGTCAATAAAAATCATTGCAGGATTATTAGGTTGCGTGCGCCTTTCTACGAACGATCGGGCTTCGAGGGCAAATATATAAATAAATGTATTTTATACGTTTATGAAATCACAAAATTATTACTCGAAATAATCCAGTGTTGAAGGCGGATTTTAGCTGGAAATAAAAAGGCATAAAAAAACAGGAAGCGACTGTTCCTGTTCGTGCAATTTATACATGGATTAAAGTCCGCCGGACCCTCAGGACGGCTTTCCGCTGCTTTTCGGGCGTTTGGAAGAACTTTTTCGAGTACCAGGTCGTCTTTTTCGTTGCGGGAACGAGCCGCTTTTCCCCGGATTGTATTCTATCGTTTCGCCGAGATGTGCGGGTAAAGGGACTTTGGTGACGGGTGCGCCGATGAGCCGTTCGATGGCAGAGAATTTCCGTTGTTCGGTTTCACTGATGAAGGTGTAGGCAATGCCGGTGGTTTCGGCACGGGCCGTGCGGCCAATCCGGTGCACGTAATCTTCGCCATCATGCGGAACGTCGTAGTTGATCACCAGATCGATATTGTCGATATCAATACCGCGGGAGAGAATATCGGTGGCCACCAGAATCTTCAGTTTCCGACTCCGGAAAGCCAGTAACACCTGTTCCCGTTCGGTCTGTTCGAGGTCGGAATGAATGGCTTCGGCGGCAAAACCGGCTTGTTTCAGTTCGCGGGCGAGTTGTTTGACATTCTCTTTTCGGGAGCAAAAGATCAGTACGGACGGGAAATTATGCTCTTTCAGCAAGAATTTGACCAGCGCAATTTTCTGATTTTGATAAACCACAAATGCCTCCTGAACAATCTTGGCGGGCGGTTTTGACAGCGACAGGGTAATTTCCTCCGGCGCGTGCAGAATTTTCCGGGCCAGCTCCCGGATTTTCGGCGGCATCGTGGCCGACAAGAGCAAACTCTGGCGTTTGGTCGGGAGAAATGAAATAATTTTCACGATGTCGCCGTAAAAACCCATGTCCAGCATGCGGTCGGCTTCGTCGAGAATCAGGTACTGGAGTTTGTCGATTTTGGCGTACCCCATGTTCAGGTGACTGATCATGCGCCCGGGCGTACAAATCACGATGTCGGCACCACCCGACAAGGCTTGCCGCTCCGTGCTGTACGAAGCGCCATCGCCCCCGCCGTAGACGGCGATTGAGCTAACGGAAGTAAAGTACGAGAATCCTTCCAGGTTTTGGGAAATCTGGATAGCCAGTTCCCGCGTTGGCACAATGACGAGTGCCTTGATGTTATCATCGGGCCCGGCCGTGGTAATTTTATTTAGGATGGGCAGCAGATACGAAGCGGTTTTTCCCGTACCAGTCTGGGCCGAAACGATGAGATCTTTACCCGCCACGATCAGCGGAATGACTTGTTCCTGTACAAGAGTCGGTGTATCGTAATTCATGGCGTCGATGCCTTCCATCAACCGGTCATCGAAGCCAAAGTCTGAGAATTTCAAGCTAAAAAACTAAAGGTTAAATGTAGATTTTGGTCAATATAACATTTTTTCGGGCATTAAACCAAATACCGTTTAGTAAGTTAGTGTTCCCGGCTTCTTTAACGGCGGGGGAAATTGGCTTCCGGTTTTACTTTAAAACAAAAGAGCATCACGGGTTGAACGCGATGCTCTTCAGGATAAACACGACTTGGATTATTCGCTTCGCAAACTTTTCACGGGATTGATCAAGGCGGCTTTAATGCTCTGAAAACTAACCGTTAACAGGGCAATGGCTATGATGAGCAATGCTGCCAATGCAAACATCCACCACTCGATCGAAATCTTGTAGGCAAATCCCTGTAACCAGTGGTTCATGGCGTATCCGGCCAATGGGGAAGCAATCAGGAGGGCAATCGCGATCAATTTGAGAAAGTCTTTGGAGAGCAGCCCGACAATGCTACCGACCGACGCGCCCAGCACTTTCCGAACCCCGATTTCCTTGGTTCGCTGCTGAGCCGCAAAAGCCGCCAGGCCGAACAAACCGAGGCAGGAAATCAGAATGGCAATGCCGGTAAAATAGCTCACAATCGCGGACGTTCGGGCGTCAGTCTGGTAATTCCGCTGGAAATCCTCGTCGATAAACGAATATTCGAACGGTTCGTCGGGGACCTGTTCTTTCCATTTTTGCTCCACAAACGCCAGAACGTTGTCGACCTGCGCCGTATTGACGTGAACAATCAGGTAGTTGTAGCTGTTCGCATCGTTCATCAGCAGAAAAGCGTACGGCTGAATCGGCTGATGAAGATCTTCAAAGTGAAAATCTTTCACGACACCCACGATTTCCAGCGAAGCGTCGCCTTTGTCACCGAATTTCAGTTGATACCCGACGGCTTTTTCCAGTGGAATGCCCAATTTGCGCAACGTGGTTTCGTTGACCACCATCCGCAAATTGGTATCACCGGGAAATTTTGGCGAAAAAATCCGTCCTCGGAGCAATTGGAAACCCATCAAATGCATAAAATCCGGTCCCACAAAGTTGGTTTTGACGTACTGGGCCTGGCCAACATTCTGGTCGGGACGGTATAAACCAACGTCGCTTGGGCTCCGGATACCGGGGTAAAATTTGGTGCCTGATGCGCCCGTTACCTGATTGTTTTGCCGGATTTCACTTTGCAAACTCGCATACGCTTTGTGGGCCTCATCGCTACGGAGCGGAATCACCAGTTGTTGCTCTTTCGTAAAACCCAACGGCTGGTTCTGCAAAAACCGCATCTGCTGCTGAATGACCACCGTGGCAAATACGAGGCCGACGGAAATTACAAACTGAAAGACCACCAGCCCCCGGCGCAGCGCAATGGCGGAAATGCTGTTGACAAACCGGCCTTTAAGTACCTGAACCGGATTGAAAACGGAAAGATAAAAAGCCGGATAACTCCCTGCCAGTAAACCGGTTAGAAGCGTAAGCCCAATAAAAGAGCCGATGATTGCCGGTTCAATCAGTTCCCGAAAGTTCAGTTGCTTCCCGGTCAGTTGGTTAAAAACCGGCAACAGAACGGCCACCAGCCCGAACGCAAGCACCAGTCCGATAGCTGATAGAAACATCGATTCACCCAGAAACTGCCGGATCAGCAGCCCACGCCCCGCTCCCATCACTTTCCGGATACCCACCTCGGCGGCCCGTTTCGCCGATCGCGCCGTGGCCAGGTTCATGAAGTTGATGCAGGCAATCAGGAGTGTAAAAACCGCAATGGAAGCCAGAATATACAGGTAAGTCATGCTGCTGGTTGGCGTAATAATCTCCCGCATCTGCCCGTACAAATGCAGATCAGAAACCGGCAACAGCGAGATTTTCTTATCAAAACCCGATCCTTTGAGTCCTTCGCGGGCGTATTTTTCGATGAAAGCGGGCAGTTTCCGGTTCAGCTGTTGCGCGTCGCTCCCCGGGCGAAGACGCAGGTAGGTGTGGAACATATTGTTGTAATAGAAATTCTGCGATTGTTCCCGCAAAAAACTCCCAACCCAGCCCGCCGACATCGGCACCAGAAACCGCGCGTCAATGTGGGAACGCGCGCTTTCGTCGCGGTAGACGCCCGTCACCCGGAAGTTGTCGCCATTGCCGGTTTGTCCGTTAATCTTGATGACCCGGTTCAACGCCGGTTTTTCGCCAAACAGTTTATGCGCGACCGCTTCCGACAAGACCACCGAGTGAACATCCTGCAGGGCGGTTTTAGGGTTACCTTCCGTAAATTGATAGGTAAAGAGGTCAAAAAACGTGGAATCGACCTGATAACCGTTCGTTTCGTAAAACGATTGCACTCGGTGGTCGTCTTCGCGCACCTGAAGCAGTACTTTGCTTTCGCTAAAATTGGTTTTCAAGCGCGTAACCTGCTCGATTTCGGGAAATTCGGCTTTCAACGCGGCCGCATACGGCGACGACTGCCGGGGGTTTTCTTCCTGCGCACCCGTCGGATAAATGACGTCACTTTTTACCAAATACAAATTGGCAGCATCCCGATGGTGTTGGTCGAACGACAGCTCGCTCCGAATGTGCAGCAGCAGTAACATGCAGCAGGTCATGCCAATAGAAAGCCCCAGAATGTTGATGGCCGAAAAGGATTTGCTGCGAATCAGGTTGCGCCAGGCAACCACCAGATAATTACGAATCATGTCGGGGTGAAGGGGTGAAAGTTGAGGATATTCTGTCGGTTTTCGCTTGTAAAAAAAGGGCGTCAGGTAGTGCAAAACCGCCCGCCCATACTCCCGCCCGGCCTGCGCCGAACCCACCTGCTCCAGCCGCCTGCAGTATACTTCGTAAAGATCGCCCTGCAAATCTTCCAGCAGGTGCGGAGCCACAAACCACACCAGCAGCCGGTCGGCCCAGCGCGGTGGTTGGGGCGGTGGGTTTTCAGGATTGTCCTTGGGCAGCAGCTTCACCAGGTTCAGTCATTAATGGGTCAGAATCGATTAGTTATAATTATGCAAATCAAATCTCCTGCCAATCTGGAAGAAGGGCGATTCTGGCTAAATCTGGCGCATTTGATCGCATGAAATCCGGCGGGATTGTCCAGAATCGGACAGTATATGTACTAATCTGGACAGCGAATTCGTAAATCAAATTAAAGTTCTGCTGATAAATGTTAATTTTACGGTTATCGCGTTTTTATTATCTCCTTCAATGATTTTTTTGCATCTTTGAGGGTATAAACTGCAGGTTCTTTTGGCGCAATTCTCCTCACATACAGACGATTCGATTCTGTGGCAACACTTTCGGGTGGGTGATGAAGAAGCCTATACCGAGCTGACCCGGCGGTATTACCGCAAGCTGATTCATTACGGACGAAAGTTTACGCCCAATGTGCAATTGGTGGAAGACTCGCTACAGGATGTGCTGGTGCATTTGTGGTTGCATCGCAGGACGCTGAACGACACGCCCTCCGTGAAGTTTTATTTGCTCAAATCGTTTCGGAATCAGCTGTTTAAAACCCTGAAAACCAACCCAGACCGCATTGAATTGGACAGCCGGTTCGATGAATTACAGCCCGAATTTTCCAGCGAAGAGGTTTACATTCAGCAGGAAACCGATCAAAGCTTTCGAGCCAAAGTAGGCGAGTTGCTGGCGCAATTGCCGGAACGCCAGCGGGAAGTGATCTACCTGCGTTTTTTTCAGGGATTGCGCCCCGAAGAAATTGCCGAACTGCTGACGATCAAACCGCAGTCGGTCAGCAACATTTTGCAGCGGGCATTGGCCAATTTGCGTGAAAACTGGCCCATTTCTTTATTTATCGTCCTTCTTCTTTTGCTCTGATTGGTTTATTTTGCTGATCAATCCAGCTCACCGCTCTCAGGATTTCACGCTCAACCCCGTATGATTCGCTTCAAACCCGTTTCGTTTGCTGTCCTTCTGGTCTTATCGGCCTGTCAGCGTCCCGCCCAACAAGTGACGGCTCCAACTTCGGTCTATTATCCCGCTCCCGGCACGGCCTGGGAACGTCGGAAACCGGAGCAGGTCGGTATGGACGGCGCCGTATTGCAGCAGGCCGTCGCGTTTGCCAAACAGCAGGAAACCAGGCAAATGCCCCGCGATTTCTCGACGCAGGAAGAAATTTTCGGAACCCTGCTGGGGCCCATTCCCTCCGACCGTGCTCCGACCAACGGGATCATTCTCAGGCACGGCTACATCGTGGCAGAATGGGGCGAAACCGATCGCCCGGACCCCACCTACAGTGCCGCCAAAAGCGTTCTTTCCACGATTGTCGGCTTAACCATCGACCGCGGCTTGATCCGCAATGTCCATGATCCGGTGGTGAATTCCATTCAGGATGGGGGCTACGATTCGGAGCAAAACCGCAAAGTAACCTGGGAACACCATCTTCGGCAAACAAGTGAATGGGAAGGCGAGTTATGGGGTAAAAAACACGACTTTGTGGGCAAAACGGCATACGGGCGCGGAGAACGAAAACCGCGCGAATTGCAACTACCCGGCACTTTTTACGAATACAATGACGTTCGGGTGAACCGGCTGGCGTTGTCGATGCTTCGGCTCTGGAAAAAACCGCTCCCGAATGTGCTGAAAGACGAAATCATGGACCCCATCGGCGCGTCCAATACCTGGCAGTACGTCGGCTATCCGAACGCCCGGGTGCCGATTGACGGAAAAATGATGTCGTCCGTGAGTGGTGGAACCCGCTGGGGGGGTGGACTCTGGATCAGCACCCGCGACGAAGCCCGGTTTGGCTATCTGGCTTTGCGCAATGGACGCTGGCGGGACAGGCAACTTATTTCAGCGAACTGGTTCAAGGAATCGGTGCAACGCGGCCCGACGGGTCAGGATTACGGCTATCTGTGGTGGCTCAATACCGAAAAAAAGGCCTGGCCTGCTTCACCCGCCACCAGTTTTGCGGCCATTGGCGCGGGTTCCAACATCATCTGGATCGATCCCGAACACGATTTGGTGATCGTCTGGCGGTGGCACGACGGCAATCCCGACGAATTGTTCAAACGCGTTCTGGCCGCCATCAAATAATTATTTTTTTCCAGCTTTATCCCAATCTATCCACAACCCGAATCGATGTCAACCACCCCAAAAACCGAAGTCTGGCAACGCGGCCCCATACCCGAAGTCCCTCCTCTTTTGCAACCGGTAGCTCACGCATTGTTGCAGGCCCGCGAAGAAGTTGAGGGACTGATGAGCGGTTTTCCGGCCAATTATCTCTGGCAAAAACCGGCGGGTGTTGCGTCGGTCGGCTTTCATTTACAGCACCTTACCGGTGTTTTGGACCGACTTTTCACTTACGCCAAAAACGAATCGTTATCAAATTCCCAACGCGAATGGCTGGCTTCGGAAGGAAAATCGTTTCACTCGGAAAAACCGGTTCAGGATCTGGTTGCCCGGTTTCATGAACAGGTCGACCAGGCCGTCGAGCAACTGAAAACCACCGACGAACAAACGCTGACGGATTTCCGGGGCATTGGCCGGGCACAGCTCCCCTCAACCGTCCTGGGCCTGCTTTTTCATGCCGCCGAACACACCCAGCGCCACGTCGGACAACTTTACGTAACCATTCACGTGTTGCGGACGTATCCAAAATAGGGGTACGGTTTTCAGTTTACGGTATTCGGTGCGGTTCCCCGTAATTAAATTGAAATATTTTTTGAAAAAATTGATGAGATCGGCCTGGGCTGACTGTCTTGAAAGAAAAACAGGATTTTCAGCCAACGGACGGGCATGGATTATCAGGATTTTACAACCTCGGATTTTGTCAAAGACGCATCGTTTCAGCGGTGGGTTATTGCACCGGATGCCGCAACAAATTCATTTTGGGAAACCTGGCTTCAGAATCATCCAAACAAAGCTTCTGAACTGGAAGAAGCGCGACAGCTTATTCTGGATCTGAAATTCGGGCAAAACTACAATGCCAATCGCGCGATGGTTGAAGTCTGGCAGAACCTCCAGGCGGAAATCGCGGCCGAAGAGCGGACCGAAACCGCACCTGTCAAACGTGCTTCCCGTGTTTTGCCGGAAAACGCCTGGCGGGCCGCAGCGGTTTTTACCGGTATTTTTATACTGTCCTACTTTCTCTTTCAGCTTTACCGGCCGGAACCCACGACGGTGATTGCCACCCGGTTTGGCGAAACCAAAACCGTTACCCTCCCCGACCAGTCGATCGTTACGCTCAATGCCAATACCCGGTTGACTTTTCCGACGCATTGGGATCCGGAAAAAACCCGGGAGGTCTGGCTCGACGGGGAAGCTTTCTTTAACATCCGCCAAAAACCGGCCTCCGGGCAAGCCCTGTTCCGCGTTCACTCCAATGCGGTTGACGTGGAAGTTCTGGGTACCACCTTCAACGTTAACAACCGGCACGCCCGCTCGCGGGTGGTGCTGGCAACCGGAAAAGTGCGCCTGACCATTCCCAGGACGGACCGCCAGAAACCCATTCTGATGCAGCCCGGTGATCTGGTCGAAGTCCCGGAAAATGGTTCGTCCATTATTCAGGCGGTGGTCGATCCCGATTCGTATTCTTCCTGGCGGAATAACCGCCTGATCTTCGATAAAACACCCCTCCGCGACATTGCAACCCTGCTCGAAGACACGTACGGCTACACAATCACTTTCACCAAACCGCAACTGGCCGTGAAGAAATTTTCCGGCAGCGTTCCTGCCCGGCAACCGGAATTGCTGCTGACTACCTTAACCCGGCTGTATGGGTTGTCAATTACCCGCAACAACCGGCAGTTAACGATTTCTAACTAACCTTATTCAACCTCCGAACCAGTCAATACAACTCCTAAAACGATGCATTACTCTACCTTTAAAAAGTCAGTCTGGCTATTGGTGGGGCTCACTACGCTCACTGGCCGTAGCGGTTTTTCGCAGGAATTGGCCTCCATCAAAGAACTGACGATTACCAGCACCATTCAGGATAAACGCAAAACGACCCAATTACTTACCCGACTACTCTCCCAACTCGGATCGCATTACGGCGTCAGTATTAATTACGACAGCGATTTACTCGAAGGCAAAACGGTAAAAACCGCCCCACTGGACCTGAAAACCCGTCAGGAAGCGGAACTCGAAGAAACGCTGACTTCGCTATTATCGTCCCAGGGACTGCGGTTCGAAAAATTAAAATCCGGTTTTTACCTGATCCATTCCGAAAAAGAAAACCGCAAACTGCCGGAACCCAAAACCGGTAGATCGGACAACCGGCGTCTCCTTGAAACTTCGATTCAGGAAGCCATCGCTTTTCAGGTGAGCGGAAAAGTCTCCGACGAAACAGGGCAGGGTTTGCCGGGAACGAGTGTTGTTCTGAAAGGCACCACCAACGGAACCGTTACGGATGCCAGCGGGAATTATTCGCTGAGTGTTCCCGATGAAAACAGCATCCTTGTTTTTTCGTACATCGGCTACGTGGCGCAGGAAGTCGCCATCACCGGGCGATCCACGGTGGCGGTTACGCTGAAAAAAGACGTAAAATCGTTGAGCGAAATCGTGGTGGTTGGTTACGGAACGCAATCCAAAACGCAGGTAATCGGGTCCATTTCACAGATCAACGCCGATAAAATCAATAATCGCACGGTCACGCAGTTGTCGCAGGGGTTAACCGGGCAAATGCCGGGAGTGACCATCATTCAGCGTTCGGGCCAGCCGGGTTCCAGTGGTGGAACCATCCAGATTCGGGGGGTCGGTTCGTTTTCGGCTTCGACGGCCCCACTCATTTTGATCGACGGCATTCCGGCGAATTCGTTTAATAACGTCGATCCGAACGATGTGGAGTCGGTTTCGGTACTGAAAGATGCCTCGTCAGCCGCCATCTACGGAGCCCGGGCGGCCAACGGCGTGATCCTGGTAACGACCAAAACCGGTAAATCCGGCAAAATGCGAATTAGTTACAACGGGTACGGCGGGGTTCAGAAAATGACTGCAACGCCCCGGTTTGTTACTTCGGCGGAGTATGCGCAATTGCTCAACGAAGCCGTTCCGAATTCGTATACAGAAGATCAAATTCAGAAATTCAGAACCGGCAGCGATCCCGACAATTACCCGAACAGTGATTTCATGAAAGGGACTTTCAAAAAGCAGGCATCGCAAACCAGCCATAATTTTTCGGTTTCCAACGGGACCGAAAACACCCAGTATCTGCTTTCGTTCGGCTATTTGGGGCAGAACGGGATTCTGGATAAAAACAATTTCAACCGGTATAACCTCCGCCTGAACCTGACGAATAAGCTGTCCCAAAAGGTGAAGTTAACGACCCGGCTTTCGGGCATTCAATCGGTGGACAACCAGCCCGCCCCTCCGGCCACGCTCGATTTTATCGGGATGGATGGAATCATCAGCAACACGGTTCGGATTCCGTCGATTTACCCGATCCGTTACGCCAACGGCGACTGGGGGACGGGGGTTTCCAACAAGGGAACCTCGGTTTCGTATTTGCAGAACGATTCTTTTTACAAAGGCAAAACGACCGATCTGGGCGCCAATGCCCGGCTGGATTACACCGTTATTCCGGATCTGACGCTTTCCGCTCTGGGCGGATATACCCAGTTGAATCAGCGCGTTACCCGGTTTTTAGCTTCTCAACGGCTCAATTCCACCATTACGCTGGGACCGTCGTCGCTGAACGAAACCAGCACGAATACCAACTACCGCACGATTCAGGCGTTTGCTGATTACAAAACCAACATCGGATTGCACGAATTTGGCGTTCTCGCAGGCTACTCATTTGAAACGTCGCTGAGCGAATCGCTCGCGCAGGGCCGGGGCGGTTTGCCTTCCAACACCATAACGGTTATCAACGCCGGGGATGCGAGTTCGCAAACTACCAGCGGCAGTGCGTCGGAATGGGCGCTGGAATCGTATTTCGGACGAGCTCAATACAATTACGACCGCAAATACCTGGTTGAGGGTGCCGTCCGTTACGACGGTTCATCGCGGTTTCCAACCAATCGGAAATACGCTTTATTCCCCTCCGTGGCCGTGGGCTGGCGAATCAGCGAAGAAGGCTTTGTGAAGGATCACCTACCCTGGGTCGACGAGTTGAAGGTGCGGGCATCGCACGGCCGACTGGGGAATCAGAACATTCTCACGAATGGCGACCCCAATTACTATCCGTACCAGAACGTTTTGAATACCGGGTATAATTATCCGTTTGGCGGGGTCATCACCACCGGGGTTGCGCGCACCACGATCACCGATACGACCCTGCATTGGGAGTCGACCCGGACGACCGACATCGGCATCGAAGGCAGTTTGTTCAAGCGGTTACTGGCCTTCAGCATCACCCATTTCAACAAATACACCTACGACATTCTGGTCAGCCCGGCATCGAGTGTCGCCCAGGTTCTGGGCTTTACCGTCGGCCAGAAAAATTCGGGGCGGCTGTCGAACAAGGGCTGGGAATTTACGCTTGATCACCGCCATAAATTCGGCGATGTTGGGTATTCGGTCGGTTTTAACCTGACGTACACCAAAAATACCATCCTCGATCTGGGAGTCGGCAACGTGAAACAGCCCAATGGTCTGGTCGGAAACGGCAGCGATCTGTTCATTGGTTATCCACTGCAACTGTACTACGGTTACGTGGCCGATGGCTTGTTTACGAATCAGGACGACATCAACAGCTGGGCCAACCAGACGGCGATTGCTCCGAATCCAAAACCGGGTGACATTCGCTACAAAGACATCAGCGGCCCGGATGGAAAACCGGATGGCAAGGTGGACGCCAATTACGACCGCACCCTGCTGGGCAGCCAGATTCCGAAATTTACGTACGGAATTAACCTCGGCGCCACTTACAAAGGCTTCGATTTGGGAATTCTGTTTCAGGGTGTTCGTGGCGTAAGCGGTTACTTAAACAACTACGTCGGCTGGGCACTATACAATCAGGGCACCATTCAGCGCTGGCAAATGGACGAACGCTGGACACCCGCCAATCCGGATCGCAACGCGGGCTATCCCCGGATGGAAGTGATCACCAACGCCGGAACCAACAATACGCTTTCGTCATCCTTCTGGATTCTGAACGGTTCCTACTTGCGGCTGAAAAACATCCAGTTGGGCTACACCATACCCGCAACGCTGACCCGAAAGCTCAAACTCTCGACGGTTCGCGTTTACGCCAACGGCGAAAACCTGAAGCTCTGGAGCAACTACCGCGAAGGCTGGGACCCGGAAATCAATACCGGCGGTTCGTATTACCCGATTCTGGCGAACTACACCTTCGGACTTAACCTCACCTTCTGATCCACCGAATGAGTATGAAACGTAATCCTTCTTTTCTTCGAACGACAACGGCGGTTTTTCTGCTGACCAGTCTATTCACGCTCAATTCCTGCCGCGACGAACTGGATAAAAGTCCGCTCAGCAGCTACGTTAACGAAACCTTCTGGACCAGCGAGAACAACGCCATGCTGGCGCTGGCGGGCGTCTATCGCGGCAGTATTCAGATGACTGCTGCACCCACGACCGGGGCAGAATTTTCGGCAACCGACTGGTGGTCGTACCACGGTTTGATCATGCTGGACGTTGCCACGGACAATGCGTACGACCGGCGGGGCGACAATTCCGGCATCAACCAGCTAACCAACGGCAACCTTGTGGCTACCAATAGTTACCTGGGAAATTACTGGAAAGCGAGCTACGACCGGATTGCGCGTTGTAACTATTTTATGGAAAACGTATCCAAAACACCGGTTGCGGAAGCCAAATTGAAACGCCTGTTGGCCGAAGCCCGCTTTATCCGCGCTACCCAATTCTTCTACCTGTCACAAACCTTCGGGGCTGTTCCGCTGGTAAAAACCACCCTGACGCTTGAAGCGGCCAATTCCGTTTCGAAAACGCCCAAAGCGGAGGTCTTGAAATTCGCAACCGATGAACTGATCGCATCGGCCGTCGATCTGCCCCGTGACAAGGACATTCCAGCCGCCGAACGGGGCCGGGCGTCCAAACAGGCGGCTCTGGCGTTTCTGGGCCGGGCTCAACTGGCCACCAATGCGTTTGCGGATGCCGCAGCCACTTACAAAACCATCGTTGAATTCGGTGATAATGCCATCGATCCGAATTACGCCAGCCTGTTCAATGGCACCAACGAAGGCAGTAAGGAGCTGATTTTTGCCACACAATACCTGAAAGACCAGGCACCGAACGCCATGGCTCAACACTTTTTTCCGGCCGTCAACGGCGGCTGGCACCTTTTCAACCCGCTGGGCAGCCTGGTGGAATCGTACGAATTTACGGATGGTACGGTTTTTTCGTATACCGACGCGCGTTACAACCCGAAAGACCCGACGACCAACCGCGATCCGCGTTTACGGGCCAATATTCTGTTCAATCAGCAGATGTTTCAGAACATCCTGTACGTAACCCACCCGGATTCGACCAAATCCGCCGACCAGTTGACCACCACCAAACAGGCCACGCGCACCGGTTACGGATTGAAAAAATTCAACTGGGAAGGGCTGACGGGCGATTTGCAAAACTCGGGCGTCGACCTGCCGATCATTCGCTACGCCGAAGTGCTGCTGAGTTACCTCGAAGCCCGGATGGAAAGCGGGGCGGTGGATCAGGCGTTGCTCGACCAGACCATCAACGCCGTTCGCGGGCGTTCGTCGGTGGGTTTACCGAAAATTACGGAAACCGATCCGGCCAAATTACGGGTCATTCTGCGTCGCGAACGCCGGAACGAGCTGGCGTTTGAAGGCATTCGGCTGTGGGATCTGCAACGCTGGAAAATTGCCGCGGATGTTTTGAAAGGGGATTTTTACGGCGCACCTTTTCCAAATTCAAAAAACCTGCGCAAAAAAAATGCGACTACAACCGATCCGGTTGGCCGTTGGTACGTAACTTCCAAAGCATTTCGGGCAGGCATCGATGAAACCTGGCCAATTCCGCAAACGGAAGTCAACATTAATCCCAATTTAAAGTAAGTATCCGGTTAAAACGAGTTTATCGTTTGAAGGCACTGGTTTTCGCGCCAACTTTAAACCAGTGCCCTCAAACGATAAACGTATATTCACTAAAACAGGTACGTTCCTGCTCCAATCGCCCTATGAAAAACCGCTTTCTATCGCTATTCTTTACACTTTATGGGATCATCGCTCAGGCTCAGCAAAAACCCAATGTCGTTCTGATTTACGCCGATGACCTCGGCTATGGTGACGTGAGCTGTTACGGAGCAACCCACGTAAAAACCCCCAACATCGACCGGGTTGCGGCCGAAGGACTCCGTTTCACCAACGCGCATGCCACCTCGGCAACCTGCACGCCCTCCCGCTATTCGCTCATGACGGGCCAGTATGCCTGGCGAAAAACCGGTACCGGCATTGCACCCGGCGATGCGGCT
The DNA here is from genome assembly GCF_003858635.1 of Larkinella rosea. Taxonomy (GTDB): domain Bacteria; phylum Bacteroidota; class Bacteroidia; order Cytophagales; family Spirosomataceae; genus Larkinella; species Larkinella rosea. The sequence goes on from NZ_RQJO01000007.1 coordinate 1,330,747, forward strand.
TTGCTGATTCCGACCGACCGGGTCACGTTGCCGGGTGTATTGCAACGGGCGGGGTATAAGACCGGAGTTGTTGGGAAATGGCACCTGGGACTCGGACCGAAAGGCGGGCCTGACTGGAATAGTGACATTAAACCGGGACCACTGGAAATCGGATTCAATTACTCGTTCCTGCTTCCGGCCACCGGCGACCGCGTTCCCTGCGTTTACGTCGAAAACCACCGCATTGTCGGGCTGGATCCCACCGATCCGGTTCAGGTAAGTTACAAGGACCCGATTGGAAATGAACCAACCGGCAAGGCCAATCCGGAATTACTGAAAATGATGTATTCGCACGGTCACGACCAGACGATCGTCAACGGCGTCAGCCGGATTGGCTACATGAGTGGCGGAAAATCCGCGCGGTGGGTGGACGAAGAAATGGCCGACGTTCTGACCGGCAAAGTGAACCAGTTCATCGAATCCAATCAGAAAACCTCCTTTTTCGTTTATTTCTCAACGCACGACATTCACGTGCCGCGCATGCCCCATTCCCGGTTTGTGGGGAAAAGTGGCATGGGACCGCGCGGTGACGCCATTTTGCAACTCGATTACTGCGTGGGCGAAGTCATGAAAACGCTCGACCGGCTGGGACTCAAAGACAAAACAATGGTGATTATCAGCAGCGACAACGGGCCGGTGGTCGACGATGGCTATAAAGACGATGCGGTGGCCAAACTGGACGGACACAAACCGGCAGGCCCCCTTCGGGGCGGAAAATACAGCGCTTTCGACGCCGGTACGCGGGTGCCGTTCATCCTTCGCTGGCCGGGAAAAGTCAAAGCAGGAACTTCCGACGCCGTGCTGAGTCAGGTCGATCTGTTGGCTTCTCTGGCGGCTTTAACCGGTCAGAAACTGAGTAAAACGGAAGCAACTGACAGCTTCAACACCATCGACAGTTTTCTCGGAAAAGATAAAAAAGGCCGTGATTTCGTCATTGAACACGCTCTAAACAATACCCTTTCAATTATTAAAGGCAACTGGAAATACATCGAACCCAGCCAGGGACCGGCTTTGCAAAAGGCCACGAATACCGAAACGGGTTATAATTCACAGCCTCAATTGTACGATTTGAAAACCGATTTAGGGGAGACGAAAAATCTGGCGGCTCAAAATTCGCAGATCTTAGCAGAACTGGCAGCGTTGCTGAAATCGGAACGGGAAAAAGATTCGAAGTAAGCTTTCGGCCATGAAAAAACGCAGCGGTTTTTACGGGTTGCTGGCTCTGGGACTACTGTTGACCAGTGCCACGATGGTTCGGGAGCAGCCCCTTCCCAACCTCCGCCCGAACATCATCTGGATTCTGTCGGAAGATATTTCAACGGAATTGTCCTGTTATGGAACGCCGGTTGTGCAAACGCCGGTGCTGGACCAGCTCGCGAAAGAAGGCATTCGATTTACGAATGCCTTCACCACCGCCCCGGTTTGTTCGCCCAGCCGCTCGGCCATCATCACGGGCATGTACCAGACCAGTATTGGCGCGCACAATCACCGCAGTCACCGCGACGACGGGTATCATCTGCCCGCGCCCGTCAAACCGATCACGGATTACCTGCGGCAGGCGGGTTACTACACCGTGAACGTAAAAACGGCCGCCCCGGGTGTGGCCACTCCCACCAAAACCGACTTCAATTTCATCCCGGATCACCCGGTTTTTGACGGCACCGACTGGAATCAGCGAAAAACCGGTCAACCGTTTTTTGCTCAACTGACGATCGACGAGACTCATCGTGGGAAAGCCTGGAAAACGGTGGTAAAGGCGCACGAACCGCGCATTAACCCGGATGACGTGGTTTTGCCGCCGTATTACCCCGATCATCCAATCGCGCGGGCCGACTGGGCAACGTACCTGGAATCGATTCAGCTCATGGACAGCTACGTCGGTAAAATCCTGCAACGCTTGAAAGACGAAGGAATTTCCGAGAATACCGTTGTGATTTTTTCGGGTGACAATGGCCGTTGCCATGTCCGCGACAAGCAATTTTTGTACGAAGGCGGCATTCACGTACCGCTGATCATCCGGTGGCCGGGTCAGTTAAAAGCCGGACAGGTCAATACCGATTTGGTGAGCGCCATCGACGTTTCGGCCACCATTCTGAAACTGGCCGGAGTTGAACCGCCCGCTTATCTGGACGGTCGGGTAATGCTGGGGGCGGGTATCAAAAAACGGGAGTACATCGTGGCCGCCCGGGATCGGATGGACGAAACCGTTGACAAGATGCGTTGCATTCGCGACAGGCAATTCAAATACATTCGGAACTACCTGCCGGAGCGGCCTTACATGCAGCCAAATAAGTACAAGGAAACCGAATATCCGATGTGGAATCTGCTGAAAGAACTGAATCAGCAGGGAAAACTGACGCCCGCACAGGCACTTTTTGTGGCCCCGACCAAACCCGCCGAAGAGTTGTACGACCTGAAAACCGATCCGCATGAACTGACGAATCTGGCGACGTTGCCCAGGTACCGGAAAACGCTGGGCAAAATGCGGACAATTCTGGACAGCTGGGTGCGAACGACCAACGATCAGGGGCAATTTCCCGAACGGAAAATCGGGCTGTCTCCAAAGCCATAATTTCGAATCCTAATCCGAATGAAATACTTCCTACCCTTTCAAATCCGACGGTTTCTCCTCCTCGGCCTGCTTCTGGCAGTTGTTGAGCCGGTTTTGGCGCAACGATCGGCGAAACCGAACATCATTTTTATTCTGGCCGATGACCTGGGCTACGGCGACGTGGGCTGCTACGGCCAGAAGTGGATCCGGACCCCGAACATCGACCAGTTAGCGAAAGAAGGCATGCGATTTACGCAGTATTACGCGGGCAGTTCGGTCTGCGCGCCCTCCCGGGCGGTTTTAATGACAGGTCAGCACACGGGTCACACTTACATTCGCGGTAATTACGATTACGAAACCGAAGGAAATCTGCCAATTCCGGATTCGACCATCACGTTGCCGGAAGTTTTGAAAAAAGCGGGTTATCGGACGGCCATGATCGGAAAATGGGGATTGGGCGGACCTGGTTCGACCGGCGGCCCTAACCGGCAGGGGTTCGATTATTCGCTGGGCTACCTTGATCAACGCAAGGCCCACGATTATTACATTCCGTATTTGTGGGAAAACGAAAAGAAATATCCGCTTGAAAAAAACAGGGATGGCAACCGGAACACCTACAGCCACGACGTTTTTGCGGAAGCGGCTCTGACGTTCATTCGGGAAACCAAAAATCACCCGTTCTTTCTGTACCTACCGTTTACCATTCCGCACGGAAAGCTGGAAGTACCGACTGACGCTCCGTATTCGTTGGAAAAGTGGTCCCAACCACAAAAGAACTATGCAGCCATGATCACCCGGCTCGATGGCGACATTGGCCGGATCGTGGCGCTTCTCAACGAATTGGGCATTGATCAAAATACACTGATCGTATTTACCAGCGACAATGGCCCGGTAAAAGCCGTAGCCGATCAATTCGACAGTAATGGGCCCTTTCGGGGTTATAAACTGGATTTGTACGAAGGCGGAATTCGTGAACCGATGATTGTGCGCTGGCCCGGTCGCATTAAAGCCGGAAGTGAAAATCACGAAATCGCGGCTGCCTGGGATGTGCTGCCAACGTTCTGTGAACTTGCGGGAGCAACTACCCCAAAAGCCATCGATGGCATTTCCTTTTTGCCGACGTTACTCGGAAAACCGCAACCCAAATCCCATTCGAACCTGTATTGGGAGTTTTTCGAAATCAATTACAACTGGAATAAACCCGACAACAAATTTCCCCGAATTTACCTCGACAAACAGGCCGCCCGCATGGGCGACTGGAAGGCGGTTCGCGCGGATTTGTTGACCAAACCCGACGCGCCACTGGAATTGTATAATCTGAAAGACGATGTCGGCGAAACCAAAAATGTCGCGGCCGCGCATCCGGACGTGGTGCTTCAAATGACGGAACTGCTCCGGACCAGTCGTCGCGAAGGAGATTTTTTCAAAGCAAATCCCAATCAATTACTGAAATGAAACCGCTGCCAGCTGATTTTCATCCGGTTCCCTATTGGCGAAACCCGATTACCGCACCCCGACCGGTATGATTTTTCTCAAAAAACCCGGGCACGGCCAACCTTATCCCCGGACTTTTCGATTTGGTCAGGATTTAAATTGAAATAGGTCTTAAATAAATCTTATTTTTACTTTGCGAAACGCTATTATCGGACGCTGTTTTTCAATTCTTTCTAATTGATTATTCATTGGTAAAAAATACGCCAAAAACCGGATCTTTTTTATTGCAGATTCAACCGAAAGCACTTCATTTTTCAGATCTAATTTAGTTTCTTTGTTCCTTTAAGTATACATTTCCTACTGAGTTAATATATTATCAATTTCCAGTATCTGCAATGAGCTCACAGCAGCCACTTTACGGAAAGGAATGTGCCGATACGGAGCGTACCGACGCGACCGCTTCCGGCGATGACCGTCTGCTGTGGAAGGCGTTTAAAGCAGGCTCGGATCAAGCTTATGCGTTGATCTACCAGCGTCATTTCCTGCACTTGTACGACTACGGAATGCGGGTAACGTCGGATGAAGACAGTGTCAAGGATTGCATTCAGGATCTATTTTTACACATCTGGAAAAACCGGCAGAATCTGGCGGACGTTAACTCGATAAAATACTATTTGATGCAGTCCGTCAAGCGTCGGCTGATCAGTCAGCATTCCCGGTCAACTAAGCTTTCGTTCACCCTTCAGGATTCGGATTTTCCATCCCCGGAAACTGCCGTTTTAACCGAACAGGAACTGATTAATCAGCAAACCCTTCTTGAACAGAACGAAACGGTTATCCGGGCACTGGAGAAATTAACCGTTCGGCAAAAGGAAGCCATCATCCTGAAATTCTACAATAACCGCCAAAATGACGAAATTGCCCGGGCAATGTCCATTTCGCAGGAGTCGGTTTACAACATCATTTACCAGGCATTGGGCCGATTAAAGAATACGATCGGCAAAATGTATTTGTTTCTCCTATTGCTCTGGGAAGCTATTTTTTAGCAGACATCCCCGCTTTTTTTGCTCCCTGCACGGTCAAAACGCCCTGCATTACCCGCCAGTGTCCGGGAAATGAACAGATAAACGGATACGTGCCCGGTTCGGTCGGGGCACTGAAATTCAGCCGAAAGCTTTTTCCGGAATTGACCAGTGGCGTGGCAAACAACACATCCGGCGAATCCGGCACGAAGTTTTTCTCAAAACCGTCTTTCAACCGGGCCATTGCATCGGCGGCTTCTCCCACCCGCTGCGCGCTCCCCGGTTTTACAATTACAACATTATGGGGCATTAAATCTGAATTTTCAAACACCAGTGAAACCGATTTTCCGGCCGGAACCAAAATATTTTTCCGATCGAACGCCATTTTAGCTTCAATGGCCATCACTTTCACTTCCATCGTTCCCATACTTTCCAGCATAGATAACAGTGCGGGCCGGTTTTTCGCCGGGACTTCCTCCACCCACTTTTTTGCCCGGGCAATGGAGCGGACAAACGCCGGGGAGTCCTGAGCCGTCAATGGCGTAGTTTGCAGATAATCGATGTACTCCCTAAGCGTTTGTGCCCGGGTTTCACCGTCCATTTTCATGTTCAGCATCAACGGATAAGCTAGTTCCGGCTCGGTCGTCGCCCATTTTTTTACGTTACCGTAAAAAGACGATTGAAGTCTGGTGTCCGGTAAAAGTGAGAGTGACGTTAGGTAAACGGCCCGGTTCGGCGCGGTTTCCGGTACGGTTTTCCAGACAGCCTGATCCGATTGTTCGGCGGTGATCAGGGCCGCCATCCCCAAAGCGCGCAGAAACCGGCTGCTGTCCCGACTGATCAGCTGTTTAAATTCGGGGATCTGTTTGGTAAGTTCCGGTCGGCCCAGCGTCAGCAGCATCCGAACCAACTCGCTTTGGGCCACATCCATACGGGGTTTAGCATTTTCCAATTGCCGGATGTTTCGTACCAAAACTGGCACCACCCCGGTTTTTTCGGCGGCCGCAATCTGCCGAACCGCTTCCTGTCTTTTCTTCCCGTCGACCTCCAACCGGGACAGCAGAACGGTCAGGACCTCCGTCGTTTGGGGAATAGCCTCCAACTCCGTCGTAGTCGCCAGATTCAGCAGATAGCGATCGGCCAGCGGAGATGCGGTTTTCTTTCCTGCTTTTAGACCCGCCAGCCAGACCGGTTTCAGAGCCGTAAAGGTTTCCCGAATCGCGTAATCCAGGTAATAATCCGTTGAATATCTGAATACATCCGAAGCCGCATGGACGCCTTCTTCCGAATTGAAAAAACTCAACGCAACCAGTGCTTCCAACCGAACCCGCGCCGATTCATCATTTACCCGCGCCCGCATTAATTCCAGCGAACCGGAAATGCGGTTTCGCCAGTAAAGCAACACTTTGGTGGCGGCCGCCCGCGCCTGATACGCCCGGGCATTCAGCAATCGCTTCAGCAAATTTTCTTCCACCACGTCAAAATCCTGGTACATCCAAAGCCCTTCCAAAAGGTGAAGTTCATGGTCCGGATCATTTTTGTCGAGTCCCTCCACCCAGCGTTTCAGTTCGGGCAGCACATCCGCCGGTTTTTGCTCCCGAATCCGGGCGCGCGACCGGTAGCGAAACCGGTCTTCGGGCGCTTTCAGATTTTCGAGCAATTCGGGAATGCTTTGCTTCGACAGATCGACCACTTTCAGCAGCGGTTTTTCCTTGTAGGTAATCCGCCAGATGCGACCGTGCGACTTGTCGCGGGCCGGGTCGCGGGGCGGATTTTCGCCGTGGGAGATGAGCGGATTATACCAGTCAACGAGGTACAAAGCCCCATCCGGTCCGAATTCCAGATCGATTGGGCGGAAGTTCGGGTCGGATGATTGCAGAATGGGCTCGACCTCTTTACTCCCAATCCCCGATCCGTTCGGAACAATCCGGTGTTGTTTTGTGCCCTGAAAACCGATGTTGTTATTGACCAGAAAATCACCCTGAGCATTTTCCGGAAACTGACGGCTGGAGACAATTTCGATCCCCGCCGTAGGCCTAACCCGCGTTTCCGTGAACATATTGATCCGTGGATGTTTGGCGGGATACGTCACCTGACCGGTCATCGGCGGGGCAAAATAGTTGGAACCATCCGACGCATCGCCAATCAGGTGGGTGCCCCATTTATCAAAAATACTCCCCCAGGGATTGTAATAGGGATACGAAATGTAATGAAAAAGGCGGGCGGTTCGGGGCTCAAACCGGTAGGTCGCTCCGCTGTAGGACCGCACCGGCCCGTAGGGAGTTTCGACCTGGGAATTCAGGAAAGTGCCCTCGTTAAAGTACAAAGCGCCGTCCTGTCCGTAGGTAAATGCGTGCGTCGCATGGTGGCTGTCTTCCGAACCAAAACCGGTCAGAATCACCTCCCGAACGTCGGCTTTGCCGTCGCCATCGGTGTCTTTCAAAAACACAATATCCGGTTCCTGAGATACATAGACACCCCCGTTGCCAAATTCAAATCCCAGCGGCAAGTACAAGTCGTCGGCAAAAACCGTATGCTTGTCGGCCTTGCCGTCGCCGTCGGTGTCTTCCAGAATGACAATTTTATCGTGAACGGGAATCCCTGGAAAATACTGTGGATAGGTCGGCATGGTGGCAACCCAGAGCCGCCCACGGGCATCAAAATTCATCGCCACCGGTTTTTCAATCGGAAAGTCTTTTTCGGACGCAAACAGGTTGATTTCGTACCCGACGGGCAGCTTAAATTTTTCGGTCGTTGCGGGCCAGGTTTTTTCATGATGGGCGTGAGCCGCTTCCTGTGCCGCTTTTCCCTGTCGCCCCAACATCGGAACATCCGTCAATAACGTGGGGTCCAGCGGTTTTCCGCGCTGGTCCACAACCGCAAGGGCTTTCTGGAAGACATCGGCCCCTTTGCCTAACTCCCAAATCACCGAATCCAGTGCCGCCGTCATCTGGTTCAGTTTCCGAAGCTCCGGCGGAAAAGCAATCACGCCGAACGGCTCCCGGCGTCTCCCGTAAATATACTCCCCGTTCACGGCCCTCCAGCGGTAGAAGAAATGATCGTCTTTCATTTTAATGGCTCGCCGGAGTTTTGTCCTACTATCGGAATCGAAGTCAGGGGCTTTTCCCATTCCCAAAGCCTGGCCCATCCAATCGGCCGCCAGACGGTAACCGGCGTCATTCAGGTGAATGCCATTGATGGTGAGCGGTTGGGTCGAAGATTGCATCTGAGCCGACGAGGGCGTAAACAAATCGATAAAAACCAATCCGTTTGCTTCGGCGGTTTTCTGCATAACGCTGGAATACAGCGCTAGATTCCGATTATGTTCGGTAGGATTGGGCAACGAACCGCCCAGATTTTCGTGGGCAATGGGTGAAACCAGAACCAAAACCGGCGCGGTTCGGCCATTGTAGACATGGTCCTGCAAATTGGCAATAAAGGCATTCAGGTCTTTTTCGAATTGAGCAATGCCCGCCGGTCCCCGAAACGCTTCATTCATTCCGAAACACAGAAAAATCAGATCCGCCTTCTGATCCGACAGGTCCTGATTCAAACCGGCAAAATTGAGCGCCACCGGCATGGTAATTTTCTCGCCTTCGTGGGTGAATCCCTGAAAAGTCACTTCTTTTTTTCCGGACGTTAACCGGGTGGTCTTTTCACCAAAACCCGGAAAATTCAGCGGTCGGGGCTGCAAACCAACCTCATCGGCGCTCCAACCCATGTTGCGCATGGTCAGGTGCAGGTCAGGAAATTTCGTCTGAAGGATCGTTTCAAAATAGCCGTAATGCCGCATTCGGTCGGCGAATGTATTGCCGAGCAGCACAATACGATCACCGTTTTTAGGCGAAAACCGGGGTTTTATCGTTTGACCAAAAACCGCCGAAACCACTGATCCTGAAACCAGTACCGCCAGCAGCAGCAACTTGAACGAAAATTTCATAAGGGAAAGGGCAAGGTCGAATAGTATCCTAAAAAGGGCATCGACCGGCCTACCTACCCCACCCGATCCGGTTTTTTGTCACATTTCCTCCAAATCAGTTATCAAGTCAATCCGACCGGTTTTTCGTCAATTTCCCCCGTTTATCAACCCATCTGAAAAGCAACAAATTTCACGGGTAGTTTTATCCCGATTTCATGGATAACCAACGTGTATAATACCGGTATGGAGCAGAGCGGAAAAACCAGAAAAACAGATCGCAAACGATCTTTCAGTGAACAAGGGAAGCGGTTGCCCGACCGCGCTTTTGACTGGATTGCCTGGATAATAATCAGTATTTTAATTTTATCGGTGCTGGCCTACTTTTAACTGTTTCGTTGACGCATGGAGAAGGATTTGCTGTATAAAGGCTTTTTTTTCGGTGGAGTTTATGGACTGGCCTTCTTCCTGATTTATCGCTTTGGTCGAAAAACCGCACCCGTACGCGCCGTCTGGCTGTCGGTGGGAAGCTGGTGCGGACTAATGGTCATTATGCTGACGGTTAATGGCGCGAGTTCGGCCCTCCTGTTTTTTCCTGCTTTTTTTGCGGCCTTGTTTGTAGTCCGGCGAAATGCCGAAAATCGTGAAATACGTACGTTGCAAGCCTTCTTTACGGAAAATCGACTATACAAGGCTGAAGCAATTCCGGAACAGGTTTCCAGGCTGCTCGGGAGTTCGTATTATTCCTGCGCAGTCGGCACCCTCACCGGATGGGGCGGTGAGGAAATCACCTACCACTGGTGGCAGGGCATGACATCGTCGCTGGTTTCAACCGGAAAATCCACCATCACCACATTTTCGTATTACCTGGCCGTATCTTTCGCATCGAGTGTCATCAACGATGCATTTAAAAACGCGGTCAGGGCGAAGGCGGATACGTCCACGCTTTCCATCAAACAAAAATTCAAGCGGTTTTTTGTTCTGGATACCGAAACGCCGGTGCGAATCGCGGAAACCGCAGACGGAAGTTTTGTCGTGATCTGGCAAACCTGTCACGATGTTCCACATTTTGCCTATTACGTTAGCTGGCTCACAGCCACCCTTTCGGCCAGCAAAAGCGAAACGAACAAGCGTTCGGCAACGGAAAATAAACGAGTTTCACCAGGCCTTTCTACCAGAGAACTACACGAATCAACACTGGGTCAGGCCCCCAAGTCCATTTCATCCATCCGCTCTTCCATCCCCCGATCATGACCCAACTCCTTAAACCAATGACTTTTCTTTCGCTATTTACCGGAATTGTAACAGGTAGCTGGCTGCTCACGGGTTGTGGAAAAAGTGCCCGGAATGGCTACCGGGTTGAAGATGGTAAAGTCGTGTTATACAGCGGTTTTCCCGCCAGCGTGCGACTTCTGGAGGGCGCTGATGCGGAGTCGTTTGTGGCCATTACGGATCACTTTGGGAAGGATAAAAATCATGCCTATTTTTACGAGCGCATCATTCCGGATGCAGACCCCGCCACATTTACCTTTCTGGCGAGTTCCTATTCCCGGGACAAAAACCGGGGGTATTCGTGCGAAAAGTTGATCAGCAACGATGGCGCCCATTTCAACATTGTTCCCAATCCGAACGAAACCGCAACCTCCGTATCGGCTGAAGGAATCCCCTATGCCCGTGATCGTCGGCAGGTTTACAAAGATACGAATGTTATCGAAGGGGCTGATCCGGCCACATTTACGATGGTTCCGATGTTCAACGGAATTTACCTGACCTACGACCATCGGCGGGTTTATTTCCACGACCAGCCATTGGAAGGCGCCGACGGAGCAACGTTTCAGAAAGTTTCTGAATTTCATTTTACCACCCAACAGGGCGCGTGGGGCCTGGCGTTGGGCAGGGAAACCCATTGGGAGCGAATGCCGGATGTGGACCTGGCCACGTTTACCGGTTTGGGAAAAAATCACGCCCGGGACAAAAACCACGTTTATTCCGGAAATTCCGTCCTTAAAAAAGCCGATCCGAATACCTTCCAGGAAACCGGCAATCCGTCCGTTGATCGTTCTGAAGATACAAATAAAACCCTATGATACAGCGGTATACCCAACTTCTGGCTTCACTCCTTCTGGTGGTAAGCGCGGCAACTGGACCGGTTTTTGCCCAGCATTACACGCTTGAAACCGTACCCAATCCAAAGCAAAACCGCAGTTCGGAGTATGTCAGCAACCCGGATCATATGCTGTCGGACCGGGCCGTTGACCAGATTAATACGAAGTTGCAGGCACTGGAAGACTCCACGACCGCGCAGGTAGCCGTAGTATGCCTGAATTCCATCGGAGAAAACGTGCCCAAAGACTTCGCTACGGCGCTGTTTCGAAAATGGGGGTTGGGTTACCAGAAGAAAAATAACGGTTTGCTGATTTTACTCGTAAAGGATCAGCACCGCATCGAAATGGAAACCGGCTACGGGCTGGAAGGCATTTTGACCGACGCGCTTTGCCGCCGGATTCAGACCCGGCAAATGGTTCCGCTGGCTAAATCCGGTGATTTTGACGGAGCAGTCGTCGCCGGTGTTACGGAAATTACCCGCCTTCTCACTGCGCCCGAAGCGGCCCGGGAGGTGTACGATGATTCCCGAAAAACCGGTCCTCAACCGCTCGACAATTCGGCTATTTTTATCCTGTTTTTGCTGCTCATTCCCTGTCTGGTAATCTTGCGGATACTCAGGTTAATCTTCAAACGCTCGAATCCGGTGGCGGACCAGCTTGAGAAAGCCGTGGCTAAGTCCAAAGGGCGGATAGCGTGGGGATTTTTGCTTTATTTGATCATGCCGCTGGCTCTTGGCATTGCCGTCATCAACCTTCGCGAACCCTTATCGCTGCGGGGCTGGCAAATTCTGTTTATTCTGTATGCCTACGCCGGTGTCGTTCGGTGGGATGCCCGCCGACGGCGCAGCAACTGGTTCGCGAAACTTTTTGGAAGCCTGTCAGAACCCGAACAGTATGCGCATTTGAAAGCTGCCGGGCTCAATGGCTGGAGTAACATTCTGCTTTTTCCGATTCCCTTTGGCTGGTTTCGTAGTGAGGAAAACCGATTGCTGAACACCCTCCGAAATCACGCCCGCCAGTCGAACGGCGCAGAATTAAGCAAACTGAGCAACGATCAAAAAACTGCCTTTTTAACTGATTACCAACGAATTGAACAACGCCTGAATACCGTTGACTACGATGTCTGGCGCAATGAATCCCGTGACATTACGCAGGTCATCGGCTACGAAAACCTGAAAAACAAAGCCTATCAACCCTGCAATAAATGCCATTCAAGAACTCTCTCGTTCACTAAAAAACGGGTGATTTCGCGGGCCACAACGGAGCGCGAAGGCCGCGGCAGCAACGACTACGATTGCCAGGCTTGTGGTCATCACCGGGAGGTTCACTTCACCCTTTCGAAAGTGAGCGAAAGCGCTTCATCGAACTCATCCAACTCCTATTCTTCGTCGGATAACAGCTCTTCCGGGAGTTCGTCGGATGGTTCATCCAGCAGCAATTGGGGCGGGGGCAGTTCGGGGGGCGGGGGTTCCGGCAGTGATTGGTAATTTTTAAGTAAACCACTCAATACCACCCGAATGTGGTTCAAAAATCACTTAAAAAACCGCCGATTGAAAAACCGCATCCGTCACCTTTCGGAAGCCCAACGGCGGGAAATTCTGGATAAATCGCCTTTTGAAGCCGGTTTTTTTCAGGGCACGGGTTTCGATGTCTTTCGGAAAGATGAACCCGATTTTGAAAAAGCGTACGTGTACGGCCTGGGCCATGTGATGCGGGATGTCGCCGAAAACTGGATTATCGAACAATACCTGCTGGCTACCCATGATGAAGTGGATTAATGCTTTCGCCAATTTTACATTTTTTTGCGCAGTGTTTGGCAGTATAATGAATTTTATGGGGAGTTGTAGCTCCGAAAAGCAGGACTATTTTGCGGCAGATGCCCCCGTTCGGTCGGTTGACTTACCCCTTCCGTTTCCAACGAATCTGCTTTATCAGTCTTCTCCGGATTCTTCGGTCCTGATGGGCACCCGCAAACGGGGACCTGAGCAATTTGAAATCCGTGCCTTTGATTGTAAAACCGCCCAAAAGCTGTGGCAACTTCCGTTTGCCGGGACGATTGTCGGACAAACCGATTCGCAGATTTTAGTGTACGAAGAACGTACTTCAACTGTGCATTTTGTAAATCCACGCGACGGCCGGATTACCCGCAACGTTTCCCCCGAACCAGCGCCTTTGACCAGCCCGTCGAGCCTGTATGGCGGTATGGCTTTTACGGATGACTTTTATCTGACCACCAAACCGCTGTATCAGAACGTAATCGTCAAAGACCAGATTGACACGTCCTGGAAAATTGGAATCACCGCCAAACGCTGGGAAACGAACGAGACCGAGTGGTTTTTGCCGCCCGTAAAGCAAATCGTCATTCTTACCTATGCCCCCGTTATCCAGGGTGACAACGTCCTGGTCGTTAACGCGGAACAGAAAATGGGCAGTGGACATTCCTACCAGATTGTTTCGCTAAAAACCGGCCGGGAAATTCATCGGTCGGCGACGCAGGGAATCTTTTATTTATTGCGTAATGACCGGTTTTTCGAACGAACCAGCACATATGTCAGACGCATCGATCCGTTTACCCGGCGGGAAATCTGGCGGATTGATGGTAATTTTTCGCTTGGCTGGCTTTCCGAAATCGGTGATCAACTTGCGGTTTTATCCCGCCATTCCGATGGTACGCAGAACACGCTGCGCATTTTGAACGCCGGTACCGGACAGGAACGCAGCCAGTTCAATCTACCGTTCTTCAAAGAAGCTACATTGAAGGGGGCGTATTTGACCCGATTGAATCAGTTACTTCTGCATTTTGAAAGCAGTAACCCCAGGATTCCCGGTGAACGATTGTACGATTACTGGGTTGGCTACGATCCGAAAAACCGCAGAGCCCGTTGGCGCACTGATTTTCACAGCGAATCTTTCAGCAGTTTACTTCCATTTGTAACCTTTTAGCGGTTTTAATTTACCACATGTAGACTCGCAACCGCCACCTGTAAAGCCAAATTCACCCGGTATCGAGTTTCGCTCCCTTAACCCATCCGAAACGGTAGTTTTGATTTATTCAACCACCTCATTCCAAACTCAAAACGCCACGCATGGAACCGATTCAAAACCCCACTCCCGCCAGACCAGAGGACGTAAAGGCTGCCCTGTACAACGAAAACTACAACCGGGTGACGACCATGATTCAATGTTACGTCGAGTCGATTGGCCTCACCAAAGAACAAACCTACAACCCGGACAAGAAAAACTGGCTCTGGAAAAATGGCTCCGCTTCGATTGAAGTCTTTATCCAGACCATCAACTTCGCCAGCGGCACCCGGCGCGATTACCTTCGGATTTTCTCGCCCCTGCTTCAGGTTCCAACCAACAACCTGCTGGGTTTCTACCGCCACTTGCTCGAACTGAACGACTTACGGCTGGGTGTCAAGCTCTGCATTGCGCCCAACACCCAAACCGTATTTGCCACCTATGAGCGCGACATTCGGGGCATGGATTACCAGGAACTGACGACTTGCATCATCGACCTCGAATTGTGGGCCGACGAACTGGACGACCAGCTCAAAGCCCAATTTCCGAACTGGTCCAACTAACCCAGAAGTTGGGTATCCGTGAAAACCCGCGATGAACCGCGCCGTCTTTTTGTGTTGCGGTTTACGGACGGGGTTTTTGACCGGTTGTTTTAACCGATCCGAAACGCACCCCAAAATCCCGCATCTCCCGGCTGTTGATAGTGCCGCGATTCGGGTCGGCTCCCGGCCCAATACGGCGGTTCACGCGTTTATCTTTTCGGCGGATAAAACAAAAATCAACAAAGCTACCGGTGATGCGTATCAGGAAGCGATTCCTAAAGCGCGTTCCGAACAGTTTGCAGAACGGGAGCCCGCCGGACACAAGGCGTATTTTGAGCAGGTTTCGGCCCATTTAGCTCACCAGTTTAAACGAAATGGTCACACCTGGTTACCATAAAACCGTATTCTTACACTAACCTTTTTATCTCTGAATCATTTATTGCTCCTGAAAAATGGCCCTTCGCAGTTTGTTCATCTCATTGGCGGTTACCGGTTTTCTAGGCTATTCGTTCACCATTGGCCTGACCGATCCCAATTCGCTCCTTAGAAAAATACCGGACTGGCTCAGTATTCCGCTGCTATTGGGCTGCGGTTTGCTGTATCTGCTGGCAGCCTGGTGGGCGTTCAAAGGGTTTAACGAACACAAAGCAGTAGCCGGGCTTTCCATGGGCTTTTGCGCATTGGGTCTGGGAATCTACGCACTGGGCTATTCGATGGAAGCGGGAAAAGGAAAGGCGGCAAAAGGACAGTACGATTACGATTTCAAAACGCTCGATCTGACGGAAACCGCCGTGGTGGCCCACATTGCGCACGAAGCCGGGCTGAGTTTGCAGGATGCGGTTTTTACCGAACACTGGCATCTGGCCGACACCACGAAGAGTTTCCGCATCTGCGTTCAGAAAGGCCACGTTACCGCCCTCAACGTCTCCAACCATACCATTCACGACCTGAGTTTTTTCTCTCATTTGCCCAATCTGGGTGATTTAATTCTGAAAAACTGCAATTTATCGGACTTGAGTGGATTGAAATCAACCAAGCTGGACCGGCTGGACATTTCGGACAATCAGGTTGCCGACCTCAAAACGTTACAGGGATGCCCCAACGTCCGCTGGCTGTTTGCCTCCAATAACAAGCTGACGTCAACCGAAGGACTCGCACAGTTCAGTCAGTTGGTCAGCAAAGACTTATCGGGCAATCCACTCCCCGAGTGATCCATTCCCATGACCTTCCCCCGCTTTCCCCAGCGTCTGATCGAGTACCAGCCCCATTAAACCTCCGAAACCATGACTACCCTGCAAGCCCTCGCCGTTGGAGCCTTCTGGCTGGCTTATTATTATTTCGTTCTGCGGAAATACAACACCCTCGGATTTCGGCTGTTTTCGCTGTTTTTCTTCACCAGCCTCAGCGTTTGTTACTGGTGGTACACCGATTATGTCGACCTGAAAACCGTGGAGGAAAATGGCATCGCCACCCAGGGAATTGTCCTAAAAAAAACGAAAGATCAACTTGTTTTCCGATTTACTGATCAGTCGGGCAAATCGGTTGAGCGGACGCAAAACGGCGGTATTTCCGTCAAAGAGTTTGCATCCGTCCAAACGGACAGCCCAGCCCCTATTCTGTACAGCCCGGAAACAGGTTCAGACGTTGTGTTTTTAACCAGCAGTTACCAGCGGCAAATTAACGACAACAAATACATTCTGGTTTTTCCCGGTTTGCTGTTCCTGATCGGCCTGGGCTGCGGGATCTTTCTGCGGAAATACCGGGTTCACGCCCACGAAGGGACGATGTATGAATACGTAACCGACGAAAACGGTAACGTGGTGCTCGACGACGCCCATAGCAGCACGACCAAATCCCTTCGCACCTACAGCACGATGTCGAAACTGTTTCAGATTTTCGACCGGTAAACACCGGTTTTCGTTTTCACCAAAAATCGTTGTTGACTGGCAGATACCAGGCACTCCGCTATATTCGACGGGTCTATGCGTCTAAAACATACACTTCCCCTCAGTTTCCTGCTTTTCACCACCCGGGGTCGTCTCCAGCGATCATCCTACTGGATTGTTTCCCTATTCATTTTCAGCACGTTTTATGTATTATACACCCTGCTGATTGAATCGATTGGCGACCAATCGACCTATTTTCTCTACCCGCTGCTGCTGGGTTCGCTGACGACCACGGCGATGAAACGGCTCCACGATTCGAACTGCTCCGGCTATTGGCTGCTGGCGGTTTTAATCCCGGTGCTGGGACCGATCTGGCTGATTTATCAACTGGGTTTCAAAAAAGGTGACCGGCAAAAAAACCGCTTCGGAACGGTGCCTGACGAGGCCGCGGATTACTTCAAAAACGATCTGGGCCAGTTGCGGCCGGGCCTGAAAACCGGGGAACGAATCATCAACGACGTCACGCAACTGAATCCGGTAGTTGTAGCCGAAGTTTTCCGGCCCACTTCCGTGGAGGATTTGCGGGAACGACTGCGAATCACCACTGGCCCGGTTTCGGTGGGCGGGGGGCGGTTCAGCATGGGTGGGCAAACCGCCAGTCCGCAGAGTTTACACATCGACATGCGGGGACTCAATCAGGTGCTGGATTTTTCCAAAGAAAACCGCACCATCAAGGTTCAGGCCGGTATTCGCTGGTGCGACATTCAGCGGTATGTCGATCCGCACGACCTCAGCATCAAAATCATGCAGACGTACGCCAATTTCACGGTTGGTGGCTCGCTGAGCGTCAACGTCCACGGGCGGTACATGGGTTTGGGGCCGCTCATTCTGGCGGTTCGCGCCGTTGAAATCGTGCTGGCGGATGGCTCGTTCGTTCGGGCGAGCCGGACCGAAAACCCGGAAATTTTCTTCGGCGTCATCGGCGGTTATAACGGTTTGGGAATTATTGCGACGGCCGAACTCGATCTGGTAGACAACGTGGCCGTTCGGCGCAAAGACCAGAAAATGGCTCGATCCGACTATTATTCGTGGTTTCAAACCCACGTTCGTTCCAATCCGGATGCGGTTTTTCACAACGGCGATTTGTATCCACCTGCTTATCGAAACATTCGGGCCGTCACCTGGCTGAAAACGACCGAACAACCGACCGTCAAAACCCGGCTAATGCCGTTGCGGGAATCGTATCCGCTGGAGCGGTATTTTTTGTGGGCTTTCACCGAAACGTTCTTCGGCAACTGGCGTCGCGAATACCTCATCGACCCCCTGATTTATCTCCGCAAACCGATTCACTGGCGCAATTACGAAGCCGGTTACGACGTGGCCGAACTCGAACCGCGCTCCCGAACGAAACGGACGTATGTGTTGCAGGAGTACTTTGTCCCAGTCCGGCAATTCGATGCTTTTACGGAGAGAATGGCCGAAATTTTCAACCGGTTTGGAGTCAATGTCATCAACGTTTCGATTCGGCACGCGCACGCAGATCCGGGTTCGTACCTGGCCTGGGCGCGCGGGGAAGTTTTTGCTTTTGTAGTGTATTACAAACAGCGCACATCCGAAACCGCCCGGCAGGAAGTCGGTACCTGGACCCGCGAACTGATCGACGCAGCGGTATCACTGGACGGGGCGTATTACCTTCCGTATCAGGCCCACGCCACACCCGCGCAGTTTCACCGGGCCTATCCCGATGCCAAAAAGCTGTTTGCGCTCAAGAAAACCCTGGACCCGGATTTCCGGTTTCACAACCTATTTTGGAATACGTACTACCAACCCAAAAGCCTTGAATCATGACTCCGCCGACTTCTGAATTCCACGCCATTTTCGACCACGCCAGGCCGCGTGATGCCTTTTATCGCTTTCTGCAAGTTGTTTTTCACCTGTATCCGGAGGACAAATTTCATGCATTGATTCAGGAGGTAACAAAGTCGGAACTGGCGGACGAGCCGATTTATAAAACCGTCCAGGGCCGCCTTTCCAGCATCAAACCGTTCCTGTCGGAGCTGACGTATGCCCTTCCGGCGCTCAAAACCCAGAAACGGGAAATGACGCGGCAAATGCTGGAGGTTTTACCGATCGACGCCCGCGTTAACGGCTACCTCGAAATCGGCTCGACGGGCCGCTACATCAGCGACCTCCGCAAGCACCTGCCGGTTTCCGGCCCCATTTTCCTGCTGAACGACCAGGCTCCCTCCAACAGCCCCGCCGACATCCTGGAACGGGGTCAGCTCGGTAAAATCGGCACCTTCGTCCCCGCGAATGATTTCGCCCCGATCAGCCCCGAAGCCATCCCGAGCGAAAGCCTCGATCTGGTGACCTGCCTGATCGGTTTGCACCACACGCGTCCCGAAAAGCTGGGCGGTTTTCTGGCTTCCATCCACCGGATTTTGCGACCGGGCGGCTGGTTCATTCTCCGCGATCACGACGTTAAAACCCCGGATATGGCCACGTTTGTCTCGCTCGTACACACGGTTTTTAACCTGGGTCTCAACGTCAGCTGGGAAGTTGATCAGCAGGATTACAAGGATTTTAAACCCATTGACGAATGGAGTCGAATCATCTGCCGGGCCGGTTTTAGAGAAGGCCCCAAACGACTCCTGCAAGCCAACGATCCGTCTGATAATACGCTGGTTCTTTTCACGAAAAACTAAAGCCGCCGATGCTTCGACTACCGGTTTTAACAATTTTGATGGTGCTCATCGCCGGTTTTCTATTTTTCCGGAAAAAGCAGCCTGCACCCACTACTCCAGCGGGCAAGGGATGCGTGGTTCCGAAAGAATGGCTGGTCAGCAACCCGCATCCGGTCACGCCCGCCGAACACCTCCGCCCGGCCGATCAGACGTTTTTAACCTACCCGGAATGGTTTCTGGTTCACAGCCCGGCCGAAATGGCGGATTTTGCGCACACTCATACGACCACGACCTTTCCGTTTTTATACCATGTCAAACAGCTCTGGCAGAGCTACGGCATTGTCTATGACCAGATTAAAGGCAGTTTTCCGTTCAATACCGGCTACCACGTCATGATTTGGGTGATTGGCGTAAGCACCACGGTGGAATATGCTTTCAAGACGCTGTACGAAACGATCATTGGGCGGCTCACCAATCCGGCAAACGGAGCCGTTGTTACCGACGAAGATCAGTTCAATGCCCGGTTGATGCAAGATTACGTGGATTTTATTCGGATGCGGCCCTGGTACGAATTTGACTTTGCGTCCCGAATCCCGGCTTTGTTTCAAACCACTTCCTTCTTTGGTCCTTATTTTCTGCGCAAACTGGATCGCAAGTACATGCTGTTGACCGAATTACTGGTCAAGACCGGATACGGTTATCTAATCAAACTGGGAACCAAAGCGTCCTACGACGAAGCCCTTCCCACGACCGCCGTAGTCGTCGATCGGTTTCCGGGGAGCGGGTTAACCAGCCATCCCGAAATTCAGGTGGTAAAAGCCGAGTCCGATGGATCGGCGCTGTTGCTCTTACCGCGTTATGAAGCGTTTCATCCGGCGGTTGCAGCCCTCGTTGCGCAGGGTGTTGGATTTCGGGAAATTGCCGGAAATAATTCCGCGATTCTGCTAACGGTCTTAGCGCCCGATACCTGGAACCCCGGATTTCCTGAATGTAAACCGGTATTTACCCAACCTATCAAGACAAAACCGGGATTGAAGCGGGTTGCGGTGGTAACGCCCGTACGGTGGCTGGCCCAAACCGTTCGGTTGCTGAAGGAGCAGTCCGTTAACATCGAGCATATTTACGATTATTAACCCTGGAATGGCGGACTAAAACGGATTGGCTATTTCCGGAAATGGGAAAGTGTCGCTACCTTGCCAGCGCTCAACTTTCGTTTGTCATTACGCCCAAACCGTCCATGTCCTACACCATACCCGACAATACCCGCATCGGTCACGTTCACCTGAAAGTAGCCAACATTGAACGGTCGCTGGCTTTTTACTGTGATCTCCTGGGTTTCTCGCTCGTGACCACCTACGGGAAAGATGCCGCGTTTATTTCGGCGGGTGGCTACCACCACCACATCGGACTCAACACCTGGTACAGCAAAGATGCGCCCCCGGCACCCGTTCACGGTGTCGGTTTGTTTCATACCGCCATCCTCTACCCCACCCGCAAGGATTTATCCATTGCCTTCCGGCGGCTGGTGGAGGCCAGGTACACCATTACCGGCGCTTCGGATCACGGCGTTTCGGAAGCGATTTACCTGAATGACCCCGACGAGAATGGCGTGGAACTCTACTGGGACCGACCCCGCGAAGACTGGCCCCTGAAACCCGATGGTTCACTGGAAATGTACACGCGTCCCTTGAATCTGGAAGCACTTTTACGGGAATCACTTTAACGCTATTTTGCCCTTACATACTGCGATGGCCATTCGGTTTCTTCGCCCAGTTTTTTTGCCGCGTGGAATGGGAAATACGGATCGCGCAACAACTCGCGCGCCAGTAAAACCAGGTCGGCCTGACCATTCACTACAATTTCGTTGGCGTGTTCGGGCGTGGTAATCAATCCAACGGCTCCGGTCGGAATACCGGCTTCTTTTCTCACTTTTTCGGCGAACGGAACCTGATAGCCGGGACTGAGCGGAATTTTAGCCCCTGCCACATTACCGCCGGACGAACAATCGATCAAATCGACGTCTTTGGTTTTCAGGATTCGGGCCAGCGCCACGGCGTCATCGGGCGTCCAGCCGCCTTCGGTCCAGTCGGTTGCCGAAATCCGCACGAAAATGGGATTCTCCGGTGGCCAGACCTGTTGAACCCGCCCGAGTATTTCGAGCAAAAACCGGATGCGGTTTTCGAACGAACCACCGTATTGATCCGTCCGCCTGTTGCTGATGGGCGACAGAAATTCGTGAATCAGATACCCGTGCGCGGCATGTAGTTCGATCACCTTAAAACCCGCTTCCAGTGCCCGCCGGGTTGCCGTTCCAAAATCGGCGATAACTTTTTCAATTCCTTCCTGCGTCAATTCGAGCGGTTTTGGTTCGACATCCGCAAACGGAACCGGGCTGGGAGCGACGGTTTGCCAGCCACGTTCGGCATCCGGCGCAATAAATTTACCCCCATCCCAGGGCCGGTTATGGCTCGCTTTCCGCCCGGCATGCGCCAGTTGAATGCCGGGAACGGCACCGTGCGCTTCCAGAAACGACGTAATTCGTTTGAGAAACGGAATGTGTTCGTCTTTCCAGATGCCCAGATCGTCGGGCGAAATCCGGCCTTCGGGCGAAACCGCCGTGGCCTCGCTGAATACCAATCCCGCTCCCCCAACAGCCCGACTCCCCAAATGAACCAGATGCCAGTCGTTGGCAAACCCGTCCACACTGGAATACTGACACATGGGCGAAACGACAATCCGGTTTTTGAATGTGACGCTGCGAATTGCGAAAGGGCTGAATAAAGTGGGCATATTGATGGACGCTGATGTGCTTTTTTAACCACAAGGCCGGGAAAGGAGTTCGCGAAACGACTCAATCATGGATCAAAAAAACGGGACGCTGCAGGATATCGGGTTGCCATTGCGAATCGTTGGGCCGCCACGGATTTGCCTGGTCCCGCAATGCCTGCGCAATCGTAATCATTTCATTGCCAAGCTTTCCCTGTTCCTGAACAGTCAGTCGATCAAACCGCTGCTGCCGGATTGGTTCCCAGTAAAAGAGCTCGGTTTTAGCGTCGTAGATTCCGATGGGAATTTTCTTTTTCTTCGCGTACAGTTTTCGGAGGGCAGTTGTTGCTTCGGAATGCGTATCGCAAAGAATGTGCGCATACTGTTTCTTCACTTTATAAATCACTGAAAATCGATTCATGCTGATGAAAGTTTGGGCGAACGGGTTAACTTCTGAGCTCAATTCCGATACCGGAATTCGTAAACCGGTTGCTAGCAGTCCAACTGCGGAAAAGAAGCGTTTGTTTTTGGGAGGATTGGATCAGCCGGTATTCGTTCGCGTTGCTGAAAGGAGGCAATGTTGTATAAATTAAATAAGGCAGCCTCTTTGCCTGTGTAGTATTTAGTGTAAATCTAGAAACCTATTCGCAGACTATCAAGCGTTTCTCAAAAAGTTTATACTAATGTATTGAAATTTTTCATTTCCACTTAATAGGATTATTCCAACACATCTGGTATTGATTGGCGGGTTTTCGATTTTTCACCCGCCGTGATCTGCAACCCGATTTTAGCGCAGCCCATACTACGCGGTCGCATTTTCAATACAACAATCACCAAAATACGGACTTCATTGAACCATCAAATCCCCTATTTTTGTTCCGAAGACATTACATAGAGCCGCAAAGACGATTACCTTTATTCCGACTACGCCCTCGGCAATCCCTTTTACGACCGGCTTGTCGGTGAAATTACCTGAATAAGCAGGCACAAAACCAATCCATCATGAAGTTTCTCTTCGTTAGCGCATTCCTCACCTTATTGTTGATCGACGGATTTGCGCAACCCAAACCAGTTAAAAAACCGGTTCGGCAGGCCCCGGCCGGTGGGTATACCATCACCGGTTTTCTGAAAAATGCGGCCAACCGGAAAATCTATTTAACCGAGAACGCTTTCTACAAATCCAGGCAGCAATCGGATACCACGGTAGCGAATGCAAAAGGTCAGTTTAGTTTTAGGGGGAAACTGGATGAAGCCTCTTTTTTCAGTATTCGGGTGGACGGCAAAACCGGTCCTCAGTATTTCTTTCTCGAAAATTCGCCGGTAACCATTACCGGCAATGCCGATTCACTCTGGGCCATTAAAGTAGCGGGGTCTAAAGAAGAAAACATTCGGCAAAAAGTGCAGCAACTGATGCAGGATACAGCCATCGGCAACCGCTTTAAACGGGCCGAATTGAAATACACCAACGCCAGAGCTATCAATGACGGCGTTGCGATGCAGGCGGCAATCAAAGATCGGCAGGAAGTAGTGGCGCAGGAGTTAACCCGTGTCAAAAAAATCATTTCAACGTACTCAAACTCCGCCGTTGGTGTCAATGTTCTGAGTGTATTGATCAACATGGGCGACGTTGCCGGAGCGGATAGCTTGTTGACCCTTATGGAGTCGAATGAGATTGGGAAAACCTTACAGGCCCGGTTTTTCCGGCAGCAGATCGATGTCATGAGTCGACTCAATATTGGGAAAATGGCACCGGAATTTGCCCAAACCGATACGCTTGGCAATGTCGTAAAACTGTCTTCCTTCAAAGGCAAGTACGTTCTCGTCGATTTCTGGGCCAGCTGGTGCGGGCCGTGCCGGGAGGAGAATCCCAACCTGGTGCAAACCTACCAGACATTCAAGAATAAGAACTTTACGATATTTTCCGTTTCGCTCGATAACAACCGGCAAAACTGGCTGAACGCGATCCGGAAGGACAATTTAACCTGGGCCCACGTCAGTGACCTAAAAGGCTGGAAAAATGACGTTGCGCAACAGTATGGGATCAGTAGCGTCCCCGCCAATCTTCTGCTCGACCCCACCGGCAAAATTGTAGCCCGGAATTTACGAGGCAACGATTTGAATAAAAAAATTCAGGAATTGATTCAGTAAGGTGGTTTTCGGTATTCAGTATTCGCTATTAGGTCGGCCCGGTGAAAACCGGATATCCCACCGTCAATGCCTGATTGGCAGGTAGACGTGAAAGGTGGCTCCCTGATTGAGTTCGCTTTCGGCAGTAATGATGCCGCCGTGGCTTTCCACAATTTTGCGGCAAAGGGCTAATCCAATCCCGGTTCCGGTGAACGACCGGCTGTGGTTCAACCGTTGGAAAATGGTAAAAACCCGCTCGGCGTATTCGGGTTCAAAACCGATACCGTTGTCCTTGAATCGAATGTGAATGTAAGGCAGATCCTTATTTAGTCCGCGAATCCGATTAATTTCCGACGGCAATACTTCTTCAGCGTCAATGTCAATGACCGGCCTATTCGTCGAAAATTTGAGTGAATTACCGATCAGGTTTGAAAATAGCTGATTCAAATGCATCGGAATGGCATCGATCACCGGTAAGCCCCGCTGGCGAATGGTGGCCTGTTTCTGTTCAATCAGCAATTCAAAATCGGTTTCAACATGTTCCAGCACCTGCCGTAGATCGGTTTTTACAAACCGGTCGGCGGTGTTCGATAAACGCGAATAATTGAGTACCGCTTTAATCAAATCCGCCATTCGCTGCGCAGAAGTAGTGATTTTGTGGAGGTATTGCGCCTTCGTTTCGTCATCGTCCTGATTCAGTTGAAGCAGTTCCGAAAATGACTGAATTTTGCGCAGGGGCTCCTGCAAATCGTGGCTGGCAATGTAGGCAAATTGCTCCAGCTCGTGGTTGGTTTTAATCAGTACCTGGTTGCTTTCGTGGAGTTCCCGCGTTCGTTGCTGCACCATTTGTTCGAGTTCATCGGCGAGCAGGCGATACCGCTCTTTACTTTCTTCCAGCGCCTTTTGAATCGCAATTTCGGGACGTAAATCGCGCATGACGGCTCCGACGGCCATGGGCAACCCCGTACTCGGATCGTCGATTCGCAGGCAGTTGTTGTAAAGCGGAAGTATAGCTCCGGTTTTCACGTTCCGGGCTTCGAACCGACCCGACCACCGGCCGAACTGCATCACCGACGGAATAATTTCGGAACTGACAAATTTAAACTGCTCCGGTGTGTGCAAATCCGAAATCGGAATAAGCGAAACCTCCTGGTCGTGGTCAATCCCCAGCAATTCTTTGCCGGCTTTGTTGATGTAAGAATTCCGTCCGTCCATTTCCAGTACCGACATCAGATCGACGCTATTTTCGACGAGCGTCAATAACTTCTGCTGTTTTTCCCGGGCGCGCACTTCTTCGGTAATATCCTGAAGTGTGCCGTTAAACCGGCGGGCAATGCCGTTTTCGTCAAAAAAAGCCCTCCCTTTCGCTTTCACAATCCGCTCCCGGTTTTCGGTCGGACTAATAAGGGTATACTCGACATCATAATAGCCGCCCGACGAGAGTTGCAGGGCGGTTTCGATCGCTTCCGTCACGCGTTGGCGATCTTTGTCGGCAATGATCGAGAGGGCCAGCGGCAGGTCGATTTCCTTTTCCGGAGCCAGCCCAAACCACGCTTTAAGCCGATCGTTTCCGGTAAAGCGGTTGGTGGCCGGATTCAGGTCCCAGGTTCCGAGTTCGGCGGCTTCAATGGCAAACTGGAATTGGTCCTTGCTTTCAGCAATGCTTTTCAGCGTGACAACTTTCTCCGTGGTTTCGCAGCAGGTCACAAATACTCCGCCAACCTCGCCCGATTCATCGTGAGCCGGACTATAACTAAATGTCCAATAGACATCTTCGAGCGTGCCGTTGCGGTAAATCGGCAGCAATTGATCTTCGCTCCAGGACGACTCCCCCCCGCTCATGACCTGATCGATCAGCGGTTTTATATCCGACCAGATTTCGGGCCAAATTTCTTCCCCCCGCTGGCCCAGCGCCATGGGGTGTTTGCCATTATTTCCCAGACTTGGGCGGTAGGCATCGTTATAAAAACAAATGAGATCCCTTCCCCAGAACAGAAACATGGGGAACCTGGAATGGAGAATGATACTGAGGGTTGTCCGCAGACTTTGCGGCCAGTTTTCGATGGGTCCCAACGGGTTTTTAGCCCAGTCGACCGATCCAATTAACTGACCCATTTCGCCCCCACCGGCGAGAAAACGATACGTTGTATTTGGTACTTGTTCTTTCATGAAAACCGCTCTCAAGCCGCTGGGCGATCATACAACAGTTTAGCCAGCCGGTTTGTTAGTGTTGAAATGAGCGGTGGCTTGGTCAGAAAATCAGAAGCCCCCAGGGCTTTGGTTTCCTGAATATCTTTCAGTTCGGAGGATGTCGAATAAATGATGATGGGAATATGCTCGATGCGGGCGATTTTTTTAAGTTCCATCAGGCATTGTTTCCCGTGCATCCGGGGCATATTCAGGTCCAGAAAAATATATTTTGGCATAAAAGTCTCCTCTTTCCGGAGCTTCTCCAACGCTTCGCCACAATCATCTGCCACCACACAAGTCAATGTCGGGTCCACTTTTTTTAAGGCCAGCGTAAACAGTTCCTGATCGTCTTCGTCATCGTCAATCAGAAAACAAGTAACGGGTGCGCTCATGCAATCAAACGGGTGAGTATACGATGCAAGATATTAAACATAGTTGAGAAATAACGACAGGTATTCATTTAGCAAAAACTTTCTAACTTACCGTCTATTATCGGTTCAGTTACCTTTGTAACGAACAAGATTCACTGGCTTTTTTTATAACTCACTAATCCTCAACCTTTAAAATGTATTTACGTTCCCAAGAATGGTTTGGCCGTACCGGTAAAGACGGTTTTATTTACCGCGCCTGGATGAAAAACCAGGGTTTTCCGCACCATTTATTTGAAGGTAAACCGGTTATCGGTATCTGCAATACATTTTCTGAACTTACACCCTGCAACGCCCACTTCCGCGATCTGGCCGAAGCCGTTAAACGGGGCGTGTGGGAAGCGGGCGGTTTTCCGCTCGAATTTCCGGTGATGTCGCTGGGCGAATGCCAGATGAAACCGACCACGATGTTGTTCCGCAACCTCGCAAGTATGGACGTGGAAGAGTCGATTCGGGGCAATTCAATGGATGCCGTTGTGCTGCTCTGCGGCTGCGACAAAACCACGCCCTCGCTGGTGATGGGGGCTTGTAGCGTCGACCTGCCCACCGTTGTGGTGTCGGGCGGTCCGATGCTCGCGGGAAAATACAAAGGACGGAACATCGGAACCTCCGACCTGTGGCGGTTTGCCGAAGCGAACAAGAAAGGCGAAATGTCGCAGGAAGAGTTTGTGGCCGCCGAAGCCTGCATGGCCCGGAGTCAGGGCCACTGCGCCGTGATGGGAACCGCATCGACAATGGCCGCGATGGTTGAATCACTGGGCCTGGCCCTGCCCGACAACGCCACCATACCGGCCGCCGATTCGCGCCGGAAAGTGCTGGCCCACATGGCCGGGATGCAGGCCGTTGAACTGGCAAAGAACAACATTCGTCCATCCCAGATTCTGACGCGCCAGGCATTTGAAAACGCGATCATGGTAAACGCGGCACTGGGCGGTTCCACCAACTTTATCATTCACCTGACGGCCATTGCCGGTCGGATGGGCGTTCAGTTGTCGATCGACGATTTCGATAAATTATCGGCTCAAATTCCGCTGCTGGCCAATTTACAGCCGTCGGGCGAGCATTTTGTGGAAGATTTGTTCTACGCCGGTGGTCTGCCCGCCATAATCAAGGAATTGCAGCAGTTTTTGCACAACGACGCCATGACGATCAATGGACGCACACTGGGCGAAAACAGTCTGACCGCCGAGTGTTATAACCGCGATGTCATTGCTTCCGTCGCCGAACCGTTTAAATCGGAGTCGGGCGTAGCCATCCTGAAAGGAAATCTGTGTCCCAACGGAGCAGTGTTGAAACCGTCGGCGGCCTCCCCCGAACTGATGCAGCACACGGGCCGGGCGGTGGTGTTCGAGAATATCGATGATTACAAAAAGCGCATCGATGACCCGGAACTGGACGTTGATCCATCGTGCGTACTGGTGCTGAAAAACGTGGGGCCCAAAGGATACCCGGGTATGCCGGAAGTCGGCAACATGCAACTCCCGGCCAAAGTGCTGGCGCAGGGTGTTCACGACATGGTTCGGATTTCGGACGGACGGATGAGCGGCACCGGTTTTGGGACGGTGGTTCTGCACGTTTCGCCGGAAGCAGCCGTTGGCGGGAATCTGGCGCTGGTGCAGAACGGCGACCTGATTACGCTCGATGTGGAAAAACGCCTGCTGCACCTCCACGTCGAACCGGAAGAACTCGCCGAACGGCTGACGCACTTTCAGCCGATCGATCTGGGGTATGAAAGGGGCTACACCCGGATGTATATCCACCACGTCTTGCAGGCCCACGAAGGCGCCGACTTCGACTTCCTGCAGGGCAGTTCGGGGCCGGTGGTGAAACGGGACTCGCATTAACTTATGGGTTGTTTCACGGAGTTGAGCGGAAGTTGCAGAGTTAAGCGGAGTTTATTAAATTTTTCTCCGCTTAACTCTGCAACCTCCGCTCAACTCCGCGAAACAACTTAACTCTTGTTTTTAAACCCCCTCCGCTACTTTCTTCATTTTCTCCAGACCGGTTTTGGCCACCGCCAGCGCATCCTGGGCGTAGTAGGTTTTATTGAAGAGTTCCAGGGAGAGAACAATGGTTTTGCCGGACGTTTTGAGTTGCTTGAGCGTCTCCCGGACCGGTCCAATCCCGTCGCCCGGATACACGCGGTCGGCGTCAACAATGGTTTCGCGGGGCGGATTGGCCGGGTAATCGTTCAGGTGAAAAACCTCAATTCCCGGTTTTCCTACCAATGGCAGACTGGCCGGACTTGTTCCCCCTTTGTATAAGTGATAGATGTCGAGCAGCACGCGCGCCGACGGATGCCCGGCCTGAATGGCAACGTACATGACTTCACTCAATTTGTTCAGATTTTTGGAGCCGCCCCAGAGTTCGAGTTGTGGGACTACACCGGTTTTATCGCCCAGTTCCAGAATCGTCCGGTAGCGGTCGGCGGCTTTGTTCAGGTCCAGACCGGGTTGGTTGGTGGCTCCCATCGGTGGGGCAGCGGTGCGTTTGCAGCCAATCTGCGCCAGCAATTCCATTTCCTGCTTGAGCTGTTCAACGCCTTTGGTTCGGGTCGCTTCATCGTCGACAATCCATTGGGCAAAACCGATGGCGTTTTCCACTTTCAGCCCCAGATCGCCCAGCAACTTGCGGACATCGGCAACGGTGTGGGTTTTCAGGTAATCCTGAAACGAATTCATCCAGATTTCAACATGACGGAATCCGGCTTTTGAGGCCACTTCCAGTTCCTTTACAAACCCGAGATTCTGGCCCCGGATGGTGCTGACGTTCAGCGAAAAAGCAAACGGCGGGGGATCTTTTACCACTTCCGGAGCGGTATTGGCTAACAGCGTTGAGGGCGACATAACGGCTCCGCCAGTCGTGGCGGCTAAAGCGGCAAGGGTCTGACGACGGTTCATGAAAGGCTTTGGAATAAGAACGTTTAAGATCGAAAAGTACGGAATTATGGGGTAAAATAGATAAGAGAGGATTTTTTATTGACGATTGACGATCGAACATTGACGATCGACAATGGTCAATGGTCAATGGTCGATGGTCGATCGTCAAATCTCCCTCACCCCACCAACTCCTGCCACGAAATCAGGCCGATGGCCAGAATGGCCAGGCCCAATCCAATGCGATTGATAGCCAGCAATTTCTCCTTGAAAATCAAAATTGCTGATAAGGCCGCGACCAGAATGACGCCGATGTTGTAGAGTGGGTAGACAAACGCGCCATTCCCACCGAACTGCGAAAGCGCCAGGATAAGGGTGTAAAAACTCAGGAAATTGGGGACGCCCAGCGTAATGGCTCCAATCAGATTCTGGCGCTCAATTTTCTCTTTTCCCTGAATCAACCGAATCGTTAACATCAGCAAACCGGCGAAAATGGCACCAAGCACCATCGTCAGCGTTACCTGGAGGGTTTTATCCAATGAGGGAATGTACTTGATGTTCATGTAGTTGATCATCGTGTTGGTCGCGCCGTACATCAGAAAAACCGCTACCGGCAGCAGCGTATTCCAGCCCAATACCTTAGCGGTTTGTCCCTCTTCTTTTTTGAATGTGCTCAGTCCGACGGCCACCACGGCCAGAATTAAACCGATGTAATTCAGGGCGTCGAAGGTTTTTCCGCCGGAGCCAAAAACGAACAGACTGAAACAAACCGGAATCACCAGCGACATGTTGTTTGCCAGTGAGGTCGCCGTAATCCCCATGCGCTGCGTCGAAATTCCGGACAACAGAAAGGTAATGATGAACCCGACACCCAGACCGAAAGCCAGCCACGTCCAGGTTTGGGAAAAGTCGATGGAAAAAGGCTGTTCGCGCGGCAAGAGCAAAAAACCGGTCAGGAAGCAAACCGGGTAGTTGAACACGATGGCCTGAAAGGTATTGACGTTAAACCGGGGAAAAATGCGAAAGTTGAGCAGCAAAAGGACCGAAAGCAGAATGCTCAGGCAGAGAAAAAGCATAGGAAAAGGCGTAGGAGTAGTTTACACCAAAGGTAGAAGTCTTTTTTCGGTTGTCGTCCAACTTCAGCCGCAACTATTTCATTTTCTGAAATGATCCGACGAAAATTACCTTTCCTATTCAAAACCGGGTCGTTCTACCGCGAATCATTCTCTTTCGACAGCCGATCATCCGGTTTCTGCTTGTTCGGATGTCATCCCGGGCTTACATTTAGGTTTCGAAGTTTGGACGAACGATGGCGAGCTGGAAAGCGGTTTTGTATTTATTGGCAGCCGGGCAGGGGCTCTTGCTGAGTTTTGCCCTGATTATCAGGGGTGCTCGAAGCCAGCGGGCCAACCTCTTCCTCGGCCTGATTCTCTACACGATTTCGCTGGAACTGCTGAATGCCTGGGGCATGCAGGTTCATTACCACCGTTCGCCCGATGTAGTTCCGTTCTGGGTCTTCCAGTCGTATCTGGTCATGCCTCCGGCAATCTGGTTTTTCGCCCACTACAGCACCGTCCCGGATTTTACGTTTCAACGCCGGTACGTCTGGGCATTTGCACCCGCTCTGCTTGACATTCTCATTCAGCTGAGCTGGACGCTCTACCGCCGGCAAACGGGACACCAGCTGCCTTCCCTGCTCGAAAATCCGGTCTGGTTCTTTTGTACTGAAATTCTCCCTATTCTGGGCACGGCAACGGCCGTCGGCTGGTTAGGTTCCCAATTAGCCACGCTTTACCCCATTCGCTCAGAGCGGTTTTTGCCATGGGGAGAGTTTGTAAAACGATACGGACTTTTCGGATTTCTGACGGCCTTAACGGTATTGTGGGCGGCTGGCGTGTTGTTTAGCCGGCCGATTTTTTCGGAACTTGAGCTGTTGTTGACCCTCTTTTTATTCGCGTACGCGTATTTAGGGTACGCGAATTCGTCCTACTTTGACCTGCGCGTTGCTGCCAAACCGAAACCGGTCGAGAAAACAACGTTTCCGCAGTTCGACGATGCCAGGCAGTGGCACCGACTGGAGACGGTTTTTCAGCAGGAATCCCTGCATACCCAATCCCGGCTGACGCTGGAGGATGTGGCCGAACGACTGCGACTGCCCGCCCGTTATGTCTCCTACCTGATTAATAAGCAGCATGGCGCCAACTTCAATCAGTTTGTGAATTCACTCCGCGTGGAAGCCGTGATCCGGAAACTTGCCGACCCTGCCGAACAACATAAAACCTTGCTGGCGCTGGCTCTCGAAGCCGGTTTCAATTCCAAATCGACTTTCAATCAGGTGTTTCGGGCACACACCGGGCAGTCTCCCTCCCACTATTTGAGCCAGGTCAGTAAAACCGCTAATCCCGCTTAATTTTGGAGATTATTAGTCCGAAATCATAATTCCGGACGTCCGAAAAAGAGTTTTGAGCGCATGACAATCGGTTCGGTAGTTGGTTTGCCGTACTAATCAAGCAAGCCCACTATCATGCAAATTCGACGCTTTATTCTGTCAATCGCTCTGTGTTCCATTCTCTCTTTTCAGGCCTTTTGCCAATCCCCGATCGCAACCGACACCTCCGCCAACCGAAGCGTTCAGGTGCGGTTTTATAAAAATGTGGAGTTGCTGGGTTTCGTCTACTTTGTGGGGTTTGAAGGCCGGCAACTGGAAAATGACGAGAGCTTTTTAAAAAGCAAGCCGATCCGAATGAAGGACTGGTATGGCTACGGTTTTCATTTGTACCAACAGTATAAACCGTACCGGGAAAATCAACACGTCGTCAAAGCCTTGCAACTCGTCGACCACCTCTGGCTGGATTACCTGATTGGGTTGCTGCTCCAGCTGGACGACTTTCCGCGGGCGGTGCTGACCGACCAGGTTCCGCAAAGCTCCTACCTGCGATTTTCCAAACAGCAAAACCCGGCAGAGGCTCGTCAGAAAGCCGAGCAATTCATCGAAGCCATGAACCGGTTTTGCGAGGAGGTCAACTTTGAGGAATACCTGCACAACAACCGCAGCAAGTACGATAACGCGCTGGCGCAGGTTAAAACCGGTTTACCCGACAAGCGGTTTATTCCCGCGATGGAGTCGTTCTATGCCCAACACTTTCAGGCATTTACGCTCGTTCCGAGTCTCACCATTCCAACCAGCATGGGATTCGGACCGCGGTTTACGCGCGACGGCCAAACGTTCATTTTTAATGTATTCGGTCCGTTTGATGTGCAATCGTTTACGGACGAGTCGAAGCTCGACATGGGTTTCGGAAACCGGCAGCAGTTGGTAGAACTGAGCACCCACGAATTTGGCCACTCGTTTGTCAACCACGTGGTTGAACAGACTCCGGCAGAACTGATCCGTGAAACCGAAAAACTTTTTCTACCCATTCAGGAACGCATGACGGCGCAGGGGTATCCGGCCTGGAAAGTTTGTCTGTATGAGCACTTTGTTCGGGCGGGCGAGATTGTCATTGCCCGGAATCTGGGCAAAAAAACGGATGCCCAGCACCTGCTGGATCATTACGTTACCAATCGGAAGTTTATTTATATCCCTGTGATCCTTGAGGAGCTTGAAGCCTATAACCGGAACCGGACCATTTCGTATCCGGAAGCCGTCGGGAAAGCCATGCAGCGATTGAAATCGCTGGCGCTGAAACCCTGAATTAAATGAATGAGGGTGGTATAAAAGTGTTATATTCGATGGTAACACTTTTATACCAGAATTCCCTTTTACTTTTTCTCCGCAGGCATCAAAACCGCATCGATCGAGTGGATCGTGCCATTAGTTGCTTCCAGATCTGCCCGGTTGATGTTGGCAGTATTCCCCTGACCGTCGGTGATGGTAATGGCATCGCCCTGTTTACCAACGGTTAACGTCCCGCCCGTGACGGTTTTTAATTTCTGGCCATCCTGCAATTGATCCGAAGTCAAATTGCCTTTTACAACATGGTACGACAGCAGCTTAACGAGCTTTGACTTAGCGGCCGGTTGGAGCAGCGCGTCGAGCGTTCCGGCGGGCAGTTTGTCGAAGGCTTCGTTCGTCGGCGCAAAAACCGTGTAAGGGCCTTTTCCGGCCGCCTGGTCATCCAGCCCCGATACCCGTAATGCCCGGAATAAAACCGTATGTTCCGACGATTTGGCGGCACTGATGGCCAGATCCCGGCCCGTCGAACCACCCGGTTTCATCCCTCCCCGGGATTCCCGGCCCGAGCCCATTGATCCGTAGGCGTTGGAACTGCTCTGGGTCGAAACCGAGGTACTGCTGCCAAGTGGATTGGGTTGCGCAACGGTTGACGAAGAGGAGTTACTGCGCGAAGTCGAGTCTTTAACTTCCTGAGCAAGAGCGGCTTTGTTCGCACCGACGACGAACCCGAAGGCGAGCGTAAGGGCGAAAACGACTTTTTTCTGCATGATAAAAAGTGGTTTGGTTTACAAAACGTTGAGAATCTACTACCAACTTTTAACACATTCGGTCGGTAAATTGTTGTCAGAATACAATTGGGTTAACGGGGCGTGTCTGGAGAATATTTTGTTTCGAGGCATTGAACATCAGTAATCTTATCGTAGAAAAGGGCAACAAGTTGCGTCCTTTATCAAAAAAGTATCACCTTTGTCTTTATTCAATTTTTTAAACATGCAAATTTCCAAACACAAAGTTGCCGGCATCCACTACACCTTGCGCGACAACGACGGCAATATTCTCGACTCCAGCGAAGGACGGGACCCATTGTATTATCTCCACGGCGAGGGAAACCTGATTCCGGGTATGGAAAACGGGCTGGTGGGTAAGTCGACCGGCGACAAATTCCAGATTAAGGTTTCTCCCGAGGAAGGATACGGCGTAACGGATCCGCAAATGATCCAGGCGGTTCCCAAAACCGCCTTTGGCGGTCAGCCCATTGAGGTAGGAATGCAGTTTCAAACCAATCAGGGTCAAGTGGTTACAGTAACCCAGGTTGGAGATAATGAAGTAACAATTGACGCAAACCACCCACTGGCTGGTCAGGAACTCAATTTCGATGTAGAGGTGATCGAGGTTCGGGATGCTACGCAGGAAGAAGTAATGCATAAACACGTACACGGACCCGGTGGACATCACCATTAATTCATTCCCGTAAATAATCTGTCGGTCACCGGTTTTTTTCATAAGTTTGGAGAAAGATCGGTGACCGATCCATTTTATTCCAACATCCTTCTCCTGTACGCCATGAAAAAAATTACCGCTGTTTTTCTCACCGGCTTTTGTGCCGTCAATGCCTTCGCCCAAACCGCCCCTACTCCCGAGCTTCAGATAAAAACGGCCGTTATGGCAGCGCCTGCCGACAAGCGCGATGGCGCGACGGTTTATGGGTATACGGGTAAAAATGAGATGATTGTGCTCCGGAAAGGAACGAACGATTACGTTTGCCTGGCCGATGATCCAACCCAGAAGGGCCTGAATGTGTCCTGTTACTACGTGGGGCTGGAACCGTTCATGGCACGCGGACGGGAGTTGAAAAAAGAAGGAAAATCACCCGCCGAAATCATGAAAATCCGGGAAGAAGAAGAAAAGGCGGGTAAGTGGAAAATGCCCAAACAGCCGTCGTCACTTTTTGTCTACTCAGCTCCTGATTCAAACTACAATGCCGCCACGGGCGAAGTAAAAAATGGCTACCTGCGCTCGGTGGTATATATTCCGTACGCCACCTCCGAAAGCACCGGTTTGCCCCTCAAAGCTGAAGCTCCCGGCATGCCCTGGATCATGGACCCCGGCACGCACCGGGCGCACATCATGATCAATCCGGCGCGGAAGTAAATTTCAGGCTACCTGACTTTCCGGATTGGATGGTTAAACGGGTTGGTTGACGCGTGCGTTCAAAAGAAAGAAAAAGAGTGCGTCAGCCAACCGGTTTAACCATCAGCACCCTATAAACATTACCTTTCTAACGCCCTCCCTTCCGCCCACCGCATTCGGTATGCATTCATGGCGGTTTTCCCGAGGGACTCGAGTAGGCGGTAATTGGCGACTAAACCGACGGCGGCTCCGATGCCGGGAACCAGTTGCGCCATTTTAACCAAATCAATGTAATCGCGGTATTCCTGCTGAAAGGTTCGCCAGTCGAATTGATCGATGTCGTCGGGCAATTGCTGGCTTTTGACCTGCCAGTTAATCATTTGCTGGTAAACCGCCTGCCGACGCTCCTGGCTCGAAAACGCCAGCTGGAAAATATGCATGATGTATAACCGCTCCTTGTATTCGTTAATCGGGTAGCCGTAAATGGCCGCTATTTCGAATAAGAGCTTCATTTTCAGAGCGAGTAAGAGCGGAAAATCCGCTAGCCCCAGCAAAATCCCTCCCGCTCCCGTCACCCCGCCTTCGGCCGCTCCGGCGGTTTTATAAAAGGCAATGCGGTCCCGAACGCGCTCCTCCCGTTCCTCCAGTGATAACGGTTCCAGCACCGGCTGGCGGGTCAGAAACTCCGCGCCGAACAAAACCGCCCGCGTCATTTGCTTGATGGTGGCCGTAATTGCCTGGTGGACTTTTTCCGGAATAATTTTGTTAATTCGGGTTTGAAGATTCTTGGAAAGGCGGTTGACGGTAGACGGTTTCCGCATCATTTTCAGTCGCCAGACATTCAATTCGCGCACAACGGCGTCTTCGTAGTGAGACATAATTGGTTGGTTGGTTCGAAATTAACGCGGGCCCTGTCGTCGGCTGGTTTGCCGGACACCGGTTCCCAATTTAGCATTGTTGGTTACCTTATTATATCCTTCGAACGTTGAATTTTCGACGGTCGTGTTGAAAGAGTCCAGACTTAGTTGAATGGCCGTTTTGGTGCTGTCAGTGGTGACAAAGCGGGTTCCGTCGGTGATCCGACTTTGCTTGATACGGGCGCCAATGATACCGCTGTTGATAAACTGGCTGTTTCTAACCAGCAATTCGGTTAGTTGTCCGTTGTAATAGCGGATGTTTCCGCCCCGAAAGGTGGTCCCGTTGACAGTAATCCGGCGCGAACCGGAATTCTCGTAACTAATGTACACATCTTTGTCAAACTCACAACCGGGTCCGATGATGGTTTCCTCCTCGGTGGAACTACCCCCGCCATAGTTAGCAAATGAATTACGGGCCAGCGTATGAACGGTTTTCACCCGAGACATGGTAACTGGCCCGCTAAACGTCAGTGCGCCATCGGTATCCGTTGCTTCCAACGTCTTCCCACAGTTCCGGGCCGTGAAATTATCAATCGAAATTCGGTAGATATGATGTAACCCTTTCACTGCATTGATGCAATTCTCCGCTTCGCCGGCACGAATTATTCCTTTGGCCCGCTCTGAAACGCCAAATCCAACCCGAAACCCAATGGCTTTACACTGATTCCAGGTAACCCGATGGTCCGAATCGGTTTGCTCCCCCTCCGACCAGAAACCGGCGTAAGGGCTGATGCCCTTGGTATTTCGGGCAATACAATGCGAAAAAACCGTACCCGGAGCATTATCGCTGTCGAAGGCATCACCAACACAGTCGGTGGCTATGCAGTGTTCAAAGCGCGTATTTTTTGCATAACCACCTGCAATAAATGGTGACTTTCCTCCTACCTCGTGGTAACGCTTCTGACCTGAAACCTGGCAATTGCGGAAAACGTTTCGGTCTGAAACCGCGTTTTTATTCCCGGCATTAAACAACTGATTTTCAACAACAAATGAGGAAGCATCAGCATTCTGAATGAACACCCGATCAGCACCGCTCGCCGTGCAACCACCCCAGTAAATTCCGCCCTCAATCGGGCTTTTGTCACAATTGATAGTTAGATCACGAATAAAAACGTGTTGTTTCTGATTGGCCCAGAAAGCATACCCCCGCTGTGAATTTCGAATGATAACTGTTCGGCCGGTTCCCGAACCCTGAATACTAATCAATGATCCTGTAATTTCAACCGGACCCTGTATAAACTGTCCCGCGGGATATTTAATTGTCCCTCCACCTCGTTTCGTCAAGTCAGCAATTGCCCGGTTAACGGCTGGCGTAAACTCTGTTTCGCCCGGTTTTTTATAAGTCAAGATCGAAACTACCGGTTGCGCCAAACTCTTTGAAAACCAGTACATAACCGTTAAAAAAGTAATAAAAATGATACGAATCATATAGAAAATGGTTAGTCAAACGAATTATTATTGACCAATCGGCGTTATAAACTTACCTCCCTTTTTACATACGAACCAGTTATTCAACGTTTTATGAAAAAAGCGCTGCTGATTTTTTTTGCCCTTTTACCCTTTAGCTTCGCCAGCACTGGCACCACGGTAAAACACATTTCCCACGAAACGGTTGATCAGGGGAGTCTCTGGTCGGGTATATACGACGAACTGCAACTCGACAGTAACGGGTTGCGGAAAGACGTATTCGATTACGCCCTGCGCGGATTGCAAAAAACCGCCTTTGCCCGGTCCATTCTCAGCATTGTTGATCTGAGTCAGCCTTCGAACCGGAAACGTCTCTACGTCATCGACCTTGATCAGCACAAATTACTGTTTCAGACGTACGTGGCTCATGGCCGTAATTCGGGTGAACTTATGGCGGCTGCGTTCTCTAACACGTTTTCGTCGTTCCAATCCAGTCTCGGTTTTTACCAGACCCTTAATACCTACCAGGGCAAACACGGATTATCGCTCCAATTGAAAGGGCTGGAACAGGGGTTTAACGATAACGCCTTTAGCCGGGCCATCGTTATGCACGGAGCGGATTATGTCTGTGAAGATTTTATCCGGAAAACCGGTCGACTGGGCCGCAGTCAGGGTTGTCCGGCGATTGATAATGCCGTTTGCAAGGACATCATTCAAGCCATTAAAGGCGGTTCCTGCCTGTTCGTTTATTCACCGAATCCCGATTACCTGCAAAAATCGACTTTTCTGCTGTAAGTTACATCGGGCGGCCATCCAGATCGTACACATCCTTGTAATACCGTAATTGCCCTTTTTCGTCAATGTCGACCCGGTTGTAGACGACAAAAACCGGAAAAGGTTTGGGTAATTTCAGCGTCTGCGGTTTCTGGTCGATCATGCATCGGTTCATAAAACCTTCGTCCAACACCTGAGCTTCCATCAGGTAATTCGCCAGTTCGACCGGTTTCTGCACCCGCATGCAGCCGTGGCTTCGCCAGCGATCACTGGTCAGGTCGAATAGATCGCGGGCGTTGGTGTCGTGCAGGTAAATGGCACCGGGGCCCGTCAGGTTGAACTTGATCAGACCCAGCGAATTGCTGCATCCGGAAGCCTGCCGAAACCGGTACGGGAAATTGTCGGCCGACATTTCATTCCAGTCGATGTCGGATGGATTTACGACTTGCTCTTTATCGTTCAGCACCTCCATGTTCTGGTTTTCAAGGTACTGCTCGTTTTCCTGAACTTTAGGTAGAATTTCTTTTAATCCGATTCCACGCGGCACGTTCCAATACGGATAGGTCACAATATCCGTCAGATAAGTGGTAAAGAATGGCGTTTTACTGTCTTTTTTCCCGGCAATCACCTCCATCGGCAACAGACATTTTCCGCTACGATCGAAGATATTCAATTGAGCCGCCGGAATATTAACCACCAGAAACCGGTCAAAATCGAAGCGATTCAGATACCGATAAAAATTGAGTGTTTGTCGCACGTACTTAGCCGTATCATAAACCCCCGCCTTCCGCAACCGCAGGAACTGGTTGACCAACATGGGGTAATGCCCAAAGACCGGGGTCTTTTTGAGGGAATCCAGTGCCGACCGGCCTTCGTCTTTCTTCAACATGGCAATCGCCCAGACCGTGTCAATTTTCTCCGGTATTTTATTGTAGGTAATTCGGGACGGTTTTAACCCGTAGCGAAGTTCGAGCAGCAAACCGGTAAACTTTTCACCAAACTCTTTTTTGCTATCGGTTTCCACGAATGAATACCGGCTGGTATCGATTCCGACCGAATCGGCCGCCCGGCACAATTGCCGCATCACCAGTTCGGCCGGTTTTCGATCCCACCCCTCAGCCGGAACGTCATTTTTGCTCCAGACGCCAAAATGCCTCAGCGCAAACCAGCCCACCAATAAGACAATAACCGCACTCGCAATGACAATAATAAGGTTACGACGTTCCATCGTTTCGTTGAGTTTTACTTTGCTATAAAACTGCGTTTTTGGCGGTGGTGTTTAATTTGGGGCTGAATAACTTCATTAAAAACCCCGATACATTGTTGATTTCAACAACTTTCGGGGCTTTTATTCCTTGAATGCCAGCGGCACGGTTTTACTTTTTATTGATTCTCCCGAAAAGCAACAGGACTGTCCCGGTAATTAATCCAATGCCAATGGCGCGCGCAACGTGGTAGGATATTGGCGGGGGCATGTCCACAATCCCTTCTTCGTTCGTATGAGCCGGTTGCCGGGTATAGCGGCCATTTTTAGGAACTTCCTGCGCTTCAAAACTATGAATCAAGTCTTCCAGCATTTGGGGCAAACTGATTCCGCGGATGGCTTTTCCATGCCCGGTTCCGGCCGCAGTCGGGTTTAGGGCGGCCAAGTCCTGAATGGAGCGTTTGGAAGCTTCCCAGTCAATGGTAAAATAAGCCGGAGGGCCGTGCAGGGCCTCTTTCTGCGTCATCACGGCAAAGGCCGAATTCTGATCGGTATTCGTAAAAGCGTCTCCCGCAATCAACACCCGGTCTTTTTCACGAAACAGCGAAATATGTCCGGGCGAATGACCGGGGGTATGAATCACTTTCCATTCAGGCAATTCCGGCACAATTCCGTCTGCCGGGAACGGACGCACCCGATCGCCAAAATTGTAGGGCGCCGTGGGAAACATCCACGACAAATAGGCCATGGCTCCACCACCAACCGCGGGGTCTGGTGGTGGGTAATGCGATTTCCCCTGCAAAAAAGGCATTTCCAGCTTGTGCGCATAAATGGGCACATCTCCCCATTCTTTCAACAGGGTTTCCAGCGATCCGGCGTGATCGAAATGCCCGTGCGTAAGAATAATTGCCTGGGGCGGGTTGTGTTCCCCGAATAACTCCGTAGCCTTTTTCCGGATCGGATCGGCCCCGGACGGTGTTCCGGTATCAACCAGAATCCATTTTCCGCCGGTTTTGGGTTCACCGATAAAATACACGTTTACAAATACATTTTTCATCCCTCTGACATCCCTTGCAATTTCATACGGCCCCAGTTCTTCCAGGGCTGATTGGTTTTCAATGGTCTGACTTTCCATACCCCTCAATGGTTTGTTTGAATTTTCAACCACAAGAACACCGCTTTGTTGGGTTAACTTATTTATCGCCCAATCAGAAACGGAATTTGGGGAGTAGAATCACCTTTTTAGTCGTGTAACGGATTCAAACTCGACGCCCCTAAACCTTAATAAAAAACAATACGGTGCCCGTTTCTAAATTTGTGTATCTTTGCGAGCGAAAACCGCCATTGAGGATGCGAGTTCTGAAAGTGACGAAATACAGCCCTATCTTACACGAATTGCGGGCATCATGGGGAGTGCTTCAGGCCGGTAAATATTTACTGTCGGAGTCCATGCAAAATCGAACCCCGTCGGAAGATTTATTCGCTTACCAAAGCGCGGTAGCTGAAATTGGACGGATCGAACGAAAGCTCGAAATCCTGTACGACGAAATTCAGGCCGTCGAATTGTTACACCAGGCCGCGATTCTGACCGGTAACTACGAAGATATGTCGAGCCGGAAGCGTTCGGGCGACAACTCCCCCCTTAATTAGTTCATCACCCTGACACCCCGTTGGCGGTATTGTTCCATTACATCCGGGTTGGCCGCCGGATCGGTCACGATCACCTGAATTAAACTCAGGGGGGCAAAATGCACGTATTTGTCTTTTTCCAGTTTCGTTGAATCGCAGAGCAAATATACCTCGGCCGCCTGTCCGGCCATCGCCAGCGTCATTCCCGCTTCTGTTTCACTATTCGCTGATAAACCGTGCTGGGCCGAAATGCCGTCGACACCCAGAAACGCCTTGTGCGCACGATAGCGGGCCACGTGTTCGTTAGCGATCAATCCATGAACGGCTTGGCGTCGGGAATCGACCTCACCCCCCACCAGATTAATGGTTACTTCCGATTCCAGCAATTCGTTGACCACCGGCAATGAATTGGTAATCACCTGAATGCGTTTATTCCGAATAAATTGGCACAACCGAAAAACCGTGCTGCCGCAGTCCATGAAGATAATTTCACCGTCGTTGATTTCCTGAGCCGCCAATCGACAAATATGGTCTTTGTTGTCGGAATTGACGGCGGTTTTGTTCGCGAACTGAATCGGATTAATTGCCAATCCGACCTTCATGGCTCCACCGTGCGTCCTGTAAATCAGACCGTCGGCGGCCATTGCGGTCAGATCCCGGCGAATGGTAATTTCCGAAGTTTGGATGAGTTCCGCCAGTTCTTTCACCTCAACCGATCCTTTTTCCTCGACCGTTTGTAAAATGATCCGCTTGCGATTTGGAAAGTTCATGTGGACAATCTTTATTTGTAAATCAATCAAAAATAATCAATTTCAATCAAAAACAACCAATACTTTCATGAATAATTCTCGGGTACAAGTGGTAAAGAATGAAATCTTATCCGACAACTGGTATACGCTGCGCAAGGTAACGTTTAACTATTTACGCAAAGACGGAATTTGGGAGACGCAATCGCGGGAAGCCTACGACCGCGGAAACGGTGCCACCATTTTGCTGCATAATCCGGAGAAAAATACCGTCATTCTGACCCGGCAGTTCCGAATGCCAACCTACGTCAACGGAAATGCCACCGGATTGTTGATCGAAGCCTGCGCCGGTTTGCTGGACAACGACAATCCGGAAGACGCCATTCGGCGGGAAACGGAGGAAGAGACCGGTTTTGTGGTCACCAACATCCGAAAAGTGTTTGAAGCGTACATGAGTCCCGGTTCGGTGACGGAGAAACTTTATTTTTTTACAGCGGTCTATTCCGACACGACCGAAAAACGTGTGGGGGGTGGCATCGATGAGGAAGATATCGATGTCCTGGAACTTTCGCTTCCACAGGCTATTCAGATGATCGCCCAGGGAGAAATTGCGGATGGAAAAACAATTATGCTGTTGCAGCATCTGTACATTCAACAGATGAGCGCAGCCTGACGCAGCGTTGAAATCATGCAATAACTCCAACCTCCCTCTTCACAGCCATCTCACCGGAGGTTGGAGCCGTCTTTTACAAGTGTACGGGGAAAACGGAATCGGGCATCAACTATACAAACTCACGTCTCGCATTCCGGCGAATAACCGGAGGCAACCCACTCAGATAGAAATCATCGATCGGTTGGTTCCAGACTTGCATAAAACGCTCTTCGAGCGCCCGGATATTGAGCGACTTGGTATTGGCAGAATTCAATTTATACATTTCGTCTCCCATGATGCAGGAGAGTAGGAAAAAAGCGTCGTATTTCATGCCGATAGGATGTTTTAACGATTACAAAGTAAGATGGAGGGCATTAAAAGGGGGTGTAAATCGTATTAAGGCAGGCTTAAAAACAGGCATGAACGAATAGTCATGGATTAAAAAGAAATTAAAACAACACATGACCAGCTTTACAAATCCAAATAAAGTAACAAAACCGGTTTTTCAGATTCATAAAAATTTGTAATTCCAGGAGCTGGTTTTATCCGAAAATTGTTTCGGAAGTATAGCTAACCGATCCGATCATGAATACCTCCATCGAGTCTTACACTGACATGCTCCAATCGCTCATTGCGTTGCGGAAATACGTTAAACTATTCTACTATACTGAGCTGAATGAACTGCTTTCGGTTACCTCCATTCTAACCAAACTGGCAACCGGTCCCGATGGGAATGTGGTTGAGCTGGCCTCTGGTGAGGTCATTCCGGTGGCCCGGCTGGTGAATGTTGACGGCGTTTATGCGCCCGGACACGAAGATTACGAAGACTGTCTGGTCTGTCGGATTTAAGCCTTAATAAAACCGGTACCCGTTTTTACGCAACTGTTTCCCTTTTGTCCCGGTTATACTACAAATCTGAACTGTATTTTTCGTTCCAGCCTAAATAAATGCCTGTTTCCCATAAAAAACAGGAATAAAAATTTGGATTGGAAGTTAAAAATATAGTCTTTTATGCAAATTTTTTCAATCATAATTCAATGCAAACAGGAGTAGTAAAATTTTTTAATGAAACCAAAGGATACGGTTTCATTAAGCCAGATGCACCAGGTGAGGACATTTTTGTTCACTCGACCGGCCTGGTTGATCAGATCCGCGAAAACGACAAAGTAAAATTTGAAGTGGAACGTGGCAAAAAAGGTCTTAACGCCGTAAACGTAGAACTGGTATAATCGAAAGATACAGCCGTTTTAGTTTCAAGAAGAAAACATGCCTGAGGCATGTTTTTTTTTGCCTCTGACTCAGAACACATTACCGCAACACGCCCGGTTTTCTGCGTGGGAGTAGTTGAAAAACCGGCCTTTCCTGCTTTTTTTGTGGCTTCAATCCATTGAATCCATGCGTACCATCAACGACCAAGGGAGTATCTCTGCGCGCCTGGCGTCCTTGCTCAACCTCTCCGTCCGTCAGGTTGCCAACACCATTCAGTTGCTCGACGACGGGGCCACGGTTCCGTTCATCGCCCGATACCGGAAAGAAGCCACCGGTCAACTGGACGAAGTTCAGATTGGTGCCATCAAAGATCACTACCAAAAACTGCTTGATCTCGATAAACGACGGGAGGCTATTCTGAAATCCATTGAGGATCAGGGCAAATTGACAAACGAGCTTCGGCAAAAAATCGAATCCAGTGATTCAATCACCGAATTGGAAGATTTGTATTTGCCCTTCAAACCCAAACGAAAAACCCGTGCCACCATCGCCATCGAAAAAGGGCTGGAACCCTTGGCTAAACTGATTTTTAGTCAACGCGAAAATACCGTTGAGCGAAAAGCCGCGTCCTTTATTAACGACCAGGTTCCAACGGTTTCGGAGGCTTTGCAGGGCGCCCGCGACATCATGGCCGAGTGGATCAGCGAAGACGCCGACGCGCGCCAGCGAATCCGCAATCTGTTTGAACGTGAAGCCATTATCAAATCCACCGTCAAGAAAGATAAGGAAACGGCGGGTATTAAATATAAGGATTATTTCAGTTTTGCGGAACCGTTACGCCGGGTTCCCTCCCACCGGTTGCTGGCCATTCGTCGCGGAGAAGCCGAAGGAATTTTGGCGGTCAGCATTTCGCCGGACGAAGAAGCCGCCCTCCAACGGCTC
Organism: Larkinella rosea; assembly: GCF_003858635.1. Taxonomy (GTDB): domain Bacteria; phylum Bacteroidota; class Bacteroidia; order Cytophagales; family Spirosomataceae; genus Larkinella; species Larkinella rosea. Next base: position 1,375,620 of record NZ_RQJO01000007.1, read on the forward strand.
GACCGCCAATTTTTGCGTTACGGTTCTTCGGAAAGTACCGATCAGGTTGCCATCGCAGTCAAAGATAGTTACAAACGATTGATCAAACCGTCGATTGAAACGGAGTTTGATAACCTGTCGAAGCAAAAGGCCGATCAGGAAGCCATTAAAATTTTTGCCGATAACCTCCGCCAGTTGCTGCTTTCGCCCCCTTTGGGCCAGAAGCGGGTGTTGGCCATCGACCCCGGTTTTCGTACGGGCTGCAAGGTGGTATGCCTGGATGCGCAGGGCAATCTGTTGCAAAACGATGTCATTTATCCCGACAGTCTACGGGATCAGGCCCAACAGACGCTCCAGAAGTTAGTCGCTCACTATCAGATCGAAGCCATCACCATTGGCAACGGAACGGCCGGACGCGAGACCGAAGACTTTGTCAGAAGCCTGAATTTCGGCCGAACCATTCCGCTGTTTATGGTAAGCGAACAGGGCGCATCCATTTACTCCGCATCGGAAATAGCCCGGCAGGAATTTCCAAACCAGGATGTAACGGTACGCGGAGCGGTTTCTATTGGTCGCCGGTTGATGGATCCGCTGGCCGAACTGGTTAAGATTGATCCCAAATCCATCGGCGTGGGCCAATATCAGCATGATGTTGATCAATCGGAGCTTAAAAACAGCCTGGACCGGGTGGTCGAAAGCTGCGTGAATCAGGTTGGCGTTTCGCTCAACACGGCCAGTAGTCACTTGTTGCGGTACGTCTCCGGTCTGGGGCCGCAACTGGCGCAGAATATCGTTGAATACCGGTCGCAAAACGGCCCGTTTCAATCGCGCGACCAATTGAAAAAAGTGGCCCGGCTCGGGGCTAAAGCGTATGAACAATGCGCTGGTTTTCTGCGAATTGATCAGGCAAAAAATCCGCTTGACAACAGTGCCGTTCACCCGGAAAGTTACCCCGTGGTTGAACGCATGGCCCGCGATTTGAAATGCACGGTGACGGATTTGATGAAAAAAAACGAGCTGCAAAAGCAGATAAAACCGGAGTTGTACGTTACCGAAACAGTGGGATTACCCACACTGCGCGACATTCTGGCCGAACTCGAAAAACCGGGCCGCGACCCGCGTGAATCCCTGGCGGTTTTTGAATACGACGAGCGCGTCCGAAAACCGGAGGATTTGCGGGAAGGAATGCTCCTGCCCGGTGTGGTCACCAATGTAACCGCTTTCGGTGCTTTTGTCGACATTGGCGTTAAACAGGATGGATTGGTGCACATTTCGCAACTGGCCAATCAATTTATTTCGGATCCCCGCCAGGTCGTCAGCGTACACCAGAAAGTGCAGGTAAAGGTGTTGGAGGTCGATTTACAGCGCAAACGTATTGCCTTAACCATGAAAATTTAATAGCTTACTCATCGATTCGTTTATCGTTTATTCGTCATGGTTGTGAAAGCGCAAGAATTCCTGAATCGCAAAAGTATAGATCAAAAAATGTATTCATGGCAGGATAAAACCGGCAGGCAGATGATTCCATTCCGCTTCTTTTGGCCCGCAGCCATTTTGGTGTTTATGATGTCATCCTGCTCCTTTTTTAAAACCTCCCATTACGTTCCACCCGCCCAGCGTAGGTCTGCTGCATCCAATCGAAAACCGGCTGTTGCCGCGCGGAAACCGATTGCTAAACCGCTGAAAACCGTTGATACCAAAACGTATCAACAAGGTTATGTACCGGAAGTGGTCAAAATTGCCCGAACGTACACCGGAACTCCGTACCGAACGGGCGGTCAAACGTCGGCGGGAATGGATTGTTCGGGATTAATTTTTGCGGCATTCAATACCGTGGGTTTGCAGATGCCCCGGGTTTCATGGCAGCAGTCCGAAGTGGGTTTTGAAGTTGAAGTTCCGCAGATTCAGGCGGGGGATCTGGTCTTTTTTGTTCCCGATGACGGGAAATCCGGGTACGTTTCGCATACCGGTATTGTTACCGAAGTTCGAAGCGAAACCAACATCATGTTTATTCATGCCTCGTCGTCGCGCGGGGTGCGGGAAGACAATCTTTTTTCGAGTTATTTCAAAGGGCGGTTCGTCAAAGCCGTACGGCCTTTCTAGGGGTGTTGTGCCAGATAATCTGCCGTCATTTCGAGAGTCTGCAGATAAGTTGATTGGGGGGGCGTGTAAGCCAATGAATAATTTCCGGAACGCAATTCGGCCAGCACGGTTTTCAGCGGGATAAACCTCAAATCCGCGACTTCGTCGAATTGCATCGTAAACTGGTCGAGCGTCCGGTTTGTCCGGTAGAGGTAAACCGCTGCGTGTTCGCGGTCAATGAGCGAAACCGCGGGGTCGATGGCTTCAACCGCCACCATTCCCAGAAAATGTAACTCGCCGGTTTTGGGCCGCACGCCGATTTCTTCCTCCACTTCCCGAATTGCGCAGTTCTCGTAGCTTTCCTGAGGATCGACGTGGCCGCCCACGCAGACATCCCAATAATCCGGTAAAACCGCTTTGCCCGGGTGACGAAGACTCAGCAGGACCTCATCCTGATCATTCAAAACGACGATTTCGGAAGTGCGGTGCCAGTCGCCGTCGCGGTGTGCGTCTTTTTTGGGTTTGGTAAAATCGAGGGGCCGATTGTTCGCGTCGAAGATTTCGAGTAAGTCCATAAAAAAAGCCGCATTCCTGCGGCTGAATGTCGGTGGCGATACTTGACCTTTATCCTACCACCGCTGGTCACAGATGCACAAATATTGACATTTTTGGCAACTGTTGCTCCGGTACGATCTAAAAATAAGCGGAAAATAATCGCCAGTCAACAACTTTTTCGAAACCTTATTTACCTCACCAAAACTTCGTCGATAAAACCGTATTCTTTGGCTTCTTCGGCTTTCATCCAGTAATCCCGGTCGGCGTTGCGTTCGAGTTCTTCCACGGTTCGACCACTGTGCCGCGCCATGATTTCGTACAGCTCCTGCCGGAGAATGACGATTTGCCGGGCCGTTATCTCGATGTCGACCGACTGCCCCTGCGCTCCACCGTGGGGCTGGTGAATCATCACGCGGGCATGGGGCAAGGCCGACCGTTTTCCGGGTGCACCGGCACACAATAAAACCGCTCCAAACGACAAAGCGACGCTCGTGCAGATGGTGGCTACATCCGGCCGAACGTATTGCATGGTATCATAAATGCCCAAACCGGCATATACCGAGCCACCGGGGCTGTTGATGTATAGCAGAATATCTTTTTTGGCATCGGCCGATTCCAGAAACAACAACTGGGCAATTATGACATTGGCAATGTTATCGTCGACCGCCGTACCGAGAAAGACGATCCGGTCGGCCATCAGCCGGGAGAACACATCGACTTCCCGGAAATTCATGGGCCGTTCTTCAATCACTGAGCGGGTCATGTTTTCGACCTGATGCAGATACCGGTCCACCGTCAGCCCGTTCAGGTTTCGGCCGTGGACGGCAAAATTGCGAAATTCATTTTTACTAAGTTCTGGGTAATACATAGAATAAGTGGTTAGGTTTGAAATGGAAAGGCAATAGAAGACCGCCCGGCCGATGTTGAGCCAGTTGGGAGGATTCAATACAGGATGGATGCGGGGTTAGGGCAACGGTTTTACCCAAACAGCCGGACGTAGATGGCGTCCAACTCGCGCCGTAGCTGCTGGCGGCCGGCCAACCGCAGCGCCTGGTAAGCCAGTTTCTGCGCAGCCAGTTTTTGTTGCCACTCCTGGTTCCAGAGGAGCCGCACGCTGACATCCAGGCTCTGTTCTTCGCTCAGGTTGCCCTGGAGATAGGATTCCAGTAATTGAACTTCTTCTAATTCAGGACGCATGGAAATCAGGATTTGAAGTGATCAACCGAAAGGTGACCAACCAGTTTGCGGAGTCGTTCCAGGCATTTAAACTTCTGCACAGTGGCCGACCGAATGCTCTGGTAGCCTCGTTGACGGGCAATCTGATCCAACCGCTGGCCAAAATAGTAAAAACTGACCAGGACGGACCGACAGGTTTCGCCCAGTTGGTTGACGAACGACATCAGGGCAAGCGACGATTCGCCATCCAGATCGGGTTCTTCCCAGACACTTTCGGCATGGCTTTCGGCCAGTTCAGTTTTGCGCTTCCGTTTCTCTACTTCCTGACGCCAGAGATTCTTGCAAATCCCCATCAGATACGTGCTGACCGACGATGTCAGGGTGAGCTGGTTCTGTACGGTTTTTTCGTAAAACATAATCATCGCTTCGTGAAACAGGTCTTTCGCATCCGCTTCCGTGCCGCCATGTTCCCGAACGTAATGGCGCACCATCGGATAGGTTCTGGCATAAATCCGTTCCATTGTTTGTTCCCGATCAGTCAGCAGGTCAGCATCCATGACGAGGCTTTGGGTTGCATTCATACGCTTTTTACGGGTTAATCAGAAAACCTCCTTACTATCACCCAAGGGTACCCATTTTTTTGAATATAAAAAAGGCCCGGTTTTCCAAAACCGGGCCTTTCGAAAAGTTACGTATATAAGGTGGAGATAGTCGGATTCGAACCGACGGCCTCTACAATGCCATTGTAGCGCTCTAGCCAACTGAGCTATACCCCCTTTTTCGTGGTGCAAATATCAGAAACTTTGGAGAAAAAGCAAGGAGGCTATTTTAAAAATTGCGCTTTCTTATTGTTCTGTCATCTCGGCATCTGCCAAAATGTAGTTTAATTCATAAATGTTATCGGCGTTTAGTTTAAGGGTTCCGTGGAACGTCCGGCGCTCATCGGTTTTAAACTTCAGGCCGCTTTTCTTGAATTTCAGGGATACCACCGATTCCGGTCCGGCTCCTCCGCAGAAAAAACAGGCACTGAATGGGAATGCCGACAGCACATACGTATTGGATTCGTAATCGACCGGAAGAACATAGCCCGTCAACTCGACCGGTTTTCCGCTCAGTTTCTGGATTCCGGCCCCAAACGTCGGATATAACATGTAAACGGATTCTTCCGGATACCATTTTTTCTTAAAAGTCACATCGCGCAGGGTTTCCCACGACAGCTTGACAGGTTCAGCAACCGAAACACCGGCTGCCGGAGCGGTTAGTTTGGCCGGTGTAAATGCTGCCAAAGCCAGCAGTCCGATTATGGCGATGAAAGAGACATTTTTTTTCATGACGAAGTCGCGTTCAGATAATTACAAATCTACGTCGTTTTCCGTTTTAAAAACAACACTGCCCCCGGTTTGGTTCGGGTTTTTTGGCCATAAAACCATAACTTACCCCGCAATCCAGCAAATTTTAGTATTATTGCTACCGTTACCATAATCAACGTTGTTGAAACTTAATTTACCGTGTCGGAAGTAGTAAACGTTACCCCCCAGACTTCTCAGCCTTCGGCGCGCCATTTTAATCGCCTGTTCTTAACAACACTGGTGTTTATCGCCGTGTTGTTGACAGTGGCCGAAATTGTAACCCAGCTTCAAACCCGGCGCGAAGCCGAACGGGTTATGATTATTCGAATGGCTTCGGCGCAGCGTCATCAGAGTCAACGCCTGGTGAGTCAGGTTCTCCTGCTCAGCCACGCCAGCCAACCCGCGCAATTCCAAAACTACCTAACGGAAATCAAGAGTCTGTTTGCGCTGTTTGAAACCAATCATTTACACATTGAACAGGGCACCGTTCCGGGCTATCCGGTTATGCTCCAGAACAGCGACAGTGTAAAAATCCGCTACAACATTCTGAAACCCTTTTACCAGGGTTTTAGAACCAGCGTTCAACAAATTATCCAGCTGGCCGAGCAATCCAAAAATCCGGAACAATTCATGGCAAAGGTCGATATTTCGGCCATGATGGCCAATGAAAAACCGTTTCTGGACAAAATGGACGATGTTGTTCAGCAATACACGCGCGAAACACTCGCCAATGTGGAGGATACCCGGTTGATGGAATTTGTAATATATCTCTTTACTTTATTAGCTTTGGTTTTTGCCGGGTGGTTTATCCTGCGGCCCGCCGTGAATAAATTTGAGGGAATCATTGTCCAGTTGGTCGAAGCGGAAACCCGAACGGCAACGACCAACCGTAAATTGCTCTCGCTGAACCGGGCGTTGAAAGAAACCCGTCAGCAATTGTTCGACGCCACCCGCCAGCAATACCAGCAGCAGATGGACGAACAAAAATTGCGTACATCGTATCTGGTGGCAGGGCAGGAAGAAGAACGCAAGCGGCTTTCGCGCGAATTGCACGACGGGATCGGGCAAATGCTGACCGCCATTAAATTGCAGGTCGAAAGTTTTGAACGAAGTTTAAATCTGAGCCCGGAAGCAAAGGGAGTAAAGAATCTGACGGTTTTGAAGCACCTGATTTCGCAGACCATTCAGGAGACCCGAAACGTTTCGAACAACCTGATGCCGACGGTATTAAGTGATTTCGGGTTGGTTCCGGCGGTCAAAATGCTGGCCGACACCCACGACAAAGACAGTAAAATTGACATTATCTTTCATACTAATTTAACCAATACGCGGTTAGATAAAAGTGTGGAGATTGGTGTATACCGAATTGCCCAGGAAGCCGTTAGTAACGCCCTCCGGCACGCCGAACCCCATCAGATTACGATTGATTTGTTCGAAAAAGACAATTATCTGCATTTGATCGTAAACGACGACGGTAAAGGATTCCGGATTCACCGAAGTCGGAAAGAAGACACAAAACGACCATCGCAGGGCATCCACAACATGAATGAACGGGCTGCCCTGATCAATGGAAAATTTAAAATTTCATCCGCGCCCGATAAAGGCACAAAAGTTCAGGTAAGTATACCCTTTAAACTTGCACACCAGGAATATGAGTACACTCAAGTTGATGCTGGTTGATGACCACTCGATTGTCCGAAACGGAATACGCTCTCTGTTGGAACAAAACGACGAATTTGTCATCGTCGACGAAGCCGGTGACGGCGAAGAAGCCCTTGAAAAACTGAAAACCCAACAACCCGATGTGGTTTTGATGGATATTTCTCTGCCCGGGATGTCAGGTATTCAGACGACACAAATCATTTCGCGCCTGTACAAGAACATCAAAACATTGATGTTGTCGATGCATAACAACGAAGATTACATTCTTCGGTCGGTGGAAGCCGGTGCATTCGGTTACATTCTGAAAGATTCGTCGAGCGACGAGATGATGAAAGCGCTCCGTACCATCGCCAGTGGCGAGAAATACTTTAGTTCGCCCGTAGCCACCATTATTCTCAATGGCTACATGCATCAGTTGAAAAAAACGGAACGAAGCAGCAAAATTCGGCGTTCCAAGTTGTCAAAGAAGGAAAAGGAAATCCTGCAATTTTTGGTTGACGGCATGAGCAGCCGCGAAATTGCCGAAAAATTACAGCTTTCGGTTCGGACCGTCGATAACCACCGCGCCAACATGATGCGCCGGCTTCAGGTAAAAAATGCTGCCGAATTGGTTAAAATGGCCGTTGAAGAAAAATTAATCTGATTCTTTTTCTGTTCATCCACTAGTGACTGGTTACTTTCATACGTGGAGGTAACCGGTTTCCTCTGTTTATTAAATTTGTAACAAAACCTATAGTATTCCTATAGTACAAACAAAACCTCTCTTTATTATGGCACTTCGATTAGGTGACATCGCCCCGGATTTTACGGCTGAAACGACAGCTGGCACCCTTCAATTCCACGAATGGCTGGGCAATTCCTGGGGACTGATTTTCTCACACCCTGCGGATTTTACGCCGGTTTGTACAACCGAACTGGGCCGAACCGCGCAGTTGAAAGACGAATTTGAAAAACGGGGCGTGAAAGTCATTGCGGTCAGTGTGGATCCCCTTGAATCCCACGCGGAATGGGTGAAAGACATTAACGAAACCCAGAACACGACGGTTGACTTCCCGCTTATCGCCGACAAAGATCGGCATGTCGCCGAGTTATACGACATGATCCACCCGAATGCCAGCGAAAAAGCCACAGTTCGGTCGGTGTTTGTGATTGGTCCCGATAAAAAAATCAAGCTGACGTTGACGTATCCGGCTTCAACAGGGCGTAATTTTCTGGAAATTTTGCGCGTTATCGATTCACTGCAACTGACCGCTAACTACCAGGTGGCAACGCCTGCCGACTGGAAGCAGGGCGACGACGTGATTGTGGTTCCGGCGGTTAGCACGGAAGATGCGATCAAGAAATTCCCGAAAGGCGTCAACATCGTGAAACCGTACCTGCGTACGACTCCGCAGCCGAATAATTAATTTAACCCGCATTCAACGACCAGCATGCGGTTTTTATTCGTTCATGAACAGCTTTCTACCCCGATTCCTGAATGCGAATGAATAAAAACCGCATGTTTCAGTTCCATATCCGAGCGAAACCATCACCCTCCTTTTCGCTTCGTCCTTTCTCATCCTCTATTTTCTGACTATTTTTGTCCGAGATGAGTCGGATTGTTCTGTTTATATACCGAAAGAGGAGATTTCTGGTCTGGCCTTTACTAGTGCTTAATTTGGTGTTGGTCGGGCTGTGGTGGAACCGATCGATCGAAAAAGTAAACGAATTACAATGGCAATTTGTGAACGGTTACGGCATTCGGATGCCGCTGAAATACACGATTCACGGCATCGACGTTTCCCATCACAACAACCGCATCGACTGGAAGCGGGTTTGCCAGATGCAGGCCAGCGGAGTTGCGCTGCAATTTGTTTTTGTCAAAGCCACCGAAGGTGCCACGCTCGTTGACCGACGGTTTAAAAACAACTGGCAGGAAGCCCGAAAAGCCGGCTTAAAACGCGGGGCCTACCATTTCTTCCACCCTAAACGCGACCCGGAAAAACAGGCCCGCAACTACATCAACAATGTTACCCTCAAACCGGGCGATTTCGTACCGGTTTTAGACGTGGAACGGAATGACCGCGGCCGGGTACCCGCCAGCAAACTCATCGCCGATATTCGGGTCTGGCTGGAACTGGTTGAAGACCATTACGGCACCAAACCCATTATTTATGTCAACCGGCATTTTTATTTGCTCTACATTGCCGGTAATTTTGACGACTATCCACTCTGGATTGCGGACTATTCGACCGACCATCCGAACGAATTTAAAGCTGACCGGTTGTATTTTTGGCAGCACAACGAAAAGGGCTCTGTGGATGGCATCCGTGGGAAAGTCGATTTCAACGTGTTTGTCTGCGAACCGGACCGATTGAAAGAAATTTGTCTTTGACCTTAACTGACCATGTTACCTACACATTCTTTTTTAGAACTACCTGCTTATCAGCAGCTTCAGAGCCATTTCGAGCAAATCAAAGGGCGTCATCTGCGTGATTTGTTTGCCGAGAATCCGAATCGTTTCTCCGACTTTTCGTTGCAGTTCGAAGATATTCTGGTCGATTTTTCAAAAAACCGCATCACCAGCGAAACGACCAGGTTACTGCGTCAGCTAGCGGGTGAAGCCGGTTTATACGAAGCCATCGAACGAATGTTTTCCGGCGATGCCATCAATGTTACTGAAAACCGCTCGGTGCTGCATGTTGCGCTCCGAAATCGCTCCAATACACCCATCCTGGTCGATGGCAACGACGTGATGCCGGATGTCAATGCGGTGTTGGACAAAATGAAAGGATTTTCCGAACGCATCAGTTCCGGCGAATGGAAGGGGTATTCCGGAAAACCAATTACGCAACTGGTCAATATCGGCATTGGCGGTTCAGATCTGGGGCCAGTTATGGTGACGGAAGCTTTAAAACCGTATGCGGTTCAGAAAGATGGAAAACCGCTACTTGACGTGCATTTTGTATCAAACGTCGACGGCGTTCACATTTACGAAACGCTGCAAAAACTCGATCCGGAAACTACCCTGTTCATGATCGCGTCGAAAACGTTTACAACGCAGGAAACCATGAGCAACGCGCATTCGGCCCGTGACTGGTTTCTCACTCATGCCGGTGATGAGTCGGCCGTTGCCAAACATTTTGTGGCTATTTCGACCAATAAATCAGAAGTGGAAAAATTCGGAATCGATCCTGAAAATATGTTCGTTTTCTGGGATTGGGTCGGCGGACGGTATTCCCTCTGGTCGGCCATTGGATTATCGATTGCCTGTTATATTGGTTTCGACAATTTTGCCGCATTGCTGGAAGGCGGTCACGCGATGGATCAACATTTCCGGAATACGCCGATCGAGGAAAACATTCCGGTTACCCTGGCGTTGGTCGGCGTTTGGTACAACAACTTTTTCGGGGCGGAATCGCACGCCATTTTGCCTTATGATCAGTACATGCACCGGTTTGCGGCTTATTTCCAGCAAGGCGATATGGAAAGCAACGGCAAATCCGTCGATCGCAACGGAAAACCGGCGGCTTACCAAACCGGTCCGGTGATCTGGGGCGAACCCGGTACCAACGGTCAGCACGCTTTTTACCAATTGATTCATCAGGGCACCAAGCTGATTCCCTGCGATTTTATCGCTCCGGCCATCAGTCAGCGCCCCTTGGGCGAACACCACAACATGCTGCTTTCCAATTTCTTCGCCCAGACAGAAGCGTTGATGAACGGAAAATCGGGCGAAGAGGTGGTTAGTGAATTGGTAAAATCCGGCAAAAACGAAGAAGAAGTGGCCTTGCTGATGCCGTTCAAGGTTTTCTCAGGAAACCGGCCGACCAACTCCATCCTGGTGCAGAAAATGACGCCCCGCACGCTCGGCAGTCTGATTGCTCTCTATGAACACAAGATATTCACGCAGGGAATTATCTGGAACATTTTCAGTTTTGACCAGTGGGGAGTAGAGTTAGGGAAACAGCTGGCGAACCGGATTCTTCCGGAATTGGCCGACGACCAGCCGGTTTCGTCGCACGATAGCTCGACCAATGGACTGATCAATTATTATAAAAAGTTGAGGAAAGGTTAAACAATCCGACATATTCATAGTTTAAATTGGGTGTATGGAAGTCATACACCCACTTTTTTTATACAACTTTAATTAACGTTATGATCATGAAACGCAGCAATACATTGCTTGCACTGTGCCTCTTGGGAACGTGGAGCGCATTCGCTCAAACAATTTCGTCGGACACGACTAAAACGACGACTACTACGATTACGACATCCGGTACTGATACAACTTATCGCTCGAATTCGGCCAACTCGACCAATTCAACGATGGGTAATTCGTCGACTACCGCAACGACTCCAATGAACACCGCGACCGATTCGTCAACACCAGCATCCGGCAGCACCTATAACTCCAACAGTACGACCAGCACGACGGAGTATAGTACAAGCCGGGAAAAACGTCCGAAAGCCGAAATGCCTTACAAAGCGTTCACGGGCGGTTTTTATGTGGGTGCCAACACAACCCGGTATCGGGGTGAAGACGTTGACGGAAAAAATCCAGCCGGGCGCCTTGGCTACCAAATCGGAGCTTTCGTCCGCGGAGGTGGCCGTTTATACGGTCAGTTGGGCGTTGAGTATTTTGCGTCCAGTTCGAACTACTTCAGCCCCGGAGACGGTTCTACGATCCAGGATATTTCAGGCCGGATCAACACCAAATGGCTGCAGATTCCTGCTTACATTGGTGTAAAGCTGGCGCAGTCGGAACGCGGCATTTCAGCAGTTCGTCTGGCCGTCGGTGCGGAATATGCCAACCGACTGAGCAGCAGCAACACCATCAACATTGATGATAATGAAATTAAGAGCGGTACCTTTCTGGGACTGGTCAACCTGGGTTTCGACATTGGCCCTGTGCTGATCGACCTGGTTTATCACCACGGTTTTTCTGATGCCATCAGCGGTTTTAACAATTCGCAACGTCGGGCACTGGGTTTAAACGTCGGGTTCAAATTCTAAGTAAACAGGTTGTAGGAAGTGCAAAAGTGCCACGGCGTCATGCCGTGGCACTTTTTTTATGCCATTCATTTCTGAAAGAAGCGATTCGAGGATAGTTGACTATTTTACTCATGTATTTGCTAATGATGCAGATCAAAATACAAAATTTGCAAATTGAGCAATATATTCTGCAAATTTTATAGCAAGAAAGTGCTCCGTAATGCTTGTATTTTGCTGCTAGATTTTAGCATCCGGATGCTTTTCCGGAATCAGTACCAATTCCGTAACCACAAATCCCGGCTTAATGAACTTCCTTCGGATGCTCCCCGCTGGCCACCAATCCCGGCCCGTTTTTACGTACCCAATTTAAACCCAACTATCCTATTCATGTATGAAGCAAATTCTACATTCGATTATTCAACCTAGCCGCCCGATTGGCTGGCTATGTCCGCTGATTGGCCTGTGTCTGATGACCGGCTCGGTTCAGGCGGCACCGATGGGGAAAAGCCCCGTAGCGACTCACAAAGTCGCGGAACAAACGGTTTCCGGTACCATTTCCGATGAAACCGGTAAAGGACTTCCCGGCGTTAGTATTCAGGTGAAAGGAACCACGCGCGGCACCACCACCGACGCCGATGGTAAATATCGGATTGCCGCCGATCAGGGTGCAACGCTCGTCTTCTCGTTTATCGGTTATGTCCCGCAGGAAATTGTAGTCGGCAGCCAAACCGCTCTTGACATTACGCTGGTGCCCGATACGCAGGCCCTGAGCGAAGTCGTGGTTGTTGGGTACGGCACTCAAAAGAAAGTAAACCTGACGGGCTCGGTAGCGACAATTACGTCGAAAAACATCGAAAGTCGGCCGGTAACCAATGTTTCTTCTTCACTGGCGGGTCTGGCTCCGGGTGTATTTGTGCGGCAATCATCGGGAAAACCGGGTGCCGACGGAGCAACGATCCGGATTCGGGGAACCGGTACGCTCAACAACAGCGACGCGCTGGTCATTATCGACGGGGTGCAGGGATCAATGGATGCGGTCAATCCGAACGACATCGAATCCATGTCGATCCTGAAAGATGCGGCTTCCGCTTCGATTTACGGTTCTTTGGCCGCCAACGGCGTTATTCTGATCACGACGAAAAAAGGATCGGCCAAGAAGACAACCGTTACGTACACGGGCCTTCTCTCCTCAGCTCGTCCAAGCAACCTGCCCGAGTTCATCTCGGATTACGTGCGTTATATGCGGTTATTCAACGAAAGTAACCGGAATGTGGGTGTAGCGGAAGTCTATTCAGCCAACACCATTCAAACCTGGGAAAATGCCAACAAAAACCCCAATGGAACCAGCGCAGGGGGCGTTCCCAATTCTGTGGCTTATCCGAATACCGACTGGGCGAGTTGGGTATTCCGGAATGAAATCGTTCAGAACCATAACATTGCGGTTAGTGGCGGGGGCGATAAATCCCTGTATAACATGTCATTGGGTTACCTCGACAACCGGGGTGTAATGCAGAATACCGGCGTCAAGCGGTTTCAGTTGCGGGCCAATATTGAGTCGAAAGTGGCGAAATTCCTGACACTGGGGGCACAAACCTTTGCCTCGACTCAGTCGGCCGGGAAAGCCAATACCGATCTGGCTTTTCAATATTTATGGCAAACCAATCCCGGTATTTATCCGTATTACAACGGGAAATACGGTTTTCCGGTGGCCGTTGAAGAACCAACTACGGTCAACAATATTTTTTCATACCTGGATGGCACCGGAGGTCAGGACCGCACCACGCGCTTCAATACCACGCTCTACGGTATTATAACCCTTGCCAAAGGTTTGACGCTGGAACCCAAAGTAAACTACCAGACGCGGTTTAACGAAAACAATTCCTTCGCGCTGCCGGGTCCGGCCGAACGCTGGGATTTTTCGACCAACACGCTGAAAGTGCAGCTGACCCCAGCCGATCAGTTGACCACTGCCTATTCCTTTAACCGGGATTACCTGCTGACGCTGGACAACGTACTGCGATACAACACGACGTTTGGGAAAGATCACGAGTTTGGTGCATTGGTGGGGTATAACCAGTTCAACTTCCGGTATTATGATTTTAATGCCGGGAAACGCGGCCTGATCGACTACTCGACGACAACACTCGGTTCTGCCGGTGAAACATCGAATACGGCTGGCGGCCAGGAGTATAACCGGGCCATGCGCTCGTATTTTGGGCGGGTCAACTACGCCTATCAATCGAAATACCTGTTTGAAGCCAATTTGCGATACGACGGTTCGTCGCGTTTCGCACCGGATAGCCGTTGGGGTGTATTCCCATCTTTCTCAGCGGGCTGGCGTCTTTCCGAAGAGCCCTTTCTGGCGGGTTTAAACGAAAAAGTGCAGGGTTTGAAACTGCGGGCTTCCTGGGGCAAACTGGGGAACAACGGAGCGAATAATAATACTATTTACACCACCCCTGGTACGTCGGGTGATTACGACTATCAGGCGGTTTACGGCAAGGTGCCGTATTCGTTTAATAATATTGCCACCACTGGATTAGTTCAGGCCAAATATGCCAACCCGCTCCTGCTGTGGGAGTCGACGGCCCTAACCGATATCGGACTGGAAGGTTCCCTGTTCAAAGGCCGGTTGAATTTCGAAATCGACTGGTATCATAAACTGACCGACGGCATTCTGACCACTCCGCCCATCTTCCTGACGGCCGGAACAAAAGCGGCTCCGACACAGAACACGGCGGGCGTGTTGAACAAAGGGTTGGAATTGACCCTGGGATGGCGGGAAAAAATCGGCGAAGTTGATTTCTCCATCAGTGGCAACGTGGCTTATAACATCAACCGGGTGACCAATTACCGGGGTGCCCTCGTCGAAGGCTATACGACCGATGCGGCCGGTGCCAAAGTGTATAACTCCAACATCGGGCAGGTTTCCAGCGGAGGTGACACCCGCATTCTGGAAGGCCATCCGATCAACGAATACTATCTGCTGGATGTGTACAAAGGTGACGGCAGTCACTCGAATTCCGATGGGACGGTCAACATCAACGGCGGACCAAAAGACGGCATGATCCGGACGCCCGAAGACCTGGCGTGGGTACAGGCCATGATGGCGAAGGGCTATAAATTTCAGCCGGTTGGGACCATCGGAAAAGGGCAATTGTACTACGGTGACCTGATTTACGCCGACACAAACGGCGACGGCACCTACGGCAATAATTTCGACAAGCGGTTTTCGGGGGCAAGCAGTACACCGAAATACATCATGGGCCTTTCGCTCAGTGCGTCCTGGCGCGGTTTTGATTTCTCGATGCTCTGGGCGGGCAGTGCAGGAATGAAATACCTGTATAACCAAACCGGTATCAACGGAACACGTACCACCCTGACCAACTCGATCGGTACCCGAATCGCAGATGACCATTATTACTATAACGATGCCAACCCGAGCGATCCGGCCAACAACATCAACGGCACCTTTCCGCGATTGAAATACAATTCGGATAGCCAGACGAATATTCCAAGTTCCTACTGGTTATACGATGCGTCTTACATCAAGCTGAAAAACGTGCAGCTTGGTTACACCATTCCGGCGGCCTGGGGTTCGAAAATCGGGATGAGCCGCGCCCGGGTGTTTTTGTCGGGAGAGAACGTTTTCATGATCACCAAATACCCGGGCCTTGATCCGGAAGTAGGGGCCAACGTCTCGTACCCGACCATGAAACAGTATGCCGTGGGTCTGAACGTAACTTTTTAATCGATTCTCTCCAAGACTATGAACTTCCTTCGATTGATAAAGAATAATGGAATAACGCGCATCAACAAAGCGGGCCTGGGCCTGATGGTGCTGCTAAGCCTGGGCAGTTGCGAAAATAATCTGCTGGATACAGCACCCTACGGTTCAATCAGCTCGGCCAACATGTGGGTAAGCGATAACCTGACCGATCTCGGGGTTGCTGGCGTTTACAATGCCCTGCGGCTGGGAATTGCTACCGGCGGTGCTTCCGACCGGGAATTGTATCAGATGGACGGCATGGGATTTAGCTCCTCGAGCCGGGGTGGCAACGACATGATCAACGCCACATCCACCACGTCCAGCGCCCGGTTTTTGAACACCTGGAAAGAACTCTACGAAGGCGTCCACCGGGCCAACGATGCCATCACCAACATCGCGGCAAAATCGCCCTCGGCGGCCGAGAAGAAGGCCCGGTTAATTGCGGAGTGTAAATTTCTGCGGGCTTATTTTTACCTCCGGCTGAACCAGCTTTTCAAAGGCGTCCCGATTTACCTCGAGCCGGTTACTGTCCCTGAGATGAACCGTCCCCGGGAAACGGAAGAGAAAGTTTGGGCGCAGGTGATCCAGGATTTGACTGATGCCATCAATGAAAAGAACCTGCCCGACAAATACGTCGCCAAAGCGGCTAATTATGGGCATGTTACGAAAGGAGCGGCTTATGCTTTACGGGGTAAAGCGTATCTCTACCAGAAAAAATACGCCGAAGCCGCTGCGGATTTTGCCAAAGTGAAAGAAGCCGGCTATAAGCTTTTTGCCGACTACAGCAAGCTTTTCAAGGAGGTGAACGAACAGAGCGACGAGATGATTTTCTCGCTGCAAAATACCGGCGTCGACACCTACGGTTCCACGACACAGTGGTACTGCGGCACCCGTTCGTCGTTTGGTTCATGCTGGAACAATTACTACGTTTCGACCTCCGTGGTGGATCTATACGAAAACAAAGACGGTAGCAAATTCGACTGGAACTCGATTATTCCGGGGTATAACAGCATGCCCGTCGATAAACGCGAAGTGTTCTTTTACCGCAATGGGCTGACTGCTGCCGAAATCACGACCGGTACGAACAAGGGCTTGGATATGTCACTGTATTTGCCAAACGGCAACGAAGAGCGGATCGCGAAAGCTTACCAGAACCGCGACCCTCGTTTGGTCAGCAACGTGATTGTACCGTACGCAACGTATTTGGGGCGCCCGCAGAACGGGGCCGACCAGATTTACACCAACCGCTGGCCGTCGCGCAGTGAAACGCCACCGGTTCTGGATCTGTTCACCGATTCGCGGAGCCAGTTCTTTTACCTCCACCGCAAATTCGTTTACGAAGGTTCGACCGAGCTGCTCAACCGCCAGTTCGGGCCGATCGACTTTCCGCTCATCCGCTACGCCGACGTGCTGTTGATGTGGGCCGAAGCATTGAACGAGCAGAACAAAACCGCCGAAGCCGTGGCATTGGTAAATGAAGTCCGGGCCAGAGCCGGAGTTGGTTTGCTGAACTCCTCAACCGCCACAACAGTAGCGGGCCAGGCCGATTTGCGCGAACGAATCCGCAACGAACGCCGGGTTGAATTTGTCAATGAAGGCATTAACTACTTCGACGAACTTCGCTGGGGAACGCTGAAAGAAAAGGTGTTTACGCCGGGAAGTGGGGTGAACCAGATCTGGGGCAGCATCACCATTCCCTACACCTGGAAAGACAACATCACGGTTTGGCCCATTCCGCAGACGGAAATCGAAATGAACCCGAAACTCACCCAGAATCCGGGCTGGTAATTAAACCCGCAATACGTGATTGTTGACGTTTAAAAGGTGGTCGTGTGCAACCAGTAGCACAGGGCCACCTTTTTTTTCAATGAATCGCCGGAGTTGTTACGTCGGGTATGCTACTTTATTCATAGACAGTGAGTTATTCTAACTTTTTATATATTAGCAAAATTGTTGGCGGTGTGGTTGGAAGCTATTTCACCTGGTGTCAGTTTTTTGAACTTGTAGCCAATATCCGTGCAGACTCCTCACTTCCCTCTTTTTAGCCTCCCGACTCTTCCTGCCTTTCAATGGAAAGGGGCAACTGCATTCGTTCAAATCTTATCTCTCTTCTTTCTTTATTTTTCGGTAACTGCGCAGACCTATATTCCCGAAACCCGACTCTACGGTATTAAGGATGGGTTATCGCACCGGCAGGTCAACGCCCTGCTGGAAGATCGGCAAGGCTATATTTGGGCGGGCACTCCTCTGGGTCTGAACCGCTTCGACGGCTACAGTTTCCGGACCTGGGGGCGCGAGAATGGATTGCAGTCCGACCAGATTGAACACCTGTTTGAAGATGCGTACGGTTTTATCTGGGTTTTTCATGCGGAACCCGCCCGGAGCATCGACCTGATCGATCCCCGCAGCAATAAAGTAGTTTCGTTCGCAGAACAGTATGGAACCCTCATTCCGGGTGGTTTTCAGGACAAAACCGGCTTTCCGATATTGACCCGGGACTCTACCCTCTATTGGGCTCAAACGAATGGTTTTATCACATTCCATCCGAAACGCGGTTTTCGCGCCGTCTCCCTGAGGGCGGTGATGAGTAACTCCTTGCCTACGTTTACCCTCGACTTCGTTTCTGCTCAGAAAACGGTTTGGGGAACCATCGGTAAATTCGAACACAAGGCCATTGTGGAAGTTGACCGGAACGGCAAGCTATTGCAACTCATTGATAACAAAGCCGGTGAAATTATGTATGTCCGACCGGGCCGATCCGCCGAAGGGGCTGTGAATCATTATAATGTAACCAACCGGGACAAATGGAAATCCGTTTGCCTTCGGATTGACCCCTCGAACAAAACCGAATTCATCCCGTCAAGCGCGTTGTTACCCGGCTATGATTACGGTTATTATTTAACGACCTACGCCGTGTTATCGGATCCACAACTGCGGTTTTCTGATTATCGCATTTTTGATCAGGCTAGGCAACGACTGCTCTTTAATTTCAACCAGTTTTACTCCGGGGTTGAGGGAAGGGCACGTTCATTTCTGATTGATCGGTCCGGCACGATCTGGCTGGGTACGGACTTAGGTCTGATGTTGCTCCGCGTTCAGGAGAATCGGTTTCAGCGGTTTCTCCACAATCCCGACGAAAAGGGACTGAAAAATATTTGCCGGGGCATTTTGGTAAACGATCAACAAATGCTGGTCAGCACCACGCAGGCGGTTTTTACCGGAGACCGGACAACCAGCCAATTTCAGGCGTTTCCGGGAACGGTTCAGCAGAATCCATCCGCCCCTCCTCTCTTTTGGTACGCCCTGACTTCTGACGGGGCGGGCCGGGTTTTTGCTGGTGAAACCGGAAGTCTCAACCAGCTACTGCTCAAACCCGGCCGCATGCGTCAGTTGTTCAAAGGACCGATCTTCATGCCCTGGATGGTGTTGCCGGATCGTCAGAATCGGCTGTGGATCGGTACGTACCGCGACGGTTTGTACGTAGCTGAGCTGGGAAGGCAGCAGGTTCTCCCCTTTGCTCAGTACAACCGGTTTAAGGAATTGCAAACGGCCGGAATTCCCTTTATCCAACCGGATCGCGAGGGCCGCATCTGGCTCTGTGCCAGCACTGGTTTTTACCGTCTGAACTTCCAGAAAGGCATTCTGGAGCGCCATTGGTCGGGTGGGCAAGGTAATTCATACTTACCTTTTGACAACTTTACTCATTTTTACGAAGACTCAGACGGTATTTTCTGGCTTGCCACCAACGGGGGCGGACTGATCAGCTGGAATTCGAAAACCGGCAAAACCCGCCAATTCTCCCGCAAAGCCGGACTGCCCAACAACACGATCTACGCTGTTTACGAAGATGCCCACCATCATCTGTGGCTACCCAGTGACTACGGAATTATTCAGTTCGATAAGATGCGTGGGAATGTGCGCCGGGTCTTTCTGCCGGAAGATGGCATCACCGACGCCGAATTCAGCCTGACGTCGCATTACCGAAGTACCGACAGCACCTTGTTTTTCGGAAGTCTCAATGGCGTTACTGCTTTCCAGCCCAATGACTTTTACGAACAAAAGGAAACCGGCCGCGCCCCCCTGGTGATTACCGGTTTTCAACAATTTGACGGCAACAGCAATCAATTAGTCGATAAAACCGCCGAGCTGCTGGCCAGTCATGAAATCATTCTTCAACCAGACGACCGATTTTTTAATCTTGAATTTGCGCTGTTGACCTTCAATCAAAGCGGTAAAATTCAATATGCGTACAAAATAGACGGCGTTGATGCCGACTGGACGTACCAGAATGAACCCCGCCTGCGTGTGAACCGCCTGCCCTACGGTTCACACGTTTTGAACATCAAAGGCCAGGAAGCCAACGGACTTTGGGGCCGCAACGACCTGACCATCAAACTAACGGTGGTTCGTCCTTTTTACCTGCAATTCTGGTTTCTGGCGGGGTGTTTTCTGGGTATGATACTCCTTATCCGGTTCTGGTTCGGCTGGCGAACCCGGGATTTGCAGAAAAACCAGCTCCTGCTGGTGAAAGAAGTGAATCGGCAAACGAACCAGATTCGGGAGCAGACCGAAAAACTACAGCAATTGGATACGTTTAAAACCCGGTTTTACACCAACATTACCCACGAATTTCGAACCCCGTTGACGGTGATCATGGGCATGGCGTCGGAAATTGGCGAATCGGTCCATGATCCCTCAAGTCCGGTCATCAAAGCCGTGAACCTGATCCGGCGAAACAGCAAAAATTTGCTTCGGCTCATCAACCAGCTGCTCGATCTGGCCAAACTCGACGCGGGCTCGATGCAAATTCAGCTGGTACAGGCGGATATTATTGGCTACCTGCATTACCTCACCGAATCCTTTTATTCCCTGGCTCAGGAAAAGCAGATTCGGCTCCTTTTTTATCCGGAAACGCCGGAACTCGTCATGGATTTCGACGAAGAAAAATGGCAGATCATCGTGTATAATCTGCTTTCCAACGCCCTCAAATTTACCGGTGAAAGTGGCAAAGTGGTTTTGCACGTCGTTGAAAAAGAAGAAAATACCCGGCGGTTTTTACAAATGAAAGTGCAGGACACGGGCATGGGCATAGCCCCCGAAGAGCTTTCGTATATATTCGACCGTTTCTACCAGGCCGACCACCTAAATAGCCGGAAAGGCGATGGAACCGGCATTGGCCTGGCGCTCACCAAAGAACTGGTCGAATTGATGGACGGACAAATTGCGGTGGAAAGCTCGGTGGGTAAAGGTACGGTGATCACCGTGCGGCTACCGGTTCGACGGGAGCCTATCCAACAAGCTTCCCTTCATCCGGTTTCGCGTACCCAAACCCCGGAATTTTCAACCGATGCACCAGCCGCTGAGGCCGATTTGACGTCAGAGGTTACCGATTCTGAAAAACCGCTCCTGCTCCTGATTGAAGACAACGCCGATGTGATTGCCTACATCACGGGTCTGCTGCGAACGACGTACCAGATTGAAACCGCACGGGATGGGAAAGCGGGCATCATCCGGGCGTTCGAAACCGTTCCCGACCTCATCATCAGCGATGTCATGATGCCCGAGGCCGACGGCTATGAAGTCTGCCAAACGCTGAAAAATGACGAACGCAGCAGCCACATCCCCCTGATTTTGTTGACGGCCAAAGCCACCCAGGAAGACAAAGTTGCGGGGCTTCGGCTGGGGGCCGATGCCTATCTGCCCAAACCGTTCGACAAGGCCGAGCTGTTCGTGCTGATGGAAAAACTCATCGGATTACGGAAGGTTCTTCAAAAGCATTATTCGAAAAGCGGTATTCTGGGGACATTGCCACCCGCGGCCAATGCTGCCGTTCGCCCCCTCGACAGTATCTTTCTCCAAAAAATACGCGAAGCGATCGAAGCCCGGCTGGACGACCCTGAGCTCGGAATTCTGCACCTGTGCCAGGCCGTAAACCTGAGTCACACGCAGGTTTTCAGGAAGTTAAAAGCCCTGACCGGCGAAAATCCCACGCTTTTCATCCGCAAAATGCGCTTGCAGAAAGCACTGCAACTCTTACAGTCAACCGAGCTGAACATCTCGGAAATCGCCTACACGGTCGGTTTTTCCGACCCGAACTATTTCTCGCGGGTCTTCCATGAAGAATTCGGAAAAGCGCCCAGTTCCGTTCGTCACTAACTCCTTTCCCCATTCGATCCCGCCGGTTGATGCCGGTTTTTGGGCTGATGCAATCGTAGTCCAGCCATTTGCACGATGCGTGCGGATGAAAGTCGGTAGTATTCCCGTATTTGAACCCGTAATCAGCCACCGGGTATCAAAATGAAGATCCAGGCAAATGAAACGCCCGCTTGCCGCATAAATAAACTTTCGTATACCCATTTTATAAAAACCGCTCATCGCAATTTCCGGCGACTCAGCACAGGACATAAAATGTACAACGGAGTGGCACTCCGTTGCTGGACCTGAGAACCTGAACAAGCGTCGGTTAATGATGCCATTTGTACAACGGAATACCACCCCGTTGTACAAATGTCCAGTACGGAAACCCGGCGAGACACTCAATCCATAGTATACTTATTATCAATGATATACGGTTATTTATACGCATAAAATGAAGAAAACAGCTTACCTGAAATGGCTCCTGGTGGGCGTCCTGGCGTTTATCATCCTTGCCTTTGCAATTGTTTACGGCTGGTCGGCACTCCTCATCCATAAAACCTATGATGTCCCGCTAACATCCCTCACAATTCCTTGCGATACCGGGGCGATTCGGGAAGGAGCCCGGCTGATTCGAATCGAACATTGCCGTTCCTGTCATGGTGAAAACTTCGAAGGTAAATTCCAGCCCGTTCCATACCGGGCTCACATGGTAGCTCCCAATATCACCGCCCTGGTCGCTACCTATTCAAACGGGGAACTGGAACGACTCATCCGGCACGGTGTCAAGAAAAATGGCGAATCCGTTTTTGCGATGCCTTCGCAGATGTATTGTCATCTCAATGACAAATCGGTTGCCAGCATCATTGCGTATTTACGGACACTGAAACCCATTCCTTCTTCACCCGATCTGCCCGTATCTTCCCGATTTTATCCATTGAGACGCTGGGAACTGATCACGGGCACCTACCTGAGTACCGCAGCGCGAATCGATCACCTGGCCCCTCGCCCGGAGCTTCAGTCCGACACGACTCAACTCGCTTTCGGGAAATACCTGGTCATGACGGCCTGTACTTCCTGTCACGGTGGCAATTTGCAGGGTCAGGGCCATGCCCCCAACATGCGCATTGCCGGGGCTTATTCGAACGCCCAATTCATCCATTTTCTAAAAACCGGCGAAGGGGCCCTGGGCCGTAAAGAATTGACAACCATGAGCGCAATCGCCAAAAACCATTTAAGCTATCTCCACACCAACGAAATAAACGCCATCTATGCCTTCCTGAAATCGCTGTCGGCGTCCGGGCAACTGGCCGAAAAGTGATTGAAATCCAAGGTCCCAACTGCTCAACGAAATCATGAACTAATCAAAAATCCGGCTCAGGTGTCGGCCAAAATTGAATTATGAAAAGACAGACGTTTCTGAAGACATGTTCGGCAGCAGCCGCGTTGGTTACCGCACCCCTGGAACTGCTGGCCCGATCGATCCGGAAGTACCGGGATGGCAGCGGTTTTATGGTGGGAGCCGGCAAAGACCGGTTCGAAAAACCGCTTTCGCTGTTGCAGGGCGACACATTTTACACCAAGATTTCACGCCAGGACACCAACGGCGATTTGTACGTTTACGAATCGACTCGTTTGAAAGAAGGCGGTCCGTCTCATCACCTTCATTTTGACCAGGATGAATGGTGGTACGTCTTGTCCGGAGAATTCACGATCAAAGTCGGGGAAAAAATCTACCACGCCAAAGCAGGCGACAGTGTTTTTGGCCCCCGCAAGGTGCCCCACAGTTTTGCCAAAGTGGGCGATGGCGAAGCCAAACTGCTGATGATTTTTCAACCGGCGGGCAAAATGGAAGAGTGCTTCCGGAAAATCAGTGAGGGCGTCACTAAAAACATGACGGAGGAAGAACGGGTGAAATTCAATGCCGAACACGGCGTCAAACAGGTCGGCCCACCGATTGGTACTTTGAAGCGGTGATAAAGCGCAAAAAATACGGCAATCAGCGCACTGATTTACCCTATTATCCGATCATCTATCTCCGTTCTCATTGGCCTCACTTTTTTGCCCTTTTGCAATGCTGATCCAGAAAATTGCACGATACCTACAGAAAAAGCGCAGAAACGATTTTCAGTTTAGAGTCCGATTCAAACGTCAAACTCCTCTCTATTAAACACATAACTATCTATGAAAACGATCCTTTTATATGGCTTATTCTGCTTCATCATGATTCGCGTTAACGGCCAGAACCTGGACGATCCACGGGTGTTCAATGCCAGTTTTTATTTGAATTCCTACCCGGATTTGAAAAATGCCTTCCAGACCGATGCTGAACAGGCAAAGCAACACTGGCTGACGTACGGCATCAAAGAAGGCCGACAGGCGATTGCAACGTTTAATGCCCCCTATTACCTATCTATTTACCCGGATCTCCAGAACGCCTTTGGCCCAACCAACTACGAGGAAGCCATTCGTCACTGGCTCCGATTCGGGATCAACGAAGGGCGAACTGGCGTACGGCCCCCTGCTGTCAGTTCCAATCCCATTCCGGGCCAGGCTGTTCCGGATGCCGATATGTGTTGGGCGGCCTCCTACGGCCGGGGGGCCGGAACCTTTCCCGACCAATGTGGCCCCGGTCAGGAGTATGACGCCGGACTTTGTTATCCCAAATGCCAGACCGGGTATGCCGGTGTAGGTCCCGTGTGCTGGGCAAGTTGTCCGACGGGGTTTCGCGACGATGGCGCGTTTTGTGCCAAACCCGCGGCTTACGGACGGGGGGCGGGTTATCCCTGGAAATTTGGTGATACGCCCTTTAGTCTGGATGGAGCAAGGGCTCGATGTCAGAAAGATAACCCGCAAGGATGCGAAAAATCAGGCGAGATCATTTACCCCAAATGCAAACCCGGTTTCTATCCGGTTGGTTGCTGTGTGTGCAGCCCCAATTGTCCGACCGGTTTTACGGACATTGGCGTTTCCTGCACAAAACCATCGTACGGCCGAGGTGCCGGAACAATACCCCAAAGTTGTTCCGGTGGGAAAGAAAACCAGGCAGGTCTTTGCTATGCTTCCTGCGAAACCGGTTTTCACGGGGTTGGCCCCGTCTGCTGGGCCAACGAATGCCCGTCCGTTTTCCCATTCAAGTGTGCCGCAGGTTGTGCCAAATCATCCGGTGAATGCATTAGTGCGACGCTGAATCAAGTGGTAACTCCGTTGGAAATGGTCGGCAATATTGTCGGCATTGCATTTACGGGTGGTGGTTCGGCTGTGGCCAAATCCGCAGCGAAAACCAGTACTAAAACGATTGCCCGTGTAACCATTAAAGAACAACTGAAGCGGAAAGCCCGGGAAATGGGAAAGGAACTCGCCGAATCGACAGTCGAAAATGCCGCAAACACCTTCTACGAAGCACAGCTAACGGGTGAGTTCAGTTGGGAAGATTTGGATCCTACCGGCGTAGCGAATGTGGTAAAAGCCTTCAATAAACCGCTCTGCAAGGATTTCAAATAGCCGAAAAGAACCAATCCGGAAATCGGCAAGCCCGATCCGTGTACCTGCGCAGTCCCTAAACTTTTTACGTTTCCATCCATGAATAAATATATCGTCTTATTTATCAACCTCCTTGCGGTGTGCACGGCTGCCGGACAGGGAATCCAATTCGAACCGGAAAATTCCAGTTGGGAGGTCATACTAAAAAAAGCCCGGCAGGAAAATAAGCTGATTTTTGTAGCCGCATATTCTCCTTCCTGTCACAATTGCCGTCATATGCTGGAAAACGTCTATCCCAGCCAGGCAGTTGGAGCCGCTTTTAACGGAAATTACCTTAACGTCAAGCTTGACGTTGACCGTGGAGAAGGTATTCAGGTTGCCAATCAATACCGCATTCTCGCTTATCCGACCTATCTTTTTGTGAACGGACAAGGCGAGGTGCAGCACCGCACCCAGGGTACGATGACAGTTGAGAAAATGGTCGAACTTGGTAAAAACTCTACCAATCCAACCCATCAATTTATGCCGTTGAAAGCCCGGTTTTGGAGCGGTGATCGATCCGGCGAACTACTCAGAAGGTTGACGTTTATGGCAAAAGATCTGGCAGATGCTGACCTATTGGACACAGTTCACGTCGCCTATCTGGCGACCCAGAAAAACTGGCTAACCAAAGACAATATGGAGGTCATATTAAGTGCGCAAAAATCGATTGAACAGCCTACGTTCGCCTTTCTTCTGAAAAATGAAAAAAGTTTCAGCAAAGCATTTGGCCTAGCAAAAGTTAAAAACCGGATCGATGAGGTGTCGCTTGCCAGTCTAAGTATGCACGCCTATAATCCTTCCATGCGCGACTTTGACCTCCATAAAGCCCGGGTCTACGGAGCTGCCTATTTGCCCGCTGATTTGCTCGAACAATACCTGAGCCTCTTTCAAATCAATCAGTTCATCAGAAAGCAGGAAACCGCTTCTTTTTTGGAAGCGGCCCTTGGCATTTCAACCGATATCCGTGTTACAATGGGCTTCTTCTGAATAATATGGCCTTGCTTTTCCACGAAAAGACCGATGATAAAACGCTTCTGCTCAAGGCGTTGACCTGGTCTTTGCGGGCCACTGAACTGAAAGACACTTACTCATTTAATGACACGGTCGCTGCGCTCTATTTGAAACTTGGCAACAAACCGAAAGCGAGAGAATACGCCCAGAAAGCACTTAAGCAAGCCCGGGTATCGGGTGCCAATGCAACGGATACGGCAGCCTTATTGAAAAAAATTGAAGGCGATTAGTTTGCCAAGCTTGAACCGGTTATTCCTCTGTCCCGATAAAACCAACCTTTTCATGCAACCAAACCGCCCGAAAATCAGACCAAAACCGCCCAGGCGGGTGTCCGAAAAGAAACCGGCAACCATCAAGCTTGACCGGTTTTTGTACCGCAACGCGACCTTCGGTTTTGCGTTTTTTTTCGCGTTTGCCATCTGGGCATTCTGGCCCAAATACTTTTCCCATGTTCTGGATCAACCGAACGTGCGGTTTCATACCCACGGCATCAGCATGACGCTCTGGTGCCTGATGCTCATCGGGCAGGCTTACCTGATTCGCACCAACCGGAAAGCGCTGCACCGGCTGGTGGGCAAGTTTTCGTATCTGCTGGTGCCACTAATCATCATTACTTCGGTTAACATCGTTCATTTTCGGATGCATCAGCGGGGTCTGGAGGCTTTGCGGACGTATTTTTCCCTGGCCCTGACCTTAAACTCGGTCATAGCTTTCGCGGTATTGTACGGTCTGGCGATGTATTACCGGCACCAACCGCTCATCCACGCCCGCTACCTGGTGAGCACGATATTCCCGCTGTTTACGCCCATTACCGACCGGCTTATCGGAGCGCATTTTAAACCGATTCTTCCATTTCTTCCTACGCTGGAAGGAAGGCCCATTTCAGCAGTTTTGGGGTTTGCCCTGGCCGATCTGCTGCTGCTGATTTTGCTGGTCTGGGACTGGCGAACCAACCGGCGGCTGACGGTCTTTGCCATCGCGTTGGGGGTAGTTCTTTTGTATCACGTATCGACGCTCACGTTCTACCGGTTTTCATTCTGGCGCGCCTTTGGCGTGTGGTTTTACAACCTGCCGCTGTCCTGAATCTTCTCATGAATATCCCGCTTAAATCCGCGTCTCCGGCGATCACCCCAAGCCACCACCGTATCGAATCGATGGATGTCCTGCGTGGACTGGTCATGGTCATCATGGCCCTGGACCACGTTCGGCACCTGTTTCACAGCACGGCGTTTACCGACAATCCGCTCGAGCTGACTACTACGACACCGGCCTTGTTTTTAACCCGCTGGATCACCCATTTCTGCGCCCCGGTATTCATATTTTTATCCGGCACCTCCATTTATTTACAAAGCCTGCGGAAAACCAAACGAGAGCTGAGCAACTTTCTGATCAAACGGGGCCTATGGCTGGTTGTCGCCGAAGTGACAATTGTAACGCTGGGCATTACCTTCAACCCCTTTTACGGTGTTTTCATCCTGCAGGTGATCTGGGCCATTGGCATCAGTATGATCATGCTGGGGCTGTTGATTTACCTGCCTTTCCGGTTGATTCTGGCACTCGGACTGGCGATGGTGTTGGGGCATAATGCGCTGGATGTTGCAGAGTCCGCCCCCGGCTTTCAGCCCGGTTTCTGGTGGGCCGTGCTCCATTTTCCCGTTCGGTATTCCCTGACAATCGGTCACCAGCTCATCTACGACTACCCCTTTATGCCCTGGCTGGGGCTGATGATTGTGGGGTATTGCGTCGGCATCTGGTTCGAATCTTCGGTTTCCCCGGCCCGACGGCGGGCGGTTTTGGTCCGCGCCGGTCTGGGACTAATTGTTTTTTTTCTCCTCCTGCGGCTTACCAATGCGTATGGCGACCCGCATCCCTGGCGTTTGCAACCGAGCGCGCTGTTGACGTTGCTGTCGTTCCTCAATGTGGAGAAATATCCGCCCTCGCTCCTGTATATGGGTATGACCATCGGCCCGGCCCTGCTTTTTCTGGCCGGGATGGAGCCCATCCACAACCGGTTTACCCGGATCATGCGCACCTTTGGCCGGACGGCTTTTTTCTATTACCTGGTCCATTGGTACCTCATTCATACGCTTTGCCTGATCGTCTTTTTTGGGCGCGGCCACACCTGGGCCGATACCTGGAACGTGCCGAAAGCCACCCGGTTTATCATCCCCGGCGAGGGTTTCAGTCTGCCCGTGGTGTACCTGATCTGGGCATTGGTCATCCTGGCGATGTATCCGCTCTGCCGGTGGTACGATGCTTACAAAACCAGCCACAAAAACCGGTGGTGGCTGCGTTACCTCTGAGTCTGTTTGAACCGATTTCTTGTAACAAACCATTCACTTGTAAATCCCTTCCTCCTATGCAACGCCGAAAATTCCTCCAACATACCGCCCTGTGTGCCGTGGCGGTGAGCACCTCGGGCTTCATTCAGTTCAATGGCGAAACCTACGTGGGCGACTGCGCGACGACTTCGGATATTTTAGGCCCTTTTTATCGACCCGATGCCCCGCTGCGGACCAACCTGCTGATCAAAGGCGACGCGGGCGTGGAGGTTGTCCTGAAGGGAACCGTCCGACACAACGATTGTACAACACCCTACAAAGGGGCCAGGGTGGAACTCTGGCACTGCGATGCCAAAGAGGTTTACGACAACACCTCGGATGAGTTTCGCTACCGGGGCACCACCCATTGCAACGAGAAGGGGCATTATGAGTTCCTGACCATTCTGCCGGTTCCCTATAAGGATAATCAGGGCCAGATGCGACCCGCCCATTTTCACCTGATGATTTCCGCACCGGGTTACCAAAGTTATGTGACGCAGCTTTACTTCACCGGCGATCCAAACATCGCGGGCGATGCCTACGCGTCGGCACCTACGTCCAAATCGCGAATACTGAACATGGCATCATCTAAAAATGGCCGCAAACTGGTTACGTTCGATGTAAAGATGGCGGAAAAATTAATCGCCGAACCAGCCGCCATCGATCAGCTGACCGGAACGTATTTCGATCAGGTTGATCCGAAGCGCACCGTGGTTTTTTTTAAACGGGACGGCGTTTTATGGAAAAAGGCGGGCAGCAGCATCTACGGAGTGGCCTATGATTACCTGGGCAATAACACCTTTTCGCAAGCCGGTTTACAACCGCCGTTACTCCTGACGTGTGCGTTTGAAATCCTTGGGAACGGGGCCGTAAAAATGACCGAAAACCGCGTCAATGCCCAGGGGATTAAAACCATTGCAATAGCTCACAAAGTCAATTAGCTGCGTGAGCTCGAGAAGCCACAGTCTTGTATTCTTCGAAACGCACGGATAAGGCTGACCGAAAAAAAGCCATTTCTCTGGTGGAAGAAATGGCTTTTTTCGGTATAACTGTACCTTCCCCGATTTGTGTTTGTCGGATAACCCGGCAAATCAGCAATGACCGGTTAAATGCGGTTTTAGAAACTGATTAATTTTTCCACAATTTCGTCAGCTGTCAATTTCTCCTGTTCCCCCGTAACCATATTTCTAAACGTCAATTGGCCGGTTTGCAATTCTTCAGAGCCAATCAGAACGACGTAGGGAATTCGTTTGGCATTGGCATAATCCAGTTGTTTTTTCACTTTTGCCGCATCCGGATAGGCTTCTGCCGAGACATTCCGCGCCCGCAACCGGCTCAATAACGGCAATCCCATTGACCGGGCTTCCGGATCGAGGTGAACCACCAGCAACTGTGTTGACTGCAACCCGGTTTCGGGAAACAGATTCAATTCTTCCATCACATCGTAAATCCGATCGACACCCAGCGAAATGCCGACGCCCGACAAACCGGGCATGCCGAATGCGCCGGTGAGGTTGTCGTAACGCCCTCCACCGCTGATGCTGCCAATCTGAACGCCATTGGCTTTGACTTCAAAAATGGCTCCGGTATAGTACGATAAACCGCGCGCCAGCGTCACGTCCAGTTCCATTCGGGCATCGGACAAACCGTATTGCGCCACCAACTGCCAGACTTCTTCCAATTCGGCAACTCCTTTCAAACCGGTTTCGGATCCCGAAAGCCAGCTTTTTAATTGATCGAAAGCGGCCCGTGTTTCCTTCGGAAACTGGAACATCGGTTCCAGTTTGTCAATCGATTCGTCGGAGAAACCGCGTTGCTTCAACTCTTCAATTACTTTTTCTTTCCCGATTTTATCGAGTTTATCGATCGCGATTGCCAGAGGTCCTTCCTTCCCTTCTGCATCTACCACTTCAGCAATTCCGGTCAGAATCTTGCGGTTATTAATTTTTACGGTAAAATCCTGAATGCCCAGATTCCGCAGGCTTTCGTGCAGCATCAGAACGATTTCGGCTTCACACAACAACGAATCCGTTCCGACCACATCCGCATCACATTGGACAAACTCCCGGTACCGGCCCTTCTGCGGCCGGTCGGCACGCCAGACCGGCTGAATCTGATACCGTTTGAACGGCATCGCCAGGGCGTGCCGGTTCATGACGACGTAACGGGCAAACGGTACGGTTAAATCGTAACGAAGGCCTTTTTCGGAAATTTTCAGGGTTAGTTTTTTGGCGTTATCCTGCCAGTCGGTTTCGGTCAAACCATTGGAAAAATCGCCGGAATTGAGGATTTTAAACAGCAACTGATCGCCTTCTTCGCCGTATTTTCCCATCAAAACCGACAGGTTTTCCAGGGCGGGTGTTTCGATGGGTTGAAAGCCGTATCGCCGGAACGTCTGCCGGATGGTTTCCAGCAGAAAAAGCCGTTTGCTCATTTGTTCCGGCCCAAAGTCGCGGGTTCCGCGGGGTACACTCGGTTTTTGCATGCCGCAAAAATAGCAAGCCAGCGGGAGTTTTTTAGCAGCGGTTTTTACAAGTTGCCGAACATTGTCGTGTGAATCAGATTCCTACCAATTAAAAATTGATTTTTTGCAGTTTTTCCGCTACTTTTGCGGACAATTTGGAATCAACTTATTCATTTATACAATCATGGGAGTAACTGCACTGAAACGCAAAGACCAAAAAAATAAAGCCCGCGCGAACAACAAAATTGCCCGCATCAAACAATTATTGCGTCGTCCTGACATTAAAAACGTTGATGTTGAAGCAATTAAGGCTTCTTTTGCCGAAAAGAAAGCTCAGGCTGCCGCTTAATTCGAATCGTTTTGGGGAGCTTACATTTAGGGTTTTCCGAAATCTGACAGCAATTTGATTGCCTCGTCACGCTCGACGGACGGGGTTTTCTTTTTTCTGGCGCACCCGAATTTTCTTTTTCATCTCCCGCCGAATGGCCCGTCGGGTTTCAATTCGTACCCGAAAAATAATGGCCTGACCAAATAGCGAGAGTCCGGCGTTGATAACAATCAGGCTGTAAGTGCCGAGTAAAACCCAGCGAATTACCGGCTCACCCGTGTGCTTCAGATTGGCCGCTTCGCTGAAAACGCACAATCCGTAGCCAATCAGAACCAGACTGAACGGGGCCAGCAGTAGCCATTTGGTGCGTGTACTCATCTGCTTAATGAGTCGCCGGCCGGGAGGTTTGGAGGGGGCAACAGCCATCTTTAATAGAACTACATGTAATCAAAGCTCTAATTTAACAGACTTAATCGCATTTCGTCTTTAATTCTGTTAATTTTTGGGTAATCTAACCTTTGTGAAGCGACATAAACCACTTCACGTTCGTGTTCCGAGTGTATTTTCTCCGGTATGAAACATTTGATCAGCTTTATATTGCGGACCGTTCCGCGCCCGGTTTTGCAGCGCGTCAGCCATTACGCCATGAAGGTGATGATGGTTTTTTACCAGGGAAACAACGTCGAATGCACGGTATGTAGCAAACATTTTCGGGAATTTATGCCCTACGGCCGGAATATCCCCCGCCCGAATGCCTTGTGTCCCAACTGCTTGGCACTGGAGCGACACCGATTAATGAATCTCTACCTGCTACGGAAAACTAATTTTTACCGCGACCGGCTCAAAGTGTTGCACGTAGCCCCCGAGCATTGCTTTATCGACCGGTTTGAAAAACTACCCAATCTGGATTACATCACCGCCGACATCGAATCTCCTCTGGCCAAGATCAAGATGGACATCCACCAGATTCCATTTCCCGAAAATACCTTCGACGTCGCGTTTTGTAACCACGTCATGGAACACGTCGATGACGATGCCAAAGCGAGCAGTGAACTCTACCGGGTGCTGAAACCGGGCGGCTGGGCCATCATTCAGTCACCGATCGATTATTCCCGCGCGACCACCTTTGAAGATGCCAGCATCACCGATCCGAAAGAACGGGAGCGGCTGTTCTGGCAAAGCGATCACGTCCGGCTGTTTGGCCGCGATTATGCCGAACGACTGGCCAAAGGCGGTTTTACCGTCATCGAAGACCGGTTCGTTTTTGAACTACCGAGAGAAGAAGTGAAGCGGTTTTCGTTACCCGCCGGTGAAATCATTTACCTCTGCAAAAAGTAAACCGGTTTTTAATGATCGACCGGGTAAGGGCCTTCCGAAAACTTCTCGGCATGATATCCCTTTGAACCAATCAGCTGCGCCAATGGCCCAAGCACGCTGCCACCGGTTTTTAGCTTTTCAATCATCGTTTTGAAATCATATTTCGGTTGCCAGCCCAATTCATTCCGCGCTTTTGCATTGTCATAAACGCGGTCGATGTCGGGTAACATTCGCCAGCCCAAACGCTCGTATTCCGCTTGATAATCAGGTATATACTTTTGGAGCACGGCGGGCGCATCAATCCGCAAATCCGCCGTATCTCCCGGTAAAAAGGGCGTCGTTGCGCTGATGATGTAAGTCCCAAAACCGATCGTATGTGCCTTATCAGCTGCAACCAAATGGGCGGTTACCACATCATCGAGGGCGACGCGACGAAACAGGAATTCATTCGCTTTCAGATTCACATCCGCAAATTTATCCCTTGCCTCTTTGCTGTCATCCGCTTCCGGGAAAAACCGGGAGGTTCTCAAAATCAGGCAGGGCAAGCCCTGATTTCGGTAAAACAACTGACAGAGATTTTCTGCAGAGGTCTTCGTTACGCCATAAATATTTTTGGGAACCGGCACAACGTCTTCGGTGATCCAGGCTGCGGGCTCACCAACCGGTGGAACCAGCGCATCGCCAAAAACACTGGTGGTACTGGTAAAAATAAATCGCTCCACACCCGCAGCAACAGATTCCTGCAATAGATTGAGCGTACCGGTGATGTTGGTATCGATGAAATCCTGTAAGCTGTGGGTGGCGACATGCGGTTTGTGTAGCGTCGCCGTATGAAAAACCGTCTTCACCCCGGCGAGGCAACTCTTTACAAAAGAGCGATCGGTAATTGACCCGACGTGGGTGGTCAAGTCAGAAACCTGGATATCGAGGGCAACAACCTCATAACCCCGTTCTTTCAACGTACGAACCAGTGCTTCACCCAGATGTCCGGCACTTCCGGTTACTAAAACGCGCATGATAAGTGGTTTTGAATTTTTGACCATTGACCGCTGACGATTGACGATTGATTGTTGACCATCGACGATTGACCGCTGACCAATGTCTAAATCGTCTCTATGCAATGGTCAATGGTCGTCCGTAATTCGTCAAGATGGATATTCGATATTAGCACCCGTTTCTTGATGGCTTTTTGGTTCCAGAAGTCGTTTCCAGCCTTCGGATAGAAAACCGACACCATAGCCAATGAGTTGCACAAATGCAGCTTCAACACTCAATATGGCCACTTTTAAGCTTTTTTCCTGCCGGTAGGCATCAATTAAAATCAGGATTGAAAGCAGAATGGGAACCGATACCGCCAGTCCGAATAAAACCGGATGAACAAAAAACCAGATTGGAAGCGAGAACATAAAAAGTGTGAAAAGGGCCGGAAACGTGTGCACCAGCCGGAGTTCGGACGGAAAAAACCGGGCGATGTTGATGCGGGAACGCCCGAAAAACCGCAGTTGGCGGTAAAACTGCCGAAAATTCGTCCGGCGTTTGTGGTAGATAAACGCTTCCGGAATCAGGCCGGTTTTGAAATTGGTTTCAATGATGCGAACGGCAAATTCGATGTCCTCGCCCATCCGGCTGATTTTGTACCCCCCAATCTTCTCAAAAACCTTTCGCGAAAAACCCATATTGAAACTGCGCGGGTGGTATTTGCCGCCGAGGTTCTTCTTGCTCCCCCGAATCCCGCCCGTCGTAAACGGCGACGTCATCGAATAACTGATGGCTTTCTGCACCGGTGTAAAATTGGGATGTGCCCGGTCGGGGCCGCCGTACGCATCGAGCCAGTCGGCTTGCAAGTGCTGCTCAACGGTTTCGAAATAATGCGGAGGCACCAGCGCATCGGAATCGAAAATGACGAAATAATCGCCCGATGCCCGCTCAAAACCGTGGTTACGCGCAAAGCCCTGACCGCCGTTGGGTTTAAAAAAATAGCGGACGTTCAACCGGTTTTTGAATGACTCAGCCACCCCATCAGCCCGGTTAACGGAACCGTCTTCCACCACCACGATCTCGTCAGGAATCCGGGTTTGCTGACTCAGACTTTCGAGCAGTTCACGCAGTTCGTCCGGGCGATTGTAAACGGGTATGATAACGGAAAAACGCATCCGGTTTGGTTAAATAACTTCTTTTAATGCTTCCTCATTCGCCCAGATGATCTGATCGATGTGTTCGCCCGTTAAGGCTGTGGACAGAAACAGGCTTTCGAATTGAGAGGGTGCCAGGTAAATTCCACGTTTTAGCATCGCCTGAAAATACCGGCCAAACAAAGGTAGATCGCAGGTTTTGGCGTCGACGAAATTCGAAACCGGTCGTTCGGTCATGAACAGCGTATACATCGAACCGAGGTGGTTGATCGTAAAATCCAGCCCCAGTTTGGTCAGGCTCGTGCGAAAACCGTCGATCAGTCTGGAGCCAGTGGTTTCGAGTTGGGTATAGACTTCCGGATGTTCGTTCAGATACCGCAGCATCGCCAACCCGGCTGACATGGCAATTGGATTGCCGGACAGCGTCCCGGCCTGGTAAACCGGACCGGATGGCGACACCATGTCCATGATCTCCCGCCGACCACCGTACGCGCCAACCGGCATTCCGCCACCGATGATTTTTCCCATCGTCGTGAGGTCGGGGCGGATGCCAAACCGCTCCTGCGCTCCGCCTTTCGCCAGCCGGAAACCGGTCATGACTTCGTCGAAAATCAACAGAATAGCGTTTTTATCGCACAAATCCCGTAACCCCTGCAAGAAACCGGGTTCCGGCAAAACACAGCCCATATTGCCCACGACAGGTTCCAGAATGACCGCAGCAATCTGATTGGCATTGGCATCGATCAGCCGTTCAACTGCCTGCAAATCGTTAAATGGTGCGGTTAAGGTATCCAACGCAGTTGCTCTGGTAACACCGGGACTGTCGGGTGTTCCCATCGTAATGACGCCACTACCAGCCGCAATCAGGAACGAGTCGCCGTGGCCGTGGTAACAACCTTCAAACTTGATCATTTTGTCGCGGCCCGTATACCCGCGCGCCAGCCGGAGAGCCGCCATGGTGGCTTCCGTCCCGGAATTGACCATCCGAACCTTCTCGACCGACGGCACCATTTCAATAATCAGTTCGGCCATTTCAACCTCCTTGCGGGTGGGCGCTCCGAACGAAAACGAATGCTGGATGGCTTCCCGAACGGCTTCCTCCACCGGCTCGAACGCGTGGCCCAGAATCATCGGTCCCCAGGAATTGATCAGTTCGATGTACCGGTTTCCGTCCTCATCAAACAGGTAAGGGCCTTTGGCGGATTTAATAAACAGCGGATTTCCACCCACGGCGCGAAACGCCCGCACCGGCGAATTGACCCCGCCGGGAATTAAAGTTTTTGCTTTCTCAAAAAGCTGCTCGCTTGTTGTCATGGTTCAATGAGGGAATGAGCGAATAAAAATGAGGGAGTGCTCAGTTTTTTTATTCACTCATTCACAATTAATACGTGTTGGCAATCAAAAACCGGGTACCGTCGAATTTCACGATGGGGACGACCTGGTTTTCGTTAGTGGTGGTGTAATCGTAACCGGAAAGCAAATAGCCTTCTTCCTGATTGGTTTTTAGCTGGGTCCGATTCGTAATCTGACCACGATTGCGGGCCAGGGTTCGACCGAAAAACAGCAGAAGATCATAGCCCTGGTAGGCATAGGTCGATGGAATCATGTTGCGCTGCTCCAGGTATTGCTCCTCAAATTCTTCCGAACCAGGGCGTTGTTGATCCACATATTCGGGATAAACCAGGTACAGATCACTTTTGGTAAAAACCGACAACGGATCTTTGTCAAAATCAAACGCCGATGAGGTTGCAATAACCGGAACATCTACTTTTCGCTGACTAATCAGCCGGAGGAGTTTCGGACCAGCACTTGCATCGCTACTGGCCAGAAAAATGTGTCCGGGTTTGTTCGTTTCCGATAGTTTGATGGTTTCCAGGTCGGCACCTATTTTCTTAAATTCGGTAACCATAAACCCAATCCGTTTCAATTCGGCCTGGTAAAGAGCCGCCAGTGTGGAATCTTTTCGGGTATTTCCAAAATAAATGGTGGCTTTCCTGGACATTGTTAACGTCCGGGCAAAGGCCACGGTTTTGACAGCCTGCTGATTCAAGGATGGGGTAGCCAGAAACGCCAGCGGCTGATTCGCAATCAGTTCGCTACTGGTCGAAATCGGGTTGACGAGCAGAATGTTGTTTTGATTGGCGTATTCCGTCGCCAACCGGTTGGGCTCCGCATATAGCGGGCCAATCAACAGGTCGTTTTGAGTAAAACCGGGATTATTAATCAGCGTCGTCATTTTGGAAACGTCATTATCCACGTCATAAGCGAACAGATTGACGGTGATGCCTTCCGACTGCAACTTTGTTTTGGCGAGTTTCATCCCATTATACAAATCCAGTGCGTACTGATTCGAGCGGGCGCGGTCGTCCGGATTGATTTCGTTCAGCCGAAACGGAAATAGCACGGCAACATTGTAATACCCTTTGTTGCGGTTTCGCTCGGGTTTGGTACCGGAAGTCGAATTGGAAGCCGTTTCCGTCGGAACCGGTCGGGGAATGGGCGGAACGCCGAAGCGATTGGTCAGCCGATCCGACAGTTCGAGGTCGCCGGGTGCCGTCGACGTTCGCTGAATCTGGTCGATCAATGCCAGCGCCAGTTCCCGGTTGTTCGGAAACTCCTTTTGCATCACCTTCAGCCGGTTCAAGTCATTAATCTGGCCGAAATAATACGTTTCGAGTTTACTGACATCCGGTTTCAAAGCCTGATCGCCGATTCGACTCATGTTTTCAATTCCCTCCTCATACTGCCCGTTTTCGAAAAAAGCCGCTCCCATCAGGTAATGGACATCGTCCATTTTTTTCCAATCCGGAAACCGGTCCATTAACTGCTTTAACATCATCCGGGATTCCGAAAACTTCTTCAGGTTAAAATCAGCCAACGCGTGGAAATAATGGGCATATGGGGCAATTCCGGATCGTCCTTCGGTCAGCGGTTTTAGCTCCGCTTTGGCTTTGACGTATTCTTTCTGCTGAATGAAGCGCACCGCCATTTGATACCGACGTTCGGCATTGTCGCCCTGGGCCAGTGCCGCATGAACGGTCGTCCACAGCAGAAAACCTAAACTGAACGATTTTAAACCGGTATGGGGAGCAAAATACCTATTCATGGGGGTCGATTGAGAAGCTTGGCACAAAACTAACAAAACCAACGTGTCTGCGTTGGTTTTGTTACAAACAAGATGAGATTCTCATCCATTATTTTCGAAACGATGCGCGGGTTCAGCCATCTAAAGCGGTTCGAAAACCGCCTTATTTCTTGGTCCGTTTCTTGGCTTCTTCAGCCTGTTTCTTGGCTTCCTCCGCCTGCTGCAGCGAGCGTTGCAGAATATCCTGGAATTTCGATTTTTTAACGTCGCCTTTTGCGAATTTCTTCCGGTTTTCTTCCAGAACGGCCTTGATTTTATCTTCGTCCACAAACTTGCGGATCAGCAATTGCTGGGCAATGGTGACAACGTTGGAGACGAAATAATAGAACGTCAAACCGGCCGGAAAGGAGTTCAGCACGAACATGAACATCAGCGGGAACACGTACCCCATCGCCTTCATATTGATTGGGCTGTTGGGTTGGGCGGGCGTCATCTGGTTGTTGTAATAGGCATACGCCAAACTCGAAGCCGTCATGAAAACCGTAAACAAACTCAGGTGTGAACCCAGGAACGGAATCGTAAACGGAAACTTGATGAACGAGTCATACGTCGATAAATCGCTCGACCACAGGAACGGCTGCTGGCGGAGCTCGATCAGGTTCGGAAACAGGAAAAAAAGCGACATCAACACCGGCATGGTGGCCAGAACCGGAATACAACCACTCAGCGGACTTACACCCACCTGCTGATACAATTTCATGGTTTCCTGCTGTTGCTTCGCCATATCGTCGCCCACTTTTTCGCGAATCGCATTCACTTCGGGGCCCAACACGCGCATTTTCGCCATGCTTACGTACGAACGGTACGTGAGGGGCGTGAGCAGCAGTTTTACGAAAACCACCAGCGCAATAATCAGCAAACCGTAGTTGGAAATAAATTTCTCCAGAAAACTGAATACCGGTACAAAGAAGTACTTGTTCACCGGTTTCAGCAGGGCGTAACCGAGGTACACATTCCGGTCAAATTCCGGGGCTACTTCGTCCAGTAACTGGTAGTCGTTCGGTCCGAAATAAAACCGGAAATTCCCTTTCCCGCTTTTTACATCCGCCAACGGAATCTGCACATCGGCAATGGCGGTTTTGACCGTACTGGAATCACCCGGATTCACAAACGTCTTGAAAACCGATTTTTTAAACGCGCTGTTTTCGGAAATAAAACCGGCCAGAAAGTATTTATGCTTGATCGTAAACCACTTAACGGGTTCTTCCAGCGTAGCTTCCTGATCATTCGAGCCTTCGGACAAACCGTCGAAATTCTCGTCAGCCGACAGGTAATTGATCGTCGCCGACTTGCGGTTTTCGGCCATATCGTTCTCAAACTGACGCATCCGGTCCTGCCAGATAAACCGGATATCATTGTTCGCCAGCAGTCTATCCAGGCCATTCAATTTGAGATCGTAATCAACGACGTAGCCTTCAGTCGGAATGGTATACGTCTGTTCGACCGATTCAGTCGGTGACAGCGCCAGTTTGAACGTAACGGTTTGGGGGCTTCCCTGCACGACGGCCTGCGCCGGAGCCGTGGTTTCAAAATACAGCTTTTCGAGATTAACCTTACCGCGGTTAGTCGGCAATTCCATCACCATTTCGCTGCTCGCTTCGTTGATCAGCACCAGCGGTTTCTGATCATACGTTTTGTATTTTTTCAGCAGGACTTCCTTCACGCGTCCACCCTGCGTGCTAAACGTTACCCGAATTTCGGGGTTTTCAATGACAATATCGCGGCTTTGGCCCACTGCGGCCGTGGCGAAATCGCCATACATCATCCGGGATGCTGCCGAATCCAGCGGCTGCTCGGCGGGGCCGCCCCCGGCTTTTTTGGCGGCTCCGGGAGCCGATGTTGCTTTTTCCTGTTCGGGTTTCTTTTCAGGAGCTGGCTTCGGTACTAACAGCTGGTACCCCAGCAACATCCCCAGAATCAATACAATACCAATAATCTGATTACGATCCATTTTTTTGGTTTAAAGTCGAAGGTCTGAGGTTTAACGGGGGCCCGTTAAAACCTCAGACCTTAAACGGAACAATTAGTCCGCAAAAATACGGAGAAGCAAGTGCTTAACCAACATGCGCGGTGGTGTCAATCAACCGTTTATCCTGAGAATTCACCTGAGACGCCCGGACGAAATTCACAAACAGCGGATGGGGGTCCATCACGGTGCTTCGTAACTCGGGGTGGAACTGCACTCCGACAAACCACGGATGGTTTTTCAACTCCACAATTTCCACCAACCCGGTTTCCGGATTGATACCCGTTGGCACCAGTCCGGCTTTTTCAAACTGGCTGATGTATTCATTGTTAAATTCGTACCGATGCCGGTGACGTTCACTGATCTGGGTCTTTCCGTAAATCTGAAACGCGAGCGAATCCTTCTTGATTTTGCAGGGATAAGCGCCTAACCGCATCGTCCCCCCCTTGTTGGTCACCATCTTCTGGCTCTCCATCATGTCGATAACCCGGTGTGACGCATTTGGGTTCATTTCGGCCGAATGCGCTTCAGGCCAGCCAATTACGTTCCGCGCAAATTCGATGCAGGCACACTGCATACCAAGGCAAATGCCCAGAAAAGGTACCCCGTTTTCACGCGCATACCGAATGGCGTTGATCTTGCCTTCAATACCGCGTTCGCCAAAACCGGGTGCTACCAGGATTCCGTCGAGATCACGCAACCGTTCGGCCACCTGCTCATAATCGCCGAGCGTTTCCGATTGAATCCATTCAATGTTGACCTTGCATTCGTTTTTAGCCCCCGCATGAATGAACGATTCGGCAATGGATTTATACGCGTCACGCAGTTCGACGTATTTTCCGATCAATCCAATCGTGATCGCATCCGTCGGATTTTTCAAATGACCCAGAAATTCCTTCCAGCTGTCCAGATCGGCATCCTGATCATTGTACAGATCCAGCATGTACAACGCCCGCTGATCGAGTTTTTCCTTCCGCATCAGCAGGGGAACGTCATAAATCGTTTCGGCGTCGATAGCTTCGATGACTGAATTGACCTGAACGTTACAGAACAGGGCAATTTTCCGGCGGATGTCGCTCGGCAACGGATGTTCGGTGCGGCACACGATAATGTCGGGTTGAACGCCGTTTTCCAGGAGCATCCGAACGGAGTGCTGCGTGGGTTTGGTCTTAAGCTCGCCCGCCGACGCCAGATACGGAATCAGCGTCAGGTGAATCACCAGCGTATCTTTTTCACCCAGTTCGAATTTCAACTGACGTACTGCTTCCACAAAGGGCAGCGATTCGATGTCGCCCACACAACCGCCGATTTCGGTGATGATGATGTCGTACTCGCCGGTTTCGCCCAGCAAGCGGATATTCCGTTTGATTTCGTCGGTGATGTGCGGCACAACCTGTACCGTACGACCGAGAAAATCGCCCTTGCGTTCGCGCGTGATGACGTTGTTGTAAATCCGGCCCGTCGTGACGTTGTTGGCCTGCGACGTCCGAATGTTCAGAAACCGTTCGTAGTGGCCCAGATCGAGGTCAGTTTCTGCGCCATCGTCGGTAACGTAGCATTCGCCGTGCTCGTATGGATTGAGCGTTCCGGGATCAATATTAATATAAGGATCAAACTTTTGAATCGTGACCGACAGGCCGCGAGACTGAAGCAATTTTGCAAGCGAAGAAGCAATAATGCCCTTGCCCAAAGAAGAAGTTACACCGCCCGTAACGAAAATGTACTTAGCGGTTTTCTGACCGGATGGAGCCATGTCTGAAAACGAAATGTGGTTGTTACGGGATATAAAGGTAAGGAAACTTATTGAGAAAAGGGGAATGGCATGTGGGAAAAAGTTACGGTTTAGTGGTAAGCGGTTGACGATCAGCGCGCGGCCGGCTCAAGCAACCGCGCCGATCTTGTTGTATTTGTTCCGGTATTCGATGGGCGACAATCCGGTTATTTTTTTAAAGATCGTCCGGAAAGCTTTCGTATCAGAATAGCCCACGTCGTACATGATCTCGTTGATGTTTTTCTGGCTGATTTCCAGGTTCTTCTTGGCCGCTTCAATTTTTACGCGCTGGATGTATTCGGCCACGGTATTGGAAGTCGCTTTTTTAAACCGGCGTTCCAGATTCCGACGGCCCAGTGCGTGCATTTCGGCCAGTTGATCGATCGTGATTTTATCCTGAAAATTTTTCTCGATAAACTCCTGCGCCTTCTTCACCGGTTCGTCTTCGTGCTCTTTCTGGCCCTGAAAAATCGTGAACGGCGACTGCGTTGCGCGGTCAATTTCAATGGCAAACACCTTGGCCGACAAAACCGCGATATCGCGACCGGCGTATTTTTCAATCAGGTATAAAATCAGGTTCAGGTACGAGAACGCTCCGCCACTCGAATAGATGCCCAGTTCATCCGTAATGATCCGTTCAGTCACCAGATTGACATCCGGAAACAACTGCCGGAACTCGTTGGTAGCCATCCAGTGGGTGGCACACTGTCGCCCTTTCAGCAAACCGGTCGACGCCAGCAGAAAAGCCCCCAGACACAAACTGGCCACTTCCGAGCCGGCTTTGTACTGATCGGTAATCCACGGAATAAAATCGCGGTTTCGTTCCAGCGCAACCCGCAGATCGCCGTCAAGTGCCGGAATAACGATCAGATCGGTTTTTTCAATTTCATCCAGAACCGCATCGGCATTGACCGTAAAAAGCCCCCCGCTCAGCGGAGTTTCTTTCGTAAGTCCAACCAGTTGCACCTTAAAAACCGGTGGTTCGCCTTTCATGGCAAAAAACTGATTGACCTGCGTAAACAACTGCCGGGTGCCTTCCAGGCTACCTAAAATAGCCCCTTTAGGGACTAAAATCGATATATGCTTCATGGCGTCAAAAATAAAGAAACGGTTTGTCGTAATCAACCCCTTTTATTGCCGCGTTTACCCCCGCTTTTTGTCTTTTGATTCCCGTAGGTTTGTACGATCAACCTGATCATCAACCGGCTACGAACGAGGAAACCGATGAAAAAGCAAGTCTTGTTTATCCATAGCGCAGGCCCGCAGGGTGCTCACGCCGGAAGTGGCGACTTGGTAGCCAATCTTAAGCAGGCCCTTGGACCACAATTTCGGGTCATTAGTCCGAAGATGCCGGACCCTGAAAATCCATCGTATGAATCGTGGAAACACCAGCTTGAAAAAGAACTTTTGACTCTGGAAAACGATGCCATTCTGGTCGGGCATTCGCTGGGAGGTTCTGTTTTATTGAAACATTTATCCGAAGAATACCTGCCAAAACCGGTCGCCGGGTTGTGTGTCGTTGCGGCACCGTATTGGGGAAAAAGGGGCTGGAAAAGTAAAGAGTTTACGCTACCAAACAACCTCTCAAAACTTGCTCAGCTTCCGGGAATTTTCGTATTTCACAGCAGCGACGATGAGGTGGTGCCGCCCGATCATTTAACTTATTACGCGGAAAAGCTGCCATTTGCTTCAGTTTTGAGACTTTCGAATGGTGGGCATCTGTTCACGCACGGTAGCCCGGAACTGGTGGCCGCCATCAAGCGGTTAGCAAAAACCGATAAACTCAAACGCCCTGTTCCATCGAAAAACAAACCACGCGAGAGCCAAAATCAATGATCGGTTTCAGGTACGGTTTTAATCAAAAATAAAATAAGATTCTCCAGGAAAAACGTCCAATTCTTTCACCTTAATCAACCCAAACAATGGCGGTCATCAATCCTTATTTAAATTTCAATGGCAATACTGAAGAAGCTTTTAACTTCTACAAATCGGTTTTTGGTGGCGAGTTTATCATGGTGCAACGTTTCAAAGATACCCCGCAAGGCGGGAATGTAGCAGAAGGTGAAGGCGACAAAATCATGCATATTTCGTTGCCAATTGGTAAATCTAACATCCTGATGGCGACGGATGCGCTCGAATCCATGGAGCATAAAGCCATTGCCGGAACCAATTTCCAGCTCTCCATCGGTACGGAAAGTCAGCAGGAAGCCGATACACTTTTTAATGGACTTTCGGCCGGCGGTCAGGTGGAAGTTCCGATGGCAAAAATGTTCTGGGGGGCCTATTTCGGCATGTTCACGGATAAATTTGGCATTAAATGGATGATCAGTTACGACGAGAATGCGCTGCCGGGCTAATTTAAAACCGCTTTTCGTAGTTAACAGTAACAACAAATAAATCATTGAATAAATAGTCGTTGAAGCCCGCAACAATGCGGGCTTCAACGATAAGATTGGCAACCTAAAAAGTTGAGATGAGAAAGGTAAAACTGCAAATACAAATCTCACTCGATGGCTTCGTAGCGACCCAAACCGGTGAGCAGTATTGGATGAGCTGGAATTGGGATGACATTCTGAATCAGTATGTTGCCGACCTTGCCGACACGACCGATACCATGTTGATTGGCCGGGTAACGTACGAAGGTATGGCCAATTACTGGCCGGATGCCGCAACGAATCCGGATGCAGACAAGGACGAAGCGGCCTTTGCAAAAAAAATGAATGCCATAACCAAAGTCGTTTTTTCGCATACGCTCGATCACGTTACCTGGTGTAATTCCAGACTTGCCACCGAGAACGCAGCGGACGAAATTGCTAAATTAAAGCAGCAATCCGGAAAAGACATTATTGTTTACGGCGGAGCGACAATGGTTTCT
Organism: Larkinella rosea; assembly: GCF_003858635.1. GTDB lineage: Bacteria > Bacteroidota > Bacteroidia > Cytophagales > Spirosomataceae > Larkinella > Larkinella rosea. The sequence goes on from NZ_RQJO01000007.1 coordinate 1,420,156, forward strand.
TCCCTTATCAAATCGGGCATCATTGATGAATATCATCTGTTCGTCAACCCCGTCGTTTTAGGTACCGGTATGCCCATCTGGCATGTCATTCAGGAGCAGCTAAAGCTGAAGTTGATAAAAATGACAACCAGTAGTACCGGTATTGTTATTCTCTGCTATCAACCGGAGAAATAATGTCCTAAATTTGCGTCCCTATTCACATCATAAAAATACAGGTGTCATGGTAGAAGTTTTTAAAACTGACGTAAAAGATCAGCGCCAGGCGAAAAGGCTTATCGATCAGATACACGAACTTTTTTCGGATTATACCGCCAATTTTGATCTGGAAGACTGCGATAAAATCCTGCGCATTAAATCGGCTTCAGGAAACGTTGAAACCTGTTTTGTCATCACTATTTTGCGGGATTTTGGATTTCATGCAGAAGTTTTACCGGACGACGATCTGGCCTGTGCATAAATTTTCGGAGCGATTGGTTATTATTACGATTCGAAGCACCCGACTGCCATCTCTTCCATGCGTCAACTCTGTAATCGATTCACTCGTTGGGCTACCCACCAGCGTAGCCTGTTTATTCTCTCGCTTCCGTTTCTTTTTCTGGCCGGTTATCAAACGGGCGATACTAAAAACCGCAGTTGGAGTATCTACAAAGCCGACGCCGAAAGCACCAGTTATTCAGAACTTAACCAGATTAATGTCGCAAATGCCGGTCAATTGAAACTGGCCTGGACGTTCCATCCGAACGACGCTAAAACCGGTGCCCGAGCGGGCAGTAGCGAGTGCAATCCCATTATCATCGACGGAATCCTGTATGCCACCTCGGCCCGGCACCGGGTTTATGCCGTCGATGCGGCTACGGGTGAACAAAAATGGGCTTTCGATCCATTCGACGGCGGTGAAGGCGGGGGCGTTAGCCGGGGTGTAACCTATTGGGAAGACGGTGCGGACAAACGAATTCTCGTCACGGGCGAAGACATTTTATTTGCACTGGATGCCAAAACCGGAAAACCGATTCCGGGCTTTGGCAAAAACGGGCGGGTTAGCATGAATATCGGATTGCGGGATGCGCCCGAAACCATCTCCGTCATTCCGACCTCACCCGGTATTGTTTATCAGGATCTGCTGATCATGGGGGCCGAAGTTTCCGAATTATACGGGGCACAACCCGGTTACATTCGGGCGTATAATATCCGGAACGGAAAACTGGAATGGACATTTCACACGATTCCGTTACCGGGCGAACCGGGTTACGAAACCTGGCCCAAAGAAGCCTACAAATACGCCGGTGGCGTCAACGACTGGGCGGGAATGAGTGTGGATACCAAACGCGGAATGGTTTTTCTGGCCCTGGGTTCTCCCTCCTACGATTTTTACGGAGCCGACCGGAAAGGGTCAAACCTGTACGGAAACAGCGTGGTTGCACTGGATGCCAAAACCGGTACATACCGCTGGCATTACCAAACCGTCCACCACGATTTGTGGGATTACGACCTGCCTGCTCCTCCAAACCTGGTTACGATAGAACGCGACGGGCGGAAAATCGATGCCGTCGCGCAGGTGACCAAACACGGCTTTGTATTCGTTTTCGACCGGGAAACCGGAGAATCGTTATTTCCAATTGAAGAACGCAGGGTGCCGGTTTCTCACCTGCCGGGAGAAGAAGCCTGGGCAACGCAGCCATTCCCGTTAAAACCGAAACCGTTCGCCCGTCAGCACATGACCGAAGCGGATTTGACTAACTATTCGGTAGCGGGGCACGATTCGATTGTGAAGAAATTCCGATCGATGCGGTACGAAGGGCTGTTTACTCCGCCGGACTTGAAAGGAACGCTCATGCTGCCCGGAACCCGGGGGGGCGCCGAATGGGGCGGGGCGGCTTATGATCCAACCACGAGTATTTTGTACGTCAAATCCAACGACTCGCCGGAAATCCAGTCGATGCAGCGGGTCGATCCGGAAAAAGAAGCCAAAGACCGAACGGTTTTTGCGCAGGGCCGGTCGTTGTACATGACCTACTGCGTTAGCTGCCACGGAAAAGACAAAAATGGAGACGAACCCACTTACCCCTCACTCATTGGCCTCCGAAATCGGATGAGCCGGGAATCGGCTTTGGCTAAAATCAAACAGGGTGGTGGAAAGATGCCCGCGTTTGCCAGTGTGGTAAAAGGCAAGGAACAGGGCATTATTGCGTTTCTCTTCGATCGGGAAAAAAATTCCAGTAAAGTGACAAAACTGGAAACCGGGCAAACGCAGAAAGGAGCTGATAAATACCTGAATCTGACGGCGTACGGTCACTTTCGCGATTCACAGGGGCGTCCGGCGATCAAACCGCCCTGGGGAACGCTGAACGCCATCAATCTGAACACCGGCGACTATGCCTGGCAAATTCCGCTGGGGAACGATCCGGAATTACAGGAACAGAATGCGCCCGAAACCGGTCTTGAAGGATCAGCCGGACCGATTGTCACCGCCGGTGGGCTGGTTTTCATCAGCGGCACCAAAGACCGCAAATTGAAAGCGTTCGACAAATCAACCGGAAAACAGGTTTGGGAAACGACGCTCCCCGGAATCGCCAATGCCACGGCCTGCACGTACTGGAGCGGTGACAAACAATTCGTGGCGGTGTCAGTCGGCGGGAGCAAAGAAAATCCGGCCGGTTCCATCATGGCGTTTTCACTGCCCTGAAGAACCGGCCGGATTGGCAATACGACCAAATCGTTTTTACTTAGTTGGATTTTCCAACCAGTTTCCACTGATAAACACTACCTGCTTTTTCAATACCAAAGTAATCAAACGAACCGGTCGCGCGATCGCCGTAAGTGTCCAGCGTCGTGGGGCCGGTGGCACCGGTGTAGGCATTGGCCTGGGTGGTAAACAGGCTTTCCAGATCATCCAGATTGGCCGGAACGCCGTTTCCGGCTTCAATGGTTTTGGCAATTACCCACATCGCATCATACACCGCGATCCCAAACGCATCCGGGTCAATGCCTGTTTTGGTTTTAATCCGGGCGATCAAAGGCTCCCAGGCCGACTTGTAAGTATCGGAAAGACCATATGTCGGGGTAAAAAACTGAGTGGCAATTGCAAAGTCAGCCGCGTCGGCATCGGCGATCAAAGCTGCACTTAATGCCACGCCGTCCGCACCAAACCAGCGAACCGAACTCAAAACCGGGTCGGCCGCTGCCTGTTTAAAAAGGTTAACGCACTCATCGAACGACGCCAGATAAACCGCCACTTTAGCGGCTCCATACGTTGTTGTCAACGCCGTTATCTGCGCTTTGATGGCGGCAATCTGGGCCGAAAAATCCGTTACTGAAGTTCCGTAAGGCGTTAGCGCCTGAACTTCGCCCCCGGCGGTGGTGAACGACGCACCAGTGGCGTTTTGCAAGCCTTTGTTTCCGGCATCATCCCGGGCAATGGTAATCAATCCGCGAATGCCCTGATCAAAGATGGTTTTGGCAATGGCCGCTCCTTCGATTTTGTCCGCCGGACAAAACCGGAAAACCGGATCTCCGGCAATGGCCAGACTTCCCGCCGTACTGCCCTGGCTGATGACAATTGCATTGCGACCGGCGGTCAAGGGCAGAATAGCCGCCAGCTCGGCGCTGGATTGCGGCCCGATAAAAAACCGGTGGCCTGCGTCAGCCGCCGTGGTGAAAAAACCGGTCGCCAAACTGGCATCCAGTTTCGTATCGTAGGTCGTCATGCTCAACCGATACGGACTCCCTTTTCCCTGAAAATAGGCGTTAATGTCTTCTTCCGCGATTTCCATCGCGGCTGCCGTCGTGTTGCCGAGCGACGACCAGTTGCCCGTCAGGGAGGACAGTCCGGCGATTTCAATGGTGGCGGGTTGTAAATGATCTTGTACGGAGCAGCCGGATAGGGAAGAAATAACAAAAAGAGATCCGGCAAGGCTTAGGTTTTTCAGGAATGTCATCAGCTATTTTTTTGGCGAAAATATACAAATTATCTCCTGATATATGATCAATTGCTCCAACAATTAAGTCTGATAACTTATTATTCAGTCAAGTTATAACGGTTACCATCCAAGTTGTTTTTCCCTGCTAGTCAGTGCACAAGATTTTAACTTACTCTCCTTTCTGCTGATCACCTGCACGATTTTAAAAACTGATAATTTACCGTACCGGCCCGGAATAACATCGGATCGCACTAACTCAACCGGTCTTTAAAACTTTCGTAGCCATACGACTTGACCAGCCGAAACGTTTCGTTTTCCTGCCAGATTCCGATTGAAGGCAGGTTAACACCGTTAAATGTGGTCGTTTTCACCATCGTATAGTGAATCATGTCGTCGAAAATAATTCGATCACCGATTTGCAGTGGTTCGTCAAAACTGTAATCGCCCATGAAATCGCCCGCCAGGCACGTCATCCCTCCCAGCCGGTAGGTCGGTTTTCCGGCCACCGGTTCGTGGTAGGAATTCAGAATACGCGGTTTGTAAGGCATTTCAAGTGTATCCGGCATGTGGGCAGCAAAGGAAGTATCGAGGATAGCTACCCTAATGCCTTGGCTGTCAACAACATCTAACACCGAGGAAACCAGCACGCCGGTTTGCCAGCCAATGGCCGAGCCTGGTTCCAGAATGACCTCTACGTTGTATTTTTGCCGAAATGTTTGCAGCAGGCCAATCAGGTGGTCGGTACTGTAACCTTCACGAGTCATCAAATGTCCACCGCCCATATTGACCCATTTCGCCTGATGGAGCAAATCGGCAAACCGGCTTTCCAGCGCTTCCAGTGTGCGTTCGAGGGTGTACGAATCATTTTCGCAAAGCGTGTGAAAGTGAATGCCTGCAATTCCTTCCGGTAATGAATCCCCAATCAAATCCCTTGTTACCCCCAATCTCGAACCGGGAACACAGGGATTGTACATATCCGTAGCCACTTCCGAATACTGCGGATTGACGCGAATCCCGCAGGAGACGCCCGAACCCATCGCCCGGTTTTTAAACCGCTCCCACTGACTCAACGAGTTGAAAGTAAGATGGCTGCTGCGTTCCAGAATCTCATCAAATTCATCGTCACGAATCGCCGGAATGTAGGTGTGAGCCTGGATACCCATGTACTCGTTCACCAGCTTGATTTCGTTCAATGAACTGGCCGTGGCTCCCGACAGATAGTGTTTCACCAGGGGAAAAGCGCTGTACATCGAGAACCCTTTAAGGGCCAGAATAATCTGAACACCGGCCCGTTGCTGAACCGAATCGATCAGCGACAAATTAGCTCGTAGCCTGGTCTCTTCCAATACAAAACAGGGCGAGGGAATGAGAGAATAGTCGATCATTGGCGAGTAAAAACCGTTCGAGTGGTTGTATATTGCCCACAAAAGTAGGGAAAACGACGGTTTTGTACCGCATAAAAAACCCCGCTGGTCCAAATCCGGCGGGGTTTATCATTGGCCGAAAAAGTTATTCCAACGCAAAGACAACTGGCAGGTTAAACCGGACACGCACCGGACGTCCCGATTGTTTGCCCGGTTGCCATTTTGGCATTTTATTTACGACCCGAATGGCTTCTTCATCACACCCAAACCCAATGCCTTTAATAACCGAGACATCCACGATACTTCCATCGGTATTGACTACAAACTGAAGGTAGACCCGCCCGGAAATGGAAGCCCGCGCAGCCGAAGGTGGGTAGTGCAGGTTTTTTTGCATGAAATCGGCCATTCCTTTCAATCCACCGGGAAATTGGGGATCCTGTTCAACTTTCAGGAAAACTTCGTCCGGTTTTCGCTCCACCTCGACGGCTTTCTCCACCGGCGCCGGACCCGCCGTTTCCGTCGGAGCTTCGATCACATCCAGCGCGTTCGGATCGCCGTCCTGGGTTTTATCACTCGTTACTTTGTCGACCAGTTCCTCTACAGTTGGCACCGTCACCTCATCCGGAGCATCTGCGACAACTTCCGGCGGCAAACTCCGGATTGTTGGCAATTGTACCGGAATCTCAACTTTTGGCGGCACCACCACAGGCGGTTCTTCCTGCGGCAATACCTTAACTTTTTCCAGGTCGATCACGGTCATTATCTGATCCGGCGCTTCGTCCGGCTTAAAATGATTGTAGAGCGTAGGCGTAGCCAGAGCAGCTCCAAACAAGGCAATTCCTAACCAAAGCGCCCGGCTGGCATTCCGGTTATAAATCTGGCGCAACTCGTAAGCACCATACAATTTGTTGCGGTTTTCAAATACGATGTCGTCCAGTGTGGCGACGTCAAGCTGTTCGGTTGTCATGGCTAAATCGACGTTAGTGGCTGTTACAAATATATATAGGAAAATTATATATACAAGTTTCCAGTCAACTATTTTATTTTCTTTATAGTATCTTTCAAAATTCATCCTGCTGCCTACCGCACCATGAAAGTCGAAGGTTATTTACACCGGTTTTATTTTCATCGCTTTACCAGTTCAGTTTTTCCGTTTGGCTTATTACTGATCCTGTTTTTCGGCTTTCAACCGATCGAATCAATTGCACAGCTGCGGGGTGTGGCCACTTCCAAGCGGTTTCTGGATTCTTTACAGCGGGATACGTTTCGCTATTTCTGGGAACTGGGCGACAATCCGCACGGTCTGATTCCGGACCGTTATCCGACGAATACCTTTGCGAGCATTGCCGCCACCGGTTTTGGCTTAACGGCGTATGTGCTGGGGGTCGAGCGCGGTTATGTGAGTCGCCAGGAAGCCGCCGAACGAACGCTTCGGACCTTACGGTTTTTTACTTTCGCTCCCCAGTCGGCGGAGGGGAAAAATGTGACCGGATTTCGGGGTTTCTTCTACCACTTTCTGGACATGAAAACCGGGCACCGATTTAAACAGGTAGAGTTGTCAAGCATCGATACCGCTTTACTGCTGGCCGGTATGCTGAGCAGTCAGGCGTATTTCAATCATAATTCTGCCGTCGAAAAAGAAATCCGTTCCCTCGTCGACCGGATTTACCGCCGGGTCGACTGGCAGTGGATGCGGGAACGAAAACCGTTGTTATCGATGGGTTGGCATCCCGAAAGTGGGTTTATTCAATCCGACTGGAAAGGCTACAATGAAGCGATGCTGCTGTACGTTCTGGCGCTGGCGTCGCCGACGTACCCGATCGAACCTGAAGCCTGGACGGCCTGGACATCAACGTATGAATGGAAAGAGTTTAAAGGCTATTCGCACGTCAATTTCGATCCATTATTTGGTCACCAGTATTCGCACATCTGGATCGATTTCCGGAGTATCAAAGACGCTTACATGCGCGGGCGGGAAATCGATTATTTTGAAAATAGTCGGCGGGCCACCCTGGCCAATCGGGCTTACTGCGTCGAAAATCCGGGTGGTTTTACGGGATATGAAGCAGATGTATGGGGACTGACGGCCAGCGATGGTCCTAAAGATACAATCATCAACGGTCGCCCCTTTTTCTCATACCGAGCCCGGGGAGCTTCCGCCACGCAGGTAGTTGATGATGGAACCATTGCTCCAACGGCAGCTGGTGGTTCCATTCCGTTTACGCCGGAAGAAAGCATCCGGGCGCTTCAGTTGATGAAATACCGGTTTGGAAAAAAAATCTATGGCCCGTACGGTTTTAAAGATGCGTTCAATCTCTCCTATCCGGGGCAATGGTTCGACCCCGATTATTTGGGGATCGACAGCGGGCCGATTCTGCTGATGGCCGAAAATTACCGCACCAACCTGATCTGGAACCTGATGATGCGCAGCCCAACCATCCGTCGGGGCTTGCTTCGGGCCGGTTTCCGGGGGGGATGGTTGAAAGGATGATGGATTATGAACGATGGATTATTGGCGGTGGGAAGCCAATCCATCATTCATAATCCATCTTCATAATGAAGACCTCACTCTTCCACGCTCAGGGTCTGGTTAACCTGATCCTGAACCGGTAAGCCCTGCTGGTTCATTTGTTCGATGAAGGGGTCCGGATCCATTTCTTCGCAGTTCCAGACGCCCGGTTTCATCCAGGTACCTTTCAGCATCAATAGGGCCCCAATCATAGCAGGAACACCGGTTGTGTAGCTAACCGCCTGTCCGCGAACCTCTTTGTAGGTTTCGGCGTGATCGCAGTTGTTCCAGATAAAATACGTTTTTTCCTGTCCATCTTTTACGCCCCGAATCTGGCAACCGATCGAGGTCTGACCCGTATAATTCTCGCCCAGGGTGTCGGGTGCGGGCAAAACCGCTTTCAGAAATTCCAGCGGAACGATGTCCATTCCCTGAAACGGAATGGGTTTGATGCTGGTCATACCGACGTTTTCCAACACCTGAAGGTGCGTAATGTAAGCCTGTCCGAAGGTCATCCAGAACCGGGCGCGTTTCAGCGTCGGGAAGTTTTTCACCAGCGATTCCAGTTCTTCGTGGTACAGCACATACGACTCTTTCGGCCCGATGGCGGGATAGGAAATCGGCTTGTGAATCGACATGGCAGGTATTTCAACCCATTCGCCATTTTCCCAGTACCGACCCGGTTGGGTAATTTCGCGGATGTTGATCTCGGGATTAAAATTGGTGGCAAATGCTTTGCCGTGATTACCCGCGTTGCAGTCGATGATGTCGAGGTAATGCATCTCATCGAACTGATGCTTGGCCGCGTAAGCGGTAAACACCTGCGTGGCTCCGGGGTCGAAACCGCAGCCCAGCAGGGCCATAATGCCGGCTTCCTTAAACCGTTCCTGGTACGCCCACTGCCAGCTATATTCAAATTTGGCGACATCTTTGGGTTCATAGTTGGCCGTGTCCAGGTAGTGAACGCGCGTTTCCAGACAGGCATCCATGATGGGCAAGTCCTGGTAAGGCAAGGCAACATTGATCACCAGCACCGGTTGGAATTGCTTGATCAGCATGACCATTTCGGCCACTACATCGGCGTCGACCTTAGCGGTTTTGATTTCCACCCCGTGCATTTCCCGAATTTCGGCGGCAATCTTGTCGCATTTGGAAACCGTCCGGCTGGCCAGCATTATATCCGTGAAAACATCGGAATTCATCGCGCACTTGTGCGCAACCACACTACCCACCCCCCCGGCACCAATTATCAGCACTTTAGCCATTATTCGTCGTGGTTCAGTTTAAAGTTTATCGTTTTTTATCACCAGTCCGTCCGCAGCTGGATTACCACCAATCGGGGTTTGTCCGTCAGCTGGCCCAACCCGCGATAAATTCGCGCAAAGATAGCCAGACCGACCGCGACACCGACAGAAAATTCAGAAAAAGATTCAACGGGTTCATTAAAAAAGATTCCGGTTTTTCATTTGGAGGATCGTCGAAGGTATAGTATATTTGGTAGATAGGCAAAAGTATTTTTTAAGCAACAAAGCCCTCCCCAGCGTTATGAAACTTAAGAGTTCTACGGGTTCATTCGAACTACTGATAAAAGGTTACGGTGTTAAAGGGACCCATTGGCGCGACCGTAACAGCCTGGTCTGCGAAGTGTCGACCGAATGGCAGAAAGAATTTCACAAGCAGACGGCTCCCCTCCAGACCTGGGAAATCAAGCGGTTGATCAACGGGTTGAAATTGCTCTGGAACCGGGCGATCAATCACGTGACGGTTTCTTTTCCGGAGCCGGGCCTGAACGTCGAAGCCTCTTCGCTGCCGAATGAAAATTATCATTTGCAAATTCAGCTGGATCGCTCCCTGACCCCGTCGTGGCATCCGTATCCGGATTTTCCGTTGTTGATGGAGGTAACGCTGACCCGGTTTCAACTGCGCGAAGCCATTCGGGATCTGGTGAGCCAACTCGCTCTTTTTCCGGAACGTTAAGGTTTCCGGTTTATCTACTAAAGTTACCGTTTTCTACCTTTTTTCGTTTTTTATCGGTCATTTTCCGATCGCAACCACCAATTGCTTGTAAAAACCGTACCTTTGCCGGACTAATCAATCGTTCTTGTTTTTTAACCTGACCAGAAAAAAACGAATTGTCGCAGCAACTGGTTTGAGAATATTTGACTAATGGAGGTTCGGAAAAGGAGTCGTACCCAAACGATGGCGCGCATACTTCAGGCCGTGGGTGAAGTGATCTCTGAGCGTGGCGTAAACCGGGTTGGAATCAATGCAGTAGCTGAAAAAGCGGGTGTCAACAAAGTACTTATTTACCGGTATTTCGGCGGCTGGGAGGGGCTGATGGAACAGTTTCTGAATGAAGGGAATTTCCTCACCAACTACAATAACCAGTTTCTGGCAACCCATACCGAGGTCGAGCCAAACGCTCACAATCAAACCCGGATTAATTATCTGATTGGCTTGCTTCGCGAACTCAAATCGCGAACGCCTGCCCAGGAAATCTTAAAATGGGAAATCAGTAATCCGGGCTTAGGCTTCCATTCGGAGCTAACCACTACCCGGAATGCCTCCTTCCAGAAGGTGCTGGAAAAGTTTTTTATAAACGAAAACGAGGATCTGAACGCCCTAACCGCCATTTTGATTTCGGGCATTACCATGCTTTTGCTCATTGCGCCCAGCCAGGCTCACTTTATGAACATCGATTTACAAACGGAAGAAGGCTGGCAACAAATCGAATGCGCGATCCAGCGGCTTTTTAAGCGTTGAAAAAACAAAACCCTGACAAATTCGAAGGCTCGATGTCAGGGTTTTCCACTCGTCAGCGATTCATTAAATCCTCGATTTCTTCCACCTCAATCGGGATTGAATCCATCAAATCGACATTCCCGGTATCCGTGATCAGGATGTTATTTTCCAGGCGAATGCCCAGCCCTTCTTCGCGTATATAGATCCCCGGTTCGCAGGTAAAAACCATTCCGGCTTCGAATTTTCGGTATTTATTCCCGACATCATGGACATCCAAACCCAAAAAATGGGAGGTCCCGTGCATGAAATATTTCCGGTAAAGCGGTAAATCCGGGTCCTGTTTGGCAACTTCCTGACGGTCCAGCAAACCCAATCCGATCAACTGCGATTCCATGATCCTGCCCACTTCCTTGTGGTAATCATCCCAGACATTGCCCGGAACAAGCAGCTTTTTAGCTTCTTTCATCACGTGTAAAACCGCCTGATAAACCGCTTTCTGCCGATCCGTAAATCGCCCGTTTACGGGTATGCTGCGCGTCAGGTCGGCGTTGTAATTTCCGTATTCAGCGGCCACGTCCAGCAGAATAACGTCCCCGTCCTTGCACGGCTGATTGTTCTCGACATAGTGCAGCACGCAGGCATTCGCACCGGAAGCAATAATGGGCTGGTAAGCAAATCCTTTCGAACGCTGGCGCACAAATTCGTGCAGGAGTTCCGCTTCGATCTCGTATTCCCAGACGCCCGGTTTGACAAATTTCAGCAATCGCCGAAAACCGTCTTCCGTAATGCGGATGGCTTCGCTCAGGAGGGCGACTTCTTCGGGTTGCTTGATGGCGCGCAGCGAATGCATGAGCGGTGCCAGTCGTTCAAACCGGTGAAGGGGGTATCTGTCCCGAAACTGGCTGACCATTCGGGCATCCCGGGTAATGACTTCCGATGAATTTCGCGTATGCTCGTTGGTATTCAAGTAGATATGTTCCGCTTCAAAAACCATCTGAATAAACACCTTTTCAAATTCGTGCGTCCAGAAAATCGTCTTTCGGGAAATGCCCGAGGTCTGTTCGGCTTCTTCTTTGGTTAGTTTATGTCCTTCCCAGATTTCGATCAGCTCGCTGGTTTCGCGCAAAAAAAGCACTTCCCGAAACTTTTCGTCGGGATGATCCGGAAACAACACCAGGACGGTTTCCTCCTGATCAACCCCGGACAGGTAAAACAAGTCACTGCTCTGCCGAAATCCCATCGTGCCGTCCGCGTTGGTCGGCATGATGTCATTGGCGTTCAGAACCACCAGGGATTTGGGTTTCAATTGTTCCGCCAAACGACGGCGGTTTCGGGTAAACAACGCGTTGGCAATGGCTATGTACTTCATGCAGATATGGTTTCAAAGGACGACATTCGGTAATTTCAATTTCATTTTGTACATTAATGCCTAAAATTGATGCTTTCGTTTCAATGAAAAAAATAGTTACGCTTCTTTTTGGGATCATGCTCTTCGGGGCCGGAACCACAATTGCCCAATCCAAATACTGGATTACCCTGAAGGACAAGCCTTCCACCCTAGATCCTTCTCTTTCGCCACAGACTATTTCCAATCGCCGGTCGATGGGCCTTTCCGTCGACGAAACCGATTTGCCGCTTAATCCGACCTATTTACAAACCCTGACATCGCAGGGCGTTCGTCCCTTGTTTCAGTCCCGCTGGCTCAACGCGGTTTCCGCCGAGCTGACTCCGAACCAGGTGAAGCAGGTCAAATCGCTCTCGTTTGTAAACGAAATTGTTCCGATCGACAAAAATATTGTCATCAACAGCATCGAGCACGATATCACGAAAGTCCAGATGGCACCGGTGATGTCCCAGATTCAGGCGGATGTTTTCGGCCGGGTGGGCTTGACGGCCAAAAACGTGACCATCGGCGTGATCGATGCCGGTTTTTTCGGAGCGGATTCAGCCAGTGCGCTGAAGCAGATTTTTCACCGGAACGGGATTAAGGATGTTCGTGACTACGTCAACACGAATCGGCCACGCAATGCCTTTTTCGGCTCCCTCGAAACACTTTCCGATTTTCACGGAACCGAGGTAATGGCCGCCATTGCGGGCCACGATCCCAACGAAAATATTCAGTATGGACTCGCTACTGAAGCCAGTTTTTACCTGGCCCGCACCGACCACGGCGCCCGTGAATTCCGGGGTGAAGAAGACAACTGGATTGCGGCCATGGAATGGATGGACAGTTTGGGTGTGCGCATCATCAATACGTCGCTCGGATACGCCAAGGGGTTTACCAACCCAAAAGAGAATTACCAACCCAATCAAATGGATGGCCATACGAGCCTGATCAGCAAAGCCGCCCAACTGGCTGCCGACAAAAAAGGAATTCTGGTGATTGTGTCGGCCGGTAATGAAGGCGACGATCGCTCGTGGCGCATTATTTCCACCCCCGCGGATGCCCAGGGAGTTCTGGCGGTTGGCGCAACGAACAACAAAGTCTGGAATCGCATTGGCTACAGCAGTATTGGCCCGGAATTTCTGCCGTATCTCAAGCCGAATGTCTCCTGTTTTTCACTCTACGGAACCTCGCTTTCGGCTCCGGTCATCACCGGTTTTGCCGCCTGCCTGATGCAGGCCAATCCGAAGCTAACCAACAAAGAACTGATCAGCATTATCGAGAAATCATCGCATCTGTACCCTTACGGCAATAATTACATTGGCTACGGGGTGCCTCAGGCATCGCGGGCACTGGCGCTGGCGAAAAACCAGACGGTGCCTTCATCCGCCCGTTCCATCAAAGTTACCAGCAAATCCTATTCGCTGGCCCTGCCCGAATACACGGATGCTTCCGTATCGGTTTTCCACAAAAAAGATGAAACCCGGGTGCTTCAGCAGGAGTCGATGCGGGTTCAGAATGGGGTTGTCGTTCTTCGCCGGAATCACGACGAGAAACAAACGACTATTGATTTGAAGAAAGAAGTAGTTGAAATTATCTGGCACTAGTACCACGGACTGGTAGTCCGTGTAATTCTTATAATTCCGACGATCTAAACTCCCACGGACTACCAGTCCGTGGGTACTTACAAATAGTTCTCCGGCATCAGGTAGTTCTTCACGTAGTCGGAAATGCCTTCCTCCAATGACTTAAAATGTTGCGAGTAGCCAATGGAGCGCAGTTTGCTCATCGTGGCCTGCGTATAATACTGGTATTTATCGCGGATATCTTCGGGCGTATCGATGAATTCTATCTGGGGCGTCACGCCCATGGCCAAAAAGGTATTATTGGCTAAATCCAGAAACGTCCGGGCTTTTCCACTGCCTAGGTTATAGATTCCGGAGTTTCGACGGTGGTGCATTAGAAAGACGCAGACGTCAATGACGTCTTTCACATAAATAAAGTCGCGCATTTGTTCGCCATCGGCAAAATTCGGGTGATGCGACCGAAACAATTTCATCGAACCCATTTGTTTGATCTGGCAAAAGGCGTGGTAAATAACCGAAGCCATGCGGCTTTTGTGGTATTCGTTCGGCCCGTAGACATTGAAGAACTTCAAACCAGCCCAGAAAAAAGGATGCCGCTCCTGCTCCAGTACCCAGATGTCGAATTCGTTCTTCGATTCGCCGTATGGATTGAGCGGTTTAAGCTGCGGTATCAGCGCTTCGTTATCATCGTAACCTAATTCGCCCAGACCGTAGGTGGCGGCTGAGGACGCGTAAACCAGTGGAATCTGATAATCGATGCATTTCTGCCAGATTTTCTTAGAGTATTCGACGTTCAGGTGCTCGAAAATACTGCGGTCGAACTCCGTGGTGTCGGTGCGGGCGCCAATGTGAAACAGGAATTCGATCTCGTGGTAATTTTCATCCAGCCAATCAAAGAAATCTTCCCGATCGACCCGTTCGAGAATCCGCTTTCCTTCTAAATTCACCAGCTTATCCTCCCGCGAAAAATCATCAACGGCAATGATAGCATTGAAGTTTTCCTGATTCAGTCTCGAAATCAGGCAGCTTCCAATAAAGCCTGTTGCGCCCGTAACAATTATCATACTCCGTAGAAATTGAGCAACGATTGTTTTAGGTTAGATTAAAACGATGTATTCCTGCTACTAAAATAGGGTGTAAAGTTAGAACAAATGAAGTCACCAACCTATCCACGTTTTAATGAATAAATTGGATTATTTTACTATTGATTTTGTATGATCTCCTCGACCATTCATTGGTCTTTATCTAAAAAGTACTAATCGTTATCCGTGAATTGAATTTTTATTAACGACAGGAAGGCCGTAATTTTGTAACCAACAGGGCAAGGCTATCCTGCCCGCACGAAAACGACAAATCGCCCCGGCGATCGTGAATAATGGTATATATTAGCAGAAAAGAACACTTTAACGCGGCTCACCGGTTATTCAACCCGGCCTGGTCCGACGAAAAGAATAAGGAGGTTTTTGGCCCGTGTGCCAACGTAAACGGTCATGGACACAATTTTGAATTAATTGTAACCGTCAAAGGTGAACCCAATCCCGATACGGGTTTCGTGATTGACCTGAAAGTACTGGCCGAGCTCGTCAAGGAACACATCATTGACCGGGTAGATCACAAAAACCTCAACCTGGACGTCGATTTCATGCGGGGCAAAATGGCCAGTTGCGAAATCTTCATCGTCGAAATCTGGAAAATTCTGGATCGGGCGCTGGCAAGGATCACCGAGGCCCGTCTTCACCGGATTCGTTTATACGAAACCCCGAAAAATTACGTGGATTATTACGGGGAATAACCTATGACCTACTACCTGATTGCCGGAGAACGCTCCGGTGACCTGCACGGCGGAAATCTGATTAAGGCCATTCGGCAGCACGATCCCGACGCTCGTTTTCGGGCCTGGGGCGGTGAGCAGATGGAATCCGCCGGAGCCACGCTGGTCCGCCATTATCGATCGATGGCGTTCATGGGGTTTCTGGAAGTCGTTCAGAATTTGGGAACAATCCGGAAGAATCTGCGTGATTGCCAGACCGATTTGTTCCAAACCCGGCCGGATGCCTTGATTTTGATCGACTATGCCGGTTTTAATCTGCGCATGGCCCGGTTTGCCAAAAAACACGGGATTCGGGTTTTCTACTACATTTCCCCTAAAGTATGGGCCTGGAACCAGAAACGGGCACTTAAAATCAAGGCCGTTGTCGACCGGATGTTTGTGATTTTTCCGTTCGAAGTTGATTTTTATAAGAAGTACGATTACCGGGTCGATTACGTCGGAAATCCACTGATGGATGCCATTGCCGGTTTCCAGATTGATCCTGAATTCCGGCAAACGAATTCGTTGGGCTCCAAACCCGTCATTGCGTTGCTGCCCGGTAGCCGTCATCAGGAGGTCGCGATCATGCTGCCTGCCATGCTGGAAGCTATCCCCCACTTTCCTGAGTATCAATTCGTTGTTTCCGGCGTGAGTAATCTTTCGCCTTCGTTGTACAGGGAAATCATGCAACGTTTTCCAACCATTCCAATTGTTACCGATAATGCGTATAACTTGCTGTCCATTGCCGATGCGGCTTTGGTAACATCTGGTACCGCAACCCTGGAAACCGCCCTCCTGAATGTACCGGAGGTGGTTTGTTACAAAATGACCTGGTTGTCGTATCAAGTAGCTAATCGGGTGATTGCCGTTCCGTTTATCTCGCTGGTCAACCTCATTCTGAACCGGGAAGCGGTCACGGAGTTGAAACAGTTCCAGCTCACGACCGATAATCTCATTCAGGAACTGACCCGAATTCTCCCCGGCGGATCGAATCACGAACGGCAATTAGCAGACTACGAAGAATTGCGGGAGCAAGTCGGCGGTCCGGGCGCGTCGGATCGGGCGGGCGAATTGATGGTGAACTATTTACGAAATTGATCCGGTTTCTTCGTACCGCTTCAACCAGGTTTTCCGCTGCCCCTGAATCGCGCTGTAAAATTCAAAAACCGGTCGCATGTCCTTTTCAAAATCACCAGTCATGTACATCGGTTCACTCAGCACAATGGCTTTTCGGGGATAATCGATTCCGGCCAGAATGAGGGGGACATCTGCCTTCAGGGAGATATAATAAAAACCGGTTTTAAGGCGGTCTACATCACTCCGCGTTCCTTCGGGTAAAATGCAAACGTGCAGGTATTCGTTTTGAATAAAGACATCAACGATGGCATCGACCAGGTTATTGGCCCGGCTCCGATCGACGGGCTTGCCTCCCAATAACCGAAAAAACCAGCCGGCATACCAGGTAAAAAGTTCTTTTTTGGCCAGATAGCGAATCCAGATGTGGGTCATTGCCCGCCCTCCGAGGCCAATCGGGAAATCCCAGTTAGTATTGTGGGGAGCCAGCACCCAGATTGCTTTCGGCAGATCAGGAACTGTGCCGAGCAGTTGCCAACCCGCTACTTTATACAGCCACCTCGCAAGTGTGCTAAACATAAGGTTCGGAAATAGTCCACGCTGGTGGCAAAGATTAAGAAAAAATAAACGGTTTTGGGCTAAAACAAAGCACAAAAATGAGCAGTGCCAGCCAGCCGAGAATAATCCGGCCAGTTCCCAGTGGTTCATCATCCTCTGTCTCGGGGTGATAAACACCCAAAAACCGTCCCAGGATTAGGATAAATAACAGAAAACCGGGATAGCCGTTAACGGCTGGAAAGAAGATGGATATCAGGAATTGTCCGGCCACGACGCTTAAAGCCAGTAATAAAGTTGTCATCCGGTTTTCGCTGATGCTCCGGAAGCTGACCACTAATCCTGCGATATACAAAACGAGTTTGCTCAACTGGTCCCAAAACTCGGCATCGTTGCCCACCATAAAATCGGTTGGTTTAAAGAATCCCAATCCGGCATAGAACGCAAAACCGATCAGCAACACCGGTGCAACCGCCCGGAAAGCCCGGCGACCAATCAGACTATATAGCACGTGCCCGCCGTCGAGTTGCCCAATGGGAATCAGGTTGAGGGAGGTGAAAAACAACGCGAAATAGCCCGCCATCAGATACGGGTAATGAATCATTTCGTACGGATGCGGCAAACGGGCCGGATCGGCAACGTACGTTTTAAAAAACCAGAACAACAGGTTATCACCCAGTTGAATCACGCTTTCGGGAGGCAGATTTTTATAAACATGCTGTCCAAACGCCAGACCATACTGTTTGTATTCCGGGTGAATCGTAAATATGAATTCAGGGGGCGGTAAGTGCGTAAATCCGTAATATAAAACACCCAATGCGACAACAAAACCGGCCAACGGGCCGGCAATCCCAATGTCGAAGAATTTTTTGCGGCTATTAATAAAATCCTGAATGCGGATAAAAGCGCCCATCGTACCGAGCGTTTGTCCAAACCCGAACCAGAGCGGAATGTAATACGGCAGCGTCACCCGAACGTGGTGGTACCGAGCCACAAAAAAATGCCCGAACTCATGGACGGTCAGAATGGCCAGAAAGGGGATCGAATAATGCAGACCATTCCAGAATTCCGGCCAGCTTATTCCGTGTTCAAAATCCAGAAAAAACCGGCCATACATCCATTCCGCGCCAGCCGCGGTTGTTGAAATCAGGGTAAGAACAAAAAGGCTAGCTTGAATGAGGTACGTCCTCGTTTGTGGATTCATCGCGAAGATAATCAAGAATCGTCAGGGGCGGTTGCACCTGCACAGCGTGTATACCTAACTGAGCCGCCGACTGAATGTTATGCGGATTATCGTCCAGAAACAGGGTTTCTTCGGCCTTCAGCCCGGAGGTTGTCAGGACATGTTCGTAAATCTCCCGCGACGGTTTGGCCATTTGTACTTCGTACGAGTAATAAACCCGCTCAAAAAGTTCGTCAAGCGACGGCTGACCCAAGGCCGATAAGATTCTTTGAACCTCGCCAATGTGAATGGGACTCGTGTTACTGAGAAGAAACAAGCGGTAGTGTCCGTGCAGGTCCCGAATCCGGGCAATTCGCTCAACGGGCAAGTCCAGCAAAACCGTATTCCAGGCGGTGTCGATCACCTCATCAGCCCACTGTTCCGGTGCATCGCTCCGTTTTTTTAACAACTGCCGGACGTGCTGGCGAAAACCGTCATCGTCGATCAGTCCGGTTTCGTATTGCTGGATCAACCCGTGTTCGCGCCAGAGCGCTTCAACCTCGGTTTCGCTCAGGCCCGAAAGAACGGCAAAATTCCGGATCGGTGCCCTGAGATCAATGGGAATGATCACGTCGCCGAGGTCGAAAATAATATTCTTGATTTCGGGTTTTAAGACACCTGCCATCGACATTCCAGTTATTCAACGACAACCCCCATTGCACAGAACTTCTCGATGCGTTGGTCGATGCGTTCTTCGGGCGTCAGTTGGTCCAGTTCAGCAATTTTCTCAAGGATTGTTTTTTTGATCCGGCGGGCCATCTCGGCGTGATCCGTATGCGCACCTCCTTCCGGTTCTTCGATAATCCCGTCCACGAGTTTGTTTTTCTCCATGTCGCGGGCCGAGAGTTTCATTGCTTCGGCGGCCTGTTCCTTATAATCCCAGCTCCGCCAGAGAATGGTCGAGCAGTTTTCGGGCGAAATAACGGAGTACCAGGTATTTTCGAGCATCAAAACCCGGTCGCCAATGCCGATGCCCAATGCGCCACCCGACGCACCTTCGCCGATCACGATGCAAATTACCGGCACTTCCAACATGAACATTTCTTTCAGGTTGCGCGCAATGGCCTCGCCCTGACCACGTTCTTCGGCTTCCAGCCCCGGATAAGCACCCGGCGTGTCGATCATCGTCACGATGGGTTTATTGAATTTTTCGGCCATTTTCATCAGCCGCAGGGCTTTGCGGTATCCTTCCGGATTTGCCATCCCGAAATTACGCTGCTGCCGCTGCTTGGTATTCCGACCCTTTTGCTGGCCGATCAGCATGACAGTTTGTCCATCGAGATCAACAAAACCGCCCACCATCGCCGGGTCATCGCGAACCGTCCGATCGCCGTGCAATTCGACGAACTGCCCGCCCATCAACGAGATATAATCCAGCGTATAAGGCCGATCGGGATGACGGGAAAGTTGAACACGTTGCCAGCGGGTGAGGTTCTGGAAGATTTCATTGCGAAGCTTTTCGATACTGATCTCCAGCGACGCAACGGCTTCAGTAACATCAACGTTACTGGTGTCGGCCAGTTTTTTCATTTCAACCAGTCGTACTTCCAAATCGGCTATGGGTTTCTCGAAGTCCAAATACGTCCTCATTCAAAAATTAGTTCTCGGTCGCCAGGTGAAGATTGTCAGTTCTCGGTCCGTCCTATCAACTATTCCAACTGGCAACCCGTGATGGCTTTTTTTTCGAATCGCAAAGTTAGCGGAAAATCCGGTTCAGCAACCTGCAATTGTTATAACTCGTACTCTTGCCCCCGCGTCGGAATTTCGACATGTGAGAAGCCCTCCTCCAACAACGTCTGCTGAAAAGCCACCATACTGGTGAATTCGCCGTGAACCAGAAACACCTTTTTCAGTTTTTCCGGCGACTGATGTTTGACAAACCGCACCAGATCATCGCGATCTCCATGTCCGCTAAATACATCGGTACGCTCGACTTTTGCCAAAACCGGTTCTTCTTTATCCTTGATGGAAATCGTAGGTTGCCCATTCAATAACCGCCAGCCCAGAGTTCCTTCGGCGCAATAACCGATGATCAGAATGGTACAATACGGATTGCTGATGTTGGCGGCAACGTGCTGCTCAACGCGCCCTCCCTGCACCATGCCCGACGACGAAATGATGATGCAGGGCTGGTTGTAATTCGACACTTCCCGACTGGCTTTTGAACTTTCCAGGTACTCAAAATTCACGAAATCGAACAGGGACTCGTTCTCTTCGTAATAAACTTTGGCCTCCTTATTCAGTAATCGCAGATTTTTCTGGTAAACTTTCGTACTCTCCAGGGCCAGCGGGCTGTCGGAGAATACCTTGATCGGCGGAAAGCCCTGCTCGGTGTAGAGCCGATTGAGCGTATACAGCAGCGCCTGTGTTCGCCCGACCGAAAACGACGGAATGATCAGGCGACCCGGAATATCGATGCAGGTTCGCTTGATGACATCGGCCAGGGTTGCTTCCGGCGTTTCCGTATTGATATGCAGGCGGTTTCCGTACGTTGATTCACAAATCAAATAATCGACGGGTGGAATCGGTTCGGGATCACTCAGAAGCGGGTAATTTCGGCGTCCGATATCTCCCGAAAAACAGATGCTTTTTTTCTCGCCGTTTTCGTAAACGTTAATGACAATGTGAGCCGCACCGAGCAGGTGCCCCGCCGGAATAAACGTAACATCCACGTCGTCGCCGAGTTTAAATTTCCGGTTGTATTGAATCGGGACCACATTTTCCATCGATTCACGTACCTGTTTTTCCAGAAACATATCCTTCTTCAGGCCCGCTAATTTCTTGCGTACCTTCTGCTTTTTGCTTTTCCCCATTTCCGCCAGGCGACGCATATTGAGCAGGGCCGCATCCTGAAGAAGCAGATTCGTTAACGAATAGGTCGGATCAGTACATAAAATTTGGCCTTCGTAACCTTCCCGGTACAAATTCGGAATATTTCCGCTGTGGTCGATGTGGGCGTGGGTCAGCAGAACAACATTGATCGCAGAAGCCTCAAACGGAAAAAAACCGCTATATCCGTTAGAAGATTCGTCATCCTGGTTAGTTGAAGGGGCTTTTTTATCCATATCGGCCCCGCAATCAATCAGGATTCGGTAATTATCATCTGTTTCCAACAGAAACATACTACCGGTTACCTGGCGGGTCGCTCCCCAAAATGTTAACTTCATTCGATTTGATTAATGCCTTTGGTGCTGATTCTCATCATCATGCAGTTTCAAAGGAAGCTACAACTCATTTACAATTATGGTAGAACAACAGAAAAGGGCTTTAAATTCTGGCATATATTTGCAATATTACTTAAAACCACTTTCATAAACTATCGGATTACGCATACGGTAAATTGGATAATCGAATCGATTTGATTTCATTTTATCTCTTCAACCCATCCTGTCAGCACTATTTTTTGTATCCATGTATCGGTATCCTGCGTTAACCTTAAGTTATTTTTTTGTCATTATTTCGTTATGTCAGGCGCATCCTTCCGCCGATTCGCTGGCGCTGAAACGTCTGCAAACTACCATTAATCAACTGCAAACCAGTCCGTTCCTGCGAAACGGTACGGCGGCTTTGTCAGTGCGACGAACCCGCGACGGTGTTACCCTGCTCGATTATAATGCCCAATTAAGTTTACCGTCGGCATCGACCCTCAAACTGGTTACGACAGCGACAACCCTGGCAGTTTTGGGTGACAATTATACTTTTCGCACCATCCTGGAACACGACGGCACGCTGAAGGATAGCATTCTAAATGGCAATCTCTATATTCGGGGTTCGGGCGATCCGTCACTGGGCAGCAACCGGTTTGCCGAATTTGCCGACGCGCCGACGCTTCTTCGCACCTGGACCGAAATGGTCAAAGCTGCGGGAATCAAACACATTCGGGGTTCGGTGATCGGCGATGCCAGTGTGATTCAATCGCTCCCGGTGCCGGATACCTGGGTTTGGGGCGATATGGGCAATTATTACGGCGCAGGTATTAGCGGTCTAAATTTCAACGAAAATCTGTATCGGGCGGTTTTTAAACCTGCCAAAACCGTCGGCCTACCCGCGGGCGTATTGCGGACAGAACCGTCCACCCCGTTTCTTAGGTTACAGAACAATGTAAAAACCGGCCCGGCCGGGTCGGGGGATGAGGTGATTATTTACAATGCTCCCTTTTCACCCCTGGTTTTTCTGGAGGGCACGGTTCCCCTGGGCGTCAACGAATTTGGGGTCAAAGGCTCGCTGCCCGATCCCGCCTATTTTACGGCGTTTGCCCTGAACGAACAATTGGTAAAAACCGGTATTTCCATCAGCGGGTTGCCCCAATCGATCGGGCCTGGGCGCAAGTCAGAATCCATGACTCCCGACGCATTACCGATCATTCCTCCGGCAAAACGAACGCAGCTTCACCTGCATACCTCCGTCCCACTTTCCGAACTGGCCCGCCTTACCAACCACCAGAGCATCAATCTCTACGCGGAAGTAATGCTGATTCTGGCGGGCAATTCGCTGACCAAAGCGCCGGTTGGAACCGAAAAAGCCATTCTGGAAATGACCCGTTTCTGGCAAAACAAAGGAGTCGATATGAGCGGTTTTCGCCCCAAAGACGGCTGTGGTTTGTCGCCGGTCGGCGCGTTGACGGCGGCCAACCTGACCGGTATTTTAGCGGCCATGTCGAAAGAAAAGAGTTTCTTGCCTTTCTACGACAGTATTCCGGTGGTCGGTGAGTCGGGCACCGTCAAAAGTCTGGCGCGCGGCACCGCAGCCGTGGGAAATGTACGGGCCAAGAGCGGCACCATTGAGGGCGTTCGCGCTTACGCCGGTTACGCTACATCGGCCGATTGCGAATTGGTGAGTTTTACGGTTTTGGTCAATAAATACCAACCCGGTTCTCTGAAAGGTGTGATGACTTTACTGGAGCAGATTATGGCGCAATTGACGGCTTTGAAAGTCAATGACTAATGGCCTAATCCCGGCCACTCACTTTCACAACGTTAAACCAGTAATTGCCGATCGTCTGGGTAATGTCCATCAGCTTATTAAACGACGAAGGCTTGGTAATGAAGCTATTAGCTCCCCACAGGTAAGAGTTTTCAACGTCGATGCTAGCGTCGGAGGTGGTCAGAATGACCACCGGAATATGGCGCAGTTCCCGGTCCGATTTAATTTCCTGCAAAGCTTCTCTGCCGTCTTTGCGCGGCATGTTCAAATCGAGCAGGATCAACTCCGGCAAAGCGTGATCCGAACTTTCGTAGCGCCCGGACCGGCGCAGAAATTCCATCAGTTCTTCACCATCTTCTACAATGTTCATTTGTGTAACCGGAAATTGCTGCCGAAAAGCTTCGCGCGTCAAAAACCGGTCATCTTCGTCGTCGTCAGCCAATAGTATATGTACTGGTTTCGTGAGTTGTTGCATTGTCGTGAACAGACTGGTTCTGCTTTTCGGGTAATACAATAATAAATGTCGTTCCCACATTGGGTTGGCTTTGGGCCGTAATCAAGCCTTTGTGGTTGTTTACGATGCGCTTACAAATGGCTAAACCGATACCGGTGCCTTCGTAAGAGCTTTTCCCGTGGAGCCGCTGGAATATTTTGAAAATGTGATCGATGTATTTTTCGTTAAATCCAATTCCGTTGTCGGCAATGGTTATTTTATAATATTTCTTTCCAGGAACCAGCTCTTCGTAATCGTCCCCGTTGACCGAAACACCCTGAATGGTAATAACCGGTGGCTGATCCGGTTTGGTAAATTTCAGCGCGTTCGAAATCAGATTGGAAAACAGGTGATCCATCTGGCTTTGAACGGCTTCGATTGTGGCCAGCCGGTCAATATGAAACGTTCCATTCGCGGCATTTATTTTCAATTCCTGATCCGACAGAACGCCTTGAACGACATCGGCCAGACGAACCGACCGAAACGGCTCCTTTTTGCTGGAGATACGGGAAAAATTGAGGAGATCCTTAATCATTTTCGACATCCGCTCCGCCGACTGCAGAATTTTATTCAAATACATAATGCCATCCGCCGTCAACGCGATTTCGTGCCGGTCACGAAGCAGGTAGCCAAACGACTGGATTTTTCGCAGAGGTTCCTGCATGTCGTGAGACGCCACAAACGCAAACCGCTCCAGCTCTTCGTTGGAGATTTCGAGCAACTGTATTTTATCCTGTAACTCGTCTTCGTACGCCCGAAGTTGATCCTCCGTTTTCTGACGTGTATTTAGCTCATTTTCAAGAAGATTATACGAAACGATGAGCGTTACAAACGTTAGCAGCGACAGGGTAAATATGATAATCAGCGTATTCCGGAACGAATCCTCAGCAGCCCGGGAATAAAGATCAAACCGCTCCTGCTCGATTTCCGTCATCTTTTTCAATAGCTCACGAACCCGATCCATCCGCGCCTTCCCCAGCATCATATACGTCCGGGCGATGGAAATGGGAAGTTTGTTTTTAACCGCATCAATCTGCTGGCTGGCCATGGCAATTTTCGTATCGATCCGTTTCGTCAATGAATCGAGGTTCCGGATCTGCTGGGGATTGTCGGCAACGAGGCTTCGAATCTGGTCGAGTTCCGGTGAAAACTGGGGCAACGCGTCTTCAAATGCGGTCAGGTAAATACCGTCGCCGGAAGAAGCCAGGTAGCCGCGTTCACCGGTTTCCACATCCGTAATAAGCGATAAAATCCGCCCTAAGCGGTTGGTTACCTGCTGGCTATGTTCAATGCGAACGCTGGCTTTTCGGTATTGGTTGTAACTAAATAAGGTTAGACCGAATCCCAGCGCTATCAGCAGCAAAGCCGTTCCGAACCCGAACGTGATTCGCTTCCTGACCGCCCTTGGCAAAACTGCTCGCAAACCTTTCATAACAAGAACTGCGTAGTTTATCGGTTTTTAGTGCACAGTATTCGGTTTTCAGTATTCGGTTGGCTGGCGCATCACTGGATACGCGCATCAGCCAACCGTAAACCAAAAACCGTAAACCTATTTAATAGTCTCAACAACCAGATTGTGATTCGTGTAGATGCAGATATCGGCTGCAATGTGCAAACTTTCCCGCACCATTTCTTCAGCAGTCAACTGGGAAGCGTGTTTTTTCAGGGCAATGGCGGCCGATTGGGCATACATGCTGCCGGAACCAATGGCAGCAATCTGATTGTCGGGCTCGAGCACATCGCCCGTACCCGAAATCACCAACATATCGTCTTTCGAGGCAACAATCAGCATGGCTTCCAGCTTCCGCAAATACCGGTCGGTGCGCCAGTCTTTCGCCAGTTCAATGGCTGCGCGTTTCAAATTTCCGCCGTAGGCATTGAGTTTTTCTTCAAACCGTTCAATCAGGGTAAAAGCGTCGGCGGTCGAGCCGGCAAAACCCGCCAGCACTTTCCCGTTCATCAGGCTTCTTACTTTCCGAACGTTACTTTTAGCAATCGTATTGCCCATCGTAGCCTGCCCGTCAGCCCCAAGCGCAATCTGGCCGTTGTGCAGAATGCCAACGACGGTTGTAGCGTGAATTTTCTGCATTCGTTTTTTCAGTTTATGATTTATAGTTTACAGTTTATGGTGTCTAGCAGGGAAATTATACCGTGAACCATAAACCGTAAACTGTAAACTATAAACCGGGTTTTACACCAGCATTCCGAACGGATTTTCCAGCAATCCTTTGAAGGTTTGCAGGAAAGAAGCGCCCGTTGCGCCATCGACGGAGCGGTGATCACATGACAACGTCACTTTCATGACGTTCGTTGGTTTGGCTACCTCTCCTTCAAATTTGACGGTTTGCTTGATCGAGCCAATTGCCAGAATACAGGAATCCGGCGGATTGATAATGGCCGTAAATTCGTCGATGCCGAACATCCCGAGGTTGGAAATCGAGAAGGTACTGCCTTCCCAGTCTTTCGGCTGGAGTTTTTTATCTTTCGCTTTGCCCGCCAGATCCTTCACTTCGGCAGCAATCGTCGATAACGTTTTCTGGTCGGCATTGCGAACAACCGGCACCAATAAGCCATCTTCCACGGCCACGGCCACGCCAATGTTGACGTACGAATACCGGCGGATTTTGTCGCCCAGCCACGAGGAATTTACCGCCGGGTGTTTCTTCAGCGCCAATGCCGCAGCTTTCAGAACAAAATCGTTGAAAGACACTTTCACGGAACTGACTTCGTTGACTTTGCCACGCAGTTCCATCGCTTTGTCCATGTTAATTTCCATCGTCAGATAGAAATGCGGAGCCGTAAACAGGCTTTCCGACAAGCGACGGGCAATGGTTTTCCGCATCTGGCTAACCGGAATATCTTCGAAAGCGCCCTGAGGTGTTGGGGCGGTTTGAGCCACCGGAGCTGGTTGCGGAGCGGCCGGTTTGGCAGGTTGAGTCGCCGGAGCGGTCGGTTGAACGGCGGGTGTAGCCGCAGGCTGGAAGGTTTCCACATCGCGTTTCACAATGCGACCATCGGGGCCAGAACCCTGAACCTGCGCCAGATTGACGCCTTTTTCCTTGGCAATCTGTTTGGCCAGCGGAGAGGCAAAAACCCGGCTGTCGTGCCCATTGGAACCGGCAGTTTCGGCCGGAGCGGCTGCGGGTGTCGCTTCGGTTTTGGGGGCTTCGGCAGCCGGAGCGGCAGCCGCTGGCTGTCCTCCCCCCTGCAACAGGGCTTTGAAATCCGCCCCTTTTTCCCCAACGACAGCAATCACGTCATCAACAGCCACTGCACTGCCTTCTTTTACGCCAATATACAACAAGGTGCCTTCTTCGTAGGCTTCCAGGTCCATCGTGGCCTTATCGGTTTCGACTTCCGCCAAAACATCCCCCGATTTCACGGTGTCACCTTCTTTTTTATGCCAGGCTACAATGGTCCCTTCGGTCATGGTGTCGCTCATCTTCGGCATCCGGATGATCGAAGCATTGATAGTGGCCGCCGGAGCGGGCGCTTTCGGAGCGGGTTGTTCGGCTCCATTGGAAGCAGGCGCTGCCGGAGCAGCCGGTTTTTCGGCGGGAGCCTCTGCTTTGGATTCGCTGGAGCCATTGGAAGAACCGGAACCATCCAGCAATCCTTTAAAATCTTCACCGGCTTTTCCAACCACAGCGAGTATGCCATCGATTGGAACTGCCTGTCCTTTTTCAACACCGATGTATAACAAGGTTCCTTCGTCGTATGCCTCCAGGTCCATCGTGGCCTTATCGGTTTCGACCTCGGCCAGCACGTCGCCCGACTTGACGGTGTCGCCTACTTTCTTATGCCATTCAGCGATGACACCTTCGGTCATGGTGTCGCTCATCTTGGGCATTCGGATTAATTCTGCCATATGTGGTTTGATGCAAGTATATCAGTAGTTCTACTTCGCGTGTCCAAAATTAGAATAAAGCGGGGAAAGTTGGTTAACCTGATGCGAAGTTTCCACATATCCGCTTTGATTTGCAAATTGCCGTTCAAAAATCGATCCGCCTTTCTTTTCCCGGTAATGTAAGTATGAATCGCCGAAATTTCATTGAAACTGTTACAGTTGGCAGTATTGCCGCCCCATCGATCCTCACTGCTGGAACTCCCTCCCGGACTGAACCCCGTTGGTCGGCCCCATTTAAATCCAGTAACGAATTTTCGGCCGATGTAGTTGTCGCTGGGGGTGGTTTAGGCGGCTGCGCGGCTGCATTAGCGGCACTGCGCTCCAATTTACGCGTTATTTTGACCGAAGAAACCGATTGGATCGGTGGACAAATTGCCCAGCAGGGCGTGCCTCCCGACGAACATCAATGGATTGAAACCCACGGCGCCACACAATTGTACCGCTCCTTTCGCACCGGAGTTCGGGACTATTACCGCCGAAATTATCCACTGACCGACGAGGCTAAAAACCGTAAAAATTTAAATCCGGGCGACGGAGCGGTTTCCCGCCTGTGTCACGAGCCACGGGTTGCGGTAGCGGTTTTGCTCGAAATGCTCGCTCCTTACATCAGTTCTCAGCAATTAATTTTGCTGTTGGAACACAAAATCATCGGGGCCGATGTGACTGGTGATCGGGTTCGGGCGTTGAAAGCCATCAGTTTTCGCAGTGGAAAAGAACTGGTGCTGAGGGCTCCCTATTTTGTGGATGCCACTGAACTGGGCGATGTACTGCCCCTCACTAACACGGAATTTGTTACCGGAACCGAATCTAAAAAGGAAACCGGCGAATTACACGCCCCCGAAAAAGCCGATCCGACCAATCAGCAATCGTTTACGGTTTGTTTTGCGATGGATTATGTGCCGGAAATCAACGGACGAAAAGTAAATCACCTCATTGAAAAACCGAAGGAATACGATTTCTGGCGCAACTATACGCCAAAGTTAACGCCCGCGTGGTCGGGCAAACTGCTCGACCTCTCCTACTCGAATCCTTCCACGCTGGAACCCAAGCAATTGGGATTTCATCCCGAAGGAATTCAAACCGGCTCCCTGCTGAACCTCTGGAATTACCGGCGGCTGATTCGCAAAGCCAATTTCAAGCCGGGCACCTTCCAAAGTGATATCACGGTCGTTAACTGGCCGCAAAACGATTATTTTCCGGGTAATCTGGTGGGCGTCAGTGACAAGGAATTCAAAAAGCACGTTGATTGGGCCAAGCAGCTTAGTCTTTCGCTCTTTTACTGGTTGCAAACCGAGGCTCCGCGCCCCGATGGGGGTCTGGGCTGGCCGGGTTTACGCCTTCGGCCCGATATCATGGGCACCGAAGACGGTATGGCAAAATATCCGTATGTGCGGGAATCCCGCCGGATCAAGGCGGTTTTTACGGTTCTCGAAGAACACGTCGGCGCGGCCAACCGGGCGTTGATCACCGGTCAGAAAACCGGGAATACGGCGGCCGATTTTTACGACAGTGTGGGCGTTGGTTATTATCACATTGATTTACACCCAAGTAGTCAGGGCAACAATTACATCGATTTTGCGTCTTTGCCGTTTCAGATACCGCTGGGCGCCTTGTTACCCAAACGAATGGAAAATTTACTTCCCGCCAACAAAAACATCGGCACGACGCATCTGACCAACGGCTGCTACCGCCTGCATCCCGTCGAATGGAGCATCGGCGAAGCGGTCGGGCAACTGGTGGCATTTTCGCTCGGTAAAAACGTGATCCCGCGCACGGTTCGGGAACAAAAACCGCTGCTGGAAGAATTTCAAAACCGGATTCGCAGTCAGGGAATTGAGACGCATTGGGCGAAATAATTTTCGGTTTACGGCTTCAGTTTACGGTGGCTGACGCTTGCTTTTTGAACGCGTCAGCCTCCGTAAACTGAAAACCGTAAACTTTGTACACTATTTCACCGGAGGGCGAAGCCGCCAAAGCAACAGAAACGGTCTATTTTCGAAAGGATTAATGGACCGATTGCAATTTCCGGTCTAATTCCTGCACTTGCTTGAGATACGCCGTCGGCATCAAAATCCGTTGGGTGATCGCCCGCAACTGCAACTTTTCCAGTACTTTATACAACCACATCATGGACGCCAAAACCGGGCGTTCGGGCAAGGGCAGTAACTTTTTGACCATTTCAGGAACCAGCAACGACTGCGATTGCAGAAGCAAACCGTACCGCCAGTTCCCAAGTTCTTCGCGGTATCGTTCGAAAAGTTTGTCCGTAAACGGGCTGTGAACCAGGTCCCGCGACAAATGAAGCTGTCGGTCGATCAGCCAGGCGTCGTACGTTTGCGGTATTTCCGGAACCCCCATGCCCTCGCCCACCCGGCGGAATACGTCGAAAAGCTCAGCCCGCTCCGGGTCGGTTAGGGGTCGGTGCAGAAGTTCGAAAGCCCGTTCGGAATAATCAATCAGCATGTACAGGACGTCGCGGTAGGCCCAATCGGGAATCTGGTAGCCCCGGCTTTTCTCCACACCGCCGTGAATCATTCGCATCCGGTTAATGGCCGCAACGGCTTTTTCCTGCGGCATAAAAACAATTTCCTGAGCGTATTTCACCGTCGAAAATAACCGGCCAATCGGATCGGCGGGTAATTTCCCCGTATAAAAAAGCCAGTCGACCGACCGGTTCAGGGCAAACTCAGCAGCCCCGCCCGCAAAAATGAGCAGGATCACATCGGCATCACCCCAGATTTTTTTAACAATCGAATCTTCACGAACAAAATACGGCATGGATGCAATCACTTCAGGTTCCCATTGATAACGCTAATTTACTAAAAAAAGCGCCCGCTGGTTTGGTGTCTTCGACGACACAACCGGCGGACGCTTCACAGTATAATCCCTTCGTTGAGCGGGCAATCGATCTATTGTCCCCGAAGTAGTTTCACCGATTGCACTTGTCCCAATGATTCCACCCGAAGGATGAACAGCCCCGGAGATTGATTTTTCAGAGTAAACGTTTGGTATTCAACATTTTTCGATTGTAAAATCGCGCGTTCGGTCACCGTTAACCCTTTACTGTCAAACAGATTCATTTGCAATGGAGCACCTCCCGCGCCCCGAATTTCCACGACTACCTCCTCCAAAACCGGATTGCCCAAAACCGCTACCGAAAGTGTTCCACCTCCTTCCGCCGACACCCGACTGCCCGAGGGCGAACACGTCAATGGTTTACCGGAGTCTTTCAATACAAACGTACTGCCCTGAATCCGACCATAAATCACCCGGGTATTGCCGTCTTTTAAGGCCGAAGGTACCTCAAAACTGTAGGCATGATTCCCATTGCCTTTTCCCGCCGTTTTTAAATCTGCCCGGTAGATGTTCGCCACCGTACTGCCCCAAACCGTGCTGCCGGTGTAAAACTCCACCGTCACCGGCGCGTTCGGCTGATTGCGGTCCCACACCCAGCCGCGGATCGTACCGCATTCTACTTTGTCCAGATAGCCTTCAAAACTTCCTGTCACTGATGTCGTCGATGCCGGATTGACTGTCAGTACAAAACTCACGCTGTTGGTGGCCATTGCTACATCAGTTGCTGAATACGCCAGCGCGAAATTCCCCGCAGCCGTTGGCGTTCCACTGATCACCCGAGTCGAAGTCGAAAGGATGAGTCCATCCGGCAAACCGGTTAACCCGTAACTTAGCGTTCCACCTTCCGGATCGGTAAAGGCTGCCAGTGTACCCGAAAACGGAACGCCAACCTGAGCCGCCAGTGGAGCAATCAGGATGGTAGCGGGTGGAACGGGCGGCTTATTGCCGACCGGCGTGGTGCTGCTTTGGCAAACGATGGCTTTGGGCGAATCCTTGAGGATAAAACTGCTTCCCTCCATGCGCGCGGAGAGACTGTGTGCAAAACCGTCTTTGATGGTTTCCGGAATCGTAAATCGGAAGGCATGTTTGCCGTTCCCTTTTCCCGCATCCAGCAAATCCTGCCGGAAATCACCCGCCGGAATAGTCCCCAATACCTTTGCGCCATCCAGGATAGTGACATTGAAAACGGTATTCGGTTTGTTGCGATCCCAGGCCCAGCCACGAAAACTCCCACAATCCGCGCCGTTGATAAAACCATCGAACGAACCGCTGGTGACAGGTGGATCAATGGTGAGCGTGAAACTTCCCGGCAGACTCGGACAGCTTCCGCCGGTGCAAGTCGCCGAATATACAGTGGTGCCGGTAGTGGAGGTCGGAACGGATATGCTGTTACCGATACCGGTATTTCCCTTACTATCGCTCCAGTTCGAATTTCCCGAACAGCCCGTGATGGTCAGTGAAACCCCCAGCGTGTTTTGAAGAATAGGTAAGGTTGTCCCGACAAGACTCAAAACCGGAGCCGTACCTGCCGAATTGACTGTAAGTTGGAAAACCGCTGAGGTTAGGCTATTGCAGCCCGTAATGACCACTGAATAACTTCCACTCTGACTGTTCTCTACATTACCCAAGGTCAGCGTGGCCGAAGTCTGGTCAGCGAGCAACGCTCCGCCTTTGTACCATTGGTAGCTGCTGACAGTGCCGGTAACCGAAACGCTGGTGGTGACCGTAGCTCCCTGACAAACAGTCGAACTGCTGGCGGGTTGCTGGGTGATCTCCAGTGGCTGGCTCGGTGTTGACTGGTACTCGTAAGCTCCCATGTCGATCCGTCCGCCCACGATGCGGGGATTGCCTGCCAGGTCGGAGGCACCGACGGTCGCGGTGGTGCTGGTGGGATCACCAGCGTTGATGGCCTTTGAACAGGCAGATAGGCTCAGATCGGTTCCGGAGATGAACGGCGAAGTAGTGGTTTTAAGGTTGGTGTTGTCATCGTTGTAACCAGTAACTGCTTCATCGAACAGGCTGTAGCTGGCCGTCACCGAGGAATTTGAAGAATTATAAAATGTATTGCTCCCACCGTTGCTAAAACCCACACAATTAGTAAGGCTTGTTTTACTACCAACTTCGGTAAAATCCATCGGATTAAAATCGCCTGTGTTATATACCCCACCACCGGAGTAACCTGCCGTATTACCCTGAAAACTACAGTTGTACAGACTCGGGCTGCTTTCAGGGCTGTACCCAGTCGAATAGTTATACATCGCGCCACCGTAGTAAGCCGCCGAATTACCCTGAAAGCTACAGGTGTACAGCTTCGGGCTACTGTCATAGTTAAATAACCCTCCACCAATGTTACCTGATAAATTACCCTTAAATTGGCAATTGATCAGGATCGCATTACTACCACTAGAGTTGGCCATTCCGACGCCACGCGAGCCTGAATTGTTCTGAAAAAGACAATTCGTTAGGTTTGGGCTACTTCCAGCATTCTGCATCCCTCCTCCAATACCTCCAAAATTTTCCTTAAAAAGACAATTCGTCAGGGTTGGGCTACAATTAATGTTAATTATACCTCCGCCGTTCCCTGCACCATTGCCAACAAAAAGACAGTTTACCAGGCTCGGACTACTCCCGTCGTTGTACATCCCCCCACCATAAGTATTTGGTCCATCCCCATACGCCTGTCCGCCCGTGATAACAAAGCCGTCCAACACCGCCGTGTTGGTCAGCCCTCCCGGGTTGTTGATTACATGGTAGGAATTGGTACCCGGGCTGAGCTCGCCCGAGAGCGTGCTGGAGGAGGGATTACCCGTCACAGGATTCACCGCCGGGCGATCCGCCAGTTCATCTTCCGCAGCTTCCCCCAGAAATCCTCCGTAAATGGCAACCCCCGCTTTCATGGCAAAACTGGCGTTGCGGTCGATGCCAGGCTTGTAAACACCCTGAGCCACCCAGACCTGGGTCACTCCGATTTCGTCGATCATGGCCTGCAGGTTTCCGCTGGCGGTCTCCCAGGACTGTCCATTGCCAGAACCGCCCGCTTTAACGTAGCGGATCGTGGCGGATTGGGACTGGGCCGTCAGACTGGCCATCAGCAGCAGCCAACCTAGCCAAAAAAACCGTTGATGCCGGGAATCAATCCGGAAAAGTCCTTGGCGCGCGGGCTGAGGGAATTGTAAGAAGGTACGTAGATGATCGTTCATAGTAACATGGGAGTAGGACGCAAAAAATGCAGCGTTGAATAAAAGGAGAAGAAAGCCAGCTCCCGTTCCTTCGCACGGCAGCGCGATGCGGAAAGCGGGTGTTGACCCGTACAAATTCCCAAAGTTGGATTGGCCAGGTAACCCGTTATAAAAAAAAGATCCGAAGTGAACAAATTGACGGTCGAATTGAACAAACCGCTGGTTACTTTTCCATCCAGTTCAGAAATGCGGAGACTTTCAGACGGCTGACAACCGGTTTTTCAGCCGGTTTACAAAGAAGGGTAAGTACTATTTTCCGGTTGAAATACGGTTCAATCGCCACAATGGCCGGGCGACTCACGATCATTTGCCGGTTGATCCGAAAAAACACGGCCGGGTCCAGCACGGCTTCCACCTCATCCATTGTCTTGAACAAGCGAAACTGCTCATTCTTTGTCGTGTACAGACAGACCATATCATTCTCGAACGAAATCACCCCAATATCATTGACCGAAACCGGGACCAGCTTTTCGCGAAGTCGCACCAAAAAAGACGTATTGTAGCGCGTTACGGTCGGCGGATTACTCAGCCGCTGACTTGTGGAAGTTAGATTCGGCAGAAGTGCTTTGGTGATGGTGTCCAGCTTGGTAAAAGCAGCTTGGATGTCGGCCTCCGTCACCGGTTTCAGGATATAATCGATCCCGTTTGTTTTAAAGGCATCCAGCATAAAATCATCATACGCGGTGCAGAAAATAACCGGAGCGGTTATGGAGACCTGCTTGAAAACTTCAAAGCTGTTGCCATCGGCCAGCTTCACATCCATGAACAGCACATCCGGCGTTTGCGTCGATGTCCTGAAGAAGTGAACGGTTTCTTCAATACTACTGCAGATCCCCAATACGTGTGCCTCGGGCCGCACTGATTGAACAAGTTCCTGTAAAATCCGGGCTAACCTGGGTTCATCTTCAATAATCAGAATCGTCATCAGTTGATCAGCGCGATGGATACGGCAAATAAATGGTCGGTCTCCCGGATTGTTACGGCATCAGAACGGCCCAATAACGCATACCGTTTTCGCAGGTTATCGAGCCCGATACCCGTAGATTCTTCCTGCGTCTGCCTGGGTTGTTTGTTATTTTCGACCGTAATCGACGCGGGGCTTTCCTGATAAAGCCGGACCGAAAGTGGCTTACTGGTCGAAACGACGTTGTGTTTGATACAATTTTCCATCAACAGTTGCAAACAGCCGGTAGGCAGGTGTTTGAACTGATTGGTGGCGTCAAGATCAATTAGCAGGTTAAGCCCGGCTTCATACCGGAATTTCAGCATAAACAGGTAGTTTTCCAGAAACCCCAATTCTTCCTGTAACGTTGTCGTGCTATCGTTTCGTTTACTCAGAAACTGACGATAAACCGCTGCCAAACGAAGTATGTACTCCTCCGCATTTTCATCCTTATCACGAACCATAACCCGAAGGGTACCCAGCGAATTAAACAAAAAGTGCGGGTTGATCTGCTGCCTTAATCCTTCCAGCTCCGCGACCAGGTTTTCGTTCCGCAATTGTTCATTGTGTTGAATAAGAACTTCCTTTTGTATGGCATTGATAAACGTGAATTGGACGGAGGTGGTCCAAAGGACCGCCAGAAAGAATCGAACGAAAACCTGCATGTCGAGCAGAAAATAATCCTGAAAGGATGCGAATAAACCATACCGTTTCAGGACAATAAAAAGACCAATGAGCCCAAAATCAGTGAGGGAAATGACGGCGACCTTAACGACCGTTGAAACAGGCTTTTTATTCTTAAAAAAAAAGTAAAACCAGAGATTAACAAACCAGATGATCAGCAGCAGCATGGATACCGCCAGCCCGTACTTTACCAGTTTATAGAGGGATATATTAGGATGGTAAACATCGCGGGCGATCATTCCCATCACCGCAATAAATACGGAACACAAGACGCCCAGCCAGATAATTCGATTTAGTGAACGCATTTTACGGTCGAATGTTTGCTGGGCTGGAGGATGGATGCCGGGACGCTGGAGGACTATTTACCGGATGCAATATCCGCAGCTTTCCTGATGAAACCAACACCGCGGATGAACGGGCAAAAATGGATCGTTTTTTTTCCAGCCTCAAAAACGCTCCGCCTTCCGGTCATTCCACTCCCGGAAATATACCTATACTTCGAAAATAGCATTTTTATACTATTCTGAGACGACTTCTAACCATCCTCTAATTTTGGCTACTACCATTTTCCGTACTTTTGTTGTCGTACACGTGCATTTAGCCTTTTACGTCAAAACTAATACTTTTTTAATTGGTAATATGTTTTTGTAATCATCCAATCTAACGATTTACCAAACCCGGTTTTAAATCGAGCTGGCTTCGAGAACAGCACGATTCTTTGGCGAGGACGATTCACCTTTACTTTAAATCTTATGGCATCAAATACTCAATCACATATCACCCCCCTCCAACGTCTCATTCGGCTGTTGGGTACCGAAAAGCGCGACATCTGGTACGTTTGTCTCTATGCCCTGGTGGCGGGTTTAATCAGCATGTCGTTACCCCTGGGGGTGCAAGCGGTTTTCAACCTCGTTTCGGGCGGAATGGTGTTCAGTTCGGTGTACGTATTAATTGGCCTGGTCGTCGTGGGGGTCATCATCACCGGTCTGATCCAGATTGGTCAGCAGGCCTTGGTCGAAGTCCTGGAACAACGCCTGTTTGCCAAAGCCGCCCTGGAGTTTACCTACCGGCTGCCCCGCATCCGGCCTGAGGCTTTGCAGGGACAGCAGGCTCCGGAACTGATGAACCGGTTTTTTGACGTGCTAACCATCCAGAAGGGCATGCCCAAGCTGTTGATCGATCTGATGGCGGCCGCCATTCAGATTCTGTTCGGCATCATGCTTCTCTCCTTTTACCACCCGGTTTTTCTGGTCTTCGGGCTTTTCACACTGATTGCGGTTATCGTCATTGTCTGGTTACTGGGACCCAGCGGATTACGAACCAGCCTGAGTGAGTCAAAGTACAAATATAAAATGGCCGCCTGGCTGGAAGACATCGCCAATCGGCTGGACGATTACCGGAATCCCCAGCGCGTAAACGAACCATTGATGCGAACCGACGAATACGTCGGGCATTACCTCGAATACCGCAACCAGCATTTTCAGGTGCTGAAGCGGTTTTATTACAATGCACTGGCATTCAAGACGGTGGTAACCGGCGGTTTGCTGATTCTGGGTACGGCCCTGGTAGTCGACCGGCAAATGACTCTCGGTCAGTTCGTAGCGGCCGAACTGGTGATCGTCCTGATTACAGGGTCGGTTGAAAAACTGATCATGGGCATCGATACGGTTTTCGATATGCTGACCGCTGTCGAAAAAATGGGCAACGTAACCGACCTCCCGATGGACGACATTGAGCCCGAATCGCCGGCCAACCAGCCCGTACAATCACCGGTTTTCTCCCCATCCATTTTCTGAATGCCTGGTTAAAACCCGTTTAGAGTTTATGGTTTCGATCGACTCCACGCATTGGTAGCGTGATGGTTGACCTGAACAGTAAACGACAAACTAAAAAGGATACACTAAAAATGCTGAATATATCAAATCAACGAATTGACAAAAAGCAGATCGACGCGCTTCCGCTCAAAAACCTGCGGGAGCTACCCGCGTTACGCGCGGGTCGTCGGCTGGGACGCTGGATGTTGATCGTACTGGCTGTCGGAATCTGTACGTTGTTTTTACCCTGGCGGCAAAACATCAACGGGGAAGGTACCGTAACGGCCCTAACCCCGCAGGATCGACCACAAACCTTGCAAAATGCGATTGCCGGGCGAATCGAACAGTGGAAAGTTCGCGAGGGCCAGTTTGTCCAGCGCAACGATACGCTGCTGGTTATATCTGAAATTAAGGATGAATATTTTGACCCCAAACTCCCGCTTCGGTTGAAAGAACAGTTGCAGGCCAAACAGGGAAGTCTGGTGGCTACCGACGCTAAAATTGCGGCTCTCGATGGTCAGAAAACCGCCCTCGAAAACGGGCTCGCGGTTAAACTGTCGGCGGCAAGGAATAAAGTTCGTCAGGCTCATTTTAAAGTAGTTAGTGATAGCACGGATCTGATTGCCATTCAGAATACGTTCAAAATTGCGCAGGATCGGCTTCAACGGTACGAAAAAGGGTATCAGAGCGGTTTGTTTTCGTTGACGGATCTGGAGTCGCGCCGGTTGAAAGTGCAGGAAGACTACGCCAAAGTGATTGCCCAGGAAAACAAACTGAATGTCACGCGCCAGGAGTTGCTGAATGCGCAGCTGGATCTCGGTACCATCCAGGCCGATTACCAGGAAAAACTTGCAAAAACGCAGTCAGATCGCAGTTCGGCGGTTTCGTACCGGACCGAAATCGACGGCGAAATTTCCAAGCTTGTCAACAAAATCAGTAGTGTTGATGTGCGCCGGGGCATGTACGTCATTCGGGCTCCGCAGAGTGGGTACGTCGTTCGGGCGCTCAAAGCCGGTATTGGCGAAACCATCAAGGAAGGTGAGTCCATTGCCACGCTGCAACCCGACAAACCGCTCGTCGCCGTTGAACTCTACGTTCGGCCCAACGACGTTCCGCTCATTCAGCCGGGTCGGCACGTGCGCCTGGAATTCGACGGCTGGCCCGCCGTGCAGTTTTCGGGATGGCCCAATGTCGCCGTTGGAACTTTCGGGGGACAAGTCTCCGTCATCGACGCCGTCAGCAGCACCAACGGAAAATACCGGCTGCTGATTGAACCGCAGGTGAGTGACAAAGACCCCAATTGGCCTAAGCAGTTGCGGGTCGGGTCGGGCGTCTACGGCTGGGTGATGCTCGACAATGTTCCGATCTGGTATGAAATCTGGCGAAAACTCAACGGTTTTCCGCCCAGTCTGAAAGCAGAGCCAGGCAGTTCCGGGGAGGGGGCGAAAAAATGAAAACCGTCGTCGGTATTTTAAAAATTGTCCTGCTGATCGGAACACTGGTGTTGGGATCAAAACCGGCTAAAGCCCAACCAGCCGACACGCTTACGTTTACGGCGGCTGAGTTCTTCAACGCCGTTACCCAATACCACCCCATCGTCCGGTTATCGTCACTGCTGAGCCAGGAAGCCCAGCAGGAAGTGCTTCAGGCCCGGGGCGCGTTCGATCCAAAGCTGTTTTCGTCTTACGATAAAAAGCAATTTGGAAATACGCTTTATTACGACAAATGGCAGTCGGGACTGGCGGTTCCCATCCTGCCCGGAGGAATCGATCTGAAAATCACCCACGACCGGTTTGGGGGAAAATACGTTAACCCGGAAGAACGGTTGGCAACGCCGGGGCTGACCAGCATTGGCGTGTCGGTGCCAATTGGTCAGGGGCTTCTCATCGATGCCCGCCGGAACACCCTGCGCCAGGCCCAGCTCGCCATCGATCTGGCCGAAGCGGATCGGCTCAAGCTGATTAACAAAACGCTGTTCGATGCCGCCAAAACGTATTGGGACTGGTTTTTTGCCTACCAGCAATTCCGGTTGCTGGATGATGGGTTACGACTCGCCGATACCCGGTTTCGGGCCACCCGCGACCGTGCGCTGCTGGGTGATGTAGCCGCCATCGACACGACAGAAGCCCTCATCACGGCGCAGGATCGTCAGGTTCAGCGCGAGCAGTCCGTGGTTGCCCTGCAAAATACCCGCCTTCGGCTCATGGCGTTTTTGTGGAACGCCGACCGTCAACCGGTTGAACTGCCGGAACGGGTCGTTCCGCAAGGGGCGCTGGTGGGCTATCTCGATGAACCCGTTGTGCAAAACCTCCTCAACCGCGCGGCTGAACTGCATCCGGAGTTGACCAAACTCCAAACCAAGGAGCGCCAGCTGGCGATTGAGGAGCGGTTTCGACGGTCGCTACTGAGACCCCAGTTTAACGTCAGCGCCAGTCTGCTGAGCGGTTTGCCGGTTTTTGGTGAGATCAACGGCCTGCCTGCTTACTACGGTTTTCGCAGCACAAATTATAAAGTGGGGCTCGACTTTGCTTTACCGCTTTTCCTGCGCAAAGAGCGGGGCAAATTGCAGCAGGTTCAAATCAAAGCCCAGCAAATCAATCTGGAGCGCCAGCAGGTCAACCGCGACATCGCCAACGACATCCGGACCGCCTGGAATGAGCTCAAAACGTTGGAGCGGCAAATGCAGGTTCAGCAGCAAACCGTTCAGAATCAGCAGCGTCTGGTACAGGCGGAGCAACAGAAATTTGACATGGGCGAAAGTTCGCTTTTTCTGATCAACACCCGTGAAACCAAGCTGATCGACCTGCAAATCAAGTGGGAAGAAATGAAATCGAAATACCAGAAAGCCATCGCCGACCTGTATTACCGGGCCGGAACGACGCCGTAAGGTTGGACAAAAACGCGGTGTTGGTCCCGGAGGATTTTACAGTTGCAGCACGGTAAATTCCACCCGTCGGTTAAGTTTTTTGTTGGGTTCATTATCGTTGGGAGCCGCTGGCCGGTTATCGCCGTAGCCCTGGAATTGCAGGCGGTTTTCGGCGATTCCCCGCTGGATGAGGTAGTTGGTAATCACCCGCGCCCGGTTTTCGGACAGGGACTGATTCAATCGCCGGTCGCCGACATTGTCGGTGTGTCCGGCGATCTCGATGACCAGTTTGGGATAACGGTTTAGCGTGTTCAGCAATTTATCAAGTTGCGGATACGACTCTTTGCGGAGTATGTAACTACTCTGATCAAAATACACATTATCGAGTCGGATTTTATCATTGACTTTTAAATCCCGAAAAACACTGTCCGGCTTTTCAGCCACCGTTTTTTCTGAAACCGCTTTTTCCATCAAGGCAAGGTGTTCATAGTTGGCGCAGGTATCGCAGGGAACCAGCAGCACTTCTTCCATGACAAAATAGCCTTTGGCAGTTGTGTTGATAATGACGGTATCGGCTTTTCCGAGCGTAAAAGCAAAAGGCCGTCCGGGGACACTTTGCCCCGTAAACGTTTTCTTCGAGAGCACTGCCTTTACGCGATACGTCGCCGGAATTTCAGTTTTAGTTTGTTCGTCCAGCGCCTTGATTACGAAATCGGTAATGTGCGTGGTAATACGTTTTGCCGCAGGTTGAGCCCGCACATTAGTATGGAATAAAATGATTAGCCAAACAACTAAATATCCGTAGCGCATCGGGATTTCAAAAAAATATGGTTTTTAGTTTAGATTGCGAAGACACGAATGCGTCATCCCATCATGAACTAAAAACCATAACTGGCACTTGATTAGTTGATTTTCAAAACCGCCATGAAGGCTTCCTGCGGAATTTCTACGTTTCCGACCTGGCGCATCCGCTTCTTCCCTTTTTTCTGTTTTTCCAGCAGTTTGCGTTTCCGGCTGATGTCACCCCCGTAACATTTGGCCAAAACGTCTTTCCGAAGGGCTTTCACGGTTTCGCGGGCGATGATTTTCTGCCCGATTGCCGCTTGAATCGCAATTTCAAACTGTTGGCGGGGCAACAATTCGCGCAATTTTTCGCAAAGTTTTTTGCCCCACTCGTAGGCTTTATCCCGGTGAACAATAGCCGAAAGCGCGTCGACTCCCTCGCCGTTCAGCATGATGTCGAGTTTCACCATCGTCGATTCCCGGTTACCCAGAAATTCGTAGTCGAGCGAGGCATATCCGCGCGAGATGGTTTTCAGTTTATCGAAAAAGTCGAAAACCACTTCCGCCAGCGGCATTTCAAACTGAAGTTCAACGCGATCGGCAGTCAGGTACACCTGGTTTTTGAACAAACTCCGTTTGTCCATACACAATCCAATGATGGCTCCCACATATTCGGCCTTGCTGATGATCTGTGCTTTAATGAACGGCTCTTCGATCCAGTCGATGCTGCTGGGGTCAGGCATTTCGGCCGGGGCACTCACCTGAAGCGTTTCACCTTTCGTTGTAATTACTTCAAACCGCACCGATGGTACGGTGGTAATGACGGTCATATCAAACTCGCGCTCCAGACGTTCCTGCACGATTTCCATGTGCAGCATGCCCAGAAAACCGCATCGGAAACCGAAACCCAAGGCCGCCGAGGTTTCCGGTTCCCAAACCAGGGAAGCATCGTTGAGCTGCAACTTTTCCATGGCTTCCCGAAGCTCTTCGAATTCGCTGGTATCGACCGGGTAAATCCCGGCAAAAACCATCGGTTTTACTTCTTCAAAACCCTGAATGGCAGTAGATGAAGGCCGGGCCAAATGAGTAATCGTATCCCCTACTTTTACTTCTTTCGCCACTTTAATGCCGGAAATCAGGTAACCGACATCCCCGCATTCGATGACATCTTTGGGAACCTGACTCAGCTTCAGCGTACCAATTTCGTCCGCGAAATATTCTTTCCCGGTCGCCATGAATTTAACCTTATCGCCTTTGCGTATGCGGCCGTTCTTAACCCGGAAAATAACTTCGATGCCTCGATAGGAATTAAACTGGGAATCGAAAATCAAGGCTTGCAACTCGCCTTCGGGATCGCCGGTTGGAGGTGGTACCCGCTCGACGATGGCGTTCAAAATGGCTTCGATCCCGATCCCTTCTTTGCCACTCGCCGGAATGATGTCTTCGCGTTCGCAGCCGATCAGATCCACCATTTCGTCTTTCACTTCTTCCGGCATGGCGCCAGGCAAGTCGATCTTGTTCAAAACCGGGATGATAACCAGATCGTTATTCATCGCCAGATACAGGTTCGAAATCGTTTGAGCTTCCGTTCCCTGCGACGCATCCACGAGCAGCAACGCACCTTCGCAAGCGGCTATAGAGCGGGAAACTTCGTACGAAAAGTCAACGTGACCCGGCGTATCGATGAGGTTGAGCGTGTATTTTTCCCCTTTGTAGAGGTAATCCATCTGAATAGCGTGGCTCTTGATGGTGATCCCGCGTTCCCGCTCCAGGTCCATGTCATCCAGAAACTGAGCCTGCATGTCGCGCTCGCCAATGGTTTTTGTAAACTCCAGTAATCGGTCGGCCAAGGTGCTTTTACCGTGGTCGATATGGGCAATAATGCAAAAATTACGAATATGCTTCACGTTGTGAAAACGGTTGTCTATCTCAGTGGAAATACAAAAATACTCAAAAAACCGCAGATTGCGTTAACCCTGTCAGCGCCGGGCCGTCGATACGGTCGAAGACCCTGCCTGCGGGTTGAAGCTTCTTGTAAACGCAGTCTGGTACCGAAAATCGCTTAGCTAAGTTTGGCTTCGCTTTAACCGCTGACAGGGTTAGGGCGAAGCCAGTTGCATCAGGATTCCGCAAACGTAACCCATGTAGGTTCCAACGGCGTATCCCAAAATTGCCATCAACACGCCAACCGGGGCCAGAACCGGGTGAAACGCAGCCGCAATAATCGGCGCGGTGGCCGGGCCACCAATACAAGCCTGGCTGCCGACCGCCAGAAAGAAGTACGGTGCGCGGATCAACCGGCTGAAACCGATCATCAGCAACACATGAAAAAACATCCAGACCAGGCCTACCAGAATTAATCCGGGGTGGTCGGCAATGGCCAGAATATTCATTTTCAAGCCAATGGTGGCAATCATCAGGTACAGAAAAACCGTAGCGACTTTCGACGCCCCAGCGCCTTCCAAATTTCGGAACCGCGTGAACGAAAGACCAATTCCAATGGCGGTTGCCAGACCGACGATCCAGAAAAACGGCGCATTCAGGCTAAACCGGCTCAGTAAGGGGGAATGCGTATCGATAAACGGGGCGATCCGGTCAGCCAGGGCGTGAGAAACCGCCGTAGCCCCAAAACCAACTGCCAGAATAACGACCAAATCGGTCGCTGTAGGCATTTTCCGAATCGCGTCCACCTGTTGCTGAATCCGTTGCCTGACCTCTTCTACCGCGCTGGCATCGGCCCGCAACCAGCGGTCGATGGCGGTTGAATGACCGGCTCCGTATAATAATACGCCCAGCCAGAGATTGGATATAAAGACATCGACCGTAACGATGGCGGAAAATAAATTGCTGCTGGGCTGAAAGACTTCCTTGAGCGCCGTTTGATTCGCTCCTCCACCAATCCAGGTTCCGGCCAACGTAGCCAGACCTCGCCAGACGGCATTCGGACCCTCCCCGCCCACCAGTTCCGGAGCTACTTTAGCAATGACAAAAACCGCCAGTGGCCCACCGAGCATAATGCTGATGGCTGAAGCCGCAAACATTAGAATCGATTTGCGACCCAGCCGCCGAAACGCTTTAAAATCAACGCTGAGCGTGAAAAGTACCAGCGAAGCAGGCAACAAAATGCGCGAAACCACAGGATATAATGCGGTATTTTCGGCATCGACCCAGCCAAAGGTATTCAGGAGCGAGGGCAGAAAATAGCAGAGCAGCGTGGGCGGAACGTAGTAATAAAACGTTTGCCAGGAAGGTCGTGAACTGTCGGCGGAGGTAAGAACCGCAGCTAAAATCAAAAAGAGGACGCCGAGAGTAATGGTATCCGTCATTGGACTATGATTGCGGTGATGGTTTTGATTTTGATGATGTGAGTAATCTTAAAAACTCAAATAACTGCAAAAATCACGTAATCCGCTAAATCACCAAATCCCACACATCCTTAAATCACTGTCATCATCGTAACAAACAACGCCGGCCTCAACCTGAGCCGGCGTGTTAAGATTACACTTCA
The DNA here is from genome assembly GCF_003858635.1 of Larkinella rosea. GTDB lineage: Bacteria > Bacteroidota > Bacteroidia > Cytophagales > Spirosomataceae > Larkinella > Larkinella rosea. The sequence continues at coordinate 1,464,335 of NZ_RQJO01000007.1, forward strand.
TCAACAAACTAAAAACCAATCGGAATGCAGCTACAGAAGCGAGCTGCCGAAGCCATTAATTTTGATGTGGCTGATCAAAAATCAGACCATATGCTGTAGGAGGGGGACTCGAACCACCCACGGTGCGGTTAGCTACAGTACAACTTCTGGTGGTCAACCCCAGTCGCTTTTGCAAGCGGCATTATGCTGCGTTTTTCCCGTGATCACCACCCCCGAGACAGGAGGGCACGTCTGCCAATTTCGACATCCTACAAGGTAAAAGAACTGTGTTGAATCAATCTGTTGACCCTGTTGATCGATTTAACAATACAAAGTTAATGCAAATACTAACTTATTTACAAATTCTTTATTAAAAAAAAGGTAAAATTTCTGTTTTCATAAAAGAAAACTTATTTTGTTGAGGAAATTAAAAATTTTACGGTTCAAATGGAAAAAAATTTAGAGATTGACAATATCGATCTCAAAATCCTGACCTTATTGATGGAAGATGCCAATATGGCTTATACGGAAATTGGTAAACGAATCTTTGTTTCGGGCGGAACCGTCCACGTCCGGATGAAAAAAATGGAGCAAATGGGCATCGTCCGGGGGTCGCAGCTGGTGATCGACCACACCAAACTGGGTTGGGACATCAGCGGTTTTCTGGGGATTTACCTGGATAAAAGCTCGCTTTACGAAGACGTGGCCATTGAACTCCTGAAAATTCCCGAGGTGGTCAACATCCATTACACGACCGGTATTTATAGCATATTTGCCAAAATCGTTTGCCGGGACACCCAACACCTGCGCGAAGTATTACACGATAAAATTCAGAAAGTGAGCGGTATTCAACGGACCGAAACGTTTATTTCGCTGGAAGAACGCATTTCCCGACCCATTCCGTTCGGCGTTAATGTACAACCGGACAAGGACTAAAGGTCAATCCGGGCAATCGTTCAGTTGCGTTACTTTCCCATGATCCAAGAGCCAGCAATTGCCGTAAACATCGGAATAGGTAATCCGAAACCGGAACGTCGAGTCAGCAATTACATCGCTCATAAAATTGGCTAAATAATTGTTTTTAAGGACCTTATACAACTCAATTTCATCTCCGGCCTTCACCACATCTCCCGGTCTGATGTCATTCCAGAACCGCCCAGCCTTCCTGACCGAGTCCTGCGATGCCTGTGCGTTCTCGATCTCATTCAGCAGGTTAATGTGAGAAGCATCGCTTTTTCCCCGATATCCGAATTCAACTTTTTTGATTAATGCCGGTCCAATTCCGTTATTTTTTAAAAGGAGTATTAAGTTATTGTCAAGATGATCGCTGGTCAACTGGACATACGGCCAAACCGTCGCATGCTGTTGCTCCCGGGCGATTCGGGTTTGAAAAATAGAAACAATCAAGGCGGCAACACTGAGAAAGGTAGCGGATAAGCCGAGGAGCAATTCAATATTAAGCGTTTTTTTAGGAACTTCGGGTTTATCAGACTCCATAGTGAACGGGCTTAGTTGCGACGGGTTTACCAAATAAAGTGAAAGTTTCCGATATTTGCCTGAACGCAATGGAACAGTCCCTCTGCCCATTGTGTTATTCTATAGACTTTTGCGCGTATTAGCCCGCAACCCATCATGAGCAAAGACGTTGAAATATTAGAAAGCATTACCAATTCCGAATACAAGTACGGTTTCGAAACATTCATTGAAGCGGATGAAGCGCCAATTGGCCTGAGCGAAGACATTGTCCGGTTCATTTCGGCCAAGAAAAACGAACCGGAATGGATGCTGGAATGGCGGTTGAAGGCGTATCGGTACTGGATAACACTGACTGAACCTCATTGGACCAATCTCAAATATCCGCCGATTGATTACCAGGGACTTAAATATTATTCTGCCCCCAAACAGAAAAAAACCGTTAACAGTTTAGACGAAATCGATCCGGAACTGCGCGCGACGTTCGAGCGACTGGGCATTTCGTTGCAGGAGCAGGAGCGGCTTTCGGGGGTAGCTGTTGATGCCGTCATTGACTCGGTTTCGATCGCGACTACCTTTAAAGATAAACTGAAGGAACTCGGCATCATTTTCTGTTCGATGACCGAAGCGGTTCAGGAACATCCCGAACTGGTTAAGAAATACCTGGGATCGGTCGTTCCTCCGCGCGACAATTACTTTGCGGCACTGAACTCGGCGGTTTTCTCCGATGGCTCCTTCTGTTACATTCCAAAAGGCGTTCGTTGCCCAATGGAATTGTCCACTTACTTTCGGATCAATGCAGCCGGAACCGGTCAATTCGAGCGGACGCTGATCGTTGCCGACGAAGGTTCGTACGTTAGTTACCTGGAAGGATGTACGGCCCCGATGCGCGACGAAAACCAGTTGCACGCGGCTGTAGTTGAGCTGGTTGCGGCCAAAGAAGCCCAGATTAAATACTCGACGGTTCAGAACTGGTACCCGGGGGATAAAGAAGGAAAGGGCGGTATATACAACTTCGTGACCAAGCGTGGCATTTGTGAAGGCGCTCATTCGAAAATTTCCTGGACGCAGGTGGAAACCGGTTCGGCCATCACCTGGAAATACCCGTCGGTAATTCTGAAAGGCGATTATGCAATCGGTGAATTTTATTCGGTAGCGGTTACGAACAACTACCAGCAGGCCGATACGGGGACCAAGATGATCCACGTCGGGAAAAATACAAAAAGCCGCATCGTGTCGAAAGGAATTTCGGCGGGAAGAAGCCAAAACTCCTACCGGGGCCTGGTTCAGGTATTCAAACGGGCCGAAAATGCCCGGAATCACTCGCAGTGCGACTCCCTCCTGTTGGGTGATCGTTGCGGTGCGCATACGTTCCCATACATCGAGGTGAACAACCAGACGGCCACCGTTGAACACGAAGCGACCACCTCGAAAATCGGGGAAGACCAACTTTTTTACTGCAACCAACGCGGTATTCCAACGGAACAGGCCGTAGCACTGATTATCAATGGCTACGCTAAAGAGGTCCTGAACCAGTTGCCGATGGAGTTTGCGGTAGAAGCCCAGAAACTGCTGGAAATCAGTCTGGAGGGAAGTGTTGGGTAAGTGGTTTTGATAAGAAATACGAAAGGCAGGCTTCGGCTTGCCTTTTTTTGTTTGGGTGCATTAGAATAGGAAACCGGATTTAACGGAAGGAACGGATTTTATCAGCATGAATCCGTTTTAATCCGTCCAATCCGCGTTCCTACCCTGCTATGCAACTTTAAAATCGAACTGCGCATCTTCGGAGAAATCAGCACCCGACGATTCATGAAATTATTCGCTACATTATTTCTATTGCTTATCTTTTCCCTTCCCTCCTACGCCACCTGGTCGATTATTATTGTTGATCCGAAAACCGGTAAAATTGGTATTGCCGGAGCTTCCTGCACGTACAATTGCTACGGAATCGGAGAAATTGTGCCGGGAAAAGGCGCCATTATCGTTCAGGCGATGAGCCATAAAGGTGCCCGGCAAAAAGGGTTGGCGATGATTCGTGCGGGTGCTTCTCCCGAACAAATCATTACGTCTTTGAAGGATCCGGCATTTGATTATGAAAAACAGCAATACGCCGTCGTCACGCTTAATCATCCGGATGCCTCCGGAACGTATACTGGTACCGAAACCCATTCGTTCAATGGGGCATTGACAGCTTTCGGTGTTTCGGTTCAGGGAAATACGCTGACCAGTGACAACGAATTGCGGTTTATTCTGGATGCGGTTTTGAAAGGGCAAAAAGAAGCATTGCCGATCGACGAGATTCTGATGCGGGCGCTGGTTGCGGGTTCGGAAGCCGGTGGTGATAAACGTTGCGGAGACCAACGCGCAACCAGCGCGTTCATTATGGTGGCAAAATCAGATGATAAACCGCATAAGCCCTACCTGAGTTTACAGTTTTTCGGGCAAAAACGGGGCGGCATGAATGCGGTTTTATTACTTCAGGGAAAATATGAGCGATGGAAACAAAAGCACAATCACTGAGTATCCTTAAAACGTTCGGCGGATTCCTGCATTAAGACTCTGCCGCAGCCAAACCACCTGCCGGGGCTGATCATAGTTAAAATAACTTAACTGATACCGGGCGATAGCCTGAAAACGCCTGCTAAATTGGTAATAATAAGTCAATTGTACATCCGTAATCGGATTCCGGCCCAACCAGGATGCAGCGAATTGCTCTTTACCATAATAGCTGTAATGCGGGCGATATACGGCACTGATGACCGAGGCAAAAGCCTGTAATTCAAGGCCATGAGTCTTGCTAAATTGGTAAGTAGCTTTTGCCGACGCCCCCAGCGAAAGTGCTGCGGTTGCCTGATTCGTGGCAACTTCAATATCCGGCGAATAATTGGTCGAATTACCCGAAAAACGCAGGCCGATTCCGGCGAAAAGCTGAAACCGGTTTTCCACTTTCAACGTTGGCAAAAGTTTCCACTGGTAGTTAAAAGCCGCATCAATCATTTGAGTCGCGGCTTTTCTGGAAACAACCGATTGGGGATTTGCCTGAAAATAGTCGGCTTCCAGTTGCCACAGCGTTTTGATTCGTTGCTGTCCATACATTACCTGCAACCCCAAGCCGGTTCCGCGATAGGTGTATGGCGAATGGAAATGATCCTTGATTTGAAAGGGCATTACACCGGCACTTAAACCGGCAAATTGGTTCCGTTGCTGCGCAAAACTCGCTGTATAAGTCAATAACCCCAGCAGCCAGAAGAGCGGTTTTATTACTAAACTCCTCATAATAAAGCTGTTATTATTTGAAAACGGATCATCCCAAAAATCTGGGCACCAATGCCTGAATTCAGGTTTCCGGCCGTTGATACGACGACTAAATTTTCGGTGGGCAGTACTACGATGAAGTTGCCTCCGTTTCCCGATGCGTAATAAGCGGGGTACATTTTATTGTTGTAATTGAACTCGCGTCGCCACCACAAATAGCCGTATCCCTGATCGCGGAGGATCACCTGTTTTCGGGTGGATTCGTTCACCCAGTCGGCAGAAATAATCTGTTTTCCCTCCCACTGACCTTTATTGAGAAACAACTGGCCGAGTTTGGCCATGTCGCGCGGACGGATGAACATTCTGCCGCTTGTATTCACCTGCCCGGTCGGCATCCGATCCCAGCGAATGGGGGTGATATTGAGCGGTTTCCACAAATTTTCCTGCGCAAACTCATCTACGGTTTTCCCCGTCGCGCGTTGGAGAATGCCGCCCAAAACCGCTACTCCCCCGGTGCAATAATTCGACTCGGTTCCCGGCGTTGTCTTCATCGGCAGACTAAGGGTGTAGCGAATCCAGTCCGTCGACTGGTACATTTTCGCTTCGTTGCCGGGCGACTGCGGATCGTCATCGGCGCACTCCAGGCCCGAACTCATCGTCAGCAAATCCCGGATGGTAATCTGCTGTTTGGCCGGTGTCAGGTTTGGCAGCGGGGATTCCTGCGGAAAATAATCGACGACTTTCTCGTCCAGACTTTTGATCAGTTTTTGGTCGAGTGCAATACCGATCAAAGCCGAAGTAAAGGTTTTGGTGGCGGAATAAATGTTTTCGGGGATTAAGTCCGAATAACCGTTGAAGTAATTTTCGTAAACCAGTTTACCGTTTCGAACAATCAGAAGACTATGAATATTCCGATATTGCTCCGAAACAATCTGATCGGTCAATTGCTCGATCGGTTTCGGGTTCATTTGCTGGCTTGACAAGGAGGCTACCGTCCAGCCATCTGCGATCTGTTCAGGGGCCTTGTACGTATACGTTACCGGCGGATCATTCAGTAATGAACTACAGCCTGCAAAGCCCATTGTCAGCAGGAGATAGTACTTTTTCAATAGATAGCTCATCATTTCAGGTGAATTTTCAGCCAAAGGTGGAGCTGTATTCGAAACGATCAAAATCCCTTGCCGTGACTTAACAAAATTTAACCTTTCTACCCGGCTTGTCCCAGAAAATACATAAATGTGATTAGCAAAACCATCCCAGCCGACCAGCTTAGGATTGTTCGAATTTCCGGTTTAGGGCCGTCGGACAGAACCGTCATACCCAGCGGAATCAGAGCGATACATAGTCCTGATACGGCCAGAATGGACACGACCGAACTCCCTTTTAACACACCCAGCATCAGCCCAGACATGGCTGCCAGCGCGATGGAACGAATCAGGCCAAGCGTACCTGACCAATAAGCCCCAATCGCCAGTACAACCCAGCCCGCCATAATGGCCCCGGACAAGATCGAAACAATGTGGAAAGCCCCGTATGAATCGGCAATGGCCCGGCTGGCCTGATCCAAATCCTGAATCCGGACCAATTGAAACGCAAGATGATTAATGCCGTAATGAAACGTTCGGGCAAACAATCCCAAAATGACCAGCGTTCCACCCCAAACCGCCCAGCCCGGTTTTGACTGCCCGATTAGTTTGGCCACCGTACTGATGGCAGGCCACAACAATAGATTTCCCGCCAAAAAAAGACTGTAGGAAGTGATCATCTGAGTGGGGTGCTGGTCATAAGCCTTTAACTGACTGGGGAAAAAGAAGTCGAACGGAAACCGCAGGAGCTCCCCGCTCAACAACAAGAGGGGGGCAATCACCAGCGCTAGCCCGCCTACCCAACGACCTGGAAACCAGAAACCTTCCCGATTTAATGACTCTGTGTTCATTTTTTGTTTTTTAACAACAAATATGGGCAATACAAGCTACTTTGTTATACCATATACATGAATGGTTTGATTAGTCAATAAATGGCAGCGCTGGATTGTCGGTAGTCACGGAATGCGGTTGTATGTTTGTAGTTACGTTGGTTCGAACTTTCTTAAAATTATCGATATGAATTTTTCTCTCAAAACGCCACTGAGTCGTTTCCGTCTGATCGGAATCCTGGAAGGCATTTCCTATCTGGTTCTATTGGGGATTGCCATGCCCTTGAAATACCTGGCGGGATGGCCTTACGCCGTAAAAGGAGTAGGCTGGGCGCATGGGGTGTTGTTCATTGCCTACCTGATCGCGCTGATTGCCGTTACAATCGATCGGCGCTGGTCCATCATTCGGGTGATTGTCGCTTTTATTGCGTCACTGGTTCCCTTTGGTACCTTCTGGCTGGAAAGCCGTTTGAAAAAAGAAGGGCAGTCGATTGCCTAAGAAACAGAGCACATCGAAGTAAGAATTCGGCATCAGTTCGCAAAACGATCCTGCCGGTGAATACTTAAATAAACCAGCGGTTTTTCGTTTTAACCTGATCGTCAAGGGGAAGTAAACCCGCTAAAAAAAAAGTATCGACCCGTCGGTTTTCCTGAAGTTACCAACAAGACCTTTTATGTATATTGCTTCGTAACCAAAATAATTCCATTTCAATTTGTGTCGTTCCGGAAGAAGATGAGTATCAGAAAAAGTGCATTAATCCCGATTGCCATCTCGTTATTAACAACAGCAACCGTTATTGGCTGCTCCCAAACCAAGGAATCCAGTCAGTCGACGGACGTAAAAGAAGGAGCCGTTGCGGCTACCCCGACGAAACCGTCCTCCACCACCACCGCAACGGAAAACCGGGTTGATCCGGCAACGATTCCGGCCGATAAGATCGCCGACGCTGCCACGATCATCGCCCGCAAGCAGGTGCCGATTCTGTGTTACCACCAGGTTCGCGACTGGCGACCGAAAGATTCGGAAAACGCCCGCAGTTACATCATGCCGATTCAGGTTTTCAAGGACCAGATCAAGATGCTGGCCGACAGTGGCTATCACTCCATCTCGCCCGACCAACTGTATGCGTATCTGACGACAGGAGCTGCCTTACCCGAGAAACCGGTCCTGATTACCTTCGATGACGGCGATGAGGAACAACACGGTATTGCCGCACCCGAATTGGAAAAATACGGTTTTAAAGGCACGTTTTTCATCATGACGGCGTCGATTGGCCGTCGCGGTTACCAGCATTACATGGATAAACAGCAGATCAAGGATTTGGCCGACCGTGGCCACACGATTGGCTGCCATACCTGGGATCACCACAGCGTTAAGAAATACACGGCGGCTGATTGGGTCACTCAGATTGAACAACCGACTAAAAAACTGGAGGAAATTACCGGAAAACCGGTTCGTCATTTTGCCTATCCGTTCGGTCTTTGGAACCACGAAGCGACGGTTGAGTTGAAGAAAAGAGGGTATCTGGGCGCCTACCAATTGGCCGAAAAGAAGCGCGACGAGGAAAATCCGCTGCTGAGTATTCGCCGGATCATTGCCAGTGGATACTGGAGCCCCAAAACGTTGAGTAACAATATAAAAAACAGTTTTAAGTAGTTTTCGAAACAGCCATAATTCATTCTTTCAGCCCACGGTTTTAATCGTGGGCTTTTTATTTAATCCACGTTTTTGTCGGTCAATTTGAGCACGTATTTCGAATACGGAATTTCTCCTTTGTAGAAAACCGCTCCTTCCGGTTCCATGCCAAATCGCTGGTAAAAAGTAGCCGCCGAAAGCCGGGCGTCGCACCAGAGTGTATGGGCACCTAACTTCCGGGCTTCTTCGATTACCCGATCCAATAACCGCATGCCAATTCCCTGCCGTTGGCAATCGGGCCGGGTGGCAAATTTCCGGAAGCGAGCAACGCCATTTTCTTCAAATAATGAAATAACGGCCATTAAGTCTTCATCCCGAAAAGCACCAAAGTGTTGCCCCTCAGCATCTTCGTTCAAAATTACATACGCGAACGGTTTGTCGGGCCACAGAACTTTGTGACGAAGTGTGTAGGTTTCTTCCGGTTTAATTTGTCGAATGAGCATCGAAATACAGCGGGGAAATTGCTAAGTTAGGACTTCATTCCATACTCTTTTAATCAATGGCACAGAAAAAATTCACCCTGACCGAAGCCGACATCCCCGAAAAGTGGTACAATATCGTGGCCGACATGCCCAACAAACCGCTGCCCCCGCTGCATCCGGGCACCAAAGAACCGATCGGTCCGGAAATGCTCGCTCCCCTGTTCCCGATGGAATTGATCAAACAGGAGGTTACGTCCGAAAAGTGGGTCGACATTCCCGAAGAAGTCCGCGATATTTACAAAATCTGGCGTCCGACACCGATGTTCCGGGCGTACGGACTGGAGAAATTGCTGGACACCCCCGCCAAAATTTACTACAAATACGAAGGTGTCAGTCCAGCGGGTTCGCACAAACCCAATACAGCGGTTCCGCAGGCTTTTTACAACAAACAGGCTGGTGTCAAGCGCATCACGACCGAAACCGGGGCGGGGCAGTGGGGCAGTGCTTTGAGTTTCGCGTGTCAGCTTTTCGGGATTGAATGCGAGGTTTACATGGTGAAGGCCAGTTACGATAGCAAACCTTACCGCAAAATAATGATGAATACCTGGGGCGCGTCGGTTTATCCATCGCCCTCGAACCGCACCGAAGCCGGGAAGAAAATTCTGGCGGGCGACCCCGATTCGCCGGGGAGTCTGGGCATTGCCATTTCGGAAGCTGTCGAGCTGGCGTTTCAGGACGAAAACACGAAATATGCGCTCGGTTCGGTGCTGAACCACGTACTGATGCACCAGACGGTGATCGGACTGGAAGCGATCAAGCAACTGGAACAGGCCGGTGATTTTCCGGACATCATTGTGGCGCCGTTCGGTGGCGGCTCCAATTTTGCCGGAATTGCGTTTCCGTTCTTACGTTTCAACCTGGACGAAGGTAAAAAAATCCGCTGCATTGCCGCCGAACCAGCGTCCTGTCCCAAATTGACGCGTGGCGTTTTCCGTTACGATTTGGGCGATACCGTCGGCATGACGCCCCTCCTGCCGATGTACACGCTCGGACATAATTTTATTCCGGCTCCGATTCACGCGGGCGGTTTGCGCTACCACGGGGCGGGGGCCATTGTGAGTCAATTGCTGAAAGACGGATTGATTGAAGCGCAGGCGCTCAAGCAGTTGGAATGTTTCGAAGCCGGAATCAAATTTGCCCGAACGGAAGGGATTATTCCGGCGCCGGAGGCCACGCACGCGATTGCCACGGCAATCCGGGAAGCCGAACGCGCGAAAGAAGAAGGGGTTTCCAAAACCATCCTGTTCAATCTCTGCGGACACGGCCACTTCGACATGGGGGCTTATGAGCAGTATTTATCGGGGAAACTGGTCGAACATGAAGTCACACAGGAGGAGATTCTGGCGTCACTGGCGGAATTAGATACACCGGTAATTGCCTAATTGTTTTCGGGATTCGGTCTACAGTTTTAGGGAGTTGAACCGCGTGTGCAAAGCACGCGTCAGCAACCTAAAACTGTAAACCGTAAACTAAATAACTACCCATTTATGCTGGATGTAAACTTCAATCCGTTTCCGACTTTATCAACCGAACGGCTGGTTTTAAGGCAGTTTCGAAACACGGATGCGGCCCATTTATTTGTGTTGAGGTCCGACGAAAGCATCATGCGCTTTATCCCCAGACCATTGGCGACATCGGAAGCGGATACGGCCGTATTGATTCAGAGTTTCAATGAAAACATACGAACCAATGAGATGATTACCTGGGCGATTGCGCTCCGGGACTCAGATGAGGTTGTCGGAACAATTGGTTTCGTTCGAATGAGCAAGGAAAATTACCGCGCCGAAGTGGGCTATCTGTTACGGACCGATTACCACGGATCCGGCATGATGCGGGAGGCTCTGGTTGCCGTTGTAAACTACGGTTTTCGGACATTGAACCTGCATTCCATCGAAGCCGTTGTCGATCCAAAAAATGTTGCTTCGGCCCGATTATTGGAACGTTGCGGGTTTCAGAAAGAAGGACATTTCAAAGAAAATAAATTTTACAACGGGCGGTTTTTCGACTCGGTTTATTACGCCCGTTTTACGCCCATTGAATAAATTCCAACATAAATTGGACTTGGCAAATGAGCAGTTAGAATTGCCTTAAATAACAACAAACATTCTCTGGAAGTTACTATAAAAGAATGAATCTGCTGGTTAAAAAAATAGTTTTATAAGTTGATACTTGTTACTCAATTATGCCAAAAAGTAGTCGATTTATACAGAAAGATCCGGACGTTGTTTTGATCGGTGCCGGAATTATGAGCGCCACGCTCGGCATGTTGCTCAAGGAATTAGATCCATCGTTGACCATTGAAGTTTTCGAACGGCTGGACGTACTGGCCGCCGAAAGTTCGGATGCCTGGAACAACGCCGGAACCGGTCACTCCGCGTTTTGCGAGCTGAATTATACGCCTGAGCGGGAAGACGGTTCAGTCGATATCACGAAAGCCGTTAAAATCGCCGAATCGTTCGAAGTATCCAAAGAGTTTTGGGCTTATCTGGTCGAGCAAAATATTTCGCCATCTCCCCAAACCTTCATCAACGAAATTCCTCACATGAGTTTTGTGTGGGGTGAAAAGAACGTCGATTACCTCAAAAAAAGGCATGATGCGCTGGATGATCACCACCTTTTTAAAGGAATGCTGTATTCCGAAGATCCGGCCCAGTTGAACGAGTGGATTCCGCTCGTCATGGAAGGCCGCGATCCGTCCGAAAAAGTGGCAGCAACCCGCATGGAAATTGGTACCGATGTCAATTTCGGAGCCTTAACCCGCGCGCTGTTCGATCATCTGCGGAAAATGGACGGGGTCACAATCCGCCTGGCCCACGATGTCCGGGATCTGGAACAGGAAGAAGACGGTACCTGGAAAATTACCGTCAAGAACTGGTCGACGCGGAAAAAACGGGAATTAAAAACCCGCTTTATCTTCATCGGTGCGGGGGGCGGTTCCTTGCCCCTGCTCGAAAAGGCGGCCATTCCGGAAGGCAAAGGATTTGGCGGTTTTCCGGTAAGCGGGCAGTGGCTGGTTTGCAATAATCAGGAAGTCGTGGAAAGACACGAAGCCAAAGTCTACGGAAAAGCTTCCGTCGGCTCCCCTCCAATGTCGGTTCCGCACCTCGACACCCGGATGATCGACGGTAAAAAAGCGCTTTTGTTCGGTCCTTATGCCGGTTTTTCAACCAAATTCCTGAAAAACGGTTCATTCATGGATTTGCCTTTATCGATCAAAGCCAATAACCTGCTGCCGATGATGGCCGCCGGTATTCACAATATTCCGCTGACGAAATACCTCATCGATCAGGTACGTCAATCGCCGGAAGACCGTTTAGCCGCTTTGCGCGATTATTTCCCGGAGGCTAAAATGGACGAATGGGATCTGGAAACCGCCGGTCAGCGGGTTCAGGTGATCAAAAAAGACCCCGAAGAAGGCGGTATTCTGGAGTTTGGAACTGAAGTCGTTTGCGCGGCCGACGGTTCCATTGCCGCATTACTCGGCGCATCGCCGGGGGCGTCTACTTCCGTTTCCATTATGCTGGATTTGCTAAAACGCTGTTTCCCGAACCAAATCAATTCAGAAGCCTGGCAAAACAAGTTGAAGAAGATGATTCCGTCGTACGGCCAATCGCTGGCCACGAATGCGGAGTTAGCCTACCAGACCAGAGCCTGGACGAGCGAGGTGTTAGGGTTAAAAATAAGCGAACCGGTTCTTTAACCGCCCAAGCTATGGCGCCTAATGATGCCATCCATTTTGAATCTGTTATCGATCGGTTCGTCCATCAAAATGGAATGCATTTTATCGACGTTCCTGATGGTGTAGCCCAACTGTTCGTCAGCACGACATCGGTTCGGATGATGTGTCTGTTAAACGGGAAAGTCGAATTTCATTGTGCACTAAGGCCCAAAGGAAATGGTACGTTTTACATCAGTGTCGGAACGCCCATTCGCCAGCAACTTAAAATTCGGTCGGGCGATAAAATTCAGGCTGCGATTTGGAAAGACGATAGCGAATATGGACGCAAAATGCCAGAAGAATTGCAGGAATTGCTGGCCATCGATGAAGAAGGCAACCGGTGTTTTCAGGCGCTAAAATCCAGCGATCAACGCGCCATTATGTATTATGTCGATGGCGCGAAGAATAGCCAGATTCGTATCGATCGGGCAATTAAGATGATTGACCGATTTAAAAAGAAATAATCCGTTTCTGGAAAAATTTATAAATATAAAAGCCGTACTTAAAATCAAGGTACGGCTTTTATATTTATACTTTATCTCAATTTAAATCGGAAAGCCTTGAGCGAAATAAAGTTGTATGATTCATCGTCATTTACGACGAAGTTTATGCCTTCTGACGAGTTAAATGCAATTCTGAAAGGAGATATCCGGAAGTTCTTTATCGTTCGCGTGGAAGAAATGTACCGCCATGTTCATCGGCCCGTACCCGCTTCCCGCTCCACCATCCACTCGTGTTTATACATCACGGAAGGAGAAGCATCCATGAAGATTGGGAGCGAATTGTTTACGATTCATCCGAATGAGTTATTGTTCGTACCGGCGGGGCAGGTTTTTTCATTTCAAGAAAACGATGTAAACAAAGGATATATATGCGGTTTTCATACGGATTTTCTGGTCGGAATATTTGGTAACGGTTTGTTAAAAGAGTTCGATTTTCTACGCGTTTGGGGGAATCCGATGATCCAGCCAGATTTGGATTCAGCCCGATTTATTCAGCAAATACTCGATCGGCTTTTATTCGATTATTCCCGGTCGGGTCTTCAGAATTCCGAACTTCTTCAATCCTACCTGCTGGCGTTGTTGTGTGAAGTAAACCGGGTTTATCGACCCGCATCTTCTGACAATCCGGGTTCTTCCGTTGCGATTACAAACCGTTTCCGGGAGCTCCTCTTTACGATGATCAGTACCCATCACCGGGTTTCCGAGTATGCTTTGCTGCTCAATATCTCCCCCAATCACCTGAATAAAACCGTTAAAGCCATTACCGGGAAGTCACCGACAAAATGGATCGATGAAACAATTTTGCTTGAATCGAAAGTTCTGCTCAGTCAAACCACATTGTCCATCAGCGAAATTGCCTCCGAAGTTGGACTGGATGATTCTTCTTATTTTACCCGGTTGTTCAAAAAGTACGAGAAACAAACTCCTTCCGAATTTCGGCGAATGATTGAAAAGTCCTAGAAACGGCCTTATCCATCCTAACGTTCGACTTCGACGTATTTGATCTTTGCATCAATCAAATGCAAGATCATGTACCCTATTTTATTAACTGTTCATTCTGTTTTCCGTTGGGTGGTTTTGGTCAGCCTCTGCTACAGTATTTACCTGGGCATAACAGGCTGGAGTCGAAAAAAGACATTCAACAAGTCGGCTGATTTTATCCGACACGCCACGGCCACCATTGCCCATATCCAGTTGATGATAGGCTATATTTTGTATTTTAACAGCCCGATTGTTGCGTATTTCCGAGCTCATTTCAAAGAAGCCATCAGGCAATTTGATTTCCTCTTTTTTGGTCTCATTCATATTCTACTGATGACGATTGCGATTGTATTTATTACAATCGGTTCGGCAGTTGCCAAACGGAAAGAATCGGATAACGAAAAATTTAAAACGATGACAATCTGGTTTAGCTTGGCCCTACTTCTTATTTTACTGGCTATTCCCTGGCCATTTTCTCCACTGGCAAATCGTCCTTACTTTCGCGCCTTTCACGAATGAAATTCTTAACAACTAAAATCGGAAGATTACGACTTATTGCTTTTTTAGAAGGCATTTCGTTACTCGTTTTAATTGGTATTGCGGTACCTTTAAAATATGCCAATAACGATCCCACTCTGGTCAGGGCCATTGGCCCCGTCCATGGCTTATTATTCCTGCTGTTTGTGATCAATACGCTGAGTTTCGGAATCGAACACAAATGGCAATTCAGAAAAATTACCTGGAAGGTGATTCTGGCGTGCTTTATTCCATTCGGAACGTTTTATATCGATTATAAAATTCTGTCGAGAATCGGGTAAAACAAAACCGGGTGCTGTCTGAATGACTCAGACAGCACCCGGTTTTTAAAAGTATCAATCGTTATTGCGGACCTCGACGATGGCCAAAGCCGCCTTCCCGGTTGGACGAATTCTGCCGTTCCTGATAGTGTCGGGGTGCCTGCTCTGCCGATCGGGGTTGAACTTGCTCCCGGCTTCGTTCCGACCGCTGAAAACCGCCTTCATTGCCGCCACCGTTCCAGGAACGCTCCATCCGGCTCGAGCGGTCGGGCTGTTGATACGACCGGCTTTCGGCCCGGCGATCATTCATACCGGGATTGTAACCCGGGTTGCTACGGTTTTCAGAGGGAGTTTCAAACCCATTTGGACTGGTGCGATTCCGGTTGTTAAAATCCGGGCGATCAAAACTGCCTGATGAATTATCCGAATTTGAACGATTGTTGAAATCCGGGCGATTCGAGTGATCACTGTTTGAACGATTATTAAAATCCGGACGATTTGAGATATCGCCATTTGGACGATTGTTAAAATCCGGACGACTCATATTATCACTGTTTGAACGATTGTTAAAATCCGGACGATTCGAATTGTCTCTATTTGGACGATTGTTAAAATCCGGACGGTTTGAACTATTGTCCCGATTTGGCGAAAAACCGCTGTTATCAGTTCGGTTCGAACGATTCGAGTTTGGATAATTTCCAGCAATATCTCCCCGATTGTTTCGGTTGTAACCACCATTTCCGTTATAATTTCCCCGATTATCCGAACGATTCGGATCATAGCCACCACGCGCTCCGTAGGTTCCGCGTCGGGCCACATCATTAGCCCGGTAAACCGGAACCCGTTGGCGGGTGTATCGTTCAATTTCTTCCCGACGCGGGCCATAGCCATACGACCGGTTATTGTAGCGATACACGTTGTTAATGATTGTGGTATTGTGGTATACATTCACAACCCGCGTCCGGGGAACGCAATAACTGTAAACCCGGGGACTGGTGAAATAAATCTGGGGCACGAACGTCCAGTAATTGAACGGCAGATTGATGTTCACATTGATGCTCATGCCCGGACCGAGCGGAGCCCAGCCATAATAACCGCCACCGGAACGCCAGCTCACCCAGGCCGGTCCCCATTCTGAATCCGGAATCCAGATCCAGCGACCGTAGTAATCGTCAAACTGCCAGCGTCCGTAATGAAAGGGGGCCCAGCCCCAATCGTAATCCGAGACCCAGGTGTTGCCGTATTCGGTTACCGCCCAGTGTCCATTGGTAGCATAAGGTTGAAAGTCGCCTGGAACATCGGGCATCCACACCTGCCCATAATTCTGGTTGGGAACCCACTGCCCGTAGGGTGCCAGATCGTCATAAAACGATTCAATCGGCACATCGACACCGGGTTGCGCCATCGATTTCTGAGGAACAACCAGGGTGAGTACAAAAAATATAATCAACCCAAAAGCCGGAATGATTCGTCGTGTTTTCATGGCCCAGCGAGCGTTAAAGTAGAATTTCCCTGCTTTGATTCAGGAAGAATGCAAAGGTTTAACACTACTTTACAATAATTTATCCAGTGTAATGGGCAACTCCCGAACCCGTTTTCCAGTAGCAAGAAAAACCGCATTGGCAATGGCGGCCGGCATGGCAATGATTCCAATTTCTCCGAGTCCTTTTACCCCCAGCGGATTGACAATCGTGTCGGATTCATCGACAAAAATGACATCCAGATCCTGAATGTCGGCATTGACCGGAACGTGGTATTCTGCCAGCGAATGATTCATAAACCGCCCAAACTGATGATCCAGGACACTTTCTTCCTCCAGGGCCTTGCTGATGCCCCACACCATGCCCCCGAGAATCTGGCTTCGGGCGGTTTTTGGATTCAGAATTCGTCCGCCCGCAACGGCAGTCACCGCCCGCGTGACCCGAACCGTTCCAAAATCCTCATCGACTTCGACTTCTACAAAGGCCGCCGAATGGACACTCCGGGCATACTTGCGCTGCTCCAGAAAATCCGGCGTCGAAGTCGATGTTTCGCTCACTGCGCGTCCACCATTTTGCCCCACAATCTCCCGAAGTGAAACCGCAATGGCAGGGTCATTCTTCAGGCGGATGTGCGCGTCAGCGAAAAAGATGTCATCCGGTTTTGCGTTGGCAAACGGCGAATTTTTCATTTTCTGGGCCATTTTAAACAGTTTTTTCCCCAGGTCCTCACAGGCCACTTTCACCGCCGAACCAACGGTAGCCGCCGTCCAGGAACCGCCCTGAATCGGTGCCAGCGGCATATCGCTATCACCCAGTTTAAACAGGACATCTTCAATCGGCATTCCGAGCGTATCGGCAGCAATCTGAGTCATGATCGTGTACGTACCGGTTCCAATGTCGGCGGTTGCACTACTTACCCGCAGCTTTCCGTTAACTGTCAGAACAGCTTCGGCCCGGGCGGGCCCTTGCGTTGCGTCCCAGATACCGGTTGCCATTCCCCAGCCAATCAAGGTATGTCCCCGGCGTGTCGAACGGGGTGTCGGGTTGCGGTTGGACCAGCCGAACCGCTCGGCACCCTGCCGGAAACACTCCCGAAGTTCCTTGCTCGAATACGGCAAATCGGAGTTCATATCCCGGTCTGTATAGTTTTTCAGCCGCAGTTCAACCGGATCGATGCCTGCTTGATGGGCCAGTTCATCGATGGCACATTCGAGCGCCGGAACCCCGGTAACCCCGCCGGGAGCCCGCATGTCCAAAGGCGTATACACATCCAGCGGCACTAGCTTGTACGACAATTTTGTGTTCGGCGCAGGGTACAACATACCCGACCAGTTTACCACAATTTCGGTGTAGTCTTCAAATTGCGATGTTTCGGCAATGGCATCGTGCCGAATTGCCGTTAGAGTGCCATCGTTCAACGCACCAAGGGAGATATGCTGGACGGTAGCCGGACGATGCCCGAACGTAAACATCTGCTGGCGCGTCAGGGAAACCCGCACCGATCGTTTGAGTTGCCGGGCTGCTAAAACCGCTAAAAACAACTGGTATTGCGGGCGCAATCCCGAACCAAAACCGCCCCCCACGTAGGACGAAATAACCCGAACATCTTTAAATGGCAAGCCAAACACCTGCGAAACATACAACTGGCTGTTCGGAGCGCCCTGCGTTTTGTCGTAAATGGTCAATTTGCCCTTCTTTTCGTACACCACCGTGGTCGCAAACATTTCCATCGGGTTGTGGTGTTCGGCGGAATGAACGTACTTAGCCGAAACCTGCACCGGCGCTTCACTGAAAGCTTTTTCAAAGTCTCCGCGTGGTTTGGGTGGGGGCGGTTTCAGCAAACTGGCGACACCAAGTTTCGGGTCCCGGGCTTTACTCAGATTGGCGTGCAGATCGGTTGCGTGTTCCTCCACTTTGTATTCGACCCGAATCAGCGAGGCTGCGTAGCGCGCAAGCTCAAATGTCTCGGCTACCACCAGCGCAATGGGTTGACCGCTGTACTTCACCTCAGCATCGTGCAATGGCCGGAATGGTGATCCCGGCGGAGCATCCTGATCCTTGTAACTCAGATCGAACCACGCCAGACCGGGGCGGTTTTCGTGGGTAAATACCTGTACCACCCCCGGCACTTGCAGGGCATCGGCGGTATGAATATGCGTAATCGCTCCTTTCGCAATATCACTGGAAATAACCCAGCCGTACAGCAAGTCGGGGGATTTGAATTCCGCTGCGTATTTGGCCTTACCAGTTACTTTTGCCACTCCATCAACGCGGCTAATGGGTTTTCCGACGTATTTTGTCATGCGGTTGGTTCAAGTTTAGCGGCTTGTTGCAACGCCCGGACGATGGCGCGTTTGGCCAGTTCAATTTTAAAAGTATTGTGACCGTATCCTTTTGCCCCGTCGATCAAAGCTTCCGCCACTGCCTGAAAATTGGCTTCCGAAACCGGTTGGCCGATCAGCGTTGCTTCCACCTCGGGTTTGCGCCAGGGTTTGTGCGCAACTCCGCCAAGGGCAACCCGGGCATCCAAAATCCGGTTATTTTCGATCTCCAATGCCACCGCAACCGATACCAATGCAAACGCATAGGAAGTTCGGTCCCGCAATTTGATGTAAGCGAAGTTCGTCGAAAATCCTTTCGGTGGCAGATCGATGGCCGTCACCAGTTCCCCGGGATTGATGGTATTGTCGCGCCAGGGTTCATTGCCGGGTAACCGGTGGAAATCGGCAAACGGTATTATTCGCTCACCCGCCGGACCCGTTACCCGAACCACTGCTTCGAGTGCGGCCAGGGCGACGCACATGTCCGACGGATGCGTTGCAATACAAGCCGTTTCGGAATTCTGATCACTGGTGCCCAAAATTGCATGAATGCGGTTATATCCCCGCAGCGCCCCGCATCCCGACCCCGGTTCCCGTTTGTTGCAGGGCGTTGCCAGGTCGTAAAAATAATAGCAGCGGGTGCGCTGAAACAGATTTCCGCCATTGGTTGCCATGTTACGAAGCTGCGCTGAAGCACCTGCCAGAATGGCCTGAGATAACAACGGATAGTGGGTTACAACATTTTCGTGGTAAGCCGTATCGGCGTTGGTGACCAAAGCCCCCAATCGAAGACCGCCGTCTGCCGTGGCTTCGATGGTGTTC
Organism: Larkinella rosea; assembly: GCF_003858635.1. GTDB lineage: Bacteria > Bacteroidota > Bacteroidia > Cytophagales > Spirosomataceae > Larkinella > Larkinella rosea. The sequence goes on from NZ_RQJO01000007.1 coordinate 1,483,758, forward strand.
AAACCCAGGTGGTTAATATCGATCAAATGGCTGGGGCGCTCGATATTCTCTTTCATCAAATCGAGCAGGTTGGTGCCACCTGCAATGAATTTCGCTCCTTCGCGTTTGGTTAATTCACCAAGTGCCGAGTTGAGATCTTCGGGTCGAGAATAGGAAAAATTGTTCATACGGTTTCGTTGGAATCGATTTTCATGACCTCCTGAAGGGCATCGACGATGTTCGAATAGGCTCCGCACCGGCAGATGTTACCACTCATCAGTTCGCGGATGTCCTGGAGTGTCTTGGCATGTCCTTCGTTGATCATGCCAATGGCTGAGCAAATTTGGCCGGGCGTGCAATAGCCGCACTGATAGGCATCGTGCTCGATAAAGGCAGTTTGCAGCGGATGAAGTCCGTTTTCGTTCGCCAACCCTTCGATCGTGGTAATTTCAGAACCTTCTTTCATGACGGCGAGCGTCAGGCAGGAGTTGATCCGTTTGCCATCGACCAGCACCGTACAGGCGCCACACTGGCCGTGATCGCACCCTTTTTTGGTGCCGGTCAGTTGCAGGTATTCGCGCAACGCATCAAGTAAGGTTGTCCAGGGAGCGAGTTCCAGTTTGTGAACCAAACCATTGATCGTCAGGGTAATACTACGTTTTTCCGGAAGGACGTTTTGTGAACGCGCCCCCGTTTCGGAGGAAAGAATCGTTTGCATAGTGAGTATTCCAGATTGGATACTATGCAAAGCGGTTTACGGAATAAATGTTGGAGATTGATTCGATTAGTTAGGCTCCGGTCTGCAGGTACGCGTTTGTAACACCTCGCTTGTCCACTAACCAGCGTACCAGCGTGTAGTCAAAAACCAGCGTAAACGGAATCACCGTCAGGTTTTTAAGAAAAAAGACAATGGGCATTGAAGTAGCTGATGCCTGCATCACACCGGTCTTTTTCAGGAAAGGCAGAACCGCCGAATGATCCGCCAGGAGACCATTGACCCGATTAAAACCGAACGCGATCAAGCTGAATACCAGCAGATTCCATAACAAAACCGGCCAGAACTGACGAAGAGTCAACCGCATTTTCCGCCCAAAATCTGACCATTGTTGCCGATTAGATCGGTATATCCCAGCCACTTTCCGGATTCCAGCAGACAAACTTCCACAACCGATAATAGCCAGAAGCGTTACGATGCGGGCCACTTCTACTATAACTTCCAGACTGATTGACAAAGGCGAAGAGATTGGCCCAAAAAACCGCATCTGAACGGCCCGGCCCAAAGCCGCAAACAGCATCCAGAAGGAAATTACTCCGAAGTGTCTGAACCAAAACCGGAACGCCCAAACGACCAGATCGCTTGATAAAAATCGCAGAAAATGCATGGATTATGGAAGTTTAGAACTCAATTTTCGCTTCACAAACCGACGATCCGCCCATTGGATTAAGCTCAATAGTGCACTGATGAACAAGACTGGAAATTTGATATCATCGAGCGCCCGAAGAGTTTCTATCAGTCCATTGACCCGATAAACAGCCTGTATACTTAACACTACGATCAACATCAGAAACAGACACAATCCTACCCAAATGTATGCCTGCCGCTCCCGGCGACAGGTTTCTTTGACCTGAATTTGTCGGACAACTGAAACCGAAAAACCGTAGCTCAATCCAACCACTGGCTCCACTGAAAGTTCATCATATAGCTGCTGGTAAAGCCGAACCGCTTCGTCCTCCGGTTCTGACTTACCCGGTTTTCGATTTGATCGGTTAGAAGCATCCAACCACTCCTGTAAGTCGTCGTCGCTTATGTCGTTCATCGCCATTGTTCGCTGTTTTTATACCGTTGCAAGGCTTCTTTCAACAACCTTCTCGCCCGAAACAGGTAATTTTTGACGGTACCTTCCGGCAAAGAGGTCACCTGTCCAATTTCTTCGTATGACAGTTCTTCCAGATGATACAACGTCAGAATCGTCCGGTACTGAATCGGCAGTTTGGCAATCTGTGCATGTAGAAACGCCTTCCAGTCCTGGTGCATCAGCATTTCTTCGGGATTTACCAGATTCGCATCTTCCGGCTCTGAAGCCCATGTTTCTGGAAAACCGCTTACCGGTCCCCGGCTTATTTTTTTACTGTGATTAATCGCCGTTCGGTACGCAATCGATGCAATCCAGGTCGATAACTTCGAACCAAACTGGTAATCCGGCAAATGTTTATAAACTTTAATGAACACTTCCTGACAAACATCCTCGATGTCTTCCGGCTGACGAATGATCCGGCCAACCATGTGCAACACCAGTCGCTGGTAGCGTTCCACCAACGTCTGATAGGCGCGAACATCGCCTTGCACGATCCGGCGGACCAAAACCTCTTCGTCGTTCATTTCCGCATTAGACAATGGGAGAGAATTAAATGTTGCAAGGTGACTATTGACCATTGACCGCCGTCAATCGTCAACCGCCGACCATCGTCAATCGTCAATCGTCAAATTGCAACCTTTCAGGTTGCAGAAGTGTCTAATGGCAAAAATCTTAAAAAATATGCACGATCAATACGGGGTGCAGGGGGCGTATGTCACCTTAGCCATTGCTTTCGGTATTTACCTGATCATGAAGCCATTTACCAAATACCTGCTGCGTCGCCGGCTGATGGAGTTGGGGCAATGGAACGAAGAAAGTCTGCGACAACTGGAAGATGAAGAAAGTTTGCCGACCGACAACCTGAAATGGGGATTGATCCTGCTGTTTTTTGGGCTGGGGCTGATTCTGGTGGCTTTTGTGCCGGGATCTTACGATTCGAGTTTGCCTTATGGCATCGTTTCGGTTACAACGGCCATCGGTTTTCTGATTTATTATGCAATTATCCCCAAACAGAAATCCTGACCCAGGATCTTACAAAGGGCAAAGCGGCAACTTCAATAACCGTGGTATTCGAACAACCTAACCAAAATGAGCGGTTTTCGAAAAATAACCCAATTGGGTTGGTTTTCAGATTGGCTTAGGCTTATTTCGTCGTGACCAAATCGAATCCACCTGCATGAAATGGCGTTTATTTATCGCAATTGTGTTAACGTTTGTTTCCGAACTTTCGGCTCAGCCAGTTTCGCAGTTTCCGTTGAATGTCCTCTCGTTTAATATTCGTTACAACAATCCGCAGGACGGTTTGAATGCCTGGCCAAACCGGAAGGAAATAGCGGCCGGTGTATTTACAAGTTACCAGGTGGATTTTGCCGGATTACAGGAAGCGCTGGCCGGACAGATTGCTGATTTACAGGACCAATTACCCAATTATGGCTGGATTGGTGTAGGTCGGGACGACGGCAAAACGCAGGGCGAATTCTCACCAATTTTCTACAACAAGCAAAAATTTGAGGTCATAAAACAAGGCACGTTCTGGCTTTCGGAAACGCCCGATGTGCCCGGTAGCAAATCCTGGGATGCGGCTCTTCCTCGCGTGGCCACCTACGGTATTTTTAAGGACAAACGGAATGATAGCCAGGTTATGGTCATCAATACGCATTTCGACCACATCGGCGAAACCGCCCGTCAAAACAGTGCGAAACTGCTCATTCAGAAGATTAAAGAACTGTCAGATGAGTTGCCGGTGATTCTGACCGGCGATTTCAACACGCCTGATGTATCTCCTGCCATCAAGACTCTGACAAGCGACCCGACTTTCCAACTCAGCAACTCCGAGAAGCTTTCGGAGAGTCCGCACACCGGCGGCAACAGCACGTTCAATAACTTTCAGACCCGTCAAAGCGGCTTGGTGATCGACTTTATTTTCGTCGGCCCGAATGTGGAAGTGAAGCGGCATGACTATCTGCCGATCCTGAAAGGAAATGTGTTCGTTTCCGATCACTGGCCGGTTTTGAGTCGGGTTTTGGTAAAATAAAACGGAGTTATTTCGCGGAGCCAAGCGGAGAACGGCAGAGTTGAGCGGAGAAATTTTAAATAATCTTTGCTCATCTTTGCAAACTCCGCTTAGCTCCGCGAAATAACTCATCTTCACCTCAATTCACTCGCCCGACCGAGCTGAAATCGCCCATAACTGTCACTGTTGGCTCCGGCCCTTTGACGCCATCTTTGGCAAACTGCCGGGCGATTCCTTCATGCACAAAATAATACGTTTCCCAATACGTCGCGCTGTTGGTCCAGACCCGCACGTCGAAATGAAACGCCAGTTCGGTTAGTTTGGTGACAAGAACATCATGATCCCGGTTTTTCAACGCATACGGGCAGGCATCGACCACATGCCTGATCGACGCCTTCACCTCATCGACATCGTTGGTATTACCGGCGGCAAAAACCATATCGACCCGGATCGTTCCCTTGCCGGAAATGTTGGTAATCGGCGAAGTGGACAAGGAGCCATTGGGCAAAATAATTGTGCGGTTATCGAGGGTCACCAGAATGGTGTTGAAAATATGAATCGCTTCTACATTTCCGGTAAAGCCCTGGGCCGAAATCAGGTCGCCCACCCGAAACGGTTTAAAGGTTAGAATGAGAACCCCACCGGCAAAATTGGCCAGGCTTCCCTGCAACGCCAGCCCAACGGCCAATCCGGCGGCCCCAATGATGGCCACAAACGAGGTTGTTTCGACACCGAGCGTACTGGCAACACTGAGTAGCACCAGCACTTTTAGAATGGCACCCACCAGCGAAAGCAAAAAAGGCTGGACATCCCGGTCGACCTGGCGTTTGTTCATCACCGTCGACAGCATTTTGACCAGCTGATTGACCAGCCAGAGGCCAACAATCAGAATGACAATTGCCAGTAAAATTTTAAAACCGTACAGGGTGGCAAACGCCATTACCTGATCGGTAACATTTTGAAAGGAGAATTTGGAGGGTTCCATCAGACTGTTTTTAAAGTTTCTACAGTTATGAAGCGGTAACCCTCGAAAAGTAACATACTAAGTGAAATTAATTAACAGACAGTCGACTCAAAGCCAATTCTTCCGCCTGAAAATCAGCAGGGTTACGAGTGAAGACAGGACAATGGAACCCAGCGCGATAGGGTACCCCAGCTTCCAGCTTAATTCGGGCATATTCGTAAAGTTCATCCCCCAGATGCTCGCCAGCAGGGTCGGCGGCAGAAACACCAGTGAAACCACGGTGAAGATTTTCACAATGCGGTTTTGCTCCAGATCAATCAAACCGAGGTAGGTATTTTGCAGAAACTCCAGCCGCTCGAAGATGAAATTCGTGTGGTCGATCAGCGAGTTGATGTCTTTGATCAGCGTCCGAAGCCGCTGCTGTTCGTCGTCGGTAAACCAGCCGTCGCTGCGGATCATGGAGGTAATTACGCGCTGCTTATCGACGACATTTTCGCGAATCGACATGGTAAGCTCCTGGTAATCATTGATTTTCAGAAGCATTTCCCGATCCAGGTTGGCATCGAGATCCAGTTGGCGGTTAATGGTTTTGATTTCCAGTGAAACCGACTCGATCAAATCGGCGTCGTAGTCGATGCGGGATTCGAAAATCGTGATCAGAATCTGAGCCCCGTCGTTGAACATCGACCGGCGCGATTTGATCCTTTTTACCGTATCGGCAAACGATTTTAAATCGGCATTTCGGTACGTAAACAACGTGTCGTCTTTCAGCATAAAACTGACCGGAACCGTCACGTACATCTGCTCCTTGTCGGGAACCATGAAATTGGAGTTCGCAATCAGAAAATCATCTTCTTCAATGTACCGCGAACTGCTCTCGATCTCGGCCTGCTCCTGCTGTGTCTGAAAATTAACATCGAACTTGTCCTCCACGCTCTTGGTTTCGTCGCGCGTCGGATTTTGTAAATCTACCCAAAGGGTTCGTTCAGTATCGGAAAACGATTCGATATCGCGGACTTTCCGAACCGCAGCTTCATCCTGTTGAAAAATGCGAATCATAACTTAAATTTTCAGAGCCAGTTCCACAACGTATTCAATATTGATCAGTTTAGAGTTTATCATTTACCGTTGAGATTATTTCACTAGTCATCAACGAGTTGACTATAAACGGTAAACCTCCTTAAGCCACTTCAGGCTACTGTTTTCTTTTCCGGTTAAGGAACGCGTTTGCCGGGCATGTCTCTCCCGTTCTGGTGCAGAATCAATTGCGTAACCTGGCCTTTTTCGTCCCTGACAAAAGTTACCTTCGCGGGCACGACCTTCAAATAAAATTTGGTCTCGGTTTCGGGAAAAAGTTCAAATTTCCCCTGACCGGTTGCCTGACCAAAGAGCTGCGAATCGGTTCGGGTAATTTCGATGCTGAATGTCGGCGCCAGTTCGTATTTGCCCACGTATTTTTCCAGCATCTCCACTGAAACCGTCGCGTCTTTGGGGGCTTCCACGGTTTCGCCCAACTTCTTCAACATCTCCCCTGCATTGGTATTTCGGGGGTCCAGTTCGAGCGATTTTTTGTAATCTTTGATGGACAATTCCTTGTCGCCTTTCGCCATGTATGCCTCGCCCCGACTGTCGTAGACATTGGACGAATTCGGAAACGATTCGGCATTCAGGTTAAAAACCGCCAGCGCTTCGTTCAGTTTGCCGTCACGCATCAGCTCGTAGCCCAGCGAATTCATTTCGTCTTCGTTCAAGCCGTATGCTTTGTCGTTTTTCAACACCCTAAACTGTTGAATGGCCTTTTCCAGCGTCGAAGTTGCAATGGTTTGCCGAAGAGCAGCCGCAATCGGTTTTTTCGGGTTTTCGTACGGTTGGTCGTAAAGAATTTTCAGAATGTTGTCCTGCATGGCTCCCAACGTCGTTCCACCCGTATTATTCAACAGAATAATCGTGTGTTTTTCTTTGGGAATTCGGGTAAACTGCGTATTGAAGCCATTGATGCCTCCACTGTGCGAAACCAGTTGCACACTGTCTTTTCTCTGACCAATTTTAGCCTTATTAACTCCCCATCCATACGCGTAATGGTCGCGAAATGGTGTAAAAAGGGCGGTTTTGGAAGCGGCTGACAGTAATTTATCGGAATATAAAATCTGATCCCAGCGATACAGATCTTCCACCGTCGAATAGAGCGACCCGGCAGCGTACGGAATGGTCATGTCTATATAGGGCGCATTGACAAAACCGCCCCCGTTTCGTTCGTAGGCTGCCGCCCGCTTCGGAATGATCGGTCCAGCCAGGTCATAACCGGTATCTTTGAGTTGAGCCGGAGTCAGAATGGCTTCCTGCAATACCGTCGCATACGGTTTTCCGGTTACTTTTTCGATGATCACGCCTAGTAAAAAATAGCCCGAATTGCTGTACGAAAATTTCGAACCAGGCTCAAATTCAAGCTGCATGTCGGCAAACTTTTTGACAAATGCCTCAGGCTTATACGGATTTCGGCTTTCGTCTTGGAAAAATTTCGGGAACGAGGTGTAATTTGGAATACCGGAGGTGTGAGTCAGCAGATGGTGAATCGTGATTTTATCACCGGTTGCTTTCGGATAATCGGGCAAATAGGTCGTCACTTTTTCGTTGACCTTCAATTTTCCCTGATCCACCAGTTGCATAATCAGAAAAGCCGTAAACTGCTTTGTCACCGATCCCAGCCGGAACTTGGTGTCGGGCGTGTTGGCGATGTTCCATTCCATGTTCGCCAGTCCGTAGCCTTTCTTGACAATCACTTTCCCATTCTCCGCCACCAAAACCGTTCCGTTGAACTGCCGGTTTTCGTGATATAGGCGCATCAGCGCATCAATTTTGTCGGCTTTGCTCTGCGCAAACGCGTACGGCGACAGCAATACGGTCAGGATAAATGCAAGAAGTCGGTGGGTAAAACGCGTGTTCATGGGATGATGGCAGTTGTCGTTGAAAAAGAGGAAGGTGCTGGTACCAAGCAATTGCCAAAACTAAGCCTTTCTGCTTGAATAGTATAGCGTAGATAAGAGCCGGGTGCGGTTTTTATTCACGCCGACGGATTCGAAATGGTTGCCGGATCGGATTCAATGGAAATTGCTTACATTTGAATTTCGCAAATCAAACCGGTTTATGGAAATCACCACACTGGAAAAATTCTATCAGGAAACATCAGCGCTGTTTCCCGAAGGTATTAGCAAGGAAATCGGTCATTTCAACGTATTTAAAACGCACGATGTGGTGGCGAAATACCGGAAGAAACCGACCCACGAAATGCCCTATAACCGGCGCGCGTATTACAAAATCAGCCTGATTGGCGGTCGCAACAAAGCCGAATATGCCGACAAAGTGGTCGATATCGAGAAAAATGCCCTGCTGTTTGCAACCCCAAAAATCCCGTATCACTGGCTGCCGCAGGACGATGACCAGTCGGGTTATTTCTGCATTTTCACCGACGAATTTCTGGTTCATTCCAAAAGCGGGGTGGTATTGGATGACCTGCCGATTTTTCAACCCGGCGGTGTTCCCATTTTCCAGCTGACCGACGAAGCCGCCGTAGACATTGATTACATCTTCCGGAAAATGTACAAAGAACTGTCTTCCGATTACGCTTTCAAGTATGATCTGTTGCGGAATTACGTCCTTGAACTGATTCACTACGGCCAGAAATTACAGCCCGCAACATCCTTATATCCAACGCATACGGCTTCGGCCCGGGTTTCTTCGCTGTTTGTGGAATTGCTCGAACGCCAGTTTCCCATCGAATCGCCCAACCAGAAACTCAACCTCCGAACGGCCAAAGATTATGCCGACCGGCTGGCCGTTCACGTCAATCACCTGAATAAAGTGCTGAAAGAAAATACCGGCAAAACCACCACCGACATCATCAGCAGCCGGATCGTTCAGGAAGCCAAGATTCTGTTGAAACAAACCGACTGGACTATTTCGGAGATTGCGTACTGCCTCGGTTTTGAGCAGGTGGCCCATTTTTCCAATTTCTTTAAAAAACAGACGACCTTTGCGCCGATCAGCTTTCGGGCCTAAACCGCTGATTTGAATTTCGCAAACAATGGATTGATGTTCGCAAACTACCCGGTGGGTCGGCCATTTACCTTTGTTCCATCGAATTAACCAATCAACAACGATGGAATCTCAACCTAAAATTGCACTTGTAACGGGCGGTAGTCGCGGACTGGGAAAAAACATGGCCCTGAGTCTGGCCGAAAAAGGAATCGATGTCGTTCTGACGTATAATAGTCAAAAAGATGATGCGATGGCGGTCGTCGCCGAAATTGAAAAAACCGGTCATAAGGCTGCAACGTTGCAACTGAATACCGGCGATGTGAAAAGCTTCGACGGTTTTTTGAACGAACTGAAAACGGTTTTAAAGGAAACATTCAAGACCGATCATTTTGATTTTCTGGTCAATAACGCCGGCATTGGCCTTCACAAACCGTTCGCTGAAACGAGCGAAGACGACTTTGACCGGTTGATGAACATTCATTTTAAAGGCGTTTATTTTTTGACCCAAAAGTCATTGCCGTTGCTGAATGACGGCGGTCGGATCATCAATATTTCGACCGGTTTGGCCCGTTTCACGATGGCAGGGACCTCGGCTTATGCTTCCATGAAAGGCGCCATTGAAACCTTGACCCGTTATCTGGCCAAAGAATTGGGCGCGCGCGGCATTGCGGTCAATACCGTGGCACCCGGAGCCATTGAAACTGATTTTAGTGGCGGCTCCGTGCGGGATAATGCCCAGGTCAATGCGTTCGTATCCGGTGTAACGGCCCTGGGTCGAGCCGGTTTGCCCGACGATATTGGCGGAGTTGTTGCCTTTTTGTGTACGGAAGGCGCCCGGTGGATCAATGGGCAGCGGATCGAGGTTTCGGGCGGTATGAATTTGTAATGAATCGGGCCGGATACGAGACGTTATCCGGCCCGATTCTCAACGAAAATCTGCTTGATTTTTGCCACGAACCACGGCACAGGTTCGACCCCGATTTCGCCATTTTTAAACGCATCAAGTACCGGTTTCCAATCGGCGCAGTAGTCAAATAAGCCAAATTGATTCAAGGTCAAGCCGAATTTCTCCGTCAATTCGACTCCGATGCCGTGGCAGTGAAACGAATGAAAGCTACCTCCCATTTCAATTCCAACCAGATCGTAACCGATGGTTGTTTCATCGTTGTCCTCGTTTTCCGGCACTTTTCGGGAAAGCATCTGGTCCAGACCACATTCACCCATCGTTGCGGTTTTCGGTTTCAACTCCTGAATGATTGCCTCGGCAGCCGGTTCATCGAAATACATCGCCAGCAATTTAACGGAATCGAGGTGGGGGAAAAATTTTTGCCGGTATTCCCGGGCGGTATTCAGATCCATAAACACATTGGGGTAGCCAATTTCCCCTACCGCCAGTTTTTTATCGGTCCAGTGCCGGATGGCGGTCACATTGGCACTATTCAAACCAACTAATTCCTCCGCCGTATTTAAATGGTCCACCCGTTCGTTCACCCAGCGATACGACCAGGTATTCAACAGACTGTCATTGATGCAGGTGCTACAGGTGTACACCTCCGGGATGGGCGACCAGTCGAATGGTTTTATTTTAAGCAGGAAATAACCGCCGAGAAAATAGCTCATGGTTAAAAGTTGATCGTTAAAACACCTTAGTCGAGTAACATGTGCGCTGTGGAAACGGTCGGCCTTGAAATTCAGCGGGAAAGTGCATCCAGCGCTTCAGCTTTCGATGGAACAAAATTGATGTGGCCAGTTTTGTTGCTTTCGAACATAAAATCCCGGATACTTTTGCTTTGGTACGATTCAAAATCACCAACGATGGCCAGCCGAACCCGGTAATTGGAAAACTTTTGCAGAATTTCACCCGCGATACCGGTTCTCAAATCGAAAAAAGCCGGGGTGATGTTTTTTTCATAAATCAGAATGGTATCGAAGCCCTGGTAATATAAATTTCCGAGTAAATCCAGGCCGTCTTCCACAGTTGCTACCACAATCTGATCGGATTTAACTTCCGCCATTTTCTGTCCCTTCACTTCGTGTTCTTCGATTTCCACTATCTACCCGGTTTTTTAGTTTCGCGGAGGTGAGCGGAGAATGCAGAGGTAAGCGGAGATATTCTGTTCTCTGCTTACCTCTGCATTCTCCGCTCACCTCCGCGAAACAATCCTACTTTTTCATTCTTTTTTCTCAATAAACTCATCCGCAAAATGCTCCTTCCGTTTCGGTTGTGAGAACTTCTCGGCATTGTAGGCCGTTGAATTTCCTCGCGGAATAGATAAAGATTTCCAGCGATCATCACAGGCCATTTTGCCGATGTAGACGATTTGCCCGATGTGATAGGGATAATGGGCCAGTTGCCGGTTGATGGCTTCCAAAACCGTATGGCCCATGTTTCGGATGTAAATTTCCGTCGTCAGATCCGATTCCGTTAGCGAGTTCAGGGCGTCGAACAGGCATTGCCAGCCTTCATTCCATTTGGCCAGCAGTTCTTCCCGGTTTTTGAGATCATTGTCAAATTCGGCGTCGCGCTGTCGCCATTCTTTTTCGCCATCGGAGGTCAAAAAATCGGTCCAGCGGGATAGCATGTTGCCCCAGAGGTGTTTGACAATGGTCGCGACGCTGTTGCTTTCCGGGTTGAATTGCCAGAATAGCTGTTCGTCCGAGAGTTGATGGAAGGTCTTTTCGCCGAGCGTTTTATAATACTCGAACTGTTTGATGACGCTGGATAAATAGTCGTTCATGGCGTTCGTTGGTAAGGGGTTGCTTCCATTTTCCGATTTAGAGCGAATTTCGAAATCTTCCCGGACGAAGTTAGCAAGCGGTAGCTGGAAGTTAAAGCTATAATATTCCCTGTTCCAGTTGGTCCAGATAAATGAACTCAGGAGCCTTCACACCCGCTTCTTTGCGGATCTGAACCAGGCGGGGCGATTCAAAAAAATTTCTGGCGTTTTCCAGGGAAGTCCAGACCGAAAAATGCACGATTTTATTCGGGTTTTGATCGAACTTCAAGACCTGATACGAGATTTCACCCGCTTCTTTCCGGATGGTGGCCGCCTTGTCGAAAATGGCTTTCCAGGCGTCGTAGTCTTCCACTTCATGAATAATTAAAACGTGTTTCATCAGGCGGTTTTATTCCTCATTCCGTTTCAAATAGTTTACCGGAACTTCATGGGTCAGCCAAACACCATTGTCTGACCGATAGAACTCGAATTTGTCATTGTACATCTGTTTTGCAAAGACTTTGAACACGAACGGTATTCCATGTCGTTGCCCAACTTTGAGCGCGGTTTCAAGATCGCTGCTCAAATGAACATGTTGCCGATTCCGTTTCTCAAGTCCCGTTGCCAAAATGGATTGCACTGATTTTTCAGCGGTTCCATGATATAAAATTTCGGGTGGTTCCTGGCTGGCATATCCCAATTCGATTGGTACCGAATGTCCCTGGTTCGCCCTGATTTTGTCCTGTGCTGCATTTAGCGCAAAACGTTGTTTCGGATTGGTATCAACGATGTGTTTTAGCATTTCCAAGTCAAACGGTATCCCGAAACGATTTGACTTTTCAAGTAAATCTGCCACATCCGTCCAGCCATTTTCGTCCAGTTGAATGCCAATCTTTTCCGGTTTGTGCCGTAAAACCATGCTTAAGAACTTACTGATTTCGGTTATTCTCTTATCACTTATCATGTTACAATAACGCGAACTATGAATTTTTTGATTGATTATCAGCTAGTGAAGTGCCATCGGCACGGCAAGTTTGTAGTCAATAGGCGACGGGATTCCTCTCGCTTGCCTATTGGCTACAAAAATCAGTCCGCTACGCGGCCAATAATGCCATCGTCCGCGATACAACTGCACTTCTGAATCACTATTTTTTATTCGGATAAGCCTCCTCCAATGCCTTCGCTTCCGCTGCGGTTAAGCGGGAAACACAGCCGTGCCGGGCTTCCGACGGAAAACTGACTTCCTCTTCCACTTTCCAGTGGAGCAAATCGGGCGAGGACGAAACGCCAAACCGGTTGGTCATGCAATAATCGTAAAGCAACAACCAGCCGGATTTACGGGGATCTTCCATGACGGTGGGACCTTCGGTGATGACCGGAACGAGCTGGCCTTTGTTCATTTCGCCCTCAATAACCGTGTAAGGTCCCTCCAGACTCTTCGAAGTAGCTACCCGAATGGCGCGCCTTTCACCGGTTTTTGCCCCAAACTCTTCTTCCTTGTGAAAGAGGTAATAGGTTCCCTTGTGTTCCAGCAAAGTGCCGTCGATGACGGAATACGGCGGATTGAACAAAACTTTGGCCGGGGTGAACGTTTTCCAGTCGCGGGTTCGGCTGAACCAGAGCCGACTCTCTTTCCAGCCCGCATCTTTGTAGGACGATGACCAGAACAGGACATACTCACCGGTTTTGGCATCGTAAAACCATTCGGGCGCCCAGATATTCCGGGCCAAAGCGCCGGACTCATCCCGGGCGTCTTTCATCAAGGGCAACTGACCTTCCTCCTGCCAGTGAATCAGATCCTTCGAGGTCACGTACAGACAACTCGGCCCGACTTTCTCCCGGTCGCTCCGGCCTCCCCCACCGGTTGATAGAATCCGCCAAAGCCCGTCCGGTCCGCGCCGAACATACGGATCGCGCATGTGGTGCTCCCAAACCGGATTGTTATCGTTCAGGGGCGTCCAATGCCGCCCGTCGGTCGACAGGGCAATGTGCAACTTATTAATCAGCATGGGGTTTTCCAGCGGCACCTCCACGGTTTTTCCCTGCGCATCGATCTCAATCCGGGTTGGATACCGCTGGCGGAAATACGTCAACATCCAGACCGGTTTATCTTTTTGACTAATAAGCGGTTTGGGTGCTCCTGAATCGTTCAGCACGGACTCTTTTTTGGGTTGAGGCAAGGTTCCCAACTGGGTAATAAACAGGGTAATCAAAACAGTCAGTTTCATGTTATACGGTTTGATAACAGGACAAAGAAAGTGACAATTTCGTTTATTTCCCGATTAGTGGATTAATCAACCGGCATGGTTAAATGGAGGTAAAAGAGATAACCCGTCCAGGAAAAACCGACCAGAAAAGCAATTCCCGAGAGAAGTTTCTTCTTTTTAACCGTGGTAAACTCATGAACCAACAAACTGTATAACAAGAGTAAGGGTCCTGAAAGTAAAATACCGAAGAGTTGCAGCGTAAATCTGACATATCCACCCGGCAATTGTATTTGAGCAAAGTCGCACAAAGCCAGCGGAATTGGAATCGACAGGAGGATCAGGATAGTTAATAGCTTTTTTGACGATTGAAACATGGTGTGGAGCCAATAAAAAGTTGTCTGGCATGGTTGAAGGGAACGCCCTCAACCATGCTTTTACCGAATCTTATCAATTCCACAAGGTACCGTCCAACCCCAGCACGAAGCCCATCCACAGGCCAACGAGGAAAATGAGCAGACTTGCGGTTTTTACCAAGGCGGTATTCCAACCGTTCTGGAAGCGCAAAAAGTCCAGAAAGTAATAAACCGCTCCCCCGGTTGCACCGGCCAGTGGAACGATGATCAACGGCCGCAGCATCCAGAACGTCGGCCAGTTGGGGTCTGGATTTTTAACGCCCAACAGAAAAACACCAATGAGGACTAAGCCAATTGCGGCACCAATCAGGGCGCGTTTGGTCAGCGCAGCGGGTCGTAGCGGAGAGTTGAGTTCGTTTGATTTGTGCATGTTCTTTGCGATTAAAAGGTCCGAATCAAGTTCCAATCGAAGTCTGCCCGCTCCGGTGAAATCGCCAGAACACGAGAAACAAAAAGAACTTTGTATTTCAAAGTAATGGCTTTATTTTGAAACTTTCAAGTCCCTTTCCAAAAAATTGCGATTGTTTTATTGCTGTAACCCGGTTCTCAATCCGTTTGCATGTCGCTTATCCGATTTTTCAGTCGCATCCGACTTCTCTGCCGGTCTGTTTCCGTTCAGCGGACGGTTTTTGAAACGCGCAAAAGACGTTTCGTTAGAAACCGGCGGACTGGTTCGTCGTATAATTTCAAGCATCCATACGCCAACAGGATTGAACCCATCACCAACGCGACAGCTCCGGGCAGCGATTGCGGGAAGGTGAGATTCTCATTTTTAACCCAGGCATAATACCAGTAAATAAAGGGGTAATGGACCATGTACAGCGGGTACGAAATATCGCCTAAAAACCGGCAGATTCGGGTAGACAGCTGGTCCGTTGTTTTTCCGGAAGCACCCAGGTAAATAAGGACCGGAAAGAGAATAACCACACAGAAGGTGTCGTATAAACCGTTCATCCACAGATGTTCACTGCCACCCATCCGCGGAAGTGCAGAGAGAATACCAATCGCCAGACTGCCGATCCAGAACGCTCCTTTTACCGGAACCGGGTTGAATACGCGGGACAGCAGCAATCCGGCCGGAAATGCGAATAAAAGCCGCAACGAACCGCCGATTATATTTTCGCCGGTCAACGAAAATCCAACGCAGATATCACCGTAAGGCCCCAAAATGGCAAAGGCCGCTAATCCAAACCCCGCCAGTAAAACGACGATCGCGAGTGCGTTGGTCGACAGTTTACGGAGAAAGAGCGCATAGCCCAGATTGCCAATGTATTCAAACAGCAGCGACCAGCTTGGGCCATTCAGCGGGAACATTTCACCCACGCCCCGGATTTCAAAACCGGGGGTTGCGGGAATCAGAAAAGCATTGATGAGGGTGGCTACCAGCAAACTCGGAACCGATACTTGTGACACATCCCAGGTCGCGCAACCCTGAAAATAGAACAGCACAGCGCCAATCACCGCCCCGATCACGACCATCGGATGCAATCGAATAAACCGCCGGGTGACAAATTCAGTAACGGTCATCGTTTTCCAGCGGTCATCGTAGGCGTAGCCCATCACAAAACCGGACAGGATAAAGAAGAAATCGACCGCCAGATAACCGTGGTTGATTTTTTGATCCAGGTGGCTCGTGGCAAAAGCTTCAAACAGGTGAAAACAGACCACGGTGAGGGCCGCGACGCCCCGTAATCCATCCAGAATGGGGTAATGCGGTTTGGTATTCGAAAAGGCTGCTGCAGGTTTGCTGGTTGACATCAATACGGAATCGATTACGGTAAAATCGGGATCAAATATAAACCTACCCGACATCCGTAGATCAATTTAGAGGAGAAAAGGCCCTGATTTAAGAAGAAAGTGAAGCCGTTCCGCTAATTTCAAAGGAAGCTACAGCTTGAATCCTAATTCCCAGGTGTGCCCGAAGGGGTCTTTCAGTTTGCCAATCCGCCAATCGTCTTCCGTGGTCATGGGGCAAATCCCGGTGGCTCCCAGCTTTAGGGCTTTCGCGAATAAATCGTCCGCCTGTTCCGTTTCCAGAATGATCCGGATGGCGTTTGCGGCTGTTGCCTCCGGGCTTACATTTCCGAATTCCGGTTCTTCATCCGCGACATAAAACAAGGCCCCGTCGATGCTGATTTTGGCAGAGATTTTATCATGGGGCAGGTCATACCGTGCCATTTCCGTTGCACCAAAAGCCGACACATAAAAATCGACCGCCTTTTTGGCATCGGTAACGGTCAGGAAGGGCGTCAGGGTTGTTTTGGTATCGTTGGTCATACCTGTCTTTTAGTTAAAATCCGGTTGAAGCCGGAAGTTACCTCAGGAATCAATACGGTTTTCAAGAAGGTCTCTCAAATTATGCTTCAGCAGATGATTCCAACCCCAGGCAAACCGCTCCCGGCTGAAATGCGGATGATGGGGGAAAATTTCCAGATTGGTTTGGGGGATCCTCAATCGGGTTTTCTCGTTTTCCGGGAACAACTCAAATATCACCTCCGACTTTCCCGCATACCCCTCATACGCCCAACTGTGCGCGAAGATGCAAGTATAGGCAGTGCAAGGTTATCCGTGGTAAGCCTGAGTTTAGCCTCAACTTTCAGAAATAAATTGAATAAACTCTTTGCCTAATCGTGTAGTTCTTTCTGCTAATGTTCCGTCTCCGGACATCATTGTCTTCAAGCCGCCAGTACTGTGAAGTCCCGCATCGTGCAAATCATTCCAGATTAGGTCAACCAACTCGTCTTGCCCTTCTAAATTAGGAAATGCAGTTTTGAGAACGCTAAACATATTTCCTATCATTAAATTAGGCGGTGTCTGTCCAGCTTTTTCAAACCAAGTTTTGGGTTTGTCAAAGAAAGTCAATATTGTTAAATGCCAAACAGTAAATGAGTCTACGAGATTCAGAAATATTTGACTTTTTGTTTTGTCTGGTGCTTCGTTAAGTGCTGTATTTATAACTGCATTTCTTAAGGCTACAATTTTTTCTTGCTCACTTGTTTTGATAGCAATACTTGACGCTTGAACTATTGTGTCTATGAACTGTTCGTTTTGGGATAAACTTGAAAAGTCAACTAGATTATTTTGCTCTAACAATTTTATCTTTTCAGCAACTTCATTCATCCATTCTTGTCTTCTTTTGTCAAGTGGAGGAGTAACCACTAAACCAAATAACTCTGTCGCAGCCGAGCCAAGCACAGGTATGCTCCCAAGTCCAGCTTTAACAGTTGCATATAAAATGTCTGCCTTTGAAGTTTTGTTTATATCGCTCATGGTGAGATTGTATTATGTATAATGGTATGTGGTCTTGGCGTTCGAGCGGGTTTCGAAGTACAAAAGCTGAAGTTATTTCGAATATCCAACTGGAGGCCAATTTTTGAATTTTGCAATTCAGCCCGGCTAATGCAAAACCCCTATTATGTAACATTATTATAATTTCATCATTTGTTTGTCAATTTCTACAACAAACTTAGACGTTTCAAATATTAGGTCGTTAATTTCAGCTTTACCAATTGTGTGCTCTGCAAATACTTTGGTTTTCTTGTCCATTTTTGTCTTTCCGTTTCGATGAACAATGTCATGACGAATTTGAATGGCAACGAAAATTTTTTTCATGTCTTTTGGAAATTCAACATTAAATGTATCTTTAAACATTGGTTTGATGGTCTGTAGATTATGATAAATAATTCCTATAATTTCATCTGTAACGATTTCCTCAATCTTATTATACTTAGTAAATATCTCAGAAAGCGTAAACTTATGTGCATTCTCGTTTCCCTTAAATCTGGGATAGGTTTCCACAAACTTTCTTAAATACAGGGTGTTGTTGAAAATAGTATTTACGAAAACATCTGCTAAGTAAGTTTCTAATGCGGTTATCACATTAGCATATAATAAATAAGCAATAAGTTTATCTTCACCTGATTTATCTTCCAATCTACTAGTTACTTCTAATATTTTTTTAATATTTTCATTAAAGGCTTGATAAATAGTCTTCCTATCCTCTTCAATATTTATACTTGGGAATATTGATTGAATTTGCTGTACATTTTCGGACTTTCTTCTTAATTCGACTAACTCTGGTCGATTTAATCCAAGTGTTGAGATTGTGACTTTCCCTTTTTCTGTAAATCCGGTTAGTAGTCCTGAATTTACATCGAGTCCAATATGTTCGTTCGGATCTTCAATTGAAGGGTTAATTAATAACGGATTTTCGTTATCGTCAGTCGGAAAATTATTTGCTTTGCGAATATTACAAACTTGACAACAAAGAATTAAACTTTCCCATTCAAAAGCATTTTTTCCAAATTTACTTTTAGGAAAAAAGTTATCAATATTAGGTAAGCTTGTGAGATTTAAATCACATTCGCAATAACCGCATTTATTGTTAAATTCTTTTATAAGATCTTGTCGAATTTGCCTAAAATATTTATGGTAATTTTTATCATCTATATTTAAATCTTTAAAATATTCAGGTTCATTTCGTGGAACAAATTTCATAGTTAGTATTCGATTATTATATCACATAACTTGTAAATAAACGAAAGTTTTGTCAATCCAGCCAAATGATTTCATTTCTACAACGGAAAGCAATCAACACTTAACTCATTTTCAACTCACTACAATTAAAATCCAAAAAACAATACAAAACGCTCAATTCGCAAATCGAATTGTAGTTACCATATGCAATACAATACACAAACCTGCCTACAAAAAAAAGAGCCCAATCCTTCGGGCTCCCAATAATAAGCAAAATCAGCATCACTTTCCAATATCCGGCTGCCCGTATTTCTCGCGGTACATGTGAAATAACCGTTTGTGTTTGTCGTCGAGGTTGATGTGACGGCCCTGGATATACGCGTGTTCGATCACGTTGGTCCGCATGTCCAGTAAATCCCCTTTCGAGACCACCAGTGTCGCGTATTTACCCTTTTCGAGCGTGCCCACCACGTTGTCGATGCCCATGATCCGGGCGGTGTTCGACGTAATCATTTTCAGGGCTTCTTCCTTATCGATCCCGCTGAAACCGGCTGCGGTTCCGGCCTGGAAGGGCAGGTTGCGGGTGCGCCACCATTCGCCGTTGTAGCTCAGGCTCACCAGCACTCCGGCTTTCTGCAACATACCCGGCAGTTTGTAGGGCAGGTACACGTCCTCATCCTGCAAGTTGGGCAGCCGGTGCATCGGCCCCAGAATCACCGGTACGCTGTTTTCCTTCAGGAAGTCGATCACCCGGCCCGCGTCTTCGGCCCCGACAATCACCGGTTTTCGCACACCCGCCTGTTTCGCAAACTTGATCGCTTCAATGATGTCCTTGCCGTAATTGGCGCGGATGTACAGGCATTTCGAGCCATCGAACAGGCCCTTCATGGCTTCAAACTTGAGGTTTTTCGGCGCCGGATTTTTCAGGTCGGCGTAGGCCCGCGCATCCGAGAAAGTGGCCATCATGGCGTTGATGGCGTCCTGCCGCTGCTCGTTCTTTTTCAGGCTCACCGCAAAGGTGTCGTAATCGAAACTGCGGGCAAAATAGCCCGGCCAGCTCAGCCACAAACCGTCGTCGGCTTTCAAAACCGCATCTTCCCAGTTCCAGCCGTCGGTGTTCATGATCGAGGAGCTGCCCGAGATGAAACCGCCGTCGGGCATGGCCTGCGTCATCAGCAAGCCGTTGTTGCGGATCGTCGGAATGATTTCAGAATCCGTGTTATACGCAATCAGCGCCCGAACATTCGGATTAAACGAACCGGTTTCCTGGTAATCGATTGTCGCCCGAACCGACTCAAATTCCTGCAAACCGACCGTGGCCGCCGGAGAAATCAGGCCCGGATAAATGTGTTTCCCGGCCACCGAAATTACCTCCGCGCCGTTGGTCGGCGTTTCGCCGTTGCCCACCGCCGTAATGACACCTTTATCAAACACGATGGTGCCGTTCGAAATCACCTGCCCGTTGCCAACGTGAATGGTGGCGCCCGTCAGCGCAATGGCCCGCGCCTGCGGCCCCGCCGGGGCCGGATTCTGCGCAAAACCGCCAAGCGACGCGAAGAGAAGTATGGATAGTGTTCGTTTTTTCATGGTTTTTATTAGAAGTTAGTTACCCCACCCCAACCCCTCCCCCGTAGGGAGGGGCTTTACAAGCGAATTGGTTTAGCCCCTCCCTACGGGGGAGGGGTTGGGGTGGGGTTGCCTTATTTTTCCGCTTGCCTCTCTTCCCCTTCCGCCATCGCGCCTTCCACGTCCTCGCAGTGGAACATCCGTTGCCGCCGGAAGGTCGGGCGTTGGGTTTGGGCACCACCGGCTTTGGCGGTTAACATCTTCTGAATCAGCCGGGCGCGTTCTTTTTGGAGTTCGTCGTGCTTGCGGTCTTCGTCCTGCGCATCGAAGTAAACCGTACCGTCGATGATGGTTTTTTCGGGCCGGGCGTAGATCGCCAGCGGGTTGTTGTTCCAGAGCACCAGGTCGGCGTCCTTGCCCGCACGGATACTGCCGAGTTTGTTGTCGAGGTGCAGCAGTTTCGCCGGGTTAAGCGTCACCATTTTCCAGGCATCTTCTTCCGAAATACCGCCGTATTCCACCGCTTTGGCGGCTTCCTGATTCAGCCGACGGGCCATTTCGGCGTCGTCGGAGTTGATCGAAACCGTTACCCCCGCCCGCGCCATCAGGGCGGCATTGTACGGAATGGCGTCTTTCACCTCCATTTTGTAGGCCCACCAGTCGGCAAAGGTCGAACCGCCGACGCCGTGTTTCGCCATCTTGTCGGCCACTTTGTAGCCTTCCAGAATGTGCGTGAACGTGTTCACTTTGAAACCCAGCGAATCGGCCACCTTCATCAGCATATTGATTTCCGACTGCACGTAGCTGTGGCAGGTGATAAACCGCTTTTTGTTTAGGATTTCGGCCAGCGCGTCCAGTTCCACATCCCGACGGGGCGGAACCGCCCTGGCTTTCTCTTTGGTACTTAGAGCGTTATAGGCTTTCCAGGCGTTGTCGTACTCGCGGGCGCGGGTGAAATGGTCGAAATAGACCTGCTCCACGCCCATCCGGGTTTGCGGAAACCGGATCCGGACCGCATCGCCCCAGTTCGACTGTTTGACGTTTTCGCCGAGCGCAAACTTGATAAAACCGTCAGCCCCTTTCAGCATCATTTCCTGGGGAGATTCGCCCCATTTCAGTTTCACGATCGCCGATTGCCCGCCGATGGAGTTGGCCGAACCGTGCAGCAGTTGCGAAGTCGTAACCCCACCGGCCAGTTGACGGTAAATGTTAATATCCTCTGAATTAACCACATCGCTCATCCGCACCTCCGCCGAACTGGACTGTCCGCCCTCGTTGATGGAATACAGCGCAATGTGCGAGTGCTCGTCGATGATGCCGTTGGTCAGGTGTTTACCGGTTCCGTCGATGGTTTGGGCACCCGCCGGAGCCGTCAGGTTTTTACCAATCTGAGCAATTTTGCCGTTTTGCACCAGCACATCGGTCGTTGGAAGAATACCATCTTTTTCGTTGGTCCAGACCGTCGCGTTCCGAATCAGGAGCGTTTGTGCTTTCGGTTTCTCCAGATTCCCCATGCCGACAAACGGGAACAGCAATTTTCCGTACTCCGGAGCGGTTTTCTTTGCCGAGTCTCCTTTCGCAGTAGCCGTCATGGAAAAAGGTTGTGAAAGAACCGCCGTCCATTTGACGGTTTTTCCGTCCGGCAATTCACCTTCGCCTTTCAGACTCGTACCCTCCCTATAACCGGTCAGCCGGGTCGTTCCCGGCGTGGCGACGCCCGGCTGTTTTTTGTCCAGTTGAAGCTGGATCGACAGCAGGTCATTGGCGACGGAAATTTTTGGTGTCACCTTCACGGTGTCCACCAGTACCTGATACTCCGGTTTTCCCGGTTTTCCGGTGATGGTCAATTTCAAATTGCTACGGTCGCCAATCGTCAGCGCGTAAGTTCCGCGCAGATCGGGCGTGTTTTTGTCCGAGTACACATATTGTTTCCCGCGAATCCAGTTTTCCAGAATCACATTATCGGGGCTGAACAGGTTATCGGAGGTAATGATAAAATTGGCGAGCAAATCGGTTTTCAGACTGCCCACTTCGTTATCGATTTTAAGAAGTTGGGCGGGCGTGGTCGTCAAAGCCGCTAAAGCCTGTTGCTCGGTCAAACCGTAGTCGATGGCTTTGCGGAGGTTCGCCCAGAAATCGGTTTTGTTCCGCAGGTTGGCGGTCGTCAGCGCAAACGGAATCCCGGATTTGGCCAGCATCGCCGGATTGGCCGGAGCCATTTCCCAGTGCTTCATTTCCGCCAGCGTCACATTGTCGGCATCCCAGGCGTCTTCCACGTCGAAAGCCTGCGGGAAATTGACCGGCACAATCAGCGACGCTCCCGTGGCCTTCACCTCGTCGAGCCGCTGGTATTCGTCACCTGCGCTTTTGATAATGTATTGAACGCCAAACTCTTCACCGATTTTATCGGCCCGCAGAACGCCCAGTTTATCGGGCACTTCAAAAACCGAAGGCAGGCTTTGCAACTGATTGAAGGCAGCAAGCGAGATGTTGGCTTCGGCGGTTTTACCGGCTTTTTTGTACCAGTCCGCATCGTAATAGGTTTGCCGCAACAAAGCCACGGCCCCCATCGGCGAATTCGGGTAGGTTTGGGTCGACGTTCCTTTGCTGAACGAATAATGTCCCGAAACCCGCTCCCGAATCATGACGAGGTTTTCGCGGTCGTCGGCCAGCGTGACCAGCGCCGAACTGCCGCGCGCAATGCCATCGTGCGGGTGCGTCACCACCGCGCCAAAACCGAGTTTCCGAAGTTCGAGCGCCTGCGGCACATTGGCTTTAAAAACCGCACTGGCTTCGGTTTCCGGCTGAATGGCCTGATTCCAGTTGAACGCGCCTTTTTTATTGGAGTCGTACTGCGGAGCCCCGCGACCACCGCCGGGTGCATTTCGCTGGAGAGCGGGCATGCCGTAATCGGAATCGATGTCGACCAGCGACGGATAAATCCGCTTGCCTTTCAGATCGGTAACAACGGTTCCGGCCGGAATGCTGACGGTTTTTCCGACGGCTTCGATCCGGCCGTTGCGGATGAGTAAAGTTGCCCCGTCGAGGGTCGTTTTTGAATCGACAATGATCGTGGCATTCGTGAACGCGTACAATCCCGATCGTTCATCGTATACGCCATTTCGGGGAAAGGTAACTTGCGACCAACCAACCTGGGCAATACCCCAGGCCAGCACGGCAGTCAGGAAAAGTTTCCGCATGTAGGAATTAGTTAGGTGATGAGAAACGTAGACAATTTTACAAATCTACGAAAGGAGTAACTTCATCGACCTATTAAAATGGAACTAAATCCCACGAAATTCTGGCCGAAATCCGTTTTTCACGCAGATAAGCAAGCCACTTTGAACAAAATCGGAACGAATTTGCGTCTGGCCGGAATAAAAATGCGGTCAATTCGAAAAGCAATCACTTTTCCCTCTTTCGGCTGATCACCGGACAGCGTTTAAACGGTTTGGTTCGGTCGAACAGGTAGCGGTACGTAACGTGGGTTTTGACAATCGTTGAACCCAACTGGCTGACAAACCGCACCATAATCGGGTTAAAATCACCCACCCAGTTCATTTCCAGTTCGGTATATTGAAAAGCGGGATTGTGGGCGGCTTCGTGGGGCATCCGGAGCGCAATGGCCGCTTCGAGCCCTTTTCCCTGGTGGGCGGGAGCCACACCAAACACGACGCCGAACGCCTTGTGGTTGGTTTTACGCAGCATGTGCCACAAAAACTTCAGTTTCCCGACCAGATCCAGTTTGCCGTTGACGTGCTTGAACACCTGATTGAGTTCGGGCAGGCAAACGAAAAAAGCCACGGGCTCCTCGCCATAGTAAGCAAAGTAGATGATCTTTTCGTCGATGACCGGTTTCAGTTTCTGCATCAACAGTTGCGCCTGACCAGCCGACATTTCCTTTACGCCACTGTGCCCTCCCCAGGCCGCGTTGTAGATGTGCCGGAATTGCTCGGCGGCTGCGGGCAGTTGCCGCTTGTCGATGGTGCGAAAGCTGTAGTCGGGGTTTTCGTAGATGCGCTGGGCCCGGTCTTTCACGGTCTGCGACATATTGACCAGTTTCGACCAGGTGGTTGGAATTCCGAACGTAAACTGTTTGAAGTAATCCTGAAAACCGTATTCCTCGAAAAAGGCAATATAGTACGGTTTTGTATACGGCATGCAGTAATTCGGCTCCCGGTCAAACCCATCCACCAGCAAGCCCCACCAGCGGTCGCGATCCCCGAAGTTGATGGGTCCGTCCATCGCTTCCATCCCCCGGTTTTGCAGCCAGCTTTTGGCCGTATCGAAAAGCAGAAACGCGGCCGCCCGATCGTTGATGCACTCAAAAAAGCCCAGCCCGCCCGTCGGTTGGTCATTGTCGAGATTGGCAATGTCGCGGTCGATGAAAGCGGCAATGCGCCCAATCGTTTCCTGACGATCGTTGATCAGCAAAAACCGAATACTCTCGCCGTTTTCGAACCGTTTGTTACGGGTGGGATCAAAAACCTCTTCGACATCGGTGTCCAGCGGCCGTATCCAATTGGGATTATCGCGGTACAGTCGGACCGGAAACTGAATAAACTCACGTTGGTATCTGGCGTTTTGGGCAACCTCAATTATCTGCATTCAGCCGTCGCATTTGGGGTTGCAAATGTACTGATCAATACCGGTTTTTCAACCGATTCAGCATAAACACATTCACGACTTCTGCCGGTCGGAAATCGAGGAAAGATGGTTTAGTCCCTTACGCTTACCATTCGCTCAAAAATTTAACCACCGACCGGGACGAAAAAGTATATTCGTTCGATTTCTTAACATAAGAAACTATCAATCAATAGGTTAATCTTTTCATATCTGATCTTTTACGAATGATTTATTGTCATCGGTTTGAAATAACACGACTCATTCAACGCATGCATTTCTATTCATATACCTACTACTCCTTCTGTCAATCCATTTAAAAACCGGCATGAAACCCTCAACTCCGTACTTAGCCAATCTTACTCCCCTGCGCGGAATTGCCGCCCTGCTCACGGTTATTTACCACGCCGACCTGATGCTGGGAATGGGTGGGAACCTCCTGGTAAAATTTGAAGATTCCTGGCTCATTAACCGGATGTATCTGATGGTGGATTTCTTCTTCATCCTGAGCGGTTTTGTGCTGTGCCATGTTTACGGTAAATGGTTTCAGGATTCAGTGGAAAGTCCTGAATTCAAGCGATTTACCATTGCCCGATTTGCGCGGGTTTATCCGCTGCATTTCGTTTCCCTGCTGGCGACGGTTGCCATTTTTGGTGTTTCAGGCTGGCTTGGCATTCCCAAAAATCCGGTGCTGGAGGCTAATAATAACCTCTATTCATTCCTTACCAACCTGTTTCTGCTCCAGGCCATGAACCTGCACGACTGGTTTTCGTGGACCCATGCCGCCTGGTCGATCTCGGTGGAATGGTGGATGTACATGCTGTTTCCGTTTCTGGTCAAACCGTTTATGCAGTTGAAACCGCTGGGCCGAATCGCCGTTGTGCTGGCCTGTTTCGGCGGTTATCTAGTTCTGACGTTTCTGATCATTCCGAATTTACCCGCACCAGCCGCCCTCCCCTTTTTCAAACCCGATCCCCTGAACAATACCGTCAATGCAGCCGTTCAATACGGTTTTCTGCGGTGCCTGTGCGGTTTTGTCCTCGGCATGTTGATGTATCAGGGGTATCGCGAAAACTGGGGGAAATCGTGGCTGGCGAACGGTTTTACATTGTCTTTTCTAACCGTCGGACTCTTTACCTGCATGCATTTTGCCCTGGCGGATGTGTTTTCCGTGAGTTTTTTGCCGTTCATTCTGTTGTCGGCTGCGTACGGCAGTCCATTTATGGACCGGTTTCTGGGAACGAAACCCTTGCAACGGCTGGGCGACTGGTCGTTTTCAATTTACCTCGTTCACCAACCGTTGCTGTTCCTGCTCGGAAACGCCTATGCGTATCACCAATTCGCACAGGACGGCGCGTATGGGCAACCGCCAAAACCGGATTGGCTCACCGGCTGGCTGCTTACGCTGGCATTTATTGTCATTACACTGGCCGTTTCGGCACTGACGTATCGCTCGGTTGAAGTTCCGGCCAGAAATTACATCAACAACCGGTTTGGTGGCCGAAAAAAAGTATATACCGCCGATCCGTCGGCAACGACTGCCTGAACCATTACCCCACGGAATACCGGTTTTTCAACAGATTCAGCATGAACACATTTACATCCCACTGACTGGCGACCGGCATTTGGGTATAGGGCAAAGTGTGCAAATACGGCGCCGGGCCAAACTCGGTTGTGACGGTCAACCCGGTTTTAGCCTCCCGATGCGTGGCCACCACCTGATCCCACCAGGTGAGGTGAGCCTCCAGAAAAGGTGCCCATTCCGGAGCGCGCGGATCACTGACCTGCGGTCCTTCGGGATGCCCCACCCGGCTGTGAATGTGATCGGTGTGGCGAATAGCCAGTTTGACGGCATCGTCCTGATTCTCAAGCATGGATTCGTGCACCGCACACCAGTGCGAAATGTCGAGCGCCAGCCGGAGATTAGGAAGTTTTTGCAGGTAATCGCGGGTGATGTGGGCCGCAAACAGGGATTTGCCGCGGTGGGTTTCGTGGATGATTTTCACCCCGGTTTCACCCGAGATCCGGTCGGCCACCTCGAACAACCGGCGGTTTTGTTCAAACGTAAAAAAGTCCTTCCCCGTCTGGCAATTGATGAATAATGGCTTAGCTGCACTCAAATGCCGCAGGTATTTTTCGTAATTTCGGGCGTGCTCATCCAGATCCGTTTCAAACGATTGAAAATACTGCCCGATCAACGCCAGTCCATGTTTGTCCAGACTTTCCAGAATGGTGTTTTTATCAGCCACATCGAACGGCACGGCAATTTCAACGCCATTGTATCCAGCCGCTTTCACGTTCTCACAAAACCGGTCGAACGGCAGCGTATTTCCCCAGGCAGGTGCAAAAAACTTAATCATTTTTAAGAGGTAAGGTTTTCAGTTTGGCTAGAATGACGATTGACCATTGACCATTGTCAATCGTCTGCTTTCAATGGTCAATCGTCGATGGTCAATCGTCATTCTCACCTTTTCACCAGAAAATCCGCCGTTTCCGAAATACCGGCTTCATCTTCCGCCAGCAGGTCGCCGTCATAAAAATCGATGGGCGTATAGCTACTTTCGTGGACATCCTTATACGGTTTGTTGCTGGCCAGGTTATATGCCGTGATGATCGACCAGCGGGGTTTGTCCGAGAGGTTAGCTGCCGAAGCATGAAGGGTATTGCAGTGGAAAAATGCCGTGTCGCCGGGCTCCATTTCCAGGTATTCCAGTGGCATAATTTTCAGGGCCTCGTTCACCTTTTCCAGATCCGCCCCCACCTGTTCGCCCGAAAAACCGTGTTCGACCCGACCCATTTTATGCGATCCTTTGATCATCTGAAGACAGCCATTCTCCTGGGTTGCGGGCGTCAAAGCCGTCAGCACCGAAAGCATATCAGGAAACAGAAAACCGTTGTTTTTGTACCAGTATCCGTAATCCTGGTGCCACTCCCAGGCCCCCCCCGTCCGAGGTTCTTTCTGCATCAGCTTGGAATGGTAATGAGCCGCCCGCCCGCCCAGAATCTGCTCTACTCCTTGCAGAATCCGCGCCGAACGGGCAAATTTACTGTACAGGCTGTCGTCCAGCGCATACCAGAGCGCCAGCCGGGTTTTCATCCCCGAGGCATCGACCCGGTCGTAGGTTTTCGTGGTCAAAACCGCATCGCCGACGGCCACTCCGTAAAGCCGTTCCACTTCAGCTTTCGTAAAAAGATTGCGAACGATCACGTAACCGTCTCGCTGGTAAGTTTCGAGGTGTTCGGAAGTAAAGGTCATGATTTCGGGTAAATAGAGAAGAAAGATGAATGCGAAAAAGCCCTTCAGCGTTTCACCATACGTGTTTTATAGTGTTTCCAGACGGCCATTGTATTTCGAAGATTGGTCGGTTTGTCTCCTTTCATAGCGTAACACTGCACGCCGATCGGGCCCTTGAATGCCAAATCCTGCACCGCAAACCGCACCAGTTCGTAGGTATCGAAACTGCCGGTTCCCAGCGGCAAAATGTACTGGTTCCAGATGCCGGTGGGCCCATTGTCCAGATTTGCGGCATCTACGTTGTTGGCTCCGCTGATGGTCATCATTTTCAGGTGCGGTTTCAGCGAGGTAAGCAAGCCTTTCCAATCCGTCCGGTCGGCTTTGGGTGTAGTCGCGAGCCAATGGCAAAGATTAAACGTCAGCCCCACATTCGGTCGGTCGATCTGGTTGACCAACCGCAGCGCGTGATCGACCCGTTCGACATAAAAGCCAACGTGTGGATACAACGCGACCTGCAAATTCGCCGATTTTGCCCAGTCGGCCAGTTGCCGAATCTGGCGCACGACGATGGAATCGGCCATTCCGGACGATGAAGCAAACCGTTTTTTATCACTGACAATGTAGGGAGCCAGTACGGTTTTGGAGTCTTTCAGCGCCCGGATGTCGGGTTCGATGCGCGGGTCGAGCGTCGGTGAATCGACATCGATTTTGATGTAAAAATACGAACCGGTAAACCGGTGTTTATCGAGTGCCGCTTTCATCCCCTCAAAGGAATCCAGCTGATTGATCTCCACACCGTCGAAACCGAGGCTTTTGATAAAGGCCACCTGCTGATCGAAGGTTTTGTAGGTCGAATCGCCCCGAATGGCGTTATGCAGGACAAAAAAGTCGTTCTGCACTTTTGCCGGTTTTTGCGCCATTAACTGACCCGTCAGCAAAACCGCCCACAGGAAAAAAATCCGTTTTTTCATCGTCGATCCATGGATTACATCGCCCATTCTTTACGTGCCAATGGGGCCGCCAGCAAGGCATTGGCCGCATTATTACCTACGAATAATTCCTTTTCGGGATTCCAGCTCAATTTTTCACCTAACTGACAGGCAATCAACCCAATCTGGGAGAGCGAAATCGTGCGGTGGCCCACTTCGATGGGTTCCAGCGTTTTGCGACCGGTTTTGATGGCGTCTACAAAATCAGCTTTATCCCAGAGGGTTTTCGACAAATCCAGCTCACTTCCCGACGGTTTTGACGTCAGCAGGGCGGGGTTGCTGCTGGTGATCACGCCCGGGTAATTATCGACCAGAATCCAGCCTTCCGAACCCGTGTATTTAATACCCGGTTTGCTGGTGGGTGTTTGCCGGCAGGTGATTTCAACACCATTGGCATACCGGTAGGTCACTGAAAAATTAATCATCGAGTTCCACAAACTTTTCGGAAACTCGCCGTTGCCTTCCACTTCCACCGGCCCCGAATATTCACTGTTGTTGGCCCATTGCGCCACGTCGAAATAATGAGCCCCCCAATTGGCAATCATGCCCTGCGCATAGGTGTCGACCCGCATCCAGTTCGGGCGTTTCGTCAAATCAAACGGCGTATGAACCCGCATGTCGGTGTAGGGAACATACGGCATCGGGCCGAGCCACAACTCATAATCGAGTTCTTTCGGAACGGGCATATCCGGTTGGGGCGGAACGGGCGTCGGGTCCGAGGGAAATGAGATGTCGATTTTCTGCAACTTCCCGATTCGTCCATTCCGAACGAGTTCAACGGCATGATTCTGTGGACGAACCGAGCGAAATTCACTGTCGGTACGATTCACCACACCGTATTTCTTCAGGGCGTCGACCAACGACCGGCCCTGATGGACGCTCATGCTAAGCGGTTTTTCGCAACTAATGTGCTTTTTTGCTTTGGCGGCCAGAATTCCCATCGGAACGTGCCAATAGTCGGGCGTCGAAATCATCACGGCATCGATGTCTTTGCGGGCAATGATTTCCCGAAAATCGCGGTGGGTCGAGCAGCCTTTGTACGTTCCGCCGGGTGTTTTTTTGGCGTAGTGCTTTTCGACCGCCGTTTTAGCCTGGTTCATCCGCCAGCTATCGACGTCACAAACCGCTACAACCTGAACATCAGGCACATCGAGCAGACCCGGAATTCGGACGCCAAGCGCCTGAAGTTCGGAGCCCTGTAAATTCTGACCATACCCTTGCCGGCCCGTGCCGATCAGGCCGATCGGAATGCGGTTCGAAGGTGCATTTTTACCAAATACCGAAGCCGGAACGATCGTCGGCAAGCCAATCGTAGGCAGAGCCGTAGCGACTACGGCGCTATTTTTCAGGAAATGACGGCGGTTCATGGGATGGGTTTAATTTTAAGGTTTCGGAAGGAAACACTGTGGCCATGATCCTGAAGCAGAATATGGCCTTCCGGAATCTGGGCAAAACCGGGATAATCCTTGAATTTGCTATCCATCACTCCCTGGCGGAAAGCCGCGGAGGTTCGGTCAACGGCCAGCACTTTTACGCCGTCGAGCCAATGTTCGATCCGGTTGTGGTTCACGACAATGCGCGATTGGTGCCACTGCCCCAGGGTGACATCGGGTTTGTTGGCCGCTACCACGTCGTAGATCGAAGCGGTTTTCAGATCGGCAGGGAGGTGTTTGTCGTTGTAAATGTAATCGGCATCGTCAATCAACTGGTACTCGTATCCCGCCTGCGAACCTTTGGCGGGTTTGGGCTGGCGTTCTTCGATGAAATACTTCACCCCACTGTTGCCGCCTTTGCCTAATTTCCAATCAAACGCAAACTCGAAATTGCGGTATTTTTTCAAGGTCACAATATCCCCCGCATCGCCCGATTCGGCACCTTCGCGGAGTTCGCCCCGCAGTTCACCGTTTTTAACCACCCAGCCTTTGGCGGGAAATTGGTCGGCGTAGGCACCCCGCCAGCCGGTTGTGGTTTTGCCGTCGAAGAGCAATTCCCAACCGGCCTTTCGTTCGGCGGGAGTAAGCACATTGGCAGTTTGTGCGGAAATGACCGGGCTAACGAACCCCAGACAAACGGTTATTACAATTGATGCACTGTTCATACTGCAAATATTCCGCTATTTTCTTTCATTATTCTGACACATCTTTTGCCAATTTTATAATAAAATTTGCACCTTTCACCTTTTTACAGGAAATACTGCAAATAATTTATAATCTATGCGCCCCGACCGACTTCTGGTTCCGCAACAACCCCATCGCTCGTTCGACCTCCGGCACGAATGTCTTCCTTACTTTACGAACCCCTGGCATTTTCATCCCGAGATTGAATTGAATTACGTCGTTTCCAGCGCCGGAATGCGGTTTATCGGGCACAACATCGAACGGTTTTCGGGGGGCGAGATTATCCTGCTGGGGTCCAATCTGCCGCATTACTGGAAGAATGACGCGGTGTATCCGGATGCCGAAAACGAACGGCCGGCGGAAGCCATTGTCGTGCGGTTTACGCCCAATTTTGCGGGTGAACCTTTCTGGGAACTACCCGAAACGAAACCCATTCAACGACTTCTTAACCGCGCAGGAGTCGGTTTGCAACTACGGGATCCGCTCCGGGCCTCGATCGCCGAACAGCTTCAGGAGCTGGTCGAAAAAGACGGTTTGGCCCAATTGACGGCGTTGCTGCACATTCTCGACCAGGTGGCCCGCTCCGAAGCCGTCGTACCCATTTCGCCCGGCTACGTTCCGAACCCCCAGTTGACCCGGCAAAGCGAACGACTGAGCCGGGTAGTTGGTCACCTGATGCAACGGGTGGAAGCCCCGGTTTCGCTGCCCGAAATTGCCGAATTAGCCAACATGAATCCGGCCGCGTTTTGCCGGTATTTTAAATCACAGACGGGTCAGACGCTCACGCAATTTGTGACCGATTTACGGATTCGTTACGCCTGTGATTTACTCACTCGCACCGAAGGCAGCATTACACTCATCAGCGAACAGGCTGGTTTTGAGAACGTTTCGTATTTTGTTCAGGCATTCCGCAAAAAACAGGGCGTTACACCGGCCCGGTTTCGGCAGCGGTTTTAAATCACTCTCTTGCCGAATTGTAGTAGCAATAACTACCCCAGGCTCCCGATTGCAAGTTTTGCGGTATTCCTTTATCATTGCAATACCAAACCTATGTTAGCAAATCTTCATGAACAAACTCGCTGCCCGTTACGGCTTCCTCCTCTCCCTATTGGTTTCTGGTCTGACGGCCAAAGGCCAAACAATCCCCAATGTTACCCGCGATCTGCTCAATCAGGGGGCGTATTTAAAGATGTCGAATTATGACGTAACCCCGATTTACACCATGGCCGGGCCGGAAGGAAAAATCCTCGGTTATCCGTATCTGGACACGACTTTTGCCAAAACGACGGTAGTTTTTTATCAGAACATTGCCAAACCGGGCAGCAAACCGATTCTGGAAATCCCGGATACGCCGGTTCGCTACAACATTACGGCCAATGATCTCGAATTTCTGATGGACACCAAAACCGTCAAAGCGATCAGTGGTGAACGGGCAAAGCTTTTTAAAATGGAACGCAATGGCGAAACGATGACCTTCATCAACGCTACTGAAGTGGGGGCTCCGGTGGATGTGCGGGGCTTTTTTGAACAACTGAACGACGGCAAACTGAAACTTTTGATCCGCCACCAGATTTACGTTAAAAAACCTACTTACAATCCAGCCCTGAGCGTGGGCACAAAAGACACCGAACTGATCAAGGAAGCCATTTGGTACACCGGCGATGGCAAAAAGCTCGCAAAGTTTTCACCCGGCCGGAAAGGGTTGCTGTCGGCCATGCAGGACAAAGAGGATCAGATCAGCGCCTATTTAAAAGAAAAAAAACCGGATCTGAAAAACCGGCAGGCTTTGATCGATGTATTTACGTATTATAATACGTTGTAAAGCAGACTTTTATCTGTTTGTTAACCGATTTGCTGGTAAATTGCACTTCATTTTAGTTTAACTGACTCTCCCCAATTGCATGAAAAGTAGGCGTTCGTTTCTCCGGTTAAGTACATTTTCATTACCCTTTTTCAGTTTTGCCGATTTCTCAGAAAATCACATCGCCGGAAAACCCATCGTTGTTTCGACCTGGGATAGTGGCACCATTGCCAACAGTGGAGCCTGGCCAATCCTGCAACAAGGCGGGAAAGCCATCGACGCGGTGGAAAAAGCCGGTATTGCCATCGAAAACAACATCAACTGCTGCGTTGGTCTGGGCGGAAACCCGGATCGGGACGGGCGCGTAACGCTCGATTCCTGCATCATGGACGATCGGTTTAACTGCGGGTCGGTAGCCTTTCTGGAACGAATCAAACACCCGGTTTCGGTGGCCCGGAAAGTGATGGAAACCACGCCCCACGTCATGCTGGTGGGCGAAGGAGCGCAAAAGTTTGCGGTGGCCAACGGTTTTCCGCTTGAATCCGGCAAACTTTCGGCCGGTGCCCAGAAAGCCTACCGGAAATGGCTGGAAAAATCGGAGTACAAACCGGTCATCAATATTGAAAATCAAAAACCGGGGAAAGATAAAAGTGCTTTTGCACCTAACAAACTCGACGATGGTACGCTTAACCACGACACGATGGGCACAATTGCCCTTGACGCGGCTGGTAACCTCTCGGGGATGTGCACCACCAGCGGAATGGGTTTTAAAATGCGGGGACGCGTCGGCGATTCGCCCATCATCGGGGCGGGTCTGTACGTCGATAATGAAGTAGGAGCCGTCACCTGTTCGGGGCAGGGCGAAGAAGTCATTCGCATGTGTGGCTCGCACCTGGTCGTCGAATTCATGCGTCAGGGCCTGAGTCCGAAAGAAGCCTGCCGCCGGGCCATCGAGCGAATTGTTAATCGCGACCGGGCGAGAGCCAAAGACTTCCAGGTAGGTTTTATTGCGCTGAATCGGAAGGGCGAGATCGGTGCCTTTTCCGTTCAGAAAGGGTTTAATTACACCGTTACGTCGGCGTCTATCAACCAGAAAATTTACGACGCCGAACACTTTCTGTAACGAAAACCGCTACGCTTGTAAAAACCGGTTCTCGAAAGGAACCGGTTTTTTTGGCGGCATTTGAACTTGTCTATGGGCAACGACAGTGACTTGGGTAGTTTTTTTGTACCTTTGCGCTTCAAATTCAGACCTGAATCAAAGTGTCTTCTATCCTTCGTATTGCTTTACAAAAATCCGGTCGACTGAGCGAGGATTCGTACCAGTTGTTCAAAGAGTGCGGTATCCGCTTCGATTACGGCACCGGCAAGTTGAAATCCGTTTCATCGAATTTCCCCGCCGAGTTTCTTTTTCTACGCGACGATGATATTCCGGGCTACGTCGAAGACGGCGTGGCTGATCTGGGTATTGTGGGCGAAAATGTGGCGGTTGAATCCACCCATCAGGTCGAAACCGTTCATCGACTGGGTTTTTCCAAGTGCCGGTTATCGCTGGCGATTCCCCGCGGAACCGACTGGAATGGCATTCAGGACCTGGACGGGAAAAGCATTGCGACTTCGTACCCGCGGATTCTGGGCGACTATTTGACCTATCACAACGTTTCGGCCGAAATTCACCAAATCAGCGGTTCGGTTGAAATCGCGCCGGGAATCGGCCTGGCCGAAGCGATCTGCGACATCGTCAGTTCGGGTAGCACCTTGCTGAGCAACGGATTAAAAGAAGTGGAAGTCATTTTCCGCTCCGAAGCTATTTTGATTGCCCGAACCACGCTGGATGCCGAAAAACAGCGTTTGCTCGACAAATTGTTGTTCCGGATCAAAGCTGTTCAGGCCGCCAAAAACAATAAATACA
The DNA here is from genome assembly GCF_003858635.1 of Larkinella rosea. Classification (GTDB taxonomy): domain Bacteria; phylum Bacteroidota; class Bacteroidia; order Cytophagales; family Spirosomataceae; genus Larkinella; species Larkinella rosea. The sequence continues at coordinate 1,518,662 of NZ_RQJO01000007.1, forward strand.
TCGTTCTCAACGCCCCGAATGAAGCCCTGGAGCAAATTACCTCGTTGCTACCGGGCATGAAAAGCCCGAGCGTGATGCCACTGGCAACCGCAGGCTGGAGTTCCGTTCATTCGGTGATCAACGAAAACGATTTCTGGGAAAACATCGAAGCCATTCGTTCCGCCGGAGCCGAAGGCATTCTGGTGATCCCGATTGAAAAAATGATTTATTGATTATTGAGTGATGAGACGTTAGACAAGAGAGAAGAGACTTGATAGCTCGTTTTTTGTCTAACCTCTCTTGTCTCTCCTCTTACTTCTCCTGATGAAAATCCTTTCTTTTCCGCCCCGGGCCACCTGGCCCGCGTTGCTGGCCCGTCCGGTTCAATCTACCGAAACAATTGAAAAAGCCGTGGCTCCCATTCTCGAACAGGTTCGAACCCGGGGTGATCAGGCTTTGGCGGAGCTTTCCGAGAAATTTGACAAGATACCGTATTCGGGCATACCGGTTCAGCATGACGACCTGGCTGCCGCCGAAAGCCAGCTTTCCGAAGAATTAAAAACCGCTATTCAGCAGGCGTATCAAAACATCCGGAAATTTCACGAAGCGCAACGGCAACCGGTTGAAAAGATCGAAACCATGCCGGGCGTTGTGTGCTGGCGTCGAAGCGTCGGTATCGAAAAAGTCGGACTCTATATTCCGGGCGGAACGGCACCCCTGTTCAGCACGGTTTTAATGCTGGGTATTCCAGCCCAACTGGCAGGCTGTCGGGAAATTATCCTCTGCACCCCCAGCGACCACCCGGCCATTCGGTATGCCGCTCAACTCGTGGGCGTTACCAAACTGTTCCGCGTTGGCGGAGCGCAGGCGATTGCGGCTATGGCGTACGGAACGGCGTCCATTCCTAAGGTTTACAAGATTTTTGGACCGGGAAATCAGTACGTAACGGCGGCTAAAATGCTGGTCGCGAAAGAAGGAATTGCGATCGATATGCCCGCCGGACCGTCGGAGGTAGCGGTTTACGCGGACGAAACCGCCGTACCCGCTTTCGTGGCCGCCGATTTGCTGTCCCAGGCCGAACACGGCGCCGACAGCCAGGTGCTGCTGGTTTCAACGAGCAAGAAGGTGGTAACTACGGTCAATCTGGCCTTAGTGACACAACTGGAACGGTTACCCCGGCGCGATCTGGCCGCTCAGGCCATTGAACACAGCAAAGCCATTCTGGTTGAAAATCAGGACGATGCTATCGATTTACTGAATCAATATGCTGCCGAGCACTTGATTCTCAGCGTTGACAAGGCTGAAGAAGTAGCCGAACGAATCACAAACGCGGGTTCCATTTTCCTCGGGAATTATACGCCCGAATCCGCCGGAGATTACGCATCGGGAACGAACCACACCCTGCCAACCAACGGTTTTGCCCGTGCCTACAGTGGGGTGTCGCTGGATAGCTTTGTCAAAAAAATTACCGTTCAGCACATTTCGTCCGACGGAATTAAAGTGCTGGGCCCCACAATTGAAGCAATGGCCGAAGCTGAATCTCTGTTGGCGCACCGCCACGCGGTTAGCCTGCGGTTAGCGAGTCTGGAATGAAGTTCGTGACAGATTTGTTACATTGCTTTAAAATAGGAAAATCATGAGCCAACTGCTGATTGAAATCGATTCACCGGAAGATGAGGCTATTCTGTTATCACTACTCCCCAAATTAAATGGCCGGGTATTAGAGAAAAAAGGCAGCACGAGACGTTCGTTGAAAGATGCTTTAGATGACTTAGCCAAAACGGACATTGCCGAAAAGTACGGCGACCCATCCGAATGGCAACGTGAAATTCGTGAAGATCGACCTTTACCCGGACGAGAGAAATGATTGTTGATACCAATATTATAATCTACTCGATTCAACCAGAATTCGGTTACCTTCGTGATTATCTGGGAGTTAATCAGCAGATTCTTCGGGTGCCAGTCATAAGCAAAATTGAGAGATTGGGTTTCCATAAACTCTATGTGAACGACAAAGAAAAGTTTGAAGAATTCTTCCAGATTGTCTCTCCCGTTGCCCTTACTGATAAAATCATTAATGAAGCCATCCGGCTACGCCAACAACTCAAACGTTCATTGGGCGACTCAATCATTGCCGCAACGGCGTTGTTGCACGATTTACCGATTTTAACAAATAACACGATTGACTTCGCCGACATTTCGGGTTTGCAGGTCATTTCGTTGCAGTCAATTTCCTAAGTTTTTGCTTGTATGTTTGACCTCAATACCGTACTCCGCCCCCACATTCAGACACTGACGCCCTACTCTTCCGCCCGCGACGAATACACCGGAAAAGAGGGCATTTTTCTGGATGCCAACGAAAATGCATTCGGATCGACGCTCGACGGATCGAAGGTTGACGATGTAGCTTCGGAGGAACACTATAACCGCTATCCCGATCCGCACCAACTGGCGATCAAAGCAAAACTGGCACCGATCAAGGGCGTTCGGCCAGGACAGATTTTTCTCGGCAATGGCTCCGACGAGCCCATCGACCTACTCGTTCGGGCAACCTGTACCCCGGGTCAGGATTCGATTCTGATTCTGCCCCCGACCTACGGGATGTACGAGGTTAGCGCAGCCATCAACGATGTTACCCTGATCAAAATCCCATTGACACCGGATTTTCAGGTAGACGTTCCGGCGGTTTTATCGGCCATTCAGCCCCGTACCAAACTGCTGTTCGTCTGTTCGCCCAACAACCCGACAGGTAATTTGATCGACTCGCGCGACATTAAAACGCTGCTGGCCAACTTCAACGGCTTAGTGGTGGTCGATGAAGCGTACATCGATTTTGCGGATACACAGTCGTTTACAAGTCTGTTGGATCAGTATCCCAACCTGGTTGTTCTCCAGACGTTCTCCAAAGCCTGGGGGCTCGCGGCCCTGCGGTCGGGCATGTGTTTTGCATCCGAAGAGCTGATCAACGTGCTCAATAAGATAAAACCGCCTTACAACATCAGTGGTCCGACGCAGCACCTGTTGCTGAAAGCGCTCGATAACGTACCGTCGAAAGACACGATGGTGGCCCGGATTCTGGCCAACCGGAAAGAATTAATTGCAAATCTGCTCAATTTACCGCTGGTTCAGCACGTTTATCCCTCAGATGCTAATTTCATTCTGGTAAAATTTGAAGATCCCAAAGCGGTTTTCGACTTTCTGATTGACCAGCAAATCATTGTTCGCGACCGGCATCGGGTCAAGCTCTGCGACGGCTGTCTGCGGATTACCGTTGGTACGGAGTCGGAAAATGAACAATTGCTGGCTACGCTCAAAACATTCGCAAACCGGCTAACCACAACCGTATAAGTACTGATCCATCCTATGAAAAGAAAATTTTCGCTGTTACTCATTTTGTTGGTTGGCTTGGCAATCGCCCAGAAAGCCGCTGCCCAGACGAACAATTGGGCTGTCGGCTTCCGCATCGGCGAACCGTCGGGCGTTAACGTCCGGAAGTATTTTGGCGAAAACCACGCCTTCGATCTTAATTTTGGAACCTACGGGGGGATTTACGGCACCCGACGCAGTTACCGCAAAGGTGTCTATAAAAACGTCGGTTTCAGCGTACAGGGGCATTATCTCTGGCATGGTTCGTTCGGAAAATCGGAAACCCTGCACTATTACTTCGGCTTTGGCGGGCAATTGAACAGCCGTCGCTACTATTCCGATCAGTTTAGTTACGTCAATGCCTACGATAAAACCATCTCGGTGGGCGGTTCGGGCGTAGCGGGTGTCGAATATTTTTTGCCTAATAAACCATTCTCCATTTTTCTGGAAACCGGTGGCTACGTTGAAGTCATTCCAGCCCCGTTCTTCCTCGGCCTGCAATCCGGCCTCGGCGTCCGGTTGAATTTTTAGAAGGAGTTGTATCGCGGAGTTGAGCGGAGGAAAGGGAGTTAAGCGGAGTTAATTTTATTTTTTCTTCGCTTAACTCTTTTCTCCTCCGCTCAACTCCGCGATACAACTCCAATCTTCTTATCTTTCCGGTATGTTCAAGATTTTCAGTTCATCCGCCGGATCGGGGAAGACGTACACCCTGACCAAAGAGTACCTCAAATTGGCGCTGGGTGATCGGTCCGCAGGCGGAAAAACGTTTGAATCTCACCAGTTTAAGAACATTCTGGCGGTTACTTTCACCAACGCAGCAGCGCGCGACATGAAGGACCGGATTCTGGAACAGCTTCAGAAAATTACCGCTGGGGACCTCAACTCGCAATTAAATGAATTGGCAGTCGAGTTATCGATTGAACCGGCAGAGCTCCAAAACCGGGCACGGCTGACGTTTCATTCCATTCTTCACGATTATTCCTCATTTTCGGTTCTAACCATCGACAGCTTCGTCCAGCGCGTCGTCACGGCTTTCACCGACGACCTGGAATTGCCGTATAGCTTTGAGGTAGAAATGGATACCGATGCCGTGTTGCAAACCGCCATTGATCGATTGCTGGAAAAAGTTGGGCAGGAAGATCACCCGTATTTATCGGAAGCACTCGAAGAGTTTTATCTCGACAATGCTTCCGATGGCAAAAGCTGGTACGGGCTGGCCAGCACCCTCGCCGAATTCTCCAAAGGCCAGTTGGGCGATCGGAATTATGAGTACGTTCTGAAGCTAAAAGAACTGAATCCCGACAATTTCCGAACGATCCGACGCAACCTGCGCAGGAAAAACCGGGAGATCGAAGAACGGATCGAACAACTGGCCCGCAACGGTTATCAGCTTATTCAGGAAGCCGGTTTGCCAGACAAGGCTTTTTATTACGGCGACAAGGGCGTTGGCACATATTTCCGGAAACGGATTTCGCTGACCGGTTTTCCGGAAGACCCCAATTCGTACGTGCGGAAAGCCATTGACGACGACGTCTGGCATTCCGGCAAGAAAAATCTGACACCCGAACAGCTTCAGATTGAGGCCATTAAAGACTCCTTACGGGAATACATCCTCCAGATTGAACAAATCCGGACCGATTCATTGCTGCGGTACCGGACTTTCGGCGCCATTGAACAGCATTTGCAAAAAGTTGCCCTGCTGAAACAAATCAAACAGGAGTGCGACGATTTGCTCCGGGAACAGAACCGGATTCATATCTCCGAATTCAACCGCCTGATTGTCAAAGTAGTGACCGACGAACCCGTGCCGTTTATTTACGAACGGCTGGGCGAGAAATTCCACCACATTCTGATCGACGAATTTCAGGATACGTCGAAACTCCAGTTTGTCAACCTGTTGCCGCTGATCGACAACAATCTGGCCTACCAGCGGTTCAATCTGGCCGTGGGCGATGCCAAGCAAGCCATTTACCGGTTTCGCGGGGGCGATATGGATCAGATTGTGGCCCTCCACAGCCGGAAGCTCGATCCGCTGTTATCGGCACACGAAACCAGCGAAATGACCCTCGAGCGGTTGTCCGGTCTACATCCGCACCTGCGCCCCGACCGACTGGGGACCAACTGGCGGAGCGCCGAATCCATCGTGGAATTCAACAACAGCTTTTTTCGGTTCATGGCCGACTTTTACGCCGACACGGAGTTCCAGAAGGTGACGGAAGTGTTCGATGAACAGTTTCGACAGGCACCGGCCAAAGCTGGCATTCCGGGTCATGTTCAGATTGATTTCATTGAAAAACCGGATCGGTTTGCCGCCAAAGAGGAAACCGAAGAACCGGATTTCAATACCCGAATGGTGGAAAAAACGCTGGAATTTATCCAAAAAGCCGTGGCTGACGGCTACCAATACGGCGACATTGCCGTTTTATGCCGGTTCAAGAAAAATGCCCGCCGGATTGCCGACTACCTGGAAACCAATAACATACCGCTCACTTCGGAAGATTCGCTCACGCTCCAGTCGTCGGAACGGGTGCGGTTTCTGGTGTCACTATTGCAACTGCTGCACCAGCCCGAAAACCGGATGGTGCGCTACGACATGCTGTTTCTGTATCACCGGCTCGTCAACCCGAATCTGCCGAACGCGGCCTGGATGGAGTTCATGGACAAAATGGCGAAAGCCGAAGACGAGGGCGATATTTTCGAGTTGATCTCAAAAATTGACAAAACACCGCTTGATCCGACGGCCTTGCAGCAGCTCAGCATTTATGAACTATCGGAAAAGCTGGCGGATTATTTCGAACTCTTTGACAATGACCGGGATAGCGCCTACCTGTTTCGGTTTATGGATGAAGTACTGACGTACAGCAGTCGATACAGCAATCACCTTTCGGATTTCCTGAATTACTGGGAAACCGCGCAGGAAAAAGTGTCGGTCAGCGCACCAACCGATCAGAATGCGGTCACGATTCAGACCATTCACAAATCAAAAGGGCTGGAATATCCCGTCGTGGTCATTCCCTTTGCCGACTGGTCATTCAAACCGCGCAACAACGATACGATGTGGGCCGACTTATGGCCATTGGGCGAGGTCGACGAACTGGCGATTCCCGGGCTGGAGCATCAGGAAATCCGACGCCTGCAAACCGCTTCGATTACCGTCAAAAAAGACCTGGACGACACTCCGCTATCGGGCCAGTACCAGGACGAACTATACCGGACGTTCGTCGAGTGTATGAACCTGGTTTACGTGGCATTCACCCGACCGACTGACCGACTTTATATCATTGCCGCAAAGCAGGATTTTTCCCCATCAAGTAAGGACGGCGGTTATAAAAATGCCAACGGAATTGATTTCTGGTTGTATACCTATCTTACTGACCTTCGGGGAAATGCGAGTTGGGAAGAAGGAAAATTAAGTTATGCGCTCCACGATTTTGTAACCCAATCGTCCAAAGATCGGTTAACAACAAGTGACCCTTTTCAGGTAAACTTAGCAAATCGGGAAGGAACGCAGCCGCTTCGACTCCGTCGCATCGAGCGGGCGATTGATACGACGGCCTTCGAGAAAAGCCGGGCGTGGTGGCAAAAAGTCGGCACGGCCCTCTCGCTGATTCAGACTTCGGACGACGTTGCGAAAGCCATTCAGCGGATGATAGCCGAGGGCATTTTACGAAGCACGGAGCAGGAAGCCATGCAATCGGCATTGCAAACGCTTTTAAGTCATTCTGAAATCGGCCGGCTTTTCCAGCCCGGCCAGCGGGGCGACGCCAATCGCCGAATTCTGGTTAAGGTGGGAAATAATGGAAAACCGCAGCGAAATGGCCCGAACCGCGTGGTGCAATTTCCGGGAAAAGTGGTGCTGGTCAATTTTATAACGGAAGAGACGGATGAACAGCATGCGACCAAAATGCGGTCATTTATCAAATTATACCAACAAATGGGCTATTCATCAGTCGAAGGCTGGCTGGTCAATGTCACCGATTGCCGTATTGTTAAAATGTAAAAACATATACGGTTTTCGGTATTCGGATTCCGGTTTGCTGACGTATTCATTTTGGGCTAGTGTCAGCCATCCGAAAACCGCATACTGAAAACCAATCCACTTACTATGAAGTATTCAACCTGGTTACTGGCCGCCGGACTCTCTGTTCAAATTGTATTTTCGCAGGATTATCCGATCACAGCCGTACCGCTTTCGAATGTGAAATTGCAACCCGGTTTTTGGTATAACCGCCTGGAAGCCGCCCGTCAGGTGACTATTCCGCACGCGTTTCAAAAGCTGGAAGAAAACGGAAAATTCGACAATTTTGCCGTAGCCGGTGGCTTGAAAAAAGGAACGTTCAATGGCGTTCGATTCGACGAATCGGATGTGTATAAAGTCATGGAAGGGGCTGCCTACACGCTCCAGAACCACTACGATGCCAAGCTGGATCACTACCTCGATAGCCTGATTACCCTCGTCGCGGCTGCTCAGGAACCCGACGGATATCTCTACACCATTCGCACGATCTTTAAAGACAGTACGGGTTTGAAAGACTGGATTGCCGGACCGTCGCGCTATTCGTTCGAAAATGGCAGCCACGAACTGTACAACGTGGGCCATCTATACGAAGCGGCCATTGCCCATTTCCAGGCCACCGGTAAGCGAACGTTTTTGGACATTGCCATTAAAAACGCCAATCATCTGGTTAAAACCATCGGCCCGAAACCGGGGCAGATGATCGTAGTTCCGGGTCACGAAGAAACGGAACTGGCACTGGTTAAACTGTTCCGCGTAACCGGCGACAAACGCTACCTGGATCTGGCACGTTTCTTCGTCGACATGCGCGGCCGGGCCGACAAACGCGCGCTGTATCAGGATGCGCACAATCTGGGGCCTGCTTATTTTCAGGATCTTAAACCGGTTGTGCAACAGTCCGAAGCGGTTGGCCACGCCGTTCGGGCACAGTATTTGTACGCAGCCATGACGGATCTGGCGGCCATCCAGCACGATCAGCCGATCCTGAATGCGGTTTTAAAAATCTGGAATGATGCCACCACCCGCAAGCAATACATCACGGGTGGAGTCGGTGCGCGGGAAAACGGCGAAGCCTTCGACGATCCCTACGTGCTGCCCAACGATGCCGCCTATGCCGAAACCTGCGCAGCGACGGCCAACCTGCTCTGGAACCACCGGATGTTTTTGCTGACGGGCGAATCGAAATACATGGACGTTTTCGAGCGGGTGTTGTACAACGGTTTTCTGGGGGGCGTTTCAATTGAAGGAAACAAGTTTTTCTACGTTAATCCGATGTCGTCGAACGGCAAAAAAGACTTTGGCAATGGGGAACCGGCCCTGCGTTCGCCCTGGTTTGGCATCAATTGCTGCCCAAGCAATGTCGCCCGGTTTTTACCTTCCCTGCCCGGATATCTCTACGCGTTGCGCAATAACGAACTCTTTATCAACCTCTTTGCCGACAGCCAGACGGAAGTAAAGATGAATGAAACGCCGGTGAGCGTTCAACAGCAAACCAATTATCCGTGGGATGGGGCTATCAAAATGACGATTTCGCCCAAAAAGCCGATCGCTTTTCCACTTCTGATCCGGATTCCGGGTTGGGCGACGAACCAGCCGATGCCCGGCGATTTATACCGGTATGTTACCCAACTACCCCAATCGATTAAACTGACGATCAACGGCCAGGCCACGGCGGTTGCGGTGGAAAACGGTTATCTGAAACTCCACCGAACCTGGAAACCGGGTGACGTGGTGACTCTTACGCTGGCCATGCCGGTGCGGGAAGTAGTCGCAATCGATAAAGTAAAAGCCGATCTGGGAAAAGTGGCGATTGAACGCGGGCCGATTGTTTACTGCGCCGAAGGAGTCGACAACGGCGGTCTGGCGCTGAACCTCCGTGCGCCAGCGAATCAACTTTATTCTCCGGAACTTCGGAAGGATTTGCTGGGTGGCGTAGTAGTTTTGAAATCCGCCGGAGCAAAACCTACGACCTTAATTCCGTATTATGCCTGGAATAATCGCGGAGCAACCGAAATGGCAGTATGGTTCGGGAGAATAGGAAAATAACCGGATTTGAAAAATTGTCGCATAATTTTCCATATTCCCTGCTAGCAGTGCACTTAGACGTAAGGGGGTATAAAAAGTAACGGTGGCGAAACATTTTTTTAAAAATTATTTTTTCAGACGATCAGCTACCGGATTTTATTTCCCGAAACTTAACGAAAACTGCCTGCGTTGAAAGGGAAAGCGTGTTGTTCATTCATGAAGGTCATTGTCCGAAATCCACCCGAATCGCTCCGTTTATTTGTCAATAAATTCTGGTACATTTCAGCCGACCGGTTTGATCAGGAGGATTTCTGTTTGCCCGTTTTGCAATACGAGTTCATGTTCAATTTCTCCGACCACTTTTCGGTTATTGAACAAAACCAGTCACCCATTATTCAGAATGAACAAAACTGGATCAGCGGGTTGTATACGCGTCCGCAACGAACCGTCACATCGGGTCGGCATGAAACCTTCGGGGTATTTTTAAAACCCTGGGCGTTGCAATCATTGACCGGAATTCCGGCATCGGAACTGACCAATCAGATTGTTTCGGGCCATACGGTTTTTCGCCGGACCATGCCCGAATTCAACGATCAATTGCAGGAAATAGCGGATGCCAATGCAAAACTCTGCTTGCTCGAGCGTTTCTTGGAAAACCGGTTCTCGGACAAAGATGTCCCGGCTTACGTCATTTACGCAGCCGACTATTTACAGCAGAAACCCTGGCACGACGGAATGGTTCGGGACCTGTCCAATGACCTTCGCATCAGTCCCAAATCGTTGACGGCCGCTTTTAAAAAACACATTGGAATTTCGCCGGTGCGGTTTTTGCATCTTCGCCTGTTCAACAACATTGTAAGCGATCTCGCCCGGAACCCGCACCAATCCCTGACCGAACTGGCTCACCACCACCATTTTTACGATCAGGCGCATCTGAATCACCTCTTTAAATCCCTGGCAAACCTGACCCCCGGCGAATACCGGAAACAGGTTCTGGCCGGTCACGTCGACCCAGCATCACCCTGTTATTTTACATTACCGAAAAACTAAACTTTTCAGGATTTCCCTTCCCCATCCTGCGCTTTACAGACTCCATTCATTTTTGACGAATGAAAATCCGCCGGGTAATTTTTATACAATTTCCAGCGTTGCCAATCCGCTACTTTTGTCAAAAAAAATCCACTCATGAGAAAGGTAAAATTGTACATTGCCAGCAGTATTGATGCCTACATTGCCGGACCCAACGGGGAAATCGACTGGTTATTTACGGAAGGGGAATTCGGGTACAATGCGTTTATGGAAACCATCGACACCACGCTGATGGGCCACGACACGTATAAATTGGTCGCCGGTTTCAACGATTTCCCGTATAAAAACCAGACCAATTATGTTTTCACCCGAAACCCCACTACTCCGGAAGCGCCCTACGTGCAGTTTGTTTCGGAAGACGTTGCGTCATTTGTCGAACAGTTGAAACAACAGGATGGAAAAGATATTTTTCTGATCGGTGGAGGTCAAATTAACGCCATTTTGCTCGAAGCCGGGCTGATCGACGAACTACAGGTGTTTGTTCATCCCATCATTTTGGGAAAAGGCATTCCGATGTTCCAGCCGACATCAAAACCGGATGTGTGGCAGTTTGTCGAAACCAAAGCGTTTGAATGCGGCCTGGTTGAGTTACATTACGTGAAAAAGGGATAGCTGGACTTACGTTTGAAATGAAAAATGAAAACCGGTGACCCGGTTTTCATTTCAATCAGCGTTTGGTATCCCGACTGGTTTTTTCCTCAATGACTTCTTCCTCTTTAGTCCTTTCCAGGCGTAGTCTTCGGTTTTGGCGTTCAAATACTTTGAACAAAACCATGAAATAGGCCAGCAAAAGTGGTCCGATGACCAATCCTAAAATGCCAAAAACCGGAACGCCCAGCACAATTCCCGTCAGGGTAACAAACGGGTGAACATCGCCCATTTGTCGGGCCAGCATGACCCGTAGCAGGTTATCGACATTGATGATCACCACCGCTCCTACGACCAGAATACCAATTCCATTGCCCGTATTGCCTTGCGAAATCATCAAAATTCCCGCTGGTCCCCACACCAGCGGGGTTCCAAGAATCGGGATGAAGGCAAAAAAGAAAGCCACTGTTCCCCAGAAAGCCGCATCCGGCACGCCAAAAATCCAGAGTGTCAAACCGGTCAGGACGGACTGAACCAGTGACACCAGAGCTTGACCTAACACGTTGGCATTCACCATGTTTTTCAAGTCTTCACCCAATTCGTTGAGGGTATCGTTTTCAAATGGCAGGTATTTTCGCAATCCTTTCAGAAACTTTTCTTCATCCATGAAGATGAAATAAAGGCCGACGTACAACAAACCCAGCGAAATAATAACGTCCAGTGTGCCACTCAGCAGCGACGGAAACTGACGGCTGGCAAAACCGGCGCTTTGTTGCAACAGATTTTTAATGTTGGCCTGATTGGTGAGCTGTATCCCGGTCGCCTTTTCCAGTTTGTCGATTAATTGCAGAATCTGATCCGTATGCTGGCTGTAATATTGAATTCGATTGATCAGCAATAAACTGAGTGCCAGAAACGGCATGATGATGACCAGTATCGAAAACAGAATCAGTAAAATGGTGACGAGCAAGCGGTTCCACTTTCGTTTATGCACCAGATTCGTAAACCATGGACGGAAAATGACGTAAATAATACCGGAACCTAATAGGGCAATGGTGTATTGACGCAGCCCAACCAGGATAAAACCGGCAATGATGATCAGACTGACAATTAAGAGTATGCGTTGCTGTTTGGGGGTGTAGATAGTGGCCATAACACGTTTAATAAAGAATCTCCTTATGTAACACCCGATGTTACAACTTTTGTTTTGGTAAATTCAAAACCAGCGCCTTTTTTAGAAAGGTCTAAACACGAACGGCACGGCGGAAATTCGCCTTGCCGTTCGCCTGAAAAAACCGGTCGTTTGGGTTAGTTGGCGTCGCCTTTCACATCGTCGCTGTTCACCTTGCTCATCTTCATGATGTAGCCAGCACCACTATTCTGTTGATGATTAAGCGAGCCGGATGGGATTTGTCGGGTCAACAACCAGATCGCCGGTCGTGTGGCCCACCTGCTACTGAAACGGGCTGTCGATCTGCCGGAAGATGGCGCGAATGCGCGTGGTAAAGTGCTTGGTTTCTATGCCCTAGCCTGCGTTGCATTGGCAGGTTACAAAGGTTGTCATGCCTGAGGCCGAACGAAAAAAAATTGTTGCCAGGTCGGGATTTTCGGGTGCAGAATCCGGCTTTTTCGGTGCTGAATGCTAGCTGCATTCTGTTCAAAATGGAGATTAATTAGAAATTAAAATTACCTTTGGATCAGGGTGATTTTTGGCCCAATCCAACGCTATAGGGTTTAAAACGCACTTTTTTTTGAAACGGATGCAACTTCCTGCCTTAAAAAGGAGACTGAACATACAGGAGGCCTAAGAACCCTCCGGTTAAAAAATTAATAGAGATGGTAGTAGGACAGGCCCGGTTTTTAGCCGGGTTTTGTTTTTTAAGCTACCGGATAAATTTCCGCTGTAGCCAAACGGTTTCCACTTGCCATCATTTACCCCAGCCACTCCTTCAAATCGGCGATGCGGTCCCCTCTGACGAACACTTCCAGCCGGGCTTTGGGTTGAAGATCGAACCGTCCTTTTCCGGCCGAATACGTGTGAATGGTTTCCGTAATGCGGTTTCAATCAATAGTCGATACTAATGGCCTTACATGCCTGAATTACATACTTAATGGGCGTGGTCAGTTTCTCCTCCTCGATAACCCGAATCGCCAGCCCGCCCTGCATATGGATATCCATAAACACCAGATCCGGTTTTCCGCATCCGCCTGCGAAAACCAGGCAACGGCTAACACTCCGTCGCACTCAGTGCCAACCCAGCTTCCGAAGTTTCCTTGTATTTTGTGGACATATCGCGCCCGGTGGCTTTCATGACTTTAATGACGGCATCGAGCGAAATTTTCTGATTGGCGGGCGTTCCGGCAGTCGCCAGCAAAAAAGCATTGTAGGCTTTTACGGCCCCCATCGCGTTGCGTTCTATGCATGGAATCTGGACGTAACCACCGATTGGATCGCAGGTCATGCCGAGGTGATGTTCGATGCCGATTTCGGCGGCCGCTTCCACGGCTTCGATCGGCTTTCCCGCACAATAGGTTAGAAAAGCCGCCCCCATCGCCGACGCCGTTCCGATTTCGCCCATACACCCCATTTCAGCTCCCGAAATGCTGGCGTTGTGTTTCACCAGAAAACCGATGGCCGCTGCCGCCCACATGCCCGCCCGCAAGGTAGCTTTGTCGTAATGGAAATGGTGTTTAGCCAGATACGTCAGGCCCGGAATAACGCCCGAAGCCCCTGACGTTGGGGCGGTTACGACGATGCCACCGGCCGCATTTTCTTCCGAAGCCGCCAGGCAATACGAGTTCAAAAAGATCAGAAAACTGTCCGACGATTGCACCAGCCCCCGCGCCTGCTGAAACAATAAGGGTGCTTTCCGACGCAGTTTAATCGATCCGGGCAGCGTTCCCGTATGCCGCAATCCGCGCCGGACGGCCTTGTGCATAAAGTCCAGAATCAGGTCAATGCGGCTGCTGATTTGTTTCACCGAACGCCCGGTCAATGCGGTTTCATTCGCCAGCATCAGTTCCTCCAGCGTCAGGTTATGGATTTTCAACTGCGCTTTCAACTCCTTCATGGTCTGGTACGGATAAGGCACCGAAATAGCCGATTGATCGGCGGGCTCCTCTCCTTTTCGTAAAATAAAACCGCCCCCGATCGAATAATACTCCTCTTCGTAAAGCCCATTTTCGCCATCCATCAACTTGAAAACTACGGTGTTGGCATACGGTGAATCGTATTTTTTTCGCTCAAAATGAATAGTCTCCACGCCCAAATGAAACGCCCGTTCACCAACCTGCACCGGATACGTCACGGTTGGATCTTTCAACAAAGCCAGCAAAGCCGCCGGGTCAGTCGATTCGGGTTGCCAGCCCAACAGTCCGGCAATTAAAGCGCGATCGGTACCGTGCCCTCTGCCCGTCGCGCTCAGCGATCCGTACAGATACACCTGAATGGAACCGGCGGTTTGAATCGTCGATTCGGGAAGTTGCTCTAACCGTTTCAGAAAGTCAAATGCCGCCTTCATCGGACCAATGGTGTGGGAACTCGACGGCCCCGGGCCAACCTTGAACAGGTCAAAAATGGAGGTGGTTATGGGTGAATTATTCATGAATAAGCGTCAGGAATGTGGATGAAGTTGTATATTTCCGGGCGATATTACGTGCAATGGGTGACTTTTTTGTCATCACATCGCAATCAGCCCAATTTTGTACTTCCTAAACCGAATGAAACGTTTTGTATTTCCTGCCGCCCTGCTACTGACGGCCTTATTTATCGCAGCCCGGTTATCTACCGACGAGCCCAAACAAGCCGGCATTTCCCGCGAATGGCCCGAATACCTCGGCGGCCCCGACCGGAATCACTATTCGCCACTCGACCAGATTAACGCGTCCAACGTCAGTAAGTTACAAATTGCGTGGGAATATCACGCCAAAGATTCGGGGCAGGTGCAGTGCAATGCCATCATTGTCGACGGTACCTTGTACGGCGTAACGGCTACCAGTCAGGTGTTTGCGCTCGATGCGGCCACCGGAAAGGAAAAATGGCGGTATGCCGAAAGCAACCGGGGCGGGGTCAACACGACACGCGGAGTGACGTACTGGAGTAACAACGACGATAAACGCATCCTTTTCGCATCCGGATCATCACTTTGTGCCGTCGATGCCCGCACGGGCGTTCTGATACCTGGTTTTGGAACCAATGGAAAAGTGAGCCTGAAAGCCGGATTGGGGCCAACGGCGGTCGATAAGTTTGCCATTTCAAATACCCCCGGAACTCTCTTTGGTAACCTGATAATCATGCCTTTACGGCTTTCGGAATCGTCGGATGCCGCACCGGGCTACATTCAGGCATTCGATGTGGTGACGGGAAAAATCGCCTGGGTGTTCCGCACCATTCCGTATCCCGGCGAATTTGGGTACGACACCTGGCCGAAGGATACCTATAAAAACAAGAATGTCGGCGGGGCCAATAGCTGGTCGGGCATGTCGATCGATCGGAAACGCGGGATTGTGTACGTGCCGACCGGTTCGGCGGCTTTCGATTTTTACGGTGGAAACCGCAAAGGCCAGAACCTGTTTGCCAACTGCCTGCTGGCGCTGGACGCCAAAACCGGCAAACGCATCTGGCATTACCAGTTTGTTCACCACGACATCTGGGACCGCGACCTGCCCGCGCCCCCGAATCTCGTCACCATCCGCAGCCACGGGAAACTCGTCGATGCCGTGGCGCAGGTCACCAAAACCGGCCATGTGTTTGTTTTTGACCGGGTGACGGGAAAACCGCTCTTTCCGATTCGCGAAACGCCGTATCCGAAATCGTCGCTGCCCGACGAACCAACCTGGCCGACGCAGCCCGTTCCGACCCGCCCCGCTCCTTTTGCACGGCAGACCATTACCGAAGCGGACCTGAACCCTTACGCCGAAAACCGGGATTCGCTGCTGGCAACGTTCCGGCGCTCCAAAGTGGGACCGTATCAACCGCTGGGCAAAACACCGACGTTGGTGTATCCGGGCCTGGACGGTGGGGCTGAATGGGGCGGTGCAGCCGTCGATCCGGACGGGATTATGTACGTGAATGCCAACGAAATGGCCTGGGTGCTCAGTCTGCGGGATACCCCGAAAGAAGAAGAACTGGCCCACCTCAGTCCCGGCGAACGGCTCTATACGCTCAACTGCGCGGTTTGCCACCGCCCCGACCGCAAGGGCAACCCAGCCAGCGGCTATCCGTCGCTGGTAAACATTGGTCAACGGCGGGACCGCGACTTTGTCAGCAAATTGATTACCAGCGGCAAAGGCATGATGCCCGGTTTTACCCGACTGACTGAAATCGAAAAGCAGTCGTTGACGGCCTTCCTGTTTGGGGATGAAAAAGTAGAAGCCAGCGCGGCCAAACCGGGTTCAAAAGAGCGGTACGTGCCCTATAAATTCAATGGATATACTAAATTTCTCGATAATAAAGGCTATCCGGGTATTCGTCCGCCCTGGGGAACGTTGACCGCCATCGACCTCAATACCGGCGAGCACCTCTGGCAAAAACCCTTCGGTGAATTGAAAGAGCTGACTGCCAAAGGCATTCCGCCAACCGGGGCCGAAAGTTACGGCGGCCCCGTGGTGACAGCCAGCGGTCTGTTATTCATTGCCGCCAGTAAAGACGGCATGTTTCGGGTAATCGACAAAAAAACCGGGGCGGTTTTGTGGCAAACAGAGCTTCCGGCTGCTGGATATGCCACGCCCAGTACCTACGAAGTCAACGGAAAACAATACATCGTCATCGCTTGCGGAGGAACCAAACTGGGGACGAAAAAGGGCGATAGTTACGTGGCATTTGCGTTGCCGTAATAATCGTTTTGAACCGCCGGGCGGCCCCGTGGGATTATGCAGATTAGAGCATTAAAGGATTAACTATGATTGCCTTCTGCAATTTTTCTTTTAAATCCTGTTAATCCCGCTACGGCGGACCGTTTTAATCCGCGTAATCCCACGGGGCCGCCCAGCGGTTCAGACCTGCTCTTCCAGCCGCGCCCGAATCTCGCTTAACGTCTGTTCTTTGACCAACTTACCGTCGGCGAAAACCGTTTCGAGCAGGCCGGTTTCTTCCTGTTCGCGGGTTTCCTGATCTTCCATGACCAGCGCACCGGTTTCATCGCTTAGCAGTCGAATAAGACCTTTGGCGCTTTTCTTGGTGCCGTCGTCGGTTTTGGGATCTTTGAAAATCGCCCGCCCTTCGCCGTTTACTTCGCCATAGGTCGCTTTGACGGCAAAGCCAAACGTGTCGCGGGTGACGTATTGGTAATTATAACTTCCGATGCCCAGCACCACATTGGTGGAAGCAAATCCTTTTTGGTACAAGCCTTCGCAAATGGCTTTGCAGCGCTCCAGATTGATGCTGTCGCCGTAAATCAGGCCGATGTGCGGGTCGAGGACGTTGAATCCGTTGGCAGTGGTGCTTCCACCAAAAATCTCCCACAAACACTCGATGGCCCCTTTGAATTCGGGCGTTCCGGCCACTGCATCGGGATCACCGCAGATGATTTTAACGGGGTCGCCACTGTCGGGTCGGATCACGACCTTGCCTTCCCGCGCCAGAATGAGCGGTTTTAGACGGGGCAAATAATCCGCAATGACCTGCCAGAAATCCCAGGTGTCGGACACGATACTGACCACTCCTTTTGGGTAAACGTCCTGAATCAGCCGCCGGAATGTTTCGATTTCCCCATCCTTCATGCCCATACACATGACCGAGTGTTCAGTCGCCGGAACGCTGCCGCCAATCAGTTCAAGGTCGGAGTTAGCACCGTAATACTGCTCCAGAAAATCGATGGCCGGAATGGTGTCCGTTCCCGTAAAGCTCAGTAAATGAGCCGCTCCGCTCAACAAAGCCGCTTCCAGCCCGCCCATTCCGCGAAAACTAAAATCATGACCCTGCCAGGGCACGAAAGCCGGATCGCCCCCGGTTTTTTCGGCGTAAGCGTTCAGGATTTTCCGGTATTCAAAGGCCGTCGTCGCACTTGTGCAGGGCAGCCATAGGATGCAGGACAAAATGGTTTCCAGAAAGTTGGTCAGCCAGAAATCCTCCGGTCGGGTGTTTTTAATGGTAAACATCGGCATCCGCATCGGCACCCGGGTTCCTTCCGGAACCGCCTTGATTTCGATGGGCAGGTAGCCCAGATCATGCAGGTTTTCGATATGGTCGTACGTGATGGCGCCGGGGCCGAGGTAACTTTCAATCCGCCGTTTGTAGCTGGCCACGACCACTTCTTTCGGGCGACCAAAGAAATTCTGATTGTAATCGTCGATCAGGTATTTTTTGATAAAGTACTGTAACCCAAAGAAAACCACGCTGTCGACATTTTCCAGACGGCTTTTGCGGGGGGTCCAGTTGGAGTAAACCAGTTCAGTTCCGGTGGGATATTGCCGACGGTGATCTACTTTGTAACCGTCGGAAAGGTGCAGGGTGTTCATTACTTCAGGAATGATAAGAAGGTTGAAATAGAAATTTGTTGAAGGATGGGATGATTGATTTCCCGAATCGAATCGGTGGTAAAAACCTTTTTGAACTGAGCCGCCAGTGGTTCAATGCCTTTGCTGAAAATGCCGTGACTGACAATCAGATACAGGTCGCCCGCGCCGTGTTTCTTCAGTTCGTCGGCCAGGCCGATGAAGGTCGCTCCGCCGTCACAGATGTCGTCGACAATGACGCAGCCAGCACCTTGCAAATCCGGCCCCGATACGAAAAAACCGGATAAGTCACCGGTTTTCACATCCCGCCGTTTGCTGCATTCGACGACCTCGATTCCGCCCAGCGCTTCCGACAGCTTGTAGATTTTTTTCAGGGCTCCCCCGTCCGGTGCAATCAGTTTACAATCACCGATCTGATCCAGGCATTCTCTCACAAACGCATGATTGTCAATCACCTGAACTGAATTCAGTAAAGCCGGAGCAACATCCGAGTGCGGATCGAACACGGTGATTTTGTGGTAATGCTGCGCATTCAGCAGGTCGGCGTAAACCTTCACGGTCAGTGGTTCGCCCGGAATCATGACCCGATCCTGACGCGCACCGGGAAAATACGGAACAAACAGGCTGATGCGTTCAGCCCCGGCCCGGCGCAGGGCATCGGTTGCCACCAGCAACAGACCAACGTCCTGAAAACTGTTCAATCGGGTGGTAATCAGTATGTCGGTTGTGGTGAGTTCTTCCGTTAATTTGAGGTGTGGTTCTCCCCCATTGAAGGTAAAAGCTTTGAACGGGATCGATGGTCCGTAAGGTGCAAAGCCGGGAGAAAGGTGTAGATAAATCATTTTGCGTATTTTTTACGCAAATTAAATACATTCCAACGCCCACTACCAAATCAGCACGGCATTAATTTGCCACCTTTGAGCGAACGGTAAAAACCGGTCGTTAAAGTTCAAAATAAAAACCCTGTTTCTTCAATTTAAAATACTGATCCTCATCGAATTGAAACAAATTCGCCGGACGCCCTTTCCCATCCGAGCGTTTTTCAGCCAGTTCAGTCAGGATGCCAAAACTCATTACTTTTTTTCGAAAATTCCGCCGATCGATGGGTTTGTTTAGAATCGTCGAGTAGAGTTTTTCGAAATCGGAGAACAAAAACCGCTCGGTCAGTAAACCAAAGCCAACTGGCTCGTAGGTCAGTTTATTTCGCAGTCGTTCCAGTGCGTGTGTTATAATTTTCGCGTGGTCGAACGCCAGCTCGGGCAAGTCGTTCACATCGAACCAGCGGACATCATCGGCATCGGTGGATGCGGCAATTTCAAAAGCATCCGGTTTTACGAGGGCATAATAGGCCACGGCAACAGCCCGAAACCGGGGGTCCCGGTCGGGGCGGCCAAAGGTGTAAAGTTGTTCCAAATAATTGATCGTCACATTCGTTTCTTCGTGCAACTCCCGGATAACAGCCGCTTCCAGGCTTTCATTGTCCAGCACAAAACCGCCCGGCAACGCCCAGCCGCCCCGGTACGGTTCCAGTTTTCGTTGAATCAAAAGGAGAAATAAAGTCTGATTTCGGTACCCAAAAACAACGGCATCGACGGCAACTTTGATGGTTTGGGAAATGTCCATGAAATGTAGATTTAGCCTTAAACCGTCAGCGCCCGGCGATACATACCCGGCGTCTGCCCTGTTCGCTGCTTGAACACCTTGTTGAAATGCGAGAGGTTGTTAAAACCGCTGTCGTAACAGACGTCGCTGATACTGCGCTCGCCGGTCAGCAGTTTTCGGGCTTGCGTGATCCGAAACTCGTTGACAAAATCCGTGAACGTCATCAAGGTCATCTTTTTGAAATACCGACAGAAAGCCGGAATGGTCATGTTGGCGAGTGACGCTACATCCTGTATATCAATCGACTGTGCATAATTCGCTTCCACAAAGCCGTAAATCCGGTTGATTCGGTCCTGCTCCCGCCCATTCAGATCCAGGCTGATGCTTTCTGCATTCAGGATCTGGTATTCGGTCGAAACGGCCAGTTGCTGAAAAATCGTCAGTAACGCCAGCATCCGTTCAAAAGGCGGCAATTTCACCAATGAGGCCACCTGCTGACCCACGCGCTGCTTGGTTTCGCCGTAAAACGACATGCCCTGGTGCGCCCGGTCGAACAACCGCCGGACAGCGGCCAGCTCCGGTTGTTGCAGGAAATCCTTGCCGAGAAAATCTTCGCGCAATTGCACCACAATTTCCTCAAATTCGCCCACCACGCCATGACCAAAGTTCAGGTGCGGCAAATTGGGGCCCAGAAATACTAATTCCCCGTCCTCATACGATGAAACGTGGTGGCCAATGTGCCGCTTTCCATTGCCACGCGGAATGTAAACAATCTCATATTCAGGATGATAGTGCCAGTATACCCAGCAACTATCCGGTTCCGTGTGGTGAACCAGTTTAAAGGAACTTCCAAATTCCGGTTCTATTTTTTCAAACTGGGGTTTCATCGTTTCACCGAAATAGATGCACCATTAACATTTAATTAATCAAGAACCAACAAATTAAATCAATAGAGCACCAAAATAAGGTAATTAAACTAAAAAGTAACTAAGAAAACCGCCCTATTTTTGCCACAGGTAAAGATTTAGCATACCATGAACGTTACCATCGACGAAAAACCGCACTCCGCACCAACGCTCACCGGAAGTCTCCAAAATTTCTTTTTGAACCCACAGGCTCGTGCCGTTGGTCTGGTTTTTACAACGGAAAGTCTGCTGCTGGGTGGTTGGGTGGCCCATATTCCTTATGTGAAGGACAAACTGCATCTGACCGACGCCGGTTTGGGCATGGTCTTGTTTGCAATGCCCGCCGGATTACTGCTTATGAATCCCCTGACCGGTTGGATCATTGCCCGGCTTGGCGTAGCCCGTGCTTGTTTTTTGAGTGCTTTATTACTCTGTATCAGCACCTTGCTACCCATCAACGCGCCCAACATCGCCCTCATGGCTGTCGGACTGTTCTTCGTTGGTCTGAGTGCTGCGTTGCTAAATGTGGCCATGAACACCAGCGCGGCTGATGTCGAACGGGCAAACAACATCCAGATTATGTCGTCCTGCCACGGTATGTGGAGTCTGGGCGGTATGGTCGGTTCGTTGCTGGCCGGTATTTTGATTTCACTGCACGTTTCGCCCTCGATCCACATGCTGGGGATGACGGTCATCCTGTTGCTGCTGACTTTTGCCCTCCGCCCTGTTCTGGCAGCCATTCCGGCACAACCGCCCACCGAATCGTCGGCGGCTTTTGTGCGACCGAATATGTTGTTATTGATGATGATTCTCATTGGGTTAGCGGTTGCGATGGGCGAAGGAGCCGCGCTGGACTGGAGTGCGGTGTACCTACACGAATCAGCGGGAGCTTCGAGTCAGATTGCGGCTTTGGGTTTCGGTTGTTTTTCGCTGGCCATGACGCTCGGGCGGTTTATGGGCGACGCCCTCATTCCCCGGTTTGGTGCCCGATTAATCCTGAGCGTGGGCAGTCTGGTGGCGGGTGCCGGTTTGTTGCTGGCTATTGCGGTTCCGATTCCGGCCGTGGTGCTGACCGGTTTTGCCCTTCTGGGCGCGGGCTGTTCGTTGGGGGCTCCGATTTTATACGCAGCTTCTTTACGCGTTCCGGGCATTCCGGCGGCAACCGGTTTGGCAACCTTCGCGACCTTCAGTTTTATCGGTTTTCTGGCGGGGCCTCCGGTCATTGGCTTTGTCGCAGAAGCTTACGGGCTTAATTACGGCCTTGGCTTAGTAGTTGTGTTGCTGCTCATCTGCGCCGGAATTTCAAGAAAGATCAACTTATGATTGCTCACCTGGCGATCTGGACGCAGGACCTGGAACGGATGCGAACCTTTTACGAAACGTATTTTGGGGCAAAATCTTCCGCGATTTACCAGAATACTACCAAGCAATTTACGTCCTACTTCCTTTCCTTTGGCGAAGGCTGTCAACTGGAACTGATGCACCGACCTGACGTTCCATCCGATTCAGCCGATCCGTTTATTCAGCGAAGTGGTTTAATTCACTTTGCGGTTTCGGTCGGTAGTCACCGGCAAGTCGACGCGCTGACCAACCGGTTGAAAGCAGATGGTTACGAAATAGCGGATGGCCCCCGAACCACCGGCGACGGCTATTACGAAAGTGTGGTTCTCGACCCGGAAAAAAACCGCATCGAAATCACAATTTGATTAAAAAAAACAAAACAGAATGCGGGCATCGTGCGGTTTTTATTCCCTAACTGCGCGGGCAGACCCGCCACTTATTCACTCATTTACAACATGAAAGCCGTACTATTTGATATGGATGGTGTGATTGTCGATACCAATCCCCACCACCGCATTGCCTGGCGTACCTATTTCGAGCAGAATGGAAAACCGCTCACGGACGCCGATTTTGTGCAGTATGTTTCGGGTAAACACAACAAGGACATTCTGACTCACCTGTTCCCGGACCGGAGTCTTTCCCCATCCGAAGCCCGGCAGTTGGCCGCCGAAAAAGAAGCGCTGTTTCGGGAATTGTACTTGCCGGAAATAAAACCGGTCGCGGGGCTGACCGATTTCCTACAACTGCTCCACAAGTCCGGGATTCTGACCGCTGTCGCCACGTCGGCGCCGGTCGAAAACCTTGATTTTGTCATGGATGCCTTAAACCTGCGTTCCTATTTCAACGTTTTGCTCGACGAAAGCAAGGTTTCCCATCCCAAACCGAATCCCGAAATTTATCAGAAAGGGATGCAGTTGCTGGGCGTTGAGCCGACTGAAAGTGTCATTTTTGAAGATTCGACCACGGGCATTCGGGCCGCCAAAGCGGCAGGCGCGTACGTGATCGGCGTATTGACCACGGATTCGGCAGAAGAGTTGACCGGTGTCGGAGCCGACGAAGTAATTCGTGATTTTACGGAATTAACGCCCGACCGGTTTCGGTCCATTGTCAATCGTTCGGTCTCGGTTTAGCTGTCGATACAACCGTCACGGCATCGCTCAATCGAATTATTCCGCCCCGAATCACCCGCGCCGTGAGCCCACCGTGGCCGCGCATGGCGTTGTAACCGCCCGGCCCGAGGTTCGTTTCCATGCGTGAACAGGGATGGCAAAGTCCGGTAATTTCCAGAATGACGGCTTCACCGATCTGAATCTGATGGTCTTTTAACGCCAGCAGATTCAGACCGGATACAATTATATTTCTACGCAGTAAAACCGGGTCGATGAACGATCGCCCGGTTAAACCGGCCACCACGGGCAGGTGTTCCGCCTGCAGGAGTGTCACATGCCGGTTGCCGCTCCGACCGCTATAATGGTCGCCCACCATACCTTCTTTTTCTGACACCTCGACTTCTTCAACAATCGTCAACGGTTCTTTCCGAACGGGTCGAATTCCAATCCATTCGACCCGACCTGCACGCGGGAAGGTTTCCAATAATTTCTTCAACTGAACTTCCATTGATCACCCATTTAGCAGTATTGAAGATACCGGTATCAGCCTAAAAACGAAAATAAAAGTATTCACATTCTCCTTTTCCAGTACGTTAGATACGTCATAAGTCCGACGTATTTTTTGTACAATTCAGATACAATAATCTTAATTCCTGCATTTATTAGATTTTACAATTTTCCCAAAACAGCTTTAAATATTTAGTGATATTATTCTAAATAACTTAGATTTTTAAAAATTATGTTTTAATCTGAATTTAATATTCCAGAAAAATCATTTATTTTGAAATAATCAGTTTGTTTTGATACCTAACCTATTTTTCACATTCCATCTCTAATTTTATGATTAAATGTGTACGATTCACGTTATTTCTACTCCTGTTACCTTTTCTAAGCCAGGCTCAGCAGAAAGCCGTACGGGGTAAAGTAATCACCGCCGAAGAACGGACGGTTTTACCCGGAGTAACCGTTTCAGTGAAGGGTAACCAGCAGGTCGGAACCGTCTCCGGCGCACAGGGCGAGTACCAAATCAATGTCCCGGCGGGAGCCACCACGCTCGTCTTCTCCTCCATTGGCTTCCAGACGCAGGAAGTAACCATCGGTTCCCAAACGACTATCGACATCGCATTGGCCGCCGACACGAAGCAATTGACGGAGGTTGTTGTAACCGCCGTCGGCATAGCGCGGGAGAAAAAAGCGCTCGGTTATTCAGTCAGTACCATCAACAGCAGCCGGATTGCCCAGATTTCGGAACCCGACCCGCTCCGTTCGCTGTCGGGCAAAGTAGCTGGTGTCAATGTGCAGGGATCGGGCGGAGCCGCCGGGGGATCGACCAACATCACGATTCGCGGCAATTCGTCACTTTCGAACAACAACCAGCCGCTTTTCGTGGTCGACGGCGTCCCGTTCGACAACTCCTCATTTCTGACTGACGGCGGGCAACAGGGCGGGGCGAGTTTTACCAACCGTGCCTTTGACCTCGATCCGAACAACATCGAGTCCATGACGGTGTTGAAAGGGGCGGCTGCGGCTGCGCTATACGGTTCGCGGGCGGCTAATGGGGCCATTATTGTTACGACGAAAAACAACCGGAAGAAGTCGAAAAAGGGGCTGGAGATTACGTACAACACCTCCTATTCGTACGAAAAACTCGCCAGAGCGCCTGAATACCAGACGACCTACGGCCAGGGCACGGAGTGGGATACGCGTTACGGCGTTTTCGGAACCTGGGGAGCGCCTTACTCCCAGATCGACTCGATCTTCCATCCGCTTGGCGTTCGGTTGCCGACGGTTTTCCCGGAACTGGCGAACAAAAAAGTGAAATACGAACCGTTTGGGCAGCAGAACTACGAGAATTTCTACGAGCCTGGTTTTGTGTATGAAAATGCCTTCAGTGTTTCGGGAGGAAACGAAAAAGCGAGTCTGACCGCCGGTTTTTCCAGAACCGCTAACAAAGGGATCGTTCCGTACAACAAAATCAACCGGACCAGTTTCAACATCGGCGGGAATGCGCAGCTGGACAACGGTTTTTACCTCAATGGCTCACTGACGTACGTCAACATCGACCAGACCTCACCTCAGCTTACATCGAGCATCGGGAACGGCCCCTCGGCCATCGAGATTCTGCCATGGACGCCCAACAGTTACGACCTGACGAACTACCCGAATACCAACCCGTTAACGGGCGGCAGTGTGTATGACCGCGTGGGAATCGACAACCCCTACTGGTCGGTGGTCAACAGCCCGGTGACGAGCAAAGTGGATCGCTATTACGGAAAATTTACGCTCGGTTACGATCCGTTTTCGTGGCTGAACATTCAATACACCGCCGGTTTTAATGCGTATACCGACCGCCGTCGGAGCGTGAATGGAAAAAACGGCGAAATCTATCCGAACGGGAACATCACCGATGATAACATTTACCGTCAGGAATTGGACGGCAACCTGCTCATCACGGCCACGCGGGATTTTGGGCCGGATTTCAGTTTGCGAGCCATTGTTGGTAATAACGTCAACCAACGGCTTACTGACCGCCAACTGGTGTTTGGCGATGGCATTATCGTGCCGGGAATCAACGACTTAGACAATACGCGCATTCAGCAAACGTTTGGTGGAAACCTGATCAAACAGCGGTTTATGGCGTTCTTCGGCGATTTCCAGTTGTCGTACCGCAACTACGCATTTTTGAACGTGGTGGCCCGCAATGACATTTCGTCGACACTGCCGAAAGGAAACCGCAGTTATTTCTATCCGGGGGTCAACGGCTCGTTTGTCTTTACGGAAGTCCTGAAAACCAACCCGGCGGTTTTGTCATTCGGGAAAATTCGCCTGGGCTACGCGGTGGTCGGGAACGAAGCCAGTCCGTACCAGACCCAGACGGTTTATAACATCAATCCGTCCTTCACGCACCCCGGCCCGGTCGATATTCTGGCCCCTTTCAATGGCATCAACCTGATGACGTACAGCAATCGACTCGGCAGCGCGACGCTGAAACCGGAGTTTATCCGGGAATTTGAAGCGGGTACCGAACTTCGTTTCCTGAAAGACCGCATCGGAATCGACCTGACGTATTACCGCAAAATCAGTACATCGCAGATTTTCACGGTCGATGTGGCGCCTTCGTCGGGTTACCTGACGCGGGTGGTCAATCTGGGGAAAGTGAAAAACGAAGGGATCGAACTCGGCCTGGACCTCACGCCCATCAAGCTGAACAACGGGTTTAAATGGAACATCTATACGGCTTTTACGCGGAACCGGAACCTGGTGCTGGATCTGGGTGGCGCAACCGAACTCTTTTACAGTCAGGCGAATGCGACCAACACCATCGGTAGCATGCACATCGTGGGTCAGCCCTACGGTTTGATTCGCGGAAGCTATTACCTGCGCGACGACGAAGGAAATCTGCTGATCAACCCAGCCACCGGAAAAGCCATTCTGGCGGATCGGCAGGGACCGGTTGGTAATCCGAATCCGAAGTTTACGATGGGCGTCACCAACACGTTCACGTATAAAGGTGTCACGCTCAGTGCGTTGTTCGACTGGAAACAGGGAGGTGATTTGCTGTCGGTTTCGGTGGCTGAGATGTTGAGTCGCGGCATCACACGCGACAACGAAGACCGTAACAAAGTTCTTGTTCCCGTGGGTGTTCTGGGCGATCCGAATACCAAAATGCCCATTCTGACAGCCGACGGTAAGAAGCAGCCCAACAACATTCCGATTTCGGTGAATGAGTACTATTTCGGAACGGGTGCATTCAGCGGAAGTCAGGGAACTGCCGACGAGTTCCGGGTTTTCGATGCGACGGTTTTCCGACTGCGTGAAGTGTCGCTGGCCTACCAGATTCCGGCGGGTTGGCTGGCTAAAACCCCCTTCGGTTCGGCTTCAATTTCGCTGAGCGGCCGAAATCTGTGGTATAAAGCGCCCAACTTCCCGAAATACATGAACTTCGATCCGGAAGTGAACTCGCTTGGTGCGGGAAATGCACAGGGCTTCGAGCTGGTTGCCATTCCGACCACCAAACGCTACGGCGTCAACCTGCGGTTTACGTTCTGATCCGAAATTTTCCTTCAACATTTACGACATTCACGATGAAAAATAGATTTAAACTGATCATCGGCATCTTCCTGACGCTCACGTTCAGCAGTTGCAACGATTTTCTGGACATCAACGTCGATCCGAATACGCCCGCTCAACCGGTTCTGGATCTGCTGCTTCCGGCCACGCAGGTTTCCATTGGGGTTCACATCGGCGGAGGAGCAACCAACCGGATTGCGACGGTCATCATGCAACATGCCACGCAAAACGGCCCCAGCCGCTTCGAATTGACGGGTTCCACCTTCCAGACACCCTGGAACGGCATCTATTCGGAAGCGCTGAACGACCTTGAAATCATCATCCGGGAAGGGTCGGCAAAAAATCAGTGGGGGTATGTGGGCATTGCCAAGCTCGAAAAAGCGTACGTCTACAGCGTTCTGGTCGATCTTTGGGGCGATGTACCGTTTTCGGATGCATCGAAGGGCGACGGAAATTTGAGTCCGAAATTCGACAAAGGTGCCGATATTTATAAGGCGGTTTTTTCGATGATCGACGAGGCCATTACCGACCTGAACAAGACGCCTTACGTTTCTCCGGGTAATGCCGACTTGTTTTACAAGGGCGACCGCCTAAGCTGGATTCGGGCCGCCAATAGCCTGAAATTGAAGCTATTGAATCAGATTCGATTGGTTCCGGCCGAAC
This sequence comes from Larkinella rosea, assembly GCF_003858635.1. Classification (GTDB taxonomy): domain Bacteria; phylum Bacteroidota; class Bacteroidia; order Cytophagales; family Spirosomataceae; genus Larkinella; species Larkinella rosea. The sequence continues at coordinate 1,546,870 of NZ_RQJO01000007.1, forward strand.
AGGCGCGGGTAAAACAGGAAATCAATGCACTGATCGCCGGTGGCCAGTTGATTTTGACGAATGCGCAGGATTTCACGTTCAAATTCGGAACAACCGAAACGCCCCAAAACCGCCACCCGATTCACATCAGCGACTACCGCGCCACGAAGGATTTCTGGATGGATCAGGGGTTTATGGAGCGGCTCTACAACACCGACGACCCGCGTCTGCGCTATTACGTTTACCGGCAGACTAATAACGCCGGGGTGAATTTTACCCGAACCAGCAACGGGTACGGCGGTCGATATACTGGCGACCCCACCGGCGCTCCCGCCGACAATGCCGTTCGGGCAACCTTCGGCATTTATCCGTACGGCGGTTTATACGACAACAATACGATCAGCGGGTTGCCAGCCACAAATGTTTTCCTGACGAATACCGGTGTCAACAATCCGGCGAATTTCCGGGTCGTGACGACCTCCGACGGTTCGGGAGCCGGCATTTTTCCGATCGTAACGGCATCGATGGTCAATTTTATTCTGGCCGAAGCCGCCCTGACGCTTGGAACGACGGGCGATGCCAAAGAATATTTCAGAAACGGGATTACGCTGAATCTCAACGGCATCAACAGTTTTGTGCAGGCACCGGGCAATTCGGGAACGGTGATGGCGGCAACGACCGTGACCAATTTCGTCAATGATCGGGTGAAAAAATACGAAGACGCCAATGCGGCCGGAAAACTGACAGCGGTGATGACCGAAAAATACATTTCCCTGTACGGCAACGGCATCGAATCGTATAACGACTACCGCCGGACGGGCATCCCGACCCTGATGGCGCCGATTTCACCCCTGAATCCGTTCCCGTTGCGGTTTACGTATTCTCAACGCGAGCTGAATACCAACACGGCGGCTCCGGCACAAAACAATTTCGTCACCCCGGTTTTCTGGGATTTGTAAGACTGTTTTCGGTATTCAGTTTACGGTTTACAGTGGCTGACGCATTCAATGAGCCAGTGCCTAAGCTTTGGTATGTATTAATTCTTTAGTCAAGAATGCGTTAGCCACCGTAACCGAATACGGAAACCACAAACCATAAATTTTTTGAAGACATGAAATCACTCGTTTATATAACCTTATTGTTGACCGCGATGGTCATTTCGGACGCTTGCCAGACCAAGGATCCAATTCCGCTGGCACCGGCCGGGGCGGTTGCAGTCGCCAAAGTCAATGCGGCCAAAGCCTATTTCGATGTTACCAACCTGGCAACCACCGAGTTTGAGTTTCAGTTGAGTGGCGAAGATTTTGGGCAAGGTGTCGGCGTCAAGGCCATCGAGGTTTGGGTGGGTCTTAACAGCCCCAAAATTGCGCTGGCGGCTTCGATGACGGCTTGCGGCAATGGCGTGGGCTGTCTCTATCCGAGCGGTGCCCTGGGGCCATTGCCCAGTCGTCTGGTCGCGACCGATAAACTGTGGAAAACGTTTTCGACATTGCCCGCAACAGTCTCCATCAAAGCCAGCGAAGCCGCAGCAGCCGTAGGTGTGGCGACAACCAGTTTGTTGCTGAACGACACGTTTCAGTTGAAATTTGTCGTCCAAACCAACGACGGTCGGCGGTTCGATGCCTTCCACGACGGAATTTGTGACGAAACCCGCGGCCAGGTGGGTGATTGCCGGCTGGTGATCCGGGTGGATAATAAGAAAGCATTGTACCAACCTTTAAAATAGATTACTATCTTCATCAGCGAAATGGCCGTGCCGGGTAAAACCGGTACGGCCTCTACAAACCGGTTTTTAACTCCTGCGTATGCGAAAAATGACACTTCATCAACTTACCTTTCTGGCCGTTGGTTTGCTCTCAATCCAACTCCGGGCGCAACCGACGTTGACAAAAGAACAGCAGGAGGTTTTGTCGGGACTGGATGGTAAATCAAGCCATTACGGGACACTTTCCAAACAGATCTGGGACTGGGCCGAGGTGGGGTATCAGGAAGAAAAAAGCTCGGCGTTGCTGCAGCAGGAATTGACCAAAGAAGGTTTTTCAGTGAAAGCCGGAGTGGCTGGTATTCCAACGGCGTTCGTCGCAACGTTCGGCAGTGGAAAACCGGTCATTGGCATTCTCGCCGAATACGATGCCCTGCCGGGAATTACGCAGGATGCAACCCCCGAACGCAAACCGATCGATTCGAAAAAAGCCGGACATGCCTGCGGGCACAATCTATTCGGCCCGGGTTCGGTGGCATCGGCCATTGCGGTTAAAAACTGGTTACAGAAAACCGGTAAAACCGGCACCATTCAACTGTACGGAACTCCGGCGGAAGAAGGCGGTTCGGGAAAAGTGTACATGGTTCGGGAAGGCATGTTCACCAACACGGATGTGGTTTTACACTGGCACCCCGCCGACCGGAACGGTGCTGACCCCTCGACCTCGTTGGCCAATATAACCGCTAAATTCCGGTTTCGGGGCATTGCCGCCCACGCGGCTGCTTCTCCCGAGCGCGGACGTTCGGCCCTCGACGGTGTGGAGTCGATGAATTACATGATCAACATGATGCGTGAACACATTCCGTCGGACACACGGATTCATTACGTGATCACGAAAGGTGGGGAAGCGCCAAACGTGGTTCCCGATTTTGCGGAAGTGTATTATTACGTTCGTCACAAAAACCGCACGATTTTGCAGGACGTCTGGAAGCGGATGGTGAAAGCCGCCGAAGGGGCTGGTTTGGGAACGGAAACGAAAATGGAATACGAAATCATCGGTGGAGTTTACAACCTCCTGCCGGTCGAATCGCTTTCCAAATTGATGCACAAAAACCTGAGTCTGGTGGGAGGAGTCACTTACTCGCCAGAGGAAACCAAATTTGCCGAAAAAATGGGCGAATCCTTCGGAGCCTCGTTCGGTTCGATTCGAAAACCGGTTGAAGCCGCCACGGTTTCGCCGTTCTCGAACAACGACCTGCTGAGCAGTGCCTCGACGGACGTGGGCGACGTGAGCTGGGTGGTTCCGACAGTCGGTTTATCAGCGGCCACCTGGGTACCGGGAACAGCCGCTCATAGCTGGCAAGCTGTGGCATCGAGCGGCACGAGCATCGGCGTCAAAGGCATGATGGTAGCTGCCAAATCCCTGACCTTCACGGCCATCGATCTCTTCAAAGATCCTGCCCTGATTCAAAAAGCGAAATCCGACTGGCAACAGGCCCGTGGAGCGGGTTTTCAATACGAAGCCCTGCTTGGAAACCGGAAACCGGCGCTGGATTACCGGAAGTGAGTAGTTTTAGAGAGTTGTTTCGCGGAGTTGAGCGGAGGAAAAGGGAGTTACACAGAGATATTTTTCTCTGCTTATCTCTTATAACTCCGCTCAACTCCGCGAAACAACTCTCTAAAACTACTTCAGATACCGCTCTGCCGGTTTCAAAACCGCTCGCTTGGGATACGCCACACCTTTATAACTGCCGAGCGATTTAGGGTCACCGCCTGTATAGCTGGGCAACTTTGGAAAGGGATAAATGGGTCGCTGAAACCGGATTCCATTCGCGGGGACACCGCCCGTGTAAGCCGTTGCGATGAGTTTATCCGGTGCGTTTCCTTTTTCAACCCAGTTCATCAGAGCCGTTAATACATCGTGTTCACTGTCTTGTGGAACATTCAACGCCAGATTCTGACCGCAGTCGTTCAGCCCCGGCCCTCCCCCGCAGTGCGCCATTCCGGGAATCAGGTAAAACCGGAAAAAATCAGCGGCTCGCTTCGCCCCACCTTGTGCTTCGATTACCCGCTCATAATAGCTCACGGCATCCTGGTATGGCACGAGTGGGTCAGCCGTGCCGGTGTACATCAGAATTTTTCCACCGCGTTTTTTTAAGGGTTCTAAATCCGGATTATTGGCGTTGAGAATCGGGGCCAGCACCGAATCCATTTTGTCCTGATCGCGGTCAAAATCAAACGTTTTGTAATCGAACTGGCGTCCAAAGACCCACAAATACTGGTAGAAAAGCGAGTTAGGGGCTTGTTTCGGATTTTGCTGGTATTCCAGACCGGACGAGGAATTTTCGCTTCCGATTGGCAAAGGCGTATAAATCCGTTCACCCGTGCGCGGATTGACCGGCCCGGCCATGATTTTTTTCAAGGCTGTCAATTGAACCGACGTCAGACAGGTCACGTCATCGGTCCCATTCGGGCATTTGGGCAGCGTTTCCGAATTGAACTGACATGCCCGCGGATCGGTCAGGAAATCATCGCCGGGCGCACCACCGTCTTTTCCGGCACATGCTTTCAAAACCGCATTGGTGATTAGGGCAATTTTTTCTCTTGGCAGAAATGCGCTTCCCGGTTGTTCATTGGTTACCTTGTAATTCCAGACAAAACCGGTGTGCAAATGGGTGCGGTTATTGGCGGGTGCGCCCACCAGAATCCCATCATAATCATCAGGATACCGCTGCGCTTCCATCAAAGCCTGCTGGCCCCCGGTCGAGCAACCCGCGAAATACGCGCGCTGAGCCGGTTTCTGGTAATACGCCTGCGTAATGGCTTTAGCGGTTTTTGTCATTTCGTGCGTGGCGCGGTGACCAAAATCCGTCCAGCGTTCGGGATGGCCAACGGCCTCATTTGCGTTTGGGGACGTTCCCATGTCGGTGTTCGTCGTCGCAAATCCGCGCTTCAGTCCATTGACGAGTGCGCCATAATTGATGATTCCCGCACCCCCGCCCGTTCCGGTTCCCAAAAACCGCCCGTTCCAGCTCGATTGGGGCAACCACACTTCAATTCGGATGTTCGACTCGGCAGTCGGTTTCAAGGTCGCGGCAACCCGGCAAAATGCGGGCAGATCAGGAACCGCAACGCCACTACCCGGCAATTTGAAAGTACCGGCGGCTATGCACTCGGCGGTTGTAAGAGTTGCGGTGGGGAACGCTTGTTTAGCCAATTGCTGGCAGTTGCAATCGGCGGTTTGGGCTTGGGCGTCCCGATTTGTTATACCCCATTGAAGCACTAACAGGAAGAAGAAAAGGCAGTTTTTAGATTTCATATTGAGCGGGTTCGGGACTGGTTCAAAGGTAATTGTTTCGCGGAGGTAAGCGGAGAAGAGCAGAGTTAAGCGGAGATTATTTTTTTTCTCTGCGTAACTCTGCTCTTCTCCGCTTACCTCCGCGAAATAACTTTACAAAATAAATCGTACTTTGCAGACTGATTCGGAGATTTGGTAACAGTCTAGGAATCAGCCTATTTTTTCTTTAAGCTATCTATTTTTTATTCCCTACTGACTATGAGCGAAGTAGCCACCCGATTTAAACCCGGCGTCGTCACCGGAGAAGGCGTCTCCGAAATTTTCCGTCACGCTAACGAAAATGACTATGCGCTTCCGGCGGTAAACGTTGTCGGTACCAATTCAGTCAACGCCGTTTTGGAAACCGCTAAAGCCGTTAACTCACCGGTTATCATTCAGTTCTCGAATGGCGGAGCTATTTTTTACGCGGGCAAAACCCTGTCGAACACCAATCAGCAAGCGGCTATTGCGGGTTCGATTTCCGGGGCAAAACATATTCACGCGATTGCTGAATTATACGGTGTGCCGGTGATTCTGCACACGGACCACTGTGCCAAGAAATTGCTCCCCTGGATCGACGGTCTGCTCGACGCGGGTGAAAAACATTTCGACCAAACCGGGAAACCTCTGTACAGCTCGCACATGCTCGACCTGTCGGAAGAACCGATCGAAGAAAACATCGAAATCTGCGCCAAATATTTCGAGCGGATGGCGAAAATCGGCATGACGCTGGAGATTGAACTCGGCGTGACGGGAGGTGAAGAAGACGGCGTCGATAACTCGGACGTCGACGATTCAAAACTGTATACGCAGCCTTCGGAAGTAGCATTTGCCTACGAAGAATTGAAGAAAATATCGCCGAATTTCACCATTGCGGCCGCTTTTGGCAACGTTCACGGCGTTTACAAACCGGGTAACGTGAAGCTGTCACCGATCATTCTGAAAAACTCCCAGGACTACATTCAGGAGAAATTCGGAACGGGTCCGCTGCCGGTCAACTTCGTTTTCCACGGCGGTTCAGGGTCAAGCCGGGAAGAGATCCGGGAAGCTATTCACTACGGAGCCATCAAGATGAACATCGATACCGATATTCAGTGGGCAACCTGGGAAGGCGTTAAAAACTACTACGAAGCCAACAAAGCGTATCTGCAAGGTCAGTTGGGGAACCCCGCCGGGGCAGATTCGCCGAACAAAAAATACTACGATCCGCGCGTCTGGTTGCGCAAAGGGGAAGAAAGTCTCGTAAGCCGTCTAAAAGTGGCTTTTGAAGATCTGAACTGCATCAATCGCCTGGCGTAAGGAGTTAAAATGAGGCCGCCCTCGCGGTTAAAAAAAGAGTTACGGGCTTCGGCTTGTAACTCTTTTTTGTTTTAATGCCAGAAAAGTGCCGTTTACACATTGGTCCTACCCGCCCTTTCTTTCGTCCGCTGGATTGGTCAGCGTCCGGTGAAAATCTCGGATACGAACTACAGCACCCAGCCCTACTCTGCCGTGAAGGTATACCGGTTTGGACTTGCCGACCGGATTGACAAACCGCCCGGTTTCTCTCCTTCCAGCCCGATGTTCTGTGCATTTTTTAAATGAACAGAACAATCACAAAATCTGAAATAACCAAAAATATACTTTTGTAAAAATAAGTATCAAAAAATAGTGTATTCAACTATTAATGTCTGATAGTTCATTTAAAATTCCCTTTATACAGCTTCTTTTTATCGAAAATTAGTAATCGCCGTTGAATTGAAATGCGAATTTCTAAAAAGTATTCAAGAATTTAGTATTTATACCTAGTAGTAGGTAGCCCGAATTAACTCGTTTTGCGTATCTTGGGAAAGCCAATACGAAACGTGTCATGAAAACTTTGTCCCTTTTATCAACGACGCTCAACGTCGTGTTCATTTCCCGACGGTTTACCACCAGCAAAGAGTGTCCACACTGTGGTCGGGATCAATCCGCAGCAGAACGAATCCCCCGCTCAATACTCACGAAAAGTATGTTGTTTTTCATTCCGAATCGCACGTATCGCTGCATGGGTTGCCGTAAATCGTTCGTAAAAATCGGCAATTATTAAATAATACAATACGGATTTTTACTCAATTGTTACCACTAAAATTGAAGATATAATCGTCTGATAATATCATTTATTTTCCGAATGAATCAATCGGCAGTTTCAATTTTATGATCAGAAATAAATTTCACTCCCGTTATCATTTCAATTTCTCTATAACTGAAATGATAACGGGAGTGAAATTTATTTTACGTACAATAATTTACGGGGAATGGTGTAAATCTCGATTTGCCGACCGTCGATGTATCGAAAACTCGTTCCATCGAAAAAACCGTCTTCCTCGAGCATGATGCGAACGGTTTTCTTCCATTCCGGTACCTCGACGGCCGCATTCAGTTCAATCGAATAAGCGGTGTTGGCAAATAGTGGGTAATCGCCCGAGCCAGGTACGCCTTTCTGCTGATCCCACATCCCAATGGTCGGGCCCGCTGCGTGACCGTGAACGCCAATTGGGTGGGTATAAATGGTACCCGTGATTCCCTCCTTTTTCGCCTGCTCCAAGGCTTCGAGGAGCAACTGATTACCGGTTTTTCCGGCCCGAAACCGTTCCGTCAGAATATCCTGCAGGCGGTTTCCCTGCTGAAACGCTTTCCGAATGGCTTCGGGCACTTCGGTTTCGCCGGGGCGGAGGATGTAAACGTGTTGCTGCTGATCGGTGTTCAGTCGCAAATAGGTTATGCCAAAATCGACGTGCAGCAGATCTCCCGGCATAATGACCTGCATGGACGGTTTTTTAGAGAATGTTCTGAGATGTTCAAACTGCTGATTATCCGCACGTTGAATGTCAACCGTTGGATGAAACCAGGTTTCGAGGCCCAAATCGGTAATCCGCTGGCGAAACCACCAGACGACGTCGTCGGTCGTCGTCACTCCCGGCTGAATAACCTGCTCGGAAAACCCTTCCTGAATGATCTGGTGCGACAACCGGCAGATGAGCGGATAAATCGCCATTTCCTTTTCTGTCCGCGTTTCCAGCCAGCCAACCGACAGTTTTTCCGCCGAAACAAGCTTTTTTTGGTATTCAACTGGCAGTTTTTCCAGAAATTCGCCGTGCTCGGTAAATGTCAGGCCGTCGGCGTGAGCGTAGTTTTTGGAAAAGTTGATCCCGATTTTATTGGGCTTGCGATCCTGAATAATCTTCGCCAGCGCTTCCCACTGATTCGGCCGCACGTCAATGTCCCAGGCGCCTTTCAGCAGATTCCCGACATCATAACGGGCAATCGCCAGCTTCTCCACGCCTTTTTCCACGCCCTGATCGTAGAAAACCATCATGGTCCGCCGACGCGCCGAGAGCCAGGTGCTGGGCAACATGGTTTTCAAAACCGGGTCTTCGTTGTATTCCCGCGAAATGATGATCCACATATCGATCCCTTCCCGGCGCATCAACTGCGGCAATAGGTTATTAAACCGGTATTCCAGAATTTCATCAACGACGCGGGAGCGCTCCCGTTCATTTAGAATGGCAGACGGCGAAACCGGTTGAGCCAATACGTGGAAAGTTGAAAATAACACCAGGACGAGCGGAAGGAGATGTCGATTCATAGGCAACAGAATACGTTATTGTTTGTTAAAAATACGGATTTTCTACGCTGGTGAGCAACCGTAGCCTATCTTTCGACATCTTGCAGCAAAACCAGCCGACGGGCATACCGATGCGCAACAATCCGTTCGTTACTCCTTTATTGCAACAGTGGTCCGGAATCCCTATTTTCCATTACGAATACTAACCTGATTGTATGAAATACTTGCTTACCATCCTCTTCATCGTCTTTTTTACGCCATACATCGCTGCCCAGGGAATCCGGGGAACCATCAAAACCGCCAAAGGTGAGGTACTCCCCTACGCGGCCATTGTGGTAAAAGGGACGTCCAGCGGGGCCATCACCAATACCGAAGGGCGCTACGAAGTCGCGCTGAAACCGGGCAAGTACAGCGTCATTTTCCAGTATCTCGGTTTTCAGGCGCAGGAAAAAACCGTTGACATTGGCAGCGACTGGCAAACGATCGACGTCACGATGGAAGAACAGGCATTTCGCTTGCAGGAGGTTCAGGCCCGCGAGGGCAAGGAAGATCCGGCCTACAGCATCATGCGCCGGGCCATTGCGAAGGCCAAATACCACGAACTTCAGGTGATGAGCTTTACCGCCCGCGCCTACACCAAAACGACGTTTACCGTAACCGATCTGCCGATGCAGTTCATGTACCGGAAACAGTTGAAAGAAGCCGAAAAAGACGGCTTTAAGATTGGCGTTCCGATGTTGTACGAGTCCGTTTCGGAAGTGACGTTCAAGCAACCGAACACCTACCGCTACCACCTGATCGGTTCCCGGAATTCGATGGGCGACAACCTGTCAGTAAGCGATTATTTTCTGACGAGTTTCTACCGTCCGGAGGTCAACAACGCGGTTTCGCCCCTTTCGCCCAAAGCGTTTGCTTATTATAAATTTGAGTATCAGGGAACGTTCAGTGAGCGCGGCATCGACGTGAGCAAGATTCAGGTCGTGCCGCGGGCGTATGGCGAAGGGGTTTTCCGGGGCTATATTTTTATCATCGAAAACAGTTGGGCTATTCACAGTTTGCAGCTCGAAACCCGGAATCCGCTCGGTTTCGATATCAAAATCCGGCAGGTGTATAGCCCAGTGCAAAACGTCTGGCTGCCGGTCAACCAGCGGTATAACCTGGAAGGGAAAATCATGGGAGCTGCCGGAAACGCTCAATTCATTATCAATCAATCCTTTAAGAGCCTCCAGGTAAATCCGGCTTTTGTGGAAGAAGTCAAAATTGTGGACGAAAAGTTTGATAAACCGGCGGTTTCGCTTTCCAACAAAGACATCAAAGGACAAAAACTGGAAGATAAAATTGCCAAACAGAAAGAATACTCGACCAAAGATTTCAAAAAACTGCTGAAAGAGTACGAAAAGCAGGAATACAAGGCTAAAAAAGAACGGAAAGAAGAGGTCGAGGTTTCACGGAACGACTCCACCATTGTCGACTCGCTGGCCGGAAAACGAAGTAACGCCTTCTGGGATTCGCTGCGGGCAGTTCCGCTGACAACGGCGGAATTGAAAAGTTACGTCAAGCGGGACAGCCTGAAAATTGTCCGAAAAATTGAAGTTACCAAAGACAGTACGAAAGCCGTCCGCGATTCGACGAAGAAAAACCGGGCCAGCAAAACCTTTAAACCGGGTCAGTTAATTTCGGGAAATACCTGGAATTTCAGCAAGCGAACGGCGCTGACCTGGGACAGCCCGCTCCAGAAAATTTATTACAACACCGTGGAAGGCTACACGTTCGATCTAGGCCTGCGACTGCGGTATTTTCTTCGAAAACCGCAACGGGATTCGACCCGCCGACGAGTGGTTAACAAACCAACGCCCGACTTAACCATCGGCGGAGCCGGACGCTACGAGTTCGGTATGAAGCGGTTCATCGGAACGGGATTTGTCGGTTACAACTACAAAGGTACGAACGTCAGCCTTTCCGGCGGGCGCTGGGTCAATCAGTTGAATCCCAACGAACCGATCAGTCCGTTCCTGAACTCCATCACTTCGTTGTTGTTCGAAAAAAATTACGCGAAGTTTTACCAGCGCGACTTCCTGCGCCTGAACGTGGCCGCTCGTCCTTTCCAAAACCGCATCAGTGTCAACAGCAGCCTGGAATACGCCGAACGAACGGAACTGGCAAACTACAAGGAGAACCTGAAACCGTGGATCGACTGGAATCAATTCAGTTATTCGCCTAACCGGCCAACCAATGCCGAAGGTTCGGCGGGATTTGCAATGAACCAGGCGCTGATTTTCAATTTGTCCTTATCGGGTAAACTGGCGGCCACGCGGTACCGGATTCGCAATGGTCGGCGGGTGGCCAGCCGCAACAACAGTCCCGAACTGACGCTGAATTACCGCAAAGGCATTCCGCTGAATTCCGGAGGTTCCGGAATTAGTGATGTCGATTATGACTTTTTGCAGGCCGGTTTGAGCCATTCGTTCGAAACCGGTATTCGGAGTCGGTTGAGTTACAACGTGTCGGCGGGCGGTTTTCTGAACGACAAGGCAGTGTTCTTCCCGGATTTCAAACATTTTCAGGGCAACGAGTTTTTTCTGCAACAGGGCGATCCGACCTCTATTTTCCGCATGTTGCCGTATTACCAGTACAGCACCGGCAAGCGGTTTGTCGAAGGGCACGTGCTGATGGAATACCGCAAATTTCTGATTACCCAACTGACGGTTGTCCGGTTGACCGGTTTGAAGGAAAATCTCTTTGTGCATTACCTCGGCACCCCCAACTCCAAAAACTACACCGAAGTGGGTTACGCCCTCGATGGCCTGATTCCGGGCATTTTCCCGTTCTTCCGGGTCGAAGTGATTTCGCAGTGGCAGGATTGGCAATACCAGAAGCTCGGTTTCCGCATTGGCACGACTTTAAAGTTCCGCTAACCCGGTGAGCGCCGGGCCGACGATTTGGTCGAAGACCCCGACAGCGGTTGGACAAATCTCAGCATCGTTCCAATGCGGTTTTCTAAAGAGTGTCGTTAATTCAGGATTAAAATGCCGTTTTTCGCTTGATTTGCTCGTTTTTAGCCAGAAATTATAAAAAGCTAAAGGGAAGTTAACCTACCGCTAACCAGGCTTTCAGCCGCTGTCAGGGTATTTTAACTTCCTTTTAACTCAAATTTCATATGCTTTAAATCTACTCGCTCTTCATTTGTACCAACAAAAGACAGAAAAATGGGTCTTCTCCGAAACATAGCACTAACTGTTGGCCTGATTTTGGCAGTGGTTTGCCGTGTTTATCCCTCTGTCGCCGAAACGGTTTCATTCTCGCATCCCGCTAGGCAGACGACCGTCATTCAGGAGAACCACACAGTGAATCTTTCCACAGATTCGGCTTTCTATTTTATTCAGGACGAAAACGAGGAACACGCCCCAACGCTCGATTCAAACTTCCTGCCGTCGCTGCCAATTGAATGGAATAACTGGCTGACGGTTTTGGAATCTTCCCAGCAAAGCCTTTTTATTCCCGTTGGCAAACGGGCCGGGCCGCATCAGCCTTATTACTTGTTATTCTGTTCATTACGCATTCCTTCGCTTTAATTGCCCCGGACGAGTTCGTCCCATTGCTTCCAGGTTTCTTTGAACGCCATCCGGCGCAGTACACTCTTAAAACATAGCAAATATTCACCATGAAAAGGATTCTTCTTTTCGTGTTTGGGTGCCTTGTCAGCTTTCCAATGGTTTCGTTTGCCCAAAGCGATACCCTGCGGCTGACCCTCGCCCAGGCCGAAGCCCAGTTTCGCCAGAACAACCTTCAACTGATGGCGACGAAGTTGGGCGTCAATGAAAATCAAGCCTACGAATTTCAGGCTAAACTCTGGAACAACCCGAATATCTACATTGAGCAAATGCCCTACAATCACCAGACGAAGGAAGTGATGCCTCTCCGGCAGCAGAATTCGGAACAGGTGGTTCAGTTGCAGCAATTGCTCCTGCTGGCCGGAAAACGGAACAAACAACTGGCCATTGCCCGCACGAACACCGAGCTCGCCAACGACCGGTTTTATGATCTGCTGCGGACCCTGAACTACCAGCTACGCACCACGTTTTACGACCTGTATTATACGCAGCAGGCGCTCATTGTGTACGAACAGGAAACCGCTACCCTCCGCCAGACCGTCAATTTGTTTCAGGAACAATACGATAAAGGCAACGTGCCGCTGAAAGACCTGACCCGGCTGAAAGCCTACCTGTTCAACCTGACCAACGAGCGTCAGCAGCTGCTTCGAAAATTGACCGACGACCAGGCCGATCTGGCCGTCTTACTGAATGCCAGCCCTTCTGTACCCTTGAAACCGTTGCTGGAAAATACGGAGGCCATCCAGCCTGCCGTCGGTCAACTTTCTGTTGATGAACTGATTAAACAGGCGACCGAAAACCGCTTCGACCTGAAAGCGTTCCGCGATCAGGCCTTGCAGGAAAAACAGAACCTCGCCTTGCAGAAAGCGCTGGCCGTACCGGATTTGACGGTTCAGGCCACGTACGACCGCAATGCGGGCTACATTCCAAACTACCTGGGCATCGGCGTGGGCATTAACCTGCCGGTTTTTAACAAGAATCAGGGGAACATCAAAGCCGCTACAATCCGGACCCAGAGCAGCCAGCAAATTACCGATGCCTACACCCTTCAGGTCGAAAGTGATGTGCAGCGGGCATTCAAAAAAGTGCAGCAAACCGACCAGTTGTACAGGACGTTCGATCAGAAATTCAACAACGATTTCAGCCGGCTGATCGACGGCGTCATCACCAATTACCGCAAACAGAACATCGACGTCGTCGAATTTCTGGACTTCTTCGACTCGTACAAAGCCAGTCAGATTCAATACAACCAACTGCAAAACGACCGGATGCAAAGTCTGGAAGAATTGAATTTCGCCGTTGGCACGAACCTATTCACCAAATAAGCCGCGGTTTTCGAACCGTACCCTCATGAAAACGAATCATCTCGCCATACAATCCATGAAGCTGCCCATCCTTCAGGCCACTTATTTTCTCTCTTTTCTGCTTTTAATAAGTCTGGCGGGTTGCCAGTCTTCCGCCAATCCCGATGACAACGAAGACGACGCTACCAAACAGAAAGTCAACCTGTTAGCGACTGCCAAAATCGACACGGCCCGGTTGCTGCCCGTCAATAATGAATTGAACCTGACCGGTAAAATCACCTTCAATCAGGACAAAGTCGTGAAAGTGTTTCCGCTGGTCGGCGGCCACATCGAAGAAGTCAAAACCGATCTCGGCGATTACGTCAAACGCGGGCAGGTGCTGGCCGTTATTCGCTCCGGCGACATGGCCGATTTGGCCCAGCAGGCCATCACCGCCAAAGGGCAACTGGCCGTGGCGCAAAAAAACCTTCAGGTAACGGAAGATATGTCAAAAGCCGGTCTGGCCGCCCAGAAAGACCTGATTGCGGCTCGCGAACAAATGCAAGCCGCTCAGGGTGAGGTCAATCGGGTGGCCGAACGCAAGAGTATTCTCGGCGGTTCCGGCTCCATTTACGTCGTCAAAGCACCCAATGACGGTTTTGTTGTCGAAAAAAATGCGTCGCAGGGTATGGAACTCCGCTCCGACGATCCGGAAAATCTATTTACGATTTCGAACCTCGATCAGGTTTGGGTACTGGCCAATGTCTATGAATCGGATCTGGCGAACGTCAAGGAAGGTTTCGACGCATCGATCTCCACACTTTCGTACCCCGACCGGGTTTTCAAAGGAAAGATCGATAAGATTTTCAACGTGCTCGATCCCGAAAGTAAGACGTTGAAAGTGCGGGTGACCCTTCAAAACGCAGACTTTACCCTGAAGCCCGAAATGTTCGCCAATGTGCGGGTTCAGTACGCGGGACATGAGCAACGTATAGGCATACCGGCAAAGGCGATTGTGTTCGATAAAAGCCGCAATTTCGTCGTGGCCGTTAACTCCCGTAACCAGCCGGTTGTTCGCGAAGTCGACGTGTTCAAAACCATCGGCGACGTTACGTACCTCAACAGCGGCCTGAAAGCCGGTGACCGCGTTGTGAAACAGAATCAGTTGCTCATTTACAATGCCTTAGGAAACTAATTGGAGGAATAATGGAGGAGAGGATGAATGGATAAAAAGTAAAATAATTCCTTCAGCCGCCTTATCCTTCATCCGCTCCTCCTTTACTCCTTTCATCCTTCACTCCATGAACAAGTTCATCAAAAATATCATCTCGTTCTCGCTGAAGAACCGGTTTTTTATATTCTTTCTGACCGCATTGGCCGTCGTCGCGGGTTTTGTCAGTTACCAGAACACACCGATCGAAGCTTTCCCGGACGTTACCAACACCCAAATCACCATCATCACGCAGTGGCCGGGCCGGAGTGCGGAAGAAATCGAGAAGTTTGTCACCATTCCGATTGAGATCGGCCTGAACCCGGTTCAGAAGAAAACTGACATCCGTTCCACGACGCTGTTTGGTTTATCAGTGGTTAAAATCATGTTCGAAGACAACGTCGATGATGCGTTTGCCCGCCAGCAGGTCAACAATTTGCTCAGTAGCATCGACATTCCGGACGGCGTCAAACCGGATGTGCAACCACCCTACGGCCCGACCGGTGAGATTTTCCGCTATACGCTCAAAAGCAGCACCCGCACCAGTCGCGAACTGAAAACGCTCCAGGATTGGGTGATCGACCGTCAGTTAAAAAGCGTTCCGGGTGTGGCCGACGTGGTTAGTTTCGGTGGTGAAGCCAAAACCTACGAGATTTCAGTCGATCCGCGTCGATTGCTCGATTACGGCATTACGCCCCTTCAATTGTACCAGGCCGTTGCCAATTCCAACGTCAATGTCGGGGGCGATGTGATCGAGAAAAACTCGGAAGCCTACGTCGTACGCGGCATCGGTTTGCTGAAAAACAGCCAGGACATTGGCAATGTCATCATCAAAAACGCCAACGGAACGCCGATCATGGTTCGGAATGTGGCGCAGGTGTCGGAATCGGCCTTGCCAAAACTCGGTCAGGCCGGGCGCGACAATCAGAATGACGTCGTGGAATGTATCGTCGTCATGCGCAAAGGCGAAAATCCGAGCGAAGTGATCGAAAACGTGAAAGCGAAAATCAACGAACTGAATACCCGCATTTTACCGTCGGACGTTCAGATCGATACGTTCTACAACCGCGAGACGCTGATTCATTTTGCCACGCACACCGTGACCCACAACCTGATTGAAGGACTCGTTTTCGTGACAGTTATTGTGTTCCTGTTTATGGCCGACTGGCGCACCACCGTTATCGTCTCGATTGTCATACCGCTGGCGTTGCTGTTCGCGTTTATCTGTTTGCGACTTAAAGGCATGTCGGCCAATTTGCTGTCGATGGGCGCGATCGACTTTGGAATCATTGTCGACGGCGCGGTGGTAATGGTCGAAGGAATTTTCGTCACGCTCGACGAAATGGCAATTCACAACGGGATGCCAAAGTTCAACAAACTCGCCAAACTCAGCGTGTTGCGAAAAACCGGCACGGAGATGGGCAAGGCGATTTTCTTCTCCAAACTCATCATCATCACCTGTCTGATTCCCATTTTCTCGTTCCAGAAAGTCGAGGGTAAAATGTTCTCCCCGCTGGCCTGGACGCTCGGTTTTGCCCTGCTCGGTGCACTTATATTCACGCTGACGCTGGTGCCGGTCATGGCTAGTTTCCTATTGAAAACGAATGTTCGGGAAAAACACAACCCGATTGTTAACGTCATTACCAAGTATGCAACCAAGACCTTCGGCTTTACGTTTGCGCACAAAAAATTGAGTTTGCTGGTGGCTTTTGGCCTGGTGGCTGTTGGATTGTCCGGTTTTAAATTGCTGGGAACGGAGTTCTTGCCGGAACTCGACGAAGGCTCAATTTACGTGCGGGCCAGTATGCCAATGAGCATTTCGCTGCCCGAATCCGTCAAGCTGACCACGCAGATGCGGCACGTTTTTGAGCAGTTTCCGGAAGTCAAAGGCGTTATTTCGCAAACCGGCCGACCCAACGACGGAACCGATCCGACCGGTTTTTACAACATCGAGTTTCTGGTCAGTATTTTTCCGAAAGAGGAATGGAAACGGCCCATCTCGAAGGAACAGTTGATCAACCAGATGCAGAAAAAACTGGCGGTTTTTCCGGGGGTCGATTTCGGGTTTTCTCAACCCATCATGGACAACGTGGCCGAAGCGGTTTCGGGTGTCAAAGGGTCGATTGCCGTGAAAGTCTACGGCCCGGATCTGTACACGCTGGAACACAAATCGACCGAAATTGAGAAACAACTGTCGACCGTCAACGGCATTACTGACTTGGGAGTAATTCGCAACATTGGTCAGCCGGAACTCCGAATCGAACTGGACGAACAGAAACTGGCGTTGTACGGCGTCGATAAAGCGAATGCGCAAACCGTAGTCGAAATGGCAATTGGTGGAAAAGCCGCGACGCAGATTTACGAAGGCGAACGGAAATTTGACCTGCGGATTCGCTACGACCAGCCGTTTCGCTCGAACGAAGCTGCGATTGGAAATCTGATGGTGCCGACCAATAACGGTTCGCAGATCCCGATCAAGGAAATCGCCAAAATTTACACCCAAACCGGGCCCATTCTGATTTACCGCGAAGGCAACCAACGCTACGGCGCCGTGAAGTTTTCGGTGCGGGGCCGCGACATGGGGGGCGCCGTGGCCGAAGCCCAGCAGAAAGTGACCGCCAACGTCAAACTGCCGCAGGGGTATTCGATCAAATGGGCGGGTGACTTTGAAAATCAGCAACGCGCCACCGCCCGATTGACGCAGGTCGTTCCGCTCAGCCTGCTCGGTATTTTCTTCATCCTGTTCGTGCTGTTCGGCAACGTCAAAGACGCCGGGCTGGTGTTGTTCAACGTGCCATTTGCAATCATCGGGGGCATTGCGGCTTTGCTCATCACGCACGTCAATTTCAGCATTTCGGCGGGTATCGGCTTCATCGCCCTCTTCGGAATCTGTATTCAGAACGGCGTGATTCTAATCTCGGTTTTTAAAAAGAATCTGCATAACCGGCTCAGTCTCAATGAATCCATCCGACTCGGTGTGATTTCGAGGGTGCGACCGGTCGTCATGACCGCGATGATGGCGGCCATTGGTCTGATTCCGGCGGCCATCTCCACCGGCATCGGTTCCGAGACCTCGAAACCACTCGCGATTGTGGTGATTGGCGGGTTAATCACGGCCACTTTTCTGACCCTGTTCATCTTTCCGCTCGTGTTTTACGTCTTCTACCGACCGAAAACATTAGCGCCCGTTTAAAAATTTTTTGACAATGTTTTAAGAGAATCGGTACAGACCCGCCAACTTTGGCGGGTTTTGTCTTGGAACATGAGAGCGGTTTTGATTATTTGCTGGTTAGTTAGTTGGGGAATTTCGGCGGGTTGGGCGCAATCGGTGGGCATTCAGCCGCCGGTTGATTCGCTCCAAACGCCCAAACGGTATCCCGTTCGATGGACGCTCAATCTCGATTTTCGGAATTCGTTTATCAACCGGCAACCCGTCAATGTGTGGGGAGTGAATACGGGAATTGTTTATGGCCAAAAACGGCACCAGATCACAATTGGTTATTATTGGTTGTCCTACAATTCGTACCTGCGCCTGATCAACTGGCACCGAAATGCGTCAAGACGGCTGAATCTGGAGTATTATACCAAAACCGATATGGCCTACGGAAGTCTGATGCTGTGGCCTAATCTGATCAATAACCGCCGGTGGCTGTTCAGCGTTCCGGTCGAAATCGGGGCCGGATTGGCGTCGGCGGTGCGCACCGACACCCGAACCGATACACTGAAAGGTAATTCGCGCAAGGATTTTTTCATGCCCATTCAGGCGGGAGTTTACGGGCAGTATAAAGCGTCGCGCTGGGTGGGTTTCAGCGCGCAGATTGGTTACCGGCTTTCGGTTTTTCAAACCAATGTCAATCAACACTATAACGGAACCTATTACAGTTTTGGAACCGTCATTTATCCCGAATTTTTCAAGGAAATCTGGGGGTATATCCGGTATCGAAAATGGGAGAGAAAACCATTTTTCAACGCCCCAGCCACTCTTTAAACGCCGTTACGCGGTCGATGCTGACGAAGATTTCCTGACGCGATTCGGGTAACAGGTCGAGTTTCAACTTACTTCCCGAATACGTATAAACGGATTGAATGGCCGAAAGCGCCACCAGAAACGAGCGGTTGATCCGGAAAAACTGGTTGGGGTCGAGCAACTGACCCAGTTTGTCGAGGCTGTAGTCGATGATGTAATGCTGGCCCGGAAACGTGGTCAGGTAGGTTGCTTTGTTCTCGAAATAGAAATACGCAATGGTGCTCGTCGGCACACTCATTAGCCGCGGGCCAACGGTTACCATAAACCGGTCGCGGTAGGATGACGGCCGTTGATCTATCGTGAATGGCTTCAACCCATCCGGATTGGACGCCGACCCGGTGTTGCCCAGCCGAAGCTTTTTAAATTTATCGATGGCCGCAGCGAGTTCGTCGGCATCGATCGGTTTCAGCAAATAATCAACGCTGTTGGCTTTGAAAGCCTGGAGCGCATACTCGTCATACGCTGTCGTAAAAATGATGGGCGTCGTTAAATTGAGCTGTTCGATCAGCCGGAAACCGAGGTCGTCTTCCAGATGAATATCCAGAAAAATTAAGTCAGGCATCCCCTCATCCGCCGTTTCAAACCACTGAATCGACTGCACCACCGACGGCAATTGAGCCAGAACGCGGATAGACGGATCGTAATCATGCAACAGACTAGTCAATCGCCGGGCGGTCAATTCTTCATCTTCAATGATCAGAACGTTCATGGTAATAGCGGAATTTGAACGACAAATTCACCCGTTTCTTTCTCGACCAAAACCGGCAATTTGGTCAGCAATTTATACCGACTGATGATGTTCTGCAAACCGAGGCCGGTCGAAACCTCGGCTTGCGGACGAAGTTGCATGACATTACTGATCACGAGATTTTCATCTACTTTCCGAATATGCACAACCAGCGGTTTTTCGTTCGACATCTGGTTGTGTTTGACCGCATTTTCGATCAGCAATTGCAACGTTAGCGGAGCAATGCCGTAGCGGGAAACGTCGCCTTCCGGAATGTCGATGATCACGTGCAATTTGTCCGCAAACCGGATTCTAAGCAGAAAAAGGTAGGAATCTACAAATTCCAGTTCGGATTTCAGGCTGATTCGTTCGGCATTTCGCTGTTCCAGAATATACCGGTAAACCTTCGACAACCGGCTGATGTACTGAACCGACAGCTTGGTATTGGTTTCCACCAGCGACGACAGAATACTGAGGCTATTGAACAAAAAATGCGGATTGACCTGGTTCTTCAGAGCCGAAAACTGCGCCTGAACGGCTTCCTGTTTGAGTTGTTCCGCTTTGACCCGCACATCTTCCAGACGCTTGTACCCGCGCCGGTTGGCCGCCAGGTAAAACAGCGAAAGCATGGCCATCACGGTCAGGCCGTTGTTCATTTTCCGACGTCGTTCGAGATCGATTTCCAGGCAATCCTCCTCAACAAAAAAACGCCAGGTTGATATTTCGGTATAATGAAGGTTGCGTTCCAAAAAACCGCTGATCGATACCCAGAGGTTATTAAAAACCAGGTTAAACAAAACCGCCAGCGCTCCGGCAATGACCAGGGTCGCCAACTGCGCGGGCAATTTGAACTCAACCAGAAATTCTTTCCCCTTCTGGTTGAAAAACCGTTGCTGCATCCACTCAGTTACGCTGAGCCAGAGGGTAAAAAAAAAGATAGTAAAGGCAATTTCCATCAGCCACAAAGGCCAGACGCGATCCAGAATGAGCCAATTGTGCGTATTCAGGCTATTGGCCGGTCTGATGGGCCAGTTCACGTAAATGCGAATGGGCCAGTAAATGGCAAAAACGCTGGCTGCGAGTTGCCACTTTTGAAGGTTCGTCAGATGGGTAGAGATGGGTAAGGTAGTCATGGATTCGTTAAGACAAATCCCCGGTTAGGGCCGGGGACTGTACAAAATAAAACCAATTATTACAAAACTAATAAAGCGCAGAACGCTTTACAGGGTCCAATTTCCCTTTGGATGCGCAATAAACCAAGCCAAATACGCTGAATGCCGTTTTTGGGTAGTCGAATGCCCTGTTCGGCCTGATGAGTTAGTATGATAATTCGTAGGATATGAAATTTTCCTTGACATTTTAAAATCAATTATTGTCCTTTGTAGTGTATTAGTTAAATAGTACACTAAAACTATGATTAACATCACGAACCTGACCTTTGGGTACTCACCGAGGAAAACGATGTTCCGGAATCTGACGTTGTCGCTTCCGGCCGGAAACATTTATGGGTTGCTGGGCAAAAACGGCGCGGGCAAATCGAGTCTGTTGCGGCTGATGGGCGGAATGCTGTTCCCCCTTTCCGGAACGGTGGAGGTGGCTGGTTACACGCCCCGAAAGCGCGAACCCGCTTTCCTGCAGGAACTGTATTTTATCCCGGAAGAAATCTATTTGCCCTCGGTATCACTCAGCCGTTACATCGACACGATGGGGCCTTTTTATCCGAAATTCAATGAGTCGCAGTTTCGGAAATACCTGACCGAATTCGACGTACCCGCCGATCAGAAACTTACTGCGATGTCGTACGGGCAGAAAAAGAAGGTCATCATCAGTTTCGGACTGGCCACCAACACCCGGGTTCTGATCATGGACGAACCGACCAACGGCCTCGACATTCCCTCGAAAAGCCAGTTCCGGAAAGTGGTTGCCTCGGCCCTGGCGCCCGACCGGCTGATGCTGATTTCAACCCACCAGGTGCGCGATCTCGACAACCTGATCGATGGCGTTATCATCATCGACGAAAGCGAAATTCTGTTGAATCATTCCCTAACCGACATCAGTGACCGCCTGATGTTCAATACCCTGACCAGTCTGACCGAATCGGACCGGGTTTTATACGCAGAACCATCGCTGCGGGGCTATTCCGTCATTCAGGAAAACCGGGAGCAGGAAGACAGCCGAGTGGATCTGGAGCGGCTTTTCAACGCCATTGTCACCAACCGTGAAAGCATCAAAAATCTTTTCAGCTAAACGCCATGAGCATTTTTGCCATTTTCCTCCAACTTTTGCCAGCCCTGCTGTCGGACCTCCCCGCTCCATTGTTTTCTTTCGTCTCAACTCTCCTCTCTTTCCTCTAACCTCATGAACCAGATTTTTGATTTTCAGCGGTTTACACTGGTGTTGAAGCTGCATCTTTCGGAACATCTTAAATCATACCTCCTCGGCATTGGCGTTCTGGCTGGTGTCTGGTTGATGATGCTTTTACCGGATGCGACCCGGATTTCGGTTTTCAATGAATCGATCTACCGGAAACACGGAATTTTCTTTGCGTTTATTTTTTGCGGAGCCGGAGCCTGGTTTGCCAGCGAAGCCTTTCGAATGGTCAGCACGCCCGTTCGGGGAATTCCGTACCTGGCATTGCCCGCATCGCAACTGGAAAAATTTTTATCCGTATTTCTGATGGTCTTGTTATTCATACCGGTATTTCTGGGCATTTTCTACGCCATCGAAGGTATTACATTTTCGGTAATGAACGCCCGCTTGCCTGCAGGTAGCCCGCGCTATCAATTACTTGATTTAATGAGTAACTACTTAGAAAAAGATCTTCGGTATCTGGCCTATCTGGTTCCGCCTTTTTTCCTGGTCGGCTCGATTTATTTTTCCAAAATACCCTTTATAAAAACCGGGGTCATTGCCTTTCTCATCTTTTTTATCACGTCTTTGTTTTTAAACGAATTCATCCTTCGCCGGATCTTTCCAGCTCGTGAACATTACGGAGTTACGTTATTTCAGGAAGTTAGTTTTATTGAAAACCGTCGGCCGTACTTGGTTACTTTAGCCGGAGTGCCCCGATTGATCATTAATTCGATCCTGCTGCTGTTCGTGCCGGCCTTGTGGTATATTGCCTACGTTCGATTCCGGGAAAAAGAGCTATAACTATGGATTTCCAAGATAAAAAAGCCATTTATTTACAAATCGCCGATTACGTCTGTGATAAAATACTGCTGGCGCAATGGCCGCCGGGCGTGCGAATACCGTCGGTTCGGGATCTGGGTGTTGAGCTGGAAGTCAATCCCAATACCGTGATGCGGACGTACGACTTTTTACAGCAGAAAGAAATCATTTATAACAAGCGGGGCATCGGTTATTTCGCGGCCGACGACGCCATCGACCGCATTAAATCCTACCGCCGGGAGCAATTTCTGGAAACGGAATTACCTCATTTTTTCCGAAATCTGTATCTACTAAATATCAGCCTGGAAGAAATTGAGGAGCGTTTTAAAGCATTTATTGAAGTAGAGTTTAAATAAAATTCCAGTTAAAAGGGTTGCCGGTTTATTCATTAAAAACCACACCATTCACTGAATGGAATAGCAATAACGAAAACCGTATGAAAACAAGTAATATGCTGGTAATTGCCCTTTTTATAACGGGCCTGCTTACGCTGATCGGTGCCAATGTGGCCTTGAAAGCAGAATACGACAAAATCGATTTCAACGACCCTTTTTCCGGTCTTTCGTCCATCACACTGAAGCCGTTTCGCATCCTGAAACTGGAAGGCAATTTAAACGGCCTGGTCAGCGTCGAAACCGGAAAAACGTCTGAAATACGGCTTCAGGAAGACGTAAAAAGCCAGTTCACCTTTCGCTCATCGGGCGATACGCTGGTGGTCCTCTACAAACCGGAATCTTCACCCTGGCAATCGCGGCCCAATCAGTACATCAATGCGGTTCCTGCAGCAACCATTCTGACGCCCTCGCTGCACACACTGATCACGGACAAAGTAAGCTGTAATCTCAATCGCTTAACCACTGAAAATCTGACAATTAATCAGCAGAATGCCGGGGTATTGCTAACGAATAGTACCATCGGTACGCTCACCGTGACGGACAGTCGGGGCAGCGAACTTCACACCAAACCAACGAATCGTATCCGCAACGCGGTCATTTTTTCCCGCGACAGTTCCAATATCACCGTCGAGCGTAACATTTTTGACTCATTTGCCCTGGAATATGATAGCCTGACGAAGCTAAAAATACCGGGCAGTTTGTTGAAAAAGATAAAATAACGACGTTTACGGTTCCAGAACCGTCTGCTTTTCCGTGACGGTTCTTACTTTTTCTTTTGAGAAATAAACCGGAAAATAGTCGTTCTTTTCCCAGAGCGGAAACAGGTCGCGGTAGTGGGGGCTCGTCGGATCGCCCGACTGGCCGGGGCTGTTGATTCCCAGCGTTTTGTCCCAATCCTGGGTATCGACCAGAATCCGGAAACTCGCGCCATTTTCCTGATTCAGCAAATTTCCGGTGCTGTTGACCGTTTCGCCGTAGCCGCCCCGCGGAGCCGGGCCAATGGCGTATTGGGATGCCTGTTTCGGGCTCATCAGGTTACTGAGTGGGTGAGAAAGGTAAACATGCTTATTTCCCGTCTGACCATACCACCAATGCGTCCGGTCAAAACCCAGTCGTTCGTTCAGGTCGGCAATGGCATTTTCGAGGCCGGTAAGCAATAAATCCGTCCGGTCGATGTTCTTCAATGGGCCCTGAGAACCGGGTTGTAACCACTCGATAACCCGTTCGGTTGGAATGGACGGATTATATCGCCAGACTTTTTCCGGTACTGCGGCTTCATACACCTCCGACCACAACTGGGTTTCCCAGGCCACATAAATGGCCGCCGTGATGGAGCCTGGTTCAAGCTTAAAATCCCAATCCAGCAACTGCTGCCGGGCCCATTCAACCGGCTCACTTTCGGCTTTCAATCCCGCTAAAAGTGGCACCAGTTTTCGGGCAGTCATCGACACATAATCCGCCTGCAACGATTTAAAATCGGCTAACGAATGCTTTGGTTTGCTTTTTAAAACTTCGGCAATGCGGTTTGCCCGCGCCGGCGAAGCCCACTCCCACCCAACGGCATCACGGTGTGGGAACGTGTTCGGAATCAGGTTGTTATTGGCCGTAGCAATATATCCTTCCGCCGGATCGACTTTGCTAGGCAACTGCTGAATGGGCAAAAAACCGCTCCATTCAAACCGGCCGTCGCCCGGCACCGGCACCAGCCCCGTCCAATTTTTACTCCGAACAGGCGAAATTCCGGAAGCTTGCCAGCCAATTGCACCCTTTTGAGCTGCTGCATTCCGTCCTGCCCAAACCATGTTTTCGCCGGGAATCCGGTTGAAGGTACATGACTGCCGAAATTCGTTCCAGTTTTTTGCCTGATTCATCCGCAAACTGGCCAGATATGGCGCTCCGCCGACCTCGAGCCAGGCCGACCGAACGGCGTACAATTTCCGGTTTTTCACGTCTTCAAAAACCACGGGGCCGTGCCGCGTATATTTCAACTGCACAACAACCGGTTTTTGCGCTTTTACCGCGATCGTGTCCGAAATTACCCGAACGGTTTCCCAATTTCCCTTGTACCGGTACTGGTTCTGATTGGCAGGGTTGGTTTCGTAAACGTATAAATCTTCGGTATCGGTTTCGAAAATGGTTAATCCCCAGGCACCGAACTCATTGTGGCCCACCGAAACCCCCGGCAAGGCCGGTTCTCCCGCCCCGACGACATGCCAGCCCGGTGCGTGCAGATCGACCCAATACCGCAACGCCGGCACCCCGATCGCCCGGTGCGGATCATTGGCCAGCATTGGAAAACCGCTCGCCGATCGCTTGCCGCTGACAACCCAGTTATTGGAACCGGTAAACTGCTTCTGGTTATCAAACCAAACCGCTGCCTCTTCCTCCGTTGCGCCCGGTCCCTGGTCTTTGTCCGTAAATCGAACGGGCAGTCGGAAGGCTTCGTACAGTTCCAGAATGGGTTGGAAAAGCTCCTCGCCATTGACGTGAAGCGTCAGATCCGGTTCGCCGGTTTTGGATACAGGTTGAAACCGGGAGAGTTCCCGCACCTTTTCCGGGCCCAGTAAATGCACCATCCGGCCGAAATCCAGTTCGGAGCGGATATTTTCCAGCAATCCCTGATGGCGGCTGATGACCACTTCCGGCGTCCAGAAACCGGGTTTTGTTTTTAAGAGCTGGAACTCCACCGGAAGCTGATCGGGCGTCTGATTGATCTGTCGAATGTAGGCGTTGATTCCGTCGACAAAAGCGTTGACGATCTGCGGCCCGTTGGGGTGGTAGTGTTTCAGTTCCTGCTGCAGATTGCCCCTAAATTTGAACAGTCGCGCGCCCTGATCACGCCTGATTTCCTTCGGTCCCAGTACTTCGGCCAGCGTTCCGGTGGCCTGCCGACGCCACATTTCGAGCTGAAAAAGTCGGTCAGAAGCGACATTGTAGCCCTGGGCAAAAAACAAATCGTGTTCGTTTCGGGCGTAAATATGCGCTACTCCCCAGCGATCCCGCAGGATTTCGACCGGCTGTCGCAATCCGGGGAGTTTGAGTTTTTCGGCGGATTGCGTGCAGGCAGTCGGGCTGCTGAAAAGCAGCCAGCAGGCAGAAAGCAAAACCGTTAATCGCATCATTCGGGGGTCAGGTTAAGTTATTAAAGTACTCTTTTTAGAAACAAATAAAAATTCCAACAATTTTCATTTTTTATTGAAAACTCAGAAACATCTTATACATTTGAGATATGACGTTTGATGAAGCAAAAAACCGGTTTATTCAGTCTTGGGGAACCCTGGCAACCCAGTGGGGAATTAATCGTACAATGGCCCAGATTCATGCTTTGCTTATGATTTCACCGGAACCGCTTGACACGGACGTCATTATGGAGTCTTTACAGATTTCAAGAGGAAATGCCAATATGAATCTTCGCGATTTACTCGACTGGGGGCTTATCTACAAACACCTTAAAATGGGTGAACGTAAAGAGTTTTTTTTCGCCGAAAAAGACGTTTGGAAAATTGCCCGGCAAGTGGCGAAAGAACGTCGTCGTCGGGAAATTGCCCCGGTTATTGAAATTTTGGAAGAGCTAAAAACCGTTGAAACGAACACGCCCGAAGCGAAAGAATTTCAGAAAGTGATTACCGAAATCAGCAAAGTGGTTGGCTTTGCCGATAACACCATGAACGCCGTCATCAAAGCCGAGGAGAATTGGCTGATGGGCCAGTTTCTGAAGGTATTCCGATAATTTTTTTAACTATAATTTTCATTATTTTCTGAAAATACAATATGAAAAATAACAAAATTATTGACTTGGTAAGCCAAAAATGGTACAGGATGTGGGTAATTCTCCCAATCCTGATGTATGGTTTGTGTATTGCTGGTGAAGGATTAATTTACTATTTCCCGATCTTACTCGTAGCCGCCCAATTCATCTCAATTCGCTTCCATCCTTTGTCTGAGCATTCCGGTTGGTGGTGGGCGTGGCTTCTGGGCTCAATCTTTTGCTACCTTATTGCCTGCAAAATATTTAGTCCTGTAATTACTTATCTAGGGGTTCCGCCTGATTATTCCTATGTAAAAAATGTCACCCTATACATTCTTTCATTTTACATAAGCCAAATGCCAGCCGAAATCGTATTGATGTTGATATTCCCGCAATGGCGGTTTGGATGGTGGATTTTCGGCAATAGCCTGGCGGCAATTGGCTGGATGGGAGCATTTTTAGTTCTCTATTATTTCACCCCATTTCCCTATTCTGTTGGGGATAGATTTACTTTTTTCTGGGGGTTCATTGGCCCTAGTATCCTTGGGAACGCAATAACCGGTTATTTTCTGGACATCGGATCAAGAGAATAGTTCTTATTTCGCCGACTTCAAAAACGCCAGCACTTCCCGGGCGAAACCTTCCGATCCGGAGGTATTGCCGTGATTGCCCGGTACGGTTTTCAAGGTTGAATTCGGCAGTAATTTTGCCAGATCACCGGCGCGGCCATTGTCCTCATCCTGATCACCGGAAATAATCAAAACCGGTATTTTCACTTTGCTTAGTTCTGCCGGGCTGGTCGACGGCTGGGTCTGTTGCTGAAACCCGAGCGCGAGCGTGTCCAATCCGCGGGTTTTGGCCGAATTCAGCGCGCCCTGAAACTCGGGGTGCAGGTGGGCTTTGCCACTGAACAATTCGGCAAAGGCCATTCGGCGCGACCAGTTCGGATTCGTAAAGTCGGCGCCCATTCCGCCCAAAACCGCCGAGCGCAGGTTTTTATCCAACACCAGCAGCCGCGCCGTGATGATCGATCCGCGGGAATAGCCGACGGCATCGTAGTTCTTCAGCTTCAGGTGCTTCATCAACCCCATGATGTCTTTGGCTTCGGCATCATTCCGGTACGCTTCGACGGTATGCGGTTTATCCGACAAGCCGTTTCCGCGCAAATCCAGTTGAACCACTTTGTAACCGGCATCGAGCAGGGTTTGGCGCAGGACCGATTTTTGCCAGGATGTTCCATTGCCCATAAAACCGTGGACGAGCACCACCGGTTTTCCTTCACCAGCCACTTCATAGTGGATGTTGGTCCCATCGAATGAAGTAAAAAGTGGTTCGCGGGCGGTTTGCGCCGAAGCGATTCCCGGCAGCGCCAGCAGGAGAAAAGCGAGAAGTTTTTTCACGGTTAAGGTGTTCAGGCTGGTAAGTTAGTAAAAAAACCTTTCCCGGCTGGATTGGTTATTTAGCTATTCACGGACTAAAGATTGTGAATACGGAAATTATGAAAACGGAAATGGAAGAATTGTTGACTGACTTCCGGATTTCGCATATGAACCCCGGCATCTTCAAAAACCAGAGCGGAGCGGCAATGGAGGATGGAGATGAAGACGAACTGGACGAAATCGAGGAGGAGGAAGACCTGTACGATGAGCCGCTGGACGAAGACGGCGATCCAACCGGCGAGCACGATCACCATCAGGACGACAACTATGCCCTCGGCGGCAAAGTAACCCGCAGTGGCACTTAACTCAAAACCGC
Organism: Larkinella rosea; assembly: GCF_003858635.1. Taxonomy (GTDB): domain Bacteria; phylum Bacteroidota; class Bacteroidia; order Cytophagales; family Spirosomataceae; genus Larkinella; species Larkinella rosea. Next base: position 1,575,401 of record NZ_RQJO01000007.1, read on the forward strand.
ATGGAAACGTATAACCCAGCTGAAGACGAAAACCAGGGCATTGCATCCACCATGGCTCGCCATGATTCGGGCACTGGTGAAGAACTGGAACCGGGCATCAGCCCATCCGGCAACCTCCCCAGCCCCGATCCCGACCTGACCGAAACGACTTTGTTTGACGAAGCGGATGAAGAAGACGGACTCTCTAGTGAAGAATGATGGATGCTGGATAATGAACGATGAATCATGGTATTAAGCCATCCATCGTTCATTATCCAGCATTCTTATTTTACTCCCACTCAATGGTTGCGGGCGGTTTGGAGGAGATGTCGTAGACGACGCGGTTGACGCCTTTGACGCGGTTGATGATTTCATTCGAAATGTCCGCGAGGAATTCGTAGGGCAGGTGCGCCCAGTCGGCGGTCATGCCATCGACGCTGGTAACGGCCCGCAGAGCCACGACGCGTTCGTACGTCCGTTCGTCGCCCATGACGCCGACGGATTGAATTGGCAGCAAAATGGCTCCGGCCTGCCAAACCTGATCGTACAACCCGTATTTTTTCAAACCGTTGATGTATAACGCATCAACTTCCTGCAAAATCTGCACTTTTTCGGCGGTAATATCGCCCAGAATTCGAATGGCCAAACCGGGGCCGGGGAACGGGTGACGTTTCAGGATGGTATCGGGTAAACCGAGGGCCTTGCCAACCGTCCGAACTTCATCCTTGAACAACGTATTCAACGGTTCGACAATCTTCAGCTTCATAAAATCGGGCAAACCGCCGACATTGTGGTGGGATTTGATGGTGGCTGATGGACCTTTCACCGAAACCGATTCGATAACGTCGGGATAAATTGTGCCCTGTCCCAGCCAGTCTACGTCTTCAATCAGGTGCGATTCCTGATCGAAGACCTCAATGAAGGTCCGGCCAATGGCTTTGCGTTTGGCTTCCGGATCAGTCAAACCGGTAAGGGCCGAATAAAACTGATCTTTGGCATCAACGCCTTTGATATTTAATCCCAGGTGCCGGTACGATTCCAGCACCTGCTCAAATTCGTCTTTCCGAAGTAGTCCGTTATCGACAAAAATACAGTAGAGGTTCTGGCCAATTGCCCGATGAACGAGCGTAGCTGCCACCGACGAATCCACGCCACCCGAGAGGGCCATGACGACCTTGTCGCTGCCGATTTTCTCTTTCAGGGAAGCAATGGTCGTTTCCACGAACGACTCGGCGGTCCAGTTCTGCGAACAACCGCAGATGTCGACCACAAAGTTTTTTAATACGGTTTTCCCCTGTGTCGAATGCGTTACTTCCGGGTGAAACTGAATGCCGTAGGTTTGTTCGTTGGCAATCTGAAAAGCCGCAACCCGAACGGTTTCGGTAGAGGCAATGATCTGAAAATTGTCGGGCACCGACGTGATGGTATCCGCGTGCGACATCCAGACCTGTGTATTGGTTTCCAGCCCCTTCAGCAGCGGATTCTCCGTGTTCACCGTACTCAGTTTAGCCCGGCCATATTCACGAATGGTCGACGGTTTTACTTCGCCCCCGCTGGTGTGTGCCATCAATTGGGCTCCGTAGCAAACGCCAAGGATGGGTAGTTTATGACGAAAGGCCGCCAGATGAACCATGGGTGCATCGGCATCCCGGACCGAGCAGGGACTTCCGGATAGAATAATACCCTTAACGTCGGGGCTTATCTTTGGAATGTGATTGTAGGGGTGAATTTCGCAGTAAACGTTGAGTTCGCGCACCCGGCGGGCAATGAGTTGGGTGTATTGCGAACCGAAATCGAGGATCAGAATTTGTTCGGTTGTCATGATACGATTCTAAAAACCAAAATTAGGGTGTTTTTAGGAAACTGACAACTTTAACGCTTGAATCCGGTATTTCTATTCAAAATTCGGACCAGCAGCCGCACAGTCGGCTGCTGGTCCGAACCGAATTTATCGGCTAATGAGCACTTTTTTAACCGCTGATGCATTCCCTATTTCGGCAGAAATCAGAACGGACTGCAAAACCGTATTCGGCACCTCAACGACCTCGTCATGGATTTTACCCAGACCCAGTACGGTTTGTTGCCACACCACTCGACCGGAAACATCAAGCATTCGCAAGAAAGCGGTTTGCTTTTCAGGAATGAACAACCGTATGTTCAATCGTCCAGCCGTTGGGTTCGGATACACCGTAACCGCCAGATTGACTTCGGGTGCTTCCGCGTTTGTCCGGGTATTATTCGGACATGTCATATTTTTCGGACTACCCGGCAGGAAGTAACCCGTACCCACAACCCGCACCCGAATGGATTGATTCTGACCATTTTTAACCGTAGACGGTGGCGTATAATTAAATCCGTGCTCCCCATTTCCTTTATTGGCGTTCTTCAAATCCTGACGGAAATTAGCGGCTTTGATCGAGCCAACCACGACATTATTGGCTAAAAACTCCACCGTAATCGGCGCATTGGGAGCATCGACATTATACACCCAGCCCCAGATGTTCCCACAGCTTACGCCATCCAGATTTCCGCCGTAATTCGTTCCCGGTGGATTGGGCGAAGGATTCGTCGGCGGATTCGTCGGGGGATTTTCGACGGGCGGAACGGGCGTACCGGTATTGGCACAGGTCATATTTTTCGGACCTCCCGGCAGGAAATACGTCGTACCCACAACCCGAGCCTTAATTTCCTGATTCAAGCCGTTTTTAATGGAAGCCGGAGGGGTAAAATTGAACCCATGCTCGCCATTTCCTTTACCGGCATTCTTCAAATCCTGACGGAAATTAGATGCGACAATGCTGCCAACCACGACATTATTAGCTAAAAACTCCACCGTAATGGGCGCATTCGGCGAACTGACATTGTACACCCAGCCCCAGATATTTCCACAGCTTACGCCATCCAGACTTCCGCCATAATTCGTTCCGGGCGGGTTGGGCGAAGGATTCGTCGGCGGATTTTCAACCGGCGGATTTTCCGTTGGAGGGGTCGTTGAAGCGGCTTCCAGTGTCACTTTATGAAACGTAAGGGCCCGCATTCCGCGTCTGTTTACCAGGAAAGGCCCGCCAAAGGGGGTTGCAAAATTGTTGGGTAAATACGTAATGGTGGATGCCGAAACCGGTTTTGTCAGTTTCAAAGTAATGCGGTTTCCCTCCGCCGATCCGCTGGCAATAACCCGCTCCTGCTGGACGTTGTTGTAATCGAAATAAATAAAATCCCGAATATCCCGCAACACACCGCTTACAACGGTGTCCTGCTTCCAAACCATCGTCGCACCTGGTTCAAACTCCAGTACGACTTCTTTCTTATCGGCGGTTTTGTAATACGCCTTTTGAATATTGGGGGATGAAACATTGCTGACATCGCTTGATTGGTAGAAATCCCGCGCCAGTAATCGGAAGACTTCCTTCGCAAACTGAATTTGTCCTTCCGGGCCGTAATGAACCCCGCCGTAGGCCGGAAGACCCACGGTTGCAATGGCTTCCGTTCGTGGGAAAATCTGAGGAGTTCGGCGCTGAAAATCACGCAGTTGAGCAGCGCCCTTATTCCCATCCGGTAATAAATTCACCTGGGCAACATAGTATTTCCCGATATTGGGATAGTCGTTCTGCCAGTTTCCAAACAAGGTTCGAATATCATCTTCATAACCTATGGTTGAACCGCCACCGGCTTCGTTTTCGCCCTGCCGCCAGATAAACGCCTTTATTCGGCCAATGGCACCGGCTTTTTGGGCCCAATAGAGGAGTCGGCCGTATAAGGTCGTGTGATCCGCCGGATTCGCGGGGTTGCGGTAGATGTGACTTTTGATGGATGTTCCGCCCACTGATCCGTTGATCATACAGGTCGGCATATTGAAATTTTCAAGAATAAGGCGCTGGATTTCAGTCGCGATGCGTCCCACCTGGCCGTCCTGAACATTGGATAACCGCCAGATTGTGTCGGGTTTCGCACCCGCGCTATTTCCGAATGCCCGAACGAAATTGTTCCGATAAAAATAGTCGTTGGGGTTATAACCGGTTAAATTGGATTGTCCATTACACAGAATAATATCTCCGCAAACAATATTATCCCGGCTATCCACCAACACAGAATCTTTTCCTTCGATGGCGTACACCATGAATTTATACTGATTCAAACCGGCTTCGATGGTGGGATTGAACTGGATTTGTGATTGATTACCGTTTTTGGAAACCGCAACCCGCTGGTATTTCCATTTCACATCGTTTTTGAACACCCAAACCGACGCGGTGGAGTATTTGGTGGTCTGTAATTGCCCGACAATGGGCACCTCCGACTTGTTCTGATTATCACGGGGATAAAGTTGAAGATTAGCGGGCCACTTCTGCCACTTAACGCTAACTTGAGCAAATGAAAAATAGGGGCATAGAAGTAATAATACCCACCAGAAACCAGTAGATTTTTTTCTCATGTATACACGTTCAAAGTACGTGCGTAAAATTCAGGCTTTTAACGGTTTATGCTACTTTTTGACGAATAAATATTACTATGTTTTATTATTCGGTTACAATGTTAATTCTAAACCTGAACAAACACGAATAAATCCGCTGGTCGATCACCGGATTTACGGGTAAATCAGGTACTTTTTTCGCATCTCCTTATACTGGCTCAAACCCGGCTCCCAGGTTTTCCGAATGGCTTCTTCCGTCAAACCCAATTTGAGCTGATTCGGCAGTTGATCGTTTCCGTACAGTCTAAAAATATAGTTGGTAGCCAGAAAGAAGTGCTCTTTATCGACGGCTTTTTTGTAAAAATCAATCAGGTAATTGAGTTTTAAACCCTGATTTGTGGCATCGACGGCCGACAGATCCAGGCCGTAACACAGCTTTCCTTCCTGCGGAGGATTAATCGCCCCCGGTTTGTCGACCGGCGTAAACTGGTATGATCCGAACTTCGGATTACCGGGTCCGCCAATGACCTGAAACTGTTTGTCGGTTCCACGCCCCACGCTGACAATCGTACCCTCAAACAGGCAAAGCGTCGGGTAAAGCAGTATCGACTGCTGATTCGGCAGGTTGGGAGAAGGCGCTACCGGCAGGGTGTAGGCAACCTGATGGTTATAATCTTTTACGGGAATAACGGTCAATGGGCAACGTAAATCAGCTTTAGCCGTATCCGGTTTTTTGAGCCATTTCTCGCCGTTGATCATCCGCGCCAGTTCGCCCACCGTTAAACCGTGGAGAATCGGAATGGGGTGCATCCCCACAAATGATTTGAATTGCGGGTTCAAAATAGGGCCGTCGACGTACTTGCCGTTCGGGTTGGGCCGATCGAGCACGACGAACGGTTTTTTGTTTTCAGCGCAGGCTTCCATCGCGTAATGCATCGTGCTGATGTAGGTGTAAAACCGGGTTCCCACATCCTGAATATCGAAAACGATCACGTCGAGCGAGTCGAGCTGGGCCACGGTTGGTTTACGATTGGCGCCATACAGCGAGATAATCGGCACCCCGCTTTTGGGGTCACGCCCATTGCTGATCGTTTCGCCATCCGTGGCCTGTCCCCGAAATCCGTGTTCGGGAGCAAAAATGGTTTTGATCGTGACGCCCCGCGACAACAAACTGTCTACCAGATGGGTTTTGCCAATAACCGACGTATGATTGACGATCATTCCCACCCGTTTTCCGAGCAGCGACGGCAAATACAGGTTCATTTGTTCGGCTCCGGTGCGAACGGTTTCGGGGGTCGATGCGCTGGCGGGCTTTCGGCCGGTTTGTGCCGAACAGCTGATCGAAATTCCGGCCAGGCTCAAAAAACAGGTAGCAACGAGCAATTTTACGGATGAAGTCATTAGTCGTTTGATCATTTATAGTGCAAATCTGTTACTTTTATGTGGTATTTTATACAAAACAATCTCCCGGTTCTGCGTTTTTCAGTTAATTAATATAAACCGGTTTGCTGATTCAACCAACCGACCACTAAATCCATTTCGCTTGAACGTTCCGTTTTTTATTGCACGGCGCATCCGTCACACCCCTACATCGAGTTTTTCGGCGACCGTCACCAAAGTTGGAATTGCCAGTATTGCCATCGGGTTGGCCAGCATCATCATTGCCTTTGCGGTTTTGCTGGGCTACAAACAGGGCATCGAGCAAAAAATTTTCGCATTCGGTTCCCACATCACCGTCTCTAAATTTTCGCTGAATAATTCGTACGAAGAAACGCCCCTGCCAGTAAAAACCCCACTTTTTGAACAGGCAGACAAAATCAACGGAATTCGGCATATTCAGGCAGTTGCCACCAAAGCCGGGATGCTCAAAACCGCCGACGAGTTATCAGGAGCGATATTGAAAGGTGTTGGCCGGGAATACGATTGGGATCTGTTCCGGAGTGCGCTGGTAGCCGGGAACGTTCCGCAGTTTTTCAAAGATAGTTCCCAGTGCAACCCGAATTATTCATGCCAAATCCTGATTAGCAAGCGAATTTCGGAGCGGCTTCAGCTCGACGTCGGCAAGGATGTGATCATGTATTTTATCGGCAACACGTTGCGTCCCCGCAAATTGCAGGTCTCGGGCATTTACGACACGGGCCTTGAAGAAGGTGATAACGTTATGATTATCGGCGACTTACGACTCATTCAGCAACTCAATAACTGGGGAGCAGATTCGGTGGGGGGATACGAAATCTTTGTCAAGGATTTTAACCAGCTCAACGAAGCCTACCGGGGGGTTCGCGATGCGGCTTCTCCCGACATGCGGCCCATGCGCGTGACGGATACCTATAAACCGCTGTTTGACTGGATGACGTTGCTGGATCAGAATACCGGCATTTTTCTGGTGTTGATTCTTTTCGTCGCCGGTTTTAATATGGTAGCAATTCTGCTGGTACTAATGATGGAACGGACGCCCATGATCGGCTTATTAAAGGCGTTTGGTAGTCCTAATTCGCTGATCCGGCGCGTGTTTCTGTACGTCGGACTGAATATGGTGATCAAAGGCCTGGTGATTGGCAATCTGATCGGAATCGGTTTGTGCGCGGTTCAGTATTATTTCGAACTGATTCCACTCGATCCCAAAAATTACTACATGAATACGGTTCCCATCGCCTGGAGTTTCCCGATTATCGGTCTGGTCAATCTGGCCGCCATCACCCTGATCGGCCTGGTAATGTGGTTGCCCACACTGGTAGCCACAAGGATTCAACCCATTAAAGCCCTTATATTCAAGAAATAGAAGGCGTTTCGGCGCCTTCTATTTTCTGCACGCCTTTACTTTCCAATGCTGATTTTTTTTGATTGAATCGAATTTCCCTGCCGCAATTGAATCAGGAAAAAACCGTTGGCGCCCACCAGCGAGACTTTTTGGCGCTGCACGCCCTCTCCTTCTACGGTTTTCCGGAACCAACCCCGCCCCGCAGCATCCAGAATCGATAACTCACCCGGTTTTCCGCCTTCCAGCCGATAGCCAATTTCGAAATTCCCATCCGTCGGATTGGGCCAAACTGTCAGCTCATAACCGGATTCACCTTCCGCACTCAAGCGGCTGCCCGATGGACAATTCAGCGGTTTGGGTGACCAGCTCAGCGTATAATTGCTGTTCTGAACTTTGGCACTGATCTGGAACGTAGTCCCGGTTTTGACACTGGAAGGTGTCGGAAAATTATATACGTGGGACCCGTTACCTTTCCCGGCATCTTTCAAATCCTGGCGGAAAATGTTCGCATTAGCGGTTCCGATGGAAGTGCCGTTGGCGAAAAACTCCACCATCATGGGCGTATTGGGTTTGTTACGATCCCAGACCCAGCCCCGAATCGTACCGCATTCCACTTTGTCCAGATACCCTTCAAAATTGCCCGTTACCACAACCGGTGGCTCTGAACTGGCCGGGCTGATGGTGAGTGTCACGACTACAAAATTACTCGCAGCCTGGTTATCTTCAGCCGCATAGGTCAGACTGAAGGTGCCGCTGACGGTGGGTGTACCGGCCAGCAGTCGGGACCCCGACGTGAAACTTAAGCCGCCTGGCAAGGTGCTGATCGAGTACGTTAATGGATCGCTGTCGGTAAATACCGGGAGCGTCGTCGAAAAAGCGGTATTGACGGTGGCCGACAACGGAGCAACAACCGGTGCCTCCGGAGCGGTGTTGGTAACGCCGGTATTGCTCACCACCAGCGAAATAAAAGCGGACGTTGTGGACTGGCCATCATTGGCCGAATAGGTCAGGCTAAACGTGCCGCTTACCGACGGTGAACCCGAAATAAGTCGCGTATCGGCCGCAAAGCCCAACCCGTTTGGCAAACCCGTGAGGTTGTACGTCAATGGATCGGTATCGGTAAATACGGGAAGCGTGGTTTCAAAACCGGAATTGATTGTGGCTGACAAGGGAGAAATAGCGGGCGCAACCGGTGCAGGATTTGATGGTGGCGGAGTACCCGTGCCGTTTCCGGGGCAGTTGATTGTTTTAAAGGATTCTTTCAACACATAGCCCGTTCCTTTCACGCGGGCACTGATGTAGTGCGGTTTTCCGTCCTTCAGAAAGTCGGGCGTTGAAAAGGTGTACCCGTGCGATCCATTTCCTTTCCCGGCATCCTTCAAATCCTGCCGAAAGGTCTCGGCGGTTTTCTCTCCCACCACCGTATATCCTTCAAAAAACTCAACCACGAGCGGTGTGTTGGGCATCGTTTTATTCCAAACCCACCCGCGGAAAGAGGAGCAGTCGGCACCGGACAAAAACCCTTCCAGATTGTCAATCGGAGCTCCCTCTTCCGGAATAGATGCGAAAAAATGATCCATGTAGGCGGCCCGCTGGTCAACCCAGTTCTGCATATAAGCTAGCGCCCCATTATCCACCGAAGATGACCATTTCATTTTCTCCCGCTCATACACGCCTTCGCTCTGCAAAAGAGTATAGTTATCAGACAAATATTTTTTGAGATTTGCCGTAGTTAATACATTTTTCCGCAATTCGAACCACCGTTTTCTAAGTTTGTAATTTATGCCGTCGGCATTTCGATTCAGCAAACGGTTAAATAATCCGTTCGTCAACATATCGTTGGTTGTCGGAATTTTAACGGCATTAAACTGATATCCCAATGTACCATCCAGATCCCAGGGAATGAGAAAATATGGCTCATTTTCTTTATACCGGGCCAGAAATACATTCTTGCCGGTGTTATCCGTCGCGCGTACCAGGTTCAAAAACAGATAATAATCGACGATATTATCCATAACAACCCAGTTTTTAATTGAAGCATTAAATGTTTCAACCGAAGAATTAACAATGAACTTCAGATAATCATAAAGGTTATTCCAATTGTAAGGATCTTTGGGAAGTTTCATCTCATAACCAGACCAGTCCTGTCCATTTCCACCGTTAAAAGCAGGCAGAGGAGTTGCGTATGACGTTGCGTTTGACCAGCCATCTGCCTTGTATAATTCGCCCCTGATTTGCCCATTATCTGCCGTCTTTTTCAGTTTAAGCTGCTTGCGATCCATGTCTTCGGAAAAGGCATAAACCCCTAGGTATGAATCATTTGTAAACACATCCGCATACCGGGTTCGGATACCCGACACGGCATCCGGTTCTTTATTCGCATAGTATAACGTATGCATTTTTATCCAAAGAGCGTGCGAAGTAACGTTTGAAATCCGCATCGGTTCATTGTACATCGCCAGCAACAACCATTCACTGTCTTCGCGCATGCCCAGTAGTGAAGCATCCCGGGATTCCGCCCCGGCCGCATCAGTCGAAAGCTCTATTTTGTAGGATTTTTTGGGATATAAACGCGACGTAGCTCCCCGCACTTTTACCCCCATATTTGACGTAAAGATCTCACCAGATGACTGGCTAATCGAAATCGAGCCCCGGGTCAGATCGTCGTTTTCGCTGATTTTCGCATTGTTTGTATTGATTCGGATAATTGGCAGATTCGTAAAAAACAGTGCATACGTAATACCGTCTTTTGTAGTGCTGTATTTTTTTCCGATTTCAAAGGGGGTCGTGATCCCGGAAAGGGCATATTCCTGCTGATCAAACAGGATTTTTGAAGGCGTTTCTCCCGATGATCCGGGGAGTTGGTTACAGACAATGATTTTGGTTGATTTATCAATTTGGAATCGCCCCTGATCAATGGCAATCGATTGAGCATATACGTTTGTCATTCCTATAAAATAAATCAGGTAATGCACCCGATTGAAGACATCCCGCATGTTCCTTAAAAGCGTAATTTTTGTTTTCATATCATTTAGGGTTAACAGATAAATTCATAGTCGATCACCGCTTAATGTAAAGGCAGTAAACACAAATGTATGATAATAAGTATAAGAAGAATATATATCTATTAATGAATTATCATTCGGCATATTTTATTCAATTACTTCGTAAATAAGTGCCTATAAAAAACGGGGCTGGAAATTTCCAGCCCCGTTTTTTATACGAATCAAATTACTTCTTCGTAATATCCGATCTCACTTTCCTATACTGATTTTTTTACTTTGTATGCTGTTTTTCTGCCGCAACTGGATCAGGAAAAAACCGTTGGCGCCTACCAGCGAGACTTTCTCGCGCAGCACGCCCTCGCCTTCTACGGTCTTCCGGAACCAACTCCGGCCCAGCACATCCAGAATCACCAGCTCACCCGGTTTTCCACCGTCGAGCCGATACCCGATTTCAAAGTTGCCATCCGTCGGATTAGGCCAAACCGTCAACTCATTGCCGGACTCATCGTCTCCATTCAACCGACTTCCCGCCGGACAACTGAGCGGTTTGGGAGCCCAGCTCAATACAAAAGTGCTGTTCTGAACCTTGGCGCTGATCTGGAACGTAGCCCCGGTTTTGACGCTGGAAGGTGTCGGAAAACTGTAGACGTGATAGCCGTTGCCTTTCCCGGCGGAAACCAAATCCTGGCGGAAAATGTCGGCATTCGCCGTACCAATCGATTGATTATTCGCAAAAAATTCCACCGTCAGTACTGTATTGGGTTTGTTACGATCCCAGACCCACCCCCGGATCGTCCCGCATTCCACCTTGTCAAGGTACCCCTCAAAATTACCGGTCACCGACGTTGGAGCCGATAGGGTGGCCGAATTACTGACTACCAGTGAAATATAAACCGGTGTAGTGACTTGTCCGTCATTGGCCGTATACGTCAGGCTAAAAGTTCCGCTCGTGGTCGGTGTTCCCGATAACGTGCGGCTGGCCTTCGCAAAACTCAAACCGTTCGGCAATCCCGTCAAATCATAAGTCAACGGATCCGTGTCGATAAACGGCGGCAATGCAGCAGAAAAAACCGTGTTGACCGTGGCCGACAAGGGTGAAGTAGATGGTGGCAGCGGGGGTTGGTTGGTTACTGCCGAATTGCTGACGGTCAGCGAAACATACACGGAAGTGCTCACTAAGCCATCATTGGCCGTATATGTCAGGCTGAACGTGCCGCTCACAGTGGGCTTTCCGCTAATCGACCGCGAAGCTGCCGTAAATTTCAGCTCATTTGGCAAACCACTCAGGCTATACGTCATGGGGTCCGTGTCGGTGAAGGGAGGAAGCGTAGTTGAAAAAACGGCATTGACCGTGGCCGAAAGCGGTGCCATAGCGGGAGCCTGGGGAGGTTGGTTACTACCCGTACCAGCGGAATCGCTGATGATCAGTGTAACCTGAACAGGTGTAGTCAGGTTACCGTCATTGGCCGAATAGGTCAGGCTAAATGTACCGCTAACGGTTGGTATTCCGGTAATCTTGCGGGTGATGGGTTCAAATGACAATCCATGGGGTAAACCGGCCAGGCTGTAGAAAACGGAACCGTATTCCTGATCGAAAAACATCGGCAATGTCCAGGAGAAAGCCGCGTTGACGGTCGCTGATAGAGGTACAAGCGTCGGGGCCAATGGGGCAACATTCACATTCGGGCAGGTCACGGTTTTAGGCGCCTGTTTCAACACAAACGTGCTGCCCTGCACCCGGGCGGAAAGAACGTGCGGTTTATTATCGTATAAACTTCTGGGCGGCTCAAACGCGTAAGCGTGCAGTCCGTTGCCCTTTCCGGCGGATTTCAGATCGGTCCGGAAAATATCCGCAACGATCAATGAGATCACATTCTGCCCTTCGAGTATCTCCACGACAACCGGTTTGTTGGGTTTGTTGCCATCCCAGGCCCAACCCGAAATAACAGTGCAGTTGGCGCTCGACAAATAACCGTCGAGCGCTGTCGGCACATTCACATTGATGGTCATGGGTTGCGAAAAGGCGCTTTCGCATCCGATCGCCGACCGACAGCGAGCCTGGTAGGTTGTCGTTGTGGTTGGGCTGACGGTTAGCTGAGTGCCGGTCTGGCCCGAATTCCACAATACAGTGCTGGCGCAACCCGTTGCTTTCAAAACCGTACTTTGTCCGGTATTAACAGCGGTCAGGCTGGCTGTCAGGCTCGGGGGTGCTGGTGGCGAGAGGCAACTTCCGATCAAAACCACTTCGCTGTATTTATACAATTCGTCCTTATTGACAATTTTTAATCGGTAATAAGCCACCGTCGACGCATCCGAATGCGTAAATGGGTATGTTTTTTCACTGGAACTGTTTCCCGTTGCGGCTACCTGACCCACTTTTGAAAACGACAAACCGTTGGTGCTAAACTCAATTTCAAACCGGCTGGCGTCTTTTTCCAAACTGGTTTTCCACTGCAACTGTTTTTCGCCTGCAACCGCTTGTCCGGTAAAACTCGCCAACGTAACCGCCACTGCGGAGGGGTCTTCTTCCGGAAATTCCCCAAAATACTGATCCAGAAATGCCATTCGGTTATCGATCCAGGTCATGACCGGATTCTGGTCGGCCAACCGCATCGTTGACGGCCATCTCAATTCCTCCCGCTTGTAGGCCCCTTCATTGGTGAGCAGTGTGATGTTATCGGTCAGATTCTTTTTAAAATTTGCCGTTGCCAATTCGCCCTGTCTCAAGGCAAACCATCTTTTCCGCATCCGACTCTTAAAACCGTCTGGATTGAGCGTCAATAACCGGTAGTAAAAACCATTCATCCGAACGTTTTCTGCCACGTTTGTCATTACGCCATTTACGTTACCAAAGCTGACATCGAAGTCCCACGGCAGGAGAATATAGGGCTCGTTTTCTTTGTACCGGCCAATGAATTGGTTATTTCCAAAATTATCGTCCGTTGCGCCGATTGAATTCAAGAACAAGAAACAATCGATCACATTATCGAGCCGGAATTTCGTTTTAATCTCATTTTTAAAGTCAGCATCCGGCGATTTATTGATAAAAGTGGCTAATGCATATAAACTATTCCAGTACGGCAATTTGGGATAATCCATTTCATACCCGCACCAGGTTGCCGACGTATTATCGTAAGGCGGCAGGTTGTTTTTGTTGAATACACTCGTAAAAAACGCGGCATCGGTTTTGGCTCCCGACTTATACAATTCGCCCCGCATATCGCCATTATCTTTTGTCTTCTTCAGCTTAAGCTGTTTCCGATCCAGATCTTCCGTCATGATATAGACCCCGTTATAGGAATTGTTTATAAAGACATCGCAATACCGGGTCCTGATTCCGGGCAATGCCTCCGGCTCCTGACCCATATAATAGAGCTGGTGCATTTTTAACCAGATCGCCCACGAAGCGACATTATTTACCCGCATTGGCTCACTGTACATCGCCAGCAACAGCCACTTACTATCCTGTCGCATGCCCAGTAATGACGTTTCAAATTCTTCGTTACCACTTCCATCTTTCCAAAGCTCCATATTATACGACTTCTTGGGATTTAAACGTGATGTGTTGCCCCGTACCCGGATTCCCATACTGGAACTGAACACACTCCCGGCGGGATTCGCGACCGAAACCGTGCCTTTGGTTCGGTTATCATCCTCACTGATGGCTACCCCATTCGTGCTCAAACGAATGATCGGGAAAGTGGTAAAATATAGTTTATAGCTACCAGAGACGCTTCCGAGGGTATATTCTTTCCCAATTTGAAAGGCCGCTCCCGCGCTTACATAGGAATAGCTTTTATCAAATACCAACGTCAGCGTTGATGCACTGCCCGGAATTACCGGTATTTTATTACATACGATCAGTTTCAATCCGTGATCGACCTGATAGTCGCCTGCTGAAATTACAATTGTTTGTGCACTCACACTAATAAAGCTCACCAGAAACAGACCGAGCAGCCAGCCGGTTATGGGCTTACAATGTGTCAATAAAGTGTTCATAGTTGACAGAGGTTTAACGCACTTTCTATTATCGGGAATTATCCTAGAATTAAAGTCAGGCGGTTTGTTTAAAACTCAGCCCGGCCATCACGTTATTTTTATAAGGAGGCAGCCCTACCCGCCCAGATCCGGCTACCTTAGCAAAAAACAGTATCGCGCAACTATAGGAATTATACGTTAGACAATTAGAAAATACGAATTAGAATAGATGTTATTTTTACTTACAAATAGAGCAAATTTCAACTAAATAATTGCACCTAAACTCAAAATACATTACATTATTTTCATTAATTACAAAATTGGGTGTATTTTAAACTATTATTTCCCTGTAGTCAATCTTATTTGGGTATTATTACTAAACGGCGGCAAAAATAATTTACATTTTTAATATGTCACATTTATTGCCAGCGTCAGTCCCTTACTATGTACACCTTTTTTTCGAAAGTGGATCCCTGATTCTACTTAGCACTGACTCCGGCCCGTTCAACTCCTGGCCGGGTCAAATCCGTTTGGAAATCTAATTTCCGATGCTGACTTTTCTGGTTTGAACCGAATTTCCCAGCCGCAACCGGATCAGGAAAAAATCGTTGACACCCACCAGAAATCCGGGCACAAAAAAATGGGCCAAATCCCATTGGCCCATTCGCACAAAATTGTCAGTTTGTTATTTTCAGACTACGTCTTAATACCGTTCAACGGCAAACCGGGACACCCCGCCTTCGTAGTGAATGATTATTTTTTTGGCACTGGCCCCATACCCCGGGGTTTGGTAATTTCCTCCTCCGATTTCGTCAAAACCGTCGAGCTTTTTGAACGTAAGGGCGCCCTGGGTTTCAACCTGACAACCAACAGTTTTCGGAATTTTCAGTGTTACTGAGGTTACCCCGGACTCGATTTTTACGTCCGACAAGGGAGCGCGGTCACCCAATTTCAATTCGATCTCGGCGGCTCCGGCCCCCAGCTTCACCGATTTTACGGCGTAGGCGCTTAAATCGAAGTTGGCCTGCCCGGCACCGATTCCAAAGTCAAACGACCAGGTAGGTTTCGCATTCAGTCGCAGATCCACCAGATTGACCAACTCCCCGGATTTAATGTCAATTTCGTCGTCGTCCAGCTTCAGTTCAATATCCGCCGAACGTGAGTTATCATTGCGGTTGACCGACATGCTGTATTTACTGACGCTCATTTTGGTATCCGCTTCCACCAGACTATCGGAAGGCGTGCCGATGTAAAACCGCCCCGCCCCGCTTTCAAACTTCAGCGTTGCCTGGTCGATCGTGGCATCCATCGGCTCAGCAATGTGACTGGTTTGCACCTTGGGGCGGTTTTCATGCTGATCGTCGTCATTGTCATGATCGTCGTCGTTTGAATTGTCATCATCATCGTCCTCATCATCATGATTGTACCGATAGTCGTACCTGTCATTTCCCCACCGGCCGTGATTCCAGCGATCGTTATGGAAAAATCCGAAGAAAGCGAGCGGCACCGAAACCGCCAGCAGAACGGTAGTGACCAGAGCCGCAGCCGGATTTGACCGGGAGAATATCAGATTCAAACCGGCCAGAATGATCAGGACCGGCCAGAACCGGGAGAAAAAATCCCAGTCGATGTAAAACCAGCCGTAATTCCGCGCCATAAACAGCACGCCCAGCGTGATGAGGGCAATGCCCCAGAATAATCCTGTTCGCTTCATGTGTCGGCGGGCGGTTATTGTGGCGGATTGTTTGAAGCATACGGATCAGACGTGCCGGTATTGTACGGATCGGATCCGCTGGTATACCGGTCGTTGGAAGGAGGTCCGTCGTGATGGGAACCTTTGTTCCGATCCTTGACAATCAGCCAGGCACCGATGCCAATCAGAATGAGCGGCCACATGTCGCCGAAATTGATGTCAAACCACCGGTCGAGTAGAAAGAGAAACCCGATTCCGACCAAAATTGCCCCACCGACGAGGTTACCATTGCGTTCATTCGAATTCATGGTTGTGTACAGATTAGTTGAAGGTTCAGACTGATAAGTTGAATAAGAATAAGCGGAAACCCGTTCCGGTAATACAATCCACAAGATAATGTAAATTATCAGGGACGGAACATGCGGCAGGAAAAAGCCGGCAACGAACAGGACACGAACCAGGGTTCGGTCGATGTTGAAATAATTGGCCAGACCGGCGGCTACCCCACCCAATTTGGCTTCGTCGCGAAGACGTTCTAAGCGTTTAGTCATGAGCGTATTAGTTAAAATACGATGTAAACGTAGAGCGGTTTTCGGTAGCTTGAAAGGAAGAAAGGAAGAATGGACGCGGGTTCGGATGAAAGTACGTATTACATGATAATAGGTAATACATACTACCGGGTTTAACCTAATAATTCAATCGTCGGTCTCCAGGATTTCCAGAATATCCATCAAATCGCCAAAATCCCGGGAACCGGGACGGTCTTCGTCTCCACCCGTCAACGCAATTCCCTGAATCGGAAGTTCGCCCAAAATTTCGGTTACGGTATCCGCCGTAAAGCCAATCCCGAGCAGAATGGGATACCGTGCCGCCAGATTTATTAAGACGGTTTTCAGGTCCTCATCCAGGTGTATGGCGCCTTTTGACTCGAGTAAATAATAGTCGACCTGATCGGACTGGCTGGATGAAAAGAACGACTCCAGCTGATCGAGCGTCAGTTGCGAAAGGTCGGTTTTCAGAATGACCCGGCAATCGAACGTCGAGATGTAGGGTAATAAGGCCGATTCTTCGATCTGAAGTACGTCCGGTTGGTACTGTTCCAGCAATCGCTCAATCTCGATGGCATCAATGGACGTCGTTTCGCCGACGATGTGCAAACCGGCCACCCACGACCGGATTTCCTTGAATGTATCCGGAGCCACGTACTCCGGCGAACTTGCGTCCATCGAAAAACCGAGTAGATCGACGCCCATGCCGGCACAATACCGGGCATCACTCAGGTTGGTTACATTACTTATTTTAACGATGGTTCGAAGCGCCATGCTGGTTTTTGGTTTTCAGTTTGCGGTTTTCAGTGCGTTTGAATGGTTGTGTACAAATCACAACAAATCCGTTCGGGAAAGCACCGAAGCACTGGGGTTGATCTAAAAACCGAAACCCGTTTCGCAAAAGTAAGACCGGTTTGAACATTCAAACCACGAATTCCATAAAAATTGTTTGCGGGAAGGTCGAATACATTTACTTTTCATCCTTTTACATTTATCATTGTTGTCAGACACACTGCTCTGAAATCCAGACTGCGATTCACACAACTTAATTCCTACTCCCTTGCATGGCAACCCGACTAAATCCGGCCCAAAACAACCTTCTACAAACCAGTCTCACCCAGTTATTCGGCGACTTTGATGCGCCAACCCTGGCCACGCTTACCCCCCTCCTGGAGTGGGTCGAAATCCGGGGTGGCGAATGCCTGTTACGCCAGAACGAGCCCGGCGATTCGATGTATTTCGTCATCAGCGGCCGCTTACAGGCTTTGGTAACGGCGGAAAACGGCCAATCCCGAAAAATCGGGGAAATCATGCGGGGCGAAACGGTGGGCGAAACCGCCCTGATTACGAACGAACCCCGGAATGCCTCCGTTTTTGCGCTGCGGGATACGGTGCTGGTCCGCCTGTCGAAAACCGCCTTCGATCAGGTCATCAACAAACACCCGGCGGTTGCCTTAAACATGGCCAGGTGCATTATTCAACGACTGAAAAAAACGCCATTTTCGGAGCGTTTTCACAAAAAACCGGTCAATATTTGCCTGCTTGCACTGCACACTACGGTCGATTTAAGCGGAATTGCGCAAAAACTTCATGAACTCCTGCGGCTGAAAGGTACGGTTTTGTTGCTGACAAGCGACCAGCTCAGTCAACTGAAAACCGGTGAGAACGACAACACCGCCGACTCTCCGCTCCGCCAGTTTTCGCACCGGCTCGATGACCTGGAGTCCCAGTATGAGTACGTGTTGCTCGTTGCCGATCCGGCGGATTCGGGGGGTACGCTGTCGGAGTGGTCGCAATTCTGTGTCCATCAGGCCGACGACATCTTACTGCTGGCCGACGCCCAGCAACCCTCAGATCGGTCGGCGGTTGAAGATCAACTGTCTCAAAAAGGGTTAATTAACGGACAGGCCGAAACCCTGATCCTCATTCATCCGGCCGACACCCTCATTCCCCGACATACGTCAAACTGGCTGAACAAACGCCCCCAGATTCATGCCCACTACCACATTCGCCGGGATTCGGAGCGCGATCTGGCCCGATTGAGCCGCATATTAAGCAACACGGCCATCGGTTTCGTACTGGCCGGGGGCGGTGCACGCGGATTTGCGCACATAGGCGTCTTGAAGGCCCTTCAGGAGTACCGCATCCCCATTGACTTTGTGGCCGGAACCAGTGTGGGCGGTTTAATTGCCAGTGCCATATCGTTTGATCAACCGGCCGAGACAGTCCGGAAACACGCCCGGAAAGGAGCGTTGTTCAATCCATCAAAAGATTACAACTTCCTCCCGCTGATTTCCCTCATCCGCGGCCAGCGGATGGAGCAGATGATCCGAAATACCATCGGCGATTTTCTGGGGAATATCGAACCAGACATTGAAGATTCCTGGCTAACGTTCTTTACGCTCTCCAGCAATTACACGCAGGCCCGGCCGGAAATCCACACCCGGGGATCAATGATTTATTACCTGCGGGCCACGACGGCCATTCCGGGTGTTTTTCCACCGATCATCGATGGCGATGATTTTCTGGTGGATGGCGGTTCGTTCAATAATTTCCCGGCCGATGTAATGAGCCGGATGCCCGTTGGAAAAATCATTGGCGTGGATCTCACGATCGACAAGCCCCGGAAACTGACGATCACCCGCATTCCCAGCCCGACGGCGCTGCTGCGCGACCGGTTTCGGGCTAAAAAGCAGCGTAAATACCGCCTGCCTTCGCTTTCCTCGATTCTGCTCAATTCAACGCTGCTCTACAGTTCGTCACAGCGCGGGGCAGCCCGACAAATCGTCGATCTGTATTTCAACCCCGATGTCAGCCGGTTTAGCTTGATGAAGTGGAGTTCTTATGATAAAATTGTTGAAAAAGGATACGAACACGCGATGATCGTTCTGAAGCAGATGAGCGACACCGAACTGGCGGCCTACCGGTCCTGAGATTTTCTGGTGGCAATCCGGCGGCAGTTGGGCGGTTTTCTAGAAGATCGCCCAACTACCGCCGGATCGAATTATAATAAACCGATAAATGAATGTGCATTGCTTTTCGGAATTCTTCCGGCGTGCCATCGTTCAGGATTTTGAACAGATCGTAGTGCGTAACCGGGTTAGCGGGTGCAACATGGTCGGCGGTGGTGGTGAGAGTCGCAAAAACATGTTCAAAAACCGGGAACAGCAAACTCTGAAACCGCTGGAAAGTTTCGTTACCGGTCATATCATACAGCTTCCCGTGAAATTCGATTTCGTCTTCTTTGCTTAAAACCGGTAGCGTTTTCTGTTTTTCGACAATCGCTTCCAGCTCGTCCAGGTCCTGCTGCGTTTTCCGGGCAAACAAAAATTCGGCAATCCCCATTTCCAGAATCAGCCGCAATTCAAAAATATCCTTCTGATTACTCTTGCTGAGAATAAACGGATTCAGCACTTTCTCAATCCCGGCCAGCAAATCCGGTTGCGCCATGATCATCCCGCGACGGGGACGGGCCTCGACCATCCCCAGCATCCGTAACCGACTCAGAGCTTCCCGCACGACATTCCGGCTGACATTCAGTTTCTGCGCAATCTCCAGTTCGTTTGGGAGCGCATCACCCGGTTTGAAAGCGTTCTCGGTAAAATACTCCCGCAGGATATTTTCGACACGGTCCGTCATCGATAAACTCTCCAAGGGTTCCAACAGGCCTGATTTGGGATTCATTGTCTTTTTTTTGGTGCAAATGTAATGCAAACCGGTTGTATTAATCACTTTTTGAAGGATTATATCTTTTTTTATACAAGTTCATTGTAATTAAAATACGACTATTATATTTGTAGGACAAATGAAAAGATAGTATTTAATTCTCCCTTACAGCCACATCCCACTATATCATTCTATGATTCTAACTATCTACTTCCATGAAGACACTGCCAGGAAACTTTTTTAAGCTCATCGTTCTTTGTTGCTGGCTGATTCTGGGGCATCTCGCAAATGCCCAGACGCCATTGGTCAAAGGAACTGTCACTTCGGGAGCCGACAACGCACCTCTCCCGTTTGTAACCGTGGTGGTCAAAGGCACTCAGACCGGGGTCACAACGGATGCCGCCGGCAAATTCACCATCAATGCCCCCGCCGACAAAACACTGGTTTTTAGTTACATCGGTTACGTCACCCGAGAAGTGACGCCCGGTAACCAAACCGAGCTGAGTGTCGTGCTGGAACCGGATCAGAAAACCCTGAACGAAGTCGTTGTCGTCGGTTACGGCTCGCAATCCCGCGAAACCGTCACCACTTCGATTTCCAAGCTGGATAACAAGGTATTGGAAAACATTCCCTACGCCAATGCGGCTTCGGCTTTGCAGGGAACCTTACCGGGCGTTCGAGTGCAGACGACCACCGGCCAGCCCGGTGCTGCTCCACGGGTCATCATTCGTGGCGGAAATTCGATCAACAATCCGGACGGTTCTTCTCCCTTATACATTATTGATGGCGTCATCCGGGCCGACATGAACGACATCAATGCCGACGACATCGAAACCCTGCAAGTGCTGAAAGATGCTTCCTCCACGTCAATTTACGGCGCGCGGGGCGCGAACGGCGTGGTGATTATTACAACGAAAAAGGGGAAAGCCGGGAAAATGCAGATTACGTTTCGCCAAAACACCACCTTTTCGCAACTGGCGAAGAAGTATAACATGATGTCGGCGCGGGATTACGTCTACTTTGGCCGATTGGGCGTATTGAATTCGGCTAAAAAGATTCCGGAACGCATGAGCGTGCTGAGCATTGCCAACAGCTTTGGAACCGGTAACGATCTTTCCAACCGCACGTATTCGACGGTGCAATACCTCACGCCCCAGAACCAGTATAAACTCAGCGAAGGTTGGGAAAGCATTGCCGACCCCGCCGATCCGACCAAAACCCTCATCTTTAAAAATACCGACTGGCAGGATGTGCTGTTTCAAACCGGTATTTCCCAGAACTATTATCTGGGCGCAATGGGCGGCACCGAAAAAGGCAGTTACAACCTGGGTGTGGGGTATCTGAAATCGCAGGGGATCGCCATCAACACGGATTTCCGGCGATTTACCTTCGATCTGAGCGGTGATCTGAAGATTCGTGAGAAGCTGAAAGTGAACGCCTTTACCAACTTTACCAATTCGGGTAACAATCAGGTTTTCAACGATAACCAGATTTTCCAGCGGGCGCTGGCCCTTCCGCCTACGGCTAAACTGTATTTTGAAGACGGAACCATGTCACCCGGTTTTAACCGCTCGATCGGGAACCCGCTGTACCAGTTAAACCGCTATACCACCGATAACCAATTATACCGACTCACACTTGGTGGCGGTTTGACCTGGAATATCCTGCCGGGGCTGACGTTCGAGCCTTCGACCTCGCTCTACGTCATCGAAACCAACAACAACTCCTTCCAGAAATCGTACCTGAACGGCCCCCTGGCGTTCATCGATTCGCGGGTGGCGACGGGCATGCGCCAGACGCACTGGCAGCAGCAGGTCGACGCGATTCTGTCGTACAACAAAAGCATCAACCAGCACGGCCTGGATTTCATGCTGGGTACCTCCTATTTTGACCGGAAAATATCGATGCTGTCGGCCACGGGCCAGGGCGCTTCGACGGACATTATTCCGACGCTGAACGCTTCGGCTACGGCGGTTGCTGTCAGCAGCTCGATTACCCGCCAGCGGATCATCAGCTTTTTCGGCCGCGCCAACTACAATTTCGCGCAGAAATACCTGCTTTCGCTGAACGCCCGCTACGACGGGGCTTCCAACCTCGGTTTGAACAACAAATGGGGTTTGTTTCCCGGAGCTTCCGTGGGCTGGAATATCCATAACGAATCATTCTGGAAAAGCCTCGGTCTGACCGGCGTAGTGAACACCCTGAAGCTGCGGTCGAGCTACGGTGTCAATGGAAATCTGGGACAACTGGGTGATTTTCAGGCGCAGGGCAACTACAACGTCGGCGCGCGTTACGACGGCACGGCGGCCATTCAGAATACGGTTATTCCCAACTCGAACCTCAAGTGGGAACAGACGCAAACCTACGACGTCGGTCTGGACATCGGGCTGTTCAACGGACGCGTCAACCTGCTCGTCGATTATTTCAACAAACGGACCGACAACCTGCTGACCAACCTCGAACTGCCGCTGGAAACCGGCTTTCAATCCATTCTGACCAACTACGGCAGCCTACAGAACCGGGGTTTTGAGGTTGAAATTTCGGGTACGATCATCCGCACAGAGTCCGGTTTCAACTGGAACGCCGGTTTTAACATCGCCACCAATCAGCAGAAAATCCTGAAACTCCCGGCCAATGGCAACGAGCGAAACAGGGTCGGCGGAGTGCTGGTGTACGATCCCGAAACCGGCAAAAACGAGTGGCGTGGTGGTTTGCAGGAAGGCGGACGCATCGGCGATTATTACGCCTACAAGCAGCTCGGCATTTTTGCTACGGACGAAGAAGCCGCTGCCGCACCCATCGACAACATTGTGCCGCTGGCCAGCAAAGTCAAGTTCGGGGGCGATGTCAACTGGCTGGACGTCGACGGGAACAAGCAGATCAATTCGTACGACCGGGTGTATCTGGGCAATCCGTACCCGACCGTTACCGGCGGTTTTACGACGGCGTTCGCCTACAAGAACTTTACGCTGAATGCCCGGGCCGATTTTACGCTGGGCCACACGATTTACAACTATACGCGGGCCTTGTACAACGGTCAGTTTGTGGGCGAAAACAACGCGTCGAACGACATTCTGCGCTCGTGGCAAAAACCGGGTGACCAGACCGACATTGCCCGCTATTACTACGCCGATCAGCAGGTGCAAAGCAACCTCTTCCGGCAGAATTCGCTGTATTTTGAGAAAGGCGATTTCCTCGCTATCCGTGAACTTACACTCGGATACAGTTTTCCCGGCGCACTCACCACGAAACTCGGACTGAGCAACCTGCGTCTGAATGTAACCGCTAATAACCTGAAATATTTTACGAAATATTCCGGTCTGAACCCCGAAGAAGGTGGGCAGGACAACGGGCGGTATCCGGTTCCCCGCAATTTCATTGTTGGTCTGAATGTGTCATTTTAATTAAGGAACGATCATGAAAAATAACCTTATTGCCTTGATATTCATCTCTTTGCTGTGTTCCTGTGATAAAGAACTGGATGTAAAACCGGATAGCCAGATCACGGCGGCTTCGTTCTGGACCACGCAGGAAGATGTGACCGGCGCCCGCAGCGGGATGTATGCCCGTTTCCGGACTTTCACGGATTTCAACCTGTATTACCTCGGCGAATCCCGCAGCGAAATCATGGGAACCGGGATTCTGAATGCCGATTTCCGGATTCCGTATTTCCAGAACCGTCTGAACAAAATTACCGCTCCGGGCCCTGACTGGGGCACCATTTACACGGTCATTCACGACATTAACCTGATTCTGAAATACGCACCGGGCATCAAGTTCACGTCGGAAAGCACGAAGAATACCATCCTGGCCGAAGCCTACACGATGCGGGCCTTTCTGTATTTCGTACTGGTACGCACCTGGGGCGGAACGCCGTTGCTGCTGGACCCCACGGAGTCGTTCGATCCGGCCACGATTTACAAGCCGCGGGCCAGCGAAGATGAAATGTTTAAACTGATCACGGACGATCTGGCGAAAGCGCTGGAGCTTTTCCCGGTCAACACCTATCCCACCCGGCGGGGGGCGTGGTCGAAACCGGCGGCCAACGCCCTGAAAGGCGATGTCTATTTATGGATTGCCAAGCGCCGAAACGGTGGTGAAAGTGCATTGAATACCGCGCTGGCGGCTTTGCAGGAAGTGCAGAAAACCGATGTAGGCCTGCTGCCTAATTTTGCGGATGTGTTCAGCTACGCCAACAAAGGCAACAAGGAAATTGTGTTTGCGGTGCGGTATCAGGATTTGGAAGCGGTCAACAACTACAGCGGGGATATGTACATCCGCGACAGCGATCTGCCGCCGGGAACCGACGCCGAAACGCTGAAGAAAATCGGTCTCGGGGGTGGAATGAACTGGTGGGCGCCTTCGGAAACGATGCGGAAGCAATTTACGGCCGACGACAAACGCAAGGACAAATCGTTCGTGGAAATTTACGGCAAAAACGCGCAGGGCAACCCGACTTTTTACACCTCGATCATGACCAAGTTTAGCGGTTTTATCGACGCCAACGGCCGTCGGTTTCTGGACGACATCATCATTTACCGCTACGCCGACATTCTGCTGATGATTGCTGAAGCCAAAAATGCGCTCGGTCAGGACCCCTCGGCCGAAATCAACCTGGTGCGGCAACGGGCGTACGGCGATCAGTTTGAAAAACACAAGTTCGTGTCATCGTCAAAAACCGTCAACGACGACGAAATTCTCCGGGAACGGCTGTTCGAACTCGCTTTTGAAGGAAAACGGTGGTGGGATCTGGTCCGCTTCAACAAAGCCTTCGACCTGGTTCCGTCGCTCGCCGACCGCAAAGGTCAAACCAACCTGCTGCTCTTCCCGCTTTCCGAAACCGTGATGAGCCGCAACTCCAAACTCGTCCAGAATCCGGGATACGAATAGCGGTTTACGGTTTTCAGTATTCGGTTTTCGGTGGGCCGCCGGAGCGGTTCCCCGCTGTGGCTGACACCTTCGATATTCGCTATTCAATATTCATTATTCGATATTTATTGAATGCGTCAGCTACCGAATACTGAAAACCGTAAACCTAAAAACCAAAAACCTTAAACTACAAAAAACAAGTACACAAACACCATGAATCATTCCCCAATCGGTGGCCTGTGGCCAGCCCTATTCACACCAGTCGATCAAAACGGAAATCCTGATTTTCAACAACTTGAAAAAATTGTCGAATTATGCATTAAACAAAAACTGGACGGGCTGTATATTTTAGGCTCCACCGGGCAGGGGTTTTTGTTCTCCGAACAACAACGGATGGCGATTACCCAAACCGTAATGGAAACCGTCAACGGAGCCATGCCGGTGATCGCGCAGGTGGGCGCGCTGAACACGAACGAATCGATCCGGCTGGCGCAGTCGGCGCAGGAAATGGGCGTTTACGGTATTTCGACCGTCGGGCCGATTTATTACCAGTCCGGCGTCCGGAATGCCCTGGCACACTACTCCGCCATCGGGTCATCCATCGACATTCCGTTTTTTCCGTACCACATTGGTAATCACAGTGTTTTTGGTGGCGACGCGCGGAAGTACATCGAGCAGATTCTCGCGCTGCCCAACATTGCGGGCATGAAACTCACGACGCAGAACCTGTACGAAATCAGCCTGATTCACATTCTGTCGCAGGACAAAATGGTGCTGTTCAGCGGGGCCGACGAATTGTTTTGCCAGGCCACGCTCTGCGGAACCGTAGGTGCCATCGGGAGTTTTTTCAACCTCTGGGGCGAGGAGTGCAAGTTTGTGCGCGAAGAGTTTATCAAAGGCAATTTTGAGCTGGGCAACCGGTTTATGCTTACGTTCCAGGAGATTATCTTCGACGTGTTGCCCAACATCTGGTCGTTCTTCCACCAGGCCATGCTGCTCAAACACGACATCAACATCGGTGCGCCCAACCCGCCCCTGGGGCTTGGCAATTCGCCCTGGAAAGAGAAAGACATCGTGGACATCTGCGACCGGATTTCTGCCGTGAGCGGCTTGGTCAATAATTAAATGACGGCCTTGAAACCGGGCTGAATGAAAAACCGGCCCGGTTTCAATCGCCAGCGATTTTTCACGAAAACAGTACTTGCGCCGTAAAAATGACGATTCGATTTCTACCCAAACACCTGACCGCAACGCTCCGGAATTCCCGATTCGTCGGAATCTCCGTGTATTGTCTCGGTGTTTTTTGGGGAATCGAAAGTTACGCGCAGCGCCCGGATGAGTCGTCGTTCGGGATGCGATTGCGCGGGGTCCCGCAACGGGCGGCCGATGTTTTTGAACCGGTTTTCGTAACAGCCGCCCCCACGAATGAAGCCACGCTCATCCGTACAAAAAACGGCGGATTAACGATTTTTTACGTCAACCGCCCCGGCGAAGCCGACAAACTCCTGTCGATTTCGTCACCGGATGGTTTGCACTGGTCCGAGCCGGTGAAGGAACTGGACCTGCCGGGCCAGGCGTATTATGCCAACCGTGTCCTGGAAGATCGGAATGGCGGGCTGAATTGCATTTTTCACCTGTGGAGCACGGGCGATAACGGCTACCGGGGTAAGCACCTGGATGTCTGGTATTGCCGGAAAACCGCTGCGGAAAAACCGTGGAGTTCGCCCCGAAAAATTTACGACGGCTACGTGGGCTCGATGCGGAGTTTTATTCAACTGACCACCGGCGAATTGCTGATTTCATTCGCCAGAGCGGTTCCGCAACGTCTGGAGAAACCCGCAGACGGTCAGAAGGATTACGGCTGGAACGACATTCTGGTACTGCTTTCGGACGATAACGGGCAAAACTGGAAACCGTCGGCGGATCAACTGCAAGTCGAAATCGACGGAAGCATGCCGGTTCGTTACGGCGGGATTGAACCCAACGTACTTGAGCTGGCCGACGGACGGTTGTGGATGCTGATTCGCACGAATAAAGGGCAATTGTACGAATCGTTTTCGACGGATCGCGGCAGGAGCTGGCAATCGGCTCAGCCCTCCCGCTTCATCTCTTCGGATTCACCGGCGGAACTGCTCCGGCTTTCGGATAATCGTATCGTACTGTTTTACAATGGCAACCAGCGCTGGGACAATCCCCGCAGCTATGCCGCCGGAGGTCGCGAAGTGCTGCACGCGGCCGTAAGCCGGGATGAGGGAAAAACCTGGAAAGGATTTCGGGAAGTATTGACCACGCCATCGGCCCAACAAAAAGCCACCAGCGACCGGGGCACCGCGTATGCGTCGGCAGCGGAAACCATCGCCGGGAAAGTGGCCTTCGTGGCCGGGCAGGGTGAAGCCAAAGCGATGGTGCTGTTTGATCCCGACTGGCTCGAACAAGCCGAAGTCCGGGACGATTTTTCGGCCGGTCTGGTGCAATGGACGTTGTATGACGCCGACAGCCTGATTCGGTTAACGCCAGATCCCAAAACCGGACAGAATGCCTTGCTGGTGACTGCGGGTAGCGGAAAAACGAATGCGGCAGCCCTCTGGAATTTCCCGGCGACCGCCCAGGGAACGTTGAAAGTTGAGCTGGAACTACCGCTGGATTCGCCAGTGGTTTCGCTGATGCTAACCGATCATTTCTCGGTTTCGACGGACTCAAAAGCCGCTGATCACGCGGTAGTTGGGTTTGTGTTTAAACCCGCCAACCGCCCGGGAAAACCGCCGAAAAACCGCCGGACGGTTTTGGAAATCCGGTGGAATTCGGCGGAAAACAAAGCCAATTTGTACGTCAACGGCCGGCTGGCAGCCCAATCCGACTTCCATCGTCGACCCGGGTGTGGCCTTAATTACCTGCGGATCGGGCTCGCTGAGCATTCCGTCCCTCCGGCCACCTTTATGATTCGTTCAGTAGCACTTTCCGCCCAAAAGAACAATAACTAGCTGACTCTAAACCCTTAACATTTTTTTGTATGAACGTCTTAAAATCAATAAAACCGGCCATCTTGCTATTTATCAGCGGGCTGGCCGTGTTGAATAATGGAACGGTATTGGCCCAAACCACCGGGCTTGACAAATCCGGTGGCAAAACGACGACTTCGGGTTCCTGGATTGCCGACAAGGTCCAGGAAATCCCGGGGCTAAAAATGGGGCCGTTTGTTCGACTGGCCGACGGCGGTATTCTGACAGTTCTGAAAACCAAAAGCCTGATTAGCAAGGACGAAGGCAAAACCTGGACGGAATACACGATTTTCAACGATCCCGAAAAATTTGAGATCAGTGAGGAACGGGCGTTGATCCGCACCAAAAAAGGGGCAATTATTCTGGCCTGCATGAACCTGAAAGAACGCGCCAACTGGAACTGGCAGAAGGAAATTTCCGATTCGCCGGACGCCAAATTGCCGACCTACACCGTCCGCAGTCTCGACGGCGGAAAAACCTGGCAGGATGTTCAAAAACTGCACGACGAGTGGACCGGAGCGATTCGTGACATGATCGAAACCAAAGACGGCAGCATCGTTTTTACCTCCATGATGATGCAGCACAACCCGGGTCGGCATTCCGTTTTGACCTATTCATCGAAAAACGACGGCAAAAGCTGGACCCGCAGTACCATTATCGACCTGGGCGGCACCGGCCACCACGGCGGGGTGACGGAAGCGACCGTCGAGCAGTTGAAGGATGGCCG
This sequence comes from Larkinella rosea, assembly GCF_003858635.1. Lineage (GTDB taxonomy): Bacteria > Bacteroidota > Bacteroidia > Cytophagales > Spirosomataceae > Larkinella > Larkinella rosea. The sequence goes on from NZ_RQJO01000007.1 coordinate 1,604,034, forward strand.
TTTGTGGCTGCTGCTCCGCACCAACTGGGGCAGCTTCTGGGAGGCTTATTCGAAAGACGACGGCGTTACCTGGAGCGGTTTTAACCCGACCAAAATCAGCGCCAGCTCGGCCCCCGGTTTGCTTAAACGACTGAAAGACGGCAAGTTGGTGCTGGTCTGGAACCGCCGTTTTCCGGAGGGGAAAGTGGAATACAAACTCAGCGGGGGCGATAACCAATGGTCGGAAGTTCCGGCCAGCAACCACCGCGACGAGCTGTCGATTGCGTTTTCGAGCGACGAGGGCAAAACCTGGAGCAAACCGGTCGTTTTCGCCGAGCGCGGCACCCAGCCCCGCCTGTCGTACCCGTACATTTTTGAAGAAAAACCGGGCCTGCTCTGGATCACCGTCATGCAGGGTGAACTGCGCGTCAAACTGGAAGAAAAGGATTTTTTGCGGTAGAATCGGTCGTTGACCAACCCACTTTAAACGGAAATTTATGCGTTTTCGGATACTAATTTTTCTGACAGCGGTTTTCGCTTTTTCCCTCAGCGTTCCGGTTTTTTCCCAAAAACCGGGGTCGACGGATAAAGATAATCTGACGATTGTGGCTTTCGGAAACTCCATTACAGCCACCCGAAAAACCATCAATCAGGTGTTTGCGCAGCGGCTTCCGCAGTTGCTGGCGCAGAAAGGCGTGAGTGCCACGGTGATCAACGCGGGCATTCCGGGCAGCCACACCGGTCGCCAGACGGACCATAACCTGTTCAAAATCAGACACGCGCTCGACCGGTTTGAGACGGACGTGCTGGCCCATCACCCCGACCTGACCATTATCGGTTTTGGCATCAACGATGCGCACATCGACAACGGGGGCGCCACCGGGCCGTCGCGCATTCCCCTGGAGAAATACCGGCAAAACCTGGCGTTCATGATCGAATCGCTGCAGAAACAGGGCAGTAAAATCATCCTGACCGTTCCGAACCCGCTCGGTAAAAAGTACCCGGAGTATCAGAACGAACGCTTGCAGTCGTACCTTGAAACCGTCCGGAATTATGCAAAGAAATACCAAACCGGGCTGGTCGATAACAACAAGGCTTTTCGAGATTACCAGACGCAAACCGGGGTGAGTTTTGATTCGCTTATGCTCGACGGGGTTCATCCGAACGACAAAGGTCACGAACTCATTGCCGCGAACATGGCGCAAGAAATTCTGCGGATTACCGGAAACACGCCAACGAGCCTTTCGGCGCAGAAAAAGCTGGTGTTGCAACTGAATCCGGGTCCCGGCAATCCGCGCAACAGCGAAGGCGATTTCGTTACGCTGAAAGACGGCCGGATTCTGTTCATCTACTCGCGGTTTCTCGGCACGTCTTCGAGTGATTTTGCCGCAGCTACGTTGGTGGGGCGGTTTTCCAGCGATGGCGGCAAGACCTGGACGCCGGAAGATACGCCGATTGTGAAAAACGAAGGCGACATGAACGTGATGTCGGTGTCGTTGCTGCGACTGCAAAACGGAAACATTGCGTTGTTCTACGCCCGCAAAAATTCCATCGACGACTGCATTCCGATGATGCGGATTTCGACCGACGAAGCCAAAACCTGGAGCGAGGCCGTTCCCTGTATTACCGACCGGAAAGGCTATTTTGTGCTGAACAATAATCGCGTTATTCAACTGAAAACCGGTCGGCTGGTCATTCCGGTGGCCCTGCATGAAACGCCCCCCGGTGCCGGTTTCAACGGGAGAGGTCGGTTGTTTACCTATTATTCCGACGACAACGGCCAGAACTGGAAAGTGAGTCAGGAAGTCGCTAATCCTGACGCCATCACGCACCAGGAACCAGGCTTAATTTCCCTGAAAAACAATCAGTTGATGATGATCATTCGGACCGATGCCGGTGTGCAGTACGCGTCGTATTCCACGGATCAGGGGCAAACCTGGAGTCCGGCGCAACCGACTTCCATTGTGTCGCCCGTATCACCCGCAACCATCGCCCGCATTCCGGCCACCGGCGATCTGCTGATGGTCTGGAACAACAACGACAACAAGGAGGGCAACCCGATCAAAGGCCGACGAACGCCCCTGAACATTGCGGTGTCGAAAGACGAAGGCAAAACCTGGCAGAACGTCAAAAACCTCGAAGCCGACCCCGACGGCTGGTATTGTTACACGGCCATTCATTTCGTAGGCAAAAAAGACGTTTTATTGAGTTATTGCGCCGGAAACCGCCCCAAAGGCACCGGTTTGTCGGTCACCAACGTCACCCGGCTGAGCCTGGATTGGATTTACAATATAAATCGACGATAGACGATTGACCATCGACGATTGTTAAACGTCAATGGTCGATGGTCTATCGTCTATCGTCCATACACAACTTCCTGATCACCATGACCAAACTTATTTTTTGTACGCTTCTTTTGTTGACTTTCGGAACGGTTTGGGCGCAGACTGACCCGGTTTCCAGCGTTGCCCTGCAGTTGAATCCCGGCGACGACAATCCCCGCAACAGCGAGGGTGATTTTATCACGTTGAAAGACGGACGAATCCTTTTTGTGTATAGCCACTACACCGGCGGAAGCACGAGCGACCACGCACCGGCTCATCTGGCGGGGCGGTTTTCAAAAGACGGTGGCAAAACCTGGACCGACCAGGATCAACTCATTGTAGCGCGGGAAGGCGATATGAACGTGATGTCGGTTTCGCTGCTGCGGTTGCAAAACGGGAAAATCGCGCTCTTTTACCTGAAAAAGAACTCCGAGCAGGACTGCATTCCCCAGATGCGGATTTCGACCGACGAAGCCAAAACCTGGAGTGCACCCATGCCTTGTATTACGGATAAAGCCGGTTATTTTGTGTTGAACAACAACCGGGTCATCCAATTGAAAAACGGGCGTTTACTGATGGCCGTTGCGCAGCATCAATCCCCGGGCGGTAAATGGCAAAACCAGGCTACCCTGTTCAGCTATTTTTCGGACGACAACGGAGCCACCTGGAAGTCGAGCCCGGCGGTTCCCAATCCGGAAAACGTATTGACGCAGGAACCGGGTGTCATTGAGTTGAAAGACGGCCGTGTGATGATGATCATTCGGGCAGGAGGTGGTTTTCAGCAGTTATCCTATTCAAGTGACAAAGGCCAAACCTGGAGCCCGATTGAACCCAGTACGCTGCACTCCCCCGTTTCTCCGGCAACCATCGCCCGCATTCCGTCAACCGGCGATTTGCTGGTGGTTTGGAACAACAACGATGGCAGCAACCCGGAAATCAGGAATGCCCGAACGCCGTTGACGGTGGCAATTTCGAAAGACGAAGGCAAAACGTGGCAACACATCCGCAACATCGAGTCGGACCCGCAGGGCTGGTATTGTTACATCGCGATTCACTTTGTCAAAAAAGACGTGCTGCTGAGTTATTGCGCCGGAAACCGCATCCAGAAAAATCACCTGTCCATCACCCGAATCAATCGGCTCAATCTGGCGAAGTTGTACCAATAAACCGGGTTTCCATGAAAAACGATTCCGCGCTTTCCCGCCGATCATTTATCAAAACCGCCGGGATCGGCCTGGCTTTTCCGGCGGTTTTGACACCGGTTTTTCCCGAAGCGTCGGCGACGGGTCAGGACGTTCCGGATCTCGGAAAAGTCAAGGAACTGCTGGCCCGAAAAGACCCGAACGTCTGGCTTTTTACCGGCGACAGCATCACGCACGGGGCCAAGCATACGCACGGTTCGCGCAGCTATCCGGAGATTTTTTCGGAACGGATTCGCTGGGAATTGAAGCGGGTGCGCGACCTGGTGATCAATACGGGCATCAGCGGCAACGCCACCAGCAACATTCTGAGTGATTTCGAATGGCGGGTTGCCCAGTTCAAACCGGCGGTGGTTTCGCTGATGATCGGCACTAACGATTGCGCCCGAAAAGAAATAACGACCGCGGTTTTTGAACAAAACCTGACCGATCTTGTCCGGAAAATCCGGGCGTTGAGTGCCATTCCGATTCTGCATACGCCCAATCCGATCATCATCGAAAAAGCGCCGGAACGGAAGACATTGCCGGATTATATCCCGGTGATCCGACGCGTGACCGAAACGCAAAACGTGCTACTTGTTGATAATTACCAGCATTGGCAGACTACCACCGCCATCAACGTCAACCGCGAATGGCTGAACGATCCGCTGCATCCGGGCGCGCGCGGGCACCAGGAAATTGCCCGCTTGCTGTTCAAAACACTATCCATTTTTGACCCGCAGGAGCCCACCTGTGGGGGCGCTTATTATGAAGGAGAACACTGAAAACCGCTTCTATAAACGGATCGACGGCGTTTTGCCAGGGTCGCACGTGTTGCTTACGGCGGGTGTCCACGGCGACGAATACGAACCGATGCTGGCGGCCAGGGCGCTGATGGACGAGCTGGAAGGAAAGCTGGCAGCAGGCCGGGTTACGATTGTGTCGGTTGTGAATGAAAGTGCGTACGAACGGGCGAACCGCTGCGGTGCCGACGGGCTCGATCTGGCCCGAATTTGTCCGGGAAATCCGGATGGTTCGGTATCGGAGAAAACCGCTTCTTGGATTAGCTCGCTGATTCAAGAAGCTGATTATTACGTCGACATGCACACCGGCGGTTTAGCGTATGACATTTTTCCGCTGGCGGGTTACATGCTGCATCCGTCGCCGGATGTACTTGAAAAGCAGCAACAAATGGCGATTGCCTATAATTTGCCCATCGTCTGGGGAACCGATCACCGACCCAATGGCCGAACGCTTTCGGTGGCCAGAGATGCGAATATTCCAGCTATTTACCTGGAATACGGCGGAGGAACCGGCCTGCGCGAACCGGTTGTAGCTGCGTACAAAGACGGTTTTATCAATCTCCTGAAACACCTGAACCTGATTGCCGAACCCGTTCAAACCGCCCCGATTGCCGAGCGGTTTTGGGTGGAGGATCACCGACCGGATAGTGGCTATCTGCAAGCCAAAATGCCTTCGCCCGCCGATGGCGTTTTTGTGGCCGCCGTCAAACCGGGTGAGGTGGTCCGCCCCGGACAGGTTTGGGGCCAAATCCTCGATCCGGTTTCGGGAATCCGTACGGAAGTAACGACGGAATTGGGTGGCCTGGCATTTCTGTTGCGAACCAGTGTAAAAGTAAAAGAAGGCGATGCGTTGGGCGGTATTCTGCCCATCGACAAACCCGGTAAACGGATTAGTAAGAATGGATAAAAGAGTGGTCATCATCACCGGCGCAGCGGGCGGAATCGGGCGGGCAACGGCCGAAAAATTCGCCACTGAGAACTTCCGGCTGGTGCTTTCTGATATTGCCGAAGAACCGCTCAAAACGTTAGCGGCTGATTTGAAAAACCGCTACAGTGCTGACTGTTTGCCGGTTGTCGGCGATCTGGCGCAGTTGCCGGATCTGGAACAGCTCGTCGCCCAGACGATTCAGCAATTTGGGCGGATCGATGTGCTGGTGAATAATGCGGCCTGGCGAACGCTGGAAACACTGCGAACGATGGAAATCGAAACCTGGGAAAAAACGCTGCGGGTGTGCCTGACAGCCCCGGTTTTTCTGACCAAATGGGTGGCGCAGCACATGGAGAAACAGGCCAATGGGGGCGTCATAATCAACATTTCCAGCGTCATGGCGGCCCGGCCTTCGGGCTGCGGCCCGGCGTATATCGCGGCCAAAGGCGCCCTCGAAAGCCTGACAGCGGAACTGGCGATTACGTACGGGCGCAAAGGAATACGGGTCGTTGGCGTCGCACCGGGGTACATCGATACCGAACTCAGCAATGATTACGTAGACCCAGAAGGCGAAAACATCAGCGCTAAAATAACCGCTGAACTCACCGGTTTTATCCCGATGGCGCGGGGCGGAAAGTCCCGTGAAGTGGCCGAAGCAATCTTCTGGCTGTGTTCTCCGCAGGCGTCCTACATCAGCGGTACCACCCTCACCATCGACGGTGGTTTGAAACCCAATTTCAATTCGTATTCCATCAAGAAGTTACAATTTCCCAACGAGTTTTGAACACGATCTGGAAATACCAAAACCAATTGCCGGCGGTTTCGCCCCACCACCGCGTATTGCTGGGCGAAGGCCAGACCCCGCTCGTCCGTTCGCGCTCGATTGGAGCTTCGCTGGGAATTGATAATCTGTATTTTAAGCTGGAAAACCTGAATCCGAGCGGTTCGTACAAAGACCGGTTTGCAGCCGTTCTGGTTAGTGAAATGAATGCCAAAGGCCAGAAAATCTGCATTGCCACCTCGAGCGGAAACACCGGCGCGGCTCTGTCGGCCTACTGCGCAGCCGCCGGAATGACCTGTATTCTGGTCGTGGTGGACGGGGCACCGATACCGAAAATCCGGCAAATGCAGTTGTACGGCGCTCGTATCTTTATGGTAAGCGGTTTTGGCAAAGATCCCGCCATTACGACGGCGGTTTTTGATGAACTCGAAAAACTGTGTCGTTCCTACCAAATACCGTTGCCAATCAGCGCGTACCGCTATTGTCCGTCCGCCATGCAGGGCGTTCAGACGATTTCCGCCGAAATTCTGGAAACGCTGAATGGTCAGGTCGATCATATTTTTTCACCTGCGGGTGGCGGAGGACTGACGCTGGCAGTTACCCTGGGCGTTCTGGCCGAAAACCCGGCAACCCACCGAACCAAAGTCAACTGTGTGCAACCTGAAGGGAACGATACGATGGCCAGTTCGTTGCGGAATAACGGAACAGCGAAAGCGGTTTCTGCCTCAACCACCACCGTCAGCGGTTTGCAGGTTCCCGGCGTTCTGGACGGTGACCGGGTTATTGAAAACGGGCGAAAAACGGGCGGTAATGGCTATATTGTCACGGACGAGCGGGTTTTTGCGTGGCAAAAAGCGCTGGCCCAGCAGGAAGGTATTTTCAGTGAACCCGCCGGAGCCGTGGCATTGGCCGGGCTGGAAGACGCCGTTCGACGCAACGAAGTGAACCGAAAGGAAACCGTCGTTTGTCTGGTAACCGGCAGCGGTTTTAAGGACATGGCTTCGGTTGAAACGAATTTTGGCCTGCCGCCGGTGCAAACCGTCGACGTTGGCCAGACCATTGCGCTGATTCAGCCGTTTTTGTGATTGACTGTTTGAGCTGCTGACAGGGTCTTCGACCGCTTTCAGGGCGTGCGAAACCCTGACAGCGCCGGGCCGTCGATACGGCCAAAGGCCCTGTCAGCGGTTAGTTTGCATCCTGATTCAGAACTTTTAAAATGATAAAGCCATGATTTCACCGACACTCCAAAAACCTTCGTTCTATCCGTGGCTGGTCGTGGGGTTGCTCTGCGTCGTCGGTTGTCTGAATTACCTCGACCGGATGATGATCACGACCATGCGGAGTTCTATTCTCGCGGAAATCCCGATGACCGACGGCCAGTTCGGCTTGCTGACGTCGGTTTTTCTCTGGGTATATGGTTTGCTGAGTCCGCTGGCGGGTTTTCTGGCTGATCGGTTCAACCGCAGCAGGGTCATTGTGGGCAGCTTATTTGTCTGGTCGATCGTGACCTGGTGTACCGCACAAGCGACCACTTTTGAAGAATTGCTGTTGACGCGGGCGCTGATGGGCATCAGTGAAGCCTGTTACATTCCGGCTGCGCTCGCGCTGATTGTCGATTACCACCGCGGCACCACCCGGTCGCTGGCGACGGGCGTTCACATGGGCGGCATCATGATTGGGCAAAGTCTCGGTTTTGTGGGTGGCTGGCTGGCCGAAAGCCGAAGCTGGAGCTACGCATTCGGTGTATTTGGTGTGGTTGGAATTGGCTATGCGGTGCTCCTGGCCCTCGTCCTTCGCGACCCGGTTGCTGTTGCCTCAGGTCCGGTAATTGGCGTAAAACCAGATTCCAACATCAGCTTCAAGGCCGCCATCGCTGACCTGTTTAGCCGTAAAGCGTACATCGTAGCCCTTACACTCTGGGGCTTGGGCGGCATTGTGAGCTGGCTGGTTGTGGGCTGGTTACCAACCTATTACAAAGAACATTTTAATTTGTCGCAAACCGTCGCCGGGTTGTATGCAACCGGTTATTTTCATACGGCCTCGCTGGTGGGCGTGCTGACGGGCGGTTTTCTGGCCGACCGCTGGAGCCGGACCAATCCGCGCGGACGCATTCTGGTCCCATTTATCGGGCTGATTATCGCGGCTCCGGGTATTTTTATCGCAAGCAGCACCTCCGTTCTGTCCGTTGCCATTGTCTGCTTCATGATTTATGCTTTCACGCGGACCTTCCTCGACGCCAACATGATGCCGATACTGTGCCTGATCGCCGATCAGCGCTACCGCGCCACGGGTTATGGTATTCTGAATCTGGTAGCCTGCATCATCGGTGGAATAGGCCTGTACGCAGGTGGTATTCTGCGCGATGCCGACATCGATCTCAGCCGGATTTTCCAGTTTGCCGCCTTGACGATGCTGATTTCCGCCGGTTTGCTCTACACCCTGAAACCGAAGCCCGAAGACATTCCCGAAAGTCCTGAAATCCAGAATAAACCCGTTTTAAAATGAATTTTGACGAATTAAAAGACAAGCTATACGTGGCCGTTTTGTCGGACGTCCTCGATCAGTTAGGCTACACCCACCAGGCCACCCGCATTCCGTTTCACGCGTATACCGGGATTCCCAAATTGCTGGGCCGCTGTAAAACCACGCTCTGGGCGGACATGTACGACGTCGATAAAAATCCGTACGAACTGGAACTGCAGGCCGTCGATTCCTGCCAGCCGAATGATGTGCTGATTTGTGCTGCGGGCGATTCCCGCCGTTCGGGCATCTGGGGCGAATTGCTGTCGACAGCGGCCCGCAACAGTGGCTGTGTGGGCGTCATCGTTCACGGGGGTGTTCGGGATATCGACAAAATGCGGGCGATGGAATTTCCGGTTTTTGCCACCTCCAAAAATCCGTACGACAGTCAAAACCGCCAGCGCGTGGTCGATCTGGATGTGACGGTGGAAATCGACGGCGTCAAATTCCGACCCGGCGATCTGGTCATGGCCGATGAGGACGGGATTGTCGTGATTCCAAAAGAAATTGAAGATCAGGTCATTGTGGCTGCCCTTCAGAAAGTGGACGCCGAAAACGGCACGCGCGACGCGATTAAGAACGGCATGAAAGCCTGGGAAGCTTATCAAAAATTTGGTGTATTATGAACGAGAAAAAAGTGGTCAGCGGGCTGAACATTCCAAAAAGTCACCTGCCTTTTTCACCCGGTATTATTTCCGGCGATTACCTGTTTGTGTCGGGCCAGGCTTCGGTGGACGATAGTGGTCAAATTGTCGATGACACCTTCGAAGGCGAATGCCGACGGTCGTTTGAAAACCTGAAACGGATTGTGGAAGCCGCCGGAGCGAGTCTGGACGATGCGGTTCAGGTGCGGAATTACGTCGGCAAACAGGAATACCTGGCCGAATTCAACGCCATTTACCGGGAGTATTTCAACGCGCCGTTCCCGGCCCGAACCACGCTCATCGGCTGCCTCGGCGACCTGCTGAAGTTCGAAGTCGATGCGGTGTTTTTGGTCAGAAAGTAAATTTCAGTCATGCCAAAACGAATTGCCCTGCTGGGTATTTACCACGAAACCAACACCTTCATTGAAACGCCCACGACGCTGGATGATTTCAAAAATGGCTACTGGCTGGCGGGTGACGCTATCCGAACTGAATACGAGGGCGCTCACCACGAAATCAGTGGCGTCATCGAAGTAATTGATAACCAGCCTGATCTGGAACTGGTGCCGGTTCTATACGTGTCGGCGACACCGGGCGGGATGATCGAGAAAGGTGCCTATGAATTCATATTGGCCGAATTAATGACGGCCATCGATGCGGTTTTGCCCCTGGACGGCTGCATTGTGGTGCCGCACGGGGCCGGTGTTGCCAATTCATATCCCGACATGGACGGCCACTGGCTGGGTTTGTTACGCGAAAAACTCGGCAGTGAAATTCCGATCACGGGGACATTGGACCCGCACGCCAACGTCAGCCCGGCGATGGCGTCGGCCACGGATGCGCTGGTTGCCTATGCCACCAATCCGCATGTCGATCAACGGGTTACGGGCCGGAAAGCTGCCGAACTGCTGGTGGAAACCTTGCGTGGTAATCGGCGTCCCGTGCAGCATCTGGTGCAACTGCCGATGGCGATCAGCATCGAGCAGCAATACACGTCGCAGGAGCCTTGCCGAAGCCTGTACGAGTTCGTAGACCAGACAAAAGAGGAGAACCGCTTGCTTTCGGCGAGCGTGCTGCTCGGTTTTCCGTATGCGGATGTGCCGGAAATGGGTTCGGCCTTTATTCTGGTTGGCGATGAGAAACAAAACCCGGATGTCCGTTCGCTGTTGCAGTCGATCGGGCAGCAATTAGCCGACCATATCCTCCACCGAAAAGAAGATTTTAACGGCAGAAAAACCGGTATCTCCGAGGTTCTTCCTTCACTGGCAACCTTACCCAAACCGATCCTGATGCTCGACATGGGCGACAACGTGGGCGGAGGTGCGCCCGGAAATAGTACACACTTACTTGATTACCTGGAAGATAAAAGCTCATCATTGGTTTTCTGTTGCCTCTATGATCCAATGGCGGTTTTGGAAGCGGGAAAATACAAGGTCGGTGACTCGTTTCGATTGGCAATGGGTGAAAACGGAAAGAAATTGGAAACGGACGTGGTACTCGACCAATTGTCGGACGGAAAGTTTACCGAATCGACCCCTAAACACGGCGGTTTTGTGAATTACGACATGGGCGAAACGGCGATTGTAAAAACCGCCAATGGCAATACCATCATGCTGACGACCCGGCGAACCCCACCGTACAGTCTCCGGCAGATGACGGCTTTCGGACTAGAACCGGAATCGTTTGCGATGATCATCGCCAAAGGTGTCAACGCCCCGATTGCGGCCTACGCCCCGGTTTGTCCGACCATTGTGCAGGTCGATACGCCCGGCGTCACCCAGGCCGATATGACGCTGTTTGCGTACAAAAACCGCCGAAAGCCATTTTTCCCATTTGAATAGTAGTTTTCAATTTGCGGTATTCGGTTTACACCGGGCTGGCGTAAACCGAATACTGAAAACCGTAACCCAAATGACACATTCCATCAAAAAACTCCTTGACCTGCCCTATTACACCGAGGGCCCGGCGGTGGATCAGGAAGGTAATCTTTTCTTTTCCACCCTAACAGGGGGAGCCATTGGCCGATTGGATCGCCAAGGCAACTATTCCGTTTGGGCAAAAACCGCTTGCCCCAATGGACAGGTCATTCTGCCGGATGGGACGCATTGGGTATGTGATCCAAAGCAGGCAGCGGTTAGCGTGTTCAATGCAAAGGGGGAATTCCAGGAGACGGTCGTTCAGGGAGTTTGCGCGAATAAAGTAGTGGAGTCGCCAAACGATCTGATCATTGATTCGCACCAAAATCTGTATTTCACGGAATCGATCCGAACGGATGGAAAAGTCTTTTTTGTGGGTTCCGACGGCCATGAACGGGTCGTTGCCGACGGCATCGATTACGCAAACGGTATTGCCTTATCCCGCGACGAGCGGTTTTTGTACGTGGCCGAAAGTTTTAAAAACCGGGTGCTGGTGATCGAACTCGCTGAGCCCGGAATTCCGAAAACGAAGCCGAAGGTCTTTGCCAATTTACCCGTTCATCGCTCCGGTAAGCCAACCGACAATTTGCCGGATGGGCTGGCGGTTGATCATGCCGGGAATGTCTGGGTGGCACATTACGGGATGCAGGCCATTCAGGTGTTGACGGCGCGGGGCGACTGGCAGTTTTCCATCGACACGACCTTACCCTTGACGAGCAATCTCTGTTTTCTGGAAGACACGGCGCAACGCCAGACTTTGCTGGTCACCGGTGGCTCCGGCGAACCGGGTCCGGGTGGAGTGGTTCAGGTGACGGTTTTCCCAAAATAACGGCAAGATGATCAACCGGTTTTTTCGATTAGGTTTTCTCCTTATGATGACTGCTTTTAAAACCGTCGCGCAGTCGGCGGTCGAGTGGAATGAGTTGCCCGAACTGCCGGGAGGTAAAGGGTGGGCAGGGATGTACGCGGGCGTAAGCCATGACGCACTGATCTGCCTGGGCGGAGCTAATTTCCCCGAAAAATACCCCTGGGAAGGCGGAAAAAAGAAATGGTATGACGATATCTATGTATTGGTTGACGGTAAAAACTGGCAGAAAGCGGACGAAAAGTTGTCTGTTCCGGCGGGTTATGGTGCAACAGTGTCGTACCAGAATACGATTATTTTGATTGGCGGAAGCAACGAAAACGGCCATTTAAACCGGGTGATCGGATTGGAATGGGACGGAAAAAAGTTGCTCCAATCCAGTTTCCCCGATCTGCCGATTCCGCTGGCGAACATGGCTGGAGCGCTGGTGGGCGATGTCATTGTCATCGCCGGTGGCATCAGCTCGCCGACCGGAACTCCCTTGAAAAAATGCTACCTGCTGGATTTAAAAAACCGGTCTCAGGGCTGGGCCGAGATAGATCCGTGGCCGGGTCCGGAACGCCAGCTTCCGGTTTGTACGGTTTATCGTGGCCAATTCTATTTGTTCGGGGGCGAAACCGTAGGTATCAACTCCAAAGGCATTAATTTCCGATCTATCTTGCTGGATTCGTACCGGTTACGTCTTCGTCGGAATGCAGGCAAGTGGACTGCTTTTTGGGACAGGCTGGCCCCTATGCCCCGGGGCATGTCGGCTGGCGGAACGATTTTACCGGTATTGCACAACGACCGGTTTTTGTTCTGGGGTGGCGTCGATGGGGTTACGGCCATGTACAAAACACAGGCGACGCATCCCGGAATTATTCAAAGTATGCTTTATTATTTTCCCGAAACCGATAGCTGGGAATTTATCGGCCAGCAAACGAAAATTCTGGCGCGGGTGACACTCCCCACGGTTTTCTGGAACAACCACTGGGTTTACATCAGCGGAGAAATCAAACCGGGCATCCGGACGCCTTCGGTGGTTGGGGTGAAGTAGGTGGTGGGTTGTTTATGGTTACTGGTGAGTCGGCTATATTATGGACCATTGATGATTGACCATTGACCACAAGCGGTGGGCTTTGCACTCTAAACATTTAACAAAATGAAATACAGAGTTTTCCGCGATTACCGGTTTTCTCAATTAACGCTGGGAACCGTGCAGTTGGGATTGAATTACGGCATTTCGAATTCGGAAGGAATTCCGGATCAGGAAGAGCGTTTCCGGATGCTGGACTTTGCGGCCCGGACCGGCATCAACACACTCGACACCGCGCGTCAGTATGGCTTTTCGGAACGGGTGCTGGGCGACTTTCTGGAAAAAACCGGTGATCGGTACGCGCTCAATCTGGTTTCAAAATTTAAGATTAGTCCGGCCCATTTCGGCAATCTGGAGCGGGCCTGGAACGAAGTTCATCAGAGTGTAACGGAGTCGTTATTAACTCTGAAAATCAACCAATTACCAGTTTGCCTCCTCCATAAAGGCATGGAAGAAATGCGTGATGTAATTGGCATTCTCCCTCCCATTCTGTCCCGACTGAAGGAAGAAGGACTGATCGACATTGGCGGGGTTTCGGTTTTTCGTCCCGAAGATGTCGAATACATTCTCGACGAGGACCTGATTGAAGCAACTCAGATTCCGTTGAACATCTTTGACCAGCGCTTGCTCAAAACCGGTTTGCTTCATCAACTCCGGGCGCAGTCGAAGCTCGTGTTTGCCCGCAGTGTGTTTTTGCAAGGATTGTTTTTCATGAATCCGGGGCAGTTGAACGGAACCCCGAAAAAGGCGGAACACCTGCTGATCGCGCTGCAGAATCTGGCCGAACGGGCACGGATGTCCGTTGCCCAGCTCGCGTTTTCGTTTGTCCGGGACCTGCCAGCCGTGGATAGCGTGGTCTTTGGCGCGGTCAACCAGCGACAGATTCAGCAAAATACCGAGTTGCTGGCGGGCCCGCCAATTCCTTCGGACCTACTGGCCGAAATTCAGGACGTGTTTGATTCTGTGGAAGAAGAAATTATTACACCCGCAGTCTGGAAAAGTTAAGGTTTTCGGTATACGGTTTTCGGCGCGGTTCACTGCCAAGACTGATACTCAATTAATGGTTCATTGTAATTGTTCATTTCTCTCGCTTCAGCCACCGTAGCGACGGCCCGGCGTAAACTGAAAACTGTAAACCGAATACCATAAATCATAACCCGATTATTCATGAAAAACCTATTCAGTCTCGAAGGCAAAATCGCCATAGTAACCGGTGGCGCGGGCTTTTTCGGGACACCCATTTCCATGGCATTAGCCGAAGCCGGTGCAACGGTCATTATTGCGTCGCGCGATGGGGAAAAATGCCGGAAATTTGCCGCAACGATTCAGGAAAAAGGCTATCAGGCCGAAGGAATGGCGTTAAATCTGGAAGATGAACACTCCATCCGGGCGTTCGTTGACGCGGTGAAAAACCGGTTCGGACGAATCGATATTCTGGTCAACAATGCGGTTTCGCGGGACGGTTTTCAAAATCTGGAAGACATCGACAAAGCCAGCTGGGAAAAAGCCCAGCGGATTAATTCGACCGGTTTGGTACTGATTACGCAGGCGGTTATTGAAGTGATGCGTCCGCAGCAATCCGGCAACATCATCAACATCAGCTCAATACAGGGCGCGGTTGGCCCCCATTTTCCCGTTTACGGCAGCACCGGCATGACGAGCCCGGTCAATTATACGTACGACAAATGGGGCATGGTGGGGTTCACCAAATGGCTCGCCAATTTTTACGGAAAAGACAACATCCGGGCCAACTGCATCAGCCCCGGTGGCTACGGCCCCGGCGTTGCACAAATGATTGGGAAAGAGGAGTTTGTCGAAAACTACAAACGCCTGACACCCCTCAGGCGGTTTGCCAGCGACGACGACATCAAAGGCCCGATTGTCTTCATGGCCTCCGATGCATCGGCATTTGTTACCGGGCAGAACCTGCTGGTCGACGGCGGCTGGACGAGCTGGTAGCAGCTCAGTTAGAAACACGTACGTTGCTTTGCCGAATTTTGGTCAACAACTCCGTTAATTCTTTCACTTTTTCCGGTTGTTGGCTGTAAAGATCCCGGGTTTCAGCAACATCGGCAGCGAGATTATAAAGCTGACCGGTGGGCTGTCCGGCCTGCGGTTTCACTTCCTTTGGCTCCGTAAAACCACCCGAACCCAGGCCTTCAATCAGTTTCCAATCACCTTTTCGAATCGCAAAATAACCGATCGACGAACTGTGCACGACAGCGGGCTGGCCAGTCACCTGCCTGCTTTTACCCAACAAAACCGGCAAAATACTGTAGCTGTCTTCGGGTGAAGGGGTCGGGGCTTTTTGCCCAAGGATTTCCTGACAAGTTGCCATCAGGTTCGTCAGGGTGGTGGTGGCCGCGCTCGTGCTGCCCGGTTTTACGTTACCCGGCCAGCGGACGATAAACGGGATGCGGTGCCCGCCTTCAAACGCGTCGCCCTTCATTCCCCGGAATTCGCCAGCCGCTTTGTGATTGAATTGTTTGACAAAATTTTCCCGCCAGTAGGGGCCATTGTCGCTGGCAAAAATGACAATCGTATTGCCGGCCAGGCCGGTTTCCGATAAGGTTCGCAACACCTCCCCGACCGCAGCATCGACCTGCTGCACAAAATCGCCGTATTCGCCGGCTTTCGATTTTCCGGTGTAGTTTTTAGTCGGCACCCAGGGCGTGTGGGGAGCGGCCAGTGGCAGATACAGGAAGAACGGTTTTTGCGCCGTTTGCTTTTTCAGGAACGCAGTGGCCTTTTCCACGAAGCGGGGCAGCACTTCGAAAAAATTGAAGGAAGGCGCCATCTTGCCTTCGCGCCAGAACGGACCCGTATAGCCGGATTCCAGCTTGTTCCCGTTGGTGTAGCCCGTTGGCAACTCGGTCAGTTTCTGGTTTTCGAGGTAACAATACGGCGGCATGTCGAGCGAAGCCGGTAGAATATACGAGTAATCGAACCCGATGGTATTTGGGCCTTGCAGCGGTTTTTTGGAAAAATCAATGTGGTCGGGATTCATCTCGGTTTTGATGCCGTAACCTTCGGCAGTCAGGAGCGTTTCATTGCCTTTCTGCACGTCCCAATCCAGTCCCAGGTGCCATTTACCCACCACGGCGGTTTGATATCCGTTGCTTTTCAACAGCGAAGCTACCGTCGGGCGATCGGCTTCAATCAGCGTCCGGCTATAGCCCCGCAACACCCCAACGGGCAGACGGCTACGCCAGGGATAGCGGCCCGTCAGCAAACCGTAGCGGGTGGGCGTGCAGACTGAGGATGGCGAATGTGCATCCGTAAACCGCATTCCTTCCGAAGCCAGTTTGTCAATATTTGGCGTTTTAATTTGGCCGGTGGGGTTGTAGGCGGACACATCGCCGTAACCCAGGTCATCCGCCAGAATGTAGATAATATTGGGAGATTGTTTTTTGTCGGATTGATTGACCAGACCTAAACAGAACAGGAGCGAAACCAAACCGCCCGCAACACAACATATTTTTACCAAACGGGTCATCTTCTTTAACTTCGTTTTTGTGGGTTATTACTATCCAGAACGCAACGAATCCATTTTTTTACTGTGAAATCGGCAAGAAAGGTGTTGTAAAATTGCCACGCATCTCAGAATGCCCGGTTTTTACCATTAAACCGCCGGCGAGCGTCTGTAAATTGGCTTATACCTCCTGGCAAACCTACAGTCGCTCTGTACGAGTGGTCTATTTCTAAATTAGGCCACCGTGTTGGTAGCGTCAAACTTTCTGATAAACTTTACGAAAAAGCGTTGATCGCATTGTTTTCATGAAGTCGGTAGTTGCTTTATTGCTGGTTTTACAGATGCTGGGAAGCGGTTTACTTCCAGGCTTCGGTATCGATCAGTCGACCAAACTGGTCGATCTGCTGCAGCATTTTCAGCACCATCGGCAAACCGAACCCGATCTGGGCTTTTTCGATTTCATTGCGATGCATTACGGGGCGAATTCAGACCACCAGAAGCATCCCAACCATAGCCATCATAATTTGCCCGCCGTTGGGCATACGGCTCCGGCATTTACTGCGCCCGCGATGGATTTGTTTTCACTAACGTCAATCTCCGTCTGGTTGCCGGCGAAAACCGCCTGTTTCCGCTACGCCAATCTCTATTCATTTGTCAGCGTATCCTCACTGATCAATCCACCCCGACGCTAGCCGGAATGCGCCCGTTGGCCGCATTGTATCCCTATAGGTCGGTATTTCTACCATTTTCCTGTCTGTTTTCCGGTGCTTTAGCAGCGAGCTGGGACGCCTGGGCGTCCCGCTGCACATTGCATCCGCACGACGCTTAGGCACACCGGCTTGGGCCTGTGCCCCCGCCTTTCCGATTATTCATTGGCTGACTTATTGTTCGTTGTCACGTGCTGAACGCAATCATTCATTTTTCAATTCATCATAAATTAATCATTGCCCTGTCCACGCTGGCGTTGATCGGATGGGGCATCTGGTCGGCGTCGCAATTACCCATTGATGCGGTGCCCGACATCACCAACAACCAGGTGCAGGTCATCACGAGTAGCCCGTCGCTGGCGGCTGAAGACATCGAACGGCTGGTGACCTTTCCCATCGAAGTGAGCCTGTCGAACATTCCGGGGCTGACGGAGCTTCGTTCGTTCTCCCGTTTTGGCCTCTCCATTGTAACCGTTGTATTTACGGACGCAACGGATGTTTACTGGGCGCGTCAGCAAATCAGCGAACGGTTACAGAACGTCGTGGGGCAGATCCCCCCCGGTGTGGGCACGCCCGTTATGGCACCGGTAACGACGGGGCTGGGCGAAATTTTCCAGTACACGGTCGTTCCCAAAAAGGGTTTTGAAAACCGCTATTCGCTTTCGGACCTGCGGACCATTCAGGACTGGACCATCCGGCGGGCGCTCCTGGGGACGCCCGGTGTCGCCGATGTAAGCGGTTTCGGCGGTTTGGTGAAACAGTACGAGATTGCCGTTGATCCGGATCGCCTGCGGAGCTTTGGCATCACCATTACCGACCTTTTTACGGCCCTTCAGCAAAACAATCAGAACACGGGGGGCGCTTACATCGATAAAAAACCGAATGCCTTCTTCATCCGTTCGGATGGCTTGATTCGCACCACCGACGACATTGCGGACATCGTCGTTCGCCTGAACCAAGAGGGATTACCGGTCCGGGTGCGCGACGTTGCCCGGGTCCAAAACGGCTCCGCTGTGCGTTACGGGGCCGTTACGCGCAACGGCCAGGGTGAAACCGTGGGCGCCGTGGTGATGATGATCAAAGGCGAAAACTCATCGGCCGTTATCAAACGAGTCAAAGAAAAAATCGCCCAGATTCAGCAGACGCTGCCGCCGGGTGTACAGATCATTCCCTTTCTGGACCGCACCAAAATGGTGAACAGTGCGATCGGTACGGTGGAACGAAACCTGTTGGAAGGCGCCACGATTGTCATCGTTGTGCTGGTGCTGCTAATGGGCAATTTCCGGGCCGGTTTTGTGGTGGCCTCCGTTATTCCGCTGGCGCTACTGTTTGCCATTTCGATGATGACGCTCTTTGACGTGTCGGGGAATCTGATGAGCCTTGGGGCCATCGACTTCGGATTGATTGTCGACGGGGCCGTCATTATTGTGGAAGCGACCCTGCATCATATTACCCTGCGCAACAAGGACAGAATCCTTACCCAGGCTGAAATGGACGCGGAAGTGATGCAGTCGGCGAGTCGCATTCGTTCGTCAGCGGCCTTTGGCGAGATCATCATCCTGATTGTATATTTGCCCATTCTGGCCCTGTCGGGCATTGAAGGGAAAATGTTCCGACCCATGGCACTGACGGTTGCTTTTGCCATTCTGGGGGCTTTTATTCTCTCGCTCACGTATGTGCCCATGGTTTCGGCCTTTCTGCTCAGCAAGAAAATAGTGCACAAAGAGTCGTTCTCCGACCGGATCATCAAGCGGATTCACCGGTATTATGAGCCGGTTTTACTGGGGGCGCTCAGGCATCGGTTAGCGATTCTGGCGGGCGCGGTGGCGCTGCTGGTCGGGGCGGTTTTCCTGTTTTCCCGGATGGGGGGCGAATTTATTCCCCAGCTTGATGAAGGTGATTTTGCCGTCGATACGCGCACGCTCACGGGCAGTTCCCTCTCCGAAACCGTCGATGCCACCTTAAAAGCCCAGCGAATTCTGCTTAAACAGTTTCCCGAGGTTGAACAGGTGGTGGGTAAAATCGGCTCCGGTGAAATTCCGACCGACCCCATGCCGATCGAAGCGTCGGACCTGATGGTGATTCTCAAACCCAAAGACGACTGGACCTCTGCTACCACGCGCGATGAACTGGCGGGCAAAATGGCCGAAGCCTTGTCGGTCATTCCTGGCGTCACGTTTGGGTTTCAGCAGCCCGTCCAGATGCGGTTTAATGAACTGATGACCGGCGCCCGGCAGGATGTGGCCCTGAAAATTTACGGCGAAGACCTAACCCGACTCACTCAATTGGCCGATCAGGTCGGCAGTCTGATTCGGACCATCGAGGGCGCAAAAGACCTGTACGTGGAACAGGTGGGCGGACTATCGCAAATCCTGATCCGGCTCGACCGCGCACAGATTGCCAAATTTGGCCTGAACGTTGCCGACGTAAACCGGGTCATCAATACCGCCTTCGCCGGGCAGTCGGCCGGCGTCGTGTTTGAAGGTGAAAAGCGCTTTGATCTGGTGGTTCGATTAGCCGCCGACAAACGCCAGAGCATCGATGACATTCGGAATGTCTACGTGGCCGTTCCGGCCAGCGCCACCGGCCCCGCGCAGCAAATTCCGCTGGGTCAGATTGCCCAGGTACGTATTCAGGAAGCGCCCAACCAGGTTCAGCGGGACGATACGCACCGGCGGATTACGCTCGGTTTCAACGTGCGCGGGCGCGACGTCGAAAGCATCGTTACGGAACTCCAGCAGAAAGTGGGGCAGCGTATCCGGTTTCCGCCCGGTTATTCGATTAAATACGGGGGGCAGTTTCAAAATCTGGTCGATGCGAAAAACCGCCTGAGCATTGCCGTGCCTATTGCGCTCAGCCTGATTTTTGCCCTGCTGTTTTTCACCTTCAACTCCGTTCGGCAGAGCCTCCTCATTTTCATGGCGATTCCGATGGCGGCCATCGGGGGCGTGTTTGCCCTGCTGATTCGGGGCATGCCCTTCAGCATATCGGCCGGGGTGGGCTTTATTGCGTTGTTTGGGGTTGCGGTTCTCAATGGCATCGTGCTGATCGCGGAGTTTAACCGACTTCGGCACGAAGAGGGCCTGACCGATTTGACCGAAATCATCCGTCGGGGGGCCGAAGTCCGGCTTCGTCCCGTCATCATGACGGCCCTGGTCGCTTCGTTCGGTTTTATCCCGATGGCCATTTCGAATTCGGCGGGGGCTGAAGTTCAGAAACCGCTCGCTACCGTTGTGATTGGGGGCCTACTGACTGCAACCTTGCTGACCCTCCTCATTCTCCCCATTCTGTATTCCCTGTCGGAGCGAAAAGCGGTGGAAAAAGAAGCCAAAACCGCTACCAAGTCAGGACCGACCTCATCCGTTAAAACTGCAAGTGTGCTGATTCTGACGGCGCTAACCGCCAGTAGCTGGGCCCAGACTCCTCCGCTCGTCACCCTGAATCAGGCAATTCAGCAGGCTACGAGCCGAAACGGACAACTCCAGGTAGCTACGCTGGGAATCAGTCAGCAACAGGCTTTACGACGGACGGCCTACGACGCCGGTCGGTTGTCGGCTACGCTGATGGTAGGTCAATACAACAGCCGCCGGTTTGACAACAACGTAACAATCAGCCAGTTAATCCCAAATCCGACCCTGATGCGTCGGCTGGCGGAGTTAAATGATCAGACCGTGAAGGCCCGGCAGGCGGAACGGGCCGTTACTCAAACCGACATTCAGTATGAGGTTAAATCGGTTTACTACGAACTGAATTACCTCTACCAGAAACGCAGGCTTTTTCAGCAGCAGGATACCGTCCTGACTGAATTCGTGAAAGCCGCCACCCTCCGTGTCAAAACGGGTGAAACCGGTAGCCTGGAAAAAGCAACCGCCGAAAGCCAGTTGACCGATCAGCGGGTCCGGCTGATTCAGAACGACGTCACCATCAGTGCCCGCCGGAGTCAGTTACAGATCCTGCTTTACAGCCCGCAACCGGTTGAGATCGTAAGCGACCCGCTGCCCAAACCGACGCCCAATGACATTCCGGACAGTGTGGCGCTGGCGCATCATCCGCAACTTCTGCAGTTGCAGCAACAACTACAGGTTGCCGAACAAAGCAGCCTCGTGGAACAAGCTCGCCTTAAACCCGATTTTATGGTCGGCCTGTTCAATCAGACGCTCATTGGTAGTCAATTGATTAATGGTCAGGAATTGTATTTCGGGCCGAACAAACGGTTTACGGGCGGACAGGTCGGTGTTTCCTTTCCCTTGCTGAGTCAGCCGCAGAAAGCCCGCGTCCAGGCAGCCCGCCTTGGAGCGCAAATGGTTCAGACGGAATTCCAGCATCGACAGCTTGCGCTTTTTCAGCAACTAAACCAGGCCGTTCGGCAATACAATCAGTACCAACAGGCTCTGACCTATTATGAAACCACCGGTTTGCCCCAGGCCGAACTGATTCAAACCAACGCCCGACGCGCCTTCAGCAGCGGGGACATTGGTTACGTCGAATTTGCGCTGGCGCTGCAACAAGCCTTCACGATCCGGTCAAACTACCTCGATCTGCTCAATCAATACAACCAGTCGGTTCTCAACCTGAACTACGTACTGGGTAATCCCTAATTAACCTCATGGCGTCCAACCTTCATTCCCTCTTCCTGCCAGCGCTCCTGATCACTACGCTCCTGATCAGCTGCCATTCGTCTCAAGATCCGGAGACCAAGGATACGACTACCCCAACCGCAACGACCGTGATCCCAGGTGACTCGGTCCGATCGGGGGTCGTTCGGGTTTCGCTGACGCAGGCGCAATACGACGTAGCTTCCATTGAGCTTGGTCGGCCGATGCTGCGCACCCTCAAAACCACGCTGAAAGCAAACGGAACGATCGATGTGCCGGCATCGAACCAGGTTTCGGTGGCCGTGCCCTTTGGGGGTTATATCCGAAAAATTGACCTGGAACCCGGTATGGCCGTTCGGAAAGGGCAGCCGCTGGCGGTACTGGAAAATCCCGAATTCATTCAGTTACAGCAGGATTACCTGGACACGAAAGCAAAACTGGAATTTGCCGATCTTGAATTTGTTCGCCAGCAGGAATTGAGCCGTGATAATGTAAACGCCCTGAAGGTGTTTCAGCAGGTTCGCGCAAACCGTCAGAGCCTCCAGGCGCAACTGGCTGGGCTGAGCCAACGGCTCGCCATCCTGCACATTGACGCCAATCAATTGAGCCCAAGCCAATTAACGCGTCTGGTCACGATTCCCTCCCCGGTCTCGGGTTTTGTTACCAATGTCCCCGTTAACAACGGGCGGTTTTTGAATCCGTCCGACGTGCTGGTAGAAATTACAAATGTCGACCATTTGCATGTCCGGCTGAGCATTTTTGAAAAAGACATCCACCGGGTTCGAACGGGGCAGGTTGTCCGCTTTGGAATGGGCGGTGATTCGTCATTCGGGCATCGGGGAACGATCTTTCTCCTTGGAAAATCCATTGCGGCCGACCGGGTCGTTTCCGTGCTGGCACATCCCGACGGGTATGCCCCGGATTTCCTGCCCGGAGGCTACGTATCGGCCCTGATCGATGTCAAAACACAGCCGTTGCAGACGCTCCCGGAATCGGCGGTGGTCAGCTACGGCGGCAAGGCCCTGGTGTATACTCTGGAAAAAAAACAGGGTAATCCGATCAGCTACCAATTTCGGCAGGTAGAGGTCAAAACGGGCATTCGGGAAAATGGCTACGTAGCGGTGGTACTTCCCTCCGATTTAAACGCCACCTTAACGCCGGTTGTGGTAAAAGGCGCATACAGTTTACTGGCAAAACTCAATAACAGCGAAGAAGAATAAGATGAACCCAACAACGCATAGCCACCCGCATACGGAACAGCATCTCCGCAGTTCAGCCGTTATTTCTGACATTGTCATCGGCATGTCGGATGGACTAACCGTACCGTTTGCCCTGGCCGCCGGTTTGAGCGGTGCGGTTGCCAACTCGTCCCTGGTCGTTACAGCAGGCATTGCCGAGATCGTGGCCGGATCAATCGCCATGGGATTAGGCGGTTATTTGGCGGGTCGTACCGAAACCGATCATTACGAGTCCGAACGCCGACGCGAGATCAGCGAAGTGGACACGATGCCGGAGCGGGAAAAGCAGGAAGTTCGCGACGTATTTGCCAGCATGGGGCTCAGCCCGGCGCTCCAGACGGCCGTTGCCGATGAGTTAGTTAAAGATAAAAACCAGTGGGTGGATTTCATGATGAAGTATGAACTGGGCCTGGACGAACCGGACCCCAAGCGAGCCACCAAAAGCGCTTTGACCATCGGGCTTTCCTACGTCGTCGGGGGGCTGGTTCCCCTGTCACCGTATTTTATCCTGACCGATCCGTCCGAGGCCCTGGCCTACTCCTGTGGAGTCACCCTGCTCTGCCTTTTTATTTTTGGCTATTTCAAAAGCAAAGTTACGGGACAACCTCCCGTGAGCGGGGCCTTCAAGGTGCTGTTCATTGGAGCCCTGGCAGCTGCGGCTGCATTTGGCGTAGCGCGTTTCATTTCTAACTAATCAGCTCGTTTTTCGTGTGAAACCTGTTCGCTTTTTCACTGACCAGCAAACGGTCTGGTATAATCTAACCGACTACATTGAGTTGTTATTGAACACGAAGACCATCCACACCCAGCGGTCGCCGTCGCTTCACAAGCGCAGAAGGGATTCCAAATCGGTTTATCAGGTGCTACTGGCAAAAATAAACCGACTCAGCCCCGTTTACCAACGGCAATTGCAGGGCGAGGTCTACATCGATTGGGTCGTTTTCGAGCATGTCTACCGGTTTTTACGTCCATTTCTGGTCAGGCCCGAAGACTGGCTGGACGGCGATCGGCTATTCCGGCAACTGCGGTCCGTGATCGAACATTCCCGGCAATTAAATCAGGAGCTCCATTCGGAAACCGTGCGCCGTTACTTCACCCAGATACCGAACGGCCCTCCGGCTGACAACCCGCAGTCGGGAACCTGAACGATTAATGATACCCGGGTCTTTTATATTCTAGACCCTCGCGGGCATGGCACAATTTTGAAGCGGTTATTCGATTTTCTGGCAATGGCGGCAACCTCTCTCCCCCGATTCCGATCCGGGCCTTGAACCGTCTTTCGTTGTTTTTCGGCGATTTCACACCGCTCTGATCTGTCACTCGCTTCCCTGCGGTTATAATTAATTTAGACAGCCTACAATTAATGATTTTTGGCGAACGAGTGCAACACCCCTCTTTTAAAAGGGGTATTGTTTACTGAATACGGGTTGTTTTTACCTGGTGATCAATACTTTTTGATACGAATCATAATGAACCGTTTTGACTTTCTAAAATCATTGGGATTTACCGGCGCTGCACTCCTGGCCGCTATGACTTCCTGCATTCGTGAAGAAGATACGATGGTGGATGCGTTGACCATTCCCGGCGCACAGACCGCCCCCCCGAGCTCACCGGTTTCCAACACCACCGCCACCAGTTCCGCCGTGGACCTGAGCAAAATTACCAACCGGTTGCTAACTATTGACCTAAACAGCACGACGGCCTTGAAAACCGTGGGTGGTTACATCAGCCGGAGTGGCATTGTGGTTGCCCAGGTGAGTGCGGGTGTCTACATAGCCGTTACGCAGACGTGCAGTCACGAACCCCGTAAAAACATCATCTTTAACAAAACAGAATTTTACTGCACCGTACACGGCGCCCGCTTCGACCTGATTGGCAAAGGGAAAAATAGCTTCGGCAGCCGAGGCCTTAGCGTCTATAAAACCGCTACGGACGGTCTGACGCTGGTGGTTTATAGCTAAAAATGTACACAGGCACTTTGAATCAAATCAGAACAATACAATGAAAATCGTACTTCTTTCCCTCATCTCCCTGCTGGCCGTATCGACGCAAAGCTGGCAACTCAATTTTGAACAGGCCAAAACCGAGGCTGCACAAAGTCATAAATCCATTCTGCTCAATTTTTCGGGTTCCGACTGGTGCGGGCCGTGCATCAAGCTGAAAAAAGACATCTTTGAATCATCCGAGTTCGCGCAATTTGCGGCCGATCATCTGGTGCTGGTTCGGGCCGATTTTCCGCGTTTTTCGAAAAACCGGTTAAGCAGGGAGCAGGAAGCGCACAACGAAGCGCTGGCCGAGAAATATAACAAACTGGGAAAATTCCCCTTTACGGTTTTGCTGGATGCCAGCGGGCGCGTCATTCACGAGTGGGATGGTTATCCCCAGGGAGCAACACCGGCTTCTTTTATTGCCACCATTCAGTCGGCCCCGGCAATCAAGTAAATGGAACAACTTCTGCACCAGCGGGTCCAGCGACTCATGGGCAACCGCTTTGAAATCAGCGTAGTCAGCGATGATGCCGCCTGGGCCAACGATAGGATCGATGAGGCCATTGCCGAAATCAGCCGGATCGAGCGGCTGCTAACCACCTTCGACGAAAACAGTCAGACCAACCAGATCAATGCCAGCGCAGGAATCCGGCCGGTAGTGGTTGATACCGAGGTTTTTGACCTCATTGAGCGGTCTCAACGGTTGTCGGTACTCACGCAGGGAGCTTTTGATATTACGTACGGTTCGATCGACAAGCGACTCTGGAACTTTGACACGACCATGACCGCCCTGCCCGATCCGAAAACGGCGAAAGGAATGGTGCGACTCATCAATTACCGAAATGTGGTGCTTAACCACCAGCACCAAACCGTATTTCTGAAAGAACGGGGAATGCGCATCGGTTTTGGTGGGATTGGCAAAGGCTATGCCGCTGAGCAGGCGAAACACTTGTTACTGAGCAAAGGAGTAGAAAGCGGCATTGTGAATGCGGCCGGCGACCTGACAACCTGGGGCACGCAGCCCAATGGCCAACCCTGGACCATCGGCATTGCTGACCCTAACCGGAATGGAAAGGCCGTGCAGGCATTCTCGGCACTCCGTATCAGCAACATGGCCGTTGCCACCTCAGGGAACTACGAAAAATACGCGGTGATCGACGGGCAGCGGTATTCGCACACCATTGACCCCAAAACCGGGTATCCCGTAGCGGGGATCAAGAGTGTCACCATTCTCGCGCCCAACGCTGAATTGGCCGACGCGCTGGCTACGCCCGTCATGGTAATGGGGGTGGAAGTTGGGCTCCACCTGATTAACCAGGTGCATCACATCGCCTGCATTATTATTGACGACCACAACCGGTTATACACCTCGAACAACATTCGATTAATGCAGCCAACGGTTTTATAACCCGTTATTTACGACACAACCAATCATGATGAAACGATTCTTCACCGTGCTGCTGCCGAGCGCAGTGCTACTGGCGACGGGCCTAACGGGCTGCGTCACCGTCAAGGAATACCAAAAGAGCCGGGTCAACGACGCCGAAATGGAACTTTCGGCCCGGAAATCCGAGAAATTTGAACAGAATTTTTACCTCTACCGCGAGGGAGCTGCCGGCGCAAATGGGGGCAAAAGTGGAGGAGGATGCGGTTGTAATTAAGAAGTTGTCGGATGAAAAAAATCTGTTTATCGGTTAGCCTGTTGCTGGGCCTCCTGCGAATGGGTCAGGCTCAGGAGGCTCCTGCCTACACAAAACGTAAATTGCAAATTCAGGAAATCAACCTGGTTTCAAGTTATTATGAACAGGGCGGCAACAATTCGGCGGTAACGGGCGGCATTGGCTCCGAATTTCTGCGGGATTACGCCCAGTCCTTCGATCTGGTTCTGAAAACAACCGACCATCGGAACCGCCAGCACACCATTGCGTTTGATTTCAACGTCGATCACTACACCTCGGCTTCATCCGATAAAATTGATCCGCTCACGATTTCGTCCGCTTCCCGCAGTGATACGCACATCTATCCGTCCATTTCCTGGAACGTGCACGACGAAAACCGGCGCGTGACGAAAGGAATTTCGGTGGCGTATTCGACCGAATACGATTACAAATCCTACGGCGTAAGTGTGAATTTCAGTAAGCTATCCGTTGATAATAACCGCGAACTGACGCTGAAAGCCGGTGCCTTTTTCGATACCTGGACGGTCATTCTACCCGCCGAACTGCGACCGGAAGGATATGGATCGGGGGCGGATGGCGACCGCGATCCGGTGGATCATAAACCGCGCAACTCCTACAACGCCAGTTTTTCGCTCTCGCAGGTCATCAACAAGCGATTACAAGCATTTTTTACCGTCGAACCGGCTTTTCAGCAGGGCTTGTTAAGCACGCCTTTCCACCGGATTTATTTCAACGACGGGTCGGAAACCGTCGAGCGGCTACCTGGTTCACGAATGAAGCTACCGGTCGGCCTCCGCTTGCACTACTTTTGGGGTGACCGCGTCATCCTCCGAACTTTTTACCGGTATTACCTGGATAACTGGGGCATGAAAGCCCACACGATTAGCCTCGAAACTCCCATCAAACTGACGTCTTTTGTGTCGTTGAGCCCATTTTTTCGCTTCAGTAATCAGACGGCGGTGCGGTATTTTGCCCCGTATGGTACCCACGCGCCCACCGATCGATATTATACCAGCGATTATGACATTTCAGGGTTCCACAGCCAGTTTTTTGGCACCGGCCTCCGATTGGCCCCGCCAGGCGGTATACTGGGAATTAGGAACTGGCAGAGCGTTGAACTGCGATACGGTCACTACGCCCGGAGTGCCGGGTTAGGCATGCAGGCCAATAGCTTAACCTTACTGGCGAAGTTTAAGTAAAACCGGTCTTGTCAAAATGCGGCAAGATGCCCGATAACGGAGGTTTCCTGATCAGACAAGCGTTTTTTTGATTGTCCCCTACGGGTATGGTACCTATTGTCAACGTTGTCGGTCCGCAATCAGAACTCTTTCTCGCCAAACTCATTGGTTGGTAATTTAGCCGGTTTAGTGCGCTGGCGGATGGAGTAACTGAGGTTGAGCAGCAGAATGTCCCGCTCCTGGATGTAATTGGTTGTGGTATAAAAAGTCGCTCCTCGAGTTGTAATCCGCTGCTCGTTGCTGGGTAGCCAGCCCATGCCGATGTTTTGCCACTGAAACATCACCGACAGCCGGTTTTGGGCAAAACTTTTCCTAACGGATAAATTAGGCAAAAAGAAACGCGAGTCTTCCCCCTGCGCAGTAATGCGTTGCGAAAGGTAGTTCAGATTGAACTGGAGCATCCAGGTGGAAGAAGGCTGCACGGTGGTATTGGCATTGATCGAATACACCCAGGCCTGATTGGTAAACACCACTGAATTTTGAAAAAGCTGACCGGCTATCATCGACCGGTATACGGTGCCGCCGAGATAGAATTTCCAGTGTTTGGTAATGCTCAGGTCCGAAGTAAGCTCCAGGCCCAGTCGCCGGGCCCGACCGGCATTCGTAAATATCCGGTTCAAAATCGTATCGGCATAAACACTGTTGACCCGGTTAACAATGTTTTGCACGTTTTGATAATACAAGGTTGCCTGCCAGGTATTCCGGCCGTGTGTGCGTGTTACAACAGCTTCGCCCAAGTCTACAAACTCGGGCAGCAAAGCGGGATCGCCCTGCTCGAGCGTTTCTGAGTGCTCGCGCTCAGGCAATGGATTAAGCGCCAAATTGCTCGTGCGCTGCACCCGTCGACTGTAGCCCGCCCGCAATTGCCAGTCGACTTCCGGTCGGTATACCACGTTCAGCGAGGGGAACAGGTTATTCAGTGTCAGGGGATAAGACTTCCCTTGCGGGCGGATATCCACTTCCCGACGGGCCGACTCGAAACGCAAACCCGCTGTGTATTCCCACGCTTTGGATTTGTGACCGTACTGCGCATAAAGACTGTGGATCTGATTGTTAATTTGAGCCTGTCCCGTAAAAGCATCAATGACCAGCAAGGGTGCTCCCCGGCCGTCCTGGTTTAGGTACCGATACGTTCCATGATCGTTTTGAAACCGGTATTGATAGCCTGCCTCAAGCCGGCCGCCCGCCAATGGCCAGCTTGCGTCAATCGTGGTCCGGATATTCCCGATCGGACGATCGGTCGTAGTGCGTGTGTATTGCAACGTATCCCGGATATCGGTAAGACGAACATTCAGGTTACGCGTAAAACCGTCCAGATAGTCATATTCATAAAGAAATCCGGTGTTTAATGTCGCTTTGTTCCTGAACGTATGATTGTAGTCGAGGTTGGCCGTTACAAACTGCCCGCGTTTCCGGACCAGATTGGCGTTAAAATAATCGATCTGACCAATCAATAAACCGGTCTGCCGATCGGTAGTGCGGTTTGTGTAGACCAGATCGGCGATGCGATCTTCGGTGCGGGAGCCATAATATAAACCCGCCGACCACACGTCCGATTTTGTGGGCGTAAAGCTCACGGCGAGTCGATTGGTCAAGGTATAGCGATTAAAACTTCGTTCTCCCAGACTTGGAAAGCGCGTAAATCGATTGCCCAGGATGGTGTAGACATCGCCCTCACGCCGACCCGCCACATCATTCCGCAGGTACGCTGTGCTGAAGGCCCAGTCCCAGCGGGCGGTTCGGTAGCTGAGCGATGCGTCAGTACCATATCGAACCGGGTGATGGGTATTGTCGAACGCATTCAGGCTTGGTAAACCACCCTGCAAATTGACCAGCACCGACAATCCCCGATCAGTCCCCGATTTGGTAATGATCGCAATGATTCCGGCTTTGCCGTCCGGATCAAAACGAACTGAAGGGGTCGTAATAACTTCAATAGACTCGATGGTATTGGCTGGGAGTTGATTCAGCAAGGTTCCTAAATTAGCCTGTACGGGTTTGCCATTCAGCAGGACCAAAAAACCGTTGGCTCCCCGTTGCGTGACTTCCCCTTCGGCGTTGATGCTGATCCCCGGGAGGTTACGTAACAGATCGGTCGCCGTTCCGCCCACGGCGGAGCCAAACTGGGCAGCCCGGTAGGTTTGCCGATCCGATTTTATGGTTAAATCGGATCGCTGTCCCGTCACAGTAACTTCATTTAATTGAGCATTGATGGGTTCGAGAAGTACCGTTCCCAGCTTGAGCACTTCCCCTCGTTTGAGGGTCACGGAGATTGTCCGGGGTTTGTAATTGATAAAAAATGTTTTCAACCTGTATGCACCGGGGGCCACCTGGGTGATGCGAAAAAAGCCAGCTGAATCCGAAAGCGTACCCGTTACCGCCACTGAATCGGCCGGTCGATAGAGGGCTACACTTACGTAAGGCACGGGGCCGGCGGTAGAAGCATCAACGACGACTCCCTGGAGTTCGGCCTGTGCACAAATGAAATGGCTGTAAATAAAGAGGAAAGCTAAAACCGGAAGTCGTTGTTTCATTGCAGATCACTGCTCAAATACGGGCAAAACAAACAGTAGTTTGCCTGCGTGCCCCATACGGTTACAAAGGTATTGGGGCAGAAGTAGACCATTGTGGTCATAATTTCCCTGATTTTGGTATTTTTGAAACAAAACAATCTCAACCGTCAACTTTTCGACGCGATGCTTCACACGGAACCTGCTGTTTTTCCGGTAAAGAATAAATTAGAAAATGAGCAATTATTCAAACTTTCCCGCTTCAAGGAAGTCATCAAACGAACAAAGCCGCACCGGCATGATGGTTATTTTGAATTGATTGTCTTACTGGAAGGGTCCGGTTTTCACTGGGTAGATACCAAGCTCATGCCAATTGCTCCACCGATGGCCTTTTTTCTTTCACCGGGGCAACTTCATTGCTGGCAGTTGACGAGCGTACCGAAAGGATTTGTGGTTATGTTTCGGGCCGATTTTATCGATCCCAAACACAGTGCCGATTTGTATCCCCTGGCCCAGCAACTCGAACGTAAAAGGGAGGTTTTATTACCACAACCGGCTCCGTTTGCGGATCTTCTTACTGCTATTGAGACCGAATACCAGAATCCATCGCGGCACAGTCTGGTGATTCTGCGCGCCATGACACAAATTCTGCTGGCTCGCCTGCTGGAAGCCGATCAGCAGGAATTCGCCCCCGCCAGAACCGGGGATCTGACCTTTCGTCGATTTATTGACCTCTTGCGGCAACCCGGACATTTAGCCCATCGGGTCTTTTATTATGCCGACTTATTGGGAGTTTCTCCCCAACATTTAAATACCATCTGTCGGCGGATGCATGGCAAATCCGCCGGTGAGCTGATTACCGAGCAGATTATCCTGGAGGGAAAGCGGCATCTTTTACACACCGATCAAAGCATTACGGAAGTTGCCGAACAATTGGGCTTTGCCGATCCTTCTCATTTCGTGAAATACTTTAAAAAAATAACCGGTCATACTCCTGCCTCGTTTAGAAAACTCAGCGGGTTCTGACGGAGCGGCTTCAGCTTACGGTCAGGCGAATTCCATGACCACACTAATTTCCTAATGATCAAGACAACTGAGGATCGGCGAAATAGCTTCGTTCGGCAGGTTACTCCATTTTTAGTCAGTCGGTGGCCGATTGGCGGGAGGGATAAACCGCCCGGGTTTGCTTCCAGGCGGAAAACCATTTACGGAGCAGAAGCCTCGAAAGTAACCCATTCCGAGTGAATGAATTTCACTAAAAAAATGTTACCCCGTATCTTTGGCCGATGCCGGGTAAGATTGGTGCTAGGCGAGCGGGGATAAAAAACCCACGGTTTTACCTGATTCTTCCCACATCAACCTATTTATATTTATCTGATTATCAGTCATTATCAACACAAATTACACCAGCTATCGCAAGGCTTTGAACCTTGTCAGATAAGTTATGAGCAAGCACGGACGTATTTTGGTCGCCATGAGTGGCGGCATCGATTCTTCAGTAGCGGCAGTTATGCTGCACGAACAAGGGTACGAAGTCATTGGCATGACCATGAAAACATGGGATTATGCCTCTTCCGGCGGTACTAAAAAGGAAACCGGCTGTTGCAGCCTCGATTCCATCAACGATGCCCGCAACATCGCCGTCAACCTCGGTTTTCCGCATTATATTCTCGACATCCGGTCCGAATTCGGGGACTCGGTTATCGACCATTTTACCGGTGAATACCTGGAAGGCCGTACGCCCAATCCGTGCGTCCTCTGCAACACCCACATCAAATGGGACGCCCTGCTCCGCCGGGCCGATCGCCTTGACTGTGAATCCATTGCAACGGGACACTACGCCAACATCCGGCAAATAAACGACGAAAGTTCCGCCAACGGGCGGTACGTAATTTCGAAAGGAATTGACAACCTCAAAGACCAATCGTACGTCTTGTGGGGCGTTTCGCAGGAAAGTCTGAGCCGCACCAAGCTGCCGCTGGGGCACCTGCGGAAGTCCGAAATCCGGGCGATGGCAACCGAACGCGGTTTCACGGAGCTGGTCACCAAGGCGGAATCGTACGAAATCTGTTTCGTGCCCGACAATGATTACCGGGGTTTTCTCAAACGGCGCGTTCCGGGCCTGGAGCAGGACGTTGCGGGTGGTAATTTTATACTGGAAGACTCCGCGTCCGGCACCCGAAAAGTGGTTGGCAAGCACGAAGGGTATCCTTTTTACACAATTGGGCAACGGAAAGGGCTGGGCATCGCCTTTGGTTACCCGGTTTTTGTAACCGATATCCGAAAAGATACCAACGAAGTAATTCTTGGAATCGATAAAGATTTGTACCGCGATGGCATGGTGGTCAGCCGGTTGAATCTCCAAAAATACGCGGCAATTGAAAAACCGCTCGAAACCGTTACGAAGGTGCGCTACAAAGATCCGGGAACGCCCGCGGTGATTTCGCAGGAAGGAGAAAAAATCAATGTCCTTTTCGAACAGGGCGTTTCAGCCATTGCACCGGGTCAGGCTGCCGTTTTTTACGAAGGTGATGATGTTATTGGGGGTGGCTGGATCATGAAAAGCTTCCGCCAATCGGACCCCGGAAATTCCGAAACTACGGCGTTTCCCATGCCCGCCATCCGGTCAACCGCTCGATAAATGGACACCCGGTCAGCCATTCAGCATCCAGACTAGCAGACCGGGTGGCTCCCCTAAAAGTTTGTCCACTTCAACCGAATGTAGGCTTCGGCGCGCGTTGCACCGGGCATTTGAGTCGGCGGAAACTTGGTGATGGTTACATCATTTTCGAGGATCAATTCGCCCATTTGCGTCGCAACACCACTTTCCGGTGCGGGTTTTTTAACCTCAAATGAAAGCGTAAATTCTTTTCCGAGGGTTTCATCCAACTGCAATCCGGTTATCACCGGACCGTGGGCGTCGACTTCCGCGTTAAAATCAGAACCTGACTGGCCCCACCCAATCAGATATCCTTTATTGACCGGATAGTTTGGCTTATGAACTCGCTTGACGATCCACCTGGCGTCATAAATCAGGAACGGACCTTCCTGTTTTTTACAATCCGTAAACGGCAATTTGATGACCGGCCCGTTTTCAACCTGGGTGGTTTCGTACAGAACCGTGCCGCTTTTCCCCAGAATCTGAAACTTAATCATTTGAAATTCACAGGGTAACGGCCGGATCACTCCGGTTTTTACCGAACAGGCAGACGCGAGAACAGTTCCAACCGGAACCGCAATTCGAATGGCCTCGGACGGATATACTTCGATGGTGGTGGTTTTCGGAAATTTGCCGGGTTTGGATTTGTCAATCATTTTTTCAGTACGTCCGAGTTGGTATTCCAGGTGGGTTGTCGCAGCTGGAACAATCTGGTCTGCCGGATTTGAGGCTTCGGCATTTTTGTTGATAGTTAGTTTGGAAGTTTGCAGAACCTGCGTTTTTCCATCCTTGATCATCAGCGCCTGCCGCCGGACAAACCAGTTTCCTTTCGTCGGTGGCTGCTTGATCGGATTTCCGGGTTTGAATGCCGGATCAACCTTGATTACCTCCTGATAAAATAAATTCTGAAATTCTATTTTCTTTGGATACGGCAGTGACGACGCCGTTAGGGTGGTTGTTCCAGCCGGGATTGGCAAACTACTGGTTTGTTGGCCAAAGCCTATCCAGGTAACACTGGTGATTCCGGTAGATGGCGCTTTGGGAGCCACTTTGGGATGTTTCCGAAATGAAAAAAGGCTGATAAGAAGCCAGCAATAGACCAGAGCTTTCATGTGCGCAAGTGAAATAAATCGATTTGATCGTATCAGCACAAGAAAGGCATTTCGGCCCATATACGTTCGTAAACCGTTTATTTAACGGTCATTTTATTGAGTCTTCGGAAATTGGCCGACTGTCGATCACCGTGCGCTTCGGCCAAGCAGGCTCGAATGATAGATCAACACCAAGCCCCCAATTACTATTCTGCATCAGCCGTTTGTCAGACTCCCGATGTCTTACCAAACAAAAAGCCCGCCGATTGGTTAGCCAAATACGCTGGTTTAATAACTTGCCTATTCAGGATGGAATGAACGTAGAAATCGTGCAACTTTGTCGGTCGACAGCGCGGTTTTTAACCAAAGAAAATTCAATTCATGCTATATCTGATCTGGACTTTGGTGAACATTGGCTTATTTGTTTATTTCATTTTTCTTTGCGCCCAATCCGCCAGATTGCTGAAAGAGAAAACCGGGTTTTACGCATCCGTCATTTTTGTTTTTGGACTTGTATCCTTAGCAGTCAATTCAGGCAGAAAGACATCTATTTTCAAAGGAAATCCCGATGAGCGTACCTGGAAATTGGTTGAGAAAAAGGAAATCATACCAAATTCGATCCGGTTTTCCGAGCAGGCAATTGACGATAATATGTTATTTAGCATTCTATTGAGAGTCGAAAACGGAACAGAAAAAACGACTGCGAAAACCATTCCGGTTGAAGCCCATTCATTTGTTATCGGATCCATTACCGGATATCAATGGGAACCGACTCTCATTTCGGTAAACGCAACAAATGGCGCGAATTATGCGTATAGGGTCATAGGTATACTACACTGGAAATTACTGGGAATCAGTTTGTATTCGCAGCCTAAAATGTACGCTGGTATTGTCGGAATGAAGTGAAGAATCGCTGCGGATTAATGAAACGGGAAAAGTGGATATCGATTGCCTAATTTGAATGATCTATGAAAAAAAACATACTTCTCCTGCTCATTCTGATTGTGGCCGGTGGCTTTTCAGCGCAGGCTCAGAACCGCAAGTATCTGGTTTTGCTGAAAGATAAAGCAAACACGCCCTATTCCACCACCAAACCGGAGCAGTTCTTGTCGCAACGCGCCATTCAGCGCCGGGAAAGACAAGGCATTTCGGTTCAGGAAAAAGATCTGCCCGTCAATCCGGCGTATGTGTCGGCTCTCCGGCAGGCCGGGGCTAAAATCTGGTTTAGCTCGCGCTGGGCCAATGCCGTACTGGTCGAAACAACGGAGGCCAATCTTGCAGTGCTTCGGGCTTTGCCATTTGTGCAAGGCATCGACGGAAACCGCTCCATCGGTAGTGCCCGCATTGGGGCGGTTCAGCAGCCCGTCAGCCATCAACGCAACAAACTGGAACAGGTCGATGATCCAAGCCTGTATGGGAATTCCAGCGAACAACTGGTCCAGATCGGGGTGGATAAAATGCACGCCAAAGGGTTTCACGGTGAGGGTATGCTGGTTGCCATTCTGGATGCCGGTTTTCAGAATGCCAACAAGGTTCCGTTTTTGAGTCCGCTTTTTCTGGAAAACCGGGTTGTCGGAACGTACGACTTTGTCAAAAAAGAAACCAGTGTTTACGAAGACGACGCCCACGGCCTGAACGTGTTGTCGATCATGGCCGGGTATCAGGAAAAACTTTTAATTGGCCCGGCCTACAAATCCTCCTACCTGCTGCTGCGAACGGAAGACGCGGCCACTGAAAACCCGGTTGAAGAAGTCAACTGGTTGTTCGGTGCCGAATACGCCGACAGCTCGGGAGTCGATATCATCAACTCTTCCCTGGGCTATACGACCTTTGATGATCCGTCGCAGGATCATACGTATACCCAAATGAATGGCCAAACCACCCTGATCAGCAAAGCGGCCCGCTGGGCGGCTGAAGCCGGCATCCTGGTGGTGGTTTCGGCTGGTAATGAAGGAAACGATCCCTGGCATTACATTGGCGCCCCCGCCGATGCTGCACCGGTTTTATCGATCGGCGCCGTGGATCGCAACGGCATCAGGGCGCCGTTTAGTTCTTTTGGTCCTACCGCCGACGGCCGCATCAAACCGGATCTGGTGGCGCAGGGAGCAGGGACGGTTTTAGGATCGCCCGGCGGTTCGATTTCTGCCGGTAACGGGACTTCCTTTTCAGCTCCGCTCGTTGCGGCTTTAGCTGCAGGCTTCTGGCAGTCCAATCCAAGATTGACGGTTCCGCAGGTGATCGAATGCCTGCGACAGTCGGGGAGCCAGTTTGCCAAACCGGATTTCGAGCTAGGCTACGGCATTCCGAATTTTGAACGGGCAGCGGCCATAGCGGCTGAATCGTATACCTTGCTGGTCTTTCCCAATCCGTTCACCAACGCCGATCGGCTGACGGTGCAATGGAACGAAATACCGCTGAACCAGACGATCAACGCGATGGTGACCAATTCGGCCGGTCAGGTGGTATGGCGGCAAAATTATTCGTCTGACCGCGTGGCCAACTTTTCATTGCAGTCGCTCAGTTTATCACCCGGTTTGTATTTTTTGACGCTGTCGAGTAACCAAACGAAGCGGACGGTTAAACTCATGAAGTATTAGCTATCCACAGACATTGGTCCGGGCTTTTTACAGGTGACAATAGTCGATTAAACGCGGCTTAAAATTCGTGGGTACATGATTCAGGTTATTCAGGGTGATATTACCAAACTGGCCGTCGACGCCATTGTCAATGCGGCCAACTCCAGCCTGTTGGGTGGCGGGGGTGTCGATGGCGCCATTCATCGAGCGGCAGGTCCTGAACTGGTGTTTGAATGCCGGATGTTGCACGGCTGCCAAACCGGTGACGCGAAACTTACGCATGGATACAACTTACCCGCCCGTTACGTGATTCACGCGGTTGGACCCGTCTGGCGGGGCGGCCACAACCACGAATCGGAATTGCTGGCGAGCTGCTATCGCCGGGCACTGGAAATTGCGACGGAACGCGGTTTAACATCCATTGCGTTTCCGAATATCAGCACCGGAATTTACGGTTTTCCCAAAGAAAAAGCCTGTCCGATTGCCGTTGAAACCGTTCAGAAATTTCTTGAAGAGCAGCAGACTTCCGTATCAGACATCCGGTTTGTGTGTTTCGACGAAGAAAATTACCGGCTTTACCGGGAAAAAGTGGCCGAGAGTCATTAACGGCCAAACCGGTAGTAATGTAATTCGTCCGGTTTTTTCCCCCGCAATACATCCCGGATTAGCTGAGCCGCCGTTACGCTGAACGTGATGCCATTCCCACCAAAACCGAGGGCAAAATAACTGTGCGGAAAAGCCGGGTGTTCGCCAATGTAGGGCAGTCCGTCTTTGGTTTCACCAAACGTTCCGGCCCACGCCAGATCCGGAACAAAAGCCAGATCGGGGTAAAGTTCCCGAACTTTTTCGGTCAGCATTTGCCGCTTTTGGTCGATCAGTTTATCCCGTAAAGCGGCATTTTTGAAGGGCTCATCTCCCCCGCCAACCAGCACCCGGTTATCGTCCGTAGTTCGTAAATAGAGGTACGGGTCCTGCGTATCCCACAACAAAACCGATCGTAATTCCGGAGGTAATTCTGCCAGCGGTTCACTGACCACGGCAAAGGTACTTTTCAGGTCAACTACTTTTCCCGGCAGCATTTCCTGCGACTCATAACCGGTGCAATAAATAACATTCCGGGCTTCAATCATCGCCAGATCTTGGGTCAACACCCGAACCCCGTTGGGGTCATACTCCGTCGACTGGATTTCAACGTGATCGAATACCCGCAATCCCTTCGCAACTGAGGCTTTTAACAACTCGTGCGCAAACCGATAGGCATCGATTTCCGCGGCTTCCGACGAGCAGATGGCTGCCACTGCCGCCAGCCCAAACCGGTTGCGTAAACTCTTCCGGTTCAGCCATTGAACGTTAAAACCGTGTTTTCGGCGGGACTCAAATTCCTTTCGCAAAAACGCTTCGTCGTCGGGAACAGCTGCGATGTATAAACTTTTCTTCAGCTTAAAACCCGATCGGCTCTTTAGTGCCTTCACTATGCGATTAATCTCGCCAATGGCGTTCAAACAGGATTCATACGCTTTAACGGCTCCCTCCTCCCCAATCATTGGAATGAGTTCGTGCAAAGCCGTATCGATTTCGTATTGCAACATGGCCGTGCTGGCCGAGGTGCTGCCCGTCGCCACATCCCGCTTGTCGATGACAACCGTATCAAAACCCGCCTGAACCAGCGAATGCGCCATTAATGCGCCGGTAATACCGCCCCCAATAATCAGCACGTCGCAGGACAATGATTGACGCAGGGATGGATAAGAATGTAATAATCCGTTTTTTAACAACCAGAAGGGTTCCTGAGAATGAACGTCCATACAAAAGACAAGAGAGTTAAGATCAGCGAGGAAAGACAAAATACCGCTCAATTGGCCTGTCTTTCCACTTTTGTTTCCATTAACTGTTTGTGATCGGCAAGAGTTTTGACACAAAAAAACCACCTCATTGCTGAGGTGGTTTTTAAATGGGCTATTCAGATCAATTTCCGACACTTTCGTCGGCTTCAACCCGGGTAGCCACTTCCGGTTTAGTGGCCGGTTGCGGTTTTATCATCAAATTCTGCTGTTTGTAGTTTCGGTTTGCCATTGATGGCGTGGCCGGAATGGCAATGGCCGGATCACCAAGCCCACCCCGGCGCTGTTGCTCCCGGTAGGTAGCAATGTTTTGCGGCTGGCGTTTGCGCTTCCGGAATTCGATACCCGCTTCGGGTTCCCACTGACGGGCTGCCGTGGCTTTGTTGGGATGTTTATAATTAGCCGTTGAATAGGTGGGGTCGTTTTTTAATTTATTCTGAGCAGTTGCCGGGATAACCAAAGCTAGCGCCAGCAGACCCAGGCAGGTCTTCAAAATCGTCTTCATAATTGCTGTGGTTTTGTTGTACTAAGAAAACAAGTACTTTGTTTTCGCTGGCAATATAGAACGATTTTTAATACCTAAAATACTAGTTATTAACTTTATTCTTACAATTCATTCGATTTATTGATTTTTCTGTAGTCAATTCGGCTATTTCGTCCGTTTCGACCCAACGAATGTCTTTTGATTCCGGTGTCCGGATGAACGGCTGTTCTGGATCAGCTTCCAGTAAAAACCGGATGTCGTAATGCCAGTGTTCGGGCTCGGCACCCCGGGCGGGAATCCGATGGACGTCCACATCAAAAATCGCGGGGCTAACAATTTTCAGATTCGTCAAACCGGTCTCTTCCGTTGCTTCCCGCAAAGCAACTCCCAACACATCCGGATCTCCGTCCGCGTGACCACCGGGCTGGAGCCAGCGGTCGAGTTTGGCATGATGGATCAACACAACCTTCCGGCGATCGGGGCTAACCACCCAGGATGAACCCGTCACGTGTCCGATGGACAACTGACGATCAAAACAATCCGCATGGCTTTCAACAAATTGAATCGTTTGCTCCAGCATCCTCCGTTCGTCTTCGTCGGTGGGCCGGTATTTCCGTAGCAGATTTAGCAAGGGTTGTCGGTGCATATTCACAAATGAATGGTGGCTTTCGATAAAAAAACCACAATTTCGTTCTAATTTTACTACGACGTACAATTAACTAACACGATGAAAAAGATTTTCATTCTAGCCACACTTGCCCTGGTTGCTCAGGCAGGAATCGCCCAGATCAAATTGCCCCAGGCCAGTCCGGGCGCAACCCTTATCCAGACGGTCGGAACCACCGATTTTACCGTCACGTATTCACGTCCCAGTTTGAAAGGTCGGACGGCTTTGGGTAATCAGACACCGTTGGCACCATTCGGCCAGCTCTGGCGGACCGGCGCCAATGCCGCAACCAGTTTCAAAACGACCACCGATGTCTGGGTTCAGGGGCAAAAGTTGCCCGCCGGCACGTACTCGGTTTTTACCATCCCAAATCCGGGCGAATGGACTTTAATTTTCAACAAAAACGTGACGGCCAGTGCCGAAGAAGGCATTCCTAACGGGTATAAGAAAGAAGAAGATGCCCTGCGAGTCCAGATCAAATCCGAAAAAGTGACCCGCCCCTACGAAACATTTGGAATGGGTTTTGCCGATTTGACGGACAGCACGGCTAATTTCAACATCTACTGGGCCGACACCCGGGCTACGGCGGCTTTAAAAGTCGATGTGCTGGCCAATGCCCAGGCAAATGTAGAGAAAGCCGTCGCCGAAAAACCGGAAGATGCGGCCGTTCTGCAGGCTGCCGCCAATTGGAATCTCTCCAAAAACCGGAAATTAGATCAGGCGCTGGCCTGGGCTGATAAGTCGATCGGTTTGAAGGAAACGTATGCTAACCTTTGGACCAAAGCGCAGATTTTGTCGAAAATGGGAAAGGTAGCCGAAGCGTTGCCGCTGGCTCAAAAAGCTTTGGCCGTTGGGGAAGCTTCAAACGACCCGATTTTCCGGTTTTTCAAAGACGGCATTCAGAAGGGAGTTACTGATTTTCAGGCGCTGATTCCGCCGGTTACCACGAAGGCGATCAAAGGCAAAAAGAAGAAAGCGTAAGGATCATTCCTCAAAACCGCCTTTCGTTGCTGGTGAACAAAACGTCCAGCAACGAAAGGCGGTTTTTTATTGAGCGGAAATTGAACGCTGGTTTGGCATGACTCGTTGCAATAGCCAGGCAATTCCGATGACGAGCACGCAGCCGATCAAATTTAACCACAGGAAAGCCGTCAATTCGACCTGCCAACACCAGACGACCAGCCCTTCGGCGATCACGGCGGCCCAGAACGTGGCTTTTCCGCCGATCGATTTGAAGTAAAATGCCACCAGAAATATGCCAAGGATTACCCCGTAAAACAACGAGCCCAAAATATTGACGGCCTCGATCATACTCCCCATTTTACTGGCAAATTGCGCCACCACGATGCAGAATACTCCCCAGATAATTGTGGAAACCTTCGAAGCCATCAGGTAGTGACTGTCGGAATAGTTTTTGCAAAAAAGCCGCTTGTAAATATCAACGATCGTAGTGGAAGCCAGCGAGTTATAGGCTGCTGCAATGGACCCCATCGAGGCACTGAAAATAACGGCGATCAGCAAGCCGATTAATCCGTGGGGAAGGAAATCCAGCACAAACCGCAGGAAAACATAATTTACATCACTGGTATCGCCCACCGGATTGTTCTTTTTGATCAATTCAACCACCTTGCTTTTGACGGCTTTTGCGGCTTCCGTGGTTTCGTTGATGGCCAATTTGGATTGCTCAATCGAGGGGGTGTTTTGTTCGGAAAGGGCCTTATTCAGGGTTAATACGGCCTGTTGACGCTGGGCCTCGATTGCTTTGTGTTCGTTTTCCAATGACCGGTACTGAGCCGCATACGGACTTTTCAGCAATTGATCGGTTTCAACTTTATTGAAAAAAACCGGAGATGGGTTAAATTGGTAAAACACAAAAACAAGCACGCCCACCAGCAGAATCAGGAACTGCATCGGCACTTTCAACATCCCGTTGGCGAGCAATCCCAGACGGCTTTGGCCAATCGACTGACCGGTCAGGTACCGCCCGACCTGTGACTGATCTGTCCCAAAATAAGACAATTGTAGAAAGAATCCACCGATCAGGCCCGACCAGAGATTGTACCGGCTATCGGGGTCAAATTTCAGGTCGATCGTGTTGAGTCTCCCTGCTTTTCCGGCCACATTCAGCGCATCGACAAAACCGACATCTGACGGGAGCAGGTGAACCGTCATCCAGCCCGCTATAAACATGGCGACCGTCACAATCAGCATTTGCTGCAAGTGCGTGTAGGAAATGGCTTTGGCTCCTCCGGTTACGGTATATGCCAACACAATTCCGCCCATAATGATATTGGTCCAGAAAATATTCCACCCCAAAATGGTCGACAGAATAATGGATGGTGCGTAGATGGAAAGCCCGGTCGACAATCCGCGCTGCAGTAGGAACAACAAGGCGGTAAAGACACGGACGCGGGCATCAAACCGGGATTCCAGGTACTCGTAGGCCGTAAAAACCTTCAGTTTATGAAATATCGGCACGAACGTGATCGCCAGCACCACCATGGCCAGCGGTAGTCCAAAATAAAACTGCACAAACCGCATTCCATCTGTAAAAGCCTGGCCGGGGGTTGACAGAAACGTAATGGCACTAGCCTGGGTGGCCATCACCGACAGACAAACGTGGTACCACGGCAGCGATTGGTTCGCCAGCAGGTACTCGTCCATATTGCGGTTATTCCGGCTGCGGATAACCCCGTAAACGACAATAATCGTCAGCGTACCCGTTAGAATGAGCCAATCCAGAATGCTCATGAAAAGGACGCCATAAACCAGTAAAACAAGATAATTTCGAGCAGCAAACTGCCAATGACCAGCACATAGAGCTGGCGCCATGATCGGACAAAAGAAGGTAAATCGGACGATTTTTGGGTCATGGATATACGGTGCTTGCGGCTGACACTAGTTTGGCAACGAAAATATACAATCTCTCGTATATGACATCATATTAAAACGATCCAACCTTATTTTTGAAATGTTCAATTTAAACGATAGTTTGCGAAAAGGCTTTCCTCTACAACCCGACAAGATAAGTTCAAAAATGGAAAAACTACCCGTCATCGATCGTGAGAAAACCGTATTTGGTTTAAACGGCAAAGTTGCACTGGTCACCGGTGCGAGCAAAGGAATTGGTGAAGACATTGCCCGCCTGTTCGCCCGCTTCGGTGCCAGAGTGGTCATCAGCAGCCGTCGGCAGAGCAGTCTTGATGAGGTCGTTGCCCAAATTCGGGAAGAAGGTGGTGAAGCCATTGGTATTGCCGCCCACATTGGTGACCACGATCAACTTCGCCATCTCATTGACAAGACGGTCGAATTATACGGTGGAATTGACATTCTGGTTAATAATGCCGCGACGAACCCAGTTTTTGGACCGGCGATTGACTGCGACCTGACCGCATTTGATAAAATCATGCAGGTAAACATCAAAGCTCCGTTTGAACTCAGTAAAATGGTGTATCCTATTATGAAAGCCCGGGGCGGTGGCAGCATCATCATGATGAGCAGTATTGCCGGTGAAACGCCCGACCCCGGTTTGGGAATTTATAGTGTCAGCAAAGCCGGGCTGAATATGCTGACGAAGGTGCTGGCGAAAGAATGGGGAACCGACCACATCCGCGTCAACGCCATCTGTCCCGGTTTGATCAAAACCAAATTCAGCCAGGCCCTCTGGAAAGACGAAAACATTCTGGCTCACTTTACCAAACACCTACCCATCGCCCGCATGGGTACGACGGATGAAATCAGCCCCCTCGCCCTATTTCTGGCCTCTGATGCATCGGCCTATTGTACCGGGAGCTTGTTTCATGCCGATGGCGGAACACTGATTTAACCGGCGGGAATTCGAACGGGACGTGCGGTTTTAATCAACTTATTTCCCGTTCGTTTCTGTGGCCTTACGCTGAACCGAAACAATTTTAAATTCAGTCCGGCGATTTTTCTGGTGCATGGTTTCCGGACACGCAATTTCATCCGTGCAGCCATTCAATATTTCGCTTTCGCCATACCCCTGGGCATTGAGCCGACCCGGTTCGATGCCCTTGTTCACCAGGTAATCAACAGTTGCCCGAGCCCGGTTTTCCGACAATTGCATATTATAGGCATCGCTGGCCCGGCTATCGGTGTGCGACCGTAATTCAATCTTCATTTCGGGGTATTTCTGCAGCAATGCAGCCACATGATCCAGTTCGCGGGCGGCATCGGGGCGAATAAAGAACTTGTTGAGGTCGTAATAAATGTTTTTCAAGACAAAAACATCGCCTTCGCCATATATACCGTGCTGTTTTTCAATCAGTTTCGGATTCTTACCGGTTTTCATTTTCGGGAGCTGTTCCTGATTGGCGGTATACCGGTTTTTCTGGGTAGTCAAGGTGTAGGGGGCGCCCGGTTTCATCTCAAATTCATATTTTCCGTCGTTTCCGGTCACCACCTGCTGTTCAGACTTGTCCTTTTCATTGCGGAGTGTCACCGTGACCCCCGGAGCAGGCAGTTGATTGACCTCGGTTTTAACGGTTCCTTTCACCAGCGTATTTTCGCTCTTTTCCAGGTAAATCGATACCGTCATCACCGGCTTCTCCGACTGGGTCATGGTTGAAAACCGGATGCTGTTCGTCG
Source organism: Larkinella rosea (assembly GCF_003858635.1). GTDB lineage: Bacteria > Bacteroidota > Bacteroidia > Cytophagales > Spirosomataceae > Larkinella > Larkinella rosea. Next base: position 1,648,400 of record NZ_RQJO01000007.1, read on the forward strand.
AATAGCCTTCTTTGATGGCCTTGAATTCGTAATCGATATTGGCATCGACGCAAAAACCGGTTTTGCCATCGGGGCCCGTAAACCGCAGGTCCTGATTGACCCCGGCCTTGATCACCCGAACGTCGGCCACCGGAATGGGTTCGTTGGTTTTGGCGTCGTAAACAAAAATATTCAGCTGTTTGCAGGTACGGCGAAAACTGTAAATGTTATCATCGCTGATGCCACTTTTCCGGTTGCTGCTGAAATAGCCCGACGACCGGTTTTTAGTCGTAATCAACCCGAAATCATCTTTTTCGGAATTGATCGGATAGCCCATGTTCTGAACCCCTTTAAACGCGACACCTTCCCGGAGTTCGGCATAAAAAAGATCCAGCCCGCCCAGTCCTTCGTGTCCGTCCGATGAGAAATACAGGTTGTTGTTTTCATCGACAAAGGGAAACATCTCATTGCCTTCGGTGTTCACTTCCTTCCCCATGTTCACCGGAGATGACCACTTCCCATCCGTGTATTCAACTACGTAAATGTCAGTTCCACCAAAACCGCCCGGCATGTCGGAAACAAAATAAAGCTTCGAATCGTCGGGCGATAAAGCCGGGTGGCCGACGGAGTAATCATTGCTGCAAAACGGGAGTTCTTCCACATTTTTCCAGTTTCCTTTCTCATTTTCAGCGATGTACAATTTGAGTTTACGAATGCCGTCGTTGCTTTTGCCGCCTTTTCCTTTGGCGGTATTGTTGCGGGTGAAAATAATCCGCGACTGACCCTTGAAAAAAGTCATTGGCCCTTCGTGGTATTTTGTATTCAGCGTCCGGCTAAACACTTCGGTTTTCGAAAGCGATTTGGACTCTAAGGGTGCCGTTTCCAATACCTCGGCCGTCGCATTGCTCCCTCCCAACGAAGCCGCCTGGGCCGCGAGGTCCAGATTCTTATGTAGTTCGGCCGTATCGGGATAAAAATATAAATCCAGGAATGGAGTTTGATTCCAGCCAAAAACCCGTTTGACCGGACCGGTTTCATTGCGGGCCGAGACAAATGCCAACCCGTTCTGGTAATACATGGGACTAAAATCCGCCTGTCGGGAATTAACCGCCAGAAATTCGACCCGGTAGGACGATGAATCCTGATAAAACCGGTTCATATCCATGTACGAAACCGTAAACTTTTTGCCCCGCAGATCCTCGTTTTGCTTTTCGCCGTACTTGCTGTACATTTTCTGGGAATCCCGGTATTTCCCGTTTGCAGCCAGCGCCTGGGCGTAATAGAGGTAATTCTTCGAGTCGGTTTCAGGGAATTCTTTCAGTAAATCGGCATAGATTCGTTCCGCATTTTTGGTATCCTGCAACGCCCGGTAACTATACCCCAATTTAGTGTAAGCCTCCTGGATTTCAGCCGGTTCCTTTCGTTTGTCCAGTCGCAGGAAGTCTTCATAAGCCCGGGCCGCATTCAAATAGGCCAGATTTTCAAACTGTTTGTTAGCGGTTTTCAGACGCGCACTTTGTGCCTGAACAACCAGTGCCCCCATACTCAGAACGGCACTCAGCAGGAACAGCCTTATTGGATTCATAATGCATTGAAAGGGTTGTGACCTATTAATATCAAAATGAATGCCAAATTGTTTGTACATCCCAATTTACTACCTGATTCATCGAAATTTTAGGAGGCTCAGCTTGAGCCTGATGGCCGAAACAGCCAGCTTGGCAGCGCCACTCCGGTTGAAAGTTTATTCGAACTTTAGCTGCTCAATTTTGAGTATTTGGGTAGTTTGATCGGTTACCCGGAAGGCATGATCCAGCCGATAGCCGATAAGCCAGACAATCTGATTTTCCGAAACCATCACCTGGGCCGAGCGCCGATCTATCCGACTTACTTTGTTGTTGGTAAGAAAGTTACCAATGGTTTGCTTCCCTTTCATGCCCAGCGGAGAAAAATGGTCCCCGTTCTGCCAGGGCCGAATGGTCAACGGCCATTGAATTAGGTTAGCATCCAGATAAACCGTTCGCGGATTCGACGGAAACTGAACGTCGGCCGGTTTTTTCATCAATTCAAACCTCAACTGGTATTGATTGGAAATCGGTACCCGCTCAGCGGGGAGACCGGCAATAACCGCAGACTGAGAAGCATTCATCTGAAGCCGTTCAATCACCAAAAACGCCCGATCACGCAGAATACGATGCGTGGCCGATTGAAACGTCTGCCCAAAACCGGAGGATTGCACCGCTTCAGCAATTGGTCCAATCTGAACATACTGAAAACCGTACGGTTTCAGCCATTCCGCCAATCGAAAACGCCATTCACGCTGGGTAAGCAGCGTTTGGATGGGAAGGAAAATACCATTTGGACGGATTTCGGCGGTTTCCTGCCAGGATCGTTCCATTTCCTGATCGAGCAAGACATCCGCCGATTGTAGCCGCTGGACGGTGGCTTGCAGGGTTTGCAACAAATTGGGATTCAGTTCTTTTAACACGGGAATAACCTGATGCCGAAGTTGATTTCGGCGGTATTTATCGGACGCATTCGAGCTATCCTCCCGCCAGTTTAGCCCTTGAGCAAGCGCATAGGCTTCGATTTCTTGCCGGTTTGAAAACCATAGCGGTCTCACCATGCGTCCCTGCCGAACAGGAATTCCCCGCAACCCGGTCAAACCGGTTCCGCGAACGAGATTCAGCAAAATGGTTTCCAGCACATCATCTTGGTGGTGGGCCGTTGCGATTTTTTGATAGCCAAACTCGGTGGCCAACTGGTCAAACCAGTCGTACCGAAGTTGGCGAGCCGCCATTTGGGTCGAAATACCACGTTCTTCGGCGTATTGTTCGGGGGGAAGCCGGATACCATGAAACCGGACCTGGTGACGTTCCGCCAAAGCTTTTACAAAATACTCATCTTCCTCAGAATCAGCCCCGCGCAATTGAAAATTGACGTGAGCAATTCCGTACTGAAGACCGGTCAAACGAAACAGCTCGGCCAGCACTACCGAATCCAACCCGCCACTAATCGCCAACAGGATGCAATCAGTTTGGCGAAATAGTTGTTCTCTCTTAAAAAAGCTTAAAAACTGGTGTTCAATCGCCTGGTTTTGAGTGAAAGCCATAATTTTGTATTCAGAAACGTTCTGAACCGGGATTACCCGGATGAATGAGATTACGCAGGATTACCCGGCAATTTATCGAATCCTGGCTAATCATTTAATCCGAGTAATCCCGGTTCAGAAAGTTTAGCAGATTTTTTTCCATGCGTCGCAACCCTTTGAATAAAACGAGCGTCTATTACACTAAAATGATACACAGGCTTCTGGTCATGCTACTGGTTTTGCTGGCAGGTTCGGCAAACGCTCAGGTTGGCAGGCTAGCAACTGACGGCACGAACGATATTGTCATTATCAAGCGGGCCGACCAACTGGAAGGTCTTCAATCCGGTACGGAGGAGATTCGAAAACTGACCGGGAACGTCGAACTTCAGCAGAAAAACATGCTGATGTACTGCGACCGGGCGATCCAGAATCTCACCACCAATGTCATTGAAGCCTACGGCAATGTGCGGATGATCCAGGGGGATACGCTCAGTGTCAAGGGCGATACGGTTTTTTATTACGGAGCCAGTCGCCAGTCCGTTGTTTCCGGCCGAACGGTGGTGCTGAAAGACCGGAAAATGACGTTAACCACCCGAAAGCTGGAATACGATCTGGCCAATGGTATTGCACACTATCCGGTAAACGGCCGGATTGTCGATCGAGAAAACATCCTGACAAGCCGTGAAGGCTATTATAACACCCGAACGAAGCTCTTTACATTTCGTGAAAACGTGAAACTGGTGAACCCGCAGTATACGTTAACCGCTGATTCATTGCTTTATAACTCGTTCAGCAAGATTGCCACGTTTCAGGGGCCGACCAAAATTGTGAGCAAAGAAGGAACCCTGATTGCCAAAGACGGCGATTACAATACCGTCTCGCGGTTGTCAAATTTTCAGCGCCGGGCAACGATTGAAACGGAAAAATATACCTTGACCGGTGACACCCTGTTCGGGAATAATGCCAATGATTTTTACACTGCCCGGGGCAATGTCGTCCTTTTTGCCAAAGGTGATCAGACGATTCTGACCGGCGATTTTGGGCGCTACAACCGAAAGGCGGGCGTAGCCCGGATGATTGGCCACGCTGTCGTCAAGAGCATTACCAGTTCCGATACACTCTATATGCGGGCCGATACGCTTTGGTCGTTTGAATTGCCAAATCCGAAGTGGAAGAAAAGCCGCACCAATACCGACTCGACGTACCGCCGGTTAATCGGACAGAAAAATGTGCGGGTTTTTAAAAATGATTTGCAGAGTAAGTGTGATTCCATCGTATACGAAACCGCTGATTCAACGATCTTCTTTTTCAAAGATCCGATCGTTTGGAGCACAAACTACCAGATGGAAGGCGACTCGATAACCGCGTTAATGAAAAATAATCGCATCAACAAGATGTTACTTCGGGGGCATTCTTTCGTCATATCACAAGATACCCTGCTCAATTTTAATCAGGTAAAGGGTCGGACTCTGACCACCTATTTTACCTATGACCGAAAAATTGATCGCTCTGACATCGACCACGTGGTGGTTGAGGGCAACGGTGAGAGTCTGTATTTCGCGGTCGATGACAATAATAAAATGGTGGGGATGAACCGGGTGTTATGCAGTAAAATGACCATTCGTTTCTCAGACCGAAAGGTAAAAAAAATCAGTTTTTACGGACAACCGGATTCGAAACTGGTTCCACCGAAAGAGCTTAAAGAAACCGACAAACGGCTGGATGGATTTAACTGGCGAATCGCTGAAAAACCAACCAAAGCCAACGTGCTTGGAATACCGGAAGTTCAAACCAGTCAACCGATTGTTTCGGGCATTGAACGAATTAAAAATGAGGCTGCTGCGAATTTACCTGACGCATCGGCAACGATAAAACGGGAGGTTCCAACCACTGAGCCAAAGCTAAAAAACCTGATCAAAAAATTACCGGCTACAACGGGCCAAAGTGCCATTTCTAAAACGAGCTCATCCGGTAATAAACCGATACCGGTCTCGACCGTTGAGCCCAAAAATGAAGCGGGTTCCGCTGGTAAAACCAACACGAAGGCGACTGGTAGTACCGCCGTTGAAGAGTTAAAAACCGCTCCTGTAAAAGTGGAAACAATCCAAAAAACAGGGGTTGCTACGACGGAAAAACAATCACAATCGCCCGATAGTTTGTCAAGCGAACCAGTAAAAAAAGCAAAAAATAACACCCTACCTGCGCGTCGCACCACACCGGCAACGGAAGAAAGCGATCTGGAACGGGAACTGAATAAAAAACCGGTCCGAAAAACCGGCAATTGACTCGCCAATTGAGGGTTACGAAATAAATTTTTGAGCCAATTTTAAACCTTTGAAAGACAATAACGTTCTAACTGACAAAAATGCAGATGAATTGCAATTTTTTGTGGAAGCGGTCGTTGACTTTCTCGTTTTTTTAAATATGTTTGTGATGGGGTATTATATCCACCCAATTACCGAATGACTATCTATGAAACAACCTGTACGTTTATATGCCTGGCTAACCGGACTGGCGTTGTTGATATCCCAGAGTCTACTGGCTCAAACGGATACCAGCAAACCTAAAAGCCGGTTGGAGTTGGGACAAAAACCGGCACCAACCAGTCGGGTTATTCACTCCCACAATTTTCCTTTTCTGAAACACCCAAGCGTTTCCAGTCTTGATCGGGGGGTGACGGCGCAGAAAAATACCGCCATCAATCAGTTTTATCGCAACCAACTGCTGAATACAGCCTCAAGTAAAACTCCGGTTCGCACCGCTGGTTCAGACAGTGGTTCACTTCTGGTGCCGGAAGCCCGCCAATCGGCGGAGGAAACGCGCAAAGCGGATGATCGGATGTATGCCAACGAGCGGATTACGGTTTCCAATATTTATCCCAATCCGGCCAACGAAAGTGCCGAAATTGATTACCAGATTTTGGGCAGCGTGAAAGATGCCAAATTGACTTTCTTTAATGTGTTAGGGGCCCAGGTTGGTGAGTACGCACTGGACCGAAACGAACGGAAAGTTCGGATTGCGACCAGTGAAATGAACTCCGGAATGTATTTTTACCAACTGTCGGTGGAAGGCAAGAAAATCGCCACCAAAAAATTAATGGTTAGTCATCAATGAATTACTGAAAACTTACTGTAAGCAGTAAACAGTTATTCTGTTTGCTGCTTCTTTTTTTGCCCATTACTACCCTCTGGTTCAGTACTATTTAACCGGCCTGATCGTTAATCTTACAGAGTTTTTTATTAATTTTGCATTCTTATGCAGCATAGTTTGAAAGCAGGTACATTAGCGGTTGTGTTGTTGGTATTTTTTACGTCATGCAGCCCATTTCAGAAGTTACAGAAAAAAGGTACGGACGATCAAAAGTATCAGGCTGCCGTAACTTACTTCAAAAAAGGAGAATTTTACCGGGCAGGATTGCTGTTCGAAGAATTGATCCCGATTCTGAAAGGAAGTACGGAATCCGAAATGGCCCAGTTTTATCGGGCTCATTGTGAATACCAGCAACAGAATTATCAGTTGTCGGCTTTTCACTTCAAGCAGTTTTACGAAACGTTTGCCCGCAGTGACTACGCGCACGAGGCCATGTATTTTTATGCGCTTTCCTTATTCAAGGATTCGCCGAATTACAACCTGGACCAATCCAATACCCTGACGGCAATGGCTGCCCTGCAGGATTTTGTCAATGCTCACCCGGAAAGCCCCTTTCGGCAGGAATGTACGGGTTACATCGTGGTTTTACGGGACAAACTGGAACGGAAAGCGTACGATAAAGTCAAGCAGTATTACAAAACCAGTTCGGCCAATATCGCCAATTACCGGTCAGCCGTAGTTTCCATTACCAACTTTCTGCGTGAATACCCGGATTCAAAATACAACGAAGAATTGGCTTATCTCCGGGTCGACTCCCAATATCACCTGGCCAAAAACAGCTTTTATGATAAATGGAAAGAACGGCACCAGGACGTAATGAATTATTACCTGGCTTATGTCGATAAATTCCCGAAAAGTTCAGATCTCAGAAAAGCAGAGCGGATGTACGAAGACAGTCGCAAGATTTTGGAAGAAATTGCGACTCAGGAGAAAGAAAAATTAAATCAGCAGCAAAAGCCCGCCAAGGTTACCGCGACGGCATCCAATTAATTAGTAAATCGTTGGTTGTCAGAAGTCGGCAACGAACCACAATTCAGCGAAAAACCAAAAACTATGGCAAATAATCCTTCAATCATCACCCGCGATACCGATAAAATTGCAGCAGCGACGGGTAATCTCTACGAATCTGTATCGATCATTTCAAAACGGGCCCGGCAGATTTCGAGCAAAATGAAAGAAGAACTGAGCAATAAACTTTCTGAATTTGCATCGGCAGTCGACAACCTGGAAGAGGTGTTTGAAAACCGCGAACAGATCGAAATCTCAAAATATTACGAGCGTCTGCCTAAACCAACCACGGTTGCAACGGACGAGTTTCTGGAAGGCAAATTGCAATGGCGTACGGTCGAAGAAGATTCTGCGAACACCTTGTAATTTAGGTACGAAAAAGTAAAACCGGGGCCGCACCGAGACCACAGAGAAAATCGCCCAGCGACGCTTCTTTGTGACTTCTGTGCTGTCCCGCTTTGCATTAAATGGGGTTGCCATGTCAAATCTAACGGGAAAGAAGATCATTCTGGGCGTAACCGGGAGCATTTCCGCCTACAAATCGGCTCTACTGACTCGATTACTGGTTAAATCCGGGGCGGAGGTGCAGGTTTTGATGACCCGGGCCGCCCGGGATTTCATTACTCCACTGACGCTGGCAACGCTTTCGAAACGTCCGGTACTTTCCGAGTTTACCAGCTCCAGTGGAGCTGGTGAAGGACAATGGAATAACCACGTCGAATTAGCACTCTGGGCCGATCTGATTGTAGTTGCACCGGTTTCGGCTCATTCGCTGGCGCGGTTTGCCCACGGTTTTTGCGATGATTTGCTCGCAGCAGTTTATCTGTCGGCCCGATGCCCGATTTTTCTGGCTCCGGCTATGGATCTGGACATGTACCACCATCCGGCAACCCTCGAAAATCTCCGGCGTCTGGAAACATTTGGAAACCGGATCATTCAGGCTGAACACGGTGAATTGGCAAGCGGGCTGGTTGGTGAAGGGCGTTTGGCCGAACCGGAACACATCCTGGTTGAATTGGAACGGCATTTTGCCCAAAGACCGGTTTTTCGGCACAAGCAAATTCTGATCACGGCCGGACCTACTCAGGAGCCCATCGATCCGGTTCGTTTTATCAGCAACCATTCGAGCGGCAAAATGGGGTACGCCATTGCCCGGGCATTTGCCCACGCAGGAGCCGATGTGACGCTCATCAGCGGTCCAACGGTTCAACCCCTCCCCGATCCAACAATTCGGCGCATTTCGGTGCGTTCGGCCCGGGAAATGTTCGATGCAACAGCCGCCGAGTTTTCAAAAGCGCATATTATTGTGCTGGCTGCGGCCGTGGCCGATTACACACCAGCGGAACCTGCTCAGCAAAAAATAAAGAAGAAAGAAGCGGTTTTTGCGTTACAAATGACGAAAACGATCGATATTGCCGCTACGTTAGGTAAGCAAAAACGACCGGATCAGATTACGGTGGGTTTCGCGCTGGAAACCAATGATGAACTCTCCAATGCCGTATCGAAGCTTCGCGCTAAAAACTTTGATTTCATTGTCCTGAATTCACTGCGCGATCCGGGAGCCGGTTTTGGGCACGATACCAACAAAATTACCGTTATTGACAAGGACGAGCAAGTGTATGAATTTGACCTGAAATCGAAGGATAAAGTGGCCGAAGATTTGCTCAATCTCGTTCAGGAACAGCTAGCAATGGTATGAAATTTCAATCGATCCTATTAACCATCGCGGTTTTAACTGGCCTGTCAGCACGGGTTAGTCTGGCGCAGGAACTCAACTGTCAGGTGACGGTAAACTTCAACCAGGCACAATCGACCCAGGTGACCGACCGCCAAATTTTTCCGCAGTTGCAGGGTTTTATTACGGATTTCATGAACAACCGTCGGTGGACTAACGACGCGTTCAATCCGGAAGAACGCATCAATTGCAAACTCATCATTGACATTCTGAAGGTTCCCTCCCAAAATTTCTACGAGGGACGGGCTCAGGTGATTGTCACCCGACCGGTTTTCGGCAGTAATTATGAAACGGTTACGCTTCGGTACATCGACAACTCGTTCAACTTTCCGTATCGCCAGAATGACGCGATGTATTACAATGAAAATGCGTACTCCAGCGAGCTCACTTCCTTGCTGGCTTTTCATGCCCTGATCATGCTGGGTGTCGATTATGATTCGTTTAGCCGACAGGGCGGAAAATTGTTTTTCCAGCGGGCCTACACCGTCATGACCCAGGCCAGCCAAAGTGTTGGCGGTGGAGCCTGGGGTGCTCAGGGTGATATTCGAAACCGGTACTGGTTGATCGAAAACCTGCAAAATCAGCAGTTTATTCCTTATCACGAAGCACTTTACACTTACCACCGGCAGGCACTGGATAATTTCACGACCAACCCCGCCGGTTCGCGGGCGCAGGTGCTGGATGTGTTATCAACGATTCGACAGGTCAGCCAGCAACGACCCAATTCAATCGTGATCAATATCTTTTTCGATGCCAAAGGCGAGGAGTTATTCAATATCATGAACGAAGGTTCACGCGATGAACGGCAGAAAGCCTTCACGCTCCTTTCGACCCTCGACCCTGCCAAAACAGAAGTTTACCGAAAGTTACTCAGATAATTCATGGGTAAACGTTTAATTCGCATTCGGGCTTCGGACCTTCTCAATCAGTGGACCGCCGAAACAACCGCCAGGCTGACCAACGCCGAAGTGAACGTAATTTTCACCGATGGCCGAACCTTGCATGGTCAACTGGTCGGCAGGAAAAACACGGAACTGGCGGTGCGCGATTTCATCGGGCATCAGCATACCGTGCCGATCCAAACCATTGACGAAGTCATCCTGGATGAAAAAGCTCCTTTTTAGAATTGTACTATGCTCTCGCATTTACTGATAAAGAATTACGCCCTGATTGAACACCTGGAAATGGATCCCGATACCTCGCTGAACACCATCACGGGGGAAACGGGGGCCGGAAAGTCCATTATGCTTGGTGCCATCGGTTTATTGATGGGCAATCGCGCCGATAGTAAAGCGCTCTATACTCCCACCGAGAAGTGCGTAATTGAGGGTTTTTTTGATGTATCTGGTTACGTTATCGAGAATTTATTCGAAGAAGAAAACCTCGATTATGACTCGACCTGCGTGGTTCGGCGGGAAATCAGTCCGAGTGGCAAATCGCGGGCTTTTGTCAATGACACACCGGTCACCCTCGACATCCTTCGGCGGGTAACCAGCCAATTGATGGACATTCATTCCCAGCACGACTCTATTTTGCTGGGTTCGAACGACTACCAGCTCCAGATTGTTGACACCTACGCTCAGAACGACGCGCTTCTGCGTCAATACCGGACGGATTACCGCACATTCCGGCTCAAACAGGAGGCTTATGAACACTTGCTGAACGAGACGGCTTTGATGAAAAAAGAGTTTGACTACAACCATTTTCTGTACGAGGAACTCCAGAAATTAACGTTGCAAACCGACGAACAGGAACAACTGGAGCAGGAACTGACCATTCTGGAAAATGCGGAAGATATCAAAGAACGACTCCAGTTATCATCCGATTACCTGGACAATGCCGAACAGTCGGTCGTGGTTTATCTCAAAAATGTAGTCAATAATCTGAATTACGTTACCCGACTAACGGATCGGTTTAGCCAGATTCGGGACCGGGCGCAAAGTTCACTGATCGAATTGCGTGATCTGGCGAATGAAATCAGCGCGGAACAGGAAAATATCGAAACCAACGATGCCCGGGTCGATGATATCCGCGAACGGCTTAATTTAATTTATAATCTGCAGACTAAACACGCCGTCAAAACCGTCGCCGAACTCCTGACCATTCAGGCGGAACTGGGGAAGAAAGTCAGTAAAATCCTGAACTCTGACGAAGAACTGGCTCAGGCAAAAGCCGCGAACGAAGCCGCCGAAAAACAACTGATGGAGAGTGCCCGGGCGCTGGCCACTTCGCGTCTGGCGGTTATTCCGGATATCGAAAAACAGGTGGATAGTTCACTGGCCGATCTGGGCATGCCGAATGCGTCGCTGAAAATCAATGTAGAAACCGGTAAGCCGACTCACAACGGCATCGACACGATTTCTTTTTTATTCAGCGCCAACAAGGGTGTTAAACCGCAGCAGCTTAAAAATGTGGCCTCAGGGGGGGAGTTTTCCCGCCTGATGATGACGATCAAGTATATTCTGGCCAGCAAACGTTCGTTGCCAACAATTATATTTGACGAAATCGACACCGGTGTTTCAGGTGAAATTGCCATCAAAATGGGCAATATGATGCGCGAAATGGCCACCAGTCACCAGATTATTGCCATTACCCACCTGCATCAGATTGCGGCTCAGGGCAAAGCCCATTATTATGTCTACAAGGACAATTCGGGCAATAAAACCGTAAGCCGGGTTAAAAAGCTAAGTTTTAATGAGCGGGTTCAGGAAATTGCGCAGATGATTGGCGGTAACAATCCTTCGGCCAGTGTGCTGAAAAATGCGAAAGAACTCCTGTCACCCAAGGCCATGTCCTAATCGATTCCCCATCTCAATCCCAATCTACGATGAAAAAAGTACTATATTCCCTAACTGTTCTTGGTTTTACCACGTTCGGTTGTCAGAAATCCGGTGACAAGGAGGGCATTGAAAAGCTCCAGAATCAGGTGATGGCGGTTCACGATGAAGTGATGCCGCATCAGGAATTGATGATGGACTTAAAAGAAAAAATCAGTCACCAGATCGACAGCCTGTCCAAAATCACCCCATCGACCCCGGCTCTAAAAACCCGTCAGGAAGAAGGCATAGCCGCGAATAAAAACCTGACCGAAGCCGTCACCATGATGGATGATTGGATGAACCAGTTCAAACTCGATTCGGTCAAAACGCTGGATGATACGCAGGCCAAAGCCTACCTGAATAGCGAATTGGAAAAAATAACGACCGTTAAGACGAAAATAAACGGCGGAATTACGCAGGCAAAAACATTTTTAGGTAACTAATCACGCCTTCTGTCTGTTGATTGATTAACCGGTTTTCTTATTTGTCTTCACCGGTTTTTACGGTTTTAGTATGTACTCTGCATTAAAAAATAGCTTCGCGGTCGTCCTTCTTGGCTTTTTGTCGGCCTGCTCATCGAGTGAAAACCGCTTGCCCATCATGGGCGAACGGGACGTTATCACCAAAGAAGTGGACGGAAAAACCGTTACGGATACGGCCTATTACCAGATTCCGCCGTTTCAGTTTGTCAATCAGGATAGCCTGCCGGTTTCTGACAAGACCTTCGACGGAAAAATTTACGTGTCCGACTTTTTCTTCATTTCCTGTCCGACAATCTGTCCGAAAATGAAGACCCAAATGAAGCGGGTTTACGACAAATTTAAAGGAAATCCGGATGTGATGATTTTGTCATATACCATCGACCCGGTCCACGATACTCCCCCTGTTCTGAAAGAATTTGCTACGAACCTGGGCGTCACCGGCAACCAATGGCAGTTTGCCACGGGGAAAAAAGAGGACATTTTCAAAACCGGTAAGAGCTACATGGTGGTGGCCCAGGAAGATGCCGGTGCGCCGGGAGGGCTGCTACACAGCGGCCATTTCGTATTGGTCGACAAGGAAAAACACGTTCGGGGGATGTACGATGGCACAACCGAAGAAGGCGCGGATAAACTCATGGGGGATATCGACCGACTGCTGGCCGAATACAAAAAGCAATGAGAAAATTTTCAATTGGACTAGTCGTTGTTCCGCTGCTGTTGCAAACCGCCTGCCAAAGTCAGGAAGAACTGAAACAGGAAAAATATTTTGTTGAAGGCTACCAACTCTACACCGAACACTGCGCCAACTGCCACCAAACCGACGGAAAAGGTCTCGAAGCACTTTATCCACCTATCAGCGGTTCTGATTACTTAAAAAATAAGGAACAGATCATTTGCCTGATCCGGTATGGACAGAACGAACCGATTGTCGTGAACGGACGCTCGTTTCACCGGCCAATGCCCGCTAATCCGCAATTAACGGACATCGATGTAGCCGAAATTACCACCTTTCTCTACAACAAATGGGGTGGAGAGTCTGTCATTACGGACGTAAAAGAAGTCAGCAAGATACTTGATACGTGCCGGGTTCAGCGGGAAAGAGCAAAGGTTATTAATTAGTTTCCGTCACCTTTCAGTCGGAAAACACCCGTTGGTTTACGAATAAAATAATGAGAGAACGATTGATCGGTATCTAAACCGACGCCCTCCAGTCGTTCGTTGGACTTTTTGCTGAGGATCTTCACCGGTTTTTCGGTATACACTTTCTTGGTCGTTGGATTCCAGTTCAGTTCCGGTGTATACAACTCCTCATTTTTCTTCTTATTGACTACCACCACGTTGCCCATGACGCGGTAGTAGTTCTGAGCCTGGAAGTAACGACCGGAATCAGCACGTAGCGTGGTTTCGACCTGCTGATCGGGGCCGTAAAACTCAATGTGGACGGTTTTTGGATAAACACGGTCGCTGGATTGGTATTTGTACTGCAAAGGCGTTTCCATTTTGACCTTCAACTGTCCCAATTCGCTGTAATGAATCCGCACATCGTTGATTTCTTCCAGCGGACCGGTGTAAGGCTCCGTCTTTTTAACCGCCGACTCTTCCTTACATCCGGTTAAGCCGAGCGCTAAGATACTTGCCAGTAAAGAACTGAGAATAAGCCTGCCAATCATTTTGTTGGTGTGAATTTACCTTCCAAAAACACCGTCAGTACCTGCTGGGTTCATTCAAATGATCAAATGGCAAAGCAAGTCGCCTGAAAACCGGCTTTTAATCGACTTTGGAGCGATGGAACCACTGCTGATTGAGCGACAAGCCTAGCCCAATCTTAACATACCGTTCCTTGATCTGATTATCGATCACGGTTCCGCGCTGACCGCCGGTTAAGGAAATGGTCATTGAATTGACAAATTGTCCCACCGGCAATGAAAATCCTAAACTGGCACTCATATCCGTTGGCTGTTTTCCACTGACTGAATACGGTAATTTGGAATAGTTGAAGCCGACTCGGTAGGGAATCAATTCCAAATAACGCAGCGAGCGGGTTTTGGGGGTAAACTCCAGACCGGCACCGAACGAATAACTGTCTTTTAAATTACCGGGCGTACCCCCCAAACCTTTGTATTTCGACCAGGGCTGGTATCCAAATTCCACACCAAAAGCGAGTTTTTGCGATTTTTCAAGAACGATTCCGCCTTTAAACTGAGCAGGCAATGTAATGGAGCCATTCGTACGACTGCTAACGGTATCGGGGGTCGAAATCTGGGTTCCGCTGGCATCGATTTGCTGGTAAGTATCGACCGATTTACCGCCAAGTCTGGTCATCGGATCAACCGTTGCACCGACGTTCAGGAACCAGTCTTTGGCAATTTTGGGGCGCCAGGCTGCCCCAAACCGCCAAACTACATCGCTATAACTGGTAAGTGTCGAGCGTTTAACGGTAATATCATCTCCGCCGATGAGCAGGCGCGAATCTGAATCGTTGGTAATATTCCCAAAGAGAAATGCGGCTTCGACCCCGACAAAAAAGTTTCTGGTAATGCTAAACCCGTTGGTGAAAACCGCTTTGTTAAGCCCGCCTTTTCCGTGATAGACGTATTCTGACTCGTAAATGGTACCCGGTACTTTCTGATACTGTGTCGTTTGGTAATCGACGTAGCTATATGGCCGTAACCCGATACCCGCCGACCAGTACCGGGTGACCGGAAACGTCAACGTCAAGTAACTAATGTTAGCGCCAAAATCCCGCTGGCTTTGTCCCCGGCTATCCGAAAGCCGTTTGGTTTGCCCGAGCAACCCCACTTCAAAAATGGTATAGCGGTTCCGGACCAGCAAAGCCGGATTGACACTATTCAGGAAAAAACCATTTGCGTAGGCCGTTCCCAGGCCACCCATCCCCATGTTGGTGATGTTGTTGTTGCCGTAGATTTCACCAATACCCAGCGCTGAATAAGGAGAATTGCCTAAACCTTGTGCCTGTGCGGGCAACTGAGCCATTCCAAGCAGGAAAAAGGCGGTAAATAAGACGGAGTAACATCCGTTACGAGAGGTCGACATTATGTTCTAAAATACGATTCAATCCGATAAGCACCAGTTCCGGTACTACAAAGATGGGGGGTTTCAGGCTACTTTCAAAAAACGGAGCGTCTCCCCCACAGATTAACACCCTCACAGCCGGGTGATCCTGACGGTGCGCGTCGATAATTCCATTCAGTTCGGCCAGCAATCCGTTGATGACGCCAGCCTGCATGGCCTGCCGGGTATTTTTCCCCAGCAACGTAGGACGACGTTCCTCCGGTTCAACCAGAGGTAGCCTTTCTGTAAACGAATGCATTGCCCGGAATCGCATACGAAAACCGGGAGAAATCATTCCGCCGTGAAAAACCGAGTCTTCATCCACGTAGTCATACGTTACACAGGTACCCATGTCAATCACCAGGCAAGCATCCTCCGGAAACTGTACTTTAGCCCCCACAGCCGACGCGATCCGGTCGGAGCCGAGGGTGTTTGGTGTATCATACCGTTTCTCCATCGGCACCGGTGTACGACCGTCAACCGATAGCCAGAATGTTCCGGTTTTCAGCACCAACTGCTCCCGCAATTGTTCTGCCGGACGATTGGTCGATGAAATAACCACTGCGGCCGGCGCATACCTTTCAAGCAATTCCTGTAAATTCCCGATGGTTAATTGAGTATAAACGTCCACCGGTTTTCCATCCTCGAAAAAACCAGCTTTGATGGCGCTGTTACCCCAGTCAATGGCGATATTCATTACTGCAAAAATTGCAAATTGGTACCAGATTCCTCCATACAAGACGTTAAAAATGCTTAAAATGCGGCATGGAGTCATTAAAAATTTGGTTTGAGCATCGTATCCTGGAAAATTCCGTAGGCAATCTGCTGGTGTTTGTCCTCATTATATTGTTGAGTCTGTGGCTGAAGCGAATCCTTTCGATGCTGTTGAGTCGCTTTTTTTACCGGTTGGTTAAACCGGAAGCGGGCTCCATCCCGATCAGCGACTTTATCCGGTTGATGCGCAAGCCAATCGAGTTTTTTATCCTGTTGGTCATGCTTTTTCTGGCCTTCGATCGACTGGCCATTCCCGAGCAATGGGGCCTGGTGCCGCGTACCGAGTTTGGCTATCGGCTCGTCGTGATCCGGCTTTTCCAAACCACGCTGATGATTACCCTGGCCTGGATCGCCATCCGGTTTGTGAAGTTCATTGGCCTGATTTTTCAGAAACGCGCTGAACTGACCAAAACCAAACTCGACGATCAGTTGGTGCCGTTCGTCCGCGACCTGATGATCATGGTGGTGCTGGCCATTGCCTTTTTTGCCACGCTAAGCATCGTTTTCGACGTTAACGTCATTGCCCTCGTTACGAGTCTGGGTATTGGCGGTTTAGCCATTGCGCTGGCCGCCCGCGAAACGCTCGAAAATTTATTTGCGTCGTTTGCCATTTTACTCGATCGACCTTTTATTACGGGCGACACCGTTACCGCCGGTACGGGGCCAAATCAGGTAACCGGTACCGTTGAAAAAATCGGATTCCGCAGCACCCGGCTCCGCACCGACGACGGCAGCCAGATTGCGGTTCCCAACCGGCTGATGATTTCGCAATCGCTCGACAACCTGACCCAGCGGAGCCAGCGACGCACCAAATTTTTCCTTCATCTGGCGCTCGACACCCCTCCCGAAACACTCCGGAACATTGTAGATGAAATTAAACAATGGCTTGACAATGAGCCCCAAACCAATCAAAATCCGGCTCTGATCCAATTCGATTCTTTTGGTGAAAGTTCCCTCGACATCCTTATCCAGTATTACGTTGCAACCAGTGATTTCCGGGAATTCAGCAAGGTAAAAGAAATCGTGAACTATCAATTGATTGATATTGTTAAAAGACATGACGGGCAGTTTGCATTTCCGGCAAGAATGTTGTATCTTCGAACTCAATCAGCGACCCCGCTCGAAAATCAAAAATAAATAACCGGCTACTTTTGATTAAATTCTAAAACATTTGCGGGTTTTGCTCGTTCTTGTTGACAAAGCGGGATTAAACTCTTAACATTGTGGTCATATAGGTTCTGACCCGATTCACTGGTGTTCTGCCTTTTATCCATGTAATCTGAGGCTGCAAGCCAAATCCACCTGAACAAACTGTCCCCGTTAAAGCGCACCACGCACCAGCGTAGTGGGATTGTTACTAAAACAGTTTCTGCATGTGATCGGTCAAGCAAGTATCTGACTTGTAATTAATCATAAATTTAAAGCAGTACTTTTCCCCATTTGGATTCATTCATCCACGGCTCGCCGTAGCGACAATTATCTCTCATTCATCAAGTAAAGCCCTCTTTGCTTACTCTGGCTTTTTTATGTACAATAAGGAAGAACTCGAACTGAAACTATTATCAGAATTAAAATCGATTGCTGAGTCATTCAGTATTCGTGACATTAGTAAATTCAATAAAAAAGAGTTGGTCTACAAAATCCTGGACCAGCAGTCTTTATTGCCTGACCCCGTCCCGACCGCTTCTGAAAACGGTAAACCCGTAACGGCTGAAGCCGCTCAGGCCGCACCAGCGGAAGCCCCCCGTCGCGGTCGCCGTCCCCGATCGGAACCAGCGCCGGTAGCTGAATTGGCCCCGGTTACCCAACCAGACCCGATTCCAGTCGCCGAGCCGGTGCAACCCGTGCAACCAATGCCCGCTTTGGAGGCCCAACCCGAACAACCCAGGGTTTCAAACATCCGTCCGCCCCGTGATACGAATCCGAATCAACGCAACGGACGTCCAACTGAACCCACTCAGGCCCGGCCTCAAAACCGCCGTGGTCCGGAGCAAACCGGCCCGGTCCGTCCGGTTCGCAATGAGTATTCCGATCCGAACGACCGGCGGGTACGCCAGCGCATCCGCAAAGATGATGAAGGGAACAAATTAGAAAGCCCAGCCACTTCCTCGGTTGACAAACCAGCTGAGAATAAAGGCTTTCAAAATAAAGGTTCCCGTTCGGATCAACCCCGCAACCGGCAAAATGAACTCGAACAACCCGCGTTGGATTTGTCAATCGAAACCGATGCTGACGATTTTTACACCGCGCCTGCTGAAACCGAAACGGAACAAACCACTGCTGCCCCATCTCCGGAAACGTCCGAGTCGCCCGTACAAGTGGCTCAGCCAGAACCGACCACCAGCCAGGTTACAACCCAAACCGACCGTCAGCCACGTGAAGTTGCGCGTCCGGATGAGTATACAAACCGCATCCGTCGGCAGTATAACCAGCACATTCGCGAATTCGACGGTATCATTGAAAATGAAGGCGTGCTGGAAATTATGTCTGACGGGGGCTACGGATTCCTGCGGTCGGCCGATTACAATTATCTGGCCAGTCCGGATGACATATATGTGTCACCGTCACAAATCAAACTTTTTGGTTTGAAAACCGGAGATACCGTCCGTGGTCAGATTCGCCCGCCCAAGGAAGGGGAAAAATATTTTGCGCTGCTGCGTGTTTCGTCGGTTAATGGAAAAACGACCGAAGAGATTCGTGATCGGATTCCGTTTGAATACCTGACCCCACTTTTCCCGGAAGAGAAACTGAATCTAAGCTATCGCGCCGATCAGTATTCGACCCGAATCGTGGATATGTTTGCTCCGATCGGCAAAGGCCAGCGGGGGATGATTGTAGCACAGCCGAAAACCGGTAAAACCGTGCTGCTGAAAGACATCGCCAACGCCATTACGAAAAACCATCCGGAGGTTTATCTCATCATCCTGCTGATTGACGAACGTCCGGAAGAAGTTACCGACATGGCCCGCAGTGTCAATGCGGAGGTTATTTCATCGACATTCGACGAGCAGGCTGAACGGCACGTAAAAGTAGCGTCGATGGTGTTGGAAAAAGCCAAGCGGATGGTGGAATGCGGTCACGACGTCGTCATTCTGCTCGATTCTATCACGCGTTTGGCGCGGGCCTATAATACGGTTGTTCCGTCATCCGGTAAAATTCTGTCGGGTGGGGTCGATGCCAATGCGCTGCACAAACCGAAGCGGTTTTTTGGAGCAGCCCGGAACGTCGAAAATGGCGGCTCGCTGACGATCATTGCAACGGCCCTGATTGACACCGGTTCGAAGATGGATGAAGTCATTTTTGAAGAATTCAAAGGAACGGGTAACATGGAACTTCAGCTCGACCGGAAACTGTCCAACAAGCGGGTTTATCCGGCCGTGGATGTGCTGGCTTCCGGTACGCGTCGGGAAGATCTGCTGCTCGACAAAGAAACCCTGCAACGCATTTGGATTCTCCGCAAACACATGGCCGATATGAACGCTATGGAGTCGATGGACTTCCTGCTCGACCGGATGCGCGGAACCCGCAACAACGACGAATTCCTGGTATCGATGAATCGATAAACCGGTTTTTCACCGAATGTTTCTTTCAAGCCGACCCGCAATCAGAACTGATTGCGGGTCGGCTTTTTTAATAAATGCGTTTTTTTCTTCATCCATTCGTCATTCTATTAAACCCGCGAACCTTTCTTTTCGCACTTATCACTTTTGTATTTAGGTGAAACTGAAAGGAGTAACAAAAATAATTAGGGATCTGCATGACTTTCCGGCTCTGCCTCCGTCATAAGGAAAGATTGCAAACTTCAAATCCCCCGTTATTTCATGTTCACCAATAAAACTCCCTGGGCTGTTCTGCTGCTACTCTGGATGGCTGGATCAACCTATTGGCACGTGTGCCAGATTAAACAGCTTTGCGCCGACGATGATGCTCCATCTCCTGGGGCAGTTTCCGCAACCGGGGCGACTTCCGCCTTTACCGTTCCGGGATTAGCGTTTACCGACGGTTCTGCCGCTTCGTTCCAGTCGTCGGGTCACCTGGCCTTTGCCAAATCCGGCGCTGCGGTCAACCCGACCGGTGTTCAGTCTTTGCTGGATTCGTTATCGATGTACCTGAAAGCAAATCCCGGAAAAAGAATGCAGCTGACCGGTTTTTACGATCCAAATGAACAAAATCCATCGACCGATGCCAATCTGGGAGTTGCCCGCGCCAACAGCATCCGGACTTACCTGAACAGCCTGGGCATTCCTGACAGTTTGTTTACGGTACAGGGGGAAGAAAGTACCAGTCTGGCCTTCACTCCCACGGGTGATTCGCTCTACGGCGGTGTTCAGTTTTCGTTTCTGAACGAGGTGGTTGTAAAAGCACCTCAGGAAGAAGAACTAGCTAAGAGTCAAAAGTTTGCGTCCATTTTCGAGCCCATGGACCTGTATTTCAATACCGGAAAAACCACCTACATCAAAACCGCCGAAACCGCTGAGTTCCTCGCGAAAACCAGGGCATACCTGAAAGAAAATCCCGATCAAAAGCTGGTCATCACCGGTCATACCGACAATGTGGGCTCCGACGCCCTGAACCTTGCCTTGTCCAGAAAACGGGCGACTGCGGTGAAAACCCAATTTGTTAACGACGGTATTCCCGCCAGGCAGGTAATCGTCGAAGGCAAAGGAGAAGCTCAACCGCTGGCATCCAATGAAACCGAAGAAGGTCGTCGGACCAACCGACGGGCCGCCATCGTCGTCCAGAAATAATCGTCCTCAGTAAACCATAACCCATTACCACTATGTTCGAAATGAATCCCCACCAGTTGCCTAACGCCGTTATGCAGCACTGGATTATGTTGCTGGTTTCCGGCGCTTTAGGTTTCATTATTGGTTACATCGGCCGAAAGGCAACCATTCGCCAGCTCGAAATCCAGATTAGTGCCACGGCAGGTCAGGTGGAAGACTGCGTGAAATTTAGTCAGTCACAACAGGAAGACGTCGTGCTGCAGCGGATTTCTTCGCGGGCCAACGAAATCAATTTTACCCGAATTGGTCAAGCCACCTTATTACAGGCCGACGACCTGAAGGAAATCAACGGGATCGGGCCATTTTTTGAGAAAAAGCTCCACAGTTTGCGCATCTATACGTTTCGGCAGCTGGCAAACTGTACAGCCGAAGATGTGGAGAAAATCAGTGATATCATTGAATTCTTCCCCGATCGCATCGAGCGCGAAGACTGGATTGGCCAGGCCAGAAAGCTGCACCGCCGGAAATATGGAGTTTAAAACCCAATGTTTGACATAAAACAGCCACTATACCATGTTTAATTTAGATCCATTTAGCCGGGGCGTCGCCATTACTGAAATTCTGATTTTGTTGGCATTCGCTGCTCTGGTGGGCTATCTGTTGGCCCAATTGAGCACAAATGGCCGAATTAGAGAATTGAGAGCGGCCCTGGACGAACAGGAAAATGCACTGGAAGAATGTCACCGCAAACGGAGAGCGATTGCTTCGGTGGTGATTCCTCCCGCGCCCAAAACCGGTGAAAAAGTAGTCAGCGAGGAAGAAAGTATGTTCCGGAAAATCGCATCCCGCGCATCGGAATTGAACTTCACGCGCATTGGCTACTCAACCCTCAGCGAAGCGGACGATTTGAAGGAAATTGTGGGAGTCGGGCCTTTTTTTGAACGGAAGCTGCACACGCTGGGTATTTTCAGCTTTCGTCAATTGGCGAACTTCACGACCGAAGATGTAGAAAAAGTCAGCGATATCATCGAGTTCTTTCCTGACCGGATCGAACGGGAAGACTGGGTGGGTCAGGCCAAGCAACTGTACCAGGAGAAGTACGGCCGCGCGGTTAAATAACCAGTCATTGGTTTACGGTATTCGGTTTACGGCTGCTGACGCATTTTTTATTTTCGCGCTGGCAACCGTAAACCGAATACCGTAAACCGTTATAACGTTTTCACCGTCCGGCGGATGAACGCCGTCAGATCTGAACCAGACAGCATTCCTTGCGCCAGCTTAGCCAAATCCAGGCTTTGTTTCACCAGAACTTTTTGTTCGTCGGGATCGCTGGATTTCAAAATTCGGTCGGCGAGTGGGTGATTGGCATTTACGGCGATATTATAACTGTCCGGCATCGCACCAAACATATTGCGTTCGCCACTCAACGCCGACATATCTTTCATCCGGCGGAAAAATTCCGGCAACGTAATAATCACCGGTAGTTCGTCGGCTGGCATCGCTTCGACGCTCACCGTTCCTACTTTATTTTCCAGTGATTCTTCAAACAACGTTTTAAGTTTCGCCGAGTCATCTTCCGATAAAACGCTTTCGTTGTTTAACCCCTTGTCAATCAACTTGTCAAACGTATCGGCGTCGACGCGTTTCAGGCTGGTTTTTTCGAGTTTGTATTCCAGTTGATTGATAAAGTGGCTGTCGATAACCGTATCGAAGAGCAATACTTCATACCCGCGCTTCTGCGCCGACTCAACAAAACCGTGTTGTTTTTGAAGATCTGTTGTATACAGCCAGACGACTGAACCACTTTTATCGGTCTGGTTTTCCTTAACGGCCGCCGTAAATTCCTCAAACGTAAAATACTTTCCATCCACGTTTTTCACCAGACAAAATTCCTTGGCTTTTTCGTAGAATTTCTCGTCGCTGATAATACCGTATTTCACAAACAGGCCAATATCGTCGAATTTCTGCTCGAAACCAGCCCGGTCGTTGCGGAAGAGTTCCCCCAGTTTATCCGCTACTTTACGGGTAATATAACCGTTGATTTTCTTCACATTGCTATCGGCCTGCAGGAAACTCCGCGAAACGTTCAGCGGAATATCGGGCGAGTCAATCACACCGTGCAGCATCATCAGGAAGTCGGGCACGATGTCTTTCACCTCGTCGGTAATAAACACCTGGCGACTATACAACTGAATTTTTTCGCGACGAATCTGGAAATCGTTTTTCACCCGCGGGAAATACAGTACCCCCGTCAGGTTAAACGGATAATCGACATTCAAATGAATCCAGAACAAAGGTTCCTCCGACATCGGATAAAGTTCCTTGTAGAAATTCTGGTAATCTTCGTCCGTCAGCTCCGACGGCGACTTGGTCCAGATGGGCGTCGTATTATTAATGACATTTCCGTCAAACTCGATCGTTATCGGTAAAAACCGTCCGTATTTTTCCAGAATCGATTGCAGGCGGTTTTTGTCCAGAAACTCTTCCGAATCGGCGGCCATGTGCAGGATGACATCCGTACCGTGTTCGGCCCGTTCGGCTTCCGTGATTTCGAACTCCGTTGATCCGTCACAAATCCAGCGGGCCGCTTCGGAGCCTTCCTTATACGATTTGGTGATGATTTCGACGTGATCAGCTACCATGAAAGCCGAATAGAAGCCCAGGCCAAAATGGCCGATGATCGCCCCTTTCTCGTCCAGTTTGTCTTTGTACTTTTCCAGAAATTCCGAAGCCCCGGAAAACGCAATCTGGTTAATGTACTTCTTGATTTCTTCGGCGGTCATCCCGATTCCGTTGTCGCTAACGGTGATGGTCTTCGCTTCTTCGTTAAGCGTGACAGTCACTTTCAAATCGCCCAATTCGCCGTTGAATTCGCCGAATCCGGCCAGTTTTTTCAGCTTCTGAGATGCATCGACGGCATTTGAAACCAATTCCCGTAAAAAAATCTCGTGATCGGAATAGAGAAATTTTTTAATGATCGGAAAGATGTTTTCCGTATGAATCGAAATTTGACCTTTTTCCTGAATGGTCGAGCTCATGACAATAAATTGATAAAGTATGATTGACGCAATAAACTGATGCTCACACGCTACCAACAACTGTTCCAGAGCTACAAAGTGTGACAAGTTGGCAGACAAACCGGTTAATCTTTTACAGAACGGTTCAGGAGCAGGTCTGTAGGACAAAAACCCGGTTTTGGGCCTATTAAACACGAGAATCAAACGGTTCCGTGTACTATTTTGCTCAATGGCCGATATTTTCTGACCATCGAAAAACCGCACCCGCGTTTTTCGTGTTCTTCAGTCAACACCGTCTACACCAACCTTGATCCTTGTGAGCGCAAAAACGTATACTGACATTACTACGGAAGAGATGGAATCGCTGGTGATGGAACCGGAAACCGTCATAGTCGATGTCCGCGACGAATGGGAATTTGAAGAATTCAACATTGGTGGCCTGAATATTCCGCTGGCCGAAATCCGCGACAAACGCCATTATCTGCTTCCTTACGACAATGTGATTGTGGTCTGCACGAACGGCGTGCGCAGCCGGGTGGCGGTCAAAGATTTTTGCCGCCATCCCGAAATGGAAGAAAAACACCTGTATCACCTGAAAGGTGGTATTCTGGGAGCCGACGAATAAGAGAATCAGGCGTTTACCGAACCTTCATACACCCGAACGGCAGGGCCGATCAAATACAGATCCGAAAAACCGCCATCGGAATTGGCAACGAACGAAACCCTTAAATTGCCGCCAATGGTTTGAATGGAAACCGGGCTATTCATGCCGAGTTGCTGATGCGCTACCAGTGCCGAAGCCGTTACGCCCGTACCGCAGGAATACGTTTCGTCTTCAACTCCACGTTCATACGTTCTGACAAACAAGGCATTAGCACCAATCGGCTCGATAAAATTGGCATTTGTGCCACCGGGCGCAAACCGGTCGTCGTAGCGAACGGGCCGCCCTTCAGCCACCACATCCATCGACTCGACATCCTCGACCACTTTCACAAAATGCGGGGAACCCGTGTTCAGAAACGCGTAATCAGGGTGTTGTTCGATGCCGGAGATTTCATTCATTTTCAGCGAAACTTCCTGCTCAGTTACTGCCGCCGTGTGTTCGCCGTCAACTGCCAAAAACCGGGTTTCCGATTCGAACAGACCTAAATCATGCGCAAACCGAACGATGCACCGTCCGCCGTTGCCGCACATGCTGCCTTCGGCGCCGTCGGCGTTGAAGTATATCATCCGGAAATCATAATCCGGATGAGTGCGGAGCAGAATCAGGCCGTCGGCGCCAATCCCAAACCGCCGGTGACACAGCCGGGCAATCAGCTCCTGCGAAACCGGAAACGTTTCGTCGCGGTCGTCGATGAGGATAAAATCATTGCCGGTTCCCTGGTATTTGAAGAAATCGATCATTTTCTGAATTAAAAATTACCAGCAAGCTGAGGTCTAAATTCTCTCAGCTGTCTTTATAATTGTTAATTTTTATTTTTTTTGGATACAAAAAAAGCCGCCTTCACAGACAGCTTCCTTCCTGATGGGCAAGACCTGATTAAGCCTGTGGTGCTTTTGCCTTGCGTTCCTTGATCCGTGCAGCTTTTCCCTGACGACCACGCAGGTAGAATAACCGTGCGCGACGCACTTTACCCAGACGCACCAGTTCAACTTTGTCGATATTGGGCGACAGAATCGGGAAAATCCGCTCTACACCCACACCGTTTGAAATTTTGCGTACCGTAAACGTTTCTCCGTTGGTGTTTGGGTTCCGGCGTTGAATCACCGTTCCGGTATAAACCTGAATCCGCTCTTTGTTTCCTTCACGGATTTTAACGTGCACATTGACTGTATCGCCTGCTTGAAAGTTCGGAAAGTTAGACCGACGACCTGCGTTTTCAGATTCGACCAGTTTAATTAAATCACTCATGACCGTAGATATCTTCGGGGGTATAATTCTTATTGAGCCGCAAAGATAGCCAATATTTCCCGTTATATAAATAGTTGACCTGAAATAAATTGATTGAACGCCGAATGGTTGGAAGGTTAGCGGGTTTTTAGCTAATTCGCCGTTGAAGATTAAACCAGCCCTTGACAAATCCGAATGAAAATTCTGAGTGTTGAACAAACCCGTGCCCTCGATCAGTATACCATCCAACACGAACCCGTTGCGCCCATCAACCTCATGGAAAGGGCGGCTCAGGCTTTTACCGACTGGTATGTAGCCCGATTCGATAAGAGTCGGCCCGTGCGGGTATTTTGCGGTTTGGGAAACAACGGGGGCGACGGTTTGGCCATTGCCCGGCTTTTAACACAGCTGGAATATTCGGTACAAACGTACGTGGTTCGATACGCGCCCCGCGAGTCGGAGGATTTTATGCATAACCACCGGCGGCTGAAATTGATCTCCTCCATTAATTACATCGAAAATGAACGCGATATTCCGGTGATTCGGAATCGCGAAGTGGTAATTGACGCTATTTTAGGCCTGGGTTTGTCTAGAACGACGGATGGAATCGTTCAATCTGTCATTGACGCGATCAACCACAGCCCGGCAACGGTCGTAGCCGTGGATATTGCCAGCGGTCTTTTTGCCGATGCAGCCAACGGTCCCAATTCCACGATTATACGGCCCGATTATACGGTAACGTTTCATTTACCCAAATTGGCCTTTCTGCAACCGACCCTCGGAATTTACGTGGGAGAATGGCAGTGGGTTGATATTGGGCTGAGCCGGACATTTATTGAACGGGCCCCTACCACTTATTTTTACAGTTCGGAGAGTGAAGTCCGGCATTTGCTGCGTCCCCGCGACCGGTTTTCGCATAAGGGATCGTTTGGGCATGCGTTGCTGTTGGTGGGAAGCTACGGCAAAATCGGAGCCGGCGTACTGGCGTCCAAAGCCTGTCTGCGGTCGGGCGTAGGATTGCTGTCGGTTCAGGTTCCCCGTTGCGGTTACGAAATTCTGCAAACGACAGTTCCGGAAGCCATGTGCCAGCCCGACGGCCATCTGCACATTCTGACCGGCCAATCCGAAGTCGAAATTCCGGACCTCGGGACGTATTCCGCGATTGGCGTTGGGCCCGGCATTGGAACGGCACCTGAAACGCTGGCCATGCTCCGAAAACTGCTTTCCGAAGCCAAAAAACCGATGGTGATCGATGCGGATGCCATAAACCTGATTGCGCAGAATCGGGAATTGCTCGATAAAATACCCAAAAACAGCATCTTAACTCCTCACCCGAAAGAGTTTGAACGACTGACCCGACGCTGGACCAGTGATTATGACAAGCTGGGAATCCTGCGGGATTTTGCTCAGCGAAACCGATTTGTGGTGGTGCTGAAGGGAGCACACACGGCCATTGCGACTCCCGACGGTACGACGCACTTCAATTCGACCGGGAATCCGGGCATGAGCACGGGCGGAACCGGCGACGTGCTGACGGGAATTCTGACAGCATTGATTGCTCAGGGATACGATCCGGTAGAAGCCGCGGTGCTGGGTGTTTTCGAACACGGCCGGGCGGGCGACCGGGTGGCCGAAAAGCGCGGACAAATCGGATTAACGGCTTCCGACCTCATCGAAGCGCTCCGCTGGGATTAGCCGTCAGACGCTGTATCGATTGGTTCTTTTACACCTGATTTATCCGATCCGGCATGCGTAAAGACGTGCGTTTAAAAAAATATTTTTCTCCTCAATCCAATTGCCTTACAACCCTCGTAAATATTACCGGGTCTAGACCTGTGTAAATCATTCCCAATGAGTGGGGAATAGTTTCCACAATTCATCTTTTTTTTCCATTTATATAAAAATTCAAAAATTGCTTTTTACCACTTTCCTTAGCCGTAATTGTCTGTATATCAGCGCTATTCTTTAATTCTTGGCGAGGAATTGAAAAACCGGTTTCACTTGGAATAGTATTTGAAACCTTTTTAAGTAATTCAGAAAAAGGGGTACCAGAAAACTACCTGTTTTTAAAATCACGTAGTTGTACGTACGCTAAAGCCAATCCGATTGCTGAATTTTGTATCACATATCCAACAGATACTATATCAACACCATAATCTGAAAGTTACCATGAAAAACGTTGTGCATAAAGAATGGAGAATTAACCGCCCTGGCCGTCGGTTCCGTTTTGAAGTCGATCAGATTTCTTTACTCGGTGTGTTAACGGTGATGATATTCGCCTATATTCTTTTCCACTTCATTTATCCGATCATTTCGAAAGGATTGTTCTGGTAACAGCCACACCACGAACACGAAAAGAGAAACCGATTTCCCGCAGAAACACCGTATTTAGAACCGGAGATTCTGTGGGAAATCGGTTTTTTTTATTTCATCAACTGGTAGACTAAAAAGGCTGAAACATAAGCCAGAACGCTCATATAAGCTAATTGAATCATGGGCCATTTCCAGCCTTTTGTTTCGCGGTAAACCGTTGCAATTGTGCTCATACACATCATAGCAAAGACGTAAAAGATGAGCAGCGAAAATGCTACGGCGGGCGTGTACATGGGGCCGCCGGTCTCCGGATTGATTTCTGTGGCCAGTCTCTGTTTAATGGTGGTGCTGTTTTCCTCATCGACACTACCAATGCTGTAGATGGTCGCAATGGTGCCAACAAATACTTCACGTGCGGCAAATGAGCTAATGAGCGCAATTCCAATCTTCCAGTCGTAACCCAGTGGTTTAATGGCTGGCTCCAGGACCTTACCGAACCGACCGGCATACGAGGCTTCCAGCTTTTCAGAAGCCACCCGGTTTTCAATTTCTTCCGCGGATCGATTCGCACTTTCCCGCCGGGCACGGTTTTCGGCCTGTTCAAGGGCATCGCCCGGCCCATAAGAAGCAAGCACCCACAATACGATTGAAATGGCAACAATGACCCGCCCGGCTTGCCAGACAAAGGAAGTAACGCTATCCCAAACCGTAATGCCGACGTGATTCCAGCGTGGCCATTTATAGGTGGGCAACTCCATCACAAACAGGCTGCGCTCCCTTGCTTTAATGATGATTTTAAAGATATAAGCTCCCAATAGGGCCGCCGAAAGGCCGAGGAGATACAAACCCATCATGACGATTCCCTGCAAATTGAGAAATCCCAATACGGTTTTTTCCGGCACAACCAGGGCAATCAAAATGGTATAGATGGGTAATCGGGCCGAGCAACTCATCAGCGGAGTTACCAGAATAGTAATCAGCCTTTCGCGCCAGGAACCAATGCTACGGGTAGCCATCAGGGCCGGAACGGCGCAGGCTACGCCCGAAATCAGCGGGACCACGCTCCGGCCATTCAGGCCAAACTGCCGCATCACGCGGTCCATCAGAACCATAACCCGCGACATGTATCCGGATTCTTCAAGCAGTGAAACCAGCAGAAACAGGAATGCAATCTGGGGGATAAACACAACGACCCCCCCTACTCCGGCAATGATCCCATCGGTTAGTAAATCCGTCAGCGGACCTTCCGGTAAGCTTTCGTGCAAGGTGCCGTTGAGCCAGGCTACGCCCGCGTCGATGCCATCGACAAACGGCTGCGCCCAGGCAAAGATCGCCTGAAAAATCAGCAGCAAAACCGTTGCGAAAATGGCGTATCCCCAAACCGGATGCAGTAAAAACCGGTCAATCCGCTGGCTCCAGGTTGACTGGTCGAGGGGGCGGCTGTCGGTCACAACGTTTTTAACAATATCGCCAATGTGCTGGTAACGCCCAATGGTCTCTTTTGCCTGAAAATCAAGCTCTTTGAACTGGTATTTCTCAATCAGATCGTCCAGCTTAACCCGTTGAGGAGTTTCCAGAAATGAAAAACCGTCGTGCTGAATGAGGTATTGCAAGGCAATGTAATTATTAGTCAACTGATAGTGTTGACGAACGTCCGCCATCAGTCCCTTCATATCCTGTCCCGACGCATGCATCGCGAGTTCTGGATCAAAGAATAATTTTGAAGCTGTCACCGGATGCGCGATCTGCCTTTCAATTGCCTGTTTCAAGAGGTCAAGCCCCTCGCCCACCCGAGCATTGATTTTGACAACCGGAACCCCCAGTTGCATCGCCAACCGAACGGCGTTGATTTCTACCTGTTGCTGCCGGGCAATGTCCAGCATGTTCAGTGCCAGAATAACCGGTACACCCAAATCCTGAATCTGGGTAAACAGCAGCAGATTACGATTTAAATTGGACGCATCGACCACCACAATGGCAACATCGGGATAATCCGGGTGTTGCGGATTGGCCAAAATATCGGTTACGACCTGTTCGTCGAGCGATTTAGGATAGATACTGTATACACCCGGCAAATCGACCACCGTCATTTCGGTGGTTTCATTCAGAAAAGCTGTTCCTGATTTTTTATCGACCGTTACACCGGGGAAATTGCCTACTTTCTGCCGAAGTCCGGTCAGTTCATTAAATAACGAAGATTTTCCGGAATTCGGATTGCCAACAAGGGCGACGACTGGTTTTGATTTCAATGATTCAACAGTATTAATAGCTAGTAAACGCCTGCCGTTTGCCAGCTAAGGAATGATATTATTCAACCAAAATGGTGGCCGCTTCCGATTTTCGCATCGACAGACAATAGCCCGAAACGTTGAGGCAAATTGGATCTCCGAGGGGAGCTTTACAATGGAGTGAAACCTCCGTACCCGGCAAACAACCCATTTCGAGCAGCTTTAACGACATCCATTGATCGCTGAAGGATTGAATCACGGCCTTTTCACCGAGCTTCAGATCCGCCACACTCCGCTTGCCAGCCTTTCGAGTCATCATGGCAATTTATTTAGAATTATTACAAACTAACGCAAGTTAATGCTTATCCATTCGTATTTACAACTAATGGCGTGAAAATTCCCATTTTAGAATCGAATTCGAAAAAACGATAAAACTAGTTAGAATTACCTGAGTGATCGATTACCGCGAAATAATCCCAAACCTGTAGACTATTATCAAAAAAACCGGAATTTTTATCAAGCTGAACTGGGGTTTGTGTTGTAATTTTGCGAAACGGAAACAGGACTACGAAAACGTTCCTCCTACAATCCGGTCATTAATGGACCTACGTCCAACGCCAGAGCGAAATGCAACAGATCAGGGTGCTAATCGGCAAGGAATTTCGGTTGGAATGGCGGCAACGCTACGCCCTGAATGGCATGCTGCTGTATATTGTCAGTACGGTTTTTGTCTG
The DNA here is from genome assembly GCF_003858635.1 of Larkinella rosea. Classification (GTDB taxonomy): domain Bacteria; phylum Bacteroidota; class Bacteroidia; order Cytophagales; family Spirosomataceae; genus Larkinella; species Larkinella rosea. Next base: position 1,679,417 of record NZ_RQJO01000007.1, read on the forward strand.
TTTTCTGAGTTTTAGCCTGCGCCGAAATCAACTGACGCCGATGGTCTGGAACACCCTCTTCTGGATTATTCTGCTGTTTACCGCCATCAATGCCATCGCCAAAAGCTTTGTACAGGAACGTTCCGGACGGCTTTTGTACTATTATACGCTGATCAGTCCGCAGAAAATCATCCTGTCGAAAATTCTGTACAATACGTTGTTGATGCTGGTGCTGGCCGGTTTGGGGTTCACGATTTATACGCTGGTGATGGGTGTTCCGGGTCAGGATATGGACATGCCGTTGTTTATCGTTAATCTGTTATTGGGCGCGGTTGGCTTTGCGGCTTCACTGACACTGGTGGCTGGCATTGCTTCAAAGGCAGAAAATAGCGCGACGCTGATGGCGGTTTTGAGTTTCCCGGTGGTGCTTCCGTTGCTGCTTATGCTGATTCGTGTATCAAAAAATGCACTTGATGGCTTAGACCGTAGCGTTAGTCTGGACGAAATCGGTACTTTGCTGGCCATCGACGCCATCGTTCTGGTACTTTCGATCCTGTTATTTCCCTATTTGTGGAGAAGTTAATATGACTATGAAAAAAAATTGGTGGAAAGCCCTGGCCGTCGTCATCATGACGTACGTTATCTGGGTTGGAATCATGGGTAAAGTTCCTCGTCAGCCGATTCTGAACGAGAGCATCCGGAACGTTTATTTTCACGTACCGCTGTGGTTTTCAATGGTAATCCTCATGCTAACGTCCATGATCTTTTCCATTCGTTACCTTCGGAAAGGCCGGCTGGACGACGATCATGTTTCCGTTGAATTTGCCAATACCGCCATTTTATACGGTATTCTGGGTTGCGCGACGGGCTCGCTTTGGGCCAGCATTACCTGGGGGGATCCCTGGCCAAACGACCCGAAACTGAACAGTGTGGCCGTGGGTATGCTCATGTATTTTGCCTACCTGATCCTGCGCAACTCATTCGACGACGAACTTCGCCGAGCCCGCATCTCGGCGATTTACAACATTTTTGCTTTTGCGGTTTTTGTTCCGCTGATTTTCATATTGCCCCGGCTCACGGATTCGCTGCACCCGGGCAACGGCGGCAACCCGGCTTTTGGAAAGTACGACATGGACAACGGCATGCGGATGGTGTTGTATCCGGCCGTCATTGGGATGACCCTGCTCGGCGTCTGGATGACGCAATTGCGGGTGCGCCTTCGCCGACTCCGCGATCACCTGGACAACGTAAATGATACGCTGCCGAAAGCCCATTCGACCGCGGAATGATTACCCGTTTAAACTTGTTACCACTTTACACTACTCACTACTATGATACATAAATTCCTCGTCCTTTGCTTCCTGTTACTGCTGTCGTTCCGTTCGCAGGCTCAGGAAATTGAGATGGCAGACAAACTGCGGGCCGACGGTAAAATATGGGTTGTCGTCGCCGTATTTTTAGTCACGTTTGCGGGCGTTGTTTTGTACCTGATCCGCCTGGACACCAAAATCAGTAAACTGGAAAAGGAGATTAAATAGCTAAATAGACAAGAGAGTTTAGACAAGAGAAGTGAGATTTTACTGGTTGTAGTGTCTTTACGCTCTTATCTAACGTCTTTCCTCTAAATCATGAAAAAAACACATATTCTCGGTATTGTTGTCATTGCGCTGGCCATTGGTATTATCATTTCGACCGCCGGTGACGCCAGTTCGTATGTTACATTCACCCAGGCCGCCGAAATGGCTAAAAGTGGGGAATCCGATGGCGTTCACGTGGTTGGTAAACTGACCAAGGATGCGCAGGGTAAAATCATCAACATGGTTTATCAGCCCCAGATCGACCCGAATCGTTTTGAATTCTCGTTGGTCGACACCGAAAACCACACGCAGAAAGTGGTGTACAATTCACCCAAACCGCAGGATTTCGACCGCTCGGAACAAGTGGTTGTTATTGGCAGCATGCAGGGTGATCATTTCCGCGCCGATAAGATTCTGCTGAAATGCCCTTCGAAATACCAGGAAAACAAGCTGGAAACAAAGGAGTACGAAGCTAAAACTGCAAAATTGTAAATGGATAGTTCTAAATGGTTAAATTAGAAAAAGCGCTTAGCCATTCAACCATTTTCAACCATTTAAGCCATTCGATCCTTCCATCATGATTCATACGACCGTCGGTAATATCGGCCATCTTTTTGTTATTATTTCATTTGTAACCGCTTTGATGTCGACGGTTGCCTACCTCCGGATTTCGCTGGCGGGCAACGACTTACTTCAGAACAAGCAGGAAGTGACGCAATGGCGCTGGCTGGCCCGTGGTGCGTTTTACGTTCATGGTGTCGCCATTTTCGGCATTGTTGCCTGCCTGTTCCAGATTATTTCCAACCATTATTACGAATACCACTACGCCTGGAATTACTCTTCACGGGCGTTACCAACCGAGTACATTATCTCCAGTTTCTGGCATGGACAGGAAGGAAGTTTTCTGCTGTGGTTGTTCTGGAATGCGATTTTGGGTGTCGTTCTGATTCATACAAACCGCGACGACCGCGCCAAAAGCACCAGCTCGCGGCAGTGGGAAGCCCCGATGATGACGGTTTTTGCCCTCGTTCAGGCCTTCCTGGCGTCGATGATCTTAGGCATCGTATTTGGCGATACCTTCAAAATCGGCAGTTCGCCGTTTATGTTGCTGCGGGATGCTATACCTGATGCGCCGATCTTTACCAGTAATCCGAATTACGTTCCGGAAGACGGTAAGGGCATGAATCCGCTTTTGCAGAATTACTGGATGGTAATCCACCCGCCGACCCTGTTTCTGGGATACGCCACAACGTTGATTCCGTTCGCGTTTTGCATTGCCGGTTTGTGGAAAAATGAGCCAAAAGAATGGATGCGCCCCGCTCTGCCCTGGGCGTTGTTTTCGGCAATGGTGCTGGGGGTTGGTATTCTGATGGGTGGCTACTGGGCGTACGAAACGCTCAATTTTGGCGGTTACTGGAACTGGGACCCGGTCGAGAATTCGGTTCTGGTGCCCTGGATGGTGCTGATTGCCGCCATTCACGCCATGTTGATTGCTAAAAAAAGCTCGACGGGTTTGAAAACCGCCATTATTCTGTCAGTTGCTACTTTTCTGTTGATTCTCTATTCTACCTTCCTGACCCGCAGCGGTATTCTGGGCAATTCGTCCGTACACTCCTTTACGGATTTGGGGCTTTCGGGCCAGCTGCTGATTTACATGATGGTGTTCGTCGTCATGGCGGTTTTCATCATCAGCGTGAAGTGGAAACTGATCGAAAAAGACGCCGAAGAAATTTCCGTTTATTCCAGAGAATTCTGGCTATTTATTGGTGCCGTTATCCTGTGTCTGGCCGGTTTTCAGGTTCTGAATACAACCTCGTTTCCGGTTTATAACAAAATTGGCGAATCGTTTGGGTTTAGTCCCAACATCGCCATGCCCGCCGATCAGGTGGCCCATTACAACAAATTCCAGGTCTGGTTCTTTTCAGCGATTGTGCTGCTCACCGGAATTGGTCAATACATCTGGTGGAAGAAAATCGGCAAAGGCAATCTGAATTCCCTCATCACATCGGGCATCATCACCTTGCTCATCAGCGGTGGTTTGATTGCCTACGGTAACATTACCAAACCGGCTTTTATGGTGTTGCTCACCGCATCGGTTTTTGCCCTGGTGGCTAATGGAAGCATTTTATGGGGAATTATTCGCGGGAATTACCGGCTTTCGGGCGGAGCCGTCGCTCACATCGGCGTGGCGCTGATGCTGATCGGGATTCTGTTTTCGGCCGGTTACTCCAAGATCGTTTCCCTGAACAATACCGGTATGCTGATATCGAAGGGGGAAGATTTTACCAAAAACGACAATAAAGAGAATAAAGAAAACGTCATTTTGTGGCTGAATCAACCGCAGAAAATGAGCGGTTATCTGCTGACGTACCGCGGTCAGCGGATCGAGATTCGCGATGTACCCGACTATGTTCCCCGCGATTGGGTGGAGCAGATTGAAGGAGGCAGCCCCGAACTGAGCTTCCACGGAATTGCGCTGCGGGATATCGAACAGAACGGTAAACTATACCATAAAAAAGGCGATACGGTGGCGCTGCACCCCGAAAATACGTATTACGAGGTCGAATACCGGGAACCGGGCGGGAAGGTTTTCACCTTGTTTCCGCGTGGTCAGATTAACAATCAGATGGGCGCAGGCGGTTTTCTGCCCTCACCGGACATTCGCCGGATGCCGGGCAAAGATTTGTATACCTACGTTGCGACGGTTCCGGATCCTTCCAGCGAAGACACCTGGAGCCCCACTGAAACGTACCGGATTGCACCGAAAGATACTTTTTTTGTCAATGACTACGTAGCGGTTTTTGACAACGTTGTGCAAACCCGCGAGATTGAAGGAACGCCCCTCGGACCCAATGATGCCGCCGTGAAAGCCGTCATTCGGGTGCTCGATAAAGAGCGGGAATACACCCTCCAACCGGCTTTTATCATCAAAAACCGCATGGTGGGTCGGCAGGCCGAAACCAATGCCGAACTGGGCCTGCGGATTCAGTTGAACGAAATTGATCCCCGTACCGGTTTATTTACGTTCACGGCCAACACCACCCAGCGCGATTACATCGTGATGAAAGCGAAGGAAATGCCGCTGATCAACTTCCTCTGGATCGGAACCTTTGTCCTGGTCATCGGTTTCTCAATGGCTGCCATTCGCCGTTACAACGAGTTTACCAAAATGCGGGATAAGGAGAAGAAAAAACCGTCGTTAGTAGCCAGTTCCAGATAGTCCGTCTATGAGAATCCGCGAAACCGTCCTCATCTCACTGGCCGTCGGCTGCCTCCTTTTATGGATTCTGGAGTTCCGCCGAACCCGGACGTTTGGGGAACATTACTGGCTAATTATGCTGTGTCTGGCGTTTTTGCTGGCTTTTATGTATGTTCGTGGTATGCACCTGAACCGGCCAGCCCAAAAACCGTCGGTACCAGCGAAACAGTCCGGAAAAAAGAAAAGAAAATCCTAGACTATGATTACGGTAATTTGACTGTGATTAGGGTGATTTTAGTGGTGAGTAAGTTAAACTGAAACGGATTTCCTTTTCAGTTACCGCCATCACTAAATCACTGCAATCACTGTCAAATCACCGTAATTATAGTCCAGCAATTATGGGATCATACAGCATACTTATCGGAGCGTTCATCGCCCTGGTACTGGCCGGTTTTTTCTCGGCGGTCGAAATGGCGTACCAGTCGGTGAACCGGCTTTATTTTGAACTCCACAGCAAACAGGGGCCTTTGGGCGAAAAACTGGTTTCGGCTTTTCTGAAACAACCTATTTTGTTTGTGGGCACTACCCTCACCGGCAATACGCTTTTTCTGGTTCTATACGGCGTGTTGGGCGTAACGGTTCTCAACCCGTTTCTGGCAACCTACCTGCACGAATCGCTCGCCAATCCCATTGCGCTGATTCTGATCGAAACCCTGGTTCTGACGATCCTGTTTATGCCGGTGGCGGATTATCTGCCCAAAAGCCTGGCACTGATACATCCGGATGCCTTTATGGAAAGGCTGGCCATTCCGATTTGGGTCATCTACAAAGCCATTGCCCCCATCGTCCGGCTGATGGTCTGGCTGACAAAAGGCATTGTCAAGATCATTCCGGGAAGTAAGTATTCGGAAGTGCGACCGGTTTTTGGGTTGATCGATCTTAACCATTATCTCCAGCAATTCAATCAACAAAAACAACAGGATGATCCGGGTGAAGAAGAAATCGACATCGACACCGAAATCCTGAACAACGCCATCGATTTTCGCAACGTGGCCGTCCGGGACTGCATGATTCCGCGGACAGAAATCACGGCGGTCGATGTGGATGACAGCATTGAGGAACTAAAAAGCTGTTTCCAGGAAAGTGGCCACTCCAAAATTGTAGTTTATCGCGACAACATCGACAACGTGATCGGGTATTGCCACGCGCTGGCGCTGTTCCAAAAACCGCAAACGATCGAAAGCATTCTGACGCCCATTCGGGTGGTGCCCGATAGTATGCCCGCCCGTTTGCTGCTCGAAAAATTTCTGGCCGAACGCAAAAGCCTGGCGCTGGTCGTTGACGAATTTGGGGGCACTTCCGGACTGGTCAGCGTGGAAGACCTGGTCGAGCAGATTTTCGGGGAAATTCAGGACGAATACGACACCAATGAAGACTGGGATGAGCGCCAGCTGGACGAGGAAACCTGGCTTCTGAGCGCCCGGCACGAAATCGAAAACCTGAACGAAAAATACGGCTGGAATATCCCCGAAGGCGACTACGACACGCTGGGTGGTTTGATTTTATCGATCAACGGCGAAATTCCCAATGTGAACGACGTCATCGAAATGCCCCCGATTACCTTCACCATTCTGTCCATGAATGAAGCCCGGATTGATCTGGTTCGGGTTCACGTCCTAAAGGCAGAAGCATAAGTAGTGACAAGAGAGCAGAGACAAGAGAAGTGAGACCGAAAATCTCTCTATTCTCTTGTCTCTACTCTCATATCTTTACTCTCTTGTCTTTCCTTATGCTTCTATCCCTGCTCAAACCACTCCCGAAAAACCGCTGCTTTCTCCTTACTGATGGTCAATTCCGAATCGACCGGTTTTTTGAGCGTTACCACCAGTTTTCCGCTGTAATGCGATTGATATCCCGCAATGGCGTTCTGATTGACAAGGCACTGCCGATTGGCGCGGATAAAAACCGCCGGATCCGTTAACTCCTCCAGTTCGTCCAGGGAACCGTAATCGGTTACCAGTTTCTGTCCGTCCATGGTGTAGAGATAAATTAATTCATCGCGGCAAAAGTATGCCACATTGTTTTCATTAACCGGCACGATGTTTCGCAAATAATGGGCGGTAAAGCGGTGCTTGTATTTTTTGCTCGGAACCGACATGTCCGCCAGCAAATCACGAAGTTGATCGCGAAAATGCGTTGAATTTCCGCCCTGTTTCCATCGGTGGTATTTATCAAAGGCGGTTTTCAGTTCTTCCGGTTCAATCGGTTTCAGCAGGTAATCGATGCTGTTCAGTTTGAAAGCCCGAATGGCGTATTCGTCGTAAGCCGTTGTAAAGATGATTGGACACTGCGGATTGATCTCCCGGTAAATATCAAAACTAACGCCATCGGAAAGTTGAATGTCCGATAAAATCAAATCCGGATCGGGCAAATCGCTGGCGCGGTGGTGCTCAAACCAAGCGACCGCCGACCGAACACTTTCCAGTGGCCCTTCCAAATGTGCTTCGGGTTCCAGTTGCCGAACCAGTCGGGCTAACGTCTTGGCAACCAGCAATTCATCTTCGATCAGTAAAATCATCATCTTTTTTCGTGCACTAAAAACCGGTATTGTTAAACATTCGCTAAACAAATGAGTTAAAATAGACACAAATCAATACTCAACGAAATCATGACAAACGACGAAATTGTTGATTCGCTAAACGATCTGGTTAAGATCAACAACGACCGCATCAATGGCTTTGAAAAAGCCGCCGAAGACATTGAAGACCCTGAACTGGCTTCATTATTCAAAAACCTGACTTCCCAAAGTCGCAAGTTCCGAAGCGAACTGGCCGATAATATCGTTCGGATCGGAGGTCAGGTTCCCGGTATTGACGAAACAAGCACCGGCAGCAAAATTCACCGCGCCTGGATTGATATCAAAGCAGCTTTTACCGGAAAAGATCGCAACACGGTGCTGGAATCCTGCGTTTTCGGCGAAAATGCCGCTGTTGAGGAATACGAAGAGACGCTGGAAGATGAGCAAATTCCGTCTTACATCCGTCAGACCCTCAGCACCCAGCTGGATGAATTGCGTCATACCCGTGACCAAATTACCACCTTGAGAGACGTTACTGAGTAACATTTCTCAATGAACAATGAATAATGAACATGCCAGGATACGCTGTTCATTATTCATTGTTCATTATTCATTCATTTAGACTTTCTCCCCAATCCGGTTGAAATAGTATCCAGCGTTGCAGCCAACTCCTTCAGTTTTCCTCCCATTTCCTCATCCGCCTGATCGAGACTTTTGCGGGTTAATTTGGCCAGTGAGTGCAATGATTCGGCAATTAATAAGCTTTTCCCCGAAGCCAGAGCCGCTTTCAGTTGTTCCAATTCATCCGAAATATCGTCCAGAACCAGGTGACCCGATCCGAGTGCGCGGACCCATTGGTCAATAAAACTGCTGGCCATCGGCTGCAGATGTACCGGATCAGTGGTCAGCTCCCGAAGCGTAATATCCAGGAGGTGGTCGGCATTGTGTGCGTGCGTCATATCAAGTTAAGGATTAGTGATTGCCCACAATGTACGACGATTGACCATTCAATTGTTATTTTTCGTAGTTCATTTTTCCCTAAACCAAGGGGATGCGCACCCGAAACCGGTCGGTCTGCTCTTCTACCTTCACATCTTTTTCACTTAAAAAATGATACAACGCTTTCAGGTTGGTTAAACCCTGGCCATTGGACGTTTCAACACGCGGTTTTCGCTGCAGATTATTTTCGACGGTTACATACTGTTCATCGGCCATGATTTGAATCGTTAGTGGTTGCCCGGAATTAGCAATATTATGCTTGATGGCATTTTCGATCAGAATTTGCATGGTCACCGGAACAATGGCTTTATCTGAATACTCCGACGGTATTTTTATCTCAATATCGAGGGAACCATTAAACCGGGTTTTGAGCAGTGAAATGTAATTATTTATAAAATCTACTTCGGTTGATAAACTCACCAGATCTTTGTCTTTGTGCTGTATAACGTAGCGAAAAACTTTCGATAATTGTCGCAAAAACTGTGATGCCAAATCCGGATTTTCGTGAATTAAACCATCCAGAGAAGATAGGCTGTTAAATAGAAAATGGGGACTTAACTGGTTTTTTAAATTATCGAGTTGTACCTGAACCTTCTCCTTCTCCAGCTGTGTCGCCCGAACGGCATTTTCCTGCCATTGTTTCAAAAAATGACTCGCCATAAAGCCTAAACAAACTACAGTATTTGCCAGAAATATCGTAAAGCCAACAATAATAATGCTTAAGCGGTTGGTCTGGCTGATCTCCATATAACGGGCAGACAGAAAGAAGGTGGATACAATATAAGTAGCAATGACTGAGATTGTTTTAACAATACTCCAACCACCAACTACCTGAACGGCTACCCGTAGTTTTATATTTTTCTCAAACGGCAAACGCTGATTCAAATAATCATTGAACAGGTAATGAAAAACCCAGATGGCGTTTAATACAATAAAAGAAAGAAAAAACAAACTAAGCTGGACCGGCCAGGTAATATCCGGAACGACCCACTGACGGATTATTACCCCGCCAATAGCCGCCCATACCAGGATAATCTCAACGTATTTATTAAATTTAATTTTCATGGCTGGAAATAATCATACCGTCCGACATTTCAATCACGCGGTCGGAACCGGCGGCAAAATCCGGGTCGTGGGTGACAGCAATAATAGTCTGGTGATTTTCACGCGCAATTTCACGGAAAATATCAAACACAATTCCCGTGTTGGTGCGGTCCAGATTTCCCGTCGGCTCGTCCCCCATCACAATGGTCGGATCGTTGATCAAGGCGCGGGCGATCGCTACCCGCTGCTGTTGCCCGCCCGACAATTTACTCGAAAGCTTTTTAGCGTGGTCGGCCATTCCAATCATTTTAAGCTTCTCATATGCCCGGTGTTCTACCTCTTTTTCAGAATACTTTCCCAATTTTAAAGCTGGCAGCATGACATTTTGCAGCGTCGTAAATTCCGGTAATAAAAAGTGAAATTGAAACACAAATCCAAGGTGTTCGTTGCGAAATTTCGACAAATAATCCTGGCTTTTTCCCGTCAGTTTCTGGCCATTAATTTCGAGAGAGCCTTCGTAATCCGTATCCATTGTCGAAAGAAGGTATAGAAGAGTGGATTTCCCACAACCTGACTTCCCCACAATTGCCAGAAATTCTCCTTTGTTAACCTCAAACGAAACGTCTTTCAAAACCTGAAACCGATCGGGTTCTGAAAAGTATTTATTAAAATGCGATGCTTTTAAAACCTTTTCCATACTATGATTACGGTGATTTGGGTGATTAAAATGATTTCAATCGCGATTAAACAGATGAGAATGGTTTATTAATTGAGTGCCTTTTTGGTAGAAATCAATTTAAATCATATAAATCACCGTAATCATAGTCTTTAGCCACGCAATATCGAAACCGGATCCACTTTCGCTGCTTTCCTGGATGGGAAATAACCAGCAAGTACTGTTGTAATCAATCCGAATAAAATCCCCATTACGTAGTATTTGGAATCGAAAATAACCGGAAAGGTTTTAATGCTTAAAAAATCACCGGCATTGAACGGTGTGATTGACAATAAATAACTTAGTATAAATCCAATCAGTAACCCCATTAATCCGCCTAGCAAACCGATAAAAATAGCCTGGAACAGGAATATCATAACAATATCCTTTCCCTCAAAACCGGTCGCTTTCAGGATGGCAATGTCTTTAATTTTATTGATGACGTTCATATTCATGATGTTGTAAATCCCAAAACCGGCCACTACCAACAGCGTCATGGACACCACGAATGTCATGACATTCCGGATCTTTTCGCCTGCCAGAATGGCCGAATTGGCCGTTGCCCAGTCTTCCGTATAATACCCGTAAATGGCCCTCAGTTTTTTACCCAGCGGGATCGCCAGTAAGGGATCGAACATCTTGATGTGAATATCCGTCACGTAACTCGCATCCTTTTGCAAAATCTCCTGAACCGTCGACAAATTGGCGTAACTCTTCGTATTATCGACCGTGCCGATGCCGAAACTAAACGTGCCAACGACCCGCAAAATCATCGTTCCACCCGTTGGCGTTGTCACACTCACTTTATCGCCTGCCCGGACGTTTAGTTTGCGAGCCAGCACGCTACCCATGATTAAGCCATTCGGGTTACTTCGCAGTGCGTTCAGCGTGCCCGACTTCAGCCGTGATTTTAGATTATAAAGGCGGTTTTCCCGCTCAATATCCACGCCCGCAACCGTGCCGGAAATCTGAATGGGCCCGTTATTGTAGAATACCTGCGTGCTGAGCTGGGGTGAAACGCCCAAAACCCCCGGTTCTTTTTCAATGCGCCGGGCGATGAGCAACCCGTTTTTCAGCCGCGACAATTGCTCTTTCGGCTTCTGGTGGTAAATCACATTGAAGGCCGAATCGCCCGGGTTGAGTTGCTCGATGAGGGCGGGCCGCTGCGTATTCACTTCGTTATACATCCGCACGTGCGGGCTGGCATCCAGCGCTGAGTCCTCCAGAAACTGATTGACGCCCTGCATGAACGAAATCATGGTGATAAACATGGCAATCCCGAACGTTACGCCCAGCATGGCAACGAGCGTTTGCCGCTTTTTTGCCATCAGGTGCGTACGGGCAATCTGGGTGGTGATGCGGAGATTCATGATTTTAAGTTGGTTATTTCGCGGAGTTGAGCGAAGAAAAAAACGCTGCTTAACTCTATTCTTCTTCGCTTAACGCTGCGAAACTTTAGCACATCATTCCGGATTGACGACTATGGATTTTTCATTTAAACCGCCTTTTACCTGCACCAGATCGAAATTCTCGGCACCTTTCTCAATCCGGATTTTCCGGGCTTCGCCGTTCTCTTTTACCCAAACGCTGTCATTTCCAACCACATATGACTTTGGAATGGTCAGTACCCGGTTTTTCTGGCTGATCACAATGTTGGCTTCGACCGTCAGACCGTAATAGGCATCGGGAAGTTCGCCCACGAAATCGGCATCGACCCGAAACGACTGATCGACCCGGTTTAGCTTGGGATAAATTTTCCGGACTATCGCCTTGAAAACTTTGTCCGGATAGACATCGGCTTTTACAATAACGTCCTGCCCAACCCGAATTTTACCGAAATCGCTTTCGTCGACCGCCAGTTGGACAAAGACTTCACGCCCACTCCCAATCAATGCCAATTGATCGTTTCGGCGAACCACCTCGCCCGGTTCTTTCGAAATCTCATATACTTTACCGTCTACAAAACTCCGGATGCGGGTATTACCCTGATCCTGTCCACTCGCAATGTATTGACTTCTTGAGTTTTGCAGATCAACATACAACTGATTCCGGGTCCGTTGCAACGAACTTCGGCGGGCGGCAAAGTCGTTTCGGGAGGTTTGGTACGCCAGTTGTACGCGTTCAAGTTCGGCTTTGGAGGTTGCGTTTTGCTGGTACAGATCCCGGTAACGAACATAATTGACCGAGTCATTGGCCAGGCGCGTTTGGGCCGTTTGTAGCTGAGCTTCCAGTTCGGCCAAAACCGGCGAGTTGGTATTCAGATTGGCCTGCGATTGCCGGTAGATGTTAGCCGCAGCCTGTTCGCGCGCGCCCTGCGTAATACCCTCCAGCACAAACACCAGCTGATTTCGCTTGACCGAATCACCCTCACTCACCAGTTGCTGCTGCAAAATACCGTCTGCGTTGGCGAGCACCTTGTATTCGTTTCGTGGAAAAACACTGCCCGATGCATAGACCGCTTCGGTCAGGTCTTTGTAGGTTGGACTGGTTCCTTCTTCCGTTCGATTGCAGCCGTAAAAAACCGTAGTCAACAAAATTCCCTCCAGCACAAATACCGTTTTCATTTTCACTTTATGAATGCCAAGCCGTTCATATTGAGCGCTTAAGTAAGATTTAGTATCCATTTCTGATCTGCAAAATCGTCTGATTAATAAACACGTTTGATAGATTATTCAGGTAGCGGTTCTGGGCGTTCAGCGACTCGTTGAAGACATTCAGGTATTGATCGTACGCGAAAATTCCCGCCCGGTATTTGATCAGGGCAATCTGCGTATTCTGCTCGTTCAGCTCGTAATTCTGACGATTGAAAGTCAACGAGTTAACAGCCTGATGATAAGTATTCAGAATATCCTGATTATCCAGTTCGGCACGGGTTTGTTCATAGGCCAACTCGGCCTGGGCCTGTTCGATTCGAAGCCTGGCGCGGTTCAGATTGGCCGTTCGCAAACCGCCCGAATAAATGGGAATATTAAGCTGCAAACCGGCTACCCCAATCGGAAACCACTTCTGGCTTACGTCAAAAAAACTAAATTCTTTCCGTTGCGCCTGGACCGAATAGCGGGCATACACCGATAGCGTTGGCCAGCGCAGGCCGTTTTCCCGGTTCAGTTGCTGACGAAACAATTCCAGTTGCGACCTCCGGACGGTTACCTGCGGCCGTTCAACGGTTTGACTCAATCCCGAAAAACCGGTCGATTGGGCCGATCCCATCAGGTTTTGTTCCAGAACCAGTGAGTCACGAACCGTTAACCCGAGCAGCACTTTCAACTGGTTCAAATTCCGGACGTAGGTCAGTTCATTTTGCCGCAACACGTCTTCCGCCGTCAACCGGATGGATTGCAGGCGATTGAATTCCAGCGGTTCAATCTGGCCTTTCGCCAGTCGCTGGTGGGCAATGGTCGCAATGGTGTCGGCATTGGCAACATTCCGGCGGGCGATGTCGATGGCCGATCGGGTCAGCAAAGTAGCGTGGTAGATTCGGGCCACCTGCGTCGAAACCTCATCCTGCAGCACCAGATTCTGGTCGTCGATAATCCGTAAATTTTGAACGGTCAACCCGATATCCAGGCGGTTGGGACGACTCAGTAGTGGCATCGACACCTCCACACCCGCCGTTAAATTAAACGGAACCCCAAATTGCAGGCTCCGAAACTCCCCGGGTTGTCCACCCAGAAATTCGGCCGGAATCAACTGAGTCGGCAGGGCATAATTATAATCAAAATTAGAAAATGCCCGTGCTGTTGGCAACAGTGCGGCCCGGCTGGCAGCCCGCTGCTGATCCTGCGTCACCCGGTTCTGGCGGGCAATGGTTAGATCGGGGTTATGTTGCCGGGTTCTTTGAATGGCGTCCTGCACCGTCCGAACAACGGTTTGTGCCCGCACGTCGCGGCTGGCTACCAGCAATATGACAATGAGCAACTGTTTCATACAAAATTGAAATTCAGTCACAAAGCAAAATAAAGCGCTCTTATTGTCATTTTTTACCTCAGCGAAGCGGAAGAAATGCCCCCTAAACCGGCGGTTTTGCGAAGCGAATAAAAAGAAAAAAGACAACCCAAGCCGGGTTGCCTTTTCATACGAATTGTCACCTTGTACTGGATAAAATCAATAGGCATATTGAATAACTCCGGCTACCATTGAACAAAGAAGCGGATTGTTGACTTTCGTTTCTTCGGTTATCAGGCGCCCTTTTTTATCGTAGGTCTTTTCAATCAGCGCAATTTGTTCGGAACGGTTGGGCATATGCTCGCTGATCTGACGGCGGTTTCCGGCAAATGAGTGCGTGAATAACCGGATGATTTTGTCGGTGTCCGAATACCAGGTTTCGCGGATGAGCACATCGTTTTTGTATTCATACGCAACGCGATAGCTCGGTTGCTCCCGGGCATCGAACCATTTCTGGCCGATTTTTTTTCCATCCTTAAACTCGTATTGCACCAAACCGGTCAGTACCCGCTTTTCCGGATTGCGCTGATTAAAATAAATCCGTTCGGTTAACAAGCCACCTTCCGCGTACTCGAATTCAGACTCTTCGTAAGCCGTCCAGCCTTCACTGCCGTACTTCCCGTAGCGGATTTTCCCGACCAGGTTATCGTGTTTGTTGTAAATCTGCTCGACGTACGAAAGCACCTCCATTTGTCCACTCGCGACCCGCCCCAGGTAATCAATTCGGATCAGTTTTCCGTTTTTATTGTACGTGTATTGTTCAACGCTGTTGGGATTGTCGCAATTGGTGCCGGAGCACATCATTTTTTTAGTCGGAGTTGCATCGTCGTTATAGGTGTTGCCACCGGGTTCGATTCCAAATTCCGACGAGTCTTTGGACTGACAGGCCAGCCACAATGCCGCAGACAACAAAATAAGTAGTCGGTTTTTCATATAAAGTGGGTTTGGACGTATGTGTACAGAGACCCGGTTGCGGTCCAGAGCGTTGGAAGTCAGGTGTTTTTTTATCGAAATTATTTCCCGAAATGGAATTAACTGGTTTTGTTTAAACAAGTGTAGCGCAAATGGTTTAGCCAATTGAACCGGCAGTGTAGTTTCCGCCACACAAAACCGCAATTTTCGTTACCATTACAATTATGAACTCACCCCTGCAAACCCAAATCAGCGAGGTTTTACAAAAGCTGGAAGCTCTGCTGGATCGACTACCTGAAAAGGTCGCGAAAGAAGTCCGTCAGGAAATTCGGGAATTCCGACAGTTACTGGTCGAAACGCGCTCCCCCCGCTTTGCACTGGTGGGAAGGCGCGGCAGTGGGAAATCCTCGTTGATCAATGCCATTTTTGGTCGTAAGGTGGCCGAAGTGGGTCACGAAAAAGCCCAAACCGGCGCGGCTACCTGGTGGCCTTACGCGGGAGAATACGGCACGATCGAAATGCTGGATACGCGGGGTTTACAGGAAGGTTCGCGGCCCGACGAAGCCGATTCGGCCGCATCCCCCATTGAGTCGATCAATGCAGCCCTGAAAGCGAAAGCACCGGATATAATCCTGTTTCTGATCAAAGCGACCGAAGCCGATTCCGGAATCAATGCCGATTTGGAAGCCTTGAAAGAGATCAGTCAAACCGTCGAAAAGGTTCATAACTACCAACCACCTTTGCTGGTGGTGGCAACGCATTGCGACACACTCGAACCCAAGAATGTCCGATTGCACAAACCAGACGAGGAAGATCCGGATGATTTGAAGGAAAAACGGGATCGGGTAACGGCCATTGAAAATTTGCTCCGGGCAAAAATTGAATCCGATCCGTATCTGAAAGAACACCTGATTACGGTGATTGGCGTTTCATCGTACCAATCCTGGAAAAATGATACACTGCGCTCCGACGAACGCTGGCGGATCGATGAATTGCTGCATTATATTTTCAATGAATTGCCGAAAGAAGGCAAGCTGGCTTTTGCCCGATTGAGTCAGGCGCGAACGCTTCAGGAGTCGATTGCGAACCGGCTGACGCAGGTAGTTGCCGCTATCTGCGGAGGAATTGCCGCCGTACCGATTCCGATTGGCGACATCATTCCCATTACATCCCTGCAAATTACGCTGATCATCGCGATTGCCTACGTCGCTGGACGTCAGTTGAGTTCGCAATCGGCGAAAGAGTTTCTGACGGCCATCGGCGCAACGATCAGTGCGGGTTTGGTGTTGCGGGAAATCGCGCGGGCCTCAGTCAAAATTCTCTTCCCGGGCGTTGGAAGTGCGGTTTCAGCCGGCATTGCCACCACCGCAACGCTGGGCATCGGCAAAGCCGCCATCGCCCATTTTATCCAGAAAACCAGTCTTCAAAATGCCCGGCGGATTTTTGAAGGAGAACGAAAAACAATTAACAATGAAAAATGAACAATGTAAAAAAGATGGTTCAAGACAGCACCTTTACATTGTTCATTATTTCTATTTCTTATCAATGCCTTCCAGCACCCGACGAATCTGGTTTGCGCGGGCCATAAACTCGAATGAATCCGTGACGTTCTGCTCGTCGATTAGCTCTTTAAACTGCTGCAAAAAGACAATGTAATCGGCCAAGGCCTGCGACACATTCTGGCGGTTTTGGTCGAAAATCGGCGCCCACATTTGCGGTGAACTTTTCGCCAGGCGGACGGTCGAACTAAAACCGGTGCTTGCCATATCGAAAATCGCCTGTTCGTCTTTTTCTTTTTCCAACACCGTGAGACCCAAGGCAAACGCGCTGATGTGGCTCAGGTGCGAGACATAAGCCAGGTGCAGGTCGTGCTCTTGTGGGCTCATGTAAAAAAGTTTCATGCCAATGTCGCTGAACAAGGCTTCCACCAGTTTCAGGCTGTTGGGTTCGCTCTTCTCCCGATCGCAAATGATGAGGTTTTTTCCGGGCAACAATTCCCGAAAAGCAGCTCCCGGACCCGAATTTTCGGTCCCGGCCATGGGGTGAATGGCGACAAACTGCGCCCGTTTCGGGTGATCATCCGCCAATTGACAAATCAACTCTTTCGTTGATCCCAAATCCGTCACCGTCGCCCCTTCCGGTAATTGATCCAGTACCTGAGGCAATAATTCCAGAATTGTATTCACCGGCGTCGCCAGCACAACCAGGTCACTCACCGCCACGGCGGCATCCAACGACTGCATTTCATCCACGAGTCCTTTCGCCAGAGCCAGTTTCCCGTGAACCGGTGATGCATCGACCCCGACAAATTGCGCTTTCGGGTATTTTTCCCGAATCGCCAGGGCCAACGACCCGCCCAATAACCCAACTCCAACGATTGTGATGACCATATGTTTTCTCCCTGATCACCTCTGATGTTCCCTGATAAACCCTGTGTAACTGTTATTTCTAAGAGTTAATCAGGGACATCCGAGGTCATCAGAGTTTTATTTAATTCTATTTACCGCTTCCCAAATTCGCTCTTTCGGCATACATAACGATACCCGGATATACCGGTTTCCTTTCGGACCGAAGATAAACCCCGGCGCAATGAAAATGTGCTTGTTATATAGCAAATCGTCCACCAAACTTTCGGCCGATTCAACAGAATCCGGTAGTTTTGCCCACAAAAACATTCCTTCCTGATCGTCGGTATACGTACAATTCAGGGCGTCCAGAAATGCCGTAGCGGCTTCCAGCCGACCCGCATACACTGCGTTTCGTTCCTCGTGCCACGAATCCGGGTTACCAAGAGCTTCGGCAGCCGCATCCATTACGGGCTTGAACATCCCCGAATCAACATTGCTTTTGATCGACAAAACCGCATCGATGTACGGTTTCGACGACGCCATCCAGCCAACCCGCCAACCCGCCATGTTGTGCGACTTACTCATCGAGTTCATTTCGATCACCACCTCTTTTGCGCCGTCGATGGAAAGCAGACTAATTGGCGGTTTTTTATTCAGAACCAGGCTGTAGGGATTATCGTGGCAGAGCAACAGGCTGTAGTCGTACGCAAACCGGACGGCCTGCTCGAATAGCTTTTGCGTGGTTGGTGCGCCCGTTGGCATATGCGGATAATTCAGCCAGAGTATCTTTGCATTATCAGACACCAGCTCTTCCATCGCTTCCCAGTCGGGCTGCCAGCCTTTGTTTTCCAGCAAGGGGTAATTCCGCACCTGAGCGCCCACCATCCGGCTCACGGCTGTATAGGCCGGATACCCCAGTTCCGGTACCAGCACTTCATCGCCTTCGTTCAGAAACGTCAGCGAAATGTGCGTAATGCCTTCTTTTGAACCTAAAAGAGGTAATATTTCTGTCTCGGGATCAAGCGATACTCCGTACGTATGGGCGTAATAACCGGCAACAGCCGTCCGAAAACCGGGGGTACCTTTATAGGATTGATAACCGTGGGCATTCGGTTGATAGGCCGAATTGACCAGTGTTTGAAGCGTGTTGTCGGACGGCATCATATCGGGATTTCCGATGCCCATGTTAATCACATCATGCCCGGCAGCCAGCAGTTTACGAACTTCAGCCAGCTTGACCGAGAAGTAGTATTCCTGCGTTTGTCCGGCACGGTGGGCCAATGGAATGATCACTTGTACGGGGATTAAATGGTTTTAGAGCCGCAAAAGTACGAATTTGTCCGGAACTGTCTTGAACTGGGATTGCGCAGATTAAAGGATTAACTAGGAGGGCTCATTCAAATCCCCTTAATCCTTTAATCTGCGCAATCCCAGTTCAAGACAGTTTGGTTCAGACTACTCGCTCCGCAGGCTCTTCACCGGGTTCGTCAGGGCCGCCCGGATGCTCTGGAAACTGATGGTTAGCAGCGCAATGCCCACTGCCAGCAAACCGGCCAGGGCGAATATCCACCATTCAATGTCAACTTTATAGGCAAAACCGTTCAGCCATTCGCTCATGGCCCACCAGGCAACCGGAGCGGCCAGCAGCAGGGCGAGCAGAACCAGTTTCAGGAAGTCCTTCGACAAGAGCGCAACGATACTGGCGACCGAAGCGCCCAGCACTTTCCGGACGCTGATTTCTTTGGTGCGCTGCTCAGCCGTAAAGGTCGCCAGACCGAACAGTCCCATGCACGAAATCAGGATGGCGATGGCCGTCGCGGTGTTGACCAGCCGACTGGTTTTCTGCTCTTTTTCATACAAGGATGCAATTCGATCATCCAGAAATTCGTACGCAAACTTTTTATCGGGATGGACGGTTTTCCACTCCCGTTCGATGCTGGCCAGCACTTCTTTCAAATTGCCGACCTGCTGTCCTTTGACCGCCAGTTTGACCCCAATATTTCGGGCTTGCCGGGGCAGGTATCCAATGAATGCCGGATCAATCCTGGAATGGAACGATTGCTCGTGAAAATCGGCCACGAGGCCAACAATCGGGTACTTTTTGCCGTCAAATTCCAGTAGTTTGTTGACCGCATCCGCCGGTTTTTGAAAGCCCAAACGCCTGGCAAAGGACTCATTGATCACCAGTTCCCGGAGCGAATCAGTTTTAAGATAGTTTCGCCCCGCCAGCATCCGGAGGTTGTAGAGCGGAATAAAATTTTCATCGCCCACTTTCGCCGACACATCCAGTTCAATTTCTTTTTTGCCGTGGTACTTCATTTTAGTCATCATGTACGCCATGCCCATCGGCGGAAACCACTGCTTCGAAACGCGCTCGACACCCGCCAGATTTTTAAATTTTTCCATCAGTAAGTCCGTTTTACCGACCCGACCGGATTGAACTTCAATAATCGCATCCGTCGAGAAACCCAGATCCTTGTTGCGGATGTAACTAAGCTGCCGTTCCACGATCAGCGTACCGATGATGAAAATCAACGAAACCGTAAACTGAAAGACAATCAGGCTTTTACGCAGATATCCCCTGGAACCGCCTTTCAGCGCGCTCTGTCCCTTCAGCGTGAGTGCGGGCAAATACGACGACAGCACCAGCGAGGGATAAAAACCGGCCAGAAGGGCGGTCGTAATCGTTACGCCGGCCAGAAACAGCAGGGTTTGCAGACTGAACAGTTCAAACGTCAGCCCTTTCGGCGTCAGCGATTGAAAGGCGGAAAGAATCGGACTAACCAGCAGCATTGCCATGCCGACCGCCACCAGCGTCAGCAGGGTGGTTTCGCTTAAAAATTGCGTGATCAGACCTTTTCGGCTACTTCCCAGCACCTTCCGAACGCCCACTTCCTTCGACCGCTGCACCGATTGAGCCGTCGCCAGATTGATGAAATTGATAGCGGCAATCAACAGGATAAAAACCGCCACGCCCATCATGCCGTATAGGGTGGGCAAGTGAGCTTTTCGGGAATAATTATCGACATAGAGCGAATTGAAATGCAGATCGGAAAGAGGTTGCAGGCCCGGTACAAACTTGAATTCGTTTGGAAAATGGGCTTTGGAAAAGCGCTGAAAAGCGCCGTCGAACTGTTCCGGTTTGGCACCTTCCGGTAATTTGACGTAGGCCTGCGATGCCGACCAGATATCGTCCCACTGGTCCAGATCGATGCCCCGTTTCAACTGGCTGCTCCGAACGGTGGCCATTGAAATAAAATCCGTAAACGTAAAATCCGACGGTTTTTCCCAGTCCCGGACGATGCC
This sequence comes from Larkinella rosea, assembly GCF_003858635.1. Taxonomy (GTDB): domain Bacteria; phylum Bacteroidota; class Bacteroidia; order Cytophagales; family Spirosomataceae; genus Larkinella; species Larkinella rosea. The sequence goes on from NZ_RQJO01000007.1 coordinate 1,700,019, forward strand.
CGACACCTTGACCTGAACCGAATCCATGTAAATCACCTGCCGACCCAGAATTTGTTCGAGCGGCAGATTACCAAAGTATTTGTGCGCCTTCCGTTCCGACAACACGACCTGAAACGGTTCGCTCAGGGCGGTTTTTGGATTTCCGGCCACCCATTGATACTTGAAAATTTCAAAATATTGCGGATCGGCAACAATGATTTCGGGATTGTCTTTCCGAAAATCCCGGTGCTCGAATTTTTTGGGCTTTTCGGTTCCTTCCGGGATCAGGACCTCCGATTCGATGTTGTGAAAAGCCGCCACGGTTCCCAGACCGGCCACTTCGTTCCGTATGGCGGCCGGCACAGCGTTCGGAACAAATCCGGCCGGACGCTCATCGGCCCGCGCGTTGAACTTCTCCGTACCAACCAATCGGTAAATCCGTTCCTGGTCGGGATGAAAGGTATCGTAACTCAATTCATAATGGGTGATCAGGTAAATAACCAGACAGGCGGTTACGCCCAGACTCAGGCCGAAAAGATTGATTAGCGAACTGACTTTGTTTTTGGTCAGATTCCGGAACGAGGTTTTGAGGTAATTGCGAAGCATAACGGGATTCAGAAATGAAGGTGATGCATACTCATTCGATAGACGTTTCAGCGCAAAAGGTCGCTTCAGGAAACCCACGACCTCCCGGACGTACTGCCGCCGGGCATACGGTTTTCCAAACAGTCGTTCGTTCCGTAAATACCGCTCGTACAAATCGCCCTGCACCTCCTCCAGTAAGTGGGGAGCGCAGAAGGCTTCCAGCAGTCGGTCGGCCCAGCGGGGCGGCTGTTTGTTTTGCATGAAGTTTGGTTTTGCGTTGGGCAGCGGGCTCGGAGCATAGGGTTTGGCTGCCTGAAACCAAATGCCCGCTGCCCAACGCTTTTTTATTGTTTTTGAAAATCTCCCGTACGCTTTGCAAACGTAGGCCGTTGAAATTACCGAAATCGAAACGCCACTGGAAGAAACCACTTACGGTCAAAATTGATACGGAAGGCGCGATAATCGATCCGGTAATCGGAATTGAACTCCAACTGAGTGATTTCTTCCGGTAATCATTCCGAACGCAAACTCTTCACCGGATTCACCACGGCGGCTTTGATACTCTGGAAGCTGACCGTCAGTAAGGCAATGGCCAGCGCAAGTAGTCCCGCCAGCGCAAACATCCACCATTCGATGCTGATCCGGTAGGCAAAGCCCTGCAGCCACTGATCCATCGCGTACCAGGCCACCGGAACGGCAATGACAATGGCAATCAGCACCAGTTTGACAAAGTCTTTGGCCAGCAGCTGAATGATTCCCGGCACGGTGGCACCCAATACTTTACGGACTCCGATTTCGCGGGTCCGCACCTGGGCCGTGTAAGCCACCAAACCGAACAGACCCAGGCAGGAAATGACAATGGCGATGGTTGCAAAAACCGTAAAGAGCGTGCCCGTGCGCTGCTCGGTTTTGTACAGATCATCGAAAGTCTGATCCAGAAAATCGTATTTGAATGGGTATTCGGCGTTGTATTGCTTCCACAACCGCCCGGCGGTGGCAATGACGTTGGGCGCATCCTGTCCCGTCGTTTTGATGAACATCCGCCCCGCCCGATTCGGATCGTAAAAGAAAATGGAAGGTTCGATTCTGGACTTCATGGAGGCAAAATGAAAATCCTTCACAACGCCAATGATGGTTCCCTCCCGGTCCCAGAGTTTAAACCGCTTGCCGACGGGATTCTTGATCCGGGCGGCCCGGACGGCGGTTTCGTTCAGGATGAAATGCACCGAATCTGAAACGGCGCCGGTGAAATTGGCGCCCTGATCGACCTTTATTTTAAAGAATGGAATGAAATCCTGGTTGACTGCAACCGGACGGATCATCATGGTTTCGCCGGGTTGTTTGCCGTCCCAGTTAGTTGCGCCGGTTTGCATACCAATCGAAACGATGTTGCTGTTGGCCCGGGTCACTCCGGCGACACCCGGCTGCTGCAGCAATTCCGATTTTACTGCGTCGAAGTGCGCGCCCATGTCCCGCATATAAAAGGACAGAACGTGGTCTTTATCGTACCCCAACTCTTTTGAATGAATGTAGTCGAGTTGATTGCCAATAATCAGCGTTCCCGAAATCAGGATCACCGTAAAGGTGAACTGCGTGACGACCAGTATTTTCCGGAAAACCGCATCCGTCAGTCGCGCCGAAACCTTGCCTTTCAGGGCCTTCAGCGGTTCAAACGACGAAAGCAGCAGCGCCGGGTAAATGCTCGACGCCAGCAAGGTTCCGGCGATGGTGGCCCCGACGACCGTCCAGATTTGCGAATCGGAAAAATCGATCACGAGCTGTTTCCCCGAAAGTTCGTTGTAAAACGGCATCAGCAGTGTCATCAACCCAATCGCGAGGAAGGCCGAAAGTGAAAACAGCAGGGCGGTTTCGACGATAAATTGCAGGAACAACTGCATTTTGGCCGCGCCCACAATTTTCCGCATGCTGACTTCCTTGGCCCGCAGCATCGAGCGCGCCGTGGAAAGATTCACGTAATTGATGCAGGCGATCACCAGAATGAGCAGGGCAATGATGACAAACATCCGCACGGTTTCGATGCCGCCTTCGGTGCCGTCGGCTTTGTAAAGGTGCATGTCCGGTAAAGCCTGCAACAGGTAGGTCAGGTCGGTATCGTCCGGTTTATTGCGGAGGTGAATGTTCCGTAGTTTATCCGCCAATGCGGTGGTGGAAACTCCGGGCTGAATCTGGAAAAATGTCACGTATGAAAACTCGTGGAAGTCGTTGTGGGGAGTCCGGCCATCTTTTCGATTTGCATAAATGACGTTGAACCAGTGCGAAATGGGCAGGAAAAAGTCGCCTTTCAAACTCGAATTCTTCGGAAAATCACGAATAACCCCGCTCACCGTAAAGCTGGTTTTGCCATCCGCCGTTATGACCTTGCCGATGGGTTCGGCGTCGCCGAAATAGCGTTTGGCGGTTTTTTCAGTCATAACCACTGAGTTGTTATCAGGAAACGGCTGGGCCGGATTACCTTTGATCAGGCCAAAATCAAAAAGCGTAAAAAACGTTGGATCCGTAAAAACTTCTTCTTCATCGGAAAAAGACTTGTCCTGGTATTTGTACAGCGTGTATAAACTGCCATCGGTGATCCGAACTGCCTCTTTTATTTCCGGTACCTCCTTCTTTCCCATTTCCGCAATGGGCGCAACCGTAGTTGTCCAGATCTGCTTACTGGTTCCCGTACCGACTTCATTTTCAAGGCGATAAATCTGATTGACTTTTTGGTGAAACCGGTCAAAACTCAGCTCGTCCTGTACCCACAGCAGAATCAACATGCCGACGGCCAGACCAGCCGTTAGCCCGGTCATATTGATCAGGGAATAAAACTGGTTTTTCAGCAGGTTTCGCCAGGCGGTTTTGAAATAATTACGTATCATAGCGGGTTGCAATAAATAGGTAGACTGATAATCAGACGTTTGCCTTTTCAGAGCAAACGGTTTTAGAAAGCTCAATACTTCCCGGGCATATTGGCGCCGGGCAAACGACGATCCCCAAAACCGCTCATTCCGCAAAAACCGCTCGTACAAATCACCCTGAATCTCCTCCAGCAAATGGGGAGCGCAGAAGATTTCCAATAATCGGGAGGCCCAGCGGGGCGGTTTGGTTTTCATAATGACCAATGAAATAGGTACAATGAACAATGAAAATTCATGGTACCGATAACCGATTCTTGCTTATTGTTTTTCATTGTTAATTATTCATTAATTTTTTCATTCGGAACGCAGCGACTTCACCGGATCGACCAAAGCTGCTTTGATGGATTGATAGCTTACCGTTAGGGCGGCAATGACGAACGTCACCAGAATCGCAGCCAGGAAAATCGCGGGTCCGATCTGGATGTGGTAGGCGTATTCGCGCAGCCAGAGATCCATTCCGTACCACGCCAGCGGAGCCGCCAGCACGAACGCGATGAGCATGAGCCAGATGAATTCGCGGGAAAACAACAAGACAATGCTGGCAACCGAAGCGCCCAGTACTTTCCGAACCCCCACTTCCTTGGTTCGCTGAACGGCCATCAACGAAACGAGTCCGAACAGCCCCAGCGCGCCGATGACGATCGCAATGCCGGAGAAAAGCCGGAACGCATTGTACATTTTTTCTTCCTGATTATACAGTTTCGCAATGTGCTCATCTACAAACTCATACCGAAAGATCGACTCCGGATTCAGCTCCGACCATTCTTGCTCAATCTTCGCCAGGGTTTCGCGCAGGTTCTGCGGTTTCAGTTTTACACTGGTTTGCCAGAACGCTTTTGAATTGTAAGTCAGGACGCAGGCCCGGATTTTCTTGTGTTTCGATTCGCTCTGAAAATCCCGTACCACGCCCTGAATAATGGCCTGAGCGCCTGCAACCCGCACCCGTTTGCCGACCGCATCGGCATCTTTCTGAATACCGAGCCGCCGAATCAGCGTCTGATTGACTACCACATTATTCGACGTGTCGCCTTCCGCTTTTTTCGTAATTGGTTCGCCCGCCAACATTTCCAGGTGGTACATCGGAATGTAATTTTCATCGACCAGTTTCAATTCGGTCACGTCGTCATCTGCCATTCCCAATTCCGGCGATGAAAAAGGCGTAAAATTGAAGTTGAAGGCCGGTCCGGCGGAAGCAAAACTGAATTGTTCAACGCCCGGATTGTCCCGTAATTTCTGCCGCATCACATCTGCCTTGTTTCCCGTCCAGAAGGACACGACGGCTTCTTTATCAAAACCCATGTCCTGGTTCACGAAATAATCCATCTGACTTGCCACCACCAGCGTTCCGATGATCATGACCTGCGTAATGGCAAATTGCAGAATGACCAGCCCCTTGCGCACCGTCATTCCCCCAACCGACGTATCCGTCGCGCGGGCTCTCAGGGCTTTAATCGGTTGAAAACCGGATTGGATAAACGCCGGATACAAACCCGCTAACAGGATCGTTATCAGTACGATACCGGAAATCATTGCGATCACCGCCGGTTCGGCGAGCTGGCTGGCGTCGAGCCGAATGTCCAGCAACGGTTTGGTGAAAGGCAGAAAAGCCAAGACCGCCAGCAGAGCCAGCAGCGTGGCCATACTCACCAGCAGCGTGGTTTCGCCCAGCACCTGCCCAATGAGTTGCCCTCGAAAAGCGCCCAATGCCTTCCGAATTCCAACCTCTTTTGACCGCCGAACGGCCTGCGCCGTCGCCAGATTCACGAAGTTGATGCAGGCTGTCAGAATGATGACAATGGCGACGCCCGCCAAACCGTAAATGGTTTCTTTGGAGCGCGGCATCGTTATCTGCGTCAGGTAGCGTTTGTCGAAGTGAATTTCCCGCAGGGGTTGCAGCAGCAAGGCGGCACCTTTGGCGATTTCTTTACCCCAGTTTTTCCGGATAAAGGCCGGAATTCGGGCTTCCACGCGTTTGGGATGCAGTTTTTCCGGCAGAACCACATAAAGGTAGCCTCCCTGAATCGACCAGAAATCCGTCAAATTCATGTCTTTGCGAACCGTTTCCCACGACACCAGAAAATTGAAATTCAAATGGGTGTTGGACGGTAAATCACGGATCACACCGCTTACCCGCAGCTCCTTCTCATTATCCAGTCGGATGGTTTTTCCCATGGCATCGGCATCACCAAAGTATTTGTGGGCCATGGTTTCCGTTAAAACAATGGTGTTGGGTTCCTGCAATGCGGTTTTCGGATTGCCCGCCAGCCACTCAAAATCAAATACCTGCGGAAATTGGCCGTCCGCGAAGGCGTAGCTTTCTTCCAGAAATTTTTCATTACCCACCTGAACTTGCCCTTCCCGCTGGTAAAAAAACTGCGACACCTGCTCGGCTTCCGGAAAATCGGTGCGGAAAGCGGGGGCTACGGCAAACGAAACACTCGGGTTGTAATCCAGACCGTGCACGGTTACCCGATACGTCCGGTTGGCTTTGCGGTTGAAGGAATCGTATCCCAATTCATTCCGAACCACCAGAAAAATCAAGATACAGGCCGCCAGACCCAAGGCCAGCCCCATGACGTTGATAAAGGCGTAGCTTTTTTGCTGAAGAATCGTTCGGTAGGCAATCGTGAAATAGTTGCGTAACATATCGGTAACTTGCGGTTTTGGGGAATAATCCGGTTTTCGTTTCAAAAATTGGGGTTGCAGGAACTGCAGCACTTCCCAGCCATACCGCAATCGAGCCTCCCGCTCTCCAAACAGCCTGGTCCTGCGCAAAAACCGCTCGTGCAAATCGCCCTGAATCTCTTCCAGCAAGTGGGGAGCGCAGAAGATTTCCAGCAATCGGGTAGCCCAGCGGGGCGGCTCGTTTTTCATAATGGAAGATGAAATTTGACCATTGACCATCGACGATAGACAATGGTTAATGGTCGATGGTCATCAGTCAATGGTCAATACTCACAAACTCACCGCTGGTAGTCCCTGTGGGGAAATGGAACCCCAGAGTTGCTCGCGAACGGCCCGAATATCGTGTAAGGTCCGGCTGCCCAGCATCGTTACGGAAAAGAGCCGTTTACGTCGGCCACCGCGTTCGGCCGTGGCCTCTCCCAGGTGCGACTTCAACATGCCTTTTTCTTCCAGCCGATGCAGAGCTGCATGTACGGCGCTGATGCTAACCGCCCGGCCCGTCTGCCGGTCCAGTTCGTCCGTGATCGCTACGCCGTACGCGCCTTCCGCCAAAACCGCTACAGTAAGCAACACCACTTCTTCAAACTCGCCTAAATAGGATCGTCTCATGGAAAAGAGATATAATTAACTTCTGTAGAACAAATCTGCGGCCAGAAAAAAAAATGGCCTCTGCGAGCCATTTCAACGGTTTTTCAAAAAGAAGCTGTCCGAATTCGTACAGTTTATTTGTCCGAACCCGAACAGCCGCGATCTGGTTCAGGGTTTATTTGATGGATTTGAGGGTGTATTCGTGATACGGTTTATTGATCGTCACAAGGTAGTTGAGCGTTTCATCCGGGCTTTTCAGTTTCAACCGGTATTTGCCACTGTTCAGGTGCCGAATATCAAAATAGCGATTATAACCGGCCAGGTAGCTCGATTCATTGTAATAGACAACGTTTGATTCTTCATCCGTAAGTTCAATCTGCACTTTTTTCGCCTTCGGATTGGCAAAGTTAACGCGAAGTTTAGCCGTATTTGTGACCCATGGATTGGCTATAAATAGCCGGTTTTCGACCGGGACAAATTCTTCAGACGGTTTTTCATCGGGCACATACCGGTTCGATGAATGGGCACTACTATATTGAAAGTCGTTGGAAGCCAGTAAATCATACGATTTTACCTGCGACGCCAGTAATTCGCTGTTGACCATCCGGTTTAGCATTTCGTCGAACAGCCGCATGTTGCGTTTGGTCAATTTGACGTATTTCCCCTGAATCGTTTCCTGATAAATCGGTTCGTTGCGGGCGTTGAAAAACCGGATGACTGTGCTGCGGGTCGCATAATCGGTTTGAATTTTCCAGTATCCTTTTTCTCCGTCAGTTCCGGAATGAAAATCCGGTTGAGCAGAGGCAATTAAACCGGTGAAAAGAAGGAACGTTGCCAGCAAAATGCGGACGGTGAGAGCGGTTTTGAGATGTACGGTTTTCATGGGATATTACGTGTTGTTTACAGGTTGTTAAATTGGTCATTATTAATTCAAATTTTGTAGGACAAACCCGTTGCCAGAAATAAAAAATAGCGTTTCGACTTCATTAAAGTACTTTTCAATAAAACCGTCTGTCCGAAACCGTACAAAATCTGTCCGGTTTTGTGGCTTTCCGGTTCTGCTTCACAAAGCAGCACATTTGTTTTCAAACAGTTAAATCAAGTTGACGAACAGGCAGAAAAATGTGACGAGAAGGCCAAAGCAGGTTACCAGCTGGGTCAGGGAATGGCAACCAATTTATACGAATTCGGGTTCGACTGAATGGTCAGCCGGTAGTTATAGATCTTTCGGGCCCCTGCTACCTCAACCCGAAATTTTCCTTCCGCCAGTTGAGTCAGGTTTAGCGTTCGGGTGTAATACATCATAGCGGCTTTTTCCTTGAAAACATGACGCCCCTGATCATCCACCACCGTCACCAGCAAGGGCTCCTGAAAAAGATTCACCACCTGAATTTTCAATCTGCCGTTATTATTGATCGCAATGTCGGAACGTAATGGATTGGCTTCCAGCGGTTCATTGAGCGACGCCAGCACGTAGGAAGTCGAAACCGGTTTCGACACCGGCGTTGAAACCGTGTAATACGGAACGCCGGTAGTCGTTGCCATTAACTCGTGGCTTTTGACCTCCGGCAACAGCAACTGGTTGTTCAGCAACCGTTGCAGCATCGAATCGAACAACCGGATGTTGCGGTCGGTCAATTTTACGTACCGGCCCGACAAAGTTTCCTGGTAAATCGGTTCGTTCTGGTTGTTAAAAAACCGGATTTTGGTCTGCTGGCTAGAAAAATCGGTCTGAATTTTCCAGTAGGCTTTGGAAGAATCCGTTCTGGCGTAATAATCCGATTGGGCTGTGGCCGCAAAACCGGCGAGAATGAAACAAATCATCAGCAGATGTTGGTAGCCGCAAACTGTTTTTTTGAGCAGGGTTTTCATGAATAGGGTGCTGTTGTTTACAGGAAATAGGGAAGTTATTATTAATTCAATGTTTGCAGAACAAATGTATTGCCAAATCAGAAAAAAGCGTTTATTTCTCTAAAAACGGGGTATTTTTGTTTAGGTTGGGGGTAAAATCGTCCATTATTGGACACCGAATGTCCCGGAATGGACAGTGGATCGGGATCGTGTTGATGAATTTAACCGAAAGATGACGTAGAAAATAGAAACGTTGCATCTCCCCTTCCCGATTTTTGTTAACAAATTGTTTCCTGTAAACCGTCGAAAAGAATTTAAACCAAAAACCGGCTCACACCCTATATTGCACAAAGACCGGTTTTGGTATCGTTGACCGGTTTTTACATGTTGTCCACATTCGGTCAGGCAAACCGTCCATTTGCGGACAAAACCCGCAATTAAATTCAAACTAAGCCCCTTATTATCAAGATTTTATATTTTGGTACGGCTTTTGGCAATGGCTTGATTACATCTAAACCCGGTTTCGCACCCCTAACGGTTCTCATCTCATGTTACAGAATTACATCAAAATAACGCTCCGCACGTTCTGGAAAAACAAACTGTTCAGCGGACTTAATATTGTCGGCCTGGGAATTGGCATGGCCGCCGTCTGGCTGATGGCGCTGTACGTTTTCGATGAGCTCAGTTTCGACCGTTTTCACGCCAAAGCCGACCGGATTGTCCGCGTCGTTCAGTACATCCAGTGGTCGGGAGGCAATATCAAGCTGGCCCCAACCTCCGCGCCCTTTGCTCCGGCTCTTAAAAACGATTACCCGGAGGTCGAAAAAACTGTACGGTTCAACCCGGAAGGGGGCGGCCAAATAACGTACAATGACAAGAAAATCGATGTCAATGATATCTTTTTCACTGACCCTTCGGTCTTTGAGGTGTTTACCTATCCATTTCTGTACGGTGACCCGGCTTCGGCGCTGACCAAACCGCAAAGCATCGTTCTGACGAAAAGTGTGGCACAAAATCTCTTCGGCGATCCCCAAAAAGCCATTGGAAAAGTCGTTCTGTTTAGCAATAACTTCCCGAATACCGTAACGGGCGTCATGGAGGACGTGCCGACGAACTCCCATTTGCATTTCCACGCCTTGCGGTCGTTTCCCACCAATTACACCAGCGGTTGGCAGAATTCGGAACTGTTTACGTACCTGCTCCTGAACGAAGGCAGCGATTCCAAAACCCTGGAAGCCAAAATGCCCGGTTTCTTTCAGAAATACCTCAAAAAAGAGCTGGGCGATGTCGACTACCGGATCGAACTTCAGCCGCTAACCTCTATCCACCTTAATTCCCATCTTGACTACGAGATCGGTGCCAATGGCAGTGCCCGTACGGTTTCCATTTTTTCGGTGGTGGCTGCTCTGATTCTGGTGATTGCCTGCATCAATTACGTTAATCTTTATACGGCCCGTTCGCTGAAACGGACTCGCGAAGTCGGCGTTCGGAAAGCGATTGGCTCGTTCCGGCAGCAACTGGTTGGTCAGTTTCTGGGCGAATCGATGATCATGACGTTCGTAGCCGGTTTGGTCAGCACCGGCCTTATCAGTATTGCGCTCCCTTATTTTAATCAACTGGCCGACAAGCAATTATCCATCGACAGCTTGCCAAATACCTTTCTGATCATTTCCGGCCTTTCGTTGGCAGTGGGCGCCCTGAGCGGTTTGTATCCGGCCCTATTGCTATCGGGCTACCGGCCGGTGGCAGCCCTGCGCGGACAGTCGGGCGACCAGTCGGGTAGTTTGTTTTTCAAAAAGTCGCTGGTGGTTTTTCAGTTTGTGGCCACCATTGCCCTGATTGCCTGTTCCGGGATTGTCTATCGCCAGCTGAATTACGTGATGCACAAAGACCTCGGTTTTAACAAAGAACAGGTGCTTACGTTTCACATCAGCAGTCAGGAAACCCGCCTGCGCGTTGAAGCGTTGAAGGAAGCCCTGACGCGTAACCAACTGATTGAGAGTGCGTCAGCCGCTAGCAATCCCATTGGCAATAACAATATTGGTGGCAACGGCATGTTCTTCGAGCAAAACGGAGCGATTTCGGCCAACACGCAGGCGGTTCAGAAATTTACGGTCGATCCGGATTTTCTGAAAACGATGGAAATCAAGCTGGTCAGCGGCCGAAACTTCTCCGAGTCCTTCAAAAGCGATTTAACGGATGCGGTTTTGGTCAACGAAACGCTGGTAAAACAACTCGGCTGGACGAATCCGATTGGAAAACGGGTAAAATATTACACTGATAATCAAAAGAATACCGCCGAAGCCCGCGTGGTGGGCGTGGTGAAAGACTTCCATACGTATTCACTCCAACATAAAATTGAGCCGCTGGTGCTGCAATTGCCCGCTCCGGCCGATAAAGACAATCTATACGTCCGGATTCAGCCCGCCAAGGTGACCGAAGCACTCGCCTACATCCGGTCGACATACCGAACCTTCGATCCGGCCAACACCCTGGATTTTCACTTCCTCGACGAAAACTTTTCGAAGCAGTACAAAGCTGAACAGAAACAGGGTGAAATTCTGCTGACCTTTACGATTCTGGCGGTCATTATTGCCTGCCTGGGTCTGTTCGGACTGACGGCTTTTGCTGCCGAGCAACGGACCAAGGAAATTGGCGTTCGGAAAGTGCTCGGCGCATCGGTTGCCAACATTGTACTGCTGCTGTCCAAAGATTTCCTGAAACTGGTGATGATCGCGATCATCATTGCTTCTCCCCTGGCGTGGTACGCCATGAATCAGTGGCTCCAGAGTTTCGAATACAAGCAGCCTCCGGCCTGGTGGGTGTTTGCTCTGGCGGGTTTCCTGTCGCTGGTCGTGGCGCTCCTGACCGTGTGTTTCCAAAGTATCAAAGCCGCCCTGACTGATCCGGTGAAATCGTTGCGAAGTGAATAGGTTATCGTTGGGAATTGGAGTTTGCAGCGAAAAACAGAAAAACCGGTCAAATGGCCGGTTTTTCTGTTTTTCGTTTATGTTTGCAGCATGAAAATTCTTTCTCTGACCGACCTGAACGAAGAACAATATTTGTCCATCCAAGCCCTCGAAATTCGCTGTAAAGCTGACGATGCCTTGCTGGGACACATTCACTGGGACAAATCCATGAATTATTTTCAGTCGATGTGTCACTGGTTTTTGCTCTACGATAATGGCGTTTTAATCAGCGTCTTGTCAGCCTTTGCTCCTACGACCAATCAAATTGAATTCAACGGCTATACGCTCCCCAAAGCCCGGCGCAAGGGGTGTTATTCCACGCTGCTGGAAGTTGCCGCCGAAGAAGCCCGAAAATACGGATATGAACATGCGCTGTTGATTTCGGAACAATCCTCCGAATCGGGGCAGGCATTTGTCAAACAACGGGGCGCCCAGCTCACCAATACAGAATATCAGTTGATCTGGCAGGCGGTATTACCCCTGCCAACACCGCCTGGCGCTCAACCTGTTCAGCTTGTCAAAGCCGAATCAATCGATCTGGAACCGTTGACGACATTAAGCCAGACCATTTTTGGCGGTACACTCGACGAAGCCCGGAAGTTGCTGGAAACAACCATCCAGTCCCCCCACCTCACGCAATATGTGGCAACACTGGCGGGAAAAACCGTTGGCATGGTGGCCACTAACTTTGTCCAAAACGACGCCTGGATCATCGGTTTGGGCGTTTGTCAGGAGCATCAGGGCCAGGGAATTGGTCAAACGATCTTGCACCGGATTCTGGCGATTCTTCAGGACTCAGAAGCGGATAAAATTCTAATCGAGGTGGATTCGAGCAACGAAGCGGCTTTGCATCTCTACCAAAAAACCGGTTTCGAAATTCAAATGGGACAGGATTACTTCCGGCTGGCGTTGTAATTAATGAGTCATTTCGCGGAGTTTAGCAGAGTTCAAAGAGTTTAGCGGAGAAAAATAACCTCTATTAAACTCTTTGAACTCTGCTAAACAACTCTTTTCTCTCTAAGCACTCATTTATAGACATTTGTCCAGTATTCTCCCCGCTGGCGCCCCGACTTTTGTATCGTTCAATCAAACAAAAGTCGACATGAAAAAAGGTATCCTCTTCTCCCTGCTATTCTCAGCCACCAGCGCTTTCGCCCAACGTTCATTTTCCAAAAACGAATTGAGCATCAACGGCTTTCGGAATCCGTCGATCGGTCTGGAGTTCCGGCATCGGCAGGTTTCCATTCACACAGGCTACTACATGACGGCGGTTTCCCAAAACAGCGAAGGCAATCCCGAAAACACGTCGTTTATCCGTTCCGGGATCAGTTTCTGGTTTCTGCCCGTCGGTCGAAAAGCGAATCCGTCGTCGTTTTACTCTTCTCTCTCCTACGTCCGCGGTCTCAACCGTACTTATAAAGACCAAAACGGCCTGATGGTCGACGCCGGTTTTCGCTGGATGGTCTGGAAAGGGCTGAATGTCCGAATCGGCGCAGCGATGCTGGCAGCACCCAACCATACGCTCAAACTCAATCCCGTCGGCGGAATCAGCTATTCATTTTTCTTCAACTAAGCATTTTTAAACCGCATTTCAGCCATGAAAACGCACGCTGTTTCTCCCTTAAACACCATTGGCAACCTCCTGATTGCCGGTTCCATTGCAGTTCTGATTCCCTACACGATCCTGACGATTATTTTCGATTATCCGAACATTCTACGCCAGGAACCGGGCGTAATTCTGACCCGGTTTTACGAAGGAGGCCCACAGCTCATTGCCGTCTGGTGGACTTTTGCCATTACCGGTTTACTACTGCTCATTGCCTACCTCAAGCTGGGTCAGTACTTTGAAAATCAGCACACTTCCGTCCGTTGGGCCACCACGATTGGCATCATTTCGGGCATCGCCCAGATCATTGGTTTACTGCGCTGGACGTTCGTCGTACCGGTTTTAGCCGACCGCTATGTTCACTCCGCCGATCCGGCCGTTCGGGAATCGATTGGGGTTATCTTTCAGGCTGTCCACCAGTTTGGCGGGGTATTGCTCGGCGAACACATCGGGCAGTTGTTCACCGTGATCTGGACGGTTGTGATGGCGCGGGTATTCGATCAACTGCGGGTATTTCCGCGCTGGGTGGCGGTTTTTGGTTATGTCGCTTCGGGAATTTACCTGCTGGCGCAAACCGAGCTGTTTGCCACGGTCATTCCCACCTTCCCGGTTTTTGATTTGGCGGGATTCATTGGGAGTACGTTGTGGCTGGTTTGGCTGGTTTTAATCGGGGTGAAATTCAGAAGGTTGAAAGTTATTTCGCAGAGTTTAGCGGAGAATAAAGAGAGTTACACAGCGTTTTTCTCCGCTAAACTCTAATAAACTCCGCTCAACTTCGCAAAATAACTCCTTTAAACTCAACTATTCGCATCCTTCCCTTCTTCCAGTTTTTTAATCATCCCCGCTACACTGTTCTTGTTCAGCTCGTTAGGTGCCTGTGGAAGCGCGGCTTTCAGATACGGCAAGGCTTTTTTGAAATCACCCAGGGCGGACAGGCCACGGCCCATGCCGACGTTGGTCGTAAACACATTGGGATTCTTGTCGTAGTTGACTTTAAAAACCTCGTACGCATCTTTCGCCCGTTTTTGCTGCAGTAAGGTGCGGGCGTATTGGTGCAACTCGTTCATGTTCCCCATCGGAACGGCTTCTTTCATGACCACATCAGCGTCGGCCTGCTTATGTAAGGCCACCAACACCATCGCTTTCGTGCTGAGCGTCTGGAAGTTTTTCTGACCGATGAACGGCAAACTGACGGCCTGATCGGCCCAGACCAGCGCCTGATCCAGATCGGTTTTGTTCTGCACGCAATAGGTGGCCGCCTGAACGAACGATTGCCAGGTAAAGCCCTGCGAATTACGCAGTTCTTTTTTGAACGAAGCAATCTGGTTTTTCACCACATCGGCTTCGACCCTGAAAGGAATCATTCGTTTTTCCCACTCCAACGCCACGGTGGCCGCGTTATCGGTCTGGTCGATGAACTCGTATTTGAGCCACTCCACACTTTTGTCGAGGGACTGATTTTTGACGGTAACCCGCAACGCGTCCTCCGAGGGTTCGTAAAAGAAACTGCCCCAGGAGGTGGCATTTTTCGAGAAAATAACCGTCGTCTCGGCTTCACCCAGCAGCATGTGCAAACCGTAGGTTCCGGCGGGCAGACTTTTTCCTTCCACTTTGACTTCGTCTGAAAAGGAAATGGTGGTGTTTTCATTGGCTCCGGCCCGCCAGGGAGCGGCTTTGCTGCTGCCAAAACCCGGATCGACCAGCCCGTAATGCGCCACCGAAGTGCCCCAGATTTTTCCCTCGCGGCCTTTGACGCCGGGGCGGTTGTAACGGATGGTAATACTAGTCAGGCCGATTTGCTCGGAAACGGATGCCGCCTTGTTGCCACCGCCGGGTATGGCCGTAAGCTGTTGGGCTGAAACGGCGACCGGATAAATTGCAATCAGTAAAAAGAGAAAGATAAACCGTGCTTTCATGAATATGTCGATAAAGTGAATACCGCATAAAATAAAAGCATGAAAACCGCCCGCATCTCCCGCAATCTGGGGGATTTAGCAGCTGAAAACGAATTGGTTAGCGAAATAAAGAACGGTCTGACGTGTTGATTTAGAACCGCATCACATAATACTGGCAGGTAAAGGTTTGCCCAAACTCATGGATGGTTTTCTGGTAGGTTGGCTGAAACCCGTTTCGTTCATAAAACCGCATCAGTGGCGGCCGGGTCGCGTCGGTTTCCAGCTGAATTTCGTGGATATTTCGTTGCCGACACACGCCCTGGCAGAATTCAAGGATCGACTGGAACAGGTTCTGGCCCGCAAACGCCCTCCGAATGGCTAATTTATGGATGAAACCGGCCGAATTGTCGGGAACGTCGGCGTAGTAAAGCGGATCTTTCCACTGCAGCGTGAAGGCAGCCGCTGGTTCCTCCTCTCCGTGATTATCTACTGCATACATCACGTAACAGTTTCCAGCCGTGTAGTCGTCAAATAGATTTTCGGCTGTTAATGTGTCAATCTCCCACATCATTCGGCCACCATCGACGAGCCATTGCCCTACTTCCCGGACAATACTTAAAAACGTGTCAGGCTGATCATTGCGAAATATAAAGGTCATTTTTCGTATTTTTTATTCCAAAACCTGTCGTTCCACCAGCCGCTCCGCCATCGGCAGCAGCGTTTCTTCCAGCGGCAAACGGCGTTTCGATTCCACCATAAACGTGGCCGGATTGGGCAAATAGGGCCGACGCCGGATCAGGTCCAGTTTCAGGGTCTCGTAGGTCAGCCCGATTCCTTTCCGAACGGAGTCGATATACCGCGTCCGAATGGGTTGAGAACCGGTCTGACTGGTGTTGGTAAACGTAAAACCGGGAATTGTCAGACCCGTCCAGCTCAGGTTGAAATAATAGATATGCGTCTGGGAATGAGCGGTCCAGTGCAGAAAAATATAGCCTTCATCCCGGCGCAGGGGCAGCATTCCGATGGGCGTCAGGGTTAAATGGGCTGCCAGTTCGTCGGCCATTTGCTGCCCTTTCGTCAGGGCCTGTCCGAATCGGGGAAGCGCAAAATCAATGATTGAGTCAATTTCTGACAGATATTCATCGTCTTCCTGCCGGGGTTGGTACCGTACCGTAAGACTTTCGGGGTCAATTCCGGTGGCATCCTTGGGGAATGAAGCAGAAAGCGTACCTTTGCGGTTCCGAAAACGGAGACCGGTCTCGTAATGATCCCGCAATTCCGTCAGGTCCGGGTATAACTTTTTGTCAGAGAAGTGTTGCTGAACGTTTTGCAGATAGGCCAGAACGACAAACTTTTTGTACTCTAAATCAATCAACCCTTGCGTCAACCAGTCTTTCTGAAGTTTTTTCATAATTAACACGAATGAAGAACAGACCGTCTTGTTGCTAAGTAAGTTAATGAAAAATCTCAATCTGCCAAATAGTGTTTGGCGTTTTTTTTCTCCGGCAAAAAAGGATTTTCCCTAACCCATTGATTACCAAACTGACATTATAAATCGGAAATTTTGTCAGTATTACCCAAAAAAAGTGGTCTGGCACAATAAGTGACCAAAATCGACCGTCAAGTTTGGCAATTGTTGCCGGGCTATTTATCAAGCATCAAACACAATTTAACTTCTAAAACACAAGCCCATTATGGAAGCAGTAACGGAAAGTAAAGTAAACGTAAGACCGTTGGCTGACCGGGTGCTGGTTGAAGCAGCACCTGCTGAAGAAAAAACCGCATTTGGTATCATTATCCCCGACACGGCGAAAGAAAAACCACAACGTGGAACGATCGTAGCTGTTGGCACGGGCAAAAAAGATGAGCCCCTGACCGTTCAGGTTGGCGATACCGTTTTGTACGGTAAATATGCCGGTACCGAAATCACCGTGGAAGGTAAGGAGTATCTTATCATGCGGGAGTCGGATATTTTTGCCATTATCTAAGGTTCTTTTCCAGTCAAAAACCGGTTAATCCGGCTTTTATTCATCTGGAAACCCGTTTGCATTACTCGTTAAAACCATTAATTCCTTTTCACTCATGTCTAAGAAAATATTTTTTGATATCGACGCCCGCGACCGGATCAAGAAGGGTGTGGATACCCTCGCCGACGCTGTTAAAGTAACACTGGGTCCTAAGGGCCGGAACGTTATTCTGGATAAAAAATTCGGCTCACCGGCCATCACCAAAGATGGTGTAACCGTTGCCAAAGAAATTGAGCTGAAAGACGCCATCGAAAACATGGGCGCTCAGCTGGTGAAAGAAGTGGCTTCCAAAACCGCTGATTCAGCCGGTGACGGAACGACGACGGCAACCGTTCTGGCCCAGGCGATCTACTCGATCGGGGTGAAAAACGTAGCCGCTGGTGCCAACCCGATGGACCTGAAACGCGGTATCGACAAAGCGGTTATCGCCGTGGTCGACAACCTGCGTTCACAGTCCCGCGCCATCGAAACGTCGAAAGAAATTGCGCAGGTAGCCACGATCTCGGCCAACAGCGACGAGGAAATCGGCAGCATGATTGCTGACGCGATGGAAAAAGTGGGTAAAGAAGGCGTCATCACCGTTGAAGAAGCGCGGGGTACGGAAACGGAAGTAAAAACCGTGGAAGGGATGCAGTTCGACCGCGGTTACCTGTCGGCTTACTTCGTGACCAACACCGACAAAATGGAAGTGGAACTGGATCGTCCGTTCATTCTGATCTCGGAGAAAAAAGTTTCTTCGATGAAAGAATTGCTGCCGGTTCTGGAGCAGGTTGCACAAACCGGCCGTCCGTTGCTGATTATCGCGGAAGATGTGGATGGTGAGGCTCTGGCGACGCTGGTAGTGAACAAAATCCGGGGCGCCCTCAAAGTGGCAGCCGTGAAAGCGCCGGGCTTTGGCGACCGTCGGAAAGCCATGCTGGAAGACATCGCGATTCTGACCGGTGGTCAGGTAATTGCCGAAGAGCGTGGTTTCAAACTGGAAAACACGACCATCGACTTCCTGGGAACGGCCGAAAAAATCATCATCGACAAAGATAACACAACTGTTATCAATGGTTCCGGTGAGAAAGAAAACATCACGGGTCGGGTAAATCAGATCAAATCACAGATCGAAAACACGACGTCGGACTACGACAAAGAAAAACTGCAGGAGCGTCTGGCGAAACTGTCAGGTGGTGTTGCCATCCTCTACATCGGTGCGGCTACCGAAGTAGAAATGAAAGAAAAGAAAGACCGCGTGGATGATGCCCTGCACGCAACCCGTGCGGCTGTAGAAGAAGGTATCGTTGCCGGTGGTGGTGTGGCCTTCATCCGGGCGATCAGAGCGCTGGATGCGGTTCAGACCCGGAACGAAGACGAAAAAACCGGTGTAAACATCATCCGGGTTGCCCTGGAGTCACCGCTGCGGACGATCGTTGCCAATGCCGGTGGTGAAAGCTCAGTAGTTGTTAACGCGGTGAAAGCTGGCGAAGCTGACTACGGTTACAACGCCCGCGAAGATCGCTACGAAAACCTGATCGAAGAAGGTATCATCGACCCGACGAAAGTATCTCGTCTGGCGCTGGAAAATGCTGCTTCGATTGCCGGTCTGTTGCTGACGACCGAATGTGTCGTTGCCGACGAACCCGAAGAAGCACCGGCAGGTGGTGGCGGACACGGCCACCCCGGCGGAATGGGCGGAATGATGTAATTCATCCGTTCTCTTTATAGAACGAAAGCCCCCGGCCGTGTGTCGGGGGCTTTTTTTGTGAAATATTACATGAAAAAGGGAAACTTCAGGCCATCTTTTACATTTAATATTCACCATTTCACATTCATCATTCAGAAAAAACCGCTTGCTCGATGTGAATTATTTTCCACAATTCGAGACAATAAGTGTGTCAAAATTGGGTACAACTTTACCTGGATGAAAGCAAAAAACGCCTTTTTTGGATCAAAAAGGCCTTTTTGATGAATTGGCACGCATTTTTCATTATCCCAGTCGTAGTAACCATTATTCAAACCAAAACAAGGGAACGTCATGGGAAATTTGCTTTATGTCATCGCAGTGGTTTTAATCATCATTTGGCTCGTTGGATTATTGGGCTTTGGTAGTTTTGGGATGGGCAACATCATCCACGTTTTGCTGGTGATCGCCGTCATTGCCATCATTTTGCGTTTGATCCGTGGAGACCGGGTTGTGTAGCTAGCTAGCATGAATCAACTTGAATATAAGTAGTGAAAAAGCCTCCGGACTATTCGGGGGCTTTTTAATTTTTGGATCAATTTTTACCCACGGTTAAACCTTCGGCAAGGAGTTCGGTCCAAAACCCAGAAACAAATAACCAGATACGAACATGAAAAAGATAATGATTGTGGTGGCGGCAGTAGCCCTGACGATTGGCGGCTGTACGTCGCAGCGACCAACGACCAGAAATGATCGATACGACCGGCGCGATAATCAGTACGGTCGGTATGATAACCCGAACGTCCGGGAAATTCCGCTGGAAAATAAACTGGACCGCTGGCAGAACGAATTGAGGCTGACGAACCGTCAGAAACGCGAAATCAGGAATATTCAGGAACGGTATGAACGGCGGGGCCTCACCCGCGACGAGCGCAACGACCGGCGCGATTACCGCGAGTTACAACAGCAAAAACGGCAGGATCTGATGTCTGTGCTGACCCGCAGCCAACGCGAAAGGCTCTTTCAACTGGAACAGCAAAACCGCCGTAGCTAACCCCCCAAAAGGACGCCTGACCCGCGTCCTTTTTCTTTTTTCAGGAAATGAATACCTTGCCCGCTGAATCCTTTCCTGAACCGCTTCCATGAAAGAATACCGCGTTGTCCTGCTGCTGCTTGCTGGACACTTTTGCCTGACTGCCATGGGTCAACCAAAACCACCCCAACGAAAAACGACGGTTTCCATCGTTGGCGACCGGTTTTACATCAACGGCAAACCGACGTTCAAAGGCCGGGTCTGGCACGATCACAACATTGAAGGGTTGTTGCCCAACGCCCGGATGGTGCAGGGAATCTTCGACGACCGTAATCCGGAAACCCGCGCGAAATGGGCGTATCCCGATACCCACGTGTGGGACGCCAACCGCAATACCGACGAGTTTGTGGCAGCTATGCCGGTTTGGAAAGCGCACGGTTTACTGGCGTTTACACTCAATTTACAGGGTGGCAGTCCTGAGGGGTATTCAAAGGACCAGCCGTGGATCAATTCGATGTTCAATACCGATGGATCCTGGGATCCTTTTTATTACAACCGGCTGAAAAAGATTCTGGACAAAGCCGACGACTTGGGCATGGTCGTGATTGTTGGCCTGTTTTATTTCGGTCAGGATCAGTATTTGAAAGATGAAGCCGCCGTGGTTCGGGCGGTTGACAATACCGTGCAATTGCTGGCCGAAGGCGGGTATCGGAATGTGCTCATCGAGGTCAACAACGAGTGTGACATTCGCTACGATCACGACATTTTGAAACCGGAACGCGTGTCCGAGCTTATCCAGCGAGTGAAAGCAAAGAAGGTAAATGGGTACCGGTTTTTGGTCAGCACAAGTTATAGTGGCGGAAAAATCCCGAAAGAGAATGTAGTTCGCGAAGCCGATTTCCTGATTTTACACGGCAACGGGGTCAAAGAACCGGCCAAAATTGCCGAGATGGTGCAGCAAACCCGTGCCGTTGCCGGATACCGTCCAATGCCGATCGTTTTTAACGAAGATGATCATTTTGATTTCGACAAACCGACCAACAACTTTCAGGCCGCTACCAGCGCTTATGCATCCTGGGGGCTTTTCGATTACCGCCTGAAAGACGAAGGCTTCAACGACGGATACCAATCGCCACCGGTGAACTGGCAACCCAGTTCACCGCGCAAGAAAGCTTTTTTTGATTATCTGAAAGAAATCACGGGAGGTTTGCCCTGAAAACCGCCCGTTAATTTTATTCGTATTGCATTGCTATTGATTTTACATTACCCGATCCCTTGTTTCCCGAAACGCTCAGGCCAACCCGGGGAGCGCGGTCCCAGCGGGGAAGATACGAGCCATTGACCGGCGATTGGGTGAACATTTCTGGCTTCCCTCCTGGCGTTGACCAGGAAAAATCATAAAACTGACCAAACCGGCTTTTGAGTCGCAGATTGACCGCAGTCGTTGTTTCAGGCAAGGGCTTTGTCTGTAGCACAGCCCGAACGCCATCTTTCACCTGCCAAAGTTCCAGTGTTCCTTTCCGAACGCCGAACCCTAATGCGTTGGCGGCATCGCCGTATAAGGTTATACTTTGGAGCAAATCCTCTTGCGGTTCGACGATGGTTGAGAAGGTGAAATTGCCTTTTTTAATGACGAGTCCCAGAAAGGTGCCGGTCGAATTGGCCTCGGTATTCGTCAGTTTTAACGAACCATTTCCGACCGTAAACACCGGTTTTGGCAAATTCACATCCCAGACCAGGGCATCTTCGCTCACCGGTTTTGCAAAATCAAGGGCGACATCCGGGTCTTTTTTCTGGCTAATTTTAGAAGGAGATTCAGCTTGTGCAGGAACGGCGTTTCCGTAACGGAAAAACGGCCATTGTGTTTTTTCATCCCAAACCAGTTCACTCAGAACGCCCTGCCGACCGGCAAACGTAAAATCGGTTCCGTTATAAGCGTGGTGCAGATAGAAATAACGATTGTCCGGAGTGGTAACGACGGTTCCGTGTCCGGGGCATTTCCAGGTTTCGTCGCTGACTAAAACCGGATTGTTCGCAAACCGCTCCCACGGCCCCTGAAGTTTTTGCGCCCGCGCCAGACCAACCTGGTAATTACAGCGTTCTCCGCAGCAGGCGTTTCCGGAATACAACATGTAAAAATACGTCCCGCGTTTAAAAATGGCCTGCCCTTCAGCCCCTCCGGCTTCCCAATTGGTACGATCGGCGGTCAGCATCGTGAATTCTTTGCCAATCACTTTCAAGCCATCCTGTGACAATTCAGCGCCCAGCAGTTCGATCGATTTCCCTTTGTCTAACCCATAGGCTTTCCAGGTAATGTACAATTTCCCCTGATCTTCGATCACGAAGGCGTCGATGGCTTCGGAAGTCCATTCGATAATGACGCCGTGATCGGTAAATCCTTTGGTCAGGTCGCGGGTGGTGGCGACGCCGATGAACGAGCGTTTATCCGATTTCCGGCGGGCGGTGTAATAGACGTAAAATGTGCCGTTCCGGTGAAACAACTCCGGTGCCCAGTAACTACCCATCGTCCAGGCCGGTAATTGGGCAAAAACCGGTCCGACGTACGCCCAGTTGACCAGATCGCGTGAGGAATAAATGGGGTAAGCCGGGCCCCATTCGGACGACGTTCCGGCAGCATAATACGTATCGCCCACGCGGATGACCGACGGATCGGCAAAATCGCCCGCAATGACCGGATTTCGATAGGTTGGCGATGGGGCAACCTGCTGGGCCATGCAGGGATGGATAAAAAGGGCAAAAAATAAACCGATCCAAACAAACTTCATCTGTTCCTGTTGGTTGATAGTAGTAAACAAAAGTAAGAAGTAGTACGACTGGATAAAGAAAAAAACCGGTTTTACCTCGTGTTTTCTCCCGTTGAATGAGTATGCCCGACCATACTCCCGCTTCTTTAGGCAATTTTCCATCCGATTCCTGAGATAGATGGGACCTTTTTTTCTATTCGTGATGATCTCCCTGCTGGTTTCCAATCCCGACGATGATGCCAAAAAAAATCGCCGGATGAAAAACCGTGTGGAAGTTCGGGAATACCGCAATGTGATTGAGGAAGTGACCTACCACGACCGGTGGAAAAAAGTAGCCACTGTCCGCATGTACGACAAAGCCCACCAACGGCTTTCGGAAGAACACTACAATGATTTTCAGTTAGGAATCCGGCACGGACAAACCCGCTGCTGGTACCCCAACGGGCAGCTTCACTGGACGTGTGATTTCAAACAGAACGAGATCAATGGTCCTTTCTTTTCGTATTACGAAGACGGCGCGCTGAAACGCAGGGAACTCTATCGCCGGGGCACAGTCCGAAAAGGCGAATGTTTCTCGCCCGACGGAACCTTGGTTTCGTGCCAGCCACTGTCGCAGAAAGCGGAATTCGAGGGTGGTCCGAAGAAATTTATTGCGTTTTTAAAGACCCGGCTGGAACACTTGCAGCCCGAAAATCCAGCATTGTTTTTCACCCTGCGGGCCACTTTATCGCCGGATGGGATCTTGTTCGGTCTTCAGACATTGCCTTACATGGAGCAACGGCCCGAACCCGAACGGCGGTTTGCGAAGCAGGTTGTAGAAAATCTGCGCGATATGCCCCGCTGGAAACCGGTTGTATTCGATGATCAGACGGTGCAAAGCGATCTGGTGATCAACATCTTCTTCAGCAACGGCAAGGTGTATTCCGGCAGCTACGGACTCAATTTCTAGTCCGGAATCCGGTTATTTTCAATCCGTTCCTTCCAACAAAACTTCAACCGGAATTTTCGAGTATACGACGAACCATTTGCCGTTATTGGTAGAAGAGCGCTTTTTTAAATACTCTTTTGCCCTGGTAATCAATATACTGAAAGCTAAAACCGTATGTCGACTTCTTCCTTCTTGAAAACGTTACTGGTTTTTATTTTCGCGAAAAATCTGGCAGCCCAAACCGTTACGCTGCCGACGATTCCGATCGGGACGGATGCGTATTTGCAGTGGGACCGGATTTTTTACCAGCGAATTGGCATGCGGGCCTACATGCGCAGTACCTACGACCGCGAAGGAAATAACCGGGCCGCCGACGCCAGCCACTTTTTGTATCAGGAAGCGGACGATTTCAATGTTTCGCTCGATGTCAAAAATCCCGGCGTCCTGTATTTTGTTCGCACGAATCATTTTCACGGCAGCCCGTGGCATTACGAGGTCGATGGCAGCGACTTTCTGGTTCGGGAAACCGCCACCGCCGATCCGATCGACGCTAAAAAAAAATACACAAAAACCGAGTTTCTGCCCCAAAACCTGTTTCCGTATCCGCTAACCTGGACCTGGGCCACCACCAAAGGTGCCGACCTGATGTGGGTGCCTATTCCGTTCGCGCAATCCCTGCGGCTGGCCTACTCCCGGACCTTGTACGGTACCGGTTATTACATTTACCACAGCTTCGGCAAAGGCATTCAGCACCTTTCCCGCCCCCTGTCAGCCTGGTCGCAAACCGCTCCTGATCCGAAGGTGTTGAAACTGATCAACGCGTCTGGCAGTGATCTGGCTCCGAAAGGCGACTCGGTGAAAATCCTGAAAAAGACGGTTTCACTGAAACCCAATCAGACCGTGGAACTGGCCGCCTTTTCGGGTTCGGCACAAACGATTCGGGCGCTGGAATTTAAAATACCGCTGGCGCAGGCGCTGGATTTTGGCAAGTGCCGGTTGCGAATCACGTGGGACCGGCGATGGGCGCCGTCGGTGGATGTGCCGCTGGATCTGTTTTACGGTGCCGGTCATCTGCACAATCCGCAGAAAAAGGAGTACCTCGTCAAAGGCTTTCCGCTCTCCATTCGGTATGATGCGCAGTCGGTTTACCTCGCCTGCTATTGGCCCATGCCGTTTTTCAAACACGCCCGGCTGGAATTGCAGGAACGGCAGGGGAAATCAGTTGCCCCTATTCAGTATACGATCAAAACCGTTCCGTTCCGGGGAGATTCGCGGCTGGCAGCGTATTTTCATGCCACCTATTCGGACATTCCGGCACCGGTTTTGGGACAGGACATGACCTTTCTGGACACCGATCAGGCAGAAGGCGGTGGGCCGTGGAGCGGCAACTTCGTGGGAATGAGCTGGGTATTTTCCAGACAGGGACGGTTGAACACGCTGGAGGGCGATCCCCGGTTTTTCTTCGATGACAGCAAAACACCCCAGGCCTGGGGAACCGGCTCGGAGGAATGGGGCGGTGGTGGCGATTACTGGGGTGGTGAAAACATGACGATTCCGTTTGCCGGGCACCCGGTTGGCACCACGGAGAAAACCGCTAAAAGTTCACTTGATCTGATCAATTCCGCCTACCGGTTTCTGATTGCCGATTATTTTCCCTTCGGAAAACGGGCGGTGATTCGACTGGAACACGGCGCGCAAAATTCGGAAGACGAGCATTATTCGGGGGTGACATATTGGTATGGCGCTCCAGTGGCTACCCTGAAACTGACCGACGAATTCAACGTTTGCAATGCTGCCGACCAAGTGGCGCATCAGTACCATTCGCCGACCGCCGAAGCTCCCTATCCACTCGTCTCACGCTACGAATTGGGGCCAGACACCGACATCCGCTCCCATTTTATTCCCAAAACCCGCAGCTATAACACGTCGCGCCTATATTTCCCGGCGGAGAGCGATTCGGTCCGGATCATGAAAGGCAGCAGCCGGTTTGTCGTCGATCTGGATTCGCTGAATCTGGGCGTTTTGCTTCGCCGGAAATTTGATTATTTATACCCCAATCAACAGGCGCGGGTCTGGATCCGGGATGGCCGGCGAAACACCGACTGGCAGGAAGCAGGCACCTGGTACACGGCGGGCAGCAACACCTGCTACTTTTCCTACCCGCCCGGAGGCCCCTTTTCCAAAGGCGAGCTGGCACAATCAACTCCCGTAGTCATTACCAGTAACCGGCGCTGGCGGGAAGAAGAATTCCTGATCGACCGGCAGTTGACCAGCGGTATTTCAAAACTCGAAATCCGGCTCGAATGGATTCCCGACGCCAAACCGCTCTTTGCCGGAAAAGCGTTTCCTGCCTCCTCGGCCTGGAGCGAAGCGCGGTATTGGGTGTATTGTTACCAGTTACCCTGACGGTATACTAGTCCCCTAAAACCGGCAGCGTCATTTGAATCTCGGTATACTCCCCTTCCTTCGAGTGGATCTCGATTTTTCCGCGGTGAAGCTGGACGATATCTTTGGTCATAAACAGACCAAGACCGGTGCCTTTAGAGGTGGGTTTGGTGGTAAAAAACGGGTTGAAAAGGTTGTTGATTTCCCGTTGCGGAATCCCCTTGCCGTTGTCGCGGATTTGCAGAATAACCTGATCATCCAGCAAACTGGTCACAATCCGGAGTTCGGGCGTGAAGTCTTTAGCCAGTTTACTTTTTTCGAATAACGTATAGTACGAGTTACTGACAATATTCTGAACGGCCTGACCGAATTCGTTGGGAAGCAGGCTGGTGCGAATGGCCTTTTTTTCCAGATTCAGTGCCAGATGGATGGCAAAGTTCGGGTAATCGGTTTTCAGTGTATTCAACACCACCCGCACTTTGCTCTCAACAAACTGATTGAGATCGGTTTCCTGAAAATCCCGCGATTTTTCCCGTAGCAACACTTGCATGTCCTGCAAAATCCGGGTTGTACTGCCGCTATGTTCCTGAATTTTAGCCAGATTCATTTTCAGCACGCCGAGATCATCCAGAACGTCGTCCAGCGAATCCGGTTCTTTTTTCAATCCATCGATCACTTCTTCAATGATTTCCTCCGACAACTGCGAAAAGTTGCTGACGTAGTTGAGCGGGTTCAGAATCCGGTCGACAATCCCTTTGGTCAATTGGCCAACCGACGCCAGCCGTTCCTGCCGGATCAATTCGTGCTGCGTATTCCGAAGGTCATGGAGGGTATTTTCGAGGTTTTCCAGCAGCCGGGTTTTAATGAAAGCGGCAATCAGGTGTTCGCGCAGGTTCCCAATCATGCTGATGTCCCGCTGGTCAAAAGCGCCGGATCGGACGGTATTTTCCAGCGTAATGAACCCTTCAATGTGCCCTTTGTTTTCAATCACGATCGTAATCAGCGACTTGGGCGTATCCAGATCGTCGATGGGGCTGTTCAGTGGCTCGTAATAGACGTCGTTTTTCAGGTAAATATCCTCAAAAATTTCGACGGTCTGCGCCAGATAGCGGTTTTCGGCCTGTTCGCGCGTGAGCTGAACCGTCTCGACATGAGCCAGTTCCTGATTGCTCCGCAGGGCTTTGAACTGGTAGGAATTCGTCGGTTTATCATACACCAGAAAGCTCGCGGCATTCATATTCCGGATCACCGAAAACTTGGTCAGAATGGTCTGGAAGAGATTCGAGAAATCAATTTCGGCGTTGATCGATTGTACGATCAGGTCAATTTTTTCGAGCTGATCATTCTTGATCGCCAACTCATCGGATTGTTTTTCCAGTTCCGATTTCTGGCTAACCACTTCTTCGGTTCGCTCCTGAATCAGGTTTTCCAATGATTGTTTTTCCCGCAAAATCCGGTTCAGGCGCCAGCGTACCACCAGATAAATCAACAAACCGAAGCCCAGCAAAAACAGCGCAATTACCCACCAGCGGCCATACCAGGTTGGCGGAACAGTAAACGAATAGGTAGCTTCCCGGCTGGGTGTTTCGTAGATGTTGCGTGCCCGCACCCGAAACAGATAGTCGCCGGGTGGCAGGTTCGTGTATTCCTTTTTGCTCTCCGTTGTCCAGTCCGACCAGTTCTTATCGTAATTTTCGAGCATGTACTGGAAAGCGATTCCTTTCGCAATCGGAAAACTGGCGGCCGAATATTCGAAGCTGATATCACTAAAGCGGTTTTGTTCCTGAGCCGTCTGCACTTTCCGAATCAACGCCTGATACGGCAAATCGTAGGTCCGGGCAACTCCGGCATTATACCGAATCACGCCATCGCGTCCGCCGAACCAGACCAGCCCTTGCTGGTCTAAATAAATCAGGTTGATGGGTGAGGTGGAAATCGGCAAAAATGGCGTTGTAAACTCCTTAAAACCAGTTCCCTGTTTTTCATAAAGCGTAATGCGTCTCTTATCGCCTTCCACCGTCCAGATATTTCCGTTCCGATCTTCGACCAGGTTGTTTTTCCAGTAAGCCGTACCCGGTTTTGTCAAACCAAATGGACTATACGGAGCAAACCGGTTTTGGGCGGCATCGAACTTGAAAATGCCTTTTTCATTGAAAACCAGAACGCCCTGCGACGTAACAGCTACGCGGTTATAGAACAACGTTGGCAGTCCCTGTCCGGTCGAAAACGCCTGAATTTGGTTCGTTGTGGGCGCCAGCTTATACAAACCGGCGGTCAGCGTTTCCAGCCATACCGCTCCGGTCGGGTCTTCATGAATGCCCACAATCCGCTCCGTCAAACCGGAAAGGGGCCGGTAATTGGCGGTTTTTCCGCGCGAAACCGTCAGGATACCAGCGCCATTTTCGGTCCCAACGTACAAGCGCAATGGATCTTTCTGCGATGCAGCCAGGCTGAGTGTGTAAGCCTGCGTGAGTGCCTGCAAACGTCCATCGGTTAATTGATGTACGCCTTTGCTGGTTGCGACAAAAAGTGAACCTGCGGCTTCGGCCAGTGAAAAGCAACTGGCGTTCAGCCCCAAAACCGGTCGGATGACGGAGTCGATGAGTTGAAAAAGTCCGTTGACCGTCGCAATGTAAACCGTATTTCCAACGCGCCGAATGTCCATGATCTCGCCCGTCAGCCGCGACGAGGTTCCGAACAAGGTCAGTTGCGAAGGTACCTCGATCTGGGCCAGACCATTGTTGAGCGCCAGCCACAAACTCCCTTCCCGATCGGTGAACATCTCATTGGTGAGTTGATCGGTCAGGCCGTCGATTCCCCGAATCGTTTGTTTTAACTGGCCGTTGGGGCTGATAGTCAGAATTCCACCGTGTAAGGTTGCAATGGCAATGGAACGGTCATTCAACATCGCTCCACTCGTGGCCTGATTGGTCGACAGGTAGGAATTGACCGGACTATTGAAAACGTCAATCATTTGATTGGAAAGCTGAAAAAGGCCCTGGCTGCTGGTAACAAGCAGTGACCGTTCATTGTCCAACGGCAACATTTTGAGTATATCAAACAACACGGGCACACTGGCCCGCTGCTTGACCGGAATCATCGAACCCTTCCGAAACTGACTCAAACCGCTCTGTTTTCGAAACAAATAGATCGTCTGATTAGTCTGAAATGCCGACTGAATTTCGTGGGTCGTCGACCATTCGTTTAATGCTTTCCCGTTCCAGCGAAAAATGAAATGACGGCCCACAAAATAGATTCCGTCATTGATCTCCAGCACGGCCAGAATTTCATTAAACCGGTTTTTGACCTTCTGACTCAGGCTGACAAAATTGAGTGTTCCGGTGCTGTCCGGTTTTAGAAAACCGAATTCGCCGTTTGCCCCGACGTAAATGGTTCCGTTTTTGGCCCGGAGCAGCGACGATACTTTGGTGATGTTGGTGGTTGGAATGGTCCGCCAGTTCAGGCCGTCGTATTCGAGCACACCGGCAAAATTACCGACGTAGATCACTCCCCGCCGATCCTGCGTCAGCGCAAAATTCTGGCCGTGGGCGTTGTACTGACTGGGCTGGTAAATCCGGGTGGGTGGCTCGCCCTCGTCTGCCCCATCCTGCTGACCGAATGCAGAAACAGCCATCGCAAGAAGGAACAGAAAACTCCAGCAAAAGGATAACGCAAGCCGATTCATGATCTTTACTTTGTGGATTATCTGTCAATGTGTCGCCTTTATAACCGCAATCAATTAAAATCCCGATACATCCTCATTTATACTTCTTCGTCCAAAATCAATTCTTCCTGTTTAAACAGGAGTAATTCTGCTTCCGATTGTAAATCGTTTACGCGGCTGGCGACCCGAAACCGGTCCGACTCAGGTTGCAACGCCAGGATACGGTACAATTCCGAAAACCGGGTCGGGTTCAGCGTTTTAAGCACATAAAAGGCGGTTTCGGCAATCATCTCATCCGGCGAGGTAACGTTAGCCACCAGAATGATCGTTGGATCGCTCTGGTGCCAGTCGAGGAGTTCCCGAATCGCTACGGCCTTCAACCGGTGCGTTAGCTTGTTAAAGTCCTTGTTGATGATGTCGTGCAGCCGCTCCTCAATCGACAGATGCTGCTGCGGATGACTAACCGAGCTTTTTCGCAGCCGCTCGACAAAACTGATATCGGAAAAAAGAGGCAGGATACTCCCTTTTACTTCCTCCGGCAAAGCGGTACTCAGCAGTTCGATCAGGTAACTCTTGATTTCGTCGTTTTCCTTCGTAATAAGCTGGCTGATCAGATCGAAGCGGTTATCTCCGTAAAGCGTGGCCAGCAGGTTGAATACTTTGGGAACGATGGTATTTTTTTCCTGCCTCAGGGCATTGATCATCGGGGCATTTCTCGGAAAGCTGTCCAGATCGAGCCGGGCTGCCGTTAGCCACACCAGCAACCCAACCTGTTCGTCGAGCTGAAGCAGAATGTGGGGTCGTTCCAGAACCGTAGCCCGGTGATTCAGGTGGTTTAATCCCTCAAAAACTTTGTCGCGCACGATCTGAACGGGGTGGTTGATGCGCGCTCGTAAAAAACGCAACGCGGCATCTCCGCCCATTTCGTTGATCATTCCGACAATATGAACCTGCTGTTCGCCGGTTAAACTGGCGTGGCTGAAAAACCGGGTCAGCGCCGGAATAACCGCTTCGCCAACCGTCAGTAACGCAGCTGTTGCCGTTTGCCGGTAAGCATTGTCGAGCAGATGTTCGAACAAACGGGGCCACAATTCGGGTTTTCGCAAGGCACCCGACGCCAGTAAAGCCGCCTTCCGAACCGTCGGATTTTCGTCATACAGCAACGTCATCAAATGCGTATAGGCATAATACCGGCCCGAATAGCCCAGTTCAGTGGCTGCCAGCGCCCGGTCGTCCGGGTTTTCGGACTCGGCCAGCCGCAACATGGCCGAGAATGCCTGCGACGAACTCAGCGATCGTTCGGCTCTGGGGCGGATGGTGGTATGGTCGATTACTTTTTTATACGCCAGCGTGGCCGAGCGAATCACGGCAGCGTTGAGCGTGGCGCGGTATTCGGGCTGAATCCGGAATGAAATCACCGTCCAGAAAATGAGCACCGCCAGAAACAGATAGCTCAGATGAACGAGGGTAATGAAACTAAAACTGGTCAGAATCAGCAGGATAATTCCCGGCAAAATGCTTCCAATCGCTTTGGGACCACCTTCAATCCGGCTTTGCATCAGCGTTCGTTCGGCGGCCGGAATCGGTTGGAAAAGGACCTGAAAAGCCGGTTCACTGATCGACCGTCGAACCGAACTCAGAAAAAACCGGCTCAGCGCAATCAAAGCGAAAAAGAAGGATGTGGTTCCGTACACCGTTCCGTAGACGGCCCCCAGACTGTAGCTAACCAGTAAAGCGACCGGTAGCATCACGATGCCCGCCCGGATGGAGTAGGCACTCAGCAGCCGGTTATACAAAAACGACTTGACAAACAGCTCAATCACGGCACAAATTCCAAAAAATATGCCCAGAAACCCCGCCAGCAATTCCTTGTTGGGAAAGACTTCTTTTGATTGGATCGTGAACATAAACTCGACGTAAATCAGCCCGAAAACCGTCAGCAGTGCCAAAATGGACAGGTGAAATTCGTACGACTTACTCACCATCGCACCGGTTTCCACCACCGGTTTTCCTTCGGTTTTAACGGGCGGTTCGGTGGTAAGCTGAGGCTGAAACCGTTTGTAAATATACGTCATCAGTAGGGCACAGAGCACCAGCAGAACCAGCGCCATGTCGAGCAACCCGTCGGTTGAAACAAAATTCAGCAGCAATGGAACCGAGAGATAACTCACCATGGAAGCAATGACATCGCCGGTACTGATGAAACTGATCAGGCGTTTCGTTTGGCCAAAATTGAAAACCCGTCCGGCCGTAGCCCAGAACGTAATGCCGTGGATGAATACAAAGACGCGGTTCCAGAGGTACAGTACAAAATAGATCCACTTGTTGTGCAGCGTAGAAGAAGCAACCAGCAGGCCGGCAACCGATAGCAGCATAAACACCAGCAAATAGCCATTTACGCGAAGAAATGAAGCTTTTTTGCGGAGATGCTGGACGACCAGCCCCAGCACGTACACCAGTGATCCACTCGAAATAAAGGCAATCGGTAATTGGGTTCGCTCGAAATTGATCAGAAATAAGGACGTCGTACTGGCAAAAAACAACGCAACCGCTCCTCCCATCAGCAGGGAGTAAACAACGAACAGCAACACGGTTTTGCCTTCGCCCGACTGGAGATTGAGAAATCTATAGATTGAGTCCCGTCGGAACATCGGCCAGTTGTTTTTTTAGATCGTACTGCATAAAATACAGCGGCCAGTCGGGGCGTTCGGGAGCATTATGCAGCTCACAGGCCGTCGAAAAGCCCAGCTTCGTTAGCGCCCTGATCCGGAAATTCAGTTGGGTCGAAGCCACAATCACGTCCACGCTTTTCTTTTCAGCCATGCGGATGCGCGCCCGGTCGAGTTGTTCAGCAAACCCGTTTCCGCGAAACTGCGGGTCGATCACCATCCGGCTAAACGAAGCAATCTTCTGATTCTCAAACCGAAACCGTTCCTCTTTGGGTAGGAGCCACGAATAAGGGGCCGTAGCGATGGTTTCGTGAATGTTCATACGGGCTGCCGCCACGATAACGTTGTTCCGTGTAATGATCCAGTGAAATGCCGTCTGATCGAGTGGTTCGATCCACGCCCGGCGGGAGAAGAAAATCGGATCGGCCCCCGGCTCGTTGATCCAGGCGCGAACCCGCAGCACCCCGATCTCATCCATTCGATTTGGATAAAGTACTTTTTCCAGCCGGTATGTTTCACTTATTATTGATTCCATGATACAGGAGTCGATTCTTTGGGTTTTAAGGTGTAAAAAACCGCCAGGGAAAACGTCCGGCGATCCATCAGGAAACGGGAAGCATAGGTCAAATTATCAGCCTCCCGGATTCCCGGAACAAAATATTCTTTATCGAGCAGGTTGTTGACCGACAGCTGCACCGACAATCCGTTCAGCAGATTGTGGTACGTCAGGTTCGATTTCAGGATCAGAAAAGGATCAAAACGCTGTGCAGGGTTGTTACTTCCGGCGGTTCCGGCCCCGGTTTTCCGGGCGCTGACGTAATTGCCCGCCAGGTAAAAATTGAGCCGGGGTGTAATCTGGTAATCGGCTCCGGCATTGGTCATAAAATCGGCAATGTCGCTGATGCGGAGTTTGGCATCCTCGTCAAACGGATTGGTATACGTAAAGTTCCACCAGACATTCAGGCGGGTGGAGCGGTAATTCCCTTCGCCCTGCAAGCCCCAGATCCGCCGTTTGCCGATGCCCTGAAACTGCTGGGTACTGGTTCCGTTTTCAAGCGTCACCTGGGCCGTACCGACGGCGTTGCTGTAGTGGGCGTAATAGCCCACGACGTTGAACGACACCTGCTTCGTGGCTTGCAGGTACGCGCTCATTTCCATGTTTTTCACCCGTTCGGGCAGCAAATTCGGATTGGGAAGTCGGCGCGTGGTGGTGGTGCCGTATTTCTGCAAAAACGACGCATCTTTAAATGCCTCGGCATAGATTGCCTTGAAAATCGTTTTGCCCCGGTTAAAAATGGCCGCCAGCCGGGGGTTTGCTACCGTGCCATAGCCCCCGTTGCTCCGAATCCGGTTGTTATCGACCCGCAAACCAGCCACCAGTTTCAAATCCTTGAGCGGTCGGTAGTTTACCTGTGAATAAACCCCAATGTCATTGGCCTTGAAGTTGTTTCCACCGGCCAGCCCCGTTGCCGTCGCCACCGCTCCGGTTTCGTCGGCAAAATCCTGCAATGACGTAATGTAATTGCCCTGAATCAAACCACTCCGAAGTTCAATCCCCCCGCTGACGTCCAGGTTATACAACGGGCTCCAGAACAGCCGAAGTTCGTTCCGAAACTGGGTCGACACCCGGTATTGATACGTAGCGGTTGCCTTCGGAATCGAGTCTTTTTCCAGTTCCAGAAAACCGAGTTTGCCGTTGTAATAGCCGTTGTACGTCACCAGACTCGTACTGCCGTTGATTTCGTGAAACAGGTACGAGGAAATGTTCAGAATCTGAAATTTATCCGTGAATGCTTTGCTGTAGGTAATGGAAAAAGCCCGGTCCTGCGTCACCCAGCGGGGGTTTTTCTCCGTCGAAATCGCCGAGCGATTGGAATACCAGGGCGTCGCGCCATCGTCGGTTTTCCAGTTCAGAAATGAGATCGTCAGGTCCTTGAACTCCAGCTTTCCCCGAATATACCAGTCGCGTTTGGTATTGCTGAAGTGAACCGGACTTCCGTTGAAGGTATTCCCGAAAAGCCGGTTGTCCAAACCAGCCGCACGCTGGGCGCCTTCCGGTGTCAGCCGCAGGGCCGTTGCCTTGCCATCCGGAGCATAATCGACCTTGTACGATTTGCTGTTCGGATAGAGCTTCGTCAGGTTCGTCCGCTGAAGGTAGGTCTGCGCCCGGTAATTCCCGTTGGCATCCGTTCCGACCTGGTCGAACTGGCCGGTGTAATCGGCCGCCGTTCGGGCATCGTAATTCCATTCTGGATACTTCGAGAGATCATATTCATTGGCATGAAACAGACGACCGGTAATCGACAGGGCCACATCGGCGTTTTTTGCGGTCAGCACCCCGTCCAGGTAATTCCGGTTCAGCGTTCCCGTCCGGGCGTGTCCGTTAAAGGCAACCTGTTTGGCGGGTCCCGGCAGGTTCCGGAAGCTTTTGGTAATGATATTGATAACCCCCATGAAGGCATTGGCACCGTACAAGGTCGATGCCGGACCGTAAATGACCTCGACCCGCTCAATGTCGGACAGCGGATACTGCGGAGCAATCAAAACCGTATTGGAAACCAGGTCGTTTTCTTCTACCCCATCGATCAGAATCAGCGTTCGGTCGTTGGAGGTTGACCGGTAACCGCGCTGGTAGAAATTGGAATAGCCAACCCCATTGCCGCGAATCACGTCAAAACCGGGAATATCGTGCAACACTTCTTCCAATGTTTTGTAGCCCCGTTGCGCAAAATCCTTGCTGTTCAAAACCGCTACGGTCGCCGGAACGTACAACAGATTTTCCGCTTTTTTGGAAACGGAGGTTACCTGTAAAATCTGCTCTTTCGATTCCCGCACCTGCTGAAAAAGGGTTTTGTAGCGGGGAGAAGCCGAAAAATCAGGTTCAAATTTCGGATTCAACGTCAGAAGCTGGCTGATCGACCGGGCACTTTGGGGAATGGAATCAATGGCCAGGTAGGTCATCGAAAGGATTTTATACGCCTGCACCCGGGCAAACTCGCTAAACCCCTTGTCGATGCAGGGAGACAGCAGCGCAAATACATCGTCGAAGTTACCGGTTGCATACCGTTTTTCAGCTTCCGGAATAACGGCCGCTTCGTCGCAGTTTCCCTGCGCCATCGTCGGCTGTTGAATCAACCCCAGCAGTAAAAAACCCATTACCAGACCAATAAGGTAAATTTTATTCATACAATTCAGTCAGGCTTTGCTTTTTCATACGGAATATCTTTTCCGATGTACTTATTCCATTCGTCGGTGGTAAGGTTACGCTTGACCTTCCGCGACAGCTCGGCGTGCAGCTCAGCCGGATCAATGTTTCGAATGCGAACCGTGCGGTCAGCTCCGCAGGCAATCAGGCGTTTCCCGTCGTTGGTAAACCGAATAGCCATGACCCAGGAATCAAAATCGTTGATCACGATGGGTTGTTGCTGCTTGAGCAGGTTGTTGTAATCCCAGATGTGAATGGTCCAGTCGGCGCTGCTGCTGGCCACGAGTTTGCCATTGGGCGAAAAAACGATGTCGCTTACGGTGGACGTATGCCGTCCCGACAATTGGCTGCCCACGGTTTCAGGTTCGTTACGGGTTAATTTCCAGGCATACAGCAAACCGGTCGATGTACCGGTGATGAGCTGCGTTCCGTCCGGACTGACGGCCAGAGCGGTTACCCGGTTTCCGAATTGCCGACGCGAAATCACTTCCGGTTTTTTAGTCAGATCGGTCAGGTCGAAGCTCAGGATCTGGCCATTGTTTGAGCCACACAGCAGGCGTTTCCCATCGTGCGTGGTTTGGGCGCAATAGATCGAAAACCGGGAATGAACATTTTCCAGTGAATCGAGTCGGTTGGCCACCGGTTTCCAGCTGCGGATCTGACCATCCGCACTGACCGACAGCAGTTTAGTATTATTTTCGACCGGCAACAACGCCAGAATCGGAACCGAATGGCCTTTAATCGAGGTGGGTACGGCTTCCGGTTTTTGGGTGTTCCAGCCATGCAACCAGCCATTCTCGCCCCCACCGAACAGCACTTTTCCGTCACTGTTGAAGGCAACCGTCCGAACTCCGTTGGCATTTCGGCGGGGCGTTTTCAGGGATTGTGGTGCTTCGTTGAGGTTGTTGGCAGTCCATAACCGAATTGTCCCGTCATCACTTCCCGTGGCCAGCAACTGGCCACCCGCCCCGGGCTGCACTGCCACCGTCCGCACCACATCGGAATGACGGCGTAAAACCGTGTTGGCATCTGCCGCTTTGGATAAGGCATTGAAAATATCCGGGTTATCGCTCAACCCGCCATTTTTCAGGTTCAGGTTGTAGGCTTCGAGCGCCAGCAGCGCCTGTAAATCGTCCTGCGTATTGTCGTTGAGCTGATACGACTGCACCGCCAGTGTCCGGGCAATGGCTTTGCCGCGCTGCTGTTCGGCAAATTGCTGGGCGGCCTGCGCCACCGAACGCTGGGATTCCGCTTCTTTCTGAGCGCCTTCCGCCCGACCTTTCTGCTGTTCAGCATCTTTCCGGGCTACATCGGCCTGCTGCCGTTGCCGTTGGGCGTCATTGCGGGCTTCTTCGGCCCGCTGAGTTTGCGCAACGGCCAGTTCGCGGGCGGTTTCGGCCTCCTGCCGTTTGAGTTCGATCGTTTGCTGACCCCGAACGGCAATCACGCGCTGTTCTTCCGTCAATCGCTTTTGCTGTTCGGCAATAATGCCCTGCTGCTCGGCAATTTTCTTCTGGGTAATGGCTTCCCGCGTCTGGCTTTCGGCGCGGTTTCGTTCAAAAAGAGCGATTTTTTTCTCGGCAATGGCGGCTTCTTCACTTTGCAGGGCTTCCGTGCGCAACACCGCCGACACGATCAGGAAGAAAAGCGAAATCAGCGAACCTACGCCCAGAAATGCGGCAAAAAACCGGGCTCGCCGGAGTTCTTTTTTCTGCTTTTCTTCCTTGTTGCGAACTTCAAACTCGTACTGATTTCGGCTGTATTCCAGAAAGTTAACCGATCGCTCGAGGTAAGGATCGTAGCGGTTTGCCCAGGCCAGCGTCGGGCGGTTTTCGGCCAGCCACTTCAACCCAATCTGCAATTCGGGGTTCACCCACAAACCGGCTTTCCCTTCGTGGTACAACGTCGCCGAGTTACTGACCTGCTTGTAGAATTTGGCGGAATCGGTTTCGTCCTTAACCCAGGTCTGCAGCCGTTCCCATAACGTCATCAACCGCTCGTGGCTAATGTCGATAATTAGCTGAGGGTCAGCATGAACGGTTATTGATGGGGTTAAAAACGCGACGTCCCGCTCCCGAAACCGGTTTAATACATCGATCAGCAGGTATTCATTTACGCCGGAAATTTCACTGATCGTGGCTATAGGGATCGGTCGGATGAGGCTCGTATTTCCCGCACCCAGCACAATTAACGCCTTGAATAACTTTTCAGTTGCCACCTGACTTTTTTCGTCCGGCAGGTTTCCGTACACCTCTTCCGCATGAACGGTTATGGCCCGGCTCATGGTACCAATAGCCTCGTAATCAGCCAGATCGATGGGGCTGTCGATTTTCCGGTTCAACTGCCAGTAGTTCCACATCCGCATGAGCGCATGCTGCAAAATGGGCAACTGATCGGCTTTGTTCCCGATGTCGTCGAGCAGTTGAGTCGTTAGTTCTTCGGAAATGCTGGCGCCCATGACCTGAACCGGCGTGACAATGGCCCGCTGAATTTCTTCGCGATTCATTTTTGGCAACAGGTAATACCCGTGATTGATGGCTTCCGTCAGCCCTTCATAATCCGTGCAGTCATCCAGGTAATCCGAGCGCATCGTCAGCACGACGAATACCGACTGATCCGGTTTTCGACTCAATTCCAGAATCAGGTTGATGAAGATGGCCACTTCCTCGTATCCGTCATCGGTGGATTGGTAACGAAATACATCTTCGAACTGATCGATGACGATCAGGAAGTTGGCATTATCACACCAGTTTAGAATCAGCGTGGGCTCCGTCCGGAGTAATTTCTCAATTTCATCGGCAGAAAACCGGTCGGCAAAGGAGCGGTTTTGTCGACCAAATGTCTGGTGAAGAGCCTGGGCAAAATTCCGGATTGGGGTAGCTTCGGGGCTGAAAGAAACGACCTGCCAGGCACTGAACGGGGCGGATGGCAGGCTGTGGGTCAGCAACTGGGGAACCAGACCGGCTTTGACCAATGAGGATTTTCCGCTACCGGATGATCCGACAATTGCCAAAAAATGCGCATACGCAAGCCGTTCCTTCAGGTCATGAATCTGATTTTCACGCCCAAAGAACAAGGAAGAGTCCTCCGGTTCGAAATTCCGTAAGCCCGGAAACGGATTTGCAAAAGCAGTTTTGGTATACGTTTCAGTCATTCCCAGTCACACACGGACCTCCGACAGCCCGATCATAATTACGATTCGGAATTCTTATCCCACTTCCGGTCGGTTTTATGGCCTTTATTCCCGAACACAAATCCGATTGGAATTTACCTGGTACAATACTAGTGCAGCCCGGTTCAATTGACTGTCACTATTATTCCAAAAACGATAACGTTTGTTCCAAATGGAAAACTAGAAATTCAGGAAAGCAATCTGACAGCCCGAACAAGACACTTTAACCTATTTTATATTCAAAAAATACAATTCTTTTTTTTCAACTTCGAAAAACGGATGGCTAAAACTGTTTTAAAAATACCTTGTTAATTCAGTTTTAACTCCTTTATATTTTTTGAAATTTATTCTTTCTGGTAGAATGATCGGTTTGTTAATAAAATGCTACCAATTCACCAAAAAATAGCCTTACTGGCCCAACCTCAAATTACTACAAAAATTACCATCAAATTTACGTCCAGAAGGCATTTGTTACTAGAAAATTGTTTGTTTTTACTTATCTAATTGATTATTCGGAGAAAAATTGCAAAATCATAAGTAAAAACCGCTACTCACTCAACGGGATACTGGGTTTAATAAAACCACCACAAGGCGGTAATTTACTGATTCATGGGACGTTAATCGCTCAACCCTGAATCCATTTGGATGGGACATGGCCAAAAAAAAACGGCTCACGGCTGACAATGCCCCAAACCGTTTTACCGGTCAGACACGCTCAGCGTGAGCCCACTTTGCTCAACAAACCTGAAAATTACAATTCCCGAATTCGGATTCGACGGTACCAAACCCGGTCGCCGTGATCCTGCAACGCAAGGTGGCCCCGGGGAAATTTTCCCAGGCTCGTCCAGTTTTTGAACTTGCTGTCGCTGATTCGGCGGTCCCATTCCGGTCCGTCCAGCGCGTATTCGACAATCTTTCGGTTGTTCAGGTAATGTTCGGCTTTCCGCTGTTTCACCACAATCCGGGCTTTGTTCCATTGACCCGCCGGACGACAGGCCAGTGAATCCGAAGGGGCATACAGGTCAAACAGCGAACCCGCCCTGCGGTCAGCACCCTGTTTGGCGTTCGGATGTCGTTCGTTATCCAGCACCTGCATTTCCAGCCCGGTGACATCGGCGGTTTTAAACTCCGGCGCTTCGTGGACGTGGTAAATAATGCCGCTGTTGCCGCCTTCCGAAATCTTCCATTCCAGTTCCAGCTCAAAATCTTCGTATTCTTTATCGGTCAGCAGGTCACCCGCGCCTTTTTCGGTCAGGACAATGCAATGGTCTTCCACCTTCCATTTCGGCGATGCTTCCGATTTGAGGTAACTGTGCCAGCCCGCCAGTGATTTTCCGTCAAACAGCGTGATCCACTTTGATCTTCCCAAATTCGCCGGTTTGCCGGAGCAACTGATCAATTGGATCAAAACAAGGACAAGTCCAGCGTGAAATATTGATTTACAAGCCATTGATCGATCGTATTTTAAAGATTGGAACGCGACCCGGCCGCGTTCCCATTCAAATTAAGGATTAACCCGGGTGATGACCAAATTTGGAGCGTTTCCTTTGACGACATCTTCCTCCCGAAACCGGGTGTACAGAATATCTTTGGCTCCACTCCGGTCGCGGTCGAAGGTCACGTGAATGGTCCCATCGCGGGTTTGGTCCATATCCGGATACGAAACCTTCTCGCGGCTGTCGAGCAGGAGTTTGTGCGGCCAGGTTTTTCCGCCGTCGGAAGACAGAAACGCCGTCATGTTGTTGCGGGTTTTGCTGTTGTTCAGGATCAGCAACAGCTTGCCCGACCGGAGTTTGCCAATGTAAAACCGGCTGGACGTCGTTGGCCCGGTTGCCGTGAACGGTTCGAGCGTGGACCAGGATTTGCCAAAATCGTTACTTTTTGAACTGTAGATACCTCTCTTGGTCCGAACGAGGCAAAGCAATTCCCCTTTGTCGGAGGTCTGAACAACCTGGTGTTCGTCGAAGGTCCGCATGCTGTCGGGCAAAACCGGGACAAAACCGTAGGGTTCGACGCTAGTAATCCGGCGGGCTTTTTTGCTGAAATCAAAGCGGTGAACGAAGGTTCCATCGGGGATATACCCGGGTTCCTGCGAATGATCCTTGCCGAGTTGCCAGACAGAAACCGGAAACAGCGCCATGTCCTTTTGCGGAATGTAAACCGGTTTGTTCATCATTACGCCGTACGAAATCAGCCGGGGTTGTTCGTAAACCACCTTCGAACCGTTCCACGACAGCGGGATGGCATTGACGCCTTCCTTCAGATCCCAGTGTTTGTTGTCCATCGAAACGGCATAGAACAGCCAGACCTGCTCGTTTTTGTCACGCCAGAGAACCGGGTCAAAAAACCGGGTGGTCGAATCTTTCGGGTAAATCACTAGCTGGTCGTTTTTCCAGGTTTTGCCATTGTCGAGACTCACCGCCAGCGTGACGTAATTGCCCGGCCCTTCACCCTTCCCGCCCGTATACCAGACAAGGTAAATCTGTTTCCCATCGGCCGAGGCCGCAATGGACGAAACCAGCTCGTGCTGCCGGTTTTTGATGCGCGGATCGTTGACGGGTTGTTCGAGAATAACGCCTGCCGTGGCCCGACGGGCGTCGGTTTTGGTTAAATCCGTTTGAGCCTGGGCTGCGGTCAGACCCAACGCCAAAACCGGCAAAAGTTTAGTGTAGATGGATCGAAAAAAGGAGAAGGATATCATTCGGTTTGAGAATTCAATGTTGGAGTTGCGGTTTGTGTTTGCCCGGTTTTAGTACCCCGGATTTTGTTCGAGTTTGGCGCTGAAATTGGCATCGATCGCGGTTTGCGGAATCGGGAAGAACTCGTGGTAATTCTGGATGCTGCTGCGGGTGTCTTCGCGCATGTTGTATTTGCGGGTTCGTTCCACCAGCTTGCCCATCCGAATCAACGTCCGGCGACGCGGTTCTTCGGCAATCAGTTCGCGCGCCCGCTCGTCGAGGATGTAATCAATCGTAACGCTGCTGGCCCCTACCGGTTTGGCATTGGCCCGCGCCCGAACCACGTTGATATCGGCGGCTGCTTTGGCCAGATCACCCTTCCGGAAATTGGCTTCGGCCCGCAGCAGGTAAGTATCTGCCAACCGGTACACCATGAAATCCGAGAAAGTCCTTCCTGTCGTGTTATTGCCCGATTTTCCGACTTTCCCTTCAATTTTGCGGAGGGTTGGAAACAGGTTCTGCATCGTATCGATCCGCGTGGTTTTGGCCTCAACGGGTTTTCGGAAATAAGCCGATGCGGGATTGGTGTAATACATCGTCCGGCGGATGTTATGGGGCGAATTCCGCATGTCGTTGCTCCAGTTTCCTTCCCAGAGATTATACAGAAAATAGGTGGTTGGTCGGGTCAGGCCCACTCCGCGCCCCAGACTGTCTACGATGATCATCCCGGCTTTTCCGTCCGGATCACGCAGGTTGATGTACCACGGCCCCCAGCCGCGCAGGATGTTGTTCCCGGCCGTTCCACCCTGCCCGCCGGGCGTCTGATCCTCAAATTGCCAGACATAGATTGACTCCAGATTACCCGAACTCCGGTTTTGATTTCCGAGTTTGAACAGGTCCGAATACGGATCACCAGGCAGGTCTTTTTCACTGCCAAATCGGGCGTTCATGAGTTTATACAGGCCGGAATCGATTACGCGCGAGGCACTGGCAACCGCTTTGTCGTGTTCGCCCAAACTCATGTAAACCTCCGTCAGCAGGTGGTCGGCGGCTGCTTTCACAATCCGGCCTTCCTGGCTCTTCTCCACCGTTGCGGGCAACCACTGCGACGCAAACTCCAGGTCGGCCCGGGCCGATTCGTAGACCTGTTTCCGGCTGTTGCGGACAAAATCCGTCTTGGGACCCGTATAAATCGTGTCCACAATCGGCACCCCGCCGTAGAGATTCGCCAGCGCGTTGTGCGTGTAGGCCCGAAAAAACCGGGCTTCGGCAATGATGGCGTTCTTTTCGGCTTCACTGGTCCAGATGCCCTTCAACTCCGGTTTGTTGGCGTAAACGATGATTGTATTGGCCCGCACCAGCATCAGTTTGTACGCCCACATCCAGTATTTGGTCACGGTATTGGCCGCTGGCGTCAGGTACGTGACATAGTTGCGAAACGGGCGGGCGTCTTCCTGACCGGTGGTCGCAATGTCGGTTCCGCTGTGCAACGTAAAATAATAATCGTGATTGTCTTCATAGGACAGTTCTTCGCGAGCAGCCTGGTGCAGCGCCGTGAGGTAGTTGTCAAAACCGGCCTTGGACGTCAGAACGACGTCGGAACTGAGGGACGCCAGCGGTTTTTCATCCAGAAAATTATCCTTACAGGCCACCAGCCAGAGACTCAGGATCAGCAAACTTCCCAGGCCGAAAACCGCCTGGCAATAACGCGTGATGATTCGTTTCATCTTCGTATTCATGTTGGAAGGGTCAGGAGGGTTAAAAACCGGCATTGATGCCTAAGGTGATTGAGCGCGAAGTCGGGTAAAAATCACCCGGACTTGTATAGCCGCTTTCCGGATCGGGGCCAATCCACTTGGTAAACGTGTGGAGGTTTTTGCCACTCAGGAATACCCGCAAATTCGACAGTTTAGCTTTGTTAGTCAGCGTTTTAGGCAAATCGTACGTCAGGGCTATATCCTGAATCCGGACAAAACTCCGGCTGTAATAATACCCGTGGCCGTACGGATTGGGATAAACAATCGAGGGTCGTGTGTTCGATTTGTTCGCAGCAGTCCACCAACCGGCATCGATCATGTTCAGCGGACGGTGCGGGTAATTGCCCCCCGAAACGCTGTAATCCACGGAGTTGAAGCTCGAAATCCAGCCCTGCATGGCGTTCAGGAAAACCGAAAGCGATAGGTTGCCGTAGCGAAACGTATTGGTAACACCCCAGCGGTATTTCGGCTGACCGGTCTGGCCGATGATGGTCCGGTCGCTGGCGTCAATTTTCTTGTCGCCGTTCCGATCTTGCAGTCGGACAAAACCGGGTTTGTAACCTGTTGGCAATTCGTCGCCTTCCTGGTAAATCCCGTCGAATACGTAATCGTAGGCCACGTTAACCGGCTGTCCGATAAACCAGCGGTTTCCCAGGTCGTCGTCCTCCTTGCCGTCGCCGTTGGTATCCGATTGAT
Source organism: Larkinella rosea (assembly GCF_003858635.1). Classification (GTDB taxonomy): domain Bacteria; phylum Bacteroidota; class Bacteroidia; order Cytophagales; family Spirosomataceae; genus Larkinella; species Larkinella rosea. The sequence continues at coordinate 1,743,740 of NZ_RQJO01000007.1, forward strand.
AGAGGTGAACAATCTTGTTTTTGTTGGTCGAAAAAACCAGATCGGTGCTCCACTCAAACTTTCCCTTCCGGAGATTGACCGAATTGAGGGTCAGTTCCAGCCCTTTGTTGCTGGTGGCACCCAGATTCGTCCAGACAAAATCATAACCGGTCATGGTAGGCAACGAACGCCGGACGAGCAGGTTGCGGGTGTTCATTTTGTACAGCTCGATGGTGCCGCCCAGCCGCCTGCGAAACAGGTTGAAATCCAGCGCTGCATTTCCGGTGTACGTCGTCTCCCACTTCAGGTTCGCGTTCGCCATGTTCGAAGGATAAATTCCCAGGGAAGATGAGCCGCCATCGCCGTAGACATAGCGTGTCGTGGTGGAAAGACTCAGTGATTGATACGCATTAATGGCCTGGTTCCCAACGGCTCCGTACGAAAGCCGGAGTTTCAACATATCAATAAAGGACAGTTTTTTCAGAAAGGACTCGTCGGACACTATCCAGGCCAGGGAGCCCGACGGAAAAACCGCATACTTGTTATTGGCTGCAAAAACCGAGCTGCCGTCGCGCCGGGCCGTCAGTGTCAGGAGGTATTTGTTCTTGAATCGGTAGTTCAGCCGGGCCATCGACGAAACCCCATCCGCTGCACTCGCGGTCGAAGTGTTGGTCAGCAGGTCGCCCAGGCCGAGATCGTTCCAGCCAATGGCGTCCGACGAAAGCCGGGTCGAATTGGCGGTGGTCGATTCAAAACCGAGGTGATTCCGTCCGTAGAGCAGCGTCACATCAAACGCATGATTCGGATTGATCTGGTGGTTATAAGTCAGGATATTTTCCAGCACCCAGTCGAAATCTTCCCGGTTAAACTTGCTGGCGCTGGTGTTATTAGTCGCCAGCATGTGCCGGTCCTGCCGGACAAAGTTGTAGTTGTGCTGCCAGCGGTAATTGGGCGAATAGTTCAGCCGGTACGAAAGTCCTTCCAGAAAAGGCGCATTCAGAAGCGCGTAGAAGTTGGTAAACAGGTTGTTATAAATTTCCTCATTTTTGGTCAGCAACGCCATCCGGGTCGGGGTCAGCGGAATCTGGTCTTCGGCAATGACATACCAGGTCGGTTCGCCATCGTCGTAATACCAGGTGCCGTAAGGCGTCGAGTAATAAGCCGCCGACAAATCCGCTTCCTTCCCGGACAAATCACGGCGGATGTAGGTCGAATTCAGGCCGACGGTCAGCCAGTTGGTCACCTGGTTTTCAATGTTGGCCCGCAACGAAAGACGCTTCTGGTTGTCGTTGAAAATCAGGCCCTGCTCGTTGGCCATCGAGGCCGAAAGGTAATAATTGGTCAGCCTGGTGCGCCCCGACAGGCTCAGGTCGTAGGAACTGATACGCCCCTGCTGCGACACCCCTTTCCACGGATCGACGATCCGGCCCGCTTTGTAATTGACCAGTTCGGAGGTGGTCAGGTAATCGGTGATTTTGGCCGGATCAGCTTCCAGGCCATTCTGCGTCCGGACGTCCAGCGTTTTTTGCAAGTAGCGATCGGGCGTCAGGAGGTTGACTTTGTAACTCCAGTCCGATAGTCCGTAAAAGGCATTCACCCGAATGGTCGGTTTTTCTGTATTGCCTCGCTTAGACGTAATCAGAATGACGCCATTGGCCGCCCGCGCCCCGTAAATAGCCGCCGAACTGGCATCTTTCAACACTTCCATCGATTCGATGTCGTTCGGATTGAGGTCGGCCAGACTGCCATTGAAAAAAATCCCGTCCACCACAATCAGTGGATTGTTACCACCGCTCAGCGATCGGGGCCCCCGAATCAGGATATTCCCGTTCTGACCCGGTCGGCCATTGTCGGTGAACTGCACCCCGGCCACCCGCCCCCGCAGCGATTGTGCCACGTTGGTATTCGGGAGATTTTCGGTTTGCGTCATGTCTACCTTCGTAACCGAACCGGTTACATTTCGCCGGGATTGCGTTCCGTAGCCCACGACCACGATTTCTTCCAGTGCTTTGGTATCTACTTTCAGCGTGATGGCGATCGTCGACTGATTTCCAACCGCTACCTCCTGCGAGAGGTAACCTACAAAAGAGAAAACCAGGGTTGTGTTCCTGTCCGGAATCGTGATGCTGAACTTTCCATCGGAGTCCGTCGTAGTCCCCCGCGTGGTTCCTTTCAACAGGATACTGACACCAGGCAGCGTTGCACCGTTCTCATCCGAAACCGTCCCGCCCACACTCCGGTCGGCAACTTCAACGTTTGGGGTTCGTCGGGCGGATTCTTCGGGCGACGGTGGAGGGAAAGGCTGCTGACTTAACACAATCTGACTGCCAACCACCCGGTAATTGATGTTGAGCGGTTTTAAAACGGATTCCAATACTTCCCGAACGGACTGATTCTGAATGCGAACCGAGGTCCGGCGTTCGGCCTGAATCGCTTTGGGGCTATACATAAACTTCACATCGGCTTCGCTTTCGATTCGAGTCAAAACCGATTTCAGTGATTTATCTTCGATCCGAATCGTAATCCGTTTTTCCAGCACATCCTGAGCCGGTGATTCGATCGCGTACGCCAAACTCACACAGAACACCGCCAGCAACAATTGGGTAAAAGATATTCTCATGACTCTCCGAAGCAACTCATGTGGTTGTAAGGGTTTTTCCATACATTTGAAGGGCTTAAAAAGCTGTTTTTGAACAATTGTAGAAAGGTTGGGCAAAAGCAATCCCGTTCACCTGATTGCAGGCGGTTCGCAGCCGTTTCGGGATCAATGGGGTCAGTGGTGTTCGCAGCACTACTGGCCTTTTTAGTAGAAGAGAAGAGAAATTAAATCATAGGCAAGTCGTTGAAATAGAATATCTTGTCATTTACATCCCCTGCCGTAAATTACCACCTGGCCATCGACAACTTCGTATCGTGCCTGGATGGTCTCGCAGACTAAGGTCAGTTTTTCGTAAAAAGAACCGTTCGTTAAAGTGCCGGTCAGGTTACAGTCTTTGAGTAAATCCGGGTCAAAAATCATTTTAACACCATACGATTTTTCGAGGGATGAAAAAACCGTCGGTATTGGGGTTTCCGAGAACTCCAGGGGCTGATTATCCGCGGGTTTGCTGAGCATGACCGGTTTTTCGACGAGTGTTTTGACCAATCGATCATCGGCCTTCACAAAAACGGCCTGTTGATTGGGGGTCAGAATGATTTCGTCGGAAAGCGTCGGACGGGTTGCCTGTCCGGCAGTTTGTTTGAAAACCGTCACCTTTCCCGTCCGAACGGCAACAGAAACATTCGCGTCTGCGTCGTAGGCCTTAATCCGAAAGCTGGTGCCCAGCACTTTGGTCACCACATTCCCGGTGTACACCAGAAACGGCTTTTCCGGATTTTTGGTCACCTGAAAAAATGCCTCGCCGGTCAATTGCACTTCGCGCTTCACGTTTCCAAAACCGGTTTTAATCAGCAATCGGCTGGCTGGTTCCAGAATGACCTCGCTCCCGTCGGAAAGCCGGATCGTTTTGGGGGAAGGCGTTGAATTGAACTCTTCCCGCTGTTGTTCAGAATCAACCCGATTGGAAAGGGTTTTCGGCCTGCCAGATGGGAAACCATTCCACCAAAAACCGTAACCAATTCCTGCCACTACCACCAGCATAGCGGCAAATTGAACCCAGCGGTTTTGGAAAAAAGGAGGTTTAAATACCGGCGTCTCGATGCCCGACAGAATCTGCGCGATAGCGGTTTCAACCTCAGCGGGATCAGTAGGGGCAGATTCGATGCGCAGGGCGACGACCAGCGATTTGGCCTGCTCCAGTGTGTCGTATTGCTCAGGATGTGTGGCCCGCCAGGTGGTCCAGAAGGTGTCGTCAGCGGGCAACTGGCCCAACGCCCACTTCCGGAAATAGGGGTCCTGCACGAAGTCATCGGGCTGGTAGTGCGAATAATTTTTCATGGATTGAGGGCCGAAAAAACCGCCACGACAACCGTCATAAACCAGTTTTTTCGAAGTAGTTTGAGGGATTCATACACCAGATTGACGGCCGAATGGTAATTGATGGCCATTACCCGGGCAATGTCGTCATACTCCATTTCCTGAAAAAACCGCAGGTAAATAGCTTCCCGCTGGCGTTTGGTCAGTTTGTCGAGATGAACCCGGAGCCGTTTCAGGTCTTCGTGCTGAACTTCGTTGTTGATCAGGTACGACTCGATGGTAAACTGAACTTCAAAGGCGTAGTCGTTGGTTACTTCATCGGCTTCCCGAAACCAGCGCAACCGTTTGGTTTCCCGCACCAATTTCCGGCGCAGCGACGTCAGCAGATACGGTTTCAGCATTCGCACGTCGTCGAGTCCCTCCCGCTGGTTCCAGAGTTCGATGAACAAATCGTGCAAACAATCTTTAACAAACTCCCGATCGCGCTGAAAACGAACGCCATAATTGAGCAACAACGGGTAATAGAGATTCAGTAATTTGGCAAAAGCGTTCCGATCTCCCTGTTTGAAGGATTGCCAGAGCGCGTACTCTTGTCCACTTTCCGGCAAAAGGGACGAGTCCTGCCAGTTAAAAAGGTTGGGTTTAGGCATATGAACAGGTGCGTTTCAGGCAACAGCCTGCTTTACAAGCAAAACATAACTTTCCTACTTCATACTGGTAAGAGGCATGAAATAGGAATTTGTCCTGAAAAAAAATGAAAATAGTTCGGTGAAGGGAAAAAAAAGTTTCGCGGAGTTAAGCGGAGAGAAAAGGAGTTAAGCAGAGAAAAATAACTCTGCTTAACTCCTTTTCTCTCCGCTTAACTCCGCGAAACAACTTCTCTTTTTATTTCACCGGCGCAGAGATTACTCCAAGATACCGTCCCATCCAGTAGGGTAACAGGAACGAATCACCGGCGCTGAGTTCGCTCATGCCGTTGTGGCCGGGCCGGTCGAGTTTGAAGAGGTTGCGGTTGTGCTTGAGTTCGGGCCGCTCGTCGGGTGGTAAAACAAGGGTGGTGGTTTGTTCCCGAAAGTTTTCCGGCACAAAATCGAGGTCTTTGCGGTGGCTGTTCATCACGCTCCACTCGATCATGTCGAGCGGAAATTCCTGCAAATGCCAGACGGTTTCGTCTAAATCGAAGGTCTTGGCACCGGTCATGGCGTAACAGAGGTTCCAGAGGCTGTTTTTCTCCGGTCGTTCAAACTCCCAGTGTTCCCTGATCGTTGCTCCAAATTTGGCTTGCAGTTCCTTGTCGAACGCATACGGATACAGGCACCAATAGGCCAGAAAATACATTTCGTCGTCAGAGTGGTTCCATTCTTTGGAGAGCATTTTGGCCCATTCAGTGGCGTTGGGCGGGGTTTTGCCAATTTCGCCCATCGGCCGCATCAGGTTTTCGAGGTAGCCGTGTTTTTCCATCAACTCATACGCCTTCTCTTTGTAAACCGGTTTTTTGGTGAAATGATAAGCCGCCTGCAAAAACGCGATGATGTTGGATGAGTTGATTTTCCGATCGCCGACCATCGTTGGAAAACCGTTCACATAATCCGGGTGCCACTTGGCCCAAAGCGTCGGTTTGCCGTCAAAATCAATCAGATACCAGTTGTTGTTGATGATGTTGGTCATCAGTTTATCGATCAGGTCAATGGCCCGTTTCCGCGTTTCGCCTTCGGTCAGCCCGGCAATTTGGGTCAGGGCAAAAAACTGCCCAACGGTCTGGTCGCTGCTGGTGGTTCCGCGCCAGTCCCAGTTGCCCTCTTTGGCGTGGGTCCAACCGTTGGTCAAACCGCCGTCCCATTTTTCCGGTTTAAACTTAAAGTAACCTTTTCGTTCAAAACCGCGCGCAAAATAGCCGGGCATGCTCGTGATGGTAAAAAGCCGCTCCATCGCTTCAAACGATTCCAGCCAGTTCTGCAACGCTTCCGGATCGCCGGTTACTTTGTATCGATACAACTGGCTCACCAGGTACATGGCCGTCCAGAGGTTGTCGCTGTCGCGTTGTCCCATTTCAAAGGTGGACAAATCACCGTTTTTCAGCGTCGAAACATCGCAGTTAAAACCGTAGCGAATGTGCCGTTGCCGAACCTGTTTTTCGTACATCAGGGCTTTATCGTTCAACGTCATCTCCCGAAACTGGATTTCGCCCAAGCCTTTATTGGTCAGAATCAGGACGGTTTTTCCTTCGCCTTCTGAAATATGAATAATCCGATTTCCCGGCACCCAGCGTTCGCCGTAATAATAATTGAACTTGCCATCCGGGCGAAGCATGAAAGCCCCCAGATTCGACCCAAACCAGATGTTGCCGTGAACGTATGCAATGGTGGTCAGATTCGTAACCGGGAGTCTTTTCTGAATGCTTCCGACGGTCTTGTTCTGAACCGGATCGAAAACCAGATAGCCGTCGCGTGTTCCGAGGTAAAGTTCATTTTTCACGAGCGCAAAACACGTCAGCCCTGGTTGACGCAAGGCCATCCTTAATCTATTATCAGACAACGAAAGCAAGCTGAGTGACTGATCACCCAGAATCCAAAACTGGTTTTTGGCCTCATCGAACAGAATGTCTTTTACCTTGTCATTGGTCAGTTTACCAGTCCAGACAACGGTTGAATCCTGAAGCAATTTCAATGTACTTCCGTCCGAAACCAGGTACGCAAACCGGTCGGTTCCGGGGCAGAAAATACGGGCTTTCGGCAAACCGTGCCGGGCCAGCAGCTTCCCGGCCCAGGCATTACTGAGTACGGTTTGATCATCCAGGTAGACAAATTGATTCTGGTGAATGCCCAGACTCGCCAGCTTTTTGTCGGCCATCGGTCGGTAGGCCCGAACGGGCTCCAGCGTCCCCGGATACTGAAACTGGCCGCCAGATGGTTGCAGCAGCCCTTTCGACGACAGAATCTGAATGGCGCCATTGCGGTCGGCAACTACTTTAGACAAAACCGTTGTCGTGTCTTTCAGATAATGCTTGACGCTGTAGTCCTGAACGTATGGAACATCCTGATAAACTGAAGTTTGCGCATACAGCACTTCAGTTGACAAGGCTATGAGAAGTAAAAGTTTTTTCATATGTCCGGTTAAAAAGTTATTTCGCAGCGTTAAGCGGAGTAGGTCAGAGTTAACAGAGAAATCTCCGCTTCACTCTTTTTCTCTGTTTAACTCTGCGAAACAATTTCTTTTTATTTGACCACAATCGGTGCCGAGATCACGCCCAGATACCGGCCCATCCAGTAGGGCAACAACCAGATGTCGCCCGCACTGTGTTCCGAGCCGCCACTGCGTCCTTGCCGATCCAGGGTAAACATGTTGCCATTATGCCGTTGAATGGGTCGCTCGTCGGGTGGGAGAACTTCTTTGGTCGTTTGCCGCCGGAAGTTTTCCGGTATCAATTCGATGTCCTTGCGGTGGCTGTTGTGCACTGACCAGTCGATGAGATCCAATGGATGTTCCTGCAAATACCAGACAGCTTCTTTCAAATCGAAGTCCTTTGTACCCGTCAAGGCCGTGAAAATGTTCCAGGCTCCTTCCTTCTCAGGGCGTTCGGCCTGCCAGTGATCGATGATCTGTTGTTTATATTTTGTTTTCAGCGTATCGTTAAAAGCATACCGGTATAATCCCCAGTACCCGACGAAATACATCTCATCGTCGGAGTGATTCCAGCCGTCCGACATGTGTTTGGCGTGTTCATCTGCGTCCGCCGGTGCTTTCCCAATGGCCTGCATCGAGCCCATCATGTTGGTCAGGTAACCGTGTTTCTGCATCAGCTCAAACGCCTTCTTTTTGTACTTTTCCTTTTTTGTAAAATGATAGGCGGTTTGAAGCATGGCCACAATGTTCGACGAATTCAGCTTCCGATCGCCCACATTTGGCGGAAACGAATTGACATAAGCCGGATTCCACTTGCCCCATTGCGTCGGTTTTCCGTCGAAGTCGATGAGGTACATGTCGTGCGTAATGATGTGGTTCATCAGGGTGTCGATGAGCGTAATGGCACGGCCTTTCAGGTCTTTGTCGGGTATCAATTCGGCCATCGCACCAAACGCAAAAATGTGACCGATGACCTCATCGCTGCTGGTCGTCGATTTCCAGTCCCACTCCTTGTCTTTGGCGTGTTGCCACCGTTCCGAGTCGGAAAGCTCCTTGATGTGACCGCTGCGTTCGAAGGACCGGGCCGGAAAACCGGGAACCGGCGTGATGGTATAAAGTCGCTCCATGGCGTCGAGCGACTCCCGGCAGTTTTGCAGCGCTTCGGGATCCTTCGTCACGGCGTAGCGGAAAATTTCACCGCCCAGATACATCGAGGTCCATAAACCGTCGTTGTCCGAGTCTTCCAGAAAACCGGTCGACAAATTGCCTTTTTCCATGCGGTCGAGCGTTGAATTGAATCCCACCCGAATGTGACGACTCCGCACTTGCTGATCAAAAAAAACGGCTTTATCGTGCAGGGTCATCTGCTTGAAAACAATCTGGCCCAAACCAGCCTGCGTCAGAATCAAGACCGAGTTTTTCGGGCCTTTCGAAATATTTGTAACCACGTCACCGGGCAACCAGCGTTCGCCAGCGTAATAATCGAACTTTCCATCCCTGCGCAGCGCAAAAGCGCCTTTTGTCGACCCGAACCATAGCTTGCCGTCGACCTCCGAAACCGCCGTGATCTCGGTCCAGGGAAGTTTCTGGTGAATCGCTCCGACCTGCTTTTTAGTAGCCACATCGAATTCGACGTAGCCGTTGTTCGTTCCAATGATTGCCTTTTTGCCCTGAGCGGCTAAATCAAAGGCCGTAAAACCGGTTCCGTCCAGCACTTTTGTCAGCCTGGGCGTCGCAACGGATAGCGTGTTCAACGACTTTTTGCCCAGAATCCAGAACAGATTGGCACCCGGCTGATACCGAACCCCTACTACTTCATCGCCCGGCAAATCGCCTTTCCAGACGGTTTTGGAATCTTTGACCAAACTCGCCGACGATCCGTCGGAAACGAGAAACGTAAAGTCCGGACCCGCCTGGAAAAATTTGGCATTCGGCAGGTTGTGTTCCGAAAAAAGTTTACCTGCCCAGGCATTGCTGAAAACCACCTTGTCGCTGAGGTAGACAAACTGCTGGTGGTATTCGCCCAAAGCCGCTAGCTTTTTATCCTTCATAAACCGGTATGTGTTGTCGGGCTGCAAGGTGCCGGGATACAAAAACTGGCCGTCGTGCGGGTGCAGGAGTTCTCCTTTGGAAGTCAGGATCTGAATGGCTCCGTTGCGGTCGGCATGGGCATGTAGCAGGTCGCCGGTGGATTTGTCGGAGTAATATTTGATGCTGTAATCCTGCCAATATGGTTTGTCCTGGTAAACCGGCTGCGACTGGGCGTAGCAGATGGCGGAAGTTAAGGCTAAGAAAATAATGAAAATTGAGGTTCGCATGAGAATTGGGGTTGTATATACTGAATGGGAAGCTGTGTGGACGGGTTACTGGCCAATTTTTGCGGGATCGACCACGACATATTTAATCGAATTCTGTCCTTTGCCGAGGTGATACGAATACGTCAGGTGAATGTGCCCGCCCGGCGCCTGAATCATCGACGGATACGAAAAACCGCCTTCGCCCTTCTGTTTATCTTCAATGCGGTTTTTCCATTTCCAGGTTTTTCCCTCATCGTCGGAGAGAAACAGGCTCAGCCGGTAGCGGCCATCGTCGATATCATTCCCGAAAAAGGCCCACCGGCCATCCCGAAGACGAAGCAATTCGACACTGGCGGTATTCGGAATGTCCGATTTCACGGTTGCGGTCCAGCTTTCGCCCTGGTCTTTCGATTCGCTGATGTGAACGCGGCTGGGTTGGTCGCCACTGTCGCGCATGTAAGCCACAACGGTACCATCGTTCCGCCGGGCGAGTGCGGGCTGAATCGGGCCGCGACCCACAATCGGCAGGCTTGGTCGCCAGGTGGTTCCGTCGTCATCCGAAATCGCCACCATCGACAGATTCAATCCGTCGGAATAGAGCGGCAACAGAATCCGGCCGTTGTCGAGTTGCAGCGGTTTGATGCGCGTCATCCAGCCAAAGCTGCGTTTCCGGAGATCACGACTGGCTTCGACAATCATATCGTCGTATTTGGGCGCGTATTCGGCCCAGCCCGCTGGATTTTCCGGTAACTGCTTCATTTTTAAAGCGACTTCCTTAGCAAACCGGTCATCGGGTTTGAGTAGCATATTGTCCTGCCAGTTCCAGACGGGCGCACCGGTTTTGGTATAATCGACAGCGGTTTTAAATCGCAGAATCGAGTTCTCCCAGCGATTGGCCTGGACGGCAATCCAGACCAGGAACAGCTTGTTTTGCCGGTTGAGAAAAAGAACGGGATTACAGTCCGGCAAACCGGGTGTGTCGGCCATTAAAAACGGAGCGCTCCAGCTTTTCTGGCCTTTGACCAGCCGGGCGCCCATGATGCGCACATCGTCCGCCGAACGTTCCCCACTCCCCTGAAACCAGGCCGCCAGAAAATCGCCGTTCGGCAATGCCACGACGCTGCTGCCGTGAACATGTTCGTTCTGGTACGGAAAAATCAACTCTTCCCGAACCACCGTTGCAGTAGACTGTGCCAGCAATGCATTGGCTGACAGCATGATAAAACACAAAAACAGGCTCCGTTTTTTCATGCTATTCTTTGACGGCCTTCCGACGCTGCATCAGTTCGCGCCAGGTGGTCAGCACAATGCCTTGTGATTCAATAAATGCTTTCAGATCCGGGTCCATCATCGACAGCATATCCGCGTAGCGCGAACCACCCGAACCGCTGATGAATTTGAAGGTGTCGTTCTGCTCGTTGCTGTGGATAATGATCATGGCAACACCCGGTTTCATTTTGGTCAGGATTTCCTTAAATCGCTGGGTTTTGTATTTTCCCCAGGCCTCCGGCGTCGGGTTCGGCGTGTCTTTCGGTTTCCACTGACCGGTGTCGGCATACAGATCGTCGAGGACGGGCAAACCGGCTTTCCAGATTTTTGCGCCAATGGCCGGGGCCTGTTTCAGCGATTCCGGAATAGGCAAGTTCATGCCTTCCCTGTACTTGCCTTCCGCTTTCAGTTTGTCGATCACCGGCTGAATTTCGCTGTCGACCAATAAAGTATTGTTGCCGCCGGGAAACATGACCGGAATGCCGTAATCAACGCCGACTTTGATGTATTTTTCCAGAAAAGCCGGGGTGGCAAACAGCGTTCCCATGTGCGAATCGAGGTGCGTCGGCTTCAGTCCCATTTTGATGGCCCGGTCGATCTGCGCCCGCATCTCCGTCTCCAGTTCGTCGGGTTTGCCGTTCTTCACCACATCGGCCACCTCCGGCCAGAGGGCACCTTCGTTGTCGGTCAGGCTGGGGACCTGCTTGATTCCGGCCAGGGGCGACCAGCGATAATCTTTCCACTCGGAGGTGAGCGTCAGGTGAATACCGGCGTCGATGGCTGGATTTTTCAGGACGTATTTGATAAAGCTGGCCGACCAGGCGCAGGGCATCATGATGCTGGTGGAGGTGGCCACTCCCTGCTCGATGGATTTGATCGTTCCCTGATTGGCAGTCAGGTACATCCCGGCGTCGTCGACGTGAAAAATGACGATTTTCTTGCCTTTCGGGTAGCCGAGCTTTTCGGCATACGTCGTCTGCGCCTGCGCGGATGCGGTAGTAAGCGTTGTGATCAGTAAAAGTGCTTTTAGCTTGTTCATAGATTTAAAGAAATTGTTTCGCGGAGTTCAGCGGAGAAAAGGGAGTTACGCAGAGATTTTTTTACTCCGCTTATCTCTTTTTTTACTCTGCTCGACTCCGCTAAATAATTCAAAACTTATTCGATCATTTTCAAATACCGCCCCATCCAGTAGGGCAGCAGCCAGAAAACCGGTTCGCGTTCGATGCCGGGGTCGCCGTTGATGGCTGCCCAGGGGTTTTTGTCCCAGCGCACAACGGTCCGGATGCTGGCGGGCGGCAATTCGTTCACCTGCAATTCATCCAAAACCGGGTCGCGCGAAATTCGGACATCTTCCCGTTTGGTGTGATCAACCGTCCAGTTCACCAGATCGAGCGGGGTATCAACCAGAAAATCCACCGAAGCGGCCAAATCCGTTTTCCGGTTCCGGGCGTAACAGTAAAAGAAATTGACCAGCGGATTTTGGTCATTCCGCCGACGTTCCATCCACCCGTCCATGTGTTTTTCGTAAAATGCAACCAGTTTTGGGTCTTTTTCGCACCGGATCAGAATCGGATAGACGTATGCCTGCAACATGACGTCGAAATAGATAAACCAGGCCGGATTCTGCCGCGCAATCTGCGTCATGTTGTCGAGGTAATGCTCCCGGTCGATGAGTCGACGATATTCTTTCTCGTATTTTCCTGCCCCAGTCACATGGTAAGCCAGTTTCAGAAAGGCCAGCATTTCCATCGAATTCTGGCTGCGGTCGGGCATCCATTCCGGATCGTGATTCAACTGTTCCGGTGACCAAACCGCCCAGCGCGTCGGCTTGCCGTCGACATCCACCAGGTTGTAATTGTGCTTCATCAGGTAATCCACAATCCGGGCAATGTGCTGGCGTACAACGATTTTCTCGGCGGCATCGGCCACCAGTTCGTAATACAGGTAGTAGCCAATCATGTGGCCGCAAAGTTCATCGCTGCTGGTGTCGCCCTTCCAGAGCCACTGGCCGTCTTTCGATTTTCGCCACCGGACTTCGACCGGTTTGAAACGCGGCTCCTTCACCAGTTCATCGGCTTTTTCGCGTTCCGAAAAGGTGCGGTTTCCGTCATGAACCGTCGTCCAGTTGGCCGGAACAATCGTTCGGGCGAAAAAACCGTCGGTATCGGTCACTTCCTGAAGCAATTTCAAAAACCGGAAGGCTTTGGCGGCTTTTTCCTTCGCATCCGGATTCTTGGTGGCTGCGTACCGGAAGCATTCCATGGCCAGGTAATTCCCGGTGTATTCGCCGTCGTTGTCGTCGTCTTCCGGCTGAAAGGTGGCCGTATCGCCGGGCGTCGTGAGTTTGCACTGACCGGCAATCCAGGGAGCCCGAATGTGGCGTTTCATGAGCACATCATAAAAATAATCGTGCTTCTGTGCGAGCGTCATTTTTCGTTTTTTAATGGCACTCACTCCCCTGGGAGTCGCGATCCAGGCATTGCCACCGGCGTCGAACGCAATGTCGTTGACGTGATCGTCCAGCAGCCAGCGACGACTAAACCGCAACGAATGACTGCCGTCGGGGCGATACCGTACGAGGCCCACCTCCGAGCCAATCCACATCGAACTGTCGGGCGATTGTTTGACGCATGTGACGAAATTTGACGGGATACCGTTTTCCGGTCGGAACGTTTTTTCTTTTTTACGCTGATGCAAAACCGTTACCCCACCCAATCCTCCAACCCACAACTTTTGCTCGGCGTCGAGTGCGATTCCTTTCACATAAGCACTGACCAGGTGATCGGTTTTGTAAAAATGTTCGGTTGAATCCGGCTGGCTGTGGTACAAGCCCACATCCGTTGCTACCCATATACCCCCTTTTTGATCCGAAACTACGTCGCGGATGGAACGGGCGATGGGGTAGTTTTTAGCCTGCCAGCCCGAAGCCGTATGGAGCCAGCTCCCATTGGGTCCGAGGGCATAAACGCCCTCCTGGGTCGCGCAAAGGGCCGAAATGGGCGCAACCGGCCCGGTCATGCGTTCCAGTTTATCCTTTTTAACCCGGTAAACATCGTTCCAGGTCCCCAGCCAGACCGCCGAATCCTGGTCGACCTCAACGGCGAAAGCCGGACCTTTGTCGGCTTCGGCCATAATGCTCTCCCACTTGCGCTGACCGGTTTTTTTCCGGAAAACGCCCGAAGCCGTAGCCGCCCAAACCGTCCCTTGCGGATCAATGGCGACGCTCCGAACCTGGTTTTCGTCCGGATCTGAGCTGATCGGGTGGGCTTCGTGGTACTCCTGCCAGAACGGTGCATCCTGATAAACCGCATCTTCTTCCACCTTCGAATCGGGTCGACACGATCCGATCAGGCCCAAAAGCAGCCAAACAGCAATACCGTAAACGGTTCGGTTCTGGTTCATGGAAATCGGGGAACGCATTCTGAAGTTTAGTCAGACCGGAGAAGAAGCGAATCGATCAATTAGCTAACAATCAATGGAGTACTCTTCCTTCTTTTCTCTTTGGTCTGAATGTCTTTTTTAGTATACTCAGCAAGCCGGATTCCGGGCTATCGGGGCACAGCGGCAAATTTCAGGTTTCCGGAAAACCAAAAGTTTAACATACCGGTAATAGTCCTTTTGGCAATTTTGGCCGTATATCCAGTGGTAAAATAGAGTCTATATGAAATTCCCCTTGTCAATTGCCTTTCCTTCCAGTCTGTTATTCCTGAGTTTCCTCACGTTCAATCCCGCGTGCGGGCAAGATCACAAGCCCTACCTGCCAACGGCTTATCCGGACCGGTTGACATTGGGCTGGCAGGAAAACCCGGCTACGTCGCAGGCCGTAAACTGGCGCACCGACTCGACCGTCACGCATGCTGTCGGCTCCATCGCCGAAGCAGACCCCTCGCCGGAGGTTGCTTCAAAAGCCACCACGGTTCCGGCGACGACGCAATCGGTCAAGCTCGACGGCTCGACGAAACTCTACCACACGGTTCATTTCAAAAACCTGAAACCGGCGACGAAGTACAACTACCGCGTGGGGAACGGAAAAGAATGGACCGAATGGTTTCAGTTTACTACCGCCAGCGATGGTCCGGCACCATTCTCCTTCATTTATTTTGGTGATGCGCAAAACGACATTCGTTCGCTCTGGTCGCGAGCCATTCGGGGGGCCTATTCAACGATGCCCAAAACCGCTCTGATGGTTCACGCAGGCGATCTGATCACGACCTCCAACGCAGACTGGCAATGGGGCGAATGGTTCGAAGCCGGGGGCTGGATCAACGGCATGGTGCCCACGCTGGCGACGCCCGGCAATCACGAATATTTCAAGGATGACGACGAACAACGGAAGGTTTCGCGACACTGGCGTCCGTCGTTTGTCCTGCCCGAAAACGGTCCGGAAAAATTGAAGGAAACCGCTTATTACCTCGACTACCAGGGCACCCGGTTTATCATGCTGGATTCGCAGGCGGCTCTGCTCGATTCGACGGTCTTGGATCAACAGGCCGACTGGCTCGTGAAAATCTTGACGAATAACCCCAATCGTTGGACCATCGTGACGCACCATCACCCGATTTATTCAACCAAAAGCGGACGGGATAACGAAGAATGGCGGTCCAAAATGGAACCTATTTACAAGAAATTCGGCGTCGACCTGGTTTTGCAGGGACACGACCACACGTACGGACGCGGCTTGAACATGCCGTTGGGCAAAAGCCGCAAATACCCCGACGGCCCGGTTTACGTGGTGTCGGTCAGCGGGCCGAAAATGTACGACATCGGTCTCCAGGACTGGATGGATCGGGCGGGTTCGAATACGCAGTTGTACCAGATCATTTCCATCGATGGCGTCAAGCTTTCTTACCAGTCGTATACCGTAACCGGCGAGGTCTACGACTCCTTTGAACTGACTCAGAATGCCAAAGGTCAGAACCAGTTGACCGACCGATCGCCCGCGCTGAAGCCCGAGCGGCTGGATTTACCAACGGAATATCAGAAACGATTCAAACCCGAACAGCTTGAAGAATACAATCGTAAATACAAAGAATATAAAGCACGGAAAAGCCAATAAAATCACCCAATAAGCACATTTCGCAAATTGAGGATAGATTTACGCATTTTGCGACGCTTTTTTGAAAAATTTTGACCAATTTTAGCTTAACAACAGCCCAACAGCTGCTTGGTCAATACTCAAGAGGAATACTTATACCCAACCGCCCGTAATTTTAACTGATTCCTAATCACCCACGACAATGGATTGTCTAAATGAACGTATTCTCCGCAGAGTGATCCAGGGCGATCAGGCTGCCTTCGCGGAGTTATATAAGTACTACCGGACACCGGCCCTTAAATTTGGCATTACCCTGCTTAAAGACGAGGAAGAAGCTGAGAACATGATCCACGAAGTATTCATCAAAATCTGGGATCGGCGCTCACAAATTAATCCTACCCTCAATTTTACCTCGTACCTGTTTACCTGTTTGCGCAACATGGCGTTTGATCATCTGAAGAAGGTGGAGAAGAATAACCAGCTCAAACTGCAGTACCTGGAGAAAATGACGGCTGCCCGCGATGAGGAGGTCGAAGACAAAGAAATGAAATTCCAGTTGCTGTATACAGCCGTTAATTTATTGTCGGAGAAACGGAAGCAAATTCTGTTCCTGAACATCGAGGAAGGCAAATCGTATCAGGAAATCGCCGAGATGCTGATGATATCTAAAAATACCGTCAAGAACCAGTTAGTGAAAGCCAAGCAGTTTCTACGTGAAAAGGTAGATTTGGCCGCTTTATAGTTGCTGTATAACCCTCCCCTGATTTCGTTTCCAATGAGCCGTTCGGACCTGAGTTTGAGCGGCTTTTGCTTTTGATCGAAAAATAGAAGACCCGTAGTTTTCATCAAAAAAAGTTCGCTTAGCAATAGTCTTTTACGTGAGCGTCACAGTATTATAGGCAACTTACCAAACTACCAATAGAATGGTACGGTCCCGCGCCGAATATTTAATAAATAAACTCATCAGCAATTCGCTGACGGAGAAAGAATTGGATGAATTATTGGAAGGGTTAGGAAAAGATGAAATGCAGGAGCAATATTCATCGGTTCTGGAAAAGTATTTCAATGAACTGGTTGAAGAGGATCGAACCAATTATAAACCTGAACTGAACATAAACCGGGACGAAAATGCAGCGTCTGGTCAAACGAATTTTGCGACCCGGCCAACTCATCGATTCTATGCTGATTTTCGGTTACTGGCGGCATTGATTGCGCTGCTGTTTAGCATCGGAACGCTCTTTTATTTCAAGTCAAAAAAAGCTCCGCTTGAACGGGCCACGGCAAGTGAGAACGTTCAAATTGCCCGGACGGCCCAACCGCATACCAACGAAGAAAACGTACCGCGGGGGAAACGTAAAAGTGTTCGATTGAGCGACGGAAGTTTAATCAAGCTGAATTCTGATACCAAACTCCGTTTTCCAAAAACCTTCGATCAGGCCGTACGGACGGTTGCACTCGAGGGCGAAGCCTTTTTTAACATTGAACGGGATGAGTCAAAACCGTTCGTTATTTCGGTCGGTGACCTGCGGGTAAAAGTGCTTGGAACTTCTTTTAACGTCAAGAATTATGGCGATGAAAATGAGGTCGAAATAACCGTTCGTACGGGGAAAGTCAGCGTGAAATTAAACGCTCAGCATTCCAGTCCGATTATTCTTATAAAAGATCAAAAATTAATCTATAATAAATCCACCGAAGCCTTCCGAATAACGGATGTAAATGCAGCACAGGAAGGCAATTGGGTGGACGGTTCGCTTCAGTTTAAAAATACGCCCATGGAAAGCGTCGAACGAACGATTGAAAAATGGTACGACGTCGATATAATTATTGAGAACAAAGCGCTTTACAACACTTCATTTACCGGTGTTCACCTGAATGAGAGTCTCGAATCCATGCTGGAGTCCATCACCTATGCCATTGATGCTCACTACCAAATAAATGGAAAAACCGTTGTGATCAGGAATTAACAATATCTTAAAAAGAGAAAAGATGAATATGAACGAAAACACCTCTTAATTTGACTTACGAGTAGCGTAAGGGATTAAATTAAATCCAGTTTATCTACAGATAATTACTACCTAATCAATACTTCTATGAACTCGAACTCTATTATTTCACGAATGCTAAGGCATTTGTTTACAGTAGCGTTGCTGACGGGAATATGTTTCTCAGCAGCATGGGCCGATCGACCCGAAATCGATCTGGAAAACGTTAAAATTACCCTGGTCCGGGAGGAAGGATCCATCAGCAAAATCATCGAAAAAATTACGAAAGCTACCGGGTATGTTTTCCTGTACGAAGACAACCTGAAAGGTGATCTTGAAAAACGTGTTAAAATCGAGAATGGCACAAATTTACAAACCATTTTAGCCAGCATTTCACAACAATCGTCGCTGGAATTCAAGGCGGTAAGCAAGAATATCATTATCCGGAAGAAAACCGGTGCAGCCGAACCAAACGATGCGAAACAAACCCGTAAAATCAGTGGTCGCGTAACGTCCAGCAAGGACGGCGCCGGTTTGCCGGGGGTTAACATCGTCCTGAAAGGTACGCAGACCGGTTCGAACACCGACGGAAATGGCCGGTACACCATCGACATCAGCGGGAACAATCCGACGCTGGTGTTTTCGTATATCGGTTTCGTGAGCCAGGAAATCGCCGTGGGAAACCGCAACACCGTTGATCTGGCGATGGAAGAAAGTGCCGAAACGTTGCAGGAAGCCGTCGTAACCGCCCTCGGTATCAAACGCGAGAAACGCTCGCTGGGTTACGCGGTGGGTGAAGTAGAAGGAAAAGAAGTAAGCCGGATCGCACCGGAAAACGTCCTGACCTCGATGGCCGGTAAAGTAGCCGGGGTGACGATCAGCCAGACGGGCGGAACCGGTTCGTCGGTGAGTATGATTATTCGCGGTGCCAAATCGTTGAGCAACGACAACCAGCCGTTGTTTGTGGTCGACGGTGTGCCCATCGCCAACACCCTCAACAATGTCAGCCAGAGCGGTAATGACAACCGCGTCGATTACGGGAACGCCATTTCCAGTATCAACCCGGACGACGTAGAAAGCGTTTCGATTCTGAAAGGACCCAGTGCAGCCGCTTTGTATGGTTCACGCGCCGGAAACGGCGTTGTGTTGATCACGACCAAAAGTGGTAGCTCAGCGAAAAAGATGACGGTCAATATTACCTCCAATACGGTTTTTGACCGGCCCTACAAATTCCTGGATATGCACTCGAAATTCGCAACCGGAATTTTGCCGTTCACTCCTACCAACAACCCGTATCCGGGTGGAATCCTGATGATCGACGAAGCATCGGCGGGTGGTGTTGGTCCGGAGCTGGACAAAGGTTACAAAGCCATTCAGTGGAACAGCCCGAAAGACGCCAGTGGCAAATCCATTCCGACGGATTTGGTATCACACCCGAACAACATCCGGGATTTTGTCAGAACCGGCATTACGACCACCAATGGCGTGTCGATCTCGAACAGCAATGACCTAGTGACCTACCGTTTATCGTACTCGAACATGACCAACCGGGGAATTATCCCGAACTCGGATCTGTTCCGGAATACCCTGAACCTGAGCTCATCGGTGAAGTTGAGCAACAAACTGCGGGTAAGCACGAATCTGGACTTTAGCCGCAACAACTCCAACAACCGGCCCGCCAGCGAACGCGGAACCAACCCGCTGCAATGGGCGTATGCGGTTTCTCCCCACATCGACATCAATGAACTGAAAGACTACTGGGTACCGGGTAAAGAAGGCCTGCAACAAAAATCACAGGCCATCGGAAACTACAACAACCCGTACTTCCTGGCCAATGAAGTGAACAACGCCTTTACGCGCGACCGTCTTTTTGGAAACGTGAAAGCCGACTGGCAGATTACCAAAGACCTGAACCTGATGCTCCGGTATGCACTGGATACGTATCAGGAAAGCCGGACCACCACCATGGCCAACAGCTACACCGGTGAACCACGCGGTTATTACGGCATCCGGAATCTGGGACGCTACGAACGGAACGCGGACTTCCTGTTGACGTACAAAAAAGACATTAAAGATTTCAGTCTTTCCGTTTCAGGTGGTGGAAACTTGCGGTATCAGAAATATACCGATGTAAATAACGCCAGTAAGAACGGAACCGGTCTGGTTATTCCGGGTCTGTTTACCCTGCAGAACATCGCAACGGCTAACATCCTGTACGAAAGCAGCTGGAACCAAAAAGGGGTAAATAGTTTGTATGCCCTGACGACAGTCGGTTACAAGGACATGATTTTCCTCGATGCCTCCGTTCGGAATGACTGGTCGAGTACCCTGCCGGTAGCCAACCGTTCCTACTTCTACCCTGCCGCTTCGCTGAGCTTCCTGATCAACGAAATGATTCCGATGTCTAACAACGTCAACATGTTGAAAATCAGAGGAAACGTTGCAAAATCAGGTAACGATACAGGTCCATACAGTTTGATCAATACGTTGGGAAGTTACGAATCCTGGGAAGGCTTGACCCGTCTGACCAAATCCGGCTCGATTCTGTTGCCGGATTTGAAACCGGAGATCGCGACTTCGTACGAAGTCGGTGCCGATCTGACCATGTTCCGCAACCGTTTGCGGGTTTCCGGTTCGTATTATGTGATGGAAAACCGCAACCAGATCATCCCGACCAAACTGCCGCCTTCTTCGGGTTTTACCTCTAAAAACATCAATGCCGGTTTGCTCGTCAGCAAAGGCTTTGAATTCAACGTCGGTGGAACACCGTTTGAGAAAAACGGCTGGAGAGTCGATCTGAACGCCAATATCAGCCGGAACGTCACGACGATCAAAGAACTGACGCCAGGTCTGGATTTCTACACCTTGTGGACGGATGCCAAAGGGGGTGCGTGGACGTACGTAGGCGAAAAAATTGGAGATATCTATGACTCGCAGATTGTTACGGTAACCGACCAGAATTCACCATATTTCGGTTATCCGATTCTGGACCAGGACGGCTCCTGGCAGAGCGTGAGTGCCAGTAACTCCAGAAACAAGATCGGTAACTTTAACCCGAATTTCATTCTCGGTTTACAATCGTCCATTTCGTATAAAAACTTCCATTTGAACATGACGTTCGACTGGCGGAATGGCGGTGATTTTGTTTCGCAGACTTACCGCTACAGCGAGTCGGATTTGAAATCGCAACGCTTCCTGGATCAACTGATCAACCCGAACGGTTTGACGGGCGATGCGCTGGCGAACATGCTGAAATCGGATCCGGACAAATACATCAAAATTACGGGTAACCACTTTCCGATCGTGGGTGGCCCAACGGCCGCCTACGGTGGCTTCCCCTTCGAATACGGTGGAAATACGTACGCGTACGGGGTGTTTAACCCCGGTGTGATTGCAACTTACGATGCCGAAGGCAAGGTGACCGGTTACAAGGAAAACCTGGGCGGAACGGGAACGAAAATCATCCCCTACGGCGACAACTATCCCTGGGATTTCACCCGTGCGGCCCTTTTCGATGCCTCGTTTATCAAGCTGAGAGAAGTATCACTGTCGTATGATCTGCCCAATACCTTCACCAAGCGAATTGGTATTCAGAACGCGCAGATCGGTGTATACAGCCGGAACATCATCCTGTGGACGGCCGCCAAAATCGGTATCGATCCGGAGATGGCTTTCCAGCCCCAGGCGGGTGCTCAAGCCGGTACGCAGTTCAAACAAGGTATCGAACGTTACAACGTCATGCCGTGGGTGATGCCGGTCGGTTTCAAGCTTAACTTAACTTTTTAAGCCATTATAAACTTCATACCCATGAAGATCTTATCTAAAAAATCCATCGTTTTCGTCGCTCTGTTAACTACCTTCTTTTCCTGTAAGGATTTAACCGAACTGAACGTAAACCCGAACGGTGTTGCGCCCGAAACGGTGAACCCCAACCTGCTGCTGCCGTCGGTGCTGACGGAATCCGGTAAAGCGTTTGTCAACTTAGGTTACATGGACATCGCCGGTGTGATGCAGCACACGCAGAAAGATGCGTGGTCGAGCAGCCACAACGACTATGACTGGACCGACGGACAAAGCTGGAGCGGTTATTACGACATTCTGCGGAACAACCAGTTGCTGTATGACCGGGCGGTTGAGCAGAAACTCGAATTCCATCAGGGGGTTTCGCTGGTCATGAAGTCAATGGTATTCGGATTGATCACGGATCTGTATGGCGATGCGCCGTATACGACTGCCTTAAAAGGCGAATTGGGCGGAGTTGAAAACATTACGCCAGCCTACGATTCGCAGGAAGCCATTTATACGGGTATTATTGCCGACCTGGAAAAAGCGAACACGCTGTTATCAAAAACCAAAGCCGAGTATACCAGCATTGTTGACGAAGCTGACGTGTATTACAAAGGTGATCCGACCAAATGGCGGAAACTGGCGAACTCACTCCTGCTGCGGTATTACATGCGGATTTCGAGCAAGAAAGCCGACGTAGCCAAAGCTGGTATCGAGAAAATTGTGGCGGGTGCGGCTCAATATCCGATCATTTCAGTCGAAACTGAAGACGCAACCATGAGTTTCCCCGGAACGAGCGACGGCACGTCATGGCCCGCCAACTCCGTTTATGACGTCAGTGGCAGCAACTACCGCCGGATCAAAATGAGCGCTCCTTTCGTAAAAGCCTTACAGGCGCTGAAAGATCCCCGTCTGGCGATCTGGGCGAACAAGGTTGAAATTCCGCTGGTTGTTGACGCAACGTTACCGGCAGGTACCGACAAAATCGTTAGCGGAAAGCGGTATTTGTCACCGGATAAAGTGGGAACGACCGTCATCGATACCGATCCGGATTATGTGGGTCTGCCACCGAGTGTTTCGGCGCTGCCGTCGGCTTATAACCTGAACCCAACGCCGGGTCAGACGTCCTACAATCCGCACGTATCGTTCCTGAACGATATCTACAAAGCGGCCAAAGGCCCACTGTTGAAGGCGCGACTGGTTTCGGCCGCTGAAGTTCACTTCATTCTGGCCGAAGCAGCGTTGAAAGGCTGGGCTGCTGGCGATGCCAAAACGCATTACGAAGCCGGAATCAAAGCGTCGCTCAATACCTGGACGGTGGGTAGCGCATACGCTACGTACATCACCAATCCGGGGGTTGCTTTCGACAAAACGATCAAGCAGGTGATCCAGCAAAAATGGATTGCCAGCTGGACAGCCGCTACCGAAGCCTGGTTTGACTACCGCCGGACCGGTTTTCCGGAATTGAAAGCGGGCCCCGCGGCCAAACGGGCGGTTTTGCCGGTTCGTTTCTACTACATGAAAGACGAAATGAACATCAACGCCAAAAACGCGACGGCAGCTGCGGATAAGCTGGAAACCACATCCTACTCACAGGCACAGGGCAAAAACAGCCCCTGGTCGAAACCGTGGCTGATTCAGGGAACCGGCAAGCCGTGGTAAGCTTTACGGTTTTCGGTTTACAGTTGTCGGTTTCCGGTAGCTAATTCATTTAAGCAATCTCGCGTTAGTCTTGCAGGCAACCGTAAACTGAAAACCGCATACCGCATACTAAATGAAGCAATTATCAGAAAAAGGGTGGACGAAATTCCACCCTTTTTGCATTATAATAGTTATATTTCGGCTTCCTATCTTACTATTCAATTCAACCTATTTCTATGAGAAAAACGTTTATTAATTCACTCAAATGGTTGTTTGTCACCACATGGTTGCTGGGGATTTGTCTCTCCCCGGTTTTGGCCCAATCCGGCCGAAAAATCAGTGGTAAGACCAGACTAGGCACGGACAATTCACCCCTTCCGGGCGTCAACGTACTGATCAAAGACACCCAGATCGGAACCACCAGCGACGACAACGGGCGGTTTTCACTCGACGTCAGCGGAACGAACCCCGTGTTGGTATTTTCATACATCGGGTACAAAACCGAGGAAGTTGTTGTCGGGAACCGCAGTACCGTTGATGTTACTCTAACAGAAAGTGCGGAAACCTTGCAGGAAGCCGTCGTAACCGCTCTCGGGATTAAACGCGAAGAACGCTCGCTGGGCTACTCGGTCGGCAAAGTTGATGGCAAAGACCTGACCCGCGTTGTTCAGGAAAACGTATTGAACAGCATGGCCGGGAAAGTGTCCGGTGTCACAATCAACCAAACCGGCGGAACCGGTTCGTCGGTCAGCATGGTGATCCGGGGTGCCAAATCACTCAGTAACGACAACCAGCCGCTGTTCGTGGTCGACGGCGTTCCGCTGGCCAATACGCTCAACAACGTCAGCCAGATTGGAACCGACAACCGCGTGGATTACGGCAACGCCATTTCGGGCCTCAATCCCGACGACATCGAAAGCATTTCGATCCTGAAAGGCCCCAGTGCCGCGGCTTTGTACGGCACCCGCGCCGGAAACGGAGTGGTGCTGATCACGACCAAAAACGGCTCGAAAGTCAAGAAAATGACGGTAACCATTTCGTCCAACACGGTTTTTGACCAACCGTATAAATTTCTGAAATGGCAGACCAGTTTTGGTCCGGGGCAGTATTCGGCCATTCCGGTGTCGGTCAGTAAAAACCCCCTGACCAATCCGTTTGGAAAACTGATTCAGGAGGAAATTGGCGCGACCTACGGCGCGGCTCTGGACAAGGGATACGAGGAAGTGCAGTGGAACAGCCCGCTCGACGCCAACGGGAAACCGATTCCGATGCCGCTGGTGTCGCACAAAAACAACGTCCGGAATTTTGTACAAACCGGTATTACTACCACCAACGGTATTTCAATTGCCAACAGCAACGACCAGATCACCTACCGGCTTTCGTATTCGAACATGCAAAACCGGGGCATTATTCCAAATTCGGACCTGTTCAAAAACACGCTGAATCTGAACACATCGGTGAAACTCAGCAACCAGTTGCGTCTGAGCACGAACCTGGACATCAGCCGGAATAATTCGAACAACCGACCCGCCGGAAACCGGGGTGCGAACCCGTTGCAGGCTGCGTATAACATTTCACCCCACATCGACATCCGGGACCTGCGCGATTACTGGATGCCGGGCCAGGTTGGCCTGCAGCAACGGACGCCGTACAACGGACTGTATAACAACCCCTATTTTCTGGCGAATGAAATCAACAACGGTTTTACCCGCGACCGGCTTTTCGGCAACATCAAAGCCGACTGGCAACTCACGAAGGACCTGAGCTTCATGGGCCGGTATTCACTCGATACGTATTCGGAAGAGCGCGAAACCAGGATCGCCAACAGCTACGTCAACGACCCGCGCGGAGCCTACGGGTTGATCAACATCAAACCCTTTGAAAGCAACATCGATTTTCTGGGTACTTACAAAAAAGAGTTCAATAATTTCGGCGCAACGTTCTCCGTGGGTGGAAATTATCGGTACCAGAAAGGTTCGAATCTCACGACCGCCAGCCGACCCGGAACCGGTCTGATTGTGCCGGGTGTGTTCACGATTCAGAACATTGCCCCGGCCAACCTCGACTTCAACAGTACCCGGTATGAACGGGTTATTTACAGCCTGTATGCGCTGGCCAACCTGAGTTTCAAGGACATGGTTTACCTGGACCTGACCGCCCGAAACGACTGGTCGAGTACGCTTCCGGCTTCCAACCGTTCCTATTTTTACCCCTCGGCTTCGCTGAGTGTGTTGCTGAACGAAATGCTGCCGGTTTCCAACGCCATCAGTATGCTGAAACTCCGGGCCGGGGTTGCGCAGGTGGGGAACGACGCTAATCCGTATGCCCTGCTCAGCACCCTCGAAAACGCCGGAACCTGGGACGGCATTCCGCGCCTGAACGTACCGGGAATCTTGCTGAATTCGAGTCTAAAACCGGAAATTGCCACGTCAAAAGAATTTGGGCTGGACCTGAATCTGTTCCGAAACCGCCTGCGGGCCAGCGCCACGTATTACAATTCGGAAAACCGCAACCAGATTCTGAGCTCGCTTCTCCCACCTTCATCCGGTTTTACGTCCAAGAACATCAACGCCGGTTTGCTGGTCAGCAAAGGATTTGAATTTTCGCTGGGCGGCACCCCGCTCGAAAAAAATGGCTGGCGACTGGATGTGAATGCCAACCTGACGCGCAACCGCACAACCATCAAACGACTGGCCGACGACATTCCCTATTTCACCCTTTGGACCGATGCCAAAGGCGGGGCCTGGACGTATGTAGGCGATGAAATCGGCGATATCTACGATTCCAAAGTCGTGACGGTCGAAGATAAGAATTCGCCCTATTACGGCTATCCGATTCTCGACCAGACCGGGAAATGGCAGGCCATCGATGCCATCAATACGAAGAACAAAATCGGTAATTTCAACCCCCGGTTTATTCTGGGCGCCCAAACGTCGCTTACCTACCGCGGTTTCAGCCTGAACATGACCTTCGACTGGCGGAACGGCGGGGATTTTGTCTCGCAAACCTACCGGTACGGCGAAGAAGACGGGCGTTCGCAGTTATTTCTGGATAAACTGATCAACCCCAACGGCCTGACCGGCGATGCGTTACGTAATTATTTAGTGGCCAATCAGGACAAGATGATCCTGATCAACGGAAACAATTTCCCCCTTGTGGGCGGACCAACCCCTGACTACGGCGGGTATCCGTTCAAATACGGTCCGTATACCTTGCCCCACGGCGGGGTCTTCATTCCGGGCGTGCTGGCAACGGGCTATGATGAAACCGGAAAGCCAACGGGTTACAAAGAGAATTTAGGTGGTCCGGGTACGTTGATCCTGCCTTTTGCGGGGGCTACTTCCTGGGGGTTCTCGCGGGCGGTCATGTTCGATGCGTCGTTCCTGAAACTCCGCGAGGTGTCGTTTGGCTATGAGTTGCCGCAGGGCCTGGTGAAACGTATTGGGCTGCAAAATGCGAACGTTTCGGTGTATAGCCGGAACATTATTCTGTGGACGGCCGCCAAAATCGGCATTGACCCGGAAATGGCTTTTCAGCCCGAAGCGGGGGTGCAGGCATCCGGGATTCAGTTTAAGCAAGGCATTGAACGAAACAATGTCACGCCCTGGGTCATTCCGGTTGGTTTCCGTCTTGGTTTAACATTTTAAGTTACTCGATCCTATGAAAATCGCAGCCATTAAATACATCTCCTTCGTTTGCCTCGTAGCCCTGACGGTTTTTTCCTGCCGGGATTTGACGGAGGTAAACCGAAATCCCAATGGCGTGGAGCCATCCACAGCCCACCCAAACCTGGTGTTATCGACGGTTCTGACCGAAACCGGAAAAGCGTTTGTCAATCTGGGGTACCAGGACATCGCCGGAGTCATGCAGCACACGCAGAAAGACGGCTGGGCCGGTTCACACAATGAATACGACTGGGGCGGTAGCCAGAGCTGGAGCAGCTATTACGACATTCTGCGGAACAACCAGTACGTCTACAACCGCTCGGTCGAGCTGAATTTTGAACTGCACCAGGGCATTGCGCTGGTCATGAAATCGATGGTGTTTGGGCTCATTACCGATCTCTGGGGTGATGCGCCGTACAGCCAGGCGCTCAAGGGCGCGACTGGTGGGGCAGAAAATACCTTTCCGGTTTACGATACGCAGGAAGCCATTTACACCGGTATTCTGGCCGATCTCGAAAAAGCCAATACACTGCTGTCAAAAGCCAAAAGCGCCTATAACAGCACCGCCGAATCGGCCGACGTCTATTACAAAGGTGACCCCGCCAAATGGCGAAAACTGGCCAATTCGCTGGCATTGCGGTATTACATGCGGCTGTCGCTGAAAAAACCGGATGTCGCTAAAGCCGGTATCGAGAAAATCGTCGCCAATGCCGCCCAGTACCCGATCATTACCGCATCGGCCGATGACGCTGCCATGGCGTTTGCCGGTAACAGCAACAGCGATTCGTGGCCTGCCAACGCGACATACGATGTAAGCGAAAGTAATTACCGGCGGCTGAAAATGAGCGATACATTTGTCAAGGCGTTGTTGGCAGTGAGTGATCCCCGTCTGCCCATTTGGGCCAATAAGGTGCAGATCCCGCTGATCGTGGATGCCACACTGCCCGCCGGAACCGACAAGATTGTCGATGGTAAACGCTACCTATCACCTGACAAAGTGGTGGGGAAAGAGGTCAACACGGACCCCAATTACGTCGGTTTGCCCACCGCCATCGTCGGTGGAGCCGCCTACAACCTGAGCCCTACGGCGGAGCAGGCCGCTAAAAATCCGCACGTTTCGTGGCTGAACGACATTTACAAGGCGGCCAAAGGTCCGTTGCTGAAAGCCCGGCTGATGTCGGCATCGGAAGTGAATTTTATCCTGGCCGAAGCCGCGCAGAAAGGCTGGGCCGCGGGCGACGCCAAAGCCCGTTACGAAGCCGCCATCAAGGCATCGCTGGAAACCTGGGGTGTTTCCGGTTCTTATGCGACATACATCGCCCAGAAAGGCGTTGCCTACAACGGAACGCAGCAGCAAATCGTTGAACAAAAGTGGATGGCGAGCTGGACAGCTGCCACCGAAGCCTGGTTCGACTACCGCCGGACCGGTTTCCCGGTTTTGAAAACCGGCCCCAATTCGAAGCGGAAAGTACTGCCCGTCCGATTTTTTTACATGCTCGACGAACGCAACCTGAATAAAGCCAATTCCGATGCCGCCCTGGGCCGCCTGGAACTGACGCCCAATTCAGAAGCTGATGGCAAAAACAGCCCCTGGTCGAAACCGTGGGTGTTGCAGGGAACCGGGAAACCGTGGTGATAGCCTGAATGGGAGAGAAAAGAGTATAGACAA
The DNA here is from genome assembly GCF_003858635.1 of Larkinella rosea. Classification (GTDB taxonomy): domain Bacteria; phylum Bacteroidota; class Bacteroidia; order Cytophagales; family Spirosomataceae; genus Larkinella; species Larkinella rosea. Next base: position 1,772,102 of record NZ_RQJO01000007.1, read on the forward strand.
GAGAGAAAAGATACGAACACCCTTGAGGATTGCTATTTGTTCTCTACTCTCTTGTCTATACTCTCTTGTCTTGTAGAAATACCTCCATGAAAAAGGCCCTTTTCGTTGGTTTTGTTTTAACATTGTTTACGTATTGCGTTCACGCCCAGCAATTTCGGGCCGGAGCAGCACTTCGGGTTATTACCCCAAATCCACTACTACCCATTTCGGGCGGTATTGGAACTCCTAAAAAAGCCACGGAGAAAAAAGGCGATCTTTTCGTTCGGGCGTTCGTGCTGGAAAAGGGAGCAAACCGGGTGGCGATTGTCAGTGTTGATAACCTGGGCTGGCCATCAGTTTTGGGAAACAAATCGCGGGCATTGATCAAAAGCATTCCACCCGGCAATGTGTTGATTGGCGCCACACATACCCACAGCGGACCGGATGCGTACGGTTTTCCGGACCAGTCGGGAAAAGCCCTGGCCGATTTGCCGTACCTCGATCAATGCGTTAAAAAAATTGCCGAAGCGGTGGAAGAGGCCGTAGCTAAACTGCAACCAGCGACGCTGAAAATTGCAGTTGGCGAAGCCAAAGGGAAGATTGCTTTTAACTACTACGCCGACGAATTATACGACCCACGCTGTGGGGTCATTCAGGCCCTTTCGGCAACCGGAAAACCAATTGTTACGTTGGTCAATTACGCCATTCATCCCGAAGTCATCGGCTCGGGTCGGGGCATTCTAAGCCCGGATTTGTGCGGTCCGCTCTACGATAAAATCGAGTCAAAAACCGGTGGCATGGCTATTTTCATGAACGGAGCGCAGGGCGGTATGGTAACGGCGGACGTCCGGCGCGAAGGCGGCACCGAAGCTAACACCTGGGAAGAATGCATCCGGATTGGCGAACTGCTGGGCGAGGAAGCCCTGCGGATTGTTGGCCCGGCAAAGGTACTGGAAAACCCGTCGCTCTACTGCACGAGTCGGTCCATCGAGTTCCCAATCGAGTCGGACATGATGAAGTACATTCTCAAAAACTCGCCCCTGGGTTACAAGCTGAACAGTTCCGACAAAGTGACTGCCCAATTGAACCTGCTGAACATCGGTCCGGCGCAAATCCTGAGCATTCCGGGCGAAGCATTACCCAACATCGGTTTTTACGTCAAACGCCACATGAATACGAAATTTCCGTTTCTGTTCGGACTAACCAACGATGCGTTCGGCTACATGCTGACCAAAGTCGACTTCAACAGTTTCAAACGGTACGATTACATCAGCCGAACCAGTTTAGGCGAAATGACCGGTGAAATTTACATGGAACAGGCTTTAAAAATGGTAGCAGAAAGTCCAAAACCAGAATAATAACCAGTGAATACATTCATCAAAACCCTAAAAATTATCCCCTAACAACTAAAGACTAAAAACCACCATGAAACGATTCGTAACTCCATTTATTTTTTTGTTAACCCTGACCTTTCTGTCGTTCGATTCACCCAAAAAGAAAGCCATAACTCCCGAAACGGCACTCCAGAGTTACCTGAATAACGACGACAAATCCTACAAATGGGAATTGAAGGATTCCTTCGATATGGGTGATGTAAAAGCTTATAATTTGCTGCTGACGTCGCAGAAATGGCGGGAATTTACCTGGCGTCATCAATTGACGGTTCTGGTTCCGAAAGAGAACAAGTACGACGGTGCGCTGCTGTTCATTACCGGTGGTTCCAACAAAGCCGAACAGCCAAACTGGAACGACAAAGGCAAAGATGACAAGGTGATTCAGGGGCTGGCTGGAATTGCCCTTAAAAACAAAGCGATCGTTACCTTGCTGCGCCAGACGCCCAATCAGCCGTTTTTTAATAACCTGACGGAAGATGCGCTGATTTCGTATACGCTTCATAATTTCAAAAAAGACGGTGATTATACCTGGCCGCTGCTGTTTCCGATGGTGAAAAGTGCCGTCAAAGCGATGGATGCGGTGCAGGAATTTTCGAAGCAGACACTGAAACACGACATCACCCGGTTTGTGGTTTCGGGGGCTTCGAAACGTGGCTGGACCACCTGGTTAACCGGTGCAAATGACAAACGCGTAACGGCCATTGCGCCGATGGTTATCGATATTTTAAACATGCCGGTTAGTCTCGATTACCAGGTAAAAGTGTGGAAAGAGTACAGCGTTCAGATCGAAGATTATGTCAAATTGGGTATTCCGCAGGCGGCCCGTACTGAAAGTGGAAATGCGATCAATACGATGGTCGATCCGTATTCGTACCGCAAGAATTTAACGATGCCCAAAATGATTATTATGGGTACCAACGATGAATATTGGGTGGTGGATAATATCAAAAATTATTACGACGATATTCCGGGCGATAATATGATTCACTACGTACCCAATGCGGGGCATAGCCTGGGCGATGGTAAGTCGGCATTCGAAGGATTAGGCGCATTCTTTGGGATGACAATGGCGAAAAAGTCGTACCCGATCTGCAAATGGAATGCAACCAGCACGAAAAAAGGCGTCGATGTTGCGATCAAGACCACCTCGGATGCGCTGGTTGATGTGATCGTTTGGTCGGCCAATTCAACCGATACGGATTTTCGGAACGAAACCTGGACCAGCAAAAGCCTGGGAATCAAAAACAAAGCAAAAGTGGACGTTTCAGAAGCTTTCCCGGCTTCTGGCTATCACGCATTTTATGTTGACCTGAAATATGCCGATCCGAACGGTGGAACCTACACCGAAAGCACCCGGATGTTCGTGTCCGACAATGACGAAGTATTTTTGAAACCGAGTTCGATTTAAAAATTATCCTTTTGCTGCTGACAGGACCAAGCCGTCGATACGGTGTTTTTCCTGTCAGCGGTTTTTTAAGTGCCTTATACAACCTCCATGAAACGTTCATTTCTCCTCCTTTTTGGTTTGGGGTTCTTCCTGTTTCTGGCCTCCTGCCGAACCGATTCCAAGCCAGCCACTACCTCCGTTAAAACCGTCATGGATGATGCCGTAACCCGACTTTATCAGACACTTAAACCGGAACAGCTTGACACACTTAGCCAATCGTACGTCCTCAACTTTCTGACGGAAGACGAGAAAAAAGTGCTGGGCACGCAGTATCTCACCTTCGATGTCGATGTGCCGGTAACAGTTTCGCTGATGCGGCATCAGGAACAGAAAGTGCTGCCATTCTGGCTGGAAAACGGCGGTTTCAAAAAAACCGATCTGGTCGTTAAAAACGAGGAATATACCTACGAAGTCTGGCAGAAAGCGTTCGATGCCGGCAAAATAGAACTGGGAATCAACGGTTTCGACAAGGACCGGCCAGTGTATTTCATCAGCGTCGGGCCGCAAAAACCGGGGGATCACGTAACGATTTCCGACGTTTTTCCATCCTCCCAAACCCTGGACACCTTGCAGATCGGGGCATTCACTTACCACGACTGGAGCGACCTGACGTTGAACGAAGTACCGGAATCGTTGCGCGGGCAAACGCTCTTTCAAACCATTCGGGGTCGGGCGCGGGAAGCGCATCTGGTCGGAGCATTCCGAAAAACCGCTACGCCTTCATCCGACAAACCGGATCAGATGCTGCTGACCTGGAGCGGAGATCCGAAGAGTACGATGGACGTCCAATGGCGGACCGCTTCGACGGTTTCGGCTGGCGTGGTGCAGTATTGGATGAAGGGTTCTGCCGATACGTTGACGACTACGGCAACGGCGTTTCGGATGGAGGACCGATTGTTGCAGAATGATCGATTTGCAAATCGGTTCACCGGGAACCTGACCGGACTAAAGTCGGGCGAGACGTATGGTTACCGGGTCGGTTCGAAGTCGGGCAATTGGTCCGAAGTGGGTTCATTCCAAACACAATCGGCATCGCCAGACGGTTTTTCATTCATCTGGTTTGGCGACACCCACAAATCGCCGGATTGGGGAGCCATGGCGCAAAAAACGCTCGTTCGACACCCCGAAATCGCGTTTTATTCCATTGCGGGTGACCTGGTCAGTACTGGTTTGCACCGCAACGAATGGGACGAACTCTGGCAGTATTCCGGCGGGATTTTCCGGCAAAAACCGCTTATGCCCATTCCCGGCAACCACGACAGTCAGGACGGCCTGGGTGCCTGGATGTACCAGGAAATGTTCAGTTTACCGAAAAACGGACCCAAATCGCAGGATGTTCCGTCCGAACAAACGTATGCGTTCACGTACCAAAACGCCCTCTTTCTGATGATCGATGCGACCTCGCCCATTGAAGCGCAAACCGCCTGGATCAGAGAGCAACTGGCGAATTCGAAAGCTGACTGGAAGTTGGCGTTTTTCCACTTTCCACCCTACAATTTTGAGGAAGATTACAAAGACATCCGCCGGGAATGGTGCAGCCTATTTGACAAATACCACGTCGATATGGTCATGAGCGGCCACGTGCATTATTACCAGCGCACCAAACCGATGTTTGCCGAAAAACCGGTCTCCTCCCCCGCTCAGGGCACGATTTATACGATTTCGATTGGTATTCCGAGTGAACACGAAGTATGGCCGGATGAAAAGTACGCCGTGATTCGACACAAGAACGGGCCCTTGTACCAGCACCTGAAAATCGACGGAAAGACGCTGGTTTACAAGAGCTTCGACAAGGATGGAAAGGTGAAAGATGAATTGAAGATTGTGAAATGATTGCCATGAAAATCCACGTTAGCTGCCTGCTTTGGCTTTTATCAATCGGGACAATGTGTGCCCAACCCTTCATTTCCGCCCACCGGGGCACCACACCAACTGCGCCGGAAAATACAATAGCCACATTCAAGGCGGTTTTGGAAATGCCCGTCAAGTACATCGAAATCGACGTCCGAACGACCAAAGACGGTCATTTGGTGATTCTCCACGACGGCAATCTCGACCGAACGACGAGCGGTTTTGGCCCCGTTCAAAATCTGACGCTGACCGAAGTGAAGCAACTTTCGGCCGGGAAGGGCTTCGGAGAGAAATTCAAAGACGAGCGGATTCCAACGCTCCGCGAGGTCTGCCAGCTACTCCGCGACTGGAATGCAAGTCATCCTGCCCGGGTAAATCTGTACGTCGATTGCAAAGCCGTGGCTCCGCAACTCCTGGTGGATGAACTCAATGAGTTCGACCTGTTGACCGATGCGGTTTTTTACGGTTCCGACGGTTTTCTGGCTTCGTTGAAACAGGTTGCACCACGGGCGAAACTGATGCCGTCGCTCAAAAATGCGGAAGAACTGGCGGGGAAGATCGAAAAACTGCATCCATATGCCTTCGATGTGCGCTGGCCGTCACTGACCCGCGAACTGATTCAGCAAATCCACGCGCAGGGCATTCAGGTTTTCTCGGATGCATTGGGCTTTTTCGAAAATGCGGATCAATACAAAAAAGCCGCCCAAATGGGCATCGATGTGATTCAGACGGATTATGCGCTGAAGGTCAGTCAGGCATTGACGGACTGGAAAGCGGGGAAGTAAAATGGGGCTTTATCCTCGTGTTGCTCCCTTTCCCGTTCTATTAGCACACTGACTTGCAAGTTTCACTGGGCGGTTTTTGACTTTTTACAGCGAAGTCCCTGCAATTCATACAATTCAAATAAGGTAAAAAAATTGCGGACGAAAGTTCATAAAGGACAGCGATTGCCTCTAAATTTGCTTACTTTCCAGTTGTAAAGTTTTGGTAACTTTACGAAACGGCCGATTTTCCTTTTTAACTTGCCAATTCGCTCAATGACGCTTTTGCAGAAGCTTCAAAACGTTTTCGGTCTTAAAACGTGGAAGATCTTTTCCTGGATCAGTTGGCGCGCTTATCGTTTTCTGCTGCTTTTCACGCTGGTGGCGAAACTCCAGACCGGTCTGGCGCAAAAACCGCAGTACCTCAAACTCCAGCCCCACAAACTCCTGTATGCGGATACGGTATACCGGGAAGCCATCGCGAAGCACGATTCGTTACTGCTGGCGGAAGCCTACTACCTGTATGGAAAGACCTATTCCGGGTCCGGAGATAAAGTAGCCGCTCATCGCTGGTACCTGAAATCATTGAAAATCCTTGAAAAACGCGGAGATTCGTTTGAGCTGTGTCGATTATACGTTCGAATCTATGAATCACAGCATTCGTATGACGAGTCCCGCCGGTATATACTGCTGGCGCAGGGAATTGCCCAACGGCTGAATTCATACAAAGCCTGGGTGCGTGTGCTTGGCGCTTTTTCTAATTTTCACACAAAAGATTGGTCGGAAAATGGGAATAGACCCCATTTACCCAAACCTCGATTGGACAGTGCCCTCTACTATTTAAAGAAACTTTCGCCCCTGCTTTCTAAACACAAAGACACCAATAGCATCGTCGAGAATATGATTGGCATTGGCTACTTGCTTAAAGTTTCGAAAAAGCCTGAAGCAGCAATTACCTATTTCTCCAATGCGCTGAGACTGGCAACGATACAAAAAGAAGAAGGGCAAAAAATGAAATTGCTGATGGAACTGGCAGATTGTTACCTGCTGGTCAGGCAACCCCAAAAAGCCTGGTCTTTTCTTACTCAGGCACAGCAAATCTACGATCGCAGCCCATTCAACGATTATTTCGTCAGGACTTACTTTGAAAATCTTTATTACTCGTATTACCACTTAAAAGGGAATTGGAAAAAAGCGCTGGAATACAGTGAAAAACTTCGGGAAATCGAACGCAACAACTTCATCATCGAACGGAATGGGGCGGTTTCCCGGCTGAATATGGAGTTCAAGGCCGAACAGAAAGACGCGCTCCTGAAAGCCCAGAAGAACGATTTGGCGTTGCGCTCGGAAACGCTCCGTATCCAGCAACGCCTGATCTGGGCGGTTTCGGCCCTTTTATTGGTTTCCGCCATTATGAGTACCGTGTTTTTTATTCTTTACCGCAAAAACCGGCGCATCAGCCTCCGGAATGCCGAACTGGTGAAAGAACAGAATCACCGGGTAAAAAACAACCTTCAGGTAGTGTCGAGTTTGCTCAACCTGCAATCGCGGCAACTCGTTGACGAAACCGCCCGGAAAGCCGTCGAAGAAAGTCAGTTTCGGGTGCAGGCGATGGCTATTCTCCACCGCCGACTGTACGACGGCGATGGTCTGGTGACGGTCAATCTAGATGAATTTATTCAGGAACTGATCACCAGCGTCATCCGAACTTTTGGCTACTCCGAAATCCGTACGGTTTTTGATCTGGCCCCCATTGAATTACCGGCCAATGACGCGTTATCATTAGGCTTGATTGTGAACGAATTAACGACCAATGCCTGCAAATACGCTTTCCCGGATCACCCGGATCCGGTTTTTCAAATAACCGGCGAGAAGCATAACGATTTGCTGAAACTGACCATCGCCGACAACGGGCCGGGATTGCCGCCTTCCTTGATCGGTGACGACAGTCCAAACCTGCGAAAGACGTTTGGCATGCGGCTGATTCAGATTCAGGTCAACCAGCTGGACGCCGTCGGGCGATTCAGTTCCCGGGATGGTGTCCGGTTTGAAATGCAGTTTAAAATGTAATGTTCATGGAATCCCTACAAATTCTGATTATAGAAGACGATTTATTGACGGCAACCGATTTGAAAGATGCCCTGGAAAGCGCCGGTCACCGGGTCCCAACGATTGCCCGGAATTACCAGGAAGCAATGGCGGCCGTTCGGCGGCAAAAACCGGATATGGCGCTGATCGATATTAACCTCGAACGATCGACGGCGGATGGCATTACCACGGCCCGGGATATGCTGGCCATTCACCGGATGCCGATCATTTACCTGACTGCGAATTCGGAAGTTCCCACCTTCCAGCGGGCGCGGGAAACCAATCCGGCGGCTTACCTGATCAAACCGTTTCACCAGAACGAAATCGTCTTTCAGATTGAGCTGGCGTACTGCAATCGGGCAATGGGCGGGCGGCAAACGAATCACCAGGAATACGCCGAAAGTTTGTTTTTACCGATCAATAAGGGCTATGAACAGGTTGCAAAAAAAGATGTTCTTTACCTCCTGGCCGAAGGAGCTTACGTGAAGGTGTTCATGCTTGATGCGGAAAAACCGCATCTGTTGTCGATGAATCTGGGGTATCTGGCGCAGTATTTCCCGCTCTCCCATTTTTACCGGTTGTCGCGCTCGTTGCTGGTCAACCTGAACCATATTGAACGGATGGAGCAAAATCAATTGTTCATGCGCCACCACCCTACGCCCATTTCGGTTCCCAACAACAGCCGTGCGGATCTGCTGAAAAAACTGGGGGTGATTCGGACGCGGTAATCGATCTGGAATGGCAACGAATCAAAATTTCGAACTAACAATAGTCCCCCTTTCCACAGCCTCGATCAGCCCGTTTACGGAACTCGTTCTGGAACTGTGGCCCGATTGTAATTTCGAGGAAGAATACGAAAACAGCCAAACGATCCTGGATTCAGCAACTGACATTTGCTATCTCGCCCAGGTAAACGATGCCTACGTTGCGTTTATTCACCTAACGATTCGACATGATTACGTGGAAGGAGCGGCCGATTCTCCTGTTGCCTACCTCGAAGCGCTGTACGTAAAACCGGCCTATCAAAACCACGGAATTGGTACAAAACTGGTCCAGCTCGGTGAAGAATGGGGACGGCAGAAAGGATGCCGGCAATTTGCTTCGGATACCGAGTTGACGAACTCGGCCAGCATTGATTTTCACCTGAAAACCGGTTTTGAAGAAGTAAACCGGATCGTTTGCTTCATTAAAAATCTGTGACCTTCTTATAAAACCGGCAGCAACAAAAAGAAAGTCGTACCCATATCCGGACTGCTTTCCAGCCAGATTGTTCCGTGCTGGGCTTCGGTGTATTCTTTACACAGGAAAAGGCCCAGCCCAACGCCCCGCTCCTTGTTGGTGCCAAAAGTTGGTTGGGCTTTGAGCGAGAAAATGGCGGTGATTTGTTCCTTCTGAATCCCCCGACCGTTGTCTTTAACGGTAATCAGGCATTTTTTCCCTTCCAAAACCGCCCCAACTGTGACCACACCGCCGATGTTTGTAAACTTAATCGCATTGCCGACCAGATTCCGAACGATCAACTGGAGCATGGCAGCATCCGCCAGAACCTCCTGAGCGGGATCAACCCGGAAATCCAGCTGAATTTCCTTTTTGGCCGCGAGCGGTTTATAAATTTCGATCACCGGTTTCAAGCAGAGAAAGACGTTTACCGGAGCCAGCGAAACCATTGTACCTTTCAGCTGCGTACTCGACCACGACAACAGATTGAACAGCATGTCCTGGGTGTAATTGATACTGCTGAGCAGTTCCGATTCGATCTTTTTCCGCTCTTCGGACTCCAGATCTACTTCTTTCAGAATTTCGAAATATTGCTGAACCGACGCCAGGGGCGATCGCAAATCGTGCGAAACGATGGAAAATAGCTTGTTTTTCTCCTCATTCAGCCGTTCCAGCACGACCGACCGCTCCTCGATCCGCTTTTGTTCTTTCTTATAGGCACTGGTAAAAAACCGCGTTCCCAAATACAGAAAAAGTCCGTTGGTGATGTAAGTCGATGCCAGATCGCTGGTTTGCGACAACCGACTCGGGTATCTTTCCACCACAAGTTCCGGATAAAGGTACTCGACCGTTAAGAGCGTAACGACAACAATCAGGTTGAACGTAACCCAAAACAAGGCGTGTCGGGATGGCCCGGCAATCAGAAGCAAAAACAGCGTAATGGTGAAACTGAGCAGGGAGGCACCTACCATTCCCGAATTGAAAAAATAATTGACCGCAAACAGAACGGTCACCACGATTCCGGAGATGGTGATGGCTGTTACAAACTTTTTCCGGATTCGGGAGAGGTAATAGACATATCCGCCGAACAAAAAAAGCAGCGTACAGATCCATCCGGTTTCGGGAATCCCGACAATGAAGCTGAACGGGATGTTGTAGCCCATGTTCAACACAACCAACATGCAGATGGCGTTGAAAATGCGCACTTCGAGTGTAAACTCGACCGGCCCCCCAATTAATTTATACAGTGTTTCCTTGATAACTTTCAATCGGATCAACTCCTTATCAACCTATTTTCATCGGTAAATATACCACCAAAAAACAACCCGGAAACAGGAAATGTAGCGGATAAAATGCGGGAGGGCTTCGTCAAATATTCCTTCGTGTTTGTTGATGACACCGTACTACCAATTCGAAACCGCCACACCGCCATCGTCTTTCAGCGCTTTAGCGACAATCACGGGACCGTCGGCGTATTGCCGGGCGAGGGAAAGCTGGGTGCGGGTTTTGGCTAAATCCGGCGAAGCTGGTTGATTTTATTCGGCCCGTACGGCAACCCGGCCGAAACCGCCAGCACAATAAGGAGCCAGAGAAAAATCTCCACGGCTCATTAACATAAACCGCTATTAATCAAAAAGTAAGAACTAGAGTGAGCGACTATTTAGCAACCGGTAATCAGTCGATAACCGCCAACATTATGAATGAGAAATTGGTCTGGCACATTGCCAATGCCCGCCTATTGAATGAACTGCGATATGAACGAATCGATAAAATGAAGAAATACCAGACAAAATCAGGTCCTTGATGGGGAGTTTGCCGATTTTTACTCAACAGAAACGCTGTTTATGTTACTAACAAAAGAATATATTTACAAATTGTATTAGGGGATGTCTTGATGGTAACTTCTGAAAAAGCATTTGTCGAAAAATTAAACCGGCTGATTGACGATAACCTCGACAACTCTTCGTTCACCGTTGAAACCATCTGCCAAAGTCTGGGCATCAGCCGCTCCCAGTTGCACCGAACCCTCAAGGAACAAACCGATCTTTCGACCACTCTATACATCCGCAAACGGCGGCTACTGAAAGCCCGCCAGTTACTGACTTCGTCCAGCCTGCGCATTGCTGAAATCGGCGATTTGGTCGGGATAACCAACCCGCAAAATTTCAGCAGTTACTTCATCGACGAGTTCAAGCTAAGCCCCACGGAATTTCGGAAACAGCGGTTGCAGTCGTCGGAAGACGAAGCGAACTCGGGTGCGGTTTCGGCCGAGCCGGAATTACCGGACCTGTCCGTTGAGGATCAACCCGCTGAGGAAACCGCCGGTCAACCCCGGTTTAAAAACCGACGCCGGTTGGTGTTTGCCGGTCTGGCGGCTACTCTGGCAGTGATCATCGGCGCAGGCCTTTTTGTCTGGTATCAAACCCGTTCCCTTAGCCCGTCAGCCCAAACCGCCCGCCATTCGCTGGCGGTTTTGCCGTTTACGAACCTGGGAGCGGCCGACAGCAGCCCGGCCTGCGACGGCATCATGGACGATGTGCACACCTCGATTTCGCTCATCCAAAACCTGAAGGTGATTGCCCGTTCGTCTTCGGATCAATACAGAGACACTAAAAAAAGCATCTGGCAAATTGGCGACGAACTGCGCGTCACCAACATCCTGAAAGGCAGCGTATTGAAAACCGGCGAACAGATTCAGATCAAGGTCGAACTCATCAACACGCAGGAGGATATCCGCCTGTGGGGCAAAACCTACCGGGCAGCTTACAGCGAACTCTTTAGCTTAACGGACCAGGTTGTTCGGGACATCGCCCGGCAACTCACTCCCCGACTCAATCCAGGTCAGGCGGCCCCGCTCAAACGATTGCCTACTCACAATCTGGCAGCGTATCAGGAATACATCAAAGGCAAACAGTTGGTGCTGGCCCGCACCGGCGACAAACTCCGCGCCAGTGTTACGCTGCTCAACCGGGCCATTGCGTTGGATTCCAGCTTTGCCGATGCGTATGCCGCCCGGGCTTCGGCTTACCTGATTATGGGAGATTTCAAAGTACTGGATAAGAAAACCGGATTCAAACTGGCCGAAAATGATGCCCTGAACGCCATTCGGCTTGATGGTACCAATGGGACGGCCTACGGTGTATTGGCCAATCTGTACCGCTTGCAGTACAAGTGGGATCAGGCGCTGACTACGTTTCGGATTGCCCTGAAATACAGCCCCAACGATGCACAGATCAATTTCTGGTACGGCATTACTCTGCGATCGATCGGGCGGTTCGACCAGGCCATTCAATATGAAGCCAAAGCGGTGGCACTCAACCCGCTTTACCCGGCCGCCCTGATCGGGCTGATCAGCACCTACGCCAACGCGGGGCGCTACGAGCTGGCCCGAAAGGCGATTCAGGATGGCGAACCCCTGTTTGATGATGCCTACATGTATCATTACGCCCGGTCTTTTTACCACCTGAACCGGCGCGAATATCCGCAGGCCGTAGCCGCAATGCGGATTTCCGATTCCCTGAGTCATTCCGCCAAAACGTTAGATTATTACCGGTTGTACCTCCGGGCGCGGGTACTTCCGAAAAACCGCTTTGAAACCGAACTGAAAACCGTTGCTCCCACGATCGATACCTATCACGATCTGGCGTATGCATATGCGGGTTTGGAAGACTCCGACAACTGCCTGAAATACCTGCAACTCTCAATTGACCACAAACTCGCGCCGGATTACCTGAAAGTCGCACCTTTCTTTGCGTTCCTCCACCGCGACCCCCGCTTTATCGAGATTCTCCGTCAATGCAATCTGGCGGAATACCCGTAGTGCTTGTTTGGATTAATTTCCAATAAATTCTCCGAAATGAACCCGTAATGCAATTCTCAACCGAGTCTTATTTGTATTTTTACCAACCGTAACCCTAAAATCACCGATCGGCCCCACCGATTGCTCGGCCTAACTCAAGATGAATTCTGGCGATTCATTCCGTTCAAGACTGGACTCACTCATTGAACGCAACCTGGCAGATCCGTCGCTTTCCATTGAAACCATTTGCCGGGAACTGGGCGTAAGTCGCTCCAGTTTGCACCGGCTAGTTAAAGAAGAAACGAATTTGTCCGTTACGCTGTACATTCGCCAGTTTCGGCTGGAAAAAGCCCGGACCCTCCTCAAAACCAGTGAATTACGCAGTGTGGAAATTGGCGAATTGGTTGGAATTCCAAATCCCCAGAATTTCAGCAAGTATTTTACCGAATCCTTCGGGGCCAGTCCGTCCGAATTTCGGAAGCTCCCGGCAGAGACTACAACTGTGGCACCCGAACGGGTCGACATCGCCATGGAACCCGAGCTTGTTCCTCAACCACCCCGGCAATCCGCAACGGTTTTTAAAAACCGGTCCAGAAACCGTTACCTCTTTATGGCGCTGGCCCCGGTGGCGTTAACAAGTCTGGGCCTGTACATTGGGGTACTATTCGGCCGGCAACCTGTTAAAAATCAAACTGAAACGGAATTTAACAGTTCGATTGCCATTTTGCCCTTCCAGAATCTGGGAACACCCGAAACCCAGTACTTCAGCGAGGGGGTTCGGGAGGAAGTGCAGGCTGTTTTGGCTTATTTGCCCCGCATCAAAGTAATTTCCCGAACGTCCACGCGGGCGTACGAAGGAACGGCCAAAACCGTACCGCAGATTGCCCGTGAACTCGGCGTGGTGTACCTGCTCGAAGGCAGCGCACTCCAGTCGGGCAACCGCATCAAACTATCGGTCGAGCTGATTAAAGCGGAAGAAAACCAGACCGTCTGGATCAAAACGTACGAAGGAGAAACGAAAGACCTGTGGACGTTTACCAGCACCGTTGCCAAAACCATTGCGGGGGAATTGGACCAGCAGCTCAGCAGTGCCATCCGGCAGAAAATGGATAAAGCTCCCTCCCGACAGCCAGCCGCGTATACCGAATACCTCAAAGGACAACACTTCCTGCGGGCCCGAACCAAAGAAGGGCTGGCCAATAGCCTGATCAGTCTGGACCGGGCCATTGCCCTGGATTCCGGTTTTGCGGAAGCTTACGCCAGCAAGGCGCAGGTGTATTTTCTAAACATCGAGGAAGGATATACTGACGCCGACAGCAGCCTGAAACTGGCCGAAAAAAATGCCCTCACCGCCATCCGGCTCGATCCCGAAAATGCGAACGCCTTCGCCATGCTGGCCAAATTTTATCAGCGCCAGAACAAGTGGGAACAAGCCCTCACCACCATGCGGATTGCGCTTCGCTATCAGCCCAACAATGCCCTGAACAATTACTGGTACAGCCTCATGCTTCGCTCCGTAGGCGAAACCGATCAGGCCATTCAGTACAGCACTAAAGCCCTGCACATCGATCCGCTGTTTCCGGTGATCATGATCGGTCATCTGGGTAACCTGACCTACGCCGGACGGTTTGAAGAAGCCCGACAGGTCATGCAGGAAGGGCAGCGGTTGCACGGTACGGTATATGCCTGGTACTGGAGCACCGCGTTTTATTATATCAATCAGAACCGGTTTCCCGAAGCCCTCCGTGAACTGGAAAAGGGGCAGCAGCTCAACCCCGATGCCAATCCATTTCTGGTTTATATCGCGTATGTAAAAGCCCGCATGAAGCAACCCGCTGCGGCCCGGTCTCTGCTGACTTCCCTGCCGGACGATGAAAGCAATTATTCCAATCGGGCCGTTCTCTACGCCGGGCTGGGCGACGCAAACCACTGCCTGATTTTTCTCGAAAAAGGAGCCAATGGAGGCTCCCTTCCCAATTATCTGAAAGTATCGCCCTTATTCCGGTTTGTACAGAATACGCCCCGGTTTCGGGCCGTTCTGCACAAAGTGGGCCTGGATCAGTCCGTTTTGCCCTCTGCTGACACAATACACTAACTTTTTGACACAATACACTAACTTTTTGGGCTAATACACCAACAGCCATTGCCGGGTAGGGTAGCAATTTTGTAACCAAAATCCGGTTTATGAAACCTGTCCTCGTCCTGCTGCTAGTCCTGAATCTGGCCTGTGCGCCCCCTTCCTCCAATGGCCTTCCTGACGGCTACGAAACGGCGGCTCCGGCCTACCTCGTCCTTACCCAGAAAGCCCTTTCCTACCAGGCCGACTTCGATACCGAAGCCTGGGGGCAAATGCTGACCGACAGCGTTGAATTCATTACGCCCGACGGGCAAGTGGTCTGGCACGGCAAACCGGCGGTGCTGGCGGGCTGGCAACAATGGCGGAAGCAGGTCGGGGCAGAGCGAATGTACCTGACGGATTTGACGAGCCTGCCGATTCAGATTACGGAACCCGTCCCCCTTTGGGAGAAAACCGGGGTCTATGTCGTCTCCTACTGCACCGCCCACCTAATGCTGCGGAATGGCCGACAAACTGATTTACTGCTGAACCTGTGTTGCCACTTCGATGCCTCGGGTCATATTGACCGCTATCTGTTCCTGCACCAGCAACCCGCAAGCGATCTCATCACCCGAAAACCGGTACCGGTTTTGAAAACCGCCTTTCATTTCTAACGTTCAATTCTTATTTGTATGCCTCTGTCCTACCACCCTATTCATCTCCTTCCGGGTTTATGCCGGGCGACGGTCCTGCTTCTGTTGTGGGCCGTAGTAACCACCCAACCCGCCTTTTCCAACCCGCCGACGCCAACCCAAACCACCTGGACCGGCAGCACCAGTTCCGACTGGGCGACCGCCGGAAACTGGTCGGACGGGGTTCCTACAACGACGCTCGACGTGATCATTCCCAACGTCACCCGTTCACCCCAGATCGGAAACGGAACCCTGGCCGTGGCCAAATCGGTGGAGATTCAGAACGGGGCTTCGCTGACGATTGCCAGCGGAGGCAGCCTGACCATCAACAACTCAAGATTTCTGATCCTGGAGGGCGGGAGGTCCTACGTCATGGCTTTCTACAACGATGGAACGGTCCAGAACAATGGGCAACTAATCCTTGGGAATACCGCCAACGCGGGTATTTATGGGTTGGTCAACAGGGGTAGTTTCAACAATAATAGCGGGGCCTCCCTTCAGATCGATCGAATCGAAACCTATTCCTTCTACAACGAAGTCGGCACGGTGACCAATGCTGGTACGGTTACCCTCGGATCTCTGGCTTCGACCAGCACGTTTGGTCTGTATAACAAAGCGACCTTCACCAATACGGGCCGCATCCAGATCGACCGAATGGCAACGTATGGGTTGCTCAACGAAGCTGGCACCTTCACCAATACGGCGACAATCAGTATCGGTTCGTTGGCATCGACTGGCACATATGGCATTAGTAATGAGAGTACGTTTAACAACAATACGGGGGGAATCATCCAGATTGACCGAGCAGGAACGTACGGTTTATATAATGAATCAGGAACGTTTACCAATGCGGCTGCCATCACGATTGGTGCCGCTGTCGAGGCCTCAGCCGGTGTAAATGGCATAGGCAATTTCCAGGGGACTTTCATCAATGATGCAGGGGGAAGTATTCAGATCGATCGAACCGAATCGGTTGGCTTACAAAATATGTCCCCCGGAACGTTTACCAATGCCGCCACTATCACAATCGGATCGATTGCATCAAAGAACGCATACGGTCTTGACAATCAGAGCACATTCAACAATAACGCTGGAGGAATTATTCGGATTGACCGATCAAAAACGTACGGTTTAAACAACAACTCCGGTACATTCAACAATGCGGCCACCCTTATTATTGGTGGTTCGTTTGAAATAGGAAACTCGGGTTTATATAATAGTGCCATCTTCAACAACAATACCGGGGGAAGCATTCAGCTTGATCGCTCAACCTACAACGGAATAAAGAACAGCGGTGGGACATTTACGAACGTGGCCCTCATCAACATCGGAGCTTCGACGGGTTTTACGGGTATTCGAAACGACGCTACGTTTGCCAACGGCTGCGGAGGGGCGATCACTACCCAAAACATCATTGAGAATGCACGCACCTTTACCAATAGTGGTGCGATCATTGAAAAGGCCAGTGGCAACAGCTCCATTTCCACCAACACCGGTCTGGTGCAGAACTTAAACGGGGGTACTTTTACCATTACGACCAATACCGGCAGCCTCATCACGACAGAGGGTGTATACTGGAGAGGTTGCTTTAACACCGACTGGGCGACGGCATCCAACTGGAGCAAAGGACTCGTCCCCACGGCCTCCGACGATGTGGTGATCCCGACCGGAACCACTTATCAGCCGATAATCGGTGCCAGCACGAACGCCGTCGTGAATTCGATTGAGGTTCAAACGGGGGCTACACTGACCCTGGCCAGTTCGAGCACCCTGACCGTCAACGGTTATAAGACCGTGCAGGATATCACCAGCCCTTTCTCAAACGCCGGAACCGTCACCAACAACGGATTGCTCCAACTTGGCAACTCCGTCTCCGTCGGTCTTTCCAATACTGGTACATTTACCAACAATTCCTGCGCCGAATTCCGCCTGCGGGCGGGTCTTTCCAATACCGGCACATTGACCAACGGTGATTTGATGACCGTGATAACGGTAGCGACGCACACCAATACCAGCGGTCTGGTTAACAATGGGATCATTGAGTATCCGCTGGGAAACCCCATTTCCAACGTAACCAACAACGACCTGATTGTCAAAAACTTTACCAGTTGCCGTTCGATATCACCCGCCCTGCAACTCGGGAGCAGCAACAGTTTCCAGGTCAGTTCGACCTGGTATAAGGATCAGAATATGACTCAAACCGGGGGAACCTACAATCAGGAAACCAACACCTTTACCGTTACCAGCCTGGACGAAGGGCGTACGCATACGCTGTATTTTACCGTCGTCGACAATGCCAACCAATGTACCCGGAACATGTCGGTTTCGGTCGAGATCAGCAACACGCCATCGGTTTCCATCAGCGGAAACCCCTCCCTGACTATTACACCGGGTACTAGTGTGACCCTGACCGCCAGCGGAGCCAACTCTTACACCTGGTCTACGGGTGAAATAACCAGCAGCATCACCGTTTCCCCTCTTACTTCGACGGAGTACTCACTCACGGGTGTCAGCGGGCTTTGTTCAGGCATTGCCAGTCAAACTGTCACGGTGGCAAATCCCGCCAGCGCCACACTTTCGGGCAGCACCACCCTCTGCCCTGGTCAACCCGCCACGCTCAGCGTCGATCTGACCGGAACCGCCCCCTGGTCGCTGACCTACACCGACGGCTCCACCCCCGTCGTGCTTACCGACATCACCACGTCACCCCATACGTTCACGGTCAACCCCGGTACCACCACCACCTATTCCTTGCTGGGCGTTGCCACCGCCGAAGCGCCGACCAACGGAACCGTCAGCGGAACCGCCACCGTCACCCGAAACTCCGTCGCGTCAGCCCCCGTCCTGACGCCTTCCAGTACGAGCGTCGTCCAGAATACGCCTGACGTGACACTGACCATCAGCGGATGTTCCAGCGGGGTTACCTGGACGGGTCCGAACAATACCAGCGGAACCCAAACCACCATCAATGCGCCTACCTCGGCCATTGCCACCCTGGTCTACTCCGCCACCTGCGTCAGCACCTGCCCGGCCCCACCCGGTTCGGCCACCATTACCGTGACCGCTCTTCCCGCCAGCGCCACACTTTCGGGCAGCACCACGCTTTGCTCCGGTCAACCCGCCACGCTCAGCGTCGCCTTAACCGGAACCCAACCCTGGTCACTGACCTACACCGACGGCACCACACCGGTTGTGCTGACGGGAATAACCGCGTCGCCCCATACGTTCACCGTCAACCCCGGCATAACAACCACCTATTCCTTGCTGGGTGTTGCCACCGCCGAAGCCCCGGCCAACGGAACCGTCAGCGGAACCGCCACCGTCACCCGAAGTTCCGTCGCGCCCATGCCCGTTCTGACACTGTCCAATACGAGCGTGATTCAGAATACGCCTTTTGTCACCCTAACCATCAGCGGTTGTGCCAACGATCTCAACTGGTCGGCCAACAATAACACCAGCGGGACCGGCACCACCATCAACGTGCCCACTTCCGCTGTCGCGACCCTCGTCTATTCGGCCACCTGCGTGAGCGCTTGCCCGGCCCCGCCCGGTTCGGCCACCATCACCATCACCGCGCCCACCGCCACGGGTAGCTTCGACGGTTTTGTCAACGGCGCCGACTGCGGTTCTTTCCGGGGCTGGGCCTGGGATCGCAGCAAACCCAACACTGCCTTTTCCGTCGATATTCTGGACGGGCCCAACGTGATTGGGACGCTGCTGGCGGGCGATTTTCGGCAGGATTTGCTCGATGCGGGCAAAGGCAACGGCAAACACAGTTTCCGATTCACGATTCCCGAATCGATCAAAGACGGCTTGCCCCACAACCTTTCGGCCCGCATTGCCGGGAGCAGTTTCATGCTAAAGGATTCCCCCAAAGCCTTGATCTGCCAGAGCAGCACCACCCCGGTGGGCAACAAACCGCCGGTTCCGCCCACGCCCACGGTCTTGATTGCCCCTCTGACTGCGCAGGTTGGGGTGGCCTTCTCGGGGACGCTGGTGGCTTTCACCGATCCCGAAGGACAACCGCTGACCTACAAACTCAGCGGTTTGCCCGGCGGTTTGTCGATCAGCGAAACCAGCCGTGTCATCAGTGGAACGCCCACCGCCGACGGAACTTTCGTCTTGACCTATTCGGCCACCGATTCCGACGGAGCGACCAACTCGGTCAGCTTCAATCTGATGGTGAATCCGGCGCAGACCACCACCGTAACGGGAAATTTTGAAGGGTATCTGGACAAAGTCGAATGCGGCACGATTCGCGGCTGGGTCTGGGACCGCAACAAACCCAACACCCCGGTGACGGTCGAATTCTACACCGGCAGCACGGTTTGGGGCAGCACCATCGCCAACATTTACCGGGACGATTTGAAGAATGCCGGCAAAGGCAACGGCGTTCATGCCTACAGTTTCGAGGTTCCGGCCAGTCTGAAAGACGGCACCACGCGGTTGATTTACGGCCGGGTGCAGGGAAGCACCTTCGTGTTGAAGGATTCGGGCAAACCGCTGACTTGTGGCTCGCCCGCCCGGCTATCGGCGGAAACCGGTTCGGAACTGTCGGTGACGGTGTTAGGCAATCCGGTGACCGATCAGGTTGAATTGGAAATCCGGGGCGCAGCCGGTCAGTCGGTCAACCTGCACCTCAGTGATGCCAGTGGTCGATTGGCGAACCAGCATCGGATTGAACTGGCAAAACCGGTTGAGCGGTACTCGTTCGCGGTCGGGCAGCAACCGGCCGGGTTGTTGCTGCTGCGGGTGAATACGGCCTGGAAAACCGTAACCCTGAAAATGGTGAAAAATTAACGGAAGCGTGAAACGAGAAATCCCCGCCCGGCCGTTGCCGGGCGAGGGATTTTTATATCAAACCGAAAAATCATGGTCGGGATGATTTTATTCCGCCAGCGTTATTTCAACGGCACCAATTTTCCCTTTATCGCCGTATTTTTCAATGGCTTCCTTTTCCTTCAATTTGACCAGCCGGTATTTTTTTTCGGACAGTTTAACGGTTTCGTTTAATTCCCGGGGCGTTCCGTCAACGATCAGACAACTTATTTTGCCGAACAAGGAAAATTTTCCACTGCCCGTAAACTTCTGGGTGTTCAGATTGACCTTCACGTTGTTTCCCCGAAAATACACCTGGTTATTATCGGCCGACCAAAATAATTCCGAGGCATAAAATGTACCGTGCATTTCCTCCGAATCCGTTTTGATCGTTGGTTTCAGTAGCTCAATGGGCCGCGTGGTCTCGAACGAAGCGGTTTTTGCAACCTCCTGACTTTTACTCGGAATGAGCTGAGGGGCCCTGGTCAAGTGGCTGGTCGAATCGAGCGCCAGCGCCGAGGTGGTCAGGAGCAGGGCACTAACTGTGTTTAACGATTTCATATTCTTGCTGTTTAACGTTTTTTCACTTGGTAAGATGCCATTCTTTGAAAAGGTGGCAGTGGAAGCAGCAAGATTTAAAAACTTTTTAGCAACCCTGTTTTCTAAATTGAAACCGGAAACGCTGCTCATCACAGGCACCGGTTTTTCGGATTTGATCGCTTTTTTCAATTCTGTCCCCGGCTTCCAATGCAGCCAGAAAACAACGGCCAGGTTCATGACCATTGCCAGCGAAGCAACATTCGTCAGCAGAAAACCGGGCGAAAAACCGCTGGTGGTTTTGAACATTGGCGCTGAAACCGTACCAAAACCGGTAGGGTTGATTGGCGATATATTCCGCGGTTGAAGCTCCAACCGCCTTAATTTTCCCGTCAAAAAATGATCGATTTTCAAAAACCGGTCGGGCAGCAAAAGCAGGAGTAAAAACCGCTTTCTTTTTTTGCCCTCGTTTGCCTTATGAATAAGAATCTCCCGGATTTTCTTCCGGGCCCGCGCCAGATGCGACTTTGACGTTCCCTCGCTGATGCCCAATTCCGCCCCGATTTGGGCGTGCGTGAACTGGTCAAAGACATAGAGATTAAACACGAGTTTATGGTGCTCAGGTAACCGTCCAACGGCGTCCAGCAACTCAGCTGCCGAGAAACCAGGTTCGTCGCCGGGCTGGTGTTCGTTCGGGAAATCAATGAAGGCTGTCTCGCGGGCAATCCGGTCTTCGTGCGCTTTCCGTTTTTTCTGCTGCCGCAGGTATTGCAAAGCCATATTGACGACGATCCGGCGAAACCAGCCCTCGAACGATCCTTTGTTTTCAAAGCTCGACGCTTTATCGATGGCAACCAGAAAGGCATCATGCGCCAGGTCTTCGGCGGTTTGCCGGTTGCGGGTATACCGGTAACAAACGCCAATCATTTTAGCGATGTGCTGCCTGTACGTCGCTTCCCAAAAATGGCTGGTGACATCATTCATACAGACAATGATGCTTTTTTTTCAGAAGGTGGCAGTTTTTGCGAATTAAATTAATCAATCTTTGAACAACTGAAGCAGCGGTTCTTCCGAAAAAAGAAAAGTACGTCAGGTGGGTATCTGACGCACATCCGTTCCTAAAATACGGCATTTGCAATAATATACGAAGCAATGCAACAATACACAAAGTTTTTGGCACAATACCAGAAGACTTTTGGCGGCAAAAACCGGAAACTTGCAGGGATGAAATCCGTTCGCTGTCGCTTTAAGTTTTCACCAACCAAGCAGCCGCTGACGGAATAGCGATGCGGTTTTACAACCAAAACGTATTACTTTTCATTCAAAAACCGTCCAACAATACCGTACTTGATCCAGGGAGTTTATGACGCAGACCGGCAATGGAGTTCTGACTAAGTTAAATACTTTCTTAGATGAAAATCTAAGCCATCTGGCGCTGCCGTCGGATGCAATTTGCCGCAAGGTTGGGTTGAGCCGGTCGCATTTGTACCGGATTATCAAAGAACATACGGACTTATCGATTACACTCTACATCCGTCAAAAACGCCTGGAAAAATCCCGTGAGCTGCTGACCGAAACGGATTTGCGGGTTTCGGAAATCGCTTACCTCGTCGGCATCGAAAGTCCCCAGAATTTCAGCAAATATTTCGCCAGCGCTTTTCATCTGAGCCCGACCGAGTACCGGAATCAGGCCCAGCTCGGAAAAACCGCTCCGGTTTCTCCCCCGGTCCCGAAAGCCTCCATTGCCGTTTTGCCGTTTTTGAACCTCAGCAACGATGCTGACCAGGAGTTTTTCAGCGACGGTGTAACAGAAGAAATCATCAACGCCCTGAGCCACGTGCCCGACTTGCAGGTTGCGGGCCGAACCTCGTCGTTTGCGTTCAAAGGGAAAAATCAGGATCTCCGGCAGATTGGCGAACAGCTCAATGTGACGCACATTCTGGAAGGAAGCGTCCGGAAAGCGGGCCAGAAACTTCGCATTACGGCGCAGTTGATCAAGGTCGCCGACGGTTATCACGTCTGGTCGGAGAAGTACGACCGGGAGTTGAACGATATTTTTGACATCCAGGACGAGATTGCGCTCGCCATTTTAAAGGAAGTTAAAGTGCAGTTGCTGGGCGTCAACCAGAACGCGGTGCTTAAACGATATACCCTAAACGCGGATGCGTACCTGCTGTATCTGCACGGGCGGTTTTATCACAACAAGTTCGCAGGTTTCGACGAGTTCAACCGGGCGATTGGTTATTTTCAGTCGGCGATTGATCGGGAACCTACTTATGCCATTGCCTACGCCGGCATTGCTTCCTGCTACCTGAATATGTGGTTTTATCGGCACCTGCCGTCGGCGGTTTGCCTGCCGCTCATGAAACAGGCCACGGAACAGGCCATTCAACTGGACAACACGGTTCCGGAAAGCTACCTGGCCCTGGCCCGGATGCAATTACTGTATCAGTGGGATTTTTCCAGTGCGGCTACATCCTTTAAAAAAGCGCTGGAACTCAACTGGAATACCGCCGAACTCTACGGTCAATATGCGCTCTATTGGGGTCTTATGGGCTACCACGCCAAGGCGGAGGAGCAAATCCGGCTGGCGCTAACGCTGGAACCGTTTTCGCTGATCAATAATTTTTACGCGGGGTATGGCTACTGGATGGCGGGAAAGTTTGAAAAAGCCATCGATCAGGGGAAACGGCTGGCCGCACTCGAACCCACCTTCTGGGGCGGACACCTGATTACAGGCCTGAATCTGATCACGTTACAAAACTACGCAGAAGCTCGTCCGGCACTGGAAACCGCCCTGCATCTTCATTACAACGGCATCACACTCAGCGCGCTCGGGGCGCTGTGGGGCCTGACCGGCGAAACCGAAAAAGCCCGGCAGGTGCTGGCCGAAATGGAAATTCTGAACACAACCCAGGCGGTGGCGCAGTATGACCGGGGCATCGTCCATGCCTGTTTGGGCGAGGTTGAAACCGCCTGCGGTTATTTTCAATCGGCCATCGACCAGCACGAACCGCCGATGTTGTTTTTCCGTTTCATTGTCCGGGACTGGCTGGCGGGAAGCCGGTACGACGCTCAATACGAACGACTCATTCGGCAACTGGTTCACTGATTCTTCGGGGAGAATTCCCCTTGTAGCCGGAAAATAGCCTGTCCGGCTACGATGAAACCCCTCGATCCATTCCGCGATTGGCCAAACATCCGACGACCGATCAGCTTTTGGCTGTTCCGGCCGGCCTTGCCCCTAACCGGTTTTTGTGGACTTGCCACCCCGGCTCTTCCCTGGTTAGCCGTGGAGCCCAAAGCGTCAAAAGCCTGAAATAAATCGTTTTATAGTTCCTATTCGCTTTTTGGGGAAAAGCATCCGACGGCTCCCAAATGCCTTTTTGTAACGGGGGCCATGAAATCAGCTCTATTTCTCTCTTTAATGGCCCATCGTTTTTTAATTAATACTCCTCCGATAACTAAATCCCCGGTTTCGGACAGTTTTAATATGCGTTCATCCTTGAATGCCTGATCTTAAAAATCATTTTTGTCACTTTTGCCCGTAAAACGCCCGGTGACCATTTCCGAATCACCGAACAACGAGGCTATGAGATTTTTTTGATAAAAACCGCCTTCCTGCAACAATAAACAAAGTGATGCAACAATACACGAAGTTTTTGACACAATAACAGAAGCCTCATCGACAGCCTACGGCTAGCTTGCCGTGTCTAAATTCACTTCATTCTGTTCACCCATAATTCTTACTTTATGAATGCTTTTTACAATTTTGTCCATTCATTTTTCATCCGAAACCGGCTGCTGCTGGGCGTTATTCTGGCGTACTTTACTGCTCTGTCGGCGATGGCCCAGACAACCAACACCTGGACTGGTTCCAGCAGTTCTGATTGGAACACGTCGGCCAACTGGTCAGCGAATCACGTTCCACTGGCTACCGAAAATGTAGTGATTCCCGACGTAAGCCCCTATCCCGTCCTCAGTTCGACCGCGGTGGTGAACTCGGTGGAGGTGTCGGCCGCATCGTCGTTTACGATCACCGCTGCCGCTAGCCTGACCATCAACGGGTCGATGGCTGCTAGTCCCTATTCCTATGCTTTCTTCAACTGGGGCACCGTCTCGAATAGTGGGCAGGTAGTCATTAGGATGACGGAAAGCGTCGGACAGGTTGGTTTGTTTAACCGCGGGGGCGGGGGAGGACGCGGTTTTACCAATAACGCAGATGCCAGTGTTCAAATTAACGGTTCTTCCTACGCGGGTATCTATAATACGTCCACATTCAATAATGGGGGTGCCATCACCATCGGAGCTTCGGCCAGCGTGGGGGAATATGGCGTCTATACCAGTGGGGGGTTTTACAACAATACCGGTGGAATTCTTTCCATCGACCGAGCAACCGAAGCAGGGTTTTATAATCCGGGCGGTATCTCACCCAACGATGGCACCATCCGGATCGGTTCTCTGGCCCCCATGGGACCGGTTGGTTATAATAACAGTGGATTTAATTTGACAACCAATAGTGGAATCATCACAATTGACAATACAACTACAAATGCCTTTTTAAACAACAGCTCATTTAAGAACACTGGGTCCATCACCATCGGGGCGCTGAGTCCGGTTGGTGCTGAAGCGATTCGGCTTACTAATACTTTCACCAACGACGGCTGTGGGGCGTTGGTCGACATCCGGGCTGATGCCGTGATCACGACAACCAATGCCAGTTCTAATCGGTTCAATAATAACGATGGTGCGACGATTATCGAGCGCGCCAGTGGCACCAGTACCATTTACAATAATTCGGGTTTGGTTCGAAATCTCAACGGGGGAACCTTCACGATCACTAATAGCAACACCGGAGTACTTACCACCGACGCTGGCATTACCGCCAATCCCTCACTGACCATTACGCAGGGACAAAGCACCACCCTAACCGCGGAAGGAACCGCGCCCTACACCTGGTCATCGGGACAAAACACCCAATCCATTGAAGTGACCACCTCCGGCCCCTATTCGGTCACGAGTACCCTGGCGAGTTGTACCCGGGTTTCCAGTGTGACCGTTACTGTTAATGCTCTTCCCTGCGGAACTGTTGTGTATGTGACGCAGAACGGGGCCGGTTCGCAGGATGGTTCGAGTTGGGATAATGCCTATCCGGGAACGGCTCTCCAGACGGCCATCAACACGGCAGCTACGTGCGGAGCGCAGGTGTGGGTGGCCCAGGGCCTCTATAAACCCACCGCCGACAATAACCGTGAAATCAGTTTTTCGATGAAAAACGGCGTGGCCATCTACGGCGGTTTTGCGGGTAATGAAGCCGCCAATTACGACCTGTCGCAGCGGAATCTAGTCACCAACCAAACCATCCTCAGTGGCGATATCGACGACGGTGGGACGCTCGCCAACAATAGTTACCACGTTATTTTCAATGAAAGTGGGCTAACAACAACAGCTATTCTGGATGGTTTCGTCATCACCGGTGGCTATGCCAGTGAAACGGGTGGCCAAAATAAGGCTATTGGTGGCGGGATGTTAAATAATGGCGTATGCAGCCCCACGGTTCGCAACTGCTCCTTTGTGGGCAACTTTGCTGAAAATGGTGGTGCCATCAATAATAATGGGCGTGGTACAGGTAACAGTAGTCCGGTGTTGACCAATTGCTCCTTTCAAAGCAATACGGCTGTCAGGGGTGCGGCCATTTACAACCTTGGTATTACTTCGGGTAACAGCAGTCCAACACTGACCAATTGCTCCTTTCAAAGCAATTCTGCCACCCAGGGCGGGGCTCTCTACAACTATGGGAGTGGCGGCAGCAGCAATCCGACGTTAACCAACTGTGTATTTTTCGGTAATGGAGGGAGTAATACGATCTTCAATGCAGATGCTAGCCCTACGGCATCGTATAGTCTGTTCGAGACCGGAGCAAGCGGTTACTCGGGTAGTAATAACCAGACCGTTAGTGTTACACCCTTTGCCAGTTCCACCTCTCCCGAACTTGCTCCCAATTCACCGGCCATCGATGCGGGTGACCCCGCTACCACCTCTGCCACGATTGGAACCACGGATTTAGCCGGTAACCCACGTTTTGTGAGACAACTTGACATGGGCGCCCTGGAATTTCAGGGAAGTATCAGTCTGACGCTGGTCACCTCGGCCACTCCCAACCCGGTTTGCGCAGGCACTACCGTGGCGTTGTCGGTGACGGCTTCGGGTGGTACCGCCCCCTACTCTTACACCTGGACGGCCCCGGCGGGCATTACCCTCTCGGCCACCTCCACCAGCGCCGTCTCGGCCAGCATCGGAGCGGCTATCAGTGGGGTACAAACCCTGACCATTACGGTTGCGGCATCGGGCGGTTCGCCTACCAGCACCAGTCTGGTGACTATTTCGGTTAATCCGGTGCCTTCGGTCAGCATTACCGCCAACCCTTCCCTGACCATTGTCCAGGGACAAAGCACCTCTTTAACGGCTTCCGGTGCCGATTCGTACCTCTGGTCCACTACCGAAACCAGCTCCGGGATTTCTGTCAGCACTGCCGAACCCTATTCCGTCACCGGCACCACCTCGGGTTGTTCCAGCAGTACCACCGTGACGGTAACCGTCATCAATTCGGCCAGCGCCACGCTGTCGGGCAGCACCACCCTGTGTCCCGGCCAACCTGCCACCCTCAGCGTGGCGCTCACCGGAACCCAACCCTGGTCACTCACCTATACCGACGGAACCACGCCCATCAACGTCAGCGGAATTACCTCCTCACCCTACACCTTTACGGTCAATCCCGCCGGAACGACAACGTATAGTTTAGTCGCGGTCGCTACCGCTGAAGCACCCGTCAACGGCGTCGTCAGCGGATCGGCCACCGTAACCCGAAGTACCGTCGCGTCGGCGCCCACGCTGACGCCGTCCAGCCAGAGCATAATTCAGAATACGCCTTTCGTCACCCTGACCATCAGCGGTTGTCCGGGGGCACTCAACTGGTCGGCCACTAACAGCACCAGTGGAACCGGCACCACCATCAACGTACCCACGTCCGCCGTCGCGACCATCGTCTATTCGGCCACCTGCGTGAGTTCCTGCCCCACTCCACCCGGATCGGCCACCGTTACCATCACGGCCCCAACCACCACCGGCAACTTTGACGGGTTTGTCAATGGCGCCGATTGCGGCTCCTTCCGCGGCTGGGCCTGGGATCGGGGCAAACCCAATACGGTTTTCTCTGTCCAGATCCTCGATGGGCCCAACGTCATCGGGACCCTGGCTGCCGGGGATTTCCGTCAGGATTTGCTCGATGCGGGGAAAGGCAACGGCAAACACGCCTTCCGCTTCACCATTCCCGACAACCTCAAAGACGGGTTAGCCCACAACCTCTCGGCCCGGATTGCGGAGAGTAGCTTCATTCTGAAAGATTCGCCCAAAGCGCTCATCTGTCAGGGCGGCACCACCCCGCCCGCCAACAAACCGCCGGTTGCTCCTTCGCCCACGGTGTTGATTGCGCCTTTGGCCGCCCAGGTCGGTGTGCCGTTTTCGGGAACCCTGGCGGCTTTCACCGATCCCGAAGGAGGAGCGTTGACTTATGATCTGGTGGGTTTGCCCAATGGCTTAATGATCAATACCACCAGCCGCGTTATCTCGGGAACGCCCACCGTTGCCGGCGACTTTGTCCTGACCTATACGGCCACCGATCCGCAGCTTGCCACCAACTCGGTCAGCTTTGTGCTGACCATCAGCGCTCCAATGACCACCACCGTGACCGGGAATTTTGAAGGGTATCTGGACAAGGTGGAATGCGGCACAATTCGCGGCTGGGTTTGGGATCGCAACAAACCCAACACCCCGGTGACCGTCGAATTCTACACCGGCAGCACGGTTTGGGGCAGCACCATCGCCAACATTTACCGGGACGATCTGAAGAATGCGGGCAAGGGCAATGGCGCTCACGCCTACAGTTTTACGGTCCCCACTGACCTGAAAGACGGCAATACCCGATTGATTTACGGCCGGGTACAGGGCAGCACCTTTGTGTTGAAGGATTCGGGAAAACCGCTGACCTGCAACTTACCCACCCGCTTATCAGCCGAAACAACGTCGGACTGGCAGGTGACGGTGTTGGGCAACCCGGTTTTAGGTCAGACCGTTGCAGTTGAAATCCGGGGGGCCGAAGGACAACCATTGCGGTTTTCGGTGACGGATGTACAAGGCCGGATCGTAGGGGAACAGAACGTGGAGAATGCAAAATCCGTCGAACGGCAAACGTTGTCGATTGGTAAAACCGCTCCCGGTATTCTGCTGCTGCGGGTGAACACGCCAACGATTTCCAAAACCGTGAAACTGGTCAAACCGTAAAAACGGGTTTGAATAAATTGTTCCTGCTACTGCCCAAATTCGGCAAACCGGCTCGAAAACTGGTTTGCCGTGTTTGGGCAGAAATTTTATTCCTGCAACAATACACGAAGGAATGCAACAATAAACTAACTAATTGATAAAATAAGAGAAGTCCATTTTAATGCAATTAACCACCTTGTGGTCATTAAATCAGCTCGATTGGATGACCACTTTTTGGCCTACCAGCGAAGTGTTCTGCCAACGCTAACTTATAAACCGATAACTAAAACAGCCATTTCAGACACTTTTATGCAACAACCATCCTTAAGCCGATTCCCGAATCGTGTTTATCGACAATTTTAATGACCAGCCTGAACTCTGCCGCCCAGTCATCCGCTGGAAAATGAGGCAATGTCAGTACCCTGATTAAACTGTTTTTGCGAACCAAATAGCCAATGAATCCATGAAACTCACGCGTAAATTATCCCACCCAATAATGTCCCAGGAGCCCGGAACCGGTCGGAAAACCGCCCGGCCAATGTAAATACGACCCGGCTGTTGTCCGATTTCCGTAAACCGGTCAAAGTCGGAATTGGACAAAATGGTCGATTCGGGACCAACTCATACCCCGTTCGCTTTCTCACGAACAGCCCGCTCTTCATTACGTGCTGATGAGCTTCTGATGGGATGATTCCTGTCGGCCAATGTGCCCACGAATAATTCAGAACACCGATGGATTGAGCCTTTTCTTCTGGTCTTAACCGTAAAACCGCTCGCATTGACGGTCGTATTTTACGCCATTTTCCAAACCGTACCTTTTTCCCATATCCATTATGCAGCCTTCGCATTTGCTGTCACCGCATGTCCAGCCCGTTCAGAAAAACAACAACGACTCTGCCCTGAAATGTCTGCGCAAAGTGGCTCGCCACCACGGAAAGAACCTATCCATGGCCTCCCTACGGAGCAAAAATTCGGGTAAAGCCGGAAATAAAACCCTGAAAGACATTGCCGAATTAGCCGAATCCATTGGTTTTCGGGCCCGTTGTATCGACGTTTCGTATGCAACGCTAACGCAGGAAATTCCTCTCCCCTGCCTCATCAAATGGAATGGACACGGTTTTGTTGTCGTATCCAAAATTGTTCAAAATCAGATCGCAATCGGTACCGATCGGGAAACGATCACGGTCTCATCCGGCGAGTTTCGCAAAAACTGGCTACCCGAGTCCGCCGAAGAAGCCACGGTGTTGCTGCTGGAACCGACGCCCGGTTTTTTAATGGAAACCGCACCCGAACCCGACGCAAAACCGCAGGGCTTACGGTCGCTGGTGAATTACCTGAAACGGTATCCGAAACTTGTCTGGCAATTAATTCTCGGAATGGCATTCGGAACCATTCTGAAACTCATTTTCCCCTTTCTGACCCAGGCCATCGTGGACGTGGGTGTAATGAACAACAACCTGAATTTTATCTATATTTTTCTGGCGGGCCAGTTGATGCTGATGGTCGGTCGCAATTCGCTCGAAGCGATTCGGGGGTGGTTGCTGTTGTACGTGAGCAGTAAGGTGGGTGTTTCGTTGCTGACCGATTTTGTTGCCAAAGTCATGCGGTTGCCCATCAGTTATTTCAATGAAAAAGCCGTTGGTGAGGTGATGCAGCGGGTTGAAGATCAGAAACGCATCGAAACCTTTCTTTCCGCGCAGCTGCCAATCATTCTGTTCGGGAGTATCAACCTGATCATTTACACCCTCATTTTTGCCATTTATGACCTCACTATTTTCGCCATTTTTTTCGGAGCGACGCTGCTCTATCTAGGCTGGATCGCCCTCTTCCTGAAGAAACGGCGCGAACACGATTTTACCCGGGCGCGCATCGCCGAACAGGATCAGAACAAACTGGTCCAGATTGTACAGGGCATGTCTGATATTAAACTGGCGAACGCGGAAATTCTCAAACGCTGGGACTGGGAACTGATTCGGGCGCGGCTCTTCCGGCAAAACATCCGGTTGCTCAAAATTTCGCAGGTACAGCAAATTGGCGGTTTGCTCATCAACGAAACCAAAATTCTGGTCATCACTTTCCTGTCGGCCAAAGCCGTTCTCGACGGTCACCTTTCGCTGGGCGCCATGCTGGCCGTACAGCAAATGCTGGGGCAAACCAACAGCCCGACCGAGCAATTGTTTGCTTACCTCCAGCAGATTCAGGACGCCCGGATCAGTACCGAACGCATCAATACCGTCCACCAGATGCCGGAGGAAGAGGCTGACGATCGGGCGATTACCTCTCATATATCCGAGAACCAGCCGATTGTATTGCGGAATGTCAATTTCCAGTACCCGCACTCGGCCAGTACGGTTTTGCGTGACATCCGGCTTTATATTCCGGCGGGCAAAACCACCGCCATTGTCGGTTCGAGCGGCAGCGGCAAAACCACCTTGCTCAAACTGCTCATGAAGCATTACGAACCAAGTTCGGGGGAAGTGTCGATCGGGAAACAGAGCCTCAAAAACATTGCGACCCGCAGCTGGCGGAACGAATGCGGGGTGGTAATGTCGGACGGGGTCATTTTTGCCGATTCGATTTTGAGCAACATTGCCCTGGGCGACCCCGACCCTAACCTGGAACGGGTTCACAACGCGGCCAGGGTAGCCAACATCCATGAATGGATCGAAACTACGCCCCTCGGCTATCATTCTACCATCGGCATCGAACACGGCAGCATGAGTCAGGGCCAGAAACAGCGGATACTGATTGCCCGCGCGGTGTACAAAAATCCGGAATTTCTGTTTTTCGACGAAGGGACTAATGCACTCGACGTTCAGAATCAGCAGATTATCATGAAAAACCTGAGCGATTTCTTTAGTGGCCGAACCGTTGTCGTTGTGGCCCACCGCCTGAGCACCATCCGTCATGCCGACCAGATTGTGGTTATTGAGGAGGGCCAGATTCTGGAAAAAGGAACGCATGAAGAACTCGTGGCGCTGGAGGGTCGCTATTTTGAACTGCTCACCAAACAACTCGAAGCCGCTTCCTAAATCGGCCTTTTTCGCTCAATCACTTATTCGCCATTTTCCAATGAAAAACTCTACGCAAAATCTGTTAAGCGACGAAATGCTGGATATTCTCAGCGAAACACCGGGCTGGATTGTCCGCACCTGGACGGGTGTCATTGCGGGCATTTTAACCCTGTTTTTTATCAGTACCTGGGTTATCAAGTATCCGGAAGTGTTAAAAGGCAACGCAATTGTTACCACCAAAATACCGCCCATTCGAGTCGTTGTCCCCACTGGCGGCCGCCTGATCCGGCTCCTCGCTAAAGACGATATACGGGTAAAAAAAGGCGATATTCTGGCGGAAACCGAGAACACCACCCGGCTGGAAAATATCCCGGCAATGAAGCAATTGATCGCCAGTGCGAGGCAGTTTTTACGAAACCCGCAACGCACCATTTCCTTTCCGGGCCATCAGTTTGTCTGGGGCGATTTGCAGGATGATTTTAACCTGCTGCGGCAAAGCTATCTGGATTACAAGCACCTTCAAACGGACCGTTTCCAGGCAAGCCAGCTTCTAAGTCTGCAGGAACAGGCCGACGAGTTGCGGCAGTTGGGGGCAGTGAACGAGCGCCAGAAACGGATCAGTGATGAAGAATTTGCCAATGCGGAGGAACGCTTTCGCAGTGAAGAAACGCTGTATCAGAAAGGTATTTACAGTAAATCGGATTATATCGAAAGCAAAAACAAGCACCTGAAAAAGCAGAGCGAACGGGAGGAGTTTCACAAACAGGCACTTTCCAATCGACTCAAAATCAACGAAGTCGACCGAAATTTACATGAATTGAAACACAGTTATTCGGAAAAGCAGCGCCTTTTTCTCGATAATATCGAACGCAGCATCCACAACATCGAGAATAGTTTGCAGAACTGGCGGCAGAACTACCTGATTACCGCACCGGCCGACGGCAAGCTGGTTTTCCTGAAAAATCTGACGGAGAATCAGCACCTGACGGTTTCCGATACGCTGTTTGTCGTCATGCCGGAGCAGGAGCAATTTATTGCTGCCCTCGATTTTCCTGTCCGGGGAATGGGAAAAGCCGGGATTGGGCAAAAAGTGATTATTAAACTGGACGATTACCCTTATCAGGAATTTGGTATGCTCGAAGGCCGGGTGCTGAGCATGGCCCCTTCGCTAAACGTGCGGTTTTATCGGGTTATGGTGAGCCTGCCCAAAGGCCTGACAAGTACCTACAATCAAACCTTCACCTGTAAATCAGAAATGACTGGTACGGCCGAAATTGTCACCGCCGACGTTCGGCTGATCGAACGCGCTTTTTACGGATTTCGGAAGCTGCTCCTATGAACCAATGAAGTTACTTGTAGTATCCCCAAACTTCCCGGCCATCTACTTCCGGGAAACTGCGGTAGGCAACCGTGAGCGGTATGGTGATCTCCTCCAGTTCAACAAGATCCTTCACCCGATCGGCGGGTAATTTGTTGATCGGAACGAATGTGACGGGTGTTCCGTAGGATTTGGTGTACGTAAAGGCAATCGGTAACAGGTAACTTCCGGCGTATTCCGGATTAAGTGGCGGCAGTTTTTTCAACCCCTGTTTGACTTCCTGATCAAAACCGTAACCGGCATTATCCGGACTGATTAAAGCAATATTCTGAATGTTGCCGTTTGTATCGACATCGAAACTCACGTACGTTCGGCCGTATACATGGTTCAATCTGGCTTGGGTTGGATACGCAATTCGCTTCCGGAGGGTCTGTTTAAAAACGGGATCACTGCCCAGCGTTAGTTTTTTTTCCGATAATTCCGACGTTAGCTCGTCGTAATATTTCAAAATATTTACAACAGATTCAGGAGTTATATTTTTGTCTGGTAACCGAGCCGCCAACTGCTCCGACTGATCTTCTAAAACTGATAAAATTGATTTTTTGGTTAAGTTAATCTGTTCAGGATTGGCGTTGCCTTTTTTGAGGTAATAGGTTTCCAGAATTTCATACCGTCCGCTAAACCCTTCCCGTTTCTGGTAGCCATCCGAACTGGCCAAATTCACTAGCCTGGTTTTTAGATGCTTTAACAATTTGGTCGTGCCGTTATTGACAACCTGCAAGAAAACTTTGTTGTTGCTTCCTGAACCGATCGGTAGGCGAATAAACCGGTGCCCCCCGACCGTAAAAGCTTCTGGCTGAACGCGCTCCGGCGTTTCGGCATTATTCAATTGGTATGATAATTCACCACTTACCAAGTGAAACGAAAGCTGGCAGGCAATTTCCCGACCGCCAAGCTGGACGGTCCCCTGTTGCCAGGCTGGATATGTAAAAAATTCACTGCCCAGATAAACCATCCGGTTGTAGGTTGCGCCTACGGTTTTTTCAAGCTGTATGGGATATACGTCACAAGTTGTAATAACCCGGCCCTCTGGGTCTTTTGACACAACGCATTGGCCAAAAATACGGAAACCATTCAGGAAGATTGCAAGCGTAAGAATGACGCAACGAAGCATAATGTGTCTGTTAATCAGATGGCCTTGAGTCAGTATTATAGCAACTAATTTCGAAATCCTATTTAAAGCCGGGCCATTGTCTGCCGAAAATAATCAACCGGAATTTCGCCAACCACTGTCCCTTTCACTTCAATTTCTACCTTCGAATTCTTTAAAATCAATTGCAGACGACCGTTAAAAAGCCGACTACTTTCGCTATTTAAAAACCGCTTCAGGCTGCTCACATTTTCTTTCCGACAAACCCATTCATCGCCGTTTTTCCGAACTATTAATCGAACCTTCTTTTCAAAAAGTTCGATTATCAATTCCAGCGTATCCGATAGTTTCATTGAAGTCATTTACTTTCAAAGCTATCATTTTTGCGCCACATTCACTACGGTAGTCAGCGGGTTATTGGGAGAAATTAACGCCCAGTTGAAAAGTACGCCAGGCTTCGGCCCGGTCGCGGTCGTGGTGGTAGGTTGGCTTCGTCATCTTCGCGTACGTCACCGGATTTTCGAGCATCAGCAACTGAAGAGGTGCCGCAAGCGTCGGTTGCTGACCCGGCGAAGCGGCATAATTCAATCGCAACTTAAACATGACCCGATTCGGGCGGGCACTGGAGGACGGAATCACGGAACTGACCTGAATCGTATTGTCGACAACCGTGGTTTCACCCGGTGAAATCGGATCGGTAATGGAGGATTTGCTGAAGGTAGGCGGTGTTGAAGTCCTTGTAAATCGGATGAATATATGAGAAATCCCTGCGTATTTCCGGCCAATATGATGTCGCCATTGGCCCGGTTTACGTAAAATAAACCAAAGCGAGTAAACCCGTTCCCGGCTTTTCTTTCTGGTATATTCGGAACCGCCATCTCACTTGATTTTGCTTTAAAGCCCTGTAAAAGACTGTTGTACATAGCACATTTTGGAAATCGTATGAAAAACAACCAATCCCGGCGTCAGTTTATCGGCGCAACGACCGCGCTCATTTCGGGCATTCTTGTGGGTACAAAACCGGTTTTTGGCGCTCCTGCCCTCATCCGAAGCCTGGGTGACAAACCCAACTCGCTGATCGACGGTGTTCAGATCGGATGCA
Source organism: Larkinella rosea (assembly GCF_003858635.1). GTDB lineage: Bacteria > Bacteroidota > Bacteroidia > Cytophagales > Spirosomataceae > Larkinella > Larkinella rosea. Next base: position 1,807,645 of record NZ_RQJO01000007.1, read on the forward strand.
TTACGTATTCGTTTCGGGAAATGCCCGACCAGAGTGCCGATGCAACATTGCAATATGTTCTGGACAGCGGCATCAGCGCCATTGAATTGATGGGCGATCCGGCAGAATCGTTTGCGGGCGCTCCCAAAAGTAAGGTCGATATGAAGGTGGTTGGCCCGCTGATGCGGAAGCGACGCGAAAATCAGACGCTGACCGACGACGAGCAGAAAACGCTGGCAGAAGTGGAAGCCCAGCGGAAAGCCTACCAGCAGGAACTGGCGCAATGGCGGCTTTCGGCCCCGATGAAGAAATTTGAGCAGGTTCGTAAAATGTATAACCAGGCCGGTGTGCAGATTTACGCCTTTAAACCTTCGACATTCGGCATCCAGAGTTCGGACGCTGAGATCGATTACGGCATGCGGGCCGCCAAACTGCTGGGGGCCAATCAGGTTACGCTCGAACACCCGGCCAATGACGCTCACACGCTCAAACTCGGTAAAATGGCTGAAAAACACGGTTTGCGGGTTGGTTACCATGGCCACGAACAGCAAACCCCGACTTTCTGGGATACCGCCCTCGCCCAGTCACCGGCCAACGCGCTCAACTTTGATTTGGGGCATTACGTGGCCGCGGGCAATCCCGACCCATTGATCCTGATCAAACAGAAACACGACCGCATTGCCAGCATGCACATCAAAGACCGCCAAACCGCTGCGCACGGAAAAGGGAACCTGCCCTGGGGACAAGGTGATACGCCCCTGACGCAGGTCCTGAAACTGATGCGCGAACAGAAGTATAAATTTCCGGCCGTGGTTGAGCTGGAATACCAGATTCCGGCGGGTTCCAATTCGGTCGCCGAGGTCAAAAAATGCGTTAATTACTGCCGAAACGCGATCCTGAGCTAAAACCGGGGGTGGCAAAAACCACCCCTTTTTTATTCAAACCGCCGGTTCATTCCTTTCATTTCGCCGTGGGTGTTGATGGCCACCAGGGTAATCAGTGCAATAAAAACCAGCACGACCGCAAAGCCCATTGCCCAGCGACTCGCATACAGCCCCCGATTCGAAAAACCGGGTTTTGCTTTTCCAATCACTGCGGTAATAACCAGCAGGTTGGCCACGTAGAGATATTGCTCGATCCGGTAGGTGCTCATGTAAGCGCCGGTGGTCAGGAAACTAAAAACCGTATAGAGGCCCAGATGGCCGATGAAGAATGTGCGGACGTCGTTGTACGTATAGCCAACGAATTCAGTTGTTTTATTCCGGTAATATTTCATAAACCAGATCGCGCTGGTTACCACCAAAATTGCCAGCGTTACCCACCGAACGTTGGTAATCAGACTCAGCACGTCGCCCGTGGCAATTTTGCTGTACGTACCTTCCAGTTTCTCCATTGTAAACGTCTGATTCCAAACGATGAACGGAATGACGAGCGTCAGCATTACCAATGGAAACCAGATCCGGCTTCTTTTTTCGCGGTTTTCGGCAGGCTCCCAGTCCGACGTAAACGTTCCGTAGGCCATGCCCCCGCCCCCGAAAAAACCGATGGAATATTCCATCACATTCCAGAAGTTGAATTTGATCTGGGCGACTCCGCCCATCACCTGCAGGAAATTTCCGAAAGCAAACCCAAAACCGGCACCCAGCCCGGCAAAAACCGCTACGCGCAGGGCTGAATACTGCTCATTGCGGTACATAAACCAGGTCAGCGCAAACGCCATTCCCAGACAGGAAGCCCACATTTCGGAGCGCGGGGGCGTCATCAGCCAGCCCCATTCCTCGATCAGTAAATAATAGACAATCAACCCGCCAACCAGCATTTCGACAATGATCCGGTGCCACTGAACGCGTTTTTTGTCCGAATCGGCCAGTGCCAGTCCGAACAAACCGCCCCCGATAAAGCCGTATAAACCGCCGATGATGAACAGCATCACCAGCCCGTAATAGACATTGACAAAGTCGATGCCCCGTCCGTATCCCACCACAATTCCGTAACTCATGATTCCGCCGGTGCCCCAGCCAATGGCCGATGCCAGTGCGGCCTTGAACACTTTTGAGTACCAATCCGTCCGTTTGGCAACCAACAAAATACCCAATGCGCCGATGCCTCCGGCCCAGGCCGCACCCTGTTCGTGCCCAAATTGTCCACGGATGGCCCAGGCCGTGCCCATCGCCATGCCCGCAACGAGTAGGCTGGTAAATAATGACTTGACGTTCATAGTGGTTTAGGGGGTTTGAACTAATACGTTACAGGCTGCAAAACAGGCTATTCTCCGCAAAATTTATTCAGCGGCAATAGCCTGAAACCCATTGGATCGCGTACTTTAAGGGATTCGATTTTTATAAAAATGAAAAGTACTCCGGAAACCCTGGCCATCGACGGCGGAGAAAAAACCGTGCAGTCGACCTTCCCCTGGCCCATATACGATGAAAGTGAAGTCCAGGCCGTCGCCGAAATCGTTCGGAGCGGGCGCTGGGGCAATCCTGATTGTAGTGATGCCGTGGCAGCTTTCGAACAGGCATTCGCGGCTTACTGTGGCACAAAATACGCCGTCACCTGCGTCAATGGTTCCGTTTCGCTCCGGCTGGCCCTGATTTCCTGTGGCGTTCGGCCAGGCGATGAAGTCATTGTTCCGCCGTATACCTTTATCGCGACGGCATCGACGGTGCTGGAAGTCAACTGTGTACCGGTTTTTGTGGACATCGACCCCGACACCTACAACCTCGATCCGAAAGCCATTGAAGCGGCCATTACGGAACGGACCAAAGTGATAATTCCCGTTCATTTTGCCGGTTTGTCCTGCGACATGGACGCCATTCTGGACATTGCCAAACGCCACAATTTGCGCGTGGTTGAAGATGCGGCCCACGCCCACGGGGCCGAATACAAGGGGCGCAAACTGGGTTCCATCGGTGATGCGGGCAGTTTCAGTTTTCAGTCGTCCAAAAACCTGACGAGTGGTGAAGGCGGAATCGTGGTAACGAACGATGAGGATTTGTACCGCATGATGGCGTCGCTGCGGAACGTCGGGCGCGTGGAAGGCCACCAGTGGTATGATCATTTCAATCCCGGCTGCAATTACCGCATCACCCAGATGCAGGCGGTTTTGCTCTCCCAGCAACTCAATCGGCTGGAAGAACAGACGGTTTTGCGCAACGATAATGGCTTATATCTAAACGAATTACTGGCTGATATTGACGGTATTACACCCTTAAGCCGGGGAACCGAAGAAATCCGCCATTGCTATCACCTGTACATTTTCAAGTACGACGGGTCAGCCTTTGGCGGTCTTTCCCGGAAAGAGTTTGTCGCGCAACTGGCCGCCGAAGGGGTGCCGTGTTCGATGGGCTATCCGCATCCGCTCTACCAACAGCCGGTTTTTCAGAACAAAAATTTCATGTGCTACGCCATTCCGGAGACCGTCGATTATTCTTCCGTGAATTGCCCCGCAGCCGAACGGGCCTGCCGAGACGAAGCCGTCTGGATCTTCCAACACGCCATGCTGGGCAGCCGCGAAGACATGCGCTCCTTTGCCGAAGCTATTCGTAAAATCCAACGGGTTATTTCGCGGAGTTAAGCGGAGTAAAAAAGAATTAAGCAGAGTTTTATAGTTCTCTCCTTAACTCCCTTTAACTCTGCTCAACTCCGCGAAATAGCTCTTTCAAATTCTTCTAACCTGAAATGAAACTCTATTTCCATTTTCTATTATTGCTCACATTACCCCTTGCTGCTCAACCCGTTAATCTAAAAAATGCGGTTATTGTCGTTTCGCCTTCGATCCCGGTGCCTATGCGGACAACCGCTCCGCAGATGCTGGTGGAAGAAATCGCCAAACGTACCGGCAGCACCCTGAAACAGTCCCAAAACGGGGGTGCCACGACGCTCGTCCTGGCGCTTTCTTCCGACAAAGACGTGTTAGGAAAACCGGTTCCGGCCCGTACGGGGACTAATTTGCCCGAACAAAAACCGGAAGGTTTCCGGATCGTCACCGAAACCGGAGCAAAAGGAACGACACTCTGGATCATCGGAGCCGATTCGCGCGGCATTCTGTTCGGCTCCGGCTGGCTGCTCCGGAATTTAAAGATGGATGCCAAACGGCTCGAACTCGCCGGACCGGTCGAATTGGCCAGTGCGCCCGCCTACCCGATTCGCGGGCATCAACTCGGCTACCGCACTACCGCCAATTCGTACGATGCCTGGACGGTCGCCCAGTTTGACCAGTATTACCGCGATCTGGCGATTTTCGGCACCAACGCCATCGAAGGCATTCCGTTTCACGAAGAAGAAAAACCCAGCCCGCATTTTAAAATACCGCCGACTGAAATGCAGGTTCGCATGAGCGAATTGTGTCAGAAATACGACATGGATTACTGGGTCTGGACGCCGGTTGAATTTGAACTGACCGACGAAGCAAAGCGGAAAGCGGAAATTGAGAAGCACGAGGCTTTTTATAAATCCTGTCCCCGGCTCGACCACATCTTTTTCCCGGGTGGCGACCCTGGCGACAACCACCCGCGCGAGGTGATGGCGTTTCTGAAAGACCTGCATGAAAAGCTCGTCAAAGCGCATCCGAAGGCCAAAATCTGGATTTCGCTGCAGGGTTTTAACACCGAGCAGATCGATTATTTCTACAATTACCTGGCGCAAAACAAGCCGACCTGGTTGCAGGGTGTGGTGTCGGGGCCGAGCAGTCCGCCGATGGCCGAAACCCGGTACCGGCTTCCCAAAAATTACCAGCACCGCGAATACCCGGATTTGACGCACAACGTCCGCTGCGAATTTCCGGTGGAGCGCTGGGATCAGGCGTATGCCTTAACGTTAGGTCGGGAAGCTATCAATCCCCGGCCGTTTTTCTTCGCCGGAATTCACGGAAAATACGCGGCTTTTACCGACGGTTTTGTTTCGTATTCGGATGGTTGTCACGACGATATCAACAAGATTGTCTGGAGCCAGCGGGCCTGGGACCCGGCCAAAGATGTCAACGAAATCCTGAACGACTACAGCCGGTTTTTCTTCGGCTGGACGGTAGCCACTGAAGCCGCCGACGGTATTTCCGCGCTCGAAAACAATTGGCAGGGACCGCTGGCCCAAAATGGCGGTGTCGAAGCGACATTCACTTTCTGGAAAAATCTGGAATCCACTCATCCGGAACTAAAAAATAACTGGCGCTGGCAAATGCTGCTCATGCGTGCCTACTACGATACCTACACGCGTCGGCGGTTGATTTACGAACAGGGACTTGAAAAAAACGCCAATTTAATTCTGGCTCAGGCCAACGAAGCCAACATGGAGAAATCCATGGAATCGGCACTCACAATCCTCAATAAAGCCGACAAAGAACCCATTTCGACCGAATTACGGAAGAAAATTGAAACCCTTTGTGCCGATTTGTACACTTCCATCGGTTTGCAAACCAGCGTTCCGAAGTACAAGGCGAAGAATTATGAACGGGGCGCTTCGCTCGATTTTGTAGATTATCCGCTGAATAACCGCTGGTGGCTGGCCGATGAATTCAAGAAAGTTCAGGCCATGAAAACGCCGAAAGAAAAACTGGATCGGCTGCACGTCATCGGCAACTGGGAGACGCCGGGCGAGGGCAGTTATTACGATGACGTGTCGAGCGGCAGCAAAAGTCCGCGCGTAAAAACCATCTCCGAAGACGCCACCGACATCGCCTGGTGGGACAACGGTTTCAGCCGCGCCCGGCTTTCGACCCAAACGTTTCAGAATGAACCGGCGCTGGACTACGACAACCTCGATCCGGGCAGTCGTTACATCATTCGGGTGGCCGGTTTGGGGGAAGCGCTGCTCCGCGTCGACGGGCATCGCCTAAAACCGCTCATTTACAACAAAGCGAACGAAACCTTCAAAGAATGGATCGTCCCGCTGTCGCTCACCCAGGACGGAAAGATTTCCGTCACCTTCGATGAGCCGGAAGAATCCCACCTGAACTGGCGCCAACACTCGAAGGTTTCGGATGTGTGGCTGTTGAAGCAGTAAAACGGTTTTACGGTATACGGTTTTCGGTGGCTGGCGCATGCTTTTCAAGGCGTTTTTGTGCGTGCGTCAGCCACCGAAAAACGAAAACCAAAAACCGTATACCTATAATTCCTTCACCTTGATATTCCGAAACGCGCTCTCGTCGCCGTGGTCCTGCAGGAGGAAATAGCCGGATTCCATGGTTCCGAAATCTTCAACGGCTTTGAATTTGCTTTGGGCTTTGGCGGCTTTAAACCGGTCGTCACCGCGCTCATACTCAACGACTTTGGTGCCGTTCAGCCAGTGTTCGACGTGTTTGCCTTTGACCACCACCCGGCCTTCGTTCCACTGACCGATTGGTCTCAGTTTTCGGGATGACGGAGCGAACAGTTCGTACAAACCGGCCGTGCGCCGTTTGTCGTCTTTATCGGCGGCAATGTCTTTGTTATTCACATCGTCGATGATCTGGTATTCACAGCCCAGCCAGGCTCCATCAGGGTATTTCTTGACGAAATATTTTAACCCGCTGTTGGCACCGGGTGTCAGTTTAAACTCAAACCGCAGATCGAAATTGCCGAATTTTCGGCGCGAAATCAGGTCACCACCCCGTTTCGATTTATCACCGCCTTTGTTGGCAACCAGCGTTTTATTTTCAACACTCCAGCCTTCCTTCGGAAATCCAGCCGCTTTGGCGCTGGTCCACTGGCTGGTGTTGGAACCATCAAAAAGCCAGATCCAATCGGACTGAACGGGTCTGGAACGATCTTCGAAAGTGGAGAAAGAATTAACAAAAAGGGAAATCACAAGCAGAAAATACATGGGTTCAGGAGTTGGTTATACGAGTTTATTTATTTTTTCGACGCGTAATACCGCTCGACAATAAGCGATATGGGCAATCCGATGCATACCATCAGAATGGCCATATTAAGCAACGCACTTTCCAGTTTGATCGGTCCGCGCGCCACGTTGGTCATCGGCACGACCACCAGATTCATGACGCCCCAGACCAAAACACCGTACAGTAATCCGCTCAGCAATTTGTGTTTCTTCAACAGCGGAGGCAACGACGGAAAGATGAAAAAGTACGCAATGGCGAAGAAAAACGCGATGGTGTAGTGAAACAGGAGCCCCAACCACGCCATTTCGGAGCCACCGGCAAACGCATCTTTCCCGAAAACCCCACTCGCAATGTACTTTAAAACCGGTACCGCTTTCCAATTACCCAGCAGAACGATGGCGGCCGTGATGTCCAATGTTCCGGCGGTAAATCCCGCGAGTAAAATCGTCTTGAGTCGAGATGTCATAGGCTTAGGGGCTATTTCGCAGAGTTGAGCAGAGGAAAAAGAGTTTAGCGGAGAAAAATATATAAAACTCCGCTAAACTCCTTTTAACTCTGCTCAACTCCGCGAAATAACTCTCTTTCAAACTCATTTCCCCGCCACGTATTTATTCCGGAATTCAATCGGCGTGCAGCCCTTCACCTGCCGGAATTGCCGGGCAATGTTCTTGCTATCCGATAGCCCCATGTCAAGCGCAATTTCAAAAATTGTCATGTCGGTTTCCAGGAGTTTCTGCGTAAATTTTTCAATCCGCAGGTTAAAAATATACTTGTAAATCGGGTAGCCGGTTATCATAAAAAACCGCTTTTCCAACGCGCGTCTCGATAGCGGAACCTGTCTGACAACCTCATCGACTTCCAGGTTTTTATCGATATTCTGGTGAATGTATTTCAGCGACGAAGCAATGTAATGATCGTTGGTGGCATAGATGTCGGTCGAGTGCCTCGTAACCACTTGCGTCGGTTTCACCACAATATCGTAAAACCCCGCCCCTCCTGTCCGAATCATCTGATCGAGCAGCTTAGCGGAGTCGTAACCACCCTTCTCCGCATCGAGTGCAATACTTGATAACGGCGGATCGGAAAGTTCGCAGATCGTTTCGTCATTATCGACTCCCAAAACGGCGACTTCCTCCGGAATCCGGATACCGGTTTGCCGACAGGCTTCCGTAATGTGCTGACCCTGACGGTCGTCACAGGCCATAATTGCAATCGGTTTCGGCAATGATTGCAGCCATTGGCTCAGGGCACTTGGTTTGTAATACCACAATTCGCTGGATTGCGCCTTGGTATGTTCAAATGAATGAACCTCAAATCCGGCGCTCCTGATGCGGTTTTCGAACCCCTCCGCCCGTTCACGCGACCAGACGATGTCTTTAAAACCGTAAAAGGCAAACTGCGTAAAGCCTTTTTTCAGGAAATAATCAGCCGCCATGGCACCGGCTTCGTGGTAAGCGCCGGTGATGTTGGGTATGTCGTCAAATCGCTCTTTGAAGTCCTGGGCAATAACCGCAATCCCGGCTTTAATGATTTCAGAAATCTCGTTGTCATTATAAAACTGTCCGATAATGCCGTCGGCTCCCCACTCCTGCGCCCATTGCAGGATGCCTTTAATTCCGATGGTTTCTCGGTAAAAAAGTGGCATTCGGCAAAAAACCCAGGGACCGTGTTCGCGCGAGTATTTCGTTACGCCTTTCAACAGGCTTTTGCTGTAATCCTCGGCAAAATCGATCAGAAGGATGATTTTATACATACATACCTGTTTTGCAAAGGAGTTATTTCGCAAAGTTGAGCGGAGTTCACCAGAGTTTAATGAAGAAAAAGATAACGCTGCTTACCTCTCTTTTTCTCCGCTAAACTCTGCGAAATAACTCTTCTACTCAAATAATTCCCGAAAACTCTTCACCGTTGCATTGTTTACCAGTGGCCGCGCCCACAAACCGATGCTGAAAATGTAGCTCAGCGTAATCAACAGGAACAACATCGCGAATTTCAGCCCGACCAGTTCGCCCAGCCCGCCGATGATCAGTGGCACAACAGCTCCGCCCGCAATGCCCGTACACAGAATGCCCGAAAATGTCCCGTGGTGATGGGGCACCGAATTGAGCGCCAGCGACACGATGATCGACCACATGACGGAAGCAAAAAAACCGGTCATCGGAAACGCGTAAATGGCCAGCTCTTTCGGACCAAATAAGCCCGCCAGCAAGGAAACGATCGCTCCTCCTGCAAACAACATCAGCACCCGCCGACTGTCGAATATCTTCAGGAGCAGCAAGCCCAACAGGCAACCAATTGTCAGTAGCCCCCAGAAATAGGCAATGACCGAAGCACCGGTTGTGGCCGGATCGACGCCGTGGTACGTTTGCAGAAATTGGGAAGTCCAGTTTGCAATGCCCTGTTCCGTACCGACATACGCGAAAATTCCGCAGAAAAAAAGCCAGACGGTTTTGTTCCCGAGTAAGTCTTTGAAAGCGGCTCCGGTATCGATTCGTTCGTCGTCTTTCAACTCCACCTCCGGGAAACGAACAACGTAAATCACGGCCACCATCAGCAATGCCGTTACGGCAAAAACCCAGTAGAGCGACACCCATTTCAGGTTCGCCGGAACCAGTTGATTGAACAGGGTGATTACCGACGAAGTTTCAGTTCCGGAATGCACATTACTCACTAAGTAACTGTATAACAGCGGACTCAGGAACGAAGCGGCTCCAAAAAACAACTGGGCCAATACCGAATTGAACGCAAACTGCGCTTCGCCACCGGCCACCCGCAACAACGGATTGATCACGACCTGAAGCATCGCCATGCCGACGCCAATCAGGAAAAGTGAAAACAGAGCAATGGAGAAACCGGGGATCAGGGCAAACAATAAAGCGCCCGCAAAAGCCAGAAAAAATGCCCCCAGCAAGACCGGTTTTTCGCGGTATTTCTCGACCAGGATCCCCGACGGAATCGACATCACACCGTAGGCAACAAAGAACGCAAACGGCAGAAAACCGGCCAGGCCGATGCTCAATTCAAAACTTTTGATAATGTCCGGAATGAGCGGACCAAGAATATTGGTCAGAAAGGATATGACAAAAAATATCAGCAGTATTAACAGGACAATCAACGAATTGTGCTTCATCTTGGGACTGATTTAGTAGGAACAGAGATTGAGCGAATCTGAACGGATGATCCGTTAAAATCCGGCCCATCCGTTCAATCGAGCGTCGATCCGGCCGCGTTTCCATCCACAATTGCCGTCCGGCTCGATCGTCCGGCTGCGTCGAAACTCCTCACTTTAACTTTCCCCGACACTTTCACCGGAGCCGAATACAAGCTCGATTGGGGGGTTGGTTCAGAGCCATCGGTGGTATAGCGAATGGATAATCCCGGATATTCGACATTGGCTTTTAACGTGCTGTTTTCCAACACCGCTCCCGGCATCGGTACCCGGTAATTATACCCTCCATTCAAGGTCGCCAAACGGGGCATATCCTTCTGAGCCAGGGTATTCGCAAAAACATTCCAGCCTTTTTGCATCGATGATTGACGGACACCGCTGTTTTCGATGGTTTCCCAGGGGCGCTCGGCAGCCCAGGCACTTTCGGCAAAACCCATCAGCTTTGGCAAGGTATAGTATTCGAGCATGTCCCGTCCTTTCACGGTTTCGCTCCACAGCTGAGACTCCAGTCCAATGACATTTTTCCGCGCTTCCGGTTTCATTTTTTCCAAACCGGTAAAGGTCAACGGTTTGCCCATCGAGGTCTGGAACGTCGTTTTAAACATATCAAAGGGAGCAAACGCCCAGTTAGCGTAGGCATCGACCAGACCGCCCCAATACAAACCGGGCTCCAGCGGATCGGTATTATACGCCAGATCGAAATAGAAGTTCGTGACATTACACAGCACGACCGGATACCCCGCATTGGCCAGCCGGTTGCCTAAATCCAGGTCGTAAATGTTGTTCCAGATGTAAGGCACCACTTTTTTACCGACAAACTCCGGATTCGGGAGATATTTGCCCTCCGGAGATTTGTTCAGCGCGACTTCCTCCCAGCCGTGGATGCTCAGATTCCGTTTTTCGAGCCGCTTCAGCAGTTTCCCGAAGAAATACGATTGCAGGTTTTTGGGGTCTTTTACCGCCGGGTTTTCTTTCAGCAACTGAGCCGCTTCGGGCGATTTTGTCCAGGCACCTTCGGCTACCTCATCGCCCCCGGCATGGAAAACATCCAGCTTCAAACCCGCTTCTGCATATATTTTGGTAATTTCGTCCACCACTTTTTCGTAAAAATGGTAGGTCGATTCGCGAGCTACGTTGACCACGTTGTCCTTGTAACCCTGCGCCGAAAGGTACACCGATTTGTCGTTTGGATCGATCAGGCGGTATTCGTTAGCTTCTTTTTCCTTCCCTTCCTTCATCAGCCGTTCATACCGCGCTTCCATTGCCTTGATGGCCGCCCGTGCGTGACCCGGAAAGTTCAGTTCGGGAATGACTTTGATGTGCCGTGCGGTTGCGTATTTCAGGATTTCGATGAAATCAGCTTTGGTGTAAAAACCGCTGCCGTATTTGCCCTCGTCATACGCTTTTGGCCCCGATCCGTAGGCCGGATGCAAAACCGGTGACGCCATCCCCCCGGCGGTGTGTTCGCGTTGAGCACCGACTTTGGTTAGTTCAGGCAACCCGTCGATTTCGAGCCGCCAGCCTTCGTCTTCGGTCGTGTAAAACAGAAAATGATTGATTTTGTACATCGCCAGCAGGTCGATCAACCGCAGAATCGTCTCTTTCGTCTGAAAATTCCGGCTGACATCCAAATGCATACTCCGAAAATGAAACCGGGGTGCATCTTCGATCTGCACATAATCCAGCGCAATCGCCGGACCCGGTTTTAGATACGACGCCGTCGGGATCAAGGCCAGCAAGCTTTGGGTTCCGTAAAAAACGCCGGAGGCATCGCTTCCGGTAATGGTCACGCCTTTGTCGTCAACGCTCAGTTTATACGCTTCCTTCGCAATCCCATTCACCAAAACCGCACCGGTTTTCAGCACAATACCTTTATCGGCGGGCGTTCCACTTTTGATTGCAAAATCAGTTCCGGTCACCGCTTTCAACTTCTCACTCAACAGTTTAGCTTCGTTTTCAAGCCCGTTTCCGTAAAAGATTGCTACCTCATTTCCAAAACTCAACGTACCGGCACCTGGTGTAATTTTCACCGGAGCCGGAATAATTCTCTGCAACTGTTTGGCATCCAACAGGCTGACTGCCAGATTATCCTGATACCGTTTAGCCGCCGTTTGCAAAGGCCGAAGGTCGTCTTTCCCGCGCAATTGCTGCTCTTTTCTAGCAAACGGCAAAACCGTGTAATTGCCGACCTGAACAATGTTTTCTTCCTTTCCGTCTTTATCGTAGAAAACGAAGTAAAGCCCCATCGGCGCGTCGGTATGCTTGATTACAGCTTCGGTCCCGGCATACCGAATTTCGGTCGAATCACCGGGTGCCAGCGCAAAACCGGCGTTTGGTGTAAGCTTATACCAATCGCCGTTAATATGCTGAACAGTAGCGGACTGAGCGGTTTTTGCTGGAATAATGGGGCGGGGCGACATGTTGAAAAACAACGCCCAGTTTTTATCCGTCAGCGCATCGTTGCCGTGATTCGCCAGCGTAAACCGAGCTTCAAAACCGTTCTCCACATCCGTAAAATTGGTCACCAGCTCCCAGGAAACCGCGATTTGTCCGGTTTCCTTTTCGGATGATTTGCAGCTATTCAGCAGGAATACAACGGCGAATAAAACCGTGAGGCAAAAAAAGTTACGCATGGAAGGGTGAGTTAAGTAGCCTTAATAATACGGAATCCAGTATTAAAAATACCACTGGCGCTCAAAGACTTTTTCAAGCTTTCCCATCGATGATTACCCAAACGAATCAATCGGTCCCTTCAACCGAGTTGCTGGCTTCCAGCCCAAACCGGTTGATATCGCTCGATGCCCTGCGCGGTTTTACGATTGCGGCCATGGTTTTGGTCAATTTCCCGGGCGACAGCGAGCATGTCTATTTTCAATTGCAGCACACGAAGTGGAATGGCCTGTCATTCACCGACTTAATTGCGCCTTTCTTCCTGTTCATCATTGGTGTTTCCATTACGCTGGCGTACGCCAGGCGGCTGGAAAATGGTGATCCGAAAGGAGAAATGTACAGGAAAATTGTCATCCGGGCGGTAAAGATTTTTGCCGTCGGTATGTTCCTGAATATCCTGGCCACGTTCAGTTTTTCCGATATTCGCTGGACGGGAACGCTCCAGCGGATCGCGTTTGTGTTCCTCATGTGCGCCTTTCTTTTTCTGAATACCACCTGGCGACAGCAGGCCTGGATTGCCGTCATTACGTTAGTTGTTTACTGGCTGGCTTTAACGCTGATTCCAACTCCGGGATTTGGGAAAGTCATGCTGGAACCGGGTGCCAACCTCGTCGCGTGGTTCGACAATTTATACCTGCCAGGGCGGATGTGGCAGAAAACCTGGGACCCCGAAAGCCTTCTCAGCACATTTCCCTCGGCCGTTTCCGGCATCACCGGATTACTGGCCGGTCGCCTGATGATCAGCCCATTAAGCCAGAACGAGAAAGTAAATTACCTGATGACGGCCGGTGTTTTCGCGGCCGCCACCGGTTTTTTCTGGAACCTGGCATTCCCACTGAACGAAAACCTCTGGACCAGTTCGTTCGTGCTGGTCACGTCCGGTTTTGCCGCACTGTTGCTCGGGGCGGTGTACTTTCTGGTGGATGTTCTGGGCAAAACCGGCGGCACCAAACCGGGTATCATTTTCGGAGCCAATGCGATCACGGTTTTCGTTTTGGCGGATGTATTTTCCATTCTGTTTTACTACCTGAAATTCGGCGGACATTCGTTAAACGAACACGGCGTCGCGGCTTTAACCGGACTGGGTTTTGATTCCCGGTTTGCCAGTATGGCGTATGCGCTGTTTTTCGTCGGTATCAATTTTATTCCGGCCTACATTCTTTACCGGCGAAAGATTTTCATCAAGCTGTGAGCGATATATAAATGAAACAATATTCTTTTCTGATCCTATTTTTTTGCCTGGCAACAACCCTTTCGTTCGCTCAGAAAAACGGGGTAAAAAAAGTAAAAATCGGGATGTTTGCCGACGTTCACATCCCGACCATGCACGACGGCGAATCCCGGTTGAAGGCGTTTATGGACAGCATGAAAACCGCCAAACCGGATTTCATTATCGAACTCGGTGATTTCAGCACGCCCGCCGAAAAATACGACTATGCGTTCAAAATCTGGGAGTCTTATCCCGGCCCCAAATACCACCTGATCGGTAACCACGAAATGGACGGCGGCACCTCGCTCGCGCAGGCGTTGGCCCACCGAAATATGCCTTCTTCGTATTACACCTTTGACCAACAGGGGTTTCGCTTCATTGTCCTTGATGGAAACGACAAAAAAACGCCCGAACTAAAAGGCTATCAGGAACACATCGGAACCGTTCAACTGGCGTGGCTAAAAGCCGAACTGGAAAAAGCCACCACGCCCATCGTCATCTTTTCCCACCAGGGCTTGGGACTCGACGGCGTGGATAATGCTGCCGAAATCCGGTCCATGCTGGAAGCGCATAATGCCAAAACGAAAAAAGCTAAAATCATCGCCAATTTCTACGGCCACGTTCACTACGATCGGGCCGAAGAAGTAAACGGAATCTGGTACATCTGCATCAACTCGATGTCTTATAAATGGCTGGGCGAGGAATACGGTCACGTTCGGTACAACGACGAAATTGACAAGAATTATAAGTGGATCAAATACACGGCTCCGTACAAAGATCCGCTTTATACCGTCGTCGAAATTTCAACGGATGGCGTCATCCGGATCGCCGGTAAAAAATCATCCTGGGTTGGTCCTTCACCGTGGGCTGTTGGCTATCCCGACAAAAATAAAGCGTATGATCGGCCTGAAATCCGGGAAAAGAAACTACGCTTTTCGCCCGTAAATCAGTAAAATGAAACGTATTCTGCGTCTATCTTTCTTCTTCCTGCCTTTGTTGTCCGGTGGTCCCTTCGCTAATGCCCAAACCGGTAGTCCGGCGGAACCCGTGCGGTATGTGGGTGGAGAATCCGTCGATCCGAGTGTTCACGATGGGCGGCTTCGCTATGCCATCGGGGTCGAAAGCCGCCAGACGCTGCGCGTAAACCGAACCCATCCCGAATTGGCCGACGGGCACGGCTGGACGTACAACCACGCTTCCAATTTGTGTTACTGGAACAATACGTTTTACCAGCAGTACCTGAGCAATCCGGTCGACGAACACATTTCGCCCGGTCAAACGCTGGTCATGACTTCCAAAGACGGTCGGGAATGGAGCAAACCGCAGGTGGTTTTCCCGCCTTATGAACCGCCCACCGGCGTCAAAATTCCCGACAGTTCCAACGGCTACATGATGCACCAGCGCATGGGTTTTTACTTAGCGCCCAACGGTCGCCTGCTCGTGCTGGCGTTCTACGGACATGCCGAAGATCCGTTCGGGCAGGGCGGTATTGGGCGCGTGGTTCGGGAAGCCTACAAAGACGGCACGTACGGCCCGATTTATTTCATTCGCTACAGCAGCCATACCACCCTCAACGGCGTTCGCTGGAACGAAACCAACACGAGCTTTCCGTTTTATAAAAAGTCCACCGACACCGGTTTTCTGGATGCCTGCAACTCACTATTGGCAGACAAACTCATGACGTTCCAATGGTGGGATGAAGACCGGGGGCTCGACGGTTTTTACGGCGGAAAGGAAGCCCGGGAAGCGCTCTCCTACTACCATCGAAAAGACGGTAAAGTGGTGGCATTGTGGAAGCGGTCGCACAGCGCCCTGTCGTCCGACGAAGGGAAAACATTTTCCAAACCGGTCAAGGTACCCACAATGATCATGGCGGGTGGCAAACAGTGGGGCCAGCGCACGGACGACGGCCGGTTTGCCATTTGCTACAATCCGATCGAACTGGACGAATACCGGTACCCGCTCACCATCATTACCGGAGACGACGGTGTTTTTTTCGATAACATGCTGATTGTTCAGGGAGAAGTGCCGCCCCGTCGGTTTTTCGGCCGCTGGAAAGACTTCGGTCCCTGCTACATGCGCGGCATTGAAGAAGGCAACGGAAACCCGCCCGGCAACGACATGTGGCTGTCATACAGCATGAACAAGGAAGACATCTGGATCAGCCGGATTCCGACGCCGGTTCGGTATGCCGTTCGCGGTCCGGTAGCCGATGACTTCAATGGACTGGCTCTGAATGGCAGCGTTACCGACTGGAATATTTACGCGCCGAAATGGGCCCCGGTTTCGGTTGTCAATTCGCCGGGAGCAAGTGGGAAATGCCTTGAATTAACCGACAAAGACCCCTACGATTACGCCCGTGCGGTTCGGGTATTTGAAGAGGGAAACCGGATCGAAACCCGGCTAAAGGTCCGGGCTGCGCAAAACAACACCGGCACACTTGAAATTGACCTCACCGACCGCTACGGGAACCGCCCGGTCCGGTTGCGGTTCGATGAAAAAGGCAACATTATTGCAACGGTTGGCAGTACCGAAAAACCGGTTCAGTCGTATCAGGCGGGAAGGTGGTATGACCTTACGTTCAGTGTTGACGCCAGCCTGAGCGGAAATTACGATCTGGCCATCGATGGCAAAAAAGTTCTGACCAAAGCGGCACTGGCCGAAGCCGTCAAGTCGGTCGAACGGTTGTCGATCCGGACGGGGACGTACCGAAACTTGCCCAACCGGAAAACGCCCAACGAAGAACCGGGACCGCCCCTGCCAGGAGCCGACGAACCCGTACCTACGGCCACCTACCTCATTGATGATGTGCAGGTTAAGCCGATTAAATAGTTAAAATCAAGCTTTTAGTACAACCAGTAGTTTACCGAAACCCAGACCCTTAAAATTAACATGTTGAAGCCACTCAAAGCGTTTTTTGTGCTGATCGGATTTGTGATTTTGCTGTCGAAACCGGCCTATTCAAACCCCATTGACCTTACCAAAGCGCAGATTTATTGTCCCGTAAAAGACCCGAATGTACTGCTTCGAAGCCTGGCGGTTTTGCAGGAAGAACTGGCCAAACGAAGCCAGATCAAGTTGTCGGTTGCTAAAAAACTGCCGGGAGCTGGACAACCCGCCATTTACTTACTCACTGAAAATGAACTCAATACGCTACCCGAAAGCTTTCGAACGGCCTTGAGCGGCATGCCTTCGATTGCGAAAGAGGGATTTAAATTATTGGTTCAGGAGAATTCGCAGGCTGTTTTGGTTGTGGGCAAAGATGCACGCGGATTGCTTTTTGGGGTCGGACGGCTGTTACGCAAAATGGAAATTCGGCCCGGCAAGATTCTGGTGCCCGACAAAGCCACCATCGCAACCAGCCCGCGGTACCCGATTCGCGGGCATCAACTGGGTTATCGACCGAAAACCAATGCTTACGACGCGTTCACGGTTGCCCAGTTCGACCAGTATATCCGCGATCTGGCGCTGTTTGGGGCCAATAGCATTGAAATTATGCCCCCGCGCACCGACGATGACTTTACGAGTCGGCACATGAAACTGCCCGCCATCAAAATGATCGGCGAACAGTCGCGAATTTGTAAGGAATACGGCCTGGATGTCTGGATGTGGTATCCGAACCTGGCCAAAGATTACGTTCATCCGGATTCGATTCAGAAGGAGCTGAAAGAACGGCAGGAGATTTTTGCGTCCGTTCCGAAGTTGGATGCGGTTTTTGTGCCGGGTGGTGACCCCGGCGACCTCGAGCCCGACGTGCTGTTTGCCTGGCTGGAAAAGGAAGCCGTGGTTTTGAACAAATACCACCCAAAAGCCAAAATCTGGGTTTCTCCGCAAGTTTTTCGGCCTACCCAAGCCTGGTTCGACGCTTTTTACAAACACGTCAATAAGGAGTATCCCTGGTTTGGCGGAGTCGTTTTCGGTCCCTGGGTGAAAATGCCGGTGCAGGAAATTCGGAAAATTGTCAAACCGTCGATTCCAATCCGGCATTATCCCGACATTACGCACAATTACAGTTCACAATACCCGGTTCCGCACTGGGATCTGGCCTGGTCGATGACCTGCGGGCGCGAAAGCATCAACCCTCGCCCCCACGACGAAAAAGCGATTCACAATGCACTCGACGAGTATGGCGTGGGCAGCATCAGCTATTCGGAGGGTACCAACGACGACGTTAACAAGTTTGTCTGGAGCGATCAGGACTGGAACCCCGAAACGCCGGTCATCGAAACGCTGCGCGATTTTTCCCGGCTGTTTATTGGCCCGGAGTATACCGAAACCGTGGCGCAGGCCCTGATTTCGCTGGAAAACAACTGGCGCGGAAGCCTCCTCACCAATCAGGCCGTCAACCAGTCGCTGATGCAGTGGCAGTCGCTGGAAAAACAGGCTTCCCTTAAGGTGTTGCAAAATGCCCGGTTTCAGATGGGCTTGATTCGGGCTTATTTCGACGCCTACACCCAGCAGCGGTTTTTGTACGAAAGCGAACTGGAACAACGGGCCCGGGAGATGCTGGCGACGTATGCAACGGGCGGATCCGTACCCACCATGAACCGCGCCCGGGAAATTCTCGAAAAGGCCTGGAAATCGCCGATTCTGCCCGAATACCGGACAAAATGCTATGCCCTGGCCGATTCGCTTTTCAAGTCGATCGGTGCCCAGCTGACCATGGAAAAGCACGGCGCGATGTCGGGGCGGGGCAATTTCGTCGACAACATTGGAATTCCGCTCAACGATTCGCCCTGGCTGATGGATCAGATGGCGAAAATTGAGAAGCTATCCGATGAAAAGGCGCGGCAAGCCAAAATCCACGAGATACTGCACCGCACCGATCCCGGCCCCGGCGGTTTTTACGACCATTTCGGCGCACCCGAAAGCTGGCACCGCGTGGTTCCCGGTGTAGGTTGGGAAAAAGATCCCGGTAGTCTGCAATCGCCCCGAATTGGTTTTGGCGTGGGTTTGGTCGGCGTCGAGTGGGTAGACGAAATCAAGGCGACCGGTTTCAAAGGCCAGATTACGCCCCGGGTCTGGATGAAACAGGCCAAAACCCTGTACGACCAGCCGCTGAAAATTGCCTACGACGAGCTTGACCCGACCGCTTCCTACCGAATCCGGATTGCCTACACCGGGCGGTTTCGTTCGCGCATGAAAATGACTACGGACGACGGCTCGGTGATTCACGACTTTATCCAGACCGGCGAGCAGCCGATCTACGAATTCGATCTTCCCAAAGCGGCTTCGTCCGACGGCAAAGTAACCTTCGTCTGGACCTGTGGCGAAGGCGAACGTGGCTCGCAGGTAACCGAAATCTGGCTGATGCGGAAATGAGAAGTGAGAGGTTAGACAAGAGAATAGAGACTTTTCTTAAAATGCCAATCTCATTTCTCTTGTCTCATCTCTCTTGTCATTTTTTTCTTTTTCACGAAATACTTGTAATTTTTACAGCCGGACGCGCTGAAGAGATGCGGTTTTGCACAATGCAGGATCGGTGACAGGACCGGAATTGGAGTGAGTCGAGTTAGTTTCACCGAATTAAATCTCTCCCAAACCCATGAATACGCTCACGATGAAATATCCGCAGGTGCAGCAATTCATTGACGGACAATTTATTGACAGTTACGAGGACCGGTTTCTGGAGGTAGTTTCGCCCCTGGATGGATCGTTGCTTTCCACCGTTCCGCTGGGTTCTGCCGTTACGGTAGACAAGGCCGTTCAGGCGGCCCAAACCGCCTTTCCGCGGTGGTCGGCCATTCCGATCAAAGAGCGCGTTCAGGTGTTTTACGAGTACATGAATCTACTTCGGAAAAACCGCCAGTCGCTTTCCGAACTGATTTGCGAAGAAGGCGGAAAAACGATGCTGGAAGCGACTGCCGAAATCGACAAATGCATCGAGCTGACCGAATTTGCCTGTTCCCTCCCCCAGTTGACCGGCGGAGAAATCCTGGACGTTAGCAAGGGTGTCGAGTGCCGGACGGAACGGTATCCGCTCGGTGTCGTGGCCAGTATTGTTCCGTTCAACTTTCCGAGTATGGTGCCCCACTGGACCATTCCAAACGCGCTGGTACTGGGTAACACCATGATCATCAAGCCATCGGAGCAAGTTCCGCTGAGTGTGATGCGAATCGCTGCGATGTTGAAAGAAGCCGGTTTACCCGACGGGGTTTTCAATATCGTTCATGGCGACAAAACGGTCGTTGAGGCCATTTGCGACCATCCCGACATTGCCGCCATTTCGTTTGTCGGTTCGACGAAAGTCGCCAAACGGGTGTACGTGCGCGGCACCTCCAACCTGAAACGCGTTCTGGCGCTGGGCGGGGCCAAAAACCACCTCATCGTGTTGCCGGACGCCGTTCCCGACATGACGGCTTCTAACATCGTCGCATCCGTCACGGGCTGCTGCGGACAGCGTTGCATGGCGGCTTCCCTTATGCTGGCGGTTGGCGAAGTGGATCACATCATCGATCGAATTTGCGACGAAGCAAAAAGGGTTATTCCGGGAAACAATCTGGGAGCCGTCATCAGCCGGAGCGCCAAACAACGGATTGAAAAATACATTTCCGAAGCCGAAACTGCCGGAGCACGTATATTGGTTGACGGTAGAAATACCGTCGTTCCGGGCAAGGAAGGCGGTTTTTACGTGGGGCCAACGATCATCGATCATGTCTCAGCCGATATGGCGATTGCCCGCGAAGAAGTTTTCGGACCGGTTTTGGCCATTGTTCGCACCGCAACGGTTTCGGAAGCCCTGTCCATTGAGAACAGCAATCCGTACGGCAACGCGACCGGCGTTTATACCCAAAACGGAGGCATCGCCCGGCAGGTGGCCGAACGAGCCAGCACCGGCATGGTGGGTGTCAACATCGGCGTTCCCGTTCCGCGCGAGCCCTTTTCTTTCGGCGGCTGGAACGAATCGAAATTCGGCGCACTGGATATTACCGGCAAAAGCTCGATTGAATTCTGGACGAAATTGAAAAAAATCACTACCAAGTGGAATGCTGAAGCCGGCGTAAACTGGATGAGTTGATTGATAATGAGTTTGTAAATTCGAAAACCGCCACGCACATGAACGCTGAATTTGCCACCATTACGCAGGAAGAACGGGAAGAAATACTCCGGAACAACTTCGAACACACGATTTTTTCCTGGTCCAAACAGAAAGGTCTGAATCCAATCAGCGTGGAGCGGGCCGAGGGCGTTTACC
Organism: Larkinella rosea; assembly: GCF_003858635.1. GTDB lineage: Bacteria > Bacteroidota > Bacteroidia > Cytophagales > Spirosomataceae > Larkinella > Larkinella rosea. The sequence continues at coordinate 1,828,685 of NZ_RQJO01000007.1, forward strand.
TGTATGACCACGACGGTACCCGGTACCTGGATTTTTCATCCGGACTGATGAACGTCAACATTGGACATGGCAATCAGCGGGTTACGGAGGCCGTTGCCCGGCAAATGCAACAGGTAAGCTACGTAACACCCAGTTGCGTGACGAAAGTGCGGGGCGAGTTGGGAAAGAAATTGGCCGAAATTTGCCCCGGCGATTTAAACAAGGCCTTCTTTACGGTTTGTGGGGCGACAGCCAACGAAAATGCCATCAAACTCGCCCGACTGTATACCGGTCGGCACAAAATCCTGAGTCGGTACCAGTCGTTTCACGGAGCCTCCTACGGGGTGATTTCGGCGGGTGGTGATCCCCGAAAAATTCCGGTGGATTCGCAGCAGGCTCCCAATTTTGTGCATTTTGATATCCCGACGGCCTACCGCTGGCCCCACGCGCCCGAAACGCTGTTGCCGGAATCGGTGGCGCAACTGGAACGGATCATTGGCTACGAAGGTCCCGAAACCATTGCCGCCATCATGCTCGAAGGGGAATCGGGCACTTCCGGTTGTCTGAAATACCCAGACGGTTACTTGAAGGAAGTGCGCAGGATTTGTGATAAATACGGAATCCTGTTGATCATCGACGAGGTGATGAGCGGTTTTGGCCGAACCGGGAAATGGTTCGGCGTCGATCATTCCGGTATCGTTCCCGATCTGATGGCGTTGGCGAAGGGCGTTACGTCCGGTTATTTGCCGCTCGGCGTGCTGATGGTTTCCGACAAAATTGCCGCCCGCTACGATGACACCACGCTGCCGCTGGGCCTCACGTATTCCGCCCATCCGGTTTCCTGTGCGGCTGCGCTGGAAGTGATCCAAATTTACGAAGATGACCAACTGATCGAGAATACGGTTGCGATGGGGAAATACGTGGAAGAGCGCGTCGAAGAACTGAAATCGCAACACATTTCCATCGGTGAATTCCGGAACACCGGTTTGCTGGGCTGTCTCGACCTGGTCAAAAACCGCATCACGAAAGAACCCCTGGCTCCTTTCAACGCCAAACCCTCGGAAATGGGGCTCATGAACAAAGTCGCGGCCAAGCTGAAGGAATTGGGGATGTATACGTTCGTCCGCTGGAATCTCGTGTTCATTGCTCCGCCCCTTTGCGTCACGCGGGAACAGGTTGACGAAGGCTTGGCGATCATTTCGGAAGCCCTGAAGATTGCCGATGCGGAGTGTGATGCGTAAAACTCCCCGCCAGACTGAGTAGAAAAGCTGCTCCGGCGGGGATAAAAACCGGTTATTTCGCCGTAATCCAGTCCATGATTAAATTTGCCCGGCCGCCGGTTTCGCCGGTACTTGGCGATTTGCCTTCACCCCGCAACTCCTTGACGATTTCTTCAATCATCGGTTGCTGAACGTGGGGTGGATACGGCAGATGGTATTCCTCCACACCAGCCGCCGTTTCGACTTTAATAGTGAATTTCTCGAAGTAATGAAACGTGATTTTACCCTCCGAACCAATGAGTTGCGCTTCGTCGATACGTTGTTCTTTGTTGACGGTATAACACCAGCTTCCGGTTCCGAGAACACCGGACTCAAATTCAAAATTGGCCACCACAACGTCATCCGCTTCGTATAGACCGGCCTGATTTCGTGCAAAACCCTTAGCGGTTTTGATCGGCCCCAGCGCAAATTCCAGGAAATCGAACTGATGGGATGCCAGATCGTGGAAGTGACCACCACCGGAGATCTCCGGAAAAACCCGCCAGCGCGGTTTGGGATTCTCCCCGACTTCTTCGGCATACGGCTGCCAGTGCAACTGAATGTTGACCACCCGAATGTCCCCAATTGCTTTGGTATCGATCAACTCCTTCACCTTCAGGAAATACGGCAGCGAACGGCGGTAAAACGCGACAAAAACCGGCAACCCGGATTCCTTGCCCTTCTGAATTATTTCGTCGCACTCTTTCCAATTTCGAGCCATCGGTTTTTCAATGTAAACCGGTTTTCCGGCCTTCATGGCCCGAATGGCGTAGTCGGTGTGGACGTCCGGCGGGGTGGCAATGTACACCGCATTGACCTCCGGATCGTTGATGAGGTCGTCCACATCGTCATACCATTTCGGCACACCGTGGCGCATGGCGTAATCGGCGGCTTGTTCGCCATCACGGCGCATGACCGCCACCAGCGACGAGTTCGGCACCTTGTTGAAAGCCGGGCCGCTTTTAACTTCGGTTACATTCCCGCAACCGATAATTCCCCATTTGATCTGATCCATCATGCGCATGTAAGGGTCAAAAAAACAAAACCTACTTATGCTCCGCGTTTTTTAGATTGGGCCGGGCGCGCCAGCTGGCTTCGGGCCCAAACCGCGTGTGATTAGCCACTTTATCCAGTTTTTCATACGGCGGATACTGGTACACCAGCCGGTTGGTAACCAGAAAAACCGGTGCCGCCAGTACCAGCGCAGCAATGGCCCGAATCCAGACCCGATTGTACCACAACGCAAACGCATTTTCCGGCAGAATACGTACTGTTTCTTTTTCAAACGGAGCCAGCACCACCAGCGCCGTGGCCAGAACGGCATTGATGGTAATCACCCATTCGGTCAGCAACCGTTGCGGAGCCCAGTCGACCAGCGCGCGCTCAAAGTTGCCGATGACCATCACCCACAGCAGGATTAGAAACAGCAGTTGCCCCTTGCCCAGCCAGGTTTTCGGGATAATCGCCAGCGGTTCTTGCAAATGCCTGCGAACAACCAGAACTGCCATCACCAGCAGGAAAAACCAGGTGAGATTAAACCAGCCATCCGGGCTCAAATGGAGGTAATCGACTTTGGGTAAATGGCCGAGATACGGAACATCCCAGACCGCGGGGGCGGTTTTTACACTTCCGTCGGCCTCCGCAACCGCTTGCGTCCAAACCGCCGGGTTCAGTTTTTTGCCCCATTCCTCCACATTTTTAACCAGATTGACGTACGGAATTGCGAGTAAAACAAAAACCGCTGCCACCCCAAGCGTCCAGCGTCCCCGGTTTGGATCTGCGGGCTTGGGGTTAGTTTGGATCGGGATTCGGGTCGCCAGAAAAGCCAGCGTAACTGCAATGGCGATTCCGTTGACAAAACCGTAGGACTGCTCCAGAAAACTGTGCCAGTTCTGGTGTTGCCAGTTGGCCCAGTTCGTCGTGATCTGTAGGAAAGATTCACTTTCCGGCAAAACTCCTTTGTTTTTCAGGATCGTCGGGTTTCCCGGCGCCATCAATAAGTGTTTCAGGCACTGAACGCCCGAAAAACCAAGTCCGCCCATGGTGCCGCTCATCACGGCCGCTACCGCCACCGGCAGCAACTGATTCCGTCGCATCCAGAGTACGGTGCCGACGAAAACGCCTGTAATCCCGGCCCAGTCGTCACTCCGGGGAGGTGTCATCCGAATCCCACCCACGTCGGCAAAAAACAAACTGCCCAGAACCGGAAACGCCAGAAAGGCCAGCAACCAGCCCGAAGCCATGTAAACAATCAGGGAAGAACCGTTGCGGAATTTACCAAACCGGATAAAATAAGCCGTGATGCCGAGCACCAGCCCAATCACCCAGCCGACGTGTTGCGGGTAATCACCAAACCATTGCGGCCAGTTGTTCAGAAAGTTATGCGGATCAAAGGCCGTTTTTCCCGTAGCGGGGTCAACGTACGACGGGTCGCCCAACTGGTACGTCAGCATCGATGAAAGTCCCGCTTCCAGACCGGATTTTTGCAACATCCACTGGCTCAGATACCCCAAAACCGCTCCCGTACCAGCAAAAACCGGCAGTAGCCAGCCATTGATTTGTCGACGTTCCTGCAAATCGTAAATTCCAACTCCCAGTAGGGCAAACGAAGCGCCCAGGTAATCGGCGTCGAACCAGTAAAGCGGGCTTTTATGCCGTGACCACGTCCGGTCGAAACCAAGGCCGGATTGCAGGGCCTTCGCCACGGCATCTTCGATCAGATCCTGAAAAAACCAGGCCGCAAAGACGAACAGAATGGGTTTGAACAACCGCACCAGCCGATCCTGTTCGGCCACGGCGGCCAGCGCAGTGCCTGCTCCGCCAAGTCCGGCCCACAAAAAACCGATGTAAAACAAACCGGTATAGCCGTACCACTGCGAAAGCACGTGGCCGCTCTGGGTGTAGGAGATCACCTGCATGTAGGAAATCGAGGCCCCAAACCCCCAGCCGATGGCGCCGAAAAAAGCGAAGTAAAGCACCCGCTGTCGCCAGTCTTCCCGGCCCGACATCAGGGCGACGGTGATGGCAGCCAGACAACCCGCAAATGCCGCTCCGTATTCGTGTCCGAAATTTCCCCGAATTCCCCAACCGATTGACAAAGAGAGTCCCACCAGCAAATACGTACTTAAACGTTGAGCTGGCGATCGGGCGGTTTTAATAACCTGTTCCGGCGTATCGGCGGTGATCATGGGTGGAATTACACGACAAGCGAAGGACCTTCACCAAGCGCGGCTTCGTCGCCAACGGCTTTTTTAATCGTGCCGATGTCATGCCGCAGCCGCTGCGCGAACAGGGCGACATCGAAGCTGTGCACCACCATGTTGACGCCCTCTTTCACCCACCGAATCTGGCGCTCGGGTTCCAGTGAAAAATGGATGCCGATGGAAAGCCCTTTGGCGCGCGTCGTGTGAATGATTTTCAGGACAGCAGCTTCAAAATCCGGATGATCGTATTGTTCGGGAATGCCCAGACTCACCGACAAATCGTGGGGGCCGATGAAAACCGCATCGAGTCCGGGAACCGACAACAAACTATCCAGCCGTTCCAGCGCCGGAACACTTTCGATGTTGGCGATGCAGATGTTTCCTGCATTGTGCGCGTCGATGTACTGCTTCAGGTCGTCGGGCATCTGCTCCTTTCCGCTCAGAAACCGGGCCAGCCGTTCGCCTTTCAAGGGACGGTATTTGGTGGCTCCCACCAGGTCAATAATCTGATCGACGGATTCGAGGTAAGGCGCAATCACGCCAACCGCTCCCCCATCAATGACCTGACAGGCCAGGTACGGATCAGGTTTCGGAATGCGGACAATCGGTGTAATGTGGTAAGCCCGGAAAATCTGACACAGTCGGGCGAGTTCGGCCCGATCCAGGGGAATATGCTCGGTATCTAAAAAAACAAAATCGAGACCCGCCCGCTGGAGTGTAATCGGCCACATTGGCGCAGTGGAGGTAATACAGGTGCCATAGACGTTCTGGCCCTTTTTTAGTTTTTCAAGTAACGTAGAATCCGGCGTAACTGCCATTTTTCAAAAGTTAAGGGATAAAAAAATAGTCTATCGTTTGACGTCAATAGTTTATCAAAGTAAGTAACTGAATGAAAGTGCGTTACATGAGTCCTTTCTTACGGTGAACGATAAACTTTAAACCGGGTAACCAATTCATGCGGGCGAGTTCAACCGCTCACCTCCATAGTACTTTCTCAACCCCGATTCCGACTATTTTCACTGGAATTATTTATCGGATAATGGTCTTTTTTGCAAAAAAATGAGTAGTCATTACAGAAAAAATGCATTGGTAGTTAACAGTGCCGACGTTATTATTTGGACCCTAATTCTTCAATTCAACCCCCTTTAATGAAACCGATTGTTCAAATTTCCCTGGACCTCACCAATATTGATGAAGCGCTCGAAACGGCAGCCCTGGCCATGCGCGCCGGGGTCGACTGGCTCGAAGCCGGAACGCCATTGCTGCTGGCGGAAGGTTTACACGGTGTCAAAAAATTACGCGAAGCCTTCCCGAACGTGCCCATTGTGGCCGACCTGAAAACGATGGACGGTGGCTATCTCGAAGTCGAGATGATGGCCAAAGCCGGGGCGTCGTACGTCGTGGTGATGGCGCGCGCCCACGCCGAAACCGTTAAATGCGTCGTAAAAGCCGGTCGCGATTTTGGCGTTCAGGTGATGGGCGACAACATGATTTCGACAGATATGGTCGCAGGGGCCAAATGGCTCGAAGATCTGGGGTGCGATTTCATCATTCACCACATCGGCTACGACGAGCGCCGGGGAATTGCCGCCCAGGGATTACGGATGCCGAGCCCGCTCGACCAACTGCGCGAAGTGGTGCAGGCGGTCAATGTACCGGTTCAGGCCGTTGGCGGGCTTTCGCTCGAACAGGCCATTCGCTGCCCGGAATACGGAGCTCCGCTCGTGGTGTTGGGCGCTCCGCTGACCATCGATGCCGACGCGTTCAAAACCGCCGACGGTGATCTGGAAAGCTCCCTCCGATTGATTTGCGAAAAAATTCACGCGTACGGCGATGTGCCCGTCGGAAGATAAAACCGGTATATCTGTGAGAAAAACCTTTTACCTTTCTCACAATTAACCCCTTAACTACCTCAATGAATTCTGCTGCTGTTGTCAATTTTGCTCCCGAGAAAGGCTCGGTTGAAATTCGTGAAATTCCGAAACCAACCATTGGCGAGGAAGATGTTTTGCTGGAAGTTGCCAACGTTGGCGTTTGCGGCAGTGACCTCCACCAGTGGACCGCCGACCATAGCTGGCCCGTTAATTATCCCGTTGTGCTGGGTCACGAATTTGGCGGTCACATCGTCGAAGTCGGAAGCCGGGTCGTAGGCTGGAAAGAAGGCGACCGGGTGGTGAGCGAAACGGCCGCCATCATCGACCCCAATAACCCGATGACCCGGCAGGGCCTTTACAACCTGGACCCGACCCGCAAAGGCTTCGGATACGGTGTCAATGGTGCGATGACCAAATACGTTCGCGTGCCGATGCGCATTCTCCACCGGGTGCCGGATTCACTGGCGTTTGAACAGGCCTGCCTGACCGAACCGTGTTGTGTAGCTTTTAACGCCGTGGTCGAAAATTCACGGCTGAAACCCGGCGACCGCGTCATCGTGCTGGGTCCCGGAACAATCGGTATTCTGTGTGCCGCCATGGCGCGGCTTTGTGGTGCCGAAGTGGCCGTTGTGGGTCTGGAAGCAGATCGTCACCGGCTCGCCATTGCCCAGCAATATGGGTGCGAAGCGATCATCGGCGACGCCACAGAATGGGCCAAAAAACGTGACGGTTTGGGTGCCGACTGCATCATCGATGCCGCCGGAGCCAGTATTACCCTAAAAATCGCGCTGCAACTGGTTCGGCCGAACGGACACATCACGAAAGTGGGCTGGGGTCCGCAACCGCTTGGTTTTTCACTCGATGCACTGGTGCAGAAAAACGTCACCCTTCAGGGCAGTTTCAGTCACAACTGGCCGATCTGGGAGCGCGTACTGGCCTTGTTAACCAGCGGTCAGCTCGACGTCAAACCGATCATTGGGGGCGTGTGGCCGATCACCGAATGGCACGAAGCCTTCGAAAAAATGCACCACGGCGAAGTGATCAAAAGCGTTTTAAAACCGGTATAGATGTATAGAGAAGAGAGGTGAGACAAGAGAGTAAAGACTTTCACTGGCCAGCGCCATTCTGTTTTTTGTCTCTTGTCTTTCTTCTCGCTTCTTTTTTCTAAGATGCGCTTAGAACAGAAAGTCATTATTGTTACCGGCAGTTGTACGGGCATCGGGAAAGCCATTGCGAAACGCTGCGTGGCCGAAGGGGCGCGGGTGGTTATCCACGGACTGGAACCGGAACTGGGTCAGGAAGTCGTGGACGAACTCGGTACAGCCAATGCCGTTCTGCACATCGAAGACCTGGCGGTGGAAGGCGTTGCGCAGCGGCTGGTCGACCGGGCCGTTCAATCGTTCGGTCGGCTGGATGCGGTCGTGAACAACGCGGCTCTGGTCGCTTCGTCGAATATTCACACCACCGATCTGGCTTTTTTCCGGCACATTCTGGAAGTGAATACCCTTGCTCCTTTTGCGCTGATTCAGGCTGCTTTGCCATTTTTAAAGGAAAACCGAGGGTGTGTGCTGAACATCGGTTCGGTCAATGGCTGGAGTGGGGAACCGGATTTGATGGCCTACAGCGTGTCGAAAGGAGCATTGATGACCCTGACCCGCAACCTTGGCGATACGCTCCACCGCGAAGACGGCGTCCGGGTCAATCAGATCAATCCGGGCTGGGTGCTCACCGAAAACGAAGCCCGGCGCAAGCATGAACACGGTATGCCTGTCGATTGGTACAAAGACATTTCGCCGGTTTTTGCCCCTTCGGGTCGGATTATCTGGCCCGATGAACTGGCCGCAGCCGCCATCTACTGGCTGGCCGATGAGAGCGGCCCGATCAGCGGCCAGATCGTTGATTTGGAACAGTATCCGTTGATCGGACGAAATCCGCCAAAAAATTAATGGTTTTCGGTTTACGGTTTTCAGGTTACGGTGGCTGACGCGTTCGTCGCTCCATGCGTCAGCCACCGTAACCTGAAAACCGTAAACCGAAAACGCTAACCCATAAACCTCAAAACTTATTATGCCTAAATTGGCTGCTTTCCCCAAAGCTTTTATGCAAGCCCTCTGCAAAGATGGCACAATGACGGTTTCTGAATGGATCGAACTGGCCGTCCAGCTCGACATTGACGGACTCGAATGGTACGCCGGTTTTCTGGAAATGGCGGACGAAAGTAACTGGCCGCGTTTCCGTCAGCAGGTGGAGAGCCACGGCAAGGTGATTCCGATGATGTGCTGCTCACCGGATTTCACGCACCCCGATCCGGCTTTCCGCGCCAAGGAAATCGCCAAACAGAAACACTGGATCGACATGACTTACGCGCTGGGCGGTTCCTACTGCCGGGTTCTTTCCGGCCAGCGTCGCCCCGAACTCACGATCGATGAGGGTGTTAGACTGGCCGTTGAATGCATCGAAGCCTGTTTGCCCTACGCCCGTGAACGCGGTATTACGCTGATCATCGAAAACCACTACAAGGACGATTTCTGGGAATACCCGGAATTTGCGCAGAAAATGGACGTTTTCTGTCAGCTGGTCGATGCCATTCATGACCCGAACTTTGGCGTCAACTACGACCCGAGCAATACGTACCTGGCGGGGGAAGAACCGCTGGAATTGTTGGATCGGGTGGCCAAGCGCGTGGTGACGATGCACGCCAGCGACCGGTTTTTGCTGGAAGGAACCATCGAAGATCTGCGCAAGGAAGAGGGTGGCGCCACCGGTTACGCCAAACGACTGAGCCACGGCGAGATCGGCAAAGGGCTCAATGATTATGACGCGATTTTTACTACCTTGAAAGGCGTTGGTTTCGACAGTTGGATCAGCATCGAAGACGGCGTTGATGGTATGGAGCAATTAGCGCGCAGTGTAGCTTTTCTCCGCCGGAAAATGGCGCAGTACTGGCCCGAGCAAACGGCCTGAAAACCGGTACGGTTTTGTAAATAATAACCTTTTATGCTCCGATGGTTGCTATTTTTTCTGGCCGGCACGTCCCTGATCGCCCGGGCGCAAAGCCGGTTTTACGTCGCGCCGTCGGGAAAAGATAGCAACCCCGGAACGGTGGCACTGCCGTTGGCCACGCTTGCCAAAGCGCTGGAAAAAGTCAAAACCGCTTCCCGGAATTCCGTTGAGATTTGCCTGCGGAAAGGCACGTATTATCTGTCGGAAACCGTACGGATCAATCCGGAAGTCATTCAGGATAAAACCCTGACCATTAGCAATTTCCAAAACGAAAAAGTTACACTAAGTGGTGGCCGAAACGTAAAACTCAACTGGCAAAAAACCGGTCTGAACGTCTGGACGACCCGCGTCGACGGGCTGTCTTTTGAGCAACTTTTCCTGAACGGGAAAAAGCAGATTCTGGCCCGTTATCCCAATTATGATGCCACAGCGCGCGTGTTCAACGGCACAGCCGCCGATGCCCTGAGCGAATCGCGAATCAGCGGTTGGAAGTCGCCCGAAGGTGGTTTTATTCATGCGTTGCACCAGGGTGAATGGGGCGATTTTCATTACCGGATTACCGGAAAATCGGACGGAAAACTTCAGATGGAAGGCGGCTGGCAGAATAACCGCCCTTCGCCCCTGCACGCCAAAGAACGGTTTGTCGAGAATATTTTTGAGGAACTGGACGCGCCCGGCGAGTGGTTTCTCGACCAAAAGACCCACCTCCTTTCCCTGATTCCACCGGCGGGCGTCAATGTAGCCACCGCCACGGTGGAAGTTTCCCAGCTTAACAAATTGGTGGCTTTAACCGGAACATCAGGTAAACCGCTTCGGCAAGTTACGATTCGTGGCATCCGGTTTGTCCAGACCGAGCGCACGTTCATGGAACCCTATGAGCCGTTGCTGCGGAGCGACTGGATGCTATTTCGGGGCGCAGCGGTTTTTCTGGAAAATACCGAAAACTGTCGGATCGAAGATTGCGAGTTCGCAGAGTTGGGCGGTAATGCGCTGATGATGAGCCGATACAACCGAAAATCGATCATTGAAGGCTGTCATTTTCACGAGATTGGAGCCAGTGCCATCAGCTTTGTCGGCGATTCGTCGGCCGTTCGGTCACCGGCTTTTCGGTACGAACAGTTTGTGCCGTATGCCCAACTGGATTTGAAACCGGGTCCGAAAAACGACCAATATCCTGTTGAGTGTGTGGCTGAGAATAATTTGATTCACCGCATCGGACGCATCGAAAAACAATCGGCGGGTGTGCAGATTGCGATGGCTTCCGGGATTGTTGTCCGGCACAATACGATTTATGAAGTACCCCGGGCGGGAATTAACATTGGCGACGGCACCTGGGGCGGTCACCTGCTGGAATTCAACGATGTGTTCGATACGGTTCTGGAAACCGGTGATCACGGTGCGTTCAACTCGTGGGGCCGCGACCGGTACTGGCACCCCAACCGAAAAACGATGGATAGTCTGGTGGCAATCCACCCCGAACTGATTCTGCTCGATGCGCAAAAAACCACAATCATCCGCAACAACCGGTTTCGCTGCGACCACGGCTGGGACATCGACCTCGACGATGGCAGCAGTAATTACCACATTTACAACAATGTGTTGCTAAACGGAGGATTGAAGTTTCGGGAAGGATTTAACCGCATCGCCGAGAATAATATCCTGATCAACAACTCGTTCCATCCACACGTCTGGTTCAAAAACAGCGGAGATATTTTTCGGAAAAATATCGTCATGCGACCTTATTTCCCAATTGGCATAACGGATTGGGGCAACGAAATCGATTACAATTTTTTTCCCGATCAGGCGGCACTGTTGAAAGCTCAAAAAGACGGCACCGATCTCCACAGCGCATTCGGCGACCCGGTTTTTGTGCAGCCGGAAAAAGGAAATTATCAGGCCCGAGCCAACAGTCCCGCCCTGAAAACCGGTTTTCAAAACATCCCGATGAATCAGTTTGGCGTCCTGAAACCCGCTCTGCGCGCCATAGCCCGAGCGCCGAAACTTCCGGTTTTGCTGGATCATCGGTTTGAAAAATCGGTGCAGGCACTGACCTGGCTGGGCGCTTCCATCCGCAACGTGCAGGGTCTCGGTGACCGATCCGCCTACGGTTTACCCGACGAAAATGGCATTATTGTGGAGAACATTCCGAAAGGAAGTCTGCTCGAAAATTCGGGGCTGAAAACCGGTGACGTCATCCGAACCGCCGGTCAGGAGGATGCGCCCAACATCGGGCGACTGGTGGCCATTCAGACGCAGGTTAACTGGACGGGCCATCTGGACGTTACGGTCATCCGCAACCAGCAGATTGTCAAATTATCGCTGCCGTTGAAATAGATTGAAACGGATAATCGGTGAAAATCTGTTGAATCCGCTCAATCCGCGTTCCCATCTATTTTCACAAACGAAATATTCCGTTTCAAGCCTTCCAGTTTGGTTCGCTTTACGGCGGAACGGCGGAAGATTTCCTGAAAAATCTCCTGCGTAATTTCTTCCCAATCGGTTTTTGTCATCTCACTCAGGCCCGGACTCGGGTCAAAAGCAGGAGTCGAGTGCGTGCGGGAAAACCGGTTCCAGGGGCACACATCCTGGCAAATGTCGCAGCCAAAAATCCAGTTTTCGAATTTTCCCTTTACCTCGTCGGGAATGGCCTCTTTCAGTTCGATGGTAAAATACGAAATGCACTTGCTGCCATCGACCACGTACGGGTCGCTGATGGCGTCGGTCGGACAGGCGTCGATGCAGCGGGTGCAGGTGCCGCAATAATCGGCCATTGGACCGTCGGCCACCAGCTCCAGATCCAGAATCAGTTCACCGATAAAGACAAAACTGCCCAGGTCGCGGGTGATTAGATTGGTATGTTTGCCGACCCAGCCCAACCCGCTTTTTTTGGCCCAAACCTTGTCCATAACCGGTGCTGAATCGACGAAAAACCGCCCGTTGACTTCGCCGATTTCCTCATGAACAAACGCCAGAAGTTCCTTGAGTTTATCCTTGATCACAAAATGGTAATCCGTTCCGTAAGCATATTTTGAGATTTTATATCCCCCGGTTTCCGATACGGTTTTTTCGGGATAATAATTCAGTAAAACCGTTACAACGGACTTGGCCCCTTCAACCAGCAACCGGGGGTCCAGCCGTTTATCGAAATGATTCGCCATGTAACTCATCTGGCCGTGCATCTGCCGGTTAAGCCAGCCTTCCAACCGGGGGGCTTCCGCTTCCAGAAATTCGGCTTTGGATACACCGCAAAAATCGAAGCCCAATTCGGCGGCTTTTGATTTAATGAGCTGCGTTCGTTTTTGAATCAATTCGAGCATAAAACCGGGTGAACCATGCGCATCTGACCCGCGTTTTGACCTAAACATGTCTGACACGTCGAGCACTTTCCTGTCAAATTTAACGGGACGAGTCCATGAATAAAAATGCCATCTTGTCAGTATTCTGAAAATTGGCAACTAATTTGCAACTTTTAAATCACTATGTGGTGGCGACGAAATACAACCAAGCGTATGGAAAATAAAGAAACGTTGAATAACGAAGAACCGGAATTAACCCAACAACCTGACAATACCGTTATCGATCCAGCAGTTGAATCTGACAATACGACGGATGAACCGGGCGAAAGCGCCATTTCTGAATTCGATAAAGTGACGGGAGAACTGGGCGATCTGAAAGATAAATACCTGCGGCTCTATGCCGATTTTGAAAACTTCCGTCGGCGGACAGCCAAGGAAAAAGTTGACCTCATTTCCAATGCCAACGAAGGGCTGCTGGTGGCGCTGCTGCCCGTCCTCGACGATTTTGAACGGGCATTGAAAGCGGCCGAAACCGCGTCGGATGTCGACGCCCTGAAAGCGGGGGTTCAATTGATTTTTAATAAATTTTACAAAGTGCTGGAATCCAAAGGGGTTAAACCGATGGAATCCGTAGGTCAGGTTTTTAATCCTGATCTGCACGAGGCAATTACTCAATTTCCCGCTCCCAGTGACGATCTGAAAGGAAAAATCATTGACGAAACCGAAAAAGGGTACCACCTGAATGATAAAGTAATTCGGTTTGCAAAAGTGATTTTAGGCTCCTGAACGATATACTATGCAATGAGGAATAGACTGAACGGTATAGATTTTCTACCCGCTTCAGTCTATTCGTTTTAAAGAACTTGTACATGGCTACGAAACGAGATTATTACGAAATACTGGGTGTCGACAAAAACGCTTCGCCGGAGGAGGTTAAAAAAGCGTATCGGAAGATGGCGATCAAGCACCACCCTGACAAAAATCCGAATGACCCCACCGCCGAAGAGAAATTCAAGGAAGCCGCCGAAGCCTACGATGTACTGAGCGATCCACAGAAAAAAGCGCGGTACGATCAGTTTGGTCATGCGGGCATGAACGGCGCGGGCGGAGGTGCTCAGTCGATGGATGACATTTTCTCGCAGTTTGGCGATATTTTCGGCGACGACAGCCCGTTTGGTAGTTTCTTCGGTCGCGGGGGGCAGCAGCAGGGACGACGCGTCCGGCGCGGTTCCGATCTACGGATTAAGCTGAAGCTGAACCTGCAGGAAATTGCCAATGGAGTTGAGAAAAAAATCAAGGTAAAACGCCACGTTTCCTGTACAACCTGCGGTGGTAACGGTTCCAAAAACGGTACGGCGGTCACGACCTGTAACACCTGTAATGGTTCGGGGCAGGTTCGGAAAGTAGTCAATACGATGTTGGGCCAGATGGTTTCGACCAGCACCTGCCCCACCTGTAACGGCGAAGGAAAAATGGTTACCGATCGGTGCGACACCTGTTTCGGCGAAGGTCGTTTGTTGCAGGAAGACGTGATTCCGATCAAGATTCCGGCGGGTGTCTCCGAAGGAATCCAGTTGTCCGTAACCGGAAAAGGCAACGTTCCTCCTCGTGGTGGTGTGGCCGGTGATCTGCTGATTGTGGTGGAAGAAGAGGAGGATGAGAACCTGAAACGCGATGGCAACAACGTGGTTTTCGATTTACACGTCAACTTTGTCGATGCCGCTTTGGGGACGTCCGTTGAAGTGCCGACCATTGACGGCCGGGCACGCATTACGCTCGAACCCGGAACGCAGGGCGGCAAAATTCTTCGTCTGAAAGGCAAGGGAATCAAGGAGTTGAATGGGTATGGCCGGGGTGATCAACTCATCCATATCAACATCTGGACGCCCAAAAACCTCAGCTCGGACGAACGCAGCACGCTGGAACGACTGCGCAATTCCCCGAACTTCCAGCCCAAACCGGGTAAAAACGAGAAGGGCTTTTTCGACAAAATGAAAGATTTTTTTCATTAGAGTGTATGTCGATTAAATGTTTAGTGAGCATTTGAGCTGCTCAGGTGAAAATGGGGCAATCCACAACAGCTTTCCAACACCGAATTCGGGCTTTGACAATCCGGCAAATTTTGACCCGCCCAATGGCGTGCTCAACCACAACCCGAAAACGAGATTTCGCCACGGCCTGGTCTACATCTTCCACCGGAAAATTGAGGAAGGTAAAAGTGGCCGGGGTATGATCCGGTTTCGGGTAAAGTAGTAGTTTGCTGCCACCGCCCAAGTGCAGTGTTAACAACGGTATTCCTTTGTGTTCCTCGGTAACTTCCAGTTTCAGCGTCTGCTGATAAACCATCTTGGCCTCTGGAAAATCATCGACAGAAAACCTGCTGAATGGGTTGGTGGTCGTAAACATTGTAACGGCTGATTGACGTCAATCGTGACTTGCCTGATTTCTACTGGCATCGATAGCGATCAACCCGTTTAATTTCAAGCAAAACCGATCTTTAAACAAAACCGGTTTAGGTGATGACCGATTTTGTTTAAAGATCGGTTTTGCTCATTTCCTGTCTTAGCCCCTATCAGTTGGACAATTCTTCTAAAATAGTTGTGCTGCAAACTATGGTTTCCTGATAGGTATCATCCCACCTTTGTTGCGGTGTTACAAAACCAATCGACCGATGAGACTACTTCCTGATTGGGTATCCAAGTGCCATCTAGCCGCGCGGTCATCTGACTGGGTTTTGCCCCTGGCAACCCTGTTCGGGGGTATAATAGGATACACTGCGAGGCAAATCCAGCCACTGGCATAGCTGTGTACGGCTGGTAGTCTGTTGATACTGAGTCATGAGTGCTAATTTTTCCGGGGTCCGATGGGTGTTTTTTAGCAATTCACTTTTGACCTCCAGTTCGAGGGCCTGTTTAGCGACGATCCGTTTTAAACGCCCGTTTTCTTCTTCTAGCGTCCGCAGTTTGGGATCAATTCGTGGATACGAATCCCTCAGGCCTTCTTTGCCCTTACTCAAATATTTCTGCCGCCACTTCCTAAGCAGTGAGGGGAATAAATTGTACTTCCGGCAAATTTCGGAATGGCCATTTCGCAGGGATTCCTGAACGATGGAGTAACGGTCCTCAGGAGTGAAATTACGTCTTACTTTGCTCGTGATTTTCTGAATATAATGGACTAATCGCACCGGCAACCCGGCTGTTTTTACAATTTTGTCCAGCGATTCAGGGGGCTAAGACACGCATTCAATAACGGATAGCACAAAAAGGGGATCAGAAGTGATTATTGATACTCATTTTCTGAACCAATATCCTGACCCAATATGAGCCCCTTATTTTGGGGTGTACTGATAAGGTTGTAAAGCTATGAATTGCTGATCAAGGCCGTGCGTCACGGTTTCAAGTAACGAAACGGCCCTATAACTGGCGTTGAAAACGATCCTTCCAACCATTTCCGATAGTTCTCCGCCAAAGAGAATGTGAAAAATGGAAGTCTCTCTGAGTTGTCGATGTACTGAAAGTGATTTCGAGCCACCGCTGCGGAGCAAGTCTTGAATGTGATCTTGTGTGATTGCCCATTTTAGTTGGAAACTGACAAGCTGTTTCAGGTTAAGACACTTTGTAAACCTATTTCAGTCGCATACGGGAAACAAACCTTTTTGACGGGCGGTGGTTCAGTCGGGGATAAACGTAAATTCAGGGAAGCCGTTAATTAAGCCGAACTCGTTCGCAGAGGAAGTTGGAAAGGCCGCTGTGCCGCCACCGCCGGAGCGGATAGCATGCATTGTTATGTTACCTTGGGTGGCGGGCAAAACATTGCTCCCACTGGCTTTAAAAGCTTGGGCGTACGATCCCTGGCTGCGCTGGCCCGATCGGTTATTGATGCTGATTACATATTTCTTGTTGATCGTCAGCGGCACAACGTCTGTGTTGGTGAGCGCTAGCTTGTCGGGTATCTCTTGTTCCACCGTTTTTTGTAGTAATACCTTCCCGCTATCGAAGTCCCAGACCGTGACTACATAAATACCAGCGTCAGGCAGTTTGCTACCCACCTGGGTGAGTTTACCGGAGACGGAACTGCTGAATACCACACCCGACTCCCGAAAGCTATTTCCCCGAATCTCCACTACTTTCAACGTCTGCGCCTGCTCGCTCAAGAAGGTAGTAATCGGGTTCTGGGCTGGTTTGACAGCTTCTTTCTTGTCACAACTCGTCAGGTTGGCGGCAAGCATTAGAAGTCCCAACACCCATAGATTTCTCATAATTTCAGAGGTTTATTGGTTTGGCAATTGCAATCCGCCCACTGCAACTTGGCGGAACCGTTTACTACATAATCCGGAGGCCATTGTTGGGCGATAGCAAGCGTAGCGCCATACAGCAAATACTTGATCTGCCCTTGTTCGAGCTGGCTAATTTGGATTTCGATCGTGTTATTGCTGACGGTCTGTAAAGCCTTATTCAGTTTGTCTACCAGCAGGCCAATTTAAATTCCTAGCGATTTTTTTCATTAAATGTGCTAAGAAATATAATGTATAATCCCCAAGAGCCATTGAATAGATACTAATATAGAGAAATAACTGAACGCCAAGGAAGGTATTTAGCAAACGGTAATCATCCATTATAGAACTTCACATGCTAAAAGGTTCCTATACAAGTGCGTCTAAAATAACGCTCGTGGCAATTGCACAATTCCTGCTCGGAGCGGAATCCGAGTGCTTCACTATAAAATCAGCCAAATTTGGGATTAAAACAGCACCCGAGAACGTGGTAGAAGGGTAATTTGGAGAGTTACATTGACAGAAATAAGTTGTGTGACCGCCTGGGCTTTCTTACGCACCATCGGCCCGGAGCCATGCTCCTTTTTTTAGAACAAGGATGATTTATTTATCATTCTTGTTCTAATTTACCGGTGAACAGGCCATCAATGCTCACCTTAGTTCTTTTAGATGTAAACGAGTACCTCGGACTATTCATTTTCAAGGTACTCGTTTGCAGTGAATGCGTGATCTAGTTCGCGCCAATAATGATCTCGACTACCTCACGTTTCGTATGAAGATTCCAATGCGTTTCAGCCACTTCGTTAACATGAATGGTTAGCATACCAGCGGGGAAATCACCTTTTGAGGCTATGCCCTCACCGACAACAATGGCCCCAATCGATACGATACCTACGTATACATTGTCCTTACCCAGATCCTCGTGAAGCAAGCGTGCATAATTGAGTAATGCACCGGCAGCTACGCCAAAACTAGCCGTAGCAAAGTTCGGACGCTGAGCGGCTGACGCCGTGGTGAAAAGGATGCTACCCGTTTTGCGCTCGAGCATTTGAGGAAGCACCGTTTGGACGGCTGTGATGGCAGAGAGTACCTGAAAATCTAAATGATATTGTTCATTTTCAACATCAATATTTCTGGGGGTCCGCAGGGTTTCCCAGGCAGGAGAAGGACTAAACTCCAGTACATCGATTGATCCATATGCATCGATTACCTGATTGAGCGCCCGGGTGGTGCTGTCTCGGTCGAGAATGTCAGCTTTGAAAATGCTTGCCGTAATGCCCCTGGCTTGTAGTTTGCTTTGGAGCGGGGCAAGCTTCTCTGTATTTCTGGACAACAGGGCTACGTTGTAACCTTGCAGACCAAATTTTTCAGCGATTGCTAACCCTACACCAGGGCCAGCACCGATAATTGCGATTGTTTGTGCCATCATTTTAAGAAGATTGTTGAAAGTAATTACTACGAAATTTGGCTGTTGAATTTAGGCTGAAATAGCTGCTGCCAGGCCCAATACGACACCCCCGCAGCGGCAAGAATCAACAGCGTAACGCCCCATTTTTCGGGGCCGCCATGGGTGGCCATCAGGGTGTAGGTTGCCCCAATAAAATAAAAGATAAAACCGAAATAAGCTGCTTGCTGGAAGCGTCTAAGCGCGGGAACCAGAATGGTAATGGCACCGACCACTTTAACGAAACCGAAAAAGGGCATGAAATAATCGGGTAGTCCCAGTGCTCTATTGGCCTGGACCAACTGGTCAACTAGGAGGATATTGAAGATGCCCGCGAAGCCAACCAGGGCTAAAAATAGCGTGGATAGCCAATAGATTTGTTTTACGTGCCTAAGAGTCATAATGGATTGATGTTTGGAAATTGAAACGGGTCTGATTTGCTGCCAATGAGCCTTAATTACAGTACCCCTCTGGGGTGCATACAGCTCCTCCGACGATGTCTATTTTCTCATTTTTCGTCTGCACCCATTGCTCGTAGGCCGCGGCTAGTGCCTGAGCGAATACCTTGGGTTGTTGAGCACCGCTAACCGCCTGGGTTTGATTGAAGACAAAGAAGGGCACACCGGTGGCTCCCATTTGTCGTACCCGTTGGGCGTCTTGGCGAACCTTGTCTTTATACAAATCGGATTGTAGAACCTGCTTTACTACATCCGGTTGAAGTCCTGTCTCCGTGCTTAAGGTGAGTAAAGTTTGGTGGTCGCTCAGTAAGGCACCTTCGGTGAAATAGGCCCGGAAAAAGCGCTCTTCCAGATCATTGGTCAGGTTGTATTTTTTGGCCAATTGAATAAGCCGATGGGCATCCAGTGAATTGGTGACCTTCGCCTGATCCAGTCGGTAATCCAGGCCCGCATATTTGGCAGTTTGAACCAATGTTTTATGAACCTGAATGGACCATTCCCGAGTTTGCCCCTTCAATTCGGCTACATAATCATAAAAGCTTTTGTTGGGTTGATACGTCAAGTCGGGGTTAAGCTGAAAGCTATGCCAGACAACCTCTACAGAGTCCTTGGCGGGAAATTCAGCGAGTGCTTTTTCGAAATTTCGCTTGCCGATATAACAAAAGGGACACATGATGTCACTCCAGATATCGACTCTCATTTTTGCGTTCATGTTGGTTGTAATTTTGTGTTGAAAAACGGGTGGTCTCGACGGCTGACTAACGACTTTAAAGCTCAGGACTAGGCTAATCCAAATCTGAGGGTGTGTCATGCGCTAATTGGTAGGAATCGACCGTTTGTTTTTTTTACAAAAGTACCTATATTTGATTACCAAAAGTTATCAGTTACCCGTAGGTAATCAATTACCTTTTGGTAATCAAATAAGAAAGCTATGCCGAATTACACAGATTGTTTAGCTGCTCTGACCCCTATTCGAGATGCGTTGGAAGTAGTCAACGGAAAATGGAAACTGTTGATATTGGTTTCCATTGGGGTCGGAAATCACCGGTTTCGGGAGATACAGCGCAGTATTCCCGATCTAAGCACGAAGGTGCTGGCGAAGGAGTTGAAAGACCTGGAAGAAAATGGATTGATCAAACGTACTGTTGAAGATGGCTACCCTGTTCTGATCACCTATACCACGCTGCCTTATGCGGAAACACTGGGGAGTGTGATCGAGGCTTTGAAGAACTGGGGCGTCCAACACCGCGAACATATCATGGGAGACATGTCCTAGCAATCACCTACCGCATTGGAAGGTAGTAAATACCTTAAAGTTGGAACCGGCCTGGCCATCATCAGACAGCTCTCTGTGCTTTATGTTCACTCTCAAAAACACTCCTTTCTGGAATTGCAATAGTATACTGGAGGATTTTTTAGGCAGCCATTGAGTTTGTAAAAAAATGAGATTCACTTTGATGAGGGATCTGATAATTAAGCGTCGAATGTTTCCGCCGACGGTTGTACGGCACGGGCCGCCCCGCACCCCTCGATATATTCAAATGTAGCCAACCTCGCCTGGTGCCGTGTTTCAAAATTAATGTGATTGACCATCTCACACTTCAGCGTTTTGAAAAAGCTCTCAGCCACGGCGTTATCCCAGCAGTTACCCTTCCTGCTCATACTTTGTAAAACTTCTAGGCCCTTCAATTGATCCCGAAATTCGGCCAGTATAGTCTGGCTTAAATAAATATCTCGGCCAATAATCCGGCCAGGACATAGCCCTTATGCCAGCGAAGGAGACCATGGTCAGCGGCTAAGCGCTCCACCTGAGCTTCCTGGCTTTGCTGCTGCAATTGCTGCTGGAGCACATTGAGCATAAACGGGACTTTGTTGACAAAATCCTCACGGCTTAAGCGGTTAACGCTTTTCAGGCCCGGATCGGCCTCACAGGCGATTCGCCAGTTGGCTAGCAGCGCTTGGCGCCGGGTAGCCAGAAAGGAAGCGAGTTGGCCTAGCGGAGCCGATTCTGAATTGGCAGTGAATATCATGGTTGGGCTGGAAAAATTCCTACATCCGGCAGGAGCGGTTCGACCGGAGGAAGTGATCCCAATTGGGCAACCAGGCGCTAGGAACGTATACGCAAAGCCGTTATCCATTCACCTGAGGTAACGTTTGTTTAAGATAATTGTTTAGGAAAAGTGTAGTATCCTACCGGTTTGGTTCAGACTAAGAGAGACCGGCTAGCCAAGCAAACGAATCTCCTTTCCCTCTCTGGCGGAACATGTAGCTGCCCAATACCAGGCCACTTGCGGTGGGCAGCTACATGTTCTGCGTCAAGCCAACAGGACGATTAAAAATTAGTTGGGGCACCTACCAGTTGCAAAACAAAAACCGGTCGGGTAGAAACAGAGATATTCGGACTTTAGCAACGATAAAGCCGGAGACTATAAGGTTGGAAAACAACGAAAAACCGGCCGAGATTCTTTTTGTCGAGGGAAAACGATCCGATTGAAAGTAGATGGCAATGAAACGATTACACTAAAAATCACAGTTTTCAACGGCACGATCACTCCTGGCTTACACCAATTCAGACTTATAACGAAACAACAAATGATTCTTTTCAAAAAGAACAAAACCAGGCGGTCTTTCTATAAATGTGTCAAAATAACACTCATGATATTTGGGGGGGCACTAAGCGCTCTGGGACAATCTAATTTTGCCAGCAAAACAATTGGCGTAGGGGTGGTAGTCGCCGACCTTGAACGCTCGCTGGACTTTTACGTCAATGGCATCGGTATGGTCAAAACCGGCAGCTTTACCATCAATGAAGAGTTCGGCAAACGTTCCGGCCTGACCAATGGTGTAGCCACGAACGTAACCATACTGAAACTCGAAAACAGCCCTGATGCCACCGACTGGAAGCTGATGAGTTTGGGAGGCAAATCGGCGCATCCAAAGCCCAAACATATTCAGGACGATACAGGCATGCAGTATATCACTATTCAGGTGAAGGCTCTGCAACCCATCATAGACCGGCTAACGAAACTGAAGGTGCCGTTTCTGGGTAGCACTCCTACACCCTTGAATGCCAACGCGCACTTTGTTTTTGTGCAGGATCCCGACGGTACTTTCATCGAGTTAATTGGCCCGCTTCAATAATCCTGAAAACTTGATTTTAACGGCGACGCTCTTAGCCAAAGGCGGCTCCCGCTTATTCATGTTCTCGCTCTGAATGTTCAGATGAAAAACAAGCTCTTTCGATTTGTTGTACTTGTATATCCCTGAAACAGCCTGGCCGATTTTGAGCTATTTGTATTGACAAACCCCATCTCATATTTTGTGCTTTTTGCTTGGAAATTTCCGCAAATAGGGTGATCACTATTCGTTTTTTTGAACCGATATCCTGATCTAAAAAAGCTCTATATTAAAGTTAAAAACCAGGGCGAGTTGACAATTAAAGTATACGAATCATGGCCGAAGCCAAATAAACAAACCCTATAAAGCTGATGACGGTTTTGTCATAGCGGGAAGCTACCCGCCGATATTGCTTAAGTTTGTTAAAATACCGCTCCACTTTATTGTGATCTTTCTATAAATTCTCCTCAATTACACGCTCCTCTAAGCGGTTTTTCTTGGATGGTATCACGACATCGATCCCCGATTGTTGAAAGGTATTAATGAACGAATCTGCATCGTAACGGCACCGGCCGCCCGGCTCGATCTGCGAATAAGCTACTCGTTTCATAATCAGCAACGAATACTTCCGCCTGGGTAATATCAGCCCGTTGGCCCACGGTTAATAATGATCCGCAGTGGATTACCCAGAGCATCCACCGTGGCATGAATTTTCGTCGTCCAACCTTCCACGGATGGCCTAAACATCCGCGACCGGGTTCGCTTTTTGGGGCCGGCTGCATGTTGGTGAGCCCGCACGATGGTCGAGTCAATCATAATCCAATCCAGATCTGGTTCCTGTAACTCGTTAAGAATCGTTTTCCAAACTCCCTTTTTAGCCCATCTCCGAAACCGCCGATAAACCGTGTTCCAGGGATCAAATCGCAGGGATAAATCTCGCCACGGCGCTCTACTGCGATTAATCCATAGTATCGCATTGATAAAGAGTCGATTATCGGCCGCATTTCGGCCCACATCGCCAACTTTTCCCACCAGTAAAGGAGCTATTGTGCCATTATTCGTCGGTAAGCTCATAGCGTCTCATGGACCAAATTTGCAAGGCAGTAATAGATTTACCTAATTGTCAACACGCCCTACAACCTTATCAGTACACAACAAAATAAGAGGCTCATATTGGGTCAGGATATTGGTTCAGAAAATGCGTATCAATAATCACTTCTAGTCCCCGGTTTTCGCTATCGTTATTGAATGCGAAGGACAGCCATTGCAGCCATTCAGGTCCCAGGTGTGAATGAACAAAAACTACAACAGTCGCATGAGGAGGGAAATCGTCTTTCTAAATAATAAAAATTGAGCTTATCTTCGTAACGGATTTGCCGCACCGGCAGTCCGGTCTAACTGTGATAATGCCCAATCCACGTTGCCGAAGATACGCTGCACCATTCCCTAAACATATACTTTTTTTTATCGAATGACTATCATATGACATGGACATAGCCGTGAAGTTGCTCATTGTGGAGGACGAAATGATTATTGCCGCCGATATCGCCCTTCAACTCAGCAAACTAGGCTATGAAGTGAGCGGGATAGTTCCTCGGGGCGAAGAAGCCATCCGACACATCGAAACGAACCGACCTGACCTGATTCTGCTCGATATCAGTCTTAAAGGCTCACTTGACGGTATCGAGACGGCCCATGCGATCCGCCAGCAATGGAACATTCCGATTATTTACGTCACGGCCAATACCGACGAGGCCACCTTTGCTCGGGCCAAAAAAACCCGACCCTACGCCTACATTTCCAAGCCAATCCGGGCCATTGAATTACAACGGGCTATCGAATTGACCATCAGCCGCCTGGCCGACGAGCCTCCTGCCTCTGCCGACCCTGCCCCCGACGCGCCCTTCGTGCTCAATGACCGGATTTTTGTACGGCACCGCGAAAAGATCGTCAAGATTTTCATCGCCGATATTCTTTACGTGGAAGCCGACCGCAACTATTGCCACCTCTACACGGCCGACAAAGAATACCTGCTGACAACGACCCTGAAGGTGATGGAAGATAAACTCCCGGTCAACTTTTTTGTGCGGGTGCACCGCTCCTATCTGGCAAATCTGACGCAGGTCGATGAGGTAGGCGAAGGCCATATCGGAATCGGGGGTAAAACGATTCCGCTCAGCCACCTCCTGCGCGAGGCCCTGCTGAAACGAATCCAGACCATTTGAGGCCTCCGGACAAAACCGGCATTACCGTTCACACATCCGGTAAGAAAATACCCCCTTTCGGACAGTAAAAGGATGCGCTCGTCCGGGCGAACTTGGTTGGGAAATACGCTGGCGATAGTTTAGATCCGTTATCAGCCAAATCGCTTTACCGGGCTGATTGGGCCGCTCCGTTTCAGACCACCACCGAACTATGTTTAACCATGTCGTTCCCGTTTGCCACTATTCATTCGCCGGCTATTTTTTGCTTCCTGTGGATCTCCCCAACTGCCATCTTATAAGCCTACAGAGGCCTGCCGTGGCTACGATTACCGCTCATACGCACAATCGCATCAGGGTAAGTGATACGCGCGGTTCAACACGGAAACCCCTCATCTGACGAATAGAATTGAGAACCGGTCACCTCCTTTCCGATTTGGCCTATTCGGCTGCCAGCTAATTCATTCTTCTTCCTCAACCAAGTCTGTTCACCTCCTCATCACCGGGCTATAAACGGCCCGGTGGTTTAAATCCCAGACTATATGCAAACGGTAGGCGTCCTTGGCGGAGCGGGCTTCATTGGCAGCTACGTCACCCAAAAATTTCTGAACGAGGGATATGCCGTGAAAGTATCGGCTTCTGACCCGGCCAACGCCGAAAAGTACGCTCACCTGAACACCCTCAACAGGGCCGAAAACCTGATGCTGGTGACCTGCGATGTGCGCGATGTGGCTGCACTTGAGTCCTTTATGCAGGGCTGCGCGATTGTGGTACACGGTGGCACACCTTTTCAGCTGGCAGTAGAAGACCCGCAGCGCGACCTGTTAGACCCCACCATCCGGGGTACGGAAAATTTTCTGGCCATAGCCAATCGAACAGAGGGACTCAAAAGTGTAGTGTTCATCGCTTCGGTGGCGTCCTATACTACTTCGTTTCCAATGCCTCCCCCTAACCACCCCGCCGGTCAGGTATTTTCCGAAGCTGATACGCCCTGGTTCAGTGCGGAAGACCATCCCTACGGACAAGCCAAGTTCCTGGCCAACCAGGTCGTACGGAAATTCATCGAGGCAAACCCGAATATACCCTTCGAGATCACTACCGTTTCGCCGGTTTTTGTCATTGGCACCAGCTTGTCGCCCCGCGCCGATTCAACATCGATGGGTATGCTCTACCTGTTTAAAAACAAGATCGCCCCCAACCCATTCGTTGAGATGCTGTTTGCCAACGATGTGGCCTTTTCGGTGGTGGATGTGCGCGATGTGGCCGAGGCCGTTTTTCAGGCCGCTACCCGGTCGGGCTTGCACGGCAAAAACTACCTCCTTTCGAGCGAAAGTTACCCCATCTCCGATCTGTCGCTCATGCTGAACCAGCAACCGCCCGCAGGCGAAGCCGCACTTGTATACAGCAACACCCTGGCGACCAATGACCTCGGCGTAGCGTTCAGGTCTGTACAGGAAACATTACAGCAGGCCGGGTAGAAGGCTGGCTTAGAAACTCACCCAATCAACTCACGTAACCATATTTACCCATGAAAACCAGTAATCTAATTTTCGTCATGGCCCGGCTTTTGACGCTGCTACTCCTTCCGGCTTTCGTAGCCACCACCCTCGCGCAGGGCCTCAACACCGAAGCGGTTGCCTTTACCAAAACCTACCAGACCGCCTACAACAAAGGCGACCGGCCCACGCTGATGACCCTTTTTGCCGACAATGTGGGCTGGGTAAACCCCGATGGCAGTGTATCGCCCGGTTCCAAAGCCGATGTTGAAGCCGACTTTGTACGCGATTTCGGCGAAACGGCCGGGTCGTATATGGAATTCACGGTGGTTAGCACCGAGGCCCAGCCCGATGGCAAGGTAAAAATCGGCACGACCGTCACAGGCTACGATTTTGTGCGGAAAACCGGCGCGAAGCTCAACCCCACGGCGGGCACCTACGAGATGCTGATCGGCAAGGTCGGCGGACAGTGGAAAATCAGTCAGGTCAAGTGGAATATGAACACGATTGGGCTTGAGGTGCGCGACCTGGTGAAGCGATTTCAGGATGCCTTCAACCGCGAGGACGTAGCCACCCTGAAAACGATGTTCACCACCGATGCCGTGCGGACGGCTACGGACGGTACCACCACAAAAGGGGCTGCGATAGTTGATTTTTACACGAAGGGGTTTGTCGATGATGACGTGACCAACGTCATTTCGCTGGCCAGTGTTAGCCCGCAATTCGATGGCAGCGTGATTTTCACGGGAACCTATCACCTAACGGGGCGGTCGGCAAAAGGAGAGCGGATCGTGAGAGAAGGGGCTTACAGCAACACGGCTGTCAAAGAGAACGGGCAGTGGAAGATCAGCCGCAACACCCAATCCAAACTCGTCAAAGCGATGGTCTATCACAAAGTGGCCGACTATGCCGCCTGGAAAAAAGGCTTCGACCGGTTTTATAACGAACGAATGCTGGCGGGCGAACTAAATGCCGAAGTCAGTACGCTGGCCGACGACCCCAACACGGTTTGTATCATCAGCGAGTGGGCCTCGCCCGACGCACCGAAGGCTTTTTTTGCCCGCCCGGATTTGGCGGAAACGATGCGGAAAGACGGGGTCATTGGTAAGCCTACCATGCTGATTATGAGCAAGAAATAACCGACAATACCGCCACCATAATAGCCCGGTTTGTATTGTCGCAGACCGGGCGAAACAACCAAGCCAAGTCAATGAAAATCAACCAAGTTACCCTCGTTTCGGCTGCCTTCATGGCCCTGCTCCTGTTTGCCGCCGGTTGCAATACACCCGCAAAGGAAACGGACACACAAACAACCGAGGTGTCGGCCATGACACCTGAACACAAGCAGGCGATTGAACAGGAAATTTCTGGCCTTGTGAAAGAATTCTTCCAACAGGTCGAAAAACTTGACATCGAGCGGTGCATGACCTACTTCGAAAAAACGCCTGATTTTCAGGCGGTCAATCCCGATGGCACTTTCGGGGATTACAACGCACTCAAAAAATTGAACGCAGACGGGTTTAGCCAGATGAAGACGTTGAGTGTCGTGCCAGCAAAGGAAGCGATTCGGGTTTTGACTGACTCGCTGGTACTTTATACGTTCTCGATGGAACAGAATGCAACGCTCAAAACCGGCCAGAAAATAAAGTTTGAGCACGTCGCGGGAACGATGCTCTTCACCAAAATCAAGGGTGCGTGGAAAGCGACGTTTTACCAGGAGTCGGCAGCGGCACCGGTAGCCGTCAAGTAGCAAAGAGGGAGCGCACATAAAACCAATAACCTTGCAGCTTTTTCTCTATTCGATAGAGCCATGAAAATCAACCAATTTCTACCTTCGCTGTTACCGACCGCTTTTGTTGTTTTGCTCATTGGCCTGACCGTTGTCGGCTGCGACCCAAAACCAAATGCTGACAAGGCGAACGCACTCCAAACCTACTTTGCCCCAGCCGATACAGGTATACAAACCGGGGGTGTGAAAATAATCCCGATCAAGACTCCGAAAGGCACATTCAACGTGTGGACGAAGCGGATTGGCAATAACCCAACGGTCAAGGTTTTGATTCTGCACGGCGGTCCCGGTGCAGGTCATGAGGCCTACGAGGTGTTCGAGAGTTTTTTGCCTAAAGAAGGCATCGAGTTCATTTATTACGACCAACTCGGCGCGGGCAACAGCGACCGACCGACTGACAAGAGCCTGTGGGTATTACCCCGTTTTGTGGAAGAAGTAGAGCAGGTTCGGACAGCGTTGGGGTTAAACAAAGACAACCTTTACCTATACGGTCAGTCGTGGGGGGGCATTTTGGGTATTGAATACGCGCTTAAATACGGACAAAACATCAAGGGTTTAATTATCTCGAACATGATGAGCAGCGCGCCCGCCTACAGCCAGTACGCCAACGACGTACTCGCCAAACAAATGGATCCGAAGGTGCTGGCCGAGATCAAAACCCTTGAAGCCAAAGGCGACTTTACCAACCCGCGCTATATGGAACTGTTGCTGCCCAATTATTACGAAAAGCATATCTGCCGGTTTCCAACGGCGCAGTGGCCCGAACCGCTGAATCGGGGGTTGGCCAAACTGAACCAGGAGCAGTATGTGACTATGCAGGGACCAAGCGAGTTTGGCATGGCGGGTGATGCTAACCTAAAGAACTGGGATCGTAGTAAAGACCTACCCAAAATAACAGTGCCGACGCTTGTTATCGGAGCCACCTACGACACGATGGACCCCAAACACATGGCGATGATGGCCAGGCAGGTCAAAAATGGCACTTTTCTGCTCTGTACCAACGGTAGTCATCTGGCGATGTACGACGACCAGCAAACGTATTTCACCGGATTGATCTCTTTTTTGAAAAAAGGGAATTGATCTCTTCACATTAACCAACCAAATCCCAATGAAACCCAACCAATCCGCCCTGATGCTGGCCGCTTTTGCCGCCCTGCTCCTGTTTACCGTCGGTTGCAATACCGCTCCCCAAAAAGCAGATGAGAAACCAGCGACTCAATCCGATGCACCGGAGTACTTTATGTTACGCCCCGAACTCGAAAAAGCGTATGGCTATTCCCATGCTGTTCGGATTGGCAATGAACTGAAAATATCGGGTGCGGTCAGTATGGACGAGAAAGGAAACCTGACGGCTAAAGGTGATATGGGCCAGCAAATGAAAAATTGCTACGCCGATCTGGACAAAATTCTGAAGCACTATGGCTACACCTGGGACGACGTTGTGGTGGAGAATATTCTGACCACGAATATGCCCGAATTTGTGAATCAGTCGGCTTACCGAAATACAATCTACAAAAAGCAGTTTCCGACCGGGTCGTGGTTTGGCGTGAAGGAATTAGCCTTGCCCGGCCAGTTGATTGAGATCGAGTTAGAAGCCTATAAAGCGCACTGATTCAGTCAAGCAGGTTCAATGATGAGCCTCATCGGTTTTTACAGATTCCTGCCTGGGGTTAGCCCAAACCTTTCAGAACACACAGAAGAGTGTTAGTCGCTATACCGAAATGACCTTTCCGTTCATCCATACATCTGTAACCGCAGGCTCCCGCAATCCAGCGTCTTCATTCATCAACACCCGCATCGAGTCCATCGACGTACTGCGGGGTCTGATTATGATCATTATGGCGCTGGACCATACGCGCGATTTCTTTCACGCCCAGGCCTATACCGACGACCCGCTTAATCTCGATACCACCACGCCGGTCATGTTCGTCACCCGCTGGATTACCCACTTCTGCGCTCCTACGTTTGCCTTACTATGCGGTACGTCCATCTACCTGCAGGGTTTGCGAAAATCGCGCAGCGAGTTGAGTCTGTTCCTGCTGAAACGAGGCCTATGGCTCATTGTCGCCGAGGTGCTCCTGATTGCGCCAGCGGATACGTTTACCCTGTTTAATCCCATCACGCTGGTCGTTTTCTGGTCGCTGGGCATCAGCATGGTGTTCATGGCCGGACTAACGTGGCTGCCGTTCCGGGCCATCCTGAGCATTGGTTTAGCGATCGTTCTAGGCCATAATCTGCTGGATGCAGTGGAACAGGGCTCGGGATTTACGTCGGGTTTTTGGTGGGCGCTGTTTCATGGTGGCGATCACCGTGTGTTAGAATACGCTCCCGGTCGGGCCGTTGTGGTACTGTACCCGTTTCTTCCCTGGCTGGGGCTAATGATGCTGGGCTACTGCCTGGGCCGGTTGTTTGAGCCGGCGGTTTCGGACCGGAAGCGTCAACAATGGCTGGTTTATCTCGGTGCCGGCGCCATTGGGTTATTTGTGGTTCTGCGTTGGCTGAATGGATACGGCGACCCCTTCTCCTGGAGCGTCCAGAAAGACGGCCTCACCACGTTGTTCTCGTTCCTGAAGGTGCATAAATACCCCCCATCGCTGCTGTACATGTGCATTACGGTAGGGCCTGGACTGCTGGGTCTGGCGTTGCTGGAGAACGTTCACAATCGCGTTACGGGCGTGCTGCGCACCTACGGACGAACGGCCTTTTTTTATTACACGATCCATTTTTATGTCCTGCACACCCTGCGCATGATTGTCTTTTTTGCCGCTGGCCATACCATGATGGAGGCCGATAAATCGCTGCAAATCATACCGATGCGGTTTGTGCTACCCGGCGATGGCGGCTACAATCTCGGGGTGGTTTACCTTATCTGGATAGCCGTTGTCGCGTCCTTGTATCCCCTGTGTCGCTGGTTTGATGCCTACAAGACAACGCACAAAGAGCAGTGGTGGCTGAGCTATCTGTAGAAAGTAAACAACCAAAACCTAGTCAGGAAATGAACAAAAGTGAAAAAGTAAAAACAAGAACCGTTGTCATTCCGGACGACCTGGAAACCGTTAAAAAATTATGGTTTGATTATTTAGTTTGGGGGAACGACAAAATGCAGGAACTCTACGGCGTTCATCCCCATAATCCCAAAGAAGCGGTTGAACAGGACATCCAACAGATTGGCAAGTTTCAACCCCCTTACGGCCAATTAATCCTGGCTATTTATGAAGGTGAAGTATGTGGGCTTGGAAGTCTGAAACGGATCAACTCCGATATCGGTGAAGTAAAACGGATGTTTGTTGATCCAGCTAGCAGACGAATTGGAGCTGGACGAGCGATCCTCGAAGGCCTTTTACTTGAAGCGAAAAAAGTCGGTTATAAAAAAATTCGACTTGACAGTCCGAAGTTTATGGAAGCAGCTCATTCCTTATACAAAAGTGTTGGATTTCGTGACATTGGCGCGTATCCGGAAATGGAAATCCCCGCCGAATTTAAAGACTTTATGCTGTTTATGGAATTGGATTTAACGGACGACACTACCTAAATCCAAAATGATGAGCACACAGAAGCCCAGCCTATACATACTGCTGGGGGATCGATTTTAAAACAGTCAAACTAACTAATCAAACCCATGAAACAACTCCTGATTTCCCTAGCTGCTCTTTGGCTACTGGTTAGCCTCGGCCTGTCGACATCTGCACAGGCTCAGCAAACGTCAACGACCCAACTCAAAAGTATCCACCTTTTCGATATGCCAGCGGGTGTAACGGAGGCCCAGCTGTCGGCGTTGATTGGCGAGCTGAACACGGTCATTAAACGCCTGGGCTACAGTAACGCCGGCTACACACTCTACAAAGTAGAAGGAAAAGGAGCCGACAAATACCGCTACTACTTCGAGGGCAATTGGCCCAATGCCAACGCGTACCAGAAAATCCACGACGACAAATCGTTTCAGGAAGCCGATAAAAAATTGGGTACAGTGTACGAGAAAATAAAAGCCGTTGAACTCTACCGTCGCTTAGTGAGGGTCCCCTAAATCGCCTAAATCAAACCAATGAAAACCAATCCATTTACCCGAATCCTGGCCATTGTTGCCATAATGTCTGTCGGTGTTACCAGTTGCAACACGCCCGCCCAAAAACAGGAAACTGCAACCGAGCAGGTAGCTGCTAAACCCGATATGACCGCTATCAAAACGGAAATACAAGCCATCGAAACCGAATGGGCCAGCGCCACAACCGCTAAGGACATCGACAAAATAATGGCACTCTACGCAGACGATGCCATAGAAATGGCCGATGATGAACCCATGTGCGTGGGAAAGGATGCTATCCGGCAGGTGTTGCTCAAAAGTATGAAAGCGCGCAAGGCCGGGACTACGGTTTCCTACGAGACGATGGACGTGTACGGCGATGGCAACCTAGTGACCGAAGTCGGGAAGACAACGGTTAAAGACGCGTCTGGCAACGTAGTGAGCACTGGCAAATACATGGGCATTTTTGAAAAACGCGACGGAAAATTCATCTGCATCCGCGATATCAACAACGAGGATCAGAAGGACAAGTGAGGTGAGGCCGGGTTTCTAAAGGTATTGGGTAGCCCGGTGTGCAATACGATCGACACCCAGCCTATGACGCTGAATAAGCCTACAACGGCTACTCGTTTCCCAATCCGTTTAAACCTACTTTAATCATGACAGCCAAATCCTCTACACGAATCAGGGCCGCCTTTGCGGTCCTGCTCCTGTTTGCCGCCGGTTGCAACGTGCCTGCAACGGAAAAACCCGCCACGGCCGAAGAATTGTCTCAGATGAACCGGGATTTTGCTGCGGCACTCAATGCCAGAGACGCGGTGGCGGCTGCGAATTGCTATGCGGATGATGCAACGTTGTATCCGCCCAATGAGCCCGCCGTTACGGGCCGGGCAAACATTCTTAACTACTGGAAGGGTGCTATTGACGCGGGGGCCACCAATGTATCCGTCAAAACGATTGCTACGGGCAGTGAGGGTGACTTGGGGTGGGAAACGGGTCAGTTCCAGATGGATATAAAAACGCCCGACGGGAAAGTCGTTGTCGATAAAGGCCGATACACCGAACTGCTCAAACGCAATACAGACGGGAAGTGGGTATCTACAATGGGTATGTGGAATGCCGATGCACCACCTGCTCCTTGACGGAACGACATCCTGATTAAGCCGAATCGTCTATAACGCTCTATTTTTTGTATCTTGTTCGCTACTGAATACGGGTTGTCCCAACATGGGTAAATGCATCGTTCAAAGGTGGCTCATCGTCCTGTTATGCCTGCTCTCAATCGCTGGACAGGCACAATCGACGGTGCTTTATTTCAACGAACCGCCCAAAGAGACGCTGGGTCGAAACCGGAACCAACTGGTTATCAATAAATTCTTTAACGACCGTGAGGATTTTCTCTGGTTCGTCAGCGGCAATGGCCTAAACCGGTACGACGGCCACGAGATCGTATCGATCCGCTCCAATCCCGTTGATCTGAATTCCTTATCCTCGTCACGTGCGATCGATATGATCCAGGATGAGCAGGGCAACTTTTGGATCACCACCCGCGACGGTGGCCTGAATGCCTATAATCCGCAAACCGGAAAGATCGCCCATTTTCATCATGTGCCTACCAACAAAGCCAGTCTATCGTCCGATAAACTCCGGTTCCTGCAACGCGATGAGTCGGGTCAGATCTGGATCGGGAGCGATTTGGGTATGAACCAGTTCGACCCAAAAACAGGCCGTACCGTTCGTTTTTTGCCCAAACCCGGCGAGGTAGGGCAGTTACAGGGCAACCCCCTGTCGCCCATTGTGATCGAATCAGACCGGATTTATGTCAGCACCACCGTCGGCTTCGAATACTATAACCGGACTAGTAAACAATGGCATTGCTTTCCGGCGGTAGACAAAAAGGGTGTGTCTGTTCCCAACTTCATCGTTGGTCTGAATGCTCCCAATAGCCTCTGTAAAGATCATCGGGGCTTGCTCTGGATGGGTGTTCCCAACCAAACCGGGCTTCAGGTGTTCAATCCAAAAACTGGGCAGATCACCTCGTTCGACAAGCACACGGCCGACGGGAAACCGATTACGTTTCCGAAAGTAATTCTGGAAGATCGGTCGGGGCGGCTCTGGCTCTGTTGCGAGGACGACATTTTTCGAATTTCGGCCGATCGGACCGTGGTAGAGCACTGTATCCCGATGGCCGTCGAAAATCAGGAACCGCTATCGGGCTTGGTGACGCTTTACGAAGATCGGCAGGGGTTGATCTGGCTGGAGCGTATAAGTGACAAGAATCCGCTCTTTTTCGATGCCCGCCAGGAACGTTACCCTAACCTGAAAATGCCGCAATTGGGCAAGGTCAAGCCGCTGGCTAACGATCTATTTCCTGACGCGAACGGCCTGATCTGGATCAGTACCGATCTGGGGCTGATTCGTCACGATCCCAGCGGGGGCCATCCAGGCGGGGACGATACAAGGTTTGTGCTGAAGCTACCCAACGTTTATTCCAGTATCCCCCTGTCCGATCATCACCTGCTGCTTATTTCGGAAGATGAGGGTTTGTTTATTTTCGACAAAAAAACGGGTCGTGCCCTCCCTGTCCGGTTCCATAAAGCGGGGATTAAATCGATCCAAGCCCCCATCTTTACGGTTCTAGACCAGGACGGCGACTTGTGGATCTCGACCTGGGGCTATGGGCTTTTCCGTATTCCGAAGGGTAGTTTGTCCGTAAAAACGGGCCTTGTGAGCGTCTATGAGCAATGGAAAAATGACCCTGCCAACCCCAACAGCCTGCTGTCGAATCTACTGCAAAAAATTGCCGTCGATGCTCAGAATACCGTCTGGGTGTGCGGAGCCGCCAACGGGCTTTGCCGGGTAAACAAACACACCCGTCGCGTACAACGGTTTATGCTCCGGCAAGGCGACCCGCATGGGCTGGCCAGCAACTACACCTACGCACCATTGGTTGATAAGCAGGGCGATGTGTGGGTAACGAGTGGGTATAGTGCTCCTTTACAGCGGCTGTCGGTCAAAACGGGGAAGTTCAAAAAATATGGCATTGCCAACGGGTTTACAGATGATTATTTTGCCCATGCCACGCTGGACGGAACTGGCAAAATCTGGTTCAATCAGAATCAGGTAGTTTCCAGTATCGATCCCATAACGGAGCGAGTAACCACGTTTCCGCAGTTTGTGGGTACATCGGTCTTTAGTACGCCAATTGCCGCACAGCCCCTCACAGGCGAGATTTATTTTAGTTGCCAAAACAACCTTCGACGGTTTAGGCCAGCCTTGATTCAGAACGCCCCCCGAACGCCGTCGCCCCTGCGGCTGGTGGCGGTATCTTATTTCGATGCCGACGAGACAGAAACCATGAAGCCGCTACCCGAAAATCGCTGGCGAGCCAATGAACTGGCGTTGTCGTATCGGGAAAACACGCTTGAACTCAAATTTGCACTTCTGGATTACCGCAGCATCACCGGTCGGGAATATGTCTACGCCCTGACCGGGGTGGATGAGGAACCTCAGTGGGTAAGCATCGGCCTGAAAAATACCGTCGATTTTGCCCAGATGAAGCCAGGTACCTACCTGTTCCACCTGAAAGCCCGCAACAGCGACGGGATTTGGACTAAACTGGCAAAACCCCTGCGTATTAACATCACCCCGCCCTGGTGGCAAAGCCCCTGGGCGTATGTTGCTTATACACTGCTGCTGTTGCTCGGTTTTTGGTACCTGATGAAGGCCCGGCTGCGCGAACAGGCTCGCGAACTGGCCCTGCAGGAAGCCGTAATTATTAAACAGCAGCGCGACGAGATTGCCCAAAAAAATGCTCAAAACGAACTCCTGTTGAAGGAAATTCATCACCGGGTCAAGAATAATCTGGGAGTGGTTTCGGGTTTATTGGCGTTGCAGTCGGCTAAAGTCACCGACCCCAACGTACTGGAAGCTATTCAGGCCAGTCAGAGCCGGGTACAGAGCATGGGTATTATCCACCAGAAACTGTATCAGGGCAAGCAATTAGGGGCTATTGAAATGCGTGATTATTTTAACAACCTGAGCGAAAGCATCCTCCATTCGTTCGATGCCACTGACCGCATTACCATTGATTGTTCGATGCCCGAACTGGTACTGGATATTGACACCGCGGTTTCCGTAGGACTGCTAACGAACGAGTTACTGACCAACTCGCTTAAATATGCGTTTGTCGGCAGGGACAGCGGCACCATACGCCTGAGTCTGACGCGGACGGACAACGGTTCATTGCTGCTGCAAGTGGCCGACAATGGGATCGGCAAGCCGCCCGCGAAAGCCGTCAAAGAAACGGGCTTCGGTACCCAGTTGGTGGACTTGCTCACCCGCCAGCTCGATGGTATTCTGACCTACGAAAACCAGAACGGAACGCTGGTTACACTCCACTTCAACAGATCGGCCACTATCTGAATCCAGCCAAATCCAGATCTTGTCCTGGATTGTTTGGTCAGCTGACCAGCCGGATCGGTTTTTGGTTATAAACCGACACCCGCCCGGTACGTACTTTCACCTCAACCTGCTGTTCGTCATCAAAGGCTCTGATGTCGAAACTCGTCCCCAGGACCTGGGTCACCAGCTCGTTGGCGTAGACATAGAACGTTTTTTTGGGATTGGGCGCAATTTAAAAAAAGGCTTCTCCACTCAAAAAGGTTTCCCGCGATTGGGCCCTAAAATGAGCCGGGTAGCTAAACCGGCTATTCTTTTTCAGGTAAACGACGCTACCATCTTCCAGCCTGATTTCCAGGGGCGTATCATTTCGATTGATCTTTTCTATCAGCGTATTTTTTTCGGACGCCTTCGTGACGAGCGCGTCAATTGAACTTTCCGATGCCAGAGGTATGTAAACAGGTCCAGTACAGTTTAGGTCTAACCAGTTGAATGGTGCAAATTAAATAAAAATGATATAAAATATGATTTTATCAGCTCATTACCCTGTTTTTTGGTTGGACAGTTCGACAGCTATTGCACAAGCTTAACGGTTGGAAAGGGCGCAAAGAATGCGGTTGGTTTTCTACTCCTTGAGAAGTCATTCAAAGCGATTCATCCGTTTTTAAAAAGAGCCTTTTTTAAATCCGGTAGCCAGTTGTCGAGCAAGTCACGGCAATTAATGACTTTTTCGGCCAGATCGTTACAGACATAGAAATAATGATTGGAAGCCTCAAAACCCAATCGGCTGTCCTGGGCTTGTAACAGGACCATCTGTTTGGCCAGTTGAATCTCTTTTTTTAGTATGTTTTCCAGTGCCGCCAGCTTCTCTTCCCGATCTATCTTCGGTAAATCTCCCGCAGCCAACTGGTCTCGAAGCTGGATGAATCTGGCCTGGAGCGCAATACTGCCATAGTGGATAGCTACGGTTTCGGCAACACGGCATTCACCAGCCAGCATCTGTTTTTGCGGATTCGTTAATCGAAGCGCCGAGGTTTCTTTTTTTAGTATTTTTAGTGCCTGTGTAAAACCGGTGGCCACCTTTTCAAGCTGGTTTATGAAAACGTCAGTTGGATAACTACTCTGCCAGCTTTTCAGGTCGTCATACGCTAATCCCACCATACTTGCCTTGTAGCCCGTTGGTTCCGGCCAGAGCAAATTGGCCGGCCCCACTTGCAGAGGGGCATTATATACGACGCCAACGTGGTAAGGGAATTCGGTAAACGCCCGGCTAAACTGACGCCAGGCTTCGGTTACGGCCCGGGCTGCCAATCCAAATCGTCGTTTCGCCACCTTCTGCATGGCTTCCAGCGGTTCGATGGTGGAACTGCTTCCCATTTCGGCAACCACTTCCAGATTAGGCGACGGATAACCGCCCAGGGTCCAGCCGAGCATCAGGCCTTCAACACCGGCATTGCGCAGGTTTTTGGCATGCGTGGCCACGTTTTCGATCGCCGGGATATACGGTACGGCCGCGATTTCCCAGGTGTTGCCCGCCTGAATTTTGGCAATGGTTTTCAGACCGTTCTGGCGGGCAATCGCCCAATGGCGGGAAGCCCGTGGACCTGGGCCAATGGAGGAAATGGAATACTCGCCAACAACATTTTTGATCCCGCCCCGCTCGATGGGGAGTTCCCATTCGCTCACGCTCATCAGCGCGGCTTCTTTCGGTAGCCGGGGTATAATTTCTTCCGCAAACCCGGTTTTCCAGCCCCAATCCCAGACAATTAACTGCGGTTTGCTGGTAGCGTTTTTGGAAACTATCCCCCGCTGAATGCCGGTCATGTAAATTCCATTTAACTCGGCGATCACCTCGGCGGGGCTGCGTTTTGAGCAGCGTGGACAGCCATCACCTTTCCCATGCGACCAGCAATTGGTATAATTCTCTGAAGCCGTTATCGAGAAAAAACCGGCTAGCTCCGGAATGCGATTGACAATCAAGGCGATCGAATCGGTCAGATATTGCTGAACCTGCGGATGAGAGGTACACAGCGCAGCCTGTTGACCGATCGTTACGCCTTTTAATTCCGGATTTTTGTCAAAAAATGCCAAGGGCAAAAACCGGGGTTCATTCAGGTACAGGTAAATACCAATACCGTGTTGACGGGCTTTTTTGACCAGCTTACCCAAATTTTCCAATCGTTGTTCCCACTGTTCGCTCAGGGCCTGATCCCAGGGAAACGGGGTGATCTTGGAAAGAACAATGTGCATCCAGGTGCCGTCCATGCCTGCCGTCGCCATTTGCTCGAGATAACCTTCGGGATACGGATCGATGCCCGGTTCCAGCAAGGGGTCGCCAAACAACGCGAAATAGGCATACCCAAACCGGGGCGACATCCCCGACGAAGCAGGTAGTGTCATCTTTTCGGGTGGTTTGGACAGGTCTTTGACAAACTGAAACAGCGGTTCCTGATGGGTTGGAAAACCGCCCGAAAATTCTTCCCGGATCCACCGAGCCAGTTGCTTTTCCCGGACTTTCGTTTCCGTTGGAGCTTCCGTGAACTTGATGGGATGGCATTCCGGTTTGATGCTGCCCAGCTTGATATAAAAGAAGTCGTCTTCCTGAAGCGTGAAGGTCAGTTTTTCGTCGGTCCAGTCGAGAAGGGTCAGAAGCTGCTCGCGGGGTAACAGGTGCCAGTTCCGGCGAATGAGGGTCAGATAACTCCGTTTGAGCTGGTCGGCCGAAACCGGTTGAATCGGTGGGAGTTCCATTGCCGATGCTAACCGACGTACTTCGTTCGGGTTTGTTTCCAGGACCAACGCCAGTCGTTCGATTGGGACCAGATTCCAATTTCGCCAGATAAATGCGTGTAAGGGAGAAGGGAAGTGCCGGAAGAAAACCGGTGGTTTCGTTGGTCCAGGTAAAACCGGAAGCAAAGCCCAGGCCGGATTGACTACCGCATAGGCGGTTACAAAAGAAGCGGTAGTCAAAAATCGTCTTCTCGACAAGAATATAGAACGTTCAGTCATGGAAATCTGGTGCTGTTTTGACAACCGGAAGCAGGGCCCAACCGGTCGATGATATTCCTACAGCGGGTTAGTAACAGGCG
The DNA here is from genome assembly GCF_003858635.1 of Larkinella rosea. Lineage (GTDB taxonomy): Bacteria > Bacteroidota > Bacteroidia > Cytophagales > Spirosomataceae > Larkinella > Larkinella rosea. The sequence goes on from NZ_RQJO01000007.1 coordinate 1,867,588, forward strand.
TTACCCGCTGTAGTCCAATCCAGGAAAAGCAAAAATACCTACAAGGATTGTATGTTGCTTTTACTGGTCGGGCGATTTATGATACTATTTTTCGGAAAATCGAAATAAGTATGGGGTTTCAATAGAAATTTTGATTTTCGGTGAGTTTTCCACAATTCCTATCCGGTCAAACCTGGAAAACCGGTCTTGTTTTTCAGTTATATTCCGACATTAGTAGGATCGTTGGGCATTTTATTACCGCCCATTCTCAAGAGGTAAGCGACTAATCTGGCCCCAAACAACGGCTTTAGGTAGCATCGTATAAGCACAAGAAAAACAGGCTATTATTTATTCTGGAATCCAAAAAAGCGCAGCTATTGCATTGGAAAGCTGTCATCCAGGATCGAATGATGGAAAGCTGTTGTGGATTACACCATTTTCGCCCGACCCGTTCAAGTGCTCACAAAACACTTGATCGACATAAACTCTAATGATTAATACCGCCAAAAAGAAAGCCCGGCTGGAAGGTCGGACTTTCTTTTTGGCTATTTTTTCGGCTTGCTCAAATCAGGTGGAGTCAGTTTCTCCAGCGGAATCTGGCGATACCGCTGCTTTGATCCGGAGTTGGGCATTGGAATGACGCTGCTTTCATCCGGTTTGTAAACCGGCATGTTCGACTTGAACGACGGTTTTGCGTTCGGCATGACATGCTTTTCGCTCAATTCCGCCCCCCCTGGAATTTCCGTCAACCCTTTCGGTAAACGGGTAGTATCCAGTGGAGAATGAAGGGTTATTGCTAAACAACACATGATCGTTACCATACGAATGATTGATTAGAAGTTTAGCCTTCTTCTGCCCGAAGTGCCGGGCAGAAGAAGTAAGTAGTTAACCTAACGCATTCAAATGTTTCTGAAAAATGGCGTCGTATTTCTTCGCCAGTGCTTCATTTTTCGTTTCCCGGAACGCATTGACAATGGTTTGTAAATTGTACAGATCGAAGTTGGCGTCGTTGCTGCCACCACCGGTCTTCTTGATGTAGGTCAAACTTTGATCCGCCCGAGTAGCCACCACATCGGCAATTTGCTGAGCGGTTTTGACGTCTCCCACTTCCAGCAGAATCCGGATGTAATTGGTTGAAATCTGGTCATACGGAATCGCTTTGTCAGGAATTACCTGCAGCGACCGGTTCAGCACTTCTTTAACCTGGGCGTTTTTCCCTTCGCGCATCAGCTGATCCGCCAACCGCAGGAATGCAATCCGGGCCGAAATAACCGGTGAACCCCGATACGTATCGTCATAATATGAGTTTGGATTATCCATTTCCCGCCAGAAGGTTTTCTTCATCATGTTGGTGTACATAATGTCGGAATTTACAAAACCGTCGGTCGCACTCGCCACCTGCAAAGGCATCAGGCGGTAGGCATACCCTTCCAGTTGCATGTGGTCTTTCAGGTTCAGGTAATTCGACTGCCCCAGCGTGGTCGAGAAGTAGATCGGCCGCTTCCAGTTGTTGGTCGCAATGATGTCGAGCATCACCAGATCCGGTTTGTAAATATCCTGTTTACCGTAATTCCAGACAACGGTGTCTTTCATCATCGGCAACAGTTTGGCGGGCACAAAACCGAGGCTCTGCACCTCTGCTTTGTTTACGGGCAGGAAGAACGTCGGCGACGGCAGAATGTTGGTCATTTCGCCGGTGGTCAGCGGCACCTGAATCGCCTGGTTATTCTGTTTCACCAACCCAATGTATTCTTTCAGGTTGATCCCGTTTTTCACTGCCGGAATTTCGTAGAACGGAATAACGTCGTTTTTCCCTTTGTTGAACTGCGCAAATTCCAGCGAAATCGGCAACGCTTCGGATTCGTACGTCTTGCGTTTCATCTGCTGGATGTACCATTCGGTACCCAGCAGACTCAGGTTACAAACGCGTACATCGGTCCGGAAGCCTTCCACTTCCTGCGCATACCACAAGGGGAAGGTGTCGTTATCCCCACCGACAAACAAAATGGCGTTCGGCGCGCAGGAATTCAGCAGGTTTTTGGCAAAATCGACGGAGTGGTACCGGTTCGACCGGTCGTGGTTATCCCAGCTTTTAGCGCCCATCATCACCGGCACCAGCAGGCACAGGCCAACCACCAGCCCGGCGCGCATCTTTTCATTTTTCAGGTAAGCCGCCAAACCGTCGATGAGGGCCACTACGCCCAGACCAACCCACATGGCAAAGAAATAGAACGATCCTACGTAAATATAATCCCGTTCGCGCGGTTCGGAAGGGGGCGAATTCAGGAAGATTTGCAGGGCAATACCGGTGAAGAAAAACAACATGCCGACAATGAGCAGATCCTTGGGTCGACGGAAATATTGAATAACAATTCCGAATAACCCCAGCAGGAACGGCAGCATGAAGAAATTATCGCGGGCTTTGTTGTCTTTGATCAGGTCGGGAATACCGTCGTCGCTCGTCCAGGGCAACAGATAACCCGAACCTTCCTGATCTCCCGCCCGTCCGGCAAAATTCCACATCAGATACCGCCAGTACATGTGCCCCAACTGGTATTGAAAGAAGAATTGCAGGTTATCCGCCATCGTTACCTTTCGCGTCGGCTGCCCCTGCGCATCGAGCGGAATGTTCAGCATTTGTGAATACAACTGCGGATGGTTCGGCTGATTGCTGTAAATCCGGGGAAACAGCATCTGTTTGTCGTTATCGTAAACGTATTCCGGCGCATAATCGAACACCACGTATTTGCCATCCCGTTTTTCGTACTGCGGTGAACCCTTCTTCTGATCAACAGGGCGGGAAAAGAACAATGGGCCGTAGCTCAGCGACCGGCTTCCGTATTGTTCGCGTTTCAGGTACGACACAAAATTGACGACGTCGCTCGGGTTATTTTCGTTAATCGGCGTATTGAAATCGGAACGGATCAGAACCTGAATGTACGACGCGTATCCGATCAGCACAAAGGCCAGCCCCAATAAGGCCGTATTGACGATTGGGCGGTTTTTGCGGGCCGACCAGATAATTCCGTACACCAATGCCCCAATGAAAACAATCGTGAAGATAACGATGCCCGATGCATAGGGCAGTCCGAAGGTGTTTACAAAAAACCGCTCAACGGCAAAAGCCGCAGTTGGTAAACCCGGGATAATACCCGCATTGATAATACCCAATATCACCATCCCAACGCCAAAGGCGACGATTCCGCCCCACAACGTTACCTTGGGCTGTTTCTTGAAATAATAGATCAGCGCCATCGCCGGCAGCGTCACCAGGTTGAGCAAGTGAACACCGATGGACAACCCGATCAGATAGGCAATGAAAAGCAGCCAACGGTTGGCGGCCGCTTCGTCATCAATCAATTCCCAGCGGAAAGCCGCCCAGACCACAATGGCCGTAAAAAACGACGATACGCCATATACTTCCGCTTCAACCGCCGAAAACCAGAACGTATCCGAGAACGTATAGACCAGCGCGCTAACGGCCCCCGCTCCAATGACTGTCCAGGTCTCAGCCTGCGTCAATTCGGCGAATTGTTTGTTAATCAGCTTCCGGGCCAGCATGGTAACGGTCCAGAACAGGAACAGGATGGAGAACGCACTGGCCAGCACCGACATCATGTTGATCCAATAGGCCACCTGCGTAACGTCGCCCATCGCCAGCAAAGAGAAAATCCGTCCGGACAACAGGAAAAACGGCGCACCCGGTGGGTGAGGCACCTGAAGTTTGTAGGCGCAGGCAATAAATTCGCCACAATCCCAGAAACTGGCGGTTCGCTCCACTGTTGACGCATACGTGAACAGGGCGATCGCAAAAAGCACCCAGCCTGTTACGTTATTAAGTCGATTATAGGAAAAACCGGATGCCGGGGAGGGCGTCTCAGAACTTACTCTAGATTCTGTTCCTTTGATGGTTTGCATTGGGGTAACAGGTATATTTTCCCCAAAATTAGCAAAATAACCCCGCTTATTGCCCGTCGGACCCGTTAAAGTTTGTTAAAGCGGTTGCGGGGCCCTTCTGCCACTTATGGCCGGTTCCCGCAACTTATCAACCAAAAGCCACCAGTTATTCATTCTGGCTGGGCTATTTCCGGGATTATACGGTATTTCAAGTCGTTATTTAACGGCAGGAATGGCAATCGGTTCCGTAAGCGGTCCTGTCAAAGCGTTCACCGACCAACCCAATACTCGTATGAAATCTCTTTTCAGAATTGGTATCGCGATTGATTGCATAGCTGTCCTGTATGGTATTTATGATGCGCTGGCCGGAACGTTTTTATGGCCTGAAGTATATGCAGGTAAAGGACTACTCGTGATTGCTCTTTGCGGAACGTTGGTGGCTTTGGCCATTTACCTGAAAACCCGCGACCAGGTTTCGTTGTCCACGGTAACATCCCGTCTTCCGGCTTTTCCACTCCTGGGCTTCGGTCTGATGATGCTCCTGATTGCCGCTTCCAACCGGCTGAGTACGGGAGAAAAATAACGGCAAGAGTTATTTCGCGGAGGTAAGCGGAGAAAAAAGGAGGTAAGCGGAGAGAATTAATTCTACCTCCGCTTACCTCCTTTTTTCTCCGCGAAATAACATCTTTTACAACGTCAACCCGCTCCGACGCAGCATGGCTTGGGGAGACGGTTCGCGGCCCCGGAATTTCTTGTACAACTCCATCGGTTTTTCCGTACCGCCTTTTTCCAGGACGTTTTTGCGGAATTTGTCGGCCGCTTCCCGGTTCGAAAGCCCTTTTTCTTTGAAAAACTCAAACGCATCCGCGTCCAGCACTTCCGACCATTTGTAGCTGTAGTAACCTGCCGAATAACCGCCCGCGAAGATGTGCGAGAACGCCGTACTGAACGCGACTCCTTCCACCTTCGGAAACAGGTTGACCAGGGAGTCGACATGGGATTCCACCTGCTCGACGGTTTCGCCTTTGGGTGCCCCGCCGTGCCAGTACATATCGACCAGACCGTAGCGTAATTGCGTCAGATTAGCCAAACCGGCCATGAAATTCTGGCTGGCCCGGATTTTTTCGATCAGATCGTTCGGAATCACTTCACCGGTTTGGTAGTGTTTGGCAAACAGTTTCAGAGCTTCCGGGTCGTAGCACCAGTTTTCCATCACCTGCGAAGGCAGTTCCACAAAATCGCGATACACGCTCGTTCCCGACAGACTTTCGTATTTGCCATTGGCCAGCATGCCGTGCAAACCGTGCCCAAATTCGTGGAAAAGCGTCGTAACCTCGTTGAAGCTCAGCAGCGATGGTTTGGTTTCGGTCGGGCGCGTGAAGTTGCAGACATTGACGATCTGCGGCCGCACGTTTACCCCGTTTTCAATTTTCTGTCCCTGAATGTCGTTCATCCAGGCGCCACTCCGTTTGCCTTCCCGGGGGAAATAATCGCCGTAGAAAACCGCCAGAAACTTCCCGTTCTGATCGAACACATCGTAGGTTTTCACTTCCGGATTGTAAACCGGAATATCCTTCCGCTCCTTGAATGTCAGGCCGTAGAGTTTGTTGGCAATCGTAAAGACGCCGTCGATGACGTTTTCCAGTTTGAAATACGGTTTCAGAATTTCGTCGTCGAGCGCGTATTTCTCCTTTTTCAGTTTCTCGGAATAATAGTTATAATCCCAGCGCTCCAGTCGTTCGTCTTTAAAACCGTGCTCCCTGGCGTAGTTGGTCAGTTCGGCCAATTGTTTTTCCGCCACCGGTTTTGAATAACCGACCAGTTCGCTCAAAAACTGCTTCACTTTTTCCGGTGAACCGGCCATACTTTCTTCCAGAATAAAATCCGCGTGCGTCTGGTAACCCAGCAGTTTGGCGCGGTCGTAGCGGAGTTGAACCAGTTTACCGATGATCTGCTGATTATCGTTTTTGTCGTTATGAAAACCGCGTGAGCTGAATGCAATGAACAGTTTTTTACGCAGGTCACGATTATCAGCATACTGCATAAACGGCTGATAGCTTGGCGCCTGAAGTGTAAATACCCAACCAGTTTTTCCTTTTTTCTTAGCCGTCGACTTTGCCGCTTCGCGGACGAAATCCGGCAAACCGGCCAGATCTTTCTCGTCCGTTACTTCAAGCATATATTCGTTCGTTTCATTCAGGACATTTTCGCCAAACTGCAACGATGCCTGTGAAAGCTCTTTGTTGATTGCCCGGAATTTATCCTTGTCGCCGTCTTTCAGATTGGCCCCATTCCGCGCAAACCCTTTGTACGATTTATCGAGCAACATCCGGTCTTCACCGTCCAGCTTCAGTTTATCGCGCTGGTCATATACGGTTTTGATGCGCTTGAATAATTTTTCGTTCAGGGAAATATCGTTGCTGTATTCGGTTAGCAAGGGCGACGCTTCCCGCACAATTTTCTGAAGCTCAGGGCTGGTTTCGGCACTGTTCAGGTTGAATAAAACCGACGACACCCGGTTCAGCATCTGACCGGCGTGTTCGAGGGCAACGACGGTATTTTCAAAAGTCGGCGCAGCCGGATTGTTCACAATCGCATCGATCTCCTTCCGGCCCATCGCCATGGCCTCTTGGAGCGCGGGCAGGTATTGGTCATTCTTAATCAGGTTAAACGGCACCGTTTCGTGCGGTGTTTTGAACGGCTGTAATAGCGGATTTTCACTCATTTTGGCTTTTTCGGGAGAAGGCTGCGCACTGATTGGCGGGGTTAGTGCCGCCAGTAATACAGCCGTTTGGGTCAATTTTCGAAGTGTAAACATCTTAGCTCGCTGATTAGGTTTCTCGCAGTTTACAAAAGTACGGAAAATTAGGAAAGGGATTCCTGACGAACGGAATTTGGGCTTGATTGCTGGTAATCAGTTAGTCACGTTCTGACGAACATACACTTCATATTCCCCAGCTACGGTTTTTTGGTACTTATGCGCCGACGTGGCCGCCAGAAAACTAGCCGAACTTCCCGGTTTCATCCACTCGTGCAATTCCACAATCAGCGCCCGAACGTTGGGCAACCACGCTTCCGTATTGGTTCGGAACACTTCTGCTTCGCTGCCCTCAATGTCCAGTTTGACCACATCGAACGGCTGCCCGCCATTTTGCGACACCAAACCCTCGATCGACTCGGCGCGCACCGAATCAGGTGCCGGTTCTTCGATTTCCTCTACCGTAAATCCCCATTCTCCCCCACCCGTATCCCGAATGGTTAAATGGGTGGGGCGCGACCACAAACCGGCTTTGATGGCCTTTATCGTTTTATAAGCTGCAATATTTTGTTGAAGGATGGAAAAATTTTCGCTCTCCGGTTCAACGGAAAGAATTCGCATGTTCGGGTATCGGTTGGCGAAATAAACGGCCGCCAGACCAATGTTTCCACCCCCGTCGAGAAAACTCTGCGGACTAAAATCCAGGACAACCGAATCGTATTCACCATAGACAAAAATGTTGTTGAACACGTTCCGATCGGACGTGCCGAGTCGTAAAAAAATCGGGTGTCTGGCTTGCGGAATTTGAATCCGTACGGTTCGTTTCTGTTTCGATTTCAGCAGAAAATAGAGGCTCAATCCGTTAAAAACACCAAAACGCTTGAGATAGAGAGGTAGTTTGCTTTTCATTTCAGGTGAATCAGGTCACAAGGTAGTTTCTCCGTTCATCAAATAAAATGAATTTTAGCAGATCAAAAACAGTTACTTGCACGCACAAATTATCCTATTTTATTTTATTACCACCTATCAACCATTCGTTTACATGACAAAGTCACTGGTACTTGCCTTTTTTGCGCTGATTACATTATCGGCAACCGCTCAGGATTTCAAACCGTTTAAAGTCAATCTGTCGCTGGGTTACGCCCGCCCGGCCGGAAGCGGTGCCGCGGGTGGCTTGCTGGTTTCCCTTGAACCAAAATATGGCGTGATGGACAAGCTGGATCTGGGGTTACGGATTGAATTGGCCGCAATGGCCCGGTCCATTTCGGTTAATAATCAAAATGGCGACGTCAGTGCCAAAGGGATGGGATCTTACCTCCTGACCGGTACATATTATCTTTCGAACAACAATTTCCGGCCTTATGTTGGATTGGGAGCGGGTTTGTACAGCATTGCGGGGACGACGGTTACGGTGGTCAATGGCCAGGTTCAGGACGATTATGATGATTACAAAGTGGAAGCCAGTAACAAATTTGGCGTGATGGCCCGTGTGGGTTTCAAAGCCGGTCATTTTAATCTCGGAGTCGAATACAACATTGTTCCCAATTCCAAGTCGGATATTCTCGGTCAGTCCATTGACAGCAAAAATGCGTACCTCGGCGTTAAATTAGGCGTTGATATCGGCGGTGGCCGAAAATAACCGCTAGGGAGTTTAAGGTGATCGGTTATCTTGCGGGTAAATCGTTTATTTCCCAATGAATCCAGATTTTTCGCCCCCGCTCACCCGCGCCCAGGAATCCCGGCTCGCCATCGAGCGGCTCTACATAACAATGCGTCACCTGTTTAACCGGGGGTTTTATAAACCGTCCGGGGTTTCGGGTGAAGAAATCCGGCAGGCTCTGCTGACCCTCCGGCCCGAAATATACGGTTCCGTTAACGACCCGCAACGGGTTGAATTGGATGGACTTGTGTACGTCATGGACCGTCTGCCCAAAGGCATCGAAGCCTGCCGGATTGTTACACTGGTTTCCCGCGAAGGTTTTGAACACTCGCGGTTTCCGGTTTTGGTTCCGGCCAAACGTCGCCGGAATTGCTACCGGGTCGACGACGAACAGATGGTAATCGAAGTTACAAATGGCCGCAGTGAAATCTACGACATCCTGACCCACCTGACGTTCATGTACATGGAAGCCGACAAAATCCGGCGAAACGTATTTCTTGACCGGGGCAATAAACTTCGGGAATGGGAAAAACTGGAGGCCATAATCAAGTCGGGCGGAACCGTGAAGGAAGAAGATCAGGAACTGGCGCTGATGTACCTGAGCTCGATTCTGGGCCGAACCTTTGAAGAAACCCAGCAGGCTTTCCACCGGTTTGAAGAAAACGCCGGCACCAATTCCGGACTGTTCCAGATTGTCTACGGACTCGGCAGCGTGTCGGTTCGCGAAATTCAGGAAAAACACGTCGACCGCGAAATCAACTTTACACCGATGCTGCGCGAACGGGTTGGGCAACACCTCTACGGCGAACGCTGGGCCAACCGCATCAAACAGTACATTCAGGAAAACGGCTGGCAGGAACGACCGATTCACGTCATCAGCGCCAATCCACACAGCGTTATCAACTGCCTGTATGCTCCGGCGGCACTGGCCGACGCCACGTCCTGGGATAATCTCTATGACCTGGCGTATAAACTCAGTCAGCCCGCGCAAAACGAACTCCGACAGCAGGTGAGCACTTTTGCGCTGGCGCACGGTTTGCACGAACTGGAAGACCTGGGGGGTACCAATCTGCTCGTTCAGGTTATCGATACGGCCCAACTCGATGCCACCCAACTCTCGCCCGAAATCGTTCACGATCCGGTTTTGATTCAGGAGACCAAACCGCTCTTGCTGGTGATGGATTATGCGTTTGGCGAACAGGCGTTTGAAACGATGGACGAACTGCTAAAACCGTATGACGACCACCGGGGCGAATCTTACAAACTGAATGTGGCTTCCATCTCGATCATGGGAAAAGCCGGTATTCTGACCGGCGACAAGGGCGATCTGATGATTCCGACTTCGCACATTTTTGAAGGAACCGCCGACAATTACCCGCTCGACAACGACTTTTCTACCGCCGACTTTGACGGTTTTGGCATCGACGCTTTTGAGGGCTCGATGATCACGGTGTTGGGCACGTCGCTTCAGAATAAGGATATTCTGGCCTATTTCAAAAATTCATCCTGGAAAGCCGTCGGACTGGAAATGGAAGGAGCGCATTACCAGAAAGCCATTCAGTCGCACGCCAAAATCCGGGGCAGTGTGCAGCCCAGCATGAAAGTCCGGTATGCGTATTACGCGTCGGACAACCCGCTGCTCACCGGCGCCACGCTGGCATCCGGCAGCTTGGGAACACTGGGCGTCAAACCGACGTATCTGATTACGATGAAGTGCCTGGAGAAGATTTTGGGGTGACGTTTTCCCAATTAAAAACCGCTCTACCAATGGAAATCGAAACCGGAAGATACTCAGGTCCAGCCACTACGTTATTTTTTTATACCCGTGAATTCCTGGTTGAGTGTCCGAAATGCCAGCATTTGGCGGTAGTAACGACGAATCGCTCCCGCGACACCAGTCAGGATCAAGTAAGCTGTTCACACTGCAATCATACTGAAAAAGCAGATGATCGCATCCGGTATACGGCCACTGTAAAATGGGCCTGCGATCATTGCAATGAATCGCTTGGCTTTACGATTCCGAACAACAAGGAGAAAGTGGAAGAATTAACCGTTTCGTGTCCGCACTGTGGAACCGCTACAACCCTTAAACCCAAAAATGAATCGTCTCGCTTGTTTTACAAAAACTCCGGGCCTGGCGACCCGGTTTTCAATTTACCGCTGTGGTTTCAGACCGATATAAAAGGGAATCTATTCTGGGCTTTCAACCGGGAACATTTGATTGAAATCAGAAATTATGTAACGGCCAAACTACGCGAGCGTCAGACCACCACCCATACAACGATGGTCGAGAAACTTCCCCAATTTATTAAAGCGGCCAAAAACCGGGAGGTTATTTTAAAAGCAATTGAGAAACTGATGAGGAAGTAAGCGAATTCACCTACCTGGTTCTTCATTTTTTCTATGAACGAACCAGCGAAAAAATGCAAAAAGTTGCTTTAAATTTAACGAACCGAAACTCCTAAACCGATGAATAAACCAACCGATTTCGACAGTTACATCGCCGACTTTCCGGCTGAAACACAAGAGGTTCTGATTCAGGTCCGGGAAACGGTTCGCAAGGCAGCACCCGACGCCGGCGAAACCATCAGTTATGGCATGCCGACGTTTACGCTGCATGGCAATCTGGTTCATTTCGCGGGCTATAAAAACCACATCGGTTTTTACCCGGTGCCTTCCGGTATCGAAGCTTTTAAGGAAGAGCTATCAAAATTTAAAGGCGCGAAAGGCTCGGTTCAATTTCCGATCGATCAACCCATGCCGTTGGAGCTGATCAAGCGAATTGTGGAATTCAGGGTATCTGAAAATCTGAAAAAAGCGGCTTCTAAACCCAAAAAGAAGGCCCCTGCAAAGCCATGAAACACTCGGATCAGGAACAGGTATCTGACCACATTCAAAAGCTCGAACCCGAACTGCGTCAGCTCGTCGAAACGATCCGGCAAATCATTTTAAATATCGATCCGGAGATCGACGAGCGAATCAAGTGGAACAACCCCAGTTTTTATTATACTGGCGAAATGAAACCGTTCGATCCCAAAGAATACAAACGGGAAATAGCAGTTTTCAATCTGCACCAGGGACGGGTCATGCTGGTTTTCCCGAGCGGAGCGAAGGTAAATGACTCGTCCGGACTATTGGAAGGAAATTACAAAGACGGTCGCAGAACGGTGATTTTTAAAGATCTGTCGGATGTTCAGTTGAAAGAAAAACCGCTACGGAATGTCGTTATCGATTGGCTGAAATTAGTTGAAAAATAACCGCATCATGCCTTATTTGAGGGCGAATTTATAAACTCTATCATTTCTATTCCTTGGATTAACAATTGTTTTCTCAATCATTCGAAAACCGTTGACATCCAGCAAATTAATCAGATTTTCTTCGGTAAACATGGGTTTGCGACATCTTTGTGTTTCCGACCGTTTCGCCGGGCTATCAGTTCCCAAATAAACAGGTATCCGTCTTTCTTCAAATTACTCCGAATACTGATCAGCATTTCATTGGGATACGTAAATTCATGCAGGCTATTTTCGATGATAATTTTGTCGAAAAAATGTATAGGTAGCCGGGTTTCTTTTTCGTTCCCACGGTAGGGAATAAACGATGCGGTGTTTCTTCTACCCGCTATTTGATATACTTGCCGAACGGTCAAAGCCAAATTCTCAGGTTGAAGGCAAACCGGATTGATGTCCTGCAGGTAAAACACCAGGCTATCGTCCATCATTGAATAGATAATCTCGCGTTCGCCCGAACCTGCCCCAATGCTGGCTAATTTCTCCTGCTTATGAAAGTCATAGATTCGTCGGTAGCTATTCAACAACCATTCAATGTTTTCACGTTTTGTAAAATGCTTGGACAAACATCCATTGTCTTCAAATTGAGCAACGGATGTGTGGCACACGATTAAAAGGAATACGAATGTAAATAGAAATGGAATTCCTGCAAATGATGGACTTAAAGGTTTCAATAGGTCACTCGTCATCAAGTTTTCTTTGCTCGTTTAACAATTCATCAATCATCAACACATCATTTAAATCTTTTGGACGTCGTGCTAATATCTTGATTTCACGTAAATCATTGATATGAATAAATCGAATTATCTGACCCTGTTTTGTAGTAAATTCACGTGCTCTGCTTCTGCAATCGTCATAATTAAATCGAAAATGAACACGGGTCATGATGTCGATTGGCCCTAAATCAATCCGGATTATTTGCGGTTCTCTAAAATCAAGTGCCCTAAATGGATCAGTGTCTTCTTTGCTATATCCTAAATCAAGAAGCACCTCTATCAACTTTTCCTTATTCTCGTTTGAAGGCTGCAACCATAGATCGGCATCCTGCGTGAAACGAACCGCACCGTTCAGCAACAAGGCGAGTCCACCTACCAACATGTATTCGAGCCGGCGTTTTTCAGCAGCAACAACAAACTGGAGAAAATCACTATTTTCTACATCCATGTGGGTTTGATAATGCTAATTCTTTGCGTTGCTTGTACTGGACTTCCTCCTAACTCAAAAAACAGTTTTCGCATTTTCAGGTACTCTTCCCATCTTTCCTGCGGAGTCATACGTGCATACGTTCTCACCTGCTCCAAATGTGGATCATTAAGGTTTTTATAAACCGTAATCCGCTTTTTCTTTTCCATAACCCAAACAACGTCAATTTCCTCTAAAACACAAAAAGGATGCCGTTGCGTGGCACCCTTCTGTAAATTTTGGAACTTCGATTTATAATGGCCCCGTTACCAGCTCATCCTCAGCCGGTACGGTTTTCTTCCGGTCGTTGAAAAATAGCACGAATAATACCAGCACCACCGCTGCGATACCCGCCGGAACCAGCCAGAAAGAGGTCCAGTCAACCTGGTCGTTAACGGTGTACATGTCTCTCACGATGCCCGCCAGCTTAGAACCAATACCCATCCCAATGCCGTAGGTCGCCAGGGTAATCAAACCCTGGGCCGATGATTTGATGCGTTCGCCGGCTTTATTGTCGGTATAAATCTGCCCCGTTACAAAGAAGAAATCATAGCAGACGCCGTGTAGCACGAAGGCAATGTAGAACATCCAGTTAGCCGAAGCTGCGTCGCCGTAACCAAACAACAGGAACCGGATAATCCAGGCTACCAAGCCGACCACCAACATGTATTTAACGCCCAGACGGGTGAAAGCCAACGGAATCATCAGCATGAAGAAAAATTCAGACGCCTGTCCCAGCGACATGATATTCTCAATCTTAAAACTATTGGGATCGGCCGTCGGGTAGGCCGCTTTGTAAGCATCCGTTACCGACGGGTTCGCCATCGCGTAATAGAACGATAGCGGAATACAGATTAAAACAGATGAAATAAAGAAAATGGCAAACGAGCGCTCTTTCAATAATTTAAACGCATCGACGCCTAAAATCTGGCCGACAGAAGCACTGCCACTGGCTTTCGGGGGGGTATCGGGCAAGGTAAACGAGAACAAACCAAAGAATAGCGCGATGTACATCGCAATTTGGAAAATGGCTACCTGATCACCGATTCCCAGAAAACCGACAATGTTCGTAATGACGATCCAGGCTACGGTTCCCAGCACCCGAATACCCGGAAACTCTTTCTCCGGATTTTTCATGTGCTGCATGGCAATGGAGGTGGTCAGTGACATGGCCGGGGCAAACGTAAGACAATAAGCCAGAATCTGCCAGAAAAACGCATCCGCGTCTTTCTCCCGAATCAGAAAAAACAGAATGGCCGCACCCGCCAGATTCAATACACCCAGTACTTTCTGGGCGGCAAAATACCGGTCGGCAATCAGTCCGATGAAAAACGGAGCCACCAGCATCGCCAGTGAAAAAGCTGTGTAGGCATTCCCGACCTGATCCCCGGTAGCGTGTAATTGGGTAAATAGATATTTGCTCATCTGTCCGTACCAGGCTCCCCAAACCGAAAACAGGAGAAACATCATGACCGAGAGTTGAATGCGGGTTGTAAGCTTCATTGGGTTACGTCAGGATTTGATGGGTTAGTCCAAAAATGGAGTACAATTGCGGGTTTGAAGATAACCGAAATGCGTCAAGCGTCAAACGCTGGGGAGATAAGTTTCAATCAAATACCGATTTTTGGCATTTCAACCATCATCTCTTCCACTTGGTAAAAAGTTCGCTTTATTCTGGGGCCGTATTCAATAACTTTGGGCTATGAAACTGATCTACGCTCTTTTAACGACCACTCTTCTGGTCGTCGGCTCGCGGGTGAATGCCCAGAAAGTTGATCTGGACCGCTTTTATTTCGACGCCGGTTATTTAATTCTGCCCAAAGAATATACGCCAGCCGACAACCGCACCTTTGGGGTTCGGGTGATTTGCTCCCCATCGGTGGCTTCGGCGTATCCGGAGTCGTCGATTTACGAAAAAATTGGTTTGTCGGGATTTCAGCGGGTCGAGAACAATCCGGCTGTTGGGATTACAGTTGAATTCGGCAACGTGCGGTTTGAGAAAAGCGAAACCAAAACCCGGACCGAAGAGAAGAAAGACAAAGACGGCAAAGTAACCGAACAAATCACATATTATTCCATGATTGTTCGCTACAGTTTCAGCGGAAATTACAAAGTGCTGGGCTCGCGGACCGACGAAAAATCGCTGAGTCGGAAGGAGAAAGAAAAGGCAAAAGATTTACAAAATAACCGGTTTTTGCAATCGGCGTCGTCAGCCGATCCGGCGAAAACCGTCACAACGAGCGGGACATTTCCGTATGAGTTATCCTACACCACCATCGAATACCGGAATCTGGCGGATGCCCGCCGGTACATCGAACAAAATCAGCAAACTATTCGTACGGATCTGATTACCAAATACGTAACGGATGCGCTCGTGCGGGTGAACGAGGATGCCAACCGCTGGTATGGATACGTACCGACCCAAACCCGGGAGTTTCTCTGGATTCTGGATTCAAAAAGCCACCCCGAATACCCGATTCAGCAGGAAGCCATCAAAGCCGTGAAGGAATTGTCGAAACGGATGACGGCCACTCAATCCATCGACCAATTGGCCCGCGACTTGCAACCGGTTTTGGACTATTTTCAGGAATTGAAAAACAAATACCCCGGTTCCGACAAGCGAAACCAGAAAATGCGGTATTCGGCCTATTACAACCTGATGGTTTTGAACTACTTACTCGACCGCCCCGACCAGGCCATTGCCGAAGCCGAAGGCCTGATCAAGAACGGATACGATACCAAAGATGGAGAAAAGTATGCCGGTTGGTCCGAGGAATTGAAGACGATGCTGGCGAAGCATCAGATGGCGTCACGGCATGTTCAGTAAATGAAAGACATCTTGTTTCAAAACTGGAAGATGACGCTGCACGACCTCCCAGATCAAAATATCATCAACGGCATCATAAGCTTGAATAATGCGGTTTCGAAGACTGATTACTTTTATTTCGAGGTGATGGCCAAATCCGGTGATAACTTGATGGCTTTGTTCATTGCGTCACCAATGATCTCCAGTTTCCGTTCAACTGCAGCTTTCATCATCAAATTATCCCGGTATAAATAAAATGAGGAAACACTTGTTGTAAATTCTTCAATTGAAGTCAAAGCATCCAAAATATCCAGCAAATATTTCTTCAACTCATCATTCATAAAGCGCCAAACGGGTTTTATTCACTGACGAAATGAAGTAGGGGTTCCGCAGCGTATGTTGCGGAACCAGATCGACCGACCGGTTAAGTAAACGTTGCAGTTGCTCTTCCAAATTCCAGAAATTTTCGGCATATCCATCAAAGGGTTCTGTAATCCCAAAATCGATTAATAAATCAATATCGCTTTCATTGGTAAATCGATCTGTACAAACCGAGCCAAATGCATACGCTTTTTTTACTTTATGATTTCTCAATAAAGTAATCAGTTGCGGCAACTTGGCTTGAATTGAAGGATGGAGCATAACAAAAGCAAATTACGGATTATTCAATCATCTTCAACAACTCATTCAGTTTCAGCAAGGCTTCGATCGGCGTCAGTGTATTGATGTCGAGTTTCCGCAGTTTTTCCTTCACGGCTTCGGCTTTGGGGTCACCGGCTTCGAAGATTTTGAGCGTGATGTCGTTGGGTTGGGGCATGTCCCGCAAGGCTTCGCGTTTGTTATCGCCGGAGCCTTCGCGCTGGCTTTCCAGTTGCTGGAGAATTTCACCAGCCCGGCTGACAATTTTCGTCGGCATCCCGGCCATTTGCGCTACGTGAATCCCGAAACTGTGCTCGCTCCCCCCCTCTTTCAGTTTCCGCAGAAACAGCACCTTGTTTCCCATTTCCTTCACCGACACATTGAAATTCCGAATTCGTGGCAAGTTCGTCGCCAGTTCGTTCAACTCGTGGTAATGCGTGGCAAACAGCGTCTTGGCGCGGTAATTCGGGTGGTTGTGCAGGTATTCGGCAATGGACCAGGCAATCGAAACACCGTCGTACGTACTGGTTCCGCGCCCGATCTCATCCATAATCACCAGACTCCGCTCACTCAGGTTGTTCAGAATACTGGCGGTTTCGGTCATCTCGACCATGAACGTCGACTCGCCCCGCGACAGATTGTCCGATGCGCCAACCCGCGTGAAAATCTTATCGACAATGCCGATCTCCGCTTCCGATGCGGGTACAAAACTGCCGGTTTGTGCCATCAACACGATCAGAGCGGTTTGACGCAGCAATGCCGACTTTCCGGCCATGTTCGGTCCGGTGATGATGATGATTTGCTGGGTTTCATCGTCCAGATACAAATCGTTCGGCACATATGGTTCGCCGGGTGGTAATTGCTGCTCGATCACGGCATGACGCCCGTCCTTGATCACCAATGCTTTTGAATTCGTAATCGTTGGTTTGACGTAGCGGTTTTTCTCGGCTACGCGGGCAAATGACGCCAGCACGTCGAGCACCGAAATCACCCGGGCATTCTGCTGAATGTGATTGACATATTCACCGGCCGCCAGCACCAGGTCATTGAACATCCGCTGCTCGATGCTGAAAATCTGATCTTCCGCGTTCAGGATTTTATCTTCGTATTCCTTCAGTTCCGGGGTGATATAGCGTTCGGCGTTCACCAGTGTCTGCTTCCGAATCCAGTCGTCCGGTACGCGGGATTTATGCGCATTCGACACCTCCAGGTAATAGCCAAATACTTTATTGTAAGCCACTTTCAGCGACGAAATCCCGGTCCGCTGAACCTCCCGGTTTTGCAATTGAACCAGGTAATCTTTCCCGGAAAACGCAATCGCGTGTAACCCATCCAGATCGGCATTGACGCCACTTTTGATCATGCCGCCCTGATTGCTCACGACGGGCGCTTCGTCCCGGAGTTCGGCTTCGATTTTATCGACCAGAAACGTACAGGCGTTGAGTTGATCGGCGTATTTTTTAATCGACGAAGTCATCGGTTGTTGCGCCAGCGCCGTGATCAGCAATTCTTTGATCGGCAGGATGTGCGACAGCGACCGTTTCAACTGCACCATTTCGCGGGGCGAAATCCGCCGGACGGCCACTTTCGAAATCAGCCGTTCCAGATCCCCGATCTGTTTCAGGTGCACCTCCAGGGATTCGCGCAGGCTGGGCTGTTCCGACCCGGCCTCGTCCGGATTTCCGTTTTTTAGTAATTCAACGGTATTGAGTCGTTCTTCAATCAGCGGTTTATCTTTCAGCGGCAGCAACAGCCATTTCCGCAAAAGCCGGGCGCCCATTGGCGTAACGGTCTGATCCAGAATTTGAATCAGCGGAACTCCGCCATCCTGCTGGGCCATAACCAGTTCCAGATTCCGGATCGTAAACCGGTCGAGCCAGACGTATTTGTCTTCTTCCAGCCGGGTCAGCCGCACAATGTGACCCACATCCTTGTGCTCGGTTTCATTCAAGTAGTGCAGAATGACGCCAGCCGCTACAATGCCGTCGGTCAGCCCCTCGACCCCGAAGCCTTTCAGCGACGAGGTGTGAAAATGCTGGGTCAGAAGGGGGTAGGCAAAATCGTAGGTAAATGCCCAGTCTTCGAGCGTATAGGTGTGAAATTTATCGCCAAACTGTTCGACAAAATCCTTCCGAAACCGCTTGCAAAACAACACCTCCGACGGATTGAAGCTTTGCAGCAATTTATCGGCATAGGCCGCGTTGCCCTGCGCCGTCAAAAACTCGCCCGTCGAGATGTCCAGAAAAGCGATTCCGAATTGGCCTTCCGGGCCGGCGTTTTTTGTAAAATGAACCGCAGCCAAATAATTATTCCGCCGGGTATCCAGCACATTGTCGTTGAACGAAACACCGGGCGTAACCAGCTCGGTAACACCACGTTTAACAATCCCTTTCGCCATCGCCGGATCTTCCAGCTGGTCGCAAATGGCCACGCGCTCGCCCGCCCGAACCAGTTTGGGTAAATAGGTATCGAGCGAATGGTGCGGGAAACCGGCCAGGTCTTCATTGGCTCCGCCGTTGTTCCGTTTGGTCAGCGTAATGCCGAGAATCCGGCTGGCTTTGATGGCATCTTCGCCAAACGTTTCGTAAAAATCACCCACGCGAAAGAGCAGAATCGCGCCGGGGTATTTTAATTTAATCTGATTGTATTGCCGGTTTAAGGGAGTTTCGGTCGGTTTCTTGACAACCTTTGCAGGGGTACTTTTCACAAATTTCGTAGGCTTAATTTAAACAAAAATACGAAATTTTGGGCAGAGGAAGTCCCTTTTATCCGGCTTAAAGGTGATAAATGCGGTTTTGTTTGTCCTTTCCTGAAAAGAATATAAATTTCGGCCACTATCCGATCCACCTCATGAATAACCGTTCCCCACACCTGCCTTATCTACTCCAATTGGTGCTCATCGGTATGCTGCAAAGCTGCCGTTTTCTGGAGATCGGCGTCTCTGATTATCCGCCCAACGATCGCACCAAACTGAAAGGCCCCTCTGATAAAACGCTGGAAACACAAATCGTTCGGTTAACAGAATTGGTAACGTATCCCTTTTACGGATCGACATTCCAGACCAACCAACAACTGCTGCTTTTCGGTCATAATGAAGCGGCCGGGCGTCTGGCCCTGATTGCTTCGTCGGGTGTTAGCGAACTACCTAAAAGTGCCCTGAGCGATGTATTTGTCACCCCTTCCGGGACTATTTGGGGCGTTAAATACCTGAACGACGGTTTCATGATCCGCCAATTGATCAATGGGAAATGGGAAGATCAGGGGACAATCGATGGCCTAAACTACTATAAAACCGTCCGAATTACCGATCAGGAAATCTGGTTCACCACATCGAAAGGGCTGGTGAGCTGGGATATAAATCTAAAAAAAGTGAACCAGCTGACCGGAATCGACCGTTCGCGGGTTTTCACGGAGCATTTTTCCGTTGAGTCGGTGGAGAATGAACTAACTATTTTCCAAAATCAGAACCTAAAAAACCCAATCGTTCGGCTTAAAATAAAAAGTCTGGGGATAAAAAAGGGTATTTCCAATGAGATTTGGGGCGTTTTCGAGGACAAAAATCAGCATGTGTGGTTTGTGGTGAAAGACGCCGACTGGGACGGCATTTTATTCAAATTTGACGGTAAAAATCTGACTAAGTTAACGACAATACCGGTGGGTAATTTCGATTCAGGGCGTTCGGTTGATCAGTACAACCTGAATAAAACCGGAAATTTGTGGGTACGGATTGATGGCATCAATTACATATACAGACAGGATGGCCAGTGGATCTTACCCCAATTTGATTTACTCAAAAATACGCTGTACGCGGGTACGGTTTTTACCAATACCCAGGGAAATCTGGTAATCGCCAGTTTCCAGAAACTTTATTCCATTAATTCCTAAAATTGCCGGTTTACCGCATTGAATCATTCAAAAATGCCCAGAAAAGTTAGTCTCGACGAACTCAATCGGCTCACCGTCGAGGATTTCAAAACCGCTGATAAATATCCTTACGCCTTGATTTTAGATAATGTCCGGAGCCTCAACAACGTCGGATCGGTTTTCCGGACTGCCGATGCGTTCCGGGCCGAAAAAATCTACCTCTGTGGCATCACCGGAACTCCGCCCCATCGCGATATTACCAAAACCGCTCTGGGCGCCACCGAGTCGGTTGAATGGGAATACGCTGCTGATGTCATCGGTCTGGTTGAGGAATTAAAAGTGCAGGGTTGGGTCGTTGCCGCCGTCGAACAGGCGGAAGGAAGTGTTGGGTTGCAGAATTTTTTGCCGGATTCCAACAAAAAAACCGCATTTGTGTTTGGTAATGAGGTTGCCGGTGTGAACAACCAGATCGTCGAAATCGCTGATTTTGTCCTGGAAATACCGCAATTTGGCACCAAACACTCCCTCAACATTGCCGTCAGTGCCGGAATTGTTTGCTGGGATTTTCTATTAAAAATTAACAAAAACTTAACATAATGATTTTGTTTTTCCTATTTCTTTCGTAGTTGTTTGTAGATTTTTTTCTCCACAGAAGTACACCTTAACACGAATCCCATATGAAGACCAAAAAGAAATCACTGGCAACTGAAATTGCAAGTTCCATCGAAACCAAGTTGACTGAAATTGGTGAGCAGTCTAAAAAAGTAAAGAAAGCCATCGAAAAATCCGCGACTAAATTGGCGGACCGGGTTGCCAAATTGTTTAAGAAAGAAGAAGAAAAGAAGAAAAAACAACTAGCGAAAGCGAAGAAAAAAGCGGATCAGAAGACAAAAAAAGCGGTTAAAAAAGCCAAAAGCTCAACAGTAAAAGCAGCCACAGCGGAAAAACCAGTAGCAGTTGCTGCGCAAAAAGAAACACCACAACCCAAAGCAGCTCCCGCGCCCAAAGCCGCCCCAAAACCAAAACCTGCAGCAACAGCCGCACCCAAACCGGCCTCACCCCGTACCACAACCCGAAAAGCCCCCGCTCCCAAAGCCCCGACCGAAACCACCCCATCGGAATCGTAAAACCGGTATAATACTTAGGTAAAATTGTAAAATATCCATGCGTAGGGCCTCCGCTCTGCGCTTTTTTATTTCACCGTAATCGCCTTTTAATCTGACACTTACCGGAAATTAATAGCTTCCTCAACATCAATAGGGATTTTAAACGTGCTTTAATTACAATAATTTGTTTTTAAAAGCTTGATTTATAACTTACTATTCAATTAATTAGCAGTGCTAGTTGACCCATTACAACGTCTGATAAATACTTACTTCTCTAGTCTGTTAATACAGTAAGTTAGCCTCCACGTCAAAATCATTCTTCGGGATGATTCTCTGTTACTCCTTACCGTAAACTGTACATTTTTAGTAAAAAAGTTCTTGAATAGCTGACTTTCAAAAGATTCTTTCGTCTAAAGGAAATATCGACTATCAAGATCATTTAACAGGACATGCCTATGTCACGAATGACTACCCGTATTTTGATTGTGCTGTCCGTCCTTTCGATTGTTGGCATTGTATCAACACAGGTGTATTGGGTCCGGAAAGCGTATGAAGTGCGCGAACGGCAATTTCTACAATCCGTTACGAAAGCACTTAGCGAAGTGGCCCGGCGCGTGGCGCGTCCCGAAACCGGTGTGCCGGTTGGCGTACAGGTCGTAACGTTATCACCCTCCTATTACCTGGTGAATCTGGATGCTCCCATCGACCCGCGAAAACTGGACTTTTACCTGGGTGCCGAACTGGAAATCCACCAGATACTAACCACTTTTGAGTACGGTATCTATGACAACAATGCCGGCAAAATCATCTACGAAAATTCTTCCCGGGAATCCAACGGACTAGCTCAACCTTCGAAGGCGGTAAAACCGTCGGCTTCGTCACCTTATTACTTCGTTGTGCGTTTCCCGAATCAGATCCAGTACCTGACCCAGCAATTGGACAACTGGATTCTTGCGTCGATGATTGTATTGCTGATCACCTCTTTTTTTGTGTACCTCTTCTACCGGATGCTTACCCAAAAAAATCAATCGGAGGATCAGCGGGAATTTATCAACAACATGACGCATGAGCTGCAAACGCCCATTGCCTCCATTAAAATAGCAGCCGATGTATTGTCCTCCCCCAAGATTGTCGAACAGCCGGAGCGAATGCTTAAATTCGTGCGGATGGTACAAGAGGAAACGCAGCGGTTGCAGCAACAGGTTGAAACGGTTTTGACGGTAGCCCGCTCCGATAAAAAAGGCGCTTTTACACTTCATCCCGTTGCCATCGACATGCATGAGCTGCTTTATCGGCTGGCCGAACGCCATGGCGATTACCTGCATCTGGAGTTAGATGCCAACTATTCAATTGTTCAGGCCGACCGCATGCACCTGGTTAATGTGTTGGGAAATTTGGTCGATAATGCGGTAAAATATACCCCCGTTAATCCGCACATTCGGCTGATTACGCGCAATGAAAATAGCCAGTTTGTCTTGATTGTTCAGGATAATGGGATTGGTATTGCACCGGAGCATCAGTCGCACATCTTCAACGCCTATTACCGGGCGCCCGATGCCAGCACGCACAGTGTCAAAGGATTTGGTCTGGGACTAAGCTATGTGCAGAAGATTGTAAAAGCGCACCACTGGAAGCTTACATTAAGCAGTGCGCCCGGTCAGGGGAGTTCATTTGGGATCCGGATTCCACAACCCATTGTGCAGCCCATCCGCAAGACTTCGCTAAATTTAAAGAATGATGGCTTATGAATGATGAACGATGATTTAATCGGCGGTTGAACCATTAAATCATCGTTCATCATTCATAAGCCATCCTTTATTTTGCCGCTTTCTCAACCGCAGCGGTTTTCACCCGCATGATTCCGTTCATGATCCGCCAGTGGCCGGGGAACGTACAAACGAAGGGATAATCACCGGGTTGACTCGGTGCAGTGAACTTTAGCCGGTATGTCTGATCGGGATTTACCAACGGTGATGAGGCCACTACCTGCGGAATGGATGGCACGTAATTACGTTCGGCCCCATCTTTCGCCGTGATCAGTTTATCCGCAGCCGCGCCGATGATCTCCAGCGACTTCGGTTTGCCCACCACGATGTTGTGTTGCATGGCATCCACGTTCTCGAAAACGATTTCAACCTGTTTGCCCGCCGTAACGGTAAATTCCTTTTTGTCAAACTGCAACGCTTCCTTGATCGGTTTGATCCGGATGGTTTCCACGTTTGGATCGACAGCCTGCTCGGCTGAAACCCCCCAGGCTTGTAAAACCCGCCCCATGCGATCACGGCTGTCGGATGGAATGGTATTGACCAGACTGGCAACAAACGATTTATCAGCGTCATTCAGGGTGGCTTTCCGGCGGAAACCCCAGCCTTCCGAAATACCTTTCACAATGGCGGCACTACCGGTTTGATCCAATTGCTGAGATAAACGCAGCAACGCAATGACCGAATCGGTCGGAGCGGCCGAAGTATAGTTTCGAATGGCCCGTTCCAGCACAAAGGCACTCATATTTTGCGGTGGGCGATACGTCAGTTTGTGCGTCGTCGTGTTGTTCCGCTCGTTTCCTTCCACCAGCACGTTATTGGCATCAACCGTTGCAATTACCGCGTAGTCACCCGCTTTCTCGAAAGACACATTAAACGTTGTATTCCAAGGACCATTATTGCCTTCCTGAATCGTTACGGTTTCACCCGGTTTGATACCCGTCGTATGTTTCTGGCTGACGTATTCCACTTTTCGGCCCTGACCTTCCACCCGAATCGCCAGCGGAATCGGTGTGCCGTCCGGAATCGCTACTCCGCCTTTATTCGTGACTTCAACAATGATCCGGGCGGATTCGCGGACGAACGGAGAAGCCGGTTCGGTCCGTATTTTCGTAATGACCAGATCGGGCTGATCACCCGGTGAAGCCGGTGTTGGCTGGGCGGAAGCCTGGGTTGTCATAGCCGCGTGGTCGTGATGCCCGCTCATCGACTCCTGTGCTTTTGATCCGGTTTTGCTGTTTTGCACCATTTGCTTCAGGAACGTTTGCATCAACTTTCCATCATGGCTTGTCAGCGCACAGGCAAAAGCATCCGGCAACCAGCGGTCATTCACTTCTTTCGCATCGTTCAAACGCGTCAGGATAGCGGTTTCGACGGACGGGCTGGTCGGCATTTCCGACAACGCCAGCAAGGTATTCAGCACCACCAATGGTTCCTTGTCATTCAACGCATTGGCCTGCAACAACGCATTGGCCGACGCTTCGCTTCGCGGCAGAACCTGAACAGCAGTTTTACGAACGCCCGGACACGCATGTTTCAGAGCCGCTGTTGCCACTTGCAACGCACTCGCATCCGATCCCTCCAGCGCACCCAGTCCTTTCAGCGTCCAAAGCGCATGAATTGCACCGGGATTGATCCCGATTTCGTCCAGACTCTGATCTTTTACCAATTCAAGCAATTGCGGCACAACATCTTTCTGATTCCGCTCCACCAGCAGACGCTGAGCGGTTTGACGCCAGAACATATTGTTGTTTTTCAAAGCCGCTACCAGTTCCTGCGGGCGATCTTTGCTCAACGACAAGGGCGTGTAAGCTGGGGCTTTTTTGTAGGCGATCCGGTAAATCCGGCCGTGGGTAAAATCCCGCAAATCGGTCTGATAGGCATTTCCAGGGCCGTTTTGCGCACCTTTCGGTGTCGGATTGTGCTGAATAATGTAGCTATACCAGTCGACGACCCAAACCGCTCCGTCGGGACCGACTTCGGCAAAAACCGGTGCCACCCATTCGTCGGCACCCGCCAGCAAATTGAAGCCCAGTCCTTCGGTATCTTCGAAATCAGTGCCGGTTTTGACCATAATATTCTGGTGAAGAATATGCCCGGTTGGTTCCGATACAAACGCGACTTTGTTCCAGTAACTTTTCGGGAAAGCACGGGCCGTATAGAAATTATGCCCGGCAGCCGCCGTAAATCCGCCGAACACATCAACCTGCCGAACCTTGCTAGTGATCGGTTTCATGTCTTTATGGGTGTCGGTTCCGCGACTACCGCTTCCGTTGTTTCCCGGAAAATACCGGTGCGGAATGGCCATGTACCAGCCGTGGGAGTTGTTCGCCGTCGAGCCAAACACATCACCGGTTTCGTTAAAGGACATCCCCCAGGTGTTGTTGGAAGTACTGGTCACGTATTCCAGTTTCGAACCGTCGGGTTTGAACCGGAAAAAACCCTGCCCAAACTTCAGACTATCGGCCCCCACTTTTCCGACAAAACCGGAATAACCCAGGCAACCCCAGATCCAGTTGTCGAAGCCAACGTGCAGATTGGATGGCCCGGCGTGGGTATCGCCCGTTCCAAAACCGGTAAACAGAATTTTCTTTTCGTCCGCCTTATCGTCGCCATTCGTATCTTTCAGGAACAGCATGTGCGGAGCCTGCGAGACAATTACCCCTCCGTTGTAGAAGGTCAAACCGGTCGGAATACTCAGTCCATCGGCAAATTTGGTAAACTTATCCGCCTTGCCATCTTTGTTGGTATCCTCACAAATCAGGATGTAATCCGTGCCGCCGGTATCTTTTCGCTCGTTCGGGTAGTCGCGGGTGATCAGCACAAAAAGCCGTCCGCGCTCATCCCAGGCCATTGCAATCGGGTGCATCACGTCCGGTTCGTGGGCAAATTGCTCCAGCGTAAAATCCACCGGCACCTGAATGTGTTTCATGGACTCTTCGGGCGAGAGTGGTAACTGCCGCATCTGTGGCCCCGAGCGTTTTTCGTAGTTCGGCAGGTTGGCTTCCACGTACTGAAATGCCTGTGGTTTCAGATCATCGTGCAGCTTTTTTACCTTATCGCCAACGGCCCAGAGAATTCCCTGTTCCATCAACGCCTGAAAACCGGGCACGTTCCAGGTACGCTGATCGTGACCATAGGCCGTGTAAAAAACCCGACCTTTGCCGTAATTCCGCGTCCAGGTATACGGTTCGGTTTTCTGACCCGGTTTGTCTTTTTCCTGATCGGCTTTAATATCGCGAACCGCCAGCACGTTGTTGTCGGGTTGCAGTTTTTCGTGTAGGTACGTTTCGTCGTAGGCTTTGAACGATTTCAACCCCATGATGGCCGGGTGATTCGCCTGAACCGTTAGCGTCTGAATGGTATCCATTCGGTGCCGCCAGAACTGCCCGCCCACCATTTTGACGTATTCCGGTGAATTTCGGAAGCAATACGAAGCGCAGTGAACCGGAATCAATCCTTTTCCGCCCGCTACAAAATCGAGGAGTGCCTTTTCCTGTTGCGGAGCGATACTGTCCCAGTTTGCGTAAATCAGCAAACCGTCGTATTTCGCCAGATTCTCGGCATTCAGGTCTTCCAGGTGGTCAGTATACGTCAGGTTAATACCTTTGTCGCCCAACGCAGCCATCAGTTCCGGAACGCGCTCCGCCGGACGGTGGTGACCGTTATCACCCAGAAAAAGGATTTCGGTTCGACGCGGTTTTTCGGAATTGGCCGCCGAAACCGTCGATCGTCCACCTGACTCGCGCGAACTGCTCCCCGATTGTTGACGAGCACAATCGGTCAGCAGAACCAGGAGGCTCAGGGTTAAGAAAAGATTCAGTTTTTTCATAGAAATTGGTTTAATCAGGTGGCACTGTTAGGCTTATAAACTCCCAAAATCCGGCAAATTCTTCAGCTTCCCTCCTTCCATGGCCGAGTCATGCGCCAGAATTCCGACGCTGGTCCAGTTGGCCGATTGCACGGCATTGGGGAACGGATCGCGATCTTCCACAATGGCCGACACAAATTCGTGGACCATGTGCGGGTGTGAACCGCCGTGGCCGCTGCCCTGAATAAAGGATAAGTGGGCATTATCTTCCTCATTATAAACGCCCTGCGTCGTGAACGACTGAATTTCGGCGGGCAAATAATGCGCAAAATCTGGCACCTTCACCTTTTCCGGGATTTCTGGTTCCGGTTTTTTAGCCGTGTGAATCACCGGATCTTCGCCTTCGATCAACGGCCATTCGAACGACTTCAGCGAACCGTACACTTCGAAGCTCTCGCGGTATTGGCGGGCCGTATCGAACAGCGAGCGGTATACATAAGCGGCCAGGTCACTGTCTTTGAACTTGATATGCGCCGACTCAATGGCAAACGGTGAGTTATAATGCGGGATGAGTTCTTCCCGAATCGTTCCGGAACCGAAACACGAGACGTACTCGGCTTCCAGTTTCAGCAAACCGGCCACCGGGCCAACGCAGTGAGTTGCGTAGTGCATGGGCGGCAAACCGGGCCAGTAGCCGGGCCATCCGTCCATATCCTGCTGGTGACTCGCTTTCAGAAACTGAATTTTCCCTAGTTCACCTTTTTCGTATAACTCTTTGACAAACAGAAACTCCCGGCTGTAAACCACGGTTTCCATCATCATGTATTTTTTACCGGTTTCATTGCAGGCTTTCACAATTTCCATGCATTCTTCCACCGATGTTGCCATCGGAACCGTGCAGGCCACGTGTTTGCCCGCCCGCAGTGCTTTCAGGGTTTGCTCGGCGTGATTGTGAATGGGCGAGTTGATATGCACCGCATCGACATTGGGATCGGCCAGCAGGTCATCGATGTTGTTGTATCGTTTTTCAATACCAAATGCATCACCGATTTCATTCAGTTTTTCGGTATTACGCTGGCAGATCGCATACATGTTTGTGTGCGGATGGCGCTGATAAATGGGGATGAACTCAGCTCCAAAACCAAGTCCGACGATGGCAATGTTGATTTTCATACTGACCAAACGAGTGATTAACCCGTCTCTTTTTTGAATTTAAGGCCGACTATTATTTTTATGAATAAATAGTCGCGGGGTGATAAAATAAATTAAAAAAATACAAGGCATTTGTCGATCAAATTTCGATGGGAAAATGCCTTATTCCTATTTATTCTCAATCAATTACTACAAAAGTAAAGAACAAATCAGGATTCTTCTCGGCTTTTCTTGCCAAATACCGGTTGTATTTTAACTAAAAAAGTTTGATAAATTTGTCAAAGACAGCAAAAGAAAGCAAAAGCCATGCGAAATGCCCTCCGAAAAGACCTGGAACCCGTTGCATCTTCGTTCATTGTGAAAGAACTGGTCGAACCGCATTTTGACGCAAACTGGCATTTCCATCCGCACTACCAGCTTTTTCTGGTAGAAGAAGGAACAGGTACCCGTTTCATTGGTGACTCGATCAAGCCGTTTGCGGAGGGCGATCTTGTCTTTTTAGGCCCTAACCTACCTCACCTCTGGCGCAGTGATCAGGCTTTTTTTGAGCGGGAATCGGGGCGAATCACCAAGGGCATTGTTGTGTATTTTTCGGAGGATTTTCTGGGTGATCATTTTTTTGACAAACCGGAAATGAACCTGATGCAGCAATTGCTTCAACACGCCCGCCGGGGGCTGGAATGGACCGGGCCAACGCAGAAACTGGTGTATGAAACCTTGGTAAAAATGACAACCCAGGCGGTGGGCTTTAACCGGGTCATGACGCTTCTGAGTTTGCTCGACGACCTTTCCCACGCTACCGACTACCGCTTTATTACCAGTCTGGGCTATACCAATACCGTTAAACCGTCGGAAACGGACCGAATGCAACAGGTTCATAATTACGTACTTGGGCATTTTCACGACGACATTAGTCTGGATTCCGTAGCGGATCTGGCGGGAATGACGCCACCGGCCTTTTGCCGTTATTTTAAAGCGCGGGCCAATAAAACCTTTTCCGAATTTGTGTCGGAAATCCGGATCGGGCATTCCTGTAAACTCCTGATGGAAGGGAAACTGAGCGTTACGCAGGTCAGTTACGAGAGCGGTTACCGAACCCTCTCCAACTTCAACCGCCAGTTTAAAGGCATTACCGGCCAGACTCCGTCGGAATATGTCAGAACCGTTCGGGCAGTATAACTCCCGACTGCCTTGTTTTGCTATCTTTGCGCTCATGCAAGGCACTATTCTCATTATCGACGACGAAGACCGGCTTCGCCAGCTTTTAGCCCGACTTCTAAGCCTTGAAGGATATCACGTCCTGGAAGCCAATAACGCCCGCAACGGCCTCCGAATTCTGGAGCAGGAAGATATTCAATTAGTCATCAGCGATGTTAAACTGCCCGACAAAAACGGCATCGAACTTTCTGCGCTGATCAAACAGCAGCATCCTGCTACCGAAATTATTGTTCTGACGGCTTTTGGAACCATTTCCGACGGCGTAACTGCTATCAAAAACGGCGCTTTTGACTACATCACGAAGGGTGATGATAACGACCGCATCATTCCGCTCGTCAGCCGGGCCATCGAGAAGGCTCAGTTGCAATTTCGCATCCGGCAACTGGAAGAAAAGGTCAGTAAACGCTTTGGTTTTGAGAGCATTAACGGCAAATCGAAAGCCATCACCAAAGCCGTTGAACTCGCCCGAAAAGTGGCCGTTACCGACACAACCGTTCTTCTGACCGGCGAGACCGGAACGGGTAAAGAAGTGTTTGCGCAAGCCATTCACCAGGCCAGTCCCCGGCGCTCGGGTGCTTTTGTCGCCGTAAATTGCAGTGCGCTGGGAAAAGACATTCTGGAAAGCGAGCTATTTGGTCACCGCGCCGGAGCTTTCACGGGAGCCTCCCGCGACAAAAAAGGGTTGTTTGAAGAAGCCAATAAAGGGACTTTGTTTCTGGACGAAATCGGCGAGATGGCGCTCGATTTACAGGCTAAATTACTGCGGGTGCTGGAAATGCACGAATTCATTCGGGTTGGCGATACCAAACCGACCAAAGTGGATGTTCGTGTCGTGGCCGCCACCAACCGCGACCTCGAACGGGAATCGGCCGCCGGGCATTTTCGACTGGATTTGTATTATCGGTTATCGGTTTTCCGCATCGAACTTCCTTCTCTCCGCGATCGTCGCGATGACATTCCCGATTTGGCACTGCAATTCGCCCGACAAAGTGCCTTGAAAATTGGTAAACGGGATGTCCGGTTGAGCGAAGAATTCCAGCAGAAACTTCGTCAACACGACTGGAAAGGCAATATTCGCGAACTTAAAAACGTGATTGAACGAGCGGTTATTCTGGCTGATGGTCCCGAATTGGAACCGGACCTCCTTCCGTACGATCTCCTGTATCCGGGAAAACCGACACCCACCGGACCGGTTTTTGATTTGGCTCGGGTGGAAGAAAACCACATCCGCCACGTTCTCCAGTATACCCATGGCAACAAAGCCGAAGCGGCCCGGCTCCTTAATATCGGCCTGACCACATTATACCGAAAAATCGCAGAATACCAGATTTAGTGAAGAGTCATGAGCAAAGAATTAAAAAGCGTGCGTCAGCCAACTCCTAATTCTTAACTCATAACTCTAAATCAATTCACTATACGTTTTCCGTCACCGGCATCGTTGCCGAAATGAACGTGAGCAGGTCTTCGTTCAACTCATCTTTTTGCGTAAAGAATAACCCGTGCGGTTCTCCTTCGTAGACCAGTAATTGCGACTGCGGAATCAGCTCGTGCGTCTTTTGGCCGGACGATTCAAAGGGCACCGTCTGATCGGCGTCTCCGTGAATAATCAGCGTTGGAACCGTGATTTTAGCCAGATCCGCCCGGAAATCCGTGCTGGAGAACGATTTGGCACATTCGATCGTTGCCCGGGGCGAGCCTAACAACGCCAGCGTTTGATCCCATTTCAAATGCGAATCGCTGACAGGATGGTTAAGCATACTGACGCCGTAAAATTGCTTCCCAAACGAGGCCAGAAAGTCGGCGCGGTCGGCCTGCATTTTTTCCAGCATGTCATCAAAAACCGACTGATCGACACCGTCCGGGTTGTCATCGGTTTTTAACAGATAAGGAGTTACGGCACTAATCAGAACGATTTTGGAGACGCGTTCCGAACCGTAACGGCTCAAATACCGAACCACTTCTCCCCCGCCCATCGAAAAGCCAACCAACGTTACATTTCTTAAATCCAGTTCGTCCAGAACGGCTTTCAAATCATCCGCCAATGTATCATAATCGTACCCTTCCCAGGGTTTCGACGACTTCCCAAAGCCCCGCCGATCATAAGCAATGCAGCGCAAACCGTGTTGCGGCAGTTCGGTCAGTTGATACTCCCACATTTCGTGACTCAACGGCCAGCCGTGAATCAATACAACGGGATTTCCCGTGCCCCAATCCTGATAGAACAGATTGACCGGCTCGCCATTGCGACCGGTTCCAGCTTGAATGTAACTCATAACGTTGACTGATTAATATAAACCGCTTGTTTATCTCAACCCTAACAAGCCAACTGCCCGAATGTTAGTCTGCTCCTTAAATAATGATCAAACAGCCTGGACTTTTCGAAAAATTGGATGCCCGAAATGTCCGAATGAGCTCAACTAAACAACGTCAACTGCCGTTTACGCAAAAACCGGGTGGTGTCCAGTTTAGGGAATCCGTGGTTTGGGATGTATTTCTGGAGTGCAATGTGGTGAAGCTGTCGGATTTGCTCGGCGTACTTTCCCTCTCCCGACATTCGGGTTCCAAACCGCGAGTCGTTCAACTGGCCACCGTGGCAATCCCGAATCTGGTTCAATACTTTTTCGGCCCGATCGGGGTAATTTTTACGAATCCAGTCTTCAAACAGCGGACCGATGGCGCCATTTAACCGGACGATGGTGTAGCCCGCCCAGATAGCACCGTGTTTCGCTGCCGCTTCGATCAGTTTCGGAATTTCCTGATCCGTTAAACCCGGAATGATCGGCGCGGTCATTACGCCCACCGGAATGCCAGCTTTTGACAATTCGGCAATGACCTGCAACCGGCGTCGGGCCGTCACGGTTCGGGGTTCCATCGCCTGCCGAAGTTGATCGTCCAAGCTCGTAATCGTAATCAATACCATGACCAGGTTCTGAGCCGCAAGCAGCTGCAAAATGTCTTTATCACGCAGGATCAGTGCGTTTTTGGTAATAATGCTGACCGGATTTCGGTAGATCAGGCACTGTTCCAGCAATGCGCGAGTCAATTTAAAATGACGTTCGGCAGGTTGATAACAGTCCGTATTGCCCGACAAATGAATAACTTCCGGTTGATAGTTTTTAGACAGAAATTCCTTTTCCAGTAAAGCCGGAGCATTTTTCTTGACCATGATTTTACTCTCGAAATCAAGTCCGGCCGAAAACCCCCAGTATTCATGCGAATTGCGGGCGTAACAATAAATACAGCCGTGTTCACAACCCATATACGGATTAACGGAAGCGACAAACCCGATGTCCGGACTGTTGGGTCGGCTGACAATCTGTTTCGGATTTTCCTCATAAAACTGCGTTTTGATGGACGGTTCCGGAAAGTCGTCATCCGGAACATCCTGTTCCGGATCGGGTTCTATTTGCAGCGCCTGAAACCGGTTGGGCGCATTGAACTGGGCTCCGCGCCCCTTCAGGTAATCGTTCCTCATCTCATCGGGTAACCTAAAAAATGATCCGTAATAATATAAGTAAAATACATAACACACAACTAAATCATAATCTTTTTTAATTAGATGAAAGATCGGTCTGTCTTTACCTGTTAAAATATCTTAAATAACCGCCGTACTTTGCCAACCTTTTTGTTTATATCGAACTTGCCGTCGATTATGAAGCTTCTACTGGTTTTACTATTTGTTTCTTTCGCGTCGCTGGCTCAAACGCCAAAGTACATTATTGGCAAAGTGCTGGACCAGGAAACGGGTCGGGGCGTCGGCAATGCCAGTGTCATCAACAAACGGACATTGGCAGTTGGACGAACCAATCAGATCGGCAATTATTACCTGCAGGTTAAGCCAGGAGATTCGGTTGTCGTAACCAGTCCGACGCACGGCCGTTACTCGTTCATGTGGGACGGCACCACGCAGCAACCCGTGATGCGGATCAAACGGCAGTTGGCCGACAACGTGATTCAGTTGGACGAAGTAACCGTCCGGGGTAAACAGGAGGCTGAACTCAAGCGTGAACTGGAGCAATTACTCAGTGAACCGGAAGCAAAACGGGGATTGACGGGAGAACAGGTGCTGGATCGGGCCGCTTCGGGTTCAGTGATTACGCTCCTGTATGAAGCATTCAGTAAACGGGCAAAATCCGACCGAAAGGCGCTGGTACTGATGCAGGAAGACCGACGGCATAAACTTGCCTCTTACCGCTTCGATCTGGTAGCCGGCCGCGCAACCGATCTAACCGGCGATAATCTGACTAAATTCAAGGAATTTTGTCAATTCGAAGACATGTTCATCCTCCAGGCCTCCGAATACGAGCTCACCTTTGCGATTTTACAGCGCCTGAAAGAGTATAACCGGTGAGTAACAATCGCTGATTTCAACTAATCTGACGATTATCGGTCATTTATCCATAAGTGGTTTTACTTATCAAACACAAAAAAGCCATGCGGGATTTCCCTCATGGCTTTCTGATTTACTCAACGTTATGAAAAACTTTTCTTTTCGATGCAAATATATAATATTAGTTAAGATATAAAATCCAAAAAGGTCAAAAAAATTTTACACGACCAATTTATACCTTATTATATATTCATTATCAAGCACTTAAACGATTAACCAATTCTGATAACCAAGCCGCATAATAAGTACTAATACTCATTATTCCTCATCCAGAATTAATCCATCCCGAATTGTTAGCTTTCGGTCGGCCATATTGGCCAATAAATCGTTATGTGTTACAATTACAAAGGTTTGCCCCAATTCGTCCCGCAACCGAAAAAAAAGCTTATGTAGTTCTTCGGCATTGTGTGAATCCAGATTCCCACTGGGCTCATCGGCGAAAATCAGAGCGGGTGAATTGATCAGCGCCCTGGCTACGGCGGTTCGTTGTTGCTCCCCTCCTGATAATTGAGACGGTAAATGGTCCTTCCGGTCACTTACTCCGAGCACATTTAATAATTCTTCGGCTCTGGCACGCACTTTTTTTTCTTCATGTCCCGCAATAAACCCCGGCAAACACACATTTTCGAGTGCTGTAAATTCAGCCAGCAGGTTATGAAACTGAAAAACAAAACCGATACGTTCGTTCCGAAACCGGGCCAATTCCTTTTCATTCAAGCCGAAAACATGGTGTCCGGCCAGCACAACCTGGCCGGAATCGGGCCGGTCGAGCGTGCCCAGAATGTGCAGCAGCGTACTTTTCCCGGCACCGGAAGCACCGACGATCGAAACGATTTCGCCGGGTTGTATACTTAAATTAATTCCTTTCAAAACGGGCAGATCGCCGTGTGATCGGATCAGGTTAACGGCATTCAGAAGCGGTTCCATAGACAAATGATTGGGTTCAGATTTACCGTTTCTGGCGTAACGTAACGATGTGCATGTACGATGTAATTGAAACTCACTACCTGAAACTCGAAACTATAACCGATTAATTTGTTAAGTTTACCGCGAAAATAACGTTTTTTTCACCATTCCTTGTTTTGCTCAATATGAACATCCACGAGTACCAGGGTAAAGAGATATTAAAAAACTACGGTGTCCGCGTTCAGGAAGGCATCGTAGCCGAATCACCCGAAAAAGCCGTTGAAGCCGCCAAGCAGATCATGGCGCAAACCAATTCCAAGTTTGTAGTGATCAAATCCCAGATTCACGCCGGAGGCCGTGGAAAAGGCAAAATCCGAGGTTCGGAGCAACGTGGGGTTCAGTTAGCCAAATCGGTTGACGACGTACGGGACATTTCGAAAAACCTGATCGGCAATGTGTTGGTTACGCACCAAACCGGTCCCGAAGGTAAAAAGGTCAATAAAGTACTGGTTGCTCAGGATGTGTACTATCCGGGCGCTTCAGATCCGAAAGAATTTTACATCGGTATTCTGCTCGATCGGGCCAAAGCCTGCAACGTAATCATGGCCAGTACCGAAGGGGGGATGGACATTGAAGAAGTTGCGGAGCATACGCCCGAAAAAATCTTTAAGGAATGGGTCGATCCGGCCATCGGACTGCAACCTTTTCAGGTACGGAATATTGCGTTTGCGTTGGGTTTACAGGGCGAAGCGTTCAAAGAAATGGTCAAATTCGTCGGGTCGCTCTACAAAGCGTACGTCGAGACGGATTCGTCCATGTTTGAAATTAACCCGGTTTTAAAAACGTCGGACAATAAAATTCTGGCCGTTGACGCCAAAGTTAATCTGGACGACAATGCGCTGTATCGTCACCCGGATTTGATCCACCTCCGCGACATTACCGAAGAAGATCCTTTGGAAGTGGAAGCTACGGCCAATGATCTGAATTACGTCAAACTGGATGGCAACGTAGGCTGTATGGTGAATGGAGCCGGTCTGGCAATGGCCACGATGGACATCATCAAACTGTCGGGTGGCGAACCTGCCAACTTCCTGGATGTTGGCGGTGGAGCGAACGCCAAAACCGTTGAAGCCGGTTTCCGCATTATCCTGAAAGATCCGAACGTCAAAGCGATCCTGATCAATATTTTCGGAGGTATCGTTCGTTGCGACCGCGTGGCAACGGGTGTTGTGGAAGCGTACAAAGCGATCGGCGACATCAAAGTACCGATTATTGTTCGTCTGCAAGGCACCAACGCAGAAGAAGGCGCGCGCATCATCGACGAATCCGGTCTGAAAGTATTCTCTGCCGTTCAGTTGAAAGATGCGGCTGCGAAAGTGAAGCAGGTGCTGGAGGACCTGGGAGAATAGAAATTTAAAGTTTCGCGGAGGTAAGCGGAGAAAAAAAGAGGTAAGCGAAGAAGATTTATTTTTCTCTGCTTACCTCTTTTTTTCTCCGCTTACCTCCGCGAAACAACTTCTCCTATCTCGCCTTTTGGTAATACTTCATCGCGTCCGGCATCTGACTTTGCAGATCACGAATCCGGCGCTGATCAGATGGGTGAGTAGAAAGGAATTCCGGCGGTTTTTGGCCTGATCCGGCTTTGGCCATCCGACTCCAGAAATTGACAGCCTCCTGCGGATTATACCCCGCCATCGACATGAAAATCAACCCCAGTTTATCAGCTTCGGATTCCTGCGCCCGGCTGTGTGGCAACGCCCGACCCACCTGATAGGCAATCGGCAAGCCTGCTCCTACTGCCTGTAAAAGCAACGCGTTGGTCTGACTGCGTTGATTTTGCGACAGGGAACCCAGCACCAGTTGGCCACCCTGCATTAATCCGTTCGCCAGTAACCCTTCGCTCATACGCTCGTTACCGTGTTCGGCAATGGCGTGCGAAACTTCGTGGCCCATTACCGTAGCCACACCCGCTTCATTCTGCGTATAGGGCAAAATACCGGTGTAAAAAGCGACTTTTCCGCCGGGCATACACCAGGCATTCACCTGAGGACTTTCAATCAGATTAAACTCCCATTGAAAGCCATTCAGCCGTTCACTGAGGTTATTGGCTGCCATATACGATTCAACCGCCTTTTGTATACGAACACCCACTCGTTTAATCATATCGTCCTGCCCTCCGGCCCGTACCACTTTGCTGGTATCGAGAACCTCTTTGTAGTTCGTAAAACTGAGCGGCAACATTTGAGCATTCGGTATGAGTACCAATTGGTTGCGGCCAGTTAGAGGAACCTTTTGGCAGGCAATGACGAGGCCAAGCATCAACATGACCATTATCGCTTTTTTCATAGCAAGAGTTAATAGAGTTTACAAATTTAGACGTTAAAACTACCTATAAGAGACTGTTAGAAGCCCCAATTTGTTCATTTTTTTTAATAAGCGTGCGGTTGGGCCGTCTTTCCTGTTTAGATTTGCGGCAGCAGAAAAAGTTTAAACCGCATGAAAATCATCGCCGTCGGGCGGAATTACGCCGAGCACATCAAGGAATTGAACAACGAGCAACCCGAAGATCCGGTCATTTTCACCAAACCGGAAACGGCAATTCTGCGCCCTGGCGATCCTTTTTTCTATCCTGACTTTTCCTCCGATGTTCATTTCGAGGTGGAAATTCTGGTGCGAATTGGCCGTACCGGTAAAAATATCGAACAAAAATTCGCCCACCGGTATTACGACGAAATCGGAATCGGTGTTGATTTTACGGCGCGTGATCTCCAGTCAAAACTGAAAGCCAAAGGATTACCGTGGGACCTGGCCAAAGGTTTTAACGGTTCAGCTCCCATGTCATCCTTTATTCCGAAGACGGATTTTCCGGATTTGCGCAATCTTAATTTCCGGCTCGACGTGAACGGAGAAACCCGACAGGCGGGCAATACATCGATGATGTTATTTCCGATCGACTACCTGATTTCTTTTGTCTCGAACTATTTTATGTTACTTCAGGGCGATATTCTTTTCACCGGAACCCCGAAAGGCGTTGGCCCCGTCCAGATTGGCGACCGGCTGACGGCCTATATCGAAGACCGGAAAATGTTAGAATTTGATGTAAAATAGTGCTCACCTAGGGCCGGTGATTATGGTAGAAATCGTGAGAAAAAAGCGGGTAAGTATTGGTTTAGTCGGTTTTCTGCTACTTATTCGTTTAGTAGGCTTCGGACAGGCAACCCCCGACAAAGAAATTCTGAAAGCCGTTCAGCCCGGTTATTTCTTGTTTCCCATCATGCCCGGTGAAGCCAATTCGCTCTCGGGCGGTTTAGGCGACCTCCGACCCAACCACTTCCACGCCGGTATCGATATCCGAACTGCCCAACGGGAAGGATTAGACGTTTATGCGGCCGCCGATGGGTACGTTTCGCGCATTGCGGTTTTTACGGGCGGTTACGGCAATGTCATTTTTATTAAACATCCCAATGGTTTAACGACGGTTTACGGCCACCTAAAAACCCTGAACGACACGCTGGGACGGTTTTTGCGGGCTGAACAATACAAAAAGCAAACGTTTGAAATTGATCTGCGCCCGCAACCGAATCAGTTTCCGGTAAAAAAAGGAGAAATCATTGCGCTGTCGGGCAATACCGGTGGTTCAGGTGGCCCGCACCTGCACTTCGAAATTCGCGACGCCAAAAACAATTTACTGAATCCGCTTCTGTTTGGTTTTCAGGAAATTGAAGATGAACTGCCGCCGTTTTTTGAACGGATTGCCTTGCAGCCTTTGACGCCTGCCTCCCGCGTAAATGGACAGGCCAGCCGAATTGCCTTAACGCCGACGCGCAAGCCCAATGGCGATTATGTTCTGACGCAACCCGTTTCGGCCAACGGTTTGATCGGACTGGAAGTCTTAGGCCACGACCGAACCAGTGGATCGCCGTTCAAAAATGGCTTAACCTGCATCGAAATCCAGTTGGATAATCGGGAAGTGTTTGCTTACAACATGAACAATTTCCCGAATGAGGAAACCCGGTTCATCAATCTTCACATGAATTACAGCGTTGAACAACTGACAGGCCAACGGTTTCACCGGTGTTACCTTGCCGACGGAAATACGCTGAATCTATACCGATATGATGGCAAACGCGGGAAATTACCACTTTTCGACGGTCAGCCACACGAGGTCAGCATTACATTATACGACTGTTTTCAACACGCCAGCACCTTACGGTTTACGGTGAACCCCGAAATAGCAAGCGAGACCGTTGCCAAACTGATACCAAGCAAATTGCCCACCGCTCTTTTTACTTCGGTGGAAGAAAATACCCTGATCATTCGGGCGCGGAATTTTCCGACGACCTCCGCCCCAATTGCTCAATTGTTCATGAGCGGAGCGGCTTTGGAAATACCGGTTAGCTATGTTCGCGGCAATGAAGCCAGCTACGTCATCGATTTACAAAAGCAGTTGCCGGATTCGGTCAAAATCGGAAAAACCGTTCAGGCATTGAATTTCAAAAAACGGATTGTTCCGGGTCAGGAAACTACCTACCGGGATTCGTCCGTTACAATTACATTCCGACCGGAAACCTTGTACGACACGCTTCATCTGGCGGTTTCAAGTTCCGGTAATCGCTTGACGATCAATCAGGGAACGGTGGCTATGAACGATTATTTTGAAGTAAATTTTGCTCCTACGGAACCGCTGGAAAACCGGCAGAAATCGCAGGTCTATCTGGTGAATGGCGGAGGCCGATCATACGTTGGCGGTTTTTGGAAAGGCGACCGGTTTTTATTCAAAGCCCGTCAATTGGGTACGTTTCAGCTTTTGACCGACCTGAATCCGCCGACGGTGAAGATCTTACGGAAAGATTATCAGGTATTGGTGGCGACGGTTCGGGACGATTTGTCAGGCATCGACACGGTTCGGGCCATGGTGAACGGCGAGTGGATTTTGATGCAATATGATTATAAAAAAGCGTTGATCTGGTCGGATAAGCTCGATCCGGCCAAACCGTTTGAAGGATCTGTGGTGTTAGAAGTGAAAGACCGGGCCGGTAATCTGACGACTGTTACGGCGGTGCTTCCTCCGGCTCCACGCCCCATGATGGTGGATTCGGCGGCTATTCTGAACAAGGAAAATTAGGCTTTAGCGGACAATGTGCAAATTTTGCCGTTACTTGCTAATCCGAAGACTGTAAACCTAAAACTTATGTCTCTCCAAATCGGCGACGCGGCACCCGAATTCGAAACCCGCGACCAGAATGGCAACCCGATCCGGTTATCGGATTTCAAGGGTAAAAAAGTTGTGTTGTATTTTTACCCCAAAGACGACACGCCCGGTTGTACGGCCGAAGCCTGCAATCTCCGGGACAACTACAATTACCTGTTAAAAGCAGGTTATGAAGTCCTCGGTGTCAGTGTCGATGATGAAAAGTCGCACCAAAAATTCATCAAAAAATTCAACTTGCCGTTTGCTTTGCTGGCCGATACGGATCACAAATTGGTGGAAGCCTATGATGTCTGGCACGAAAAGTCGATGTTTGGCAAAAATTACATGGGCATCGTTCGGACCACTTTTATTATCGACGAAAACGGGATCATTTCCGACATTATCACCAAAGTCGATAACGAAAATCACACGGAGCAGATTTTAAAATAGAAGTTAGATTAGAGCCAAGAGCGAATAGACTTTTTTAGGTCTAGTTTCTCTTGTCTTACCTCTTTTGTCTCATCATGGAAATCCAACAATTACAACACATTGCTACGCAGGTTCGGCGCGATATTGTCCGGATGGTTCACGCCGTAAATTCGGGTCACCCCGGTGGTTCGCTGGGCTGTACGGACCTTTTGGTTGCACTCTATTTTGACGTCATGCATCTGAAACGCGACGAGCAGGGCGCGGCTATTTTTGATATGAATGCCACCGACGAAGACCTTTTCTTCCTGTCGAACGGGCACATTTCCCCGGTTTTTTACAGCGTGCTGGCGCGCAGCGGTTACTTCCCGGTTTCGGAACTGGCGACGTTTCGGAAACTCGACAGCCGGTTACAGGGCCACCCCGCCACCGCCGAGCATTTGCCCGGCATACGGATCGCTTCGGGTTCGTTGGGGCAAGGGTTATCGGTAGCCTGCGGTGCGGCTTTTGCCAAACGCCTGAACGGCGACGACAAGCACGTTTACGTGTTGATGGGCGATGGCGAACAGCAGGAAGGCCAGATTTGGGAAGCGGCTACGTTTGCCCCCCACCACAAGCTCGGCAACCTGACGGCCATCATCGACTTCAACGGCCAGCAAATCGACGGGCCGACCAATCTGGTGATGAACAACCGGGACCTGGGTGCGAAATACCGGGCCTTCGGCTGGAACGTTACGGAGATGAAGGGCAACGACATGAGTGATATCATCAAAACGCTGCACGAGTCGAAAAATGATCCGGAAGTGCCAACCCTGATTCTGATGGAAACCGAGATGGGCTTCGGCGTCGATTTCATGATGGGAAGCCACAAATGGCACGGTGTCGCTCCGAACGACGAGCAACTCGCCGTAGCCCTGAATCAATTGCCCATCACTGCCGGAATGTCTGACTATTGACCACTGAACTTAGTATGAAAAAATATACATACACCGAGAAAAAAGACACGCGTTCCGGTTTTGGCGCGGGTATTCTGGAACTGGGCCGCACCAACCCGAACGTGGTGGCACTGACCGCCGACCTGGCCGGGTCGCTCAAACTGGAAGGATTTATCAAGGAATTCCCGGAACGCTACGTGCAGTGCGGGATTTCGGAAGCCAACATGATCGGCGTTTCAGCCGGGCTAACGATTGGCGGCAAAATTCCATTTGCGACCTCCTTTGCCAACTTTGCAACCGGACGGGTTTATGACCAGATCCGTCAGTCGGTTTGCTATTCCAATAAAAACGTCAAAATCTGCGCGTCACACGCCGGTTTGACATTGGGCGAAGACGGCGCGACCCACCAGATTCTGGAGGACATCGGCATGATGAAAATGCTGCCGAACATGACCGTCATCAACCCCTGCGACTTCAACCAGACCAAAGCGGCCACCATCGCCATCGCGGATTACGAAGGACCGGTTTACCTGCGGTTTGGCCGTCCGGTGGTGCCGATTTTCACCCCCGCCGATCAGAAGTTTGAAATTGGCAAAGCGATTGTTCTGAACGAAGGGCCGGACGTCTCCATTTTTGCGACGGGTCACCTGGTTTGGGAAGCCATTAAAGCCGGTGAAATGCTGGCTGAACAAGGGATTGAAGCGGATATTATCAACATTCACACGATAAAACCGTTTGATGAAGAGGCCGTCCTCGCGTCGGTGCGCAAAACGCGCTGTGCGGTGTCAGCCGAAGAACATCAATTGAACGGCGGTTTGGGCGATAGCGTAGCGCAGGCACTGGCCCGGAATTTTCCCGCTCCGCTCGAAATGATCGGCGTACACGATAGTTTCGGCGAAAGCGGTACACCCGATCAGTTGATGAAAAAATACGGCCTGACTGCCGAAAAAATTGTTGAAGCAGCCCTGCGGGCCAAGTCCCGCGTTGTTTGATGCTTATGGTTTGTAGTTTATGGTTTACGGTTTACGGTTTATAGTTGAGCAGGACGTATCAAACTATAAACGATAACCATAAACCATAAACCGTAAACCGTAAACCATAAACTAACCCAATGACTGACGAAGAACTCCTGCAAAAATACCGCGATCCGCAAAGCCGGAATTATGCCTTTAATCTGATGGTGCGGCAGTACCAGCAGAAAATTTACTGGCATATCCGGAAGATGGTCATCGACCACGATGATGCGGACGATCTGGTGCAGGAGACCTTTATCAAAGTCTGGAATTCCTTGGAGAACTTCCGTGGTGATTCGCAGCTTTATACCTGGATTTACCGGATTGCGACCAACGAATGTCTGAATTTTCTGAATAAAAAACGGCGTCGGTTTTTCCTGCCCATCGGAGACGTGGAAGGAGAATTAATGGAAAAACTGGAAAGTAATTCGGATTACGTCACCTCAGGTTCCGATCCGTCGGGCGAGGAGATTCAGATGAAGCTGCAAAAAGCGTTGCTAAAATTGCCTGATAAACAACGGCTTGTCTTCAACATGAAATACTTCGATGATATGAAATATGAAGAAATTTCCGAAATTACGGGAACGTCGGTCGGTGCCTTAAAAGCATCGTACCACCTGGCTGTTAAAAAAATTGAAGATTATCTGAATGGGAATTAAACCCGGTACAGGCTTGCTTGTCAAACCGTTGTGCTTATAAGACAATGGAACCGAAAAAACCAATACGACTTGACGAATTAGACCGGCAACATCCACTTCGGCAGTTGCCGTTTACGACGCCGGAAGCCTATTTCGACACACTTCCGTCGCGGATACAAGCCGAAACCGCCCGCCGATCACATCGTTTTACGATTAGCTGGTCGTGGCAGCGATCGGTTGCTACAGTGGCCGGTGCCGGTTTGGTAGCTGCACTGGTCTGGTTCACGTACCCGCAGAAACAGGATTCGCTGGAACCGGAATTGCTGAGCAACGTCAGTACGGAATCCGTGCTGGAATACCTGCAGGATCAGGATATTTATCTGGAGGATTATTCCGACATGATCAAGACGCACGATATGCCGAACGATTCGACCCTGATTCATGAACTGCACGTCTCGCCGGAGTCGATTCAGCAAATGATTGAGGAAGATGCGGCCGGGACTGCAACCATTTGAGTAGTTCAACGGTAGTTAAGGGGGTAAGTAGTCTGTCGGAGCGCTCCGGTTTATGGTTGAAGTAAACCTTTTTTTGAGTTGAAGTACGCTTTTGCTTAAACGATAAACCGCTCCGCTTCGGCGGGGCAATCCCGCACTCTAAACCCGTTTTACTGGATAATGACCGAATCTTTACTTTTAAAAATTGATATGAAATCGTTCACCCGCTTACTGGTTTTGTTCGTTGGCCTGATGTTTACCCTTCCGGCGCTTGCCCAGAACCCGGATCGTCAGAAAATAGAAAGTGCGAAGATTGGCCTGATTACGAATCGCCTGAATCTGACGCCTGAGCAAGCTCCGCAGTTCTGGCCGATTTATAACGAATACAGCGATAAACGTCGGGATATTTCCCGGCAGCTTCGTCAGTCCAACAAACCGGGTGGCAATTCGGCCATCAGCGAACTGAACGAATCGGTCGAATTGAAACAAAAACTGGTTGATCTGGAGAAAGAATACAACTCCCGGTTTTTGAAGGTTATTTCGGCCCAACAGCTTCAGGAGTTGCACAACACCGAGCGCATGTTCAACAAGATGCTGATGGATCAGCTCCGGGGAAATTAACAATCCAATTTTTTGCTATACTACCTATTTTGACAAGCCCGGCCAGATTGGCCGGGCTTTGTATTTATTCTTCCACGAAATACATATCGATCTTGCCTTTGTTCTTCGCTTCTATTTTCCCGCGATGTTGACAGCGAAAATGGTCTTTGATGTGTTCATAAGTCGTTCCCGACACATTCACTTTGCCCACTTCGCCGTGCTGCTCCATCCGGGCT
This sequence comes from Larkinella rosea, assembly GCF_003858635.1. GTDB lineage: Bacteria > Bacteroidota > Bacteroidia > Cytophagales > Spirosomataceae > Larkinella > Larkinella rosea. Next base: position 1,911,542 of record NZ_RQJO01000007.1, read on the forward strand.
GCGGTATTAACCGTATCTCCCCAAATATCGTAAGCAAACTTTTTAAGACCCACAATACCGGCGACAACCGAACCGGAATGAATACCGATCCGAAAGTCGAAGTAATGATTATTGACGGCAATGCGTTCAAGCCGAATCGTTTCCATAAAAGCCCGGATTTCGAGCGCTGCCTGCACCACTTCCCGGGCATTGTCGCCATAGGGAACCGGTAAACCACCCGCGCACAGATACGCATCCCCAATGGTTTTGATTTTCTCGATGCGGTATTTACTGATAATGTTATCGAAAGACCGGAAATAAAAATCTATTTCATTGACCAGCGCTTCCGGCGTCATGTCTTCACCGTGGGTCGTAAAATTCTGAATATCAATAAATAAAACCGTTACCAGATCGAAAAGCTGCGGAATCGATTTACCGTTTTGCATAATTTCTTCGGCAATTTCAGACGGCAGAATGTTCAGCAACAGCTCATCAGATCGTTTTTTTTCCGCAGCAAGCTGCTGGTTTTTAGCTTTCAGCTGATTCAAAGCTGTATTTTTCCCGTTTTCAAAAACCAGAACTATTACGAAGCAAATAATGATCAGCCCAATTAAGGTGCTGGCGCTAAAACTCAGTTCCCAGCTCGTATCATAAAACTTGGTCAATTCGATGCCGTTGGCGGCCATGAGCCATAAGATCAATGAAAACAGGCAGTTGTAAATCAGGCAAATGGTCGCATTGCGTTTTCCGGCTACCAATAATATTACCATTGGCGACGAAATCAGCCAGGGGTGCGCCGGTGAATACGCTCCTCCGCTGAACAAAATAACGCTGTGAACCGTGAGTGCCCCGACCAGGCTATAGCCGTTGGCGACCCATTGAAAAGGTTTGGTACGGAGCTGATAGAGCAAAACAAAGTACAGCACGCCAAACAGAATCATCCCGACAATACCGGGAACAAACGAGATGCGGATCGAATCCAGTGAATAGTAAAACGCAAAGACACCCGTTATGAAACAGGTGTAAGCCAGCAACTTATAGCGTCTTAAATTGACTTCATCGGCGAAGGCTTCAGGTGGGATGAACTTGTAAATGTATTCCTGGAGTCGCTCAATCATCGCCCTATCGAAACAAATTGTAGCAGATTACGTACGACAGCCAGATCCAGGCTCCCTGAGCGATCCCCAAACCAATGGCGGAGGACCAGCCGACCCGGTTATTGATTTGTCGGAAAAACAGCGGTAATAGCGTACAAATTAAGCCTTCGCCCGTGATGATGTACAAGGGCGCGCTCCCGACCATCTGACAGTGAATATAATACCACCAACCCGCGTCTTTCGCCCAATGTTCCATCAGTGGAATGATCAACAGGCCCATCAATGCGGCTGCAAATACCGCCAGACGCATTGATTTCCAGCCGCTAACCAGCCAGCTCAGGTAACCAATCTGAACCAGAATCACCGCCCAGGCAAATGGCATGTACATCGGCGACCGGATCAGCATGGGCTCGTCGTTCGGATAAATCAGTGTCCCGGTGCTGTCGACCAGCCACCAGTCGGCCAGGAGTTCTCCCAATCCCGCAACCAAACCGAAAACCATCAGCTTTCGCAGAAAACCATCGGAATACCACCACGTAAAAAGGCCCATCAGCCCATAAGTTCCGTAGGCCAGCCAGGCTGCCGACTTCCAGCCCAGGTGGTAGCGATCACTCACGATGCCAACGCCCAGCACCAGCGCCAGTGTCAGCAGGATGAAATAGGTTCGGATTCGTTGATTCTGTTGAGTAACCGGTACCGAGATCATAGAAAGGGTCGTTTAACAACCTGACGTGTTTTTTGAATGATAGCATTCAATTTTGCCACCGTCTGAACGGTTTTGGGCACATTGGGATTCCAGCACAATCCCCGCTGGTAGCGGATTTTGTCCAGCCACCGAAAGGGCAGCAACAGAAAGGGTTCGTGCAAATCCCACAAGGTGCAGAGTGGCGCATTGGAGCCCGAACGTTTGATGATGTTGTTGACGGCCCGGCGAGCGGCCTCGTTGGCTCCTTCCATCGATGCCAGGTCCGTAAAGGTTTTCACGTAATCCGATGCCAGAAACAGGTTCGGAATCCCCGTGTACGAGTTCGGTCGCAAATCCCACGTATTGGTGAGATTTACCAGCAGTTTTTCCGTATTTTCAACCGTTTTGCCGTTTTTTTCAACTATATCAGAATCAATGTAATACGTGACAATGGATTGATCATGCAGAATGACTTTCCCTTCGACGTTGAAACTGCGCTTCAACTGCGCCCAGACTTCTTCCTTGATTTCGGTAAACGAACATTGCTGAGCGGTTTTATTGTAGAGAATGCCGGGCGTTTCCCAATCCGAAACGTCAACTGACAAAACCGTTTTCACGGCCCCATCGCCGTATTTACTGATATCGAAATCGGCCCAGAACTGAAGCTGGGAAATGGCCGTCAACGCCCAGGGCGTATCGACACAAATGATGTGCCCGTCGATGATATTCACCTCGTCGGACAAATAGAACTGAATGCCATTCATCCAGTCGACGTTGTTGGCCAGGGTAACGATATTGGTCAGGCAGGCATCCTTATACAACATATTTTCGTTCACCAGCGGAGCCATGGCTTCGACTGGCAGCGCCGAGAGGTAAAAATCTCCCCGAACGGTTTTTCGGCTCCCGTTTGCGTCTTCCAAAACCACACCCGTAATGGTCTGCTTATCGCACACAAACTCAACCAGTTCCTGCCCTTTCTCGTACCGAACCCCTTTCTGGACAAGGTAATCATACCAGGGATTGAGCCATACATCGTTGGTGGGGCCGTTCAGTACCCGATCGACCTGAATTTCCGGATTCAACAAATCGAAAACGAGCTGAATCAGAATATCGCCCCCGGTTTTTGTACTGGCTTTTCGGGCTTTAGCCGCCACCAGCGTTCGGGTTAATCCATTGACAAATAAAGCTTTATAAGCATCGCTATGTTCATCGGCATCCGTAAATTCCCACCAGCCAATACTTTCGTAATCATCCAGTCGACGGGTTTTACAACTCGTCATAAGTTGCCACAGGCGATGGGCCATCAGCTTGGCTTCGCCCGGTTTCAATCCGGTATGCGTATGGAACAGATCGTTGTAGATAATCTCCAGATCGGCTAAAGAGGTGGGAAACCGGCTTAAAGCGATGATGGGTGCCTGGTCGAACCGGGCCATCATCATTTTGTTGCTCTGCACCAGATTATCAAAAACGCCCCGTTTGTTTACCTTCCCGGTTTTCGGGTTCTTGAACGGAATGCGCTTCATGGTATCGGTTACGTGCCGGTAGAATCCCGGAAAAAACCGGAAACCGTGTTCGCCGGGCAGTGGCAGTCGTCCGGCTTTGCCCGAATCGGGAACGTTTACACTACGCGCCTTGCCCCCAACATACTCGGGTTTCTTTTCATACACTTCGACCGTAAACCCACGCTCGATCAGTTCATGGGCGGCACTCATGCCCGCTACTCCTCCGCCGAGAATAATAACCTTTGGACTCATAGCTTCGAAAATAATTTGGATTTAGGAGGATAGGAAGGCATATTTATTGGAAAAAATCCAAGCCAGGCTTAAAAATATTTCTTCGCCATAAGATAATCCAAAATTTGTTCGTTTGCCATATAATAGTAACTTTTCGTCAATATCCGGGCAACAGTTGACAACCGAATGGATTTGTAGTACGTTTGATTCTGAACACCCTATTATTTTATACCGTACTGGCCTTACTGATGAATCTCCGGAAAGCTGAGGAGTTTATCCTTACCAAATTAAAGCGCGATCTATCGCCAACCCTCTTTTACCACGGGCTTCACCATACGCTGGATGTTGTCGAAGTGGTTTCACAGTTGGCTCAGGCGGAGAACGTTACGGACCCGGATTCATTACTGCTACTGCAAACGGCCGCGTTGTACCACGATTGTGGTTTTATTACGACCTACCAGGGTCACGAAGCGGAAGGGTGTCGGTATGCCCGCGAAACATTGCCCCAATTTGGGTACGGAGCTGAACAGATCGAGCAGATTTGCGGAATGATTATGGCAACCAAAATACCGCAAAGCCCGCAAAACCTGCTGGAAGAAATTCTATGTGACGCCGATCTGGATTACCTGGGACGGTCCGACTTCGAACCGATCGCGAACACGCTTTTTGAAGAATTAAAAGAACGCAACTTTGTGCGCGACGAATCTTCCTGGAACCGGATTCAGGTAAGTTTTCTGGGGAGTCATCATTACTGGACCAAAACCGCTACCGAATCCCGGCAGGCCAACAAGCAGGAACGCCTGGAAGTACTGAAGGAAATTGTCAGCCATTACTCGGTATAACCGACATGGTTTGAATTTTCTCGTTTTGCAAGCGGATGCGCTGGCACAGAATCCGCATCATGTTGCGCAGCACCTCTTCCCGCTCTTCCATCAGATCATAGAAATCTTCGTGGTCGATCCGAAACAGCACCACATCGGAAGCTACGATGGCCGAAGCCGACCGGGGTTCGGTGTCGAGCAGCGCCAGTTCGCCGAACACATCTCCCCGACCAAATTGGGCCAGACGCTGCTGACGATCATAAATATCGACCGCTCCCGAATAAATGACAAACATGCAATTCCCGATTTCACCCTTCTGAAAAATAGTCTGGCCTTCTTCATACGTGACCTCCTTCATGATTGGCGCAATGGTACTCAGGATATTTTCGGGAGTATCGGCAAATAAGCGGGTGTTTTTCAAAACAATAACCCGCTCAAAATCAGAGATATGGGCTTCGGTTGGCTTCATGGTCTGAATAGAAATCATTGGATGGTCGGCCAGGAGCCGGTCATACCATTCGGAGTGATGTTCCTTAACTAGTTGTAAAACCGCATCGGCACTTTCGCTGAGCAATTGAACCGGATGGTGGAGATAATTGGCGAGCAAACGCGTATTGGGCATCGAACGGGGTGTCCAGCGACGCAATGCGACACTGATCGTCCAGGCTGAAAACATGGTTTCTCCCTGGTGCAGAATAAAGGTCAACAGCGGTTCCTGGGAATGGAAAGGTTCCAGTTGCATATCCACCAACCGAACTTTCTCGCTCACCGGTATATCATCCAATAGAGCCTGCAAACACTGGTACACCACGCGGGGAATCAGGTTGTCGAGCATTTCCAGCGCATTCGCCCGACGCTCGCGCGAGGCATGATCAATCCCCGTGCGCACGCTCGCAATCACGTCACGATCGTACAACTGCATGAGCAGGAAAAAAATTCGTTGCAGCAACAGATCGATTTCGTAATCCAGACAGGCTAGTAATTCCTTATCGGTTTTGTGCAAACTGCCGTGGAGCAACCGTTGCGCCAGTTTTAATTCATCCTGTAAAATCCGGTGATAAACGTCTGACTGAGTGGTCCGTATTCCAAAATGACTTAATGCTTTCAACGCTACCATCCGTATAGACAAATCGGTTTTGCTCACGAGTTTTGTCAACAACTGATGGCTTTCCGGCGATTTGATTTTACCGCAAACGCCCGCAATCCGGCGAATCAGAACAACATCCTCTGACATTTGAATGGCATCATCCAGAAACGGTAATGCCGCCTGCTGCATATCGACCAGGCTACGGGCTGCGGTGCGCCAGTACAATTTGTCGGACAACAAGCTAACCAGTTGACGGGTCAACTCGGGATTCTGCAAAACCGCAATCGTCCGGATGGCCGCGTTAACGACCCCCGAATCGTCGCTTTTCAACGAGTCCGTAACCAGTTCTTTGTATTGGACCAATTGAAGGCCACGCATCATCTCGAGAACGGCAATGCGGTCGGTAACATCGTCCGATTTACTCAACTCCTCAAAGCTTTCCGTGGCCTGTTGACCAAATTTGCGGTTTTGGAAACTTCCCCAAATTATTCCTTTTCGAATCGTCAAGTCAGAATGATTCAGCAAATCCGTCACCAGTTTGGCATCGGCTTTCGGCAAGCCGCCGTATAATCGGCTGGCCAGCGCCCGAATCGGCGGCTCGGAATCATGCAGGGCGAGATGGTATACCAGCGGGGCATCGACGGCCACTTTTAATTCGGTAAAAGTCTCCAACGCAAACCGGCGTACCTGAAAATCAGGATGTTTCAATAAGTCCGTAGCAACATCAGTGAGTTTGTGCGGATGATGGGTTTTCAACCAGTCGATGGCGTTGATCACCTCTTCGATTCGGGCACTTTCCAGATTGGCCAGCACCAGATTCAGCACTTCTTCGGGAGCAGCCAGTTCGTTTGTTTCCAGAAACCGCCGGCTCAACGCCGACTTCAATTCGTTCAGGTAGTTCTGGTATGTCCGCCGAAGAAGTACGAAAGCGATTAAAGTACCTCCACCCATCCAGATAAACAGCACCCATTCATTCAGTTCCGGGTAAGCATGAAACGCATAAATCATGACCCCGGCCAGCGCCATTCCCAGCGGTTCGTAAAATCCTTTGACCAGCGTATGTCCGAAAAGCCGCTGATGGGCTGTCAGTGGCTGAAATAAAACCAGAAAAACCGGATCGAACAAAGATCGACGCATGACCTCAAATGTGAGGTACAGCGCACAATAGTACAATAGCCAGGTTGATTCACTCACATCCAGCGCCCAAACCACCCAGAAAACCAGTCCCCCCACCAAAGCTGTTGTGGGCAGCAAAAGCAGCGAGCGCCGAATCCCGAGCCGATCCAGTGCCTGTCCCGAAATAATGACCTTCACAACCATAGCAATTAAGTACGTGAGTGCCAATACTTTACTCAAATACTGTAGCAGCGAGGTTGTCGAATGAATTTTATACTTGACGTTGATAAAAAAAGCATATTCGACGCTGGCGGCAACCGTGGCAACGGCCACCAGACTTAAACACATGGAAGTAATCAAATGGCTATTGCCAAATAATTGTTCGACAATGCGCGACTGATTGGGTTGACGAACGCGCGCAGCACTGTGCGTCGTATGAATATCGTGGGAATAATAGGTGAGCCGCAGAATATAGATTGCCGCCAGAAAAGAACCAAAGGCAATGATCAGCAGGAAAAACATGTCGGTGTGCGCGTGGACCAGAGCCGCCAGAATGGCCCCCATTGCTTTGGCGGGCATGTCGCCAGAACTGATCACACTGAACAACCGCTTGCTTTGCCGGACATCGAACACCACCGCCGAAACGCCCCAGAACTCCAGATTCGTCAACAGGTAGATTAGCCGAAAACCGACCATGATGGCAATGGACGACCAGACCGAATGTCCGGCTAATACGAGCACATCAATGATAAACGTCAGAACAATAACCGCCCACAACACCCGAACCGCCAGACTCCGCAGTGCCAGATGATGCTCGTAATGAGTATATATCTTCCCAACCAGCATCATCGCAATGGCCGAGCCTATGTAAGCGATCGGCAGGCTGGTTTCGGGATGATTTTCGAGTAGAATAACATTGGCCGAAACATAGACCAGGATCGTTCCAATGCCAAGAAAGAAATTATGTAAGAAAAATAACCAGACTGTTCGAACTTCATGATGACGGACACCAATCGAACGGTAGAACTTTTGCGCTGGCGACATGCCGGTTTTTAACTTGCTAATGACAATCAATAATACTGCTTTTCCGCCATTCTGCCTACTTTTACGTAACAATTTGCAATTTGATCATGGTATCACAACATAAGATAGAACCGTATCAGCCCCAAAGTCACATTCGGATCGTTACGGCGGCTTCGCTGTTCGACGGACACGATGCCGCCATCAACATCATGCGCCGGATTATGCAGGCGTCCGGTGCGGAGGTCATTCACCTGGGCCACAACCGATCAGTAGCCGAAATTGTCGACTGTGCCATTCAGGAAGATGTGCAGGGAATCGCTATCACCTCGTATCAGGGCGGCCACATCGAGTTTTTCAAATACATGATCGACCTGCTGCGGGAACGGAATGCCGCCCACATCAAGGTTTTTGGCGGGGGCGGTGGTACCATTTTACCCCAGGAAATCCAGGAATTGCAGGCCTACGGGGTTACCCGGCTGTATTCACCGGATGATGGGCGAACCCTCGGATTGCAGGGAATGATCAATGATCTGCTGGAAAAATGCGATCAGGCACCGAATAGCTTGCCACAATTGAGCGCACTGAACGGTCATTTGAGTCAATTATCCCGAACTAAAGATGCCAAGCTGATCGGCCAACTGATTTCCGCTGCGGAAAATGAACCGCAGGTGTACGAAAAAACCGCTCCGTTCGTCCAGACGGCTCCAATTCCCAAAACCGTTCCCGTTCTCGGCATTACCGGAACCGGTGGAGCCGGTAAGTCATCGCTGGTGGACGAACTGGTTCGGCGATTTCTGGTGAATATTCCGGACAAAACCATTGCAATTATTTCCGTTGACCCATCGAAACGAAAAACCGGCGGGGCACTGCTCGGCGACCGCATTCGGATGAATGCCATCCACCCCGATCTGGCGGCTGGCCGGGTTTACATGCGCTCCCTGGCGACGCGACAGGCGAATCTGGCCCTGAGCAAAAATGTCCGGGATGCGATTGAAATCTGCCAGTTTGCCCAATTTGATCTGGTTATTATCGAAACCTCGGGCATCGGGCAGTCGGATACGGAAATCACCGAGCACTCAAATGTCAGTCTGTACGTCATGACGGCGGAATACGGCGCGGCCACGCAGCTGGAAAAAATCGACATGCTCGATTTTGCCGACGTCATCGCCATCAACAAATTTGATAAACGCGGTTCGCTGGATGCCTTGCGCGATGTCCGAAAACAATACCGCCGGAATCACAGCAGCAGTAATGCCGGAATCTGGGACGTATCCGACGAAGACCTCCCCATCTTCGGCACCATTGCATCGCAGTTCAACGACGGGGGAATGAACACGCTGTTTACGAAGTTGATGCAATTGATTCAGGAAAAAACCGGTACCGGTTTTCTGGATCACGCCATCGATAAAGCTCATTCGATTGCATCGAAGGCCATTATTCCCGCCGAGCGCGTTCGTTACTTAGCCGAAATTGTCGAAAACAGCGATCAGTACGACGCTTTTGTTACTGAGCAGGTTGCCATCGCCCGAAAAATGTACCAGTTGGATGGCGTTCTCCAAACCCTGTCAGCGCCGGGCCGTCGTACGGGTGAAACCCCTGACAGGGTTGCAACTTCGCTTAAAAGTATCTATGCGGATTTTGAGAACCGGCTTCACCACGATTGCCGGCGACTCCTCAAAGACTGGCCGGAACTAAAGCAGAAATACCGCGCCGACACGTATCAGTACCAGATTCGCGATAAAACGATCCATCAGAATCTGTTTTCGACCTCCTTATCCGGTTTGCGAATCCCAAAAATCAGCTTGCCGAAATACGAAGATTGGGGCGATATCCTGCGGTGGTTGCTGACCGAAAACGTTCCGGGGGAATTCCCGTATGCGGCCGGGGTATTTCCATTAAAACGCGAAGGCGAAGACCCGGCCCGGATGTTTGCGGGTGAAGGAGGGCCGGAACGCACCAACCGGCGGTTTCACTACGTTTCGCAAGGAATGCCCGCCAAACGCCTGTCGACGGCTTTTGATTCTGTGACACTTTACGGCGAAGATCCGGATTTCCGACCCGATATTTACGGAAAAATCGGCAATTCCGGCGTCAATATTTGCACGCTGGACGATGCCAAGAAACTCTATAGCGGTTTTAACCTCTGCGATCCGGCGACCTCGGTTTCCATGACCATCAACGGCCCTGCGCCCATGCTGCTCGGTTTTTTTCTGAATACCGCCATCGACCAGCAGTGCGAGCTGTGGCTGCGGCAGCAGGGAGCAGCAGGTGACGGATCAAAAACGGGCAATTCACCCGCGGCCCTGTCGCCCGCCCCTGCCTACAATGGCGAATTGCCGGACGGCAATACCGGTTTGGGATTGCTGTTGCTGGGAACAACCGGTGACAAAGTTCTCCCCAAGGACATTTACGAAAAAATCAAAGCGGATACACTCCGGCAAGTGCGGGGAACGGTTCAGGCGGATATTCTGAAGGAAGATCAGGCGCAAAATACCTGCATTTTTTCGACGGAATTTGCCTTGCGGATGATGGGCGATATTCAGCAGTATTTTACGGACAATCAGGTTCGCAACTTCTATTCCGTTTCCATTTCGGGTTATCACATTGCCGAAGCGGGTGCCAATCCGATTTCACAGCTGGCGTTCACCCTTTCCAACGGTTTTACGTTTGTTGAGTATTACCTCGCCCGCGGAATGCGCATCGACGACTTTGCCCCCAATCTCTCCTTCTTTTTCTCGAACGGAATGGACCCGGAATATTCGGTTTTGGGTCGTGTGGCGCGTCGAATCTGGGCGAAAGCCATGCGGTACAAATACAAAGGCAATGATCGTTCGCAGAAATTAAAATACCATATTCAGACTTCCGGCCGAAGTTTGCACGCGCAGGAAATTGCCTTCAACGACATCCGGACGACGCTTCAGGCTTTGCTGGCCTTGTCGGATAATTGCAACTCCCTGCATACCAATGCGTATGATGAAGCCATTACGACACCCACCGAAGAAAGCGTTCGGCGGGCAATGGCGATTCAGCTGATTATCAACAAGGAATTTGGTCTGGCCAAAAACGAAAACCCGTTGCAGGGTGCCTTCATCATTGAAGAACTTACCGATCTGGTCGAACAGGCGGTTTTGAACGAATTCCGCAGCCTGAACGAACGAGGGGGTGTATTGGGCGCGATGGAGCGAATGTACCAGCGCAGCAAAATTCAGGATGAGTCGATGGTGTACGAAATGCAGAAACACAATGGCACCCTTCCCATCGTCGGCGTAAATACCTTCCTGGACCCCAACGGTTCGCTTACCAGCACTCCGCAGGAAATCATTCGCTCGACCGACGACGAAAAACGGTTCGCCATTGAGTCCCGAAAGGCATTTCAGGAACGAAACCGGGAAGCGGCCAATGCGGTTTTGAAACAGGTCCAAAATACCGCACTGGCCAACGGAAACATATTCGAAGCGCTCATGGAAGCCACCAAAGTTTGCACCCTTGGCCAATTGTCACGGGCGTTATACGAAGTGGGCGGCCAATACCGTCGAAATATGTAAAGCACTACCTATTAGTTATTTTCCAACCATTTCACTGCTTTCCAGCTTCCAGTTGTTGTCGAAGAAACCGGCCTGCCGAACGCCTTTGATGCCCTCTTTGGCCATATCCAGACTAAAAATCATGAAATCCGGAAAACCGCTCCCGGCGGCAAAATACTGATTGGCATCGGCGGCTTTCAGACCCGGCAAACCGGTGCCGGATACCACCGCAACCGAAGTTTTGGGACTATCCGGTCGGGGCCAGCTAAAATACACGCTGACATCATTACCTGTAAACCGTTCATTGCCAACGCTTACCACGCCCCGACTTACCTGAATGGGGCTATCGGCCAACAGTTTGCTCCATGCCCGATTGGTCGTTGCATTGCCAAAAATCACCACGCCCCGATCGGCATACTGCGCCGGCGTGAATTCTTTATCCGGCACAATATCCACCGCACCGTTCCCGCGATAATACCAGGTTTCGGCATCGTACCGGGCTTTGTTGTAGGCCCATTCGTTTTCTTCAGCGGTTCCGGAAGTACCGTAAACGAACACCATCCGGTTGTTGAACGGTTCTTTGAAAGTGCCGTTGCGGTGCGCCCCTTTCTGAGTCAGGGCCGGTTTGGTGCCAATCTCCCATTGGGTATTCTTAATCAGGAAGAGTTTTTCTGCCGGATTAGACACCTGATACTGAATGGTTTTCAGACTATCCAACGTAATGGACACGGTTTGACCCGCGGCAAAATCGACCAGGTTCAGTGAAAGCAGCTCCACGTTCCCGGTTTTTCCCACAATCGTTCCGGCCTTTTTATCCCGCTTCAACTGAACACGGCTGTATTGCAGGGGATGTTCCTGTTGTTCAATCGAAACCCAGCGCATCGTCGACGAAATGGCGGGATTGGCGGTGGTAAAATCGATGGAATTGACGGCGCTGTCGGCCGCAATCCGGTGCCATTGGAAATAGTCGAACAGCGGTTTCCAGTCCACACTTTCGCTTCCGTACCAGTGCGAACCACCCGGATATTCGTAATGGGTAAAATCGGGGTGAAACGTGCCAAGCAGTTTGCGCATCTGACGGGCATATTCCACCGAAACCGTGCGGTCAGCATCGCCGTGCAAAATGTAAACCCCAAGCGGTTTATAATTGGAAGCCAGCGCGATCACGTTGCTCGGATTGCTCGAACGCAGCAATATTTTTTCCATCGCATTCCCACCTTCTTCCGGAATTTTCCCGTCGTGCGATCCGTATCCCGCCAGCGTTGGATAACCGGCACAGGGCGCAATCGCAGCCCAATTTCCGGGGAACGTCGCCCCCAGGTACCAGGTGCCGTGGCCCCCCATCGAATGACCTGTCAAATAAATCCGCTGCGGATCGGGTTTGTATTGTTTTTTGGCGATAACAAACACTTCCAGCGCATCCAGACGCCCCCAGTCTTCCCAGTTAAAACCGCGCGGACGACGGTTGGTAGGTGCCACCAAAACGCCCCAATCCTTTGGCTGATACGCCCGGGCCTGCCCACTGGCCTCAACGCCAGCCCCGTGAACCGACAGGAACATGGCAGGTGCCTTGCCATCCGGTTTGGCTTGTGGGGCAACCCCGAAATACTGGACGCTACCGTCAATGGCGCTGACGAAGGTCTGGCTGTAATGTTCACCCGGTCCGGCTACGTTCAATGTCAATTCGTTTTCATCAATCGGCTTTCCGGATTGCAGCAGACTGATCGCCACCTTGACGTCACCTTTTTGAGTAACCCCCGAAGCATCCATCCGAAAACCGACTTTTCGGATCGTCATGGGAGGCACCGTCGGCAGATCGGTCGTCAGGTCTTTACCAGCCAACCGGCTTTTCATTTTCAAACCGGTCAGTGCTTTGTTCGTTGTGTTGACGAGGACAACCGCACCCCAGAGTGGTTCGATCTGATTGCCTAAAACCACACTCGGTACGGTCGGGTCTTCAATTTTCAGGAAAACCGGTTTTTCCGGAAAAATCAGTTTGGTGGTCAAACCCTGGAATCGTGAAAACTGGGATGTACGGAGATATATTTCGTTTACTCCTTTTTTTAATGCCACCGGAATAACCAGCCAGCCGAGGGCATACGGATCTCCGGCGTGGGGTGCGCCATTGACATACACCATGTTATGGCCGGTTGCGTGCAGCAAAGCCACCTCATCGCGGTCGGCGGTGTAGGTCAAATACAAATAGCCATTGTTGAAATTCCGGCCCCGGAACTTGCCGTCTTTATCAGGAATCACCGTCTGCCAGCGCAGCGAATCGGTACTGGCTGCGGTCATTTCCTGCCCTTCGACCGGTTTTTTCAAATCCCCGCGGTACAAATGATAGGCCAGCAAATCCGTGTACAAGGCCTCCCGACCGTACTGATGACAGGGGCCGATCGCCAGACCGGAGGCAAAATGATGGATGCGTTGCGCCCGAATCGTCAGACACCCACTCAAAAAGAATAAACAACACAAAAGAACTCGATTTCTCATAGGGGCAGGCATTTCTTTCCTGATGTAATTAGGCAATCTTAAAAACCCAAACCGGTTTTCCGGCCAGTTGCTGACGCAGTTTTTCGGGTATACTCACTTCGATGCCCGTGCCAGTTTTCTTCCATTTTAGCGCTTGCTTCGTTCCCAGAATCATCAGCGTGGCTTTCGGTTGAGCAGGCGCAATGGGGAGCGTAACCAGCGCCGGAAGCATGGTTTCAGTTTCGGTCGCCAGGTAGGAGGCATAAGCGGTTTTTCCTTTCGACGTGAAGGCCCACTGGTTTTGCCGATATGGCGCCAGCGGTTTTGTTCCGTAAACAGACTCGCCATTGATTTGCATCCAGTCGCCGATTTCCTTCAGACGCGTATAGGCCTCTTCGTGCCACTCACCGTCCGGGCCAGGCGCGATGTTGAGCAGCAGATTGCCGTTTTTAGCCACAATATCGACCAGCGTCTGCACGAGTTTACGGGCTGGTTTGAAATTTTCTTTCGGAATATACGACCAGCTATCGCCCATCGTCAGGCAGGTTTCCCACGGAATCGGCATGTAATGATCGGGAATCTGCTGCTCCGGCGTCACGTAATTTTCAAACTCGCCCGATACCGTCCGGTCAACGACCAGCAGACCCGGCTGGTTTTGCCGCCCCATTCCGGCAATTCGGCCCATATCGACATCCTGACTGTAGGGAATCGTGCGTTGCCAGCTCACCGTCGAGTCAATTGTACTGGCCGGACGCACCCAGCCGCCATCCAGCCACAAAATATCCACTTTTCCGTAACCGGTCATCAATTCCTGAATCTGGTTGTAGGTGAAGTCCTGATACTTCTTCCACATGTCTGGGTACTTCTTCGGATCGTAGCTCACATTCCGGTCTTTGGGCGGAAAATACGGCCACCAGTACGAATCGACATTCCAATCCGGTTTTGAAAAATACGTTCCGACCATAAATCCTTCGCTCCGAAACGCACCCAGAATTTCTTTCGTGACATTGCTGCGCGGATTCGACGCAAACGGCGATTTTGCTCCCGTGATTTTGTAATCCGTTTGTTTGGAATCAAACATGCAGAAACCGTCGTGGTGCTTGGTCGTAAAAATCATGTATTTCATGCCAGCGGTTTTGGCAGCTGCAGCCCAGCGCTCGGGATTAAACCGGGTTGGATTGAATGTGGTTTGCAGATTTTCGTACGCCTTTTTGTAGCCAAACCAGTCGTTGGCGTACGGCCCCCGGCGCACACACCATCCTTCATCTTCCGGACAAAGCGACCAAGATTCGACGACGCCCCACTGGCTATACGTTCCCCAGTGCATCAGTAATCCGAATTTAATGTCCTGCCACTGGTTCAGTTTTTGCTTTACCAAACTATCTTTTGGCCAGACGTATTTACTGTGATTTTGTTCGGAATGCTGCTGGGCAATCGCTGATCCACTAAAAATTAATCCAAATACTAAACCAGTAAGGAAGTACTTCATTTCTATTTTTCTATTGGGTTGTATGAATTGAATACCCTATTGTCATTCAGCAGGTATAGCCGGGAAATGTTGCCGACTTCGACCGCTTAGCGGAATGATTCTCCCCTTCTCCATCCGCCATTCCCGGCGTTCTCCCAGGCACCAGATCCAAATGGTTTGCCGCTTGAGAGAGACCTTCGGGGCTCGTTATTGGGGGCATCAACGCTATTTGACGAATCAAGTTTTTAATTATTAATTGCCAATGTCCAATTTTTGACACCAAAATTAAAGAAATTAAAAAAATTTAAAAATTATCGCCTGCTTACTGTATTAATTGCCTAATAAAAGTAGTAGTTTGACAAAAAATTCGAAATTAATTGCTTGTAAGTGCCTTCATTACCCAATAACTTATTATAATAACCTAAAACGAACATTGCCTATGACACCACCGTGTACCCCATTCCCATCCCCCAAAAAAGGACCTCCCAAGTTAATACCCCATGGGTTTTTAGACGTTGAACATCTTTTCAGATGGATTGAACCTGCCGCAAAAATTTACTTAACCTCAAACAGTCAAAAATTATGAAAAGACAGCTAGAAGTAAAATGTCCGCTATGGATGAAACTTACGTTATATCAACTGGTCGTGTTTACGGCCTCCATTAGTGTAACGTTTGCCTCACCCGCGACGGCGAAGACCATTTTAAATCACAAAGTGAAGTCCGATGTTCTCGCAAAAACGGTTACCGGTAAAGTAAGCGACGAAAAAGGGGAAGCGATTCCGGGCTCTACGGTGGTTTTAAAAGGAGGTGGAGTTGGTACAACAACGGGATCAGATGGCCGGTATTCGATCCAGGTACCTGGCGATGAAGCCATTTTGGTTTTTTCCTCTATCGGCTTTACAACGAAAGAAGTGCCGGTTGGATCACAAACCGTAGTAAATGTGGTCCTGGAAGCCTCTTCTGCTCAGCTTGAAGAAGTCGTTGTGACCGCCCTGGGTGTCCAACGGGAAAAGAAAGCCCTGACTTATGCCACACAGCAACTGGGTGGTGACGAATTGCGACGGGCCTCCAACACCAACTTTGTTGATGCCCTTACGGGTAAGGCAGCAGGTCTGGACATCAAAATCAGTAGCTCGGGCGCTGGTGGTTCTACGCGGGCCGTCCTCCGGGGAAACAAATCGTTGCAGGGTTCCAGTGAGGCCCTTTATGTGATCGATGGTATCCCGATGGCCAACAACAAAGGCGGGCAGCCAGGCTCGTATGGTGGAACCGACGGTGGAGATGGTCTTTCAGCTATTAACCCCGGCGATATCGAGAGCATCAGCATATTGCGGGGAGCCAATGCGGCTATTCTCTATGGTAGTCAGGGGGCCAATGGCGTCATCCTGATTACAACCAAAAAAGGCAAAGAAGGCAAATTATCGGTCGACGTCAATGCCAGTGCAGTTGTCGAACAGGTATCCGGTCTTCCCAAGTTTCAATACCGGTATGGAACGGTGGGTGGCGATTACAGCTGGACACCGGTTGGAACAACGGTTGTTAAATCAGACAACTACCAGAAAGATTATATCAAAGATTTCTTTCAGACCGGTGTAACCTTTAACAACACGGTGGCAGTTACGGGCGGAAACGCAAAGACTAGTGTTTATTTCTCCTACGGTAATGTTTCCTCGAAAGGTGTACTGCCAACGAATACCTACACGAAACATAACTTTTCGTTCCGGCAAAGTACCAAAATGCTGAAAGACAAGATTACGTTAAGCTCTGGTATTATCCTGTCTTCGGAAGTATCCAAAAACCGCCCGGGTGCCGGTTATTATAACAACCCATTGACCGGTTTGTATCTGTTCGCCAGAGATCGCGACTTCAATAGCTACAAGAATAATTACGCTGTCTTCAATCCCGACCGGAACATGGACAAAATGAACTGGTATTCGACCGAAGAAAAGCAAAACAATCCGTACTGGGAAATTTACAAAGATCCGAAGCTACAGTCCAACAAACGGATTATTGCCAACGCCAAACTCGCTTATGATATTACGGAGAACCTTCGCTTTGAGGTACGTGGTAACATTGATTACAATAATGTGTTGGATGACAAGCGCTACGCGGCCGGCGGTAACTCAGTGAGTGTCAGCCCGAACGGCACCTGGTCTTACAACCGATACACGGATCAGTCGCTGTATACGGACGGTATTCTTACTTATACCAAGAGTTTTGGCAATTTCAGTGTGAATGCACTGGCGGGTCTTAGCTACCAGAAAAACACCTACTACGATGGCATAAGTGTGGGTAACGGTACGGTTTCACTGCAGTATCCCAACGTATTTACGTTTGCAAATATGCCCTACAACGTCATGTTCAACAACGACGGACGTTACAGCAATACCATCAAACAGGGTGCATTTGCCAACTTGTCTCTCGGGTTCAAAGACTTCCTGTTTCTGGATCTGGCGGGACGGAACGACTGGGCTTCTACCCTGGCGCTTACCGGTAACCAATCGTACTTTTACCCTTCTATCGGAGGATCTGCGGTCATCAGCCAGATGGTTAATTTACCCCAGGCCATTTCATTCCTGAAAGTAAGGGCTTCCTTCTCACAAACGGCGAACGAAGTACCCTACAACGTGGTGAATCCGCTGAACACGATCGGTGGTGCCGGTGGGCCAACGGGCATTGGTGGGATCAACCGAAACACGCAGGTACCGTTTACCAATCTGAAGCCTGAAAAAATCGTAGCCAACGAGTACGGTATTGAAGCCAAGTTTTTAAAGGGACGTCTGGGTGCTGATTTTACGCTATACAATGGTGTCAGTACCAACCAGTTCCTTTCCCTGGCGGCACCTTCGGGCTCGGGATACACGACCTATTATGTGAATGCGGGAAAAATCACGAACAAAGGATTTGAGTTTACCCTTACTGCCGAGCCTTTCCGTTCAAATCGTTTCAGCTGGAATACAGCGGTCAACGCGTCCCAGAACAAAAACAAGATTGTTGAATTGATCGCGTCCAATCCCAACTATCAGGTAGGTGGTGATAATGAAGGTTTTGCATCAATCATCAAAGCTGGCGGTTCGTTCAATGACGTGTACATCTATAAGTTTGCCCGCAACGATGCCGGACAGATCATTCTGGACAAAAACGGCGTTCCCACCAAAGCCGCTACGCAGACAATCGTAGGTAATGTGAACCCGAAGCTCATGCTGGGATGGACCAATAACTGGAGTTATGGTAACTTCTTCGCGAGCGCACTGGTTAGCGGGAAATTCGGCGGAGTTGCTTTCTCCAAAACCGAAGCATTCCTGGATTCCTACGGGGTAAGTGAACGAAGTGCTGCGGATCGGGATGCCGGAACGGTGGCCATCAACGCTGTTACACCCGAAGGGCTGGCGGTTACTTCCATTGCCCCCTACACGTATTATTCGGCGATCGGTGACCGAAATAAGATCATGGAACCGTACGTATTTTCAAGAACCAACGTTCGGTTAGGCCAGCTTGTCGTGGGCTACAACTTCAGATCCAAGGGCTCAAACCCGGTGTTTAAAGATGCTTCGGTGTCGCTCGTAGGCCGGAATTTGTTCTTCTTCTACAAAAAAGCACCTTTCGATCCGGAACAGGCAATGAGTACCAACAACTCCCTGCAATCCACTGACGTGTTTGGTATGCCATCCACCCGATCGTACGGGATTAACCTGAAGTTAACATTCTAAAATTTCTAAAATCATTACCATGAAACGACTACTTATCGCGGTGATATCCCTGATTGCGTTCGCGGCCTGTACTGACAGTTTTGTCGATATAAACCAGAACCCCAATCAAATTTCGGATGAGCTCCTCAAGCAGGATTTTAACCTCGTAGGCTCTCCGTTTTCGAACATGATCTTCAATTTGAATGGTCACCAGGTCGAAGAGGACCTTTGTGCCGACAACTGGATGGGGTACATGGGTACGCCGACCGATTTTGTTGGAAATGTGAATAACACGACCTACTACATCCGCTGGAACTCATTCTGGGGACGGGAGTACGGTAGCATCATGTCGCCGGCCAAACAGGTGATCAAACTGGCAGCAGACAATAAGCTACCCCTTTTTGCTACCTGGGCGAAATTGATCCGGGTGTTGGCGATGTCCAAACTGACGGCCATTCACGGACCGATCATTTATTCGCAATACGGTACGACGGCGAACTCGATTCTATACGATAAAGAATCTGATTTGTATCCGATGTTCTTCAAACAGCTTGACTCGATCCAGACCGATTTTGCTGCCAACAAAGCGTATACCGGGTTTAAAAAATTTGACCCCTCAGCCTACGGTGGAGATCTTACCAAGTGGTCGAAAGTGGTCAATTCGTTACGTCTGAGATTGGCGATTCGCTTATCAAAAGTAGATCCCGCACAAGCCAAAACCCAGGGCGAAAAAGCGTTGAGCGATCCAGCCGGTTTGATTACGACCAATGCGGACAATTTTATCAATGCATTGAATGGAAACAAGATTCCGGTGGCTCAGATCTGTTACGAGTGGGATGATACCCGGATGGGCGCTTTAATGGAGTCTTTTTTGATTGGCTTAAATGATGGACGGCTCTCGAAGTATTTTGCCCCAATAACGAATGCCGCCTTGTATGCCGATCACCCGTCAGTGCCTTATAAAGGTGTCCGGAATGGCGCTTACATCAAAGCAAAAGCCGATCACGTACCGTTCTCAAAAGTAAACGAGAGCTTCCAGACGGTTCAGACCCGTCGAAATTTTACCGCAGCGGAAGTGGCGTTTCTGAAAGCGGAAGCCGGACTCCGAGGCTGGGCCGGGGCTGGTGATCCCAAAACCAACTATGAGGAAGGTATCAAATTGTCCTTTGCCGATTGGGGTGCGGGTGGCGTTGATGCTTACCTGGTCGATAAAACCAGCAAGCCGATTAATTATGTTGATCCAGTTGATGCCCGGAATAATTTTACCGCTGTTTCAACCGTTACGGTGGCATGGAATGAATCCGATTCGAACGAATTGAAACTGGAAAAAATCATTACCCAGAAATACCTCAACACCTTCACCAATACGCTGGAAGCGTGGGTGGATTACAGACGTACGGGTTACCCCAAAATTCCGGTTGCTGCCAAAAATGACAGTAATGCAGACTGGGGTGTTATTCCAGCGGGCGAATCGATCAAACGCATGCCATTTGTAAACGCGGAAAGAACCGGTAATACGGCTGCGGTAACCGATGCGGTGTCAAAAATGGGTACTGGAGCTAAAGACGATATTGCCACTCGCCTGTGGTGGGATACGGGTAAAGTAGCAAACTTCTAATTGCAGAACAGACCTACCTTTTTTGAGAATCGGGGTGGCATCCAGCCATCCCGATTTTTTTATTCGGGCTTATGTAATCAAACGCATTTCACGAGCATTTCCTGTGCGGAAAGTCCTAAAAATCAACTTTCACAGGTAACTTTGAAAAGCATCTGATAAGCGGATCGGCTGGTGCCTGCGGTCTACTGCCAGCAAATTGCAGTCATTCGGATAAATTCAGATTATTAGAACTCTAGTCAGCAACCATCCACCTGATGTTTTCGCTTAAAACCGGTCTGGTCTTTTTTTTCTCCTTTTGGGTGACCTCTTTTTTCGTGCTGAAAACGGAAAGCGTTCCGCCGGATTCAGGTCTTAAAAACGTGGCTTTGAACGATTCCGTTTCCAGCGGCAAACAACTGGCCATGCGCTATTGCGCGAGCTGTCACCTGTTTCCCGAACCGGAATTGCTGGATAAGAAGACCTGGGTTACGGGCGTACTTCCCAACATGGCGATGCGGCTTGGCCTCAAACTGCCCGGTTCTGACACGTTAAAACCGCTTCCTCCCGACGAAGAGAAAGCCGTCAGCAAACTGAACGTTTACCCCGAAACCGCCCTGCTTTCGCTGGAAGAGTGGAAAAAGATCGTAGCGTTTTATGAAAGCACCGCTCCCGCCGAACCCCTGCCGCAAAAACCGCATCAGCCTACGACCAATCAACTGCCGTTGTTTAAGCCCAGAGAACTCACCGTTGGTGATAAACAGGTGCCGCAGACGACTTTGCTGAAATACGACAAAAATACCGCCCAGCTTTACGTGGGCGACGCCCAGAATGCGCTGTACGTGCTCGATGGGAAGTTTCAACTGGCCAATACCTGGTGGATCGACACGCCACCCACCGATATTGATTTCCCGAAAAACGCGGCTCCCCGCTTGCTCACGATCGGCATTTTCAGCCCGTCCGACCAGCATCTGGGCCGACTCATGACATTGGAAAAATCCGCCAAACCGGGTACCAAACCGGTCAACATTCGGGACTTGCCCCGACCGGTTCAGTTTGCTACCGGCGATTTGAATGCTGATGGAAAAGAAGATGCGATCGTATGCGGTTTTGGGAATAATGCCGGAAAGCTGGTCTGGCTCGATGGTTTTGACCCCGCCAAAGAGCACGTCCTAAAAGCTATGCCCGGTGCCAGAAAAGTGGAAATTGCTGATTTCAACCGCGATAAAAAACCGGATATCATGGTCGTGATCGCCCAGGCGCGGGAGGAAGTAGCTATTTTTTTTAACCAGGGAAACGGAAAGTTTAAAGAAAAAACCGTGTTGCAGTTTTCTCCGCTGTTTGGCGGCAGTTATTTTGAATTAGTGGATTTTAATAAGGACGGTTTTCAGGATATTTTGCTGACGAATGGCGACAATTGGGATTATTCGTCGGTCAATAAAAACTACCACGGTGTCCGCATTTACCTGAACGATAAAAAAGACAACTTCAAAGAAACGTGGTTTTATCCGCTGTACGGAGCCAGTAAGGCCGTTGCCCGGGATTTTGACAACGATGGCGATCTGGACATTGCGGCAACGTCTTTTTATTCCAATCTGGCCCAGCCCGAACAGGGATTTGTCTATTTAAAAAACGAAGGCCGGTTGAATTTTAAACCGTTCACAACCCCGGAGGGCGCGAACGGAAAATGGCTGACGATGGAAGCCGCCGACTTCGATCGCGACGGCGATATCGATATTGTGCTGGGCTCTTATTTCCACACCGTCGGCGAAATGACTCAATTGATTTTCAAAGGAATTCTGTCATTTCCGCAATTGCTGGTGTTGGAAAATCAGGGGAAATAGACAGCGGTTTTAACAAAAAAAGAGACAAACCAACAGGTCTGCCTCTTTTGTATCCAACCAAATCTAAAATTCCTGATTTGCTTTCAATCTCCGGGTTTTACTTTACATCCCAGAACAGCTTGGTAGTCAGTTTGTCCGTTGCCCGAACAGCCTCATAATTTGCGGTGTTATAGGTAATTTCGTTACCCGGAATGGTCCATTTTACCGGCGGCAACGTCTGGTTATTGGCATTATCGGTCAGGAAGCTCAACACCGGCATATCCAACCGACGCAGGTCGGCCCAGTTTTCATACGGTTGAACCACGTTATAATGCAACCATTTCTGCGTCGCAATCAGGCTCAGTTTCTGCGCGTTGGTCGTTGCCTTGCTCCAGCTCACGCCGTCTCCTGCCAGATAGGCCGTCACGGAAGCGGCCGTTGCGGGCGTCGGAATCGTCGAACCCGTAATCCCGGTTGCGTTGGTCAGGGACAGAATCTTGTTGTAGAATTCGACGGACTGCGTAATACCGGTTTCATAAGCGGTTTTTGCCAATGCATCGTTACCCGTCCGCAGGTAGTATTCCGCTTTGATCAGGTTCATCTGGGCGGCATTGATGATCACACCCGGGAAGAACTGGTTGTTGCTCGTCGTATAGCGGTTATAGATGGCGACCAAACCGTTATTAAATTGAGCGGTTTGCACGGCTTCGGTCGCAAGTGGATCGATTCCAAAATATTTTCCGGCAGCTTTGGCACCCGGCTCAAACAGAATGGGCAGACGCGGGTCGTTATTGGCGTTCATATTGTCAATCATCGCTTTGCCCGCCGTGTTTCCGTACCAGCCGTCCGATGCCAAACCAGCCTGAAACCCTTTTGAGTTGATGTCAGTGTTGATATCGAACACATTAATCTGGATGTTCTGTGCGTTGGTTTCCACAATCGGATACGTCGCAGCGATGCCCAGAATCTCAGCGATTTCGGAATTGGACCGTGCCTTCATGCTTTCGACATCCGATACCCGGTTCAGCATGCGCAGCCGCAACGAGTTCGTATACCGTTTCCAGGCGGTAATGTCGCCTTTGTTGATAAAATCCTGCGTCTGAAACGATTTCTGATAACCAGCATTCAACGTAATGCCGTTCAACTCGGTGGCGATACGCTTTAGATCATCCAGCATAAAAGCGTAAATGCTCTCGGCAGTATCGAACTTCGCGGTCGACTTTTCATACTCTCCGCCGTTGGTGCTCAGCATACCCGCTTGCGTAAATGGAATCGCGCCGTGAACGTCCACTAGCCGCTGCGTGTGATCATAGACATAAACCGCAGCCGCCAGCATGAAAATTTTACGGTCGGCTTGCTGATCCGCGGGCCGCGAAGCATAGATTTTTTGCAGTTCCCGGTACTGGGCCATCATGTCGTAGTAACTGTACCACACGTTTTCGACCCCCGCCGAACCCGGAACGTACAGACCGGATTGATTCAACCGGCCGATTGCCTGGGTGTACGGATTCAGGGAAAGCCGCAGGGTCGTAAAGTAGTGGGTGTATCCCGGCAACACATATTCCCGATTGGAATACAACACGCCGGTAAACTGCTTTTCAACGGTCGATTCCGAAATCTTGGCCGGATTGGGGTACGCTTCGGCAAACTCGGATTCCTTGCAGGAAACGGTTCCCAAGAGCAGCCCGGCGAAAAATAGGATTGATATTTTTTTCATTTTTAGAATCAAGTTAGAATTAGAAACTGGCTCTCAGCATCACGCCCATGGTCCGGAAAGACGGGTTGTTACCCGCGTTGCTGATGTTATCCGTCCACCGGGTACTGGAGTTGGTCTGTTCCGCATCCAGATCTTTGATGGTCCGGTAAATGAAGAACAGGTTCCGTCCAAACACCGACAGAGTCAGGTTCTGGGTGCCAATGCGCCGGGTCAGGTTGGCCGGAATCCGGTAACCCAGTGAAATTTCCCGCATTTTGATGTAAGAGTTTTCCTTCACGAACAACTCATAGCGGGCATTTCCGTACTGCGGGCCTCCCCAGTTGTAGGTCGCGTTGTAATACGTAGCCTGCGAAACTACATTCGTGTTGGCTTCGCCGTTGGCGAGTACGCCACTCATCAGCATCCCGTCGTGGTAGACAACCTGACCGGCTGGCCCGGCCGTTCCCGACGTCTGAACACCTTTGCCATTGGCATCGATGTAATAACTCAAGCCACCGTGTTCGGCATCCATCGCCGTCAGACTTTCTTCCGTCAAGCCTCTGGAAGTTAACCAGTTGATACCCGTTGGCATGATGTAACCGCCGTAACGGAAGTCCGTCACGATGTCCAGATTAAATCCTTTGTAGCTGACGCTGTTGATCAAACCGCCCGTCAGTTTCGGCATCGAGTTTCCAACCTTGATCCAGTTGGCCCCATCCAGCTGATACAAACCATTCGTTCCAACCACAGGCTGTCCACTGGCATTTTTCAGAATGCCGTGGGCGTAAATATCACCCATCGGTTGACCGACGACCGACCGCAACTGAGCGGCATTTCCGTCGTAATCCGCGTGTAGCAATTCCGTCGAGCCGTTGGCCAGTTTTTCTACTTTGTTGCTGTTTTTGGCCAGGTTCAGAATAATATCCCAGTTGAAATCATTGGCACCAACACCTTTAATCGGCGTGTAATTCAAGGCCAGTTCCAGGCCCTGGTTGCGCAGGGTACCGATGTTGGCCAGAACCGATTTGGCACCCGAGCTGGCGGCAATCGTCAGCGGCAGAATCTGGTCGACGATCTGAGCGTTGTAGTAGGCCAGGTCTAAGCCCAGGCGGTTTCTGAAAAACCGGGCTTCCAGACCCACTTCAAACTCCCGTTTTTGCTCCGGACGAATTTTGTCATTGCCGTAAGCATTGCTGATGTTCGTATACAGTACTGAACTTCCTCCGGTTTGTTGTAAACTCAGGTTACCCTGATTGTAGGCGTTATTAGCGCTGTAGATGACCGGATAATTCCCCACGATCCCGTAAGACGCCCGCAGTTTTCCGTAGGAAACCACCACCGGCAAATCCAGAAAGTCACTGAAAACCAGACTCGTATTCACCGACGGATACGTAAAGGCGTTGTTCCCCGTGATCAGTGTAGACGTCCGGTCTCTGCGGATTGTACCTTCAACAAAGAACGAGTTTTTGTAATCAAAATTCACCGTTCCAAAGTACGCATCCCGAACGTAGCGATCACGGGTGTTGCTACCTCCAGCCGTGTTTACCGAAGCCGAAATATCGTAGAAATTTTCCGTGCTCAGTCCTCCGTTCGTCGAACGGCTTACAAAGGTGTTCAATTGCTTGTTGGCCGTATAACCGGCTTTGGCCGAGAGCGTAATGTCGGTATTTAGTTTCCGGGAATAGCTCAACAAGACATCACCGTAGACATTATTGTACAGGTTGTTGTTCATTGCGAAAGAACCTGAGTAACCAAAGGCAAGAGGTATCGAACTCCGCTGCTTGTCTTCAATCCGCTCCGAGGTTATATCGGTTCCGATCCGGCCACGGAGGTTCAGCCCATCGATAATCTCCCAGTTCTGGGTCAGCGAAGCAATCACGCGGTTGCTGTATTCATCGTAGGTGTTGGCGCGGGTACTCCATACGTAATCACCAATATCCGATTTGAAACCATTGCGGATGATGTTCTCACCCGGCGTCAAACTCTGGTTGGTTCCGGTGACGAACTTATAGCCCAGGCTGGTTTGGTATTTGTTGAAATACCAGTCGGCATTTTCAAACCGGTTCATCATCCCCGTAAAGTTGTTGATCATCCGATCGACTTTATACGGGCGGTTGTGGGTGGTCTGATTCACAAAGTTTACCATCAAATCCGTCGTCAGCTTTTTGTTGATGTGAAAGCTGGAGTTCAGGTTCATGATGTTCTTGCTATTCTTCGCGTTGTAACTGATCATTCCGTTGTCCTGACGGGTGTAGGAAAACCGCAGGTTGGATTTGTCAGTCGCCTGCGAAACCGCCAGGTTGATGTTCGAGCTGTGCGCATTCTGAAACAGATCGGCATAGCTGTTGTTGGAAGGCGAATATGGACGGATGACGCCGTCGAACGCCATTACCGGCTGCCCATCGAATTTGGGTCCGAAGTTGACCGTGGCATTCAGCAAACCGCGGGTGTCGCCCACGCCATCGCCGTTGGTATCGTAGGAAATAAACCCGTTGGCATCCTGACCACCGTTTGAATAATTCAACATGTAACCCGGTCCCCGGACGTTTTGATACCGTGGAAGATAGGCGATTTTGTCAACGCTGTAACTCGCACTGAAATCAACGCCCAGCCCTTTTCCGGCTTTTCCCCGTTTGGTCGTCACCAGAACCACCCCGTTCACGGCTTCAGAACCGTACAGCGCGGCCGCCGAAGCACCTTTCAGGATCGAGATGTTTTCGATATCCGCCGGGTTCAAATCCAGCAAACCGTTCCCCCGGATGCGTTGATCTCCCCAATAATCGTTGTTGCGAACCTCGCCGTTGCGAATGGGAATCCCGTCCATCACGATCAACGGTTGTGTGTTACCGGTGATGGAGCTTAATCCGCGAATACTGATGCTCACGGCACTGGTCGCACCACCCGGTGTGGCATTGATCATCACACCCGGCGCTTTTCCATAAAGTGCCGTTGCAAAGTTTGGTGATGCGGTTTTTACGAGTGCTTCATTGTTGACAACCGCCGTAGCGTAGCCCAATGCGCGTTTTTCCTGAGAAACCCCGAAAGCCGTAACGACCACTTCGTCAAGGATGGAAGCATCTTCGTCGAGGGTGACGTCAATTACCGAGCGGTTTTCAATCGCCACTTCTTTCGATTTGTACCCGATGAAAGAGAAAACCAGCGTTCCGGATTTACCGGCAGACAAACTAAATTTGCCACTTGCGTCCGTCGTAGTACCCGAAGTCGTTCCTTTTACCAGAATAGAAACGCCCGGCAATGCCTGACCGTCGGTACTCGCAGTAACCTTGCCCGTGATCGTCTGAGCGAACGCGGGAGCACTTACTACCAAACACATGATAATAAGCCTCAGTAGATTTTTTGCCATACAAAAATGTAGTAAAGTAGATATACAGGAAATTTAACACAAGATTAATAAATTTTTTTAAAATATACCCATACACTATAAAATATTTATTAAATATGACTTATATATTGTTTTTTTATAAAATATATAGTACTTTGAAAATTTACACTATACAAAAGCGGGAGCTTCGTAATAGTACGCTGCCTATTACGAAACTCCCGCTTTCATACTGAGAGCAAGCGGTTAGACAAGCGGGTAAAGACACAATGCTTTCCGCAAAACAGTCCCTACTCCCTTGCCTAACCTCTCCCTTCTTTTTCTAATTATTCAAGCGAACAAAACCGCCGTCGATTGGATAATCGCAGCCCGTGTTAAAACCGGCTTCATCCGAGCAGAGGTACAATGCCAGGGCGGCAATTTCAGCCGGTTTTGCCATCCGGCCGATGGGCTGGGTAGCGGCCAGTTTGGCAAACATCTCGGCTTCTTTTCCCGGGTATGTTTTGGCGATAAAACCGTCCACAAACGGCGTATGAACCCGCGCGGGCGAAATACAATTGCAACGGATGTTGTGTTTCAGGTAATCCTTGGCCACCGACAACGTCATCGATACCACCGCGCCTTTGGTCATCGAATAGGCAAACCGGTCGGGAATCCCCACCGTAGCCGCAATCGACGCCATATTCAGCACGACTCCCCCGCCATTGGCTTTCAGATGGGGAATGGTGGCATACAGGCAATTGTAAGCGCCTTTAACGTTGACCGTAAAGACGCGGTCGAAATCCGCTTCCGTCGTGGTTTCAACCGTTCCGATGTGCGAAATACCGGCATTGTTGACCAAAATGTTGATGGCCCCGCCCGCAGCAATCTGCCCGATCACCTCAACTACCTGCGCCTGATTCGACACATCGACCGCGTGTGCATACGCGCGTCCACCCGTAGCGTTGATGTCTTCAGCCACGGTTTTCGCCAGATCGGCATTCAGTTCCAGAATGTGAACCAACGCACCCGCTTGCGCAAACGTCTGCGAAATCGCCAGCCCGATCCCGCTGGCCCCACCCGTAATGATGGCAACTTTATCTTTTAAGCTAAACATGGTTTTTGAATGAGTGATTGAGCGAATGAGTAATTGAGTAAATAGCTCCGTCAGTTTTGCATCCAGCGAAGCTATTCACTCATCCGCTCAATCAAAATTAAAGTGAAACGCCCCGTTTCCAGGGGATAAAATCGTCCTGACCCAGTTGCTGGGCTTTGGTTTTCACTTCGCCACTGGCCAGCCGAATGACGTATTCGAGCATTTCCTCGGCATTGCTCTCAATGGTTTGTTCACCTTCGATGATCGGGCCGCAGTCGAAATCGATGACGTCGGGCATGCGCCGAAGCAGCGCGGTGTTGGTCGAAATTTTTGCAACCGGGCAAATCGGATTTCCCGTTGGCGTTCCTAAACCGGTGGTAAACAGAATGATGTTGGTGCCCGAACCTGCCATACCGGTCGTTGCTTCCACGTCATTTCCGGGCGTACAAAGCAGATTCAGACCGGGCGTCGTTGCCGGTTCGGTGTAATTCAGTACGTCCGTAACGGGTGAGGTTCCGCCTTTTTTGGCCGCTCCCGCCGACTTGATGGCGTCGGTAATCAACCCATCGCGAATGTTTCCCGGCGACGGATTCATGTCAAAACCGGAGCCGACGGCTTCGGCTTTGGCCGAATAATCCTGCATGAGGTGAATGAACTTCAGGGCTTTTTCGTCCGAAGTCGAGCGGTTGATCAGTTCCTGCTCCACGCCGTTCAGCTCCGGAAACTCCGCCAGCACGGTTTTGGCACCAAGCGTGACCAGAATATCCGATAAATGTCCGATGGCCGGGTTGGCCGATAGTCCCGAAAAACCGTCCGAACCGCCACATTTCAGTCCGACGGTCAGCGCGCTCAGGGGTGCCGGTTTCCGTTCGATTTTATTCGCTTCTATCAACCCCAGGAACGTTTCGCGAATGGCGTTGGTCAGCATCGCGTATTCGGTGCCGTCCTGCTGTTCGAAAATCAGCATCGGTTTGTTGAATTTCGGATTCCGTTTCCGAACCTCGTCTTCCAGCATCGACGTTTGCGTATGCTGGCAACCCAGGCTCAACACCGTGACTCCCACCACGTTGGGGTTATTGATAAAACCGGCAAACAATCCACATAAAGCTTCGGAATCCTGGCGAGTGCCGCCACAACCCATTTCGTGGGTTAGAAACTTGATACCGTCTATGTTTTTAAAGGGCCGCTTGGTAACCGGTTCGTCGAGCGTTCGTACCTGGGAAGGATCGAGAAAAGCTTCCATTTTGTGAACCCGGTCCAGATCACCCACTTTATACAATTGCAGCAATTCGTGTACCTGTTCGCGGTAAATCTCCGATTGAGCATAGCCCAACTCCCGCTCAAAAGCGTCTTTCAAAATCAGGATATTGCGGTTTTCGCAGAAAACCAGCGGCACCACGAGCCAGTAGTTGGCGGTTCCCACCTGGCCGTCGGCCCGGTGGTAGCCCATGAACGTCCGGTTTTTCCAGGCCGACACATCGGGCGGCTGCCACGAATACGGTTGTTTTTTGTCGATGCCGTAGTGATCGGCATCGTGTTTCAGGTTGAACGTGGTGATGGGTTCGCCCCGCTTGATCGGTTGCGTTGCCTTGCCAACCAGTACCCCGTACATAATTACCGAGTCGCCGGTTTGGAGGTCTTCGGTTACGAATTTATGTTTAATACCAACGCCGATGGGCAGCGTGTACGTTTGACCCTCAAAATCAATTTGTTCACCCGGTTTAAAATTTTGCAGGGCTACAATTACATTATCGGCAGGGTGTACTTTCAGAACTTTATGTTGCATAGTTATTCGAGTAGGAATTTCGGTGGGTGCTGATGAACCAGTAACCCGATTTAATACAAGAGACAAAAGTCTGTGAATTATCACTAATATTGAAATAAAAAAATCAAGATTCTTCCCTATACATGCAAGTTTCCGGCAATCTCCTTAATCTCTTCGACCGCACCATCCGTTTTAGCCAGTTGACCATTGAACAGGGACGGATTCATCAAATTGACGAATTAGGACCTGAACAACCCGAAAAACCGTATTTACTGCCCGGTTTTGTCGATGCGCACGTCCACATTGAAAGTTCTTTGCTCACGCCCGCCCAGTTTGCCCGGATGGCGGTGGTGCACGGCACCGTCTCCACGGTTTCGGACCCGCACGAAATTGGCAACGTGCTAGGTGTCGAAGGAGTGGAATACATGATTGCCGATGGAAAACGTGTTCCGTTCAAATTCTGCTTTGGCGTGCCTTCCTGTGTTCCAGCTACCCCATTCGAAACCGCCGGAGCCACCATCGGCGTTCGGGATGTAAGAAGATTACTGGGATTAAAGGAAATAGGCTATCTGGCCGAAATGATGAATTTTCCGGGCGTCCTGCAGCAGGACCCGGACGTGATGGCGAAAATTGCCCTGGCGAAGGCGTTCAACAAACCCATCGACGGCCACGCGCCCGGTTTGCGGGACAACGACGCGCAGCAATACATCGACGCCGGAATGACCACCGACCACGAATGTTTCACCTACGAAGAAGGGCTGGACAAAGTGCAGCGGGGCATGAACATTCTGATTCGCGAGGGCAGCGCAGCCAAGAATTTCGAGGCATTGATTCCGCTGCTGAGCGGTTTTCCGGAGAAGATTATGTTCTGTTCTGACGACAAACACCCCGATAGTCTGCTGGAAGGCCATATCAATCAACTGGTTAAGCGGGCGCTGGCCAAAGGGCACGACGCGTTCGACGTGCTACGGGCGGCCTGTCTGAACCCGGTGTTGCATTACCGTCTACCGGTCGGCTTACTGCGTGAAGGCGACCCTGCTGACTTTATCGTGGTGGATTCGATTTCGGCATTAACTATTCTGAAAACATGCATCAATGGTGAAATCGTGGCCGAAAACGGTGTGTCGAAACTGCCGGATTTGCGCAGCGAGCACGTCAATCTGTTCAACTGCCAGCCGAAAAAACCGGTCGATTTTGAAGTCCTCGCAGAATCCGGCGGACAACTTCAGGTTATTGAATGCCTCGACGGCCAGTTAATTACCAACAAGTTAACCTCCGCTCCGAAGCGGGTTGATAACCGGATCGTTTCTGATCCGGCACGCGACATTCTGAAAATAACCGTGGTCAATCGCTACCGGGATTCGGCTCCGGCGGTGGCTTTTATCAAAAACGTTGGGCTTACAACCGGTGCCATAGCGTCGTCGGTCGGCCACGATTCGCACAACATCGTTGCCGTTGGCTGCGATGACGAAAGCATTGCTCAGGCGGTTAATCTGGTCATTGAAGCCAAAGGCGGCCTCAGTGCCGTCGCCGGCCAGACGGAAACCGGTGCGAACGATTCTCAATTTATCCCTCTCCCCATCGCCGGGCTCATGACGGACGCCGACGGATATACCGTAGCCGAACAATACACCGCCATCGACCGGTTTGTGAAAAACGAACTGGGCAGCACGCTGACTTCTCCGTTTATGACCCTCTCCTTCATGGCGTTGCTGGTGATTCCATCTTTAAAATTGAGCGACAAAGGCCTCTTCGATGGAGAAAATTTCCGATTTACGCCAATTGTTATCTAACGGTCGATAAAACCGTATGCAAGCATACCAAAATAAAAATAATCCTATTTATACAAGATTTTTTAAAAAAATGCCTGGACTGTTTTTATTACCAAGATTTGTTAATAAGTTTACATTCTGTACACTTAGTACATTCTTTCGACCCATCCTAAACCTTAACTATGCCTCGCTACCGCACCCCGTCCGGTATAGACGAAGAGCAACTCTGGGATCAGTTCCGGAGTGGCGATGAAGTAGCTTTCGCCCGGCTTTACAAGGAATATGTTCAGGTGCTGTATCACTACTGCGCCCATTTCACCGCCGACCGGGCATTGATCAAAGATTGTATTCATGACCTGTTTGTCGAGTTGTGGAAACACCGGCAAACCATCGGCCAGACCACTTCGGTGCGGTTTTATCTCATGGCGTCGATCAAGCGGAAACTGGTTCGTCACCTGAACGCCGAGATGAAATTCAGTAGCCAGGACGACGTTGAAAATGACCGCGAATGGCTCCCCGGCTGCGCTCCCTCCTACGAATCGACGCTGATTTCGTACGAAGAAGACGATCACGTCAATTCCTGCGTGGCCAAAGCCATCGAAAAACTCCCCCGACGTCAGCGCGAAGCCGTTTATCTGCGCTACTATCAGAATTTGAGCAATGAAGAAATTTCGTCGCTGATGCAGATCAACATCCAATCGGTTTATAACCTGATCTTTGGCGCGTTGACTAACCTCAAGAAATACATTTCGCCCGAAAAAGTGGTATTGTAACGCTACGTGACCTGTTCACTGGCGTGTTAACTATTGTTTGCCGTTTGAAGTTTACCCACTAAGCTTGGCTACCTTTGTAACCAGAACCAGTGAACTTCAAACGGCAAATTCTGCATGAACCCCATTACCACGCCCCTACCCGAACGCATGCGTCCGCGTACCCTCGACGACGTCATTGGCCAGCAAAAACTGATTGGTCCAAAAAGTGCCTTGCGCCGGGCCGTCGAATCCAACCGCATTCCGTCAATGATTTTATGGGGACCACCGGGCGTCGGAAAAACCACCCTGGCGCAGCTGATTGCGGAAGCGACCAAACGCCCGTTTTTCAGCCTGAGTGCCATCAGTTCCGGCGTCAAGGAGGTTCGTGATGTACTGAGCCGGCCTTCCGGTTTGTTTCCTCCGATTGTTTTTATCGATGAAATTCACCGGTTTAACAAGAATCAGCAGGATGCGCTGCTCGGCGCGGTTGAAAAAGGAACCATTACGCTGATCGGCGCCACGACCGAAAACCCGTCGTTCGAGGTCAACTCGGCCTTGCTATCGCGTTGCCAGGTTTATATTCTGGAATCACTCGGCGCCAGCGAACTCAGGCAACTGGTTGATAACGCGCTTCAGAAAGACAGTTATCTCAAGGAGAAAAAAATTACCGTTGAATCCTACGATGCGCTGATGCGGCTTTCGGGAGGTGATGGCCGGAAACTGCTGAATTTGCTGGAGTTAGTGGTAACGTCCCGGCCCGACAACCAGGCAATGACGATCGACGATGAACTGGTGACCACCGTTGCCCAACAACAGATTGCCCGGTATGACAAATCCGGGGAGCAGCACTACGACATTATTTCGGCCTTCATCAAATCCCTGCGCGGCAGCGATCCCAACGGAGCCTTGTACTGGATGGCGCGCATGATCGTGGCCGGTGAAGATCCCGAATTCATCGCCCGACGGATGCTGATTCTGGCTTCGGAAGACATTGGCAACGCCAATCCGACGGCAATCATCATGGCAACCAACGCCATGCAGGCCGTTAAGGCAATTGGCTATCCCGAATGCCGGATCGTCCTTTCGCAGGTAGCGGTTTATTTAGCTACTTCACCCAAAAGCAACGCCAGTTACGTAGCGATTGGCGAAGCGATGGCGCTCGCCGAACGAACCGCCGACCAACCGGTTCCGCTGCACCTGCGGAATGCACCGACGAAGCTGATGAAGCAGATTGGGTACGGCAAAAATTACCAGTACGCGCACGATTTCGAAGGAAATTTTGTCCAGCAAAACTTCCTTCCTGATGATTTGAAGGGAACGAAACTCTACGAACCGGGTCAGAATGCGCGGGAAAACGAAATTCGCAAGCAATTGCAGCGCTGGTGGGGCGAGTGGTATAACTACTGATCAAGGCGCAAAGAAAAGCGGTTTTCGGTCGTTTTCGACGTTGTAAGTATGAATGGAGCGAAGCAGTACGATGATGAGAACCACATCGAACAGTTGCCAGGTTTGATGAATGAAAATACCATCCACAAACTTCACATTGACCTTTACAATACCAAATAATGCCCAAAGCCACTTGTAAAAATAGCGGGGATTTTCGCACTGGGTTTCCCGTAAGAAAAGGAGAAAAAAGCCGAAGCAACACACCACGCTCATAATTCGGTAGACATTGAAAGGAAGACCGGGATAGATCGTAAGAACGGCCAGCATCGCACTCATGGCCAAAATCAACCATTCACCAAACGTTGGTTTGCGGAGAAATAACCCCCAAACTTGCTTATTTTTCATTCTTCTCGTTTAGGCAATACACGCTTATTCCTGATCGGAAACGTAATTACAGGAAATTAGGGCAAACGAAATAGAAGAATTTATAAAAAGGAACTAAAAAGTTACATGTTAATTGTAACCGGATTTAATAGCGATCTCCGCTGCCGCCACCTCCGAACTCCCCTCCTCCAAACCGCAGATCATCTTTGGGGTCAAGATGACCCGACGTGGCCTGAACAGTTGACAATAGTTCGGTAGAAAGCAGAAATGATTTCGGAGATTCGTCGTCGGGCTGATCCGTAAAACCGCTCCGTGGCACATGAAGATACCGGATGAGGAAAACCGCTCCGATGAGCATCGACAAGCCATTGATGGCCAGGTAGATTTCCAGTGAAAACAAGGGATGAAAATACCGCCAGGCAGCCAGTGCCAGCCCCCAGCCAATGGCACTCATGATCAGCAGCGGGCGCTCTTTCTGGCGCAGTCCCAGGTAAAACAAAACCCCGGGAATACTGAATGTCAGGAACCAGAAAAGACCGGCCCAGGCAATTTCGGGGGCCTCCGCCGGACGTTTATCCAGTAGCCAGTAATTCATTTCGCGAACGGCAAAGTAGTTGCAACTGATCAGTAACAGGCTGATGGACAGCCACTCCAGCAGTATAAAATTATCGCGCCAATAGAGCAGCTCTTCCCGGTTTTCATAGAGCCGGGCGATCACATACAGACTCGCGGATACGGTCATTAACACAAAGGGAAGGAGTTGTTTGCCAAAGGAAAGCTCCAGTATCCCGTCGAAAATAGCCGTCGCCAGGGTGACAAAAGCCGCCAGGGTGAGTAGCAGATCACTGTAGTACCAAATGGCCGCCAGCACCAGAGGCAGTCCCATGAGACAGTATTGCCAGAGTGGTAAATTGTTGGGAAATAGGCCAATAAATCCCGCACAGACAAGCGCAACAGCCGCGATAATCAACGCATTGTCAACGCCGGAACGGTAGTATCGACGGATGTTGATTAGGTATCCGCCCAGCAATCCGATGCCTGCGCCAAATCCGATATTAAAGAAATGGTAGAACAGATCGACGTCGAATAAGCGGGATAGAAATGTAGCCAGCAAAAAATAACTTCCACTGATGGCAACGATCGAAAAGACGAAAAGCCCGATTTCGATAAAACCGTTGGAATCGCGAAAGCCGACCGGAAATTTCGCCCGAATCAGCTCCATTTTCGCTTCATCGAGCAGACCCTGACGCTGCCAGCGCGCGGCCTGATCGAGGATGTATCGATTTCGAACCCAGGTTTCGTTGTAGGCTTTCATCATGGATTGAGTGATGGGGCGAATGAGCGATTGAGTGAAAACCGGTTTCTATTTAAAATCACCCACCTTATTTCATTCTTTCTGTTTAGATAATTCGATTTTCCGGCTGTTCGACAGATAAACTGTGATGCCTATACCGGTTACAATCCAATAGAGATACGTAGCTTCTTCGCGCAAATGCAAATAATGAAAGACCAGATAGGTCACGCCAATGTAGCCGTAAAACGTACTCATCAGAATAAACAGGAACGAGTGTTCTTTCCGGGCATACCAGTCAAAACCGACGCAGGTTATGGCCAGTGCCAGCGAGAAGACCAGGTGCCGGTTTTCAAAATTGAACAGTCCGGCAACCAGCGCTACCAACAACAAATTTCCCGCAAAAGTCAGCGTTGTAATGGTGAAATGCCGTTTAATCCGTTGCCGGTCGAGCCCGATCGCAACCACCATCAATACCAGACTCAGCGCGATGGCCGAGAGCAAAACGGTCATGTCTTTCAGGTTCCCCCTGAAATAAAATTCCAGCGGCCGAACCGTCACTCCGATCCACGAAATCAGGGCCGTTAAGCCCATCGCCAAAACACCCCGATGATCGAAAAAGTAAGCCAGGCTGACAAAAAGAATGGCCGGCAGGAAGGTAACTAAACCGTAGCGCGTCCCAAAAACCGTATATTGATATTGTAAATAGCCCTCCAGTGTCAAAAAAAGCAGGCAGCCCAGCAACAGGGCGTAATCGCCAAAGGGCGAACGGCTGTGGGTGCGAGCCGTTGAAAAAGAGCCTCGAAAACGAATGGCAAACGCAAAACAAGCCGCACAAACCACAGACAGTGCCAGAATCAGCAGGTCGTGCCCGATCTGGTCAATGTATTTGTAAATGAGCAGCCCGGTTCCCGTTGTAAACAGCAAAATACCGGCATACAGCAACGACCGTAATTCCCAGTGAACCGAAAACAGCCGGTTGTCTTCAACCGACTGAATAACAGCGCGTTGTTTACTATCCAGAAGATGTTGATCGGTAAGTGCCTGCAATACCCTTTTCGGGGACATATTAGCGAAAAAAAGTGTTATTAGTTATAACAGTAAAGATGTAGAAATGGATTGAAAAAAAGGGAGAAAAGGAAGAGAGTGGACCTGATAAGTGCTATTTTCCGCCCTTCTTTTCTGCTTTTTCCTCAAGGATATGGCAACCAGACCGCAACAGATCGAACTCCCTCCCAAATATTACCTTGATTATTTCAGCTACCTGACTGATTTTGTCCGGCGCATGTACGGGCATCTGCTGAATGATGCCGAAAAGGAATTTATCCACCGGTTTAATGAATTGACCGAGGATGCTCAGTGCATGTATGTGCGATTCAGCAACCGGCGGGGCACGTTCTTTCGGGTTCAGAAACTCCAGTATAAAGAAATCGACGACCTCCCGGCGGCAGTTGGGGAGTTGCTGATTAACGGTTTTATCGAACGATTGAATCCGCACCACGAAGTGCTGGGCGACGAAGTATTAAACACCTTCACAAAACCCGAATTGCTGGAATTGCTACCGTTGGAACCGGAAGAAATCAAACCGCTGTCGAAGGCAAAAAAGGAAAATATTGTCCGCTATAGCCTGCACGAACTGGATTTCGGCCGGATTATTGAAAGCCTGACCCGCCACGAAACCGTAGTCAAACCCAATTTCGATGCGGAGGTCATGATGCTGAAATACCTGTTTTTTGGGACGCGTTCCGGCGATATGTCCGAATTTGTAATCCGGGATCTGGGCATGGTGACTTTCGAACGATACGACGAATCGAAGCTGACGGCCCGGTTTGCCAACCGCAAGGAAGTTGAGGACAAATTGCTGATTTCGCTCACCAACGAAGAGTTTCACGCATTGAGAGACTCGGTAACTCCGCCCGAAGATGTTTTCAACTGGTTCATGAACTGGGACGAAACCAAGCCCGAACTGAGTGAGATTGCGCTGCCGGGTTATGCCAAACTGGTCACACACGTCGGCGGTTTTCTGGAACGCCAGAAAATGCCCGAGCAAGCCATGCAGGTATATTCGCTGACCGATCGGGTTCCCGCCCGCGAACGGCGTGTTCGGTTGCTGTTTCGCTCAGGGCTTACGGAGGAAGCTCTGGCCTTATGCGACGAAATTGCCCTCAATCCGCAGAACGCCGACGAGCGGTATTTTGCGAATGATTTCCGGGAGAAGATGCTGAGTGCCGGCGAGAAAAAACGTTCGCGTAAAGCAACGACCCGGTTTTTGTCCGATGCCGAAAGCGTCGGAATTCCCGCAATTTACCGGCATCATGTCGAAGCAGGTGTCATGAATCACTTTCTGGAAACCGGTTGGGAAGCGGCTTTTACCGAGAATTATCCGTGGCGCGGGCTTTTCGGACTGGTATTTTGGGACATCATCTACGACGCCAATGTGCAGGCCATTCATCATCCGTTGCAGCGGTCTCCTTCCGATTTCTACCTCCCCGATTTTTA
The DNA here is from genome assembly GCF_003858635.1 of Larkinella rosea. Taxonomy (GTDB): domain Bacteria; phylum Bacteroidota; class Bacteroidia; order Cytophagales; family Spirosomataceae; genus Larkinella; species Larkinella rosea. The sequence continues at coordinate 1,949,614 of NZ_RQJO01000007.1, forward strand.
CCTGAAACGGGAAGAATTACTGAAAAAGCGTCTGGCCGATTTGAAAACCCGGGACGATTGGAAAAAGCACATAGAAACGGTTTTCTTCGAAAAATACGGCATCACCAACGTACTGGTTGACTGGAATGAAGAACTGCTCAGTCTGAATCTTCAGATGGCTGATTTGCTGGAACCGGCGCAACTTGGATTAATTTTGCTGGAGATGTCCCGGAATTTACGCGAAAATACGCGCGGTTTTCCGGATTTGCTGATCTGGAATGAACAAGGTGAGTATGAGTTCATCGAGGTAAAATCGCCGACCGATCATCTGGGTGCGCAGCAATTGCACTGGCTGGAGTTTTTCCAGATCATCGGCGTCCGCTCGCGCGTATTGCGGGTAATCTGGACGGTTTAAATCGAAATTTTGGAATACGGTTGTGCCTGCACGCGACATTTTTATCAAAAAACCGTTCTCTCTTCTTTTTTATTTGGGAGAAATTAAACTTTCCTGAATATCAATTGTCATAGGGATGCAGATCAGGAAAAAGCCGGTAGAGTGTTGGTGTATTTTAAAGCAGCTTTTTAACTTTGCCAGTCCAATACTCGTTGGTCATCTTAACTTACAAGCTTTTAATCGACATTACATGAAAAGAACGTTTGGAATTCTCATTGCGGTAGCCCTGACCGCAGGCATTTTCGCCAACAAAGCGCAGGCTCAGACCGTAATCCCCGAGGACGTTAAAGCATTACTCCAGAAAAACATCTGTCTGGCCTGCCACAATCCGGACACCCGTCTGGTTGGTCCTCCGTATAAAGAGGTTGCAAAGAAGAAATATACCGATGCTCAGATTGTCGAACTGATTTATGAACCCAAACCGGAACATTGGCCGGGTTACCCGCCGATGGCTGCCTTGAAAAACGTTCCGAAAGACGAAGCGTTGAAAATTGCCGCCTGGATCAACTCACTGGATGGTGGTGCCAAAAAAGCACCGGCGAAGAAAGCAGCCGGTAAGAAAACCACTTAATTCGTATACCTGCATAAAAAAGGAGCTTCTACTGACAGAAGCTCCTTTTTTATGAGGTCTCGTCGCCACTTCAACAACAATTTTAGGTGAAAAATCGACGTACTTTTTGGAAATACCGGCACCCGGTAAAAAGCCTGATCAAAAGTGGCAATAAGGATTAAAACCCTTCATCAACCGGCGGCTCATTATCGCTAAAAATCCGCTGCCGGACGGCTTCGTACAATACCACCCCCGTGGCAACGGAAACATTCAGCGATTCGACCTGCCCCACCAGCGGAATCCGGGCGTGGTGATCGGCCAGCCGCAGAAGTTCATCGGAAATCCCATCATCTTCCGAACCCATGATAATGGCCGTTGGTCCCGACATATCGACATCGTAGAGGTAATGGTCGGTTTTTTCGGTGCACGCGATGACCTTGATTCCGGAATCTTTGAGGTATTTAACCGTCTCTTCCAAGTTGGTCTCGCGACAAACCGGCAAGTGGCTCAACGCCCCCGACGAGGTTTTCATGGCATCAGCATTGATCAGAGCCGCTCCCCGGGCCGGAATCACAATTCCCTGCACACCCGCACATTCGGCCGTGCGGGCGATGGCGCCAAAGTTACGGACATCGGTAATCCGGTCCAGCACCAGCAACAGCGGCACGTGGCCTTTTTCGTAAACACCAACAATGACGTTGGAAAGTTTGGCGTAAAAAATCGAGGAAACGAAGCAAATCGCGCCCTGGTGATTTTTTCGGGTAATCCGATCCAGCTTCTCGGGTGGAACCCGCTGGATTGTAACGCGCCGTTCGAAAGCGAGTTGTTGAATTTCGGGAAAACTGCCTTCTTTCACCAGATAAAGGCGATCGATATCCTTCCCGGAACGCAAAATTTCGGTAACAGATTGAATACCAAACACCATCTCCTCGCTGGAGTATTGTTTGGGTTTGGGAGTATGATACGTATTTATTCGCGAATTGCGCCGGTTCTCCATGCTTCGACTACGGGATACCAGACCGGTTGATATTCAACATATCGCACCAGTTCATAGTGATCCTCAACAAATTGATTAGGTTTTCGATTAAATGTAAAATTTATTTCGGACACATTGGCCCGCTGGTTATACACCCAGACCTCACGGTCGCGGCTGCGCTGCACCCGGTCGGGCGGTCCCAGCACAATGTAAATCATACCTTTGTCGGTTTTCCACCCTTCTTTATACGTTGTAAAAAGCCGGTTGGCATCTTCGACCCGACCGTAATAGGCTTTAATGGCACTTTTCGCCAGATTCTGATCACCGGCCATCAACGTCAACCAATACCGGTCGAGGGCTTTCTTAAAGTCCGGAGCGTTATTCAGGGTGGTAATTTCGGTGTTGGTACTCACATACAGAATCGGCTTGATCAATTTTTCGGGTCGGGTTATTTTCGGGAACCGGTTGTCGGCCACCACCAGGCCCATGCCATAAGCGTCGGCAGTATCTTCCAGAAAATAATACAATCCTTCCTTGGGCAACGAAAACGGCTGGTTCGTCATCACCGTCATGGCCGAATCCAGGCCGAGAACTTTTGCTGCGGGCCGGGGAGTGGTATTCATCGGCGATTGCGCGGGATCAAAATCGTGCTCGTAACGATACAAATGCAATGATTTTGAAACCGAACCCAACACATCCCGAACGACAATCGTATCGCCGGTATTCACAAAATGCTGTTGCTGAGGCAGGTTGGTTTTCGGATCGAAAAAAGCAAACCGGTCGCTGAGCTTGGTCGCCTTAAACCGGATGGGCATGTCGTTCAGCACTTTCCGGCCACTGCTGATTTCGGTGATTTCGGCCAGCATGACCCCATTGATCGCATTGGCCGGTTTTTTGACATCAAAAAAGATGGTCAACACATCGCCCGATTCCGCCGAAGGTTCCCGAATAACCGACTCCGCCGTCAGCGGAATGTTGCCGTAGCCCAACCGCTCCCGGCTGTTGTAATCCGGATAAATGACGTAATTGAGCATAAACCGGGAAGTAAAATCGTCGACGGAGGCATGTTCACTGCCTTTCCGGACTGTCACGTTCAAATACACCCGGATGGACGTTGAATCTTTTCCCAAAAACCGGGCTTTGGTCGAAGCGACCCGCCAGGTAGACTGAGCTGGCTGGGCAGGCGGTGGAGTCGACGATGGACTCGTCCGGGATGCAGCCCGGTCCGATCGATCAGCCGGGCGGTCGGTTTGGCGGGTATTGTTCTCAGCCAGTTTACTCCGTTTTCCGGAAGCACAGGCCCCAAGTAAAGCCGCACAGAGTAAGATAATTGCTATTCTCATACTGATTTTATGCTGTTCAACTTTAAAACGAACAAAACACCCAATACCGTCAAATGCAATTCGTTTTTTCAAAGCTTCTGCAAATGAAGTAACTTTACGGAAAAAGAACTATGATTAAGGTGATTCTTATGATTACGGTGATTAAAACGTTGTTATCATTTAATCATCAACATCATCTCAATCATAATTATCACAGTCTATGTATAAAACCACTGAAATTACCTCAGCCGAAATTGCTTCCGACAACCCGGTTCACCAGCGACTGTTGTTTCCGTATGTTGAAGCCGCCAAAATGGTAAGCGGCAACGTGCTGGAAATTGGCTGCGGCTGGGGTCGCGGACTGGAATTGCTGACGCAGGCGGCTGACCATTATACCGGTATTGACAAAAATGAAGCCCTGATTCAATCACTCCGTCAGGAATACCAGCAATCTACGTTTATTCAGGCCAATATTCCACCCCTAAGCGGTTTGGCCGACAATACCTTCGATTATATCGTTACCTTTCAGGTAATTGAACACATTCAGAACGACGATTTGTTCATCAAAGAAGCGTATCGGGTGTTAAAACCCGGCGGAAAATTGCTGCTCACGACCGTAAACCGTCTGTTTTCACTAACGCGTAATCCGTGGCATGTTCGGGAATATACAGCCGATGAACTGAAAAATCTGATCGGGCGGTATTTTCCGACCATCGAAACCCGGGGCATTCACGGCAATGGGAAAGTGATGGAATACTACGATCAGAACAAAAAATCCGTCGAGCGAATTACGCGATATGACATCTTTGATCTGCAACACCGACTGCCCCGCTGGATGCTCCAGGTACCTTACGATTTACTAAACCGCCTGAATCGCAACAAGTTATTGCAACAGGATGGTCTGGCGGCCCAGATCCATTACAAAGATTACATTCAGACGAACACCCCGGCCGGTAGTCTGGATTTCTTCTACCTGGCCAGGAAATAAATAGTAGCGTTAGCCGCTGACAGCGCGGGCCGTCGATACGGTCGGAAACTCTGTCAGCGGTTTTGCGTTCTATCCCTCTTTCGCTGGTCGATTCGCCAGCTTGATGGCCTGCCCGATTTCATCCCATTGCTCCGAAGTTACATTTTCCAGGTGATTAAATTCACCCGCCGAAAGTACCTCCCCCCCATCGATCGTCATGCATTCGCCGGTAACGAACGACGAATAATCGGACAACAGATAAGCCGCTATGTTTGCCAGTTCCTGATGATCACCCACACGCCTGAGCGGTATCCGGCTGGTTGGGTCCATCATTTTCACCAGCGGTTCCGGAAAAAGCCGGTCCCAGGCACCCTTGGTCGGAAACGGCCCCGGTGCAAGTGCATTCAGGCGAATACCGTATTTGGCCCACTCAGCTGCCAGCGATTTAACCAGAATCAGCGCTCCCCCTTTGGCCACAGCCGACGGTACTACATAGCCGGAACCCGTTGTGGCATAAGTCGTTGAAATGTTTAAAACCGTTCCCGGTATCTTGTTTTCAATCCAGTATTTTCCGACTGCCAGCGTAAAATAATACGTTCCCTTCAATACAATATCCACCACGACATCGAAGGCCTTGTACGATAAACGCTCGGTCGGGCTGATGAAATTTCCGGCCGAATTGTTCAGCAGGCTGTCGATCCGGCCAAACCGCCCGATGGTCTGGGCAATAACCGCTTCAATCTCCGGTGGATTCCGAACGTCGCACGCCAGTGGCAATACCTGCCCACCGGTTTCGTCCATCAATTCGGCCGCAGTGGCTTCCAGAACCGGTAATTTTCGGCTGCAAATGACGAGGTTGGCTCCCAGTTGTAAAAAATAGCGCGCCATCGATTTTCCGAGCCCCGTGCCGCCCCCCGTTACAATAATTGTTTTATCTTTCAATGCCCCTTCACGGAGCATACCTTCTGCTTTGATCATGCTGTGTAACGTTTATGGTGTATGGTTCGTCGTTTTAAAATCTTAACCGTGAGGTTGTAAGATAACTATACACCCTAAACGATAAACGGCTCTTAAACTAACCGTATTTTTGTTTATAATCCGATAATCCGATGCATCCTGAAACACTCGCCATTTACCAAAACCGCCCGGACGATGCCAATGCCGGGGCAGTAGCCCCGCCCATTACCCTCAGCACCACGTTTGAACGCGACGCCGACGGGTCGTTCCCACACGGACATGTGTATGCCCGCACCAGTAATCCCAACCGAAATGCGCTCGAAACCGCGCTGGCTCAACTCGAAGGCGGTTTTGCCGGACTGGCATTTAGTTCCGGCCAGGCTGCCACACTGACCTTGCTGCTCGCGCTCCGGCCGGGCGATCACGTCCTTATCGGCGACGATGCCTACCACGGAACACCGGCCTTGCTGGAAGAGCTTTTCCATCCGTGGGGGCTCACCTACACCCGGGTTGATATGACCAATCTGGAGGCTGTTCGCAGTTCCATTCACGAAAATACCCGCCTGATCTGGATCGAAACGCCATCCAATCCCTTGTTAAAAATTGCGGATATTCAGGCGATTGCGGATCTGGCGCACGAAGCCGGAGCGTGGTGTGCCTGCGATAACACCTGGGCAACCCCCATTCTGCAACGCCCGCTCGATCTGGGTTGCGACGTGGTGATGCATTCCACCACCAAATACATTGGCGGTCACAGTGACGTACTGAGTGGAACGCTGATTTTTAGAGAGGATAACGAGTTGTACCATCGGGTTCGGCGGTATCAGCTTATCGGGGGGGCCGTTGCAGCTCCATTCGACTCCTGGTTGTTGCTGCGCGGGATTAAAACGCTGGCTACCCGCGTCAAAACACAATCCGCTACGGCCAGGGCCGTAGCCGAATTTCTAAGTCGGCACCCGGCGGTCGAGGTGGTGCATTATCCGGGTCTGGAAAGTCACCCCGGTTTTGCCATCGCACAAAAGCAGATGCTGCTCTGTGGAGCCATGCTTTCGGTACAAATCCGGGATGGTGCCGAAGCTGCCGTACGGGTTGCGGGCCAGGTCCGGATTTTTACCCGGGCAACGAGCCTCGGTGGCATCGAAAGCCTGATCGAACACCGGGCGTCGGTCGAAGGACCGAATACGACGACACCCCAGAATCTGCTCCGCATGTCGATCGGTCTCGAACACGCCGACGATCTGATTGCAGACCTGGATCAGGCTTTATTCCACGCAAAACCGCTTTAAAACGCAACCTGATGTTGTTGTAGTTGGGTCAGATTTTCACTGAGTGTCCAGAGCTGGCTGGCATAGTATTTACTCTGGGCAGCCGCACTGGGCACTTTCGGGCGACATTTGGCAAAATACAGGCCCGTTACCTGGTCGACTTCGGGCGAAGAGGCCAAATAAATGGAGGTTTCCGCCCCTTTTTCCGAACTGATGAAAAAGGGGCGCATCATGTTGAAAAGCAATCCCTGCAGATTACTGTAATTCTTTGCAAAACTGGTTTTCACAAGGCCCGGATGAACGCTGTTCGACGTGATACCGTAACCGGCCAAACGATCCGCCAATTCTCTGGCAAACAGAATATTGCAGAGTTTGGAGGCACCGTACGCTTTCATCCCGTCATAGTGTGCCGGTTTGGGTAACTCGTCGATGATAAAACCGCTATCCCATCGGTGCGCTTCGGATGAAACCGTGATTACGCGGGCATGGGTGCCTTTCTGAAGTAAACCGGTCAGGAGATTGGTCAGGAGAAAAGCGCCGAGGTGATTGGTGGCAAACGTCAGCTCAATGCCTTCGGGTGTATACTGTTCCTTTTCAATGTATAATCCGGCATTATTGATCAGGACATCGAGACGATCGTAACGACCCGTCACCTCGTGGGCGGCCTGAATTACCGACGTCTGCACCGCCAGATCGCACCACAACAAGTCGACCTGACCGGTTTTACTAACGCGTTTGATTTCCTGCTGAACCGGTCGGGCTTTCTTCAGATCCCGGCAAAGCATGACGATATCGAATCCTTTTCGGGCCAGTTCCAAAGCCGTTACTCGCCCAATGCCCGAATTGGCACCGGTGAGCAGACAGATTCGAGATTCCATTTGGACTTGATTCAGGTTGCGCATTCTTGTGTAACTATAACCGGTCGAAGCAGGCAGAAGTTTATTTCTGCGCTCTCAGAAGGTAAATTTTTGCAGACTAAAGTGAGTTAATCGCACGTGAAGAAAAAATATAGAGTGGATTTAATGTCTGATATTTGACTAATTAGTCCTCAATGAAAAGCAAGCTATTGATAAGCTATTGTAAAAACCAGTGTGGATATTTAACTTCCTTCTTCTTACCAGATATTGCATTGTTTCAATTTTCAGTTTTTTAATCCCACGTAGGCAATGAGCAAATTAGTATAAAAGATGGTGATTTCGAAAATCTGAGGCCTTTGACTCCGAATCAAGTTTGAAAAAAAATCATTGTGAGAATATCGCTTTAGGGAAGTTGCGGCCAAAGGCAGAGCAAAAACACAGGGCAAGCGGCTTTCTAAAAAATGAAACACTCTGCATTTATTAGAATAAAAAGGTCTGATAATAGCCATATAATAAATAAAGAAAAATATATAGTTATTTCTCCTGAGTATTTAAGTACGATTTAATACATTCGCTTTCATAACCCTTAGTACTTAACGTGTAGAACTTAAATGAATTCTTCAACTCTCCTCGCCTGGCAGAACGGTTTTTCGTTTGTGCCTAAAGTCCCGAATCCATTCCAGGACGCTTCCAAGGTTCCATTGCTTGCGTTTTTTTCACCATTTTATTCGGGATAACCCCTGAACGTTTCCAACAACCCGCGTGACGTAACACAATTTTACTTTCAGCCTATTCACTCGGATGGTTTTTGCAAACTGTTCGGAAAATATCCTATTGACGTATATGTAATAGCGTTAGGGAATTATTCACTAAATACGCGTTGATTTTTCAACCGATGGGTCTGATTTAGTCGTGGATTGGGAAAAGTTCAGCGCGCCAAATTGAGATATTCCGGTGTAGTATTCACTTGCCCTTCCAAAAAATAACCAGTAAATACGATTTCCGCCAAAACGCCAGCTGTTTTGCCCAACAGTTAATGAAAATAGTTGAAGATCGACTTTAGAACCGTGTATTTATAAATTAAATCAGCTATATGGACCCGACCATCTGCGCAACCATCATGCATCCGGCAACGGGGTATCTCCAGCTTCGGCTATCGCAGCCTTCGATCGGTGCGGTTTTGGAGTTGTTGAACCTATATGTTCAGGACGGCTATGAGGTATTGTCCGCCTTTTTGATCGATTCGTCGAGTTGCCTCCGACTCCCGCCCGAAGCCTTTGACGGTCAGCCAATCTGGCGGCCGATGCTACAACTCAAGCTCGAATGGCAACAGGTGTTGCGTGTTCAAACGTAATGAAAAAGATAAAGTGAGTAGAAGGCCGGTATATTATCAGACATCCTATTGACCTAAGATATTAAATTAAAAAATACATGAAAAATAATTAATACAGCATTGTTTAGTCAAATATCCTAAGTAACTTTCCCGGCGAAATTAGTAACTATTGTCGGGTAAATACTTAGAAATACCATTAGCTGAAGCGTTTTTCTATTTAAAATCTTCTATTTATTTCCCTGATTTTCACTATTTTCTCTGTCCAACTTTTAGTCCGAAACGTGTCTATTTAACCCAAATCATAATCGATTAATGACCTCTATTTTAATCCAGGAAAAACGGGAACAGCGGGTAGGTGCCATTGTCGCCAAACGGCAGTCTGTTGCGAAAAAATTGAATAATATCAGACAGGTTTTCAACTCGTTGAAGGCGACTATCGAAGTGATGGAGGAAAGGCGCACGGAGATCTATCATTCCACGGATAACGAAACCATTCGATACCGTCTTTCCACGATTGATCTTCCGGGCCTTCGGCAACGGGTTGAAATAGAGGAGAAAAACGTGGCCCGGTATTATTCCCGTTTCGCCCGAAAAACCCTCAATATCGGAGCGGTTGGGTTGGCTCGACAAGGCAAGAGCCAGCTGTTGCGCAGTCTTTCCGGATTAGATGACAGCGCTATTCCGGCGGGTCCGTTCGGTCATTGCACCGGGACCCGAAGTACCATTATCCATAGTCCGCTGGTGGAACCGCACGGCGAGATTGAGTTCTATACGAAGAACGAATTTGTGAAGGAAGTCATCGCTCCGTATTACTCGGAACTTCTTGATTCTGTGCAACAACCGACTACTTTGGAGGAGTTTGAGCACCAACCCCTGCCACCGCTTCCGGCGGAAAAACAGCAGAGTTTGAGTGCCAAAATCAAATATGCGCAACTGGAATTATACAAAAATCAATTAGGCAATTACAAACCGCTACTGTCCAGAACCTCACCCCGTTACGTGCCAATCAACAATGTGCGGGAATACGTGGCGCAGGAGGATACGAGCGGCAAAAGAATCTTTTACAATTATCTGGCGGTTCGGGAAGCGCGCGTCGTCTGTACATTCCCCCACGACAACGTCGGCGATTTGGCGTTTGTGGATATTCCGGGGCTGGGCGATACCGGTATTGTGGCCGAAAACTGGCTCGGGAATACCTTGAATAACGACGTCGATATCATTCTGTTTGTTAAAAAACCGTCGGCTTTAGGGGAAGTCTGGAAACCACAGGAAGTTGATTTGTACGATACGCTGCGGAGTCTGTTACCCGAACTGGATCTGGAACGCTGGTCGTTTCTGGTCATGAACCGCGTGCGTTCGTCCTCACCAAATGAAGACAATGTTCGAAATTGCGAACGGCTTATTCGGGAAAAATCGGAGCAAATGAAGTTTGCCGGTGAAGTCATCGCCGACTGTTCGGACAGCGAAGAGGTGAGCGAAATCATCCTTCAGGAAGTGCTGGATTACCTGACCCAAAATATCGAGAAAATTGATCAGGTGTATATCAATTCGTTGTACGATCGCTTGCGGGTTTTACACGGCCAGATCAAGACGGAAGCGCAGAAGGCGAAAGAGGCTCTCGGCGTCGTTTCGGAATCTACCCCTTTTAGTTTCAACAGCTTCAATCGCTTGTTTAAGGATGTCGTCAAAAAAGTATACAGCGGTTTTGAGCAACTAACGAAAGACTTGCGCGACAAACGCGAAATTCCCGATGCGGTTTTTCAGGATTACGTCGCGCGGGCGCAGGAAAATGCGTATGCCGACTCCGGCATACCCAGTCTGGAAGAAATCGAGGACACCCGAAACTTGCTCGGGGGCTATAAATCGGCCTGCGAATATTACCTGAATTACAACCGGACGCACCTTACCCGGCATTTCGAGAGCCTGGAAGAAGGACTGAGCAAATCGGTTGAATCGGTTAAAATCCAGCTTGCCGATGTCCTTAAAAATGAGTTTCAGGGGCGCTTGAATCAGCTGAGTGCAGCCACCGGAACGGCTTTTTTCAAGGATGTGGTCAAACTATTGGGCGAGCAGTATCCGGCGTTGCACCCCGCTTTTGAAATGCTGATTGACTTTCAGCTCTCGTACCAGGGATTTTTCTATTACCGGCTCCGCCGACACCTCGATTATCTGGCACCGGATACGGGCATTGTGGAATTGAGCGTCAAACCGTCGGCGAAAGAAATTCATGACCTGCTGACGGCCATGCACAAAATTGTTCTGGAGAATTTAAAAGGCGAGTTGATACACTGGCCGATCGAGATCAACCACGCCATTTTTGCTACCATCGAGCAGTTTGTGGACAAGGTGTTGCGCTCGGAAAATGCCATCGATGAATGGCAATCGTTTTACATCGAAAACCGCGCAAAGGTCTGGCCGGAAACATTTCAGGAGCTGTCTGTTAACAACGGTTTACGGTGGCAATGGATCGAGGTAACGGAACGGCTCGGTACGATAAACAAATCCATTTTAACATTCGAAAATTAACGATTATGAATGCAGAATTTAACATTACGGTTCTGGGCACGGCACGGGCCGGAAAAACCAGTTTACTTTCTTCAATTTATAGTCAATTAGCGCAGGTTATTGGAGAAGCTAGCGGTCTCGAAATTAAACCGGTAGCGGATGCCGATGTGTTGCTGGACCAGCAGGTTTCTAACCTACAGAGTGCCTTTAACAGCATTACGCAAATGCCACTGAATAACGCAGATGTGGTACAGCCGACAACCATTCCGGAGGAAAAAGTGAAGCCTAAACCCCGGTATGAATTTAAATTTGGCATTGATAGTAAGAAGTCCAAAACTACCTTTAAAAAAAGCAGCATCGTTGATGTAGGTGCTCTTTTAAACCTCCGCCAAAACAGCAAACGAAGCCCGAACCGGCTGGATACCCATCATTCCGACATCGGATACCGGTTTAACCTGGGTCAGAAAAATAAAAAACCGAAAATGCAATTGGTGCTGCGGGATTATCCCGGCGAGCAGATTCTGGATAATTCCAAAGAAGTCATCAACCGAATTCGGGAATGTGCCGTTACGCTGATCACCATTGATACGCCCGCTTTGATGATTGAAGGCAATTCGGCCTTTCCGTGGTCGTTCCACAAGGAGCGCAACCAGCTGGAAAAAAAGAAAAATGGAACGACCAACATCCACAGCATTTTTCAGGAAGCCTACAAGGAGTTAAAAGACAAAAAACTGGTTATTCTGGCACCGGTTAAATGCGAAAAATGGATGAAAGAACCGGAATCGGCCAGTCTGCTACTGGAGCGGATCAAGGCCGGTTATGATAGCCTGCTTCAGTTGCTGGCGAGCGAAAACCTGAAAGATAACGTCGCCGTTGTGGTGACGCCGGTCGAAACTTTAGGAAGCATTGTCTATGCATACATGGATAATCAGGATGTGTATTCTCCCCAGTTCATGAAGCGCAGTGTTTCCTCCAAATATGATCCGCGGTATGGCGACCAACCCTTGCGGTACATGCTGCGGTTTGTGTTAAAACGTTTTCTGGAAAAACCCGGTTTTTGGTTCGACTGGTTTGGCGATGATAAACCGTTCCTGAACGCCATTCATGATTTCGCGAAAGATTGCAAATCGGATTATTCGCAGGGAATTCAAACCAGCGGTTTTTCCGTCATTCAGGGCAGTCAGTTACTGTAAAAAATAGACCGCCGGATGGCGGTCTATTCCGGGATTCGTTTAGTGGGAAATGCAGAACGGGGACAATCCCGCTGTCCGTTATTTCACGGCTTCCTGTTCGCGTTTGAACAGGCCAACCAGCGTATTGACCACATAGTCGACTTCTTCGGCCGTGTTGTATTTACTGAAAGAAAACCGGATGGCTCCGCGTTCCGGATCGTTGCCGGGCAGCGCCGACAGAACGTGGGAGCCGAGGTTGGAACCACTCGTGCAGGCACTCCCACCCGAAGCCGAAATACCCGCAATATCGAGGTTGAAGAGCAGCATATCGCTCATATCCGACGCGGGCAGGCTAACGTTCAAAACCGTGTACAAACTCTCGGACAGGCTCGCCGACAGCCCATTGAAAGAGACGCCGTCCAGCCGTTCGCGGAGTTGGGTGATCATCCGGTTCTTCAGACTTTCAATGTATTGCCGGTGGCTTTCCATCTCGCGGTAGGCTATCTCCAGCGCCTTGGCCAGGCCCACAATCCCGTAGACGTTTTCCGTTCCTCCGCGCATGTTGCGCTCCTGCGAACCGCCGTGAATGAAGGGGTGAATAGCCCCACGACCGGATTTGGTGTTGGCATTGACGTACAGAAACCCGACGCCTTTCGGGCCGTGAAATTTATGAGCGGCACCCACCACAAAATCGACCGGAAGCTGCTGTAAATCATGGCGATAGTGGCCCATTGTCTGCACCGTATCGGAATGAAAAACCGCCTGGTGTTCCCGGCAGAGAGCACCCACGGTTTCCAGATCGAGCAGGTTACCGATCTCGTTATTGCCGTGCATCAGCGACACCAGTGTAGTCGGATTGGCCTTCAGCAAGGCTTCCAGATGCGCCAGATCGATGCGTCCTTCGTCGTCTACCTCCACCAGATTTAATTGAACAATACCCTGTTTATCAAGGTGCTGGAGCGTATGAAGAACGGCATGGTGTTCGAGCGGGGAGGTAATGGCGTGGGTCAGTCCGTAGGTCTCGATGGAACTGCGGATGGCGGTGTTATCGGCTTCAGTGCCACCGGACGTAAAGAAAATTTCGGCGGGAGAGGTATGAAGCAGCGTTGCGACGGTTTTTCGGGCCCTTTCCAACGCCGTCCGAACTTTCCGTCCGTGGGAGTGAATCGACGACGGATTGCCAAACTCCTCGGTCATCAGCGGGAGCATGGCTTCCAGCACCTCCGGGTCGAGACGGGTGGTCGCTGCATTATCAAAATATACGTGCATGTGATGTTGTGTAATGGCCACAAAGGTACAAAATTAGCAGGAACGCCAATTCCGATGCGACTCAATGTTACCAGTAGGTAGCCGGATAAACACAAAAATGCGGGAAGTGAGTTCTGCAAAAGAATCAGAACTTACTTCCCGCGCTGGTTAAAACCGGGTTGCGGTTTTCTATCGTGACCTTAAACGAGGGTCTACCGTTTATCCGCAATCACTTCTTTAATATCCGAAATGATCTTGTTGGCAAGGTAATCCGCGGTCGACAGTGTATCCGATTCGGAATAAATCCGGATGATGGGTTCCGTATTCGATTTGCGCAAATGAACCCATTCTTTATCGAACTCGATCTTGACGCCGTCGATGGTATTGATTGGATTTTTGGCGTATTTGGCCTTGATCCGTTCCAAAACCGCATCGACGTTGATATCGGGCGTCAGTTCAATTTTGTTTTTGGAGATGTAGTAGTTCGGGTAAGTCCGGCGCAGCATCGACGCCGATTTGCCGAATTTAGCCAGGTGCGTCAGAAAGAGCGCAATGCCCACCAGCGCATCACGGCCCAGGTGCAGGTCGGGGTAAATGATGCCTCCGTTGCCTTCGCCACCAATTGCCGCATCAACTTCCTTCATCATTTCAACAACGTTGACTTCACCGACCGCTGAAGCCGAATGCTTGCCGCCGTATTTCTGGGTTACATCCCGCAGCGCCACCGTCGACGAAAGGTTTGAAACCGTATTGCCCGGTTGTAAATCTTTCGAGCGGTTTTTCAGGACATAATCCGCAACGGCCACCAGGGTGTATTCCTCACCAAACGGGGATCCGTCTTCGCAGATCAGCGCCAACCGGTCGACATCCGGATCCACCACAATGCCAAGGTCGTATTCGTTTTTCTTGATTTCGAGAATAATGTCCCGCAGGTTTTCGGGCAGCGGTTCGGGATTGTGCGCAAAATGACCTGTCGGTTCGCAGTGTAACCGGTGAACGGTTTCGACGCCCAGGGCTTCGAGCAGCATCGGCACGATAATACCGCCGGTGGAGTTAACCGCATCGACAATCAGCTTGAATTTCCGGGCGGCAATGGCTTCTTTATCGACCAGCGGCAGAGCCAGAATGGCATCAATGTGCTTTTGCAACCAGGTAGTGTCGGTCCGGTAACTTCCGAGTTTCCGGACATCTGCAAAATCGAACGCTTCCGATTCGGCGAACGCCAGCACTTCGGCGCCGTTTTCTTCCGAAATGAATTCGCCTTTTTCGTTGAGTAGCTTGAGCGCATTCCATTGCATCGGGTTGTGACTGGCAGTCAGGATAATACCTCCGGCCGCATTCTCACCCGTGACGGCCAGCTCAACGGTTGGGGTGGTCGATAAACCCAGATCAATCACATTCAGCCCCAGGCCTTGCAGCGTTGCTGATACCAGTTTCGAAACCATTTCGCCCGATAACCGACCATCCCGCCCGATTACGATTGTCCGATTATCCGGATGCTGGTTTCGAATCCATTGTCCAAAGGCGGCCGCAAACTTTACCACATCCAAAGGTGTAAGGCCATCGCCACTACGCCCACCAATTGTTCCACGAATTCCGGAAATCGACTTTATTAATGCCACGTTGAAGAGAGAATAGGAGTTGAGGAGTAGGGAAAATCAGCCGATTCGATCCCGTAGCTGAAGGCCCAGCTCCCCAATTCTTGAATTGAAAACAAATATAATTCCTTTTTCCGATCTGCTGACTATTCTGATCCGGTAATCGAAAGCGCGACCGTCATCGTCGAACGGGCTTGTCCCCGAAAGGAACCGGTCAGCGGAGACAGACGGTCATGGAAAAGCGAAGCCGCCAGAAAAACATGGTGATTGATGACTACCGAGCCTTCGGTCGGATCGAAACCGCGCCAACCCGCACCGGGCAGGTAGACTTCCGCCCAGGCGTGGAGCTCGTGCTCCTGCATCGGATCGCCGTAGAGATACCCGCTGACAAACCGGGCCGCAATGCCCAGACTTCGACAGGCCGCAATGTATAACACGGAATAGTCACGGCACGAACCTTTGCGCGAAATCAGGGTCAGTTCGGCGGAAGTTGCCGGACCTTCTTCCCGGACTTCATACGCAAAATTGTTGCGGATCGTCGTAGCAAGGTGCGACAGAAACGGCACGGTTTGCCATTTGGCTTCCGACGCAATCTGCCGGGCATATTGTTCGATCAGCGTCGTTACCGCCGTCCGTTCGAGATATGGTTCGAGCAATTTCCGGTCGGCGTCGGGATAGGTGAACGGAATTCGCTGCGTCTCGAACGGAAACAGGAAAAAATCGTAGGCGTTGTACAAATCCGACTCAACCTCCGTTTCGGCCCTGACAATCAGCGAATCGGTGGGGTTGTTGAAGTAAATCACCTGCTGGGTATTGCCTTCAATATCGACGTTGTTGACCAGTTTGCTGGGTTTGGGATCAACATGCAGCTCGAAATTTATCAACCGCTGGTGCGGGTAAATTCTGGGGTACAAATACAAGGTGTGCGGTTCCAGCGAAACCGCTGCGGAATAATCATACCGGAGTTCATGACTGACCCGAAGTTTCATCGAAGTGTGGAAAAGTTTACGTCAAGTGCATTCCGAATTAAACTATTTTATTAAAAATGGGATTCATCCAGGCGGTTGGAAGTTTACGAACCGAATTGTTCAGTAACGCGCTCCACTGGTTCGAAACCGCTTCCATGTCCTCTTTTTCGAGCCGGTGTTCGGCAAAATGAAAACTATCCTTCTCGTAAACCACCACGTCGAGCGGATAATCCACGTCATTTGCACTCACCCGCGTGGCATCGAACGCCAGAAAACCCATTTTCAACGCATCCTGCAGCGAGGATTCGTACGTCAGATTCCGGTACAACAGCGGTTTTCCATAGCCCGAATTCCCGATGATTTTAAACGGCGAACCCTGATCCACTTCCACCCAGTTGCCTTCCGGATATAGCAAAAACAGCTTATGTTCCTCGTCGTCTTCGAGTTGCCCGCCCACGATGGCGTTGAGGTTGAAATGCATTCCCGAGGCTTCCAGGGCCGCTTTGTCTTCAATGGCGACCCGCCTGACTTGTTCGCCAAACGCGTTAACGGCTTTGTATAACTTGTTGAACGAGCGGTCTTTCTCTCCGATCACCTCCCGAAAATAGGTGATGGCTTTGTCGCGGACGGAGCGCAGACCGGAGGTCATGATAAACAGGGAATGATTTTCCAGTTCATGAACCGAAATTTTTCGATTACTCGAAACTTCGGAGCCGGAGGTAAGTCGGGTGTCGGCAATGGCGACTAAGCCGGAGGCTACTTTGATACCTAAACAATACGTCATTGAATCTGTAAACTACAAGCTATGGCGAATGGCAAATATACACGTTTCCGAAATTTGCCCCCCGATTTAAACCGGTTTTTGCAAAAACAACTCATTTTTGTTTCAAAGCCGCGGCAGCCAGGGGCGAAAAGTGCTCCCGGAATTAAAAATGAGTAGACTTTAAAAAAGGTTTGTTACTTGCGTTGCCGGATTCGCTGAGAAAGGCCGATCCCGAAAATCAATCGCTCCAAAACGAATGCATATGAAAAAAGAATTGCTTGCCGATGCACCGAAATTCCGGTTCTGGCAACAACAGGCCGAAACAAACGGACTGGTTATTAACCATATCCATGAATTTTACGTCCGCCACCGGCACAATGGTGAGGTGCTTTTTGCGATGCTGGAAGTGGACGCCAACACGCCCGAAGGGGATAAAATTCCACCCGCGCTGTTTCTGAAGGGCCACGCCGTTTCGGTGCTGGTGTGTCTGATCGATCAGGATACGAAAGAGAAATACGTAGTGCTGGTTCGGCAACGGCGCATCTGCGATGGTTCCCACACGTACGAACACCCCGCGGGTATGGTCGATACCACCGACGATCCGCAGGAGGTGGCGGCCCGCGAGGTCGGCGAGGAAATTGGCCTGGCTCTCAAACCGGAGGAACTGACCAGACTCAATAACCGCCTGTTATTTCCGAGCACCGGCACGAGCGACGAAGCCATGCATTATTTCTACGTGGAGCGCGAAATGCCGCGTCAGCAGATCCTGGATTTCCACCACAAAGACATGGGAGTAGCGTCGGAATTTGAGCGAATTACGACGGCTGTAACGACGCTGCCCGAAGCCCACAAACTCATTACCAACATCAACGGCCTACTGATTCATTTTTTATATTTGAATGCCGTTGGCGATTATGAAACCATGAAGTTGCTGTGAATGAGCGTGAAAGGCGCGGAGCATGGGGTGTGACGCAGCAGGCCCAAAGGGCAATGGGGGCTGTTTAACAGGAAAAAAGAAGAAAAAAGAAAAAACCGGCTTGTGAAAACGGAGTAACAATCACTATATTTGCAACCCGAAACGGGCATCCGCCCGCGAATGGACCCGTAGTTCAATGGATAGAATTTCGGTTTCCGGTACCGACGATAGGGGTTCGAGTCCCTTCGGGTTCACGAAAAGCCTTCTGCAGCAATGTGGAGGGCTTTTTTACTTTTCGGGGATAAGGTACTTGTCCAAGCCGTTTCTGATGGAACTCAACGCTTTTGGCTCCCTTTGTTTGGAGTCATCTTTTTTTTCGCTTGGCTCGGCGATTGGTATCGTCTCAGAATAGGTACGTCTACTGCCCAACAAGCCGACCGAGTGGTTGATTTGCAACCATTTTATACAGGTGCAGGCTGATAGGTATAGGTTCCGTGGCACCCGCTGGAGGCATTCTTGGTTGGCATTCCAGCTACGAAGGATTTTAATAATCGACGTCCTAAATAAGTAACTTTACCCGCCGGTTTGCTTCTTTTGCTCTGATGCCCCTCCCCCATGAATAACACGGTTTTCTTATTTCTCAGCCTGCTGACAGGCTTGCTCGCCAGTCAACCAGCGCTTTTTTGGGCTACCGGACCTGTAGAAAGAAGAGCGGTTTCCGAGCCGGAAGTCCAGGTTGATTCGCAATACAACTCGTTTTTCACCCGCAACACTGCCTGGAACGGTGGTGACGGGGTTTACTCCACGCTCCTGCCCGACGGTCGGATTTTCTGGACATTCGGCGATACGTTTCTGGGTCTGGTCAAACCGGACCGCACGCGTTTATCCAATCAGAACGTCATGGTTCGGAACTCGGCGATGATTCAGCAGGGCGAAACATTCGACAGTTTTCAAACGCTGAACCAGGGGGCGAAAACCGCTACGGCGGGACAAAGCTATTTTGTTCACGCGAAGCAAAAAGGCGGCAACGACTGGTATTGGCCGTTGGATGCAACGGTTCACGACCGGAAGCTGCAAGTCGTGCTGAGTCATATCCAAAAAACCGGGTCAGGTTCCTGGGATTTTACGAATGAGTCGATTGACATTGCCATCTGCTCCCCAAAGACGGGCGCCATCGAAAAAATCATTGCCAACAAATACCGGGGAAAGTGGGGATACGGTGGTGCTCTCTGTGAAGCGGCTGACGGTTATATCTACATCTATGGCGTAATTCATGGAAACCTCACAACGAATGTTGTCGTCGCCCGCGCTCCGAAAGGAAATCTGACCGCGACCTGGCAATTTTGGAACGGTAGCCAATGGGGAAACCAACCAGCGGATCATTCGATCTATAAGGATGCTTCCGACCAGTTCAGCGTGTTTCGGCAGGGTTCCAAATACTATTTGTTCACGCAGGAAATCGTTTTCGGCCGGCGGTTATTTCTGTCGGAGTCGAACAGTCCGATTGGTCCCTGGACCGCCAAGCGGGTCCTTTACACCGTTCCTCCGGAGCAGGGCACGGGCAAAGTGATTACTTACAACGCCCTGGTACACCCCGAGTTGTCGCGAAATGGCGACCTGCTGATTTCGTACTGCATCAATGCAAACGATTTTGCCGATCATTTCAATCATCCGGGCAGCGCAGATCGGTATCGCCCCTATTTCATTCGTGTAAAAAACTGGCAATGAACGCGATGTGAGGCCCCGGCTACCGGTGGTATTTCACCCTGAAAAAGGTGTGGCGGGTTTAGTACAGCAGAAACCTAAAGTGGAAAAACCGTTAAACGCCGAACGGTTAAAGTCCCTCCTAAAAGGTACTAACCCATTCGGCGTCCAAAATTTTACCAAAACCGCTAAATCGAATTCACCTGAATCCGTCGGATGTACCAGCCCGCATTGACGAAGGTGTTGATGCTCACGTCGTTGATGATGCCGTAAAACCGCTGCTTGGTTCCAATATAAATCCAAAGGTTGACATTGGCCGGGAACGACATATTGGTGTACACCGTCAGGGTGCGCAGCTGGGCGGCCGGAACGGGATACACCACGCCCGGCGAACTCTCCCCATCACCGTGTCCGTCCAGTCCCCACACAAAATGCAAATCCACCGATTCGGTTGCCGGAGTCACGTCCTCCCATTTCCAGAACACACTCGCCACGGCGGCTTCGTTCGTCCAGGCCGTGTAATCCGACCAGCCCCATTCATCCCAGGTTTCGAGGCAATGTTGCGAAAACGCACATTCCACATCGAATCGAATCCGCAAAATACCGTTTTGCGTCGTTTTGAACGGCACCAGAAAACCGTTTTCGCGGTGCGACATCAGGTAATCGAAATCGCCCGCATCCTTGTTTTTCGAATGAATGCAGCTCCCCGAACGGGAAGCGTCCCACCACAAATAGCTGTCGTTCCGTTTGATCTGTCCGTCGCCCGAAGCACTGTTTTGGGCGCTGCGATCCCACCAACCCGGATAATTAGGGAAAAAAGTTGCCTCGCTGACCAACGGATTGGGATGCGGCAAAACGAACGGTTCGTTAAAAACCGCCTGCTCCGGCTGTTCAACCGTTGTCCGGTGCGTCGCCGACTCAACCGGCTTGATCAATTTTTCAAATTCCAGACTGGCCGCCCGGCGAAGTTTGACCAACCCATTCAGATCCAGCTTGACATCCTGCGCAAACCGGAGCGACTGGATCCGTTGCCGACACCGTTCTTCCGCCAGAAAACCGCTTTCCAGCAGCCGGGAATCTTCGCCCGGCTTGGGGTCCGGACGACGGTTTTTCCGGGTGTATTCCGTCAGCTTTTCCCGCATTTCCGACCCGATCAGTTTCATTTCTTCCGCACGGTATTTTTCCTGCAACGTGTGCAGAGCACGCTCCAGACGGGCCTCTTCTTTCTGCCGTTGGGATTGCTCACTGGTGAGAAAACGGCCAAACCGTTTTGCCGAAAATTCCGCAGGGACACGATTGTCGTCGATAAAAAACTTTTCGCCTTTCATTTGGATAGAAGTTAGTGGTATGGAATGTAAAAATGGATTTTAGCAGACACGCATCCGCCAGCATCCAACGCAAAGTAGATCATCAAATTCATTCATTGTCAGGAGTTTTGAGTAAGCGGACAAGGTTTTGACTGACCGGCAAAGCACTAATTACCCAAACGATACCGCAGCTCCAAAACGCCCGTTGCGTTTACCCGATTTGTAGTACCGTTTGCCCAATTGCTCAAAAAAGCGTCCATTTTGCTAAAAAGAAATGGTGTTTTATGTGTAACTTAGGCTGGAAATAAAAACCGTATTGCTGGGTATTGACTCCATTGACCCTGCCCCTATGAAATACCGTTCGGCCTTATTAAGTGGGTTGGTTACCTTGCTGAGTTCTGTAGCACACAGCCAGTGTGTCGTTTCGCAGGATGCCAAAAACCGGGTGATAACGACCTGCCAGTTTTACGCCCCCAAAAACGGTTTATTAGTCAATCGGCCCGACCGCAGCCAGGCGCTGACGCAGGTTACTTTTCTGGGCAGCGAATACCTGACGTATCCGATCTGGCAGGACGGAACGCTGGAATCGGGCGATCCGAAAAAACCGATTCCGTGTCAGATTGCCTTCAACATTGCGACCAACGTGGTCAAATGCCGGTTTGAAGGGGACGAGCAGGAATATGAAGTGCAGCCGGAAGCGTTCACCATCCATGACATGCGGTTTACCAGCCAGCTCCGCGACAAAGGCAGCAAGACCAGCCGCGTGTATTACATGGTTTTGTATGCCGGAAAAACCCGGTTATTGAAACAAATTCGCAGCAATCTGAGCGTCGTAAAAAGAGATGCCTACTCCCTGGAGCAATCATTCGACGGGACTTTTATCAACAGCAAAACCTACTTTATTCAGCGGAACAATGAACGACTCCGGGTCGTGAACCTGTCCCGAAAATCCGTCCTCGGCGTTCTGAAAGACCCTACCAGCCAGTTAGATAACTATATTACCCAGCGTAAACTCGATGTCAATCAATTGGTTGATGTGGTAGCGTATTATGATGGGTTTCAAAAGTGAGCACAAAGAGTAGAGCCAAGAGACATAGAGACGGTTTTCGGGTATCAGTGCCTTATTCTGCCATAGCGAGTGCAAAAGCAGGAAAGGCCCGATTTTATTGACGGATCGTTTACGCTTCTGCTTCAAACAACTCCACATTCGTAACGGCCCATTCGCCCGCAATCATGGGCATGCCACGCAGCACCCCCCGGTTATTGGTGCAAATCAGGTACAGATCACCGGATTGGAAAATGGCGACAATCGTTTCGCCGGACGTCTCCGACGGTTTGCCGACGGTTTCGGTCAGGCTGAATCCGTTGTCGTCGAACGTAATCGAATAAATGCGCAGATCCGTGGTTTCGTAGCGGTGTTTCAGCATGGACTTCCGCAAAATGCCATGCACTTTCTCAGCCTCTTCGGGATTTTTGGTAGACGGAACAAAGAATTTCATTGGTTGAAATAAGTTTACAGTTTTCAGTTTACGGTTCTCGGTTTACGGTGGCTAACGCGTCAGTCCTGGCGGGGAACCGCACCGAAAACCGTAAACTGAAAACCGTACACCTTAATTAGGTCTCTTCCACATCAGCGTACTGCGCTCCTGATCGACGAAGCCGATCGATTCGTACAGTCGTTTGGCGCGGGGATTGTATTTTTCCGTTTGTAATAGAATGACCGAAACGCCCAGTTCGTCGGCGGTTTGCTGAATCTGCTGCAAAACCGTGCGTCCCTTCCCTCCTCCCCGGTGGCCTTCTTCAATAAACAATTCATCCACCAGAGCGGTTTTTCCGCCGAACTCCAGGGCAAAACCATACGTCAGCACCACATACCCCACCGGGCGGTTTTCGTCCACCACCAGCCAGAGCGAGCCCAGCGACGGATTTTCCAGCATTTGCCGAATAAGTTGTTGCCGGAGCGGACGGTCGAACGGATAGCTGAAATGGTGGCAAAACGTTTCCATCATCTGCAGTAACGTGTCAACATCGGCGGTTGTGGTGGCCAGTCGAATCAGGTCGGGAATGGGGGTGCGGTTTTCCAATGGCGTCAATAACTGCGGTAAAATACGGCAAAGTTTAAAAAAACTTCATTTTTTTCTTGACTCTCCCCTTACGTCATAGCCTACATTTACAACGTCAACAGCAGTAACGCAATGAGTATGAGAACCTATTCGGTCAAACAACTGGCAAAACTGGCGGGAGTCAGCGTGCGCACGCTGCATCATTACGACCGCCTGGGTTTGCTAAAACCGTCCGTTCGCACGGAAGCCCGGTACCGGCTTTACGGCGAGAAAGAGTTAATCCGACTGCAGCAGATTCTCTTTTACAAGGAACTGGATTTTCCGTTGCTGGAAATCCGGCAGGTTCTCGACGACCCCGATTTCGATCTGGTGGTTGCGCTGAAAAGTCACAAAACCGCCCTGAAAGATCGTCGGGACCGGCTCACAACCTTGCTGAGTACGATTGACAAAACCATTTCAAAACTAAAAGGAGAACAAATCATGGTAACAGACGAAGAATTATACGCCGGTTTCCCGAAAGAAACCGCGGAAGCTTACCGGCAGGAAGCCGTCGCCAAATACGGCGAAAAGGTCGTGGTAGAATCGGAAAACAAGCTCCGTAAATTAAGCAAAGACGAACTGGCGCAGGTCAAAGCCGAGGGCGAGGAAATTGCCGGTACGCTGGCCGGACTCATGCACAAAGATCCAACCGACCCGGCCGTTCAGCAACAGATTGCCCGGCACTATGCTTTCATTCGGAAAATGTGGGGGCCATCCGTCGGCAACGGCGACCCGCTGGCGGCTTACCGCGGACTCGGTCAGTTGTATGTCGATGACCCGCGCTACACCAGCCAGAACGGCGTGCCCAATCCCGACTTCGCCCGGTTTTTGTGCCAGGCGATGCAGCATTTTGTAGACGGGCAATAAGTTATAGTATACGGTTTTCAGTTTACCGAAAA
Source organism: Larkinella rosea (assembly GCF_003858635.1). Lineage (GTDB taxonomy): Bacteria > Bacteroidota > Bacteroidia > Cytophagales > Spirosomataceae > Larkinella > Larkinella rosea. The sequence continues at coordinate 1,973,456 of NZ_RQJO01000007.1, forward strand.
CCGTATACCCTCACCCCTTCTTATCAAAATACGCCCGCATGAACAGCAGCTGGTAGTTGATGGCGTTGTTCCAGTAATTCCAGTTGTGGGCGCCAGGGCGGGTGATGAAGTCGTGGGCGATGTTCATGTCCAGCATTTTCTGGTGCAGATTTGAGTTGACCCGAAAGAAAAAATCCTCCGTTCCGCAGTCGATGATCAGTGCCTGGGAGTTGGGCGTCAGCAGATGGAGCAGGTTGATAACGGTATTCTGGTTCCAGCGTTCGGGATTCTGGGCGTAGGTGCCCAGCCATTTCGCCATGTTCCAGTTGTTCGGGAAAGGGCGAATATCGACGCCCCCGCTCATACTGCCCGCGGCCCCAAACACATCCTGATGCCGGAATCCCAGGTACAATGCTCCGTGACCACCCATGCTCAAACCGGTAATCGCCCGGCCCGTGCGGTTTTTGATGGTTTTGTAGTGACTATCCACCCACGACACCAGTTCGCCGGAAACATAGGTTTCGTACCGCGACGACGGATCGACGGGGCTGTCGAAATACCAGCTGGAGACATTGCCATCGGGGCAAACAATGATCGATTGATAGGTGTCGGCGGCTTTGTGAATGGAGGGCGCTTTTTTCACCCAATCGCTGTAGTTACCACCGTGGCCGTGCAGGACATAGACCACCGGAAACTCCTGCCCACTCGAATACGAATCCGGCGTAATTACCACCGCTTTGATGGTTTTCTTCATGGACGCGCTGTACGTTTCCACGGTATCCACTTTGGACGCCCGAACGGTTTGGTGAATCAAAAAGAAAAGGATACAGATTTGGAAGAAGCGAGTCGTAGTCATTGAACGGTCAGGAATGTTTCTCGATTTGTGGGGTAATGGCTGCAAAATAAAACCATTTCCAAACTTTTTGTATCTTCATGGGCTTATTCCTCTTCAAAACAAACCATGAAATCCATTTTCCTCGGCCTGTTCCTGACCGGCTCTGTGCTGGCTCAACCTCCCGTCAAACGCCCGATTCAACCCTCCGACATTCTGAGATTGCAGAACATCGCCGATCCGCAGGTTTCGCCCGAAGGATCGTGGGTGGCGTTTACGCTTTCGACGGTCGATAAAGAGAAAGACAAACGAAATACGGATATCTGGATGGTGAGTTGGGACGGCAAGCAGACGGTTCAACTGACGAGCAGCCCCGACGGCGAGTCGTCGCCCCGCTGGAGTCCGGACGGCCGCTATCTATCGTTTGTGGCCACCCGCAACGGCGATAAAGACGGCCAGTTGTGGCTCCTCGACCGGCGCGGTGGCGAAGGCAAAAAACTGACCGACCTGAAAAGCGATCTGGAAGCTTACGAGTGGGCGCCCAATGGTAAATCCATTGCACTCGTCATCCGCGATAAAGATTATTCAGACTCCGCGAAAACCAAAATCCGAAAACCGTACGTCATCGATCGCTATCATTTCAAGGAAGACACCAAAGGTTACCTCGACCGCCGGGCGGCCCACCTGTATCTGTTCAACGTTGAAACCAAAAAACTCGATACGCTCACGACCGGCAGTTACGACGAAACCTCGCCGGTTTGGTCGCCCGACAGCAGGCAGATTGCGTTTGTCAGCAACCGGACTTCCGATCCGGACAAGAACGAAAATACCGATCTGTACGTGATCGAAGCCCGTGCCAAAGCCCCAATGAAGCAACTGACGACCTGGGGCGGTTCCGATAATAACCCGGTCTGGAGCCCGGATGGTGCCCAAATTGCCTATCTGCGCTCGACGGCTGCGACCAATTTTATCATGTACGACCAGCCGGTTTTGTCGGTGATTTCGGCCAGTGGCGGTGAGCCCAAACTGGTATCCGTTGCCCTGGATCGGCCGGTTCGAAACCCGCGCTGGTCGCCCGATGGCAAATCGATAGCGGTTTTGGTCGACGACGACCGCCGGACTTACGTCGGCGCGTACGATCTGGCATCGGGCAAACTAAACCGCCTGGCCGGTGGCGACCTCGCTTTTGCCGACCTGGAACAAAATTCCAAGGGCGGCTGGGCAACGCTGATGAGCAAACCGCAACTGCCGACGGAAATTTACGCCGTCGAAAACGGTGAAACCCGCCGGTTGACCACCTTTCAGGATGCTTTCGTGGCTCCCTTAACACTGGCTTCGGTTGAAGGATTTACGTCCCGGAGCAAAGACGGCACGCAGGTCGAAAACATGCTGTTCCGCCCCGCCAACGTTCCGGCCGGGCAGAAATCCCCGACGATTCTGTTCATCCACGGCGGTCCGGTTGGGCAGGACAATTTTGGTTTCGATCTTTCCCGGCAGTTGCTGGCCGGTGGCGGGTATGTGGTTGCGGGCGTCAATTACCGGGGCAGCAGTGGACGAGGTCTGGCGTTTTGCAAAGCCATTTATGGCGATTGGGGCAACAAGGAAGTAGCTGATATTCTGGGCGCTACCGACTATCTGGTGGCCAACGGTATTGCCGATCCGGCGAAGCTGGGCATCGGCGGCTGGAGCTACGGCGGCATTCTGACCAATTACACCATCGCCACCGATCAGCGGTTTAAGGCGGCCGCGAGCGGAGCCGGAAGTTCGCTGCAACTGACCATGTACGGTTCCGATCAGTACGTTACACAATACGAAAGCGAACTGGGGCTCCCCTGGAAGAATACCGATAAGTGGCTGAAAGTTTCTTATCCGTTCCTGAAAGCCGACCGCATCAAAACGCCGACGTTGTTTATGGGCGGAGAAAAGGATTTTAACGTGCCGATTGCCGGAAGTGAGCAGATGTATCAGGCACTCAAGTCATTGGGTGTTCCGGCACAACTGATTGTGTATCCCGGCCAGTTTCACGGTCTTTCGGTGCCGAGTTACCAAACCGACCGGTTCGACCGGTATCTGAAGTGGTTCGATCAGTATTTGAAGACGTCGGTAGCGGTTTTGGGAACCGGAAAATAACCAATGAAAATTCCGGTTTCCCGTTCAAAGACGCTAGAAATTGGAACTATACACGTAAAATTAGTACAAATCCAACAAGCTGATCGTGCAATTGTTCCGTTTGCCTAAAAACCCCTAAGTTCGGGCGGATTTTGCCAACTAACAGGAAATCTGTCGTATGAAAACTTTAGATTCTTATAATTTTTCCGGTAAACGCGCCCTGATTCGGGTGGATTTCAATGTTCCACTGAACAGTAAGTTCGAAATTACGGACGACACCCGTATGAAAGCCACTCTGCCGACGATCAACAAAATTCTGAAAGATGGTGGCTCGTGCGTGTTGATGTCGCATTTGGGTCGGCCCAAAGGCGGTCCTGAAGATAAATTTTCACTAAAACACCTGGTTGGCCCCTTATCCATTATGCTGGGCGTTTCGGTGAAATTCGCCGACGATTGCATTGGCGAATCCGCCAAAGAACAGGCCGATGCGTTAAAACCGGGCGAAGTATTGCTGCTCGAAAATTTGCGGTTTTATAAGGAAGAGGAAAAAGGAGACGTTGCCTTTGCCGAAAAATTGTCAAAACTCGGCGATGTCTGGGTAAATGATGCGTTCGGAACGGCCCACCGCGCCCACGCATCCACGGCGGTCATTGCGCAGTTTTTTACGGATAAAGTCTGCGGTTACGTCATGCAGGCCGAACTGGACAACGCCCAGCGCGTTCTGGAAGATGCGGATCGCCCGTTCACGGCCATCATGGGAGGTGCCAAGATTTCGGATAAAATCCTGATCATCGAGAAGTTACTGGATAAAGTCGATAACCTGATCATCGGCGGTGGCATGGCCTACACCTTCACGAAGGCTCAAGGTGGTAAAATCGGTAAATCCCTGCTCGAAGCCGACAAACAGGATCTGGCGCTCGAACTGCTTGAAAAGGCCAAAGCCAAAGGCGTTCAGGTGTATTTGCCGGTCGATAACGTCATTGCCGACGGTTTTTCCAACGATGCAAACCGCCAGACGGTGAAAACCGGTGAGATTCCGGACGACTGGGAAGGGTTGGATATCGGTCCTGAATCCGTTGCCTTATTCAGCGATGTGCTGTCTAAATCGAAAACCATCCTCTGGAACGGACCGATGGGCGTGTTCGAATTCCCGAATTTCGCGATCGGTACCAACGCCATTGCGGATGTGGTGGTAAAAGCGACGGAAGAAAACGATGCATTCTCGCTGATCGGCGGTGGCGACTCGGCATCGGCGGTCAACAACGCCGGTTATGGCGACCGCGTGAGTTACGTTTCTACGGGTGGTGGAGCTTTGCTGGAGTACATGGAAGGCAAAACCTTGCCGGGAGTGGCGGCTTTGGGCTAATCATTGCAATTAGTTGGATACTAAATATCATTTAGATAATCACAAAAAAGGTCACAAAAAGTGACCTTTTTTTATGACTTTTCAATAAATACCCTTCATGTGATGCAAATTTATTAAATGTATCTACACGATGTCACCAAATAGTATTTTGAATTTGGAGAATGTTACCGTATTTTTAAAAATCAAAAAAGCCACTCCTCAATGTGGGAATGGCTTTCTGCTTTCTTAACCTAAACTAATTATCTATTAAAGTAACGGCGGGTGAACGGAAATTCATCCGCCGTTTGCTTTATTTAACTTTTATTTAATTGTTGCCCCCACCGGCCCGGTTTCGCTCGGCCTCCGTGCTGGTGCTCCGCTGACGGGCGGCTTTCACGTTCTGGTTCCCGAACCGATACGTAAACGTCAGTCGGGCAATCCGGCTTTCCCAACGCGCCCGAACCCGGAAATTAATATCCTGATACGTGGCTTTCCCTTCGAATTTATTCAGCCAGAACGGGTCATTTACATTCAGTTTCAAGGTTGCTTTCCGGTTCATCAACGTCTTTTGAACACCGAGACTAAAAGCGCCCATCGGCTGCGTCCGGTAAAAACCGTACACATTTTTTGAATTATACCACCCTGCCAGTTCCGCGCTGAAACCTTTCGGTAACACAAAGTTCTGGGAAGTATACACGTTGTAAGACGCGAAACTAACGTTGTACTGTGCTCCTAAATACGGCGAATCGTACTTGTTGTAATTCACGCCGATATTGTTCTGCATGTTCCACCACTTGGTCACCGTCACCGGGAAACTCATCGTCAGGTTCACATTGTCCTGCGTGGCCAGGTTGTCGGTGGTAACAAACGTGATGTTGTCTTCGGCAATCTGACCCGGCACCTCATTCACAATCACGTCAGTCGTCCGGCTGTACCCCAACGTGGTGGAGAATCTACCTTTGTACACGTGAGTCAACTGAAACGAATTCGTAAACTGCGGTTTCAGGTACGGATTTCCCTGTTGGTACGTATAGGGATCCAGATAAAACCGGAATGGATTCAGATTTTGATAATTCGGGCGATCAATCCGGCGGCTGTAGGACAGGTTCAGCACGTTGTTTGTATCGAGCTGTTGTGATAAGAACAGCGTCGGGAACAGATTAGTATAGTTTCGGTCCACAATTTTATTAAGCGTAACGGAATTACCCCGCGAGTGCGTATTCTCCAGCCGCAGCCCCGCCTGAATAGTGGTTTTTCGGTACAGTTTCCCGGAAAAATTCGCGTAAACCGCGTTGATATTTTCGGTGTATTTAAACTGGTTGCTTTGCTTCGGATTAAAAACCCAGCGACCATCGACGTAATCTTCGTAGGTCAGGTTGTTGTCTGAATTGACAAAGCTGGTTTTGATACCGGTTTCAAACTTCCCGATCTTTGTGGGATGGACATAATCCGACTTGAAGGCCCAGATGTCGATCGTCGAAGGCATGTTGTTGCGAACAATGGCCGTTGGCTGAACTATGCTGTCGTTGGCATTGGTGTAGGTCGTGCTCAGGTTATTATCCGATTGCCCGATAAACCGGGAGTAGTCCAGGTCGCTGGTAAATTCGCGCCCTTTGCCGTCAAAATCATACTTGTAGTTTACGTTCCCCGTCACGTTCGACCACTTGTTTTTTACCGTAACTTCGGTTGTTGGCTTCAGCGTAATCTGGTGTAGCTCATTGCTGATCACCGAGTGATTCACCCCGTTGGGTTGTTCCCAGTCGTTGATAAAACCGGTCGCCAGCACACCGATCGTGCTTTTCTTATTGATGAAATAATCAACACCCGTCCGGAACGTGTGCCCGTCGAAGCGGTTTGGACGGTACGATGACTGATCGAAATAGGTGATTTTTCCGTTGTAGGGAATGATCCGATCCAGGCTGTTTTCCTGAAAACGACGGTTGTGAAAGTAGCTGTAATTGCCAAATGCGTTGATTTTTCCGACGCGGTGGTTCAGGTTCAGGCTGGCGTTGGCTTTCTCAAACCGGCCGTACCCCACCCCGGCAATCGCCGTTCCGTTGGTACCGAAATTCTTGTTCTTCTTCATCCGGATGTTGATGATTCCCACATTGCCAGCTGCGTCGTATTTGGATGATGGATTGGTGATGATCTCGATTTTCTCGATGTTATCACTCGGGGTGTTTTTCAGCAGATTGGCCACTTCCTGACCCGAAAGGTAGGTCTGCTTGCCGTCGATCATGACGATAACACCCCCTTTTCCCTTTAACTGAATGTTGTCGCTCTGGCGATCGATGGTTACACCCGGCGCTTTTTCCAGCACTTCAAGGGCGGTGCTCCCACTCGCTACGATGCTGTTTTCGACATTGACAACCGTTCGGTCGATTTCCTGCTCAATGAACGGTTTTTTAGCCACCACCTTCACCTCGTTCAGGCTTTTAGCTTCCTCGACCATCGTTAACGTTTTCACCTGAACCTCAGCATTTACCGCGTCAACTGCGAACGTTTCGGAGTATACTTTCTTGAAACCAACCAGTGAAGTGGCCACCCGATAACCGCCATCGGCCACGTTGTCGAACTCATATTGCCCCTTGTCGTTGGTGATAACGCCCTTGACCAGGGTCGAGTCTTTGGCCTTCAGCAGCAGGATCGTAACAAATTCCGACGGTTTTTGAGTGGGATCGATAACCAGTCCGCGAATCTTGCCTTTGGGTGGGGTTTGGGCCATGGCTGCAGTCATAACCAGCCACGTACACACTGCGGTGATAAACGTTTTCATGAGATCTATTAGTAGGTTGTTGTTTACTTATTACTGTCAAAATCGTTGTTTACTGTCCGGTTTCGCCTGGAGTACGCAGCAAAATTAAGTAGTATGCATTACATAGAACCTGATCTTACATAGATGGTAATTTTTCCGGGATGACTGGCAGGAAAGGCATGTTTCAGGTGTATAGGTTGTTTACAGTCGGTGATTGGGAGATGCAAAGATGGTTCACAAGGTTGCATGAGTTCAATCAAAAAGGGGTAAATGGGTGTTATAGGGGTTTAAACGGGCGTTCCGATCGCGTGAACCGTTAAAATCCCCGAGACGTTATTTTATTACGGATCGGATTTTATCCTGAACCGAAAAAGTTGTTGTTTGCCGAATGAATTGAAAACCGATCAACCAGACATCCCTTTTACATGAAACTCATAAAAGTTGCCGCCGGTGTTGTCAACCAGATCCCGATGGCCTGGGAACACAACCGCCGGACTATTGTCGATGCCATTGAAGAAGCAAAGAACCAGAATGTCAGCATATTATGCCTGCCTGAATTGTGTATCACCGGTTACGGCTGCGAAGACATGTTCTTCTCGCACGAACTGATCGAGCAGGCCAAGCAAAGTTTGCTGGAAATTGTACCGCACACCGCCGACATTATTGTGGCCGTCAGTTTGCCGCTGCGGCTGGCCAATAACCGCACCTACGACACCGCCTGCCTGATCGCCAACAAACGCATTCTCGGTTTTGTCTGCAAGCAGGTACTCGCCAACAACGGTATTCATTACGAAACCCGCTGGTTTCAACCCTGGACACCCGGTGTTCGCGACGAAATTCAGATCGGTGAATTTTCCTATCCGGTTGGCGACCTCTTGTTCGATGTATCGGGCGTGAAAATCGGTTTTGAGATTTGCGAAGACGCCTGGATTTCGAACCGACCCGGCCGCAGTCTCCACGAACGGGGCGTCGATATTATCCTGAATCCGAGTGCCAGCCATTTTTCTTTTTATAAATCGCACGTTCGCGAACGGTTTGTGATCGATGGTTCCCGGGCATTCGGTGTCAGTTACATTTACTGTAACCTGGTGGGCAACGAATCCGGGCGTGCTATTTTCGACGGGGATGCCATGATTGCGTCCAACGGCCAGTTGCTGGTATCCGGACCGCGTTTCAGTTACGCCGACCAGCTGATCATCACCGCCGTGATCGATATCGACGATACGCGGCTGAGTCAGACCCAGAACAAGGTCAATCTGGCGTATTTGTTTCCCAATCTGCGGGTAGCGGCTCAGTTTGATTTTCCGTTTGTCAAACCGGTCGTGCAAAAAGCCGAACTGGAATACTGGGAAAACGGCAATCACCTGAAAGAAGAGGAATTTGCGCGGGCCGTTGCACTGGCGTTGTTTGATTATTTGCGCAAAAGTCGCTCCCACGGTTTTGTGCTGTCGCTGAGCGGGGGCGCGGATTCGTCGGCCATTGCGGCTCTGGTTTCGCTCATGATCCGAATGGCGGACGAAAGCATTGGGTTGGACGGTTTTAAAAAGAAACTGGGCCACATCAAGTCAATCCAGAAACTAAAAACCGCCGACGAAATCTGCGGAGCTTTGCTGACCACCATCTACCAGGGGACCGAAAACAGCTCCACCGACACCTACGAATCGGCGGAATCGCTGGCGAAATCCATTGGTGCAACGTTTTACAACATCAATATCAACGGTTTGGTGGAGACGTATACCAAACTGATTGAAGACCAGTTAGGTCGTCCATTGAGCTGGGAAACCGACGACGTGGCCCTGCAAAACATTCAGGCACGGGTACGCGCCCCGAGCGCGTGGCTCCTCGCCAACATTCAGAACGCCCTGCTGCTCTCGACCTCGAACCGCTCGGAAGCGTCGGTGGGTTATGCCACGATGGACGGCGACACGGCGGGCAGCATCTCCCCCATTGCCGGCATCGACAAACATTACCTGCGCGGCTGGCTCCGCTGGCTCGAAACCGTGGGCGTGGGTGGCACGATTAAAGTAGCCGGTTTACAAAAAGTGAATAATCTGCAGCCCACCGCCGAACTCCGCCCACTCGACCAAAAGCAGACCGACGAGGAGGATCTGATGCCGTACGATGTCCTGAACGCCATCGAAAAATTCGGCATTCGGGACAAACTGTCGCCGAAAGAAGTCATGCAGCAGGTGGAAGTGGTGTTTGAAAATCAGTATAACCGGGCTCAATTGTACACCTCCGTCGACCGGTTTTTCCGGCTCTGGAGCCGCAACCAGTGGAAGCGCGAGCGGTATGCGCCCTCGTTCCACGTTGACGACGAAAACGTGGACCCCAAAACCTGGTGCCGCTTCCCGATCTTAAGCAGTGGTTTTGAAAAGGAACTGGCCGAGTTGAAGGAATACGTTGATGGCAAAGACGGCCAGGGCCGGAAAGGAAAAATCGGGTTTTAACGTACCCACGGACTTTAGTCCGTGTTTTGATTCACTCAATGAGTAGCTAGAATTCCACGGGCAAAAGTCCGTGGGTACGTTAACCGACAAAAAAACCGCATTAACCTCAAAAATCCGGACCACAGCAACGTTTGCCCGGTTGTCAGCGTATTGCCCAGTAAATAACCGGGTAAACTACGACACCACCATGAATTTCAACCAACCTTTCACGAAGAAGCTGAACCGAACGTCAATTGCCCTGCTCACCATCCAGTTACTGGTAGCGGCTTCCTTGCTTTCCTGTTCCAAAGAAAGCGACGATTTGACGCCGGGCGGCACCACCACGCCCGGCAGTTCAACGACCACCGGCAGCTCCGTTTCCATCGACACCGTGAAGACAACGACCAGCAAAGCCGAAGGCAACACCGGCACAGCAGCCGACACGGAGGACCTTGTCGCCAATTCGACCTTTTCGTCCACAATCACCATTGCCTTCGGCAGTTCTGTCAACATTTCCAATCCGCTGGCGGGCAAGGGCGTTACGGTTACCGAAACCAACGGTGATGTCGTTATTAATGCCACCGTTGCGGAAGTGGCCTATGTGGTGTCGGGTACGACAACAAATGGTTCATTGAAAATCTACAGCGAAAAGAAATTCAAACTAACGCTGAACGGAGTCGCCATCACGAATGCCGACGGCCCCGCCATTAACATTCAATCGGGTAAACGAGCCTTCGTGGTGCTGGCCGATAACACGACCAATTCCCTGACCGATGGTTCGAAATATACGGCCAGTGGCACGGAAGACATGAAAGGTGCTTTCTTCAGCGAAGGGCAACTCATTTTCAGCGGAACCGGAGCACTCAACGTCAAAGGCAATTTCAAACACGCCATTGCTTCCGACGACTACGTCCGGGTGATCAGCGGAACGATCACCGTAACCGGTGCGGTCACCGACGGTATCCATACGAACGACGCCTTCATCGCCGACGGCGGTACAATCAACCTCACCGCCACGGACGACGGTATTCAGTGTGAAGAAGGCTATATTGTGATCAACAACGGGGCATTTACGATCAACGTGGCCGGGAAAGGAATCACGGCTTCGTATGACACCGACGCTACCATTGACCCGTATCTGACCATCAACGGCGGCACTTTTATTGTCAATTCGAGCAAAGGCGAGGGCATCGAGAGCAAAAGTACGCTGACGATCAACAACGGAAACTTCACCATCAAAACCGCCGACGACGGCATCAACGCCGGCAAGGCGATCTACATCAACGGCGGAACCATTTATTCGTACGCAACCTCCAACGACGGCATCGACTCCAACGGTCCCCTCACGGTGACAGGCGGGAAAATCGTGTCCGTTGGGGCGGCTTCTCCCGAAGAAGGCTTTGACTGCGACCGGAATACGTTCAAAATAACCGGTGGTATCATGGTCGGCATTGGCGGGGCCACCAGTGTTCCAACGGCCAGCGTCAGCACGCAGCCATCCGTCGTTCTCGGCGGAGGAACGGCCAATCAGTTGTTCCACATTCAGTCCAACGACGGCGCCGAAGTCCTGACGTTCCTGATTCCGCGGACGTACACCACGATGTTATTTTCCAGTCCGAAACTGAAAACCAGCCAGACCTACAAGATTTTCACGGGCGGCAGCGTCGCCACCGGAACCAACCTGAATGGGTTATACACCGCCGGAACGTACACCGTCGGCACGCAATCGTCCAGTTTCACTGCCAGCAGCATGGTTACCCAGATCGGCGGCAGTTCAGGACCGGGCCGCTAATTCCGGAAATGACTCAATGCAAAAACCGTATTCCGAAAAGGGTGACAGTCCCCTTTTCGGAATACGGTTTTTTTGTATAGCACTGGTTTTCAGATCAATTCCCCAACCCGGCTAAACGCTCCGGCGTGTTCGCGAACGAAGTCGGTATAAGACCGGGGGGCTCTTCCCAATAGGTTGGTTAACAAGTCGAGTTGTTCTGACGACGCTTTTAATCCCTTCGTTTGAAAAAACCGGTACATATGGACCCAGTCGTCGACCATCCAGCCGGGCAGCCACTGTTTCGCATTCGTCGCCCAAACCTCCAGATCATTCCCGGCGTAGCGAACCTCATAGCCCAGTTGTTCCGTCAGGATTTGCGCGGTCGAATCGCCTGTCAACGCATCCGGCCCCGCCAGGGCAACCCGTTGCCCGTCGAATTCGTCGGTCATCAACACCCGGGCGGTGGCCTCAGCAATATCCCGCACATCGACCCGGCTCAACCCTCCGCTACCGATCGGCTGGGTATAAAGCCCGTGGTTCACAATCCCGTCTTTAAACCAGAAATCGTTCTGATAAAAATTATTGGGGCAAATAAACGCATACGTCAGTCCCGACCAGATGACGGCTTTTTCAATTGCTACTTTGGTATGAAAGTGCGGAATGTGATCGCCCGTGTGCACATTGTGAATACTTTGGTATACGATTTTACGGACGCCCGCCCGTTTGGCCGACGCCACGGCAAACGTTCCCTGAGCCACTTCAGCAGGACTCTGGCGATTGAGCAGAAAAACCTGGTCGATGCCTTCAAATGCCTTTGGCAGGGTCCCTGGTTCGTCCATATCGCCGATGGCGGCTTCCACGCCGTCGGGCAATAAAGCGGCCTTTTCGGCGGTTTTTACCAATACCCGCACATCCTGCCGGTGGCGCAGCAATTCCTGAACAATTTGACTTCCAACGGTACCGGTACCGCCAATCACAAGTGTTTTCATGGTTAATCAGATGAGTGTTGTTTACCGGATCAAAATTGAATGAACCCGCCAAGGAACCCAACTTCCACCTCCATGAAACGGAAAAAGCAAGCGGTGAAACGCCACAGACGACCTTCCCGGCGACGAGCGGTTTTTTGGCTCAAAAGCCGAAAATAAGAGGTTCAGCTGGGACAAACGGCTGCTTCGCCGTACCTTTGCGGCATGAAATCCCTCCTCCTCGGCCTACTCTTTGCCGCCTTGTGGGCCTCGGCTTCCGCAGCTACCAAATTTGGTGTTCTGTCGGCAGATCCGCTCGTACTGGCCAACATCCGGTTTTTAATTGCGGGCCCGCTCATGCTGGCCGTAGCCTACGGAATTCAGCGCGGCCCGTTGCCCAACCACACCGAATTCAAACGCCTGACCATTTTTGCCCTGCTCAATACGACCATTTACCTCGGCGCTTTCGTGCTGGCCATCCGGCAGGTGTCCGCCGGAATTGGCAGTTTGTCAACCGCCACCAGCCCGCTTTTCATTACATTATTTTCGGCCTTATGGCTCAAAAGGCCCGTCCGCTGGTACGAATTGGCTGGAATCAGCATCGGGATGCTGGGTGTTCTGGTGGCCACCTACCCGCTGCTTCAACAAAGTTTTGCCACGATCCCCGGTTTGCTCATTCTGTTGGGCGGCATGATTTCCGTCTCGCTCGCAACCGTTTATTACACGCGGTTCCGGTGGAAACTGCCGAATCTGGTCATCAACGGCTGGCAGGTGTTGATCGGCGGTTTTCTGTTGATGCCCATTACGTTCCTCTTCGGCAATTTTGAACAGACTCATTTCGACGCCCGGTTCTGGGGATCGGTTTTCTGGCTTATTATTCCCGTTTCCGTCATCTCGCTGCAAATCTGGTTCTACCTCGTTCGCCAGGACGCGGTCAAGGCGTCGCTCTGGCTATTCCTTTGCCCGATTTTTGGCTTCACCTACTCTTCCATTCTGCTGGACGAACCGCTCTCGGTTTACACCTTTTTAGGCACGGCGCTGGTTCTGGTCGGATTATACTTAGGGCAACGGGATAAGTTCAAACGCAAGTCCTGACAGCGCCGGGCCGTCGGTCGATACGGTTGAAAACCCAGCCAGTCGATTGTTGCTTATTTTTCAACCAGCACGTATTCCAGATCAACGGTTTTAGCTTGATGATTCGGAATCGGATTAATCCCAACTTTTGTCGGATTAAATGGCCCCATTTCGGCAAGAATCTGCTGCGATTTAATCAGCTTGGAGCGGCTAAATAAATCGCCCGGCTGGATGGGAAGGGCTGCGAGAATTTTAGCGGCAGATATTTTTTTATTGCCTTTCACAGTCACTTTCCCGATGGTGGCCGGGGCGCCTTCAAAAACCGTCAGCTTCAGATTTACCAGTTTGCCCATCCGGTTTTCTTTCACTTCGACGTTGAAGTACAAATACCCTTTGTCCATGTAAAGCGAAGCAACATCCGTCCCGACGTGATTATAAAGGCGATCAGTAAAATCTTTTTTATTGTACAAATCACCCGGTTTTACGTCCAGCGCTTTGTTTAGCTCCGTTGTCGAATAAACCGTATTGCCTTTCCAGCTAATGCTGCCAATAGGTATGCCATTAAGGGGTTTTCCCGTGCGGGATTGACTGCCAAGCCGGTTTTCGGCGGGTTGTAAGAAAGAACATAAAACCGTTACAAGGGCCAGAACGGGCAAAATCAGCAGAAAAATTAGCTTGTGCATGGGTTTGGAAGGATTTTGGGTGAGCATGTGAATACGCAGAAAAATGGGTTTCGTCGAGAAGGAATGCACCAGCGAATTCGGGCCTTGTTGCCGGGTTAATTTCACTAACAAATACCCGTACGTCCGGACATTTTTCCCGCTACGCGTCATCAGGGCATCGACGACATATTCGTGTACCAGCCGAATCGATCGGCTGAGATAACCCACCAATGGATTGAACCAGAAGACGATGCCAAGGATTTCAAAAAAAAGCAGATCCAGTGTATGCCGATGCCGGACATGAAACCGCTCATGCTGCAGGACCTGCGCCCGTTCTTCCTCCGTCAAAGAGTGCTCATCGAAGTTGAGAAAAATGCCGTTCAGAAAAGAGAAGGTCGTTAACCGCGACTGGCAGTAAACGGAATAACAATGTCCCGATTCTATTTTCCGGCTGGTTCGAATGACGTTGAAAATTGCCCTCAGATTCTGGCCGAAACGTGCGGCCTTATACAGGCAGCCAATCCCATACAAAACCAGCAGAATCGTGCCCATATCACTTGCAGAAAACCCCGTCGGCGCGGTGGTTTCCGATAGGAGCAGTTCCCCGACTGCCTGGCTGGCCCCAACCCGACTTAGGCCAAAAACCGCTCCTGTGGCTACGCCGGAATTCACCAGTTCGGGCATCGAAACGAAGGGAATCAACAGGCTCAGCAGGGCGCTACCCACCAAATAGAAGCGGTTCCACTGAAAGGTGGTCAGGCGGCTGAAGAAAAACCGGTAAGGCAGGGCAAAAACCGTCAGAGAAACCGTTCCCTGAGCCAGATAGGTGAATAGATCAGTCAGCATGGCCGGTTTGGGTCGGATCGGTTTTTTCCTTATCCAGCATGTCCACGATTCGCTGAATGTCCGAAGGGCTCAGTTTTTCTTCGTTCACCATAAACGACACGACCTTTTCCGGCGACCCTTCGAAGTAATTCGTCAGAAAATGGGTGAAGGTAAACCGCCGGTACGCCAGCTTCGAAACCGTCGGAAAATACTCGTGGGTTTTGCCGTAGGCTTTATGCCCCACAAATCCCTTCTTCTCCAGAATCCGGATGAGCGAGGAAATCGTGTTGTAGGGCGGTTTGGGGTCAGGCATGCCATCGATGACGTCCTTAACAAATCCTTTTTTGATAGCCCAAAGAATCTGCATTACTTTTTCCTCCGTTTTGGTCAACTGTTCCATGAAACAAAGCTATAACGTATTTTTCAGTTAAACAACGTATTTTACAGTTAAATAACGTTAAAATACGTTAAAGGATCAAAAACCGGGTTAGACGGAGCTGAAAACCGCATCGGCAAAAGCTATTTATATCGAATAAGAAGCGACTTCTCAGGCACCATTTCCACAAGCCTGGATGTAGTCAAAAAATAGATCATAAACTACTGAATTTCAGCACAATAACTTCGCAAAATAATTCTGCTTTTTTGAACAAACCGGACGGTATTTTCGTTCTAATTGTATGAACGAGAACACAGAAAAGTCGACAACTCAAGAGGGTAAACTGGTACCGTTTTCACCGGCCCAACCCGTGGACGAAACATGGCGGAAATCCATTCCGGCGCAGGTGTTTCTGAATCACTTCTTCGCTATTGATTTTCACCTTCAACGGCAGGACGACCTGTTCGATCTGCGCCGTTTTCCGTTGTTCCAGGATTTTGCGCCCGCCGTTTCCGACGAGCAGCGCAAGGCATTGGAAAAGTTGTTGCTGAATAGCTGGAGTGCCGAGTATGCCCTTCGGATTACGCCGGTGGTCAACGATAACCAGTATTTGCAAAGTTCGTTGCACTGGACGTTCCCGCAGGCGTATTACAGCGTATTGTTCAGTGTGCGGGCTTTTCTGCACACGATGGGCGAACCGGTGAGTAATGAAGAGATCATTCGCCGGCGAATCGGCAACATGGTCGTGCGCGGGTATTACCCGGCTTCGATCGGTTTTTACGCGTCCGGACCCTTGAACGGATACCGCACGATGCGGCTTCCGTTGGCGAAATTCGATATTGCCAAACCGGATCTGACCTTGCCTTCGCGGGAATCAGCCGCGCAGATTGAGATTGCTCAGTTTCTGAAAACTTCCCGCGACCGGCGAATCAAAGCCTTGCGGCAGGCGATTCAAAACAACCCGAAGACGGCATTGCGAAGCGCCAAAACCGGCAAAGTTCTGCAGAAGTTCGGCCTTGACCAATACAAGCAACTGGGCAAACAGATCGGTTATACGACTTATTTCGACGCCCTGAGTCGTCTGCGGATTTCGTCGACCAATCGCGAGATCGAGCGGTTTGTGGAGTCGGAGATCGACGTTCGGTTGTTCCACGAGAGTCTGGTCAATATTGTGTCGCACATCAATGCCGTTCATGAAGCCTATATTGCCAAAGCGTTGGGGATTCAGGGCTATAAACAGCTGATTGCCAAACTGCCCTCGTATTTGCAGGAAGGTTTTCTCCGCGAACGGCTGAACAAAGTCATTGAGCCGATGCTGCTTCCTGAACAATCAGAACTGCGGATTGCAGCGTAATGGAAGGTGAATATCGAAGGCCTGTGATTTCACTATTCGCAGTTACTTCTTTATAAACGAAAGGCCCCGGTGATGAAGCCGGGGCTTTTCTTATTTGCTACGTTCCAGGTAGTTTCGGGTTATTTCCAGGTACTTCCCAACCGGCGGCATTTTCAGATCGGTTTCCTTCGCCAGTTCATCCCAGCCACGTACCTGCAAAATGCCCCGGAAATACGGATTATTCTCAAACGCCTGCGCTTCGTTGGCCGACATCGGCCCGCCCTGAAATTCCAGTGTTTTCAGACTTGCTTCCGACAATTTGTCGAAATACGCCGGATGCTTGAACGTCAAATACCGTTTGGCATTCACATGGTGTTCAATAAGTTGCGCCACTTTTTCCGAAAAACCGCGTTCGCGCAGCCAGTCGGCCCCCAGCTTTTCGTGATCGACCCGACCGTAATCATCCATGTGATCCTCTGCCAGATCCGACGGCAGCAAATGCCCAATGTCGTGCAGAAAAGCCGCAATGATCGTTTCATCATCGGCCCCGGCGCGTTCGGCCAGCATGGCCGACTGCAACATGTGTTCCAGTTGCGACACGGGTTCGCCGTAGTAATCATCGGACCCATGCTGCTCAAACAGCTCGGTTAGTTCGGAAATAATTTGCTCAGTTGTCATACTTATAGGAGTGATTGTGTGAATGAGTGATTGAGTAAATAGAAAATAAGGCATCCGTTTTTATTCACTCAATCACTCATTCACACAATCACTAATTATTACTTGTCCCACCAAACCAGGGTGTTGATGTCATTGGCGCCCTGGCGGGTGATGGCTTCTTCGGTGGCGGCTTTGTTCAGGCTGAGTTCTGAACTCGGGTATTGGAACCGCACCGGAATGCGGTTTTGGTTCAGGTTCGAAACGCCCGGTTTGAGGGCGGGATAGCCCGTCCGGCGCCAGTCGAACCACCCTTCCAGACCACTGTAAAATAACGCAATCCATTTCTGAGTTCCAATCAGCTCCAGCGCTTTTGTGTCGGAAAACGCCACATCGGGCTGCGTCAGGTAACCCGCCGGAACATCCAGTCCGTAAAAGCCAAACGAAGCCGTGATGCCTTTTTCGTAATAGCTTTTAGCATCACCGGTAATGAGCTTTTTCTGAGCGGCTTCAGCCAGCAGGAACTGCAACTCGGCGTAGTTCATGATAATTCCTTTCGCAATGTTCAGGTTGGCGTCCGTCGGCGTACCAAAACCGTCAATATAATAGGTTGCGCCCACGCGGGACACGTTCTGAGCCCCCCCGTTGTAGGTCAATGCCGAGACGTCATCCAACCCGTTCGGAACACCCACATACGCCGGTTTTCCGGCCGCAACCGATGCCACTGTCGGGCGGGCGAAGATCATCAGACGCGGGTCGTTCAATTGAGCCAGTTTGTCACCCAGGGTTTTACCCAGCCGGAACTCGTCGAACGAACCCACCCGCGAGGTATACAACGGAAACTGGTTTGGGACCGTCGGCAAATAACGCAAGGCCGCGTTGTCGGCGTTCGCGGTGAAAACCGGCGTTGCCGTCGCATTGCTGACGATCGCCTGCAAATCTGCCTTCACATCGCGCCGGTTCGAAATCCGCATCAGATACCGCACCCGGAGTGAATTGGCCATTTTTTTCCACTTCGACACATCGCCACCGTACAGAATATCGCCGTTTACCACCCCATTTTCGGGCGCCAGCAGCGCATTGGCATCTGTCAGATCTTTCAGAATTCCGTTGTAAATGGCTTCCTGCGTATCGTATTTCGGAAAGAAATTTTTATCCTTTCCTTTGGTTGCTTCCGAATACGGTGCATCACCGTAGGCATCCGTCACCAGCGACATCATCCACGACTTCATGACCAGCGCAATTCCCTGGTAATTCTTCTGAACCGGATTGGTCGACGACGCGATGTTGTACATGTTCTGCACTTCACGGAGCGTCGAGTACGTCGTGCCCCAGATACCGTTTTGCTCTCCCCACAAATACCGGTCTTCGTTAACGAACTGAATTTTAGCCGTATACTGCATAACAATGTTGCCGATGCCCCAGGCCGTTCCCATGTTTTCGTTCACCGTCGACCGGATGATGTTCGGCAAAAGCAGATCCGGCGTCACGGTATTCGGGACGTTCGGATTGGTGTTGACTTCCTCAAAATTATTGTCGCAGGACGTACTGGCTGCGATCAAAAGTGCCAGACAGGCGATGAGTTGGATGTATGTTTTTTTCATTAGAATGCTATGATTTGATGATCAGAGGCTTACTGGGCAAATGGTTTTATTGATCAGTTGGGTGAATTATACCGGCGTACCCGGCCATTCAACCATCGATAACCATCCAATCCTTAAAGCCATCCAACAATTATAAGTTAAACGACAGGTTGACACCGTAGTTACGCGCCGACGGAATGGCCACTGACTCCGAACCCGGAATGACCGTTCCGCCCGAAACGGAGGAAGTTTCGGGATCGATGTGCGGCACTTTGGTCCACAAAAACAGGTTGCGGCCCACCAGCGAAACCGTTACGTTGCGGAAGGGCAGTTTCTTACCCAGCACCGAATTGGGCAGTGAATACCCAAACTTCACTTCCCGAAGCTTGGTGAATGAGGCATCGAAAATGGCGTCTTCCAATACCCGGCGACCAAGCGTAAAGGCCGTGTGCCACTCCCGGGCCGAAATCCGGCGGCTATTGGCAACAAACTGTCCCTCACCGGTTTTTACCACCCCCGGAACCACATAGTACGTTCCGGCTGGTGCATTTTTGAACTCCTTATCAACCGAGTTATCGTAGTACCCATTTTCGCGGCCCTGCAACGTTTCAACCAATTGACCACCTTCACGTCCTACGACATACGTGTGCGAATAAACTTCTCCGCCTTTCCGGATATCAAACAGGAAACTGAGGTTAAATCCTTTGTATTTGAAGGAATTACTGATACCGGCCAACCAGTCGGGGTTGTAATTCCCGAGTTTCTTCAGGTCATTGGTCGACACCGGCCGACCGTCCGTCGTGATCACCAGCTTACCCACATTCTGGCCCGTTGGGTCGTAATAAGCACTTTTCGGATCGCTGCTCACCCGCTCATACGCATAGCCGTACATGTCGCCCATCCGCTCGTTGACCCGCGCCTGAACCGAGAAATACCGGTTAGCCAGTTCGTAGGTCGAAACCCCATTGGCCAGTTCCAGCACCTTGCTGCGGTTGCGCGAGAAGTTGACATTCACATCCCAACGGAAACCGGTATTGTCCCACCGGATCGGCGTCAGGTTCAGCATCACTTCGATACCGCTGTTCTGAATTCGACCGGCATTCTGAACAATCTGGCTATAACCTGTTGTTCCCGATAACGGCAAAAAGATAATCTGGTTTCTACTGACCGTGTTGTAATAGGTAACATCCAAACCGACCCGGTTTTTCAGAAAACGAAGATCAAACCCGTATTCCTGCGAACTGCTGATCTCCGGTTTCAGAGCCAGGTTCGGAATCCGGGTCGATTCGCTGAATGTTGGCGTCGTTCCCCAGGGCGTTCCCGGATTATACGGCTGCGAGAACTGGTACGGTTCGGTGTCATTTCCGACCTGGGCGTAACCCGCCCGAAGTTTGGCAAACGAAACCCACTCCGGCAGTTTTACCCAGTCGCTCACCACGGCGCTGAGCGTTCCCGACCAATAGAAATACGAATTATCGGCGGTTCCGGCAACGCCCTGTGGCAACGTCAGCGTACTCGACCAGTCGTTCCGACCGGTCATTTCCAGCGTCAGTTTGTCTTTGTAGGTCAATTGTCCCGACGCAAACGCGCTGTTGATCCGGCGGTTGGAGATGTTCTGCGAATATTCCAGCGGCACCCGGCTGTTGTTCAGGCTATAAACGCCCGGAACCGTCAATTGAGGGGCAAAATTGTCGATGTAATCGTATTTGTTCAACCGTTGGTTACCACCCAGTGTACCGCTGAGGGTAAAGGCATCGTTCAGTCGCTTGTCGACCAAAAACAGCAAATCCGTGTTGCGTTCCAGGGTTTTTACGGCTTCCCGACGGTATGAACCGTACGGATACCGCTGCGTACTGAACGCCCGCTGGCGCACCCGCAGTTCGTCCTGGTAATCGACCTGCGTCCGGCCTTGCACCGACAGCCAATCCGTCAACTGATACGACAGCGTGACGTTCCCGATCACCCGGTTGATGTCCTGTCCGTTCGTGTTTTCGTACAGGTTAAAATACGGGTTGTCGTGGTAGTTATAGTTGAAGTTAAACTGCTGAATGCCTTCCAGACCCGGCTGCCAGTAGTTTTTCATCGACGCCATGTCGATCTGGCGGCCCCACCAGCAATTGAGCAGATACATGATATTTTCGGTTCCGTAGCTCAGGTTGGGGCGGTTATCGCTGTGGTTTCGGATATAGCTCACGTTGGTCCGCGCGGTAAACCGGTCGGTTAGTTTGTAACCGGCATTCACATTGAATGTATTCCGGGTTAAATCCGTGTTCGGAACGTAGCCTTTCTGTTCCAGATTGGTATACGACAGCCGGAAATCACCCTTATCGTTGCTTCCAGTCACGGCGACGTTATTCGTAACAATCCGGCCGGTTTCAAAGAAATCGCGAACACTGTTGGGATGGGCGATAAACGGCGTTGGCGTGGCAACGCCGGGGCCGCCTGGCACTTTCGAATCGCCCGCCCGGTAACCTTTGTCCGTCGGTGAATCGTGCTGAACGAGCAGGCGGCCATCCATTTTTGGCCCCCAGCTTTCATCCACACCGTCGCGCAAACCGCCCCCGGAACCGTCTTTAAACGTAAATTCACCGTTCAAGCCCTGACCGTAAACATTCTGGTAATCAGGCAGTCGCAACACGGATTCAAACGTCAGGTTTGAGTTGATACTTACGCCAATACCTTTGGTGGCTTTGCCGGTTTTGGTTGTGATGACCACCACGCCGTTGGCCGCCCGCGAACCATACAAAGCCGTGGCACTGGCTCCTTTCAAAACCGTCATCGTTTCCACGTCGTCCGGGTTGATAAAACCGGCGCCGTTTCCGTAATCCGCATCCTGGTTGTTCCGACCCGACGAACCGACAAAATTGTTGTTGATCGGCAAACCGTCGATCACAAACAGCGGCTGATTTCCGTTGATATTCAGTGACTTTTCGCCCCGAATGGTAATCCGCGACGAGCCGCCGATTCCGGACGGACTGTTGACGACCGTTACCCCCGCGATTTTTCCCGCCAGCTGGCTCACCAGGTTGGTTTCCCGTGCCTGCGACAATGCCGAATTGTCGATTTTCTGGGTGACATACCCCAGATTGCGCTGTTGCTTGGAAATACCCAGCGCCGTCACAACTACTTCGTTCAGGGCCTGGGTCGAAGCCGCCAGGGTTACGTTAATCATGGTTTTTGAGCCCACCGAAACTTCCTGGGCTTCAAAACCAATAAACGAATAGATCAAAACCGCCGACGGATTCGGGACCGTCAGCGAATAAGTACCGTCATTGCGCGTTGTGGTCCCCGTCGTCGTTCCTTTCACAACAATGGAAACGCCCGGCAAAGCCTGCCCGGCTTCGGATGAAACCACTTTCCCGGTTATGGTCTGCGCCAATAGGGGAAAACCAATCAAAACGATGGCCACGGTCAGTATAAACCGACAATACCTAAGCCTCCCCACGATTAGTGATGGTAGTTTTTCTTTCATAATGAAGTTAGCGTTGTTCCGACGTGCGGAAAAGTTGAACAATGGATACTGGATAAGATAAACGTTGTACTCACTTTACGAAGCCGCAAAAGTACAGATTGGTTATTGTGTGATTATTAAGGAATTATGAACTTTGTACGACCTGACCTACAAATAGTATAATATTTGCTATTTCTCAAAGTATTCAATATAAATAATCATATTGACTAGTAAAGTAAAAATAAAATACCTAAATAATATAATATCATGGTTAAGTAATTCTGATAAGTAGTTACAAAAAATCAACCTTACTCGAAACCGTTCGGATACAATACAGAATCCCTGGTCAGACTGGATGGAGAAGAATTTTCGACCGGTTCAGACCCAGTCCCGACTTTTCGGCTACCGAAATTGGCAGATACCTCTTCTCAATTTTCCGGATTTACTGGACAGACGGTCAATCAGCCACGCCGGATTGAAGCGGTTTTCTTCATTCCGCCCGAACCGGATTGCATTCCTTCAGGTATATCCATGAACTCCAAAATGGTTGTGTAGCCTATAACAAATGTCCAAAGGCTATCCTGCCGGAAAAATAGAATCCTTCAAAACTGCTCATCCGGTCATCGGCCAAATTAGTGGCTTTCGAGATTACTCATACGTTACTATTTTAATTCCACTATTTTCATTCAAGCTCCATTTACCGTTTAATAAGAAGAATAGGGATAAAACAAACGATATTTTTAGCTTTGATCATTCGGTATAAATTCAATTTAGTATTACAAAATTAAGGATTGAAAATCGCAATCCAAGCGTTTATTATGTTGAATACCGCACTTCTATTTCTGAAAAAATACCTGAAAAACAACCCATCTCTTGAGCAGGTTGATATTGACCTTAAATACCTGCCTAGCAAAACAACCGATTTAGAAGATGCCAGTAGTAATATCTTTATTACGTTATTAAGCATTGAAGAAGAACGATCGACTAAATCCCCGTACCGATACGAACGCAAAACCGATGTAAGCCCAGCCCGAATTAATATTATAAATTCAGAGTTAGCACTGAATTTATATTTAATGATCAGTAGTAGCGGAGATTATGTAGAAGCGCTGAAAAATATTTCCAAAGTAATAGCAACATTTGCCAACAAGAATTCATTCGAGAAAGCAGATTTTGAAGCTGTTTTATTGGAAGGTGATGACATCGATCCACTTTCCCAATTGTCGCTGGATATACAGAATTTTTCACTGGATCAGACCAATAATCTTTGGCAGGCATTAGCCAATAATATTATACCTCATATCATTTACAAAGTTCGAATCGTAGCAATTACGCCAACCTTACCTCAAGCCACAACCCGGGAGGTCAGGGAAATTAATGTGGAGACCAAAACGCTATGAATGCGGCTACCAAGAAACTTTTGAAGCTGACAATCAAATCACCAACGGGTGCGAAGGCCGTTTTTGCACCGTCCATAGAAACCGCTTCTTTGTTTACCAGCAGCGGTTTATTGGTCAATAAAAAGGCTCTGCTAGCCGAACTGGAAGTGTATTTTCAAGGTAGCGTTCTGAACAAAAAAATCATCCCGTTCCCTAAATTAAAACCAGGAAACGATCTGTATTTTTTACTGAATAGTGCTCAGGATAAACTTGTTTTCAGGGGAAATGTAACCCCTAAGTCAAATCAGGTAGGTTTCGTGGAACTCATCCGGGAAACCAACGAGGTTAACAAAGTGTATACCTGGGCGTTTGTTGAAGCAATCAACGTAAGACCCTGTAAAACAACATTTACCAAGGAAGACAATCAGTTTTTGGGATCCTACGAAGGGGTCATCAAACGCGCCGACGGAACGGAAATTTTTCGGCAAAACCTGACTACGGTTTTATCCGGCAGCCAAAAAAAGGCACTCAATCTATCCTTTGATTTTTCCAGCTTTCCTTCCGGTGTTTATGAGTTCACACTAGCCGACAGTAATCTTTGGAGCGAGCGGTTTCTAGTTGATAAAACCGGCGAATATAAGACAAGATCCACTATAGTTATCCGGATACCTTATTCTAATGTTCTGCAAGGCTATACGGAATCTTTTGAGTTGGAAGATGGAACGCTTAAGGAAGACGAATTTATAACTTGTACAATTGAATTCAAATAAATTCCCCGGCAATTCATTCCTTACATTTCAGCAAAAAATCAACTTAGTAAGGTAAGTAATCGTTTTTATTTAACGGTTATTAATTGTAAATCATTCCTTTTACATTTGACTCATCCAAGTAATTAAAGTATCTCTTCTAGAAAAATTAAATTCACTATTTATATATGTAATAATAGTGAATTGATGAACATTCCGCTTCATCGATCTAACCTACTTTGCACATATGATCTCATTTAACTAATTAAGTATCCAATGGCACTCGCGACAAAAATACCCGGAGTTTACGTAGAAGAAATTTCAAAATTTCCACCTTCTATTGCCGAAGTTGAAACCGCTATTCCGGCATTTATTGGTCACACCGAAAAAGCAAAACAATATACACCGGATGATTTACGGATGATACCGAAAAAAATCAGTTCGATGCTTGATTTTGAGGTATTTTTTGGAGGAGCGAATAAACCGGTTGTCAATTCAGTTACGATTAATCCCGAAACCCGGGAAGTTACCGACGCCAGCATCACGTATAAAAACTATCTTTACGACAGCCTTCAACTATTTTATACCAATGGTGGTGGTGTCTGCTATATCGTTTCCATCGGAAGTTTTAACGACGACTTTGATAAAGGCAAATTTCTGGATGGGCTTACGAAAATAAAAGAGGAAGATGAGCCAACCATTTTGCTTTTTCCGGATGCGGTAAATTTGAGCCAGGCTGACTTTAAGGATGTGCAGCAGGCCGCTTTGATGCAATGTGGCGAACTCATGGACCGGGTAACGATTCTGGACATCAAGGAAGGTGACGAGTTGGGTGAGCGTTTTCGGGACGACATTGGCATGACCTACCTGAAATATGGAGCGGCTTACACCCCCTGGCTCAAGGCCAATCTCACCGAAAGCCTGGACTTCTCGGATGTATTTGACAAACTGAGGGATAGCGAGGGAAAGAAAGTTCTATTCACCGATTTTGTTTCTGCCGACGAAGCCGCTGGACTGAGCAAACGACTGGAAGATATTGCTTTTGATAATCAAGCCCTTACTACTCTTTCGGATACGATAGCGGCTCTTAACAAAGCGTACAGTGATCAGCGGAAAGCCTACCTGGCCGCCGTAAACACGCATAAAACGGCGGCCAATCCCGGAACAACCGATGTAAATATCGTAAAGGCTTTTAGGAACCTACTGGGAACCGTTTACAAGGCGGCCAGTGCGCTGGAAGGAGCAGCTGAGACGATCAAGGACAGCACACTTCAGACCTCCCTGATTACCCGAATTACCAACTCCCTTGTCGGCAAGTATACAGAACTGATACAGTGGGAGTTCGCCCTGGCTAAAACGGCGGCATTTGAGAATGCGGCTGAATTGAACGATTATGAGTCACTTTTTGGGGTTGATGCAACGTATGCGCCGAACACCGTGCCAAAGGCCGAATACTGGGGTAAAGATAACGAGTCGATTTTCAAGACCGCCGACAGTAACACGGTGATTGTGGCCGATGCCACGTACGAAGAACTACTTACCCCAACCGTTACGACGAACTTAAAGGATATCGATGCGGCACTGGGCAAGCTGGGTGCGGAGATCGTGGCGGAAGGCTTAAACAGTGCCAAAACAATCAACGAAGCACTGGAAGCGAAATCAAACGCCTACAAAATTCTGCTGAAATCCATCGAATCGCAATCCGGGGTGATTCCGCCGTCGGGAGCCATTGCCGGACTTTATTGCCTGACCGACAACACCCGCGGAGTCTGGAAAGCGCCGGCCAACATCAGCATCGGCGGGATCAATGGCGTCAGCCGACGGTTCCGGAACGACGAGCTGGAGAACCTGAATATCGATGTCAACGCCGGAAAATCCATCAACGCCATACGCCCCATTACGGGGCAGGGCACGATGGTCATGGGCGCGCGGACCCTGGCCGGAAACGACAAAGAATGGCGGTATGTCCCGGTCCGGCGGTTTTATAATTTCGTCGAAGAAAGCACCAAAAAATCGACCCAGTGGGCCGTTTTCGAGCCCAATGATGCCAACCTGTGGCTCAAAGTAAAAACAATGGTCGAAAACTTCCTCTACAACTTATGGCGGCAGGGCGCTTTGGCCGGGGCTAAACCCGAGCACGCTTATTACGTAGCCTGCGGCCTGGGCCAAACCATGACTTCCCAGGATATTCTGGATGGGAAACTGAACATTGAAATTGGCATGGCCGTTGTCCGCCCGGCGGAATTTATTGTGCTGCGGTTCTTCCATAAACTACAGGAATCGTGAGGGAGGTATTCGTGACGACAGCGATTGATTTTCCATAAACACCTTTAACCACCATGGCAACGAAATATCCCTTACCAAAATCGCATTTCCGGGTTGATTGGGGCGGCACAAACATTGGCTTCAGCGAAGTAACCGGGCTAACGGTTGAACACCAGGTCATCGAATACCGCGAAGGCTCAAGTCCGGATTTTTCAATGATCAAAATGCCGGGGCTCCGTAAATACAACAACATTACGCTCAAACGCGGCATTACGCAGACGGACAGCGATTTTTTCAAATGGCTCAATTCTTCCGCCCTGAATACCATTGACCGGCGGGACCTGACGATTTCACTGCTCAATCAGGCTCACGAACCGGTGGTGGTCTGGAAGGTCAAAAACGCCTGGCCGTCGAAAATGGACTCCGGTTCGCTCGATGCCAAAAGCAACGATGTTGCCATTGAGTCGCTGGAACTCGTTAACGAAGGCATTACGGTCGAGTTTCTGTAACGTAAAAACCGGCCGTTCTTGCTATGCTGAGCCCTTATCCTGCCGTTGGTTTTCATTTTCTGGTCAATTTCATGGGCATCCCCGGTTTTTTGTTCGATACCAAATTCATGGAGGTAACGGGCCTGACCGCCGAACTGGAGCACGAACCCCTCATTGAAGCCGGAAATAACCGCTTTACCCATAAGTTACCGACCCGGACCAAGTTTGGCAATCTGGTGCTGAAACGGGGGGTGCCCGCACTGGGCCTGTCGCCCCTGGTGGCCTGGGCAACGGCGGCCATTTATTTCATGGAATTTCTCCCGATCGAAGTCCAGGTGATTCTGCTGAATGAAAACCACATTCCCCTGAAAGCCTGGAATTTCACGAAAGCGTACCCCGTAAAAATCGATTACACCGGTTTGAATGCGCGGGAAAACCAGATCGTCATCGAAACACTGGAACTGGCTTACCAATTCGCCACACCCCTGTCGCTCTGATATTTGCCGTTTCAAAAAAACTAAATCCGTTCTGAACCATGCCCGTCGAAATTAGAGAACTGATTATCAAAGCCCAGGTCGAGAACAAGGCCCCGGTTCAGTCCGACAACCGATCGATCGAGTTGCAGCGAACCAATGCGGAATTGCTGCTTCGTCAACTGAATCAAAAAATCAAAAACCGGAACGAACGATGAGCTTTTTGGATACGGTTTGGGGCGAAACGAAAAAGCTGAAATTTGAGGCTTATCCGGACAATACGTTCGAGGAAAAGAAGAAATCGGGTGAGTTTACGGTGCAGTATAACCCGGCGTCTTTTGCCAACAGCTTTCAGATTTCGCGCGAAGACCGGGTCGCCGGTGAAACCACAACTCCCATCTACAAGTTTGTCACCCTGCCCGAAGTAAGCATTGAATTTACGCTCGATGCGTCGGGAGTCGACGCCAGTTTGTTGAATCTGTTCAAAACGAAAACCATCAAAGAACAGATCGACACGTATCTCAAGGTGGTTTACCACGTCAATTCGGATACGCACGAACCCAGTTTTATCAAGATCATTTATGGCGAACTGATTTACAAAACCGTTTTAAAGTCCTGCGACGTTACCTACACGCTTTTCAAAGCCGACGGAACTCCGCTGCGGGCCAGGGTAACGTCCAAATTTCAGAGTGTTCAGAACAGCCAGGAACTGGCCCGCACGCTGAGCCTGGAGTCGCCGGATGTAACCCATCAGAAGATTATGAAAGACCACGACAACCTGGTGTCCCTTTCCAACGATACGTACGACCGAAACGACCTCTACCAGCGTGTGGCCCGCTTCAACGACCTGAATACATTCCGGCGGATTCCGGCCGGCACTGTCCTTTTTTTCCCTTCCCTTAAAAAGTAGCGGGATTGTTTAACCCGAAGCAATCCGGAAAAATACACGCACATGGCCCAGCCCAACGCCGACCTTCCACACACAACGGTTCCCAGTTTCAGTATTCTGAGCGACGGAACGGCTTTGGATGTTTCGCAGGTGGTTAGCCTTTCGATTTCGACGGAGATCGGTAAAATACCGCAGGCCGAGGTGGTGTTAAACGACGGCAGTATGGCCAAACGAACGTTCGAAATCAGCAGCACCAACCGGTTCATTCCGGGGTCGGTGCTGGAAATCAAGGCAGGCTATCAGCAAACGAATAAGAGTATTTTTAAGGGCGTCGTGGTCAAACACGGAATCCGGACGACCTTAAGCCAGAACTCCACGCTGACCATCGAGCTGAAGCACGCACTTTACAAAGCCGCGCTTACCCGAAAAAGCGGAATTTTCATGAAACAGAAGGACAGCGACACGCTGGATTCCATTCTCGGAACGTATGCCGTTGAAAAATCCGTCGAGGATACGCAAACGGAGCACCTACAGATGGTTCAGATGAACTGCACCGACTGGGATTTTGTCAACCTGCGGGCCGAAGCAAACAACCTGTTGGTGCTCCCCAAACCGGAGAAAACCGAAATTAAAAAACCGGAAACTTCGGCCCCCGAAAAAGTGACCCTGGAATTCGGCGTTTCGCTGATCGAAGCCGACCTGGAACTGGACAATCGGGTGGCATTTGAAAATTTCGAAGGCCAAACCTGGGACAGTGCCGAGCAGGAAATCAGTTCGGCCAGCTCGACCCTGACCGGGCTTTCCGAAACCGGTAACCTCCCGGCCAGTGAGTTAGCATCGAAAGCCAACCACCACTCGTACGTAGTTCGGAACGGGGCAAGTCTGGCCGAAAACGAACTCATTGAGGTGCTCAATACGCAAAAAAGCCGGAGCCTGCTCAGTAAAATCCGGGGCATCGTCAAATGCGAGGGCACCAGTGACGTGCAGATTGGGGATATGGTGAAGCTGGCGGGCCTGGGCGACCGGTTCAACGGGAAGGCGTTGGTAACGGGCGTCATGCACGATATCGGCCCCGGTCGCTGGTTCACCACCCTCCAGATCGGGTTGAATGCCGAAAGTTTTCTGGACCGGTTTTCGGACGTGAATGAAAAACCGGCCGGAGGCTTACTCCCGGCGGTCAATGGGTTGCAGGTCGGGATTGTATCGACCATTATTCCGGAACAGGACGAACCGAATATTCTGGTCAGGATTCCGATCACAACCGCCCGGGAAGAAGGCGTTTGGGCCCGGGTTGCCCGGCTGGATGCGGGCTCGAACCGGGGAGCGGTTTTTCATCCGGAAGAAAACGACGAGGTTATTCTGGGATTTGTCAACGACGATCCGCGCCAGGCGGTGATCCTCGGAATGCTCAACAGCAGCAAAAACAACGTACCCGACGAACTCAAAGCAGCTCAGGACAATCCCGTGAAGGGATTTATTACCCGAAGTGAACTGAAATTGCTGTTCGACGACAAAAAGGGAATCATCACGCTTGAAACCCCGCAGGGCAAAGTAGTGATTGACGACGACCGGAAATCCATTACGATCAACGACGATTCCAACCAAAACAGCATTACGCTCTCGGACAAGGGCATAACGATCGAATGCGGCAAAGACCTGACGATTTCGGCCCGGGGAAACGTAAAAATAGAAGGTAAAAAAGTGGAAATAAAAGCCTCCGGCAGCCTGTCGGCCGAAGGCTCGGGAGGAGTCAGTCTGAAGTCAAACGGGATTACCGAAATAAAAGGATCGATGGTCAACATCAATTAAACGACTATGCCAGCAGCAGTACGGGTCGGCGATTTAACCAACCACGGCGGCACGGTGGTGGGCCCCGGCTGCCCGACCGTGATGATCGGCAAAATGCCGGCCGCCGTCGTGGGCGACATCCACGTCTGCGTGATTCCGTCGCCCCCTCCGCACCCGCCCTCCTCGCCTTTTCCGGCGGGCAGTGCAACGGTTAACATTGGCGGAAAACCGGCCTTGCGAACGGTCGATGCCTGTGTGTGCGGGGCCATGGCTGCGGTGGGCGAACCGACCGTGAACATTGGCTAGCGGGCCAGACAAGGGCCGATTTTCAGAAAACAACCTTATTCTTAACGCAATGGACCCGTTCGAACAAACCTTTTTGGGCCGGGGATGGGCTTTTCCGCCCGAATTTAATCCGGTTAGTGGTCAGGCAAAAATGCTTTCCAACGAAGAAGACATTCAAAGCAGCCTGAAAATCCTGCTGGCGACCCGGGTGGGTGAGCGGATCATGCAGCCTTCGTTCGGCTGTAACCTGGATATTATGTTATTTGAACCGATCAGTACGACGCTCAAAGCCCGCGTCAAAGACCTGGTTTTTACGGCCATTTACAACTATGAGCCCCGGATTCGACCGCTGTCGGTTTCCTTGATCGGTAAAGACGAGGACGGCATTGTGGAAGTCGAGGTTGAGTACGAAGTCAAAGCGACGAATTCACGGTACAACCTGGTTTATCCATTCTACCTCAACGAAGGCGTCTGAAAAACGAACCGACGGTTTTGTATTCGTTTAAAAAGTTTATGTCAATCAAAGTCCGTAACCGATGTCAACGCTTTGCCATACGCCCCACCCGCTGACCCGACAAGGCACGGCCCAAACCGACAGGCTACCCGAAGGTCTGAAGAGCGGTTTTGTGGATTTGGATGAACGAACGTTGACCAATCTGGTTCGGCAAAGTGCGGAGTACAGTCGTTACATTGGATTTTATGACGGGGTACATGCCGATCCGTCGGCCCGGGCTGACTGGACGGTATTTTTTGAACAGATTTACGATTTCTCGACCAAACGCTGCCGGTTTTCCAGCATCGACGAATTGAAAACCGGTGAAATCAGTCCGCATCTGGGTTTATTTCTGGCGTTTCTGCAACTCTTCCAGATCAACCAGTCGAACCTCAACGAACTGACCGACAAGCACATCAGCCTCTTTTACGAAGATGTTCTGCAACTGGCTTACAAACCGACCCTACCAGACAAGGCGGTTATTTTTACTACCCTGGCCAAAAGTCAGGAAAGTCTGCTGCTGAAAAGCGGTACCCGGCTGCTGGCGGGAAAAGATGGTCAGGGCAATCCGCGCGTATACAAAACCACCGAAGAGGTTGTTGTCAACCAGGCGCAGGTGACGGATTTAAAAACCGTCTTCGTCCAGAAAAACGGGGGTGAAATCCAGCACATTGCGCTTACGCAAAAAGCCGATACGGCCGATGGTATTTCCAAACCCATTGAAAGCGAACCCGCGTCCTGGGACCCGTTTGGGAACGGAAATCAACCGAAGGCCGAAATTGGTTGTCTGATTGCTTCCCCGATTTTTTATTTGAGCGAAGGCAACCGGACGATTACGTTGTCGGCAGGAAACTTTCCGGCCGAACTGGCGGATCAACTCACGATTCAATACACGGCGCCAAAGGGTTGGCAGGAGGTCAGCAGCTGGGAACTTCCCGGGGGCAAACTGGTGATCACCCTTGCACCGGCCTTACCGGCCTGGGTTGGTTTCGACCCCGAAAAGCACGGCGACCGGTTTTTTGATACGGTGTTGCCGCTCCTCAAAATTTCCCTGAAAGACCATGCGCAGTATCGCTTATTGCAGCAAAACAAGCCGGATATTACCATCGATGTCAGCGTTACCGGTTGCAAGAATCTGCTGCTTTACAATGACTTGGGGGAAATCGATCCATCCAAATCGTTTTTGCCATTCGGAACCCGGCCCGTTCCCAATTCCTCCAAACTGATCATCGGTTATCCTTCGGCGTTCAACAAATACCTGAAAAATTTCGCGCTTGTCGTCAATGAGAACCCGGCTCTCTCCAATTCGGTCGTGAATTTCAGTCAGGCATTTCCTTTGGTGGGTGGCGTCTGGCAAGCGGCTTTTCCCGGTGATCGAAATAACTACAATGCCGTCGGTGTTTTCAAAAACGACTATTCGCAGGACGAAGCCGATTTAAGTTACTCGACCCAAACCAAAAATAACTTTATCCGGGTCATCAACCAGTACGATTATGCCAAAGCGCTGGCCAGCTACACCCAATTCATTGCCGAAACCGCCGGGGGTGGTTCGACCAGTTCGAAGGCGACAACCACTGCCAGTACTGTCAAAATAAAGGACAAGATTGCCGAACGTGCAACCGATGTATCCAAAGAAGCCATACTGATCGGCACATACATCGAAGTCAACCCACCGGTTATTCCGGAATACGAATCGTTGACGCTGCATTACAACGCCAGCGTTTCCCTCAAAAACGATGCGGCTTCGTTTTTTTACCAGATCCATCCGTTTGGTTACCAGAAATTTAACAAAACCGTACCACCGAATCTAATGCCGGAATTTGGCAGCGAAGGCACCCTTTACATCGGCATTTCCAGGCTGCTCAAAGGGCAGTCGCTTTCCCTCCATTTTCAGCTTCTCGAAAGCAGCGGAAATCCCGACCTCAAAATCAACGGCATCACCTGGTTTACGGCCAGCAACAACAGCCTGGTTCGGATGGCGCCCCACGAAATCATCAAGGACACTACCGGTCAGCTGACCACTTCCGGCATCATCCGGTTTTCACTGCCACCGGAGGCTTTTGAAAACCGCAATACGGTTTTGGATTCGAACAAAGTCTGGCTGGTCGCCCGCTGTGAGCAGGATTGTGCCGCGTATCCACGGGTGATCGCCATCAAAAGTCAGGCGGTGGAAAGTACTTTTTTCAACCAGAACAACGAAACCGCTCATTTAACCACAGGACTGGAAGCCGGAACAATTACTAAAGTCGAACTGCCGCTTTCCGGATTAAAAAAAATTGAACAACCCTACGTCTCCACCGGCGGCCGGTCTGCGGAGTCCGTTTCCGCTTACCGAACCCGGGTTAGCGAACTGCTGCGGCACAAAAGCAGAGCCTGGAATATCTGGGATTATGAGCGGATGGTGCTGGAAGAATTTCCCGAAATCTATAAAGTAAAGTGTATTTCGCACAGCAAAAGTACGACCGAATACGCCCCCGGAAACGTCCTTCTGGTTGTTCTTCCGCACCTCGAAGACGTACAAACCCAGGATTTGCTGCAACCCAAAGTAAGCATCGGAAAGCGGGAGGAAATCCGGGCATACCTGCAAAAATTCGTGAGTCCTTTCGTAAAAATCGAGGTCATCAATCCGGTTTACGAAGCCCTGGAAGTAACCGCACACGTCACCTTAATCGATGGTTTTGACAAAGCCTATTACGCCGATCAGGTCAGCAAAGCGCTCAAAGCCTGGCTGTCGCCGTGGCTGAAAAGCCGGGAAGAAGGCCTGACGTTCAGGGGAGAACTCTACCAATCGGATCTGATCAACTTTATCGAGCAGTTAGCGTACGTTGATTACATCGGTTTTTTGGAAGTTCGAACCTATGTCAACGGTGCCCCCGTGCTGTGTGGTGAGCACATTAAAACGTCCAGCCAGTCGGTCATTCTGACCTCCTCGGCGACCCACGTAATCGATACCGACAAGCCATGCTGAACCCGGACAATTACACGCTTCCCGCCCAACCCGACTTACCCGCGTCACAGGATTATGCGGCACTGCGGGCGCAGGGAATAGCCCATATACAGCGCCTTTCCGGCCAGCTCTGGACCGATTACAACGTGCATGATCCGGGGGTTACCATCCTCGAACTGCTTTGTTACGCCCTGACGGATTTGGGGTATCGCACCAATTTCGACATCAGGGACCTGCTCACCAAACCGCAGTCGTTTACACCGAATCTGGGCGAATCGGTTTTTACGGCCCGGGAGATTCTGACATTTCATCCGGTGACCCTCAACGATTACCGGAAATTGTTGCTCGATCACTTTCTTTCTTTACGGAACGTGTGGCTGAAACCGATTCAGTCCCACTTTACGCCCCACATTTTTGTGGCTAAAAATCACGCCGAACTGACGTACGAAGATACCGGCACGAATCCGGCCTTAACGGTGGGCGGTTTTTACACCGTTCAACTGGAATTGCAGGACAGTGATTCGTTCGACTTTCGGGTCACCACCGCGGCCGAAGCCGACGACATCAAAAGTGCCGTTCACCGGTTTCTGCTGAATCACCGCAATTTATGCGAAGATTTTGTCGGTGTCGACCTCGTTCAGTACGAATACGTTGGCGTCTGTGCCGATTTTGAACTCGATCAACAGGCAGATCCGGTGGCGATCAAAAAACAGATTTATCAGCTCATTTACGCGTACATCACGCCATCGCTGCATTTTTACACGATTGCTGAACTGCTGGCCAAAGGCCGATCGATTGAGGAGATATTTCAGGGGAGTGTGGCCGAAAACGGCTTCATCGACTATGCCGAACTGGAAGCTTTTGAAAGCCGGAAAGTGTTGTATACCTCCGATCTGATCCATCTTTTGATCAGCTCGATCAAAGGGATTCGGAGCATTCGTAAAATCCACCTGAGTTCCTACCAACTGGATGCGACGGGGCAACGGATCGATCTCAAAAATCCCCTGAAAACCGGTGAGAAATATTGCCTTCACCTAACCGATCCGAACCGGGTTTTCCGGCTCCGGCTCGACCTCCTGGATGATCCGACGGATAAAAACCGCATCAATAAATTCAGTTTTTTCTTCAATGAACTCCAGGTTCCGATCCGGATCAAACCGGGCGAGGTAACGCTGGACGAAATCGTTCCCAAACGACGGGGAATAACCGATCTGGCCAATGATTTACCGGCGCTGAGGGGAAAAAACCGGGATCTGGAGCACTACTATTCCATCCAGAACGAGTTTCCGAAAGTGTATTTACTGGGTCAGGAATCGATTTCGGAACAATTCCCCGATGCGCGCAAAGCCCAGCGATTACAGCTCAAAGGGTATTTGCTGTTTTTCGAGCAACTGCTGGCGGATTATCTTTCCCAACTGAACAACGCATCGGAGCTGCTTTCGTGGAGCGACAAACCGGACGACCGGAGTTATTTTTATCAGGCCCTATCCGGCGAGGAAATCGTGGATCTGAACGAACTCAAGTTACCGGATTACGACGACCTGTTCGACCACAATACGTATTCGGAAACGGTTTTGGGGCAAACTCCGATTGAAAATTTTAACCGGCGAAACCGGTTTTTGAACCACCTGATCAGTCGGTTCAACGACAGCTTCGTTGAGTTCAGCATTGCCCAGTTCATTCGCTATTCGTCGGCGCACCGCTACACACCCGCTGCCATCGTAGCCGATAAAAAGTCCTTTTTGCGGAGCTATCCGAAACTCAGCGGTGAACGATCGCACGCGTTCAATTACGAGCATCCGGTCTGGAATACCCCCAACCTGTCCGGTTTTGAGTTGCGAATAGCGAAAAAACTGGGTTTGTCGAACACGCTGACGGCGGATTCGGACGCGTTGCTCCAGCATTCGCTGATCCATCCTTTTTTCCAGATCGATGACACCGGAGCGCTGGTCTGGCCGGAACCTCGGAAATACCGGGATAACCGGGACCTTTCCTTCGACGAAATTTTCGGCCTTCACATCATCGAACATCAGTTGCTGGTGCCCCGCTGGGGGGTCGAAAAGCTGCTGGACATCTGCGAGGAGCCCGACAATTTCGGGCGCGACTGTTTTTGCCGCGACCCTTATTCATTCCGGGTGACGGCGGTTTTGCCGGGTTGGCTGCCCATTTCGATGGACATGAGTTTCCGGAAATACGTCGAAAACCTGATTCGCGAAGAACTGCCCGCCCATCTAAGCCTGAAAATCTGCTGGATTGGTCCCGACGAGATGTTCGAATTCGAGCAGAACTACTTCGCGTTTGCAAACTGCCTGAGCGGTTTTGCCGCCAATCATACCTGTTACCAGGTAAAAGAGGAAGCACCGAATCCGGACTATGTGGACTCGCTGAACCGGTTCATCACCACCATCAACGGGCTAAATAACATGTATCCACCTTCGTACCTGGTTGATTGTGACGACATTGAGCTGGACGAAAACAACACGATCAAAAAACATCCGGTCATTCTGAACCGGACGGCCCTCCGGGAATATGAACCCCGGAACATCTGGCAAAAACCGGAACCGGATCCGCTCAACCCGGCCCGAAGCCAGACCGCCCGTAAGATAGTCTGGAAAAATGCCGATGAAAAGCGACCCATTCCGCTGGATTTGGGGCAGGATTCGACGGCCAAACTGCACCTGACCATCGACCGGGAAACCTACACGGTTTTTGTTTTTCCGGATCGGGATGAGAACCGGCGAATCACGGGTGGCCGTTGGGTCCTGAATGACGAAGTATCCTATCCGTTGAACGTGCAGCTCCCTGGAGCGGACGGCAGTCGTCCGGCGTTTTACGTGGAGATCGACAACACGGTTTTGGTCATTGATTTCGCCAACGCACAACCGCTGTTTTCGCAATCGAAAGCCGAACAACAGTACTTTGAATCTCGCAGCACCTGCCCTCCCACGCAACAACCGGAGCGATCGGCGCAGCAACGATTCGAAGCCATTTTTACAAGGTAGTGAGTGATTACAAGGTCATTGTATTTCCATTGATGAGAAATGCATCCCGGTTTCTGGGGAGAATCGAAGGTTGTTAGCATTACACCGAACAAAAACGTCATTGTCATGGAATCCGTCCTGAATACCACTTTTCCTGTTTATAAGGAGGACCAGGTGTTGAGTCATTACCAGCTCAACGGTTCGTTCAATTATCTGGAGGAACAAATTCGTATTACCCGAACCGGGCTGATTGCAACCGGTATTGTCGACGGACTGGAGCTGGAATTTACGAACAATTCGGTCACCCTTAAAAAAGGCGTGGCCGTGACTTCGCTGGGTTTCCAGATCGAATGGCGTGAAAAAACATTCACCCATATCCGTTCGCTGGAACTCTCAAAAGACTTTCTGGAACCCATCCTTGACGACGACAATTCCCTGAAAAATATACTGGCGAAATCAGCCCGGTACCAGGCCATCAAAGCATCCACCGAATTAGTGGATGATTCGTTCACCGAAGCCAAAACACCGCTTTCCTCGGCCATTTTAGCGGGCAAAGTGGTGCTGGTGCTCTTCGAAATGGGCGTTAAACAGGCCGACCAGTGCGATGCCAACTCCTGCGACGAAAATAGCGCCAATGTCATCATTACCATCCGTCCGCTATTGATTTCGCAGGCCGAAGCCGATACCACCAACGCCAACCAAAGCGCCCAGGCTTATTTTCAACTGACCGGAGATCCGGTTTTTATCCCCCGCTTCGACATTCCCAAAACCGCCCTGTCTACCCGTACGGATGTGGTGGCGGCCTTTCAGAAGGTGAATAGTGGCGCAGTGCCAACCGCCATTAACGCTGCGTTGAAGGCCCTTTATGAAACCACCAAAACCGTATTCGGGCATCTGAAAGGATTCAACCTCCTGAATGCGGATCGGATTGAACCGCAGGTTTCCAAATACAAAAACACGGATAACGGGCAATACCTGTACAATTGGCTACAGGACCTTGTTCAGGCGTATCACGAAATTCTGGAAGTCGGCAAAGCCTATCACCGAGATGGTGTAACGGACCAATTTCCTTTCCACGTGCTGGCGGGTCCGACGGATAATGCGCTCAGCAACACCCAGTACCGAACGGGCTATTTTCCGGCTCCACCGCTGGCCAGAGACGAACTGGAAAACTTTAACCGACTGGAATTTCTGTTCAAGCGGCTCATTCACCTACTCAACAATTTTGACGTTTCAAAAACCGCTATCAAAGTCACTCCCTCTATGTATGGCAACAAGCTGCTCGAAAAAAAAGCGGTTCCTTACTACTATACGGGCGAAAAAGAACTGAGCCGGCTGTGGAAGCCCAAAGGCCTGCCGCTGGGTTACAAAGCCGACCAATACGCGCCGGATAAAAATCACCTGGTCAAGCCCTTGCTGTATGACCTCGAAGCGCATGATTTTTACCGGATTGAAGGGCATATCGGAACGAATTATCAGGATGCGATCCGGTCGATCGAGCTGATTCGGGAGGCCCACCGTCTGCCGTTTAAAGTGATTGCGTTAAATGCCATCGACATCAGGGATCGGGAACTGGCCATCAACGACGCCGAATTTGATTACAGCGATCTGGAAGTCGACTACGACATTGCGCGCACGCGGGTTACCAAAATAACCGGTAAGATTACCGACTGGCTCACCGATCATAGAGCCGACCTGGTTCCTAAAATCATGGCCGACTCGGCCGTCACCAATTTGATCAATCTGGTTAACTCCTGTTCTAATTTATTTACGGAAGATCTCACCGAATTTCTGGACAATTACGACGATTTAAAAACCGCCTTTGACAACATCCACTACATCTACCTGGTTCACCGGGCCTGTATTAAGGTGACGGATTTTCAATCGGAGGATTTAATGGATCACCTTGACCAACTGAATGACCTGGTTCTGGAAGATCCGTTTACGGTTCTCTTTACCGAAGCCCGGCGACGCTACACAGAATCCGTCAAGAAAACGCTTTTCAGTAATTTCTATCAGTCCCACACGGGAATTGAACCGCTGAACGGAACGATCCGGGGCGGTACGTTTTTGCTGGTTTACTCGGATAGTTCCATTCTGGTCAAAACCAAACCGCCCGTGGTCAAAACCGGGTCGCTGGAAGCCACGCTGGAGATTCGAAATTACAAAAAGGCCCTGTCGGTGACGGCCGAAGACAATGCCAGGTTCGTCAAGCAGATTGAAAAATCGAATCCGGTTATTAAATCGAAGCAGGTTCTTCTGCAACGGGACGCCGTCATTGCCGCCAATCCCGACGAAACCAAAAAAATCCAGAAGGCGGCTTATGACCAGATGAGCGAAATGCTGGCGGAAAAACTGCCGCTCGAATACAAATTTGTGGTGACCGATCTGTGGAAATCACTCGAGAATAAATTAGGGATTCTGGACGTGATTCCGCCCGCCAGCACCGATGGCATTGTCTTTGCCGATTTCTGTTTGCCGTACATCTGCTGCGGAGAAGGCGATGCGATCAATCTCGTTTTGCCAACTGTGACGGTCCTGCCCCAGATCGCAATCAGCAAAACCGCCTTTTGTGCCAATAATCCGGAGAAAGTGGAGGTAACGCTCACGCCATCCGATTTGGAGGGGACTTTCACGGAAAATATCACCAGCGAAGTCGGGAAATACTTTTTCAAGAGTTCGGCAACCGAGGGTGATCAGAAAATCTCCTTTACGTCGAAAGCCAATCAGAAAAGCAACGAACTGACGGTCACGATTTTACCGGCCCGCACCATACCGCTTGAGCTGACAACGAAACAAAAAGCCAACGATCCCCGTGAATGTGTTCTGACGATCAACAATCCGATGGCCGGTGAGCAGTACGACGTTGATTTTGGGGACGGTACCACGCTCAAAAATCAAACAAAAACCACGCTTGAACATACGTATCCGGCTGAAGCCCAATCCTACCCCATCAAGGTGACTGCGACCATCGGCACTCTGTGTCCGGTGGAAGGAAATTCCAAGTATGAAGTCGTACCGTTACCCGCCCCACCCCCGCAACCGGTTTTCAAGCTTGATGCAACGGAATTCTGCATAAGCAATAATCAGCCTGTTGAAATTCAGGTCGATGCCGATTTTAAGCTAACGGCGGTTCAGAATCAGGGCAATTTAAAATTCGAAGGCAATAAACCCGTATTTCTTCCCAACAAGCAGGTTATAACACAAACCACGGTTTTCCCGTTGACGTATAAAGGCATTTCGCTGACCATTACCATTATCCGACCTTCGGCTGATTTTGAATTGACGAATGATGCAGAAAATAAACTAATCATCTTATCTCCCAAAAACGCAACGAGGGTAATCGGCTTTCTCTGGAAGTGGGATCCACAGTCGGAATTTGTGAATCGAGCGTTAAAAGAGCAGGAAAAAAATAAAGAGCTCAAAGTTCCCT
Source organism: Larkinella rosea (assembly GCF_003858635.1). GTDB lineage: Bacteria > Bacteroidota > Bacteroidia > Cytophagales > Spirosomataceae > Larkinella > Larkinella rosea. The sequence goes on from NZ_RQJO01000007.1 coordinate 2,013,766, forward strand.
ACAGTATCATTCTGGAAATGGGAAATATTCCCTTTAGCCTGACTGTTGTAACCGAATTATGCGGCAAGGACAGCGTGCAGAAAAGGCTGGTCGCCAATCGTCAACTCGGTACATTTATTTTAGAATAAACCTAGTGTTTGATCGATGGCTGCTCCGGTTCCCGCTCCACCCCAGGCCAAACCCACGGCGAAAGCTCCGGCGGTGATCAATCCGCCCGGGCAGCGACCGCCCTATTGGCAGGAAAACCGGGAGCGGCAGGCCGCCCAAACCAATAACACACCCGGCGGGATTCTGTCCGGCTTGACCACGACTCCGGCTTCCCAGCTTGGAGCGGCATTTACGCAGGCAACCGTTCACAGCAAAACCGCTCTCAATAAGCAGAAAGACGAAGCGACCAAACAACTGCCGGTCGTTGATGAGTCCAGCGGAAGCGCCTTTTCGCAGTCGCAGGCAGCCACGGCCCGGTTTCGGGCCCGAAACCGGGTAGCGAACAGTCGACCGGTTTCACCCGCTAATCCGGGCGTTCAACCACCGGTTTTTACCCTTCCGGACATTCCGCAACAGGCCACCATCGTTAGCCCCAACATTAACTTTCGGAGTGCGGGAAATGCCGCCGAAGTAGATCCCCATCGGGCGCAGGAAGCCCTGGACGGCGTTGAACTGGACATATCCGATATTCCGACAACCGCCGAAGCACCGGTTCTCGATTTGCAAGGCGAGGCCGATCCTGCTCAACTAACCACCGACCAACAGCAGCAGGGGCAGGAAGTTACCGATGCAAAGAACGAAGCCGCGCTGGAAATCAATAATGACTTTGGCGAAAACGGGGTAATCAAACGGCCTGGTCACACGAAGCTGAAGGCCAGCCACGTCATTCAATCGAAGCTACCCAAGGCAAAACCGGTCGCTCCGGGTAAAGTACCGACTGGCCAGACCCAGCTTACTTTAAACGCCCAGTTTGCGCCGGTTATTCAGGAAAAAATTGGAGCCGAAAGTGCCCGCTACGATGCCGGTCAAGCCGATTATGAAGCGAAAAGTACGGCAGAGCGCCAAAAAGCCGATGGAAACATCGATGCCGAACGGCGGAAATCACAGCGTGACCAGCTCAGCGCCCAATCCGACGCGCAGGGGCAGGTCAGCCAATCGCGGCAGGAATGGCACACCGAACTGAATACTGTTGAAACCAATTTCAACACCAGCGCCAACGCCGAAGCTATCCGACAAAACCGGCAGATTCAAACCAAACAAACGGAGGGCAACGCGGAAGCCCAGCGGCACATTGCCGACGGCAATCGCGAAGCCGAAGCCAAGCGAAACGAAGCGAAGGAAGAAGGTCGCCAGAAGCAGGAAAGCAGCAAACGCGAAAGCAAGGGCTTTTTCGGTTGGCTGGGCGATAAGGTATCCTCGTTAATCAATGCCTTAAAAAGTGCGCTCAACTTTATTTTCGATAAGCTGCGAAAAGCGGTCACGTGGATTTTCGATAAAGTAAAACGCCTGGCCCTGGCAGCCCTTGAATTAGCCCGGAAAGCCATCGTCGGGTTCATCAAAGCATTTGGGGAATTTTTAAAAGGACTGGTAGAGGTTGCTTTTGCGGCCTTCCCCACCCTCCGCGACCGCATCAAGGCCAAAATCGACGGGGCCGTTCAGCGGGCCGAAGCCGCCGTCAATGCCGCATTTGAATTTTTCAAGAAAGCCGTTTCGGCGATCATCGATGCGCTGGCGGCAGTGGTCGATTCGATTCTGGGGGCTTTGCAGTTTCTGTATAATGCTGCCTTAACAGTAATCGAATTTGTAACGGTTGGAATATTGCGCGTTATGGATTTGCTGACCGACATCGATCGGTTGTACAATTTGTTTAAAACCATGGTTGATGGTTTCCGAAAAATCTGGAATAATCCAGAGATACTGGAAAAGGAAGCAAAAAAATACTTACAGCCCTATATCGATAAAATTCCGGGAGAGACCCAAAGTGAAGTAAAAAAAGCGTTGGCCGTTTTAGGCCTTGCCACCGCTAAGCACCTAACCGGTATTTTAAAATACCTGACTCCGACGGTCAACAAGCTAATCGCAAACTGGTGGGGTGAAGCTAAGAAAATGATTTGGTTCTTAATTTGGCCATTTGCCGAAGGTAGTCCGCTATGGGAGGATGCGCCCAAATTATGGCACCTAATACCGCAGATATATAAGGATGCCAGAGCTGGCGAATTCAGTAAAGCGATCGATGGGGGTTTGGAGTGGATGCAGGCACTCAACATGACTGTTGGAGCCTTTGCTGGCTGGATCGCAATTGGTGGAGCCATCATAGGTGCAATTGTGGGCGGAATAATGGGAGCCGGAGTTGGAGCCATACCTGGGGCTGGTGCCGGTTTTGAAATTGGAGTTGCGATTGGTGAAGGAATTCTGGTATCAATGATTGCTACCGAAGGACTTGTCATTACCAAAGCTGTATACGATTTATCTGTTACGGATGACGATGAACAGACTGAACCCGAAAGCAATGAATCTTCAGATCCAGAAGCTATTCCATCCGACGGAGAGCAACTCCCTGTCACGTATACCAGTGGAAGTGTTAAAACCAATCATGACCGAATTCAGTATGCTTATCAGCGGATTGCCAACAGTGGGCTAACACTTGGAATCATGGTGGCACTTATGATCCTGGGTGCAATCGGAGGTAAAATTGCACAGGCATTATTGGCAGGTGTGAAAAAACTCGGCGGTCTGGTAGCTGACCTGTTGCCCAATGTCGCCAAGGGAGTTCGGGGAGCCCTGGGTGCCATCAAGGAAACAAAAGCTTTCGGCAATTTAGCTGATGCCGCCAGGCGTTTCAATGCAGGCAGAAAGGCAATGAGGCAACGGATGCGTCCGGGTAAATACAAAGCATCACATGAACCACGGCCTTTTGAGTCGAAAGCAGATCCGGTTCGGGATTATTTGGGCCCTGGACATCAGTCTCATCCGGTCGAATGGGAAGCCATGCTACAGGATATGCGGGAAGCAGGTGTAGAAATCCAATTCACAGAACCCGGAAATGAACAGTTTGCTTATGGACCAGGCTTGAGAAAGGGCGAACCGGGTACTATCAAACTAGACCCTGATGCATCCATTTCAGCCTTAAGACACGAATATCAACATTTTCTGGACGACCGCGCTGGGGGCTACCGAGGGATGGCGTCATTATTTGATGATAACTACCGATACAGCACGGAGTTCCGGGCGTACATGGAAGAAATAAAGTTGATGCGGAAACATCGGCGATTTGATATTGCAAGAGAACTTTTAGAAAATTTACGAGCCGAAAAAGCGCGAATATTTCGGCTCGATGAATTGCCAACTCCAGAACCGGGAGGTATTATTAGCCCGGAAACAAGACGGGCTATCAGTACAGAAATAACGCAATCCGTTCAAGCTGAGATAGCTTTAACGAAAAGCACGTTTGGCCACACATTCACTACGCACGGCGAAGAAATGACCACCTTTTTAACAAATAGGGCAAGGGGTTCAGGCATTGCGCAAGGACAGTTTTTAGATAATCAGGCAGCTGCCCGCTTTATTAAGGATAATTTAGGGGCAACCACGCAGGGAGCCACATCCCTGCCAATGCCCGAAGGATTTCCGGCAAGAATGATTAATCCGGATGGCACATTCGGAATACCAACTAAAATCAAGCTGGTTCCCGGGGGAAAAGGAGTAAAAACGGCTTACCCAGAGTACTAAAATTTATGCCTAATGATCACTAAAGACACTATAAGGAAGGTCAGCAAACTTCTGAAACTTTCTTCAACAGGAGATGAGCAAGACTGGGCCATTGAATATGCAGACGAAACCCGAATTGCAGATTTCTTGAAAACCTTGCAAACCTATACGTTGTCATCTGCGGAAAAAATTGCTATTGTTTCATTAATACTCGCATCTTATGATGAGTATTTAGCCACTAATATTGATCATAGCAATGAAATATGGAATCAGATAAAACCTATATTGGATAGCGACAAATTACAGTACCAAAACTTATTAATCTATTGGGCAGTTTTTGATGAGAAAAATGAAGGTAATTTATTCAATATAACTCCATTGGTCAGGGATTACTTAATCGCATAATTCTTTAAAATCATCTATTACATGAACACCATTTTCCCAAGGGACAATACCCTTTCCAATCAGGACGTCAGTTACCTCACCGGTAATTTAAATCAAAAATCACCGCTTGAAAGAGCAAAAATCTATACTGAATTAGTTTACAGGATTAATGAATCGCAAGACGTAGAGCCCATTTTATTCGATGCGATTCGTAACGAAAATAACCGCCAAGAAAATTTCTGGGGATTTATTAAGGTTGCATGGATACCTGTGATCGGAATTCTGGACTCAAAAAACCAAACTTTAATTGATAAAACTAAAGAAATATTACTAAAGAACTGGAGCAGTATCGAAAGAAAAAACTTACATGAGTACGTAAAAAAAGAGTTTGATCTTTCCAACATTTTATAAATTTTCAATCACAATCAAGCGGTTTTTATAAATCCCAAACTCTTTAGACAAATCGCTAAATAAATTAAAGGCACTAATTTTAAGTCCATTCGTACAACCATTTATCATGCCGCTCCCCGCTCTCCTCGCCCACCTTCTGACCAATCTCAGCCAGCACTTCGGAGTGGAGATCAAAAGCCATTTATCTGAAAAAATAACCGATAATTCCCATTTCAATCAGTTCGTTGAAACACACCAGCTTTCCGACAAAGAACAACTGTTGCTGACGGTAGCGGTTTTGCCGTACCTCGATCCATCGTTTTTCAATGAACTCAATGAGCAGGTTGGCGGTAGTCTGGTCAAACCGTCGCTGTTGTTTTATCAGGAACCCACCACCGGGGTTTTGCTCCCCCTGTTGCAGGTGGCTCTGCTGATTGTATATCCCGATGCGGGTTGGCAATATGCGTTGAAAACCACCGAAACGATCGCTGGTAAACTGTTTAAAACCGGTATCCTGAACCTGCAAACGCTTAGCAACAACGAACAGAAAAACAACCCGCTTTTGCAGCTGCTGGAAGTAGACAGCCATTATTTCGCCCAGCTTTTCAACGGACAAACCGTTGACTACCAGCTTTCCAGCCAGTTTCCGGCCCGGAAGATCAGCACAGTGCTCACCTGGGATCACCTCATTCTGGAACCCGATACCCGCGAACAGGTGGACGATATCGTGGACTGGCACCGGCACCAAAAAGAGCTTTTGAAAAACTGGGGGCTGGGCTCGATCGTCAAACCGGGTTACCGGGTTTTGTTCTACGGCCCTTCCGGTACCGGAAAAACGCTCACGGCTTCCCTGATGGGGCAACGGCTAGGTTTGGATGTTTACCGGGTGGATTTGTCGCTGGTCATCTCCAAATACATTGGCGAAACCGAAAAGAACCTGTCGCAGCTGTTTGCCAAAGCCGAGAACAAAGACTGGATCCTGTTTTTTGACGAAGCCGACGCCCTTTTTGGCTCCCGAACGGGGGTTCGCGATGCCCACGATCGCTACGCCAATCAGGAAGTCTCATACTTGCTCCAGCGAATCGAGGAGTTTGAAGGGATTGTCATTCTGGCCTCTAACCTCAAACACAACATCGACAAAGCCTTTGCCCGGCGGTTTCAGGCCATGGTTGAATTCCGGATTCCCAAGGTTGCGGAACGCGAACGACTGTGGCGTCAGGCATTGGTAAAAGCGTACGATTTTATTCCGGAAATTGCCCGCAAATACGAGGTTACCGGCGGAACGATCGTGAACGTGGTGCAATACGCTACCTTGAAAGCCCGGCAACGCGAAAACCGTGACATTCTTCTGACCGACATTCAACGGGGGATCGCCCGCGAGCTTTGGAAGGAAGGAAAAACGCCATGAACCACCTTGTCCACAAACTGGTTCTCGACCTCCATTTTCCGTCCGATGAAAAAAACCTGTCGGCGATCAACCACCGGATTGATCAGGAATTTCGGGATAAAATCGTCCGGGTAGTGCAGGAAGTACTGGAAAACGTCCCGCTGCACATCAATGTGTTCATTGAAAAAATCGAACTGGACCACCGCGGGTCGGACGCAGAAAGCCTGATCCGGGAAATTAAAGATCAACTGAACGCCCAGATACAGCAAGCCCTCGAAAGGGACCGACTCAAGTTTCCGGAATCCGAATGGAAATACGCGAATTCGCCCGCGGACGGAGCAGACCTAAAAACCGGAGACTTTAGCCCGCAGGATGCCGAAACGGTTTGGACATTCGAAAGTCTCCGGTATTTTCTGGAAACGGGGCGGTTTCGGTGGGAAACGCAAAAGCTGATTTTACAGCAAAATCCCGATTTTGTGTTTGAGTTGGTCCGGCGTTTTCAGGCCCCAAACCGTACCCAATGGATCCGCTTGTTCAGCGAAAAACCGGTAGCCTTTGTCCGGTTTCTGCTTTATTTCAGGACTAATCGGGACGAGGTATTACCAATCATCGCCGACCATTTTACATTTTTCAAATCGGATATCCTTGCGTTACTTCAACACCTCGCTCGGTTTGATTCAGCTCGTTTAGCGGTTGTAGCCAGTCAGGATTTCGGCCGGTTTTTTGATTTCCTGAAAATAGAATCCCCTTCGCGGCTCCAATCCGGACAAGCCGCAGCCGTTTTGGTGAATTTACTGCTGAAAGTGGATGCGCCACGCTTGAAAAGACGCCAGCCATCGGCTGTTCTGATCGATCGGAAGGCGATTGAAAAAATAACCGCAAAAGGGATTTTGCTGTCGCCCGATTTGGTGCGAATGGCCGAAGAACTCGCTCTTTCGACACCTGAAATCAAGGTGTATAGCGAAACAACGACTTCGGAAACACCGGCTACCCTACCCATAACGAATGCCGGCGTCTTGCTCCTTCATCCCTTCCTGCTGCCGTTTTTTGACGAATTCAAGTTGTTATCCAAGTCCCGGTTTGTGGATAGATTCAGCCAGTTCAAAGCCGTCCAGCTCCTGCATTACCTGACGACTTCCCGGCTTCTGTTCAACGAAGATGAAACCGCTTTCTATAAAATTCTGTGCGGCATTCCCCTCGACGAAGCGGTTTTTCCGGTCTGGAAGCTAACCCGAAAAGCAAAAAAAGCATGCCGGGAATTAGTTCATGCCCTGATCGGTCACTGGGAAGTGCTGAAAAATACATCACCGGAGGTTGCCCAGACCGAATTTCTCCAGCGAAGCGGCATCCTGTCTTCGGAAAAAACGCATTTTGTCGTGACAATGGATAAAAAATCGATTGATGTTCTATTGCAACGTCTACCCTGGGGCATTGGCATGATTAAGCTGCCCTGGGCCGAAAAATTAATCGTGGTGCAATGGGACTAACACAACGCCATTCCGTGGGATCCATTCAGTTGAGATCATGCTCTCCCAGGCTGGTCGAACCGCGCACGATCAGCTTCGTGGGCAAAACCACCAGTTCGGGTTCCGGACGCTCGTCCTCAGCACCTAACTGATTGAGCAACAGCCGGGCGGCCTGGCGGCCAATCTCATCGACCGGTTGGGAAACCGTCGTCAAACCGGGTTCGATGAGGGCCGAAATCGGGTCGTCGCTAAAGCCCACAATCGCAATATCTTCCGGTACACGCAGCCCCCGGCTTTTGATCACTTTCAGGGCTTCAATCGCCGTCGGGTCGTTGATGGCAAACAGCGCGTCGGGCGGCTGGGGCAGATTCAGCAGGTGATTGACGTAAATATTCGCCTTGTCAAGCGTCAGATCGTAGGAAATAATCAGCGACGGATCGATTGGAATCCGGTAATGGGTCAGGGCGTCCCGGTAGCCATTCAAACGTGAACGGCTGTTTTGCAGTGAATCGGGTCCCGAAAGATGGGCAATCCGCCGTTTACCGGTTTTGATCAGGTGCTCAACCGCCTGATAAGCGCCTTCATAATCGTCGACGGCTACCTTCGAAACGCTCATTTCGTCGACAATCCGGTTGAAAAAAACCACCGGAATGCCTTTCCGGTCGAAGATTTTGAAGTGTTCAAAATTGCGGGTTTCTTTCGTATGGGACACCAGAATACCGTCTACGCGACTGGCTAACAGCAACTTCGTATTGACAATTTCCGTTTCGTACGATTCGTTCGAGTGACAGATGACGATGTTATAGCCCGCTTTCGCCAGCACCTCCTGCGCACCAATGATCACCTTGGGAAAGAACGGGCTCAGAAACTCCGGCACCATAATGCCGATGGTTTGCGTGCGGTTAGTCAGCAGCGAAATCGCCAGCTGGTTGCGCTGGTAATCGAGCTGCGCGGCCAGTTCAAGCACCCGTTCGCGGGTTTTGGCTTTTACGTTCGGGTGACCCGTTAGTGCGCGCGAAACGGTCGATTTGGAGAGGTCCAGGGTTTTGGCAATATCGACGATGGTAGCCTGATGGTTTTTCATTAAATAGTACTATTCTAATTTTATCGGTTTTTCTGCAACAAAATCCGTGTTCATTTCCCACTGAATGACTTCTTTTTTGGGAATGTTCCCAAAATTTTGGGAACATTCCCAAAAATATAATTCAATTTTTTCTTTTCAAAATTACCATTCCGTCGTAATATCAATCAGGAAAAGCAAAAAAAACGGATTTAGTAGGTTTTAACCCAGTTAAAGACTTATCCAACGGGATATCTGCCTGCTGAATTTCTAAAAGCCACTCTTTTCCTTGAAATAGTAAATTTTCAATACCAACCATTAACCGCAAGGACAATGTCCAGATTTACGTATGCAGCTTCCTAAACCAAACCGGTTAGCGAGCGGACTTCTCTGTCTCCTTTGGCTAGCCCTCTCTTTCTCATCATTCGCCCAGTCTGGCCGCACCACGTCTATCCGCGGCCGGGTCACTTCCGGCACCGACGCGCTGCCCGGAGTCAACGTCATTCTGAAAGGCACGACCCAAGGCACGACAACCGATGTCAACGGTCAGTATACCCTTACCATACCGGAGGCCAGCGCCGGATCGGCGGTTCTCACGTTCTCGTATATCGGGTACGTTTCGCAGGAAATCAGCGTCGGCAGTCGCACCAGCATCGATGTTTCGCTGGTGTCGGACGACCGGTCGCTGAATGAAGTTGTCGTGGTTGGCTACGGAACCCAGCGGAAAGTCGAAACCACCGGTGCCATTGCGTCGGTCAAAGCCGCTGACCTGGTGCAAACGCCGGTTGCCAACGTCGCCCAGGGGCTGCAATCGCGGGTTGCCGGGGTGCAGGTAAACCAGAACACGGGCGCACCGGGTGGTAACATCAGCGTCCGGATTCGCGGGACCAACTCGATCAACGGGAGCTCCGAACCACTGTACGTTGTCGACGGGATTCAGATTTCAAACAGTGGCGGCATCAACGATGTCAGCCCGCTGTCAACCATCAACCCGAACGACATCGAATCGGTGGAAATTCTGAAAGATGCCTCGGCATCAGCGATTTACGGCTCACGGGCGGCCAACGGGGTTGTCCTGATCACGACCAAGCGCGGTAAAACCGGTGCCACCCGCGTCACGTTCGATAGTTATTACGGCGTTCAGAAAGTCAACAAAACCTTACCGGTTTTGAACGCGGCCCAATTTGCCCAGCTGGAGAATGAAGTTTTCAAGAACAATTTCTACCCCAATCCGTCTTCCCTGGGCGAAGGGACCAACTGGCAAGATCTGATTTTCCGCCAGGCTCCGATCCAGAACCACCAGTTGTCGATCAACGGCGGAACCGAAAAAACGCAGGTGGCGCTGTCGGCCAACTACTTCGACCAACAAGGAATCATTATCAATTCGGCTTTCAAACGCTATTCCTACCGACTGAACGTCGATCATAAAATCAGTGATCGCGTCAAGATAGGAACCAGTATCTTAGGCAGTTACGCGATCAACTCCGGAATTACAACCGGTTCACAAACCATTGGCGACGCGGGCGTGGTCACGGCGTCCATCCTCGGCGCGGCCATTGGTGCTCCGCCAACGCTGGTGCCATACCGGGCCGACGGGTCGGTTTTCCCATTTGGTGAACAGGCCGGTGGTCAATACCGGGAAGTGACCAATCCGTTGAACTTCGCCAGTGTTTTGAACCGGAACGCCATCAAGCGAACCCTCGTGAATGCCTACGCTGATTTCACCATTCTGAAAGGGCTCACTTACCGGGCTTCGTTCAATGCCGACATCCAGAGCAGCTTGCGCGATGGGTACTCCCCCCGCTCGATCGTCAATAAATCGGACTTGAACGACAATTCGGGGTCCGGGTTCAAAGTCAACGGCAATAATCTGAATTTGCTGCATGAAAGCATTTTGACCTACAGTACAAGTTTCGCTACCGACCACACCTTCAAAGCCACGGCGGTGGTCGCGTCGCAATCGGAACAATACAATCAGAACCAGATCAACGTCAACGGTTTTCCGAACGATGCGACCCAGAACGAAGCCCTGCAACTGGCACTAAACCGCACGGTGACCAGTACGCGGGATCGTCAGCGGCTGGATTCCTACCTGGCGCGTGTCAATTACGGATACAAAGACAAATACTTCCTGGATTTAACGGCTCGGGTCGATGGATCGAGCAAATTCGGAGCCAACCACAAATACGGGTTGTTTCCAGCGATTTCGGCTGCCTGGCGGATCATTGAAGAACCGTTTGCCAAAGATCTTTCCTGGCTGTCGGATCTCAAACTTCGGGGTAGCTACGGGATTACCGGAAATGCCGCCGGTATAACTCCCTATCAATCGCTGGCGACGGTTGCGGCCCTGGGCAGTGACTACAACCTCAATCATGCTTTTGTAACGGGCATCAACCCGTCGGGCATTGCAAACCCCGATTTGCGGTGGGAACGTTCAACCCAATCCGACATTGGTCTCGACATTGGGATTTTGAACAACCGCATTAGTTTCATTATCGATGCGTACCAGAAAACCACGAAGGATCTGCTGTACGTGAAAGGCTTGCCGCTGAGTTCGGGTTATAGCACCATCACCGGAAACTTTGCCTCGATGCAAAACAAAGGTCTGGAGTTCGCTGTCAACGCCCGGATTCTGGATGGTGCGCTGAAGTGGAATGTCAACGGTAACCTGACCATGAACCGCAACAAAGTGCTGGATCTGGACGGCGGCACCACGCAGGAACGGTTTATCACGGCCTATTCGGTCCTGAAAGTAGGTCAGCCACTGGGTGTTTTCAAGACGTATGTGTACGACGGCATCAACCAGACCGGCGAAACGATCCTGCCCGGCTACGACGGTCGGTTGGGTGGCCTGAAAGTGAAAGATATCAACGGCGACGGTGCCATCTCGGCGGCCGATCAGGTAATCAGCGGAAATCCAAATCCGAAGTTTATATACGGTTTTTCGACGAACCTGTCGTTTAAAGGGTTTGATCTGAGCATGTTCCTGTCGGGTTCGCAGGGCAATGATATTTATAATGCGGCCCGCCTGTCGTTCGAAATGCCGCTGGGTCAGCGCAACCAGTTTGCCGGACTCGCTAACCGCTGGTCGGCCACCAACCCGAGCAACGAGTACGTGAGCGGTTTTCAGGCCGGTCGTTTGCCCGTAACCAGTCAGGTGGTAGAAGATGGCTCATACCTGCGTTGCAAGAACCTGACGCTGGGTTATACGCTGCCGCGCATCAAAGGACTCCAGTCCATCCGGGTGTATGTGAGCACCAACAACCTGTTCACGATCACCAAGTACAGCGGTTTTGATCCGGAGGTGAACACGTACGCGGGACAAAATACTGCCATCGGTATCGACAACCTGGTGTATCCCCAAGCCAAATCATTCCTGGGCGGTTTGCAGGTCACATTCTAATTAGAACTGGGATTACAGGGATTAAAGGATTAATGGGATTTCAAATACATACTAATTAATCCGCAGAATGTCCTCTTAATCCTTTAATCCCCGTAATCCCAGTTCAAGAACCTTTCAACATGAAAAAGATACTCATTCCCATATTCACTGTTTTCTGTTTGACCAGCTGTGAGCTGGACGAAACGATTTATTCGTCCATTTACACCGAAGCGTTTTACAAAACCGCTGCCGATGCGGAGAAAGGGCTCGTGGCGGCTTACGATCCGTTTGCGGATATGTACAGCGGCCCGGCCGGAACGCTGGTGCCGGACTTTAGCGACGACCAGACCTATCCGCGGGGCGTAGTAGGCCGTAACACGCTGACACTCTTCACCTACGACGTTAATTACACGACCCAGAAAAGTAACTCACGGATCAACGAAGCGCCCCAGCAAATCTGGTCGTCGGGCTACGACGGCATCGAAAAAGCCAACTGGATCATCGCCAAAGTTCCGGCAGCGGTGATGGACGAAACCCGTAAAAAGCAGATCATCGGGGAAGCTTATTTCCTGCGGGCGTTCTACTACTGGATGCTGGTGAAAAACTTCGGTGATGTGCCCATCAAAACCACGCCGAGCTATTCGGAAGCGGATGCGATCGTTGGCAAAAGCCCGAAAGCGGACGTTTACAAACAGATTTACGCGGATCTGGATCAGGCCCTGGCGGCCGGTTTGCCCTCTTATCCGGCAGTTGACAAAGGCCGCCCGGCCAAGGAAGTAGCGAATGCCCTGTACGCCAAAGCGGCTCTGTATAACGAAGAATGGCAGAAAGCGCTCGAAAAAGCGCAGGCAGTGATTACGTCGGGTAAATATTCCCTGATGCCGGATGTGCGGGACGTTTACAAATACGACAAGGAAGATGCCGCGCGCATCGAAAACATGTGGGCGTACGAAGTGGACCCGATTTCGCCGGGCCGTTCGCACCAGCTGACCGGTTTGTGCGGACCTGCCGCCAGCGGTGGACCGGAATACGGCAAAACTACGTTCGGGTCGATGTTTGCCTACCAGTCATTCTACAACTCGTTCAATCCGCAGGACAAACGTCGGCTTTTGCTGGATACGACGTACGTGGACAAGAATGGCAAAACCGTACCACAGCGGAGCGTAACGCCGATCACCACCGATGGCGTGCTGATCAAAAAATACCAGGACCCGGTTTCGACGCAGGGATTGATCCCGAATATTCCGATCTTACGGCTGGCCGATATGTACCTGATTGCGGCCGAAGCCGAAGCGCGTCTGAACGGACCGACGGCTACCGCTTACGGGTACATCAACACCATTCGGAAACGGGCCGGATTGGCCGATCTGGCAACCGGGCTGTCGAAAGACGCGTTTATCGAAGCGGTTTTGCAGGAGCGCGCGTGGGAGTTTTTCGCCGAAGGCGACCGCTGGTATGACCTGACCCGGACGGGCAAGTTCCTGACGGTTATTCCCAAAGCGGTGAATGCGGTGTATCCCGTTCGGAACGTAACGGCGAAAAACCGGTATTTCCCGATTCCCCAGGACGAACTGAACGCCAATCCGAAACTGGAGCAGAATCCGGATTGGAAATAGTTGAACGTACCCACGGACTTTAGTCCGTGTTTTGTTGAAATTCTTGACTAAATAGGGTTTCAAGACACGGACTAAAGTCCGTGGGTACGTAATCAAATCAACGTTGTAGATGAAAAATTTCAGTGGTTTTCTTTTTCTGATCATGGTGATTCTGGCGTTTCCCCTGCGTTCGGATGCCGCATCGACGCAACCGAAAATGCCGGGCGAAGTGCGGGAGTTTACCATTATTGAAAACGATACCACGACCTATATTCTGAAGCTGGCCTTCGATGACGCCGGACATCCCGCTTATTTCTTTCGGAACATTTTCACCCCGGTTTGTCTGACGGGCGAGTGTAAACCGGTGTACATCAACTTCTATTGGGATCTGGTGGGAAACTACCTCCGCTACGATTTTCCGCCGGGCGAGGTGTTGACTAAAATGGATCACAAGGAATTCAAACAGGAAGATTACGACAAGTTGCAGGATATTCTGAGCCGCCCCAATTCGTTGCTGAAAGACGTTGCGATGAACGACCTGGTTGGAAAAGGGACCGAAAACCTGGCCGATTCCGTCGATGCCAAAGCCGGAGCGACCCTGAAAACTGTGAAAAACGAGGTGATCGACGGGGCGGTTTACACCTGTTACACGCTCTGGCACATTGCCAATGGCTATGTCATCGACGAAATCCGGCGGATTATGGAAACGTACCGGGATGAATCGCTGCTGCACCGGTTTTTGTCCAGCACCAACCATTACTACCAATACTGGGCGATGGAACGGGTGATCGACCAGAACGGAAATCTGGATGCCACGTTTAACGCCGATGTGCAGAAAATCATGCGGGGAACCAATGTTTACACGGCTCGATTTGCCCTGCAACGCATTGCCGATCCGTATTTTTTCGATTCGAACCGGCAGCTTTGGTTGTGGGAAACATTCCGAAAAGCGCCCTATCCGATCCAGATTGTGATTCTGAAAAAGCTGGCCAAAATTCCGTTTGGTGCTCCCCTGGCCGACCTGACTACCAAAGAACTGACCAGCGCCAACCCGGAGCAGTTCAGGCTGATGCTTAAGCTACTGGCCACTCAGCCGAAATTACCTGAGAAAGCGCTGCAAAATCTGGCGTCTCATCTGACCCATTCCAACCCGGATTATACGGCTGAAATTTACCGTGTTCTGACGGCCTTTCATCCCAAAAACCGGGATATTGTGACCCGAATGAACAGTTACAAAGCAAAAAATCCCTAAGCCTAACGTTGATTCATCCTAAACCCAATACCTGACTTTACAACCTGACTGTTCCCATGAAAAACGCACTCAAAACCCTCTTTTTCCTGCTGCTTGCACTACGGCTGTCGGCTCAGGACCACGTGTTTGTGGAAACCGAATCGTTCGAAAACAAGGGCGGGTGGGTGATCGATCAGCAATCGTTCGTGGTCATCGGTTCGTCTTACCTCATGGCGCACGGCATGGGACGGCCGGTGAAAGATGCCACAACGACTGTCAGTTTTCCCAAAAAAGGCAAATACCAGATCTGGGTTCGCACGAAAGACTGGGCGCCGTTTCCGAAAGGTCCGGGCAAATTTCAGGTTGTTCTTGACGGAAAACCGCTGAATCCGGTTTTCGGCGAAAGCGGTTCCGACGCCTGGAAATGGTACAACGGGGGCGAAATCGACGTTAAAACCGATCAGCTGAAACTCGCACTCCACGACCTGAGCGGTTTTAATGGCCGCTGCGACGCCATTCTGTTTACCAACATACCCAAATTTACACCTCCCGATAAACCGGCTGACCTGACTGCTTTCCGGAATAAATTGCTGAACCTGTCCGACAAACCCGCCGAAGCCGGAAACTTTGATCTGGTGGTGGTTGGCGGAGGCATTGCCGGAACCTGTGCCGCCATTTCGGCCGCCCGAATGGGACTGAAAGTAGCTTTGATTCAGGATCGACCGGTTTTGGGCGGTAACAACAGCTCCGAAGTTCGGGTGCATTTGCGGGGTGATGTGGACAAAAACCATTACCCGAAACTGGGCCGGATCGTCCGCGAAATGGATAACGGCGATCCCGGAAATGGCCACCCGGATGCGCAGGAATACGGCGATGCCCGGAAAACCGCCATTGTGAAAGGTGAACGCAACATAACGCTCTACCTGAATACGCACGTTTACAAAATTGAGAAAAAGGGCAGCGCCATTTCCGCCGTGATTGGCCGCGACATTGCCACCAACAAGGAAGTACGGTTTACAGGAACGTATTTTTCCGACTGCACGGGCGACGGAACGCTGGGCTATCTGGCCGGGGCCGACTACCGCTTTGGTCGCGAAAGCAAAGCCGAAACGGGTGAATCGCTGGCGGCCGAAAAATCGGATGATTTCACGCTGGGAACCTCAAATCTGTGGGCGTCGCTGGACCGCGATACGGCCACTACCTTTCCCGAAACACCCTGGGCGCTGCCGTTTTCGGATGAATACCACATCGACGAAGCCCGCTCGGACTGGCAGTGGGAAACCGGTTTTGGCAATTATAACACCATCACCGACGCCGAGAAAATCCGCGACCACAACCTGCGGGCGATCTACGGCAACTGGTCGTACCTGAAAAATCACAAGAAAGACAAATACGCCAAACGCGAACTGGCGTGGGTGGCCTACATCGGCGGCAAACGCGAGTCCCGGAGGCTGCTGGGCGATTATGTGCTGAACCAGATGGACATTCAGGAAGGCAAACAGTATTCAGATGGCACTGTGACCGCCACCTGGACAATCGACCTACACTTTCCGGACGCCCAAAACAGCAAACACTTTGAAGGTCAGGAGTTTTTCGCCGGCACCAAGCACATCAAGGTAGCGCCGTACACGATTCCGTACCGCTGCATGTATTCCAAAAACATTCCCAATCTGTTCATGGCGGGCCGGAACATCAGCACCACGCACGTGGCATTCGGCAGCACCCGCGTCATGCGGACCTGCGGTATGATGGGCGAGGTGGTCGGTTTTGCAGCTTATGTAGCCAAGAAATACAATACGTCACCGCGCGGGGTTTATCAGGAACATTTGCCGGAATTCATGGCGATTATCAAGGACGAACCGACGGCGGCAAAGCCGTAAATCGACGAATGACGATCGACCATTGACCATCGTCGGCGGTCAATCGTCAAAGGTCAAAAAACGAACTAACTACCATGAAATACAGCCTTAGTCTATTACTCGGATTTGTCAGCCTATGCGGTTTTTCTCAGAAACCGAAAACCGTCGGGTTGTCGAACGACCGGGTGCAACTGATCTGGGAATCAACCGCCAGCGGCTGGCGGTTGCAGAAAGTAGCGGTGCAAAAAAACAAGCAGTGGCAGACACTCGCCCAACCATCGGGCGAAAACACCTTGCTCTACGCAGCCGAAAAACCGTCGGACAAACCGGAGCGTACCTTCAAGGACATTACGGGTGCCGAATTCCCCGGTCACGAATACCATTATCAGCAGGTTCAGTGGGCCGAATGTACGAGCCCGGTTTCGCTGAATACCGCTGGACAAGCCATTCATTTTTTTCCGAAAGAAGCCCAGCAAACCGGTAAAAATCTGACGTTCAGGCAGGAAACCGACGCGGCTTCGATCAACACTGAATGGACGCTGGACCCGAAGTTTCCGCAGGATGTCATTGTCAAACAAACGCTGACAGCGAAAAAAGGCGGTTTTTTCTCATTGGCCAGTCCAACACTCGCTACGGTTTCGGAACAAAACCTGTCGTGGGCGACGGTGCCGGGGTATTTTCAGGGCAATAAACTACAGCCGAATTTTGTGCTGGCTTACGCCTACGGCCACGGTATTCCGCAATTGCCGGTGGTCTACCGCGAGCGCTGCGCCAGTACGCTGTCGCCGATGATCAGCACGAAAAACGGCCTGACGCTCGCCGTGATTCCGGAACCGGGTCTGGCGCGCGATCCGTGGGCGAACGACAAAATCACGCAGCTCGACTGGAACATCGGCTTGTCACACATGAACCGCAAAGCTCAGTTGTCGCCGACGCTGTATTATCCGGTTTTGGGGGAACCGAAATCGACCTTAAAACCGGGCGAAACCATCACGTATACGTTCCGCTACAGCCTGACCGACGGCGACTGGTTCAAAGCCCTGAACCACACGGTGTACGATATTTACCAGTTCAAGGAGTCGCTGGCGCTGCGGAAAAGCAGGCAGTCGCTGACCGATCGCATCCAGAAAATGCACCAGTACCTGATCGACCCGAAAACCTCGCTCTGGAACGTGGAAGAGTATGAAGGCAAGAAAATCGGGGCGCAGTCGTACCTCGGCGGGGTGGTCGGTTCCGACAAGGATGCCATGAAAAATTCGGATTACGGCGCAATGTGGATGCTGGCCACGGCCACCGGCGATTCGGCGCTGACGAAAAATGTGCTGCCTTATGCCGAAAATTTCAAGCTCGTTCAGCAGGAAACGAACAACGGTTTTTTCAAAGGCGCCGTGGAAGGACAATATTACCTGGCCAAATCGAAAAAGTTTGTGGAAGAATGGGGTGCCGTGGTTGAACCGATTGCGCTGACGTATTACACGATGCTCGACATTGGTAACATGTTACTGTTTGAACCGAACGACGCCGAGTTGAAAGAGCGGTTACGGTTTGGGGCCGAGCGTTTGCTGACCTGGCAAAAACCGGATGGCAGTTGGGCGGTGGCTTACGACAAGAAAACGGAACAGGAAATTTTCAAAGATATTCAGGACGTCCGGCCGACTTTTTACGGCATGATCGTCGCCCACCGCATCCTGAAAGACCCGAAATACCTCGCTGCGGCCCGTAAGGGTGCGGATTGGCTGATCAAAAATGCCGTTGAAACCGGGAGCTTTCTGGGGGTTTGCGGGGATGCCCGTTACGCGCCGGATTTTGCCACCGGACAGTCGGCGCAGGCTTTTCTGGATTTGTACGACCTGACGAAAGACGAGCGGTACAAAGCGGCCGCCATTGAGTGCGCCAAAATTTACACGACCTCGATTTACACACACCCGATTGCCAGCCACAAACCGAAAACCGTCAACGGCGTTGCGCGCGAAGACTGGGAAATCAGTCAGGCGGGTTTAAGTTTCGAGCACGGCGGGATTTTCGGCTCGGCGGGTCGGCACGGACCGATCCAGTTGTGCAGCCACGCGGGCCTGTTCATCCGGATGTATGGCATGACCAAAGAGCCCATTTTTGCGGACATGGCGCGGGCCGGTGCCATTGGACGGGATGCGTTTGTGGATGCCAAAACCAGTGTGGCGTCGTATTACTGGCAGGCCATGAACCGGGGCGCCGGACCGTATCCGCACCACGCCTGGTGGCAAATCGGCTGGCTCACGGATTACCTGCTGGCGGAAGCAAACCTTCGTTCGGGCGGCAAAGTGGTTTTCCCGCGCGGTTTCGTGACCCCGAAAGTGGGTCCGCACCAGACCTACGGTTTTGCCGCAGGAACCGTCAATGGCGAAAAAGCGAATCTGGTCATTGACGAAAAGCTGGTGACGATCGACAATCCATCCGTCGATTACATCCTGGCGAAATCCGAAACAAAAGACAAGGTATTTGTGATTCTGCTGAACAACAGCGCCCAGCCGTCTGATTTTCAACTAACTGCGAAAGGCCGGAAAGCCACTAAGAAGCAATTACCGGCTTTTGGATTTGAGGTGATAACGATTGAAAGCCGAAAGTTGTAAACCCAACAATCAAAGAACTTGAATACAACCATTGATACCATCGTCATCCTCGTTTTCTCCGCCTTTGTGCTTGGAATCGGGATGCTGTTTGCCCGGACCGGACGCAATCTCAAGTCGTTTTTTGCGGGGGGAGAAGCCGTGCCCTGGTTCATCGGCGGGCTGTCGCTGTTCATGAGTTTTTTCTCCGCCGGTACGTTTGTCGCCTGGGGTTCCATCGCGTACAAGCACGGCTGGGTCGCCATCACGATTCAGTGGACCATGTGCATTGGCGCGCTGGTCACCGGTTTGTACCTGGCCCCGCGCTGGAAAGCGACGGGTGCCTTAACCGCGGCCGAATACATCCGGAAACGGCTCGGGCTGACGGTTCAGAAAGTGTACATTTTCATTTTTACCCTCGTATCGGTTTTTATCAAAGGCTCGGTTCTATACCCGGTGGCGAAACTGGTCAGTTCGTCGCTGAACCTCCCCCTGATTCCCTGCACCATCGGTTTGGGCATTTTCATGATTGCCTACACCGCCGTCGGGGGTCTTTGGGCCGTCATGGTGACAGATATTCTGCAATTCGTGGTTCTGTCGGCTGCCGTGTTCATTCTGCTTCCCCTGTCGCTGGATCGGGTGGGCGGTTTTGACGGCTTCACGAACGCTGTTCCGGACGACTTTTTCAACCTGCTCAACGGCGAGTATACCTTCGGCTTTGTGGCGGCTTTTGTCATTTACCACATCTGTTACATCGGCGGCAACTGGACGTTCGTGCAGCGGTACACGAGCGTCGATAGTCCGAAATCGGCGCGAAAAGTGGCGTTTCTCTTTGCCGGATTGTATCTCGTCAGCCCGGTAATCTGGATGTTACCGCCGATGATTTACAAAGCCATCAATCCTGCGCTTACCGGTCTGGACACCGAAAACGCCTACCTGATGATTTGCAAGCTCGTCCTGCCGCCCGGTTTACTCGGACTGATGCTGACGGGCATGTATTTCTCAACCTCGGCCAGCGCCAATACGGCTCTGAATGTGGTGTCGGCGGTTTTCACTAACGATATTTACAAGGGGCTAATCAATCCGCAAGCGTCTGACAAACAATTGATTCGCGTGGCCCGGGGCTCGTCGTGGTTTTTCGGTTTTGGGATGATTGTTATTGCGTTGCTGGTTCCGAAAGCGGGCGGTATTGTCGAAGTGGTGTTAAGTATTTCGTCCATTTCGGGCGGTCCATTGCTGGCTCCTCCCCTCTGGGCTCTGTTTTCCAAACGCCTGACCGGGAAAGTAACCCTCGGGATTACGAGCATCGCGCTGACGGTCAACCTGTTTTTCAAAGCCATTTCTCCCTGGTTGCTGGATTTCAAGCTCAGTCGGGGTACCGAAACCATCATTGGTGTTGGCCTGCCCTTACTGCTTCTGCTGGCCTACGAACTCTGGGCGCGATCGCGTGAAAAAGTAGCGAATGAATACCTGGATTACCGCGCGGCAGCCCAGCAAAAAAGGGACGAAACTGCCGAAGCGGCAAGCGAAGAGGAAGCAATTGAAATTAAAAAGCAAAACCGGTTCGGCCTCCAGGTCATTGCGGTTTCGCTGGTTTTTACCGGCGTCATGCTGCTCGGACTGAGTTTCCTGACCACGCAGGGAGCCGTCATCACGGCGGTCATTTCAGCCGTAGTGCTGGTTTCGTCGCTGATTCCATGGTCGGCATCCCGCCGGGTTCAAATCCCTTCAGGATTGCAACAAACGGAGAAAATCGTCAAGTCGAATCACGGATAATCGGGAGAAAAATTTTCATACTTAATAGAATGAGACACAGACAAATCCTAATTACAACTTTATTTCTCCTTCAACTGGCCGCTGTGTCGTTCGCCCAATACACCATTCGCGATCCGAAAGCGATTCCCCTGAACGGGGAATGGGTGTTTGCGATGGACCCGAACGACGTGGGCGAAACCGGCAAGTGGTACCGGGAAGATGCGCCACTCAATCGCTGGAACAAAGTGACCGTGCCGCATTGCTTTTCGGTCGATCCGCGCTACCAGTTTTATACCGGAACCGCCTGGTACCGCCGGACATTTCCGTGGCAACCCACCACCGGCAAGCGGGTGCTACTCCATTTCGATGCCTCGTACTACGAAACCGATGTCTGGATCAATAACCGCAAAGTCGGGACGCACGAAGGGGGTTATACGCCTTTCCATTTCGACGTCACGGATTTCCTGAAAGCCGGTACGAATACCATTGCGGTTTCGGTCAACAACAACACCTGGCGACACGGTACCATCCCCGGCTCGAAAGACTACAACGAACCCAACGATCCGTTTCCGGGCTGGATTAACTACGGCGGCTTGATCCGTCCGGTTTACCTGACTGCCGAACCGGAAGTCTATACCGAAAACGTAAAAATTGAAGCCATTCCCGACCTCGCCAAAGGTACATCAACGCTCACAATCCGGACCCGCATCCGGAATGCGGGCGGTCAGGCAGTTTCGCCGAAACTCACCTTCCGGGTTGAACAAAATGGCAGGCTGCTGACACTCAACTGGAAACAGCAGCCGGGCAGCGTAGCTCCGAACCAAACGGCAGTTCTGGTTGCGGAAACCGCGCTAAAACCGGCCGACGTGAAACTCTGGAGCGTCGATCAGCCGACCTTGTACGATGTGCAGGTGGTGGCTGCCAGCGATACGGTTAAAACGCATTTCGGAATTCGGAAAGTGGAAGTTCGGAATGCCCAGTTGCTGCTGAACGGCCAGCCGATCAAGGTTGCGGGTGGAAACCGGGTAGTCGATTATCCTCATTTGGGGTCGCTCGAACCGGATTGGGTGGTTGAAAAAGACCTGCGGCTGATGAAGGAAGCGGGCATGGAATTTCAGCGCCTGACGCACTACACGCCCTCCGAAACCGTCTACGACTGGGCCGACCGCAACGGCATGCTGATCATTACGGAAGCCGGAAACTGGCAGCTGACGCCGAGACAGATGGACAACGACACCATCCGCACCAAGTTCCGCCAGCAGTTCCGCGAGATGGTCGAACGCGACTGGAATCACCCCAGCGTCATCGCCTATAGTGTTGGAAACGAGTACCTTTCCGAACAACCTGCCGGGCAGCGCTGGACCAAAGACATGATTGCCTACGCCCGCGAACTCGATCCAACCCGGTTGTATACGTTCGCATCGATGCGGTTGAACACGCTGCCGAAAAAACCGGAAGACGAAGCCACGCAATATTGTGATTTCGTTTCGACCAACACCTACGGCAACCACGCTAACATCCTGAAACACATCCATTCGCTCTATCCCGACAAACCGATTTTCATCAGTGAATACGGCACCCGGGCGGATGGCAAAGACGGCGAAGCGGGTCAGGTGAGTCACCTGGAGAAATTCCTGAGCGACATCCGGCAACTGCCGTACGTGGTTGGCGCTTCGTGGTGGTCGTACAACGATTACCTTAGTCGGCACGACGGCACCAATCCCGACGGCACTCGCCCCTGGGGGCTGGTTCGGCACGACCGTTCGAAGCGGCCGCTGTATAGCACACACCAAAAAGGGATGGCGCCGGTGACCGTTGAAAAAACCGCCTGGGAATTGGGGCCGGAAGGGGTGCATCAGCTTAAGTTACGGATCACCGCTCGCCAGGATTTCCCGGCCTATACCCTCAAAAATTACCAGCTAAAAACCACCGGGCAAACCCGGACCTTGCCCGATCTGCAACCCGGTCAGAGTGTCGATATTACGCTGCCGGTCAGTGGTTTTGACAAAACACTTACCATCGAACTAACGAAGCCGACTGGCTTTACTATTCTTACGCAAACGATTGATCTGACGAATGATACGCGAACAAGCAACCGATAAACGAGGTCCCAAAACCGTCCGGCACGAGGCTGATCTGATAGTAGTAGGTGGAGGACTTTCCGGTACCTGTTGTGCCGTTACGGCGGCCCGGGCGGGCATCCGCGTCGTGCTGGTGCAGGACCGGCCCGTACTGGGTGGCAACTCTTCCAGCGAAGTCCGGCTGTGGGTGCTGGGTGCCACCTCGCACATGGGGAACAACAACCGCTGGGCGCGCGAAGGCGGTTTCATCGACGAATTATTGCTCGAAAATCTCTACCGGAACCCGGAAGGTAATCCGCTGATTTTTGATACGATTGTGCTGGAAAAAGTGATCAATGAGCCAAATATCAAGCTGTTACTGAACACGGCGGTTTACGCAGTCGAAAAATCCGATGCGGAAACGATCACCGGTTTGAAGGCATTTTGCAGCCAGAACAGCACGGCCTATGAGCTCGTAGCGCCCCTGTTCTGCGATGCATCGGGCGACGGCGTTGTGGCTTTTCAGGCCGGAGCCGCGTTTCGGATGGGCGCCGAGTCGGCGGAGGAGTTCGGGGAGAAATTTGCCCCAACCGCCGAATACGGCGAATTGCTGGGCCATTCGCTGTACTTTTACTCGAAAGATACCGGCAAACCGGTCCGATTCGTACCTCCCTCCTACGCCCTGACGGACATCACCCAGATTCCGCGTTACCGCCGGTTTAATACCAAAGAATTTGGCTGTCAGCTGTGGTGGATCGAGTACGGCGGTCGGCTCGATACCGTGCACGATACCGAAACCATCAAGTGGGAACTCTGGAAAGTGGTCTATGGCGTCTGGAACCACATCAAAAATTCCGGTCAGTTTCCCGAAGCCGAAACGATGACGCTGGAATGGGTTGGTCAAATTCCGGGCAAGCGCGAAAGTCGCCGGTTCGAAGGCGATTACATCCTGAAACAGCAGG
The DNA here is from genome assembly GCF_003858635.1 of Larkinella rosea. GTDB lineage: Bacteria > Bacteroidota > Bacteroidia > Cytophagales > Spirosomataceae > Larkinella > Larkinella rosea. The sequence goes on from NZ_RQJO01000007.1 coordinate 2,037,578, forward strand.
ACGTGGTCGAACAACGGATGCATCCCGACGCCGTGGCTTTCGGGGGCTGGTCGCTGGATCTGCACCCCGCTGACGGCGTTTTTTCCGAAAAACCGGGTTGTAACCAATGGCATAGCAAGGGCATGTACCAGATTCCGTACCGCTCGTTTTACAGCCGCAACATCAAAAATCTGTTCATTGCCGGTCGGATCATCAGCGCGTCGCACGTGGCGTTTGCCTCTTCGCGGGTCATGGGAACCAGCGCTTACGGCGGACAGGCCGTTGGCATGGCGGCGGCACTCTGTGCGAAAGACGATTTGCTGCCCCGCGACCTGACTGAACCGGCCCGCATGAAAAATTTGCAGCAGGAGCTCTTAAAAACCGGTCAGCATATTCCCGGCCTGCACCTTCACGACACCGCTGATTTGACGCAGAAAGCTACGCTTTCGGCTTCGAGTGAATTGTCACTGAACGAGTTACCGCCCAATGGCCCGCTGTTGCCACTCACTTCCTCAGCGGGTCAGATGCTGCCGTTGCCTGCCGGAAAAGTGCCGGGCCTGACGGTTTGGGTCAGTGCGGATCAGGATACAACGCTGACCGTTGAATTGCGCCGGAGTAGTAAACCGGACAATCACACGCCGGATGTAACGCTCCAGACGCTCAGCGTGCCGGTCAAAAAAGGCAAGCAGGAATTGGAATTGAACGTTGAGGCAACGCTGGAGGAACCGGGGTATGTTTTTGTGCTTTTCCTGAAAAACGAACACCTCAGACTGCAATACAGCGCCCTGCGCGCAACCGGAATCCTGTCGGTTTTTAACAAGGTCAACGCGGCCGTTTCCAATTTTGGCAAACAGGAACCAACGGAAGACATCGGCGTGGATGCCTTTGAATTCTGGACACCCGAACGCCGTCCGAAAGGCCAGAATATTGCGATGAAAATCGAATCCGGCATTGCACTTTTCGGGGTCGAAAACCTGCGCAACGGGATTCAACGACCGACGAATCAGCCGAATGCCTACGTGGCGAATCCGGCCGATCCGAATCCAACGATTACGGTAAGCTGGCCGGAAACGCAGACGATTGGCCGGGTTGAATTGTTTTTCGATGGCGACTTCGACCACCCGCTCGAAACCGTGATCATGACGCACCCGGAGACGGAAGTGCCGTTTTGCGTTCGTGAATACATTCTCTGCAACGACCGCAAAGAGCGCGTTTTTCACCAAATCGATAACCACCAGACCCGCAATACCGTTCGCTTCGACCAGGCGATTGAAACCCGCAGCCTGACGATTCACCTGAAAGCCATGAACGGCCCGGTTCCGGCGGCTTTGCTGGAAATACGTTGTTATTCCAACTAGAAATACAGCGACCAACCGGTTTTATTCCCACCCGAAGTCAACGGGTGGGAATAACTGTTTATAATTCAGGTAAAAGGAAAAAGAAATTAGTCGTTTTCATAACTAATCTTGCCAGACTTGCGTTATACCAGGTATAAACCGCTGCTTCACCATCATCGATTTTGGCCTTCTGACAGAAATTGGTTGTCAGGTTCCCATTCTTCCATTTTGTAAAGCGCTGAATTTCAGAGTAAGTTGCTGGTTACCGGGCCGGTCTGATCATGCACAACTGCCTACCATTTTTTGACCGCTCATTCACCATTAAACAATTGGAGAAAATGACACGTTTGATTAATTCGCTCAAAGAAAAGTTAAAGGCACTCGGAAATAGCTTATTTGGCTGGAATCAGGAACCGGCGCCCGTGTATCAACCAATTCCGCTGCCTCAGTCAACGCCTAAATTTCCTCGTAAGAAATAATAACGATTTAGGGAATCCGTCGGAAATATCCGGATAGCGTTAACCTCCGCATCCAGACAACCGGGAGCCGTCAGGTAAGGTCTTTCTGCGCTATGAACCGCTCAAGACTACCTGAAGCCTGCTATACATTGAAAGTCAAATCAGAATTGCAAAATGAGCCAATCATTCCTGCAGTTTTGCTTTGACTTTTTTGTTTATAATCATTATTTAACTTGTTCTCGATAAAATTACATTACTCGATTATTATAAAAAACATATTATTTTTAATTATTTCAACCAAGACAAATTTGACTTACTGGTTTTTAAGGAGTTAAAAATCGCATTGATTTTATCTATATCCAATCAATAAATCGGATTTACATCCCAGCCCGTTTTTTTGCATTTTTGTACAGAATTTAGAAACTACAACCTGTACAAATAAATCCAATCCATGAAAAATCAAATTGTTTCTGTTGGTTCCGTATTTCCTGATTTCAAAAAACTGGCCGTAGTATCGCTGGAAAAAGGCAATGAGTTTTATGAAATATCGTCGGACGATCACAAGAATGCCGGTAAATGGCTGGTGATGTTCTGGTGGCCGAAAGACTTTACGTTTGTGTGCCCGACCGAAATCGCCGAATTCAACAACAAGTTCGAAGATTTCGCCGATCGTGATACGATTGTCATTGGCGCTTCCACCGACAGCGAATTTGTGCACCTGGCCTGGCGCAAAAACCACGACGACCTGCGTGGGCTCAAATTCCCGATGCTGGCGGACACCTCAAAATCACTGGCCGAAGAACTGGGCATTCTGGAAGCCAACGAAAAAATCGCTTACCGCGTTACGTACATCGTTGATCCTCAAGGCATTGTTCGCTGGGTATCGGTTAACGACCTGTCGGTAGGCCGGAACGTCAATGAAGTGATCCGCGTTCTGGACGCCCTCCAAACCGACGAGCTTTGCCCCTGCAACTGGGTGAAAGGCGAAGAAACACTTAACGCATAATTTCAATTTGCGATTGTGTGAATGAGCGATTGTGTGAGTAAAGAAGCGTAATCTTCGATCAATTCACTCAATTGCTCATTTACTTAATCACTCAACACATATGACGACTACCGTTCAAAACGAAACCGTACTATCGCTGCTGACCAATCTGGGGTTGGACACATCGGCCAGTTATCCCGCGTTGGAGACGCTCGGACAGGTTGACCACCGGTACCTGCGCGACCTGAAAATCAATGTGGGTAATGTGCTGAACAGCAGCCAGAATCTATCAAAAAAGCACGCTTATTTGTTGGCTTTGTCAGTAGCGGCCAACGAAAAACACCAGCCACTGATCGACAGTTTTTCCAACATTGCCCGTCAGGAAGGTGCAACGGATGCCGAAATTGCCGAAACGCTGGCCTGCACCTCGCTGTTGAGCACCAATAATATCTTTTATCGTTTCCGGCATTTCACCGGCAAGGAGTATTACCAGCAAACCCAGCCGGGCATTCGGATGAGCATCATGATGAACCCGGTTTTGGGAAAAGAATTTTTCGAACTGGTGAGCCTCGCGGTTTCCGCCGTGAATGGCTGCGAATTGTGCGTCCGTTCTCACGAGGAAAGTGTCCTGAAACACGGTGCCAGTGAAGCACGGGTGTTCGATGCCATTCGGCTGGCGTCCGTCATTAAAGGACTAATTACTGTCCTGTAAAAGTACTTAGTAGCGGTTCATCAATAAAAATATACACTTCATCGACAAACCTGCGGGGCTTTCGTGCATCGCAGGTTTTTTTTGTTTGCCAAATAATAAAACAAGTAACTTCCATCACCGCTTTCCAATTCCTTTTCAATAAGTTTACAGGGAATAATACCTAATCCCACTACAAAGACTATAGCATGAAAAAAATCGTACGAATTTTGCTGATTTTTCTGGGTGTCGTTGTACTGCTGGCGGCCGGAGGAATCGGTTACCTCAAGATGGCGCTGCCCAATGTCGGACCAGCTCCCGAATTGACCATTAAGACCGACTCGGCCCAGGTTGCTCGCGGGCAATACCTGGCCAATCACGTTGCGGTTTGCGTCGACTGCCACTCGGAACGCAACTGGGCGCTCCCCAGCGGGCCGATTATTCCCGGCACTGAAGGAAAAGGCGGTGAAGCCTTTACGCGCGAAATGGGCTTTCCGGGAAGCTATTACGCCCGAAACATTACACCCGCCCACCTGAGCGGCTGGAGCGACGGCGAAATTTACCGCGCAATCACGACCGGGGTTAGCAAAGACGGTCATCCGTTGTTTCCGGTGATGCCGTATCTGAACTTCGGTCAGACGGACCCCGACGATATCAAGGCGATCATTGCGTACCTGCGAACCCTGAAACCGATCGAGAACAAGTCGATTCCGAACCCCGAATCGGATTTTCCGATGAGTCTGATCATCAACACCATCCCGACAAAAACCGAAGGAGTAAAACGCCCGGAGCCAGCCGACTCCGTTGCGTACGGCAAATATCTGGTGACCTTTGCCAGCTGTGGCGAATGCCACACGCCCGTCGACGACAAAGGGCAGCACCTGGCCGGTCTGGAGTTTGCCGGTGGTCGCGGGTTTCCGATGCCTACCGGAACGGTTCGCTCGTTGAATATAACCCCGGACCCAGAAACCGGCATTGGTTCCTGGACCAAACAAGCTTTTATTGATCGGTTTAAAGCCGCCATTCAGCCGAATTTCAAACACCCGGCGACGCTCGAACACGCGGAATTCAATACCATTATGCCCTGGACCATGTACGGCGGAATGAGCGAGCAGGATCTGAGTGCCATTTTTGCGTATTTGAAAACGGTAAAACCAGTAAAAAATGCGGTTGTGAAATTCACGCCGAAAGGAAAAGAAGTCGCATCCCGCTAATCAAATCACTCTGTGAAGGCCCGTCCACAGGCGGGCCTTTGCCATTTCCAACCATCGGTTTTCCGGTTTCAGCCTTCCATCGTCCGGTTTTAAGTTATCGGTTCGGTTCTTCTCACTGCCGTTCAATCAAATAGTTAGTGAATTTCCCGGGAAAAACCCGACTATTGCGGGTGTTTACAGCACCTGAACCGATGATCTACTCAATTGCACTTCTGGACGACCATCAGGTTGTACTTGAAAGCTTTGCGAATCTGCTCGCAACGTTTGACCGCGTCCGTGTAGTTGGGACAGCCAATGACCGTGCATCCTTGCTCGACATCCTGGATCATAACCCGGTTGATGTGCTGATAAGCGACCTCATCATGCCTTCGCTGAACAGTACGGAACTCATTCCCGTATTGAAAAGCCGGTACAAGAATCTGGCGGTGCTGGTGCTGTCCGGCTCCTACGACCCCGCCCTGGTCCGGCAGGTCATGCAGGCAGGCGCTAATGGGTACATGACCAAAACCGCCGATAAATCCGAGCTTTTTGACGCCATTCTGGCCGTTGCGGCCGGTCGTCGACACATCGACAGCCGGGTGTTTTCGATGGAAGAAACCATATCGAAACCGGTGGAAAGCAATCCATTGTCGGAGCGTGAATCCCAGATTGCCAGCCTGATTCTGGACGAATTGTCGAGCACGGAAATTGCCGATCGCCTGTTTATTTCGTTTAACACCGTGGAAACCCACCGCAAGCGGATTTACCAGAAACTGGGCGTAACAACCGCGCTGGGCCTGATGAAGTTCTGGCTGAAGCGGGGTACCATCAAATAAGGTACTGGCCTCTTTCACCCTGCTTTTGCTTTCCTACCAGATCCTGGTCAAAACCGCCATCCAATTCCGCTACCGGAGTCCCGATTTACCTGGTCATCCTGCACCGTATTCGGATTCTCTTTCCCAAAACAATACGGCTTCATGAAGCGCCAAAACGGCGTTTAGCGCCGGAAAACCGACTGCTTTTCGTAAAAATCACCGAATTCAGTGACACGAAATCACCTGATTCAGTGATTTTTATTCCTGGAAGAAACCGGAAATTTGCAGCAGTAAATAACACATACACACCATACTTAAATACCATTGACGTTTTGAAAGCACGTAGTTTAGCCGCCGTATCCGTTACCGCCACGGTTTTACTGGCTTTGCCCCTGATACCCCATTCCCCACTTACAGACGACACTGCCTTTTTGTCAACATTCTACGGGGCCCAACCTCCGACCATTGTCATTCAGCAGTGCGACTGGTTCTCTCAAATTGATCGCGAACCGTTCCCACGGTTGAACCAGGAAAACCTGTCCGACATCCGGGTTGCGCAGACCCCAACGTCTTCACTGAACACCGCCGTTTTCCGCGACCTGTGGCTGATAGCCCGTTTGTATCCGGTTTACCAGACCGGGGCAACGATTTCCTGGTTGTTTATGCTCTGATGCCTGTTGAACCCACCCCATCTGACTTTGGTCTATTACCTATGAAGACTGTGATTATCTCGCTTTTCACCATTTTATGTGCATTAACCTGGCTCGGATTCGGCCAGATTGATCTTTCCGATCCGGACCAGGACGACATCACCTGGGATGAGATTGATGATGATTTGTGGCCTTAGTAACCACTTACTACCTTTAGTAAATATAACATCTTCAATTTATGATTGACTTATACAAAGTTAAAGCGGTCCTTCCCGGGCTAGTCTGTTTTTCCCTGCTCATAACGGGCGTGATGGCACAGGGAGTCCAGGGACGCATCACAAACGGAGCTTCGGGCGCGGCTATCCCGGGTGTCAGCATTGTGGTTTCGAATTCAACAACGGGTACCACCACAGACGAGAATGGTGCATATTCGTTGCCTTTGAGTGCGGGATCGCATACACTCCGGTTCAGCTCGCTGGGCTTCGAAACCCGTAGCGTTTCGGTTCAGACCACCAACGAAAAACCGGTTGTGCTGGATGTAAGTATGCATGAATCCTCGTCCAGTCTGGACGAGGTAGTCGTGGTGGGTTCCCGGTCCCAAACCGCCCGTACCAACATCCAGACGCCCGTACCGGTCGACGTAATCGGAACAAAAGAGCTGAAAGCATTTGCGCAAACCGACATTTCACAGATTCTGAATTACGCAGCTCCTTCGTTTAACTCCAACCGGCAAACGGTTGCCGACGGAACGGACCATATCGATCCGATATCGTTACGCGGGCTTGGCCCCGACCAGGTATTGGTGCTGGTCAACGGCAAACGCCGGCATACAACGGCACTGGTCAACATCAACGGCACGTTCGGGCGCGGAACCGTCGGAACAGACCTGAACACCATTCCGGCTGCGGCCATCGAACGCATCGAGGTGTTGCGCGATGGCGCTGCGGCCCAATATGGCTCCGACGCCATTGCCGGGGTGATCAACCTTGTTTTGAAAAAAGAAACACCCTGGACGGCCAGTCTGCTCTACGGGCAACACGCATCGAACACGCTGGGACGTTCCTTTGCCGACGGCCAGACTACCCAGTTTGATCTGAACAAAGGGTACAAAGTTGGAAGCCGGGGGTATATCAACATCGGGGCGCAATACCTCAATCGGGGTGCCACCAACCGCGGTGGCATCGACACCCGGCCCCTGCTGTACAGCGGTTTGCCAACGCGGGGAGCGAATGAGTCAGAGTCCGATTTTGTAAACCGCTACCGGGTGCTGAAAACCGACGACGACGCCAAAGCACAGGCGGCAGGCCTGGATCGGAACAACATGCTGGTCGGCAATTCGGCCATTCGGAATCTGGGCGTGCTGGCCAACGGCGCATTCGGGATTGGCAAAACCGCCGAGATGTATTTTCAGACCGGTTTTACCGACAAGCAGGGCAAAGCGGCTGGTTTTTACCGGATTCCGTCGCAAAGTACCCAAATTGACCTGTCGATTTATCCAAACGGTTTTTTGCCAACCATCAATACGCGTGTGCAGGATGTTTCCTTTTCCGCCGGGGTTCGGGGGCAAGTGGGTGGCTGGCAGTTCGACCTGAGTAACACGTTTGGTCAAAACCGCATTCGTTTCGATATTACCAACACCGTCAATGCGTCGTTGCCCACCGGCACCAGTCCAACCGGGTTTTATGCCGGAACGCTGCGGTTTGCCCAGAACACGGTCAATGCCGATGCCAGCAAACGGCACGAACTGAGCGGAGTAATAACGGCCCTGAACACGGCTTTCGGTGCCGAATTCCGAATGGATTCGTACGAGATCCAGGCCGGGGAAGAGTTGTCTTATTCGTTCGGGCAACCGTCCAAAAACATTGAAGGTCGCAAAATCGGCACGTCGTTTACGGCCGCCGGAGCGCAGGTGTTTCCCGGTTTCAAACCGTCGAATGCCTTGTCCAAATCTCGCACCAACACAGGTGTTTATGCCGATTTTGAAGCCGAATTTGGGCCCCGCTTGCTGCTGGGAGCGGCCGGGCGTTACGAAAATTACAGCGATTTTGGCGGTAATTTTTCCTACAAAGCTACGGGTCGTTACACGCTTTTCCGGGACATTTCCGTGCGGGGCGCATTGGCGACCGGTTTTCGGGCTCCGTCGTTACACCAGCGCTTCCTCAACAACGAAAGCACCCAGTTTGTCAACAACGTCCCGCGCCAGATTTTGACGGTTAATAACGACAACAGCGTGGTGCGGCAGTTCGGCGTTGGTTCGTTAAAACCGGAATTGACGAAGACCTACAGCCTTGGTTTGGTGGGGAAATTAGGGAAGGGCGTTACATTTTCGGTCGATGCGTACAAAATTCTCATCAAAGACCGGATTGTTTTCTCCAGCCAGTTTGTGCGGGAAGCCGATCCTTCCGGTATTGTCAACACCATTTTAAATACCGTTGACCCGAACCAGCAAATCAACAGCGTTCAATTTTTTACCAATGCCATTTCGACCCGCACCCTGGGGCTGGACGTTGTGCTGACCGATCGCATCCGAATCGAAAAAAACAGCCTGACGCTGACGGCTGCGGCAAATTTCAACAATACGAAGGTAACTCAAATCAAAGGGTCTGATCAAATTGAAAAGAATGCCGATCTGTACGCCAAATTGTTCGACCGAACGGAAAAATCGCGGTTTGAGTCGTCAGTGCCGCGCAGCAAAATTAACCTGAGTGCCACTTATACCGCGGGAAGATGGGATTTTCTGCTGCGTACCGTGCGGTTTGGGAAAGTAACGTTTATCAGTACGACGGACCCATTCAACAACGATGGGACACCCCGGATGGTAGACGGCGTCCCGTATCCGACGGCCAATGACCAGACGTTTTCGGCCAAATGGATAACGGACATCACGGTTACTTACCGGTTTTTGAAAACCGTCTCGGCGAGTATTGGTGCCACCAATCTATTTGATGTATACCCCGACCAGGCTTACATCAACCCCCGCAATAATGCAACCAATCTGTCGGGCGATCCCACCACCCGGTATTCCGGCAACCTTGACAACACCTCGAACGGGCGGTTTTTGTACAGTCGGGCGGTTACCCAGTTTGGGTTTAATGGGCGATTTTTGTTCGGCCGGGTAAACGTCAGTTTTTGAAGAATTTTAGTGCCATTGACCGGCATCCACCGTAACGGGTTGCCGGTCATCAAAGAAAAGCGGAGTCCAGAAACCGCTCAAAAAACGGGGCGCAACCGAAAAGCCTGATGAGTAGGAAACCATACATAAACAACAAAAAACCATGCCAAAGTACGTAATTGAACGAGAAATCCCCGGAGCCGGTAACTTGACTGCCGACCAGTTGAAAGGTATTTCGCAAACTTCCTGTGGGGTTCTCGATAAAATGGGACCACAAATTCAGTGGGTTCAAAGCTATGTCACGACCGATAAAATCTATTGTGTTTACAACGCTCCGAACGAAGAGATGATCTACGAACACGCCCGGCAAGGCGGTTTTCCGGCCAACTCGGTCAGTAAAGTTTCCACGATTATCGACCCGACTACTGCCGAATAAGTTCTTTGATCAGTAGTTGTGTAAATTGCCGAATGAAATCGGAAGAACTAAGAAGTCTGCAAGCTCCGCTGAAGGATCAGTACCGGGAACAACCGGAATCCGCTCTGATTACGCTGAAGGCCGAAGGGCGGCTGGGCGAAGGCATTTCCTGCAAAGTAGAAACCGGCCGGGCAATAGCGGAGGCCGGTTTGCATCCGGCAACGGGCGGCAACGGTTTGCTGGTTTGCTCGGGCGACATGCTGCTGGAAGCCCTGGTGGCCTGCGCCGGAGTAACCTTAGTAGCCGTCGCAACGGCCATTGGTGTCGAATTAAAAGGCGGAAGAATACGGGCCGAAGGTGACCTGGATTTCCGTGGAACGCTGGGCGTTGCAAAAGATGCGCCGGTTGGCTTTAAAAATATCCGCCTTTTTTTCGTGCTGGATACGAATGCGACGGAAGAACAGTTGCAATCTTTGGCGAAGCTGACCGAGCGGTATTGCGTCGTTTACCAGACATTGACCCGGGGCGTTTCCGTAGAAACTTCGTTTGACAGGCAATAAAGCACAGTGAACAGAAATTCATTTCAATGGCTTAGATGTGGGCCGTGAAATGAAAGGGGCCCGTCGTCTGGCGGGCCTTTTCTATTCCTGGTCTTCCTGAAGATCAACGCCGAGGTAAATCTCGCTCATCGGGATTTCCGCATCGACGGATTCCAGTCGGACAGTTTGTGATAGTTTCCAATACGATGCAATCCGCCAGAGATCATCGTCTACTTTCGTAAATACATCGACCAAAATCTGATTTGGGATAATTTGAACGTATTGGCGAAACGACGGTATTGGGCGGTATAACCTGAATTTCGCGCGTTTATCAAACCCTTTCGTTGATGGGGAGAAAACCTCAATAATCACAACCGGGTTGGTTGCCGCATTCTTATGCATTTCACCCGTCTGTACTGGACCACAGATAATGCTGGCAGCGGGATAAACATATTGATTCTGAGAAATGGCAAGTGCCAGATCGGAATTATAAATTCGACCCGGTTTACCTTTCAGGTTATTCCCTAATTCGCGGGTTGTATTTGTGGCAATCAGGCTATGCTCCGGAGTTCCTCCCGCCATACCATAGATCTGGCCACCAACGTATTCGTATTTACTGTCCGATTCCTGAACCAGCGCAATGTACTCCTCGACCGTATAGCGAATTTTCTCGGCGATTGGCTCCATGAGGTATTCGGTTCTGAAGCGAGTAAGTTACAGAAAAGTCGTCAATAAGCCGCCCGTTTCACCAGATCGACCAGCGTTTCGATCCAGATCGGGCTGTCGTTCAGGCTCTCGACCAGTTGCCAGTGTTCTCCGCCGTTTTTCTCGAAGAGCTCCTTGTATTCTACGCCGACTTCAATGATCGTTTCCAGACAGTCGGCCACAAAAGCCGGTGAAAACGCCAGCACCCGTTTGGCTCCTTTCTGCACCAGTTGCGGAATTACTTCGTCGGTATACGGTTTTATCCAGGGATTCTTGCCCAGCCGCGACTGAAAGGAAGTCGTGTATTTTCCCTCCGGAATACCCAGTTCACTCACCAGCCGCCGGGTGGTGTCGAAACACTGCGCACGGTAACAGTACTGATTCATGGCGTGCATCGACTGACAACAATCGCCGAATTTGCACACCTGACCGGTTACGTCGCCTTTCAAAATCTGACGTTCGGGCAAACCGTGGTAGCTAAACAGAAAATGGTCGTATTCCTGCTGTGCCATGTATTTACGACCCAGCCGAACAAACCCTTCGATAAATTTGGGATGGTCTGAAAACCGGTTGGTGAACGAAATCTTTGGAATGACCTGCCATTTCCCCACAATTTCCATCACTTTTTCATACACCGAACCCGTGCTGGCCGACGCATATTGCGGAAAAAACGGAATAACAATGATTTCCGTCAAACCAAGTTGCTGAAACGCCGTAAGCCCCGCTTCGATGCTCGGATTCTGATACCGCATCGCCAGCCTCACCACATAATCCTCGCCCAGCGCAGTTTGCAGCTCGCGTTCTACGACCTCACCATAATACTTTAAAGGTGAGCCATTTACCGTCCAGACATCCTTATAGACTTTTGCGGATTTGGGAGCCCGAAAGGGTGCAATAATACCGTTCACCAGAAAGGTTCGGGAAACAACCGGAATGTCGATCACCCGGCCATCCATCAGAAACTCACGCAGGTAATTCCGCACGTCCGGCACCGACGGGCTATCGGGCGTACCCAGATTCACAATCAGAACACCGGTTTTTCCGGGTTGTTTCTGCGCGGTTACGGTTTGTTGCAAAACGGGTATCTCCATACCGGGTACTTCTTAAATGAATAGCTGAAATAACAGGTCAAAATTACAACCTTATCGGTATCAACTCAATCAATATGTTTTATTTTTACATCGAAATTATTGATAATCATTCAAACCACCTCAACCGGTTATTACCATCCAGCCATTTTAGCCATTTAAAAATGACCCTTTCCCAATTAGAATACATTGTTGCCGTTGATACGCACCGCCATTTTGCCACGGCTGCCGATCATTGCCACGTCACGCAGCCGACCTTAAGCATGCAGATTCAGAAGCTGGAAGATGAATTAGGGGTGTTGTTATTTGATCGGTCGAAACAGCCGGTGGTTCCGACGGAAACCGGTCAACTCATTCTGAATCAGGCGCGGGATGTGCTGCGAACCGCCCGACGAATTCCGGAAATTGTCAAAGAATCAAAAGAAGATTTTAGCGGTGAACTTCGGTTGGGCATCATACCGACCCTGGCACCGTACCTGCTGCCGTATTTCATCGGTCAGTTTATCGATCGTTATCCCGCCGTAACCGTCCAGATTCAGGAAATGATGACGGAACAGGTGTTGGAACGACTGAAAAACGGGCAGATCGACGTTGGTATTGTTGTCACGCCATTGGACGAAAACGGACTGTTGGAAATCCCGCTGTTTTACGAACCGTTCGTCGTGTATGCCGCCGACTCCCACCCGTTATTTCAAAAAACCGCTATTTCGGCAACGGATTTAAAAACGGACGGTTTGTGGTTATTAACCGAAGGGCATTGCTTTCGAAATCAGGTAGTTAGCCTGTGTGGAACAGACAAAAGGCAGAACGGGAGCCAACCGCTCCGCTACGAAACCGGATCGCTCGAAACGCTCATCAAGCTGATTGATAAACAGGATGGTTTTACGCTCCTCCCCCAGCTCGCAACGGTTGATATGGACACTACCCGAAAGGCCCGCACCCGGCCCTTCGAGGCTCCACAGCCGGTGCGGGAAGTCAGTCTGGTGATGCACCGCAGTTTTCTGAAGCGGAAACTGATCGATGCCCTGAAGCAGGAAATTATCAATCACCTGCCCGTTGAACTGACTACGAAGAAAAAGAATACCGTTATCGGTATTTAACGCCGTCCAAAACGACGCCGGTTTGAGCCCCGGAATGCATTCTCACTCCGGTTTCCGGTGGCTCCACTGTTCGTTTGGGGTCTTGCCGCAGATGCAGTTCCCGTCGAAGCAATTGCGGTTTCCATCGGATACGGATGGTTATCAATCACCGGAATAGTTTTGGAAATCAACTTATTGATATCCCGCAGGTATTCTTTTTCTTCCGAATCACAGAACGACAGCGCAATCCCGTTGTTGCCCGCCCGTCCGGTCCGGCCAATGCGGTGAACGTACGTTTCCGGAATATTCGGTAATTCGTAATTGATCACGTGCGAAAGCTCTTCCACATCGATTCCGCGCGCGGCAATATCCGTTGCGACCAAAACCCGCGTTTGACGACTTTTGAAATTTGACAAAGCGCGTTGACGGGCATTTTGTGACTTATTCCCGTGAATGGCTTCTGCCGGAATACCGGCTTTCAGCAAGTCTTTGGCGACTTTGTCGGCACCGTGTTTCGTTCTGGCAAAAACCAGCGCCGAAGCGATCGCTTTATCATTCAAAAGATGAATCAATAAACGTTTTTTATCGACTTTGTCCACAAAATAAACCGCCTGTTTGACCGTCTCCGCCGTCGAAGAAATGGGGGTTACTTCCACCCGAACCGGTTTTCGCAGAATCGTATCTGCCAGTTTGGAAACTTCCGGCGGCATGGTTGCGGAGAAAAACAGCGACTGCCGTTGCGAAGGCAGTTTGGCAATTACTTTTTTGACATCGTGGATAAATCCCATATCCAGCATCCGGTCGGCTTCATCGAGCACAAACAGTTCGATGTTTTGCAAATGGACAAACCGCTGGTTCATCAGATCCAGTAACCGACCCGGTGTAGCGATCATAATATCGACACCCGCTTTCAGGGCCAGTGTTTGCGAATGCTGCGGGACGCCCCCAAAAATAACCGTATGACGAAGATTAAGGAATTTTCCGTAAGCCGAAAAGCTTTCGCCAATCTGAATGGCTAATTCACGTGTCGGCGTTAAAATCAGGGCTTTAATGGGGCGGGGACCGCGATCCGACAATTTTTGTTCACTCAGAATCTGGAGAATGGGAATGGCAAAAGCAGCGGTTTTTCCCGTACCGGTCTGGGCGCATCCCAGCAAATCCTTCCGTTCCAGTAAAATGGGAATGGCCTGTTCCTGTATAGGTGTTGGAGTTGTATAACCTTCGGCACTCAGAGCCTTCAGAATTGGCTCAATGAGCGATAATTTGGTAAAAGACATGTGTTGAATTTAGGTACTTACATTCGTACAACCCGTTCAGGACAAATAAAGTGCCATTGCTGTTTATTCCGCAGCCCGATGTTCCGTGTTCTTCAACATATCGCGGACTTCCATTAACGCAAAACCCAACAAATTCCGCCCCGGCCATTTGACTGGATTTTCCCGATTGGGATGATCAGCCGCCAATCCAATTCCCCAAATGGCGTCAACGGGACTGGCTTCCACCAGAATGCGTTCGCCAGTTTGAATAAGGAAGCTTTTTAAAGACTGATTCTGGGCGAATTTGTAGAAATTGCCCTTTCTGACTATGTCATAACACTGGCCGGTCCAGCTTGCCGCATCGAAATTCCGCACCTGCCTTCCCCATTTCTTCGCTTCACCGGGCGATTTGCAGCGAAGGATTTCCTTTAATACGGCTTCGTCGCCGAACAGCCGGGCTTTTTCAGCCATCATCCAATGTTCGGCTGTTTTATAAACAACGTTCTCAACGGTAAATGGAGCTCCCCACCACTGACTGAAGCAACTTTCACCAATCTGTCCATCCTTTCGGGGCTGATGTCCCCAGAAAAATAGATACTTTAATCGGACTTCTTCGTCCAACCGGTTAATCAGCCAGGGCAAACTGTATTTCATTGGATTTCACAGAAATCAATAACTGCTTTCAAGGTCAATAAATGCCAAAGAGTTTAGTTTTCTAATTGACGCAAATCGACATCTTTTAAAAGTTCCTTCATTGAATCATATTTCATCTGAAAGGCTTCATCAGCGGTTTTGTAAACCGTATCTTTTCCGTCCTGAATCTTTTGATTTGCGTTCTCAGCAAATAATTCTTTTCCAATTCTGTTAACTTCTTCTCTAAAATCATCAAAATCTTCCCGAGACCAATCATTCCATGAGCCAGCCATATCTAAGATTTTCTGATAGTTTTCGTCTTTTATGGTCATAGCTATTCGTTTTGATGAAATGTCTGTTTATTGAATCAGTTATTTTCATTAGTGGAAAATACTCTCACACCATCAACAACCGCCAGACGCCGGAAATCAGCAGCAGGATCAGGCCGACCGGCGTCAGGACCTTCCAGCACAGAAACATCATCTGATCGACCCGGACTCGGGGCAGCGTCCAGCGAACCCACATCTGCACCAGAACCGCAAGCATCGCTTTCGAGAACAACCAGAACACGCCGGTAATATTGCCCCAGACCGTGCCAGGCAAACCGCTCGTCCAGTCGGCCAGCCGAACGGGGCCGAGATTTGGCAGGGGCGTGTTCCAGCTTCCGAGAAACAAAATCGCGCCCAGAAACGAAACGAGCAGCATCATGGCGTATTCAGACAACATCAGCAACGCAAATCGCATGCCGCTGTATTCGGTGTTGTAACCACCCACCAGTTCAGATTCGCCTTCGGGCAAGTCGAAGGGCGCGCGGTTGCTTTCGGCCAGCGTCGTGATGAAGAAAATGACGTACGCAACCAGTAGAAACGGATTGCGCAGAATGTTCCAGCTAAAAATACCGCCCCAGTTCGTCACATCGACGCCCAATGCTTTCAGGCCGAACAGGTAATTGGTTTCTTCCGCATAAATACCCTGCTGAAAGCTGATGTCCTGCAAATTCAACGTCTGGCAAATCATGACTGCGCAGAGAATCGTCAGGCCGAGCGGGATTTCGTAGGAAACGATCTGAGCGACGGAACGCATCGCCCCGAACAGCGAATACTTGTTGTTGGAGCCCCAGCCCGCCATCAGAATTCCGATCACATCGACGGACACAATCGCCATCAGGTAAAATACGCCGACATTCGTAGCCGAGCCCTGCAAATCGGGTGTCAGGGGCAACACGGCATATCCGGCAAAAACCGACGCAAAAATGACCATCGGGGCCAGCAGAAACAGCCGACGGTCGGCGGCTTTGGGCACAATATCTTCTTTTTGCAGCAGTTTCAGTAAATCCGCAATCAGTTGCAGCAAACCGAATTTCCCGACTTCCATCGGCCCCAGGCGATCCTGAATAAAGGCCGAAACCTTGCGTTCGAGGTAAACGCCAACCACCACAAAACTGACTGAAATGCCTAAAAAGATCGGAAGTGCGAGCATATTTGTACCTACGGGTCGCACGGGCGTCCCCGTTCAGTCCGTGTTTGAATCCTATCACTGGAAATTGCTGAGATTTTCAGCAATGCAGCTTAATAATTTTCAAATATAGGGATGCCGGGTCTAAATTACGGACTTTAGTCCGCAGGTACATAAACATTTCCACTGAACCGGCCGTTGCCCAGAAAAACCATCGTATGTCAAAATCCATTTCTGAACCCGTTGTCCTGTTCTGGTACCGCCGGGATTTGCGCCTGCACGACAACGCCGGGCTCTACCACGCGCTTCGCAGCGGCTTTCCGGTTTTGCCCGTTTTTATTTTCGACCAGACCATCCTCGACGCGCTGGATGACAAGCAGGACCGTCGGCTGGAATTTATTCACCACACGATTCTGGAGATGCAGCAGGAGTTTCGGGCAATCGGAACGTCGTTGATTGTGCGCTACGGAAAACCGCTGGAGGTGTACAAAGAGCTACTCAACGAGTTTGATATACAGGCGGTTTACACCAATTATGACTACGAAGTGTACGCCAAAAACCGGGATAAAACCATGGCGGATATGCTGTATGAAAACGGAGCGGAGTTCTATGCTTACAAAGACCAAACGATCTTCGACCGCGACGAGATACTGACCGGCAGCGGCTCACCCTACACGGTTTTTACGCCCTACAGCCGCAACTGGCACAACAAACTGAACGACTTTTACCTCAAATCGTATCCGACCCAAAACTACTTTTCGAACTTTCTGAAAACCGCTGCCCACCCCATTCCGAAGCTGGAAGAACTGGGCTTCAAGCCATTGAACGAGCCGTTTCCGGGAAAAACCGTCCGGTCGGAACTGCTGAATCAGTACAAAGAAACCCGCGATTTCCCGGCGGTCAGAGGAACCAGCGAGTTGAGCATTCACCTCCGGTTCGGCACCGTCAGCATCCGCGAACTGGCCCGCAAAGCCCGGGAACGCAACTTCACGTTTCTGAACGAACTCGTCTGGCGGGATTTTTACTTTCAGGTCCTCGATCATTTTCCCCATGTCGAGACCAGTTCCTTCCGGCCCGCGTACGACCACATTCCGTGGCGCAACAACGAAGATGAATTTCAACGCTGGTGCGAAGGCCGAACCGGTTATCCGATTGTGGATGCGGGCATGCGGCAACTCAACGAAACGGGCTGGATGCACAACCGTGTCCGAATGATTACAGCCAGTTTTTTGTGTAAACACCTGCTGATCGACTGGCGCTGGGGCGAAGCGTATTTCGCTAAAAAACTGCGCGACTACGATCTGTCGGCCAACAACGGCGGCTGGCAGTGGGCCGCCGGTTCGGGCACGGATGCTGCGCCGTACTTCCGGGTTTTCAATCCAACCCTTCAGGCCCAGAAATTCGACCCCAAAGGCGAGTACATCCGGCGGTGGGTGCCGGAGTTCAATTCGCTAGCCTACGTTCAGCCAATGGTCGAACACACGATGGCGCGAAACCGGGCGATAGAAATGTATAAAAAAGGGTTCGCCGATTCGAAATAGGCCCAGAAATAGTATTAATAAAATTGTAACTTGGATGATTACAACTTTATCATACGTTTTGGTGTCTATACGAATACAATCTGCTGCCGCGCATGCGTAATCGATACTTTTATTGCTTTGCTCTTTTATTCCTTAGCCTTCAACAACTTATTGCCCAGCGGGTTACCTTAAGTGGAACGGTCATGCGGGCCGATACGGCGCTGCCCGTCGTGGGTGCAAGTCTATTTGTGGTGGAGTCCGGCGCGGGTACAACTACCGACGAACAGGGGCGGTTTTCGTTTTCACTGCGCCCCGGTTCCTACCACATTCAACTGTCGGCAGTCGGTTTTAAGTCCGAACGACCGTTCATTGTCGTCAACGCCAATCGCACGGCGGTTTTCAAACTGATTTCCCAAACCTTTGAACTGGATGAAGTACAGGTTCGCGATCGGCGCGCGGATCAGAATGTGAAGGATGTTCGGATGAGTCAGATTCAACTGGATGTCCGGCAGCTCAAAAAAATGCCGGTCGTTTTGGGCGAACCGGATATTCTGAAGGCGCTGACGCTTCAGGCCGGGGTTTCGACGGCGGGCGAAGGCGCGGGCGGTTTTAACGTACGCGGGGGCCGCACCGACCAGAATCTGGTGTTGCTCGATGGCGCGCCGATGTACAACACGTCGCACTTGCTCGGTTTTTACACGAACGTCAGTTCGGACGTCGTGCAGGATGTCAACCTGTACAAAGGCAGTTTTTCGTCGCAATATGGTGGGCGGATTTCGTCCCTGCTGCTCGTCAACACCAAAGCGGGCAACAGCGAACGCTGGCGGTTGTCGGGCGGAGTCAGTCCCGTCAGCGGACGGCTGGTGGTCAATGGTCCGATTGCGAAAGGGCTGACGCTGATGGCCGCTGGGCGGGTGGCTTATCCGAACTGGATTCTCAAATCGTTTCCGGAACGGAGCGCGGCCAAACAAAGCCGGGCCTTTTTCTACGACGGAAATCTGAAACTCAACTATTCACCCAACGCCATTAATACGTTTTCGCTGTCGGCGTATCGCAGCGCCGACAGTTTCAAATTTCCCGGCGACACGACCTACGGCTGGCAATCGAACGTGGTATCGGGACGGTGGAGCAGTCTGTTGCGTCGGAATTTACAACTGAATGTCAATGCGTTATACAGCGGTTATCAATACCACGTCGATGGAGAAACCGAAGGATATACGTTTCGGTTGACTTCATACATTCAGCACCGGGAGGTGAAAGCCGATCTGTTTTATACGCTTTTCGAGAAACACAAATTACAAATCGGGGCCAACGGGATTTTGTACAAAATTCAGAAGGGCGATCAGCAGCCAACGGGTGCCAATTCGAGCATCAATCCGAAACAACTGGAACCCGAAAATGCCCGCGAACTGGGCGTATATGGCAATACGGAATGGATTCTGACGCCATCGATCACGTTGCAGGCCGGTCTGCGGTATTCGGCTTACGCGCAGCTTGGACCGCAGACGGTTTATCGCTACGCCGGACAGGTGCCCCGTACGCCCGAAACCGTGGTTGACTCGACGGTTTATGCCGACGGAAAAACCATCCAGACCTACGGCGGTTTTGAACCCCGGCTGGGTTTGCGGATGCAGGTATCGCCGACGATGTCGCTGAAACTAAACTACAGCCGAAACCGCCAATACATTCATTTAATCTCCAACACCACCGCCATTACGCCCTCCGATTTCTGGAAAGTCAGCGACTCGTTCGTTCCCGCGCAGGTAGCCGATCAGATTGCCGTTGGGGTATTTAAAAACCTGAACGACAACGCCGTAGAACTTGCCATCGAAGGCTATTATAAAAGCATCGACAACCTGGTTGAATACCGCAACGGCGCCACGTTGCTCCTGAACGAACGACTCGAAACCGATTTGCTGCGGGCGCACGGCAAGGCGTACGGCGTGGAGTTGAGCCTGGCTAAAAACAAGGGGAAACTGACAGGGCAGTTCAATTATTCATACGCCCGCTCGCTCGTGGCCGTGCAGACGGCGTTTAGTGAGTTACAGGTCAATCAGGGTGCGTATTATCCGTCGAATTTCGATAAACCGCACAACCTGAATATCCAGACCCGGCTGGCGATGCGCTACAACTGGACGTTTACGACCAACTTTGTTTACAGCACCGGCGTTCCGGCCACCTACCCCGACGGCCAGTACGTTTTTGCCAACCAGCCAACGCTGAATTATTCCAAACGCAACGCCGACCGGGTGCAGGATTACCACCGGCTCGATATTGCCTTTTCGAAAGATACGCGCCTGAGCAACCGGCAAACCCGGTACAGCATCTGGACCATCGGCATTTACAATGTCTACGCCCGTAAAAATCCGTATTCGGTGTATTTCAACCGGGCTAATGCGCGATCGGAAGCTTACCGGCTGGCGGTTTTCGGCACTGTCATTCCGTCAGTTACGTATAATTTTAATTTTTGATGAAACAACTTCTTTTATTCTGGATGATCGCTGGTGCCGTGTCGGCCTGCATCGACCGGGTTTCGCTGCCCATCCGCAACGAAGCGCCCCGGCTGGTGGTCGATGGCCTGATTACGAACGAAAAACCGCCGTACAGCGTCCGACTCTCCTATTCCGGTAGTTTTACGTTCGATCAGGACACTCCGCAGGATCAGAAAATTACAAATGCGACGGTTACGCTCAAAGACGATGCGGGACATTCGACGCCCCTGGTGCATAGCATGTTTAATCAGGGCTATTACCAGACAACCGATTCGTCATTCGTTGGCCAACCCGGTCGTTCCTACACCCTGACGGTCCGGCTGGCCGACGGAAAAACCTACGTTTCGGCGCCCGAAAAGATGCCCGCCGTGCCGCCCATCGACAGCGTTTATGCTAAATTTACGGCTACCGAAAGCGTCACCCTTCCCTACCAGTATTACATTTACCTCGACGCAACCGACCCGGCGGCCCAAGCCAATTATTACCGCTGGACGGCCTTCACCTACACCGCCCGCCGTTCGACCGGCATCCCGTGTTGCCTGGGATGTCCGGGGAAATGCTACGACCGGTGCTGGTTGAAGTATTTCAGCCAGGATATCACCATTTTATCGGATAACGGTGTGAACGGAAACCGGTTGCGGCAACGGCAGGTAATGCGGTCGCCCATTTACACACCCGGCCCAACACTGATTGAAGTACAGCAGTTTAGCATGACGCCCGCGGCCTATCAATTCTGGAAGCTTTTTAAAGAGCAACAATCCCGAACCGGCACCATTTTCGATCCGCTACCGGCGTCGGTCATTGGGAACATCGCCAATGCCAGCGACAGCAAAGACCAGGCTTTAGGCTATTTCGGCGCATCGGCGGTGGCTCGAAAGCGGTTTCGGGAACGGGGTGACGAAACCTACGGCACGGCTATTTATGGCTACATTAGTTCGGTTCTGGTGCCGGAAGGCGACTGCCGACAAACCTACGGTTACGCGACTCCCGTGGTTGAGCCGCCCGGCTGGTTGTAGTCAAAGCACTTTCCAGTCAACGAGCCAGCCGCGACCACCCGGTTTTAGCTGGTCGGCTTTCGGGAGCGGAACACCCGCCAAACCGGTTTGCTGATTCAGACAAATGAGGGTCAGCTTGTAAGGAAGTTTGTCTACCGTTGAAACTATTTTGGTCGAACGCAGAAAGAGTTGTCCCGATTGAGTATCGACATCGTCAACGACCGCATAGACAACATCATTTTTACCCAATTTCTGGTCGCCGATCTGTACCTCGGACGTGATCTTGAATTGCCACGTTTGGCCCACCGCCAGTTTACCCGGTTTGACCAGTTCGGCCTGCACATCGCCTTTGAACAAAACCGCATTGGTTGCTTTTAACTGCGACAACGCGCCCAGCAGGCTATCGACGGAAGCGGTTTCAAACCGTAGTTCCATGCTTTCCTTCGGTTCGATGGCCAGCCCGACCGGCTCCGGTTCTTCGGTCGGAATCAGTCCCTTCGCCATCGCTTCGGCCCGCTCCCGTTCGTAGGAATTTCCCGCCGACGCCATGAGGTTGTTCGTCAGGTATTGGCCCGGAAACTGAAAAAACTCCTTGACAGCCACGATTTTATAGAGATAATCGCTCGTCTCCGGATTCATCGACAGAAAATAATAATTCGACTCCTGCTGCTTCTTCATGTGCGACTGCATCCGGCCAATACCGCCATTGTAGGCAGCGGCTACCATCGTCCAGGAGCCGAGGTTCCGATACAGAATCCGCAGGTAGCGACAGGCCGCGTCGGTAGACTTGAGCAAATCTTTGCGCTCGTCTACTTTGTCGGTGAATTTCAGCCCCAGTTCACTGGCGGTTTCCGGCATCAGTTGCCAGTAGCCCATCGCGCCTTTTCGCGAAACCGCATCGGCTTTGAGGCCGCTCTCGACCACCGCCAGATACTTAAAATCATCGGGAATCCGGTATTTTTTCAGGATCGGTTCAATAACCGGAAAGTATTGAGCGATGGCCCGGCGACGGAAATTGATGAGGTGGTTTTGCGACGAAATATTCCGCATCAGCGCCATCGACAGGTTGTGAGCCACGGCCCCGCTCTCCACCGGAACCGGTTCTCCGCAGAAATTGACTCCCGCCGGTTGGGGTGCCGAAACCGTTCGGGCGGGCGCCCGACGCCCGGTTTTGTGGGAATAACGCTGGGCAAAAACCGTAGCCGGAACCAGTATGCCCAGCAGACTTATAAAAGTTATTGTCGTGAAGATTGGTTGATGACGCACGCTCATTCTACCTGGTTGTCAGTGTAAAAACCCCCAATTCCGGGTTTGTGTTCCTACCAGACGTGGTTTTTAGGGAAAGGTCACCTTTCAGATCGTTTTTTGGCTGAGCCCTAAAGATTCCACCAGGCTGATCGACTGGCCGGAACAGCGTATACCGGGTCCGTATGATAAAACTTTCACTTGTTTTGCAACCCTTTTGCTTTAACTAAACTCTACCCCCTTAGTAATCAGTCCAATCCTATCTACAAAACCTTATTTTTCCTATGAACTCGTTTCCCCGAATGGCCCTTTTTTCGGCCACAATCGTCCTTTTGTTCGATTCCTGCGCCCTCGACGATCACCAACCGGTGCCCTCCATCCAGATTCCTGATTGCCCAATCCAAACCTATAGCGTTGTTGAAAAAAGTTCGTTTCGGGAAGGCCAGAATCGGGATGAGCCATTTCAGATCAATGGCCAGGACGTTCTGGTCGGGAAATTACGAAGTTATACGTATCAATTCGATGATCAGAACCGGGTCATTGAATCGCATTACATTCGTCATTTTGCCAGCCCGGTCGACCGAAGGGAGACTTACGAATATGGAACAGACAAAGTAATCCACAAAGTTTACGATTTCGGATCGTCATCTCCGTCGCTGGAGGAAGAAATTCCGCTGAATGCGCAGGGCTTGTGGGCCAAAACCGGTCGGACCTACGACGCAGACGGTTATTTGATTGAAGATACCAGTGAATTTGGAACGACCAATTATACCATTGCCGACGGTAATGTGGTCCGCATCGAATACCGCTCGACGCCGGGTGGCCCGGTTTCCAGTTACCGTACGTACGAATACGACCTGACCAAGCCGAGCCTTCCGAACATCGATGTAACTTTCAGGGGAAAAGCCAGTAAGAATCTGGCGCTTAAGGAGACCAACTATACCTACTCCGGAACGGAACCAACGGTTACTTCAGTTGTCAACTTTAACTATATAGACCAGGGTAATGGTAACATTCGCCGGTATTACGAGTTTACCGAATCGAATGTAAAGTATTATGCGCTACTCGATTATGCCATCACCTGTCAACCTACCCGGTAATTCGGGCAGGCAGCGCGATTCACTCATTTGCTCTTCCTAACAACACTTGCTAATCAACACCTTGGCGCATTTTTTAGGAAGAGCTGATTGATGTACCGGACCGTTTCAGTCGGCAGGTCAAGCGGTTTTTTCTGATCTATTCTTCCAATTGTGCTGTGTGACGCGCCCGGATTCTGTATATTAGGCACGAAAAAACCGCAAGTCGACTGAATAATTTCACAAAAACCTCATGAAAAAAACCGTACTGTTTCTTGGACTGCTTTTCCTGGCCCTGACCGGAGCAAATGCGCAAACGTTTACCTTTCGTGGCATCGACAAATCGCCGATGGACATGGCCTATTACCCCGACGATTACGCCCATGACCGCAAGTTTGCCCCTGCTAAAATCGGCTCGGACAAGGCAATGGTTCGGGTGGTTTACAGTCGGCCCGGGAAAAACGGACGGGAGCTTTTCGGAACGAAACTGGCACCCTACGGCAAGGCTTGGCGGGCGGGTGCGAACGAAGCCCCGGAAATCAAATTTTACCAGGATGTGACCTTTGGCGGCAAAAAAATAAAAGCGGGGAATTACGCCCTGCTGGCCATTCCAACCGAAAAAGAATGGACGATCATCCTCAGCTCCGACCTCGACCAATGGGGCGCCTACAGTTACAACGAAGCCCTCGACGTAGCCCGTGTGACGGTTCCGATACAAAAATCGGACAGCGTTATCGAGAACTTTTCCATCCAGTTTGCCAAGAAGGATGCCAAAACCGCTACCATGTACATGGGCTGGGACACGGTTCTGGTAGCCGTGCCGATTGAGTTTTAATTCCTGTTTCAGTGGACAAACCTGGAGTTTGTCCACTGAAACAGGAATAGAACGATTTACAACCTACAATCTGCCTGTGCCGGTTTTACTGTTTACCTGACTCGATTGGTTTTTATGCTCCAAAAAATACGCGTTAAGATAGCCGGATATGTGTAAAGTAATGAAAAGCAGGAACCACTTTGAAACCGCTCGGGATCGGGTTTATCGGTAAACAAAGAGTTTAATAGCCATTCGTAGTGTAACCAACAACCAACCTACCTATCAACCTGTTCCCCCTTTACCTTTGACCTCCTTGCTAGCTGTCCTGCGGTGGCAGCGAACGGGTTTACTCATCTGGATATCAAATGTATCTTATGCGGTTTTGTGAAACGGCTCACGAAAAGGAATTTAGATCTATTTGCCTGATTTAGTTTCTTACTTATGAAACAATGGTTTATCCTGGATCGCAGCGACTGGCTGCTGCTTCTGGGACAGTACCCCGTTATTCCATTTGTCAATTATTTCATACTGGGTGAGCCTTACCTCGCCGATGTTACCCTATTTCTGTTTGTCACAACTTCTACTTCAGTAACGTACCTGTTGTTTGTCTGGGTAATGGATAGTTGGCGTAAGTACATCCTTTATCGCTTTCCGGCATTGCAACAATCCACCCAACGGATTGGGGCGTCATTGAGTGTATACATAATCCTGACCTGGCTGTTGTGCGGGATCAACTTTGGGTTTTATGAACTGGCGGATTCCCCCGGTTACCAATTTTCAATGGCTAAATTTGGTGGCGTAGGCCTGCTCGGTACGGTGTTCAACGTGCTGTCTGCGAGCATTTTTGAAGCTCTTTATTTTCACAGCCAATGGCGACAGACCCTGGTGCGTGAATACGAACTAAAACAACTGAATATTCAGCAGCAACTCGACGTACTGAAGCAGCAGGTCAACCCGCACTTTCTGTTCAACAGTCTCAACTCACTCATCACACTCATTGGCGAAGACCCCGACCAAGCTGAGGTCTTCGCCGAAGAACTCAGTTCGGTTTACCGCTATGTGCTGCGGACCAATCGCAACGAGGGTATCAGCAGCAGCGGACCCGACTTAACTCAGCACCTAACCGATCTCGACTCGGAACTGCGGTTTATTCAGTCCTACTATCATCTGCTGAAAATGCGTCACGGCTACGGGTTGGATTTGGTGGTAAGCGTCGATGAGCAGTTTGGTCCTTACCGACTGCCTCCGCTTACGTTACAATTGCTGGTCGAGAACGCCGTAAAACACAATATTACGCTCCCCGATCAACCGTTACGCATTCAGATTCGTACGACCGAACGGGGTATGTTACAGATTCTCAACAACATCCAGCGTAAATACGTGCGGGTATCAAGTAATGGCGTAGGGCTGAGTAATATTCTGGCGAAGTATGCGATGCTAGGACAGCCCGCCCCTATTATCGAGGAAGTCAATAGTGCGTTTATCGTCACGCTTCCACTCATTAAAGCAACCTGAGGGAAGGCAAAGAGAAATAGGCCTTGCATTAAAAATGCCGCTTCCAAGATCAGAAGCGGCATTTGGTGGAGACGCAGGGAGTCGAACCCTGGTCCAGACAAGGAAACCGTCGTGCTTTCTACATGTTTAGCTGCGATTGGGATTGTCGGGAATCGGTCAGGCTCGCATCAGGCCAAACCTCATCCGTAGGTGCTTGTGTCTTACCCGGCCGTTAACACCATAAACCGGGCCAGCACTGCGAGTCGATGCCTCCTGATCCAGCCAGCAGTACGTAGGCCGGGGAGACAATGGCTATTGGTTAATCCTCCGGATTAAGCAGCCATGGCGTAGTTATATTCGCCAGTTATTGTTTGAAGGTTTGTTATACAGGAAATGCCCTCAACTCCCGACATGCTTACACGCAGCCTCATCAAGCTGTCAATTCCGGTCGTCCCCAGAAACGTGTGTAGGTTTTAACGCAAAGCTACGGAAATTAGTTTTCCTTTCCCGCATTGATTTTTTCCGACGCCATCAAACTGTTCAGCCAGACCGCATACAGACCGGTTTCAATGGCCACCGCCCGCTCCGCATGCCCCTGCCAGTCACCAAAAAAGGTTTCCATCTGCCGCAGCATTTCGGCCAGATGCCCTTCTTCTTCCACAATAATCGACCGGACGTTTACTTTGCTCCCCGCTTCGGTCAGCACGTCCTGATACACCGGATACAACTCGTCGGCCCGCACCTCGATGGCGTAGGTCACCAGCAGATAAGCCGCGTATCTCAGCTCCGTCCCCGACAGGCCCAGGGCGGTTTTCAGGTACCGGCACACCTGCACGTCGAGCCGGTTCAGATAGGCATGGCTGTCGGTGGGGGCCAGTAGAAAGTCCGGTTCGTAAGTCGGACAGTCGGTTTTGGCAAGTTTCTGAATTTGTTTTTTAAGGTAATAAGCGTGCCGGGCTTCTTCGGCCGCGTGTTTCAGCATCAGTAAATCGACGGTGGTTTTGGGTTCGGCCGCCGAAATCTTGCGGGCGCCGGTATTTTCCATCATCGAGAGCGTATTGAGCCAGCGGGCGTGCAACGAATCGTTGGCCACTATATTCGTTAACAGGTGTGTAAATTCCATTTAAAAACGTGAATAAGTACTCCGCAAAGATACGGCATTGAGGTGGGTAGCGGAACGGTTTTTTTTGTACTTTTGAAGCTTTGGAAAACCCTATTTGAAATCCAAATCGTTATAAGGGGATTTTTCCAGACAACAGCGTTTTTTAACTAACCTTTATGTATTCTTACAATCCCCAATCCTCGTTTCGCTTTCGGGCGTTTCGCTCCTGGATGCTGGTGTGTTGCCTGACGGTTTCGGCCTTGTGGTCGGTGGCCCAGACGCCCCAGAAACGATTATTAGTTTTCTCCAAAACCAAAGGTTTCCGGCACGCGTCGATTCCCGTCGGCAAGTTGGCCATCCTGAAACTAGGTAAAGAGAACGGTTTTGCGGTCGATACCACCGAAAACGCGGGCCAATTCACCGAAGCCAATCTGAAACGCTACAATGCCGTTGTTTTCCTGAGCACCACGGGCGATGTCCTCGACGATCAGCAACAGGCCGCTTTCGAACGCTACATTCAGGCCGGTGGCGGCTACGTTGGAATTCACGCAGCGGCCGACACCGAATACGACTGGCCTTGGTACGGTAAACTGGTGGGCGGGTATTTCATGAGCCACCCCGGCAATCCGAACGTCCAGGAGGGCGAAGCATATGTTGTCAGTAAAGACAACGTGTCGATGTTCGGATTCCCCGATCGCTGGAAGATCAAGGACGAGTTCTACGACTTTAAAAACGTCAATCCTGACATAAAAGTCCTCGTCAAAATCGACGAAAAAACGTATAAAGAAGGCAAAATGGGTGACAACCACCCCATGTCGTGGTTCCACGAATACGACGGCGGCAAGGTGTTCTACACCAACTTTGGTCACCCCGACGAAACCTATGCCAACCCGGTTTACCTCAAACATTTACTCGGTGGGATTCAGTATGCGGTTTCCGAAAAACTGGATTATTCCAAAGCCAAGACAATGCCGTTCCCGGAAGAAAACCGCTTCGACAAGGAAATACTGGCCGAAAAGCTGGACGAGCCGACCGAACTGGTGGTGCTCGATAATGGAAAAGTGTTGTTCACCGAACGTAAAGGCGCACTGAAAGTATACGACCCGAAGTCGAAAGTCACCAAAGTTGTCGCCAATCTGCCGGTGTATACGAAGCAGGAATACGGTTTGATGGGGATGAACATCGACCCGAAATTCAAAGACAATCAGTGGTTGTATCTGTATTATTCGCCAACCGCCGAGAAGTGGAAAGCCGACACCGCCCAGCACCTGTCGCGGTTTAAGTTCGATGCCGAGAAAAATGAGCTGAAAATGGAAAGCGAGCAGGTGATCCTGCGGGTTCCGGTTAAGCGCGATGACAAATGCTGCCACACCGGCGGTTCGGTGGCCTGGGACAAGTCGGGAAATCTCTACCTGTCAACGGGTGATGACACCAACCCCTTCGAGTCGCGCGGTTTTAGTCCATCCGACGACCGGCCCGGCCGTGAAGGTTTCAATGCGCTGACGACATCCAGCAATACAATGGATTTACGCGGCAAAATCCTGCGCATCAAACCGCTCGACGATGGCACGTACGCCATTCCCGAAGGCAATCTGTTTCCGAAAGGAACCCCAAATACCCGCCCGGAAATCTACGTGATGGGAAATCGGAATCCGTATCGGATTTCGGTCGATCAGCGCACCGGTTTTCTGTACTGGGGCGAAGTTGGTCCGGATGCCGCCAACAACATCGAAAAATACGGTCCGCGCGGTCACGACGAAATCAATCAGGCTCGCAAAGCCGGTTATTACGGCTGGCCGCTGTTCGTGGCCGATAACCGGCCGTACCGCCATTACAATTTCGCCGACAGCACCTCCGGCCCGGCTTTCGACCCGGCCAAACCGATCAATCCGTCGAAACTGATCAAAGGTATCAGTGAGTTACCGCCGGCGCAAAAAGCGTTTATCTATTATCCGTACGCCGATTCGCCGGAATTTGGCCCAATTGTCAGCAAAGGCGGCCGGAACGCGATGGGTGGACCGGTTTATTATTACGACGATTATCCGGAAACCGCCGTGAAATTCCCGCGCCACTACGATGGAAAATTCTTTGCTTACGACTGGATTCGCGACTGGATTCACCCGGTGACGATGACCAAAGAAGGTGATTTCGTGAAAATGGAAACCTTCATGCCGAATACGAAATTCAGCCATCCGATCGACATGCAATTCCACAAAGACGGTTCTTTGTATGTGCTCGAATACGGCCAGAACTGGTTCGCCCAGAACGACGACGCGCGCCTGTCGCACATTACCTACAACGCCGGAAACCGCAAACCGCTGGTCGTGGCCAGCGCCAGCAAAACCGTTGGAGCGGCTCCCCTGGCCGTGAAATTCGATGCCAAAGGCTCGCTGGATTACGACGGTGATGCGATCAAATACGAGTGGACGTTCGGCCCGGGTTTACCCAAAAGCACCCAGGCCGCTCCGGCGTTCACTTACGCCAAACCGGGTGTATATTACCCGACGCTGAAAGTTACCGATGCCGCCGGAAATGTATCGACGAAGAAACTGGAAGTTCGGGTTGGTAACGAAGTTCCGAAGGTGGAAGTCGCCGTGAAGGGCAATCAGACGTTTTTCTTCGATAACAAACCGGTCGAATACGAGGTAAAAGTCGCGGATAAAGAAGATGGTAGTTTGACGGCGGGTAAAATCAGCCCCGAAGACATTACGATGACCATAAACTACCTGGAAGGTTTCGACAAAACGTTGCTGGCGCAGGGTCATCAGGCCAATGTCGGTTTTGCCACCGGAAAACGCCTGATCGAACTCAGCGACTGCAAAGCCTGCCACAGCATCGACAAAAAATCGATTGGCCCGGCCTATCAGGACGTAGCGAAGAAATACGCGAAAGAACGCCGGACTGAGATTGTCAACAAACTGGCCACCAAGGTCATCGAAGGCGGTGGCGGAGTCTGGGGCGAACAAGCCATGAGCGCCCACCCGCAGTTGAAAGTCGATGAGGTCAAGGAAATGGTGAGCTACATCATGTCGCTGGGCGATAAGCAGCAAGTCGATAAAAAACCGCTGAAGGGCACCTACACCGCTCAACCGAAGGAAAAGGACGGTTCGTATCTGTTCTCGGCCAGCTACACCGACAAAGGCGGTTCGGTGATCGGGCCGCTGACGGGAACGTCGACGGTGGCGTTGCGCAGTGCCAAAATGAAAGCCGCTTCGTACGATGGTGGAAAGGATGTTACGAAATACAAACTACCCTCCGGAAATGAGATCGTATTCGGTGCTAAATCAGGCGGTTATATCTTCTTTGACGGCATCGACCTCACGGCCATCCAAAGTTTGACTGTTATGGGTTCTGCATCCAAGCAATACATGGCGGGAGGTACGCTCGAAATTCGGCTCGACTCCCCCACCGGAACCGTAGTCGGCACCGGGGAGGTGAATAGCAACGCCATGGAAGCCGTCAGCATTGCCTTTAAAACTCCGGTAACCGGTCAGCACAAGCTGTATTTCGTGTATGTCAATCCAGCTGCCGGGTCAAAGCCGTTGTTTGCGCTGGATAGCATTCAGTTTAACGCCGGAACGATGTAAGTCGAAATAAAAAAAGAAAGTGTTTCGCGGAGTTGAGCGGAGAAAAAAAGAGTTTAACAGCGCTTTCCTGCGTTACTCCTTTTCTCTCCGCTCAACTCCGCGAAACACTTTTTTATGCGCTATTCCTTCCTTTCGTTGTCTGATTATTCTTTTCAGTCCCAAAAACCGGGCGTAGTAACTTTGTACACTACAATTGCACAATCTTCCTTATAACAAGATTTAAGTGTAACTACTTACTATTCGCTGGTAAGTAGTTACTATGCAATAGTAACTTAATAAACTCCTTCGGAATAGAATAATAGTACAATCACCGTCTGACAATTGGGGTATATTCGAAAAATCATGACACTATTTTTCAATTCTGCCAGGGATTCGGCAAACCAGACTAAGGAGAAGTTGGTGAAGACTGAAAAATCCGGGAGGCAAAACTAAGTATTTACTACCAAAAAACCATTTAAACTTCAACGCGCTACCATCAGGCGTTTGGTGAACGTTCCGGTAGCGGTTTCGACTCGAAGCAGGTATTGCCCGACCGGCAAATTACCGACGTTGAACTGGACTGAAATAGATGTCGGGCGCGATGTTCTTACAGGCAAAACCCGCCCCTGCATGTCGGAAATCTGCATCAGCTTGATTCCCTGGGCCAGCCAGTCCGATTCCAGCACCACCTCGCTCGACGCCGGGTTGGGATACAATCGGGCGTCGGAAAGCAGCGGTTCGACCGCCGTAACGGTTTGCCGGAAAACCGGAGCAACCGGAAAATCCCTGAATAACGTGGTGGTTTCGGCACCGGCGTCGGCCCCAAACCAGTCGGTCAGGATGGCGGCATACACCTGCCGGAAATCCGTTTGCATCTTCAGGTTGTTGGCATCCAGATCGCTCAGGTTTGGATTTTTGCCCACCATCGTGGTTTTGACGGCATTCCCAAAAACAAACATCGGTGCCGATGTTCCGTGGTCGGTCCCCAGACTGCCGTTGGATTTGGCCCGCCGTCCAAATTCCGAAAACGTCATACCCACCACCCGATCGGCGACGTTCAATTGGGTCAGATCGTTTTGAAACGCCAGAACCGCATCGGAAAGTGTTTTGAGTAAATTCGCATGCGTGCCTGTCGTCGTATCACTGGCTACAACCTGGTTGGCGTGGTTGTCAAAACCGCCCAGTGTCAGATAATACACCTTCGTCTGCAAACCGCCACTGATCAGTCGGGCAATGATCTTGAGCTGATCGCCCAGGGCGTTTTTGTCGGGATAGGTCACCAGATTCTTCCCTTTCCCCGCTGCGGTTTTGATTTGGGCCGCGTAACTGACCGAACTGGCCTGCTGCTTCCGAATGTAGTCGATCTGCTGACCGGCGTACCCCGGAAGTGTCGACAACGGATCTTTGGGCGTATCCCCCACCAGCCGGGCAAAGGTGTCGGGATTTTCGAGCACAACAGCCATCGAGGTAGTCGGGCCCAACAAGGTCGTTGCGGTTACGTAACCAATTTGAATTGCCGGAGGATCGGGCAACTGATCGGTCGGGTATTTCTCCGGAAATCCCGGAAACCGGTTGTCGAGATAACGACCGGTCCAGCCCGAAGCCGAGGTTTTGTCCGAATCGACGCCCGTCATCCAGATGTCACTCGCCCGAAAATGGGAAAAATTGGGCGTTGGGTACGAAACGCCCTGCACAATGCTCAGTTTGCCGTCGTTAAAAAGTTGCTGCATTCCCGCCATGGCCGGATGCAGACCGGTTTCGGCGTAGTATTTCAGTTTCAGCGCTTTGGCTTCGGGAATGGCAATATTCCCCCGAAAACCGGCCGACGTATACACGCTCATCTGGTCGAGCGGAATAACCATGTTCAGGCCGTCGTTGCCCCCCTGCAATTGAATGATAACCAGCACCCGGTCACTCTGCCCGGCGAGACTGATCAACGATTGCACCAACGACGATGGCCGCGCAAATGCTTTGGCGCCATACCCGTCGATCAGAACCGGCAGCAGCGACGATGCTGCGCGTTGTAAAAAATGACGACGCTTCATAGGGTTGAGTGATTGTGCAAATGAGTAATTGAGTGAAAAGCTGACGCGAAACATGCGCTAAACCGCTCATCCACTAACCCATTCAATTAATAAATCTGATACTCGGCCATTCGGAAAATGTATTGCAGAAAAGCGGTCAGTTTGATCTGGACGGCCTGTTTTTTGGCTGCATCGTTCGGCGATTTTACGTAATCATTCCACTCGCCGGTCCATTCATAGCGCGGAATCGAATTGAGCAGAACCGTATCCGTCAAAAAGTCTTTTTGCGCCTGCGTAAGCGAAACAGCCAGTAACTGCCCCGTCAGATCGTTCACCAATTTGGCCGGGTCAGTCGGATCGGACAGCGTTTTGACGTACGCCAACACATCGATCACCGGTTTCCCGTTCAATTTTAAGGCATTGGTGGTCAGCGCATCGCCGAACGAACCACGAAGGCCCAGCGTCGTTGAGTTAATCCACTGTTGGTAAAAACCGGTCTGGTAAAAAGCGGTCCACCCGAAAACCGTTGGCGGATTCAGCAAATCCTGCTGCTGTTCCCTGACCCGGGCATACATGTAATTTCCGACCTGGTAAAAAGCCGGTAAACTCTGGGGCGAATCCGGCGCCAGAACTCCCCAGAATCGCAGCGTGCCGACCACCAGATCCACCGGCGATTTAATGATCGCTCCCCGCAACGCTTCATCAAAGAAATGCTGACTTTGAAAAAGAGCCGATAAAACCGGTTTCAGCTCAAAGTTATTTTTTCGGAAAAGCTCCGCGAGCGGCTGAATAAAATTGGCTTCAACCTCCGCCGGAATTTCCGAATTAACAAACCACCGGTAGAGTTTGCGGCAGATGTACCGGGGCGTTTCCACCTGGCGAAGAATCATGTCGATCAGCTCATTCAGTTCATCCAGCCCGGCGTTGTTGCCCGTGCGGCCTTTAATCACGGTATTCTGATACGCAGCCGAGAATTTTTTATCCGTTGTGTCGTGCCGGTTTGCCCGAAACGTGCTGCCAATGGCCGCGTTGTTCACGTCGCGATAACCGGTGTCGGCCCAGCCCGTCAGTACTTTCGCGGCCGCTTTTACATCGTCTTCCGTATAACCGCCGTTGCGCCCGATGGTGAAAAGTTCCTGCAATTCGCGGGCGTAGTTTTCGTTGGCAGTCCCCACTACGTTCTGGTTGCCATTCAAAAACCGCAACATGGACGGATCCTGGGTAATGGCGATCGTAAATGCTTTGAAATTGCCCAGCGCGTGTTGCCTCAGCAAGCTGTTGTAACGGTACGTGAAGCGGTAATCGTTGACGGTCGAATCATTGGTTACAAAATGGTTCGACCAGAACAGGGTCATCTTTTCGAGCAGCGATATGGGCTGGTTCAGCATCAGGTTCGCCCACCAGTTTTTTATGTAAACCTTTAATTTCCCCGTATTAACCGAATCGAATGGCAGGTCATGGAAGGCTTTGCCGGTTTCCAGCGCTAGTGGTGGCGTTGGCGTTGGTTGATCAGCCAGCAACGTCGTAACAACTTGGGCCACTGTCTGACCGGTCAGCGATTTAATCTGGCTGGCAGTTGACCCAAACGTCGTTCGTCGGAGCAGGTGGCCTACCTGCTCGGCCGTCAGCGGTTTTGAGTACGCATCGAGTAAGGCCACGTAAGGACAGA
Organism: Larkinella rosea; assembly: GCF_003858635.1. Classification (GTDB taxonomy): domain Bacteria; phylum Bacteroidota; class Bacteroidia; order Cytophagales; family Spirosomataceae; genus Larkinella; species Larkinella rosea. The sequence continues at coordinate 2,071,962 of NZ_RQJO01000007.1, forward strand.
GTTAGTTTGTGTAACTGACTGACCATAAAAGGTAGCATAAGGTTTAATCAATTGCCAGTAATTAATTGGTTTTTAATCGCTTCCGGCCAATTCCGCTGGTCTGCCGGGGATGAGTGGGTGGTTAAAAAAAAGCCCGGCCATTGCTGGTCAGGCTGTGTTGTGCAGAGTAAATCAGAAAGTATCGTCACAAGTTTACCAATAAATCAGTGAAAACAAAAACCGGTTCATAAAGTTCGGCTTTTCAGCTATTCAGCTCGTTTCCAAATCATTGGATGTCCACTTCTGAAAGGTAACCATTCAGGCACTAGCTATTTACCCAAAACCGCCAGCTATCAATCGGAACTGGCAAGTTACCTCCGACGGATTGTACTTTTATTCCGTAATCGAACCAGCCGCCGGTCGGTATCGGGCGCACGTTCAACGAATCCAGATTCCGATGAAATCCACTTCATCATTCAAACTATGAACGCATTACTATTTCGGCTTTGTCTGCTGGCAACGGCCTGCTTTTTATGGGGATGTGACCCCGACGATAACATCCTGGTAGTGAGTGTATACAAAGGGCATACGCTCCAGCTAGTCGACCACATGAGCGCTCGAAGCATCGGCCAGTACAATCATCAGGCGGTTTTACGGTTTGACGGAAAAACCGTCAGCGATTACAACGTCGGATTTCCGCTGCTGCCCGAACAACATCCGGATTGGGTCATTCGGAACTACGATCTCGAAATGTCCAGTCCCGATCAGACGCCCTGGACGGTTTATATGTCACCTAAAACGTTCAGCCGCGCCGAATTCGACCAGATGATTGCCTGTTTTGAAGCCAAATGGAGTGATTTTGATACCACCCTGACCAACTTCCGCACCCCAAGTTACGGCAAGCCCGGACGCATCGAGCGAATCGTGTACGGTGAAGCCCCCCGTGAACTGGTGTTTCATCCCAAAAAGCTCCGCTATCAAACCGTTTATGGGCGCAAAGGCGAACCCGAAGAAACGTTTACCATCAAACCCGACGGAACCTGGTATTTTCAGATTGCCAGCAATGGCGATGGCAGTCGTTTCGTTGCCAATGCCGCCAACGGCATGCTGATGGCGAACAATGGGCAGTTGATCATCGAAAAACCGCTGGTCGTCGACAGCCCGATGTTGAGCGTCCGACCCGAAATGGCCGGTTTATCCGATTCGGATTACTTCCAATCCTTTGCCGACTCGACCGGAAAACCGCTGTTGAGCGTGATGAAATACCCGTATTAAGGACGTTTAAACCAATGAACAATGAATGGCTTGCTACTCTCTTTTACTCCTGGCATCCTTCATTGTTCATTCACTTACAACGTCAGTCGCTGCCCTTCTTTGAGCAAAACCGCCTGCAGTTTGGCGTAGGGCACCTGCTGAACCGAAGTCTTGTTTTCAATCGCCAGCACGGCCGCTGTGGCCGCCGATTGGCCCAGAATCATGAAAACCGGTTCCATCCGAATTGAGCCGTAGGCGATATGCGAACTCGACACGCAAACCGGCACGAGCAGGTTTTTGCACTGGTTTTCTTTGGGAACAATGGCGCCGTACGCAATGGAATATGGTTTGTCGGGATGTACGCCGATGTCGCCTTCGTTCTGCACAAAACCGTCTTTCTTCACAAACCGCTGCGCATTGTGGGCATCCAACGCGTACGACCCCATCCCGACCGGATTCGGTACGACGGTTTTGCCCAACGCGTCGGCTTCCTTCATGACGAATTCGCCAATCATGCGTCGGGCTTCGCGGATGTACAACTGGTGCGGCCAACCGCCATTGTCTTTGAACTCATCCTTCGGCAAGCCCCACTGCTGCATCGCTTCGTGAACATCGGCCGGAATTTTCGGGTCGTTCTGCAAATAATACATCAGGCCTTTCTGGTACAGCTCGTGGTCGCGAATGATCGCTTTCCGGCGCTCGTAAGTCGCATTGGGGTAATCGTAGTTTTTGCCCAGGTAATCGGTGCTGAATGGGCCGTGGTTGTTGGTATCGGTTTTGCGGTTCGGAATCGGGTCGTATTTGTCGAAGGTTTCGCGCCAGCCGATGGCAAACACGCGAGCCAGCAGCTCGTACCGGGCCGGATTATAGCCCGCCGGTTTCGGGAACGGCACCCGGTTTTCGGGGTGATTGCTGAGGCACATCCGGAAACAGTACGCCTGAATTTTGTTATCGCCCGTGCCATTGACACCCGGGACTTCCGCCGACACTTCGGGCAGCAAACCGCTTTTCGGATCACCCGCAATTTTATATGGGCTGACGTCCTTGCTGAAGTAGTGCCGGTGCTGAAAAACGCCCACCTGAAGGCCATTGTGGGTCTCGTTATACACGCTGTTGGCTTCCCGACCCACGTGGTATTTGACACCCGCAGCCGCCATCAGATCGCCTTCATAGGTCGCGTCGATGAACATGCTGCCTTCGTAAACCGTGCCGCTCAGCGTTTTAATCGACTTGATTACGCCGTTCTGTTTCTGAATGCCTTTGGCCGATCGGTCGAGCCATTCATTGCGGTAGATCGTCAGCTTGTTTTCCTTCACAAAATCCTCAAAAACCTGCTCGGCTGCGTGCGGTTCAAAAATCCACATCGTCCGGTTGGTACCATCGAGCGCGGGCGTTCCCTGGCCTTTGTTGCCGTATTCGCTCCGTTTTTGCCACATCCATGAAGCATCTTTCTGGTAATGCTCATAAAGCCGGTGGTAGAACTCGCGCGAAAGGCCACCGATGACTTCCTTGTTGCCCGTATCGGTGAACCCCAAACCGCCCGACGACAAACCGCCCAGGTGTTTATCGGGTGATACGACAATCACCGACTTGCCCATCTTCGTGACCTGAACAGCCGCCGTGACCGCAGCCGCCGTTCCGCCGTAAATGATGACATCAGCTTTACGCGTTGTCGTTGGTTTAAGTTTGGCCGTGCGGTAGCCCGGCAGTAAAATCAACGCGCTAAGGAGGACGATAGAAGCCGACCATTTCGCGGTCAGCTTGCTCAGCACGATTAAAAGCTGGGAGTTGGAAGTAGTCATAGAAAAATCTAAAAAACGACCTTCAGGCCGTAACGAGTTTTTGAAGGTATGCGGGATAATTTCTGCCCTGATCGTCGCCGTGGGTAATGCTGTCGCCGAAACAGACGATGCGGTTTTTAACCAATTGCCGCTGACTCAGAAACGTATAAACCGCCACCGCCATCGTCCGGTATCCTTCGGGCGTGGGGTGGATGCCGTCGGTTTTGTTGCTGTTGGCTTCGTTTTTCAACAAGCTGCTTGCCTCCAGGCCGATGTTACCCACGGTTTCAAAAATATGGTGCATATCCAGCAAAGGCGAATGCGTATCCGCAGCTACTTTCCGAATGACGTCATTCATCGCATTTTTTCGGGCGGTATGGCCTTCGGGCTGATAAAACGACGGGTCGTGGCGGGTCATCAGGTAGGGTTCATACACCGGCAGAATCGTCATCAGCATAACCTGGCTATTCACCGCCATCAGTTTCGAGCAAATGCTCCGCAGATTCCGCTCGTAGTCGGGCAGGTGAACGTGCTTTTTACTGTTTACGTCATTCGTACCCACCATTAGAATGGTCAGTTCGGGCCGCAACGCCAGGCAATCCTTCTCAATGCGGGCCAGTAAATCCACCGTATTGTTGCCTCCAACCCCGGCGTTGGTAACCATCGGATTCAGAGCAGCGGTTTTCGGCTGACGATTTTCTACGAGTTGCCAGTTGAGAAGTGGTGTAACGGCAATAGTGCTTTGCAAAAACGTTCGACGATGCATTTTTAAAATTGAAAGCTGACTGCGGTTTCCTATTTATGATTCTCAAACTAAACCAGGATTTTAAATAACAAGCATTTTCAGTCCCGTAGGGACACAATGTTTGTAGTAAAAAGGTGGCAAATGTTTCCCGCGTGCCTTTAGGTACGCAATTTTGACCTGTCAGATTGCGTACACGCCAGAATGCGAAAATCCAGCTATTTCTACAAATATTACGTCCCTAAGGGACTATACTCACGGCCTAATTGCCGATTGCTCTAAAGATCAATACCCCGGATTCTGGTCCAGTTTCGGGTTCACATCCCGTTCCGTTTGGGGAATGGGAAACAGGTAATGGTGTTCGGCGACGGGGATGGTCGGGTTCTGGGCTTTCATCGCACTGATCAGCCGTTTGGTGCGCACCAGATCATACCACCGATGCCCTTCGAAAGCCAGTTCCAACCGCCGTTCCAGCAGCAGACTATCGCGAAACTGGGCCTGACTGAGGTTCGCCGTCAGGTTCGGCAAACCCGCCCGGTTGCGGATTCGGTTGATCGTCGCGTAGGCGTCAGCGCTGTTGGCAGCCTGTTCGTTCAACGCTTCCGCGTACATCAGCAACACGTCGGGATACCGGATAATCGGGTAATTATTCCCGCCGTCACTCGTACCGGTCGAGGTGGGATCGAGGTATTTGTAAACGTAACAAGGGAACAGCACACTGGCCGGTGCGGCAGGCGTGGTGGTAGTCGAATAGAGCCTCAGCGTTACATTCCGGCGTTTGTCGTCCGGGCGGTAGGCTTTGTACAGGTTTTCAGTCGCGGGATCATCGCCAAATCCGGACACGCCGTTGACGCGGTCGAAGTTCGGACGCATATAGCCCTGCATCAGGCTTCCTTCGCCAAAACCGCCACTCAGCGCCTGCATTTCAAAAACCGCTTCCTTGCCGTTTTTATTGGCGATCAGAAACGCGTCGGCAAAATTGGCCCACAAATCGTATTGCCCCAGATCGATCACTTCCTTCGCCTTGGCCGCTGCTTTTGGCCAGTCCTGCCGGGTCAGGTATACTTTGGCCAGATACGCTTTGGCCGCGCCCTTCGTCGCCCGGCCCCGGTCGGCCGCCGAATACGTCACCGGTAGAGCGGTTTCGGCATCCGTGAAATCCTGAATGATCAGTTTATAAACGTCGTCGACGGAAGCCCGGGCGACGGCCAAATCATTCAGTGAAGTCGTTTCCGTCGTAATAAGTGGAACCCCACCGAAATACCGTACCAGCGTGAAATAATAAAACCCGCGCATGAATTTCGCTTCGGCCACGTACCGGGCTTTCAGGTCATTGTCCATCGTAATACCAGGAACCCGATTAATAACGGTATTGGCCCGGTTGATAGCGGCATACACCGTTGACCAAATCGCCTGAAAGGTGTTGGTTGCGGGGGTAAACGTGTACTTGTCGAGGTCGTTTTTGGGTTGATTGGCGGTCGAGCGGCCATTCCCCCATTCGGCGTCGTCGGTGGCCTGATCCTGCAAAATCCACATCACCTGACCGTATAAATTCTGGCTGTTCAGCGGATCATAAACCGCACTGACAGCCGCTTTGGCATCGTCGGCATTTTTGTAAAAATTGGCCGGTGTAAAACTCGATTCAGGCTTCTGGTCCAGCACTTCGCAGGACGACAGGAGGCAGAGGAGGAAGAGGTATCTTTTCATGATCTAAGTCGTTAGAAATGAATAATTAACAATTAACAATGAATGGAAAACCGAGTGCTGTCTTTTCGGAAATACGGACTGTTAATTGTTTATTCGGGGTCGCCCGGCGGTTAATTCGATTAAAATCCAACATTTAGTCCGAACAAAAGCGTTTTCGTGGCCGGGTAGCTGGCGTAGTCGAAGCCCTGGCTGCGGCTGTCCTGCCCAAACCGGTTTACTTCCGGATCGTAGCCCGAATAGCTGGTCCAGGTCAGGAAGTTCTGGGCGGTAACGTACACGCGAACCGACTGAATTTTCAGGGCCTGAATCACCGACGTCGGCAGGTTGTAGGCCAGCTGGAGATTCTTCAGCCGCAGGTACGACCCGTCTTCAATCTGCCGGGTCGAAACGCGGTTGGCGGGGCGGGTTGTCGAAGCCCGCGGAATGTCGGTGTTGGTGTTGGTCGGTGTCCAGCGGTTCAGTACATCCCGGTCCTGATTGGTGGTTGCGTTCAGGTATTCCAGCTCATACCGGTTGGCATTCAGGATGTTATTACCGTAAACGCCCTGAAAGAAAGCCGTCAGTTCGAAGCCCTTAAACGAGAACGTATTGCTGATGCCACCGATAAATTTGGGTTGCGCCCGGCCAATAATCGTGCGGTCGTTGTCATCAATTTTCTTGTCGCCGTTCAGATCGGCGTACTTGCGATCACCCGGTTTTCGGGCCTGCGGATCGGTCAGTGCCGTTAGCTCGTCGGTGGTTTGGTAGAGGCCGTTGGTCACGTAGCCAAAGAACGACCCCAGCGGTTCGCCAACCCGGATAATCCCGGAATTCAGCCCCTGGCCAATGTTGGCGACACTTCCGGCAAAAATCTGGGGTGCTCCGCCAATGTCGAGCACCTTGTTGCGGTTGGACGCAAAATTCAGGTCGGTATTCCATTTAAAAGCCCCGTCGATGTTGCGCGACGAAATGCTGAATTCAAGCCCTTTATTTTCAACCTTCCCGAGGTTTTTGATGGCACTCGAAAAACCCGACGTACTCGGAACGGTGACGTTCAGCAGCAAATCTTTCGTCCGTTTCAGGTACGCATCGGCGGTCAATGTGATCCGGTTATTCAGAAAACCGACGTCAATTCCAAAATCAGCCTGCGTGGTGGTTTCCCACGACAAATCCGGGTTGGCAATCTGATTCGGCCCTAAACCGGTCGAAACCGTGTTGCCAAATACGTAGTTCTGGGTTCCCAGCAGCGAATAGGCCGGGTAGTTTCCAACACCGTCCTGGTTGCCGGTCGCACCGTAGGTCAGCCGGACTTTCAGGTCGTTCACCACGCGGCTGCTTTTCATAAATGCTTCTTCCGAAACCCGCCACGCCAGAGCCGCCGAGGGAAAATAGCCGTTGCGTTTGTTGGTCCCGAACCGGGAAGAACCATCGGTCCGGAACGAAGCAGTTAACAGGTATTTGTCTTTGTACCCGTAATTAATCCGGGCCAGATACGACCGCAATCCCCAGGTTCCGATGCCCGATTCGGGTGTCAGCGGTACCGAACCCGACGCCAGGTTGCTCGAACCAAGGTTGTCATTCACAAAATTACGCGACTGCGCCCGGCTGGATTCCGTGCGGTTGGCCTGCTGCGTATACCCAATCAGGGCCGTAATATTGTGGATCGTATTAAAGGTTCGGGTGTACGTCAGCAGGTTCTCATTAAGCCAGGTTATCGATTGGGCGTTGTAAATAGTCGCGGACCCGCCCTGTGCCAAACCGCTCGAAACCGAGCGCGGGAGGTACGAATCCTGTTTTTGTAAAACCGCGTCAATGCCCAGCGACACGCGCAGGCTTAGGCCGTCAATGATCTGATAATCACCAAAAATGTTTCCGAAAACACGGTAAGCCGTGTTGCGGTTTTTGTTGTCGCGGGCCAGCGCCACCGGGTTGTCGGCGGTAAAGGCGAGCGCCGGATCGGTCAGCAAATAGGAACCGTTGGGCGTCGTCACCGGCAGAATGGGCGGGAATTGCAGTGCCGCAATCGTGACCAGACCAGCACTGCCCAGATCGCCGTCCGAACGCGCCTGATTGGTGACCGTCCGATTGACAGTCAGGCTATTACCGATTTTGATTTTACTGGTCAGCTTGCGGTCCAGGTTTACCCGGAACGAATACCGGTCGAAATCGGAGTTGACGATAATCCCGTTCTGTTTAAAATAACCGCCCGCGACGGCGTACTGGGTTTTTTCATCCCCGCCACTAAACGAAAGCTGGTAATTGGAAATGGGCGCCTGACGGAAAATCTCGTCCTGCCAGTCGGTGCCCACGCCGAAGGCATCAACCTGAGCCTGGGTGTAAACCGCCGGACGACCTTCGTTGGTATTGGCGTCGTTGACAAACTGCGCGTACTCCCGGGCGTTCAAAACCGGGTATTTCCGGCGGACATTTTGAACTCCGTAATAGCTCTCAAACGAAATGGTCGACTTTCCGGCTTTTCCGCGTTTGGTCGTGATAATCACCACGCCATTCGCCCCACGCGATCCGTAAATAGCCGTCGAAGACGCATCTTTCAGCACCGAAATCGATTCGATATCGCTGGGATTGAGCGTACTCAACACGTTGAAATTCGAGCCCGAACTGGCCCCATCGTTTTTAAACGGAATGCCGTCGATGACGTACAGCGGCTCGTTATCACCCTGTATCGAGTTGCCGCCCCGAATCCGGATGCTGGTCGTACCGCCCGGTGCACCTGAGTTCTGGGTGATCTGCACCCCGGCCGCCCGGCCCTGCAACGCCTGATCGAGCGAGGTAACGGCCACTTTCTTAATTTCTTCCACCGGAACCGTGGCCACCGCACCGGTCAGGTCGCTTTTCTTGACCTGTCCGTAGCCGACTACCACCACTTCGTTCAACGCTTTGGTATCCGGAACCAGTTGAATATCAATTACCGAGCGGTTTCCAATCACCTGTTCCTGACTCGCATAACCGACAAAACTGAAAACCAGTGTGACGTTCTCGTTGGGAACGCTGAGCTGATAGCGACCCTCGGCATCGGTGGACGTTCCACGCGGAGAGCCCTTCACCACCACACTCACGCCGGGAAGTCCTTCACCGGTTTCGCTCGTTACCCGGCCGCTGACTTTTACATCCACCGGGGCCACGCCGATCAGTTGGGCGGGTGAAATAGCGGTCAGGCCTGCCAGCGGAATGGGGCCGCTTTCGGCCGCGGAGGTGTTGGTCAATGGGGGCAGACTGTTGGTGGAGCGATCGCTGTTTTTGGGCGGCAAAATCAAATATGCGCCTGAACGTAGCTTCTTAAACCGCAGTCCGTAACGTTTTAGAACGGTAGTCAGATTCGTTTCCAGCCGGACGGTCAGATCAAGCGGTTCGGTCGGGCTGAGGTTTCGTCCGACAACCGATTCCTCGAACAGAATATCGACGCCATAATGCGCCTTCAGTTCTAGTAAGGTTTGCTTTAACGTCAGATTGGTGCCCGTCGAGGCCGCGGTTTTGCCCGCCTGCGGGGTGTCGATCTGCTGGGTTGTCCGGACCAGGGCGAGTGTCTGGGCGACGGTATTGCCGTAACCGACGCTGATCAATAACCCGGTTGCCAGGGCGAGGGGTAACGATTTTCTCATTGGGTAATGGAGTTTTCGGAAACAGTTGAAAAAATGAGATATTGGTCTAGGTGGCTGAGCCGCAGGTTGAGCAATTCCGCCAGGGCCTCCGCCAGTTCGTCGGACGATCCGGCCCGGATCGTTCCGGTCAGTTTCCGGCGGGCCAGCGCCGGGTCGGAAAGCTGGACATGGACCCCAAAAACCGCCTGAATCTGGCGGGCCACTTCGCGCAGGGGCGTGTTATTAAAACTAAACAGGCGATACCGCCAACTGGCAAATCGCGCCGTATCGGCCTTGGGCTGCAAATGAAGCGAGCCTTTGTCGTCGAGCAGCACCCGGTCGCCGGGTTTCATCAGCAGATTCTGCGGGGGCTGATTTTCGGAGGCATAGCGCAGATTCACCTTGCCGCGTTTCAGAACCACCTCGGCTTTGGCCGCCCGGCTGCGCACCGAAAATTCGGTTCCCAACACTTCTACATCCAGCCCATTCATGTCCTGCACTACAAAAGGCTGGTTGGTCGAAAGGTGTTTGACGTCGAAAACCGCATCACCCGTTAGGGCCACCCGCCGGGAAAGCCAGCCGTAGCCGATGCGGGGAATGGTTACCGATGAATTGCTGTTGAGCGCGATCGTTGAGCCATCGGGCAGGCTCAGCGACCGGAGCTGGTGCGAGCCGGTCGAGATGGTTTTGTACAGGAGCGGTTTTTGAAAAAACCAGCCCCCGGCGAGCAGTGCGAGTGCTACCGAAGCGGCAGCCAGCCAGCGGAGCGGTTTTTGAAACAAGCGGGCGTCTTCCGGAAGCTGACGTACCAAGCGGGGCTGTTCTTCGGCCGGATTTTCCATCCGCTGACGGAATAGATCGACGTGATGGGTCAAATCGGGGGCGTATTGCGGGAAGCTCCGCTCCCATTCATCCAGCCACTGAAAATACATTTCCCGGCTGGTTGGTCGGTTGAGCCATTCACCGATCACTTTCTGTTGCACCGAGGTTGCCTGGCCGGCAAAGTAGGTGAATAGCAATTCTTTAGTAGGTTCCATGAGGTGGAAGTATGGCGTTGATGATTACGGAAAAACCGTCAGCAGCAGCAGGGCCCAGCCAATCAGCTTTTGCTGCCGGAGAAACTGTCGAACGGTCGAAATGGCCTGTAGCAGGTGGTTTTCGACGGTTTTGGGCGAAAGCGACAGTTCCGCGGCAATTTCTTTGTAGGATTTCCCTTCGAAGCGGCTCAGCAGAAACACCCGCTGGCGTTGGGGAGACAGGCGCTGAACGGCCTGTTCGAGTGCCCGGTAGAGCTCGTCCTGCTGCAGGAGCCGGTCGGGCTGAGTGGCTTCCAGATCGGCCTGCTCGAGGTCGTCGGGCAGGGTTTCCTGCCGGTTTAGTTCCCAGCGCAAACTGTTGTAGGCCCGGTTGCGCACGGCCTGGTAAAGGTAAGCCCGGTACGAGCCCTTCACCTGCCTATACAGTGCCTTCTGGTAGAAGGTATAAAACAGATCCGCCACCACGTCTTCAGCCACCTGCCGGTCGTAGACGAACCGGATCGCGTGGCTGCACAAAGGCGCAAAATACTGCCGGAAGAGCAGCTCGCAGCCCAGTTTGGGGTCCGTATCAAACGCATTGCGAATGAACAATTCCGGATCGGTCGTCGCGGGGATTTCGGTGTCGTTCCGCAGCAGGGGCGTCAACCCGATGGAAGTCGGATCGGGAATGCGTCGGAATGGAAACGAGTTGACAGACATCGAATGAAGGGTCTAGTATAGCGAAGACAAGTTAGCGCCGGAAATCCCCCAATCGAATTTTATTTATTATTTACAAAATACAAATTTAAAAGACATTAGCCGATCGGCGAGCGTGAGAAATCAGCAGATAGCTATAATTCATGCGGATTGGCTGTCAGCAGCCCTGTATTTTTTTAAAATCGCTGGTATTCTGGGTCAGTCATGTAAAAGTATGCACCAATGCGGTAGCGGCAATGATGGCATCCGGAAGGTTGATCTTGTGTTTTTTGCGTATCGCAATCGATCCCAAATCCAGAAAAGCCCGAAGACGTTTCATCGATTCATCTTTGCCATTAAATCCCGGTACTTCAATGTAGACAATAATCAAGATATTAACTTCCTCATGAATATCGAATCAAGCGTCACTGCCACAGGTTCCGGAAGCAGCTCACCTGCATAATCAATGACGATATTGGAATCTAAAAGATAGCTCGATCCCATTCCTGTCTGGATTTTTCAACGTATTGATGCATTTCAAGAACCATCTTTTTGAAATAGAACCCCAAAATCCGCCGGTTTTTTCGGGGTAGCGATTGACAACGGGCCAGTCTGTCCAACAAAAAATTTGCACAAACAGGCTCTGCAAACCTTTGCAATCGGGCTTCGATTTTCCAGAATCGGATTTTGGCTCGTTCCGGTTTGACCGCGAAAGATTTTCTCCTAATTTTAACTAAATATTCCTAAGCAACTTACGACCTGTTACCATGTACGAACTTCGTTTGCTCATTCCATTTCTCATTACTCTTTTTTCAATTCCTAATATTGACTACCCGGTTCTATCGGCCAAAACCGCTGTCGCTCCGGACACGGCAAAATACGACCGGGATTACGCGCTGGAGGCTACCATGCTCGGTTACTTCGCCAAAGACGGTACGCGAAATCCAACCCTGAAAGCCAACAAAGGCGACCGCGTCCGCATTACGATTACCAACGGGGAGGTCATGACGCATGACATCACCCTCGAAAAACTGAAGCTGAAGAGCAAAACCATTCTGGAAAAGGGTTCCAGCACGAGCATTGTGTTCAAGGCGGAGCAGAACGACACCTATTACTGTTCGGTTCCCGGCCACCGCGCGGCTGGCATGGTCGGCACGATTGAAATTGTGGAAGGCACGATCTCCAACGCGACCATTGCCGGACAGCAGCCGATGAAAAACGGCCAGCCGCTGAACCTCAACTTTGAAACCGGTACTTTGAAAGACTGGACCGCCAAGGGCGATGCGTTTGCCAATCCGCTGATCAACGCCGACCCGTCGCCGGTTCACGAAAAAGAAATGACCATCGGTTTTGCCGGAAAATACTTTCTAAGTAGCGGTGGAACAACGAATTATAAACTAACCGGCACGTTGACCTCCGTTCCGTTTACCGTTACACAGCCGTTTGCCGCTTTCCGGGTTTCGGGCGGAGCATTACTCGATACGCGCGTTGAGATTGTACAAGCCGAAACGAATAAGGTTATTTACCAGATTACGGGACAAGGTCGTGCCACGCTGCAACCCGCCGTTGTCGATCTGCAACCGTACCTGAACAAGGAAATTTTCATCCGGATTATTGACAACGAAACCGGTATTTCGCAGATTCCGTACATTCCGAACGACAAATGGGCACACATCAATTTTGATGAATTCCTGTTCTATCCCACACGCCCGGAATTTCCGAACGAACTGAAACAGAAAGATATTATTATTCTTCCGCCACTGGATCCGGTTCTGCACGCCGGACTTTCGGGTGTTGAAGCGGCCAAGGCCATGACGCTGCCGAAAGGGTTTAAAATTACACTGGCGGCTTCCGAACCGGACATTATCAAACCCATCTGTTTTACGCTCGATGCGCGCGGACGGCTTTGGGTGGTGGAATCCCACACCTATCCGGTTCCCGCGCCCGAAGGCCAGGGCCGCGACCGGATTCTGATTTTTGAAGATACCAACGGCGACGGTACGCTGGACAAAAAGAAAGTGTTCATCGAAGGACTGAATCTGGTCAGTGGCATGGAGCTGGGTATGGGTGGAGTGTGGGTCGGGGCGGCCCCGTACCTGCTGTTCATCCCCGCCGATTTCAAAAACGACAAACCCACCGGGCCACCGCAAAAACTGCTCGACGGCTGGGGAACGCAGGATACACACGAAACCCTGAACAGCCTGCGCTGGGGGCCCGATGGGTGGCTCTACGGCAACCACGGTGTGTTTACGCATTCCAACGTCGGGAAACCGGGCGCGCCGGATTCGGAACGGAAGAAAATCAACGCGGGCGTCTGGCGGTTTCACCCCACGACGCAGGAGTTTGAGATTTTTGCCGAAGGCACGAGCAACCCCTGGGGACTTGATTTCAACGACTACGGGCATGCGTTCATCACGGCCTGCGTCATTCCGCACATGTACCACATGATTCAGGGCGGGCGCTACCAGCGTCAGGGTGGCAAACACTTCAACCCGTATACGTACGACGACATCAAAACGCACGCCGATCACGTGCACTGGCTGGGCGAACGCGGCCCGCACGCCGGTAATTTCCGCTCGGCAGCAGCCGGGGGTGGACACGCCCACGCCGGAGCCATGATCTACCTCGGCAACAGCTGGCCGAAGGAATACCGCAATGATATTTTCATGAACAACATCAACGGAGCCAAGCTGAACAACGACCACCCGATTCGCGAAGGATCCGGCTACAAGGTGACACACCGGCCGGATTTTCTGACCATGAACGACTCCTGGTCGCAGTGGCTGAACATGAAATACGACCCCAGCGGATCGGTTTTTGCCATCGACTGGTACGACAAAAACCAGTGCCACAGTTCGAACCCGGATGTACACAACAAGACGATGGGCCGGATTTTCAAGATCACCCACGAAAACGACAAATGGGTGCAGGTCGATCTCTGGAAGGCTTCGGACATGGAACTGGTGAAATACCAGTTGCATCCCAACGAATGGTACGTGCGGCAGGCCCGGGCGATTTTGCAGGAACGCGGCCCAAACAAGAAGGTGCACAAAGCCCTGAAAGAAATTCTGGCCAGTAACCCCGACGAAACCCGGAAACTCCGCGCGCTCTGGGCTTTGCACGTCACCAAAGGATTGACGGAAAAAGAGTTGACCGACCTGCTCAGCAGTGAAAGCGAATACGTCCGGAGCTGGGCGATTCAGTTGCTGGCGGAAGATAAAACCGTGCTGCCCGAAACGCTGAAACGGCTGGCCACCCTGGCCCAAAACGACAATTCGGCGCTCGTACGGCTTTACCTGACCTCGGCCATGATGCGGCTGGAACCGGGCCAACGCTGGGAAGTGATGGACGCGCTGGTGCAGAAATCGGTGGACAAAGACGACCACAACCTGCCGCTGATGGTGTGGTACGCCATCGAGCCGCTGTCGGTGCTGGATGCGAAGCGGTTTTTGCAGATGGGCGAAAAAGCGAAGCTGCCCAAAATCATGCCGTATACCATTCAGCGGGTGGGCGCCATTGGCAGCAACGACTCAAAAAAAGCACTGAAGGCTTTGAATGATCGACTTGGCAAAGGGCATTCGCACGAAAACCACGAAAGTCAGATGCTGATCGGCAAATACCTGGGCGAATGAGAATAATGAACAATGTAGAATGAACAATTAACAATGAAAAAGGTCTGACTACCAATAGCTTAAAAGTTGTTAATTGTTCATTCTACATTGTTCATTCTAATTCAAGAGCTATGAATTCGAGACTACACCGGTATTTAGTGGGCGGAATGCTGCTTTCCGTCTGGTTGACGAATGCGTATGGCCAGGAAAAACCGCTGTTCAAAATGCGGCAGCAGATGGCGTCCGGAACGGCAGCCAGCGCGGACAAATCCGGAAAACCGGTCGTGGCGTCCAACGACTTTAAAAAGATGAAGCTGACCGGCGATTTTATTTCCGAAGGCGTGGCGGTGGCCGACCTGAACAAGGACGGCAAGCTCGACATTGTGGCCGGTTATTACTGGTTCGAAGCCCCGAACTGGAAGCGGCACGAGCTGGCGCCGTCGCGGGTTTTTGATCCACGCAAGGAATATAGCAATTCATTCCTGAATCTGGGAATGGACGTCAATCAGGATGGCTGGGACGACGTCGTGATCGTTGATTTTCCCGGGAAACCCGGTTTCTGGTTTGAAAACAACCAAAACAAACCGGGCGAATGGCAGAAGCACATGCTGGCCGATTCCCTCGGAATTGCCAACGAATCCCCCGGTTTTATCGATATCAACGGCGACGGTCGGCTCGATATTCTCTGCGGTGATAAAGCCAAAAAACAGATTGTCTGGTTGCAGGCCCCCGAAAAACCGGGCGAAACGGCGTGGAAACGGTTTGCGATGAGCGCGGAAAATGTGCCGGGAACCGAGATTTTCTCGCACGGAATCGGCTACGGCGACGTGAACAAAGACGGTATTAAAGACGTCGTGGTTCGGGAAGGCTGGTTTGAAGGAACGGCGGATAAAAAAGCCGCCAACTGGGTCTTTCATCCGGCCAACCTGGGCGAGCCCTGTTCGCACATGCAGGTACTGGATGTCAACGGCGACGGCAAAAACGATGTCGTCAGTGCATCGGCGCACGCGCTGGGCATCTGGTGGCACGAACAGATCATCGATGAAACCGGTAAGCTCAATTTCAAAACGCACCTGATGAGCAACACCACGGCCCAGACGCACGCGTCGATTATGGCTGACCTGAATGACGACGGCCGCGCCGATTACATTACCGGCAAGCGATTCCTGGCGCACCACGGCCGCGACCCCGGCGACAGCGATCCGGCCATTTTACTGTGGTTTGAATTTACGCCCGGGAAAGAGCCGTTTTACAAGGAACACGTTATCGACACGGATTCCGGGGCCGGGCTCAACATTGTAGTGCAGGATATGAACGGCGATAAAAAACCGGACATCGTCATTGCCAACAAGAATGGCGTTTTTCTGTTCGAAAACAAAATTAAAAAATAGTCACACTTCTAAACCGATGGCGTGTCCAAACGACCGGTTTTCGGCTCGTCTGATTTGCTCCCTTTCCAAAAACCGGCTGCTTTACACCCGAAAGTGAACCTCTTTGAGGGTACTCATTAAAAAAATGCTTTAGGTCTGCCCAATTCCTTTAATTTCGTTCAAGTGATTGATCACGAACGAAGGGTAACTATCCATGCTGTCGACAACGATCTTCAGTATGAAATCAAATTCACCCGAGATAGTATATGACCCTCAATGGCAAAACACCTGAGCGGTTTTCTTATCGTGTTCTTTCAGGGAAACCTCACAAAGCGCCATCAAGCCTTTTTAACGTTCCGGTTATCGAGTAGGGCTACATAACTTGTAATCACCCAGTCGCTTGATCCGTTCGTAAACCGGCGTCGGGCTCAGGTGCACCTACCTGGTTCACTCCTCTTTTTACTGACTTCACTGGGTGCCGGTTTCGTGCGTCCTTCGAATCCATTGCCGTTTTCAGAACCTTGCAGGCCTTGCGGTTGTTGCTGGTTCCATTTAGTCTGATGTCGCTGCTCCTGTTGTCGGCGGCTTGCGTAACCGGTAGCGGCATGACCCTCTGTTTCACGAGTCTGATGGCCTTGCGGTTCGGGATATCCGCTCGAATTCCACAGTATAGCTTCCGGTCTTTCAACGAACTGCCTACTTTTTGGGAGCCGAACTGGGTTTGTCCACCGTAACCATGTCGCTCGAAAACAGCGGTTTAGGCAACGATCGATGCAGCATTCCAGCCCTGGTTCTAACCTTATTCGGGGCGTTAGGAGTCTTCTGGTTCCTGGTCTCGGCCCGAAAAAACCGCCCGATACGCGAAGCCATCGCTTTGGAAGAAGTCGTCTGAGCGGTCCGCCGGTTGACATCATCAGCCCAAATTCGCTTTACAATCCATCCGGACAAGTAGACAATTCAGGCAGCTCATTCCGCAACATGGTCATCCAACGGTTTCAGGCCGGGAGCGGTGAATCTATCTTCGCAAAAACAACGCATGTACACATCACGGTAAACAACATCCAACTCCAATTTTTATGAAACCGCTCAAACATTTTCTCTTCGCGCTTGCCCTGTTGACCACCGCAGCCTGCACCAAACCCGGAATTGATGGTCCGGATAGCAATGGCAACTCGCAGGAAGGCATTGTAAAAGGCCGCGTTGTCGACGAGCAGGGCAAGCCCGTCGCCAATGCCGTTATTGTCGCCAGCAGCACCGATTTTTACAACAAAACCTCCACGGGTTATACCGATGTGAACGGGAATTATAGCTTTAAGTTACCAACCGGTATTGCCGAAGGTTCGTACACTGTGGATGGAACCGTCACTTATAAATACCACAACAAAAACTATAAAATGGCTCTTTACCAGGAAGATACGCGCGTATTTTCCGCTTATGAAGGAGCTGTCCGCAATTTCAAATTCCGGTTGACGGGCAAGCGAACCATTGACGACGACGCAACCAGCCGACCATTGGGTGCCCGGCTTGAAGTTCATCACCAGGTTGATCATGTTGTGCTGGAGAATGTGGAAATTACCTTAGATCCCGTTGGGCCACTGGTCGACGGCAGTATCGGAACGAAAATCGTCGTTCCGATGGCGGATCGAAGCTATTACATTGAAGACATTCCCCTCGGTATGTACAAAATTACCGCCCGCGACCGGGTTAGCCGCCAGGCTCTGGGTGTAACTGTACTCGGCTCACTCAAGAAACACGAACCGTCCGTTACGAGTCTTTTTGAAAGCGAGCGTTTTGAAGGATCGACCTTCTATGAGTTAGGAATTGAGGTCGATACGCTGTAGACCTGCCTTATTGGAAAAATTAAATTCTTCACCCAGCGCTTTATTTATTCACAGCCCGTCCAAAAAGTGGATAGGCTGCTTGTTTTCCGGAATCAGGTATCGGGATTCCTATGGACCAAAGCAAAACCGGAGCGGTTTTGCCAACTTTCTGTTCCCTTTCCATTTTCTTTTTTCCTGACCTGTTCCTGGAGTAAAACCGGGTTTACAACGCTACAAAAGGAGATTTTCGATTCAATTTCTCCAATAACCAGCGCAGCCAGAAATTGTACTTTAACGACCTGCATCACAAGCAGAAGCTCGGCCAAATGAAAAAGAACGTGTCTTTAATGGGTTTTTAACCTTAATTAACGCACATTAAACTTTAGTTAATTAATTGTTTTTCAATTCTTTTACTCATATTTGTAGTTATTTTTGTTTCAAATTATATAAAACATTCTTCAAATATCATTCATGGATAAACATAATTCTACCGTTAATGAGTACTCTATGTGGGCTGTATTGATCCTGATGGCATCAATAGGTGTTGCTTGTATTGTAGGGATGATGATTTAAGCCGTTTATTCCTTGATTAACCCAATAGCTACTTGCACAAAAACTGGCCATAGGTGGCCGGTTTATTGTTTTCGGCCGAAAAACCGCCGAAAACAATAAACCGAATTTCTGTTCGGCACCGTTGGCACGGCAAACCGCTTTACTCCGAAAAATGATATTTTTCAGCCGGCTTGGAGTTAGTCGAAACGAACTGTATTCTTCCCTCTGTGAATGAATTGCGGGCTTCCTACCGGCAGGTGATGGTATAGTCGGCAACCAGGTAGCGCCCCTCCCCAATTTTCCGGTAGCGTCGTGTTTTCGTTCCCGATTCGTCAAATATGTATTTGTAAGCATACGAACTCGCCGAAACACCGGTTCCCGTCGTTACTTTCATCAGCAGGTTTTTACTGGTTTTCCCGTCGTAGGGATTCGTATTGGGCAAATTGGGCCGGGTCAGATCATATTCGTACGTCCACTCATAGACCATTGGATTTGGTGGGGCGGCCCGTTCCTGCTCGCGGACAATGTTCCCGTTTTCAATGGTGTAGGTTTTGGTTGCGCCATAATTTACGCTTTCAATCAAAAACCCATCTGCATTATATTTCAGATTGGCGCTCCCATTCAACCCCTGCTTATTGAGCGGAAATTTATGGATTTGCCGATCCATTCCCAGGTGGGTGGAAATGAGCGTAACGGTATCCGAAGTATATTGATAGAGCGTCTTTCCGCCGTTACCACCGTAATTGTAGGTGGCCCAGGTCGATTCGATAATCCGGTCTTGCTCATCATATTTATAAGTGCGGGTGCTGACTTTTCCAATTTTCACGGTATCCCGATCCAGCACGGCGGTTTCATCCCGAACGTAGGCTTCCGGACTCGATTCCTTACTCTCAATGGTATAAGTAAGGACCTGGCAGCCGGGTTTCAACAAAGAATGCTGATCTTTTCCCGGATTGCACGAATGCAAAAAAAACAGCAGGCAGGCGGAAAGACCGGCAAAACGGGTAACGATTTTCATAGGGCTTAAAAGGCATAGACAGGATTCTAAAACCGTAGAGCATAGATAGGGAAAAAGGGTTGGAAGTCCGGGGGCGGTTTTGATAAATTTATCAGGCAGGAAGGTGGGAACCCTTTTACCGGTTTTACAATAGCAACCTGTATTGGGCCATTTTGCATCTCATTACGATCAAATACCCCCGAAATTTCAGGAGGTTTTGCGAATACAGTCTCATTTTCTTCAAAAACCGTTTAAATGTAGCTTAAATTGTTATTATTCAGTATTTTTGCAGGAATTCTACTATTCCTAAAATATGAAGAATGTAGTGATTTGTACGTTTGTAGGCCGTTCCGAAGCAGCTCTTCAAATGGATAAAGTACTAAAGCACATCGGTGCCATTCGCAGTATAAAATTCTTCCCCAATGATTTAGCCTTATTTCAGTATCTGGGAACAACCGATGAATACCCTGACCTGATTACGCTTGATCTTCACTTGCCTTTAAAAGGAGGGCTTCAAATCCTTAAATCGCTCAAAAAAGACCTTCGCTGGAAAAACATTCCGGTCATGATGACCTGTAATGAGGCATCCCAGTTTGAGATTCTGGCCTGTTACAAAGCCGGGGCCGAATCGTTTTTAGTGGAATCCATTCTGTTTTGACTCCGAAAAAACCGCGGGTTCGTTATCCCTTTCAGGCGGTTTTCTGTTGAGCCACCCGTTCGCTAAAGCTTTTAGCAGCCGAAGTAAAATCGGACGGAACCATCACAATCGTCGTGGTATTGTTGTCGATGCCGATTTCGGAGAGCATTTGCATGCGCCGTAACTCGACCGCAATCGGGCTTTTTTCCATCTCCGTCGCGCCCTGGGTCAGCTTGATCGACGCTTCCAGTTCGGCTTCGGCCTTAACAATCCGGGCTCTTTTTTCCCGGGTGGCTTCGGCTTCGCGGGCCATCGCCCGTTGCATGGCCGCCGGAATTTCGACATCCTTCATCTCAACCATTTCAATTTTAATGCCCCAGGGTTCGGTCGTCGAGTCGACAATGCCTTGCAGCGTTTTATTGATCTGTTCCCGTTCCCGCAGCACTTCGTCGAGGGAATGCTGACCAATGATATTCCGCAGGGCCGTAACCGAAAACTGATACACTGCCTTGTTGTAGTCGGCCACCTCAATAATGGCATCTTTCGGCGTAATGATTCGAAACCACAAAACCGCATTTACTTTAATCGTTACGCTGTCTTTGGTAATCGTTTCCTGTTGTTCCAGGTCAACCGTTTTGGTCCGGATATCGACTTTCTGTTGCCGATCGATAAACGGAATCAGCCAGTAAAGACCCGGTCCCTGAATGGACTGAAACCGCCCGAGTCGGAATACAACTGCCCGCTGATATTCCTGAGCAATGCGAAAACCGGTCAGTAAAACGACCAGAATAAGTGCGAAAACGAGTAAGATAGCCATGGGATTTCGAACGATTAAACAACTGGTTTACAAAAAACGCTTTCAGAAAAGACATGCAGATCAATCAGACCTGCGTTCAGGCATCGATGCGCTTCAGCTTGATGTTTTCGACGGGCCGAATCACGAGCGGCACTTTTTCGATCTTGACCGAGCTGGTATCCAGGCCAAACCAGCGGTCCTCGGTGGTGGTGAATCCCTTGATGAAAAAATAGAAATTCATGATCATTCGCTCCATCCACGGCAGGTCGTTCTCGAAGGAGAGAAATTTTTCCAGCACGACAAACCGGAAGTCTCCAATCACATGCTGGCGGCTCAACGATTCGTAGCGGCTCGTAATATCGACTTCCTTGTTTTTCACCATGTCTTCGATCACCTTCCGAAAGAAGAGATTAATGCGCTGCTCGACCCGGAACCCCAGCCGGAACGTGATTTTGTAGGCGTCGTCTTCGGCAATGGTATTGACCTTGTATTCCATTGTATACGGATCATCGGTCGTATCGACGTGGACGAACCAGAAAATATCGGCCCGTTTGGGGCGCTTCTGGAAAATGGAATAGATAATCTTGGATTCGATCTCGGACTGCCGGGCTGCGTTACTCATAAAAACCAGGTGCGTGGCGTATTTGGGAATGCTGATGTCCCGGCTTAACTCCTTGAGCGGCTGCAGGTAGCTGTCGATCCGGACGTATTCGGTCAGCCGCAGTTTGATGTAAAAAGCCCGGAGCCAGGTATACATCACGATCGCAATCGTCGCTCCGATGAACAGCGAAACCCAGCCGCCATGCGGAAATTTGATCAGATTGGCCACCAGAAAAGCGCCTTCCAGCCCCACATACACCACCAGAAACAACACAACGCCCCAGGCCCGATACCGGTGGCTATACAGATAATACGTCATCAGAAGTGTGGTCATCAGCATCGTCAGCGTAATGGCGAGCCCATACGCAGCTTCCATATTCGACGACTCGCGGAAATACAGCACCACTCCCACACAGCCCATCCACAACAGCAAATTAATGCTGGGGACGTACAACTGCCCTTTCTTGATGGAAGGGTAACGCAGGACGACTTTCGGCCATAAATTCAAACGAATGGCTTCACTGATCAGCGTGAACGAACCGGTAATCAGGGCCTGGCTGGCAATGACCGTGGCGGCCGTGGCAATGCCGATTCCGGCGATGAGAAACCAGTCCGGCATCAATGAATAGAACGGTTTTTGGACGCCCAGCGCCCGTCCTTCCATGGTCAGCAACCAGGCACCCTGACCAAAATAATTCAGCAGCAGACAGGTTTTCACAAACAGCCAGCTCACCCGGATATTTCCCCGGCCGCAATGGCCCAGATCGGAATACAGCGCTTCGGCGCCCGTCGTACAGAGAAAAACCGATCCCAGGAGCCAGAAACCGCCGGGATATTCGACCAGCAGCCACCAGGCGTAATAAGGGTTGACGGCGGTCAGAATGGATGGTGCATGGGCAATGCTCATGAACCCTAAAACGCCCAGCATGAGAAACCAGAGCAACATCACCGGCCCAAAAGCCGTACCGACGACGCTGGTTCCCAGGGCCTGAATCAAAAACAAAACCGTCAGAATACCGATGACAATCGGGACCGTGGGAATATGCGGATAAAGCAGTTCGAGCCCCTCGACGGCGGAAGACACCGATACCGGTGGTGTGATGATGCCATCGGCCAGCAGGGCACTACCCCCAATTACGGCGGGAATGGTTAACCACTTCGCGTGACGTCGAACCAATGCATAGAGCGCAAAAATGCCACCTTCGCCCTTGTTATCGGCCCGCAATATCAGGACCACATATTTAACCGTTGTTTGCAGCGTCAGCGTCCAGAAAATACAGGAAATAGCCCCGCGCACCACATCCGCCCGGATGGGCTGATCAGGACCCATAATGGCCGAGAGAACGTAGAGCGGGGAAGTCCCAATGTCGCCAAAAATAATACCCATCGCCACCAGCAGCCCGGCAGCGGTCACTTTATCCAACTGATGTTTACTTTCCATACGGGGTCACCGGAGCCGGTGAATGCGAAGACGTGTAACGGTTTAAAGAACGGATTGCAAGCTGGGCAGGCTTAGGAAGTTAGGGAGGGAAAACGGTCGCGTTGGACATCTTCGTTGATCAAATCTCAGTCGGTCGTTGGGACAACCGCCGAAAACATTGTTACCAGAACCGGCTCCAACCCGGAACCGGTTTTCAATTCACCTATCGATAGTAGTTCACGCATCCAATGTAATGCCAATGTTAAGTCTGCCACACTACTTGACTGATAATCAAAGGAATAAAAATAACAGCCTGTACCAATAGCGATAAAACCTTTCCATTTTGGAAAGGTTTTTTTCATTTTGATAGTATGATTTTGGGGTAGTATCGAACTAATACGTACGAAGAGGCCAAAAAGCGACCCGATTTTCGTCTGTCAGACCAATTTTGAGCGGGGTTCGATTGGATGCAAGCCGAAACCGACCGCTCGTTCGGACCAGTCGCGGGTTAAAAGTAGCGTCGTAAATCCGGTGATTTTTACGGACGGGGCGTGATGGTCAGATTGGCGAAATCATTGGGGAGACCATCCGAGTACAAACCAAAAAGTCCTTCGGTTCTGTCATTGAGCAGGGTAACCTGCAGCGACGGTTTTGCCGAATGATTGACATAAACGCTCAGTGTTTTATGGATAAGAACCAGGGTGGCATGAAACCACTCGTCCGCTCTGGGTACCGGATCGACCGCGTTTTCGTACACCAACGGATGATCCCGGCGCAATACGGCGTAATTTTTATCGGGCAAACTCATGTAGGCAACGGACCATTTACGGCGCAGCGTGTCTTCATGTCGAAAATTGAACGGGCGGAAATACAGAATGTCACAGGTCGTCGTATCCACCCCGTGAAAGGCAATTCCCAGAAAACTCTTCAGAAAAACGTCCTTCCCCCGCAGGTCGATCTCGATCGTGCC
The DNA here is from genome assembly GCF_003858635.1 of Larkinella rosea. Lineage (GTDB taxonomy): Bacteria > Bacteroidota > Bacteroidia > Cytophagales > Spirosomataceae > Larkinella > Larkinella rosea. The sequence goes on from NZ_RQJO01000007.1 coordinate 2,095,488, forward strand.
CTGTTTAAAGTTTACTCCTTTCAGCCACACAATTCCCTTCATCGACACCGCCGGTTTGCCGGCAGTGGTCAAGGCTGTTACTTCGTTGGAAGGCAAGGCAACCAGGCGGTTTTCCCGGAGCAGCTGCGGCAGATGATAGGCCGTTTTCTGGGCCATTGCGGGTAAAAAAATACCACAACAGGCCATAAGACCCAGTAGCATCATCCTTCGTTTCATCGTGTTCATGTTCAGGGTTGATTTGACTTGGTAATGGTTTTTCCGTCTTTTTCTAACCGGCATTACCAATGGACCGTACAAACCTATTCACTCGGCCTCAGGACAGCCATTCATCCCGTGTTCAAGTTTGTTCAAGCCACATCAATCTGATAATCAAGCTCATACTTATTCACCAATACCCGTACCACTCTTATTTTTTCAAAAACAAACCCGGCTTTTGGGGAGCCGGGTTGTTCAGAAATATGCCGGTGCCTGAAACAACTAAGGTTTGAGCACTTTCAATGTCACCTTCCGGGAACCGCTGCTCACCCGCAGCAACAACATCCCCGCCGGTTGTCCACTCAGCGATAGGGTTTGCCGTTCGCTGAATCCGGCTTTTTCCACCCACTGCTCCGTCACTTGCTGGCCTTTCAGGTTCATCAATGTGAGCCGAACCGGCAGCCCTTCAGCCCCCCGGATTTCCACCGTCAACCGGTCTGAAACCGGGTTACCTAACATCGTCACCTGTAAATCCGGCGTCTCAACGGCCGACATGCGCACCGGAGCGGGTGGTGAACACGTCAGCGGTTTTCCGGAATCTTTCAGGACGTAGGTGCTGCCCGACACCCGTGCGCTAATCAGGTGGGTGATGTTATCTTTCAAAACCGACGGTACGTCGAAACTGTAGGCATGAATGCCGTTGCCCTTGCCCGCATTCAACAGATCCACCCGGTAAATGTTGGCAACCACACTGCCCCAAACCGTACTGCCGGTGTAGAATTCCACCGTCACCGGCGTGTTCGGTTTCTTCCGGTCCCAGACCCAGCCCCGAATCGTGCCGCATTCGACTTTGTCGAGATACCCTTCGAAATCACCCGTGACGACCGTCGTCGAACCCGCTACGGTCAGGTTGAAGCTTACGCTGTTGGTGGCTCCCTGCGGATCGGTGGCCGAATACGTCAAGACGAACAGGCCTTCGACTTCGGGTTTTCCGGTAATCTGACGGGTACCACTCGTAAACGTCAGCCCCGTGGGCAAACCCGCCAGACCATAGCTGAGCGTGCTGCCTTCCGGGTCGGTGAAAACTGGTAAGGTTGTCGTAAAACTCACCTCTTTCTGGGCCGTCAAAGCCACCCCGGTTGGCGCAACGGGCGGTTTATTGGCTGGGGGCGGTGGCGTGCCGGTTTGACACTGAATGGTTTTCGGGCCGTCTTTCAGCGTAAAACCGCTGCCCGAAATTCGGGCCGAGAGCGAATGCACCTGACCGTCTTTCAGTTCGGCCGGAATCGTCCAGCGAAACGCATGAATCCCGTTGCCTTTTCCGGCATCCTTCAAATCCTGCCGAAACTCGTTGGCGGCAATCGTGCCTTTGAAAGTGTCGCTATCGTAAATATCAACCGTAAAAACCGTATTGGGTTTGTTGCGATCCCAGGCCCAGCCCCGGAAGGTGGAGCAATCAGCCCCGTAGAGAAACCCATCGAAACTGCCGGTCACCGAAACTGCGGACGTGACCACTACCGTAAACGTGGTCGCTGGACTGGTACAACTGCCCTGCTGACACGAGACGGAATAAGCGAATGTTCCGGTCGCCGAAGTTGACACGGAAACCGTTGACCCCGTGGGCGATCCGGGACCGGTCCAGACCAGCGTTCCCGAACAGCCGCTCGCCGTCAATGAAACGGTTGGGCTGTTCTGAAGAACAAGTAAACTACCCGGACTACCGGCCGCCGGACTGCTGCTGAGCGTTGGGGCTGGAATTGACCCGGCAACGGTTATGTGGATCTCTTTCTCTTCAAAACAACCGTTGCTGTTCGTTACGGTAACTTTATACGTTCCGGTGGCCGTCACACTGATGATGGCAGTGGTTTCGCCGGTGTTCCACAGATAAGTTCCTCCACCCGAAGCGGTCAGCGTGGCCGATGTTCCGGCACATACTGCCGTGGCCGATGCCACAATCGTAACGGTTGGATGCGGTATGACGGTCAGGTTGAAGGGTTCGGACGTGATGGCATTGGAGGACTCGGCCGTGCTGACACTGCACGCATTACTCACCACCATGCGATACTCCCCGGAAGTCATATCCGAAGTATACTGAAAGGCCGAACCATCACCACTGGTCGTATATTCATCATATTTCACACCATCTTTATAAAATTGATAGGTTACGGGCCCCTTCCCCCCTAAACCAATGAGTTGCTGTTCACTTGAAAACAGGTGGCCTGTGGGAGTCGAACAGATCGTTAAACTCAAGGGTGTCGGGTTGATGAAAAAGAGGGCATCCGACTCTCCCTGAAATTCAATTGCCCCCCGGTCGATATAATCGCCGTAAACGCGGGTTTTCCCGGCGAGATCGGTATCCGGACCGCTCACAGCCGTGTAGGAATCCAGATTTCCGGAATTGATGGCAAACGAACAGGCCGTTAACCGCAGATCGCCGTTGGCTTCGTCGACGAAAGCCGGGCTGGCGGTTTGGTTGCCCTGGCCGGGAAGATTGTCCTGATTGATTGAAAAAGTGACCGTCTTCGTTCCGGCGCCGGTTATATCCAGGCCATCATCACCTTGAATCTCGCCATCATAATTGGGCCGGTTATTCCACAGGATGCTGTTCGTCAGGGTGAGTGCTCCTTCATTTCGGATGGCATTACCGTTTTTGGCCCGGTTTCCAACCAGTGTGCAATTGATCATCGTGAGCTCGGCGCCTGAACTCACAATGGCTCCGCCGGATCCATACACTATTTCATTAACTCCATAGGATTTATCAATCGCTTGATTATCAAAGAAAACGCAATTGATTAGTAGGGGACGAGAATTCTCGGCACTAAAATTCTCCCCACTGACGTAAATCGCGCCCCCCATAATGGCCTGATTGTTCGTGAAATAACAGTTGCGAATGGTGGGGCTGGCTCCTACCCCACAATTATAATAAATTAAAATTCCGCCCCCGGAAGCGTCAGCTCCATTTCCATCGCTATGCGCACCGCTGAAGACCAGCCCGTCCAGAATGGTGGACCGGGCGGAATAAAACATCTCCATAATTTTATACGAATTATCAGATATTTCGCCCGGATCACCAATTTCGCCACTGAGCGTTGTGGAGGATGGGAAAGTCAATTTCCGCTCGGCAAGTGTTGTTTCATTACCCTCAAAACCGCCATAAATTGCAAAATTATGCTTATCGACCAGGCTAAACGTATGATATCGCTCGTCGCCGGGCGTATACTTTCCAGCCGCTACCCAGATCTGATCGCCAGACTGTGACTGCTGAATCATTTGCCGAAGGTCGCCCGAAGCATCATCCCAGGTCAGCCCTTCACCGGTTCCTCCTTCTTTCACGTAACGTATCGTCTGGGCCTGAGCGCCCGTCAGTGTGCCCAACAGGCAAACCTGCACAAACAACAATAAACAACTGGCTAAAAACCGACCGCCGAGCCGTCGGATCTGATGTAGAGAAGGGTTCATACCAGAACTGGTTAAGTGGAAGAAATAGAACAGAAACAGGGCGTAAAATGCGTTAAACGGGTGTCGGTTGAACAGGACACGGCGGAACCCAAAAATGGAAAGAAGTATTTAGTTGCGCCAAAGGGCAAACCGGATGGAAACGATCGATAATCTTCATGGACAGAGGAGGTTGGCAACGCAGGAAACCGATTCCCTACGAAAGGCCCAAGCCGTTGCGCAGGTTCTGATTACGTCGCCAAAGTAGCAAACTATTTATGATATGTGCGAGATTTTAAACAAAAAAGTAACAAAAAGAAAAACCGCTTCAGGTCGCTGATAATCAGTGGCCTGAAGCGGTTTTAGTACAGCATTGGCCGCTCAGCGTTTAAGCACCTTCAAGCTTACGCTCCGAATGCCACTGGCAACCCGCAGCCACAACAACCCGGCGGGTTGCTGGCTGACGGTGAACAGCTGTTGCTCGACCGGGTTGGCGGTTTCGAGCTGACACTAGCTGATGAACCGCCCGCTGGCATCAGTCAGAAGCAGCAGGAGCGGCTGCCCTTCCGCTCCCCGGATTTCGACGGCCAGCTGCTCCGAAAACGGATTGCCCAAAACCGCCACCTGAAGTTCATCACCGGTTTCGGCCGATAACCAGGCTGCCGGTGAACAGGTCAGCGGTTTACCTGAATCCTTTAAATCGTACGTCGAACCCGAAACCCGCGCCCAAATCAGGCGCGTCGTATTGTCTTTCAAAACCGTCGGAACCGTAAAGCTGTAGGTATGGGATCTGTTGCCTTTGCCCGCATTCTTCAACTCATTCCGGTAAATATTGGGTGCCCCCGACACAGCCACTCAGCGTCAGCATGACGAACGGGGTGTTCTGGATAACCGTTAGCGGGCTGGGATGTCCTTGGGAAAACGCAATCGTCGGGGCGCTCAGCACCTGGACGGTAAAACCCGGCGACCAGGCTTCGGCCCCGGGCCCGAAGCAGATTGGGACTCAGCAGTGCCAGCGTAATCAATAGCCATTTCTTCATAACCGGATAAAGGGTTGGTTTATCCGGCCAAAGTAGAAGGACCGCCAAAAAGGGACCATAAGGGTTTTCCCAACGACTATAAAAATGTACCCACCCTGAAAAATCAGGCCATTCCGCCTTTAGCGACAAATTCGGTGGGGGTCATCTGGTACAGTTCGCGGAAACATTTGGTGAAATAGGCCGGACTGTCGAAGCCGACGCGGTAGGCGGTTTCGGTGCTGGTGAAACCCTCCCGCAAAAAATACGTCGCCCGTTTCAGGCGGTAATTTCGGATCAGTTCGTTGGTCGAAAGACCGGTCACGGCCTTCGTTTTGCGGTAAAAACTCATCCGGCTCATGCGCATTTGCGTGGTCAGTTCTTCCACGCCGAAAGCCGAATTGTCCAGATTAGTTTCCAAAATCGGATACAACACCTCCAGAAACGGCTCCGAGTCGGTGGTTTCTGCGCCACGAACCGGCGTGTCCGGATTGATCAGGGAAGCCCGAACCCAATCCCGGAATTGCCGCTGTTGTTCGAGCAGATTTCGAACCCGCAGCCGCAACTCCTCCAAATGAAACGGTTTGGTGATGTAATCGTTAGCTCCCGCCGTAAGGCCTTCCAAACGGCTTTCATGCGCCGATTTGGCCGTCAGCAAAATAACCGGGATGTGGCTCACCCGAAGGTCTTCTTTTAACTTCCGGACCAGTGTATACCCGTCCATGATCGGCATGAGCACGTCCGAAATGATCAGGTCGGGCATGTGTTCCAGGGCCAGGGCGAGCCCATCCGCGCCGTTGGCCGCCCGCCGAATATGGTAGGAATCCGGGAAACTCTCGGCGATATACATCGTCAGTTCCTGGTTATCTTCCACGATCAGCAAATGGATGCCTCCTTCCCGTTCTTCTCCGGGGGCTGCGGGCAGGTTCGCGGTTGAGGCCAATGGGGGAGCCGCCGGACGGTAGGGCAAAAAAAACGCAAATTCCGTACCGTCGCCCGGTTCGCTTTTCAGCTGAATGGCCCCTCCCTGCAATTCAACAAACTCTTTCACCAGCGACAGCCCGATGCCGGTGCCCCCCTGCTGTTTCTGAGCCAACAAGCCCGAAGCCGAATCCTCGACCTGGTAAAACCGGTCGAAAATATGCGGCAAATGGTTCGGGGAAATACCAATTCCCGAATCGCGCACGGTAATCTTTACCACCTCAGCGTTCTTGTATTCAACCATTTCGATCAGGCATTCCACCTGGCCACCGGACGGAGTAAACTTCAGGGCATTGGCCACGAGGTTGTACACGATCCGCTCCAGTTTCCCCTTGTCGAACCAGTATTCCTCCGCCAGTTGTCTTGCCAGAAACCGCAACATAATACCACGCTCTTCAGCTTCGGGCTGGAACGATTGCACAATGATTTCCACAAATTCGCGCAGATCACCCCGGGCTTCGTCGGTTTTGACCGCCCCCGCTTCCAGTTTCGACAGATCCAGCAATTGATTCACCAAATCGAGCAACTGATTGGCGTTCTGGCTGATGGTGTTCAGCCGTCGACGATCTTCGGGTTCCCGGAAGCGGTTCAGAAGTTGCTCGGTCGGCGTCATGATCAGGGTGATCGGGGTGCGAAACTCGTGCGTAATGTTGGAAAAAAACCGGGTTTTCATTTCATCGAGCAGCCGGAGTTGCTCGGCCTTTTTCTCCTGAAGCTCCATCGACTGCCGCAACCGGATGCGGTTCAGATACATGCGAATGAGTCCGTAGGCAATGCCGGCCAACAGCAGGAAATAAAGCATCAATGCCCACCAGGTGGTCCACCACGGCCGGTGAACGATAACGGAAACCGTGCGAACATGCGAACTCCAGACGGCGGACGTGTTCGATGCATTCAGTTTCAGCGTGTAGTATCCGGGGCGCAAATCTGTATAAACCGCAATTGGTCGTTCAGTAACAATCCAGTCGGGATCGAGTCCTTCCAACTGGTAGCGAAACCGGATTTTACTGCGCCGGTTAAACTGCATGGCCGCAAAACTAGCCGTTACGAAGTTCTGATTGTGGCTCAAATCCAGGACATCCAGCGTGTGAACGGCCCGATTGTTTGTCAAGCTCCCCGGCTCGAGCATCCGGTTATTGATCTGAATATCCGTCAGTTGCACTTCGGGCTGGTACGTATCTTCCTGCAATTCGTCGGGTTTGAAAGCAGTCAGTCCTTCCAGTCCGCCGAGGATGATCCGGCCATCGGGCAACTCCAGCTGATGAAACCTGTTGAACTCATCCGCCTGTAATCCATCTTCGTAGGTATAGACCCGGGTTTGAAACGTTTTCCGGTTCAACTGGCAAAGACCCTGGTTGGTGGCCACCCACACAAAACCGCGCCGGTCGGGGATCGCCGTATAGATCACTTCGTTCGGTAATCCGTCTTTCTGCGTCAGCCGCCGAACCCGGCCGGTTTGTTTATCAAAAAGACACAGCCCGCTGCCGTAAGTGCCAATCCAGAATTTGTTGGGATCAACCAAATCCGCCACCAGCCCCGTCAGGTTGTTGCTGCTCAGCGAGGTCGAATCGCCGGGCTGATGGGTATAGTGCCGAACAGTTCCGGTTTTACGGTCGGTCCGAAAAAAACCGTCCGATCCGGTGAGCACCCAGACAAATCGTTCATCAACAATCATCTGGATGGATTGTCGTTCGTTAGCCTGTTGGCGTCGGATTGGAAACGGAAACGCATGCCAGGTGCGGTGCAGCTCGTCATACTGCCAGGCTTTCAGTCGGTGAGCCAGCCAAATGCCCCCCTGCGGGTCGGAGGTCAGCAAAACCGGTTTTCCATCAGGTTTGTCGGGCAGCCCGGCCGGTTGCGGAATCATCTCCGCCAATTTCGTCCGCAAGTCGAGTCGATACAGATTGCCCGGACCGGCAGAAAACCATAGCTTTCCCTGCCGGTCGTACGTATAGCGAAAATTGTACGGGTTGGTTTTGGCAAACCGGGTCGAGAGCTCTGTTGTTTTCATACCTAGAATCCGGGTGAACAGATCCGAGGGAAACCCAACCCGGTAAGGCAGTGCCGTAAACCGACTCGAACGCAGGTTGTACTTGCGAATCCCCGCGCCCTGCGTCCCGAGCCACAACACATCCGAGCGATCAATGTAAATACTCTGGCAACTCTGAATCAGGGTGGAATCGTAAAGCAGTTGGGGTCCGGTTCGCTCGTTGAACCGGTATAAATCATTGACGGTGATGTAATCATTCCCCTGGCTGTCGGTCGCAAAGTCCGGAACAATCCCTTTGTAATAGCTTTTGGGTAGTCGAAACTGTTTAGGAGGCCCCGTCCGCGCCGGGTATACCGTCAGATGGCGACCGGACAGTAACAGCAAATCACCGTCGGGTTTGAGGTACAGACCGATAATCGAAGAATCCGGTTTATAGTCGGGTGCCGAGGTCGGTAACGGGAGATGGACAAACCGCCCCGTCGACTCATCGAAGCGATCCAGACCGGTATCGGTGGCGACCCAAAGCCGCTTTTGGTAGTCAATAACGATGTTTTTGACCATATCGTTGCTCAGCGAATGGGGATTACCCGGCTGATGGCGGAATCGGCGAAAGCGGTGGGTTGCCAGGTCAACGCTGACCAATCCTTCAAAAGCCAATCCTAACCAGATCCGGCTTGGGTTTTCGACAAAAAACGAACGGATGTGCTCCTGCGGAAAGTGTTTCCGAAAAAAGGGATGACGGGTAAACGGATGAAACGTTTCCGTAGCGGGGTCGAACCAATCCAGGTCATGTTCGCTTTTGAGCCAGAGCCTTCCCCAGTTGTCGGGCCTAACCTGCAGCGGACTGGCCGGGCGATAAACCTTAAATTCATTGCCGTCGTACCGGCATAAACCGTCCAGTGTTCCGACCCAAATAAAGCCCTGCCGATCCTGGGTGATTGCCGGAACAAAAGCCTGTGGCAATCCCTCCCGCTGGGTTATTCGTTCTGGTTGAGGAAGTCCCTCCGATTGCGCCCTGACACTCTTCGGAGCAAGGCTAATCCATCCGGATAGCACGATGAAGGCCAGGTACCAATGCAAATCTTTCCCGATCATGAAGTTTTCCTAACGCCCAGAGTAACCGATACAAAAATATAGCTAATATTTTCAAATCGTTAGGACAAATCACATTTCTAAACTTCCAAACAGGTATGACCGCACGTCTCAAGTATAAAACCGGTTGATCACCTGTCCGTTTCTGTATGGACGTTTGTTCATTTTTGGACAAACTATCACCTCCAGCCCACGCGGTAAAGCCCCTTTCAGACCCTATAAACCTATTTTTAAAAGTTTGGCCAAGTATTTATTCGACAAAGCCTATACGAATCATTCCGGCATACCACCGGGCCTGGGTTTCGGCAACGGACACCCGTCGCTGGATGCAGGGTTCGGGGTCTTCCTGCAGAAGCTGTTCCATGGGCGACAGAATCAGCGTCAAAGGCGTTCGAAACTCGTGGGTAACGTTTGAAAAAAACCGGGTTTTCATGGCATCGAGCGCCCGAAGCTGCTCGGCTTCCCGCAGGTTGGAAAGCATCCGTTGCTCCATGCGCACGCGATTGGCATAGTTCCGGAATAAGGCGTAGGCAATGCCGCCGATCATCAGTCCGTAGAGCACATAGGCCCACCAGGTTTCCAACCAGAGCGGCCGAATGGTAATGGGTAAAGTTCGGATGTGCGGACTCCAGATGCCCGATGTATTGGTGGTAATCAACCGTAACGTGTAACTACCGGGCCGTAAATCCGTAAAAACCGCAACGGGTCGGCTGTTTTCCACCCAGGCCCCGTTGAGGCCCGTCAATTGATACCGATAGCGGTTTTTGGTATGTTTGTTAAACTGAAGGGCCGAAAACTCAACCGTCAAAAAGTTTTGATCATACGGCAGGTCAAGCCGGTCAAGCGCCTGCGGTGGCAACTCGCCGAACGGCGTTGTTGTTGATTTGCAGGCTGGTAATCTCCACATTGGGCTGAAAAGGGTCGGGTCGAACCTGACTGGGATAAAACGCCGTAATGCCCTCCAGGCCCCCCATCAGAATCCGGTTGTCCGGCAGGTGTACAAAATGATAGCGGTTAAATTCATCGGCCAGAATCCCATCTTCGGTCGTATAATTCCGGATTTGCAGGGTTCGTCGGTTGATGCGGGCCAGGCCTTTGTTCGTACCGGCCCAGACATCACCGTGCGGATCGGGAATCACCGAATAAATGAGCAATTCGGGCGTCGGGAGGTGGTTCGGCTGGGCAAACAAAACCGGGGAGAGCCAAAACAGCCTACCCAAAACCGCGAAAATAGATCGAAATTTCCGATTGTACCTTTGCTTCATAGGCCACGGCTAATCAGCGCAACTACCCAAAGTAAGGAGAAAATTTCTCATGTTACTTTTTTTAACAAATCATTTATCAGAAGGAAACAATTGGTACAATTCGAAAACAACGGTTTTTAGACTTGCCGGTTTCCCCGAATGGTTAGCGCTATTTTAAATCTACCTTTATCCAGCACGCACTCTCCTATCGTACCAATTCGGCCAGATACCCTTTGGCATTGGCATTCGTCGGGTCTTTTTCAATGGCTTTCTGGTAGTAGACGATCGCCAGTTGTTTCACTCCCATTTTGGCGTAGCAGTCTGCAATCAATTGGTAGGCGTAGGAATAATCGCCCGGCTGAATGGGCAAGCTCGTACCCAGCTGAAATAGCCGGATTGCCTCTTCATACTTTTGTCGACGCATCAGGTATTTGCCGGTATTTACCAGATCCCCGATCTCGAACCCAAGATCATACCGCTCTCGCTGGTGCTCTTTGACCTCCCGGTAAAAGGCCATGCCCTCGTTGAAATCGGCCAGCACTTTTTCGCGCATATCCAGGTAGAGCGAGCGTTTGGGAACCGTGTACGGTTTTCCCTGAAGAATGGCGATAATGCTGTTGGTCAGCGCGTTGACCTTAAACTGCTGGCTATTGGTCATCAGAATTACGACAATATCATTCGCGACATCATGGGTCATCAGAGCTTCGTAGTTATAATTTGAGCCATGATGTTGATGCCAGGTCAGCTCGTCGTTTTTAAAAACTGCATGGCCCAGGCTGCTTTCGTTGCCGCCAAAATCCACGGCCAGCGCCTGCATGGACGCTTTAGTAATCAGTTGGTAACTATCCAGTTTGACCAGCCAGTTGTACAGATCATCAATCGACATGCGGGGCCAGCCCGTTAGTTGCTGCTCGTAGTTGCTTTCTTTAAAATTGCTGTCAAACGCCCGCGTCATTTCCGGGGCCGTAACCGGCAAATCCAGGAAGGTGTGGTGCATCTGCAGCGGTTTCAGCAGCTGTTCGGTGATAAATGCCGCATACGTCTGGCCCGAAACCCGCTCAATGATCCGGCGCTGGAGATATACATTGGAATAGCTATAGGCATAGGCATTGCCCGGCCGGAAGGCCAGGGCTTTCAGCGATTTCAGTTCATCAAGAATCTGCTGATCGCTCATCGCCCCCGTAATGGGCAAACCGCTGGTGTAGTTGATCAGGTGCTTGAGCTGGATGCTGTCGGACCAGCTCGGCAGGTCTTTCAGGTACTGGCTAAGCCGGTCAGTCAGCAACAGTTTTCCTCGTTGCTGTAACAGTAGAAGGGCGGCACCATTAAATTCCTTGGAAATGGAGCCAATATCGAAGAGCATATCGAGGCTCAGCCTGCGGCTGCGGCTGCCATCGGCGTAGCCAAAACTGTTGCGGTATTGGATCACTCCCCGATGCACCACAACCACGTTGCCATTGAAAACACCCAGGCCATGAGCCGCCTGCATGAGTGAGTCAAGCCGGTTTCTGATCTGATCCTGAGCAAGCGAAGAAAATGATATGATGGCCAGCAGGGCCAGACAGATTAGTTTTAGACGGAACGTGCGCATGTGATTAATCGGAAAAATCAATCAATAATACGGTGGTTATGTGTGATCAATTTTGGTAAACTTGCCAACGACACCACCCGTTTGTCAACGGCACCGGAACCCGCCTGGTGACTCTTATCTTTGTGCATTCGAAAATGTTGATGACTCGACTCAAACCGTGGATTCGCTGGTTTTGCCTGATGGGGTTGCTTGCGCTGGCAGGCTGTCAGCCGGTTTCGATCGGCCCGGAACAGATCCGACTGAAGCTCGGGGATCAGCCCGAGTGGGCGGTTTTGGACTGGAACGATCGGAACTGGTCAGTGACCAACGGCACCTCCCGGCAACAGGTTTTCTGGGTTCGCTTCCACTTCCACCTGGACTCGGCGGCCACGCTGCGTAAACCGCTGGGGGTCCGCGTCGTGGCCCTGGGTTCCTTCGATGCGTTCTGGGATGGGCGGTTGCTGGGTCATAATGGGCAGGTCGGAACGACGAAAACCGCCGAGCGTCCCGGTCAACATGCGACGTATTGGCTCCTGACCGATGCTGATACCAAACCGGGGGCGCATGTGCTGGCGCTTCGGGTATCCAATTTCTATTCCCGCGCGGGCTACAGTTTTTATAATGCCCGGATTGAACATGAGCCGGACCGGGCACGGGCCTCGTTGCAAACCGTTGCCTGGATGGCCATGCTGGCGGGAGCTTTTTTGATCGGTGCGTTCTACTACCTGTTTTTGTATTTTCACAACCGCCGGGAGCCCCTTTTTCGCTTATTTAGCCTGATTTGCGGGCTGTTCTTCGGCCTGCTCGTTGCCGAATATGTACCCTTTGTCTGGCCGTATCGCTATGACCTGCAAACACCCCGACTGGAAGTGATTGGGGCGCTGACGCTGTGTATTTCGCTGCTGGTTCCTTCCTTTTTGAACCGGCAATTCAGCCTCTTCAACCCCAGACGCTTTACGGGGCTCTTGCTGTTGGTTCTGCTGGGAATCTATCTGTACTTCCACGGACGGTATGATTTTACGGCCCAATTGCTGAGTTTAACGATGGGAATCAGTGCACTGTTCATAGCGGTTTTGGCGGTGCGGCAGCAGCGAAAAGGGGCCGCCAGCATCCTTATCTCGATCGTTTTGAGCGGGTTATGCACCCTCTTTTTCTACTATGACTACAGCCTGTACCTCGGTTTTGGCTTTTTACTGCTGGCTATGCTCTACGGACTGGTGACTCATTCGAGGGAAATGGATCAGGCTTATCGGGAGACCTTCGTGTTGTCGGAGCGGCTAAAAACGGAATTGCTCAAAAAAAGTATTCAACCCCATTTCTTGCTTAATACTCTGACCTCGCTTATCGACTGGATTGAGGAATCGCCCCGGCAGGGTGTGGTGTTCATTGAAGCACTCGCCAGCGAATTCAGGTTGTTGAGTCAAATGGTCGATGTGCGTCTGGTGCCGATCACGCATGAAATCGAGCTGTGCAAAAGCCACCTGGCCGTCATGCGGTTTCGGAAGGAAATTAATTATGTTTGGGAGGATTCCGGCATTGATCCGACCGATACGCTTCCCCCGGCTTTGCTGCATACCGTTCTGGAAAACGGAATTACCCACAGCTTACCGCTGGCCGACGGAACGATCCGGTTTCTGCTTTCTTTTCAGCGGAATGCGCATTACCGGCAGTATCAACTCCGCACCCGGGCCATCAACCGCAACCCGGGAGACCAACCAAAAACCGGAACGGGATGGCAGTATATGAAAGCCCGACTGACCGAAAGTTACGGCCAAAACTGGGCCCTGCTCTCGGAGGAAATCGAGGAGGGCTGGCTAACTCAACTAACGATTTATGCGAATCCTGATCATTGAAGATGAAGCCCGGATTGCGGCCCGGATCGAACGGTTCGTGCAGGAAATTCTGGGCACTGAGCTAAGCAGTCTGGCACGTTGCGATGGCGTTGAAAGTGGCACCGAATACATTCGCAGTCAAGGCATTGACTTGCTGTTTCTGGATCTAAACTTGAACGGACAAGACGGTTTTGAAGTACTGAAAAACGTAGTGGCCGAATCTTTTCACACGGTGGTGGTTTCGGCCTATACCGACAAGGCCATCACGGCTTTTGAGTATGGCGTGCTCGATTTTATTGCCAAACCCTTCTCGGTCGAGCGGGTCAGACAGGCTTTGGAACGGGTGGTCCAGAAACCGGCGGGTCCGCAGCCCCCCCTCCAATTTCTGGCGGTTAAGTCGCGGGGGCTAATCCGGTTGATTCCGGTAGAAGACGTGCTTTTTATACAAGGGTCCGGTGTGTATTCCGAACTGCATTTGCTGAACGGAACGAAAGCGTTGCATGATAAATCACTGGAAAAACTGGCCCAACTGCTGCCCGCCCGTTTTGAACGAATTCATAAATCCTACCTGGCCGACAGCCGTTATTTTGCCGCGATCCAGATTCAATCGGGTGGTCGCTATACGCTTCAGTTAACCACCGGCCACCAACTGCCCATCGGTCGGTCGCGGTATGAGCAGCTCAAACGACACTTCCAATAGTTACGGCGGTTATTCCACCTTCTATCCTTTCGAAACCTCCCGAATTTTCCTAATGTAGTATTTTAACAGGGCTATTTCACACACACATATGAAATTTCTCTACCGGTATTATTACACGTTTTTCCAACTTCACCTGCGGGACCGGGAAATTGGTAGAAATAAAAATCTACCCTGGTTTAGTGCCTTAATTCAAGTGACAGCTGGCCTTCTTTTCCTGTTCTTAGGTACGTATTGGGGACTATTGTGGCTAATTGAATCGAAACCAATCACAGGTGGGCTACAGAAGTACCACATCTACCTTTTGGTGGCTCTCCTCTTTTGGGCTTTGCATTATCTGCTTTTTCAGCACTTTGGCGTCAACAAACAAACCGGTTTAACCGATCAGTATACATTTGAAGGGACAGCTCAAACCAAACTGTTTTTCTGGATAATCTGGGTTGGTTCTTTCTTGTTTGTCGTCATACTAGGCTTTCTCCGTCACCAGTAGGGTTGCGTTGAACTTTGACTTCCGAATCGAGACGAATTAACCCGCGTTCATACTTTTGTTAAAAATACTTAATAACCGGATCTCATTACAACCTTTTGTAACCCACCCCGTTCTTTGTTCGTGATGTAATCCTCTAAAAATAATCGTATGAAAGCCTTTTACTATTCCCTCGTATTGGTAATGACCACTTCAACTTTTGCGTACAGCCAGGGCCGTTTTTCTTTATCGGCAACTCTCTCACCCACCTGGCGTAATCTGGATTACCGGATGACGATCCACGACAGCAGCCCCGATGTCTCCGGCGCCAATGTCCTGGCAAAAGATCACGGTGGTACCGTTGGACTGATGGCGAATTACCAGTTCCATCGCAATTGGTCGGTTTCGTCGGGTTTATGGTACAACCGCTCGAAAGGGTATATGGATTTTCAGGCCTTCAGAACGAATACAACGATTGAAGCTGAACCTACCCGACAGATGACGCTGAATCATTTGCAACTACCGGTTTTAATCAATTTTTCTCCCACCAAAAACCGCTTATCGCCTTACCTCTCGACAGGGCTGGTGTTCAATATGAATTACCAGAGTCGGATTTCACCTTTTCCGGGAAGTAATGAGGCCGGCGTAACTCACTCAAAAGAAATAAATACGCACGCGCTGGTGGGGGTTGGTGTTCAGTACCGGATCAGTTCGCGGTGGTCCGTAATCGTGCAGCCCACGGCCATGTACCGATTGGGAAGTCTTAAAAACAATTCAGATCACGGCTATCCTCTCCAAATTCAAAGCCGCAATCGGGACTGGCAATTCGGAGTTCAGGTTCGACTGAAATATACCTTTTAGAGATAGGCGCGTTAGTGTCGGCAATGAAGCCAAGTGCCTGGGGCCCCCTTTTTACCAATTTACGCTCCCGACGTGATCGTAAGCTAATTTTATGCCCACTTCCGGTCAGCGAGAATGGAACAATCAACGGAAAAACCGGCCGTACGTATCATTTCTTTTCTCTGCTTTTAACTTTGCGGGTTTTATGCTGGTACTTCCGTTGTTCCCACCAAAGAACAGGAATCGATAGCGTTACCACAAATAACGTAATGATCGACAGGACAAAAACTCCCATCGTATCCGCTAGCAGGAATAGGTGACGTGCGCTGGTGGCAAAGGCGGTTATCTGAAGTAGAGCCGTCATGGTGAATCATTCGTTGAAGGTATAGCTTCGTAGGTAGTCCCCGGAACCCTAAACCGGTCTCTCAAGGTCGGTTTTGCGGATGGAATGCTCCGGATATAATTGCTCCAATTCCCGCCAAAAAGAGCGGATAAAGCTCCGCTCGGCCCGCGAAATACTTTCCCGAGCCTGAACAACTCGCTGCAGAATATGCACAAACCGCTTCCGGGTCTGCCGATTTAGTTCCAGGCGAGAGTCGGTTCTGTGCGGGAAAGGCAACCGACCGGTTTCTCCCACAACTTCACCTATATTGTCCCACAGAAAACAGATGCAAACCGTCAAATTCCAGTTGGGGTCTTTCGCGAACAGGTCTTTAACTCCTGCGCTTTCCGGCTCCGGGAAAGAACCCGCCAGCTTTGTGAGGGTGAAGGCAACATTGCCCAAATCCTTGGCTACTTCAGGGGTGTACATTTTACGTTTCAGTTTGTTGAAGATTTTACGAGAAACAGGTCCGATTCACCTGTTTCTGTCCTTATGCGTACGTATGAGCGGCCAGTTGATGGAAAACCCGTTCATCCAGTCGGTATCGATCATTCAGCGTCAAACTACTCCGGCTGGTAAACAGGGCATAGTTCACCGCGTTATATAAAAGCCAGTATGACCCCGGGGTGTCGAGGAGACGTTCTTCCAGGCGCAATCGTTCGCTGGCCTGCTTGGCTAGCTGAACCGGAATGGGCAATTGACGCAACAAACGATCCTGAGCGCCGGATAAAGGCACTTGCTGAAGGTGGTTATACACCGTTGTCGTCAGCGAAGGTGGCGACTGCAAATGCTCCAGCAATACTTTGTGCAAATATTCCTGAAAGCGTTCGATCGTCAGCGCCCGGTGGTGGAGCTTGCGAATATCGGTAGCGGATCGTTCCGGTTTTCGTTGGGCCGAAGCCCCTTTGGAAGGCACTTTTTCCTTTCCGCTGGTCCATTTCTCCAGCCAGTTCTGGTACGAATTCAAATCGGTAAACGGGTCTGCCCAGCCCAACAAGCCATTCTGGCAGACGGAACGGTAGAGGCTGCTGCCCAGTTGAGTGGTTGAATCCGGCAGCGCGGTCAAGGTTTGTCCCTGAATGCTGAATGGTGTTCGTCCGTTATAACTGTTCGTCAGAATCAGACTCCGTTTTAGCCGTTCGCTACCCACCGATAAGGAAGTGGGTAGAACAATGCTGATGCTGAACTCCCCCGTCGTGGTGTACTTAATCAGAAGGTGATAATCGGGGATTAACTGGTCAACTACGGCCCGAATAGCGGCATTCGGGATAATTGTATAATCCGCGCTTTGAATGCCAAACAGCGTTTTTCGACCTCCGGCCATCTGCCCAACGATCAACTGTTGACGATCCGTTGCGACGATATCGTAGTCCGGCAATAATTCGGTGAGCCAAACCGGTTGTACGGGGTAACAAATATCATCCCAGGACTCGGTGATCTGCGGTTGAGCGCTCAGATAGGTCATAAAATTGATTTTTTACACGTGTAAATTTACAACTGTAAAAATTAAATGCAATAAAACCGATCATCAAAAGAATCGTTTGCCGGTTCCCGGATAAAAATTCGGCAAACGGTTTTTATCTTACTACCCGCAGCATGGCATTCAGGCGTTATTAAAGTGTAAATCCCACAGGTGATTCGCAGCGGTCAGGATGATGGGTTGTTTGTCGGTGACAATGATCGTCTGTTCGTGCTGCACGGCAACACTATCTTTGGCGATCAGTGTCCAGCCATCTCCTTTTTCCTGCGCGTAACTGGCGTTAGTGGATAAAAACGTCTCGATGGCCACGACCGAGTTCTTTCGAAAACGGGTTTTATTGGACCGGTCGTAATAACATAGAATCTCAAGCGGTTCTTCGTGCAGACTTCGGCCAATTCCGTGGCCGGCCAGGTTTTTAATGACCCGGTATCCACTCCGCCGGGCTTCCGTTTCGATCAAGCGCCCAATTTCAGCGATTTGTACCCCTCCCCGGATGTGGCGAATGGCTTTAGCCAGTATCCGCTTTGAGGTTTCTACCAGGTCACTACGCTGATGAATATCCCGCCCCAGAACGAACGATCCACCGTTGTCTGACCAATAACCATTTCGTTCGGCGGACACATCAATGTTGACCAAATCCCCTTCCTGAAGAAGCCGTTTTGCCGAGGGGATACCGTGACAAACCTCCTCATTTACACTAATACAGGTCCAGCCCGGAAAACCGTAGGTGAGTTTGGGGGCCGATCGGGCGCCCTGCTGTTCCAGCAATTGTCGCCCAAATTGATCCAGTTCAAGCGTCGACATTCCTGGCCGGGCATACTGTTGCATGCGCTTCAGGGTTGAGCCAACAATTTGGCTAATCTCCTGCATCCCGGCTAAATCCTCTTCCGATTTCAATGACATAGGTTTGTGTTCCAATGGTGTGCTCAACCGCAGGGATACTTTGCCACCGGCTCTCCCTCCTCTCCCAAAAGTTTACCAATTCGATTCATTTCCGGGTACAGACTTTAACTTGATTCCTACCTTTCCGGTTCAACGGGAGGACAATGGTGATCAAGAAAAACGAGATACGGTTTTTCGCAGCCGCAGTTGTCAAAACCGATTTTGGTGTAAAGACCCTGATCATTAGGGCCATACGCTAAAACCCGTACTTCTACGCTAAAACCACCCTGATATCCTTTTTAATTTCAATCATCAAATACACACGATAACCTTACTATTTTAAAACCATGAAGCTAATGTATTTCTGCCTTCTCATCGTTCTGGTGGGAAGCTGTAAAAGTAACGGAGACGGGGGTGCTTCGCCGGAAAAAACCGCCAATGACGTTGTCTTGACGGCGAAGCAACTCAGTATGCCGCTTAGTACCTTTGATATCGGCGCGTATCCCGTTCAATCCGTTCTGGTCGGAAATTCGATTTATTTTGGCAATTATTCCAACACGGCCAAAACGCAGTTCTTTGTTCGCTATGACCTGGGAAGCAATACGTTTTCCTCTTCCCTGGCGAAATCAGCTAATGTTTGTGGATGCGGTTATTCCAGTAAGCTGGTATCGGACGGAACCAATATCTTTTTCATTGCCAATGATGCGACCAAATACACGGTTTCGTCGAACACCTGGCAAACCTTAACGTACCCGACAACGGCGAAGGATAATAATGGCGAAGCGGGCGTCACGTATTACAATGGCAACATTTATTTTGTCGGTGGACGTACGCCCAGTACGCTGTTCAAATATTACAGTGTCAGTCAGGATAAATGGTTCACCGTTCCGAACTATCTTTTTGCCACAACCTCCAGTGAACTGGTCGTTTATAAAGATAAAATATACGCACTCGGAGGTCAGGGAGCGAAGCAGAAAATGGCCTATTTTTCAACCACCGGCAACACCTGGACGGCGTTGAAAGACCTGCCCTTCGAGGTTGCCAGCAGTTATCAGAATGTTTATTCGGCGGTTTTGGGTGATTATTTATTTGTGCTGCAAAACCAATCGGTCTACGTCTATGATCTTCTGAAAGACACCTGGGCCACGGAACCTATTAAACTGGAAAATGTCCCCGGCTACGGCAACCTGTTCTCGAATGGGCAAAAGCTTTACATCAGTGGCAAAAACAGTTCCAATACGCCCGCCATTACGGAATTGACGATGTCGATGAAATAACGAAGTTGAACGCAAAAACTAAAAACCGGGATAACAAACTGCTAGGTTTACTCATTTGGAATGTAACCCTGATCGAATTGTTTCCATTCATAGCCATAAGCTACCCACAACAAGATCAGAGGGCTGTCGCATTTGTACCAAACCCAAAAAATAGGGTCAACTACCGAATCGTTCCCCATATTTATCATTCCTGATACAAAAACGATCGTCGTTGGTACAAAAGCGACAGCCTTTCCCTGGCAGCTACGCTAGGTTTGCGATTGGTGGAAGACGAACCCCTCCACGCTAAGGTTTACTCCTATGACCCCGTTTTTACCCTTCCGCGGGCTGACGCCCAGGCGGATCAGCCAATTGCTCTTCCTGGCTCGGAAAATGAAACGCCAAAAAGTTCCTGACCATGGTATTCGGAACCCTGAACCAGTCAGTGATTGACTGACCTCCGGATTAGGAATAGGGTGGTTGAAGATCAGGAGGATAAAATACTTAAAATGAAAGTAAAAAGGCGGTCGTGCAAGATTTGTGATAGCCTTTGGGAGATTATTGATAGTGCGTTTGGGGGTAGTGGCCTTAGTTTGTTCTGCAATGAGAGACAAAACCGCATCCACGATTTTCGAACCTACGCGTGCTACTATGAAAACCCTTTTACACTATTTTACTGGACTACGAAATAACCATCTTGCCGTTCTGCTACTTGTCGGCCCCAACCTGTTCGCTCAGCATGCGACCAAGCTCTTTGACAAAACGATTGGAGGGACCGCCAGCGACGATCCGACTTCTATCGTAAAAACAGCCGATGGCGGTTACCTCGTGGGAGGTACGTCAAGCTCCGGTATGGGAGGAGACAAAACCACCGCTGCCCGAGGTGGGCGGGATTATTGGGTGGTCCCGCTGGTCAGTGGCAGCTTCGACGGCTTTGTCTATGGGGCGGATTGCTCCACCTTCCGGGGCTGGGCCTGGGATCGCAAGAAGCCCAATACCCCACTGACGGTCGAATTTTACCGGGATAGGTCGGGAACGGTTTTAGGCAGTACGATCGCCAACATCTACCGGCAAGACCGGAAAGATGCGGGGAAAGGCAACGCTTCGCATGCCTACAACTTCAGCCCGCCGGGCAGTGTGACCAGTGGGGCCTTGATCCGGGCGCGAGTGCTGGGTAGCACCTATGAACTGAAAAGGGGAGTCAAAGCGTATCAATGTGCGCCCGCCCGTTTATCGGCCGAAACCGGTTCGCAGCTTCAGGTGATGGTTTTGGGCAACCCGGTTTTCGATCAGGTCGAGGTGGAAATCCGGGGAGCCGAAAGGCAGCCACTTCGGTTACAAATGACGGATGCAAGCGGACGGTTGGTTGCGCCAGCTTGAAGAAGCAAAATTCATTGATAAACAGACTTTTGTTGTCGCTCAGCAACCGCCGGGATTGCTGTTTCTACGGATCACCAGTGGCTTGAAAACCGTAACATTGAAAGTCGTGACGCAGTAGCCCCCCATCACCCCGCCGGGTGGTAGCCGGGTAGGGTATTTTTCAACCATAAAGGAGACAACCGATCTTATATTCCACTAAAACCAGTTCCTGATGTATTTCATTTACTCTCATTTCCGGACCTCTCTGCTGGTATGCAGTCTGCTGGTCCTTGCCTACCTGCCCACCCTAGGGGCCTTTAGCCCAGTCGATCGACAGGGGAATGCCAAAAGAGGCTATTCCCCGGTGGCCTCCCCCTGTTCAGCGACAGTGACCGCTCCTCCCAATCAGACCTACTGCGCCGGCAGCATCACCGCCCCCATTTCCTTTATCGGAACAGGCCAGTTCTATAGTTGGACCAATTCCAATCCCGCCATCGGACTGCCCGCCAGCGGCACGGGCACAATCGGTTCTTTTACCGCCCTCAATGCGACAGGTTCAACCCAGACAGCCATCATCACGGTCATTCCCCGGCGCCAGACCTTTGCCTATATAACTAGCCAAGCTCCGAGCAACGTCAGTGTGATTGATGTGACCACGAATACGATAGTGACCACCATCGAGACGGGGGCTTTCCCAAATGGGGTCAGCGTAAGCCTCGACGGAAACCGCGTCTATGTCTCGAACTCGGGTTCAAACACGGTAAGCGTGATCGATGCAGCCACCAATATCGTCATGGCCACCATCGAGGTAGGAAATGCGCCGTTTGGTGTTAGTGTGAGCCCCGACGGTCGTAACGTTTATGTTTCAAATTCGGGCTCAAATACGGTGAGTGTGATCGATGCAACTACGAATACCGTCACAGCTACCATCGGGGTGGGGACTAGCCCGAATGGTGTCAGCGTGAGCCCCGACGGCAGCCACGTTTATGTTGCTAATTATGGATCGTCCAACCTGAGCGTGATCGATGCAGCCACCAATACTGTCACGGCCACCATTGATGTAGGAAGTGCCCCCTATGGGGTCAGTATAAGCCCTAACGGCAGCCATATCTATGTAGCGAATCATTTTTCGGACAATGTGAGCGTAATCGATGCAACCACGAATACCGTCATATACACCATCCCAGTGGGGGAAAGGCCGTATGGTGTCAGCGTGAGCCCGGACAACACCCGTGTCTACGTCACAAATTCTGGTGTGGATAATGTCAGCGTGATCGATGTAGCAACCCATACCGTGACGGCCACCATCGATGTGGGAAGTATACCGTTGGGTGTCAGCGTGAGCCCTGATGGCAGCTACGTCTATGTCACGAGTATATCCTCGGACGTTGTGAATGTGATCGATGCGACTACCAATACGGTGACGGCCACCATCGAAACGGGTTCAGTGCCTGTTAGCCTTGGCAATTTTATTGGACCCGCCAGTTGTGAGGGCACGCCCCAAAGCTTCACCCTGTTGGTCGAACCTGTCCCGACAGCCCCCTCCCTTAACCTAACCACTGTTCCGGCAGTTACTCAACCCATCTTGATCAATACTCCCGGCGTTACCCTGACCGCCACGGGGTGCAGCGGAGGAGTCGTCAGCTGGCACGGTCCTAATGGCACCCATGGCAGTAGCTCGATCATTCCGGTTCCCACCGCCAACTCGGGGGGGCTGGTGTACTCGGCTACCTGCACGCTGGGCAGTTGTGCTTCACCGCCCGGCAGTACGACCGTCACCATCAGTCCCCCGCTGGTCAGCGGCAGCTTCGACGGCTTTATCTATGGGGCGGATTGCTCCACCTTTCGGGGCTGGGCCTGGGATCGAAACAAGGTCAACACCCCGGTTTCGATCGATATTCTCGATGGTCCCAACGTCATCGCATCGTTTCTGGCCGATGTCTTCCGCCAGGACCTGCAAACCGCCGGAAAGGGCAACGGAAAACACGCTTTCAGCTGGAACATTCCCGATTCGTTCAAAGATGGGGTAACCCACAACCTCTCCGCCCGCATCAGTGGCAGCGGTTTTATCCTGAAAGACTCGCCTAAAGCCCTCATCTGTCAGGGCAGCAGTACTCCGGATAACAAAGCCCCGGTGCCTCCCTCCCCAACGGTCCTGATCGCTCCCCTGGCCGCTCAGGTAAATGTGCCGTTTTCGGGGACCTTGGTGGCCTTCACCGATCCGGAAAACCAGCCGCTGACCTACGCCCTGAGCGGGTTGCCCGACGGCTTAGCCATCAACATGACCAGCCGCGTGATCTCGGGAACGCCCACCGTTGCCGGTACCTTCGTGCTGGCCTACTCGGCCAGCGATGGCGTGCTGACTAATTCCGTGAGCTTTCCGCTAACGGTCAACCCGGCATCGACGACAACTGTAACGGGAGATTTTGAAGGATACCTGGACAAGCTGGATTGTGGCGGCATCCGGGGTTGGGTGTGGGATCGCAAGAAGCCCAATACCCCACTGACGGTCGAATTTTACCGGGATGGGTCGGGAACGGTTTTAGGCAGTACCGTGGCCAACATCTACCGGCAAGACCTGAAAGACGCCGGGAAAGGCAACGGTTCGCATGCCTACAACTTCAGCCCACCAGGTAGTGTGACCAGTGGGGCCTTGATCCGGGCGCGGGTGCTGGGTAGTACGTATGAACTGAAAGGGGGAGCCAAAGCGTATCAATGTGCGCCCGCCCGTCTATCGGCCGAAACCGGTTCCGAGCTTCGGGTGACGGTTTTGGGCAACCCGGTTTTCGATCAGGTCGAGGTGGAAATCCGGGGAGCCGAAGGGCAGCCGTTGCGGTTGCAGCTTACGGATGCCAGCGGCCGCTTGGTGGGTCAGCGGCAGCTTGAAAGCGCAAAAGCGATAGAGCGGCAGCATTTATCGGTTCAGGGGAAACCGGCGGGACTGTTGCTGCTGCGGGTTACGAGCGGGCTGAAAACCGTGACGGTAAAGGTGTTGAAGCAATAGGATAAAACAACTCAGATAGAAAGGCGCTGATCGCTGATCTGCGCCTTTCTGTATTATGACTTTCTTGGTTTGCCAATGGGATATCTCCACGGTCGTTTGATTGGTGATTTTGAGGTTAAAAACTGGAGGTTAAAAGAGATGCCCCCGCTCGACATAGGAGACAGCAACAAGGCTTAAGGTTAACACTACCACCATTACAGCCAGGATAACAGCTGACTTTTTCCGCAAAGAATACGCTTTCATAACTAAGACAGTTTTGTTTATTTGTGAAGATACGAGTGTGCGAAATCCGTTCTTATTGATTAAGAATTTTTAACGTTTTATGACCTGAAGGGAGGTTTTTTTAAACATTACACTGTTTTCATCGTTTATCGTATATAGAATAGCGTTCAACCACCGTACATCTATCTTAATTCCTTCAATCCGAGTTCCTTTCCTGCTCCTGTAATTCAAGCTGTCGGACAAGCCACTCCATCACCCGCAGCAAACAGGCACTTTATCGATTCGAATGCGCTCACGCATTCGCACTCGTTTTTTCCCTTCAAAAATCCAGCCTACGCTTTCCCCAAAAATCACCATGAAAAAGAAAAGTAGAATCTATGCCGTCAATAGCCAAAATGAGAATCAAGCAGCAACCAACCTCCTGATCAAACTCGTTGACGGGACTCACATGCTTAAAACGTTCCAGGATGGAGCCTGTCTGGTCGACAATATCTTATACAATCAACCGCCAGAGCTAATTATTTTGAATCATCAACCACCCAATCCGGATGCGATCTCAATTTTGAATACACTCAAAACAATGCCCGAATTGAGAGCGATTCCTATCGTCGTATGGAGTTCTTCGGCTACCCGCGAAGACATTCAGGCAAGTTACCAAGCCGGAGCAAATTGTTTCATTGAATTACCAGACAACAGTAACGAAATAGTGTCAAAGATTGAGCTAGTCTATCATTACTGGTTTGAAGTAGTTATTTTACCCAAGAGTACCATATTTGACAATTTCTTGTAAAAGGTAAACTATTAAGCTTTGATTAGGAGTCCATAAAACGGTGGTTAATGTTCAGACGTTTCTTTAGTTTGTTGTTGTCTTAAAAACTTATATACCCTTCTGAAACTGGAGCCTTATTGCTGTCGGGAAGACGAGCGGATGAGTTTTTGAGACCGGTACTTCAAACCAGGAGCAGCCAATGGCAAGTGTGTGGCACGATCCGTTTTTCACCCTGGAAGCAGATACACTCCTTTCGTTAGACGAAGTTGAGGCTGTTCCGCTCATCGAGCAAGCCGCTGAAATGATCCAGAAAATGTACAGCGTGATTCGAAAACTATTGGCCGTCTATCTGCATAAATTAAAATTACGACGGATCTATACGCAAAAAATGGGCAATCTGCCTGCTGAGCAGAAAACCAATCAGGCCCTGTTTAATCGATTTCGAAAAGTGATGGAGGAGTATTTCGGACAGTTGGCTACTGGCCAGCAATCGGTAATGCCATCAGTTTCCCTGCAACCCAAGTCGCTGGGAGTCATTAATGAAGTCATTAAACGCGTGACTAACCTACCCGCATCCGCTCATTGGCAGCGCAAAATGATTCTGTAGGTCAAAAGCTTTTTATTGCACTCCGATGACCAGGTCGGCCAAATTGCCTATCGATTTGGCTTTGACAACGTATCCTATCTCAATCGATTCGTCAAAAAACAAACGGGTCTGACATGAGTAATGGCCCAGGTCTGTATAGGAAAGATCCTCAGGCTGTTCGATAAGAACCGCTAAATAGATACCTGTTACAAGGAGTGAGCCAACGAATTATATTAGTGAAAAAATCTCCCCAAATGAAAAACGCCCTATTTTTCTTACTGGCGGCCCTCGGACTGATGGGTTGCCTGTTGTCCTGTCAGCAAAAGGATCCTAATGCCAATGCCGACGATGTGGTTTATGTGGGTAGTGAAAACAAGAAGCTCTATGCAGTGGATGCAGTGACTGGCACCAAAAAATGGGAATTTACTACGGGGGCTCCGATATTTAGCAGCCCGGTCGTGAGTAATGGAATCGTCTTTGTAGGGAGTGGTGACAAGAAGTTTTATGCCCTGGATGCGACCACCGGCACTAAAAAATGGGAATTTACCACCGGAAGTTTTGTGGATAGCAGCCCAGTGGTGAGCAACGGGCTGGTGTATGTAGGTAGTTATGACGACAAGGTCTATGCCCTGGATGCAACTACCGGCACCAAAAAGTGGGACTTTGCTACTGGAGGAGATATACCTGGCAGCCCGACGGTGAGCAACGGGATGATCTATACTAGGGAGCGTTGACAAGAAAATCTACGCCCTGGACGCGGCTATCGGTACCAAAAAGTGGGACTTTACCACCGGGGCCAGAATCGATAGCAGCCCGATAGTGAGTAATGGAATCGTCTACGTAGGCAGTAGTGACAAAAAGCTCTATGCCCTCGACGCGACCAGCGGTGCCAAAAAATGGGATTTTACCACCGGAAGCGATGTAAGTAGCAGCCCGATGGTGAGCGACGGA
The DNA here is from genome assembly GCF_003858635.1 of Larkinella rosea. Classification (GTDB taxonomy): domain Bacteria; phylum Bacteroidota; class Bacteroidia; order Cytophagales; family Spirosomataceae; genus Larkinella; species Larkinella rosea. The sequence continues at coordinate 2,121,737 of NZ_RQJO01000007.1, forward strand.
ATTGTTTATGTAGGGAGTGGTGACAAAAAGCTTTACGCCCTGGACGCGGCTAGCGGCACCAAAAAGTGGGACTTTACGACCGGGGCCAGAATCGACGGCAGCCCGACGGTGAGTAACGGGCTGGTGTATGTGGGCAGTAATGACGGCAAGCTCTACGCGGTGGATGCAGCCACTGGCACCAAAAAGTGGGACCTTTCTATTGCGGGAAGTAAAAATATTAGCAGCCCGACGGTGAGCAACGGCGTACTCTATTTGAACGGCGATCCCACTAAGCTTTATGCGGTAGATGCGGCTACTGGCACTGGCAAATGGTCCTTCTTCACCACCGGGGGCAATGCAGAAACCCAAAGCAGCCCCTGCGTGGTGACCAAAAACGGAACCGTAGTCCATTGGGGTAACCGCAACTAAACTGCTTGCCAAAAATGTATTAAATTGTTCTTTTGACAAGTTAGTTTAAGTTAGACTGAGTCAGTTCAGGTAGAATAAGTACCTGATCGGCGCGAAATATCAGCGCTGTTTAAGCGACTTTCCGTCGATATAAAGGTTGGTAGTTGTAGCCCTTTCCAAATACCTCCTTTCTTGTTACATTCTTGATGACAACAAAACGGGCGATTTGTGATTGGGACAGAAAAACTAATCAGAGGAGTAGCTGCCACTTTGGGGGCATTTCCGGGCTAATTCGGCGTCAGCTGCCCGTAAATGGGGGCTGACAATGGGGAGATCGGCAAAATGTTCCGGTTGAACCTGTCCAATCAGCTCGGCATGTGAGACCCTCGAGGGTTGGTTTTCTTAAGATTTCATAAGTGTTGTTTACTGGTTGCTTCCTAAGCTACGTAAAAACCGGCTCTGTGAACGATTGCCAAAATGTATTTCCTCCACTATTTTCTGTCGATTTTAATTCATTGAAATGATGACGGTTGGCATATGGTAAAGCCCGCATGGAGCTAATCCCCAATTAAAACTGACAAAATTTCAGTTTCATCTTGGTGGCGCACTGGCTGAAAAAATGTCAGTATACAGGCAATTTTCTGCCAAAATTCGTTTGGCACAAGGATTGTAACAGCAATTTTTGAAGGGAAAGCCCTTCGGTTTCCCTTCTTTTTACTGTTGTGTAACTTTTAAAAAGCTAGGTTAACTATGTCACTCATCAAAAGAAATGGGGCGTTGCCCCCGGCATTTCCGGCGCTGTTCGACGACTTCTTTGGCCGGGATCTTTTTAATTGGAACAATCGCAATTTTTCCACCACTCAAACGAGTCTTCCGGCCGTCAACATCAAAGAAACAGCGGATGCCTTTGAGGTGGAAATGGCCGCTCCCGGCATGACCAAACAGGACTTCCGGGTCGAGCTAAATGGCAACCAGCTCACGATCTCCTGCAACAAAGAAAACCGGGAGGAAAAACAGGGCAATGGGTACACTCACCAGGAGTTTAGCTATCAATCCTTCCAGCGGATGTTTACTCTGCCTAAGGACGTGGTCGATGAGGACCGGATTGAGGGCAAATATGAAAATGGTCTTCTTCATCTGACGATTCCCAAACGGGAAGAATCCAAACAAAAAGCCCCCCGGCGTATCGAGATTGGCTAAGGCTGTACCATACGTCTTTACCGGCACTCCTTTGGGGTGCCGGTTTTTTGCTTATTTTCTAACAATTGATAGCGGGTAAAACAGATAAAGAATGGGGATATGGATCGCGGATATTATCTGATGGTAAAAATGAAATCTCCGAATGGCTGGGTTGAATACGGACGTTTTTATGTAGGAGATGAACGAGAACTGGCGAATACCACTTTCAATGGTTTGCAAGGCCGGACTCAGAGTGATGGGTGGCTCCGGCTGGAATTAATGGAAAGCCGGGGGCTGACCCAGGTGTCACTCCAAAGAATTTATTGTTCACTAGATGAACTGATGGAAAATTGCAGACGAATTACCAAAGAAGTTTTTAAACAATTTAATCTGGAACAAGATCCAGTACCGGCTCCAGAACTGCTGGCAGTTTGACATGTTATGGGCTAAAAATTGCCTCCAATTGGAAATATTGAGTACACTGATTGGTTAAAACAACAGTTAATCTTTCTCCATATGCAATTGAATAAAATACCCGGATGCGTTGGGTCCGGGTATTTTATTGAGCTTAGATTCTACCATTTTCTCATTCATTTTCCAGATTGTGTCAATTTATCTGAAGAATAAAAGAAAATGTCTTTACTTCAAGTGAATGGTTAGAATGTTAAAAATCGCACAAACTAAGATTAGTAGAACCATCAATAATAGCCTCCCTAAGCAACCGCTTCTTTTTTTTGGCACTTCCGTTCCACGGGTTGATTGGACGGAGGGCTCCATGTTTTTTTTCATGGCGTGGATAATAACCGGATCGGAATCTGCCAGCAAAATCTGCTGACGAACCTGATCGGCTTCATCCTGAGTTAGTTTATTATGTAAGGTGTTAAACAAAGTTTCTTTGTGAACGACGAATCGGTATTTTCCCAGACTGGTACGAACCTGAATGGTATAGGAATCAGCATCCCGGGGTTCATGAGTTAAATACTGCGCACTGGGCCCAAAGACAATCACAAGCATCTGTTCGATCAATTCCCGATCAACGATGAATTCCGGTTTCATAGGCTAGATATTGCTTTGTCAAAAGACAGCGGCAGACCAACGACAGTTGCTTGCAAAGAGACGTCAACAATAGATTTTTTGCACCGTCATTGTGAAACCTACAAAACGTGTTGATCACCCGAGGGCAGGGCCAACTTTTGAAATAATGAAAATTCAACAAAAGGGATTGCGACAATCATTTCTACGAAGTTGGCGATTAACTCAGCCTTTCAACGTGAAATTTGAGAGGTGAAAGTGGATTTGATTGAGTATGGAGACGGAAAGAAGTTTGGTGCATTTTCTACTGGCTTCGTATTGATGCGTGAGCAAGTTCGCGAAGTAGCCATTGTCATCTTGGCCTGCATGACCTATCTCGGGGAAGAGCTTTAAAGACTTATTCACCAATCAATAAGTTCAAAATAATAGCGCTTTGTTACCTAATTATTTACGTGCTTTACGGCCTTAACCGAAATGCTGTGAAACTTGCCCCTTTTAGTGCGCTACTAGCCGGACCTGCTGCTTTTTTTCTTGTTTTATTTTTTGCTGACTTAGACCCTGGCCATCCCGAAGTTACCCGAATGGCTGCGGTGGCCGTATGGGTGGCCATTTGGTGGCTTACCGAAGCAACGGACCTGGCTGTGACGGCTTTGCTGCCGTTTATACTTATTCCCATCCTTGGCATAGCCGATTCGCAAACGGTGGCGGCCCAATACATGGATCAAACCATTTTTTTATTTATTGGGGGCGTGCTGCTCGCTTTTGCGATTGAACGCTGGAACCTGCATCAACGGATTGCCTTGTCCATTTTATCGAAACTGGGAACCAACCCAGCTACCATGCTTGCGGGAGTAATGAGCGCTACTTTTTTTATTTCTATGTGGGTGTCAAATACGGCTACTGTCATGATGATGCTCTCCGCGGTGCTGGGCATTATCATTCAGGTGGAAAAACACAACCTATCTACGTTTCAAAAAAATGCGATCGCCAAGGCAATGCTGTTGGGGCTTGCTTATGCTGCATCCATTGGCGGCATGGCTACACTGGTGGGAACGGCCACGAATCTTGCTTTCTACAAAATATATGTAGATGCTTACCAGGATGCCCACGACATGAACTTTGTCAGGTGGTTTGTGTTGGCTTTCCCTGTTGCAGTCATATTGTTAGCCTCGGCATTTTTTATTCTTAAATTCTCCTTTCTACGCCAGGCAAAAAACGTTGTATTCGACCGCAGTTACTTTGTTGCCGCCCTACGGCAATTGGGCAAAATGGCTTTTGAAGAAAAGATCGTATTTACGGTTTTTGTTCTTACTGCCTACTTGTGGTTTGGCCGAAAAGATATTGATTTTGGCTCTTTTCATATAACCGGTTGGAGCCAGCTTTTGGGTACACAGGCATCGTTTATTACGGATAGCACGGTGGCTATTGTTATGGCATTTTTACTATTTCTAATTCCCTCGAAAAATGAGAAAGGAAAAATGCTGATGAGTTGGGAAGAAGCGAAGAAACTTCCGATCGGCATCATCCTTTTGTTGGGCAGTGGTTTTGCGTTGGCAAAAGGCTGCGATCAGTCGGGGCTAAGCACTTGGCTGGCTCAAGAACTGCTTTTTTTAAAGGATGCGTCTCCGGTTGTTATTATCGCGGGCCTATGCGTTATCGTTTGTGTCATTAGCGAACTTGCTTCAAATGTGGCCTGCATCCAATTGGTGCTACCCATTTTAATCGCCATTCAAAAAGTAACCCATCTGCCCCCCTTAATGCTGATGGTACCTGCCACGCTAGCTGCGTCGCTCGGGTTTATGCTTCCCGTAGCAACCCCGCCTAATACGATCGTGTTTGGAAGTGGGCGGATCCGTGCGGCTGATATGCGCAATGCAGGGTTGCTGCTCGACGTTACCGGTATTGTTATTATCACAGTTGTATCAATGATTATCCGGATATTTATTTGGAAATAAAGATAGCGCCGGGTTAAAAAATCTATTGGGTCAGTGGCGGAACTCTTTAAAGGAACGGGCTCCCTTTCCCACTGAGCGTTCCGAAAATCAAGTGTTAGTGAATGAGTAATACAAACGCGGATCAACACGGCGGAGTCTTTTGCAATGACCACCAATCGATACTCCGTTGCGCTTGAGCCAATCGTGTTGTACGACGGGCGTAAATAGGCAGCCAATCCGGACAGGGTTGGGCAAAAGTCCGTTTGGGACAAACTGGGTTAAGACAGCGAAATCCTCTCAATCGTAATCTCAACTGGACTTGTTTATTGCTAATGGGTAAATCTGTAGGCTGACGATAATCAAATCCGTGTAATCGGTTTAAGACTTGCTGGCAAAGCGGACAACCGGCCTGCTGATCAGTTGAATAGGCTACTAGAATGTAGCCCTTTGATGGAGCTGGCAGTCTATGATGTGACAATTGGGAAGGTAAACAGGAAATGAAAGCTCACTGCTCATTTAAACAGAACAACAAAAGCTAAAAATCAGCTCACTTAGTCAGCCACACAAAGCACGTAAGAGCCAGTTTTTAGAAGTCAGTCAGTCAGCGTCTTTCAGCGCCAGTTCAGTCTGTTGGCGGTCGGTGGGTGATGTCACTGGCCGCGCCGAACCACTCAGTAATAGCCCCAGCGGCATTTAAGATTGGGATGGCCCGCAAAAACGCCCAGCCCACAGTACCATCCTGCCGAATCACGCGGTGTTTTAACTCAAAGGTCTCTTTGTTTTCAATGGATTGTTGGATGGTGGCCTTTACCTGGGGCCGATCTTCCGAAGGAATGTATTGGTCCAGCCACGGTAAACCAGGCTGGTTGGGGTCGACTAAAAAGTCGTTGCCCTGCAGGTGGGACATCTCCGTCCAGTCAGCATTCATTTTAAACAAGGAGTCGGAACTGGCCAGGATAAATAACCGGAACCGTTCTTCACTGGCCCGCAGGGCTTCTTCGGCCGCTTTGCGCCGACTAATATCAACGAAGGTAATGACGACACCGTTGATGCGATCCTCAGCGGTACGGTATGGCAATATCCGCATGATAAACGTCCGACCGTTGGTCGTACTCACTTCCTGTTCCACGGTTTGCAGCGTAGTCAGCACCTTTTCAGCGTCAATCGACAGCTGATCGTAGTCCAACTGGTGGGTAATGTCGGTTAAGGGACGGCCAAAATCCGTTGGTATTAAATTGAAAATTTCCCGGGTCGTGGACGTAAACAGATTCACCCGTAAGCTGCGATCCAGAAACAAGGTTGCAATGTGGGTCGAGTTGATCAGATTCCGGAGGTTATTGCTCGACAGGGATACTTCTTCCACCTTAACCTTTAACTCCTGGTTGACCGTCGTCAGCTCTTCGTTGATTGACTGTAATTCTTCCTTGCTGGTCTCCAGTTCCTCGGCGGCCGAACGCAGTTCTTCGTTCATAGCCTGTAATTCTTCGTTGGAGGCTTTGAGCGCTTCGGCCTGCAATTCATAATGCTCGTTGGAAGCCCGCAACTGCGCCTTCACCCGGATCAGTTCTTCTTCCAACTGGCGGGCGATCGGCTCGACCGAAGCCACTACGGGCCGAGGGGGATTTGACTCCTCACTGACTGGTTCAAAAAGCACCAGAAAATAACCCCGCGCCGGATTAACGGTGCCCAGTACGGGTCGAACATGCAAGGTAAGCGTTTCAATACGCTCCTCCAGTTGCAGTTTCAGGTGACGAGCTTCGACATTGGTTTGCTGCTGGGAGGCCTGGTAGAAAGCCGTCCGTAATTCCAAACGTAATTCGGGGCGGATCAGCCTCAAAAGATTCTTCGACACTTCTCCTCCTGCGAAATGCAGGTAACGCCCGGCCCGTTCCGTGATGTGCAGGATGTCGTATTCATCATTGACAATGATCGAAGGAGGAGCATATTGCTCCAGCAAAGCCAAATGTAAATCACCGAAGTTCAACCGCTGGCCGGTTGACTCATTGCCCTGCGGGATAAGGGGCGTCTTTTTTTCCGGGACCAACCGGGGCACGTGTTCGGGAACCAGGTAGCGACGTCCCCGCACGGGCCGACTCTGGTACATATGATATTCCCGGTGGACATTGGCATACAGATCTTTGGTGGTTTCGACCGTCTCGGATTGGCCCAGCACCAGGTAAGCCCCCGGGTTGAGGGCGAAATGGAATGTTTCCAGTACCCGTTCCTGAGCAGTCTGGTTCAGGTAAATCAGCAGGTTACGACAGCTAATTAGATCCAACCGGGAAAAGGGCGGGTCCTTCAAAACATTGTGATGGGCGAACAGTACCAACTCGCGGATTTCCCGGCTGATGCGGAAGCTATCGCCTTCCGCTGTAAAAAAACGGCGCAGCCGCTCAGGGGGTACATCCGCTGCATCATTGAGGGTATAAAGCCCCTCGCGGGCTGTGGCAATGGCGGCTTCATCCAGATCGGTGGCGAAGATCTGCACGCTGGGCGCATCGATTACCACCGAAGTAGCTTCGGCACACAACATGGCCAAGGAGTAGGCTTCTTCGCCCGTAGCACAACCGGCGACCCAGATGCGCAGGGTATCACCGGCTTTTTTCTCCTGAATCAGCCGGGGCAGCACTTCTTGCTCTAAGGCTGTAAAGACCGCCTTGTCACGAAAAAAGTTGGTCACTGAAATCAGCAGGTCTTTCAGCAGGGCGGTCGTTTCCTGAGGGTGCTCATAGAGGTAAGCGGCATATGCGGACAAGTTAGGCAGATTACGCACGTTGATGCGTCGTTCCAACCGGCGCAGGAGCGTGGGACGTTTGTAGTTGGAAAAGTCATGACCGGTGCGCAGCCGCAGTTGAGTAAAGACCTCCCGCAAGGCCTGCTGCTGGTCCTCCGGCCTCAGCTGGACCTCCTGCGAAATAACCACCGTACCCAGGTTCTGGTGGTACGTAATCAACCGGGCTGGAATATGTGCCACCGGCAGCACGTCATCAACTAGCTCAGTGGCGATGGCATTGCGGGGCATTTCGGTAAAGGCCGCTTCGTAGGGATTTTGCACAAAGACCGCCCCTCCTTTTTCTTTAATGCGTTTGAGCCCCATTGAGCCGTTGGCTCCGGTACCGGACAGGATGACGGCCGTGGCTCGAGAACCGTGCGATTCGGCCAGCGTACGAAATAAAATATCCACGGGCGCCCGGCGATCTTCCACCGTCATATTGGGCAGGACCGCGATGTGACCGTCCTGCATTTCCAGATGTTGATTAGGAGCAATAACATAGATCTGGTCGGCAACCACCCGTTGTTTCTGCGTAACCTGACAGACGGAAATTGGGGTTACATTTTGCAGAATCTGGGTGAGCTGACTGTCATAATCGGGGGACAGATGCAGAATAACAATGTAAGCGATGCCCGACTGCGGGGGCACCTGCTCAAAAAAAGAGATAAGCGCTTCGACGCCCCCTGCGGAAGCCCCAATGCCGACCAGTAAGGATGGGGTATTTTCTAGTGTGTTAGGCATTGGCGAATCGTTTCAGGCACGTGTAATTTAACTTTATATTGGGGTGTACCGCCTTACCTCATTAGTATTTCTAAAAAATTAGTGGCATGTTGATGAGCGAGTTGTAACTGGCCCATCATGAGTTCGTGACGTTGCCGCAGCACTTCCAGCCGATTTAGATTCCAGGCACGTAGCTGTGCATCGGGCTGCGCTTTAGCCTGGTCGCAGGCTTGCTTTAGGTGGGCCAATTGGATCCTGGCCCAATGGATTTGTTGCTCATAATAACTGATTTGTCGGTCAAAAGTTGCCTGACGCAATTGATGAATCTGACGAGCATGCAAACTGGGTGACAGGATCGTTTCCCACTCGTGCTGGAGGTGTCGGGTTTGATTTAGCAACGATTGCCCGTCAAATAGGTCAATGGGCCACTGGATCCACCGACCTGTTTGATAGGTTTTCACTTCCTTAAGTACTAAGCCTTGGGCGACATACTCGGAAACTTTATCGAAGAGCTCTTCAAGGTTATTGGCTGCGAAACCAAAATTCGTCCAGACAACACCCTGGGATTCGCCCTGCAAAACGAGAACAAGCTGGCTCATTTGTCGATATGTTCTTACCTCTCCAATATTAAGAACGATGAATTGTATTTCTTCAGAAAACCTGACAGGAAACGGCAAGTTAATTAAATCAGGAAGGCCCTGGATTGTAAGTGGAATAATTCTTTTTAATCCGTCCTGAATATCTCTCCGCATACTTTCCCCGGTTCAAAGCGTGTGGGAACCTCCCCCAGAATGACTTCACCTGGTGAGTTCGTGCAACCTTTTTTCAAATGTATACTTACCGTAATGGATATCTAATAGCCAAGTACGGACGTTGACCGTATATTTAACTGTCTGATTTATACGAACAATGTCCGTATGGACTTGCAACAGTTTACTGGAGGAAGATTAAGATGTTTAAGCCAGTAATAGTACCCACTTGTACTAACATTCAACACTTTACACATCCGCGCGGTGGTCCGATTCTCAACGGGAAACTGTTGAGCGTGCAGTTTTATAAACCGAAAGGTTTCCCGTCGCCCTTGGAGAAGATGTTGACGACCTTTTTTAAAATATCACGTTCCAGCAAGGTTTCTTTCAACTCTTTCTGAAGCTGTCGAATTTGCTTTTGCTCCTCCGTTAGCCTAGTAGGCACTTTACCCAATATCTCCGGTTGAACCTTTTGTTGGCGCCATTTAGTAATTCGGCTCGGGTCAATTCCCAATTCCTTGGCAGCTTCTTTAACCGATCCCTTAGCAAAGGATAATTCCACAGCCATTTCTTTGAAAGCGGGATCAATTACGCGTCGTTTCACAATAGTCAAATTTAAGTAAATCCTTAAATCTGCCAAAAAGCACCCTCCAGTCAAAGTTAGCAAGTCCATGGGAGTTGACAGAATGTTTAGACCCATATAGCGTTTTAACTCAATAAACCAATTTTGGGCCAGTCCTAAGACTAAAGCCTTATCCAAAAATTTTATGAAAACAACCTTATTGAGTTTGTCAATATTCGTAATTACTTGTTTTTCTGCCACTTGTCAAGACCTGTCAGGAACCTGGTCAGGGAGTATAAACCAAGGTAAATCACCAATGTATACGTTCATAGTTAAGATCAATCAGGAAGGGAGCGAACTATCTGGTACGTGCGAAATCATAAATACCTATAAAAAGAATGGGGTCACCGAAAAGTTTCAGGGCACTTTTACGAATAATGAGATAAGCCTTACTGAAACCTCTGTTATCCGCTATAAAATGTCTCCTTCCGTGAAAGGATGGTGTTTGAAGATACTTTCTGGCACACTCACAACCCGTGAAAAAGAGTATGTAATCGAAGGAACCTGGACGAGTGATATGGGATTTACACCAGGCCGTGGGTATTCAAACTCTGATTGCGAACCGGGTATTTTTAGAATAGCGAAAGCAATTTCTTCCAAGGATGAGCCACCCACGCTCAGTCAATCTGATCAAAAAGAAAGTGGACCCATCTTATTGAAAAATGTCCTATTTGAGTTGCAAACTGATAAACTCTTTCCTCAGGCATACGCAGAGCTGGATACCTTGGTCATTCAACTGAAAGAGAAACCCCAGGTAAGAATTCGACTGGAAGGCCATACGGATTATATTAAAAACTCATCAGCTCAGGGGGATTTATTACTTTCTGAAAAACGGGTAAATAAAGTAAAAGGGTACTTAATTAAAAAAGGGATAAAGGGTGATCGGATTGAGACAAAAGGGTACGGTCACAGTAAGCCACTGCTTCCTCCCCCTAATGAAGCGAACCGGCGGGTCGAATTTGTCATTCTTAATTAATGGGAATTCCCAGCGTTGAAAGCATGTTACACCGTCCTCATCCATTAACTTCCACCCCGCATGAAAGATCCGAAATCCATCAAACAGTTCATAAAGGAAGGTAAAGAGGCATTGCGTTATCTGCGGTCTGAAGGAATAGATATTGATCTGGATAATTGGATATCGGTGAGAGAATATGTCAAACGTTTTCACCTAAAAGACGAAAGCGTAGTCAAAGACTGGGTACGCCGGGGTATCATACCGCCAGACCATGTGGATTTTGAGAAACCCAATACCATATGGGCCATTAAAGCCGTTCCTTATGCGGATCGGGGAATCGGTCGCTAATACCCCACTATCGCTTTCAATTTAAATATTGTTCTGGCTGCAATACCTAAACAAGATAGGAATATGGGAATTGCCAAGGCTCGATTCCCCTCGCCTTCCCGTCAGGAAAGCAAAATAGTGGATTTTGCCGGTTACTACTCTTGATTCATTTTGCAGGATGGTTTGTCAATATAGATCCCAATACAAAATAGGGAATGCAGGTAACCGGCCGCCGATTAGCCCGAAAGAGATCCTCATTTAACAAGTAAGCCATCGTTGCAACGAACATATTGGTTATCCTGGAAAATGGGTGCCAATTTTAAAAATAGTTTCGATTGTGATAACCTTTCCATTGGAAATGGCATAGATAGGACAAATGACTTCCTGCTTACTATTTCGGAAGAATTAGCAAAATCACAGGTAAACGTGGCGAAGACATTGAAGGCTAAATGACCAAATGACATGTCAAGGACAATGCAAAAACAGAAAGAGACTCCGTTCTCCTCACTCGAAAAACTGGTACTGGCTTTTGCGACCTACGCACACCGCAATCAGGTTCGCAAATATACCAATGAGCCGTATATTAATCATTGTATCGCTGTTGCTCAAATGGTCAAACTTTACGGCGGCACTGAAGAAATGGTTTGCGCGGCCTTATTACATGATACCGTTGAGGATACGGAAATAAGTGTTGACAACCTGATGAGCTTCTTTTCAAGTCTAAGAATACCTGAAAAATCCGCCATGCAAATTGGGCAATTTGTCGAGTGGTTGACGGATCAATTTACTAAAGATGCCTACCCAGAATTAAATAGACGTCAACGGAAAGAACAGGAGTTGCTCCGACTTTCTAAGTCATCTTCTGCAGTTCAAACTATCAAGTACTGCGACATGATCAATAATGCCTCTACTATTGGGAATTATAGTCCTGAATTTGCAAAGGTGTATTTACAGGAGAATCTCGACCTATTGGCCGTAATGGACAAAGGCGATCCCGAATTACGAAAAATCGCATTGGATTTAGCGGCACAGGAATCATGACAGCACTGCCAAAAGCTGACGTTTTGTTTAATGGATATGATTTGTGATCTAATCTGAAAAGGCTTGATATAGTGTCTGGTGAAGTCGAACTTTAAACAAAATCCTAATCTCCTGACTTTTTTACAAGATCTGTAAAAAATAAAACTATAGGCTTTAATCTGGGCATAAAGGGTCAGGTGAGATGGTCCAGGTTTGACGGACAGTTGAGTTGCTTAACTTAGCTGTTCGTCAAACCTGGACCATCTCAGACCACATCTACATACGCTGAAATTTTTATAGAAATCACGACTTTGGTTGTCAATTATTCGAGTCCATAAAACGAGTGGTTGTGAGGTTAAAAACTGGACGTTAATTGGATTGTGCTTTGAGTAAAAGTTTACGGCAGAAATGAGCAATCTGTCGGTCGGTAGGGTTGTCGTTACGGGTTTCCATGAACCAGATACCATTGTGGCAGGTATCGATTTTACAATAGTTCTTTTCGTCGTATACCGTCACGACTCCGAGCGAATGGTAGTAATGTTCAATCCGGTACTTCAGGCCCTTTGTGCCATATTTATCAATCCTCAGCGTCCCAAAACGAATAGTCCAGCGGTTGGATGTATTGAGCGGTTTCATTTCCATATCGAAGGTTTTCTGCATTAATTTTGATTATTCATGTCCTAAAAGGGGTAATTTAGTTTCGATTAAAGAAGTGAATGAACCACCTCAATAGAATTTAATCGATTTCCTATATGATAAAAGTTAGAAATTCGCTTCTAATCATTGTGATGGTACTTACTTGGGGATGGACAATTTTCATGGGAATCTTTGCAACCCATGCCCATGGTCGTCGAGCGGGCTGGATCATTGGAATCACATTGAATGTTCTATTAGCACTCTGCTATAGCTACTCGGTAAAACGTCCTAAAACGTGGAGAGAGTGGCTAAAAAAGTAACTGGTATTTGGAGGTTTGTTGGACTTGACGTTACAGATTGAAAACTGCAACGTCCAATATTGATCTAACGCCAGAGCTTTCTCATGATCTGGTTGAAATACCGAATCTATCCTTTTTATTTCGACAATTCAGACCAATTTTTCATCAATTCACCTCTTGCTGGTTGATAGATAGGGCAAATTAGGACTAAATTTAGGCTATTGCCCATTTCATTGAGGAATCTATACAACCTTAAAAATGATCAGGATGAATCGATTTATCCAATTTACTATCCCCACTGCTTTACTGCTTTTTTTCGGCTCCTGCTCGGTCCAAGATCACTTGCCCCCAGACTCCACACAACGCTGTAAAGTTGTGGAAGAAGTTCTCCAAAGTAATAATTCCTTTGGACCGGAGAGTATTGATATCGATGGTAATAAAGTTAATATTGGGGTATATGGACATTACTTCTATGAATATGATGATCAGGGCCGAATCAGTAAGTTTACGTCTGCACCGGTAGAAAATTCTTTGATAAATTTCTATACAGATCGCTACGAATACTTACCCAATCAGCTCAATAAATATCGAACCTTCCTTCCAGGAGGTACTTCTGAATTTAAAATACCTTTACCACTCAACGAACAGGGTACTATTATTTCCAACAATGATTATAAACATGAGTACAATACCGAAGGCTTTCTCGTGAAAACCACCTATCCGTATCAATCGCTATCAGATTGGAGAATGTATGATGATGGCGTAGATGAGTATACCGTTGAAAATGGAAACATAGTCAAACTTAAGATCACTCGACCTGGATACGACTTTATAGAGACCACTCTTTATGAGTATGATTTATCCAAGCCAAATCTTCCTTCAAGATTTGGAGCAAATGGCAAAGCGAGTAAAAACCTTCTAATCCGAGAAACGACGTATTGGGGAATTGACAAGTCGAAGGGCTATCGGGAATTCGAATCACGATATTTGTTCGACGGAAACGGTCAGGTAACGCGTCAAATAATACTAGATTATAGTTATAATGAGAAGGGTGAGAACCGTTCTAGAAATTCCATTCGAGTCATTGATTACAGTATCACCTGCAAGTAGGGTTTTAATCTGTTGGAGGGGTGATAGCCCTTTGCAATCTTCGTCAATGCAACCAACATGGCATTGAATTGTTGCTTCTGTTTCGTATCCATAAAACGAGCGATTGAATTTCTACAAAACGGCCCCTTTAGTAGTTCGCTGATTGTCAGTATTTGTCTTATTCAATAAAGAAACTCATTCCAACAATCAACGTATAGAAATTACCGCTATTTACGAGTTTTGAAACTGGGAGTTTATACATAAACCCTCACCAAACCGGATACCCCTCCACCGCCAGCACCATTACCTTATCCGCCTGCTTTTCAATCACCAACTCAACCGCATCAGGCACATTGGCCAGCAGGTCATAACCGGTTTTGCTTTCGATCTCATCCACACTGACCCGGTAGCTACTCCAGGACTGTTCTCCGGTCGTGTTGGGTACCCAGACGGCAAGAATATACGCTTCGTTGCCGCCCTCTATCAATTTCCGGGTGTAGCCTTCCAACTGGTTCCAGCTACCCCGGTTGAGCCTGGGAGCCTGTGGCACGATGTTGGTCATGAAGAAAGTGGTCCGGTTTTCCTCGGCGGTGGAATCCCGATTGTCCGACGGGCAGAGCCGGGCCTTCGCTACGGTGGCCACGTTCAAACCCGCTCAGGGAATAACCATCGTGTCTGACTTGATACCAGCCCGTCGGTAGCGTCCGATCCGGTATGAATATGCCGTTGTATCGTTTGGCTGATCCTTTCCAGGCTTTCGACAGATGCCACGAACACCAGTTGGCAATACCGGTGCTGCGGTTGTAGCTGAGCGAATAAGCGGGCCGCTCGATGAGGTAACTATTTTCTTGGTTGACCCCGCATTGCTGGGGTTTCCCAGGGCTAAGTTGGCATCGCGGGTAGGTACGGATGAATCCGGTTCGGGTTGGTCCGTCTTTCGGCAGGCGAAGGGAGCGAAGAGCAATAAAACAGAAGAAAACAGGTAAATGACGATTCGAAGCATTGAGCACGTTCAAATAATAAATGTCAAAAAGTGTCAGCAACTATTTATATCAAATAGCCGTTGTTTGTACTGCGTTTAAGACAAAAAATATAATTATCTTCGTTCATCTATTTAAAAGACAAAATATTAATTTGCACTAGTTAGGATTTTCCATGAATGTTCAAACTCGATCCTCTATGATCCTCAAAAGAACGGTTCTCTCCCCTCTACTTGCCTTAGGGCTTCTCCTGCTAGCTTGCCAGGATCACCTTGATTCCATAGTCACTCTGAAAGCTACACTCGATGGCAATTCGGTAAAGCCATTAGCAATCATTACGTCGGCGACTGGTATGTTTACGGGTAAACTGGATCTGACAACAAAAGTGTTAGACTACTCCCTTTCCTACTCAAATTTATCGGCCACATCCGTAGTGGCTCACCTGCACCAGGCTTCGGGGGTAAATGGTACGGGCCTGGTTGATATCATTATTCCAACGGGGAGTAACACATCGGGTAGTATTACAGGAACCTCATTTCCGCTGAGGCAGGCTCAGGTTGACAGTCTGGTTGCCGGTTTTTACTATGTTGATCTGCACACGGTAACTTACCCGGCCGGTGAAATTCGAGGAGAGGTCATAAAACAATAGACTGCATCTGAAGCTGGTTGGTTGGCTTTCTGCCATCTAACGGGAATGAACAATAGAAACAGAAGGGCGGCAAATCGGATCATTTTGAACATTTCACCCCAGTTGATCCATTCGCTAGTCGACCAGGTCTGTTTTGGGAAAGAAATATATCATAGATTCTATTTTTCCCAATAATTCCTGCATTGAAAAAGGCTTTAATAAAAAAGCGTCAGGCTGAGCTTCATTGGTTCCCTGCCGGGCAATGAGCCAATCGGCACCGGAAATCAAAATAACAGGTATTTTCCAAGTCGACGTCCTGAGAAGAGCCATCACGTCCAAACCACTTAATCGGGGCATCAGCAGGTCCAGCAAAATGAGATCGGGCCGTTGCTCGGAGCGGAGCCAATTAATGGCTTCCTGACCATCTCTGGCCAGCAATACCTCGTAACCGGCTTTCGTTAATTGAAGCGTTACCAGTTGGCGATAAGTAGCATCATCATCAACAATCAGTATTCTTGGTTTCCTGTGTATCTTCTCTTCCACCCTTTGCTCCTCTCAATAAACTATCCAGTGTCCTTTCGCCTATCAGGGGTTATCGGTAAGAACGATGTTGGCATTCAGTTGTTCAGGCTGATTTATTTTCCGGTAGCAGCCGCTGCATGTTTTAATTGACCGGTTGCGGAATGGGTGATATGTGTGATCAAGATTTGACAAGATTTGATTTGGTATCGATGTAAAATACCGTTGCATCAGCCGCTTAGCCATGATCCTCTCCACAAAAATCTTTAAGCCAATGAATGACTCGCAGATCAAGCAGGTGCGGGGTAAAAATTCAATGACAAAGAGATCAAGTACAACGCACTGCTTGAAATCATGGGGCCGTTTAGCAAATGCCTCGTGGTGGCCCAGCGTCCCATTCTTCCCGAAGTCGGTCGTGACCAGCGGCAGGGCGTCGAGTACAACCTTGGGTGTATCGCGTTAAATCGGGCGGATTATAAACCACTCCTCGCTATTCTGGAAGAGATGGCGGGCGGAGATATCCAAAATGATAACTACCTGAAGGCGCGGGTGATGATGGAGAAAAGTTTAACCGACCCGGATTGGGTATCCGAGCTTTAAAGAACTGGCCGGAGGTGATTGGAAGAACCCGCAACGCCTTCATATCCGGGTTATTATAGAACAGGAATCAAAGTAACAAACAATGCTGGCCATATGTAAGTATCCCTGAAATTCGGACAGTTTAGAATTAGAGAAAAATGCTAATTTTAAACTGATTCCTATGAAAAAGACGCGATTCACCGAATCCCAAATTGTCAAGATCCTCAAGCAGCAGGAGAATGGCATCCCCACCAAGGAAATTTGCCGTGAACATGGCATTTCCGAAGCCACCTTTTACAACTGGAAAAGCAAGTATGGCGGTATGGAAGCCTCCGATGTTAAACGTCTGAAAGATCTCGAAGAAGAGAACGCTCGACTGAAGAAGATGTATGCCGATCTGGCGATGGACAATCAAATCCTGAAGGATCTATTCACAAAAAAAGGCTGGGCCCTGCCACTAAAAGGCAATTAGCCGAAGAGATTGTTCTTGAACAAGCTATTCCCGTGAGCAGGGCCTGTCAGCTAGTTTCTTTACCGCGTTCGCAATTCTATTACAGTACTAAAAAGGACGACACCGCAGTGATTGAGGTGTTGCAAGACTTGGCTTTTGCCCATCCTTCGTATGGGTTCCGGAAACTGTTCGCCTACATTCGAAGATCTGGCCAGACTTGGAATCATAAAAAGGTGTATAGGATTTACAAACTGCTCAAGCTGAACAGAAAACGCAGGGGTAAACGCAGGCTGCCAACTCGCGTGAAGCATCCGCTGCAACAGCAAACAGTCATTAATAGTAGCTGGAGCATGGATTTCATGAGCGATACGATGGTGGGCAACCGCAAATTCCGGACGTTCAATGTCATCGACGACTGTACGCGGGAGGTTCTGGCGATTGAGATCGACACGTCTCTTTCCGCCAAAAGGATCATCCGAACTTTGGAACGGGTGATTAAAGAGCGGGGAAAGCCCAAGACAATTCGAACTGACAATGGCCCAGAATTTACTTCGGGTGATTTTGAGCTTTGGTGTAAGGGTGAGACGATTGAGATTCAGTATATCCAGCCAGGCAAACCGATGCAAAATGGCTATGTTGAGCGCTTCAATCGACTGTATCGAGAAGCTATTTTGGATGCCTATTTATTTTTTGAACTTGATCAGGTCCGACAACTGACTAGTGATTGGATGGAGGAATATAACCTAAGAAGGCCCCATGAGTCACTGGGTAATCTCACGCCCGAAGAGTGGAAAAACAGGGTGATTGAAAATGAAGAAACTCTAATTGTTACTGTCTGAAATTAGGGGTACTTACACATACAAATAATTTATCCGGAGATGACCTGCTGGATTTCCAAAGAGGTCGCTGACTACCGGGAAATACAAGACCCTTATGCCGTTGAGACAGAGGAAGAGTTTAAGGAAATTCAGGAAGCGCAAGCCATTTTTCATGGCAACCTTCTGATCCTGGAGTTTCATAAATACAAACATTGCCTGAACTGAAAGGAAGACAAGCTTTCAATGCATCAAGTGGGGCTTCTTTTCAAAATGCCTCAAATATGATGATGAATGCCCCAAACATGACAGGCCGTTTCTTTAAATAAGGCGAAGTTTGCGGATAGATAATACTGTTAGGGGAACAACCCGGCTACCGTTTAGCCGGGTTTGTTTTTGGGAGGTCTACCTGGCTATTTACTAGCTTTCTTCGTGTTCTGACTGAACCGGCATCTTTTTTGTTCTATTCGGTTGAATTCATCATTTTTTATCAATGGACTATTGCATTGTCTATCTGAGTTCTTCAAAAGCATTACTCTCCAACGAGGAGTTAACTGCCATCCTGCACTTAAGCCGAAAGAACAATAATGAGCGAGGGATCACCGGTATTTTACTATACTTCAACGGCAGTATTATTCAAGCCCTGGAGGGACCGAAAGAAAAAGTGAAAGCATTGTATGCAACAATTTGTCAGGATACCCGCCATCTGAATGTAACGCCTTTATACAGCAAAGCCATTGCCAAACGCTCCTTCGGCGATTGGTCGATGGGTTACAGGACCTTGTCAGCGACTGAATTGAAAGACTTGACGAGCCTACGCATCGGAAAAGGCGGGCAGCCTTTAGGGAGTAAAAGTGAGGACAGCATCGTCCTGCGGCTCATCCAACTCTTTTACATGACAAACTCCCGCAACTAAGGAACCTATCCTAAAAAGTAGTTCATAAAACGAGTTGTTTGTGAATGGGAGGTAATGGGTTACCGGTTCGTTTCGACCAATGCACCCACTAAATACCGAATAGAGCCTTGGTGAATCTTATTTTTGTAAACCTCTCCCCATATTTGTGAATAGCCTACTTGCAATCGTTTGCCCAGGCTTAACTCTACCAGAGCATTCTTTAATTGCTGTTCACCGTTTAGGCTCCAAATGCCAAAACCACCCCTTAGCCAGCCTTTATACCGCACATCCAGGTTTACATCGGTTAAGGAGGTAACATCCGAGTGGTCCTGAATCTTTTGAGAAAATGAGCGGAAGTAGACGCCGGGGCTTACTATAAATTGTTGGCCAAGAGAAATATGCCCTTCCGCATAAGCGGTAAAACGTTTGGGAAATGTAATCTCCTTCAAAACATCGTTGCCAACATCATAAGGTAGTTGATGGATCGTAAGAAAGGGCACAATGGGGAATGTGTTTTTTAGTATATCCAAGTAAGCAATGCCCACTGTAAAGTGAGGGTTTCGGATAGCTAATCCAATGCCACCATTGAAATTGTTACGGATAGCACGTAAATAAGGATCCGAACTGCTATAAAGATGGACATAGAAAGAAACGTTATGATACCCAATAATTTCAGGGTAAAACCCCAAAACCCTGGATAAATAGTGATTAGAGCTATGTCCATAGCTAAACTGGAAGCCTCCAATTACTTCGGTTTTGTTCCTGCTCCAAATAGGGATGGACAAGCCGCCGGTTAGACCAATTAATCTTTGCAAGGACCTGTAATCATATAAGTAGCGCTGAGGTTGGGGAAGTTCATCGTTGTAAACCTGGGTCGATACAAAATCAAATCCCCGACCGACTGTTAAGTCCAGTTTGAGCTTGCGCAAACAGGCCTGTATACTAACCTTTGAATGAATCGTATGGGGAAAAGGAGCTACAAGGAAGGATGACAGTATTGGCATCGGAATGTTCGTACCGATAAAACTATGGGAAGCCCGCACCGAAATCCTTGCTTTTGGACTGATCAATGCAGGATTTATACTTGATTGATCAAATCGATAAGTTAGCGCATTTAAATAATTCTGAGCTTTGCTTTTTAGAGGAAATACGAATGATAATATTAGAAAGTAGAGATAATAAGTAAAAACACGCATCGAAAGTAGAGTTAGGAGAACGTCTTGGAAATTTATGAAACTTGGTTAATATAATTTAATGAAACGAAAATTGTCTATTGGTTTGAGGAGTCGCTCCATCAGTAAAACCCTTATCTATTTCGGTAGCAATACACTCATGCACAGTGGAAAATCAAAGTATGTAGAAAATGCATGAAATGAAGCTCTAAAAAAATCTTCTTTTTTTCTTCAGCTTGTTTCTGGGTATGCTGAAGCATGTGGTGAGGTGGAATCCATACCTATATGCTGTTTATGATACTATTGCCGTGGGTAGGTATGGAAAATCTGTCATGCCGTTCTTAATTGCATTGGCTTTGCATTCCTGCTCTGTTTCAAAGTCAGTTTCAGAGCTTTTCGCGTATTTGCCATCGATTGACAGGTGCCATGACCAGCGATTTGCTTCGTTTCGAGTAAACAACCAACTCTGACTGTCTCCCATTTCTGAATTGTCTTGATTAGCCATTCCTTTATGACTTGCTAATGGTTCGGGGCGTTGATATTAACGCCCCGAACCACCGATAATATACTTTTGTCGGTTTTGTCGGGACGTCGCCCTAGGTATTTGAGAAAATATTACTGATACGGCCGATCAATAATTATCCGAATGCCGTGTTTAATTGGTATGGCGTCAACGCAGTTGGTGGGTATTACGCCCGCCGAAATCCAGTCTTCCACAACTTGGGGAGTAATGCCATACTTTTCTGCATATTCTGGCACCCGTAACCATTCTATTAAGTCCAATTCGTGGCCTCGTTCGCGCAGGAATGCAAGGGTGTGCTCCTGACCCCGTTTCATTTCCTCCAGCAAGGCGTCCAGATCGATTTTTTCACCATCATCCATATTGAGTCTGCCGTGATTTTGTAGGTATTCGACACTTGCTGAAGCTCAACGATTATTCAGATTGGATGGCTTTACTTCTTTAGATTTAGAACCGTAGAATGAAGCAATGCTAATTTCCATTCTGCATTCGTTTTCTCCAACACGGCACTTTCAAGCCAGCGAACCTGCCGTTGTTTTCCAGCTCTTGAAATATCGGCGGTATTGTGATAGCTCACCCACGCCACCGGTCCTTTAACCGTGACCTTGATAAAATCAATGGTATTTACCCGTTTCATACCACTGCCCTGATTGGGCTTCAAGCGATTCTCCAACGTATCAATGGTCCACACTTGTCCGTCTTCAAGCAGGCTGAAATCCGTTTGGCAATAGGCTCTTAGTTTGGGCAAGTCGAGATCGGCAATTGCCTGAAAAGCATCGACAACTACTTTTTTCACTTGATCTTCTTCCTTATTCACTTGACCACGGCCTGGCAAGGGTATAGTCAAGAGCACGACCAGTAAAAACCAAAGGCAGTATTTCTGTAAAATATCTCCGGTGCGGTTATTGGAAAGCATAGCCATCATGGTTTAATGGAGGAAAAGAAGTACGGGAATTTAACAAGGCTATTTATGGATCGAGTTTATAGCAGAGTTGTTAATAACCAATGTTTAAACCAACAAAAAAAGCAGCTATGATTTCACACATAACTGCTTGATTTCCAAGTGACCCCGGACAGGTTCGAACTGTCGACCCAGTGATTAAAAGTCATTGACCTTTTCCTATTCGTTAAAATTCAATACCATCCAATATATTCAAAATCAGCGTATTTACGACATTCTTACTAGTGGTTACTGTTGGTTAGTTCTGGTTATTTATATAGATTTGTGTAAACCGGAATTAATCAATGGGCAAAACCACTGATCATAAAGATAGTGATGCGGGTGTCCGTGTGATCCTGTATAAATCGAAGACGCTGGCCGACGGATCACATCCGTTGATGCTGCGAATTACCAAAGACCGTAAGCGTAAATATATCTCAATTGGAGAGAGTTGCCAATTAAAATATTGGGATGAGGAAAAGAACGAACCCCGGCGCGGACACCCGGATCGAAACCGAATCAAAGAAACGATTCGGGTTTGGGAATCAAAATACGCAAAGGCTGCCAAAGACCTCAGCCAGGAAGATACACCCTTTTCCGCCACAACGGTTGCTTCTCAGGTGGCCAAGATTATCCGGAAGGTTAAAGTCTTTTCATTTGTCGAAGAGGTCATCGAGCGTTTTACCCGTGAAAAACGGCTCGGTTCAGCCTCGACGATCAGTACTTTGCGTGGTGCGTTATTGACCTTTGAAAAGGCCGAAAACCGCAGTCCGGAGAATTTACTGTTTACCGATCTGACACCGGCCTACTTGGATGATTTCCGGGTCCATCTGGCCGAACGGGGACTGGCCGAAATTTCCATGGCAGTTTATTTCAGGACCCTACGCCAGGTTTATAACCAGGCAATCAAGCGCCGATTGGTAGCTGAAAAACATTACCCTTTTAAGGAATTCAAAATTAGCCAGTTTGACTTACGGACCCGGAAGCGGGCCATTAGTAAAGCCGATATTGCAGCCATTGCCGCACTGGAGGTATCTACTCCTCGCCTACTGCTGGCAAAACATCTGTTTTTATTCAGTTACTACGGCGCCGGTATCAACTTCATCGATCTGGCCAACCTGACTCACAAAAATGTTCAGGGTGGGCGCTTAACATACGAGCGCCAAAAGACCGGGCATTTGTTCAACTTCAAATTATCGGAGCCCGCCAAAGCGATTCTGGATTATTATCGGCCTTTTACGGGGGCAGGTGCTGACGAATATGTTTTTCCAATTCTGGAAAGAGGTGTACATGTCACGCCTTTACAAATTAAAAACCGGATTCATAAGAAGCTAGGGCAGATGAATAAGGATCTGAAGGAATTGGCGAAGATGGCCAAAATCGATGTCGTGCTGACAACCTATGTGGCCAGACACTCGTTTGCGACGGCGTTAAAGCATGCCGGAGTAGCGACTGCGGTGATCAGTGAGGCGATGGGCCACCAGACGGAAAGCATTACGCAGACGTATTTGGCGTCGTTTGAGAATGAGTTGATTGATGAAGCTTTTGATAATTTATAACGTAAAGTTTTCTCTACTTGAGTTTGGGATACAAACTCATCTGTGTCACTGAAAATGGAACGTAGATTCAGGAGATGGCAATCGCTCCGGCGACCCGGTTGAGACTGTTGAATTATGCCGAGGATGACTATGTAGCAGGATGGACTACTGTCCTTGGAAAACGGGCGTTTTACGAAACATTATCATTCGTAGCACATTACTCCCAAATGTCACTAATCCCGACCTAGCTTAGCCAATTCGTTTCATCAATTCGTCCCGGTATAGCTCACCAATGGGAATCAGAACTTGTCCAATGTGGATTCGATTGCGCTCAATGCTATCAATTCGATTTACTGCGACTACAAAGGAGCGATGCACCCGAACAAACTGACGAGCCGGTAACTTTTCCATTAATCGACTTAAGGGGAGTAAGGTCATGAACCGGGTCTGGTTGGTGTGAATCTGCACGTAATCTTTCTTGCCTTCCAGGTAAACAATCTCCTTTATGTCGATACGAACAGTTTTGTATTCCGTTTTAATAAAAATGAATTCCGACTCGTCCAGCACCGGCGCTTCAAGCCCTTTATTGGACATCGATTCGGCAGTTAGCAGCCGCAGTTGCGCTTTCTGAACCGCCTTCACGAAGCGGTCAAAGGGAATGGGTTTTATCAAATAATCGACGACATCCAGTTCGAAGCCTTCCAGTGCATGTTGCGAATAAGCCGTCGTCAGAATCACCAACGGCGGGTCTTTCAACGTGCGTACCAATTGAAGCCCCGTCAGATCCGGCATATTGATGTCTAAAAACATCAGATCGACCGACGTTTGAGTTAGTAGCTGAAGAGCGCTCAGCGCACTTTGGCAATTCCGAATTAGCTGAAAATCCGGCAATTTCTCGATATAATTCTGGATGACTTCCAGCGCCAGCGCTTCGTCATCAACAGCGATGCATCGTATCATAGGGTGCTTACCAGGTAAGAGTTAACTCGAGTTGAAAAAAGCCCTTTTCGGTCGAACTAACCAGCTGATGCTGAGACGGGTAAAGTAAATGAAGGCGTCTGCGCAAATTAGCCAAACCAATGCCGCCTATCGAATCAAGAGCCGAATGATCGCGCAGGCCATTTCGAGTGTGAAAGGTCAACCGATGATCCGTGACAACCACTTGAATAATCATCGGCAGTCGGCCATGTTTAACCATATTTTCGACTAGCGGTAACAGTAGAAAGGGGACAATCTGGGTCGTTTCAACGGGGCCGGTGTGGGTAAATTGGATGGCTCCAGGGGCCGATAACCGCAATTCCTGCAAATCGATGTAATGTTGAATTGCTTCTAACTCGTTGCTTAAAGGGGCTAGGTTGTCAGCTGTTTCGTAGAGTAAATAACGCATCAACAAGGAGAGCTTCATGATCACCTCTGGCGTTTGGGGTGACTGTTTCAACGACAGGGCATACAGGCTATTGAGGGTATTGAGCAAAAAATGCGGATTGAGTTGAGCCCTCAATAGGTCCAGTTCGATTTGAACGAACTCTTTTTCCCGCTCCGTCTGCTGCTGCCGATACGTGACCCAATCCGTACCCAATCGACTAAGCAGGGCTAGACCCGTTACGATAATTAATCCTAAAAACCGAACCGGCGTTCGTTTTTGGAAGGTGATGGGATTGGCTTGAAATTCACTACCTGACGTATGGAGACTCATCCAATTGTAAAAAAGAACCGTGATTACCGACAAGCCGATCAGCAGAAATAGCGTAAAGATCCAAAAGAGGATGAATTTCTGCCGGGCCAGTAATCGGGGTACGGTGTAGAGGTAGGCAACATAAAAGGCAACGGCCTGACTCAGGAGGTAACTGCCTTGATACCCCATAAAAAAAGGCAAACTGACCCGTGGTATTACGACGTAGACCACCATACCGACGTAAAGCAGCCAGCCCAGGCCATGAAGCATGGGTAGGCCATAACGGAGTAGCCCTTTGAAACGGTCGTTGGGAAAAAGAGTTGCCATTTGACCACGAGTTTAGTGATTATTCGATAGCGATGGATACGTTTAACCCGGAACGTTCCAATTCATCGCTCAACAGGCTTTTTTTGCCGACGAATTTTTAAAGCGAAGCCAGTTATGCGTTTGTCGATGTGTTTGCCCTATCGGTCTATTTCTTTTTTTTGGTTGGCGGTGAGGTGGTTGTTTTGAATCGAAACAAAGCGAAACCATGTCGACAGCCATCATTCAGACCAAGCAACTAACTTACTCATTTGGCGAGCGTCCCGTGCTCAGCGGGGTGTCGTTAGACGTTCCGGCAGCCAGTATTTTCGGATTTTTGGGGCCGAATGGCTCTGGAAAGACGACCACGATCCGGCTCTTGCTGGGTCTGATTCGCTCTCGGGAAAACAACATCTTTATGTTCGGAGAGTCCATCAAAACGCACCGGCTATTCATTCTCCGACAGATTGGGGCTTTAATTGAATCCCCATCGCTGTATCCCCACCTGTCGGGTTATGCAAATCTAGACCTCACCCGCCAACTCCTCCAGGTAGCTAAAAAACGCATTGACGAGGTGCTGGAAATCGTTCAGCTAACGTCCGATGCCCATCGAAGCGTGCGGGAATATTCGCTGGGCATGAAACAGCGATTAAGCCTGGCGATGACTTTACTGAGTGATCCAGACCTGTTGATCTTAGATGAACCGACCAATGGCCTCGATCCGGCTGGTATCCGTGACATTCGTGACCTGCTCATCCGGCTGAACAAGGACCTCAGCAAAACCATTTTTTTGTCCTCCCATCTGTTGAGCGAAATCGAAAAGATGGCCACTCATCTGGCCATCATTCATCAGGGCCGTGTCCTGTTTCAAGGAAATCCTGGTCAATTGCAGCAAATGCAAGCAACTCGACTGATTTTGCAAACGGCAGATCCCGAGCGAGCCATAGCTTTGCTTAGTAGAGCTAACTATGCCGTCCAGCCGATCAATTCTAACCAGATACTACTATCTGTTGAAGGGCCATCGCAAACAGCTCAAATCAATCAACTACTTGTCCAGCAGGGATTTGAGGTGTACAGGATACACCCACAAGCAGACACGCTGGAGGATTTATTTTTGAGCTTAACCAACCATACGAACTAAACCCAATCATGACAGCTGACTTTACCTATTTCGCCCGAGGACTGCGCGTTGAACAGCTCAAAACACACCGTACAATGATTCTTTGGCTTTCAGTCGGGGTTCCCCTTTTAACGGCTTCCTTAGATTTTGCCGCGTATTATTTTCATGGGGAAAGTATCCTTCAGCAAAAACACGAGCATACAGCCTGGCAGCTTTTTGCCTTTCACCTGATGGTCATGTGGACGATGCTGATGTTGCCCATGTACATTAGTTTGCAGTCCGCGCTGGTGAGTGCGCTTGAACATCAGGCTAATGCCTGGAAGCATATCTACAGTTTACCAATTCCCAAATGGAGCATCTACTCCAGTAAGCTTTTCTTTTTTGTCGGCCTATTGCTGCTTAGCTCACTAGCCCTGATTGTCTTTGGAGAAGTGGCGGGTTGGCTGCTAAACTGGCTCAGACCAGGACTAGACATAAATCCCTCAACTGACGGTTGGATGCTGGTACGAAACATATGGAAAACGTTTCTGATCGGATTAGGCATGACAGCCATTCAGTTTTACTTAAGTTTCCGATTTCGAAATTTCATTGTTCCGGCGGCTTTTGGCGTGTTCGTTAGTCTGATTGGGTTAGTGATTAAATCCTGGGCGTATAGCTACGTATCGCCCTATCTCTGGGTTTATTTTTCCATCCGGGATCAGGGGTATGAAGCTGGCTGGGTCAACGGTTACATGTGGGCCGGATTAGGTACGTTTGTTGTCATCGCTATGGGAGGATTTCTGGCCACCTATGGCCGAGATGTTGAGTAATCGTTAATCCTGCTGTTGGTGCTGGTCGCTACGATTTAATTGGACACTTTTCACGGCCAAGGTCTTGTCGGATCACCATCTCAAAAAACGCTCCCAATTGAGACGATGGGGCCTTAATATGTCTGCTTCTTCAATCGGGCTTTTCAGGAAACAAAAAATGTATTTCTGCTTGTTATACCCCGACCCAGCTTATTAGAGGCCGAATTAACTCAGCGTGTAAGAGTAAGATAGAATCGATCATTAGTTGGAGGTGGAAGTTCTAAACGAATTCGGGAGCACTCATTTTGTTTTATTACAAATCGCCAACCTTGGCCGACTCTTTTCCCATCACGGGGGTAATTAACATATAAATTTACTTCTAACTGATTCGAATTTATCCGGTATTCTTTGGCAATGACCGGCCGGAGGCTTGCTCCATCGAGGGTATTTTCAAACAAAGAATCAGGATCAAGTACCCGATTGGTGGAGTCGAATGTTATATACCCGGTTCGGATTCTGGATGCTGAATCAATATTGGTTTCATATTTCCACGATCCGATCAGGTTTTTAGCGACCTCTGGGGCTTTGCAAATGTACTTTGGGTTAGTGGGGTCATACTCATACTTAGGCTCACAATTGCATTCACAATCTTTGCAAGCCAGCAGTCCGCTTATTGAAGCGATAAGGATTAAAAAGGAAGCGGGTTTCATAAGGTAATGTTTTGCCTACAAGGTGTGTCATAGGCAAAACGACCTTCTGGCATTTTCATTTTAGAGCTAAAGCTATTCAGATAACGCTTTTTAGGGGATCACTCGATTTTTATTAAACGCTCCTTTCTTGGTACTCTATTATTGAAAACCCAATGAGTGAAAAACTAATCAGAAAGGTATTTACCGCTTTGGGGACATTTCTGGTTTAATTCAGTTTCAGCTACACTTAATTGTTGTGCCCTGTTTTCTCCTTCACCGTATAGTGTGGCCCGTGTCCACAATTAGTTTGAGATAGGTACCAACAGTCCAAGCAACTCTTATCGCTTGGATTAAGATGTTAATTGGGTTAAGGAGGTAATATCGGACTTAAATTTAGTAACAGTTTTTACAAGGAACGTAACCCATACTTCGGGCCTGCGCTACTGTTACACGGGCAATCGGACTGCGGCATCTGGCCAGCCCGTGACATTCATACTGGTGATAGGCATATGCAGACCGGCTCTGGCAGATTAATACGGTCGGGACGGCTTTTGCTTTACGCTTCTGTTTCTGTGGCTGGTAGGTAGAAGGGACTTGCCCAAAGGCAAGTGTCCAGACGAGCAGAAACAAAAGCGTAAAGCGTGATTTCATCTGATTAACTAAGGTGGTTAATTGACCGAAGACATACTTCCCTGAGCTTGCCAGATAGCGGTCGTATTTTCCAACGTAGCGACAATTGGAGCGGCTTCCGCATCATCCGTGTATAAGAGAAGGGTTCCGTTTGACTTTAGCGTATTCTCCCGGATCCTGCGCATCACGAGCTGATCATTAACAATGAAAATATACATCCCTTCCTTCATGGAATCTAAGTCGTCGTTGGTAAGGATGTAGCCTAATACTTTATCACCCTGTCTGATTGCTGGTTTCATGGTATCGTCGATGGCTTCAAAAATAATGTGCCGATTGGTAACGGTTACCGGGTTAACCATGCCCAGAAAATAGGGATACGAGTATTCAACGACTTTGATACCCTGCTTGATGAATTCCGGAAGGATATCAGGGCTTACAAAAGGAATATCGGCAAAATGTTCTGGTTGGACCTGGCCAATTAGCTTGGCATTTGACAATCTGGGAGATTGGTTTTCTGCGTTTTCCATCTGGGTTGTTGTTTACTGGTTTACTTCCATAAACTACACAAAAAAGCAGTTCGAGCAATAATGTTACACGAATATCTTTTTAAGTTTTTTGACTAGCCTTAACCCGTTTTAAATGTGGCATTTTGCTTTAAAGTGAAGCCTGATCGGAATTTGCCAACAAGACCTGCTGACGAACCTCCTCAGCTTCCTGCTGGGTAAGTGTATTAGTCAGGGTATTGAAAAGCATTCACTGGAGACAACGAATCGGTATTTTTCCAGACTGGTACGAACCTAAATGATATAGGATTCTACATCCCGTTGCTCATGAGCCAGGTACTGGGCGCCGGGCCCAAAGACGATGATAAATTCCGGCTCCATAGGTTAGTTATTGCTTTGTCAAAAGGCAGCGGCAGGTTGGCCACAGTTGCTTGTTCCATGGCTGGTCGTTCTGAATATGCTCAGCGGCTAAATCCCATCCTTCACGTTTTATCCTTCGTTGTCCCTATTCTACGGCGCTTGTAAATTAATTACAGGATGGAATTTATATAGATCGGAAAGAGTAAGACTTTCTAAAATTGAAAACCGTGTTATTAACACTTTTCCCTCCATACACAGTGGCCTTTTGAAAGAATTTGAGAAAATCATGAAGTCGCATTTCCTACAGTTTAATATCGAACCTGAAAAATCAATTTCATTCAATCGGCCTACCTTCGAATTATTATTAGCAGATACTGCAACACTTCGCCTGGAATCAGATCAAATACAGAAAAGCCGCTGGGCAATAAACAACGCGGTCTCTCTTATGCAATATATCTCAGTGTAATGCCAACAACTAGTTGGTTGAGAACTATTTAACTTTAAAAATTACAAGATTTGGAAGGGGAGCTTCTTTTTTTAGACTAATCTCAAGTAGACCCAATCGGGGAAGGGCTTTTGAGTAAAATACATATTTTCATACAATCAACTAAGCACTTTTCTCTCTAATAAAAGTGCCCTTTTTACATCCACATTTTTTTATTACTTCTTATGGCATCGTTCGTCGTACGCCCACCCCCTACTAATCGCCTAAATTCTGTTTGTCTGATAATTGCATTGGACATTTCTAAAAGGGTCGCAAAGTTTCCAAGTAATCATCATCGGATTCAGCAAGATTAATTACCTGATGTAACTGGCTCACCTTTGAAAAACTATCTCACTTTCAACGTTAAAAAAAGTATATGAAAAAGTCTCTATTAGTTATCTACTTACTTTTTGTAAGTATCGCCAACTTTGGACAATCAATTACATTACCGGGCCAGGACGGCACCATCTTTCAGCGCTGTGGGGTTGGCCAGGGAGCGGGATTAGAAATTGGATTCACTTTTAATGATGCCGGATTATCACAAGTGCAGGTTCTTGTTGAGAAGTATACGAATCTGGCACTTACATCCACTACCATTATTCAGAATTGGACATCCTATTCCTGCGATCCGTATCCTGGTGTTGGGGGGGTGTATAAAAGGGTGATTGTGAATGTAGGCGACGGGATGTACCGAATCAAAATAAGACGCCAGGATAATAATCAAATACAAACCGATTATCGCCGTCTGGGTGTTGGTGAAGTTTTTTATGTGGCCGGGCAGTCTAATACGACAGGTAAAGGAGATGTTCCGATTCCAGCCACTTTAGAGGCCAGTTTAGCCAATTGGATCCGGTTTGAAAACAATAAAGATTTTACACAAGTCCACTTAAATGCGCCTTATCCGGCTTGCATTACCAATCCCAATAACACAACATTATTCCCGGCAGGAGCTGATGGTTCCGACCCAAATTCCACCTATGTTGCTCACTGGAGAAGGTTAGCAGAAAAATTAGTACAGACCTGGAATGTTCCGATTGCTATCTATCAGGCAGGTTGGTCAGGGACTACCATTGATGACTGGTCTACTGGAGCTAACGGAACGAAAGTCTGCCGGTTATGGCAAAATTCGATCAGCACCATTGAAACGTATCCCTATTACAATTTAAAAACCTTGTTTGCAGACCGCAAATACAATGGCGCTCGTGCCGTTTTATGGCATCAGGGTGAATTTGATGGTGCTCTTAATACGGCTCAGAGCGTTTATGAATCGAAGTTGCGAAATTTAATTTCTCAATCGCGGGTTCATTCCAAAGCGGATATGGGCGTAACAATCAATTTACCCTGGGTCATTTCTCAGGCTAGTAAAAGCAATGGGGTGTCACCCAATGCAGCAATAACAAATGCGCAAAGCACCGTGGCTGGTGAGGCTAACAACTGGCTTGGGCCCAATACTGATTTGTTAAATAATCGTGTCGATGGTACGCATTTTAATCAAACGGGTTTAGTTGAATTAGCGGATGCCTGGTTTAGCAAATTAACGGCTGGTGGGTTCTTAAATGGAAGCACGCCTATTCCGGCCTTCGGTCGAACGGTCTGTTGTACAACGCTTCCGGCTGCCCCCACAATTTCACCCATATCCAGCAGTATATCAGCCGGACAAACCCAAACACTAACCGCTTCAGGCTGCGTCGGCGGAACAATCACCTGGTCTAATGGGAGTACAGGCACCAGCCTAAATGTAAGCCCGGCAACTACCTCCACGTATTCGGCACGGTGTACGATTAACAATTGCACCAGTTTAATAAGTGGAGAAGCGACGGTGACAGTAACGGGAAGCACACCTCTGTGTAACTGTGGTTACACATTGATGTCAGCCAGTCAGGTAAGCGGTCAGATGCAAGGGCAATATACATTCAGCTCCTGCAATGTGTCAGCCATGACCTGGCAACTCAAAAATGGCAGCACCATACTGGCTTCGGGCAATGTCATTCCTAGCAGTGCAACAGTTACGTTTTCTATTCCGTCGACGGTGGCATCCGGCAATTATACCTTGCGGGCGGTTCCGACGAACTGTAGTGGTGACGGAAACAGTGTCTACGAAAAACCCTTTGCCTATACTAAGCCTTCCACCGGTGGCCTTACCATAAGTCCTACTACCTGGTCGCCAGATGCCAATGCAAATTCTCAAATCATCACTGTAACCAGCAATGTCAATTGGTCGGTCAGCAGTAACTCATCCTGGCTAACCGTTAGTCCATCCAGTGGCATTAACAATGGAACATTTACGTTGAGTGTTTCGCCTAACACAACGGGGAGCACCCGTTCCGGCACCGCTACGGTAATAAGTTCAGGAGGGGGAGCTACGCCCAGTGTTACGGTCATTCAGTCGGCCGCACCACCCGTTTGTAATTGTGGTTACACGTTGATGTCAGCCAGCCAGATCAGTGGTCAAATGAAAGGCCAGTACGTATTTAGCTCCTGTAGTGCATCCTCTATGACCTGGCAACTCAAAAATGGCAGTACGATTCTGGCTTCGGCAAATGTCAACCCGAGCAGTTCGACAGTGATTTTTGATATTCCGTCTTCGGTTCCTTCCGGAAACTACACTTTACGAGCTTATCCTACCAACTGTAGTGGAGATGGCAGTAGTGTCTACGAAAAGCCGTTTGCATATTCAAAACCCGGTGGACGAATTGGGATCGATGGAGCCATTCAAGAAAATGGGTTAGTCGTTTCACCGAATCCCAGTACAGGGCATTTCAAGGTTAACTTTTATGTTGAGCCTGGCCAGCGAGCCAACCTTTCCATAACCGATCTCCAAGGAAAGACCTGGCATGAAAGATCCTTTCTTGGAGAAGGTAACCACTCGCAGGCAATTCATATGGCTTCACAAGCACGAGGCATCTTCCTTATTTCGGTGAAAACCAGCAACAGGGTTATGTCGAAAAAAGTAATCGTACATCCCTAAAATACAGGAGGAATTGGTAAGATCTGCACATTGCAGATCTTACCAATATATTTTGATTAATATCAGTCGGATTTTTTAATCGATATTTAGCAGCGCTGGAGGATTTCGAGGCTTCTTCTTGCTTACAAAACCTTCTTTTTAATAATCCACAGTCTATACGGCCTGCCCTAAACAGATCTTTACATTACCCTAAGCCAAGAGTTCGCAATAAATCATCGTGCATTCAATACATACGGAATCGTTGACAGCCAAAACCGCCGTGTTGAATCCGCAAACTCAACTTCGGCAATGATCGCCTGATTCTCAGACGACGTTTTTTTTAAGTCAAATTGATACTGGTGCCGGGTAGGATTTTGGCCAGTGGTGGAATTCATCAGTGTAATTGGTTTCATTTCCCACTGGACATTCCGGAAATCACGCGTTGGCGAATGAGCAATCCAAACGCGAGCCGATACCGCGGAATCTTTTGTAGTAACCACCAACCGAAACCCTAACGGTGTTGGATCAAGTGTGCTTTCTACGGTCGGCATGGGTTGTCCCTGGGAAACACGCTCAATGAAAGCGTACGCCGTCGGATAAAGCCGGGCATCGTGATTGGCTCCTACATGTCCCGTATTCGGTAAGGAAAGCACGGACTTACTTCCGGATAAACCGGGCCAATACAGATTCAACGCGTCGACGGGTGTATAATCGTCGTTCGTGCCGACAATGACCAGCTTGGGCATCGTTAACTGCTGACGATACGTATAAGCATCCACGATATTCAGGAGCTGCTGGCCCGCTGGGGTATTGATTTGTTCAATGACGTGTTTAGCTGCCAAAGCTGATTGATCCAACGCCCCATAGGTGGCAAAATAATGCGGGATCTGAGCCGCTGAGTTCAAGGTATTGAACCCCTGAGCGATGAGACCGACTACACGTTTGTCAACAGCGGCCGTTAGCCAGGCCGTATGGCCCCTTTTGGAATGGCCCGCCACCATAAATCGCTTGAGCAATGGCAGGTGATGTTGTTGGCTGGCTGCTTGCAGTACATCCATTGCTCGAACCGTTGCTTTCACCATGGGGAGAAGCAGCGGCCAGGTGGCGTCTTTGGTTGCCAAGAATTGTTCAAAGGTGTAATTGATCAACTCTTCTTCCTCCTTTCCATCAAATAGAGGTTGATTGGGAATGTCGCATAGGATCGCGCAGGGCACACCGGTTTCCATGGCAAGTTGCTGAAGTGCCGCTTGAGCCTGATTAGTATCGAAGTCCGTCTGTAAGGTGAGAAATCCTGTCTGGGTAGAAACAGCAGGGGGGGAAAAGACGTACAACCGATGCTTCCAGGGAATGGTCCGCCAAGTCTGGGATTGCAGGAATAGGGATAAGAAGGTGCCCTGAGGGGATTCGACCCGCTTTATCAAAGTCCAGGTGAAGGTTGAATCAGGGGCGTTGACAAATTGAGGTAAGATCGACTGTTGGGACTGAGACCCAGCTGGTGTAACCGGTTGAATCGAAGGCTGAGGGGATGCGCTGGTCCAGATGATGCTCAATGCTAAAAACCCTATGATACAATTTTTCATTAAAATAATAAATGCCTCATTATTAACCTTTTACCTGATCGAAAAGCTCTCCCTCCCTAATTTCTTCAATTTTAATTTTGCCTTGCTTGCTGGCTGTTTGGTCAGAATTAAGGTTAATAAAAATGATAAAATAGATTTTGTCATTAAATATGACTCTATTTGGAAACGCTTCGTTTTCCTTAGGTTCACTAGTAACAATTTTAATCTCTATATTATCTAAGTTGAAGACAACTAGGTAGCCTACATCTTTATTGTAGTTGCTAGCGTACTTTACTATCTGCCCAAATCCATCAATAATGCGGTTTTTACGATAAGCCTTCGCAGTATCATATACTTTAATCTCAAGTACTAATGGATCGTTAGTATCCAGATTACCAATAATATAGGCTCGGCCTGATGATGATTTAGGGGTTGAAAAAGGATAGTCAACTCCCTGATCGAATAAAAACAAACGTAAGTCATCTTCAAAAATTTCCTCGTAACTCTTCGTTGCTGTTTGGTATTTCGTTACTAGGTTTTGACGAGTGAACCATTCTGTTCGAGCTTTATACTTTTCTAACAGATACAGTGTAAAATTAACCTCCTCTAAACTGTCCTGTAGGTATTTAATGATCGGTTCAACTTCTGTTTCTAAAAAACGTCTTAGTTTTTCATCAAATGAATTGCTATAACCGAGCAGATTATGATAATGGTAACCACTAGCAAACCAGTGGTTAATACGTTGATATAGGACGGCAGCTAACCTAGCTTCATTAGTGGTTTGTTAAGGATCCTCATCAAGTTTTACACCACTTTTTATAATTTTATTTAATTCATTTTCATCAATACGATGCTCATTTACGCTTCCTCCGCCGATGAGCGGACTCAGATCCTGAATGCGTTTGAAAAACTGATTGCGGACAAGCATGCGGAATATCAGCAGGCCATCGGTGATAAAACCAAAGAGATCAGCCTGGCTAATCAGGAAGCCAAAGCGCAGGAAGCGGATAAAATCAAGGGGCTGGAAAAAGAGACGGCCGATGCCGTAGCCGTGTTGAAAGATCAGATGGCGGCCAAGGACAAAGAGACGCAGGATCTGATTAAAAAGAATCAGGAAGAAACGGCCGCGGTGATCAATGCCCTCAAAGACCAGATTGCGGCGAAGGACAAGGAGACGTCGGAGCAGATTAAAGCGGAGAACCGATCCTATGCCAAACTGAGGATTGAACTGGAATTTGAGATATTG
The DNA here is from genome assembly GCF_003858635.1 of Larkinella rosea. Taxonomy (GTDB): domain Bacteria; phylum Bacteroidota; class Bacteroidia; order Cytophagales; family Spirosomataceae; genus Larkinella; species Larkinella rosea. The sequence continues at coordinate 2,156,800 of NZ_RQJO01000007.1, forward strand.
GACATCAAGAAACAGACCATGATTGCCGAAATGCGTGCGGAACAGGCCCTGCTACGCAGTAAACGCTGGTTCATCAATAAGAACCGAATCAATGATGCGATCAACGAGATTGAGGAACAAATTAATTCGCTCAATGGCACCGGTGGTCGCAGTGAGGTTATTGAGAAAATGGAACGGGCGGAGGAGTTGGCGGCTCAGATTGAAGCCGGAAAGCAAAAGAAGGCGGAATGGGAGCAGCTTAATAATGAGCAAAAAGCAAAAATAGTCGCCAAAGAGAAACAGATTACTGAGGCTGAAGGGGCAGGTCAGGATGCCACGGCGTTAAAGAATGAATTGGCCGAACTCAAGACTACGGAGGAGCTACAGCGTAGGTGGATCAACGGGTTGATCGATGGCATTATTGCCGCCGAGGAGGAACTGAAACGAATCGGGTATGTCACCGGTACCGAATACGTCGATTGGGAAGGAAATCATGCCAACGGGATTGATACCGTACCGGCTATGTTGACCCGAGGAGAACGGGTTTTGACCGTAGATCAGAATAATGCTCTGGGCGGAATCGCCAATGAGGAGTTGGTCAACCGATCCAAATTCTTTGAAAAGCTGGCCAGTGAATACCCTAAGCTGCTGAACCCGATCGATTGGTCATCCATTGCCTCGATGCAGATTGGGCTACCGGCCGATGTGTTGAGTGGTAATATTGGCGGGACGGTGTTCGATGTCAGCGGACTTCGTGACGACTTGCAGGGCTTGAATCAGAGAATGCAATCAGTACAACAAGCCGTTGAAACCAAGAAGCTGGTTTCTGTCAATATCGATAAAAACGGCTTTCATGTGGCCGAACATGGTGCCCAATCAAAAATCAATTATCACCAGAATTTATTGAATCGCTAATGATGACCGGACAACACGATCCAACCGGCCAAACTTAATCAGGGAGATCGTGTTGTCCGATTCAGGGCGAAGGCAATTATAGTCAGGTGTATACGCGAAGTGGCCAGCTTATGCAGTCGCTGCACCTGCATCGGGTAGAACTCCTTGCAGTGTAGATTAAGAAGCCATCACGGTTGAGTGTTTCAGCTATTTCGGTGGGACTATCGCATTAACTGTGTAAACTTTCTAATCGGGGTTGGGCGAAGCTTAAAGCCTAACCCTCTCTTCAAAAATAGTTAAAAACTGATTTAGAATCATACCCCAGTTCCGGATAGGCATCGTCC
>NZ_RQJO01000008.1 GCF_003858635.1 Larkinella rosea
AAGGTAGATTGTTTACGCGTTACGCACCCGTACGCCACTAATAGCCGAAGCTATCCGTTCGACTTGCATGTATTAGGCCTGCCGCTAGCGTTCATCCTGAGCCAGGATCAAACTCTCCATTGTAAATGATTTGTACTTGTACTTTACGCAGGAACTTTAGCTTCTTACTTACTTGGTCAAATTGTCAAAGAACGTGTTTTCCTCGCTTGGAAAACTGTTGCTGAACGTTTCCGTCCAGCCGTATTATCTATTTGGGACTGCAAAGATAGAGGTTTGTTTTGCTTAGCGCAAGTCCTTTTTCGAAAAAAGTTGATTTAGCACAACATTCTTTTTTCAATACAATTCTATCTCCTTATTGCTCATTTTAAACACCCTTTAACTATCCAAAAACGGATAGCGGAAATCGGTTGGCGACACCAACGTCTCCTTGATGGTCCGGGCGGAAATCCAACGGTACAAATTCAGCAACGAACCGGCTTTGTCATTGGTACCGGATCCCCGGGCGCCACCGAATGGTTGCTGACCCACCACGGCTCCCGTCGGTTTATCGTTGATGTAGAAATTGCCGGCGGCATTCGACAGTTTTTTGGTCACCAGATCGATCGCATACCGGTCTTTAGCGAAAAATGCGCCCGTTAATGCATACGGCGAAGTCTGATCCACCAGTTCAATGGTTTGCTCGAAATTGTCGGGGTGATAGATATAAACTGTCAACACCGGGCCGAATATTTCTTCACACATGGTTATATACAGCGGATTGGCGGCTAATAGAATCGTCGGTTCCACAAAAAAACCGTTGGTTTTATCCACATTTCCACCCGCAATTACCTCAACCGTCGGATCCTTTTTCGCATCGGAAATGTAGTTGCTGATTTTATCAAATGCTTTTTCATCAATAACCGCATTCACAAAATTCCCAAAGTCTTCCACACTTCCCATCTTAATAGCCTGTAAGTCAGCCAGAATGTATTCCCGAATCTGATCCCAAAGCGTCGACGGAATATACGCTCGTGATGCCGCAGAGCATTTTTGCCCCTGGTATTCAAAGGCCCCGCGAACCAGTGCGGTGGCTGCGGCTTTGGGATCGGCAGATTCATGAATCAAAACGAAGTCTTTCCCACCGGTTTCGCCAACAATGCGCGGATACGACTTAAACCGGTGAATGTTTTCGCCAATGGTTTTCCAGATTTGTTGAAAAACGCCGGTACTTCCCGTAAAGTGAATGCCCGCAAAATCCGGGTGTTTGAAAATCACCTCGCCCGCCAGCGGACCATCGACATAAATCAGATTGATGACGCCTTCGGGCAAACCAGCTTCTTTCAGCACTTCCATAATCACCTGTGCCGAATAAATTTGCTGATAGGCCGGTTTCCAAACGACGGTATTTCCCAACATGGCGGGCGCTGTCGGCAAATTTCCGGCGATGGCCGTGAAGTTGAACGGCGTCAGTGCAAAAACGAATCCTTCCAGCGGCCGGTATTCCGAGCGGTTCCAGACTCCGGCCGACGAACGCGGCTGCTGGCTGTAGATTTCCGTCGCATAATGTACATTAAACCGAAGAAAATCAATTAGTTCGCACGCTGAATCGATTTCAGCCTGATAGGCATTTTTCGACTGGCCCAGCATCGTTGCTGCATTGATTTTATAGCGATAGGGGCCGGCTAACAGTTCAGCAGCTTTTAAAAAGATGCTGGCGCGGTGTTCCCACGACATACTGGCCCATGATTCTTTTGCATTCAAAGCCGCCGTAATAGCCTGCTCAACGTGGGTTTGATCCCCTTCGTGGAAATATCCCAGAATCTGATGGCGGTTATGGGGAGCTAGTAACTCTTTCTGAACGTCGGTTCGCACTTCTTCTCCGCCGATATACATTGGAATATCAATCGTTTTTGAAGACGCTTCGGCCAGAGCCGCTTTTAATTTCGCACGCTCGTCGGAACCGGGACGGTATTCTTTAACCGGCTCATTTTGTGGAATTGGTACCTGAAAAAAGCCTACTGACATGTGTTTGTTGATTTTTGAAGCTTGCTAAATTAGATAATCGAAAGCAAACCATTAAGGTTCCTTACTAATTGTGACCCGGTTTTTGTCATTTGTCGGTTCATTTGTTCGGTTAACGGTTTGAGGTTTCGTAACTTGCGGCCATTTTTCAACTCTTTGCCATGAAGTTTTACAGTACGAATAATCCTTCACTCCGGGTTTCGATGGAGGAAGCTTTGCTCCGCAGTTTGCCCGCAGACCGGGGCCTTTACATGCCGGAAACGATTCCTTTTATGGGAGCTGATTTCTTTAATTCCATTTCGGACGGTTCACTGTCAGATATTGGTTTTCAGGTTAGTAAGGCACTTTTCAAGGATTCGATTCCGTCCGATAAACTGGAAGAACTGGTCCATCACGCCTTTCCGTTCGACACGCCGGTTGTGACGCTGGAAGATGGAAAAACGCACGTTCTGGAGTTGTTTCATGGTCCGTCGCTGGCTTTTAAAGACGTCGGCGCCCGGTATATGGCAGCCATGATGGGCTATTATCTGGAAAAATCGAATCAGGAAGTTCACATTCTGGTGGCCACCTCCGGTGATACGGGTGGCGCCGTTGCGATGGGCTTTCTGGGCGTTCCCGGTATTAAAGTAACGATTCTGTACCCAAGCGGTCGGGTGAGCGATTTGCAGGAAAAACAGTTGACAACACTGGGTCAGAATATTACGGCCATTGAAGTAGACGGTTCGTTTGACGATTGTCAGGCATTGGTAAAAACCGCCTTTACCGATAGTGAGTTGAATCGACAGTTTAGGTTGGCTTCGGCTAATTCGATCAATATTTTCCGGCTGATTCCGCAAAGTTTTTACTACGCCCGGGCCTATGGACAAGTGAAACAGTTCGGAAAACCGGTGGTTTTTTCGACGCCCAGCGGCAATTTCGGTAATTTGAGTGCGGGTGCGCTGGCTTATAAAATGGGGTTGCCGGTTCAGCAATTTATTGCTTCGACAAACCTGAATTACGTAGTTCCGAAGTATCTGGAAACCGGTATTTACGAACCCAAACCGTCGGTTGAAACGATCTCGAACGCGATGGATGTGGGCAGTCCGAGCAATTTTGTGCGGTTAACTCACCTGTTTGACGACCATTATGAAACGTTAAAACAAATTTTAACCGGCTATTTCTTCAATGATGAACAGACCAAACAGGCTATGGAAGCTGTTTATCAACAATTTGACTACGTCATGTGCCCGCACACGGCAGTCGGTTATTTAGGGTTGACAAGTTATCAACAATCCAACCCGGGTGTATGTGGAATAACGCTGGCCACCGCGCATCCGGCGAAGTTTAAAGAACTGGTGGAGTCAGTTATCCACAAACCGGTGGAAATTCCGGCGGCTTTGGAAGAGCTGATGAATCGTCCGAAACACAGTTTCAAGATGAAAGCCGACTTCGACGAATTCAAGGAATTTCTTTTGCAAACGGCCTGAAAACGAAAGAGTCCCGCCAGATTGACGGGACTCTTTCGTTAATTGATTGTATCTCCCCGCAAGGCCCGAAACCGCTTTCGGGCATCGGCACCGAAAATACTTCCCGGATATTTTTGCAAAAGCTGGTTGTAGAGTTCCATCGCCTTGGGTTTATCCTGCTTGTTTTCCTCATACGTTTTTGCGGTTAGAAAAAGCGCGTCGTCTCCCAGTACATCTTCGCCGTAATTGGCCGAGATTTTTTCCAAATCCTGCAAGGCTTCGTCAATTTTGTTTTGCTTGATGAGCGTATTAGCCCGCAACCACAGAATATTGTCGGCCAGGCTGTGATCCTTGTATTTGGCGTACATCTGGTTGAGAGCCAAAGCGGCCGAATCTACTTTGTTTTGAAATAACATCAATTCAATGGACGCAAACTCCTTCATGGCAGTTTCGTTGCTGTCCGAATCCATACCGGTATTATCCATAATGAGCAAACTAAGCGCCCCGGCATCGTTGGCAATCTCTCGACTGGTGGCCTGTTTCAAAATATCCAGTACCTCTTTCGACAACTCAAATTCGCCTTTGTAATAGTGTAGCCGGGCATTTCGCAGTTTCGCTTCATAGCCCAGCAGTTCTTCTTTCTGCGATTTTTCAACCTGCGAATACAACAAAGTTGCTTCCCAGGGTTCCCCTTTCAGGAGATAGATATCGCCCATATCGAGTTTGCAGCGGTCGATGAACGCTTTTTCGTTTTTACTGATTTCGGTGGCCAGTTGCAGAATTGTTATCGCCGTATCCTTTTCATCCAGGTAAAAAGCGTACAGATTGGCCGTGCTCCGCAGCGCTTCGAGGGTACGGTTATTTTTGCCCAGTTCCTGAAACATCTTCTGGTAATCGGCGATCAGCTTCCGGATTTCGGAATTATCCACCGGATAGGTGTTCTTGACCTGTTCCTCCCGCGCCTTGATCACCAGCCGACGGGCGAAGGCGTAGAGCTGCCCCTGCGGATACTCCTTCGCTACATACTCAAACATGGCCGCAGCGTTCTTGTAATCTTTATTCTGGAGTGCAACCGCACCGAGATCATAAACGCGCACACCGGTCAATTTTAAGCGTTTGTCGAGGGCTCGTTCCTGAATGAATGCTTTATAGAACTCTTTCTTTTGCGTTAAGTACCAAACGAGCATTTCAGTATAAAACATCTCGTTCGGATTTTCCTGCACTTTCTTGTACAAAACCGTCTCGAGCATTTTCTGATCGGCGTCTTTCAGATTGTCCTGCAACATGGCCTGCACGTTGTCCCGGTTCCCCGGTATCAGACCCCAATGCAGCAATTCGTCGATCATGTTTTCTTTCTGACCCACGGCGCCGTACAAGCGCGCCAGTTCGCCGGCGTAGGCTAGCGGCTCCCGGCTTTGCTCCCGGCCTTTCTTCAGCACCTTAATCGCCCAGGTTGCTTTGAGTTTTTCGGCAAAGTCCTGCGCCAGTTCGGGCAAACCGTTTACGTTGCTGCTGGCAACCGACATAGCCTTGTTAAAATAAACGTCTGCTTTAGCCGAGTCATTCCGGCTTTCTTCCAGAACACCGGCTTGCAGGAGCACGTACGGATTTTTATCGTCCGATTTGATCAGCCGTCGAATCACTTTTTCAGCGTCCGCGATTTTATTCAATTTTACCGCACTCTCCACATATTGACTGATGAGTTGTTTACTGGCACCGGTTTTCATCAGTTTCTGATAAATCGTGTACGCTTTTTCAAATTCGCCTTTTTTGAAATATTCATCCGCGAGATCCGGTCCTTCCTGGGCAAATCCATTTACCAAGCCGACTACCAGCAGCATAATCAGTACTCCCGTTATCTTCTTCATTTTTCTTTTTTATTAATTTAAAGAATAAAGGATTTAAAGGATTGTTGTCTGTGGATATGTGGACAAGTTCTTTATGCACATTTATTCTTGAACGCTGTGGATAAGAAAATCAGGTTATCCACACTTGAATTTCATTTATCCACATGTAACTATCTGAAAATCAATTCAAATTTTGTTTATCCACAATTGTTGTTTTAAACTACCACCGGATTTAAGCACATTTCCACAAGATAGGTGTTAAACATTTCCACGTGTTAATGGTTCGTAGAATAAGTTGTGGAAAATATCGGAGTTGTACACTATCCACAGTCGACAAATTTTTTATCCACAGCGTTACCTGGGTTGTTCACAGCAACATTTGTACCCTTTCACATTTTGTCCACACTATCCACACGGTTTTCCACTTACTTTTCCACGGATTATTTGTGTTTTTTTAATTTCACATTGACCTTTCAAAAGGCGTCTAAATCTTCCGATATATCGAAGTTTGCTTTGATGGGTATAATCCCTTTATTTCGGGTGAAGAAATAGATGGGTTCGGGCAGGCGGTTTTCGGTCAGATTACCACTGTCCCACCGGCCATTGCCATTCTCATCGATGATAACGCGGAGCCGGTAGCGACCCGGTTTTATGTTAACGAAACGATAGGTCGGGTTGTTTGACTGCTTATCAACGAGCTTGAAATTCTCATCCAATAATTCCACAATAAACTGTTTTGCGGTTGTATTAACCTTGCCCGTCAGCACCCCATATTTTTCCGGATCACGGATAAAGTAGTTCAGTTCCGCGGCCGCCGTCGAGTCGTTCAAGACACTAATAAATGCTCCTCTTCCCAACCGAAGCACGACGCTATTTTTGGCAGTTGTTGTCTTTGTCAGAACGAAGCGGGTTTGATTGTTTTCCCACCGGTAGTCCTGCGTCGTTAAGGGGATGCGGTTTGTCGTGTCGCTGAAAAGCCGGAGCGAATCGGTGGTGATGTGTTTCATTGGTTTCGAAAACTGAAGCACCACTTCCATCACCCGATCGACGTCGCCGTTGTCGGCGGGTTTGGCCGAAACGGTAACGGGCTCCGGTGTTTCACGGCGCGTGGGTGTTCGGAACTTAAATTTCTGAGTAAGCTCGGTTTTATTTTTTAAGGAATCCGTCACCGTAATCTTCAGTCGAACCGTATCCGTCGTTGCGCGGGCATTAAAAAAGGTGAGTTCCGTTGGCGTTCTAAAATAAGACGGAAGCGTATCCTGCGGATTGGTAAACTGCACCTGGTAGCTTTCTATACCTCTGTCAAACACATATGTGTACGTGTTGACGAGCTGCTGCGTCCTCACGGAGCGTGGAGGAGTGTTGTAAAACGAAAATAATTGCAATTTTATCGTATCATTATTGGCTTTTAGATCAAGATCGCCTTTCAATAATGCCATTTTTTCGGTATTCGGATTTAGAATATAATTTAAATTTTTATCATCAAATGCGAAGATTTTATAGCGACCATCCTTCACATTCTCCAACAAGAACACGCCGGAGGTATCGGTCCGTGTGAAATAGTACGGTTTTGTTTTGGTTGGCGTCAATGTGTCATTGAGTACGTATAGACCGACCAGGGTGTTCAAGGTGGGCTGCCCGGTTTGCATATCCGTCACCTTCCCTCCTACCCGAATGGAGTCAATGGTACTGCCGGTACTGAAAACCAGTTTAAGACTCAAGGCCGGATTATTCTCCGTTACGTCTTTTACGGCGTCCGTAAAGTTGAACGTGTAGGTTGTATTCTCTTTGAACGGTTTATCGAATACCAGTCGTAAACTCGTGGGCTTTATTTTAGGTTTAAACGGCGATTCCGGTTCGGGTGTGATCAGCACTTTCTGGTTAGCATTTTCCACCCGGATGTATTCATTGAAGAAAAGTTCAATCGATTTTTCGTTGAAATTCTTCTGCTTATTAATGGGCGTACTTTTCACCAAAACCGGTGCCAGCGTGTCTTTTTTACCGCCAATTGGAGCCGCGTATTGGGAACAGGAATTTAGAAAAACGCAGATAATGGCGAATAGTACGAGTGCTTGTTTCATTAGTTGGCATAAAAAACCCTGAATAGTTGGGCTATTCAGGGCGTGAGAATTAATTTATTATTGTGCCTGAGCGACGTAAATCAAGCTTGAATAATTACCCCCATCCTGATAAGCTGCCCAATTAGAACGAATTCCATTCCAAAAACTTTCAAGATAAGCGGGCTTTCCATCTCGGTTTTTCGTGCTGAGCATGTTCACATAGAACGCGTCGAACAGCATCGGCCGCTGTTCTTTCAACTCAAAACCGTATCTTTTCAGCAGTGTTTTCATGACGTCCGGAGAAAAGTGATAGAGATGTCGGGGCACATCATACGCGGCCCAGAATGGTTTATAATGCTGCGCATCCCACGAATGATAGTTAGGAACCGCGATCACTAAATGCCCATTTTGTCGACTGTGACTACGGATCCACTCCAGGGTTTCCGATAATTCATGGACGTGTTCCAATACGTGCCACATCGTAATCACATCGTAGGGCTGATCATCATTCAGTTCAAAAATCGACTTTTTCAAGGGTACACTAGTCCGCTGAAAAGCTTGCTGTCGCGTGTTGGCATCCGGCTCAGTACCCGTTATTTTCCAACCCGCTTCCTGACTGGCTTCCAGAAAATAACCAGAACCGCAGCCAATATCCAGCAATTCTCCTTTCCGGGGTGAAAGACTGGTAATCAGTTTTACCTTCTGCTGCAGCGTAATTTTCCGGACAGAATGGTACAGTTGGCTGATGATTCCCTGACGTGTATCACTGTGTGAAATGTAGTCTTCCGATTGATAATACTGCCCGATCTCCGCTTCTACCGGCCGCGGATTTGTGGCTTTAAAACCGCACTGCTCACAACTCTGAATCGTAAATTCCTTCTTCGAAACCAGGAAATCGGTACACGTCATCCAGTTTGAAAACGACTGATTTCCACAAACCGGGCACTCTCTAAGGTGTTCAACCGTCATCATTACCGGCCTAAGTAAATCATTAAAATGGAAATGTCGGATGCGCTGACCCCGCTGATGCGCGACGCCTGGCCAATGGTTTGTGGTCGGATACGCTTCAACTTTTCACGCCCTTCGAACGACAAGGCTGACAACCGGTCAAAGTCAAAATCCGGGCGGATCAGCAGGCTTTCGAGCTTTTCCGTTTTCTCCACCATCAATCGTTCCTTCTCAATATAACTCTCGTATTTCACCAGAATAACCGCTTCCTCAATGGTTTCCTCGTTGAACGAATGGAGGTAATCGGCGACATTATCGCTTAATGAGATGAGCTCTTTGTGGTTAATTTCCGGCCGTCTTAACAGCGAATAAGGGGATGTTTTTTCCCGAATCTGGGCGCTGCCCAGCGAATCCAAAACCGTATTGATGGTTTCGGGCTGCACCCGCATCTGCTTCATCTCCTCTAGAATGGCAGCTACATTGGCTTTTTTTGCCTGCATCAACTCATACCGCTCCTGCGTTGCCAAGCCGATTTCGTACCCTTTTTCTGTTAACCGCAAGTCGGCGTTATCTTGCCGCAGAATGGTTCGGTACTCGGCGCGGGAGGTGAACATGCGGTAAGGCTCTTCAGTCCCTTTCGTGATCAGGTCGTCGATCAATACGCCAATGTAGGCTTCCGAGCGTTTCAGGGTGAACGCGTCCAGTTCTTTCGCCGTATTATGCGCGTTGATTCCCGCGATCAAACCCTGACAGGCGGCTTCTTCATAGCCCGTTGTTCCGTTGATCTGGCCGGCAAAAAAGAGCCCGTTGACCAGGTGAGTTTCCAGCGTTTGCTTCAATTGTGTCGGTGGAAAGTAGTCGTATTCGACCGCATACCCAGGGCGAAACATCTTGGCGTTTTCAAAACCGGGTATCTTTCGCAGGGCTTTTATTTGCACGTCCTCCGGCAAAGAGGTCGAAAAACCGTTTACGTACACTTCAACCGTATCCCATCCTTCCGGTTCTACGAAAATCTGGTGCCGATCTTTGTCCGCAAACCGATTGATTTTATCCTCCACCGACGGGCAATACCGGGGCCCTAGCCCCTTGATTCGGCCTGTAAACATCGGTGATCGTTCAAAACCGGTCTTCAGTATTTCATGCACTTCCGGGTTCGTGTAGGTAATCCAGCAATGCCGTTGTTTGGTTAAAACCGGTGTATTGAGGTACGAAAACTTACCGGGATTTTCATCTCCGGGTTGTTCTTCCATGAGGTTGTAGTTCAAACTTCGTCCGTCGACGCGCGGTGGTGTACCGGTTTTCATGCGCCCTGCTTCGAATCCGAGCTGTACCAATTGTTCCGTTAAACCGCTGGCTGAGCGTTCGGCCGTTCTTCCCCCTCCGAATGTTTTTTCACCAATGTAGATTTTTCCATTCAGAAATGTTCCATTTGTAAGTACAACGGAATCAGCCTGAATTTCCATTCCCATGCTGGTTTTCACGCCGGTTACGCGTTGGTCTTTTACCGTAATTTCAGTGACCATATCCTGCCAGAAATCCAGATTTGGTGTTTCTTCCAGTGTTTTACGCCACTCTGCCGCAAACAACATCCGATCACTTTGACAACGTGGACTCCACATCGCCGGGCCTTTTGAGCGATTCAACATCCGGAATTGAATCATTGATTTATCACTTATAATTCCGGATTGTCCACCAAGTGCATCAATTTCCCGAACGATTTGTCCTTTCGCCACACCACCCATCGCCGGGTTGCAAGACATCTGGGCAATCGTTTGCATGTTCATTGTAATCAGTAAAACCGACGAACCCATTGTGGCCGCAGCCGCAGCCGCTTCACAACCGGCATGTCCCGCACCAACTACGATGACATCATACTTATTAAACATAATGCGTGAAATTTTACAAAGTTTGAAAAAATGTTCCACGTGGAAACATTTCACAGCGCGCAACAGAAAAAACGCAAATACAAAAATAGGAAATAAAGTACGCGTAAAAGATGAGGATTGTTAAAATCAACGTAACTACAGACGAAAAGATTCAAAATAAAAAAAGGGGCCGAAGCCCCTTAACTTACTTTAACTTTTTGAGATACGAATCAACTTCGCGTTTGTAAAATGGTGAAAAATCAGGTGGAACAGAACGCAACAATTCAACTTGCTTTTGTTTGTCCTTCACCAATTGTTCGTACTGTGGTGGTGGTTTTCGCATCACCGGTTTCGCCTGTTCTGCTTTCCGTTGCAAATCTTCTTCCTGTTCCTTAATGGCTTTTTCGGATTCCAGCAAGCGAATCAGCATCTCCTGTTGGCGTTTAATGGTGTTCTGGGTGACCCGTTTATTGACCAGATCTGTTTCCGTCTCATCCATCTTATTCATAATATCATTCATTTCACCGCCCAATTTTTTGCCCAATTCCGTACCTTTTTGAGCATCCTGAAGTTCTTTCAGCATCCGGCGCATCATGGCTTGCTCGGCCGCTAGTCGGGAAAGTTCTTCGGACATACCACGTCCACCTTTGCCTCCCTGCCCCTCTTTCATGAGTTTTTGCATCCGCTCATTCAATTGCTTCTGCATTTCGCCCATCGACATCGCCTTGCCTTTGCCTTTTTTCTTGCCCTTACTTCCTTTGCCCGAAGCCGACATCTGGCTCATCTGCTGTTCCTGCATTTGCTTGAACACGTCACTCAGCATCAGGGCCAGGTTATTGATAGACGTCATGGCAAATTGCTGCTTCGATGTAGCAACATTTAATCGACGCTCGCGAATGTATTTGACGCTTTCGTCCATGTAGCCCTTCATATTATTGAGCTCGCGAGTTACAAATGTCTGGATTTGAAGCACCCGGTTTGCCAACGCATACAGGCTGTCTTCGATGATTTTAGCATCATCCTGAAGCTTTAATTGATCCTGAGCGAGCTTGACAAAGCGCGGATCCTGCAACGAAACCGCCTTGAAATCCTTCATGACGCGCTCCTGATCGAATGACAGTTGAATCAGATTCTCAAGTATGTCGCGCAGATCATCCATGTTTTCCTGGGACTCTTCCATCTCCGCCGACTGCTGTTGTTGCTCCAGTTGCTCACTGAGCTTCTTCATTTGCTTGGCGGCATTCTTCTGAGATTTCGAAGCTTTGTCGTTTTGCTTCTGATCCAGCTGCTTCTGGCTTTCCTGTTGCTCATTACTGATTTCCTGCTGAAGATCTTCGTGCGTATCTTGTTTCTCCGCATTTTTCATCTCCTCGGCCATCTTTTCAATGTCCTTCAAATCCTCACGCGTCTTTTCAAACTCTTTGTTAAGTTCTTCCTGCTTTTTGCTCAGCTCACCTTTCTCGTCTTTTTTGGCGTTGTCATCTTTCTTGGAGTCGCTGTTCTGATCCTTCTTATCGTCCTTTTCGTCCTTCTTGGATTGCTGATTTTCATCCTTCTTCGACTGCGCGTTTTCGTCTTTTTTCGACTTTGCATCCTCATCCTTTTTGGATTTAGCATCGTCTTTTTTCGGCTGCGCCTTATCGTCTTTGTCTTTCTGAGCTTCCTGCTTCTCGGTTTCGTTCGCTAATTTCTCTTGTTTTTCGGCTTGCTTTTCGAGGTCTTTGATGGCGTTTTCCATCTTCTGTTCCATCTGAAGCTGCTTGAAAAGTTCCAGCGCGCGCTCCAATTCCTTCTCCAGATTCTTCTCTTTATTCTTCAGCCGATCGAGCATGTCAATCATTTTATCGTCCTGCTTTTGCTCCAGCATCTTCTTCAATTCTTCGTAGAGCTTCTGCGTTTCAGGATCCATCAGCTCGTTCATCAGCTTTTGCAATTGCTCGAATTTCTGGAGCATTTCCGGATTCTGATTGTTAAACCGCTGCTGACGTTCGTTGCTGGTTTTGTTCTGTTCCTGCAATTCTTTCAGCTCCTGCATTAATTCTTCCCGCTTTTTCAGCAGATCTTCCGCCTGTTTCTTATCCTGGAAATCCAGGTTCTTCTTCGTTTGAAGGCGGTTTTCCAGCGTGTTCAGATCCTTTTTGAGTTGCTGGGCTTTCGTTAGTGTTTTGCTGATCTGGTTCTCGGTTTTCTGCGACGAACGTTCGGCTTCTTCCGCCAGCTTGGCCTGATCGGGAACGGCAAACTGAGCAAAGGTCGAACGGGCACTTTTGAAGCCGTTAATAACATCGTTATCCCAAACCTGAACGAAATACTCGAGCCGATCGCCGGGTTGCATTTTCAGGCTGTCGAGCCCCCATTGGTAATAAAAATTCTGGGTAGCCGCTGAGCGGTTGAACGGAATGGCGCGGGTCAGGAATTTATCCGGCGCATCCTGGCCCGCCCGAATCACTTTGTACTGGACTTTCAGGTTGGAAAAACCGTAGTCGTCGGTGATCGTTCCGCCCAGCATGACGTAGTTATAAAAGGTCGTATCCTTAAAGTTTTCCAGCGAAACCTGCGGGAATTTATCATTGACGACGTTCAACGTATACTGAATATTATCGCGGCTGGCAGCCACTTTGTTCTTCAGCGAAACCGAATAATTCGACGATTTTTTTACTACCCGCGAAAATTCAAACTCGTCGGACGACTGTTTTTCGGCTACCAAACCGCGCGGTTCGCCCGCAAACCGAATCAAAACCGAATCGGTATTGGCCGCCGAAAATCGCCAGGTAACCTGCGTTCCCTCCGGTACCAGCAAGTTGCCGACGTTCGAAAGTTGTTCAGACGGTTTGTTCAAATAGCCCGGATAAACCAAACTAACGTCAAAGGAAAGCAAACCCGGCCGATCCAGAACGACCAGTTCATAACTGGGCGATGCAAATCCGACGGATTCAAACCGGAATGGAATGTTCCGCTGAACATTATCGAAGGTATAGGAGAAGGTTCCTTTGCCGTCGTTGTTGAGCTTAAACCGGGTGTTATTCGAAACCAGATAAACGTCCTGCGGCAGCGTATTTCCTTTCAGTTGGAGTTCGAGCGTATAGTCCTCATTCCGGAAAGCCTTCAGATTTTTATTTCGCAACTGAAACTGAAATGGGGCTTCTTCCGCAAATTCCTGATCGTAACTGATGATTCGCTTCGAGGTGCTGGTCAGAAAAGCCGGATACAACAACAGCAAACCACCAATGATAAAAGCCGGGATAACGGCGTATTTCACAAACCGGCGGTTTTGGTTGATCTGGATCGCGTCGGCAAACCGTACAATCAGGAGTTGTTTCGACCGCTGGTTGATGCTGGCTTCGAGCAGATCGCTTTGCTGGCGGGTGAGCGCGCGCAATTGGAGCGTGTTCAGCAGCTTGTCCCCTACTTCCGGAAAAAACCGCCCGATCTGTTGCGCAGCTTCTTCGTTGGTCAGCGATTTGCCAATGCCGTACAGATGCACCAGTGGGTTAATCACCCAGTAGTATAAAGCCGTTAGCATAACCGCCAGAGAACCAAAAAACAAAATGCCCCGGACGGGTGAGCTAAAACGGCCAAAAAATTCAGCCGTGTTCATCAGCAAATAGACCGACAACGAAAAGGCAATGAAAAAAATGGCGCCTTTAGCCACCTGATTAATGTAAAACTTCTTTCGGTATTCTTCAATACGCAGCAGCAGCGTTTGAATCGATTCTTGCATCTGCATCGGTCTGTTCGTAAAGGGTTAATACTGCTTCGATAAACGCAATTCGAGTATCCTAAAATGAAGATAATCAATTGATCACTAACTTCCTTATGCTAACGAAAAAGATCGTTAGACAATTTTATCCGCTGGCCCGGACCCGCGGTTTTCCGGCTCGTCGAGGTATTCGTTGAAATACGTAATGACGTGGAGTTTCAGAAAATTCTCCTGCGTCAGCAAATCGATGTACGGTACTTTCTGCACCAGCTTCCAGTGGGGCCAACCGTCCTGATCAGTGCCGACCAATTCATAATAACCGGACAAACTCAGCACTTTGCAAATGGCAATGTGCATCAAATCCTGTTTCTGTTCTTTCGTGAAAATCTGTGTTCCACGACCCAATTCCTGCACGCCAATCAAAAACAGGACGCTGTTCAAATCGGCCGGGCGTTTGCCGACGGTTTTTTCCAGATAATCCAGCACCTGCTCCCACTCCTGTTCTATTTCCTGTGTAATCATATTTCGTAATAATTGTGAGTTTTTTACTCGTTTTTATGACTTTTTACGACCTCATTCGTCACATAGTACAGAATAAAAGAGGAGCGCAAAAACCGGTTTGTTGCATTTAAACGTTTTCGGCTAACTAAGTTCGTGAAAATCATCGGAAAACTAATTGTAAGCGGCTTTCAGGACCTGCTAAATCTGTTCTACCCGAATCCGTGTTTGTTGTGTCAGAACACGTTGCAAAGCCAGGAAGAATTGGTCTGCACGACGTGTCGGCTTCAATTACCCGAAACCGGTCAGCACCGGGGCGAAGCGCTGGTGTCGGGACAAATCAAGTTTGCCGGAAAAATTCCAGTGGAATTTGTGTATGCCTACTTGTATTTCAACAAGAAAGGAAAAACGCAAAAACTGATTCACGCGTTGAAATACCGCGGCCAGAAAGAAGTCGGCAGTTTGCTGGGACGCTGGTACGGTTTTCAGTTAAAAACCGAAATTCAATTACAGGAGCAAATCGATCTGATTGTGGGCGTGCCGTTGCATCCTGCCAAATTGCGGCAACGGGGCTACAACCAGAGCGACTGGTTTGCCAAAGGATTGTCGGAAATGCTGGAAGTCCCGTGGAGCGACAAGGCGTTGATCCGGAATCAGTACACAATCAGTCAAACCGGAAAAGACCGGATTGAGCGCTGGCAGAACGTCAGCCACGTCTTTACCGTGAGCGAGCCCGATTTAGTGGCAAATAAGCGGATTTTGCTCGTAGATGACGTCCTGACCACCGGAGCTACATTGGAGGCCTGTACGGCGACTTTATTGGCCTCCAACTGCCAATCGGTTGGGATTATAACAATAGCGGCCACCCGATAGTCGAGTGGCCGCTGTAAGGGTCCAGGAAGTCAGGTCTTATTTGTTCCGTCCTCCGGCGATCATTGCACAACGGAAACCGATCGTTGCCGTTGCCGAATCCTGCGCCATGAACCGACGGGTTCCCGGAGCCAGCCAGTAGGCTACGTCAGCCCACGAACCGCCTTTGTAAACCCGTAATTTATCGTTAATGAGCGAATTGCCATTTTTCGTGTCGTAGTTCTTCTCTTCATCCTGATACCCATCCCGACGCAGCGGGTTGAGGTCGTTCATGTCCTGATACGACAACGGACGATAGACGTCATACACCCATTCGTTCACGTTTCCGGCCATGTTGTATAGACCGAAATCGTTGGGCGGATACGTATAGATTTCAGCCGTGATGATAGCCGCATCGTTCGATTTTCCGGCAATACCGGCGTAATCACCCCGACCGCGTTTGAAGTTGGCCAGCATCTGACCCTGTTTCCGGCCTTTCTTGGCATTCCGCACCGACGAACCATCCCAGGGATAAATTCGCTGATTCGACTGGTTTTCGTCGATGTATTGTGTACCGATCATCGCTTTGGAAGCATATTCCCATTCAGCTTCCGACGGCAGACGATAATTGGGCAACACATTTCCGCTTTCCATCGACGCCGTTGTCTGCGAATTTTTGGCAACCGCCTGTTCCGCTACCGGAGCGGCTTCTTCTTTTTTCTTGCGTTTCAGCGAGAAGCCTTTTTTCTTCTTGCCGGACGAACTGCCTTTCTGAGCCAGGTTGGCATTGACCGCATCGGTCCGCCAGGTCGAATAATCGACGGCCTGCTCCCACGACACCCCAACCACCGGGTAATACCGGAAGCCCGGGAAACGCAGGTACTGCGTTACGTAAGGATCATTGTACGAAAGCGGATTTTTCCAGACGTTCGTGTCGGGCAACGCGCGGGTGTAAATTTCTTCCGACGAATCGCGCTGAATCGCGTCGAGGTATTCCAGGTAGTGAATGTTCGCAATTTCGGTTTCGTCCATGTAGAACGACTGGATACTAACGGTACGCTCGCGGTTATCGCGCGAGTTCATCACGTCCTCTTCCAGCGCGCCCATCGTAAAACGGCCGCCTTCAATGAACACCAGGTTCGGACCCGCCGACTGACCTCTGTACTTCGCTACCTGAAAACCATTCTCCTTGTTGTAGTTGATACCGGTGGCCGTACTTTCTTTTCCCGGCTTCACGCTGGTTGGGTGCTTGGGCTTACACGCGCCTAAAACTGCGGCAAAAGCCAGCAGGTAGACCATCGAGCGTAACGGTTGTTTTCGATTCATTGTGATTAGGTAACTAATAGAAGTTCAAAATTACAGTATGTCAGGCAAACTTTCACGATTAAGAACAACCGGAAAGGCAATTCCCGGTTATTATTCCACCATCTGACTCAACACATCGTCCATCTGATCGACTGTATTTACGTCTCGTTGCGTAAAAATCAGTTTTCCTTTAAGGTCTTTTAATGAGCAGGTTGCCGAATTTTTCTTGACGTAATCAATTACTTTGCCAAACTGCCCGGAGTTGAAGAAAACGTCATTCCCAGAAGAAACGAAGGTTCCCTTCATGATATTATTTTTTAGTGTCAATTTTTCGAGCTGTAAACGCTCGGCTTTCCAGCGAACCGTCACTAATTTGATCAGGTTTTCGACTTCTTCCGGCATCGATCCAAACCGGTCGGTCACCGAATGTTGAAAACTTTCTAATTCCTTCTGGTTTTGGATGTTATCCAACTGATTATACAACGACAAACGCTCCGAGATATTGGCTACGTATTTTTCGGGAATCAATACCTGTAAATCCGTCTCGATGAGTGTGTCCGGGAGCAGTGTTTTCAGGCTTTCCTCATTCGGCATGAAGAGGTTTTTGAACTCGGTTTCTTTCAGTTCCTGAACGGCTTCGTCCAGAATTTTGTGGTACATCTCAAAACCCAGGTCGTTGACAAAACCGCTTTGTTCGGCTCCCAGCAGGTTTCCCGCGCCCCGAATGTCAAGGTCACGCATCGCAATCTTGAATCCTTCACCCAGTTCCGAGAAGTCTTCCAGCGTTTGCAGCCGTTTGCGGGCGTCGGTTGTGATGGCCGAAATCGGGGGCGTCATTAAATAACAGAACGCTTTTTTGTTGGAACGCCCCACCCGCCCGCGCATCTGGTGAAGATCCGACAGACCAAACATGTGTGCCTGATTGATGATAATGGTGTTGGCGTTCGGAATATCCAAACCGGATTCGATGATGTTGGTCGAAACCAATACGTCGGATTCTCCTTCGATAAACCGAGTCATGACGCGTTCCAGCCGATCGCCTTCCATCTGGCCGTGGGCCACCGACACCCGGGCGTCGGGCACCAGCCGCATAATCAGATTCGCAATTGACTCGATGTCACTCACGCGGTTGTGGACAAAAAATACCTGGCCACCCCGCCGGACTTCGTAGCTCACGGCATCGCGAATGACGGCTTCACTGAACGTATGAACTTCGGTGGTTACCGGTTGTCGGTTGGCCGGTGGCGTGGCGATGACGGAAAGATCGCGGGCACCCATCAGGGAAAAATGCAGCGTTCGTGGGATGGGCGTTGCGGTTAAGGTCAGAACATCGACATCGACCCGCATTTCCTTCAGCCGATCTTTCGTTTTAACGCCAAATTTTTGTTCCTCGTCGATGATCAGCAGACCTAAATCCTTGAATTTGATGTCTTTATTGACAATACGGTGCGTTCCGATCAGAATACCGGTTTCGCCGGAAGCCACCCGTTTCAACGTTTCCTTGATCTGAGCGGCCGTTCGAAACCGGTTGATGTATTCGATTTTGACGGGAAAGTCGGCCAGCCGCTCCTTAAAGGTATTGTGGTGTTGCATTGCCAGGATGGTCGTTGGCACCAAAACCGCCACCTGTTTATTGTCCGTAACCGCTTTAAAAGCCGCCCGAATGGCCACCTCCGTCTTCCCAAAACCGACATCTCCGCACACCAGCCGGTCCATCGGGTGCGACTGTTCCATGTCCACTTTTACGTCGGCGGTTGCCTTGGCCTGATCGGGCGTGTCTTCGTAAATGAACGACGATTCGAGTTCGGCCTGGAGAAAACTATCGGGTGAAAACGCAAAACCGGGTGCCTGCCGCCGTTTGGCGTAGAGGGCAATCAGTTCTTTCGCAATGTCTTTGACCTGCTTCTTGACCCGCGATTTTTTCAGTTCCCACTCTTGCGAACCCAGTTTGCTCATCACCGGTGGCGTTCCTTCCTTGCCGGTATACTTCGCAATTTTGTGCAAACTGTGGATGCTGACGAGCAGAATATCGTTGTCACGGTAGATCAGCCGGATGGCTTCCTGTTCGCGTCCACCCACATCGACTTTTTCCAGACCCGCAAACCGCCCGATGCCGTAATCGACATGCGTGACATAATCGCCGGCTTGCAGGGTTTTCAGTTCGCGCAGGGTCAGGGCTTTCGATTTGGAGAATTTATCCCGAACGCGGTATTTGTAATAGCGGTCAAAAATCTGGTGATCGGTATAACAAACGACTTTCGTCTGCTCATCAATGAATCCTTCCTTCAGCGAAATGCCCAGCGTCTGGAATTTCAGGAACGGATCGAGCTCTTCAAAAATGGTTTTTAGCCGTTCCTGCTGTTTGTAAGACTCGGCCGCAATGATGTTGGTATAGCCCTTCGACTGGTTTTCGGCCAGATTTTCGACCAACCGCTTGAAATCTTTGTTGAACGACGGCTGCGCCTTAGACGTGTAATTCAGTTTCTCGTCAACTTTAAAATAAAACCGACGGCCAAATTCAACGGTCCGAAAGGGCTTGATTTGATTCAAAAAACCGCGCCGGGTTTCAAACAACTTGTCCGGGTCGGAAACAATCTGAATGGCACCTTTCCCTCCTACCAGCGTGGCCAGACTTTCTTCGGCTTTTTCGAAACTCTTCTCAACGATTTCGAGCGTCAGTTCCACGTCTTTAAACCAGAGCGTGGTATTGTCCGGAAAAAACTCCAGAAACGGCTCCCGACTTTCGTGCGTCAGTTTGTTTTCGATGTTGGGAATGATGCTGATGCGTTCCACCGGGTCGGTCGAGAGCTGGCTTTCGGGATTGAATAACCGAATGCTCTCGATTTCATCTCCGAACAACTCGATGCGGTACGGAAACTCACTGGCAAACGAAAACACGTCGATAATTCCCCCGCGAATGGAGAATTGGCCAGCTTCATACACAAAGTCGGTTTTCTCGAAATCGTAACTATTCAGGAGTTCGTTGATGAAATTGGCGTCCAGTTTATCACCGGTTTGCACCGACAGCGTATTGGCCCGCAACGACCGTTTATTGATTACTTTTTCAGATAAAGCTTCCGGATACGTAACCACAATGACATTGCCCTTCGCGTCCTGATTCAGTTTATTCAGCACTTCCGCCCGCATCAGCACGTTGGCATTCTCGATTTCTTCGTACTGATACGGTTTTTTATACGACATCGGGAAAAACAGCACATCCTCTCCGAGCAGATTTTGCAGGTCGTTGTAAAAGAAAGATGCTTCTTCGCGGTCGCTTAAAATAAACAGAAAAGTAGCCGGGTTCATGCGGTAAACCGCAGCCGCCAGAACGGCATCCAGACTACCCGTAATGCCTTTCAATTGAACGCGGGAAGAGTCGGCGGTGTGCGGCTGGCGAAACTGTTCACCAATGATTTTGATGAAACTATCTTCGGTATATAAGGTAATTAAATCGGCTACTTTCATAGAATCGTAAAATACCAAAAGCCGCAGGGATCGAAATCTCCATGCGGCAAACAGCAAAAAAATAACCGTTTGTAAGCGGTTTTTGTTGCAACATTAAATGGCGCGATCGTAGGCAAAATCCTCTTTATCGAACAGAGCAATCAACGTATCGGCGGGCTGGAACAGGATCACTAACTGGCGGGGTGTTACGCCCTCTTCTTCCTCATCGACCCACTTCCAATCTTCGGCGGCTACGTCCAGTATATTCAATAATTCGACTTTCTTGGCTTCACTTTTTTCCTGCGACAGAAACGCATCCGAATGCGTGATATACACCGCAATTTTATCGTCGTCGAGCCAATCCAGGTCGTTCAGCGCTTCATCAAGCGACTCCAGGTTGAACTCGAAATGATCGGGAAACCGGAGTTCGCGGGCGATTTGCTCGTAAAATTGTTTCAGGGTTTGCGCCTTTTGGCCGTCGATTCGGGCCATTCGAAAATCAGCGTACGGTTTCAGGTCCGAATCCGACTGAACGAATCTAAAATTTGCCATGAAATAGCGGAAAATGAGACGGCAAAATTAGTTAATTCAACGAAAACAAGGGCATCCGTAACGAAACGATATTATTGAACATCAGTTCCGTAATGGTCGGGTCCATGTACTTGATCAGCGGAAATTCCGAAATGATTTCCATCGCTTCGAACTCCGATTGGGCTTTCACGACGCACCATAATTTCTGACGGTCGTAGGACAAAGCATACGTCAATAATTTTCCGCTTTCCATCAACTCATTCACTTTGAGCCGCTGCAGCGGAATTTTGACCGTGAACTCTTCCGTCATCTCGGCCGGAAGATCAAATTCTACCATAAACTGGCTCATGGCGTGGTCTTTTTTAGGTGTACAATTCTCGGACAGTGGCACCGGCCGTTGGCGAACCGGCAATTAACTGGTTAACAATCTTTAGCTCATCTTCGTTGACGGAATGCGGAAAATTTGGATATAATTTCATCTTTACCTCTGCGCCCATCGCCCGGAACACCCCTTCCGACTCGATAACGCGCTCTTTCGGGATGTGCGGGTCGATATCGCTGCACCCCAGAAAAACCGGTGTTTCTTCCAGTTCGCCTTCGTAAAGCCGGGGCGTTCCCGGCGGGCCGATCAAACCGCCACTCAGGCCAAAAACACCGCCGTAGGGCATCGCGTTCCGGGCCACATACTCGAGCGCCAGACAGGCGCCCTGTGAAAAACCGAGCCAGAAAATCTGGGGCGTTTTGAAATTATAATCGGCTTGCAAGCGGGCGCGAATGCTGCTCAGTACCTGCAATGCCGATGACAAATACGGCTCGTTCTGTTCCAGCGGGCTCAGAAACGAATACGGATACCATGTACTCTGACTGGCCTGTGGCGCAATAAAGGCAAATTCTTTGTCCTCGATGTGATTCGAAAGCGATAAAATGTCCCGGGCCGGAGCGCCCCGCCCGTGAATCATCACCATCACTTTCGTGGCTTTTTCCAGCGGTTTTCCGGCGGTTACAAAATTGTTCGGATCGTGTATCATGGCGGCTTTTAAAGATTATTCCGGTTTTGTCATGCCAATTCAGACAACTGAAATGACAAAACCGGACTGGAAAAGGCACTTATTTCACTTCAATTTTCGGTAAAGCCGCTTCGATTTTTGCGCGACGGGGTTCGTACCACTCCGGCAATTTAAGCGTTTTACCCAATTCTGCAACCGGTTCATCCACGGAGAATCCCGGAGGATTGGTGGCCACTTCGAATAAAATACCGCCCGGTTCGCGGAAATAAATGCTGTGGAAATAATTCCGGTCCTGAACGGGCGTCACCTGATAACCAGCTTCCAGGAGTTGATGCTGGAGAACCAGTTGCGACTCGTCGGTATCCGTCGAGAACGCGACGTGGTGAACCGATCCCCCACCCTGCTGTCCGCGGACGTCGTTGGGCGAATGCAGTACGTCCACATAATTGCCCGAACCGCCTTTACCGGCCTGAAACCGGAATCGACCGGCTTCTTCCACTACCAACGTATGACCGAGCGATTCGGTTAATAATTTTACCGTATCGTCGACATTGAACTCGTTTAAGGTAACGGTATGAAAGCCTTTCACCGCATGTTCGGCCGGAATAAAACCGTTCGACCAGCCCGGTCTTTCGTCACCATCATTGGCCACCAGTTCAATGCCCATGCCGTCGAAATCTTCAAACCTCAGGTACGTTTCATTAAACCGTTGCAGTGGTTCGGTGTGCGCAATGTCGAATTCGTTCAGCCGATTGATCCAGTAATTCAGCGACGCACTCGGAATGGAAAAGGCCGTGTAGGTCAGTTGTCCCCCACCCTTACGGCCCCGGTGGATGTTTTTCCCATACGGAAAGAACGTCAAAATGCTGCCCGGAGAACCGGTTTCGTCACCGTAATACAGGTGATAGACGTCCGGCGCATCGAAATTGATGGTTTTTTTGACTAGCCGTAAACCCAGAATATGAGTATAAAAATCGACGTTACGTTGGGCTTCTCCGGCCAGTGCCGTAACGTGGTGTAATCCATTGACGAGCGTTTCCATGATTGACTATCAGTTAATTGGGATAATGAGTTTTGGTTTGATCTTTAAATGTTGTTACATTTAATGTATATACATTTAAAAATCCAATTGAGTTCATCCATTTTAAATAATTCGGTAAAGATGCCTTTTTCATGAATAGGATCGGTTTTATGCATTACCTTTGCATCGCTAATCTTAATAAGGGGTGCCTTAAAACAACGGGCTGAGATTATACCCATTGAACCTGCACCGGGTAATGCCGGCGAAGGGAAACGTACCCACGGACTTTAGTCCGTGATCAGTGTACTTCATACATTCAACCAAAACAACCAAAAGGTAGGTTGGCCCCTTGCCTACGTAAATTTTTCATACATATGAAAAAGATTACAGCCTATCTTCTTGGTGTGGCAGCATTACTTTGTCTGTCATGCCTGCCCGCCTGGGCTCAATTCTCCATTTCCGGAACCGTCAGCGATGCCGAGGGTGGCACCTTGCCCGGCGCGGCAATCACCGTCGATGGCACATTCAAAGGCACGTTTGCCGACGCCAGCGGAGCTTTTCGCCTGACCAATCTCAAACCGGGTTCCGCGCAACTTCGCATTTCCCTGCTGGGCTACGAACCGGTTTTAAAAACCGTCGAACTCAATCAGAATGAGCAAATTACGATTTCTCTGACGAAAACCGCTGTTGTTATGGATGAGGTGGTAGTCAGCGCGACGCGGGCGAATCAGAAATCGGCCATTGCCTACACGAACGTTTCGGGCCGGGAACTGAACAAGCAAAATCTGGGTCAGGACATTCCGTTGCTTCTCAATTTTACGCCGTCTTTAGTCACGACTTCCGATGCGGGTGCGGGCGTTGGCTACACCGGTTTTCGGATTCGGGGCTCGGATGCAACGCGGATTAACGTGACGGTCAACGGAATACCGTACAACGATGCTGAGTCGCAGGGAACCTATTGGGTCAATATGCCGGATCTGGCGTCGTCGGTCAGCAGCATTCAGATTCAACGGGGCGTCGGCACTTCGACCAACGGCGCGGGTGCTTTCGGCGCGTCGGTCAATGTGCAAACCAACAGTTTTGAAAAAAATCCCTACGGCGAAGTGGACATTTCGGCAGGATCATTCAACACCTTGAAAACCACTGTAAAAGCGGGCTCCGGACTATTGAACGAGCATTTTGTAGTTGACGCCCGGCTTTCCCGAATCACGTCCGACGGTTTTGTCGATCGGGCGTCGTCCAATCTGAAGTCGTTTTACGTGTCGGGTGGCTGGTACGGCAAGAAAAGTTTTGTCCGCCTGAATGTGTTTTCGGGAATGGAAAAAACGTATCAGTCCTGGAATGGCGTTCCGGAGAACCTGCTGAAAACCAATCGTACCTACAATTCGTACACCTACGACAACGAAGTTGACAATTACCAACAAGATCATTATCAGTTGATTAGTTCGCATGAATTGAGCAAAAACTGGCGGTTGAATGCTTCGCTGCATTACACGCAGGGCCGCGGGTATTACGAACAATTCCGGGCCGGCAACAAACTGGCGGATTACGGTTTGCCGCCAATCGTGATTCGCGATTCGACCATCAGCCGAACCGATCTGATTCGTCGACAATGGCTCGACAACGATTTTTACGGAACGGTTTTTTCGCTGGATTACAACAGTTTCGGGAAACTGACGGCCAACATCGGCGGTGGCTGGAATAAATACCAGGGAAAGCATTACGGCGAGGTCATCTGGGCGCGGTTTGCCAGCACGGGCGACATCCGGCACCGGTATTATGACAACGACGCGACCAAAACCGATTTTAACCTGTACGCCAAAGCGTTTTATCAGTTCACATCCAGGCTGAATGCGTTTGTCGATTTGCAGGTTCGGAAGGTCGATTATTCGTTTCTGGGTTTTAACCAGCAGGCTCAAAATGTGCAGCAGGATGCTAATCTGACGTTTTTTAACCCCAAAGCGGGGCTTACCTATACGTTAAATGACCGCAGCAACGTGTATGTTTCCTACGGCGTGGGCCACCGCGAACCAAACCGCAATGATTACACACAATCGACGCCCGCCAGTCGCCCGAAAGCCGAGATGTTGAATGATTGGGAAGCCGGGTACAAACTGCAAACCCAGCGGATGGCTTTTTCGGCGAATTTGTATTACATGAAGTACAAAAACGAACTGGTGTTGACCGGACAGATCAACGATGTGGGAGCCTATAACCGCGTCAATATTCCGAGCAGTTACCGCGCCGGAATCGAACTGGAGCTTGGAACGGTTTTGGCAAAAAATCTGCGCTGGAACGTAAACGCAGCATTTAGCCAGAATAAAGTCAAGACCTTCACGGAGTTTCTGGACAATTACGACAATGGCGAACAGAAGGTGAACCACTATTCCAACACCGACATTGCCTTCGCACCTAACACCATTGTAGGCTCGCAATTGCTGTACACACCCGCGAAAGGGCTGGAAATCGGACTGTTATCGAAATTTGTCGGGAAGCAATACCTGGACAATACGTCCAGCGAAAACCGCAAACTGGACGCGTATTTTGTCAATGACCTGCGGTTTATTTACACCATCAAACCGAAGAAAATGAACGAAATTTCGTTCACGTTTCTGCTGAATAATGTGCTGAGTGAATTGTACGAATCGAATGGTTACACGTTCAGTTACATTTCCGAAGGGAAAACCGCTACGGAGAATTTTTACTTTCCGCAAGCGGGGCGGAATTTTCTGGCGGGAGTGAGAATTAGACTATGATTACGGTGATTTACATGATTACGGTGATTAAATTGGGTCGACAGGGTTTTATCGCAGCGAGCATTTAAATCAATAAAATCCTTTTTAATCACCGTAATCATGTAAATCACCGTAATCATAGTCCGATTGCCTGCTTCAGATCCTCGATCAAATCCTCAACATCTTCAATCCCAACGCTTAAACGAATCAGCGTATCCTTCAGGCCGTTCTTTTCGCGTTCTTCTTTCGGAATGCTGGCGTGGGTCATGGAAGCCGGGTGCGTGCAGAGCGACTCGACACCGCCGAGCGATTCGCCCAGTGAAAAGACTTTAAAACTTTCCATCACGTTGATGGCTTCCGGCAGTGAATCGCCGTGGAGTTCGAACGACACCATACCGCCAAAACCGCGCATTTGCTGCTTCGCCAGTTCGTGCTGCGGATGGGTTTCCAGACCGGGGTAATTTACCTGACTAACTTTCGGATGCTGGCTCAGGTATTGAGCAATTTGCAGCGCGTTTTCGCAATGCCGCTGCATCCGGATGTGCAGCGTTTTGATGCCGCGAAGCACCAGAAAACAATCCTGTGGCCCCGGCACCGCCCCACACGCATTCTGGATAAATTCGAGTCGTTTAGTCAATTCGTCGTCGTTCAGAACAATGGCGCCCATGACCGTATCCGAATGACCGCCGAGGTATTTCGTCACCGAGTGCATCACAAGATCGGCACCCAGATCCAGCGGATTTTGCAGATAGGGCGACGCAAACGTATTATCGACCGCCAGCAGCGTATTTTTTGCTTTGGTGATTTTGGCAATGGCCTCAATATCAACGATTCTCAGCAACGGATTCGTCGGCGTTTCGATCCAGACCATCTTCGTTTCGGGCGTAATCGCGGTTTCCAGCGCGGCCGGATTTTCCAGCCCGATGAACTTGAATTTCAAGCCGTATTCCTGAAATACCCGCACCATGATTCGGTAGGTTCCGCCATACAGATCGTTGCTGGCAATAATCTCGTCGCCGGGTTTGAAAAGCTTCAGAATGGCGTCGGTGGCCGCCAGTCCGGACGCGTAGCAAATACCGTGTTTGCCGTTTTCGAGCGCAGCCAGGTTATTTTGCAAAACCGTCCGGGTCGGGTTTTGCGTCCGGGCGTATTCGTAGCCTTTGTGTTTGCCCGGCGATTCCTGCACGTAGGTCGAAGTCTGGTAAATCGGCGTCATGATGGCGCCTGTCGTGGGGTCCGGTTCGATGCCGGCGTGGATGGCTTTGGTTGCGAATTTCATACCCGAATGTAACACGGTTTTGCAAACCGTGCCAGTCATTGCCGCAAAAAGCGGTAAGTTTGGCGCGTGAAGAAGGGACAATTCAAAGCATTTTCGGGTCCGGCGCTGGCGGGGTTGGTTCTGTCGGTTGCCCCACTCCTGTTCAGTTCAGCGCTAACCTACCTGACGATTTCGAATGAAGCGGTTGTTGCGCAGTTCAATGCCTGGGAATGGCTGCTTTTGACAGTGGCGTGTTGCCTGACATCGACCTTTGCGCTGACACCACCGACTTTTTTAGCCTTGATTTTCGGCTATTTTTTAGGCTGGAATTCGCTGTTACCGCTATTTGCGCTGAACATGGCGGCTATTTTGTTGGTGAACAGATTGATCAACTGGCTTGATCAGGACCGGTTTGTGCGGTTTATTGAGCAAAATCCGAAGGCCAAAAACGTGTTGGAACGCATTCGGGGGCAGGAATTGAAAGTGATTTTCTTTACAAAATTATCACCGGTTTTGCCGTTTGCCGTTACCAATCTGGTTTTTGCGCTGTCGGGCGCTCGGCTGCGGAATATTCTGTTGGGCGGTTTTCTGGGGATGATTCCACGGACGCTGATCGCGGTTTGGACGGCACAACAAGCCAAAGAAATCCGGACGCTGGTCGAGAATCCGAATGCCGGAAACGAGACGCAATTGTTAATTGGCGTTCTGTTGCTGGCGTCCGTTCTTGGGCTGTTTGCGGTTTTGAACCGAACGTTAAAATAGCTTCGCCACTTTCTCGATCAATCGATTATGACCGGTTTTCAAAACCGTCAGTTCGTAGGATTGCAACCGACGAGTTAAAGGCTTAATGAACGAAACGGGCAAAACCTGATCGAAAAAACCGACAAAAAACCGAATCCGCACGGGATGATTGTTCAGTGATTCGGCGAGTTTTGGATGGTTAAAATGGAGTTTTCGGAAATAGCTCCAGGAGTTATATACCGATTCGCGTTGCTCTGGTGTGGCCAATGTGCTTTCGGCAAACCGCAAGACACTACGATTGAGCAGGCCAAGCGACAGAAAAACCATTCCAAACCGGTGCAGCAGCGGCATGTGTTTCAGAAAATACCGGAAAAGTTGCCGACCGAAACCGGTGCTCGTCGCCATCCGAAACCAGGGACTGATTGTAATTCCGTCGGGCGCTAATAAAATTAATTCATCCAATTGCTGCGTAAAAGTTTCGGCCGTGGCCAGCGCAAACCGGCCGCCCATGCTGAAACCGATTACCGCAAACCGCCCAATCTGATGCTGATCTAAAAAAGACCGAATAATTTCCTGAAACCGGGTTTTGGTGAGTACGTCGTCGGTAACCTGAGCGGTGTGGGCGCCGTGAAAAAACAGATCGAAGGCATAAATGGCATACCGCCCTTCCAGAGCCTGCGCCAGGGGTTTAAAGGCCCGGTGATCCTGACCAATTCCGTGAAAAGCCAATAAAGGAATGGGGCCGTTTGACAGCTTGAAAACCGGAAGCATCGCCAAACATACAATAAACGAATGTCCCCGACAAGCCAGAAACCGTCGGGGACTTTGCTATTAATCCTGCATCAGCAGGTATGATTTGATAAAACCGTCCAGATCGCCGTTCAAAACCGCTTCGGTATTGGACGTCTGAAAACCGGTGCGGTGATCTTTCACCCGACGGTCGTCCAAAACGTAACTGCGGATTTGCGAGCCCCACTCGATTTTCTTCTTGCTGGCTTCCACTTCCGCCCGGGCCGCATTGCGTTTTTCAACCTCAATCTGGTATAATTTCGATTTCAACAAGCGCATGGCCACTTCCTTATTCTGCAACTGGCTCCGCTCCTGCTGACATTCGATGATCAAACCGGATGGTTTGTGACGCAGACGAACGGCGGTTTCTACCTTGTTAACATTTTGACCACCAGCTCCTCCTGATCGGAAAGTATCCCAGTCGATGTCCGCCGGATTGACTTCAATCTCGATCGAATCGTCGATGAGCGGATAGGCGTAAACGGAAGCAAATGAGGTGTGCCGACGGGCGTTGGCGTCGTAGGGCGAAATCCGAACCAGCCGGTGAACGCCGTTCTCCGATTTCAGAAACCCGTAGGCCAGCGGTCCGTCCACTTCGAGCGTGGCTGACTTGATGCCCGCGCCGTCGCCGGGCTGGTAATCCACCTGCTTGACTTTGTAGCCGTGTTTTTCGGACCACATCAGGTACATGCGGTAGAGCATATCGGCCCAGTCCTGGCTTTCGGTTCCACCGGCACCGGAGTTGATTTCCAACACCGCACTGAGCTGATCTTCCTCGTTGCTGAGCATTTTTTTCAGCTCCAGATCGTCGAGGGCGGCTTTCACTTTTTCACCTTCCGCGTCGACTTCTTCTTCCGTCACGTCACCGGCTTCGTAGAATTCGTACAACGTTTCGAGGTCACTTACCAGCGAATCCACCTGTTCGTAACCGTTCGTCCAGCCTTTCAGAGCGCGGACCTGCTTCATGGTTTTCTCGGCCCCTTCGGCGTCCTGCCAGAATTCGGGCTGGGTGGTACGGTCTTCTAAATCAGCGAGTTGTTCTTTCTTGCTATCGTAGTCAAAGATACCCCCTCAGGGCCTCTACTCTGGCCCTCACGTCCTTTAATTGGTCGGTCGTCATATGCGTGAAACAATAATTGAATGATGAAATTCTGCTTTATAGCCTGCAAAGATACGGTTTTGTAAACCGCTATCCGAACCCAACAAAAAAGCGGATGAAATCATCCGCTTTCGATTTGAATAGAAAACCGGTTAAATGCCTTTTTGTTGCACGTCGAGAACCAGCTTTAGCGGAACATCGAGGAGTTCGGCAATCTGCTCGATGGATAACAACTTTTTTTGAAGAGCCGAGAGAATTAATTTTCGCTGTGCCTGCTCTTGCCCAAGTCGGACTCCCCTTTCGGTTCCCTCCCGAACCCCTTCTTTTATCCCTTCCTCGCGGCCTTTTTTATAAAGCCGATCAATAGTAATATCGAATCCGTGTGCCATGGTTTCTGCTTCTTCTGAAACGATTGATTGAAAATTACGGAGTTGTGACAAAATTTCCAACTGTCGGATGAATTTGCCCAATTGCAAATGGTCGGGCGCTGCCTGGTGTAGTTTCTGCAAAATCTGACCGACGATTTCGCGCGGTTCTTCGGCCTGGAAATCGGCTAAAACCGTCAGAATCAGTTCTTCCGGTTTCGTGGAGTTAATAAATTGCTGATACGGTATTTCGCTCAGGTTGACCAGTGTATAGCTAAAATGAACTGCTCCAGTCTCTAACCGAACGGGCATTCGGGCGTGACCTTCGCCAATGTAAAAGACATATTGCCGAACCAGTATTTTATATTTCCGCAACATCATTGCGGCATATTCCAGCATCCGGTACACCATGTCAGGTGTGTCGCTGGTTTGAATCTCGATGTGCAGAATGTACGGATCGCTGTCAGAATCAACGACTTTCTTTAAAAAATCGGGAATCCGCTCGACGGTTCGCTGTAATTTCTCCGGCAGATTTTCGATGTGTATGGGATTTAATCCTACGGTTTTTCGAACCAGTGGCAAAATGATTGCCGCCAGATTCTCCCGGAAAATCTTATCATAATCCTGCGACATACGTCCGTGTTTTGAAACGTGCTTCTACCTTAGACGGGAGCAGACGAAGAAAGTAATGCCGGAAAATGGGTTTGAAAACCGGAGCGGAGTAGAAGTGGGTGGTAAATCAACTTTTCAGGCTAACTTTGCGTTCCCCTAATGGAGTTCACTCGGGATCGCCCGTGCGGGTAATTCTTCCTATTCATTAACATTCCTCAAATATGGCATCACAATATGATGTAATTGTTCTTGGCAGCGGCCCCGGTGGCTACGTTGCTGCCATTCGTGCGTCGCAATTAGGTATGAAAACCGCCATTGTCGAACGCGAAAGTCTGGGTGGAATTTGCCTGAACTGGGGCTGTATTCCCACCAAAGCCTTGCTGAAAAGCGCCCAGGTTTTTGAATACATCAAACATTCTGAAAATTACGGAATTACGATAAACGGCGAAGCCAAACCGGATTTTCCGGCGGTGATCAAGCGCAGCCGCGGGGTGGCCGACTCCATGAGCAAAGGGATTGCGTTCCTGATGCGGAAAAACAAAATCGATGTACTGCTCGGCAATGGAAAGGTAAAACCGGGTAAGAAAATCGACGTGACGGATGCAGACGGCAAAACCACCGAATACGAAGCGAAACACATCATCATTGCCACCGGTGGCCGTGCCCGCGCCCTGCCCGCCGTTCCGATCGATGGCGAAAAAGTGATCGAATACCGTAAGGCCATGTCATTGGCGAAACAGCCCGAATCGTTGCTGGTGATCGGTTCCGGCGCCATTGGTGTCGAGTTTGCGTACGTCTATGCGTCAATGGGTACGAAGGTAACCATCGTCGAGTTTATGCCACGAATTGTGCCGGTCGAAGACGAGGAAATCTCGAAAGAACTGGCCAAAAACTACAAGAAACTAGGCGTCGATATTTACACGAGTTCGGAAGTAACGAAGGTCGATACGAGCGGCAAACTGAGCAAAGTGTACGTCAAGACACCGGATGGTGAGAAGACGTTCGAAGTGGAAACCGTGTTGTCGGCGGCTGGCGTGGTGGCCAACATCGAAAACATCGGTCTGGAAGAAACCGGCATCAAAACCGAGCGTGGTAAAATCACGACGGACGACTATTACCGCACGAACGTGGACGGCTATTACGCCATCGGCGACTGTACGAAAGGCCAGGCATTGGCCCACGTAGCGTCGGCAGAAGCCATCATTTGTGTCGAAAAAATCGCCGGGCTGGATCATGTCGAACCAATGAATTACAACAACATTCCAGGTTGTACGTATTGTACTCCGGAAATTGCCTCCGTTGGTTATACGGAAGCGGCTGCCAAAGAAGCCGGTTATGACATTCTGGTCGGTAAATTCCCGTTATCGGCTTCGGGGAAAGCCAAGGCCGCCGGAGCACCGGAAGGGTTTGTGAAGGTGATTTTCGACAAAAAATACGGCGAGTGGCTGGGCGCTCACTTCATCGGCTATAACGTGACGGAAATCGTGGCGGAAGTCGTTGCAGCTCGTCGTCTGGAAACCACCGGTCACGAAATCCTGAAAGCGGTTCACCCCCACCCGACCATTTCAGAGTCCATCAAAGACGCGACGGAAGCGGCTTACGGCGAAGCGATTCACCTCTAAGTCAATTACATAAAGTCTTGTTTTTGAAAACCCCGCAACACTCGTTGTGGGGTTTTTGCTTTTACGATTCAGTCGGCAAAATGCACAGTTGATAAGGCGGTTTTTCCGTTTGCCGATAAGTCACCTTTCCTACGGCGCCGGGTCGTTTACTTTTGTTGTACGGTTTTCAAAACCGCCCATTAACAACAAATACGACTAAACGATCATGAAAAAACCAGTACTGTTCTGGTTGGCGGTTACGTTCTCCGTAGCGGCCAATGCCCAAGACCTCATGACCGGCCCGCTGGCCGGCGTCTCGACCCAACTCCAACCGGTCAAAACCGGTAATGCCCAGTTCGTTCAGAAAATCGAAGCTTCCCAGCCGAATTACCGGGCTACGTTTTCGGTCACCAAAACCAGCGATAAAGGCAAAGGCGACGAAAATACGTACTTTTTGAATCTGTCGGATCTGGACGTTTCAACGGTGACGTATAAGGTGGAGCGCGACGTGATTGCGGTTATGGCGGACACAAAACAGCACCGGAAATTTGTCCGCTACAGCGAAAATGGCGAACTGAAAAACCTGACGGATCGGGTCAAACTCTACGCCGATAATCCGGACATCGCCAAAGCCCTGGTCGAGTCCCTGAAAAAAGTGATTCAGGCGGCTGAAAAAGCCTACAAACCGGCCCGGACGCCGGAAACGCTGGACGAGTTGCGGACCTGGCTGAAAACCAATATCGGCAACGAAGCCATTGGCAATGACAAATATGAACAGGCCCTGACGTTTGACTACGACAATCCGTTGCGGGCGGTTTTTCGCCGGAGCGAAGTGAGCGCGAAAGGCTCGGCTTCTTCCGAAACGTATTCGTTCAACCTCGGCGACCTGGCGCTGGAGGGCTTGCAGATTGAAACCAAAGGCAAACGGCTGGAACTGTCGCTGGTGACGCAGCAGAAGCAAAAGCTGATGGGGTATGCCAAAGATGGCAAGCTGGATAATGTCGTTCAGACGTTTGAAATCATCAGCGGGGATGCAGA
This sequence comes from Larkinella rosea, assembly GCF_003858635.1. Classification (GTDB taxonomy): domain Bacteria; phylum Bacteroidota; class Bacteroidia; order Cytophagales; family Spirosomataceae; genus Larkinella; species Larkinella rosea. Next base: position 32,760 of record NZ_RQJO01000008.1, read on the forward strand.
CAAAATTCGCGATATGGCCGCAGCCTGGCGCAAACTGATTCCCCTGGCGGTTAAACAGCTGGAGTCCCGGAAACCGGTTTTTGCCAACATGGCGAGTGCTCAGAAATACCTGGAATCGAGCTTGCAGGCAGCCAAAACGAACGACCGCACGATTGAGCAAACGCTGAAACCGGATTGCATCTGTACCTATACCCGGCGCGAAACATACAATAAAAACAATACGGAGGAAGTCTACGAATTCAATCTGGCCGATCTGGCCGAAAAAGGCGCGAAACTGGGCGTCGATAAAGAGCTGTATACCATCGAGTTGAAAACGCGCGACAACCGCCGGTTTATCGGATACACCAAAAACGGCGTTCGTCAGAATTATGTCTCTCAAATGGAATTAGCGGCTGATAACCTGGAGAATGTCCGGTATATGTCGCAGGCGTTTGAGAAAGCTGTGCAGTTGTGTGCGCTTTCCCGGAAAAGCCCGGTGCCGACCGGCAGCCAGCAGGCCCGACTGGATTGGATCAAGGAACAACTGCCGAAAGACCTGGGCGAAAAAGAACCTACCTCGTACGCGCTGACCACCGACAACGGTACCTGCGACCTGAAATTGACGGTAACGCAGGGCGGCAAGAAAGTATCGGAGCTCGTGTACGATCTGGCGTTGAAAGACCTGAACGCTGACGCAACTAACTTTGATGTGGATGGCAAGCACGTCTACGTCAGCCTGGTGACCAAAGGCAAGGAGAAACTGGTTAAAACCTACAAAGACGGAAAGCCTTCCGATTATGTCCACACCGTAAAAATCCAGATTGGTGATATTGAAAAAGGCCGCTATGTGGCCGAAGCCTTCAGGCAGTTGATTCGGAACTGCGTATCGAATTAAAAACCGCAATCTTTCATTTTGTCCTATTCGGGTAACAAAAACCGTTACCCGAATAGGACGTTTTAACTATTTAGCCATCAGGAGCAGTTTCTATGCCTTAATTCGAGCATATTTGCTACCTGATACGGACAGAACACTATACCTACTTATGAATTTTTCCGCCCAATACTGGATAGATGCGTACCGGATGCTGGCCCATCCCGAAGGGGGTTATTTTGCGGAAACCTACCGATCTACCGAGAAAATACCGCACGAAGCATTGCCCGACCGGTTTTCCGGCGACCGGAGTTTCAGCACCGGTATTTACTTTTTACTGGAAAACCACCATATCTCGGCTTTACACCGGATTCAGGCTGACGAAATGTGGCATTTTTACGCCGGTGGTCCGCTAAATGTGTACGTCATTCATCCGTCGGGCGAATTGGAAACCATTCGGTTGGGCAACGATCCGACCCGGGGTGAGGTGTTTCAGGCGGTGGTTCCGGCCGGGTGCTGGTTTGGCTCGAAACCAGCCGCAGACTCGGTTTATTCGCTGGTAGGCTGCACCGTGGCGCCGGGGTTCGATTTTGCGGATTTTGAACTGGCAAACCGCGCAGACTTCGCGGAAGCGTACCCGCAGCATCGGGAAGTAATTGAGTTATTGACCCATTAATCAGCGACTTACTGGAATTTTACTTCGCCAAATTTTGAGGTGACGCGCACTTTGGTGGCCGTGCCTTTGCCTACTTTACCACTGTATTGCTTCGTCAGTTTAGGGCCCCGATTATCATCTTCGCTGGGTTGAGCGGTCATCATGATCCGGCCATCGGAAGGATACTTAAAACCGCCGTAGCTGACCGTCACGTCGAAATTATAGTCATTGACGTCGGCCATCGGTAACACCACCGACGAGTAACTGGCCTGAATGTCAACGTTATCGACGGATTTATTCAGTTGGTCGATTTTAAAACCGCCCGAGAAATCCAGCTTGATGTTGCAGGACTGTTTGACGGTGCCGATTTTGGCGCCTGAGTAACCGATTTTTCCGTCCAGCCGACCCACTTCGCCGATCCACATCCCGCCGAACTGGTTGTTCAGGTTGATGTTCTTGGCTTTTTCCAACTGAAGTTTGGAATACTGAATGTTCAATTTTCCGTCTTCCATTTCGTGGATATCGGCTTTTCCGAACCGTACATCCACATCGACCTGATTGCCGTTCAGTTCGGTTGTCGAGAAATTACCGTATTGCTGGTTAATGGTTAAAGGCGCGCTAAACGTCGGAATGGTGGTGTTGCCGAACGAATTTTTGACGGCCAGTGCATTGGTTTTCGGCATAGATACCTGATAATCAATCTGAACGTAGTTTTTATCCCCGTCTTTGTTGCGATTCATAATCCAGTTGCCGCCAAAACCACTTTTGTCGATGTTGGTTTTCAGGACAATCTGGTCGCCATTGCGTTTTTCGCTGATTTCAACGGCATCAAGGTACTTCTGAACACGTTCGTCCGAGCTGGAACTCGCTTTGATGGTGATATCTACCCGGATTTCATCCCGGTTCCACAAATTAATATTGACGTTACCGAACTGATTTTCAATCATTAAGTGATCTTTAGACGTCACGTCGTAGACTTTGACGATCGTCTTTTTCCGCTCACTCTGGACTTCATTGTCGGCGGTTGCGATGCCGACGGTTACAATGCCGATGAACAGAAAATTAAACAGGAATTTTATTCGTTTCATTGCTTTGTTGCTTAATACGTTGAATAATCATCAACTGCTGGTTGAGCAAGTCGATCTGGGTTTTCAGGTTCTCGACCATCGCCTGAATCATCATTTCCTGATTGGGCGTTTTCGGAAGTTCCTGCTTTAAGCTTTGATAGGTTTTTTCCAGCCGATCGAAATCAGACGCAAACTGTTGATACAGAGCCGGATTATTTTCCGTTACGGTTTTTAATTCGCCCCGTTTGTCCTCAATCAGACGGGTATATTGCTGTACCGTACGAGCGTAGGTTGGGTTAAAAGCCACCACATCGGGCTGTTCGGTCACGCCGTACTGGTGATTGAAATACCAGAAACCGCCCAGACCGACAATCAGCGCAATGGATGCGGCAATCTGCCAGACCATTCGGCGGGAGGTCGAAAAGCCCGATCCCAATGGTCGTTGCCACAACGGACGTTCTTTGTGTCCGAGTCCTTTCTCCAAATCTTTCCACAAATCCGCTCTCGGCTCAAATACATCGAAATCTTCCCGGTTGTCCCGGACAAATCGTTCTAATTTGTCTTTCATCATTTTCATTGAGTGAATTCGCGATTGAGCGGATGAGTGAATATCACTCAATCACTCGTTCGCTCAATCACAATTTATTTTAACATCTCCAAAAGCCGCTTTTTGGCCCGCATGTACTGTGTTCGGGAAGTGGTTTCACTGATGCCCAGCACGGCTCCGATTTCCTCATGATCATAGCCTTCGAACAAATACAGCGATAAAACCACCCGATAGCCTTCCGGCAGCCCCTGCATGGTTTGGCGCACCCGATCCACTTCCAGCTGGATACCTTCCTCGTCGTACGGTTCCGTATCGGCCACATCCAGGCCGTCCTCCTCGCCCAGATGCTGCGAGTCGAAATCGACCCACTGCAATCCGGAGCGGCTTTTCCGGCTCCGAAGGTGATTAATAGCCCGATTGACCACGATTTGCTTCAACCACGCTCCAAACGTCGATTGATTCCGGAACGAATGAAGGTTATTGAAGGCATCTAAAAAAGCTTCCTGCAACACATCCTCGGCCTCGGCTACGTGGTTCAGGATGCGCATACAGACGTTAAACATGGCTTTTGAATAATGCTTATACAACTCGTATTGAGCACGTCTTTCACCTTGTTTACACCTTTCTACGAGTTCGACATGTCGGTCTATATACAACTTTGTTTCCAAGCGGCCTGAGGAATCGGATGCGGCTAATTTTCTTCTCAATGACACAGTGATTGATAGCAACGTTGCACAGATTTTTATTTTTTTTCAGGAAGTTGTACTAAAACCGGTGTTGTGGCCGTTTTTTGCGAATTTTACCGGAACGTAAGCACGTTGGAATCACGCTATGGGGCCGGTATTCCCAGTCCCGCAGGCAGTGGTTGCAGAAAGTAAGTAAGAAAATTAAAATTTTCGATGAACCGTTAGCCGGTTTTTTGAAATAGCGGGTTTACGCAAACGCCAGAATCGTCTGCTCAATCAGGTCGCAGGCTTCGTGCATTTGCTCTTCCGTAATCACCAGGGGCGGAGCAAAACGGATTTTGTCGCCGTGGGTCGGTTTGCAAAGCAAGCCTTTGTCTTTCAGCCGGAGGCAGATTTCCCAGGATGTTTTTTCGCCGTAAGCCGGGTGTTCACCGATTACAATCGCATTGAGCAGACCTTTGCCGCGCACCAGTTTCACCATCCCGGTTTTAGCGATCAACGCGTTCATGCGATCGCGAAACACCTCCCCCATTGCCGCGGCATTTTCGGCCAGCTTTTCATCCTCAACCACCCGCAACGCTTCCATCGTGACGGCGCAGGCCAGCGGATTGCCGCCGTACGTCGAACCGTGTTCACCCGGTTTGATGGTCAGCATCACCTCATTGCTCGCCAGAACGGCCGAAACCGGCATGGTGCCGCCGGAGAGAGCCTTGCCCAGCACGAGCAGATCCGGTTTTACCCCTTCGTGGTCGCAGGCCAACCGTTTGCCCGTTCGACCAATCCCGGTTTGCACTTCGTCGGCAATGAACAGCACATTGTACTTCGTACACAATTCCCGAACGCCTTTCAGATAACCTTCGTCGGGCACCACAACCCCGGCTTCGCCCTGAATCGGCTCCACCATAAAACCGGCAATGTTTGGTTCACTGCGGAAAATAGTCTCCAGCGCATTCAGATCGTTATACGGAATCAGGAGATAGCCCGGCAAGAGTGGCCCGTAATCGTTCGTACTTTCCGGGTCCGTTGAGGATGAAATGGCCGCCAGCGTCCGGCCCCAGAAATTACCGGTGGCATAGACGGTTTTCGCCTGGTTCTGCGGAATGCCTTTTACTTTATAGGCCCATTTCCGGGTCAGTTTCAGGGCCGTTTCTCCCCCTTCTGCGCCCGAATTCATGAGCAGTACTTTATCATACCCGAAATAATCACACAGGTATTTTTCGCACACGCCCAGCAAATCCGTATGAAAAGCCCGCGACGTCAGCGTCAAACGCTGCGCCTGTTCGATGAGCGCATTGATAATCCGTGGGTGGCAATGGCCCTGACTAACGGCGCTGTAGGCCGACAGAAAATCAAAGTATTTCCGGCCTTCCACATCCCAGAGAAAAATGCCTTCCCCACGGTTTAGCACCACCGGAACCGGTTTATAATTATGCGCGCCGTAGTGCCATTCCAGGCCAATGGCCTGTTGAGTCGCCGTTACCGAAGGTAGAGTTTCCATAGTCGTAGTCGGGAAGTAGTGGGTAAATTGGCCGCAGATGCGTACTTTTCGGGCAAAGCTGATGGGTAGCCAATGGCTTCAAAAATACAACTCCTTGCTCAGTTCGACAAACAATGCCCGATACGAATCCCAAAAAGCCCCAAGTCGACGGTCTGAACGACGCCGATTATTACTTCAATGAACAGGGTTATCTGGTTTTTACGAGGTCGTATCACCTCAAGCGCGGTTATTGCTGCAAAAATGGCTGCAAACATTGCCCCTGGAGGGGAGTTAAGAATTAAGCGTGCCGAGTTGGCGGGCGCGTTCGGTTTTGTGCGTCCGCCAACTCGGCATGCTTAATTCTTAACTTTTAACTCCTTAGGGTTGTATTTGAATAAATTATTTCCCAATTTTGCAGGCTCATTCAGAAACAGGTATTGTCATGGCACGAGTTTGTCAAATTACAGGAAAGCGGACGCGGGTTGGTAATAACGTATCACACGCTAACAATAGAACAAAGCGGAAGTTTTATCCCAACTTGCAGAAGAAACGCTTCTTCCTGGAGTCACAGGGAGCATGGGTTACGCTGAGGGTTGCTACTTCGGCCATGCGGACCATCAACAAGAAAGGTCTTGAAGCCGTATTGAAAGATGCCCACAACAAAGGCACGCTGACGGTATAAATCGACGCTGGTTGACGGTTTTACGAGTGGTTTTTCCCGATGGATGAAATCACTTTGTAGTAAAATGCGAAATGCAGACGAATAAATGTAAAGTTTCGGCTTTCACATTCATTCGTCTGCATTTCGCATTTGCACTATTTTAGATCATTCTCTTTAAGGCAAATTGGGCAAAAATGATGTTGCCGTTGCGCCGGACGAGGATGCTGATCTCCTTGCCTTCGCCCTTTTGCAGCATCTTGTAGATTTCGCTCACGTTCAGATCACCGGCGGGCATGTTGTTGATAAACAGCACTTCATCACCGTCTTTCAGACCCGACCGGCTGGCCGGCGAATCATCGATCACCTTCTCGATGTAATAATTCCGGAAGTTGTCTCCCCGCGCTTTCAGCTCCAAACCGCTCATGTCATGCTCGAACGATTGTTTCAGAATGCGTTTGATGGGTTTCAACACCATGTATTTGTCCTGATAATTAAACGTCACCCGAAACCGGCGCAGGATTTCACAGCCCAGATTGCCGTTACGCTCCGCGGCATGTTCCGCGATTTTTAACCCAAACGACGTACTGTCGGGAAACGACGCGACGACATTATCCATCTCAAAATTACCCAGCCGAATTTTCTCGATCCGCCCCAGGCTCCCATTAATAACGCCACTCAAACCACGGCCCAACTGCGCCCGGATCACTTTATCTGGCAGCCGAATATCGTCGCCATTGCTGCGATTGATGAGCAACGCGTGCCCCGCTCCTGTATCAATCACTACCCGGATCGGCAGCGTTTTGCCATTTTCGAGCAGCGCCATTACGTCGGTATACGGTTTGGTATCCTGAATGGCAATCGGATAACGCGTGCCGTGTGACCGGCGGTATCGGTAGTTTTTGGGCGTGTTTAAAACCAGTTCCTTCCGCTGAAAATCAATAGTTACCACGAAATTGTTGAAGATTTCGTAGCCGAAAATACCGTGAATCGGGACGCCGACGTATTCTGATAATTTGAGAATGTCGTCATCCAGAACGACGATGTTCTGGTGCGTGGCCCGCATCTGTCCCATCATCAGCAGGTTGTCGATGGCGACTGATGCCATCAATTGCCCTCCTTCGCCCGCGCCGGAGAGTTTTACTTTCCGGGTATACCGCAGCGGTTGCCGACGTACGGCCGCCGGATCGGTAATAATAACCGAGCTAACACCCGTATCCAGAATAAAATGCAGCGTATCGGAATTGTTGATCTGAATCGGAATAATGATCAGATTGGAATGCAGCTGGAAGGGAATTCGGGTCTGTTTGCGGTTATTCGTGATGAAATAACCATATCGTTCGCTCTGCTCGTCGTTGCCCGCTGACACCTCCTGCCAGCAAAGCAATATTCCGAAGAAAATAACAAACAGCTTCATAGCCTCTTTTGTGAATACGTAAGAAAGGTACAACTAATTTGTCTAATAACACAATTTTTTTCAATTCGTTGCTTAACAATTCTGATACTTTTTATCTGAATGGAAAATGATGCTGAAAAACCGCTAATTTCGCCCCGCGAGTGGTGGAACGTGAAACGAAATAGTAAAGTTTGTAGATGCTGTTTCTTTTTGTATTTCACTCGTAATCAGGGTTTATAACCATAAACTATTTACTAATGCGGAAGAAAATTGTTGCCGGAAACTGGAAGATGAACAAGACGCTCGACGAGGCTGTCGCGCTGGTTTCGGAAGTGGTCAATATGATTAAAGACGAGGTAACGGGCGATGTTCAGGTCGTTCTCTGCACGCCGTCAATTTATCTGACAACGCTTAAACCGTATCTGGAAGGTCAGACGCGGGTGGCACTGGGCGCACAGAATTGCCACGAAAAGGCTTCCGGTGCGTATACCGGCGAAATTTCCGCTCCGATGCTGAAGTCAATCGGGATCAATTACGTCATTCTGGGCCACAGCGAACGGCGGCAGTATTTCGGAGAAACCAATGCGCAACTGGCGGAGAAAGTAAATAGTGCGCTGGCAAATGGCCTAACACCGATTTTCTGTTGTGGCGAATCGCTGGAACAACGCCAGAGTGGAGTTCATTTTGATTTTGTACGGACGCAGCTGACCGAAAGTCTGTTCCATCTCACGCCCGAACAGTTTGCAAGTGTTGTCATTGCCTACGAACCCATCTGGGCTATCGGCACGGGATTAACCGCTTCGTCGGAACAGGCGCAGGAAATGCACGCAGCGTTGCGAGAACATCTGGCCGGAAAATACGGTCAGGAAGTAGCCAACGACACGTCCATCCTATACGGTGGTAGCGCCAACGAGAAAAATGCCGCCGAACTCTTCGCCCAACCCGACGTCGATGGCGGTCTGATTGGCGGAGCCTCGCTGAAATCGCGGGAATTCACGATTGTAGTGAAGAGCTAGAAAAAGAATGATGGATTATAAATGATGAACGATGGATGGGTTGACACATTAATTCATCGTTCATCATTACGTTACTCCTTCTGCCTCCACTTCCAAACCGAGAGGCCGATCCAGGCGAGCGAACTGCGATTATCACCTTTTTTACTGAAAAGCCGCCCCATGTCGCTGAAACCGAGGGTAATCGGGCCGAGCCGGGTCGACATACCGACGGCCACCCGGCTATCGGGGCCAATGATGGAAATCGGTAAACCAAATTCGACATCCTCATCTTCAAAGCGGGGCGTAATAATCAGCATATCCGGCATCTGAACCAGCGCAGCCGATGATAAATTTTTCATCAGCAAACCGTTGACGTAAAAAGACGGCACCAGCCGCATATCGGCTTCCAGGTGCAGCATCCGCGAAAGAGCGACTTTGCCAGGATTGTAGGTTTGCGGTTTTGTGTCGGCTTTGGTGGTCAGGTAATCCGTTGGCGCATCGCCAAATTTTTCCAGTTCTTCCTGTTGAAACGTCAATGGGCCGCTGCCAGTCACCGACTGCCCTGCCGGGTAAGTAATGCTTCCACCATTCATCAAAGCCGCCGATAAGCGGAGCCAGTACGCCGGACGCGGGTCTTTCATCGGCGTTTCAGAATTATAGCCCCGACCGGTGGTTCGGCGGCCGATTTCGTACGTAGCGCCCAGATCAAATCCCCAGCCGCTGCCGTAGGCACTGGAAAAAACCGATCCCAGGCTAAAATCTTTGCGGGGTGTGGTCTGGCTCAACCCGTAGTCCAGGTTGGTGATATCCAGCGTTTTTTCCGTATCACCGTTGGTCTGCCGAATGGCGTAGTTGCCTTGTGCGTTGAAATACGTCAGTTGCGCGCCCACGAGCCGCCGAACCGTTGCCCCGATATTCAGCCGGTGCCATTGTCCGTCGAAAACCTGCAAACCGTACGTCAGGCCGATTTCGCTATAACTGTTGTGCGCCAGATTAAAATCAAAACTTCCTGAGGATGGCTGTAAGTTTTTATAAAAAAGGCGGTTTCGATAGGCTTCCGTCAGATTTTCGGGCAACGACGACCCGTAGAGGAAACTTTTCAGCCGCGTGTGTAGCGCAATAGTCTGGTTACCATCGATATTGAGCAATACGGACGGCCCCAGGATTTCGGAGTACGAAGTTGTTTTGGGCGCATTCGTAATGGAGCCTAATGTCCGAAGTGGTAAGCTAAGACTTTGGCTGTAAGGCAATTGAAGCGATTGGAAAAAGCCTTTCGATACGTATTTTGTGTATAACGAATTGACGGAAGACGTGCCGGTAAAGGCGATGACCTGAAACTTGTACCGCGACCCGGCAATGGACGATGGATTCTGGAGCATCCGGTGAATACCGCCGTAGTTGCTGCTGACCAAACCCGGCTGATACTGCGCCAAAACCGTCAGCGAACCTGAACCCACCAAACCGGTCAGGGCTAAACGCAAAAAATAGTTCTTCATGTACTTATCGTTGATTCATTGTGCTTCTTGTGTGCAAATTTCCGGCAGCATCGATGCGCAGTTGCTCATCAGCCAGCATGTGCCGGATAACGTCGCCCAGCCGCTCGGGAGTCAGATTCAGTTGGTCGGCCAACTGGCGGGGCGCAAGTCCCTGCCCGTTGGTGGCATCGAGGTATTGAAAAATTCGTTGCCGGAGCGCAATGCTGTCCAGCGAATTCGACTGTTGCCGTAAACAATGGTCGCAAATACCGCAGGCTTCGCCCGGTTCTTCGCCAAAATAGGCCTGTAGCAACCGCGTCCGGCACTGCACCGGGTTCTGAACGTAGTCGACCATTGCCCGCACTTTTGCCAGATTCCGCTGTTTGCTCCGCTCCAGTGCCATGACGTCGATGGGCAGATTTCGGGCATCGAAACGCGGGGTCAGAAACGTCAGCTGCGGTTTATCCTTTTGTTTTTCGTAAATCAGAATCGACCGCTGCGTCAGTTGTTCCAGCAAAGCCAGCACCTCATTTTCCGGCATCCGCGTGGTTTTGGCAATCGAACTTTCCGAAATGCTGACGAACGTGGTAAACAATTCACCGCCGTAAATTCGCAATAACAACTTCAGAAAGGCGTCGTAATGCGGATTCATGACCTGAAATTCGTACAACGCCCGGTTATCCACCGCAATCATCACTTTCGACGGGCTGAAATACGCTTCGCTCAATTCGATAAAACCCTCTAACTGCAACTGTTTCAGGGCGTAATGCGTATCCGTAACCGGTAATTGAAACGCCTGACAAAAGGCGTTCAGGTCGAAATCGATGTCCAGAAATTCCCCCCCGCCGACCGCCAGATTGGCATAATTTGCCAGCGCCTGATACACCCGTTTGAGCATTTCGACCGGCTGGTATTGCTGGATCACCCGCTGTTCGATGTCGCTCAGGTCTTTGTGGTTATAGAGCAAAACCGCATACGCCTTTTTCTCGTCGCGCCCCGCGCGCCCGGCTTCCTGGTAATAGGCTTCCAGGCTATCGGGTACATCGAGGTGAACCACCGTCCGGACATCCGGTTTATCGATTCCCATCCCAAACGCATTCGTTGCCACAATTACCCGTATCCGGTTATGAATCCAGGAATCCTGTTTATCCGAGCGTTGTTTCGCCGTCAAACCGGCGTGGTAATAATCGGCGCGGATGTTCTGGTGGTGCAGCCATTCGGCCAGATCCTGCGTTTGCCGCCGACTCCGCACGTACACAATCGCCGAACCCGGAACGCCCTGCAACACTTTCAGCAAGCGGGCTTCCTTATTCTCTTCGTAGAACGCAGAATACGATAAATTCTTGCGGGCAAACGTTTGCCGAAACACCTGCGGTTGCCGCATTTCCAGTTTTTCGACGATATCGCGCTGTACTTCCGGCGTAGCCGAAGCCGTCAGCGCAACCACCGGAACACCTTTTAATAACTCACGAAAAACCGCAATCTGGAGGTAAGGAGGGCGAAAATCGTAGCCCCAGGCCGAAATACAGTGTGCTTCGTCGACAGCCAGCAAACTCACTTTCATCTGCTTGACCCGTTCAATCAATAATTCGGTCTGGAGCCGCTCGGGCGAAACGTAGAGAAACTTGATGTTGCCGTAAATGCAATTGTCGAGCGCCCGGTCGATTTCCCGCCAGTGCATGCCGGAATAAATCGCCACCGCCGGAATCCCGCGTCGGCGCAACTGCTCGATCTGATCTTTCATCAGAGCAATCAGGGGCGTTATGACGAGGCAAACGCCGTCGATGGCCAGGGCCGGAAGCTGGAAACAAAGTGATTTGCCGCCACCGGTTGGCAGCAGCACGAGTGTATCCTGCCGACCGAGTACGGAGCGAATAATATCCTCCTGCAAGGGCCGGAACGACTCGTACCCCCAGAATTGTTTAAGAATTTGGTGGATGGTCATAACCGACAGTAAAGATAAATCAATCCCAAATTAGTTTACGCTTGTAAGAGAACTTTCGCCCGATGACTTTTGGTGTTTTCGGACGACAATTTTGCTTACGACCAATCAAAAACCATGATCACGAAAGTCATTAAAACCGACGAAGAATGGCGTCAGCAACTGACGCCGGAACAATACCGGGTGACGCGCCAAAAAGGAACCGAACGGGCTTTTACGGGCGAATACTGCCAGAGCCACGACCCCGGCATTTACCAGTGCATTTGCTGCGGCACCGACCTCTTTGAGTCCAAACAAAAGTTCGATTCCGGCACGGGCTGGCCCAGTTTTACCGATCCGATCGACCCGGAATTGGTCAAGCTCGAAAACGATTACAGCTACGGAATGGTACGCGTGGAAGTGTTGTGTGCGGTTTGCGATGCGCACCTCGGCCACGTTTTCAACGACGGACCCCGGCCTTCGGGCATGCGCTACTGTCTGAATTCCGTCGCGTTAAAATTAAAACCGGAATAAGTTTTTAGAAAAACCGCCCAAATCGCATCGGTTCGGGCGGTTTTCGCTTTTGATACGGCAAAAAACCGTATTTTGGGATATGAGATCCTTCATCTATCCCCTGCTCCTTTTCGTATTTTTGTCCGGTTGCGCAACCTATCGCCCGCTCCAGCGCGAACTCCGTCAAAATCCCCAACTGACCGACCACGCCATTGGTTTTGCGCTTTACGATTGGGAGAGACAGGAAATGGTCGTTCAGCACAACGCCAGCCACTATTTTACGCCCGCGTCCAACACCAAACTTTTCAGTTTTTACGCCGGATTGGTTACGCTGGGCGATTCGATTCCGGCGTTGCGCTACCTTACCCGCGCGGATTCGCTGGTCTTCTGGGGAACCGGCGATCCACTCTTACTCAACCAAAACCAGCCCGACACGACGGTTTTGCGGTTTTTGCGAAATCGACCCGAAAAACTGGTTTTTTCACCGGCTAATTTCAGCGGCTCACGCCTGGGCCCTGGTTGGGCGTGGGATGATTTCAACGACGATTATTCCGCCGAAGTGGTGCCGCTGCCGCTCTACGGTAACTTCGTCCGTTTCATTTCGCCCGACCGTGTGGCGCGTCTGGACGTCGAACCCCGGTTTTTTCGGGACAGCTTGTCAGCGGTTTCTGCACGGAAGTTTTCAAAAAGCATTCAGCGCGACGAGAACAGCAACCGCTTCGACCGGCCCGCGGCCATTCGCCCTTTTATGCAGGATGTTCCGTTCCGCTGGTCGCCCGAACTGGCCGCGCGTTTATTAAGCGACACGCTGCACCGGACGGTTTCGACGGCCCCCATCCGGTTCGATCGTGCGGCCAAAACACTCTACAGCCAGCCCGCCGATTCGCTTTACAAACGAATGTTACAGGTCAGCGACAATACTTTGGCCGAACACCTGATGTTGCTCTGCTCGTCGATGCAGGATACGCTCAATACAACGGTCGGCATTCAAACCATATTGAAAACCCACCTGGCGGATTTGCCAGATAAGCCTTTGTGGGTCGATGGGTCGGGCTTATCGCGCTATAATCTGGTTACGCCACGGTCGATTATTAGTTTGCTGCAGAAAATTTACCGCAAGGTTCCGCAGGAACGATTGTTTCAATTGCTGGCGATCGGCGGCTCGACAGGCACGATTCAGCGAGTTTACAAAACCGATCGGCCGTTTGTGTTTGCCAAATCCGGCTCGATGACCGGCGTCTACAATCTGAGCGGTTATCTGATCACGAAAAAAGGCAAGTTGCTGCTGTTCAGTCTGATGAATAACAATTTTGCCGGATCGGTTTCGGACATGCGGAACCGGACGGCGGCCTTTCTGACGAAAATTTACCAAAAATACTGAGCCACCGCTGACAGCAGCCCAATAGACCCTGTCAGCGGTGGCTATAAAAATGATGTCTGACAACAGTTACTTTCCTTTCCAAAAAGTAAGACAAGGGCGTGTCCGATAGTTCTGCTCAATCAAAAACGGTAAATTTCTTCAAAAAAACGGGGTTTTCCCGTTGAAAACGAAAGCAACGGGAACTACTTTTGTATGTCAAACCGCGTAACCAGTTTCAGGGTGCATCGCGGTTCTGAACCCCACCGTTTCTTACGTTTGCACATGCAGGAGGACTTCAATCTTGAACGATTACGCCAGAAAATCACAACGGTTTCCGGGGCGGAGCTGATCCGGTTGCAGTCGTTTCTGGAAAGTGAAATTCAGCGCCGAAAACAGATTCTTAGCGAAATTCCCGCCATTACGCTGGACCAAATACCGCTGCGAGTGCAGACCCGGATGACGTTTTATTCCATCGTTCGACGTCGGAAAATCTGCAACCTGGCCGAGGTGGGCCGACTGACGCTGACGGAAACGCTGGCAATCCTGAAACCGGCGGACCTGCAGAGCATGAAAAGCCTGAATCAGAAGTCGTATAACGAGCTGATTACTGAGCTGGGCAAACTGAAAATTCCGCACGAATCCATTGCCCTCTGGGACTTGAAAATGATGGACGGCAAGCCGGTCATCGCCATTCCCGTGCAAATTGCGGGCTCCGTCGAACCTGCCAACAAACGCGATCACGCGGACACCTTGTAAGTCATACAGCGAGTGTCACAAACGAATACCAAAAGCCGTCGGGGCGCATCAGTAGTTGATGTGCCCCGACGGCTTTTTAGGGTGTAAGTTTTTACTGTACAGTACGTTCCGACTACTTCCTAACTCTCATTGCATGGACCTTTTTCAGATTAAAAAAGCCCCAACGGTTTACGACGCCATCGTTGTCGGGTCGGGCGCGGGGGGCGGTATGGCAGCTTACATGCTGACCAAAGCCGGGGCTAAAGTGCTGCTGCTCGAAGCCGGTGGCTATTTCGACCCGGCCGACCCAAAGTACATGACGCAGCTCAAGTGGCCCTATGAATCACCCCGTCGCGGGGCCAGCACCACGCGGGCGGGTGGCGATTTCGACGCGGCCTGGGGCGGCTGGGAAATTGAAGGCGAACCGTATTCCTCCAAACCGGGTGGCGATTTCTTCTGGTTCCGTTCCCGGATGCTGGGCGGACGCACCAATCACTGGGGCCGGATTTCAATGCGGTTTGGTCCCGACGATTTCCGACGGAAAACCCTTTCCGGTATCGGCGACGACTGGCCGATTACTTACGACGACATGAAACCGTTCTACGATCGGGTCGATAAACTGATCGGGGTTTTTGGGTCGGTCGAAAATATACACAACGAACCCGACGGCCATTTTCTGCCGCCACCGAAACCGCGTTTGCACGAGCTGATGCTCAAAAAAGCCGCGACCGGTATTGGTATTCCGGTGATTCCGTCACGCTTATCGATTCTGACGCAACCGATTAACAAAGAACGCGGGCAGTGCTTTTACTGCCGTCAGTGCAATCGGGGCTGTTCGGCCTACGCCGATTTCTCATCCTCGTCGGTGCTGTGTATTCCGGCGGTAAAAACCGGTAATCTGACGCTGCAAAACAACGCGATGGTGCGGGAAGTGCTGACCGACGCCAAAACCGGTCTGGCAACGGGCGTTTCCTACGTCGATACGATCAGCATGCAGGAAATGTCGGTCTACGCCAAAACCGTCATTCTCGGCGCCAGCACCTGCGAATCGGCGCGGCTGCTGCTGAACTCCAAATCGGCCCGTTTCCCGAACGGTCTGGCCAATTCAAGTGGTGTGGTGGGCAAATACCTGAACGATTCGACGGGGGCGTCGCGCTCCGGTTTTGTGCCCGCGCTGATGGACCGGAAACGCTACAACGAAGACGGCGTGGGCGGGATGCACGTTTTTACGCCCTGGTGGCTCGACAACAGCAAACTCGATTTCCCGCGCGGCTACCACATCGAATACGGCGGTGGCATGGGCATGCCGGGCTACGGTTTTGGGGGCGGTATTGAAGCCCTGAACGGGAAAATTCCCGGGCGCGACGGCAAAATGAAACCCGCCGGGGGATACGGCGCCGGTTTGAAAGACGATATGCGCCGGTTTTACGGGGCCTACGTCAGCATGTCGGGCCGGGGCGAACCGATTCCGCTGGAGAGCAATTACTGCGAAATTGATCCGAACACGGTCGATAAATACGGGATTCCGACGCTGCGGTTTCACTACAAATGGTCCGACAACGAGATCAAACAGGCGAAGCACATGCAGGACACGTTTGAGCAGATTATCGAAGCAATGGGCGGAATGCCGACGGGCAACAAACCGGGCAAAGAGCAGAACTACGGGTTGGCCGCTCCCGGCCGGATCATCCACGAAGTCGGTACGGTCCGGATGGGCAACGACCCCGGCAAGTCGGCCCTGAACAAATTTCAGCAGGCCCATGACGTCAAGAATCTGTTCGTGGTCGATGCGGCTCCCTTCGTAACCCAGGGCGACAAAAACGTCACCTGGACCATCCTGGCCGCATCCATGCGCACGAGCGAATACTTGATCGATCAGGTGAAGAAAAAGAATATTTGAAAACGTTTGAGTCGTCTTCCTGGTCGCGTAGCGACCTAATGTTTGTAGAAAAAGGAGAAATAGTAAGGTCTTGTGGTCGCGTAGCGACCTAACATCCAAGCTAATTGGTTTGATCGCTACGCGACCACAAGAAACAGAGAAGACTTTAGGCTACAAACATTAAGTCGCTACGCGACATTAACTCTTTTCAATGACATGAAACGCAGAGATACACTTAAAGCTATATCGGTCGCGTCATTTGGTATGGCGGTCGGACCAGTCGAAGCCGCTGTTCCCGAGCCACCAGAACCCAAACCCGCCGTTAAACTGCTGCCCGGGCGGCAGAAATTTGAGGCTGAACGCGATGCCAAATTGCTTGCATCCGAGAAGTTTTTTACCCCGGCGGAATTGCAAACCGTTACCGTGCTGAGCGACATCATCATTCCGGCGGATGCCAAATCGGGGAGCGCGTCGCAGGCGGGTGTCCCGGCTTTTATCGATTTCATGATGCGCGACCAGCCCCGGAGCCAGACGCCGATGCGCGGGGGACTGCGCTGGCTCGACCGAAAATGCGTCAGCCGCTACGGGAATCCGTTTGCGAAGTGTACCAAGGAACAGCAAATTGACATGGTGGAGCAGATTGCTTATCCTGGCAAACAGGTGCCGTCCGACATGACGCAGGGCGTGGCCTTTTTCACGATGATGCGCAACTTCGTGCTGGGCGGTTTTTACACCAGCAAAATGGGCATCGACGACCTGGGCTACGTGGGCAATACGCCGAATAAGTGGGACGGTGTGCCGGAAGATGTGCTGAAACAGTACGGACTGAGCTACGACGAACCGAAGAAGTAAGTCGGTCGATCATGTACGCAACGGGCAGCCACGAAAACCGGTTTTGTAGCTGCCCGTTGTGGTTTTTAATAAAATGAATAAGGGTGCAAAACCGGGACCGGTTATTTGTCAGTCAATAATTCCCTTAATTTCTCCGCCAGTTTTTTAAACCGGCCCAGCGCTTTTTCAGGATTCCGTTTCTTATCGAATTTGATGAGCAGGTTACCGGGCGACGATTTGATGTAAAAAATCGTCTTGTCGTTCAACGTCATGGTGGCGTCGATTTGCGCATTCTTGAAAGAAGCGTCTCCACTTCGGGTCAGGTATTCATCCAGATAATGCTGTACTTTCCGGGTTTTATCCGGATCGTATGTCGCCGAAATCTGATACGAATTGTCCGATTCTTTCACGCTGAATGACGTACGGCCTGATTTGGGCGCAACGACGGCCTTCGTAATAACGACCAGGCTGACAAGCAGGCAAAAGGCCAGTAGAAAATGGGACGGTTTCATAGAATTGTTGTTTTTGTTGAACTGTTTGTAAAGTTGAGTCTAGTTTGTATTGCAAGGTACATGGTTATGCACTACCGAGGGATAAATTTTTACATAAGGCTAAATAGTTGGATAAAAGGAAAAAGCATTTACGGCTTTCTGTCCAGCAATCGGCGGTGGTAATTGATCTGGCCGAGATGGTAGGTTAAATGGGTGGTCAGGTGGGTCAGAAAGTATTCGGTGGAGGTTTTTTCTTCAAATACCAGCATCGGATATTCTTCCGGAAGCTGCTCTTCGGTCATTTTATTCAGGGAAGTTAAGACGACATCAAGCGTATCGTCCACTTTCTGAAGCAACTCACTTCGGGGAACATTGCGAAGCAAAAACTCAAGTTCGCGGTTTCTAACGTAGCCCGACTGGCCCAAAACCGCTCCAATGTACGTATTCAGATTGCCGACCAGATGCAGACACAGGTTCCCCGCCGGGTTGGTAATGCCCGGGGCGGCAATCCAGATTTTTGCTTCGTCCTGGTAAAGCTCAATTTCACGTCTCAGTTTTTTGAGATCCCGGGTGAAGAGCGATTTTAGCGTTTGTAGCATGGAAGGAAGTGTTTTCGACAGTAAACCGCTCGTAATCGCCACTTTTATGGATTAAGAGCGGCAACGGGCGCTGCCGGAATAAGGGGAAGTACCCGATTTTTTATCCTTGCGAAGATATGAAAGGAATCATTGCGTTCATTGCGCTGACGGTTGGTTCGTTTGCGGGTTTTGCCCAGTCGGCGGCAGAAAAACTACTGCTGGTTTGTGGCGACAGCCAAGTGTTGCTGGTGGATTATAAAAACGGCAAAGACAGCATTCCGCACGTCGTCTGGAACTGGGATGCGCACGAAGCAATGGATTTGCCGGCGGAATTCCGCACGAAGAAATTCAACACCATGGACGATTGCAAAGCCATTCGGGGAGGTGAGCAGATCCTGGTTTCGTCGTCGGGCGGGGCCATTGCCATCCTGAACCGCAAGGACAAAAAAGTGCTTTTTGTCGCCAGTGTGCCCAACGCGCATTCCATCGAGTTGCTGCCCGGCGATCTGATCGCGGCTGCGGCTTCTACGCACAAAGAGGGCAACCGGATTATGCTGTTCGACCGTCGGCAACCCGAAAAACCGCTCTACAGCGACAGCCTGTTTTCGGCGCACGGCGTGGTTTGGGATGAAAAACGCCAAAGCCTGTTCGCGCTCGGCTTAACGGTTTTGCGGGAATACAAACTGATTACAACCGGTCAAAAATCCCTGAAACACGTGCAGGAATGGAAAATTCCGGGCAACAGCGGCCATGATTTGCAGCCGACGCTGGACGGTGATCGCCTGTTTCTGACCGAAACGACCGGTGCCTGGCAGTTCGATCTGAACGCCCACACGTTTACCAAAATACCCGGTTTTACGGAAGCTCCGCACACCAAAAGCGTCGGGCAGGATCGCTCCGGTCAGTTCATTTACACGGTTCCGGAAGAAAGTTGGTGGACATTCCACGTGCGGTTTCAGAATCCGGTTCACGCGCTGAGTTTTCCGACTATGAAGGTGTATAAAGCCCGCTGGTTTCGGCGGTAACCGGCTAATGAGATGGGCCGGACTGAACCACTTTCTGAACCGTTCCACCCTTGTTTTGCCCCACCGTAACATCGGTGTTTTCGCCGACCAGAATCGTGGAAGTATTCCCTCTGAAAAAATTGCCTTCCACCAGAATATCGAAGCCTTTGGGGTAAAATTCAATCACGCTTTTGGCTTCCGGGCCGGTCACGAAAATGTTGTCGCGCAGAATGATAGGGCCATAGCGCCCATCAGGCTCATAAGTCGTGAAATACATTTCCGAATAAGTTTCCCATTCGCCGGTATGAAAACTTCGCCGACCGCGCCACGGATCGTGTTCGCATTTGGTGGTGTTATTGATGAAAATATTCCCCTGAATGATGAGGTTTTTTGGCTGATTGATCCAGCTACCCCGTCCGCCGTTACGAAACGTATTGCCGATAACTGTCACGTCTTCGTTCGACCGTTCGATACTGACAACCCGCGACCCATTGGTACCATCGACGGTATTGCCCGTAATGGTGGAGTTTTTGCAGTATTCGGCCAGGAAAAAAGCCCCCATTCTTGCACCCAGAATCTGATTATTGGCAAACACGTTGTTGTGGCTGCTGTGAATGTGCATGGCGTCGCCCAGCGCCGAAATCTTGCAACCCGTAATGCGGGTGTTTTTGCAGGCCATCAGATCGATACAGCCTTTGCCCGATCCGGCCCCAACGGGTGCGTACAAGGCCGAAAAGGCCGATTGTAGGTTATATATTAATTTGGTTTCGGGTCCGGCAGAGCCCGAAAAAACAAGCGGTTTTCCGCCAAATGTTTCACTGACCTGGATGTGATCGGCCGCGGAGGCCACTACGTAATACTTGCGGCCGCGTCGGATGTTGGCGGGCAATTTGTCCCCGTAAAAACAAACCACGTGGTGGGGGGAGTCCTGTTTGCTGACCGGAATCGGTTGCTGGGTGTTGGCAAACCGCACCTGCGTGGTGCCATCGGCCAGACTGACGCCGGAACGGATCAGGTCATTCCGGAAGTATTTTTGGGCCATCGCCTGATCGGTAGACGAATAATCTTCCGGCCAGACCAGGATTTGCCACAGCAGGCCGTAATCCCACATGAATTTACCGCTGTTCAGGAGTGTACAATTTTCGACGGTTACGTTGGTGGCAAAGTTCTGCACCTCCGATTCTGAGCCTTCCCGGTGTAGCCCCTGCACGGTGATAACGGCGCCCGCAACCTTGCTGGACTGAATATCCCGAAACAGCAAATTGTCGGTTTTCCCGGTGGCCGACGTTGTAATCACGATCATGCGGGTGGTTACGTTCGGCTCCCAGGTGTTGGGCGGGTTGCGGTGGTCGAAACAATACCCCTCGAAATAACCGCCGAACCACGAAAAGTCCTGAATATCAATCCCGGAAAAGACGACAATACGGGCTTTATCGCCCAGCGTCTTCGGCAGGTAAAACCGCGCACCGTAGGCCGAAACGGTGGTATGGGCCGAAACCGGGATGGGCGTCTCGCCTTTCAGAAAGTAATTTCCGACCGGAATGGTGACAGTTCCGCCCCCGGCTTTGGCCACATCGGCAAAAAGCCGTCGGAAGGCCGGGCTGTCATCGGTTTTGCCATCGGCGACGGGTTTGTACGTACTCAGATTAAACGATTGTCCCAGAACGTGAAGGGTCAGATGCAGGCAAAAAAGCAGGTTAAGCAGGAGTCTCATGGGAGGTTTTTCTGGAAAAAATCAAGGAGCAAGGGAATCGATTTCCGCACCATCTCAAAATCATGTTTTCCGTCGAGTTCAAGATACGTATGGTCAATGGGAAATTGTTGTAGCTTCCGGTGAAAATTCTGGTTCATTCGGTAATCAAATGCCTGCGTTCCGGCAATGAATAACAGGTGTTTGCCGCGTAAAACCGCTGCGTTGTTCCGGCAGTTCACCCGCGCCCAATCCGTTGTATCCGTACCAAAAACCGCCGAAACCGGATAGTTCTGATCGGCGGGTAATTGCGGATTCGGGTAATCGAGCAGGCCAATTGTGGTGGCCACTGCTCCTATTTCCTCCGGAAACGTTTCCGCAAAATGAACCGCCCCAAAACCGCCCATGCTCCACCCGCAAATACCGGTATACCGCGAAGATTTGTAAACCGGAAACCTTGACCGGACATGGTCCAATAATTCCCGCAGCATCGATTGATAATGACTTTTTCGATCGGTTTTACTGTCCAGATACCAGGAGCGGTCGCCGTTGGGGAAGATAATGGCAAAATTCCGTTTCAGAATTTCCCGACGGCAAACCGAATCGTCGGCGATGGTGCGGTGCGTTCGCCCGTCGCCGTGCAGCAACAATAAAACCGGGAAACTATCCCGCCGACTCCCTTCGGACTTCGGTAAAAAGAGCGAGTAAGGTACTTCCCGACCGAGAGCTTTGCAGAAAAACCGGTATTCTTTAATTAGCACATCATCCGGCGAAGAAACCGCGTTCGGTTTCGCCAATTCCCCGAAAACCGGTAAAGCAAAAATTAGCCAATAATACATCATACGCCTTTACACTTCCGAAAAAGGTCCGGCTCCCCGCTGCGCCAGCCGTTCGCGCACTTTTACGCCGTCGAAAAGCGCCACTTCGGTTCGGGCTTTGACGGCCAGTGCGGCAGCCGTTCCGGCGGCTTCGCCCAATACCATCGCCGTGGCCGTCACCCGCGAGGACGCAGCCGCGTCGGCGCTGGCAGAATGGCAACGCCCGGCCACCAGCAGGTTGGATAATTTCTGCGGAACCAGCGAACGGTACGAAATGTCGTACGGTTTGGGCTGAAAACCGGAACCCGCAAAAGGCTTGTCCGTCGTAATTTTATTCGGGTGAATATCGACAAACCAGCAGCCAGTTGCCACCGCGTCGGCATGCTGGCGGGTTATTCGTAAATCGTCTACCGACAGAACGTGTTGTCCGATAATCCGCCGGCTTTCGCGCACCCCGATGTACGGTCCGCTGGTGATGAAATAACTGTCTTCAAAACCGGGTACGGACTTTTTCCAGTGGCTGAACATCGTCCAGGCATCTTTTCGCCCCTGCATTTCGGCGCGGGTGAGGTCGGCAGCATTGCTCGCATCGGCCGCCACCCGCACCGCGTGAACGTACGCTTCGTCTTTGGCAAAAGCGAAAATGAGCCCCGGACCGTAAAACAACGGCAACTCACCGCGCTGATTGGCTTTGATCATTTCCTGCTTGGCGGCTTCGGTCATTTCGGGATTTCGTTTCACATTTCCGATCCGAAAATGCAGCGTTAACGGCATGAGCGGGGTGGTTTTTTCAACCGGTGCTCCCGACCAGGTGGCTACGTCCGCATCGCCCGTACAGTCGATGACCTGTTTGGCTTCGATGCGCGTAATGCCATCTTTGTTGGCAATCATCACCGCCGAAATCCGGCCATCTTTCACCTCCGTATCGCAAACCGTGGTGTGATACAACACGCTCAAGTGGTCCGATTGCTGCTGAATCAGGTCGTCGCACAACACCTTGAACTGTTCGGTGTTATCGATCAGGACTGAGCCCCAGTATTTTGTAATCAAATCGGGTCGGCAATCGTCGATGTGTTTGGCACCGGGTTTGGCGACGCCCATTTTCTGGAGAAATTCGGCAACAATCCCGAAGGTGACAAACCGCCCCGTTGGCTTATCGATGAGTCCGTCGAAATAAGGCAGCCCGACGCAGGTGATGATGCCACCGGCAAAACCGGCCCGTTCGACCAGAACGGTTTTGGCCCCGCTCCGGGCCGATGCCAAGGCCGCAGCAATACCGGCACAGCCGCCCCCGCACACCAGCACCTCGGTTTTTACGGTTTTCAGCGGTAGCCGCGACAACGACGAATGGGTCGACAGCAAGGGGGTGGCAAGCGTTAACGTGCCCGTTGCCGCTACGGTATTTTTGACAAACTCGCGACGCGTATTCTTGGAAGAAGCCATAAATCAGTTGAAGGTTTATGGTTTAAAGTTTATGGTTCCAATAGTAAAGTCGCTGGTAATAAATACAATACGCGCTTTTAAGCTATCCATTTTAAACCATAAACTCTAAACTAATTAATACCCCGGATTCTGTTTGAGAGCCGGGTTAACATCGATTTCGTTTTGGGGAATGGGATAGAGCAGGTTTTTCTCGGCGACGGGAATTCCGGCTTTCTGGAGGGTTTCGAGAAACTTGCCCGTCCGCAGTAAATCCCACCGGCGATGGCCTTCAAAACACAGTTCCCAGCTTCGTTCCTGCAAAACCGCATCGCGGAACTGCGCTTGCGTGAGTCCTTTCAAATCCTGTGGTTCGGCCGTCGCAACGCCGTTTCGTGCCCGCGCCCGGATCTGGTTGATGGCGGCATAGGCGTCGGTACCCGGGCCATTCAGTTCGTTGAGGGCTTCGGCGTACATCAGCAATACGTCGGCGTAGCGAATGACCATGAAGTTATTCCGAGCCTGCGAGCGGCCACAGGGCGCAGAATCCCAGTATTTGTCGTTTGCGGGTCCCTGGTCGGCCCCGGGTTTGATGATGGCGCCCGTCGCGATGTTCTTTTTCTCGGTCACTACGTTGATTTCCTGCCGCGCATCGCCGGGCAAGTAGGTTTTGATGTGGTACGGCGTAACGTATAAAAAACCACCGGCCTGCTGAACGGGATACGTGAAGACCATGGCAAAGGCTTCAGCCATCGGGCTTCCGTAGGTGTTCAGCACGCAGCTGAATTGAACCGAGAAAATGTGCTCCGGGCCGTTTTTCTTTTCGGGCGGAAAAATATCCTTGTAATTGGGTACCAGGCTGTAGGCTTTGGAGTCGATGACTTCTTTGGCTTTAGCGGCCGCGTTCGTCCAGTCTTTCCGGGTCAGATACACTTTCGCCAGCATGGCTTTGGCTGCTCCAGAAGTGGCCCGGCCAATTTCGGCCACAACGGTATACTTCGCGGGCAAAACCGCTTCGGCCTCTTTCAGATCCTGAATAACTTGCTGATAGACTTTCTCCGTTTCGTCGCGCGGGCGTTGTACGTTGGTCACATCCGTGGTCGGACTCGTCACCAGCGGCACGTCGCCGAAGGTTCGCACGAGGTTGAAATACACCAGCGCCCGCAGAAACCGGGCTTCCCCAACGATCTGATCCCGTAATTTAGCGTCCATCGCGATGGCGGGCACGTTGGCAATCACCCGATTGGCCCGGTCGATGAGGATGTAGGAGTTGGTATAAAAACCGTCGAAAATGGTGGTACCCGAAGTGTAGCGGTTTAAATCAATATCGCGGGCTTCGGCCAGAACCGGATTCGCTTCGAGCTCTTCGCCACTGACGTCGGACAGGTGAAACCAGCTCATGTTATAAACACTTCGCAGCCGGTTATAAACGCCGTTGATAGCCGAGGTAGCGTCCTTGCCGGTTTGGAAGGCGTTTCCTTCCTCAAAAAAACTTTTGGGCGTTTCTTCCAGAATCTGCTCGCAACTGACCGAAGCTAGTAGAATGACGCCAAGCAGACAAATCGTACGGAGTTTCATGGTTTAGGACGGTAAGACGTTTAGAATGTGAAATTTCCTCCCAGGGTAAAGGTGCGGGAAGCCGGATACGCAAACCGGTCGAAACCGTACAGCGTGTTGCTGTTGAAATCGGAATTTACTTCCGGATCATACCCTTTGTAGCGCGTAAACGTCAGCAGATTCTGGCCGCTCACATAAACCCGAACGCGCTTGATGTACCTGGTTTTCAGCGGAAGCTGGTAGCTCAGGGACACATTTTTCAGCCGCAGAAATGAACCGTCTTCCACGTAAAACGAGTTGACGCCCAGATCCCACTGCCGGATGGCGTAGTACGTGTTGGACGGGCTGTTGGCGCGCCAGGCACCTTCGGCGTATTCCCGTAATTTGTTCCCGCCGGGATCGCCCCCGACGATCTGCCGGAAGGTGGAGTTGAAAATCTTGTTGCCCTGCACTCCCTGGAAGAAAATCGAGAGATCGAACCCTTTGAAAGAGAGGTTGTTGGTTAACCCAAAGATGAATTTGGGAAGACCGTTGCCCAGAATGGTTCGGTCGGTCGCCTGGTTGTAGAGGCCATCACCGTTGACGTCTTTAAACTTGGGTGCCCCCGGCAGCGCGCCCGTAATGGCCCGGTTGCCAGCCGCTTTGATTTCCTCCGCCGTTTGCCAGATGCCGTCGAACACCGTCCCGTAGAACGACCCCAGTGGCTGACCGACCTTCACAATAACCTCGCTTTCACTCCCGACGAAAAACTGGGTGGCATCGGCCAGTTTCAACACTTTGTTCTGGTTGAAGGAAACATTGCCCGAAGTCGTCCACTTGAAGCCGCCCCGATTGAGGTTGGTGGTGTTGATGCCCAATTCAAAGCCCCGGTTTTCGACGCTGCCAATGTTCCGCAGGACGTTTGTAAAACCGGTCGTCGACGGCAATTCGACGCCGAGCAGCAGGTCGCTGGTGGTTTTTACGTAATAGTCGGCAGTAAGCTGGATGCGGTTATTGAGTAAACCGACATCGACTCCGGCGTCGAATTGAGCGGTTTTTTCCCACCGCAAGTCAGGATTTGCAATCCGGGATGCTTCGATATAGAGTTGTTCCTGATCATTGAGCACCATCCGGCCCGTGCCATACTGCGACAGGGAATTGTATAAACCAATGCCGTCGTTCCCCGTAATGCCGTAGCTAAGCCGGAATTTGAGGTCGCTGATGACCTTGTTGTTGCGCAGAAAGGCTTCGTCGGAAACCCGCCAGGCAAACGCACCCGACGGGAAAAAACCGTATTTATTATTGGCGCCAAACCGCGATGATCCATCGATCCGCCCCGTCGCCGTGAACAGATACCGGTCTTTCAGGCGGTAATTGACCCGACCGATGTACGATGCCAGGCCCCATTCGGCCGTGGAGCCGGAAGGCGCCAGCAATTTGTTACCCAGTCCCAGATTGCCCGCACCCAGCGAGTAGTTCGGGAAATCCTGGGCTTCCGAATACGCCCGAACCTCCTTGTTTTTCTGGAAGGTAATCCCCGCCAGCAGATCGATGCCGTGGTCGTTGCCAATCGTCCGGGAGTAGCTTAAAGTGTTTTCGTTCAGGATGTTGGTGTTGACCGCGTTGCCCACACTGCCGTAGCCGTTGGTGGCATTGGCAATCAGCGTTTGCGGAGTGAAAAAGACGTTCCGGCGGGAGTTGATGATGTCGGCCCCGACGCTGACGCGCCCCGTCAGCCCGTCGGCCAGTTTAATTTCGCCGAATAACGTACCCAGCATGCGGTCGCTTTGCAGTGTATTGGTGCTGGTTCGGAGCAGCGCAATCGGATTGGGAATGGCCTGCATGCCTAAAAAATCGAGCGTATAGGTCCCATCCGCATTAAAAACCGTCTGGGCGGGCGTCTTCTGGAGGGCGGTTTGTACCGGCGATGCTGAGGAACTTTCCGTCACCATCCGGTTGTCGCTGCGGGTCATCGTGAAATTGGTACCCACCTTGATTCGTTCGCTGAGCTTGGCGTCCAGATTCAGGCGGGCCGAATACCGCTTGAAATTGTTGGTAATGATGATTCCGTCCTGATTGAAATAATTGCCACTGATGAGATACCGGAGTTTATCGTTACCACCCGAAAACGTGAGCTGGTAATTTTGCGTCGGAGCATCGTGGTAAATGGCTCGTTGCCAATCGGTTCCAGGTAAATACTCATCCGGTTTTTTGGTGCCGTAAGCCGGATCGGTTCCAAACCGCTCGGGGCGACCCAGGTTCACGAGTTGTTCGTTTTTGAGTTTCAGCGATTCCGACGCGTTGATCATTTCGTGGAGTTTGGTGATCCGGGAAACGCTGTAATAGGTTTCAAATTCAATGCTGGACTGGCCTTCCTTGCCGCGCCGGGTCGTAATCAACACCACGCCGTTGGCTCCCCGTGAACCATAAATGGCGGTCGCCGACGCATCTTTCAAAACTTCCATCGACTCGATGTCGTTGGGGTTCAATGTGGCCAGCACGTTGGGAAAGGCGTTCGAATTGCTGGCTCCGCTGGCGGGCGTCGGGTTCGTCACCGGAAAACCGTCGATGACATACAACGGATCGTTACTGGCCGAAATGGAGTTGCCCCCGCGAATCCGGATCTGGACACCCCCACCCGCCGAATTGGAAGCCTGCGTGACCTGAACGCCCGAAACCCGCCCCTGCAAAGCCTGATTCATCCCCGAAATCGGTTGCGCCCGGATTTCCGACGAACCGATCGAGGCCACCGAACCGGTCAGATCCCGCTTTTTTACCGTTCCGTAACCCACGACGACGACTTCGTTCAACGCTTTAAAATCGGCCTTCATCGAAACGGTAAGCTGACTCTGGTTCGTCACCGGAATATCCTGGGGTTCATAACCGACGTAGGAAAAGACCAGAACCGCTCCCCCATCCGGCACGATCAGCCGAAATTTTCCGTCGGCGCCGGTCGTTGTTCCGCGCGACGTGCCTTTCACGACAATGCTGACACCCGGCAACACTTCGCCATTTTCGGCCGTTACCTTCCCGCTGATTTCATTTTCCGTGATTTTGGGGGCAACGGGAAGAGCAGCGGTTTTTTCACCGGATTCATTTGATATTGGCGTAGTTGCGGTTTCCGTAGAAACCGCATTTTTATCCGGAGAAGATCGGGGCGCCGGATTCACGGAAGGTTGTTTGGGAACCGGCGAAATCACATACGACCCACCTTTTTGCCGCGAAAATTCCAGCCCGAACGGACTCAGCAGATTGGTCAGGTTATTTTCCAGACTATGGCTCCAGTTGATGGCCGGTGCGGCAACCACAATGTTTTTCACCAACCGGTCGGCATACAGCAAATCGACGCCGTAATGCGCTTTCAGCTCCTGTAAAATCGATTTGAGTTTAACCGCACCCGATTGGCCGGTTTTTGGCTGTTTTTGTCGCATGGTGGCCAGCGTTTGGGCCGAACCAACGGAAACCAGCAAAACCGCCAGCGACACGAGGAACGCCCGCAGAAAGAAGGTAAAGGTTTTCATAAAAGGGTAGGAATAGGGTACGGTTTTTTACTCGGTACGGGCGGAAAACGTAACTTTGTTGCCCCGGCGGACGGCCTGAACATCGAGGGCTTTCGACAGGGATTGCAACAATTCGTTGGCGTTGGTAGCGGTAAAGGATCCGGATACGGTCCACTGGGCAATTTCCGGTTCCGCAATTTCGACCGTCAGCCCGTAGTTTTCCTTGAGCAGTTTGGCAATCTGGCTGAGGGGCGTTGCGTCAAAGACAAACCGGTGATCTTTCCAGGCGGCATACTGTTCGGGATCGGTTACGTGTCGGCGCTGGAGTTGGTCGCCGTCGACCGTGATCTGATCGCCGGGGAGCAGCGTAAGTTGGTTCGCCGGTTTTCCGGTTGGCCGTTGAATCCGGATTTTGCCCCGGTTCAGGACGATCTGGGTTCGCTGAGCCCGCGAATACACCGTAAATTCAGTCCCCAAAACGACCACATCCAGGCTTTGATCCGTCTTGACCACAAATTGCTGGTCGTTGCGCGTGTGGGTCACCGAAAACTCGGCTTCACCCGTTAAGCGAACTTCCCGGCTGTAATTTCCAAATCCGATGCGCGGAACCCGAAGCGACGAGTTGGCATTCAGGGTAACCCGGCTGCCATCGTCCAGGACCCAGGAACGAATCTCGCCGGGACGGGTGGCGTAGGTCTGGTAGCGGATTTCGGATCGTAACAGCCAGCCCACCAGCAACAGGAGAACGACGGAAGCGGCCCCGTACCACCGTAGACCGGGCGACCAGAATCGGGCTATGGCGGGTTCGGCGGGAAGAATAACCGGTTCATTCTGCGACCGGTTGGCAACAAACCGACGGTATTGCTCAATGGCGGCTGGCACATCGACGGCATATTGGGGGTGCTGGAGCTCCCATTCGACCAGACAGGCGTAGAAAAACTCTTCATTTTCCGGTTTGGTGGCCCATTCATCGATCTGCCGCTTTTGCAGCGCCGACGCGTGCCCACCGAAGTAATCGGAAAGGAGTTCTTTCGTGATTGGGAAATTCATGGTAACATCTTTTTTGAGTGGATAAGTAACCCGACAGAATGTGCGTGTGAGCAGGACGTTATTTGGGTAGAAACAGACCAAACAGGATTGAAATCAACCATTTTTCCTTCAACAGTTGCCGAATGGCCTTGCTGGCGCGGTAAATCTGGACTTCGACGGTTCGCACGGAAATCTGCAATTCACCCGCGATTTCTTTAAACCGCTTGCCTTCAAATTGGTGGAGCAGGTAGATTTTCCGTCGCTGAATGGGGAGGGTGTTCAGGGCTTTTTCCACATCCTGATACAGTTCTTCGTACTGCGTAATCGCGTCGGGCAGCTGCGATTCCTGCCAGTTGGGATGATCGGTTTCTTCCAGGGGCATTTTCCGGCTCAATTCCCAGCGGAGGTAATTATATGCGCGGTTGCGGGCGGTTTTGAAGAGATACGCCCGGTAGGAACTCGTGATTTTCTGAAAAATCTGTTCGGTATAAAACTGGTAGAAAATCTCCGAAACGAGGTCTTCGGCCACCTCGCGCGAGCCAACAAATCGCACTGTGTGGGTGCAAAGGGGCTGAAAATACCGACTATACAGGAGTTCGACTCCGCGCTCGGGCTCCTGCTCCAGGGTTTTCCGGATAAAAAACTCGTCGTCCGATGGCATCGCCCCTGCCGCTTGCGGATCATCCGGATCGGAATGAGGCAGCACAGGCCCGTCAGACTGTTGAAAACTGGTAGAAGCTTGCCCCATATCGGTCAATCGGGAAAAAATGGCTGAACAGTTTCATTTTCGATTCCGATGACAAGACAAGTAAACACCGCCGGATTACTTACAGCCGTATTGAATTATTTCCTGTTTTTTTTGAAATAGGTCAATATACAAGCTGTAATGTACTTAGCAAGCAAAAAAAGGCGTTTGGGGCAAGCGGTTTTTTAAGGCTGAATAACTTTAACGGGCAGGTCTCCGGTCAGATTTTTGAGCAACTCCGCCACGTGAACAACGGTTTTTTCCATTTCTTCTTTCGAGGGCGCATCGACCTCCGGTATTAATCCCAGGCTCATGATAAGCTGGTCGTTTTCTATCGCGATCGAAAACCGGAAATCCGGCAGTTCTACCGTGACTTCATCATCGGAAGGCATTGCCACAGACTGAATGATCCGGTGGCCGGGGTTCAATTCATATTCATCATTCCAGAACTGTCGTACTCGTTGATAAACCTTTTCTGTCGTCGTAATCATCGTAGGAGATTGTCGTTGCCTTGCAATATCTAACACCAGAATGCTAATTTGGTTGCAAATACTGCCGAAAGATGGATGACGAAATCAATACGGTTGTAGCGGCACGAGAATCAATGTTGTAAAAAGCGATTCGGTGGTATGCAAAAACCACATGATCAGCCGTTTATATGAGACACACGATCTCAGTATGAAAACGTATCTACTTCTGACTTTCTGGGCAATCCTGAATTTAGTAGCGGTTTCGGATGTGCTGGCCACGCACGTTCGGGCGGGCGAAATTACGACCCGCCGGGTTTCATCGACGGAGCTTACCTATGAGATTACGCTGACGGTGTATTTTGATGTCAACAGAGGTCCGGGTGGAGGCTACAACGCAGCTCTGAATCAACGCGACGTCAACTTCTGTTTTGGGGTTGGCCAGCAAATGCGCCGGGTACTACGGGTCGATGCCGAAACCCGGAATATCAATGCCAATACCACAATCAATATTTACCGAACAACTTACACCTATCCCGGGCCCGGAACCTACGACATCAGTTGCACCATTACCAACCGGAATGAAGGAACCCGCAACATTCCCAATTCGGTATTAACCAGCTTCAAATTACGAACCACCATCGTCGTCAATGCCGGTTTGGGACTCAACAGCACCCCGGTTTTGCTGAATCCGCCGTTGGATTCGGCCCGCGTCGGCCAGAAGTGGTGCCACAATCCGGCGGCTTTCGATGCCGACGGCGACAGCCTGGCCTACCGGCTTTATACGCCCTCCGGAAAATTGAGCGAAACCGATGATGCGAACTGCAATCTGGGCTTTGTGGCTGGCTATTCCGACCCGACGACGATCGGTTTAAACCGCGTTAACGAAGCCAATACCGGCCCGGCGACGCTGACGGTCAATGCAATCACCGGCGACGTTTGCTGGGATGCGCCCGCTGAAGTGGGCCAATACAACATTGCGTTCATTGTAGAAGAATGGCGCGATGGCGTCAAAATCGGGGAAATCGTTCGGGATGTTCAGATTATTGTCACGCCATCCATCAACAAACGTCCGGAACTGAAGGTGCCGGAGGACATTTGCGTGGAAGCGGGCACGTTGATTCAGCAGACGATTACGGCCACTGATCCCGACGGAAACCGGCTTGAAGTAACCGGTTTTGGCGGGCCATTCAACAAACGGCCGGATAATTCAACGGTTCAACTGGTGGCTCCACCGGCTGCCACGTTGACGCCATCCGGTTTTCAAAACAACCCGGCGACGTCGATATTCCGCTGGCAAACCAATTGTGCCCACGTTCGCGCCGAACCGTACGATGTCATTTTTCGGGTTGTCGATCAGCCACGGGGCGTCGGGCAAACCCAGTTGGCGACCCTCGAATCGTTCAGAATCCGGATTTACGCGCCCAAACCGCAGAACCTGACCGCCCGACCAACCGCCGATCCGGCCGGACGCGCCATTCTTCTCAATTGGGATGCGTATGCCTGCGGTGCTGCAAACTTGCCCGCCGACACCAAAATGGTTATTTACCGGAAAGAAGGCTGTGACGAGATCAACCTCGATCCGTGTACCGATCCCGGTTTGGACCCGTCGACCGGTTATGTAAAAATTGGCGAAAAACCGATTAATGAAACGACGTTTACGGATAACAATGCCAATCAGGGGCTGAAACGCGGTGTTCAGTATAGCTACCGGATTGTGGTCATGCTTCCCCGGCCCAACTACGGCCAGAGCGTTGTTTCCGAACAGGTTTGCGTGAATTTGCCTCAGCAGGTGCCGCTGATCACCCATGTAACGGTCGACAGCACCTACGATACCAAAGGAGTCATCACCGTGCGCTGGACGCGTCCGCCCGGCGTCAAGCCGCAGGACGGAACCGGTCCGTTCCAATACCGCCTGTTCCGGGCAACGGGGCTGGCAGGTACGAATTTTACCCAGATTGCGACCATCAATACCAGCTTGCAGTCCACGGTTGCCGACACGGTTTATACCGATCGCGGACTCAATACCGTCGCCAATGCCTACCGGTATCACATTGAATTTTATTACACTGATCCGGCTTTGGGGCAACTTCAGCAGTTGGATGTAACCGAAAATGCCAGTTCCGTCCGACTGACGGCGACGGGTGGTTTCAGACGGGTTCAGCTCAGTTGGGAAGCCAATGTTCCGTGGAGCAATGACAAGCAGCAACATCGGGTTTATCGCAGCAAAACCGGTCCCAACGGGCCGTTCAATCTGGTTGCTGTTGTTCCGGTCACGACGGCAACTACCTACGTGTATACCGATCAGGGAGCTGATACGTATGCCGCCGATGGCGTTCAGCCCGCAACGATGTCGGTCGATAGTAATTATTGTTACCGGGTCGAAACCGTCGGGCAGTATGCGGCTCCACTGATGACGACGCTGCTCTACAATTTCTCGCAGGGCGTTTGCGCCATGCCGATTGATACCACCAAACCGTGTCCGCCCCAACTGGCGATCGATGCATTGGATTGTGCCAGTCTGACGCCCGAATCGTTCTGTAACCAGACCACGTTTGCCAACAACCTGACGTGGCAAAATCCGGCGACCGGCGACTGCGACCGGAACATTGTCAAATACAACATTTACTACGCGACCTGCGAAGGCCGGGAACCGGTTTTGCTGGCGTCGGTCAATGCAACGACGATGATGTATCGGCACGAAAATCTGACATCATTAGCGGGTTGTTACGAAGTGCGGGCCGTGAGCCGAAGCGGTCAGGAGAGCAGTGCGTCAAACCGGGTGTGCAAGGACAATTGCCCGTTTTTGCAGATGCCGAATGTCTTTACACCCAATGGCGATGGAAAAAACGACGTTTTTCAGCCGATGCGTTGCCCCCGGTTTGTGGAGTCGGCGGAGATAACCATTGTCAATCGTTGGGGCCAGCAAGTCTACCAAAGCAGCGGAGTCGATGTTGCGCTGACGTGGGACGGAAAGAATAACCGGGGTCAGGATTTGCCCGGCGGTTTATACTATTATCAGATCCAGGTGAAATTCAAGCGCCTGAATTGCGACGCACCAGCGGAGATTTACAAAGGCTGGGTGGAAATTCTGCAGGAGTCCGGCGGAAGTAAGTAAACGAAAAACCGCATTCCAAAAAACCAAGCCGTTCGAGGTGAACGGCTTGGTAATCAATGGATTTATTTAATGTGCGCCCGGAGCATCCAGGCAATTTTCTCGTGTTTTTCCATCAAACCGGTGATGTAATCGCTCGTTCCGGCGTCTTTGTGTGCGTCGGCGAATTCATCGATGTTGCCCCGGATAAATTCGATGATGCTTTCGTGGTCGGCCAGCAGTTTCTTGATCAGTGTACGACTATCGTTGCCACCCGCATCGTGTTCTGTTAAGTGCGTGAGTTCCAGAAAACTTTTCAGCGTGGCCGGTGCGTAGTGCCCCAATTGGCGGATGCGTTCCGCGACATCGTCCACAATGCCAGCCGATTGGGTATAGAGCTCCTCAAAATACAGGTGCACCGAATGGAAATCCATGCCTTCGAGGTTCCAGTGGGCATTGAGCGTTTTTGTGTAAAGCACAAATTCATCGGCCAGCAGTTTCGCCAGTTGATGGGCGACGACTTCCCGGTTTTCGGCGGAAATACCAATACTCGTTTTCATGGGCTGTGACTTTTAATTGATTAGCAGATTGATTAAGAGTTACTTACTAGCGGTTTTGGTTAAATCCGTCCGGCCAGATACGCAGCTACTTCGGCCAGCCGGTTTGAAAAACCCCACTCGTTATCGTACCAGGCGGCTACGGACAGGAGATTGCCTTCTTTCGCCGTCAGCGGTAAATCGATAATCGACGAATGTGGATCGGCCACAATCCGCGACGACGCCCACTCCTGCTCCAGCACGTCCAGCACGCCTTTCAGCGGCCCTTCGGAAGCGGCTTTGCGGAACGCGTCGTTCACTTCCTGCACGGTACAGTCTTTTTCGGTAATCAGATTCAACTCGGCAATACTGCCCGTGCGGGTCGGAACACGGTAGGCTTTCCCGGTAATTTTGAGGTCTTTCCAGATGAATTGCAGGGCACGAGCGGCTCCCGACGACGACGGAATGATGTTTTCAGCCGCAGCCCACGAATCCCGCCGGTCTTTCATCGGCTGATCCGTCAGCGATTGCGTATTGGTGTAGGAATGCACAGTTGAGAACAAACCGTATTGAATACCGAAGTTCTCCCGAATCACTTTCACAACGGCGGCCAGGGCGTTGGTCGTGCAGCTTCCCATGCTGACAATATGATGATTTTCAGGATCAAACGTATCGAGGTTGATGCCTTTCAGCAGCACGGCGTCGCAGTCGGCCAGGGATTTACTGGGAGCACTGATGAGCACGTATTTCGCGCCCCGGTCGAGGTGAACCTGCGCTCCGGCGCGGGTGGTGGCCCGGCCCGTACAATCGACGACCAGATCGACGCCCAGCGCCTTCCAGTCCGGCACTTCCTTCGCCGAGTTGATGTATGGAATGGTCCGGTCACCAATGGTCAACTGGCCTTCGCTTCCGGAAACCGGTTCGGGCCAACGGCCGTAATTGGTGTCCACTGCAAACAAAGCCGCCAAAGTTGCTTCGTCGCGAATGTCGGAAATGGAAACAGGAACAAACAGATTGTTGCTCAGGCCAACGCGCAGAAACTGACGCCCGATGCGACCGAATCCATACAATGCAATAGTTGCCATACAGAATAGTGATTAGTTAAAAAATGGGGGATTTTGATGAGTAAGCGGGCGCATCTGGCAGTCGGAAAAACGGCACTACTGAATGCATCAACTTGGCCGGTTACTTCAACTTAATAAGGACGGCAGCCCTTCAAAAAGTTCAGCAAGGCAAAGAAATATACTAACGGGCCATTTTCATCGATTCGAACAAAGCAGATGGTATTTTTTACTGAAAGGAAAAACCGTTTGAACCCTGTTTTTGAGCGATCCATGCGGTTTTTCAACTATTTCCAGAAAAAAAAGGATTAAAATCCCTGAACCGTGGCATTAGTAGATAGATGCCACGGTTTTAGTCAGATAAATCCGGACATTGTTCAACTATTCCTAAACTGACCTTTTTATTGTGCCAATCTATCCGCTCCCTGGTGACTTGTGGTATGCTTTCCGTCAGGGAGATGAAGCGGCTTTTCAGCAGATTTACCGACTTTATGCGCGCGACCTGCTGAATTACGGGTACAAAGTGACCAACGACGTGCCACTCATTGAAGACAGTATCCACGATTTATTTATCGAACTGTGGCAGAGCCGGGCCAACCTGAGCGATACGGATTCGATCCGGTTTTACCTGTTTCGGTCGCTGCGCAACAAGATCAATAAAACCCGAAACCGGGATCTGTTTTTTCAGGCATCGGACATCGACCAAATTCAGATGCCGATCGATGATTTTATCATTGAAAACCAACTCATTGAACACGAGCGGGTTGAACAGGTGCATCGGCAACTTCAGAAAAGTTACGGCTTGCTGACGCCCCGTCAGCAGGAAGCCCTGAACCTGCGGTTTTACCAGCACTTCAGCAACGACGAAATTGCCCGGATCATGGGCGTCAATTACCAGTCTGCCTGCCGATTCATTTACTCCGCATTGAAAACTCTCCGCGAAGCCGTTCGGATTTTATCATTCTGGCCGTTGTGGGTCGGCCTGGAAGGGCTATTTAAGCATATACAACCATGAATTATTATCAATTCAGCACGGAAGACCTGGCGGCTGACGACTACTTCAAGGAGTGGGTCAGCTCGCCCGGTCCTGAAACGGAAGCCTTCTGGACGGCGTTCCTGCGGGACTATCCGGAACGGTATTACCAGGTGGAGGAAGCCCGGCAACTGGTGACCGGTTTACGTGAAATTCAGCACCAGCCCGACCCCACGGGCCAAGTCGACGCTATCTGGAACCGGATCGAACACACGCTCGACGAAAACCGCCCCCTGCCGGTTTCGCCCTGGTGGACCGGATCGCGGTTCTGGAAAGTGGCCGCTGCGGTTTTACTAACGCTGGGCGTGGGCTGGTGGGGTCGGCAGCAACTGACAAAAACCGATTTGACCGGCCCGGAACTGTCGCTGGCCAATAGTGAGTGGATCGAGACACTCAATGAAGCCAGCCAGATCCTGCGGGTGCAACTGGCCGACGGTAGTCAGGTCGAGCTGCAAAAAGGCGGAAGATTGCGTTATCGGAAAGAAATGGCGGGCACCCAGCGGGAAGTTTACCTGACCGGCGAAGCGTTTTTCGATGTGAAGAAGAATCCCAAAAAACCATTCGTGGTTTATGCCAATGGCCTGGTAACGAAAGTGTTGGGAACGAGTTTTCGGATCAAGGCTCCGGCCAATGCACCCACGGTGACGGTCGACGTAAAAACCGGTCGGGTGTCGGTGTATCCCAACCAGCCAAGCCGGATTCTGGATCCCGAATCGAAAGGGATTGTGTTGACGCCCAACCAGAAAGTCGTTTTTCAACGCGATGCGGCCACGCTCGACAAGGTGTTGGTGGAAAGACCCAGCCTGCTGATTTCCAAAAAAGAAATGCAGCGGTTTGTGTTTGAAGATGCTTCCGTCGACCGCGTTTTTACGGCCATCGAAAAGGCCTATGGCATTGATATTATTTTCGACGAGGAAGTGATGCAGTACTGTACGCTTACGATGAGCATCGACAATGAAGACCTTTTTCAGAAACTGGATGTCATCTGCAAGGTGCTGGACGCGCGCTACAAACTCATTGACGCGCAGATTGTCATCTACAGCAAAGGATGTCCGAAACCGATTTAACCGTTCCTAAAACCGCTCCGCTTATGCCGAATCGCTACCATTAGTACCTAAAAAAACATCAGCAGTGCTCGTAACACCACTGATGCCCAATTTCCCCCGATGCTTTGGATTCGCGTCGTCCTTTTCAGGATGTAGGGGGCTGTTTTGTTCGAAAATTCAACAAAAACCTTTAAAGCTAATGAAAAAACCAATACCAATCCAAACCCTGCTTTTACTCATGAAGCTCTCGCTGGTACAGGCATTTCTGGCCATGATTTTTACGGGTGTTTCGCTGGCATTCGATGCCACGGCCCAGGAGATATTGAATAAGCGGGTAAGCTTCCGGTTTGAAAATCAGGGCTTAAGCAAGGTGCTGAAAGAAATCGAGAACCAGACCAACACCCGGTTTGCGTTCCGGCCCCGGGAGATTCCGTTCGACCGCAAAACGACCATCAGTGTCTCCAACGAATCGCTGAGGGCGGTTTTGGATAAGGTGGTGAAACCGCTCCGGCTCCGCTACGAAGTCGTTGGGCGGCAGATCATCATCAGCCCGATTCCTTTGCCGGAAAAACCGGAAACGTCGATTCCGCCAACGGACGAAAACCGGTCGTTTTTCAGCGCCATCGAGCAAACCGTCAGCGGAACCGTGCTGGACGAAGCCGGTCTGGCGCTGCCGGGTGTGAGTGTGGTGGTGAAAGGAACGACCAAGGGAACGTCGACGGACGCCAAAGGTGAGTTTAAACTTTCGGTGCCGGATGCCAGGGCGACGCTGATTTTTTCGTACGTCGGTTTTGTGTCGCAGGAAGTGGACGTCAATAACCAGACGGTTTTCAATATTACCCTGAAAGACGATAGCAAAGCCCTGAGCGAAGTGGTCGTTGTGGGGTACGGTACGCAGAAAAAAGCCGATCTGACCGGAGCCATTGCGACCATTTCGGCGGATAAATTCAAAAACAAAGCCGCCGTTTCGTACGGTGAGGCACTGGTGGGTCAGATGGCGGGCGTGCAGGTACAGCAGATCAATGGGGCTCCCGGCGGTGAAGGGCTGTCGGTGCGGGTGCGCGGAACGGGCTCCATCACGGCGGGCAATACCCCTCTTTATGTGATTGACGGATATCCGATCGAAGGAAGTGCGTTTTCACTGGTAAACCCGTCCGACATTGAAAGTATTCAGGTGTTGAAAGATGCCTCTTCCACCGCGATTTACGGGTCGCGGGGTTCCAACGGCGTTATTATTGTGACCACAAAAAAAGGGAGCATCGGTGCTCCAACCATCTCTTACAACGCATTTTACGGGATTCAGCAGGTGGCCAGAAAAATGGACGTGATGAACACCCGGGAGTATATCGAATTTTTTAAGGACGGCCACAATCAGGCCTGGCTGGATCGGGCACCGATGCCCGGCGATGCCCCGCACACCATCAATGATCCCAACTCAATGCGGGAAAAATATACCAATTCCGGCTTTTACGTCATTCCCGAAAGCTTTAATGACCCGAGCAAGTTTGCGGATATCAACTGGCAGGATAAAATTTTTCGGATCGCCCAGACGCAGCGGCACGAGCTTTCCATAACCGGGGGCGTTGAAAAAACCCGGTATGCGATTTCCGCAGGGTATACGAATCAGGACGGTATTCAGATCAAAACCGACTTCAAACGGTACAATCTGCGGGCAAACGTTACGTCGAACATCAGCAAAAAGCTGGAAATCGGCACGACGATCAGCGCGTATTATTCGGAGAACAACAACGTCGATGACGGAAAAGACAGCCCGCTGGCCTATGCGGTTTACCTGCCCCCGATTTATCCGCTCCGAAACGCCGATGGCACCTACGGTTCGCAGGTTCGGAATCCGGAAATCTGGGCGGGTGACGTTGCCAACCCGGTCGGGATTGCCGAAAACATAACCAATTTTACGACTAGAAACGGACTGATTGCCTCGGTCTACGGGCAGTATGAAATCATTGAAGGCCTGAAATACCGGATCAGCCTGAACGGTTCGCTGGAAAACAAACGGTTGAAATACTACCGGCCTTCGTTTGTAGATACCGACGGTTCGCGCGCTCCCAAAACCGCTGACGCCCGCAATGAAACCTGGCTGGATCGCAACTGGCTGATCGAACACACCTTGAACTACAACAAAACGCTGTTCAACAAGCACGCCATTGGGCTGTTAGCCGGGTATACGGCTCAGAAGACCTTCGGCGAATACACGCAGGTGATGGCCCAGAATTTTCCCAACGACGTGATCCGGACCCTGAATGCCGGGCAAATTGTGGGCGGAACGAACACAGAATTTCGCAATTCATTGATTTCGTATTTAGGCCGGTTTACCTACGCGTACGATGAAAAGTATTTGCTGACGGCCAGCATCCGGACCGACGGTTCGTCCAAGTTTGGGGCCAACAACAAATGGGGCACATTTCCGTCGCTTTCCGTCGGCTGGCGGGTGAGCAGCGAGCCGTTCATGCAGGACATCCGGCAAGTTACGGATCTGAAACTGCGGGCGAGCTGGGGTCTGGTCGGCAATAACCGCATCGGAAATTACGACGCCATTGCCCGCACCAGTTCCAATTATTACATCCTGAACAACAGCCTGGTTAATTCCGTCAATCCGATCAATTACCCGAACCCCGATCTGGGCTGGGAGAAAACCCGGCAGTGGAACCTCGGTTTTGACCTGGGCTTATTAAACGGACGGATTCAGGTGGAAGCGGATTTCTACAACAGCCGGTCGGTCGATCTGCTGCTAAACGTGCCGGTTCCGACGCTGACCGGTTATGCCACGCAGCTTCAAAACATCGGGCAGGTGGAAAACAAAGGCATGGAATACCTGGTGAGAACCCGCAATCTGATCGGCAAGCTGAAATGGTCGACGGATTTCAACATTTCGTTCAACCGAAATAAAGTGCTGGCGCTGGGGCCGGATCGTTTGCCGATTTATGCGGGGGCGCCCAACGCGAATAACACGTTTATTACGACGATTGGTCAGCCCATTGCCACGTTCTACGGCTACCAGTACGACGGCGTCTTCAAAAACCAGTCGGAACTCGATGCGGCTCCCCATTTGGCGAATGACCACCCCGGCGATCCGCGCTACGTCGACATCAACAAAGACGGCGTGATCAGTGCGGCCGACAAAACCTATCTGGGCAACAACCAGCCGAAGTTTATGTACGGTTTCAGCAACGATTTTTCGTATAACCGCTTCGACCTGAATGTGCAGTTAACCGGGTCGCAGGGCGCCAAACTGTTTAGTTTCTTCAACCGGATGGTCGGTATTTACCACGGCGACCGGAACGGACGAACCAAGTTGATCGATCGCTGGCGTTCGGAAAGCGATCCGGGATCGGGCGACATTCTGCGGGCCAACCGAGATCCAAAAGGCTTGCAAAAAGAGCCTTCCAGCTACTGGGTGGAAGACGGCTCGTTCCTGCGCATCCGGAATGTTTCGCTGGGCTACAATTTCGCACCTGCCCTCACCCAGCGCCTGCATGTCAAGGGCTTACGGGTTTACGTGACGGGGCAAAACCTGTACACCTTCACAAAATATCCGGGCTTCGATCCGGAAACGAGCAGCCAGGGCGACGGGTTGTCGCGGGGCGGTGATTACCTGGGCTACCCGGCCGCCCGCACCATCATCGCGGGTCTTAATGTAAGTTTTTAATTACCTGATCGTCAAACTTCTGGAACATGAAACGAATTCTCATACTCGTCCTGCTCATTGCGGTTTCTTTCTCCTGCAAGGAGGAATTTATCGATCTCCAGCCCATTTCGGACATGAACGCGGGCGTATTTTATAAAACCGAACAGGATATGAACCAGGCGGTGATGTCGCCCTATTCATCCCTGCGGAATGTCTACAACCAGCTTTTTATCTACATGGGTGAGGTTCGTTCCGACAATACCACGTTTTCCTGGGTGCCGGGCGATTCCAAAAACATGACCTCCATTGACAATTTCGGCGATGTGATGTTGTCTGACAATACGTTTGTGCTGAATTTCTGGAACAACGTCTACAACACCATTTTGCGGTGCAATATTGTGCTGGATAAGATCGACGCCGTGCCGTTCAAAGACCCAAAACTAAAGGAACAGTATAAAGCGGAGGCTAAATTCATCCGGGCGCTGATGTATTTCTGGCTGGTTCGCGTCTACGGCGATGTGCCGAAAGTCGACAAGCAGTTGTCCGTTTCGGAAGCCTATGCCGTCGGGCGCACGTCGACGCAGGAAATCTATGACTTTATTGTCGAAGATTTGAAGTTCGCTGAAGCCAATTTACCGGTTTCGTACGCAGCGGTGGATAAAGGACGTGTCACCGTGGGCGGAGCGAAAGGGCTGCTGGCGAAAGTGTACATGACGATGGCCGGTTTTCCGCTGAAAAAAGGCGCATCGCATTACGCCCTGGCGGAAGCTAAAGCCCTGGAAGTGATCAGCATCCCGGCCTATTCGCTGGTGCCGGATTACAAGGCGTTGTTCGATGTGAAGAATGAAAACACGGCCGAATCCCTGTTTGAGATTCAATACAAAAAAGGCGGAACCACCACGGGCAGCCCCTGGAACAATGATTTTGCGCCCCGGTTTTCGAACAAAGAAGTGGTTTTGATCGGCGACAAGAGTGGTTTTAATGCCCCTACGCCGTCGATGTCGGCAGCTTACGAAACCGGCGATCCGCGGAAAACTATATCCATGAGTGATAATTACGTGGCCGTACCGGGCGGCAACACGGTGAACGAGAAATACGTCCGGAAATATTACGACGTCTCATTTGCGGGTTCCGACAACGACAATAACTGGATCGAACTCCGGCTGGCAGATGTGTATCTGCTCTACGCCGAAGCGCTCGTTCGGCAGGGCAAGCAGCCCGAAACCGCCTTGCTGTACCTCAATAAAATTCGTCAGCGCGCCCGCAATAGCACTGGCGGTTCGGCAAGTATACTGGCTGATTACCCGCCTTTTACCTCTAATGAAGCGTTCTTGCTGGCCATCGAAAAAGAGCGCCGGGTGGAGCTGGCTTTTGAAAATCACCGGTGGTTCGATCTGGTCCGAACGGAGCGGGCCAAAGCCGTGATGTCGCAGGAGCAAAAAGAACAGAACGGTTTTAACCCGGCGACCTGGAGCGACAACATGCTATTGTTTCCGATTCCGTTATCGGTTATTCAATCGAATCCGGACAAAATCAAACAAAACCCAGGCTATTGACACCATGAACATACAGACGTTGCGATTGCTTTTGGGATGCCTGCTGGTTGGGTTATTGCCGCCAACGGCCGGTTTTTCCCAGAAAGCCAATACCTTAACGCCCAAAGAAAAAAAAGAAGGCTGGGTTCTGTTGTTCGATGGCACCAGTTTGGCGGGTTGGAAAACGCCGTCCGGAAAACCAGTTCCGGCGGGTTGGGAAGTGAAGGACGGTACGCTGACGGCTCGTAAAGGGGGCAAAGGCGGAGATATTATCAGCGAAAACCAGTATTCGGATTTTGATCTGATGTTCGATTATACTATCGAACCGACCGGCAACAGTGGCGTCAAGTATTTTTACACGAAATACGAAACCGGTGGCAATCTGGGTATGGAATATCAATTGCTGGATGATCAATTAGCGGAAGACAATAAGAAGGAGAATCACCTGACAGGTTCCTTTTACGATGTACTGCCGCCGAATGCCGCTCTGAAGAAACAAAACGCACCCGGTCAGTGGAATACCGTACGGATTGTGTCGAAAGGAATGAAGGTGGAACACTGGCTGAACGGGATTAAAATTCTGGAATTTACGCGGGGAAGTCAGGCCTTTACCGACGCCGTTGCCCTGAGCAAATTTAACAAAGCTGTTCCGGCTTTCGGGACTGTTGCGAAAGGCCACATTCTGTTGCAGGAACACGGTGCGGAAGTTTCGTTTAAAAATGTCAAAATCAACGTATTATAAGCCCTTTTCATGGAAAAAAGACGTGAGTTTATCAAGAAAATAGCTGCCGGTTCGGCCACGCTGGCCGTTGGCGGAACAGCCTTTGGATTTAGCCCGAAAAGCTATAACCGCATTATTGGCGCAAACGAACTGGTTCGGGTGGCTACGATTGGGGTCAATAGTCGCGGAAACAGCATGGGCGGCACGTTTGCCGGGCAGAAAAATGCTGAAGTGGGTACAGTTTGCGACGTGGATGAGCGCGCCATTCCGAAAGCCATCGCCACGATCAAGAAGGTAAAAGCAAGCGCAAGTCCGAAATCTGAAAAAGATTGCCGGAAAGTGCTGGAAGATAAATCGATCGACGCGATCTACATCGCGACGCCCGACCACTGGCATGCGCCACTGACGATCATGGGTTGCCAGGCGGGCAAACACGTGTACGTTGAAAAACCGCTCAGTCATAATCCCCACGAAGGCGAGTTGGCCATTGCAGCCGCCCGCAAATACAACAAGGTCGTTCAGATGGGGGCACAGCGTCGTTCGGCTCCGGTTTTGACGGAAGGGATTCAGCAGTTACACAAGGGAATTATCGGACGCGTCTATCTGGCGAAAGC
Organism: Larkinella rosea; assembly: GCF_003858635.1. GTDB lineage: Bacteria > Bacteroidota > Bacteroidia > Cytophagales > Spirosomataceae > Larkinella > Larkinella rosea. The sequence continues at coordinate 76,368 of NZ_RQJO01000008.1, forward strand.
CTGGTATACGAACAAACGGAAATCAACGGTTTTGAAACCGGGAACGGTGCCGTCCTGGCTCGATTATGAGTTGTGGCAGGGCCCGGCTCCGAGGAAGCCTTACAAGGACGGATTGATCCATTACGACTGGCACTGGTTCTGGCATTGGGGAACCGGCGAAGCCCTGAACAACGGAACCCACGAAGTCGATGTGGCCCGGTGGGGATTGAACGTCGACTTCCCGACCCGCGTCACTTCCGTAGGTGGTCGGTACGAATTTAAGGACGATTGGGAAACTCCCGACACGCAGGTAATCACGATGGATTACCCCGGTCGCGTGTCGCTGATGTGGGAGTCCCGGAGTTCGAACGGCCGGAAAATTGAAGGGCTGGATCGGGGCATTATTTTTTACGGGGAAAACGGCAGTCTGGATACCGGCGGAGACAGCTACAAAGTGTATGACCTGGATGGCAAGCTGGTGAAGGACATCAAGTCCGTTTCCGATGGCGAAAGTGATGTGCAGGGCCGCAACACTGCCAGCCCCAGTTTAGGCATGGATAACCTGCACGTTGCGGACTTTCTGGATGCCATCAAAACCAACCGCCGACCGAACTGCGATGTCGAACTCGGTTACAAAAGTGTGGTGGCAATGCAGTTGGGAAACATCGCCTGGCGGGTGGGCCGGGATCTGAAAATCGATCCTAAAAACGGGCATATCATCGGCGACAAGGAGGCCCAGAAATTGTGGAGCCGCGATTACGAAAAAGGCTGGGAGCCGAAAGTATAAGCGTTTTTTTCAATCATTTAGGTACAGTCCTGACCAAGCCGGTTCTGTTGACGACTCCGGCTTAGTCAGGACTTTTTTTGGAGAAAACCGCTTAATTTTACTTGTATGCACACCTAACAGTGTTAAATTTATTTACTGCCTGGATAAGCATAAGAGACAGTAGAGCTTCTTATCGAGGATCTTATCAGAAATACGGATTATATTGAGTTTTCGAAATGCAATCCTAATTTTCAAAATCTAACGGTGTTAACTGATAATCAGATAGTTACCGATTGAATAAATTAGTATACTTAAGAATTAATTGGATTCGATGAAACTATCTTTTATCGGTGCCGGGAACCTGGCCTGGCATTTGGCGATGGCGTTTGAAAATGCCGGAAACTTCATTTGTGAAGTCTACAGTCGGGATGAAAAAAACGCCCGGCGACTCGTTTCGATGTTGTACGATGCCCGGATAAATCCCGATCTGAATTTTGCCGAAAGTGAATCGGAACTGTTCGTGCTGGCCATTCCCGACGATGCGATTGAAGACGTAGCTGCCCAGTTGGTGTTGCCCGAAAACGCGCTGGTGGTTCATACGTCCGGCAGCAAATCACTCGACATTCTTCGAAGGTTGATGGACATTTACAGCGATGTACCGGTTCGGACGGGGGTTTTCTATCCGCTTCAGACATTTAGCAAAGGCACCACTGCGCTCCATTTTGAAGCAATTCCTCTGTGCATCGAAGCCAGTGATCAAGAGACCGAAACGCAGCTGGTTGCGTTGGGACAGGAACTGAGTAAGATCGTTTACCTGGTCAATTCGCACGAGCGAAAAGTCCTGCATGTTGCTGCGGTTTTCGCCTGTAATTTTACGAATTATCTCCTCGGAATTGCCAAAGATCTGACCGATACCGAAAACCTGGAGTTCGATTTACTGAAACCGCTCATCGAAGTAACGTTCCAGAAAGCGCTCGATGCCCGGCATCCGGCGCTGGTGCAAACCGGCCCGGCCCGACGCGGTGATGTGAACACCTTAAGCCTGCATCTGGCCTATTTATCAGACAAGCCGTCCTTGTTGCAACTGTACAGAATGCTGTCGGATGGGATACAGCAACGGAGCTAAAACCGCTCAGCCAATCGGGCGATTCGGGCGCATTGCCACCCGGTTTTTCGTTTCCAGAACCGCATTCTGTTCCAGCGCGTGCCAGGTTTGGTATAAGCTTTTGATCAACTGGTAACACCCTTTTTCGGGCGTTGCTTTGCTGCTCAAAACCGGGTGTCCCTTGCGGTCGAGTACACCGAACCATTCCTTATTGACTTTATCGGGAAAATGTTGCCACGTATATTCGTGCACTTTCCGAAACCATTTCAGGCAATCGTTCTGGCGGGTGTGCATATAACCCCGCGAAAAAACCGCCAGGGCTTCAGCATGAACCCACCCCGGTTTCCGATCCCATTCGCTGTAAATACTGGGTCGTTCTTTTAAATCGGCGTACTGAAAAAAACCGCCCGACGGTTCATCCCAGCTAATCTCGGCCAGGTGAAGCGCCATTTGAACCGCTTGCTGGGCCAGTCGGCGGTTGCCGGTCAGTTCGGCGGCTTCGAGCAGGTAATTGGCGGTTTCGAAAACGTAGCCGCCGTGCAAACGTCGTCCGGGGGCACTGTCGCAGAACGAACCACCGGGCAAAACATGTTCCCGTAAAACCGTTATGCGTTTGTCGAAAAACTCATTCTGGATTTCGCTCAAAACCGCTTCGTAAGCCTGTTTGTAAAATTCCGGTTCCAGCAAGGTTCGGGTTTCCAGCAAGGCTTTCAACAACAACATCGGTTCGCTGAGGTGCTTCAACTGCCGGAATCCGCCCAGCTCGGTTTCCCATTGCTCCCGCTGTTGCTGGCGATGAACCGTAATGTTGAGGACGGTTTTTCGGGCAACGTCCGCCAGGGTTGCTTCTTTGGTCGCTGAATATAATTGGGCAAAAGCCATGGCTGCCGCGCAATCCGGTTCGATGGTGCTGGCCGGAGCTACGGCTCTCCCCCGCCGGTCTACGACGCCCAGCCAGCGGTTTTCACGCTGTCCGAATTTTAGCAAAAAAGCCGCACCGTGTTGCGCCAGTTCAAGCCACAACGGAATGGCATCGACCTGGTTGTATAAGAACGAAAAGGCCCAAACCTGCTGCGCCTGCAATTTGATGAATTTATCGGTATCGAAAACGTCTCCCTGATCCGTCAGCGCGTTGAAATAACCACCACAAACCGTATCGCGGCTGTGTTGGGTCCAAAAAGGAATGATGGTTCGGAAAAGGCTTTCCTGGTATTCGGCAGCCAGTTTACTAAAATCCATTGACGTGGGCAGCATGCATTGACGGGCACTAAAACTAGGGGAAAATTAGGCGAAACGGAAATTTAACCTTTATTTTAGCAAAATCAGCAGGCATGGCATGAGCACTTTACAGGAGCGATTTAAACAAATAACCACCTTCATTTTCGACGTCGACGGGGTCATGACGGACGGGAGCGTGAACGCACTTGAGTCGGGCGAACAATTCCGGACGTTCAACATTCGGGACGGTTACGCCATCGAGCGGGCGGTCAATGCGGGCTATCGGGTGGCGGTTTTGTCGGCGGGAAGTCAGGTGGGCGTTCGGAAGCGGCTGGAGTTTTTGAAAATCAAGGATATTTTCATGGGCGGCCCCACGGAGCAGAAAATCTACGCTTATCTGGGCTACCTGAACCGCGACAAAATCAACGAATCGGAAGTCTTGTACATGGGCGACGACATTCCGGATCTTCAGGTTCTTTCCCGTCCGAATTTATTCAGCACCTGCCCGGCCGATGCGGCTGATGAAATACAGGCCGTTTGCGATTACATTTCGCCCGTTGCGGGGGGCCGCGGGGCGGTTCGGGACGTCATCGAGCAGGTGATGAAAGCGCAGGGCAAATGGCTGGCGTGGTTAACGAACGATGAACCTTTCAAACTGGAAAATGAGCGGTAAGGTTACCAGTTTCCGACCAGTTCGTTAAACTCTTCCAGTAAAAACAACGTCCGTTTGCCCGGTTTTCCGTCGCCAATCGTCAGCTCGCCAATCTGAACAATGGGCAATACTTTTTTGGTCGAACTGGTTGTAAACGCTTCGTCGGCGTCGTAAAGTTCGGAGAGCAAAACCGGTCGTTCTTCCACCTGAAAATCGTTCTGGGCCAGGTGCATTACCGTTCGGCGGGTAATGCCGTGCAGAATGTGCCGGTTGGGTGTAATCAATCGGTCGCCCTTGAAGATGAAGAAGTTACTGCGGCTCAGCTCGCTGATTTCGCCGTTTTTCTGGTACAAAACATCCGACGCCCGCGCCGACCGAATGGCCTGCGCCAGCAGAATGACCCGTTTGTAGTCGGTACTTTTCACTTCGGCCATCTCACGGACGTAATCGTCTAGAATCACCTTGATGCCTTCTTCAAACTGCGTGTGCGGTGTCGGGTGAATCTCTTCCGTGATCATCACCAGGTTCGGATTGACCACGCTGATGCTGTCGGGACTGTAGCCACCTGTCATCACGAAGCGTATAGCAACATCCGGCAGACTGCTTTTTCCGATCAATTCCATCACGACGCCGTACGCTTCCTCTTTCTGGATCGGCAACGGCAGGTGCATTTTGGCCGCCGAATTGGCAAACCGCTCCCAATACCAGTCCCACTGGAACGGTCGGCCGTTGTACGTCCGGAAATAATCGAATAGTCCGAAACCGCGCAGCAGCCCGAGGTCGGTTATGCCGAACGCAATCTGCTCGACGGGGAGAATGGAGCCGTTGAAATAACCGTAGTAGGCCATAATGATGCCTAATTAGTTTATATTTACAAAAAACAAAGATAGAAGGAATGTCCGTATCAACCCGGCCAAAAGCCCAAAATCCATCCTCAGGACGTAAAATACCGCCTTCATTGAAATATGAGGAAATAGATGGTGTGCCTTATTATTACAAAGGCTACCGGGCGGTTTTGTCGCAAAAAAAAACAGTAGAAGAAATTATGGGAGCTAGTGCGTTGCAATCGGCTATTGTGTCGTTGCTGATTCATATTTTGTATAAATACCTGCCTTTTGACGATTACCTGATTGCAACTAATGAGCCGGGGCTTCATTTAAAAACCGGCAGTAATTTATCAAATGACATTGCCATATTCGCTCAAAATAAATTGCCGGTTCCATTGGATGAAAAATACTTTTCAGTGCCACCGGAAGTAGTGGTGGAAGTAGATGTAAAAATCGAATTACCTACCGATATAAGTGAAACCGAATACATTTATCAAAAGACTGAAAAGATGTTGGCCTTCGGTGTTCAGAAAGTCATTTGGATACTAACAAAAACTCAGAAAACATTGATTGCCGAGCAGGGTAAACGATGGGTTATTACGGATTGGGATGACGCAGTTGAGGTATTGTCGGGTTGTAGTTTTGAATTAGGGCCGTTGTTGCGGTCGAAGAAAGTAATTGAGTAAAGTGCTTACTCCTCACTAATACCTGAATAAACTTGACTAAAATCGAGGGCTTTCAGGTTTTCCTCATTAATTCCGTATAGCAAGGTTCTACCGTCCACCCAATAAAAAGAATCAATATCACCAAAATCTGTTTCAAAATGTAACAAGACATGCCACTTGAAAATATCGACTATATAATCTGGAGCATCATTTTTATTGAAATATTCTATAGCTTCATAACCTGGTGGATACTGAGTTCTACCACCAATTTTTGATTTTAAATAAGGTACAACCTGTTGAACAGTCGGATAATAATAATCATATAACTTAAAATTATCAGTCGCCTTTCCTGTGAAGTAGTCAAGAAGAAAATTGACTGTGGGAGCCAATTGAAAGGTAATTCGGCAACTACCATTAGGTAGGTTAAAATGTTCTTTTTCAGAAGGATGAGCAATTTCTGCTTTCTTCAATTGTGACAAATCCCCGTCAAAATAGACGACTTTATTATCTTGCCATAACCACTGATTTATGAAAAAATATAGAATACCATTTTTAGGTAAGAATGGTATTACATTCTCGGATAAATCAGCAAGATTTATTTGGGCAACGAAATATAGATTTATGCCATCTTCTCCTATAGGCCACTCAATATTAGGTGGTAAATCTGGAAACCCTCCTGCTCTTGAATTTCCCAGAGTCGAGTAATCTTCTTCTCCTAATGGAATAATTTGATAACAAGGCAAGTAACTATCAGCAATTTTACCAGCTAAATCGCTAGGTATACCTGCCTCAATGAGACTATTTCTGATATTATCATTTTCAAACATCAAACCAGTTTCTTATACTTAATCCGCTTCGGTGTGGCATCGTTGCCAAGCCTTTTTTTGCGGTTTTCTTCGTATTCGGAGAAGTTGCCTTCAAACCAGTACACCTGCGAATCGCCTTCGAACGCCAGGATGTGGGTCGCTACGCGGTCGAGGAACCAGCGGTCGTGGGAAATCACGACGGCGCAACCGGCGAAGTTTTCCAACCCTTCTTCCAATGCCCGCAGCGTGTTGATATCCAGATCGTTGGTCGGCTCATCAAGCAGCAGTAAATTGGCACCTTCTTTCAGCATCATCGCCAGGTGAACCCGGTTTCGCTCACCACCCGACAGGTTTGCGATCTTCTTTTCCTGATCGGAACCGGTGAAGTTAAACCGGCTGACGTAAGCGCGGGCGTTCACCTGTTTGCCACCCAGAATGACCCATTCATTGCCGCCGGTAATGGTTTGAAAAACCGTTTTGTCGCCTTCCAATCCGTCGTGGCCCTGATCAACGTAGGCCCACTTCACGGTTTCGCCGACTTCAAATGTGCCGTTCTGCGGTTGTTCTTTGCCCGTAATGAGTTTGAACAAAGTCGTTTTTCCGGCACCGTTCGGCCCGATGATACCGACAATACCGCCCTGTGGCAACTGAAAGTCGAGGTGTTCGAACAGCAGCCGGTCGCCGAAAGCTTTGGCAACATCGTGAGCTTCAATAACTTTCGAGCCCAAACGGGGACCGGCCGGAATGAAGATTTCCAGCTTGTCTTCTTTCTGGCGATTGTCTTCGCTCAGCAGTTTTTCGTAGGCACCCAAGCGGGCTTTCGACTTGGCCTGACGTGCTTTCGGCGCCATCCGAACCCATTCCAGCTCACGTTGCAAAGTCTTCTGCCGTTTGGATTCCTGTTTCTCTTCTTTGGCCAGGCGGTTTTGCTTCTGATCGAGCCACGACGAATAATTGCCTTTCCAGGGAATGCCTTCGCCCCGATCCAGTTCCAGGATCCAGCCCGCGACGTTATCCAGAAAATACCGGTCGTGCGTCACGGCAATAACCGTTCCGGCATACTGGCGCAAATGTTCTTCCAGCCACAACACCGACTCGGCATCCAAATGGTTGGTTGGTTCGTCGAGCAGCAATACATCGGGTTGTTTCAGCAACAGGCGGCAAAGCGCCACCCGGCGTTTTTCACCACCCGATAAATTCGCGATTTTAGCGTCGGAAGGCGGGCAGCGGAGCGCGTCCATGGCCTTTTCGAGCCGGTTATCCAGTTCCCAGGCGTTGAGGTGATCGAGCTTTTCCTGCACCTCACCCTGTCTGGCAATTAGTTTGTCAAAATCCGCATCGGGATCGCCGAATGCTTCGTTGATCTGATCAAATTCCTTCAGTAAATCAACCGTTTCCTGCACACCTTCTTCCACGACTTCTTTCACGGTTTTGGTCGCGTCGAGCTGCGGCTCCTGTTCCAGCATGCCGACGGAATAGCCCGGAGAGAACACAACGTCCCCCTGAAAATTCTTGTCGATACCGGCAATGATGCGCAAAAGCGTCGATTTTCCGGAGCCGTTCAAGCCCAAAACGCCAATTTTTGCACCGTAAAAAAAGGAAAGGTAGATATTCTTTAGGATTTGTCGGTTTGGCGGAATAATTTTACTGACACCCGCCATGGAAAATATAATCGTTTCCTGACTCATTGGTTTGATTACTTTTTTAGGTGGCAAATATCAACAATTAAACCCATAGCTCAGTCTTAAAGAGTAAAATAATGGAACAAGCTCAATTGGTAGACGAATACGGTTACGTCAAAGACGGAAAGGTATTCTTATCGAGCTACCTCAGCTATCCGGACCGACAAATCGGTGAAGTGAAACGCACAGAACAGGAAGCGCTCGATTATTTCAAAAATCGGTTTACCATTGCCGAAAACAAGGTAAACCAGCTAGAGCAGGAGGTGACGGAAGCCCAGAACAAGGGGTCGTACCTGACCAAACTGGTTCAATTGCGAAAAAAGCTGCTCAGTTTCGACGCGATCGGCAATTTCATTCCCCTGCTGAACCGGCTCGACGAACAGGAAGAGATTCTGGTTGAACTGATTCGGACCAACCAGCTTAAAAATCTCGAAATCAAGCACGCCCTGCTGGCCGAAGCAGAAACCGTGGCCGACAGTACCGAATGGCGGGAAACGGCAGAAAAGCTGCAGGAAATCAAGCTGAAATGGATCAAAACCGGACCAGTCGATAAAGAACTGGACGAAACCATTGAAACCCGTTTCAGCGAGACGTTAGACAACTTTTTCCAGCGTCGGCGCGAGTTCTTCAACGAACAGAACAAGGTTATTCAGGAGCGCATGGATCGCTACGATAATCTGATCTGGCAGGCCGAACGGGCGGTGCGGAGTATTTACGAAGCCGACCGCAGCCGACCCTTCAAGCGCGATGGACTGGAAGGTGAAGCACTCGAGCGGGCAAATGTGGCCGAAGAACGTTACATGAAGGTGTTGACCGAAGCCTATCACCTGATCCGCGGTCTGAACAACGACTGGAAAGAAGTTGGTGAAGTGCCGATTAAAAAATCCGGAAAAATCCTTAAGAAATACCGCCGGGCGACCAAAACCATCTTCGATCGCTACAACCTGGCGCGCGGAATTCAGCCGAAAGTTCGGATCGATCCGCGCGTGGAGCAGCAGATGAAAATGGCCGACGAAGCCGAAAAGCTGGCGAAACAGTCTAATATCCCGGCAGCTGCCGATCGGGCCAAGGAATTGCTGAACCAGTGGAAGGAAATCAAGATTCCGTTTAAACTGGTGGACAAGGCGGTTTCGGAACGGTTCCGGTCGTCGTGCGATAAAATCTTTGAATTAAATTACCTCGAACGCGTCATCTCCCGCAAATACCCGGCGTTTGAACTGAAAAGCCGCTCGGAGCAATTGCGGACGAAAGTTCGGGAACTCGAGTACCTGGTTCGGCGTGAAAAAAGCGATCTGGCCATGTCGATGAGTAGCATGGATACGATGGGCCGCCCCGGCAACGAAGACGCGGATAAAATGATGATGAGCAAAGTGAATACGCAAAAGCGTAAAATCGCCATGAAAGAACAAATCCTGACGGAGTTCAACAAAGAACTGAATCAGTATTGAAATAGAATAGAGAAGATAGAATAAAGAGAAGAGACGAAAAATTCCATAGCGGTTTTCTTTCGTCTCTTCTCTTTTAGGGGTAGTTCAGTCTTTGCTCTCTTGTCTCTGTTCTATCGTCTACTTTACGGTTTCCGCCGTTTCAACGCCAGGTCGTGGGCGGTGTCGTAGTAGGAACGGAGGTTGGTCCAGTCGAAGACTTCGGCAATGTTTTCGACGCGGTTGCGCTGGGTAATCCGGTCGCGTTGCGAAAGCCGGACGAAGCGGAACAGGATGTTGGCCAGTTGTTCGGCGGCTTCGTTGAACGACTGCGTTTTCCGGTTGACGACGTAAATGCCCCGGTTTTCGTAATCCCGCATAATCTGCATAATGAAGTCGCCAAAACCGGAGAGGTCGCTGGTAACGGTCGGAATGCCGCGCACCACACATTCCAGTGGCGTATATCCCCACGGTTCGTAATAACTCGGAAAAACACCCAGGTGGCAGCCCCGCACAAACTGGCCGTAATCCAACCCAAAAAGCGGATTGGTCGAGGAAATAAAGTCAGGGTGGTAAACGACTTTCACCCGGTCGTGAGCGTTGTTGACCAACTGAACCTGCCGGATAAACCGCACCATGTCGTCTTCTTCAACCAAGTCGTGGGTCACGAACGGCGGTAATTGCTTGGTCTTGAAACTTTGAATGGTTCGCCGGAGCCGGAGCCGCCAGTATTCATCGACAAACTGATTGAGATCGGGCAAATTTATGTCCTCGCCAGCGGCTGCGTTCAGAAATAACTTGTCACCCAATTGATTTTCAATGGCTTTACAGGTTTCCTGAATCTCGTCCAGCAGCGCGCGGCTGTGGAGTACGTCGGGGTTGATGGAACGGAACGGCTGTTTGGTAATCATGAACATCACAACTGTCATGTCCATATTGGCCTCACGCATTTTCCAGTTCAACCGGGCGAGCGCTTCGAGCGTGATGTCGTAGCCTTTGTTGCTGAACTCAAACCGGCCCGACGTGAAAAAGTAGAGCGTTTTTTCCAGATCGAACGAATAACTCTGGAAAAAGTGACCCATCACAAACTCGTGAATCCGTTCCTTGAACTTGACGTGCAGGTTCTGGAATTCATGCACCGCCGTAAACCGCACGATGTTCAACCCGTTCGGTAGAATCAGATCCGGAACGCGGCCCAGAAAGACCTCACATTCGCGGGCAGTCACGTCGCTGACGGTCGTGAAAACGTGCGATTGTTGCGCCGACAATCGTTCAATGGTTGCCTGGGCTTCAATGTTGTAGTGCTTTGCTTCCCGTTTCCAGTCGAAAAACGGCAGTTTTCCGTAAAAACCGGATTCATTCTGCGCCAGGTAGCGGCCCAGCATGGTGGCGTGGGTCGTAAAAACCGTAGCGACTTTCACATTGTCCTTGCGCAAATCCGGTAAACCGCTGCTGGCCATCCACTCGTGGAAATGAACCACAATGTCGACGTGTTTGGCACTTTCGGCGGCCAGTTCGGTCAGGAAAATACGGACCAGTTCACCAAAACCGACTACCTGATTGACCAGGTCCTCGACGCCCAGTGTTGAAATCTGGTGGCGCTCCCAAAGCTGGTATTTGACCTGCTCGATGGCGGGTCCGAGGCTGGCAATCCCGAACAGAACCACCCTGGGTTTGCCGGTGATGAGCCAGTGGCCGTATTGCACGTCCAGCCCCCGGGAACGCATATTCATCACCACGCGGCCGATTTCGGTGCCGTCGTCGTGCGTAATCGGTTCAAATTCAACAGCCGCCCGTTGGGGAAAATACGGGCCGAGCAGGATATAATCCGTATCCCATTTCTCGACCATCGAAGGCACCTTCGATCGGATAACCGTATAAATACCGCCGACCTGGTTACAAACTTCCCAGGCAACTTCAATAAGCAATTTTCGCTTCGATGGAGAGAGCAATGATTCCAATGCCATACAATTTGTTAGGGGTGGCTAGCCTACCTGTTTCCACTGATCTGATCGATGGGTATTTTTTACCCGCCGAATGGTTTATGTATCGTACCCCAAAATAGAATACTTAATGGCCTATTCAGTCGTGGAAAGGCGATTCGCGAGGTGATTTTACTACTTTTACACTAACTTTCAAATTATCAATTCGTTCATGTCCACTGAAACACGTCACATTCTGTTAATGGACGGCCCCGACAGCACGGGACTTATTCACCGCGTCACCGGCGTACTGGCGCACTACAATCTGAATATCATCCGCAACGACGAATACGTAAGCCCTGACCGGCAGTTTTTTATGCGTACCGAGTTCGAAGGTGATTATGATTTCGACGTATTGTCTGATAATTTGCGGCAGACCTTACCACCGGGCATCAATCTCCGTATTAATCCTAAAAAAAAGAAAAAAAGTATTGTTTTTGTTACCAAAGAGCATCATTGTTTAGCCGAATTACTGATTCGGTATGCTTTCAATGAACTCGATGCGGATATTCTGGCCGTTGTGAGCAACTACAACACGCTGCAATCGCTGGTGAGTAAGTTCGGTATTCCGTTTCATTATGTGACGCACGAACACAAAACCCGCGAAGAACACGAGGAGGCCATCACCCGAATCGTCAATATATATGAACCGGAATACATCGTCCTGGCCAAATACATGCGGGTGCTCACGCCCTCGTTCGTGAAGCAATTCCCCAACCGAATCGTCAACATTCACCATTCGTTTTTACCGGCCTTCATGGGCGCCAGCCCCTACCGCCAGGCGTATGAACGCGGGGTTAAAATCATCGGCGCGACGGCCCATTTTGTGAACAACGACCTGGACGAGGGCCCCATCATCGCCCAGAATATCAAAGAAGTTGATCACCGGCACACGGCGGCTGACATGGCGACGGAAGGAAAAGATGTGGAAAAAATTGTGCTGTCGCAGGCGCTGAAACTGGTTTTTAACGACCGCGTTTTTATCCACCAGAACCGCACCATCATTCTGTAGGTCGAACAGAGTGCCCGTGCCGGGTGTTTAAGTAAGACCGGCTATTTTGTCGGCTAAAAAAGCTCAACGGTTGTAAACGCATGGCGAGGTTTTCTCACTGGATCAAAATTGGCGCAGCCATAGCGGTCTTACTGCTTCTGGTGGGCTTGCTGATTCCGCTTCTGCTGACAACCGTCTACAAAGAAAAAGTCATTCTGGCCGTTCGGGATGAATTTGCCACGCATTCCGAGCAGCGGCTGGCCGATTTTAGCGTGGATTTTTCGTTACTGAGCCACTTCCCCAATCTCGCCATCCAATTGCATGATCTCTCGATTCATGACAACAAAGGAGCCAAACCGCTCGAAATTGTCGGGATCGATCAGGCCAGTCTGGTGTTGAGTATCGGTGATTTGTTTCGGGAAAGCCGCACGGTTCGGGAGGTGGTGCTCCGGGGAATTCGCTACAATCAGTGGGTGGATTCAACCGGGCAAAAAACCGGGTTTGCCTGGAAAACCGAAAACCGGGCTGACACGAACCACACCCACTCGGTCGAAATTCCGGAAATCCGGATCGAAGATGCGACCGTAACCGTTGTCAATGGCTACAAGCACAATGCGTTTTCGATGAGCATCCGGCGGGCGGATCTGCGCGGCCACCTGAACCACCCGACGCTGCAACTGGAGGGAACGATCGACGGAAAAATCGAATACATCAAAAACCGCACCCTGACCCTGTTTCGGGCTCAGCCTTTTACGGCCAGTGTTCATTATGCCTACAATCCGTCGAACAAAACCGGTACGTTCAGCCAAAGTCAATTGCTGGTCAACGGCGCTCCCATCCGGCTCATGGGCAGCCACATGAAACTTCCCGGAAACGAAGGGACTTATGTAAACCTGGGCCTGAGCGGTACGCAACCGGCGTATAAATTTCTGGCGGCTCTGCTGCCGGATTCGCTCAAACGCTACGCCGGAGATACGGCTTTAAAGGGAAATGTAGCGTTCCGGTTTCGCATGAAGGGACGCAGTAACCCGACGGTTCGACCCCACAACGATATTAACTTTCACCTTCAGGCCAAAAACTACCACTGGCCTAAAACGCCGGTGGTTTTCGACGCGGTGCAACTACGCGGCAACTGGAACAACGGCGCCGGAAATTCCCGCGAAACCACGACCTTGACGCTCCAGGAATTCCGGGTGCAAACCGGGAAAGATACGCTGCGGCTGGAGGGAAATCTGACCAACCTGATTTCGCCGGTCGTCGATGCGAAAATGAATGGTAACTTGTCGCTGCTGCAACTGGCTCAATTAATGAACTGGCCCGGCGATTCGCTTTATAGCGGAACGGCTGCGGTCAATCTCGCGGTTCGGAGCCCGCTGTTGTATTCAAACGTGGCACGCCCTTCCGAGGTCGAACCGTTTTGGGACGGTACGCTCGTGATCCGGAATGGATGTCTGCATTTTCCGAAACCGTCGGGCCGCTGTACGGCGCTGAATGCCGATATTCATTTTGTTCCCGAAAACAACAGGCTGCGGATTCGGGAAGTGGTCGGAAAACTGGAAGGTCGTTCGTTCAAAATCAACGGCGAAATTACCAATCTGCTGCGGTATGTGCTGGGCGGAAACCGGGCGACGCACCCGGTTCGGACCAAACTGGCCGCGCATTGGCAGGAACTGGATTTTTCAAAACCGCTGCCGCCGTCGCCCCGGAAAACCGGTCCCCCCAAAATTCCGACATCAACGGACAGTTTGCTGGCCGGACTGCTGTTCGGAACCGAGTATTCGGCTACAATTCAGATCGATCGCATTCGGCTGCCATCGCGCGAAGATTTGAGTGATATGTCGTTTGTCGTTCATAAAAAAGGCGAACAGGTTCAGGTTCCACAGTTGCTTTGCCGAACCACCCTGGGTGGAAAAATAGCTGGTTTAGGCCATTTTCAGTTGAATGAAGACGGTATTCAGGAACCATATGCCGCCCTGAGTCTGTCGTACGATCGACTGAATCTGCAAAAGCTGGTGGGCTTGCTGGCTGGTTTAAATGGCATGCAGGCCGCTTATAAACGACCGTCTTCAAAATCGAAAAAAGCCACCATCAGCGACTACCAGTTCGATGTGGAAGTAAAAGCCCAAAAGCTGGATTACCAGACGCTGAAAGGCGAAGATTTTGGCCTGAAAACCGTTATCAAAGACGAAACGGCGCAACTGGAGCGGCTGACAATGAATGTGTTTGGCGGACGGCTGGGTTCCCATGGACTGATGAAACTGGGTCGCCCGGAGGGATTTCCGGTTACGCTCAATGTGACCCTTCAAAAAATGGATTTGTACCAGCTTTTCCGGGCGGCTGAGGAAATGAAAATCGACGTGCTGAAGAGCGAAAACATTCGCGGGAATGTGGATTGCGCCATGACCCTGCGGACGGAATTGAACAACGACTTTTTACCGGATATTAACAAAATAACCGCCTACACGAAAGCGTCGATCCGGCAGATGGAACTGATCGAAGTGCAGCCGATTCAACAAGCCCTGCGGTTTTTACCCAAAGCCAAAACGAGCCACATTTATTTTGAAGATGTCGAAGCCCGGTTTTTGCTGCACCAGAACCGCATTCTGATGCCTGACCTCAACCTGACCAGCAACCTCTCCTATTTGCATTTGAACGGCGATTATACACTGAACAAAAAAGCGGCTTTTCTGGTCGAAATCAGCCTGACGGATTTGCTGTTTGGCAACAACAAACGTCGCATCCGGCAAATTCAGGAACCCGATTCGACCCGAACCTCCCGCGGGTTGAAAAACCACCTGCTGCTCCAGCGCGACCTCGGAAAATACCGCATGAAACTGTTTGGCCGCCGGGATTTTGAAGCTCAGAAACAAACCCTTCGCTCGGAATGGCATACCGAGTTGAGTCGGCACCGAATTGATACTACCTTTGCCCAATGAAGCGAAGTCCGACGTCTGGTAATGGCCTCAATAAAGTCCGAAAACCGGCAGTTTTTTACTGCTTTTTTTGCGGTTTTCTGCTTTTGACTGGTTTGAATGGACTGGCGCAAACCCGTCGCGGCCGGGAGGTAGACTCCGCTTACGTCAAGACGTTTCCCGGAAAACTCACCGGACGAACTTACCTTTCCCAGAAATACACCTCTTTTGTTCTGTCAACTCCACCCCGGTCGTCGCCGTCGCTGCGTTTCCGCCCGAATTCGTCACTGGATTTGGGCGTCGGCGCCACGTTCAAAGCCTTTACGCTGAATCTGGCGTACGGGTTGTCGTTTCTGAACAATACCAATGGAAAAGGCAAAACCAGCGATATTGACCTGCAAACGCATGTTTATATGCGAAAGTGGGTGCTCGACGGCTTCGCTCAATTTTATAACGGTTATTACCTGACACCGCGCGGAAATGGGTTAGCAGATCCGACGCAGTATTATCACCGGCCCGATGTCGGCGTTTATCTGGTTGGTGGCTCCATTCGGCGGGTGTTCAATTTTCGGCGGTTTTCGTTTCGGGCCGCGCTGGTGCAGAACGAGTGGCAGAAGAAATCGGCGGGAACCTGGCTGGCCGGTTTTCAGCTCCATTACGGAATTCTGCGGGGCGACAGCGCCCTGGTTCCCGGTTTACGGCAAGCCGATTTTCCGGTGGAGGAGGTGCGCCGGATGCGGTTTTTGAAATTGGGGCCCGGCGCGGGTTACGCCTACACAGTTGTCTATCGGGAGCATTTTTTTGCCACCGGTTCGTTAACCGCCAATTTGAGTGCCACATTCAGCAAGGAAACCTTCGAATCCGGGAAACTGACGTACGGCAATGTGCGCCCAGACCTGCTTTTTCGGGCCGTTGCCGGTTACAACAGCGATAAATGGTGCCTGACGCTGAGCTGGATAAACGGATCGCTGTCGGTTCAGAGCCCCATTTACCGGTATGTAATCCACAGCGGAAACTACCGGCTTACGCTCGCCCGGCGGTTTCAGACCAGCCGTCGGCTGCAAAAGCTCGTTCCGGAAACGATCAAAATCTGAGCTGACGAGCGGTTTTTCGTTCCAAACAATAATCCGACGGAAGATGAATATTGGGCCGAAAATGTTCTCTAAATTATTATCTTTCGAGCCGAAATAATCCTACGCTCATTTCTTTCCTGTTATAAGTAGCCATTATGCAAAAATTACAAACGCTCGACTACGCTGTTTTCTTTATTTATTTCATCATCGTAGCGTCCTACGGCTACTGGATTTACCAACGAAAGAAGACGAAAGAAACCTCTTCCACTGATTTTTTTCTCGCCGAAGGTTCCCTGACCTGGTGGGCCATCGGATCATCCCTGATTGCGTCCAACATTTCGGCTGAACAGTTCATTGGTGCTTCCGGCGACGGTTTTGCAATGGGGCTGGCCATCGCGACATACGAATGGATGGCAGCCGCAACACTCATTGTCGTGGCCGTATTTTTTATGCCCATTTACCTCAAAAACCGGATCTTCACCATGCCGCAGTTTTTGACCAAACGGTATAATAATACCGTAGCGATGATCATGGCTATTTTCTGGCTTTTTCTCTACATTCTGGTCAATCTGACGTCAATTCTGTTTCTAGGCGCACTGGCGGTTTCAACCATTTCGGGGCTAAACTTTACCTTATGTATGTTTGGGCTGGCGGTTTTTGCGGTGATTATCACCCTGGGTGGCATGAAGGTAATTGGCTATACGGACGTGATTCAGGTGTTTTTCCTGATTCTGGGCGGGCTTGCCACGACCTATCTGGCGATCAATCTGGTGTCGTCGGAAAACGGTACAACCGGCATTCTCAATGGGTTCAATCACATGCTGGCCAAGTCGGAAGACCACTTTCACATGATCTTTCCGAAAGGCCATCCGCATTATGCATCACTGCCCGGTCTGACAGTTCTGATTGGCGGGATGTGGATCGTAAACCTGAATTACTGGGGTTGTAATCAGTACATTACGCAACGGGCATTGGGGGCCGATTTGAAAACCGCCCGCGAAGGAATCCTGTTTGCTGCTTTCCTGAAGCTCCTCATGCCGATTATCGTTGTTCTGCCCGGTATTGCTGCCTATACGTTATACCAGCAAGGGCTGTTTCAGCAGGAAATGCTTGACGTTACGGGAGAAGTCAATAAAGACCACGCCTATCCGGTTTTGCTGAACCTGCTGCCTGCCGGTCTGAAAGGGCTTTCATTTGCCGCCCTGACGGCTGCGGTCGTGGCGTCCCTGGCGGGAAAAGCCAACTCGATTTCAACGATCTTCACGCTCGATATTTTCAAGAAATACATTTCGCCGAACGCCAGCGAACAGAAACTGGTGCGGGTGGGCCGGATTGCCATCTGGGTGTCGATGCTGATGGCCATTTTTATTTCACCGTTCATGGGAATCGACAAAAAAGGCGGTTTTCAATTTATCCAGGAAATGACCGGTTTGGTTTCGCCGGGCGTTTTTGCCGCCTTTATCATGGGCTTCTTCTGGAAAAAAACCAACTCGTCCGGGGCCTTATTCGCGATTGTGGGCGGTTTTCTGTTATCCCTGTTTTTCAAATACATCCTGCCCGGTATGGTTAATCTGGAATTTCTGGCACCGGTTGGTTTCGCCGTACCGAATCCGGATGGCATCTACACGATTCCATTTCTGGACACCATGGGCTTTGTGTTCCTGATCTGTGTAGCGGTCATGATCGTTCTTGGCTTGCAAAAACCCAGCACCAAAGGCCTCGAAATCGACAGCACCATGTTCAAAACGTCGTCCAGTTTCGCTCTCGGAGCCGCCGTCGTTCTGGCAATTATTACGTTTTTATACGCGTATTTCTGGTAGTTATTTCGCAGAGCTAAGCGGAGAGAAAGGAGTTAAGCAGAGATTATATTTTTCTCCGCTTAACTCCTTTTTTCTCTGCTCAACTCTGCGATACAGCCGCGTTTTTGATTACTTCTTTCACGACTTCGCTGCTCGTACTCAACCACTCGTATTCGCTCATGGCCACGGACGCCATCGGGACGTCGGGGTTGCGGTATGCCATGCCGCTGTTCATCACCTTTTTTCCCGTCAGGTGGAGCGCGTGGACGCCAGTTGCGGCCAGTCGGGCGGCATTCGCGGCTGTTACGCCTGCACCAGCCATAATTTCGATGCGGTCACCAGCCTGTTCGGCCAGTTTCGTCAGCAACGGAATTCCAGCTTCGGCGCTCGCCTGTTGCCCTGAGGTCAGAATCCGTTTGGCTCCCGCCCGAATTACGGCTTCCAGCGCTTCCAGCGGGTCGCGTGTCAGGTCGAACGCCCGGTGAAAGGTCACGGGCAGTGGATGCGCCAGCCGGATCAATTCAGCGGTTTTTTCTTCATCCACCGTACCGTCGGCTTTTAGTAGTCCCAGCACTACGCCGTCGGCACCGGTTTTTTTAGCGGTTTCAATATCCCGGCGCATGACGGCCAGTTCGGTTTCATTGTACAGGAAATCCCCACCGCGGGGCCGAATCATGACGTAAAGATCTATCACAAGCTGCTCGCGCGCCAGTTCGATCAGGCCGATACTGGGCGTAGTTCCCCCCTCGCCTGCCCCCCCGCACAGCTCGATCCGGGCGGCTCCGCTGGCCTGGGCAATCAGACAGGATTCAAGTGAAAAAGCGCAGATTTCAATTTTCATTGACTGGGAGGTGGTTAGAAATGAGAAAAGTTTGGGAAAGAATACAAACATTTTTAGCCATGAATCCGTTAAATGGCCTAAATGGCCTGTCAAACGTTTCTGAAAGAATTTTCGGGGAAATGTATAGGATATTCATATTTTTTTACTTTTGCACAATTTTACGACAATCAGTCGTCATATTTTAGCAGAAACGCTTATGTATTGGACACTCGAATTGGCATCCTATCTGGAAGATGCCCCCTGGCCGGCTACCAAAGATGAGTTGATCGATTATTCGATCCGCTCTGGTGCTCCGTTAGAAGTAGTCGAAAACCTGCAGGAGTTGGAGGACGACGGTCAGCCCTACGAGAGTATCGAGGAAATATGGCCTGATTACCCAACCAAGGACGATTTCTTCTTCAACGAAGACGAATACTAGCCGGTTGTAAGCCTGGATTTGACCCAAAAAGGTACAGCCCTCCGGTTGTGCCTTTTTGGGTTTTTGCTATTTGAGGCTAATCAGTTCTTCCGGTATTTTTTCGGCGCATACAAAAAACCGAAGGCTTCGGCTCCCTGCCGCTTGTGCACTTTGTGATGGATGTAATGCGCCCGGATGATGCGTTGCAGGTACGGATTGCGGGTGTTGAACCGGATCTTGATCCGCCGGTGCACAATGATATCGTGGAAAATAAAGTAAAAAATACCGTACAGCGTCACGCCAATCCCGACCGGGGCCAGAAACCAGAGCGGTTTGACTTCAAAACCGGCCACCACCATTCCAACGGCTACTAAACTGAACACCACGCTGAACCAGTCGTTCCGTTCCAGAAAACCGGGGTGGTGGTTGTGGTGCGAATGGTGCCAGCGCCACATAAAACCGTGCATGATGTACTTGTGCGTCCACCAGGCCATGCCTTCCATTCCGACAAAAGTGACCAGCACAATAACAACGTTTACGACCATTTTTTCGTTATCAGTTCAAATACGGATAAAAGGTAAAACCACGAACCAGATTAACTGGTTAATAATGAGAACCACTGACGAAATTAGTGCATTTTCCGGTAAAATAGTTGTTCAAACCTTTGGTTCGTATTGCTTAAAACGGTTATATTTAAAAGCAAGGGAGGGCTGACAACCTTCCTGACACCTACACACCCGACAGACGGATGGACTACAGGGCGCTCAAGGAACTGGTTAGACAGGGTGAGGGAACGCATCTCGAATTCAAATTGAAGTCCAATCACCCCGAACGGATTATTCGTGAAATTGTGGCATTTGCCAACACGGAGGGCGGCAAATTGTTGATCGGCATTGGCGACGACAAAAGCATTCAGGGTCTTAAACACGTCGACGAAGATGAGTACCTGCTGGAACGCGCCATCGATCGGTATTGTTCGCCCGCTATTACCTACACAATGGAGCGCGTGCTCCTCGCCAACGAACGGGAGGTGCTGGTCATTACCGTTCCGGAGAGCGAAAATAAACCGCACTACGTCGAAGATCCGCTCAACGACACCCGACGGGCCTATATTCGGGTCGATGACAAAGCCGTACAGGCCAGCAAGGAAGTTCGCGAGATCATGAAAGGCGAAACCGCCGAACGGGCCATTCGCTTTACCTATGGCGATAAAGAGCAAACGCTGATGCAGCACCTGGATCGAAACCAGAGCATTACCGTCGATCTATTTGCCAATATTGCGAACATTCCGCGTAAAATGGCTTCCCGCACGCTGGTTTTGCTGGTGCTGGCCAATGTGCTGGAAATCCATCCCAACGAGGTCGTAGACCGGTTTACAACGCGAATGGGGTGAAGGATAGGTATTCTTGAAATAACGCAGCCTACGTCAATAGTCACCAGTAAGACCTTATCACAGACAACCTTCCTGCCGATCATCCTGTCTTTACCGGGTGACTAATCCGATGTTTTCCACTAACTTTGTATATTGTGACGGGCGGTAGGCGGTTGTTGCAATAGAGAATGTGCCTAACACGTTTGAACTGAGAGACCCGGCGGGGAATTCTCGCTCGTTCAATTCATATTAAGAATCGCTACAGATGCACGATCTGGTAAAATCCAATTGGCGGAAATGGCTGGTTGCCGGTATCGGTTGCCTGTTGGTGTGCGGGATCACACCCGCTCAGGCACAGCGTAAAAGCAAGGACAGGGAAGTAAAGGCGAAAGAAGGCCCCCGGGGGGTTGAGGAATCCTTGTTTACGGAAGGAATGAAGTTCATGATGATGGACGAACCTTCCAAAGCCGTGGCTCAATTTCAGAAAGTGATTCAGCTTTATCCCGAAAATCCGGCGGCTCAGTATGCAACGGCCACGGCGCTGATGAAACTGAACAAACCCGATGAAGCCCTGCCGTTTGCCCAGAAAGCCGTTCAACTCGACAAGGGCGTCAACAAGTATTATGTGCTGCAACTGGCTGAATTGCTGGTAAAACAGAAGCGGTATGCCGACGCCGAAAATCTCTACGAAGAACTGATCAAAAAAAGCCCCGACAACATTGAATACGGGGTTGAACTGGCGGCAATTTACCTGTTCGATGATAAACCGGACAAAGCCCTCGACATGTACGACAAGGTGGAGAAGGCGACGGGAATGAACGAAGAAATTGTCCGGCAGAAACAACGCATTTATCTAAAGCAGAATAAAGTCGAAAAAGCCATTCAGGAAGCTGAAAAACTGGTAGCCTCCGAACCGGGCGAAACCGATTACCTGCTGGAAGGTGCCGAACTGCTGATCGCCAATGAACGCAACGACCAGGCGGTTGACTGGCTGCAACGGGCGCTGAAAGTCAATACGGATTTGCCACAGGCCCACGTCATGCTGGCCGATCTGTATCGGAAGCAGGGCAATATGGAAAAGTGCACCCAGGAACTGGATAAGGTATTCTCGAATCCGAATCTGGAAGCCGACATCAAAGCGCGGATTTTGTTGAGCTACATGAAAATGGTTGGCAACGACGAAAAAGCGAAGCAAAGCGTCGTGAGATTCGCCAAAGAACTGGCCACCGCGCATCCGAAAGACGCCCGTTCGCAAGCCATGTATGCGGATTTGCTGCATCAGCAAGGCAAAAAAGCCGAAGCCCGCGATTATTACATCAAAGCCGCCCGATTGGACAAAGCTACCTACGAAGTATGGGGTGCGATTCTGCAACTCGACGGCGAACTGAATCAGATGGACAGCATGCTGGTTCACTCCGAACAGGCGCTCGAATTGTTCCCGAATCAAGGGGTGATCTGGGCGTTCAACGGGTCGGCCAATTACTTTAAAAAGCGGTATAAGGAAGCGATTGAAGCTTATGAGGAAACCCGGCGGTTATCGCCCACCAACGCCGAGCTGATGAAGAGCATCAATGCACAACTCGGCGACGTTTACAATGGCATGGGCGATCATCAGAAATCCGACGAAGCCTATGAGCAGGTGTTGAAAGAAGACCCCGACAACGACCACGTTCTGAACAATTACAGCTACTTTTTGTCTTTACGGAAAGAAAAACTGCCGCTGGCCCTGCAACTATCGGAGCGTCTGGTGGAGAAAAACCAGAACAATGCCACGTACCTGGACACCTACGCCTGGGTGTTGTACGTCATGAAAGACTACGCCAAAGCCCGCACGTATCTCGAAAAAGCCATGCAGGCCGACAAGAACGTGAGTGGGACGATTATCGAACACTACGGCGACGTGTTGTATCAGCTTGGCGAGCACGAAAAGGCGGTGGAGCAGTGGAAAAAAGCAAAACTAAAAGGAGAAACGACCGAACGGTTGGACAAGAAAATCGCAACCGGCAAAATTTATGAGTAAATACCTTCTTGGACTTTTATGCGTCATCATGCTGATCACGGCAGACGGATGCCGTCGGCGGAGACTGTTCCGCAACGCCCCGCCTTCGCCCCCAGCAGATACGGTTTCAGCGTTACCTAAAATCCGCACCGATACCCTTGCCACCGCTCCGCCCCCGGTTTTATCTTCCATCGACCCCAATGCCACCGTTGATCAGGTTGACTTTGCGTATCTGACGGCGAAATCAAAGGTTTCGTTTAAAAGTAAGGATCAGGACATCAACAATGCCAATGTAAACCTGCGGATCGATAAAGACAGTCTGATCTGGCTGTCGGTTTCGGGGGTCGGCGTTGAGGTCGCGCGGGCGTTGATTACGAAAGATTCCGTGGTGATCATGGACCGCATTCACCGCGAATATTCGGTGTTTGATTACGCTTCGTTGAGCCAGCGGTTTAATTTTAACCTGAATTTTGGACTGATTCAGTCGCTGTTGATTGGTAATCTGCCATTGCCCAAAGAGCCCGCCCAACGGGTTAAAAACGAAAAAGACTTTCTGCTGCTGCGGCAACACGAAGGCAAGGTATTGGTGGATAACTACATTGGCGAACAAAACCGGAAATTGAAAAAGTTGCTGGTGGTTGAGCAGCCGACGAAAAATTCGCTGACGCTGGATTACGAAGATTTTACGGTATTGAATAATTTCCTGTTTCCATACACCAGTCTGGTAACGGTCGATTACAAATCGAAAAACGACGGGCAACCTTATCAAACTGTCTTACGGATTCGACACAACAAAGTAGAGCTTACCGATAAAAATCCGGGATTTCCGTTCAACGTTCCGCCAAAATTCCAGCGAAGACCGTAACTACCCCGGTATTGCAAGATGCTTATGAAGTATAGAGTGGTTCGGGCTACCGACTGGAAGACTGTTATCCTTGCGCTTACCCTATGCTGGCTGGCTGCTGGAAGCGTCATGGCGCAGCAGCGAAGCCGTCAGCAGTTGGAAAAAGAGAAGAAGCAGAACATCGAGAAGGTATCACAGATCCGAACGATTCTGAAGAAAACCTCTTCGCAGAAACAGGCCACGCTGGGCCAACTGAAAGCGCTGAATCAGGAAATTGCGGCTCAGTCCAAACAAATCAACCTGTTAACGGAAGATGTCAAACTGATGACGTCCGAAATCCGGGAACTGCGTCAGTCGTCCAATCAGTTGCAGAACGATCTGGAAAAGCTCAAAAAAGAATACGGAGAAATGATTTATGCTGCCGACAAACGGCGTCAGCAGGTCAATCCGCTCGGTTTTCTGTTTTCGGCCGAAAGTTTCAATCAACTGGTGGCGCGATATAAATACTTGCAGCAGTATTCCGAAGCCCGCAAAGGACAGGTGCGTCAGATGGAAAAAGTTCGGCAGGAAATGCTTGCCAAAAAGCAGGATGTCGAGCGTAAAAAGCAGCAGCAGCAGGGTACGCTGGCCGTACAGGTGAACGAATCGAAACGGCTGGAAGGCCTGAAGGAAGAGAAAAACCGCATGGCGACGGAACTGAGCGAAAAAGAACAGGATCTGCGCACCGAACTGACCGAAAGCCGGAAGGCGGTAAGCCGGTTGGAATCGGCCATTACGGAAATGATTCGCCGGGAAATTCGCGAGCGGGAAGAACGCGAACGGATTGCCCGACTGGCGCGATTGAAAGCCGAACGCGAACGGATTGCCCGCGAGAAGGCCGCAGCGGCAGCCGCTGCCAAAGCCGAACGGGCCGCAGCCGCCACCGAATCCGATGCGAATAAACCGGAAACCGCTGAGCCCAAAGCCGAAGAACCGGCCACGGAAGTCGCTGAGCGTACCACCACCCGCAAGCCCGACGAGCGCCGGAATAATCTGCTGAATGACGAAGAAGCCGCTCTGGCATCCTCGTTTGCGTCGTCAAAAAACCGCTTACCTTGGCCCGTTACGCGGGGTTTTATTTCGGATCATTACGGCGTTAAACCCCACCCGGTTTTGAAAGGCGTCATGCAGGACAATCCCGGAATCGACATTCAGACCACGCCCGGAGAAGTGGTACGGGCGGTTTACGATGGCGTTGTCCAGTACACGACCTACGTCACCGGCATGCACAACATTGTGGCGGTTCAACACGGTGATTATTATACTATATACGCCAAATTGAAGAGTGTTTCGGTACAGGTGGGGCAGCGGGTCAGGGCCCGGGAAGTGATTGGCGTGGTTGCTACCGACAAAGACGGCGTTGCAGAAGTCCAGTTTCAGGTCTGGAAAAGCACCAGCCGCATGAACCCCGAATCCTGGCTGATCGATCGTTGAGGGTGCGTTTATCGAAAACCGGGAGCGGTCTACAGAATCATTTTGCCCGCTTCATGGTTTTATTCCATACAAATAGCGGTAGATTGCCCGCTAAAACCTGCTCACTGATTGCTTAAAACGGTTTACAAAACGAATGTCTGTTCATAATCCCGACGTCAAACGGATCACGACCCGCGTTATTCAGGAATTGAAAAGCAAGGGCGAAAAAATTTCGGCGCTGACCGCCTATGACTACTCGCTGGCCCGGCTGGTCGATGCCGCCGGAGTAGAGATTATTCTGGTTGGCGACTCGGCCTCCAACGTGATGGCCGGTCACGAAACCACCCTGCCGATTACGCTGGATCAGATGATTTACCACGCGACTTCAGTGGTTCGGGCCGTCAAACGGGCGCTGGTGGTGGTCGATTTACCGTTCGGTTCGTACCAGGGAAATTCGTCGGAAGCCCTGCGGTCGGCTATTCGGATCATGAAAGAATCCGGCGCGCATTCTGTGAAAATGGAAGGCGGTTTGGAAGTGAAAGAGTCGATCATCCGCGTCCTGAGCGCGGGCGTTCCCGTGATGGGCCACCTGGGTTTAACCCCCCAGTCGATCTATAAATTCGGCACGTATGCCGTTCGGGCCAAGGAGGAAACCGAAGCGCAGAAGCTGATGGAGGATGCCAAAATGCTCGAAGACATTGGCTGCTTTGGCGTCGTTCTGGAAAAAATTCCGGCGGCCTTGACGAAGCAAGTCTCTGAAAGCCTGACGATTCCAACGATTGGGATTGGTGCCGGGCCGGACGCCGACGGTCAGATTCTGGTGCTGCACGATTTGCTGGGCATTAACAAAGAATTTAAACCCCGGTTTTTGCGTCGCTATGCCGATCTGCACGACATCATCACCCAGGCCATCGGCCATTATGTCGATGATGTGAAAGATCGCGAGTTTCCGAGCAAAGAAGAGGCTTATTAACCGAAAGCCGGGCGGATTTTGAATGGTTCCGGCTTTTTGCCGAAGATGCTTAAAAGGTGGTTTTCAACCGCCCTATCGAAATGAAACAAAAATACGTTGTTGTATACGAAGACAACCACTTGATTGTGGTCAACAAAGAACCAGGGGTTTTGGTGCAGGCTGATAAAACCCGTGATGTGCCGCTGCTGGATCTGATCAAGGAATACATCAGAAAGAAATACGATAAACCGGGCGATGTGTTTCTGGGAACCGTGCACCGGCTCGACCGGCCGGTTAGCGGGCTGGTCGTGTTTGCCCGGACGTCGAAGGCGCTGGAACGAATGAACGAGATTTTCCGGAAACGGCAGGTGCAGAAAACGTACTGGGCGGTGGTGGGCCGAAAGCCAAAAGACGAAAAAGGGCGATTGACGCACTTTCTGCTCAAAGACGAAGCCACCAATACCGTAAAGGCGTACGAAGACGAGGTGCCGGGATCGCAGCGGGCCGAATTGACCTACCGCTTACTCGGAAAAGTGAACGATCATTATCTGCTGGAAGTGAATCCGATTACGGGACGGCCGCACCAGATCCGGGTGCAGCTGGCGAGTATGGGTTGCCCGATTCGGGGAGATATCAAGTATGGTTTCCCGCGGCCGAATCAGGACAGCAGCATCAATTTACATGCCAGACGGCTGTACTTTATCCACCCCGTCAAAAAAGAACCCCTGATCTGTAAAGCCGGGGTTCCGAATAATCCGTTCTGGGAAGAATTTTTATCGCTCGATCCCGAAGATTACAAGGATAAAAACCTGGATTTTATTTATTGATTGAGGTTGTCGGTCAAAAGTCGAACGTAGAATCGTCCAATTAAAACCGAAAATTGCGTAAACGGTTGGGCGATGAGAAAGAAATCGCCGAATCGAAAAATAGGATTTGTTTAGCCCGTTATTTTACGGTGGGGGCTACATCCGACCAAAACTGAATGAGTACCCGTTCGGCCATCTGAATGGCTCCCTGCACTGCGCCGAAGATCATACACAACGGCAAAATAATTGGAAAGAAAACCATCCATTGCAGGATCATGTTCAACTTGATCTTCTTCATCTCGGTAGTTGGGTAAGGGTATGTGCAACTTTTATTTGACTCTGAGCTTAAATTCCCTTCAGTATTTCTGGATAATCAATCGACCCAAATCAACTTATATCCACATATATTCAAAATTACTCTTGAATTATTTCTATAACAAAGAATCGAAAAAAAAGATTTACGAAATTATAAAAGCTGTTCTGGTTGCTTTTTCTTATGTCATGGAAAAACCGTAATTTGTTCTTCCATTAAGAATTCGAATTATTAGATAAATACAAAATGTTGAATGTTATCCAACTGTTACCGGATTCAATTGCCAATCAGATCGCGGCAGGAGAAGTGGTGCAACGCCCGGCATCAGTCGTCAAGGAATTGTTGGAAAACTCAGTAGATGCCCAAGCAAAAACCGTACAAATTATCATTCGGGACGCCGGTAAATCACTGATTCAGATTATCGATGACGGCGTTGGCATGTCGGAAACCGATGCCCGAATGAGCTTTGAACGACACGCTACCTCGAAGATTCGCTCATCGGACGATCTGTTTCGCATCCGGACGATGGGATTTCGGGGAGAAGCCCTGGCCTCGATTGCCGCCATTGCCCAGGTCGAACTCCGCACCCGCCGGTCTGAGCCGGCCCGCAGTAGCGACGAGCTGGGAACCCTCATCCGGATGGAAGGCTCCGAATTGAAAACCCAGGAGTCGGTTTCGTGTTTGCCGGGAACGAATATTCTGGTAAAAAATTTATTTTTCAATGTCCCCGCCCGGCGCAACTTCCTGAAAACCAATTCGGTCGAAATGCGGCATATTCTGGATGAATTCCAGCGTGTTGCGCTGGCCCATCCCGAAGTTGCTTTTTCAATTTACCACAACGATGCCGAAGTCTATAATCTGCAGGCCGGAAAACTGAGCCGCCGGATTGTCGATTTATTCGGGAAACAATACCGCGAACAACTCGCGTCCTGTGAAGAAGAAACGCCCTATGTGAGTGTTCGGGGCTATATTGGCAAACCCGAATTTGCCCGGAAAACCCGCGGAGAACAGTTTTTCTTCGTCAATTCGCGTTTCGTTAAACATAATTACCTCCATCATGCCGTTGTGGGGGCATACGAAGGAACGATTCAGGACGGTTTTCATCCGTTCTATGTGTTGTTCATCGAAATCGATCCGTCGCACATCGACATCAACATTCATCCGACCAAAACCGAAATCAAGTTCGACGATGAACGATCGGTGTATGCCATCGTAATGGCGGCTGTTCGGAAGGCCGTCGGCGTCTACAATTTAACGCCCTCGCTGGATTTTGATTCCAATGTGAACTTCCTGCCAGTGACCCCGGCCCCCCGCCGGTCGTCAGAAGGACAGTCGGGGAGTCAGCTGGAGCCCCAAAACCGGTCGGCGTTGCGTCCGATGTCGCCAGCCTGGTCAACCGAATCCACCGAGTTAAAACCGCGTACCGGTTTTGATTTTCCGCGTAAATCGGCCGCCAACTGGCAAGCAATGTTTGAAGGATTGGAGCCGGCCGAAACGCCGGCGACGGAAGACGCAACGCTGTTCGAAAACCGCCCTGCTGCCGAAACACCAGCCGAAACCGAGTCGGTAACGCTCGGAAGCCGGGTGAACAAACTGGTAACATCGGCGGTTGCGCTGGAAGGAACCGCGGCCATTATTCAGGTGCATAACCGCTATCTGGTCACCTCTGTTCAGGCGGGGATGCTGGTGATCGATCAGCGCCGGGCCTACGAGCGGGTGCTGTACGACCAATACCAGGCCGCACTGACCAAGCGCAACGGGGTTTCGCAGCAATTGTTGTTTCCCAAAACCGTAACGGTGATGCCGGTCGATTACAACCTGGCACTTGAGTTACGCGATGATCTAACCAGCCTGGGTTTTTTGTTCGATGAAATTGGTCAGAATGCGTTTCTCATTCGGGGCGTACCGGCGCTTTCGGTGGGCGAGAACGAAGAAGAGCTGTTTGCCAATCTGCTGGCTCAGCTCCGCGAAGATACGGGGCGGCTAAAGCTGGAACGGGCTGAAGTGTTGGCGCGTTCGCTGGCCCGGCGCTCGGCGGCCCGGCATCAGAAACAACTGGCCGAACCGGAACAACGGGCGTTGGTTGATCAATTAATTGCGTCATCAAACCCATCATATACGCCAAACGGTGAACCGATTACAACTATATTGGCGTTGGATAAATTAGCGGGATTATTTCGGTCCTGATACAAGTAATTTGACAGAAAACGTTACAACTTTATGATGCTTACGCCGGTTGTCAGGACGCTCCTGCTTACCAATGTCGGTTTCTTTTTTTTAAAACTGGCAGGAATTGATCTGATCCATTTTTTTGGGTTATACTCACTGCTGTCACCGGCATTTGCGCCCCACCAATTTGTGACCTACATGTTTCTGCATGCCGATTTTGGGCATATTTTCAGCAATATGCTGGGTTTGTTTTTCTTTGGCCCGATGCTTGAGCAGGTTTGGGGGAGCAAGCGGTTTACCATTTTTTACTTTATTACCGGGGTTGGCGCCGGATTATTATTTTCGGGAATAAACTATTTTGAAGCCAGCCAGTTACGAGATGCAGTGGTTGCCTTTCAAAGCCACCCGACACCGGAGTCATTAGAACTGTTTCTGTCGGATCGGGGTCTACTGAGTCAGGGTGATAATTTTTTGAAGGTATTTGAAGAAAACCCGGCCGATCCCTCGTATGTGCGAGGAGCGGTGCAGTTGGTGAATCAATATTACGAGCAACAGTTGGCCGTGCCGCTGGTGGGCGCATCGGGCGCAATTTTTGGCATTTTGATGGCATTTGGATTATTATTTCCAAATACCGAACTTATGTTATTATTTCCGCCGATACCCATCAAGGCGAAATACCTGGTGACGTTTTACGGCGCCTATGAATTGTATTCCATGTATCGGGCGCAGGCCGGTGATAATGTGGCGCATCTCGCCCATATTGGCGGTATGCTCTTTGCTTTTATATTGGTCAAATATTGGGGGAAGCAACGAAATAATTTTTATTGAGTAATGAGTGGACTGTTAGATGACTTCCGAAGCGAATTCAACAAGCCCAACAATACGTTGGTGCAGTTGATTCTTGTTAATACCATCGTCTTTTTGTTGCTGTTGATCCTGAAAGTCATTCTGACACTGGCCGAAATGTCGGGCGTCTACAACCTGATTGTCGATCAACTGCGTTTACCGGCTTCACTGGGTGTTTTCATCATGAAACCGTGGACGATGATCACGTACTTCTTCACCCACGAAGACGTCTTTCACATCCTGTTCAATATGCTCTTTCTGTACTGGTTTGGGCGGTTGATCGACGAGTACCTGGGAAACCGGCGGCTGGTGGCGTTGTATATGCTGGGCGGTTTGGCGGGCGGACTGGCTTACATGGCCATTTATAACCTGCTACCGTATTTTCACGAGCAGGTAAGCGATTCGCGGATGCTGGGCGCTTCGGCGGCCGCTTTTTCCGTGGCCGTTGGGGCTTCGACGCTCTTACCCAATTATACCTTTCACCTGCTGTTTTTTGGCCCCGTCCGGATTAAATACATTGCGTTCTTTTACATTGTTCTGTCGCTGGCCCGGTCGATCGGGCCAAACGCCGGGGGCGATCTTTCCCATTTGGGCGGTGCCTTAGTGGGCTTTCTGTTTATTAAAATGCTTCAGAATGGCACGGATCTGGGCCAGCCCATTTACTGGGTGATGGATGGATGGCAAAGTCTTTTCCGGAAAAAACCGCCGGTGAAGGTGTCCTACCGTCAGCGGAGCAGCGCCAGTATGAGTGCGGGTTCGTACGCAGCTCCGTCATCGCCATCGGCCGTTGCCATGCCGGATCAGGATGAGATCGATGCGATCCTGGATAAAATCTCCCGTTCCGGCTACGAAAGCCTGACGCGGGAAGAGAAACAGAAGCTGTTTCGGGCCAGCCAGCGTGGATAGATTCTAAATTGTATTTTTCTCGCGAAAATTGGTTAGCCGTTTTTAGCGGGAGTGCAGAGCAAATAGGTAGCGAATTCAATAGAAAGCACGCTGAAACGGCATTTCAGCGTGCTTTTTGGCCCTATAGCTTCCTGTAGAACCGATTTATCAGAATCAGATATTTGGATATGCAATTTGTATTTTTTTTGTACTTTTGCCCTTTAATTATTTCATGACTGAATGCGGTAAAACAGTTTGTAACCACAGGAAGTTTATGAAAAACATTTTATACTATCCGACTCACTATGTTGATCACTCCCGGCAAGTTACTCGCCAAGATTGACACCCCGGACGACCTCCGTAACCTGTCTCAAACCGACCTTCCTCAAGTCTGTGCCGAACTCCGA
Organism: Larkinella rosea; assembly: GCF_003858635.1. Lineage (GTDB taxonomy): Bacteria > Bacteroidota > Bacteroidia > Cytophagales > Spirosomataceae > Larkinella > Larkinella rosea. The sequence goes on from NZ_RQJO01000008.1 coordinate 107,532, forward strand.
CAGTTTATTGTCGATAATGTATCGGTTTATGGCGGTCATTTTGGTGCCAGCCTGGGCGTTGTCGAATTGACGGTTGCCCTTCACTACGTTTTCAATACACCGGACGATCAGCTGGTTTGGGATGTGGGTCATCAGGCCTATGGTCATAAAATTCTGACCGGACGACGCGATATTTTTCACACCAATCGGTTTTACAAAGGCTTATCCGGTTTTCCGAAACGCAAGGAAAGTCCATACGATTCGTTTGGTGTCGGCCACTCATCCACGTCGATTTCGGCAGCTTTGGGAATGGCCGTCGCATCGCAACTCCAGAATAACCCGAAACGCCACCATATTGCCGTCATTGGCGACGGCGCCATGACCGCCGGTCTGGCTTTTGAAGGAATGAACCACGCCGGATCTACCGAAGCCGATCTGCTGATTATCCTGAACGATAACTGCATGTCGATCGATCCGAACGTGGGGGCATTGCGTGAATACCTGACCGATATTACCACCTCGCCGACGTACAACAAAATGAAGGACGAAGTCTGGAATTTGTTGGGCAAAATGAGCAATTTCGGCAAAAGCGCGCAGGATATCGTTTCAAAAATCGAAACCGGACTGAAAGCGTCGCTGATGCACCAGAGTAACCTGTTCGAATCGCTCCATTTGCGGTATTTTGGCCCCATCGACGGCCACGACATCGATCATCTGGTGAGCGTGATGAACGACCTGAAAGATATTCCCGGCCCTAAACTGCTGCACTGCCTGACGGTAAAGGGGAAAGGATACGGCCCCGCCGAAAAAGACCAGACCAAATGGCACGCGCCCGGTTTGTTTGATAAAGTGACGGGTGAGATCAAAAAGAAAGTCTACGACAAACCACAACCGCCAAAATACCAGGATGTTTTCGGGCATACGCTGGTTGAACTGGCGGAAGTCAACGAGAAAATTGTGGGCGTAACACCCGCCATGCCGTCGGGTTCGTCGATGAACATCATGATGAAGGCCATTCCGGATCGGGCTTTCGATGTGGGTATTGCCGAGCAACACGCCGTTACGTTTTCGGCGGGTATGGCAACGCAGGGACAGGTGGTTTTCTGTAATATTTACTCCACCTTCATGCAGCGGGCCTACGATCAGGTCATCCACGACGTCTGTATTCAGGAGTTACCCGTTATTTTCTGCCTCGATCGGGCCGGTTTCGCTGGTGCCGACGGCCCCACGCACCACGGTGCCTATGACCTGGCGTTTATGCGGTGCGTTCCGAACATGATCGTGGCCAGTCCAATGAACGAAAAAGAACTTCGGAACCTGATGTTTACGGCCCAGTCGGATACAATTCAAAAGGGCACTCAGGCATTTACCATTCGGTATCCGAGGGGCGAAGGCGTCATGCCCAACTGGCGCACTCCGCTGGAACAGGTCGAAATCGGAAAAGGACGTAAAATTCGGGATGGAAAAGACGTAGCGATTCTGACCATCGGACCCATCGGAAACTATGCCGTAAAAGCCTGCGAACTCCTCGAAACCGAAAACATTCAGCCCGCGCATTACGACATGCGGTTTGTGAAACCGCTTGATGAAGCAATGCTGCACGAAATATTCCAACGCTATGACAATGTCGTCACGGTGGAAGATGGTTGCCTGATGGGCGGTTTTGGCAGCGCAGTGATTGAGTTTATGACCGATCACGGATACGTTGCGCGGGTTAAACGGCTGGGCATTCCGGACGCGGTGATCGAGCACGGCGAACAAATCGACCTGCACCGCGAATGCGGTTTTGATCCACAGGGAATTGCCGATTCCGTTCGGGAACTGATTTATACAAAGCGGATCGTAACGGCTTAAGAACATAACCTTTCCAGGAAACGGTGGCGGGTCGCCGGTGTGATTGAATCGGGCGGGGGGTTTCTGCGGATATACCGTACAACTCCGTTTCAGCCATCAATCTCACCGGCGACCCACCGTTTTCTTCCTCCATTCAGATTCGTAAAATGCAGGTATTTAAATTCGGTGGAGCATCGGTAAAAACCGCCCAGGGAATGCGGAACGTTGCCGAAATCATTCAACAGCAACAACCCTATAAGCTCCTCGTAGTAGTGTCGGCAATGGGCGAAACCACCAATGCCCTGGAACAACTGACTTGGGCCTACCTTCGCCGACAAACCGATAAAGACCTCATCTGGCAGCAGATTCGCACGCAGCATGAGCAGGTTGTCGACGAACTGGCCGGTGACAATCCTGAAGCGTTTCAACCGGTTTATGATTTATTTGCCGAAGTAGAAACGATCCTGACGCAGGAACCGGAATCGCCGGTCGATCAGGTTTACGACCAATTGGTTTCGTTCGGTGAACTGCTGTCTACCCGAATTATCAATGCCTATCTGAACCAATCCGGTTTGGATTCTTACTGGGTAGATGCCCGGAGGCTGGTGCGAACCGACGACAGTTACCGGGAAGCAAAAGTAGACTGGAGCCAAACCGCCGAACACATTACCGACACGCTGGCCGATTTGCTGGAAACCAGTGTCGTGATCACGCAGGGTTTTGTTGGCAGTACGGGCGAAGGTCATACCACGACACTGGGCCGGGATGGCTCGGACTATACCGCGGCCATTTTCGCCTATTGTTTAAACGCCGAACGCGTAACGATCTGGAAAGATGTGCCGGGCGTGTTGAATGCCGATCCGAAGTGGTTCGATGAAACCGTCAAGATCGACCAGCTGACCTACCAGGATGCCATCGAACTGGCGTATTATGGCGCAACGGTTATTCACCCGAAAACCATCAAGCCGTTACAGAATAAAAACATTCCGCTGTTCGTCCGCTCGTTTTTGCAGCCACAGGAGTCCGGAACGGTGATCGGTCATTTTGAGAAGCACCTGCCCATTCCGTCGTTCATTTTCAAGATGAATCAGACGCTGATTTCGCTCCATCCGAAAGACTTTTCGTTCATTGCGGAAGAAAATCTGAGCAAAATTTTCGGGCAGTTTGCGGAATACGGCGTGAAAATCAACCTGATGCAAAATACCGCCATCAGTTTTTCGGTCGTAGTTGACCACCACCCGGAGCGGCTGGCCCGGCTGCTGCCGCAGTTACAGGAAGAATTTCGGATCAGTTACAATGAAGGCCTGGAACTCATCACCATTCGCCATTACGACGAGAAAACCATCGGACGAGTTCTGGTCAACAAAAAACTGCTGGTGGAACAGAAAAGCCGGTATACCGTACAACTGGTCGTGAAAGACCTCGGGCGGGTTCATGAAGGTTAAGACGTTCGGTTCATGTGAGCCCAAATAATGCAAATAAAAAGCGGAACGGGTTTTAAAAAACCGCCCCGCTTTTGAGTCAACGAGTTGATTTACTGCTTTGTATAAAACGGATCGAGAAATAAATACCGTGCCCGATTCGTCTCCATTTCCAGCCGGGTGTTGACGTCGATCTGCATGAACGGCACGGGATTGGCATTATTGATGGCGGGCCAGTTGGGCAAACCTTTTCCGTTGGGATTAGCGGTTTTGACAAAGTTGGCGAAGTAATTCTGCATCACTTCCGAAACTTTATGATCGTCGGGTGTCCAGGCATAGACTTTGTTTTTGGACAAATTGCCCATGGCATATTCGATTTCGGCCGAGTGAACGGCGCCCCGCGCGGGCGGTATTTTCACCGCGTTGGCATCTGTCGATTTCACAACGCCACCGGCCAGACCGGGAGCCGCATTGCCCATTTCGGGCACCATCGCCGGACGCGGGCGGGAGTAATAATAGCGATACACCGGTTTGCCACCGCCGGTTTTGCTCTGCAAATCGGCCCATTTCCAGGTGCTGTACGCTAAAAACCGGTCGCTCGCCAGCGCCGTCGCCGATTGCAGAATTTCTTCTTCCGTCGAACCTGGATACAGTTTCAGCACTTCATCGGCGCGGTCGTTGTAGAGCTTTTTAACGGCAGCCGCGTAATTTTCGGGCGTCGGTTTTTCCTGTCCCAACACCGCCCGGGCGTTCATTTCCTCCGAATTCCATCCGGCCAGCAGCGGCACATGCGCCTGTTCGCCCGCCGTAAAAATTTCCATGGGTGGTTTTGGGAAAAAATAACCATCCACCGTCGCACTGAAACGCGGAGCCCCCGGTTTTCCCGTCGCTTCGAGCAATTGATCGGCTGGCATTGCTCGTAACTCCGCCAGTGAATTGCCACCGACGGCCTTCGCAAACGCCGTACCGCTTTCTTCGCCTTTCGCCAGCGGAACCGGCGGCAAACCGCCCAGCAACGAACCGCTTTCACCAATGGCTCCGGCTATCAGGTTTTTCGATAACGGCGAAGCCATCAAACCGCTCACCGCAATCGATCCGGCCGACTCACCCGCAATGGTCACCCGTTTGGGATCACCGCCAAAAGCTGCAATGTTCTGCTGCACCCAGCGAAGGGCCGCCGTCATGTCTAAATAGGCATAATTGCCAGACGAATGATTGGGTGATTCCTTCGTCAGCTCCGGGTGCGCCATAAAGCCAAAAACGCCCAGCCGGTAGTTCACCGTCAGGGCTACCATGCCTTTTGTCGCCATGCTTTCGCCGTCGTAACGGCCTTCCGAACCGTCACCCGCGATAAAACCGCCCCCGTAGAAATACACCAGAACGGGCAGTTTTTCATTGGCCGATTTGGCGGGCGTCCACACATTCAGGTAAAGACAATCCTCACTCATGCCGTCCGAACGGAATCCCATATCGCCAAAAACCGCCCGTTGCATCGCTCGTGGACCAAATTTGTCGGTTTTCCGAACGCCCTGCCAGTTCTTGACGGGCTGGGGTTCTTTCCAGCGCAATTCGCCAACCGGCGGCTGGGCAAACGGAATGCCTTTGAACGCGCGGATGCCGCTGGCTTCGGTCACGCCTTCGACGGTGCCGTTGGCGGTTTTGACTTGCGGTGGGGTTTTGTTCAACTGCGCGTCGGCAGTCTGAGCCACCTGAATACTCAAGGCAAGCAGAATTAAAAGGTTTTTCATACTCTTTTGTTTCGTGTAAAAAATGAGAAATTGCACAACGCCCATCAAAAGCCAACCGTTTAGCACCAAGCCAATCTTTTATTGTCTCATTTCGTGAACAATAATAGAGATTTACTGAAACCTTTACAACGGGCGATTCGTAAAGCCCATGTCGAAATGACGCCGATCCGCCTGGAACTTACCACCCCGCCCAACGACGACCACCGCCCCGTGTTTGTCTCCGGCCATTTTTGCCAGTGGTACCCGGATGTGGACCGGTTTCGAATGCGGCAGATAGGGCCGGGGAAATACGCCATTGCGTTTCCGGCGCAGTTGCCGCTGGAATACAAATACACGCGCGGAAGCTGGGATTCGGTCGAGCTGGACCAAAGCGGGGAAGCTATTCCCAACCGGATTTCCCGACGAAAAACCGGGACGCGCCGGGATGTTGTGCCGCACTGGCGCTGGTATGGTTTGCCGTTCAATCCGGTTTTTCTGCCCAACGTCAGCCTGGTCAGCGACGCATTTGAAATCCCGCAACTCAACCGAAACCGCCGGATTCGGGTGTTGCTGCCCTGCGATTACGATGCTTCCAGCATGCATTACCCGGTTTTGTACCTGAACGACGGGCAAAATCTGTTCGGCGAAGGTTCGGCATTCGGAAACTGGACGATCGATCAGAAACTGGCGGTTCTGGCGCACCGGCATCACCACAAACTCATTGTCGTCGCCATCGATCACGGGGAAAGTGACCGCATTGCCGAGTTTTTACCCTACAACACGCGACTGGCCGACGGGCTGGGAAAGCTTTTCCTCGATTTTATCGTTCACACCTTAAAACCGCACATTGACGCCCATTATCGGACGTTGCCGGAGCGGGCATATACCGGCATCGGCGGCAGTTCGATGGGTGGTTTGATCAGCGTGTATGCCGGTTTGCTTCACCCGGCGACATTTGGTAGATTGATGATTTTTTCGCCCTCGCTTTGGGCCGCTCCCAAAGTGTATGCCGACGCGTTGCGGTTTTATTATCCCGAACCGACGAAGGTCTATTTATATGGCGGGAAACAGGAGTCGAAATACATGGTTCCGGCCATTCAGCGGTTGCAGGAGTCGCTTCTGCGGCAAAAACACAATCAGCCCAAACTTCATCTTTCCGTTGATCCGAAAGGAAAACACACCGAAAACCGCTGGGGCCGGGAATTTCCGCAGGCCGTGGAATGGTTGTTTTTTTGATCGCAATTTTTGCGCTACCTTGGTTCTGTATGCAAATTCAACTGACGACCACTCAACCGCTGTCTTCCGACACGCTCATCATACCGGTTCGGCAAACCGACGAACTACCGGACACCCTGACCGCATTAGCCAACCGATTCAACCTGACACCGGCGGTTTTACAACACGATTTCAAAGCCGATTTCAAAGAAGTAATTCCTTTTTATCAACCTGACGGACGCAAAACGTACCTGCTGGGTTTGGGGAAAGAACCGACCCGCATGGTCTGGCTGCGGGCCTTTCGGGATTTGTTTTTCAGACAGAAAGACCGGCTGACCCCAACCGTCGGCGTTGACCTGACCGGTATTGCTGCCGACGTCCTTGAGAGTATTGTTTTGGGCATTCGCTGGGGTGGCTACGAGCTGAAACTGCACGGTACGGACAGACCCAAAACCGCCGATTTTTATTCGGAAGAAGGCATTCTGGAAATCTACATCGCGGATCAGCAGCAGGGTATGGCGGAGGAAGTTCTTCACCGCGCCGAAGCCATCGCGGCCACGCATCGCCAGATTCTGGATCTGATGAATTCGCCGTCGAACTACAAAATACCGCAGGTTCTGGCCGACTGGGCAGTGGCTTCCGGCCAACAATACGGGTATTCGGTCACGGTTTTCGACAAAACAGAAATCGAGCGACAGGGACTGCTGGCCTTGCTAAGTGTCAACAAAGGCAGCGAGCATCCACCGGTTTTTATCATTGCCGAATACAAACCGGACCATCTACCGAATGCGAAAAAAGTGGGCTTGGTCGGCAAGGGCGTCACGTTCGATACAGGCGGCATTTCCATCAAACCATCGACCGGCATGCACCTGATGAAGAGCGACATGGGCGGGGCGGCTGCGGTTTTGGGAACGATGGAAGTGGCCGCTAAACTTCGTTTGCCGGTGCATCTGATCGGTATTATTCCCTCGACGGAAAACATGGTGGACGGCGCTGCCACCAAACCCGGCGACGTCATCGGTTCGTACCTGGGCAAAACCATCGAAGTGATCGACACCGACGCGGAAGGGCGCATCATTCTAGCCGACGGTTTGGGCTACATGGTCCGGAATTTCCAGCCCGATGTCCTGATCGATCTGGCGACATTGACCGGCAGTGTGATCGGCACGCTGGGCTACCATGCCGCCGGTTTGTTCAGCAACAACGACGAATTGACCAGTCAATTGCTTAAATCCGCCAGCGAAACCGGGGAGCGACTTTGGCCGTTGCCGCTCTGGGATGTTTACAAGGAAGACATTCAATCGGACGTGGCCGATCTGAAGAACTTCAGCGGAAAACCGATGGCGGGCGCGATCAGTGCCGCCAAATTTCTGGAAATATTCACCGAAGAACACCCCGCCTGGGCGCATCTGGATATTGCCGGCATGGCATTTACGGACACCGAATTTGGTACACAAAAGAACGCCACCGGTTTCGGGATTCGGTTGTTGATTGATTTTTTAAGAAATATGTAGGATTTTGATAGGAACGCGGATTGAACGGATGTGACGGATTTTCACGGAAAAATCAGTTTTAATCTGTTGCATTCGTTCAATCCGCGTTCCTATCAAAAAAAATGATTGTATAAACTCATGAGCCAGCCACTCTCTTTTCTTTGCATCTCAACGTATTTCAAAGGGGAAGCGTTTTTGAAAGCCTGTAAGGAAGCCGGAAATACCGTTTATCTGCTGACATACGAGAAACTGGCCGATCATCCCTGGCCCAAAGAAGCCGTCGATGAGTTCTTTTATTTGCCGTCACAGGATAATTCGTCGCAGAATCTGGATCGGATGATCAATGGGCTGGCGCACACGATGCGGTCGCGGAAAATCGATCGGGTGGTGGCAATGGATGATTTTGACGTGGAAAAGGCGGCACTGGTACGCGAAACCTTCCGGATTCCCGGCATGGGGCAAACCACGGCCCGGTTTTTTCGCGATAAACTAGCGATGCGGATGCGGGCGTCGGCGGAAGGCATTCGGGTTCCGGCGTTCAGCAGTCTGTTTCACGACGAAACCATCACTGATTTTCTGCGGACTACCGAAGCGCCCTGGCTCATCAAACCGCGCTCGGAAGCTTCGGCCACCGGAATCAAAAAAGTGCATTCGCTCGACGAAGCCTGGCAGGTGATTCATTCACTGGGCGACAACCGGCACCAGTTTCTGATCGAGCAGTTCAAACCGGGGCGGGTTTTTCACGTCGATTCGCTGTCGCAGGACGGCCAAACGATTTTCACCCGCGCCAGTCAGTACCTGGCTACACCCATGGATGTGGCGCACGGCGGGGGGGTGTTCCGGACGGCGGTTTTACCGTTCGATTCCGGCGAAGCCCAACGATTGTATGAACTGAACGATGCGGTTTTGAATGCATTCCGGATGCAGTACAGTGCGTCGCATTCCGAATACATCCGGGGCGACCACGACGGCGAATACTACTTTCTGGAAACTTCGTCGCGCGTGGGGGGCGCCAACATTGCGGAACTGGTGGAAGTGTCGTCCGGCATCAATCTCTGGGCCGAATGGGCGAAACTCGAAAGCGCGATGGCGCGCAACGAACCGTATCAATTACCGGAGGTGCAAAACCACTACGCCGGGTTGATTATTTCGCTGGCCCGGCAGCAATGGCCCGACACCAGCGGTTTTACGGACGAGGAAATTGTGTGGCGCATGAAGAAAGAATACCACGTTGGTTTCATCGTCAAATCGCCCGACCGCGAGCGCGTTCTGCAACTCCTCGACACCTATATGGAGCGGATTTACCAGGAATACCACGCGTCTGCTCCGGTGCCCGACAAACCGACGAATTAGTCCTCCTGAAATTTATGCATCTGAATCCCAATGGATTCCATCAGCTGGCTGGCGTTGAAACTGCGGCAAACGCCGTTCCGTAGTTGGTAGTCGAAATGCAGCTTGCCGTCGATCACGTCGGAGTTGAAGCTGTAGTTGTGAACAAACGGATGTATGGCCGCCAGTTCGCCCAGTTCGACGTCGTGGGTGGAAACAAAACCGGAGGCCGAGGTTTCGTGCAATTGCAGAATCAACGCCCGCGCGCCCCGGTGCCGGTCGGCGGAGTTGGTACCTTTCAGAATTTCGTCCAGAAAATACAAAACCGGCCAGTTGGACGTTTGCCGCGTGCGGTCGATGAGCGTTTTCAGGCGTTTCAGTTCGGCGTAAAACGAGGAGGTGTTTTCCTCCAGCGAATCCTGCGTCCGCATGCTCGTAAACACCTGAACCGGTGAACAGATCAGCTTTTCAGCCGAAACGACCGAGCCCGCTAATGCCAAAACCACGTTCGTCCCGATCGTCCGGAGAAATGTACTTTTTCCGGACATATTCGAGCCGGTAATCAGAATCGTTTGCCCGTTTCCGTCAATTTTCAGCGAATTGGCAACGCCTTTGTTCGCCATCAGCATCGGATGTCGGGCTTGTCGGGCGTCGAGTTGCAGCGTTTCGTTCGCAAACTCCGGAACTGCGTAGTCGGGATGCGCATAGGCCAAACCAGCCAGACTGTTCAAGGCTTCGGCTTCGGCCAGCGCGTCAAGCCAGTCGTTCAGGTGCGGGCCGTACGTCTGTTTCCAGCGGTCGAGGGCCTGTAAATAATGAATATCCCAAAGGGTAAAAATGCCGAACAGGAGAAAGAAATACGGGTTTCGGCGGAAATTCAGGTTCTCGACCAAACCGCTCAGTTTCCCGATCGCATCTGCTGCCGAGCGGTTTTCGAGATTCGTCACGGTTTGTAGGCGGTGCAGAATAGCCGATTCAAAACGTGGATTTTCGAGGTGTTTCAGCAAATCGCGGTAGGTTTTCAGTGCCTGCGACATGGCAAACGTCTGTTCGCTGACATTTTTAGCGCGTTCGGCCACCTGACCCAGCAACACCCCATGACCCAGCAACGAAGCGGTTACGGCCCAGCCCGGCAAATGACCGTTCAGCCAGAACGCGATCAACGTCAGCGTAATAGCCGGAAACAGCCAGCGGGCCATGGTAAAAAAAACCGGTAATGGCTCTGTGGGCTTTGTAGCCCAGTCTTTCAGCACTTCGGGTGTTTCGCCAACCGAGGGATTGAGGTACGCCAGAGCCGCCAGTTCCTGCCGCCAGTCGAGCAGCGGTTTTAATTCCGCAACGGCATCCTGACGAAGTACTACTTCGCTGATGGGCACGGGCGATAGCAGATAAGACGCCAGTTTCTGGCTTCCTTCGTACGTATAGGTGCGGTTTAGCAACCGAAAAAGGGAATGATTGCCAAAAATATCGAGGTCACCGGCGTAGGGATGGTTGGCGTCGGCAAAGTTCAGACCGGTTTCGGGACGCAGGAATTTCCGTTCCAGCCGGGCGGTTTCGTCGCGGTTGATGAACGCCAGCCAGCGGGCGCGATCCCGTCGGCGCTGAACGGCCTGGTGGCGTTTCAGCAGGACGAGAAAACCGACAATGCCGAGCAAACCGACACCGATAGCCAAACCGGTTTGCGATCGATCGATCAGGAAGTACAACAGAAAAGCGGCACCAACAAACCAGATAACCCGAATGATCGCCAGCCGGTTATAACCCGCACGGGCCTTTAATTCTTCCTGTAGGAATTGCGTTTCGCGTTCGGCGAAAATAGATTGGGGCATTAGTTCGCAGTGTTTTTATTACAAAGCGAACACACGCCCTGAATCAACAAATTGGTTTCTTTCCGGCTATAGCCCGACGGCAAACTAACGGCCGGAATCAGTGTATTTTCCAGACAGGTGGTCAGGCCACAGTTTTCGCATTTGAAATGAACATGATCATGGTGGTGGTGATCATGGGCGCAGGCTTCACGACAGAGGGCGTATTTCAAACCGCCTTCGTCGTCCAGCACCTTGTGCAGAATTCCTTTATCGACAAACGTCTTCAGTGTCCGGTAAATCGTTACCCGGTCAAAGTCGTCTTTCAGGCTTTCTTCAATATCATGGTGCGCCAGGGCATAATTGGCGGTAAAAAACGTATCCAACACTTCCTCCCGACAACTGGTATGTCGCAGGTGGAAGTCGTCCAAAGTCTGTTTAATGGCCGTGTTCATCGAATAAAAGCCGGTGCGGCATGTTAACTATCCGTCGTTTCAAACTGTAATTTAACCAAATTGGCGTATAAACCGTCTTCCAGCATGCTCAATTCTTCATGTGTACCGGTTTCGCTGATCAGCCCTTCGCGAATCACGTAAATGGTGTCGACCTTCCGAATCGTGGCCAGCCGGTGCGCAATGATGATGGTCGTGCGGTTTTGCATCAACTCGTCCAGCGCTTCCTGCACCAGCCGTTCCGACTCCGCATCGAGCGAACTCGTGGCTTCGTCCAGAATCAGGATCGCCGGGTCTTTCAGAATGGCGCGGGCAATGGCAATCCGCTGCCGCTGACCGCCCGACAGTTTAACGCCCCGTTCTCCGACAATCGTCTGGAATTTCTCCGGAAACGATTCGATAAAGTCCAGCGCGTTGGCTTTTCGGGCCGCATCCATCACCTCAGCGGTGGTTGCTTCCGGTTTTCCATACTGGATATTTTCAAAAATCGTACCGCCAAACAGAATGACTTCCTGCGGCACCACGGCAATATTTTGGCGCAAAAACCGGATGTCGATGTCCTGAATGGGTCGCCCGTCGATGGTGATCGAACCGCCATTCGTGGCATAATACCGCAGCAACAACTGCACAATCGTCGATTTTCCGGCCCCGCTCTGGCCCACCAGCGCAATTTTATTTCCCGACGGCACCTGCAGCGAAACGCCTTTCAACACCTCGACATCGGGCCGCGACGGATACGAAAAATGAATGTTGCTGAATTGAATGTCGCCATTCAGGGGAAGGGCCAATGCGGTTTTTTCGGCCGTCGGCAGTTCTACTTCGGAGGTTTCTTCCAGTATATCCAGAATCCGTTCCGAGGCTCCGATCGTCCGTTGAATCTGGGCGTACAGATCGCCCAAACCACCCACCGCGCCACCGATATACATCGTATAAATCACAAACGTCACCAGTTGCGCAAAGGTCAGTTCGCCCGCCAGCATCAGTTGTGCACCGTACCAGACAACGCCGACAATGCCGCCAAACAGCGCAAAAACGATGAACGACACAAAACCGCCCCGAAAATTTGCCACCCGAAGGGAATTCTGAACGACTTTGTCGAGTGCCGTCGAATACCGCCGGACTTCGTATGGTTCGTTCGTAAAGGCTTTCACGACGCTCACCGATTGCAGGGTTTCTTCGACCACGACGTTGGCCTGTGCCAGTTCGTCCTGCGCTTTTTTCGACAGTTTGCGGATGAATTTTCCGAAGAAAATGGCCGCGATGATCACCACCGGAATCGTTGACAGCATAAAACCGGTTAGCTTCAGCGAGGTGAAGGAAATCAGCGCAACCCCGGCCAGCAAGGTGATGATCTGGCGGAGAAATTCGGCCAGTGTCGTCGACAAAACGTCTTGCAATTGCGTCACGTCCGACGAAATGCGGCTGGTCAGTTCGCCCACGCGCCGTTGTTCGAAGAAGTGGATCGGCAGCGTAATGATTTTCTGGTAAACCGCCCGCCGAACATCGGCCATCGACCGCTCGCTAACCTGCGAGAACAGATACACGCGCGCAAACGAAAAACCGGATTGAATCACCAGCAAGCCGAATAAGAGCAGGGTGATCTGATTCAGCGAACCCGCCTGCATTTTGTTTTCAACTACTTTCAGGATGTCGCCCAGCAGTTTCGGGAACACCATCGTCGTCGCCGACGACAGCAGCAAAAACACGAGCCCAACGATAAAATACCCCCGATACGGTTTGATAAACCGGAATAACCGCAACGATTTTCGCAGCGCATCCCGCGTCAGTTTTATTTTTTTATCTTCTTCGTTCCCATCGGAACCCCAACCTCGCTTTGCCATTTCTGTTGTTTTCCATAGGGTCGGCTAACCGCCCATTTTATTGTATTATTGATCGTCTTTTAATCCTTTATACCCCGATTTTTCGAAAATATCCCGCGCATTGCTGTTGTCCATCAGCGTTTTAATACCCGGCTCTTTCTCGTCGTAATATTTCCCGACAATCCGCCAGCCCAGCCAGCGGCCAATGGCACCGGGGCTTTTCGAACTAATTTCCGCTGTAAAGGGCCGCTCGGACATATACCGGTTTTTAATCGCCGGATTTACTTCAAAAAGCAGTTTGGCGTCGATAAAATAGGCCCAGATGTCGGATTGGACATTATTCATCTGCGTCAGTTGCTGATCGGTATACCCAATAATCAAGCTGTCGGGCGTTTCGGGCAGCATGGTTTTTGTAAACACGTAGCCTTTTCCGTAATAAACCATATCGGCCAGCAGCGTCTGGTCCTGTTGATTGGTTTTGTTGAACCGGTCGGAGAGAGCGAAGAGGATGGTTGGCACGATGAATTCTTTCTGATACCGGCGCAAAATGTAGGCCGGGAATTCCCGAGGGCGGTATTTGGCCTTGGGTCCCGCGAAATAATCCAATCCGATCACAATCAATGTGTCGCTGATCACCAGATCCGGGCCCATAAAACCGGAGACCATCGTAGCGATCTTCGGCGGTTTAAAGTCCGGGAAGTTTTCGTGAATCCGGTTGAACGATTCCGACAGCAACCCCTGAATATCGCCGAGCGTTCCAAACTCCGCATTCACCTGCTTGTACAATACGTCAAGCTCCTTATCGTTAACTCGTTTGAGTAATTCGCTCACCAGAGCCGTGTCTTTGCCAAAGGCGGTGGTGCCGAAGTAGACCTGAGCAATGTCCTTGTGTTTATCCAGCCACTGACTGACGTCGGCCGGTTTTCGCGAGGCAAAAAGCTCCTGTTCGGGCTGCTCGACGGTTACCAGCTCCTCGGTTTTGGAACACGCGTTGAAAATGAGTATACTTACTAAAGAAAAAATAACCGGCGAAATCTTCATCCTTGCAATTGGGCTTCTCTTGGAAACATACAAATTTATGAAAAAGTTGGGTTCATACCGGCGTTTGGGTCAGATGATTGCAGGAACGGCTCTGCTTTTGGGGTTGGTCTGGAACGCCCACGCGCAGGGCCGGGTGACCGTGCAGGAACCCAACAAAACGAACCGGACGTCGGACGACGACGGCTGGGGTCAACCGGCGCCCCGAAAAAATAACCGCCGGAGTGACAACCAGCCACGCCCAAATCGGGAGACGGAGAAAGTTTTTCGCCGGATTCAGGAAGAAGAAATCGATTATGCGCCCCCACAAAAGCTGATTGAAATGAGTTTTCGCGTGGCGCCGTCGGTGACGTTCAATACTGCTGAAGGATTTAATTCCTACGCCGGTTTTCGGACCAACGGCGCGGCCATGCGGATGAGCATTGGGCCCAGCATCGATTATTTCTTTTTCAAAGATCGGTATTCCTTCAGCTCCGGGCTTTGGTACACGATTCAGCGGTCGGGCTACCGGATTCCGGGCCAATTTGGGCAAGTCGTTTGGGACCCCGGTGCCAAAATTCAGCAGTCGTCCTACAATTTGCAGCTTTTGCAACTACCGGCCGCCGTCAAAATGTACGCCAACAACCTGTTTCCCAACGCCCGGTTTTACATTCAGACCGGCGGGTTGATCAACATCAAACTGGCCGAAAAACCGCTCGATTCGGCGCATAATGCGTTGTTTCAGTACGCGGAAGATGGCGGAAACTACAGCCGGCAATACAGCCGCGCCAGCCTGAGTTTGCTGCTCGGAACCGGGATCCAATACCGGCTGAACCAGAGCCAGGCGTTGCTGTTCGGAATCAGTTACCAGCGCGGTTTGACGGATGTGGCCCGGGCGCGCGATCTGGTTTCGAAAAACCACGCCGTTTCGCTCGATCTGGGGCTGAAATTCTAGCGGTTTTGTTCATTCAGCAGCAGGTCGATATCCTGAATGATGCGGTCGGCTTCGACGGCCACTGTGCCGTTGTACAACCCGCGAATATGCCCCCGCTGATCGACCAGAATCAGGTTTTCGGTGTGTAAAAACTGCGCGGAACCGTTGAGAAAACCCTGCTCTTTTTCAATGAAATAACTCAGCCGGGCGATGGTGTTGATCGATTTCCGTTTGCCGGTTAGTAAATGCCATTGCTGTCCGTCAATTCCTTTCCGCCCGGCGTATTTCTTCAACACGCTGACACTGTCGCGCTCGGGCGTCACGCTGTGCGACAGGAATTTTACCGCCGGATTACCTCGGTATTTCTGATAAACAATCCGGACGGTTTCCATCATTTTCGGACAAATAGAAGGGCAGGCCGTGAAGAAAAAATTGGTGAGATACACCGAATTTTCGACGTCGTTTTCCGTAATCGTCTCCCCAGACTGGTCGGTAAACCGAAAAGGTAAAACCGTATGCAGGGTGTCGATCCGGTTTTGGTCCGTCGTCCAAATCGGCGTAAAATCGGGTGTGTGGTAGTAGGGAACGCCATCCGGTTTTGAGCATCCCGTTACCAGCAAACTACTCAGAAACAACCCGAACCGAATCGTTTTGCCAAACTGATTTACAATTTTTGCGGCCGATGTTGCCGTAATTCCGGCCGTTTCGGGTTTCGTAATTGGCGACGATTGTTCCGTCGGCATCCCAAACCTGTTGCAACCCCTGTTCGTAGCCCGCCCGATACTGCGTTTGTTTGAAAAGCCTCCCGCTGGCGTGCCATTCTTTCTGAATTCCATGGAATAAATCCCGCTCAAACAGGTACTCAAACCGCTTTTTGCCATTTTCCCAATAACCGACGTGTCGGCCTTCTTTTTCTCCCTTATTAAAAAGTCGCACCTCCTGTAACCGCCCTTTGAAATACCAGACTTTCTGGATTCCGTGTTCCCGCCCGTTCCGGTATTGGTACAGAAAAACCGTATCGGCGTGGTCATTCAACCGAAACAGGCCTCCCGTAAACGGTTTTCCATCCCGGTAACAGCGTCCATTTTGCTGCAAAACCGTTACCGAATCGACGTTTAGGGGCACCCGCTTTTGGGTGAATTCGCCCGTGCAGGAAACCAGTTGGACAGCGGCAAAAACCAGCAGTGCGAGCGGGCTATTTGGTATACGTCCCCGGCGTTCCATAATAGCCATTGCCGTTGATGTAAGGATCGGCGGCTGTAATGTGATAATGGTAAATGCCGGACGGAAAATCCGCCGTTGCGTGGCTGTGGCCGTGGTATTTATCCAGATTCGTGACCAGCTTGCCATTCTCAATGGGGCCGTAAACCGGAAAACCGTCGAGCAGAAAACCCATCAGGGCTTCTTTGCCTTTGTTGGTGGTCAGAAACGTTGGCTCAGCGTGGTAGTGATAATCGCCAGCCTGCGCGGGGTGACCGTTGTATTGGTCAAAACCGTTGACCTCGTCTGTCAACGCGGCTCGCATGGCAGCATATTGATTGAAGAACGGCACGCCGTTGAGCGAAACCCCGATGGGGCCACCGTCTGTTGCCGATTTGCCGACAGCTTCTTTCGGCGCAACGGGCAACCGGAACGTATAGTTGAACGACGCTATTTTGTTGGGATTCTGATGCCAGGCGGCATTGGTCCCGTTATAGGCTTCGTATTGCGCGGTGGCCCACTGCGTGTTCTGGAAATAAGGACTTTTATGATCGGGAACGCCCGTCGTTTTGATCAGGATGTAATCGCCGGATCGCGTAATACTAGTCGCGCCGTAGATTTTTCGGTACACGTCCGGAACATCCGTGGTTTCAATCGACGACTCCGGATCGTCGTCATTCATGCAGGAAACAGTTAGCGCGGTTCCGGTTAGCAGCGTCAACGCCGTCAGGACGAGTGACAGAAAAGGCTTATTCATGAATCGATGGGCTTTTCTTTTAGACGCAGAGAATCGTCAAAAGCACATTTCAGGGGAAAAAAACTTCTGATACTGACGAAGAATTACGAAAAAGACAGGGTTAAGCTTCTGAAAACCAGTTATTTGACTTTACGAATTCAAATAGCCCATATCTTTCAGATTCTGCTCCGGCGAAGTTAGCCGGATGGTTCGGCCACCGGAATGGAGGAAATAAATGGAATCGCTCAGGTCCAGTACGGACCGGTAGAGATGATCGGATAAAAGAATGCCTTTTCGCTGGGATTCCTGTCGAATGGTTTTCTGCAACTGCTCGACCTGAACCGGCATCAGGTGTGAAAAAGGTTCGTCCAGCAAAACAAAAGCCGCGTCCGATTTCAAAATCAACAAAATTTCCGCCAGCCGTTTCTCTCCGCCTGATAATTTTCCAAACGGCTGATTTTTGAACTGCCCAATTGCTCGATATTCCTCCGCTAGTTCGCGTATATCCACACCATACCAATCAAAAGCCGCCTGGATCGTCAGCGACGGTGGCACGAACGGGTGTTGGGGTAAATACCGGATCAAACCGGGTTGCTGATACGGTTTTCCGATGTAGTGTCCATTTACCCGCACCGACTGCCATTCGGTCGGCATCAGGCCCATGATGCTTTTCAGCAGGCAGGATTTACCGCTGCCGTTTCGGCCCAGCAAACCCGTAATCCGACCGGTTTGCAACTTGACGTAAACACTCTGGAGAATTTTCTGCTCGCCAAATTGCAGCCAGATGCCATCAGCTTCCAGGGTGGTTGGCAGGCCGTTCATAAAATCAGAAGCAGTTGATACGTAACCAATGTCAGCAGAAAACCGATCAGCAAATCGATGGTAAATGCCCCGCCGAACAGGACTTTTTCAGCTAGTCCTAAGTTGTAGTAAAACCAGAATTGCGCTTTGTAGATTTTGCGGGTTACATACCAGATACCGGCGTTGGAAAGTAGTTTAAACCATAAAGAGCTGACGATGTAAAGATGTAGATAGGTGGTGAGCTTCGGCCAGAAAGCCCAAAGCAAACCCAGCGTCAGGGCGTTGCTGAACAACCAGAACGATCGGTAAAAGAGCCAGATTGCCCGGACTTTGGGAGGGAACATAGTTGATTGATTTGGGGCAAAATAGCGGTATTTAGATTGATTTGGAACGCATTAACATACTTTAACAGGAGAACGAAAAAGCAGTTGAAAATCGGTAGCCAAAATCGACTAACACCCTGTTGTGCCAAATCAAATGCTTAGGTTGCTAAAACCGGTGATTGGGTGTGCTGATACATCAGGAACCTTCAACGTATAAAACATCCCGTTGAACAAATAAAACTATTACCATTTTTTGTAAATTGGATGCTGAAATTTTAGCATCTATACATGAAATACTACCGTTACATTTTACTTTTTTTGTTACCGACTTTTTCAGTTCACGCCCAGACGATTTACAAAGAGTCCGAAGTTGACTCGGCCGCGCGGCCTCTTGGAGGATTGCCTTTGTTAGAAAAATTTATTGATGCCAACCGGCGAATGCCGTACGCAGCCGAAGTGGATCAGGCGAAAGGCAGTGTCATTCTGTCGGGCGTGGTAGAACCCAATGGCACGGTTTCAGAGGTCAAGACACTCCGCAGCCTCCGCCCCGACTGCGACCGGGAGGCCATCCGGGTTTTCAATGCGTTCAAGGCCTGGAAACCAGCGTTAAAGGGAGGAAAACCAGTTCGGCAGGAGCTTACCTTTACAGTTCCGTTCACGTCCGTTGAATTGAATGCTAAACCAGACCGGATCATCCGATATTACGATAAAAAAGGAGTGCCGGTCGCAGATGAAGCTAACTCTGTTTATCAGTTTGTGACGGTTGTCGACTCACTAGGCTATCCGAATGCGGCTCCCATTATTTATCGAAAATCGGGGAAAAACTGGAAAGAAGTTGAACGCTATCAATTGAACAAAGAACCCTTTACGTACCATAACGAGGATGATCCGGCGCTACCCGATTCGGTAGAAGCTTACCGGCTTGAAATCATTGATAAAATGAATACTGCCCAGGAAACTCACTATTCATTTTTTACGGACGGATCGCCCTTGTCAAAAGTGACGTTTCGCAATGGAAATCACACCCAGTCTTCACGCTTTTATTACCGGAATGGCCTAGTCAGGAAGATGGAAGAATTTGTTGAAGACTATAAAACCCACCAATGGCTCTGGTATCCGAATGGTCAGCTTCGTCAGCAAGCGCAACGCCAATCGTCCCCCCAGACGGGCCCTGAATTTCAGGTTTTGAGTCAGTGGGATTCGTTGGGAAGGCCAACCGTTGTGAACGGAGCTGGCCAGGCCACGTTTGAATCCCGGAGAAGCAAGAGTCGATTTTTGGAAAGTGGAGCGGTGAAACAAGGGCTGAAGGACGGCGAGTGGACTGGTCGGCGAAGTGATGGCTATCTGGAATACCGGGAAACATACGACATGGGCAAGTGTCTTTCCGGAAAGTTTTATGCCGAAAATGGAGAGGTTCTGACTTATACCGAGCCGGAAATAATGCCGGATTTTAAAGGCGGCAGAACCGCGTTAGGGCGGTTTTTAGCCACTACGATGCGGTATCCGCCGGAAGCTGCACGGGCGAAATTACAGGGAAGGGTGTTTGTTTCTTTTGTAATTGACAAAGAGGGAAATGTTGAAAATGTAAAGGTCTTAAAGGGTATTGGCGCAAGTGCCGACGAAGAAGCCGTTCGGGTGGTGAAAGCAACCAGTGGACAATGGATACCCGGTGTCGAACGAGGTCGGAATGTAAAGGTACGATTCAACCTCCCCATTAACTTTGAGTTGGAGTAAAGACCAGCCATCGGGCTATGGCAGCATAGCAGAAGCGATAGAATCCGTTTTAAAAATAAAATGTTGGCACAAGCAAGTAGGATTATTACCAGATTTTATAAATTTAATTCCAACATTTTCTTATCCACCCATGAAACATTGGTTTTATTCCCTACTCTTTCTGCTGATAACGCAGGCGGCAATCGCCCAAACGATTTATAAAGAGTTTGAAGTTGATTCCGCTGCGAAACCGCACGGCGGTTTGCCACTGCTGGAGAAGTTTATCGATGTCAACCGGCGAATGCCCTACGCAGCCGAAGTGGCCCGCGTCAAAGGCACGGTTATTCTGTCGATGGTTATTGAACCGAACGGCACGGTTTCAGAGATAGCGGTTTTGCGCAGCCTTCGCCCGGATTGTGATCGTGAAGCGATTCGGTTGCTACGCTCGTTCAAAGCC
This sequence comes from Larkinella rosea, assembly GCF_003858635.1. Taxonomy (GTDB): domain Bacteria; phylum Bacteroidota; class Bacteroidia; order Cytophagales; family Spirosomataceae; genus Larkinella; species Larkinella rosea. The sequence continues at coordinate 127,787 of NZ_RQJO01000008.1, forward strand.
TGGAAACCAGCCCTGAAAGCCGGTCAGTCGGTTCGGCAGAGTTTAACCTACACCATCCGGTTTACGCCCTCGGCCACCCAAAGCGAACCCGGTGCGATCACCGCGTATTATGGCAAAGATGGCAGCGCGGTTGCTGGCGAAGCACAGGCACAGTTCAAGCTGATGACTCCCGTCGACACCCTGGGATTGCCCAACGGAAATCCGGTTATTTCGGAGCGGAAAGGGAATAAATGGCAGAAAACCGTAGAAAATAGTTTTGAACGAATACCGTATAACCGCGCCAATGAAGATGATCCCTCCCTGCCGGATTCAATCCCGGCAATCCGTCTGGCAATCAAAGACCCGCAGTATCAATTTCTGAATGGAACGATTTATTCGCTGTATCCGAACGGGGTGATTATGGCCCGGGAACCGTACGACGATGGTCGACGGATCGGGCGATCGATTTATTATTACCGCAATGGATTGGTTAAATTGATTAGCGAAATCCGGCCGGATGGAAAAACGGAAGAATGGGCCTGGCATCCAAACGGGCAGCTACGGCATGTTTTGATGAGAAAACTGGTGGCGATGTCACCTGAGGAAATTGAATTGTTCAGCCAGTGGGATTCAACCGGTAAACAGTTGGTACAGAACGGGCAGGGAACCGCCCGGTTTTTGTCCAGACAGGACGGTAAATGGGTAACGGAAACCGGCCTGATCAAAGAACAACGAAAAGAAGGGCTCTGGTTAGGCCGGTTTGACGACGGTAAACTGGCTTTCCGGGAATCGTACCAGAACGGCAAATGTGAATCCGGAGTCGCTTATTACGAATCGGACTCCCTAACGTATACCGATCCGAATCAAAACCCTGAATTCCAGGGCGGTTTAAATGGTTTGGGACGGTTTCTCTCGGCCAACATCCGTTATCCGGTGGATGCTTCCAGAGCTGGAATCCAGGGTAAAGTTTTTGTCAGTTTTGTTGTTTGCCAGGACGGCTCACTCTGCGATTACGAAGTGCTGCGGGGTGTTCACCCGAGTGTCGATAACGAAGCCTTGCGGGTCGTGAAAGCGTCGAACGGAAAATGGAAACCGGGCGCCATTCGGGGAAAGCAAGTGCGGGTTAAGTACAACCTGCCCATCAATTTTCACTTGCAGTAGCGCGGGTTTAAAAAGGCTCGCAGCTCCACCAGCCAGAAGCCGCGAGCCTTTTCGTGATTAGTTAATGGTATCAAAACCGCAATACGGCACCAGCACTTCTGGGATCCGGATGCCTTCGGGTGTCTGGTTATTTTCCAGAATGGATGCCAGAATTCGGGGTAACGCCAGCGCCGAACCGTTCAGGGTGTGCAGCAACTGGGTTTTTCCTTCCACGCGTGACCGGAGTTTCAGCCGGTTGGCCTGAAAGGTTTCAAAATTGGACACCGAGCTTACTTCCAGCCAGCGTTGCTGAGCCGCCGACCAGACTTCCATGTCGTACGTCAGCGCGGACGCAAAGCCCATATCGCCCCCGCAAAGCCGCAGCACGCGGTAGGGCAGTTCCAGTTTCTGCAACAGCGATTGCACGTACTGGCTCATTTCCTCCAGTGCCTGGTAGGATTCTTCCGGTTTGCGGATTTGCACAATCTCCACTTTATCAAACTGGTGCAAGCGGTTCAGACCGCGAACGTGCGCACCCCAGGATCCGGCTTCGCGCCGGAAACAGGGCGTGTGACCCACATTCTTCACCGGCAATTGATCGTCCGGCAAAATGACGTCGCGGTACAAATTGGTAATCGGAACTTCAGCCGTCGGAATCAGGTAGAGTTTATCTTCCGTGGCGTAATACATCTGCCCTTCCTTGTCGGGTAACTGGCCGGTGCCGAATCCGGAATCTTCGTTGATCAGAATGGGCGGCTGAATCTCGAAATAACCGGCTTTCAGGGCTTCGTCCAGAAAGAAATTGATCATCGCCCGCTGAATCCGTGCTCCTTTGCCCCGATAAACCGGAAAACCGGCCCCGGTAATTTTATTGCCCAGCTCGAAATCGATGATCCCGTATTTTTTGATCAACTCCCAATGCGGCTGAGCGCCTTCGGGTAAAACCGGAATTTCGCCGTGCTGCAAAACTACTTCGTTTTCTTCGGGTGTACGGCCTTCGGGCACGCTGCTGTGCGGCAGATTCGGCAAGGTGACCAGCACTTCCTGCAATTGCTGCTCGGCGATTTTCAGGCTTTCTTCCAGTTCTTTCGAGCGCGTTTTCAGCTCGGCGGTTTCGACTTTGGCCGCATCCGCTTCCGCTTTTTGTCCGGCTTTCATCAACGCCCCAATCTCTTTGGCTTTCGCGTTGGAGCGAGTCAGCACATCTTCCAGTTCTTTTTGAGTATCCCGCCGTTGTTGATCAAACGCCAGCACCTGCTCGACGGCGGTTTCGGCGTTGGCAAACCGTTTCTTTTTCAGGCCCGCCAGCGTGGTTTCTTTGTTATCGCGGATGAAAGGAAGTAAAAGCATGGTTATTCAGGTAATAACTGCCGGATGGCAGCGATGAATTGCCTTGTTTTATCGAAAAGGAAATTGTGCTAATGACTTTTTTAGCATCCAATTCCAACTCAAAAAGCTGATCCCGGATCGTATTTTTCAAATCACCAGTCACTTTTCCAGAAGTAAGCACCAAAAAATCCCAGTCCGAATCCTTCCGGTGATCCCTGCGCGCGGGATCCAAACAGATACACATCCGCCTGTGAATCAATGGAGTGGATCGATTCCTTGACCTTTTGGAGAAATGCTTTATTGGTTAACCGGGCCATATCACAATGGATAAACCGTAAAGGTAGTCAGGCCCGTGCGGTTTTTAAAAACCGCACGGGCTTTGGGTCGTCTTTCAGGCTTCTCCCAAATTGAATAGTCCTTCGTTGAGGGCATTCAAGGCTTCGGCTTTGTACCGACCGTGCATCAACAATGAAATGTTATGTTCGGTGCCGCCGTACGAAATCATCCGGATCGGAATGCCTTCCAGCGCTTTCAGCACCTGCAGGGCAATACCGGCATGGTCGGCGCTGAAATTACCCACGATGCACACAATGGTCTGGTCGTAATCCGGTTCTTCCAGGTCACAGAACGTCCGCAGTTCGGCCATCAACTCGGTCAGGTTATCGGTCTTGTCGATCGTGACCGAAACCGATACTTCCGAAGTTGCAATCAGATCGACCGGCGTTTTGTATTTCTCGAACACCTCGAAAATCCGGCGCAGAAAACCGTAGGCATTCAGCATCCGTAGCGAATGGATGTACAAGGCCGTAATGCCGTCTTTGGCGGCCACGGCTTTGAACACCTGATCGGAAGTTTTGCTGGCGATCAGCGTACCTTCGGCTTGCGGGTCCATCGTGTTTTTCAGGCGAACCGGAACACCGAACATCTTCGCCGGGGTGATCGTAGACGGGTGCAGGATTTTTGCCCCGAAATACGCCAACTCGGCCGCTTCTTCAAACGTCAGTGCCCGGATCGGGAAGGTTTTCTTGACAATCCGCGGATCGTTGTTGTGCATGCCGTCGATGTCGGTCCAGATCTGGATTTCGTCGGCCCGGATGGCTCCGCCGATCAGCGAGGCCGTGTAATCCGAACCACCGCGTTTCAGGTTATCGACTTCGCCACGCGGATTTCGGCAGATAAATCCCTGGGTCACAATCAGTTTTTTATCGCCGTGCGCCCGCAGCAACTCCCGCAGTTTCCGCTCCGTAAAATCCAGCTCGGGTTCACCGTCGGCATCCACCCGCATAAACTCCAGCGCCGGCAGCAAAATGGACTCTTCGCTGGACTCTTCCAGACAAGCCTGAAACATCTGCGTACTCAGCAATTCGCCTTCGGCCACCAGTTCCTTTTCCTGTTTCAGCGTAAACGGACGAATCCGGGTCAGCGACCGAATGAACGAGAACTCGTTTTCGATGATCTTCTGACCTTTCGTCAAACCGTCGGACGTCTTGTACAATTCGCGCACGAACGAATCGTAATGCGCTTTCAGGTGCTCGATTTTTTCGGCTGCTTCCTCCGGCTGATCCGCTTTCAGGGATTCGGCAATGGACAACAGCGCGTTGGTGGTACCGGACAAAGCCGACAGAACGATGATTTTTTGCTGATCATCGGAAGTAATCAGGTTGCGGATCGAATGCATTCGTTCGGGCTTGCCAACGGACGTTCCGCCAAATTTCCAGACTTGCATGGTTTTGGAATGAGTGAATGAGTGAATAGCTTTGCCATTTTCTGCTCCCTGCGGAGCTATTCACTCATTCAAAATTAGATTTTTGGTGAATAACTATAAACTTGTTGCTGTAAGCCTAACATTTTGATGGCTGTCATGGCGGCTTCGTCGCCTTTGTTGCCGTGAATCCCACCTGCGCGGTCGAGGGCCTGCTGTTGGTTGTTGGGCGTCAGAACGCCGAAAATGACCGGTTTTCCGGTATTGACGCCAACCTGCGTCAAGCCCTGCGCCACGGCGTGGTTGATGTAATCGTTGTGCTTGGTTTCGCCCTGAATCACGCAACCCAACGCAATGACGGCATCGATATCGTTGCGTTGGGCAAACCACTGCGCGCCCAGACTCAGCTCAAAACTACCCGGAACGTTGCCCCGGATCACGTTTTCGGCAGCGGCTCCGTAGTGCAGCAAAGTCTGGTAAGCTCCTTCGAACAGGGCTTCGGTTACTTCAGCATTCCACTCGGCCACCACAATGGCAAACCGCCGTTTACTGATATCGGGGAGGTTATCGGTTGAAAAAACACTCAGATTCTTTAATTCACTTGCCATGGACTATGAGTACGGTGATTAAAATGATACTGATGATGGATTAAGATGGATTTGGAGTAAATACAGAGATCAAAATTAGAAATCATAGTTATCATTTTAATCACCGTAATCATAGTCCAAAAAGAAAGGACAAAACCGGTCGGCTTTGTCCTTTCGCAATGGGTTGTTTCAACGCTGCTTACGACTCACCGACAGTGCTTTCCAGCACGGATTTATACTTCTTGGCGTTGGCCGCTTCCGAAGAGGTTGGGTATTTGTCGATGATCGAACCATACGTATCAATAGCCTCCTGATTCTGTTTGCTTTGCTCGTAGGCAACCGCCAGCTTCATCAGGTAACCGGGCGTAAATTGTGCGTTAGGCTTATAATCAGCTGCTTTTTTATAATAATCGATAGCGTCGCTGTAGGATTTCTTTTCCATGTATGCATCACCGATCAGCGCATACGCACGCGCCTGCACCAGCAAATCCGACGAACTGAATTTCTTCAGCCGGTCAATGGCGTCGTCGTATTTACCTAATTTCAGCAGCGCAAAACCGGACCGGAAGTTAGAGATATTACCGGCAGGTGTTGCACTGTTTTCGTCTGCAATGGTGAGTAAGCCTTCGTTAGCTCCGTTGCCGTTCAGGGCCTTTTTGAGCGAATCCGCTTCCCATTCGTAGACCGACGGGAACATGGCCGTCTGGGCTTCCTGATCCTGACTGTCAATCCAATACCGGTAACCGATAAAACCGGCCACTATCAGGACAATACCGCCTAACAGACCCAGAACCAGTTTCTGGTTTTTCTCAAAAAACAACTCCGCCTTCCCTAACGAACCCGCCAACGCAGCGGGATCTTCCAGAAACTCCAGTTTGGAGTTTGTTTGTGTCTTACTCATTTATAATTAGACAAAATTTCGGACTGCAAATTTAGTAAATCTCTGGATAATAGAAAGAACAAAAGAAAAATAAAGGACGAAGGGAATAAAGGAGGAAGGGACGAAGGGATAAAACGGAAAACATTGACGTCCATTTATCCCTTCGTCCCTTCCTCCTTTATTCCTCTTTTCTTTCTTACTCCATGATAAATGGATAATCTTTCTGCATATACACATCCTTAAATGCTTCATCGGCAGCCGGATAAGGCGACTCTTCCGCGAACTTCACCGATTCATCCACAATGCCTTTGATTTTCTGATCAATAGCCGCCAGATCCTCTTCGGTCGCCAGTTTCTCTTTCAGAATGGTTGCCCGGACGTTCTCAATCGGGTCGCGTTGTTTGTATTGCTCCAGTTCGTCTTTCGTGCGGTATTTCTGCGGATCGGACATCGAGTGACCCCGATACCGGTACGTCCGAAACTCCAGAAACGTGGGGCCTTCGCCTTTGCGGGCGCGCTCGGCCGCCCGGCTAACGGCTTCGTGAACGGCTTCCACATCCATCGCATCGACCGGTTCCGACGGCATGTCGTACGCTTCACCCAGTGTATAAAGGTCGGTTACGTTGGAGGTACGGGCCACGGAGGTGCCCATGGCATAACCGTTGTTTTCAACCACGAAAATAACCGGCAGTTTCCACGTCATGGCAATGTTGAGCGTTTCGTGGAATGAACCCTGGCGAACGGCGCCATCACCCATAAAGGTAATGCAGAGATTCGTGGTCTTGTTGTATTTCTCGGCGAAAGCGATACCGGCTCCCATCGGAATCTGGCCGCCCACGATTCCGTGGCCACCCATAAAATTCACTGACTTATCGAAAATGTGCATGGAACCGCCTTTGCCTTTCGACGAACCGGTTTGTTTGCCGAATAACTCGGCCATGATGGCGTTCGGATCGGAGCCCAGCGCCAGCGGAATCCCGTGGTCGCGGTAGGCCGTAATCCATTTATCATCTTTGGTCAGCGCGGAGTATGCCCCTGACGAGCAGGCTTCCTGCCCGATGTAGAGGTGACAAAAACCCCGGATTTTCTGCTGCCCGTAGAGCTGACCGGCTTTTTCTTCAAATTTACGTTGCAACATCATCGACTCGTACCAATACAGGTAGCGTTCTTTGGGATGCTTGGTTTTTGCAGCGGCTGGCGATGCGTCGCCCGGCGAACCGGCGCCCGGCTTAGATTTTTCCTTTACACTTGCCATATAGTTCGTTGGGCGTAAAAAAAGGATAACCGAATAAAACGGAAATCGTTGTGCGATATAGATAAGCGGTCATTACGTAACAAACGACCTGTATCTTTGTTGCTTAAACACGCGGCTGTTACCACCACGATGCCGCGAAAATACGCAATTCCTGCTAACAACCATACCGATGTATTTGGAAAAACTCAACCTGACCAACTTCAAGAATTATGAGGAAGGGAGTTTTACATTTAGCGAACAGATTAATTGCATCGTTGGACCGAATGGGAGCGGCAAAACCAATCTGCTGGACGCGGTTTATTTTTTGTCGCTGAGCAAAAGTGCGTTCCATAACCAGGATGCGTTGAGTATTCACCACCAGAGCGATTTCTTTATTATTGACGGTATTTTCCGAACCGGTGACAAATCCACCCAGATCACGTGCAGCCTGCAACGCGGCCAGCGCAAGGTGTTGTTGTCAGACAAAAAACCGTACGAACGAATCAGCGAACACATCGGGCGGTTTCCGGTCGTGATGCTGGCCCCGAACGATACCGATCTGGTGCGGGAACACAGCGAAGAACGGCGGCATTTTTTCGACGGCGTGCTGTCGCAACTGGATGCCGATTACCTGCGTGATTATTTGTTCTACCAGCAGATTCTGAAACAGCGCAACGGCACCCTGAAACTGTTTGCCGAACGAAATTACCTGGACGAAGAGTTGCTGGAAACCTACAACGAACCGCTGCTCCAACTGGCCGGGCGCATTTACCAGCGCCGGAAGCGGTTTGTCAGCGAGTTTTTGCCGATTGTTCAAAAACATTACGCGTATTTGAGCGACGCCCGCGAAGCCGTCGATATTATTTACGAATCGGAAGTGGGCAACGAAGAATTCCCGAAAGATTTCCGCCGAAACCGCCAGCGGGACATTCAGTTGCAACGCACCAACAAGGGCGTTCACAAAGATGATTACGTGTTTGAAGCCAACGGCGTTGCGCTGAAAAAATTCGGTTCGCAGGGCCAGCAGAAAACCTTTGTCATTGCGCTGAAGCTGGCGCAGTTCGAGCAATTACAGGCCGAGAAAGGCGTCAAACCGATGCTGCTACTGGACGATATTTTCGATAAACTCGACGACCGCCGGATCGACAAACTCATTACGTTAATGGAACACTACACCTTCGGCCAGATTTTCATCACCGACGCCCGCCCCGACCGCACCAAAGACCTGCTGACCGCCGTGAAAGCCGATGTGGCCTATTTCCGGACGGAAGAGTAAGTCATCTCACCCCGCCCAATTTTCCCGGTCCAGACTCCGGTATTGAATGGCCTCGGCCAGGTGTTCGATTTCGATGTGGTCAGCGCCCGCCAGATCCGCAATCGTGCGCGATACTTTCAGAATCCGGTCGTAGGCACGGGCCGATAAACCCAGTCGTTCCATAGCGGTTTTTAACAGCGTCAACCCTTCCGAACGGATGACGCAGATCTCTTTCACCATCTGCGACGGCATCATGGCGTTGGAGTAAATACCGGATTGCTCAGAAAACCGTTTCGTCTGAATTTCCCGCGCCCGGATCACCCGCTCCCGAATGGTTTCGCTGCCTTCGGACGGCCGGTTGGCGGTCATCTGATCGAACGAAACCGGCGTCACTTCCACGTGCAGATCGATGCGATCCAGCAATGGTCCGCTGATTTTATTCAAATACCGCTGCACCACGCCCGGCCCGCAAACACACTCTTTTTCGGGATGATTGTAATATCCGCAGGGACACGGGTTCATGCTGGCGATCAGCATAAAATTGGCCGGAAACTCCACCGCCCACTTGGCGCGCGAAATGCTCACTTTCCGTTCTTCGAGCGGCTGACGCATCACTTCCAGCGCGGTTCGTTTGAACTCCGGCAGTTCGTCCAGAAACAAAACGCCGTTGTGCGACAATGAAATTTCGCCGGGCTGCGGAAAACTGCCGCCACCCACCAAAGCCGCATCGCTGATCGTGTGGTGTGGCGACCGAAACGGCCGGGTCGCAATCAGCGTGGCCCGACTTCCGAGTTTTCCGGCCACCGAATGAATCTTGGTGGTTTCCAGCGCTTCGTGCAAGGTCAGCGGAGGCAAAATGCTGGGCAATCGCTTCGCCAACATCGTTTTCCCGGCACCTGGCGGTCCGATCATGATGACGTTATGCCCACCGGCGGCCGCAATTTCCATCGCCCGTTTGATGTTTTCCTGCCCCTGAACGTGGGCAAAATCGGCGTCGTACGCGTTTTGCGTATTCGTAAACAATTCCCGCGTATCGGTTACCAGCGGTTTTATTTCTTTTTTTCCTTCAAAATATTCCACGGCATCCATCATCGTTTCGACGCCGATCACATCCAGATTGTTGACAATGGCGGCTTCGGGGGCGTTCTCGGCGGGCAACACAAAGCCTTTAAAACCGCGTTTACGGGCTTCGATCGCAATCGGCAAAACACCTTTGATGGGCCTCAGCTTTCCGTCGAGCGACAGTTCACCCATGATCACGTAATCTTCCAGCTTGCGTTCCAGTGTCATTTGCTCCGACGCCTGCAGCACGCAGAGTCCGATCGGTAAATCGTAGGACGAGCCTTCTTTCCGGATGTCGGCCGGGGCCAGGTTGACGACGACCTTCTGCCGGGGCATCCGGTAGCCAAAATATTTCAGGGACGATTCGACGCGTTGTTCGCTTTCTTTGACGGCACTGTCGGGCAAACCCACCAGGAAAAAGTGCAAGCCCTGCGCCACCGTCACTTCAATCGTAATAATCGTTGCGCCCACACCGTGAACGGCGCTTCCGAAGGTTTTTGCCAGCATGAAAAGCAGGATGCGGTTTTGATTGTTCTTTTTGTTAGACGAACAACCGCACGAAAGGATACAGGAAAACCGGACTTTCTTTCTGACTTTTGTAGAATAGATTACGAATGAATTTTCGTCAGAATCGACAGATTTACCACCCACCTGTTTGTAAACTCTGAAAAGGCAGCAAAATTTGGGGCGAAATTGATTTCTCTATTGTCCGAACGTTTCTTAACACTAGTTCTATGATTGCTCAGCAAGCTTACGTTCACCAGGTCGAGGCTGTTTTTTGGAAGGAGTTTAACCGGCAACCGGAGTTGCTGGTGCGTGGGCCGGGTCGGATCAATCTGCTGGGCGAGCATACGGATTACAACGGCGGGCTGGTATTGCCAGCCAGCATCGACAAAGAGATCATTTTTGCCCTTGGCAAGCGTTCCGATCAAACCGGGCGGATTGTGGCCGAAAATCTAAACCGATCGTTTTCCTTTTCGCTCGATCAAATCACACCCTCCCCGCAGGGCTGGCCGAATTATTTGATGGGCGTGGTCGATCAGATGCAGAAAGCGGGTTATTTCCCGGGCGGTTTTGACCTGGTTTTTGGCGGAAATATTCCGTCCGGAGCCGGTTTGTCGTCCTCGGCGGCTTTGGAATGCGGGCTGGCATTCGGTTTGAATAAACTCTACAACCTGGGCTTAGCCACCATCGACATGGTGAAATTAAGCCAACGCGCCGAAAACCAGTTTGTGGGCGTCAATTGCGGCATCATGGATCAGTTTGCCTCCATGTTTGGGCGCGATCAGGCAGTCATTCAGCTGGATTGTAAATCCCTGCATCACGAATATTTCCCGTTTCAGGCAACGGATTACGTGCTGATTTTGTGTGATACGGGCGTGAAGCACTCCCTCAACGACAGTGAGTACAACACCCGGCGGCAGGAATGCGAAACCGGTGTTTCGATTTTGCAACAATACAATCCCGACATCCGGTTGCTACGCGACGCGACAACGGCCCTGGTGGAGGCCCACCGTGACGAAATGCCGGGGAAAGTGTACCAGCGTTGCCACTATGTTACCGAAGAAATCCAGCGCGTTCGGGAAGCGTGTGAGTATTTGCTGGAAAATGACCTGGCGGCTTTTGGGAAAAAAATGTACGAAACCCACAACGGTTTGCAGCACGACTATGAAGTGAGTTGCCCGGAATTGGATTTTCTGGTCGATCAAACCCGGATGGATGACGCGGTTTTGGGTGCCCGCATGATGGGGGGCGGTTTTGGCGGTTGCACCATCAACATCGTCGAAAGCAGTGCCGCTGATGCCTTCGTGGCCCGGATGAGTGCGGTTTATGAGGAAAAATTCAACATCGAGCTGAAATGCTACCCGGTGCGGATTACGGATGGAACGTCGGAGATTTCGTCATGAAATCCATAAAATAAGACTTCGTTCAAAATGTTATCTTTGTAAAAAAAGATGTTATGGTCATTGAGCGTCAGAACAACGAAATCGTCATTCGACTCAACAGTTCCTTAATCGATATTGAGGAAGTGCAGAAGTTTGTCAACTATTTTAGATTTCTGGAATCCAATGCCAGTAATCAGGGAACAGAAGAACAAGCCGCCGAACTGGCGCGGGAAGTTGACCAAAAGTGGTGGAAAGAAAACAAGCATCGTTTCCTTCCATGATCGTAATCGTTGATGCCAATATTTTGTTTAGCGCCCTCATTTCCGCCAATGGTAAAATCGCACGTCTGCTTACCGATCCCACGCTTTCTATCCGACGTGTAAGCTGCCATTATGCGGTGGTCGAGCTTTTCAAACACCAGCCTAAAATTGTTAAATACGCCAAAAAACCGTTAGAAGAAGTGATTGATGATCTTTCCACGCTCATCAACAATCTGAAACTATACAATGAAACCTTGATTGAGTCACAACACTGGCAAGAAGCCGCACGCCTTACGGCGGGTGTAGATAGCTTCGATATTAGCTATGTCGCCTTGACTTTACAAACCGATGGATGGCTGTGGACAGGTGACAAAAAATTGACTGCTCATTTACAAGGATTAGAATTTAATCGGGTAATCAATACGGAAGAATTGTATCAAATACTGAATCAGCCTGAGAAAGAAAGTTGATTCTTCTCTCTCAGGCTGATTCGTACTAAAAACCGCTACGGTATTTACACCACCAGGCTCCAGCCCTCGCGGTATTCCCGCTTCACGTACTGATTCGCCAGGTCGTAGTTAGTAACTTTCATATTGGCGGCATCCCACATCAATTTTTTCCGTCCGTTGTACTTGTCAACGGTCTTTTTGGCGGTCGGATTATCGCGCAGCATCCAGCTCCGCAGGGCCAGATTCCCGATCAGAATGCTTTCCGCAAACGGAGCCGCGTATTCAAACGGCGAGCTCGTCACCCCTTTGCCGTACCCGGCAATGCAGGCATCGACCCACTGCAAATAATGGTCTTCGTTCGGAACGCGGGCGATTGTTTCCGGAATATTAATCGATTCGTTGGCTTTCAGCGGCAATAACCGCGGATTCGCGCCGTAGCAGTCGGCCATCAGTTTGCCTTTCGAACCGATGAACAGGACGCCCCCGTCGGAATTGCCGAACGCTTCACCCGGTAACAACTCTTCCGGCAGTTCGGGCAGAATGCCACCGTCGTACCAGCTCAGTTTGATATCGCCCTTGTTGTCTTTTCGGGGATAATTCAGGTGAATCGACGACGAGAATGGCGTCCAATCCGGATTGTGATCCTGTTCCCGGAGCGTAAATGTCCAGGTTCCGGCCACGCTGCATTCCACCGAATTGGGATAATCGAGTGGCAAAATCCGGAAAACCGGGTCCAGAATGTGGCAGGCCATATCGCCCAAAGCCCCCGTCCCGTAAGGCCACCAGCCGCGCCAGTTCCAGGGCAGATACGCCTGATTATAAGGCACTTTCTTGGCCGGTCCGAGCCACAGATCGAAGTCCAGTTCTTTCGGAATCTCGTACGACTGGTCGGTTGGCACGGCTTGCGGCCAAACCGGGCGGTTCGTCCACGCCAGCACTTTATGCACTTCGCCGATCGTTCCCGCGTCGTAAATTTCCTTCATCCGGCGAACCCCATTTCCCGAGCCGCCCTGGTTGCCCATCTGGGTAATGACCTTGTATTTTTTAGCCGCCTGCCCCAGAATCCGGGATTCGTAGATGTCGTGCGTGAGCGGTTTTTGCGTATAGACGTGTTTGCCGAGCTGCATCGCAGCCAGCGTAGCCACGGCGTGCGTGTTGTCGGGCGTCGAAATGGAGCAGGCGTCGATGTTCTTGCGTTCTTTCGTCAGCATCTCCCGGAAATCCTTGTAATACGTCGCTTTCGGAAACTTGCTGCGGGATTCAACCGCCTGACGATCATCCACATCGCACAACGCCACAATATTTACGTTCGGACTTTTCGAAAAAGCCGCCAGATCGCTTTTACCCTTGCCGCCGACGCCAATCCCGGCAATATTCAGCTTATCGCTCGGGGCAATAAAGCCTTTTCCCAGCACGTGCCGGGGAACAATCATAAACGAGGTTGCCGCCAGTGACGATGTTTTCAGGAAATTCCGGCGGCCCGAATTCTCCGTAGTTCCGTGGTTGTCTTCCATAAAAGAGGGGTTTAGTAATAAGAATTTACGCCCAAGTTGAGATTTAATGAGCTAAGGCTGAAATCAATACGAAAAAAAGGGGCGATTGGGCTAGTTCAACGCCAAAATTCTTGTCAGATTTTCGCGAAAGGAATAAAAAAATAAGCCCCGTTATACCGGTTGCGGCTAACGGGGCTCGTTTCACAGAATCAAAAGCATCAAATCACTCCTTCCAGCGCCACTCATTCGCGATTTGCAGCGACGTTCGCAAGCCCTGCGCAATGAGAAAATCGCGGGTTTTCGTGTCGTCCATCCGTTGCGTCGGAATGGCGTCGGCATTCGCGAGCGCGTAGAGAAGCATGGCCGAATAGCGAACGGTATTTTTCAGCTGGTCTTTGTTCACCAGATTCATCCGGTCGCAATTGGCGTGGTAACAATCCAGCACGTTCCGGTCCAGGTGGCCGCTCATACCCACCACCGGCACGCCTTCCATCATAAACGGCTGATGGTCACTGTGTAAACCGGCCTGATTCGATAAGGTATTCTGAAAAGCGGGTTCGATTTGTTTGATTTTGTCGCCAACCTCGGTCAGAAACGGCATCATTTCGTTGCGGCCAAATGCATTAAAACCGCTCGGGTCGTTGGTCATGTCCAGATTCAGAATGTACCGAACGTTGTCCAGTTGACCGGTTTTCTTCAAGTCCTCCACCAGACTCCGCGAACCGAGCAGGCCCTGCTCCTCACCCATGAACATCACAAATTCAATGGTGCGTTTCGGTTTGATTTTCAACGCCTTGAAGGTCCGGGCGATATCCAGAATCGAGAAGGAACCGATGCCATTGTCGATCGCGCCCGTCGCCAGATCCCAGGAATCGAGGTGGCCGCCGACGATGATTTTTTCGTCGGGAAACTGCGAGCCTTTCAGCGTTGCCACCACGTTCCGCGCTTTGATTTTCTTGCTCACGTTGGTCATGTCGATCACCGCGTGCAGGTTCTTTTCGTCGTGCATCCACTGCCGGATTTCCTGACCGCTTTCCAGTGAAACACAAACCGACGGAATCGAAATGAGCTTCCCGGTTACGGAAGCCGTTCCGGTCAGCAGCACATTGCCCGGCACCAGATTGACCATGATGACGCCGATGGCGCCGTGCTGAATCGCCAGGGCAGTTTTTTCGGAGCGGTGAAGATTCCGGGCGCCTTTTGTGGGAGCGGCCAGACCGATGTTGACGAGGGCAACTTTCCCTTTCAGCCGGTCTTTCGCAGCCGCAAAATCACCTTCCAGGCCATTGCCCAGGTCCACAATCTCGCCCTGAATGTGGGCTTCCACGGGCGAATGCGCCAGGGCCACGACCTGCACATCCCGGAAATTATCACTTTTGTAAGGCACCACCGCCAGCGTAACCGTATCGCGCATCCACGATTCAACCTCAAACGGCGCGTATTGGGTATCCGAATACCCGTAGTCTTTCAGCAAATTGTGGGTGTATTCTTCGGCTTTGCTGCCGTTGGGGCTGCCCGTCAGCCGGTGACCGATTCGCTGCGTGGCATCGGTGAGGGTTTCATACACCCGGCTGTTTTTCAGAACTTCCTGATTGATTTTCGCAAATACTTTTTCAAGCGACGGACGGGCCGGTTCGCCGTCGGTCGGGTCGCCCGGTTTTTTCAGGGTGTAGGCACTTAGCAAATAAATACCGCCCGAAAGCAGCAGATAAACGTAGACTTTTTTTCGCATAGTGAGGATTGCAATACAACTCCCAAAATAACTAAAAACCGGCTGAATGCCATTTGCAAATACCTAAAAATCTTTAAGTTTCTTTGCCAAACCAAAACTCCTCAACGAATCCTGAAAAAAAGGTGTTTATTGGGTTTATTATTCGTTCCAACTCTTTTTATGACAAACGCGCAGACGACACCGGTTTTGCCCAAAGCGGCCATCAAACCGACCGAACTGACCACTCACGGGCACACCCGCATCGATAATTATTACTGGCTCAACGAACGGGAAAACCCCGAAGTTCTGGATTATCTGAAAGCCGAAAACGACTATCTGGAAGAAATTCTGGCCCCCGTCAAAGATTTTCGGGTGAAACTGTTCGAGGAAATGAAGGGCCGGATCAAGCAACAGGACGAATCGGTGCCCTATAAAGAAGGCAATTATTATTACTACACCCGGTTTATTGAAGGGGGTGAATACCCGGTTTATTGCCGGAAACCCGGTTCGCTGGACGCCGAAGAGGAAATCGTGCTGGACGTCAACGAAATGGCCAAACCATATTCGTACTACAACGTCGGTGGGCTGGAGGTTTCGGATAATGAAGAACTCGTGGCTTATGGCGAAGATACCGTCAGTCGGCGGATGTATACGCTGCGGGTCAAAAACCTGAAAACCGGTGAGATTCACCCCGACGCCATTCCCGATACGGAAGGCGGAAGTTATGCCTGGGCCGCTGATAATCAGACGCTTTTCTACATCCGGAAAGACCCGCAGACGCTGCTGGGCTATCGGGTATACCGCCATGCACTCGGCACCGATCCAGCCGATGATGTGCTGATGTACGAAGAAACCGACAACCAGTATTATATGGGGCTGGGGCGCATGAAGTCGAAGAAGTACATCGCCGTGGTGTCGGACCACAATGGAGTGGCAACGGAATACCGGCTTTTGGAAGCGACCAATCCAACGGGCGAGTTTGCGGTGTTTCTGCCCCGCGAGAAAGGCCACGAATACGACGTTCAGCACCTGGAAACGACGTTTTATGTCCGGACCAACTGGAAAGCCGACAATTTCCGGCTGATGGAGGTGAAGGAAAATAAAACCAACGACCGTTCGGCCTGGAAAGAAGTGATTCCCCACCGGCCGCACGTGTACCTGGAGCAACTGGACGCGTTCAAAAACCACCTGGTGTTGGGGGAACGGCAGGCCGGTTTGATCAACCTGCGCATTCTGGACCGGAAAAATAAGCAGGAACACTACCTCGATTTCGGCGAACCGGCCTACGTGGCAGGAATCGGTCATAACCCGGATTTCAATACCAACATCCTGCGGTTCGGCTATTCGTCGCTGACCACGCCCGGTTCCACCTTCGACTATAACATGGATACGAAGGAAAAAACGCTGATGAAGCAGCAGGCCGTGCTGGGCGGTTTCGACGCGTCGAAGTATACGTCGGAGCGGTTTTTTGTCAAGTCGCGCGACGGCGCGAAGGTGCCGGTTTCGGTGGTGTACCGGAAAGACACGCCGAAAGACGGTTCGGCTCCGCTGCTGCAATATTCCTACGGTTCGTACGGCTATTCGACCGAACCCGGTTTTAGCTCCACCCGCCTGAGTTTGCTCGACCGCGGTTTTCTGTTCGCCATTGCCCACATTCGCGGGGGGCAGGAAATGGGCCGGAAGTGGTACGACAACGGAAAAATGCTCAAGAAGAAAAACACCTTCAACGATTTTGTGGACGTGTCGGATTACCTGATTGCCAATAAATATACCAGCGCGGACCGGTTGTTTGCGATGGGCGGCAGCGCGGGCGGTTTGCTGATGGGTGCGGTCGTGAACCAGAAACCGGAGTTGTACCGGGGCGTGGTGGCGTCCGTGCCGTTTGTCGATGTGGTCACGACGATGCTCGACGAAAGCATTCCGCTGACGACCGGCGAGTTCGAAGAGTGGGGAAATCCGAAAATCAAGAAATACTACGATTACATGCTTTCGTATTCGCCCTACGACAATGTGAAGGAAAAAGCCTACCCCAACATGCTGGTGATGACCGGATTACACGATTCGCAGGTGCAATACTGGGAACCGGCCAAGTGGGTTGCCAAACTCCGCGCGATGAAAACCGACACCAATCAACTGCTACTGCAAACCAACCTGGAAGCCGGACACGGTGGCGCATCGGGGCGGTTTGAGGCATTGAAAGAGATTGCGCTGGAGTACGCGTTTATGCTAAATCTGGTCGGAATTCGGGAGTAACAAGAATCCGTTCCTAAATAAAGTCCCCGGTTGCTGTGACAATCGGGGACTTTTTACTTCCAAAGGGTAATGCCCCGGCCAACTTCTCCGGTGCGCATCCCCTTATGAAATTCGCTAAACTCCTGATCTGTCTTCTTTTTTGTCTCAATGTTTCCAGCGGTTTTGGGCAAAATACGCCCACGCAGGTCAAACAGGGCGGTGTTGTCCGCTGGACCGACAACTGCGTCCGGTGCGCGATGGGCAATCACCGCTGGCGGGCCGTGGACGGCACCTGTTATTTTCCCATCGATTTGATTGAAAAAACGGGTTACCACCGGGTGTATCGCTGGACGAAAAACGGTCGGCGGAAATCCCGGACGATTCTGGTTGCCAAAGGCGAATTCAAAAACGAAGATTTCAAGGATTTTGAGAAGAAAGAATACGTGTACGTTTCGGCGGCTAACCAGCGACGCCAGCGCCGGGAACAGGCCCAGGTGTTTCCACTCTTCGCCCGCACGGAAACAAAACCGCTTTTTACATTGCCATTGGGCAAACCCGCCAATCCACTTCCCTCAACAGAAGGCAACTTCGGTGCTTATCGGACGTTCGACGGCAGCCCCCGAAACCGCCACACCGGAACCGATTACCCGATCGGAACCGGCCAACCGGTTTTGAGCATGGCCGATGGCAAAATCGTTCTGACGGCCAATCATTTCTTCGGCGGGAATTCCGTCTTTATCGACCACGGCAACGGGCTCGTCACGATGTATCTGCACCTGAGCGGTTTTGCGGTGAAAAAAGGAGATAGTGTGAAAAAAGGCCAGAAAATCGGCGAAGTGGGCGAAACCGGTCGCGCAACGGGGCCGCATTTGCACCTGGGCGTCCGCTGGCACAACGCCCGCATCGACCCGGCGTTTCTGCTGGACGATCCGGCCAAATTACCCGCACTTAATTGATGAGTTTGGAAAACCGCTTAGCTTTTGATCGACTAAGCGGTTTTGCAAGGATTTGTTCACCCGATTTCGGGCCTTGCGACTGGTCTATTTTTTGTAAAACAACTCGCTAATCTTTTGAATATCAAATGCGACGCCATCCTGCGAATTGGCCAGGAAGGCGATGACGAGTTGATCATCGGGATAAATCAGTAAATGCGAACTGCTGCTGAACGAGTCGCCCTGGTGGTGCCAGATCCGGTGTCCATTTTTATCTTTTCCGACATACCAGCCTAAACCGTATCCGGTTTCGTTACCATCCGTTGTGCGTTGTGATGTGAAAAGAATATCCTTGCTTTTTTTATCGAAAAGAGTGCCGTACAACAACGCATTGCCCAGCTTGACCAAATCCTGCGTTGTCGAAAGAAGGCCACCTCCGGCGTATTTATAACTCCAGTCGCCCAGTTCATTTTCCTGCCCGGTGGCATCATAGAATTTACTTCGATTGGGCTGCTTCTTACGAATATCGTCGCCGGAAGTATGTTGCAAACCCAGCGGTTTCCAGACGTGTTTAGCCATGTAATCGAGGTAGTTTTCGCCACTGATGCCTTCGATGACCGCACCGATCAGGTTCCAGCCAAAAGTTGAGTATCCGAATGTTGCACCGGGTTTGAACAAGAGCGTATCGTTTTCGAAAATCCGCAGGGCTTGTGTTGCCGACTCAAAATGCTCCGTTCGAATAAAATCACTCAGATCCGTTTCGTTGTAATCCCGAAATCCGGCCAGATGACCGGCCAGTTGCCGGGTGGTAACCGGGTATTTTTTCAGCGGAAAAGCGGGCACGTAGGTTTGAATCGGTGCATCCAGATCCAGTTTTCCCTCCGACACCAGGTTCATCAACGCCAGCGAAGTCACGGCTTTCGATACGCTGTTGATCCGGAAAAGCGTGGAATCGGTTACGGCAATGTTGTTTTTCACATCGGCAAACCCCAGCGCGGCCGACCAGGCCGGTTTATTCGCCATGCTGACACTGATTTGCATGCCGTTCAGACCCGTGTTGTCCATGAAATCCCGGCAAAGCTGTTCGGCCAGGCATTCAGGCTGGTCACTCTGGCACGGTTTTTCGGAAATTGGGGTTGGCGCGGGATTGGGTTGGCTACTTACCGTGACGGTGGCCGACACGATTCCACGAACCTTTTTCCATTCGCCAAAACTGGTTTCCCGGACATAACTCGTGAATTGGTCGGCAGCAGCCTGCGAACTTGCGATGCCGATAAACGTTCCGGGCAAATCAATACCGCCCCTGAGCATCTGGCGAACTGCCTTTTTCCCTTCGAATTCAACGGTATCGATTTTTAATCTTTCGGGATGCTCCTGCATGTATTTCCGGTACCCATCCGCGATGTCGGTCCGGTCTTTTAAATCCGTTATTTGCTCGAATGTAACAAAAAACGGCCCGGAAACCGGGTAACGCAACGCCGACAGATCAAACGCCAGCCAGCCGTTTTTCATCGTCGATTCCACGATCATGCTTTGCTGAACGAGGTCTTCGCCGGGCTGACCCGTCAACGGATCGACCTTGTTGAACCGGATTCTGAACCGGAACGACTTCAGGTTATTTCTGAAAATACGAAGGCTGGCTTTCTCGAGAAAAACCGGAAAAGTAAATCCTTTCTTCACATCAGCTTCTTTGGGCTTGATCAATAACGCCATCGAGCGCCCGGCGTAGGTCGTATCGGTTTCCAGCACACCACCCCGAAAGCTGCGGTTTCCTAGCTCAAACGTTTGATTTCGTTCTTTTTTCCCGGTTATCGTAATTGCATGTAACGTTTTAGTCCGTTCAGCAAGGAAAACCGTTAGCGGCTTTTCCGGTTGAAAAAACCGCATAGGCACCGCTTTTTTCCTAAAGCCGAGCGCCGAAAAATGGAGTATATCCTTTCGATGTTTCTGGGGAATCATGATCGAAAAACTCCCATCTGGATTGGACAGCGTTCCGACATTCGAATTGAGGATACCGATGTTGGCGTACGGAACCGGCTGTTGGGTAGCCTGGTTCAAAACCGTGCCTTTGATGATCAGTTGCCCAAAACCGGTCGTTGCGAAAAGAAAAAATAGAGGAATAATCCGCATAAATCGCTTCATGTAAGCCCGCATTGTTGCACCAGAGAAAGAACGAATCAAAGCACTGATTTGTCTAATTTCATTGCTTTTGACGACAATACCAACCCATTCGTAAGGGCGCTCTGTCCTTCACCGTTTGTCTAACTTCTCCGCGCTGCGTACTTTGCAGTTCTTTTTGTATTTGAACCCTGCGTATAATGTATCTTCTTGGATTTGATGTCGGCAGTTCGTCCGTAAAAGCCTGTTTGTTGGAAGTTGAAACCGGTGCCGTAGTAGCCTCCGCGTTTTTCCCCGAATCGGAAATGCCCATCGACGCACCCTTGCCGGGTTATGCCGAACAGAATCCGGATGCTTGGTGGAAAAATGCCTGCCTGGCGTCGAAAACCGTGTTGTCGAAAGCCGGGGTAAAACCGGAAGACGTCAAAGCCATCGGCATTTCCTACCAGATGCACGGGTTGGTGGTCGTCGATCAGGCGTTGAATGTGCTGCGCCCGTCGATCATCTGGTGCGACAGCCGGGCGGTTTCCTACGGCGAAAAAGCGTTCGAAACCGTTGGCCGAACCAAAAGCCTCCAGCATCTGCTCAACTCGCCGGGCAACTTTACAGCCGCCAAACTGGCGTGGGTGAAGGAAAACGAACCGGCGGTTTACGATAAAATCCATAAATTCATGCTGCCGGGCGATTACCTGGCCGCCCGCATGACCGGCGAAATTGTCACGACGCCCTCCGGTTTGTCGGAAGGGATTCTCTGGGATTTTCAGGGCGGAAAACCGGCGGATTTTTTACTCGATTATTTCGGCTTCGATCCGTCGCTCGTCGCCGATTTGAAACCGACCTTTTCGGTTCAGGGTGAACTGACGTCGACAGCCGCCAGCGAGCTGGGTCTGGCTGCCGGAACCCCCATAACCTACCGGGCGGGCGATCAGCCCAACAACGCGTTCTCGCTCAACGTCCTGGAACCCAACGAAATTGCGGCCACCGCCGGAACGTCGGGCGTAGTCTATGGGGTCAGTGATCAGGCCAAATACGATTCGCAGTCGCGCGTAAACACCTTTCTGCACGTGAGCCACACGCCGGAAGCCCCGCGTTATGGCGTGTTGCTTTGCATCAACGGAACCGGCATTCTGAATAGCTGGCTGCGGAATCAGTTGCTGCGCGGAACGGTCGGTTACGCCGAAATGAACGAATTGGCGAGTCACGCGCCCGTCGGAGCCGACGGTTTGCTGTGTCTGCCGTTTGGCAACGGGGCCGAGCGTGTACTCGAAAACCGTGATCCGGGCGCTTCGTTCCATGGGTTGCAATTGACCCGCCACAGTCTTCCCCACTGGATTCGGGCGGCTCAGGAAGGCATCGTTTTTGCATTTTATTACGGCATTCAGGTCATGGAGCAGGTTGGTGTTGGGCTGAAAACCATCCGTGCCGGAGAAGCTAACATGTTCCTGAGTCCGCTCTTTCGCGACACGCTGGCTAACCTGACTGGTGCTGAAATTCAGCTCTTTAACACCGATGGCGCTCAGGGAGCTGCCCGTGGTGCCGGTTTGGGACTCGGTATCTACAAAAACCGTCAGGAAGCCTTTACGGGCCTGAAAGTGACCCGGACCATTGAACCCGATATGCGGGCGCAGGAAGCCTATCGCGATGCGTACGAAAAATGGCGGAAAGTGCTGGTGAAGTGATTCGGGCCTGAACCTACACGACTTCCTACTGTCCCCGGATCACGAGCTCCGGTTCGAGAATGACCTTCTGCAAATCCGTCGGCGCTATTTTTCCGTTGATGACGTTCAGCAGGATTTCAGCCGCCATAAACCCGATTTGGTAGGGATGCTGCTCCACCGACGCCAGGGGCGGGTGTTCGAGATAGGTATTCAAGGGCAGATTGGCAAAGCTCACAAATGCAATGTCGCGGTTGACCACCAGCCCGTAATTCCGGCAAACCTGCATGGCATCCAATGCTACGTAATCATTGAACGTTAATACGGCATCCGGTCGGGTTGTCGATGACAAAAGCTGGTTCATTTTCAGGGCGGTTTCCGGCGTCGTGAGGTCGCTTCGCTTGATCAGCGCATTTTCAACCGGCAATCCTTCTTCCACCAACGCCGTAATATAACCCCGATACCGCTCCTCGCTGGCGATCAGGGCGTGCGGGCCGTTCAGCAGTGCAATGCGTCGGTGACCGCGCCGGGCGAGCCATTTGGTGGCTTCATACGCCCCTTTCTCCATATTACATTCCACCTGATGGGCCGCAATGTGGGGCGGAATGCGGTCGAAAAGCACCAGCGGAATCTGACGATCCAATACTTCCTGAATGTGGTGAATCTGCTGGGTCTCCTTCGCAACTGATAACAACACCCCATCGACCCGGTTGGAAGCCAAAACCGTCAGAATCTGCTTCTCGCGGTCAAACCGGTCGTGGGATTGGTACAGAGCAACGGTCATGTGGTGTTCAAACGCCAGTTCTTCCACGCCGTTGATGACTTCCGAAAAAAAGTTCTCCCGGATTTCCGGCAACACCATGCCAATCACGCCCGTTCGGCCCCGCTGGAGATTTCGGGCCGTCGTGCTGGGCAGGTATTTTAACTGATCGGCCAGCGCATGAACGGCATCGCGGGTATACGCACTGATACGGGGATGGTTTTGCAACGCCCTGGATACGGTAGATGGCGATACATTTAATTGACGGGCAATCTCTTTAATGGTAACAACATCTTTCATGTTGATTCGCTGTCTGCCTTACAATTTACGCTTTTTGTCCATTATCCCGAAATTTTCTTCGGTTTTGCACAAACGTTTGCACACCTCAGAACAAACGTTTGCACAAGCCAAAACCGTCAGAATCAGGTTTATGAGTTCCCGGTTTTGGTTGATCAATTGTTACCTTTTCTTCAATTTTCGAAATCAACTAACTCAAATTCCTTCACAAAAGGTAACCCTAACGTAAGCCATGCCGACCTCTTCACGCCGAAACTTCCTGCGAACCGCTGCCCTCAGTACGGCGGCCGCACCCTTTATTCCTTCGTTATTCGAACCAGCTGCAGCGGCTTCCAACCCGTCGGCTTTGTCGCAGGTTCGGCTGGCTTTTATTGGAGTCGGTTCGCGGGGCCGCAGTCACGTTCGTCAGGCACTCTTCCGCGATGATGTGGTCATTACGGCCATTTGTGATCCGGATCCGGAAGCCATCAGCCGCACCAACGCCATGATCGAAAAAAGTGGCAAGAAAACGCCGGTGGCCTACACCAAAGGCGGGGAGGATTTTGTGAACATGCTTAAGCGCGACGACATCGACGGCGTTGTGATCGCGACGCCCTGGGAATGGCACGTTCCGATGGCTGTTGCCACCATGAAAGCCGGGAAATATGCGGGCGTGGAAGTATCGGCGACGGTCACCCTCAAAGAATCGTGGGATCTGGTCAATACGTTCGAGAAAACCGGATCGCACTGCATGATTCTGGAAAACGTCTGCTACCGGCGCGATGTACTGGCGGTTTTGAACATGATCCGTCAGGGCATGTTCGGCGAAATGCTGTACGCTCACTGCGGCTATCAGCACGATCTGCGGAACGTCAAATTCAATGGCGGCATGGGTAAAGAAGGCGTCGAATTTGGTGAGAAAGCCTATTCCGAAGCCCGCTGGCGGACGCAGCACTCCGTCGATCGCAACGGTGATTTGTACCCGACCCACGGCCTCGGCCCCGTGGCTCACTGGATGAACATCAACCGCGGCAACCGGTTTTTGTCGCTGACCTCAACCGCCACCAAAGCCCGCAGCCTGCACAAATACATCGTCGATAAGGGTGGGCCTGATCATCCCAACGCCAAAGTCAATTTCAAGTTGGGCGATGTGGTGACGACCGTCGTCAACTGTGCCAATGGCGAAAACATCGTGATCATGCACGATACGAACTCACCCCGGCCTTACTCACTCGGTTTTCGGGCGCAGGGAACGCAGGGCATCTGGATGGACGACGGCAAAACGATTTACCTGGAAGGAACAAGCCCGAAACCGCACCAGTGGGAACCGTTTGCGGGGTATCAGGATAAATACGATCACCCGCTCTGGAAACAGCATGGCCAAACCGCCCAGAGCGGTGGCCACGGCGGTATCGATTTCTTCGTGATGCGGGCCTTCATCGAATCCATCAAAGCCCAAACCGCTCCGCCGATCGATGTGTACGATGCCGCTGTCTGGAGCGCCATTAGCCCGCTGTCGGAACAGTCGATTGCGCAGGGCAGCAAACCGATTGAAATCCCGGATTTCACGCGCGGAAAGTGGAAAACAAACCGCCCCATTTTCGGCCTGAACGAAATTTATTAATAACCTGATTTGCTCAACTACCCGACCGGGTTGGAACCGTCTGGTTCTGACCCGGACACCCTTCCGTTGCCTTTACCCAATGCCCTAAGCCCTTTCCTTTTGCTTGTTAACGCTCCACTTTATCAATCAACCAACACATGAAACAGCTTTCCGTAAGTTTACTTCTGTGGCTATCGGTAACCGTTTGCGGTTATGCGCAGTCAGGCCTTCGGGGCACGGTCCGCGACGATGCCGGACAACCGCTGCCGGGTGCCACCATCATCGTCCGGGGAACCACGCAGGGAACCACCACCGACGATAAAGGGGCCTTCTCCGTTCGCGCAACGCCAGCCGATGTGCTGGAAATCAGCTCGATTGGGTATCAGGGAACGACCGTTACGGTCGGAAACCGCACGACGGTGGAAATCACGCTCAAAAAAGCCGACACCATGCTGGACGAGGTGGTCGTGATGGGCTATACCACGACGAACCAGCGCAACCTGACCGGTTCGGCGCAGGTCGTAACGGCCAAAGAACTGAAAGACGTAACGGCCAACAACGTTGGCCAACTATTGCAGGGAAAAGCGGCTGGCGTGTTTGTCGGCAACAGTTCCGGCGACCCGCGTACGCCCCCCAAAGTGTTGATCCGGGGTGTTGGGACGCTGACCGCCAGTTCCAATCCGCTGTACGTCGTCGATGGCGTCATTGGCGGGATTCCAAACCCCAGCGACATCGAATCGATGACGGTTTTGAAAGATGCTTCCGCAACGGCGCTATACGGCGCACGGGCTTCCAACGGCGTTATTGTGATCACGACCCGCCGGGGGGCTTCCGGCAAAACCCGCCTGACCGCGCGTCTGAATCAGGGCGTTGGCACCTTGAGTCTGGGCAACTTCCGGTTGCTGGACGGCCCGCAACTGTATGATTTACAGAAAAAAGTATTCCAGCGCGACCGGCCAACGGGGGTTCTCAACGATTATCTGCCCACGCCCGAAGCGAATGCCAACACCAACTGGTTCGATCAGGCGTTTCGGACAGCCACCAACACGCTGGCCGAACTGAGTGCGTCGGGTGGGAGCGACAAAACCAAGTTTTTCCTGAGTGGCAACTACTACAAGGAACAGGGTATTTTGCAGGGAACCGGGCTCGACCGGTTTGGCGGACGGTTGAATTTCAGCCACAACATCAGCGACAAATTCCGGGTCAGTCTGAATACCGCCGGGCTGTATACACGCGGTTATGACAACAGCAACGGCGGGCTTTATGCAGCTTACACCTACCTGCCCTACGACGATCCCTACTACAACGGACAACCGTATAACCCGGTGACGGGCGCGAAAAAATGGTATGGCCGCGATAACGCCAACTTCATTTACAACCGCCAGTTCAATACGTTCAATGAAAACACGATGTCGGCGGATGTGCTTTTCAAAGCCGAATACGACCTGTTGCCCTGGCTGACCTTGACGACGACCAACCGTGGACAGACCACTTATTACGGCAGCCAGAGCAGTCAGGACATGCGCGGCCCCAGTGCGCTGGATGTGCAGGGGCGGCTTTCCCGAACCAATACACGCGATTATACTTTGTTGACTTCTAACCTCTTACGGTTTAAACATAGTTTCGAGGGCGGACATACGCTGGACGGTTTGGCCGGTTACGAATTCCAGAATTATTATTACGAATCACTGGCGGCCACCGGAAAAGGGATTTTCTCGGGCCTGAGCATTCTGGATGCGACCTCACAACCCGAAACCATCGGCGGTACCAAAACCGACAATGCGTTTTCGTCGTACCTGTTTCAGGCCAACTACGGGTATCAGGACAAATACCTCGTCACCACTTCCTTCCGCCGGGACGGTTCGTCCAAGTTTGGCCGGGATAAGAAATACGGTAATTTCTATGCCGTCGGCCTGACCTGGAATGCCTCGAACGAAGCGTTTCTGCGCAGCAATCCGTTGCTGACCAATCTCAAATTCCGGCTGAGTTACGGAACCACCGGGAACGCCGACGGCATCAACGATTATGCCGCGCAGGGTTTGTATAACCTGACCGGGCAATACGCCGGTATTCCGTCGGCCTATCCGACCCGGATCGAAAACCCGAACCTGTCGTGGGAAGTGTCGAACAACACCAACTTTGGGATCGACGCCAGTTTGTGGAACCGGCTGTCGATCACCGTCGATCTGTATAACCGTCTGACCAACAACCTATTGTTTAATCGTCCCTTGCAGGCAACCAGCGGTTATTCGTTCATAACCGAAAACGTGGGAGCGGTTCGAAACAAAGGGCTGGAAGTGGTTTTGTCGGCGGATATTTTGCAGAAAACCGCCCTGAAATGGCGCATGGACATCAATGCCGGAATAAACCGCAACGCGGTGACGGCCCTCTACGGCGACCGGGTTTTGGTCGCCAACGGCCAGCGTCCGTATGCCCTCGATCAGCCGCTCAACAGTTGGTATTTGCGTCGGTGGATGGGCGTCGATCCGCAAACCGGTGGGCCGCTCTGGGAGAAAGTCGGCACCGACGGAACCAGCACCACCACGACCAATTACAACGACGCGACGATCCAGTTTATCGGCAGCAACGCCAACCCCAAACTGTTCGGCGGTTTTCGGCAGGTGCTGAGCTGGAAAGGGCTGGAACTGAACGCGTTCTTTACCTACAGCACCGGTGCTATTCTGTACAACGGCGACCGGAACCTGTTCGACAACGACGGCGCTTACGACCGCTACAACCTCATGGCGCTGCAGGATGGCTGGAGCCGCTGGGAACAGCCGGGCGACATTGCCACGCATCCGAAATACGTCATCGGCGGCAACAACAATGCCCAACGCCCCTCATCCCGGTTTCTGGAAAATGGCAATTACCTCCGGTTGCGCAACATCAGCTTGACGTATGATTTGCCAGCGGCTTTGGTCAGCAGAGCCAAACTGGACGGTGTCCGGCTGTCGGTTTCGGCGGATAACGTGTTCACGATCACGAAGTTTTCCGGCATTGATCCCGACGTAACCGAGACGGGCGAAGTAGGTACGAAATACCCATTCAGCCGGAAGTTGGTCTTTGGTCTCCAGTTTAACTTTTAATCATCAACACCCATGAAATTCACTCTTTCGCGCTTTTTATTGCTGGGTTGTGTGGTGGTAACCACCGCCTGCGAAATTGATACAACACCCTATAACGGTTTGTCTGAATCAGCCATCCTGCAAGGTGCGCAGGGTCTACGGGCGGCAACCGACGGGAATTATACGTTTCTCAAAGAATCCGATTATACCCGTAACCTGTTCATTATGAACGAATATCCGGGGGACAACCTGACGCTCAGCGGAACAACCACGGACGCGCTTTTCCTGACGTACACCTACCGGCACACCTCCGATCAGGCCAACGCGCTCCAGATTTACCGGAAAGCTTACCAGATTATCGTCGGTGCGAACAAAGTGATCGGGGCGGTTCAGGAAGGAACGTCAAAAGAAATGGACCAGATTCTGGGCGAGAATATTTTCCTGCGCGCCAGTGTCCATTTCGATCTGGTCCGGTTGTTCGGGCGGCCTTACAACCAGAGTCCGGAAACGAATCTGGGTGTGATCATCAAAACCGATACAAAAGCGGACGACAATGCCGCCCGGGCGACGGTGAAAGAGGTGTATGCGTTTGTGGTCAGTGAGTTGCAGAAAGCCGCCAAACTGATGACGGTTTCGCGGACCAGCAGTTATGCCACGGCCGCGGCCGCCAATGCGCTCCTTTCGCGGGTGTATCTCTACATGAACGACAATGCCAACGCCATCAAATACGCCGATCTGGTGATTACCGAAAACCGGTTTACGCTGGCGACACCGACGCAGGTGCCGGATTTTTACACGGTGGAAAACGAGCAAAATAAGGAAGTCATTCTGGCAATCAAACACACGCTGAAAGACGACCGCGCCTGGAGTTCGCTGGGATCGATGCTGTATACGTCGCCGGGTGGTGTCGGCTGGGGCGAGGTTTACGCGTCGCAGGATTACCAGGATCTGGTGAACAAATTTCCGAACGACAAACGCCGGTCGTTTATCGTGAAGAAGCTGACGGCGCAGGGCGCGCAGGAAAAACGGAACGGGATTGACAAAGTGTACGTCACGAAATTTTCCAACCAGGGCGGTATTGCCACACTCAGTTCGCCGATTCTGCTGCGGTTGTCGGAAGTGTACCTGAACCGGGCCGAAGCCTACGCCAAAACCGGCGCACCGGACAAGGCGATCGCGGATGTGAACCTGATTCGCCAACGGGCGGGCCTGAGCGGAACGGAGCTTTATTCGACAGCCGACCTGAAAGGATTGCCGACGGTTTTGGACGTGGTGTTGCAGGAACGTCGACTCGAACTGGCGTTTGAAGGCCACCGCGCCTACGACCTCTACCGCAATGGCCGGAGTCTGGTTCGCAATTATCCCGGTTATCACAACACCACGACCGGCCAGCAAACCGTTCCTGCCGACGACAAACAAGTGGTTCACCTGATTCCGGAAGCCGAAATTATCTTAAATTCCAACCTGAAACAGAACCCATTGTAGTGATTTGCTGATGAATGTCCTGACCCCGATCCTTTTTCTAGTAAGTTGGTTGATTACCCCGGCAACCGGTTCGCACGACGCGAATCGGTTGGCGGTTCCCCTCGGCGGCAATGCCTGGGTTTCGAAGTCGGGCAGCGGTTCCGAGAAAATCACCAACGACGGATTAACCGGCTGGACGTCTTCGGAAAGCGTGGTTTCCATCTACATCCGCTTCGACCGCGCCGGGAAGTTGAAACTCTCGGCAACCCTCAGCGTTCCGGAAGGCGAAAGCAAGCTACGGGTCAGTTTGTTGGGAAAACCGGTCGAGTTTTCGGCCGGCGGCAGCGCAGAGAAGGAATATTACCTCGGAGAATGGGCGGTGCCAAAACCGGGTTACGTCAAAATCGACGTTCAGGGTTTGGCGAAAACCGGTGCCACGTTCGGGCAGTTCCGCGAACTGGGCATCAGCGGGGATATGGTGGACGAAAAGACGGGTTTTGTCCGTAACAACAACGGCAATTATTTCCATTGGGGTCGTCGCGGGCCGTCGGTTCACCTGAAATATACCACGCCGGAGCATGTCGATTCCGAATGGTTTTACAACGAAATTACGGTTGCCGAAGGCAACGACGTGCTGGGTTCCTACTTCATGGCGAACGGTTTTGCCGAAGGGTATTTCGGCATGCAGGTGAATTCGCCGACGGAGCGCCGGATTCTGTTTTCGGTCTGGAGCCCATTTAAAACCGATAATCCCAAAGACATTCCCGACGACCAGAAAATTTTGCTGGAGAAAAAAGGCGAGGGCGTTACGACCAACGATTTCGGAAACGAAGGTTCGGGCGGGCAAAGCTACCGGCGTTACAACTGGAAAGCGGGCCACACCTACCGGTTTTTGCTCCGGGGCCGGCCAACGGAAAACGGCTATACGACTTACACGGCGTATTTCTCGGATTCCAGCGAGCAAGACTGGCAGTTGATCGCCAGTTTCAAACGACCCAAAACCACGACGTATTTAACATCGTTTCACTCTTTTTTGGAGAATTTCATGCCCAACACGGGTAACACAACCCGACAGGTAACCTTTGGGAATCAGTGGGTCCGAAGCAGGGAAGGAAACTGGCAGGAAATTATTAGGGCCAAATTTACCGGCGACGCCACCGCCCGGGCGGGCTTTCGGCTCGATTACGCGGGCGGTTTACAAGCCGGTGAAACGCAATTCTTCCTGAAAAACTGCGGTTTTTTCGACAACAACATTCCGCTCAATACGGACTTTACCCGGAAACCGCTCCAAAAAGCACCCTCGATTGATTTTTCCCGATTACCCTAATTTGTGATTGATTTGGCTATGTTTTTACCCCTTTCTATATCCACGCCCGGTCGTATCTGTTTGTTTGGAGAACACCAGGATTACCTCGGTTTACCGGTTATTGCTGCGGCCATTTCCAAACGAATCCAAATTACAGCTGAGCCCACCACCAAACCGGAGGTTCGGCTGTTTCTGCCCGACATTGACGCGGAGGAGCGGTTTTCGCTACGCACCTTTCCGCTTTCGTACCAGCACGACCGCGACTATTTTCGCTCGGCCATCAATGTGTTGCTGCGGGAAGGTTTTCGGTTTTCCAGCGGAATTCAGGGCGAAGTCCGGGGCAATATTCCCATCAATTCCGGCACCTCCAGTTCCTCGGCGCTGTTGATCACCTGGTTAGCTATTCTCAGTAAGTTAGCTGACAATCCGCAGCCGTTGTCGCCCAGGCAGCTGGCAGAACTCGCGTACCGGGCCGAAATCCTGGAATTTGGCGAACCCGGTGGTATGATGGATCATTACGCCACGGCGGTTGGCGGGGTGATTTACCTTGAATCCAAACCGGCCATTCATCTTGAGTCGTTTCAGTCTCAGTTGGGCACATTTGTGCTGGGTGATTCGCGCCAGCCGAAAGACACCATTGGCGTGTTGCGGCACGTCAAATTCGGGATGCTGGGAGCGATGGAGAAAATCCGGCAGTACGATCCCGGTTTTTCACTTGATTCGTGTCCACAGGAAAAAGTGGACGAATACCGCCACTTGCTGACGCCGGACGAAACCGTGCTGTTGAAAGGCAACCTGTCCGACCGCGATGTATTGCAGGAAGCCCTGACTATGTTCAAAACGGGCATCATCGACCACCAGCGACTGGGTGCTTTGTTAACGATTCATCAAACCAGCCTGCGGGAAGCCAAGCGTGTCTCGACCCCCAAAATCGACCGAATGATTGAAGAAGCCCTCAAGGCCGGGGCTTACGGCGGCAAAATCAACGGTTCCGGCGGTGGCGGCTGCATGTTTGCCTACGCGCCCGAAAACCCGGAAGCAGTGGCCGAAGCCATTGAGCGGGCGGGCGGAAAAGCGTACATCATCCAGGTTGATCAGGGCGTTTCAGTTCAGCCTCAGGTTCAGTCAGTTGAGTAGAATGTCTGATTTCGCCTGTTGCCCCTAAGTTCCGATCGGCCAGTGCCGGACTTTTTGAATCCGGATCAACCGCGCGTCGCAGTCCCATTCAGGGGATTCTGGGGCAACAGGCGAACGTTTTAAAATATTATCCTATAAATAATATAGATTTAGTTTGGAATATAAAAAACCGCCTTTTATTTTTGCATCATCATCTTGATTACTTGCAAAAGTAATTCCCGGTTGCCGGTGTGATGGTTTATACAGAAAGGGGGAGAGACAGGCTCGATGAACCCTTAGCAACTTTCCATTTAGTGGAATAAGTGCTAACCTGCCTAGTAGTAGGAACTATAAATGATCAACCATCATGAGCAATCAAACGTCAAAGCAACGTTGTGACCCCGATCAGGACTGGCATCTTTGTCCGATCCGGTAATCAGTTTCCACGTGCGAAAAGCCAGCGATTAGATCGTTGGCTTTTCGTTTTTATTCAAATTTTGATTTATTAGTAGGCCAGCAAACGGCCACAGGTGATGGTTGCCAGCCAGAGCAGCAGCGAACCAATGGCGGCCACTTTGGCCCCAATTGGCGTTGCGCCCGACTCCCAGCCGGCGGGCGCCCGAAACGTGATCCGGTGGAAAATAGCCACGTTAATGCCCGCGACAAGAATCAGGAACAGCTTCAATCCGAACATCGGATCGTTGCCCAGCGCTTCGGCATTGGTCGTAAAAAGCAGCATTCCGGACGGAATGACGAGCGCCAATCCGCGCCTTGACCAAGGCAAAACATGCGTTGCCAGATCGAAAACCGGTATTTTTTTGGAGAAACCCAACAAGCGGAAATCGAACAGAAACGCCCCACCAACGAGGAGAGCAAGCCCGGTAATGTGCACGATTTCGAGACCGGGATACAACCACGTCGATTGGCGGATGACAACGGCCAAAGTGGTATTTTCAACCCATTGCAGCCACTCGACGGGAAAGGTCAGCCTCATTTCCGCAGTTCAACTTTCTTGCCGTCGATGAAAATACGTTCGGCGCGCATTTCGCCTTTTTTAGTTTTATGCGGATACCCAACGACCCGCAATGAAACGCCTTTTTTCAGCATGTCGGCGGTGGCGCCCCGCTCCTGCATCCGGCTCGGAGGAGCCAAAACAACAAACCAGGTTTTGTCTTTATCTTTTACGTTGGCTGTAGCGTGCGGATTTTCATACTTCGATTCTTCGATGATTCCGGTATAATCCAGCACTTTGGTCTGGTCGTAATCGGCCCAACCGTGGTGTAAAGGAGCGAAAGCCGTTCCGAGGAAAAAAAGCAGCGCAAACGGCGTGATTTTCAGTAAGTTCATAATTGATTGGGTTTACGATCAAAGAGAAAAGACATGAGAGCACAGAGGAATCTCTCATCAATCAACAACCTGAAAAAAAGCGATTTGTTAACGTACCCATGGACTTTAGTCCGTGTTTTTTTGTGGGCCCGCTTTATGAAATTCTCAAAAAACACGGACTAAAGTCCGTGGGTACGTTAGCCTTTTTCCTGAACCAGAAAATCCTTCAGGCAACCGCGAATGGCTACGATCAAATCGTACTCATTGGCTTCCAGAACGAATTTTTCGGGGAGTTTGCAGAACTGCATAAACGCTGTCAGCCGTTCTTCTTTCAGTTCCGTAATGCGCGAAATCCAGATCGGATCCAAACGCGCCTGATACCGTTTTTTGTTTAATTCGGCCTGGTTGAACTGCTGGAGTTTCTTCTCGTTTTTGGCTTCTTTACTGAACCGGCCATAGAGGGCAGAAATCGGGCCTTTCAATGTCATTTTAGGAGCCAGAGTCGCGTAATCGTACCCCATTCGCCCGACGTTGCCGAGGGATACACCCACCAGTTCCGGGGCGGTCTTGATTTCGATGACTGGTTTTGGGGCAATGTTCAACTTCATGAATTCCTGCTTGAACCGGCTTTCGGTCCAGCCTTTGATCACTACTTCGTTCAGCATTTTTACGTCTTGAATCAGCTCAACGATCAATTCCTGCTCATCGATCGGAACAATTAGCTGGACGGTTTTATACCCAATACACGAAATTAGCAGGGTGTCATTCGGGGAAGCCGTGATCCGGAATTGTCCGGTTTCGGTGCTCATCGTCGCCCGGGAAAGCGAGGTGTTCTGTACCGTAGCCGAAACGATCGGTTTTTGGTTGCTTTTATCGACCACCGAACCGCTCCGGATCGTCTGAGCGTGGCCGATTGCCGACAGCAATACCAAAAAGAAAAGTAGTGTTTTTTTCATCTGCGCTGGAAACCGGTGCTATCATCCGAACGCAAACTAACCGATTTTAGGATAGTTTACCCGGTTTTTAACATTTTTTAGGGTTTCCGGAAATAGGCTGGAAGGAGAGAAAACCGGTCGATCAGTGCTCTTCGGCGGTTTGAATAAATGCCTTGGCCTTGCGGATATTCTTGTTGATGAGGTCCGTTTCGATCAGGCCATCGCGTAGCCGGACAATCCGGTGGGCGTATTCGGCGATGTCTTCTTCGTGCGTCACCATGATCACCGTGTTGCCTTTGCTGTGAATCTGATCGAACAAATCCATGATTTCGTACGACGTCTTGCTGTCGAGGTTACCGGTCGGTTCATCCGCCAGCAGAATACTCGGGTCATTGACCAGCGCCCGCGCCACGGCCACGCGTTGGCGTTGCCCACCGGAAAGCTCGTTGGGTCGGTGGCCCGCCCGGTGTTCGAGTCCTACGTTTTTGAGCGCCTGCATGGCCTTTTCAGTTCGGTCGGCTTTGTTAAAACCGGCGTAAATCAGCGGCAGGGCCACATTTTCCAACGAGGTCTGGCGGGGTAGCAGGTTAAAGGTCTGAAACACAAAACCGATTTCCTTGTTCCGCACTTCGGCCAACGCGTTTTCGCTCATATTACTGACGTCCAGCCCGTTCAGAATATACGTACCGGAGGTCGGCGTATCCAGACAGCCCACGATGTTCATCAGTGTCGATTTCCCCGAACCCGACGGCCCCATGAAGGCAACGTATTCTCCTTTTTTGATCGTAATGGTCACCGATTTCAACGCTTCGATGACCTCGCTGCCCATCACGTACCGTTTCGAGATTTCGTTGGTTTCAATAATA
The DNA here is from genome assembly GCF_003858635.1 of Larkinella rosea. GTDB lineage: Bacteria > Bacteroidota > Bacteroidia > Cytophagales > Spirosomataceae > Larkinella > Larkinella rosea. Next base: position 162,408 of record NZ_RQJO01000008.1, read on the forward strand.
TTTTTGTTCATGATCAATTGGGAACAGCATCATACGAAAACCGCATGACAGAGTTGGCTACGTAGCGGCAATTTTGCGTCGACGCAGAAAATAATTTCGGACAAACAAACCCGTCAATATCAGCATTTCGGCATTCGGCAGGGCAGTCACCAGTTCAATGGTCCCTTCATCGGCCAGAAACATCCGCGTGCGGTCGTAATGGATGATTTCGTTCCCGGTTTTTGATTCCGGCGTGTCGGCCACGATACTCCATTCGTGCATCATGAAGTTTTCCCGCTGCCAGGTATATTTCTCACCGGTCTCCAGCCGAACCACGGCACCGTTGAAACCTTCAAATTCAATCCGGCCAACGATTTTATCCCCGGCATCTTTGTCGTGAATATTGACCGAATGAACCAGAAAACCCCTGACATCGAAAAAGATGTGAACCCCGTTCAGATGGGCATCGACATCCCGAACCAACAGATCGCGGTGCATGCCACCGACCACCTTTTCGCCATCCATAATGACGATGCTGCGACTGAACGCTTCTTTAACCCAGTGAAGTTGTTTTTCCATAATGGCCGAGGGGAGAAACCACCTCTTAAACTTACGGATTTTATTGAAATGACTCCCGCTGTTTTTTAATCAACGCACGTTTGGCCTGATAGCGGGCCAGAAATGCCTGATAATCGGTGGGAGAGGTGGCCGAACGCAGACGCGTCAGGCTCTCGTCGGCGTAGTCAGTCAGGCTCAGATCGAGACAAAGCAGCGCGTATATTTTCAGCAGATCCGGGTTTCGTTCGTTCAGTGGCAGGGCTTCCAATACCAGATTATAGGCTTTTTCAGCCCTGCCGTTCTGCTGTTCAAAACCGGCCGCAGCCGCTACGATTTCGGCGTTAAACGGCGCTCGTTTTAAGGCATTTTCATAGGCTAATCGGGCCGGAGCGGTTTGGCGTTTAGCCTGATAAGCCTGCGCCAGAACGAAATCTTTTTCGGGCTGAAAAGCCGCTACTACCGATTGCCGGGCGTCGCTGATAGTCTGATCATATTGCCCTTTCGCATTCCGCAAACGCAGGTACGCGATCGTCATGGCCGATCCGGCGTAAGGATTTAGCCGGGCTTCCTGCGGAATTTGTTCGTACCAGCTCTCGGCAACGACGGGTTGGTTGAGAGTTAGAAACCGGTTGACAAAAACCGAAGCCACAATCGTTTTTAGGTTGTCGTCCCGCATTGATCGGTACAAAGCCCGCTGCGATTCGGGCTGATCGAGCAAGGGGTTATACAGCAACACAAAGGCTTTTTCGAGATCGGTTGCGGGTTGTCTTTTTTCGTACAAAACCTCCGCCAGCGTTTGCACACCGGGATCGTTCTGCCCGGCGGTTTCCCAAAGCGATTGTGCAATGAGCGGATCACCGGATTTGGTCAGTGCGAGTGCCTGATAATAGATGGAAAGCGTATCGGCGTTCTGGCTTAGAATGTCGGCGGCTTTGCGGTTCAGCCCCTGTTCCATCATCCAGAGTCCCGTAATGAAATTGTAAAAAGCGCCATTGCGCTGATTGTCGCGGGCAATCTGGTCGGTTAGCTCAAAAGCCGTGCGTTTATTGCCGGTATAATACTGGCTTGCAGCCCGCGCAAACAGCAAATCGTCCGTAAAATCCTGATTGGCCGGATTCTGCCCCAACCGGTTCAGAATAGTCAGTAAGGTTGTGTCGGTCGTGCGGTTTTGAACCGAATAATTATACAGCTGAGCAAACCGGGACACATTCAGGCCGTCGTCGGTAAGTGGGGCATCGAGCCAGTTGGGGCGCTGAACTCCGGTGCTGTCGGTGGGGTTGCGGAAAAATGCCAAGGCTGAGCGGTTTGCTTCGTAGGATTCATACGAGCGGTTTTCCATCGTGCGTGCCAGCGAATCGAGCGAAATCAGTCGCGGATTGCGCGCCCAAAACGCCAGCAGGTTCGTTTGCGGAACTTCTTCCCGGGCCGTATTACCGGCGGCTGCGGCCAGGTAATAATAAGCCGAATCGGCCACGCTGGTTCGGGCGTAGAGATAGCCCAGATTGTTCTGCAATTCACCGTTTTTCGGAAAAGACCGAATGCCGCGCTGCAACATTTTAATCGCTTCGAAAAGCAGGTTATCCTGCAACAAAACCGCTGATAATCCGGCATACGCCTGGGCCGAAGGTTGTTTCAACAACGCCTGCTGAAAATAATGGACCGCCGTCACCTTGTCGTCTTGGGAAAGTGCCAGCGAGGCCAGCGCGTAATTGGATTTATGATTCTGAAATTCGCTGTTCAGGGCCAGACTGTAATATTGCTCGGCCACCCGAATTTCGCCCGTCCCGGCGTGGTAATCGCCCACGCTATTAAAATAACCGGCAACCGCCTGACTGATGGGGAAGAAATTTTCGAACGCCAGGATCACAACCGTTACAATGGCAGTCACCAGACGGGCTTGTAACACCGAAAACCGCGTTGGTTTGTACAAAACTTTATAAACCGGTAAGCCTTGTCGGTACAGGGATAGAAAGTTAAAAATCACGTAAGCCACGAACGCCAGACCAGCGGCCAGATGGGTATAGACAATCACGTCCTCCAGTGCTTCGACAAGCGGATCATTGGCGGACGCAAAGGCATACGAAATGACCATGAGGGTAATGAGTGCCAATCCCAGGTACAAATACGCCCCGGCATCCCGAAACGGCAGGGCGGTTTCGTTCTGGCGCAATTGCTGCCGAAACCCCCAAATTCCTAAAATCAATGAAATTAGAATCAGGACAAATGGACTGACTACCAGTGGATTCCAGGCAATGACTTTGGTGTTATTAAGCCAGATCAGCACCAGATTCACAATATACAGCGAACCAATGACCAGAAAGTTGGCTACCCCCAGCGGACGCCCCGATCCGTCGCTGCGGTTAGTCCGGGTCACGGAGGTGAGGTAGACCAGTCCCGCAATGATTTCCGGGGAAATCCAGAAAATAAAGCCCAGCGACAGCACCAGCAAACCCGGCAACGAATAACCGACAAACGCCAGCGCGGGCAACTGTTGTCCGGGTAACCGATCAATAACCAGCCAGCCCAGCAGCGTTATGGCCGCAAAAACACCGAGACGGGCGGGCAGTTCGATTTCCGGCCGGAAGGCGTGGAAATAATAACTGACCAGACCAAATCCCAGCGCCACCACGACAAACAGGAACCGACCTCCCAAAACCGTTCCCAAAAAACCGGGTAGTTGCAATACTTCCAGCCGGAACGTAGCCAGAAGCACAATTAAAACCGCCATTGCGATTAGGTAATACCAGCGGGGCAGTTCTGTAATGGCGGCCAGGACAAAGGCCATACCTACACAAATTCCCAGTGTTACCAATTGGGCCGCCAGCCCATTGACCTGCATGACCGAGGCTGCAAACTGTTCGGTAACGATGTAGGCTTTGCCCGACACCGAATAATCGAAAAGTCCGTCGGTAAAGGTGCCGATGGAAGCCGGGAGTTCCGTCAGGTCGCTCAGGACATCCCAGCGAACGACGTTCTGCAAGCCTTGCATCCAGGCCCAGATCATCCCAATGATGGCCGCAGCCAAAAGCACTAAACCCGTCCAGTAGGTTGTCCGGTGGGCAGTATTCCAGTTTTTCCAGAAAAAAAGCATACGTCAAAAATAAACCGACAAGGGGTTACATTGTGCCGGTTAAACTACCAATAGCAACGCTGCAAGCGGTTTGTTAGTGCCTGTGGATAAATTCTATCTCATCAGTCCGTTTATGTTGCAAAGATCCGGATAAAACCGGTAAACGAGCGGGAGTACCCATCAGAACGACAGCCGATTAGGCCCTCTGCGAACGAATAAACCGGTTTGTCCCCAAAATCTTTGTTTTGTGCAAACGGAGTAACCCGGGCGATTAACAGCGAACTAACTGGAACAAAAACGGTTTCGTCGTTAAAATCTTAAAAATAGATTAAAAGTCAACTTGGGTTTAAGCAAATTATCATCTAATTTTGCGGTCGCATTGAGTACGCTTTTCCTATTAAATATTTCAACTTCATAGCATGACAACTGCAACAGCAACGAATACGGGTAAAATCACGCAAGTGATCGGCCCGGTTGTTGACGTGAGTTTCGAGGGCGAAGGGTCGCGGCTACCGTCGATTCTGGATGCTCTGGAAGTCACCAAAGCCAATGGCCAAAAAGTTATATTGGAGTGCCAGCAGCACCTCGGTGAAGACCGTGTCCGGACGATTTCGATGGATGCCACCGAAGGATTGGAACGCGGGATGACCGTGGTTCACTTAGGCACTCAGATTACCATGCCGACGGGCGACGGAATTCGCGGGCGGTTGTTCAACGTGGTGGGTAACGCCATCGACGGGATTCCCCAACCGGCGAGCACCGGCGGTTTGCCGATTCACCGGAACGCGCCGAAGTTCGAAGACCTGGCGACATCAACGGAAGTTTTGTTCACCGGGATCAAGGTTATCGACTTGCTCGAACCATACGCCAAAGGGGGTAAGATCGGTCTGTTCGGTGGTGCGGGGGTTGGAAAAACCGTATTGATTCAGGAATTGATCAACAACATTGCCAAAGCATACGCCGGTTTGTCGGTATTTGCCGGGGTGGGCGAACGGACCCGTGAAGGGAATGACCTCCTGCGCGAAATGATCGAAGCCGGTATTATTAAATACGGCGAGGAGTTCAAACACTCGATGGAAGAAGGCGGCTGGGATTTGTCGAAAGTCGATTCGGAAGAATTGAAAGAAAGCCAGGCTACCTTTATTTTCGGACAGATGAACGAACCTCCCGGAGCCCGCGCCCGTGTGGCTCTCTCGGGTCTGACGATTGCGGAACACTTCCGCGATGGTGACGGAACCGGTCAAGGCCGTGACATTCTGTTCTTTATCGATAACATTTTCCGGTTTACGCAGGCCGGTTCGGAAGTATCGGCCCTGTTGGGTCGGATGCCTTCGGCGGTAGGGTATCAGCCGACACTGGCGACCGAAATGGGAACCATGCAGGAGCGGATTACGTCAACCAAACGCGGCTCAATCACCTCGGTACAAGCGGTTTACGTACCTGCCGATGACTTGACGGACCCGGCACCGGCGACAACCTTTGCCCACTTGGATGCCACGACGGTATTGAGCCGGAAAATTTCCGAATTAGGTATTTACCCGGCGGTGGATCCGCTGGATTCAACCTCCCGGATTCTGACCGCCGAAATTCTGGGTGACGAGCACTACAATACCGCTCAGCGCGTGAAAGAGATTCTGCAACGCTACAAAGAATTGCAGGATATCATCGCCATCCTCGGGATGGAAGAACTTTCCGAAGAAGATAAGCAGACGGTAAACCGGGCCCGCCGGGTACAACGTTTCCTGTCGCAGCCGTTCTTCGTGGCCGAGCAGTTCACCGGTTTGAAAGGCGTTCTGGTACCGATCGAAGAAACCATCCGGGGCTTCAACGAAATCATCGACGGCAAATGGGATCACCTGCCCGAAGCCGCGTTCAACCTCGTTGGAACCATCGACGACGCAGCCGCCAAAGGTGAGCGTCTGTTGAAGGAAGCAGGCAAATAAGTGCAGATTAAAAGACAAGAGATGTGAGACAAGAGACGCAGTTATAACGGTTGTCTTTTGTCTCATCTCTCAGATCTTTCATCTTATTATAAAAGAAAAATGCATCTGGAAATCATTACACCCGATAAGAAGGTCTTCACCGGCGAAGCAACGGCGGTTACATTTCCGGGCACCGAAGGCCAGTTTCAGGTTTTGAACGACCACGCACCCATTGTCAGCACGCTGGCGAAGGGGCCGGTTACGATTGCGACCGGAACCGGAACGCAGACGTTTACCGTCGATGGGGGCGTTGTGGAAGTGTTGAATAACAACGTGCTGGTATTGGCCGAAGCGGTTGTCGCGGCTTAAATCGGTCGTTAGCTTTATATAAATTAAGGAGGACAGGTCTGCGAAGGCTTGTCCTTTTTATTTTGTCTCAGAAAGCTTCTGTTGAATATTTTGGACAAACTCAATGGGAACATTGACGAGATCTGCTATTTTTTCAACGCTAAAATCACTCTTTTTAAGCAAGCTTGTCACAAACCTAATTTGTTCTTTTTCCTGACCCCGCAAATAGAGAACATCCCTTTCTTCGCTAATATGTTGTGCAATACTATCCATAGCGGTTTTCAATTTTAATTCTAAATTACGCAACTGCGCTAACACGCGCAACTGGCTAAAGTACCTCTTTAACGAAAAATCGCCATCGGTCGTTTCTTCAATACGTTGAATAATCTGCTTCAACGCGCTGTCAGGGCTTTCATCCCTGAAATCCGCCAGGACACCTAAAATGACTTCTTCTGGCTGATTGGATTTAAGGAAAATATGATAGTCAAGTTGCGAAAATGCAATCAGAGGAAACTCATATTTTAAGAGATCGCTTTCGTAACGGATTGCCATTTTTGGAGTTCCAGAGCCGAGAAATAACACAAACTGGCGAATGGGCAATTTATATTTTCTGGCCAACATAATGTGATACTCCGCCATACGGTAAACCATTTCCGGTTCATCAACTACCTGAAATTCAATTTGAAGAATAAACGTATTGTTTTGATTGTCAAGTATTTTCTTTAAAACATCCGGCTTGCGTTCTTTGGTATGCTGAATGTCGTCGGGTAATTCTTCCGAAGAAAGAGCCATAATACCCAGTAAGTTTTTCATCAAACTCGGTATGACGGCTTCAATATTTTCTTTAAAAATTTTGTCGTATTGGTTCGATTGCTTGCCCATACAACAAATGTATCAAAAACGAGATTGAATACTATTTTACATCAGTAACTCACCGCGCCGTCACTTTCCGTTTGTTATCCTGAATCAATTCCAGGGCTTTTTCCATGTCGCGGTCGCGCTGTTTGATCCGGTCGGTAACGGAATAATCAACCGGATAGTCGGGCATGACCCCCCGACCCTGGTCGGGATTTCGGCTGGCGGTGGCAATCCAGAAAACCGGAAACCGCACCCGCAGCCGGGTTTCAGGCAACGTCAGGGTTTGAATGATGCCGCCGTTACAGCCCGCTTCGCCCCCGCCGGTTTCCTGGCCAATGACCGTAACCGGTCGCTGGGCTTTCAGGCTGGCGGTGAAAATAGAAGCTGCCGAGAAGGTTCGGCCGCTGGTCAGAATATACACTTTTCCGCTAAACCGGTGGTCCGACGCGGGTTTGTTCCAGCCAACGTTGGACTTGCCAAACTGGTAGCGTCCGGCTTCCGATTTCATAAACCGGAAATTCTGCCGCAAAAGCCGCTTTTCTTTCCGGTCGAAATACGCGCAGGAATTGGGTCGGCGAACGCGGCTTTCGGCCCGGTCGACCTGGCGGAAATCGGATTTCATCAGATACGACATCAAATCCGAACCGATTTCGGCATTACCGCCGGTATTTTGCCGCAAATCGATCACCAGATCCTGTACTTTCAGCTTTTCGAGGGTTTCAAAAACGTCCCGGTGGTAGGATTCGTAATGGTCATACGCAAAACCGTTGATGATCAACATGGCCGCCGTCGAATCACCGTTCAGGAAATGCAGCGAACGCATGAGCTGCAGTTTCGCATCCTCATCGTAAAAGGATGTCTCGGTTTTGTGGCGATTTTTACGGCTCCGTTTCACTGTCTCAGGCATTGAGCTTGTGGGAATATCACCGGAACTGACCGGCCGCCGACGGACGGTGGTGATGCGCTCGGTCGAGGTCGTGTCGCGCACAGTCATCGTCCAGGGCGAATGACCATCAAAATGCCGCCAGTATGTTTCCTCCAGGTGGTATAATTCCAGAAAATAATTTTTAAAGGTTTGGTTATAACCGTCTGATGGCCAGCGATCCCGAGCGGCCTGAATCACTTCCTTGACGGGATGATTGCCCAGTTTAAGCACTTCCGTACCGCAAACCAGCGACGAATCGGTACTGCGGTTTCGTCCGATAAACATCCGGTCGTTTTGTAGAATAATATCGAACGGTAACCATTGCGGTTGCGGTTTCTTTCCAGAACGACTGGAATAGAGTGATTCCTGCACGTCGGTATGGCCGCAGCGAATCTGGACAATCAGCGGGCGGAGCAATTCGCGGAACTCACTTTCGGTCATCGGGCGGTATAACTGCCGGGCAACCGCGTCGAACTGGCGGTTCATTTCCTCGCGTTGGACATACCGGTACAAGCTCGGATGGCGCTCTTCCAGCGTCTTCCGAAGCACCGCAAAGTCGCTCCGCAACTGCTCGACCGTGTACATCCGGGGGCGGTAGGGCGCGCTTTTCGGATGGGCCGGAAAACAATAAACCGTGCTGATAGTCAACGCCATCAGCCACACCAGGAACCGCATACTATTTTTCTGACTAATCAGTAAAATCTGTTCCCGAAACTACCTTTTTTTTTATGGGAAACAAAATTAGTAAAACGCATCTTCGATGTGCTTGATGTTCACCTCGTCCGGCAAAACCGTCACGGCCACAATGTCGAAACGGACATCGTGCTGCCAGTCTTTGGCGAAAATATAATGCTCGGCGGCTTTCATCACCAGCCGCGCTTTGGTGGAATTGACGAATTCTTCCGGATTGCCAAACCGCGTTCCGGTTCGGGTTTTTACTTCGGCAAAAATGATCAGTTTGCCTTTTTGGGCAATCAAATCAATTTCGGCGTGTTGGTGCCGGTAATTGCGTTCCAGGATCTCGTAGCCTTGCTGCTGGAGGTAGCGAACGGCCTCGTCTTCGCCCTGTTTGCCGGTCTCATTGTGCTGTGCCATCGGTCGTTTTTCCTATTAGACGGAAAACCGCTTCGATAGATACGAACGAAAACGTACGGTTTTGGTGTTTTTTCCGCAAGTAGTACGCTAAAATGAACAGTATCTGCAATAAAAAAGTACAGATTCAGGATCTGGGGCTTATTGATTATCAGGCCGGTTGGGACTATCAGGAGCGGTTATTGGCGGATATTGTAGCCACCAAAATTGCCAACCGGACTCTGGCAACCGACCAACACCGTCTGACGTCCAATTACCTGCTTTTCTGCCAGCATCCGCACGTTTATACACTGGGAAAAAGCGGGAAAGAAGGTCATTTGCTCGCCAACGATGGTTTTCTGGAAACCATCGGGGCGACCTATTACAAAATAAACCGGGGGGGCGACATCACCTACCACGGGCCGGGTCAGTTGGTGGGTTATCCGATTCTGGACCTGGATAATTTCTTTACGGACATTCACCGCTACATGCGCGTGCTGGAAGAAGCCATCATTCAAACGCTGGCCGATTATGGACTGGATGCGGGCCGCATCGATGGCCTGACGGGTGTCTGGCTGGATTACGAAACGTCGGAAAACCGCCCGAATGGCATTCCCCGGAAAATCTGCGCGATGGGCGTTAAAGCGAGCCGCTGGGTAACGATGCACGGCTTTGCCTTGAATGTCAACACGGATTTGAGTTACTTTAATCACATCGTGCCGTGCGGCATTGCGGACAAAGCCGTGACGTCGATGCAGGCCGAACTGGGCCGGGAAGTGCCGATGGTTGAAGTTACCGAACGGGTTAGCCAACACCTGGCCAACCTGTTTGAAATGGAGTTGGTTTCCGTACCTACGGATCGCACGGGCGCCCCCGTTCAGTCCGTTTGCGGTATAACATAAAACACGGACTAAAGTCCGTGGGTACGTTGAATGAAGAGAGATATTTCGTTTTTACCGGTCGAAGGAATACAGGTCGTGATTGCGCGGAAACCGACCGAATTGGATCAATACGATTGGCAGGTTTATCTGATCAATCAAAATAATGTAATGATCCGCAACGTCTTTGTTACCTCGAAGGGATACGGTTTTCGGGATGAAACGCAGCAACAGCAGCAGACGACCTCCACGTTGCGGCATTATTTTGCGGAATTACAGCCGAATGAGCACGTAGCCGTCGAAACCATCATGCCGGATGTGTTTCACCTGAACAACCAATATTGGGTCAGTTACTACATTGGCGACCAGATTTTTGACAAAAAGTTTATCTTCGTGCCGGACAGCATTACCGAGCAGAACCTGATTCCGATTCATGAATTGGGACTGGACGGAATCCTGCACACCTAACCGTTGTCATTCGTCTTTTTGCCACTGCCATGCCCGTATCCTGGAAAAAACGCCTTAAAAATCTGTTGTTTATCGACATCAAAACCGTTGCCGGAGCCCCTTCCTACGATGAATTAGACGAACGAATACGGCAGCAATGGGGACAGAAAACCAGCTATTTTCAGAACGAAGAAAACTGGTCGGTCGCGAAATGGTACGACAACCGGGCGTCCTACTACGCCGAATACGGCAAAATCGTTTGCATCGGCATTGGTGGTTTGTACTGGGACGATGAGGAGAACATTTTCCTGAAAGTAAAAACGCTGGCCAACGACGATGAGGAAGCGCTGTTGGGCGAGTTTATCAGCCTGATTGAAAAATACCCGACGAATGAGTTGATTCTCTGCGCCCACAATGGCAAGGAATTTGACTATCCGTACCTGTGTCGCCGGATGCTGGTTCATGAACACCAACTCCCGGCTACGCTCCGGTTGTCGGGCCGAAAACCGTGGGACATTCCGCACCAGGATGTGCTGGAAATGTGGCGGTTTGGCGATAGTCGCCATTACGTTCCGCTCGATTTACTGGCCGCCGTTCTGAACCTGCCCACCCAACCGCTCGAACTGACGGGCGACCAAACCAGTTTAGTATATTACCAGAAACAGGGGCTGGCCAAAGTGCGCGAATACGCCCGCTCGTCCATCGTGACGCTGGTGCAGGTGTACCTGCGACTCCTGGGCGCCCCGCTGGTGAAAGACCAGCACATCACGCGATTGGAGTGAAAAGGTGGCTGTTTCGCAGAGTTTAGCGGAGAAAAAACGAGTTAAGCGGAGTTTTATTCCTTCTCTGCGTAACTCCCTTTTTCTCCGCTAAACTCTGCGAAACAACTCTTCCAAACTCCAACGTCTTTTTAAACGAAAAATATGAGAAATAACCGAAATAAACTAAGAGAACAACACAGCCGCAGAAGCCCGCAGAACCGCCCGGTTCCGGCCGCCGACTCATTTCTCGATGAAATGAAGAACGACATTGTGGCTTTTTTTGAAATAAACAGCAAAGATTCCTTTTCCCAAACCGACGTACTCGAGAATTTTGACGTCACCGACCGAAAAACGAAACTGCTTACCCACGGCCTGCTGGGCGAATTGGTGGACGAAAGCCAACTGACCCGCCACCCCGACGGAACGTATCAATTTAACGAAAACGACCGCACGATTGAAGGCACCGTCGACCACGTAAACCCGCGATTTGCCTTTGTCGGCAATGGCGACCGTGACACGGATATTTACGTCAGTACCGAAGATCTGAACGGAGCCATCGATGGCGACAAGGTGAAAGTCACGCGCTTGAGCGGATCGTCGAATTCGGGCGGTTTTTCGCGCGGGTCGCAAAACCGCAGCCGCCGGATCGAAGGCAAGGTCGTCGGCATTGTCGAACGCGGCCGTTCGGAGATCGTGGGCCGGATTTCGACCTGGCCGAATTACGGGCAGGTGGTTCCCGACAGCAAGAAGATTTACGAGGAGATTTATATTCCGAAAGACAAACTCGGCGCAGCCAAAGATGGCGACAAAGTCATTGTGAAGCTCACGCGCTTCCCCGACGGTCGTCAACGGCCCGAAGGCGAGGTAACGGCGGTTTTGGGACAGGCCGGACAGAACAATACCGAAATGCACGCGATTCTGGCCGAATTCGGTTTGCCCGTGCATTTCCCGGATGCCGTCGAACAGCAGTCCGAAGCCATTTCCGAGAAAATACCGGAGCAGGAAATCAGCAAACGGCGCGACATGCGCGGCATCACCACGTTTACGATTGACCCCGACGACGCCAAAGATTTCGATGATGCGCTGTCGATCCGGCATTTGGATAACGGCAACTACGAAATCGGGGTGCACATCGCCGACGTCACGCATTACATCCAGCCCGGCACTCCCCTGGAAGACGAAGCTTTCAAACGCGGCACCTCAGTTTATCTGGTGGATCGCGTGGTGCCGATGTTGCCCGAAAAGCTGTCGAATAACCTGTGTTCGCTGCGTCCGAATGAAGATAAGCTGACGTTTTCGACGGTTTTTGAAATCACGCCCGATGCCAAAATTAAAAAAGAATGGTTTGGCCGCACGGTGATTCATTCCGACCGCCGGTTTGCCTACGAAGAAGCGCAGGACATTGTCGACCGTGGTCAGGGCGATTATTTGGAAGAATTGCGGTTGTTGAACGAACTCGCTTTCAAGTTCCGCGACGAGCGGTTTCGGCACGGTGCCATCAACTTTGAAACCGTGGAAGTGAAATTCAAGCTCGACGAAAATGGCGTGCCGCTGTCGGTGTATCCGAAAATCCGGAAAGATGCGCACAAACTGATCGAGGAATTTATGCTGCTCGCCAACAAACGGGTGGCCGAATTTGTCCACGGTCTGTCGCGCGGAGAACACCCGAACGTAATGGTTTACCGGGTACACGATTCGCCGGATTTCGAGAAACTGAAGACGTTTGCCACGTTTGCCGGGCGGTTTGGGTACAAACTCAAAATTGACAGCGAAAAAGAGCTCTCGAAGTCGTTCAACACGATGATGGAAAGCCTGGAAGGGCAGCCGGAGCAGAACGCCTTGCAGCAACTCGCTATCCGAACGATGGCCAAGGCGCGTTACAGCACCGAGGACATTGGCCACTTTGGCTTGTCGTTCCGGCGGTATTCGCACTTTACGTCGCCGATCCGTCGCTATCCCGATATGATGGCTCACCGGCTGTTGCAGCATTACCTGGACGGCGGTAAATCGGTCGACAAAGAGGAATACGAAGCCAAATGCAAGCATTCGTCCGACCGCGAGCGCGTGGCTGTGGAAGCCGAACGGGCGTCCATCAAGTACAAGCAGGTTGAATTCATGAACCGGATGGATCAGGATCAGGAATTTAACGGCATCATTACGGGCGTCACGGATTTTGGGCTGTTCGTTGAAATCACCGAAACCAGTGCGGAAGGTTTGGTGCGAATGACCGATCTGGGCGACGATTTCTACGAATTCGACAAGGACAATTACCGCCTGATCGGCAAACGGAACAAACGGATTTTTGCCTTTGGCGATGCCGTAACAGTACGTGTGAAAGAAGCCAATCTGGCCCGGCGGAGTCTGGATTTGTGGCTGGTCGAAGACAAAGGAGCGGTAAAACTTTCGCTCAAAAACCGCCTGACGCGCCGGGAAAACAACGACGGTGAAAGCCGGGCAGCCCGACGGTCCGGTTCGGCAGGAAGTCAACGAGAGAAGGCTGCAAAAACCGCCAAATCCGGTAAAGAGCGCCGTAAGCGTTGAATCACTACCCGGGGTTTTAACCGGGGGAATTTCAGATAAAATTATGAACGACGAATTCATGCAGGAAGCCATTCGGCAGGCAAGGAAAAGCCTCTCGGAGGGCGGTATTCCCATCGGCTCGGCGCTGGTGAAAAATGGTGAACTGGTGGCATCGGGCCACAACAAGCGGGTGCAGGAAAACAACCCGATTCTGCACGGCGAAATGGATTGCCTCAACAACGCCGGGCGCGTGGGCTCGTTCCGCAACACCGTGATTTACTCCACGCTCATGCCGTGCTACATGTGTGCCGGAACGATCGTGCAATTCAAAATTCCGAAGGTGATTGTGGGCGAGTCGCGAACCTTTGCCGGAGCGCGGGAGTTCATGGAACAACACGGCGTCGAAGTCATCGACCTCGATCTGCCGGAATGCGTCGACATGATGAACCTGTTTATCGCTCAAAAACCGGAGGTTTGGAACGAAGACATTGGGGAATTGTAGCCGCACGGAGTGGCCGCGCGTTGCGAATCCAATTTAACCAATCGTATGTACAACCTGAAAATTATTAACTCGACCGTCCGGCCCAGTCGCAAAGGGCCGCTGGTCACCGCCTGGATTGCTGATTTAGCCCGGAAGCACGGCGAATTTAACGTTGAAGTGCTGGATCTGGCCGAAATTAACCTGCCGTTTATGGACGAGCCTGCTCACCCGCGGCTGAAGCAGTATGAGCACGAGCACACCAAAAAATGGAGTGCAAAAATTGATGAAGCCGATGCCTTCATTTTCGTAACGGCCGAATACGATCACGGATACCCGGCTCCGCTGAAAAACGCCCTGCAATTCCTGTTGCAGGAATGGGCCTATAAAGCCGCTGGAATTGTCAGTTACGGCGGGATTTCGGCCGGAACCCGGGCAACTGTCCAACTGAAATCCGACCTGATCGCGCTGAAAATTGTCCCGCTCTTTGAAGCGGTGAATTTCCCCTTCTTCGATCAGTTTATCAACGACGAATCCGAATTTCAGCCCAATGAAACCAGTCACCGATCCGCTCAGACCATGCTCAACGAGTTGGTTCGCTGGACGAAAGGCATGCTGGTGGTTCGGAATCAATAGACAAGAGAGGGGAGACAAGAGAATAAAGACCACTGATCGCGATTGTGTCTTTATTCTCTTGTCTCATTTCTCACTTCTATTTTAACCTCTTCTTCAAGCCCTCGATCACCTCCCGTGTTTCGGCAATCCGGGTTTTCAGGCCTTTTTTGTAATGCCACAGCTGAAATTCCGGGTTTGAGCTTTCTTTTTCCAGTTCCTGTTCAATTTCCCGCAAATAGCTTTCGCTCAGCTTCAGGTAGCGGTCGGCGGTTTCGGGATTGTGAAAACCGCTTCCATCGACGGTGACATAAATGGGTGTCGTGTGGGCCGCCTGTTGCGAACCGGCAAAACACCGGACCGCCAGCCAGATGCCGTGCGTTAGTGTATCCAGATTCAGCTTGATCGTTAATTGATTAACCGACTGTCCCGGCTGGTTTTTGGTGACGCTGGCCAGCACCTTTCCGTGGCCAACCAGTTCGATTCGTTCCAGCGGAACCTGTTTGGAATGACCAAAAGCCGTTGCCGAAATGACGAGTTTCGTGTGTTTTTTAACGTCGAAACGATCGCCCGGCCGGGCGTTGTTCACGCGAAAATCGAGCATTGGTCCGCTGGTTACCACGGTATGTCCGGCTTTTAAGCCTTCCTTCCACGACTGATTCGTGAGCGGTTTTTCGGTGAACACGTAAAACCGGGCGTTGCCGATCCGGGCCGAATGTTCCGGCGAACCGTGGTCGTGGTCCTGCCCGCACCAGGGAAAATCGGAGCCTGCCGTGGCTGTCACCGGAAAGCCCAGATCCAGCAAATGGTAATAGTGTTCGGTGCGCAACGGATTGGCATCCACACAATACTGCAAAATTTCGAGCACATCAACTTTGTCCCGCAGCCCGTCGAGCGTCAATCCCCGGTAGCCGTGAAACGTTTCGGCGTGGTGGGCGTACCCGGCAAGTCCCCCCAGTTCGTGCAGTTTGTCAAAAACCGTATCGTAATGGTAGTATTCCTTCGAAAACCGCACCTTATCGGAAGCGCCGTAGCCGAGCGCGTGACCGATTTCGGGCGTTCGCGGGTCTTCCTGACCCGAAACAAGGAGGTAATTATCCCGGCGGTAAACGCCTTTTTCGCCGTACGCATACTGCGGATAATAGGTTTCCCAGAAATCGCCCATGCGCAGCAACACGCCCACCCGAACATCCTCAGCCTGTAGCCAGTTCATCAGCAGGGGGTCTTCGCGCGGGGAACGCCGGATGTGAATATGGCCGTCGGTCGAGTACCAGCCCCGGGCTGCCATGTCGATCCAGCGCGCCAGCCGAAATGCTTTCCGCTGCGTTTGACCGGATCGAACAACCAGTTGGTGCTGCTGATCAATAAATTCCGGGCCTTTCGAAAGCGATAACTGATAGGTGCCCGGCGGCAAGGCCAGCCGAAAGCGCCCATCGACGTAAAACGAACTATCGGGCTGAAAGCCAAAACCGTCGGCGTGGTCCCACAACCCGTACATGACGCCAATGGCTTCCGTCGGCAGCCGTTTAACGACCCGACCCTGCTGCGTCAGCCGTACCCGAACCGGGGTTGGTTTGGAGCCAGTTGTCGTGGTTATTTCGATAGCGACCTGGCCGGGTTTAACGGGTTGTGCCTCCACCGAAATAGCAGCAAACAGGCCCAGGAAAAAGCCGGTGAGCGCTTGTAGCCAACGCCAGTGATTCCAACAAAAAACCGGTAGATTATCCATTTCTCCAGACGAAAGAACCAGCGATCATTTTCTGGGCTAAAACTCAGTATTTTTCTTCAAATACTCCGCTTTCTCAATTTCTTTTGCGTACTTACAAGTCCGCTTTTTCTCAAATTTCAGTCGTAATGTCAGTAGTACCAACGATTCGGAGCAAATACGGTTTTTACCGAAAACTGCTGCGGGAACATAAATACGTTCTCCGGGATACGGTCGATGTAGTTAAAGTGACCGGTCAGCCGACGTTTCTGGAGGGGAAAGTGGCCGTTTCGCACAGTGATCTGGACGCGGAAATCACGCTGTCGGTTCGGGTGAAAAGCAACGATCACGACTTTTTCCGGTTCGAACTGCAATGCGCCGAACTGAGCGAGGAACCATTTTTTCAGTTTCAAAGCGACGGTTGTGCGCATCGAAATGCCGATGAAACCATTCCGCTGGCTGAACAACGCGTGACCACCCCGCACTTCAGTCAATACAATCAGCAGGGTGCCAACGTTACGTTTAAAATGGGGACACCCGAGGATGACATAAACCGCAGTATGCTGTATTTTTGTCAGGAAGCGAGGCTGAACCTGCGCGACGACGAAATACCGCTCATCCGCATTCTGCCTAATGCGCTGCCGCTGCACGTAACCCAAAAAGACCCCAATTCAACGGTTTTGTTTTTGTGATGGTATTCGAGGAGATTTATAACGATATAAAAAACGCATTCGGCCAGCTTTGGACGTTTAAGGAGCGGGGTAAATCGCTGGAAATCATTACGCCTTACACGACGACAACGCAGAAATTCATTTCCGTTTTTCTGTCCTACAAAGATGACGAGTACATCGTTTCCGACGGCGGCTGGATCGACAGCGGTTTTTACGAAAACGCGTACAACCTGGAAGACGATGTGTACCGGAAAATTGCCCATCATTATTTCAACGCCTTCGGTATCAAGGAAATAAAGGGGCCGAGTCAGAAAGCGTATTTCTACAAAAAAACCATTACACCCATTGCGGTTCCGTCGCTGGTTTTCGACCTATCCAATTTCATTGCGGCTATGGTGAGCATGTCCGAAATCGAGTTCGTCGAACCCGAGGAGCGTGAAACCAAGGAGCAATTCCGGCGGTCGGCGAACGAATACCTGCAGGCGGTTTTTCCGAAGGAAAAAATGGAACTGGGCGCTTACCTGGACGATAAGAAACAAATCCGGATGCACGCCGTCGTCAAGCAGTCGTCGTCAAAGCTGATCCTGATCAATTACATCACCGGCAGCAACCCTTATTTTTTCAACAACAGCATTACCAAAACCAACTTTCTGTTCGAGCTGGCGGAGAAGTCGGTGGTGGGGCGGTTTGTGAAAAAGAAAATTTCGCTGATCGACAACACGGCGGCCGGATACGTTCCCACCCGCATCGCGACCTTCATCAATCATCTGCTGGAAAATACCGGTTCCGAAAAAATCGACTGGTCGGAGCGCGAAAAGCTGAACGAGCTGATCACTTAATCACCTTCGTCACCTCAAACGTCCCCTGTTTGCCTCCGGTCCGGCCGTCGACCGCGATTCCGTTGATGACAAACCGGTAGGTTCCGTCCTCGTCCGACGTATAAAATTCCAGTTGAGCCTTGCCCTGATCATTGAGTTTCACGGACGGCGCCCAGTGCAGCAGATTGCGCAGATCCGGTAATCGACTCCCCGATTTTTGGGGCGTGTCGTAACGCGGAACGTAGAAATCGCGCGGAACCTGCAAGCCTTCGTAGTCGGCCAGCAACGCTTTGGCATCGGGTCGATAGCCCGCCAGATCGCCTTTGTAGGTCGTAAAACTGATGAGTCCATCGAAAACCAGCGGCCCAACGATGTAACGCCGGGTCATGACTTCCAGCTTCTGCACTTTTCGCGGGTCAATTTCCATCACCCGATCCATGCTGAAAATCGGAACGCCGTCGAGCAGCGCCATCGGGCTGGCGTCAAAAAACAGTTTGTGCTGCACATCCAGCACGCTGATCGTGTAGCCATCCCGGCGCTTGCGGGCCATGACGCCCGGAACGTATTCGCGAAAAATCTCCTCCATCACCGGAAACCGGGTGAAATCGTCGAGCAGGTATTTTTCGTTTGCAACGCCGTAAAACGGAATGCTATCGACTTTGGGTGGCTGATATCGGCTCAGATTCCCGCGGTAGTAGGCGTTCTGGGCCTGCATCGAAATACTGCGGTTCAGCAGCGGATCTTTCAGCGCGGGCGAAAAATCGAAAATCGGTAGTCGTGATGATGCAAACCGCTCAAAAAACGGGTTCTGCAATTCAATCCGGAAGATGCTGTCTTTCGGATTGAGCTGCGCGACGAGGTCTTTGGGGCCGTAAAAATCCTTCGTTTCAAAGTGAATCCGCCCTTCCGAATCCGAGCGCGAACCATACAGCAAAATGTGTTTTCCCGGTACCGACAGATACGAACTAAGCCCGCGTCCGGGCATTCCCGTGCCGGAATGAACGATTTTCCCGCGAATAAAATGGCCGTTCACTTCGGGTAAATACTCGTCCTGCGGTTGATTGAGCTGCTGCACATTCTCCCAGCGAAACCGGCGCCAACCTTGTGTCAGCATCAGGTTGTCGGTGGCTTCGGCAACTTCTGATCCGCTGGCCGAAAAGTAATAGTCCGGCGATTCGACCGCACCCCGCAAATCGGAAGTCATTAACAGATACGTCTGAATATCACCGGATTCGGCTGGTTGCAGCGAATCGAGCCGGTAAATCGCTACGGAAAGATCGGCGAGTGCGGCTTTGCCGGTTTCGTCCTGCGCCGTCAATTCAACCACGGCTTTTTCGCGGGTCGATAAGGCGCCACTGGTGAACCTGGTGTCGATGGCGAGTCGGCGCTCCGGCCGTTTGAAATACAGCCGTTCGCAAACCGGTTTCCGGCTGGCGTCGAAAACCGTCAGGTGCGAAATGCCTTCGCCCAGTGTTTTTTTGTCGATAGTGAACGAAGCCCGGTTGTCGCGAATCGATTGCTGTTCGGCCTGAATGGACGCCAGCCGCGTGTGGGCCAGCAAATAAACCGTGGCTGCGTTGGTGGTTGAGTTGACCGAAATCCGAAGCTGTCCGTTTCCCGCTTCTGTCACCTGCATCGTGTAACCCTGCTCCTGAATGGCCGGAAAGGGGCGTATCATCACTTTTCCGTTCGCGTCGGTCAAAACCGCCCGGTATTGTTGGCCTTCGGCGGGCGTAAATTCAAAACGACCCATGCCAAACTTCAGCGGTTTGAACCGAACCACCGTATCGTTGGTCTGATCGACAATCGCACCCCGCAAATCAACGCCTTTCCCGCGGCTGCCGACGGTTTTGAACCCCACCGTACTGGTCAGTTTCCGAACCAGATTACCGCCTTCGGGAAAAAACTGGACATCGACCGTCAGCGAATCTTTCAGCGCGGGCAACTCCAGTTTGCGAAACGTGTTGACAATCGTAACCGTTTTTTCAAAGAAATAATCGGGGCTGAAATTTTTCATCCAGTTCGTATAGGCCCGAACGAGGTAATTTCCGGATGCTAAAGTCGTTGGGAGAAACAACGAACCGTATCCGCCACCGGCGGCCATGGCCACTTTCGTTTGCAAAACCGGGCGGTTTTCCTTGTCGAGCACTTCCAGGTACGTGACTTTGCTCAGCGACAGCGGTTTATGAAACGAGCCATCGACGTAATTGATCTTGAACCACATCAGCTCCCCGGCAACGTAGAACGTTCGGTCGATGTGAACGAACAGTTTTTCCTGCAACGCCCGGTTTCGGTACGCTTCGAGTTGCTTCTGCGGATCAACCTGCGCCCAAACCGGTCGAATACTCACCTGCAACAGGAGCAGAAAAACCGGGCCAAGCAGAAAAAAACGTTTCATTCGGGTCATAGTAAGGTTCACAATTACCAAAAACTCGGTTTGACATTGGTGCCGACGACTCGGCAATCGACGCAGGCCGGAGATGCCATCCGGTAGCCGTGTACATTTCCGATCGAATTCAAAACCGCATCAATCGGAATAAAACCGGCTTCTCCCATCGCCACGGCCGACACTTCGGTTGGTGGTGGCTTCAGCAGATAGGTATCGGCCTCACAGGCTTCGTACCCATTCGGAATTCGCCAGGACGGCAATTCGGACGATTCGATGAAAACACGCTTTTCTTCCATCGAATGACTGTTTAAATACCCCACCACCGGCTCGTCAGGATCGGTGATGCCGTGAATATTGCCAGCGGCCTGAAACGGCTGCGGATCGAACAGCGATCCCAGCATTTCGGTGTTTTTTTTCAGATTCTGCCAGTAGTCGAACGCTTCCGCCGTTAATGCATACTGTTTGACCAGGATGCTGTACCGAACTTTCAGCCGGTTGGACGCCGAAGCGGAAACAAAGGTCAGCGGAAACCGGGCAATAACATCCTGCGACAGTTTGTCCGACGTAGCGACCGAAACACTATTTGATTTGTCGGTCCGCCAGCAGTGATTAATATTGTCTTCCCGATATAAAAACTGGGTTTTCAGGTATTTAAACTGGGAATAATAAGCCGAATAATACTCCCAGGTTTCTTCGTATTCCCAGCGGTAATACCGGGTGTTGTTCGTTTCGTCGTGGGTGCTGACGTAAAACTGCACGCCATCCTCCCGTGCTTTCCAGCTCAGGTCGTCGATCGGGGGTGTTCGTTTAATCGTCACGTAATCCGACGCATAGTTCCGCCCGGCGGCTGTTTGAATTTTCAGCCGGTATGTCTGCCCCATCTGCAAACGGCCCTGCTCCAGCGTATACGTTCCGTCGCCTTGGTCAACAAAGGTGTGGCCTGTGCCTTTTTCATCTTCCACCTGAACGATGGCCCGGGTTTCGACCGGCGGTTTTTTATTTTCCGTCAGATTTTGCGTACGTGACAATCGCACGGTGCTGATTCCCAAGCCATTCAGAAAGCCGTCGACCACCAGAAACTTGTTGGGTGCCGAAATTTCCGGTGGACGATACGGATCGACGCAGCTCCCGGCCAGGAACAGGACGACCAGGACAACCCGAATGACGTTATTTCCAATTCCAACCATAACTGACGCAGCAATCACACCCCCTTTCCCGACAATTTTACCAGAAACTCGGCCTGACATTGCTGCCCGCCGTTCGACAATCGACACAATACGCTGAACTCATCCGATAGGCGATAATGGCCCCAAAGGGCGAAAAAATCTCGTCGATGGGGATGGCGCCCGATTCCGCCTGTTGAGCCGCTGACGGCTTCTCCCGCGTTGCATTGATCGGCGCCGTATCGGGCAGGCAGGACTCATACATGCTCGGCACGTTCCACTCGGTCGGCAATTCGCTGGAGTTAACAAAAATCCGTTTTTCTTCCACCGAATAACCGCTCAGGTAACCGACGACGGATTCGGTCGGGTCGGTGATGCCATGAATATTTCCGATGACCTGAAACGGCTGCGGATCGAAAATGGAACCCAGACTTTCGGTATTTTTCTTCAGATTCTGCCAGTATTCGAACGACTCGGCGGTTTGGGCGTATTGTTTGACCAGTAAGCTATAGCGGTATTTGAGTCGATTGGATGCGGTTCTGGACACAAACAACAACGGCGCTTTATTGATCACATCCTGCGTCAATTGCGTCGTTGAACCCACAAAAATACCGCTCGATTTTAAGGAGCCCCAGCAATGGTTGATGTCGTCCATCCGGGTCACAAACGCCTTTTTTAGGTATTCGACGCGGGAATAAAAAGCGGAATAGAACTCCCAGGTTTCTTCGTATTCCCAGCGGTAATATTTGGTGCTGTTCGTTTCGTCGTGGGTGCTGACGTAAAACTGGATGCCCTCGTTCTGAAGAACCTTCCAGCTTACTTCGTCAATTTTGGGCGTTTTTTTAATGACGACGTAATCCGATTGGTAGTTTCGCCCGGCGGCCGTTTTGATGCTCACCCGGTATTTCTGGCCGAACTGCAAATTTCCATTTTCCAGCGTGTAGGTTCCGTCACCCTTGTCGACAAAGGTCTGGCTTCCGCCTTTTTCGCCTTCCACCTTCACCGTAGCTTTGGTTTCGACGGTCGGTTTCTTGCCATCCGACAGATTTTGCGTCCGGGTCAGGCGAATGGAACTGGTGCCCGCACCGTTCAAAAAACCGTCGACGACCAGGTAGGTATTCGGGGCCGAAATCGCGGGTGGCCGGTAGGGATCGACACAACTCCCGATGATCAATGAAACCAGTATAGCGAGGTATTTTTTCATTACGCTCAAAATTTGAAATTGTACGTAACCGTCGGGATCGCCTGCCCAAATATGGACAGTTTGTAACCCCGAACGATTCCGCCGACTGAATTGAAATAAACCGAATACGGATTTCGTCGACCGGTCAGGTTGTAAACTGCCACCGTCCAGGAGCTGTGGGCCAGCTTCTTGACCTTGTGATTGCCTTCGATGTTGAGCGACAGGTCGGTGCGGTAATAATCCGGAATGCGGTACTGGTTTCGTTCGGAATAATAGACCCGCTGCGAACCGGCCAATTCGTATTTCGCCAGCGGCAAGGTGATGGGCCGCCCGGTGCTGTACGTAAAATTGAGCGAAATGCTAAACCGGCGGTTGATGCGGTAATTGCCGACCCAGGTCACGTCGTGTGGTTTATCGAAGTTGCTCGGATAATACTCACCCTTGTTGATGATTTCCTGCGGTACGCTTTTGTCGATGCGTAAAAACGTGCGGGAATAGGTGTAACTCAGCCAGCCGTTAAACCGCCCGGTCAGTTTTTTAATCAGAAATTCAACGCCATAGGCAATGCCATTGGCCCGAACGACCTCCGTTTCCGGGTGGTGATTCATGATCAAAACGGCTCCGCTCCGGAAATCCAGCACGTTATCCATCGTTTTATAATAGCCTTCGACGGAGGTTTCGATGGTGTTGTTTCGCAAATTCTTGTAGAGACCGAGCGAAAACTGATCGCCGATCTGGGGCAAAATATTCGGATCACTCAGCTTCCAGGTGGCCGTTGGCGCAATGGCTGCGGTGTTCGAAAGCATGTGCAGATATTGCCGCATCCGGTTGAAACTGACCTTGATCGACGCGTCGGGCGTAAAGGCGTAGCGTGCCGAAATGCGGTATTCCGGTCCATGGTAGGTTTGTATGTTCTTCCCGGCACCGTACGAAAGCGTATCCTGGATGTTGGCTTCCGTTCGGGGCGAACCATTCGGATAGACGTAAATATCTTTCGGTCCGAGGTAATTGAACAGGGAATACCGCAACCCGAAGCTGATCGAAAACCGGGGCGAAATATCAAACCGGTCGCCAATGTACAGCGCACTTTCGAGCGCTTTTTCGTTCGAAACCTGGTCCGGCCGGACGAGTGATTTTTCGCCTAACGGCTCGAATGTTCCCGGATGCAGGTTGTAGAGACTGGTGCTGATGCCAAAATCAATCGTGTGTTTGGCCGTCGGATAGTAGTTAAAATCA
Source organism: Larkinella rosea (assembly GCF_003858635.1). Classification (GTDB taxonomy): domain Bacteria; phylum Bacteroidota; class Bacteroidia; order Cytophagales; family Spirosomataceae; genus Larkinella; species Larkinella rosea. The sequence continues at coordinate 186,000 of NZ_RQJO01000008.1, forward strand.
GTTTTAAACGTCGATTGATCGACCTGAAACTTCAGTTTGTAGGCATTAACCGGGTTTTCTTCGCTCGAAACCGAATAGCCGTAACGGCTCGTGGTGGCTGTAAAAACGCTGTATAGCTTCGTGTTGAAAATGTGTTTCCACTTCAGCGTCGCATTCAGGTTGTTGTAATTGTAAACCGTATCGCTGTTGAGCCGGAATGCGTCCTGGCTGTAATAACCGGTCAGGTACAGCGTATTTTTTTCGTTGAATTCGTGGGTAACGTGCGCATTCAGATCGTAGAAATTCGCCCGGCTGTTTTTGAACGATTTGTTGTTCAGGCTTTTCAGCAGCCAGTCGGAATAAGTCGACCGCACGCCAATCAGAAACGACGATTTTTCCTTGATAATCGGCCCTTCGAGCGTCAGACGGCCCGTCAGAACGCCAATACCGCCCGAGCCTTCCAGTTTTTTCTTGTTGCCATCGCGCGTGGTCACTTCCAGCACCGACGACAACCGCCCGCCATACCGCGACGGAATCCCGCTTTTATACAGCTCAACACTCTTGATCATGTCGGGATTGAAGGCCGAAAAGAAACCGAACAGGTGCGACGGATTGTAAACCGTCGCGTCGTTATAGAGAATCAGGTTCTGGTCGGTTGAGCCGCCCCGCACGTTCAGCCCCACGCTGCTTTCGCCCACCGATTTTACGCCCGGCAGCGTTAGCACCACTTTCAGCAGATCGGCTTCACCAAAGGCCGTGGGCACCTGTTTCAGCGTCCGGATGTCGAGCCGTTCCAACCCCATCTGCAAACCCGACACGTTCACGTCCTTCTCAGCTTCGATCAGCACTTCTTTCAGCGCAATCACGTCGTCTTCCATCTCAATTTCCAGCTTGCCGTCGGAATACAGCATCACCTGCCGCTTCGTATCCTTCATGCCGATGCTGCGCACCTTGAGTTCGTGCCGTCCGCGCGGCAGCGTAATCGAGTAATAGCCAAACTGATCGGTGACGACACCGATGCGCGGTTTTTCGATGTAAACCGCCACGCCAATCACCGGCTCACCGGAGGCCGCATTGCGAATGTGCCCCGCCAGATTCGCATTGCCGGGCCGGATCGGATTGGTGGGTCGGCCAATGTTGAACAGTCGGGTTTCGAGCGTAATCCGCCGTTTTTCTTTCTCCGCCAGGTAATCGACAATCGTGGTGTCAGGCTCGGTCGACGTGCTGCCTCCCCGGTCAAAAAAACCGATCGGCAAATCCGTCCGGATGGCGCGTTCGGGCGTAATGAAAACCTGCTTTTTGGTGTCGATGGCGTAAAACAGACTCGTGCCTTCGAGCACCTGCCGCAAAACCGCCGGTAACAATTGGTTGGTGTTCTGGTAATTGACCCGAATGCTGTCGACATCGCGGAGGTTATAAAAAAACCGGTAGCTGCTCTGGCTTTCAACCTCGCGCACAAACTCCACAAACGACACGTTGGTAAACGGCCCGCGAATTGGTTTCTCGGCGGTCTGCTGGCCGAAAGTGGTGGTCAGCGAAAGCACAAAACAGGAGAAGAGAAATAAGGTGCGGTAGAAATTCGTCATAACGATCGGGTTGCTTCGTCGTACTGTTGGGCAAGTTTGACAATCGCGGCTTCGCGGTCTTTGGCGAACTTGATGCGGTTTTCGCGGAGGTATTTTCGGAGGACTTTTTTCTGATCGGCAAACAGGTTCAATACCGACCGTTTGGATTTAACCGGATAGAAAAGGCCATTTTTCCCGATGTAGTAATAGGTTACCGACAAGTATTCTTCTTTGACGGCATTTTGCACCAGTTCCGTGTTGATGGTTTTGATCCGCCGGGCCAGCACTTTCGACCGGCCGTCGTAGAGCTGGTCGTAAAAACCGGTGCGGAGTCCGACGTTGTGGGCCGTGTCGCGCACGATGCGAACGAAGGTGTGGTTGGGAATCGAAAACCGGCTGATTTTGATGCCCTGTAACTGAATGCGGTATACGCTGTCAATGTGCGGTACCACCACCACATCGTCGACCAGGTCGTAAAGCAATCGGATATTTTCGTACGTTACACCGTCGTACGTCACGGTTCCGACCCGCCAGAGCGAATCGACGTAGGGATACCCTTTGATGCTTGGCAGGTGCCCGACATATTCTGCGCCATTGTACAACCGCGCCTGGTCGGCGGTGGAATAAACGTAGCGGGTGTGGGCATAGCGGACGGCTTGTTCCCGGAACGAACTATCTGCGGAAGCATTTTGCCCGAAAACCGGGCAAACCGCACTCATGGCTATCAGGATAACCAGTACTATTATACGATTCATCAGGTAAGGGTAACCAATCCGGGCGTTTAGATTGTATTTAAACCAGATTAACTTAGCAAGTATACTATTTTTTCCGATTTTTCCCGTTAATTCCGGTCGTACTTTAGTCGTATAGACAATTTTTTGCACCAATCCGTTGGAAACCGTAACATCTAAATTTCCTGCTGATTTTCAGGAGCTTTTTTCCAGCGAACTTGCGCTTAAGCCGTTTGAAACGAACGGAGAGACGCCGTTCAGGCTGCTTTGCGTTGCAAACACATCAATTATTCTCCATTGTATCGATTTTGAGACGTATGAAATCGTTCGGCATCGGATGGATGTGCCGTTTTTTTTTCAGTACCTTACCGACCGTTTTTTGGCCGGTAACCTGCAACTGATTCACCTCTGGGAGGATGTCTGGCGAAGTCAGCCGGCCATTGTCGTATCGCGGCTCCGGGCGATGGCGGGCTTTTCCGAACGGATTCCGGCCCGGTTGACGCAGGTTCGACGCATCGATAAACCCACGGCGGGGCGGTTTTTGCAGGAGAATCATTTACAGGTCGTGACGCACTCGAAATACAAATACGGGCTGTTTCTGCCCGCCCGGTATTTCCGGGTTCTGTCGAGCGGTTTTGCCATCGAACCCACTGAGGCAACGGAGTTGCTGGTGGCCGTGGCCACGTTCAGTTATCCCCGTCAGGTCATTCGGAATGGTGTTTCGCATCGCTCGGTGGAGCTGGTGCGGTTTTCCAATCGGCTGAATGTCACGGTAGTGGGTGGTTTGGATAAACTCCTGAAAGCCTTCACGACTGACGTTCGGCCCGACGACATCATGACCTACGCCGACCGCGACTGGTCGAACGGCCGGAGTTACGAAAAACTGGGCTTTACGCGATTGGAAGAAACCGCTCCCAACCGTTTCTGGGTGCGGCCCGGCAAATGGATCCGTCACTATCCCAGCCGCCTGCCCGACGGTTTAACGGAAAACGAGCTGCCCGCCAACGGTTACATCCCGGTTTATAATGCGGGGAGTGTTAAGTTTGTGAAAATATCTGAACTGGGATTACGCAGATTAAATGATTAACGAAGATGGCTGCCGCAATCTTACTCTTTATATCCTGTTAATCCTTTAATCCGCGTAATCCCAGTTCAAGAATATTCCCTAATCCCAGTTCAGAGAACTACCTTATGCCAAAAACCGTCGTCATTCTGGGGCCGACTGCGAGCGGCAAAACGCGGCTGGCCGTGCAGGTGGCCCAGCGGCTCAATGGTGAAATCATCAGCGTGGATTCCCGGCAGGTGTACCGTAGCATGGACATCGGAACCGGAAAAGATCTGGATGAATACCAAGTTGACAATCAATTCATTCCGTATCATTTAATCAATATTGTCGATGCCGGGGCGGAGTATAACCTCTACCAGTTTCAGCAGGATTTCAACGCCGTTTATGACCAGATTCTGGAGCGGGGCCGGGTTCCGATCCTTTGCGGTGGAACCGGTTTGTATCTCGAAGCCGTGTTGAAAGGACATCGGTATACCGCCATCCCGGTTAATGAGGAGCTGCGGGCGGAGCTGCAAAATTACACCGGTGAGGAGCTGCTTGACCGTTTTCGGCAAACCCCGTCCGATTATGCGGTTTTGGCCGACACCTCCACCCGCAAGCGCCTGATCCGTGCGATTGAAATTGCAACCTATCTGACCGAAAGCCCCTCCATCGAGCTGCCCGGCCCGGTTTTGCTCTCCGATGCGGTTATTTTCGGAATTGATTTGCCCGTCGAAATGCGTCGGCAGCGGATCTCCGATCGGTTGCAGCAACGGCTTCAGAACGGTATGATCGAGGAAGTGCAGCGATTATTGGCAAGCGGGATTCCGGCGGAAAAGCTGATTTTTTACGGCCTGGAGTATAAATTCATTACCCAATACCTGAACGGCGAACTGGATTATCCGACTATGACCGCCCGACTGGAAACCGCCATTCACCAGTTTGCCAAACGCCAGATGACGTTTTTCCGCAAGATGGAACGCGATGGTTTCGTCATCCACTGGCTCGACGGCCGGAAGCCACTTACTCACTTAATGGACATTGTTACAGACACTTTAGCGCTTAACTTTTAACTCGTAACTCCGAATCCGTCAGTTTTCTGTATTTTTGGGGCATGACCCAACCAACAAACCCGCTTGTTTTTTTAGAAGCGCTTCATCAGGAGATTCAACAAACCGATTACGGCCAGCAACCCGCCGAATTATACGATCCCATCAGTTACATCATGAACCTGGGCGGCAAACGCATGCGGCCGCTGCTCACCCTCATGGCTGCCTACCTCTTCGGTGACAACTGGCAGAAAGCGCTCAAACCCGCCGTGGCGGTAGAGGTTTTTCATAATTTTACGCTCATGCACGACGACATCATGGATCAGGCGCCCCTGCGCCGGGGCCAGCCGACGGTGCACGAAAAATGGAACCACAACATCGCCATTCTCTCCGGCGATGTCATGCTGGTCAATGCCTACGAACTGCTGCTGGATGTAGAAACCCCGTATCTGAAAAAAGTGCTGACTCGCTTCAATCGCACAGCCGCCGAAGTTTGCGAAGGCCAGCAACTCGACATGAACTTTGAAACCCGCTGGGACGTCACGGAAGCGGAATACATCGAGATGATCAAGCTGAAAACCTCGGTTTTGCTCGGTTTTGCGCTCGAAATGGGGGCCATTATTGCCGGTGCCGACGACGAAAACAGCCAATTACTCCGCGAAGGCGGCATTGACATCGGCCTGGGATTTCAGCTAAAAGACGATTTGCTGGACGTTTACGGCGATCCGGCGAAATTCGGGAAACAGGTGGGCGGGGATATTATTGCCAATAAAAAAACGTTTTTATTGATCGAAGCCCTGCAACAGGCGAGTGGCCCGTTGAAAGACGAATTGATCGGCTGGCTGCGGGTAACGGACTTTGACAAACAGGAAAAAGTCCGGGCTGTAACCGGTATTTACGACCAGTTGGGCATCCGGCAATTGACCGAAAACCGCATCAATGACTATTTTACCCGTGGTTTTGCCAACTTCGAACAGGTTGCTACCGATCCGGCCCGCAAGGCGCTGTTGCTGGATTTTACCGAGCAACTCATTGGGCGGGAAAGCTGACCTGATCCACACACAGTACCCACTTAACCGATCCCAATTGATATGAGCGTTACGCTTGCCATTATCGTTATAACCGTACTCGTTAGTCTCTATGCCTGGCGCAACGAATCATTCCTAGTAAGCACCATTCTGAATCCGCAAAAAGTACTCCGGCGCGGGCAGTGGTATCGGTTGCTGACCTCCGGTTTTATCCACGCCGACATGAGTCACCTGCTCTTTAATATGTTCACGCTTTATTTTTTCGGGACATTGCTCGAGCGGGTTTTTAGCATCCTTTTCGGTGAATCGGGACCGATCTATTTGCTAATTTTTTACCTGGTTGCGATTGTGGTTTCCGATATTCCCACGCTAATCCGGCAGCGCAATAACTCGAATTACAATTCATTGGGAGCCTCGGGGGGCGTATCGGCTCTGCTGTTCGGTGCCATTATGTTTCAGCCGACCGAAAAAATTTACCTCATGGCTGTCATTGGCATACCCGGTTTTATTTTTGGGGCACTTTATATGGCGTATTCCTTCTACGAATCCCGGCGTGGACGCGGTCACATCAACCACGATGCTCACTTGTACGGGGCCGCTTTTGGAATTATTGTCGTTATTCTCCTGTACCCACCCGTTGTTTCGACTTTCGTCCAGGAAATTGCAAACTGGAGGTTGTTTTGAGAATTGACCATTGACCATTGACTATTGACGATGGTCAATGGTCAACTTTAAACCATGTGGCATCTACTAAACCAACCCTATCCTTGTGAAGAACCGGCGCGTCGGCGGTGGGTGAAGGCGATCTGGATTGGTGCATTTGTGGGGCTGTTTTTACTGATTTTTCAACCGTTTGACCTGAACCGGTGGCAAACGCCTTACAAAACCGTCAAAATTCTGGGTTTTGGTCTGATTTCGTTTGTCGTCACCGCTGGTCTCAGTCAGCTTCTGCCGGTTTTGTTGCCAACCCGATTTACCAACGAACGCTGGACCGTTGGGCGCGAAATTCTCTGGGTAACCACGCACATTACGCTCATTGCCGTTGCCAACTACTTCTACCTCAACTGGTTGATCGGCCGACCCTTTCGCGGCTTCGGATTGTTCGGGATGGTTGTCGTCACCTTTCTGATCGGCATTTTCCCGGTGGGTGGCTCCGTTATTGTCAATTACATCATCAGGCTTAAGAAATACAGTCAGTTGGCCCGGGAAATACCGATTCATGAACACCCGGCGCAAAACCGGATCGATGAACCGGAGCCGCATTCGATTACGATCACCGCCGAGAATGAAAAGGACAGCCTGACTTTCGTGGCCAACGACCTGCTTTATATCGAATCCAGCGACAATTACTCGACGGTGGTCTATCTGAAGAACAACGAACCGGTCAAAGCCCTGCTTCGGAGCAGCCTGAGCCGGTTGGAAAGTCAACTTGATTCGAACAAAAATAACCGCAATGCGATTGCCCGCAATCCGATTGTCCGGTGCCACCGGTCGTACATCGTCAATCTGGAAAAAGTGGAGAAAGTGACGGGCAACGCGCAGGGCTACAAACTGCATCTGCACAACGGGCAGCTTCAGCTTCCGGTGGCCCGGAAATACAACGACACGCTGGTTGCCCAGTTGAAAGCGTTGTTCTAAGGTTTGTCAAACGTCCCAACCCCTTTGCCAAACGTCCCGAACGGTGCTAAACGTCCCAAAGTGTTGCTACACAGCCCTTTGATTTGACCGGTTTTCAGGCTTCGCGTAGGTTTGTTCCAACGAATTGAACACAGCCAAATGCTTTCGGTCATGAATATCCTGCTCAAAATTACGCTGATTACCCACATCGCTGCCGGTTTTCTCGCCCTGCTGGTGGGTATTATCCCGATGGTTTCCAAAAAAGGAAGCCGTCTCCACAAGCAGACCGGTCTGGTATTTTACGGGTGTATGGCCATTGTCTGCCTGACGGCCGTTTACCTGGTTTTCTTTAAACCCAGTTCATTGTTTTTGCTGTTTATTGCTATTCTGAGCTTTTACTTCTGCTTTTCGGGTCGGCGCATTCTCCGGCTGAAAAAAGCGCAAAGTCAGTTTACGGTAACGGATCGGCTGGCGGCTTATCTGGCGTTGGGCGCTTCGCTGGTGATGTTCGGGCTGGGCATTCAGGCGGTTTTCGGGTGGCTGACGACGGGGAGTATCTCCGTTTTCGGGATGCTGTATTTCTTCTTCGCCGGACTCCTGTTTTCCAATGCCTGGTACGACGTTACTTTAATCCGGAATCCGGAAAAAGCACGATATGGTAAAATGGAGTGGTTTTTCGGGCATATCACCCGGATGTGCGGTTCGTATATTGCCACGCTGACGGCTTTTGCCGTGGTCAACACCCGGTATTTACCGGATCATCATTTCATGGTGGATATTGCCGCCTGGACGCTGCCGGGCATCATCGGCGGCATGTTGATCGGCCGCACGATCCGGTATTACATGCAGCCACGTACCCACGGACTTTAGTCCGTGTTTTTGTTCTATAATTTGGGGAGACAACAAAAACACGGACTAAAGTCCGTGGGTACATGCGTTATTTGAAAAATCCTTTGGGGTCGGGCATTTTCTCGCGGAGTTCCTGCAGGTAAACGAAGTCAACCGAAGCCAAGTCCAGTGTACGGCCTTTGTGCAGATTCTCCCAGGCTGCGGCATAATCGCCTTTCGCATAATTCGCCCACGACAACCGCATGAATGTATTGGCGTTCGTTTCGTCGTACTTCAACGCTTTGTTGAGCACGGCAATGGCGTCTTCGAGCAGTTCGTTGTCTTTGTTTTCCTTGTATTGCTTGAGTTCGACCGTCGCCAGATCAGTCATCAGAACGGCATTACTGTCCGCCACTTCCAGTCCTTTTTTCAGGAGCCGAATGGCTTCGGGCGTTTTGCCCTGCTGGTAGCTGATGACCCCAAGACCCCAGTAGGTATCGGAATTTTTGTCGTTCAGGAGCCAGGCCAGGTTGAAGCGGTAGGTCGCCGTATCCAGTTTCCCTTCTGTCAGGTATTCCCAGGCGCGGGTCGAGAAGAACTGGCTGGCTTCGGTCCGGTTGGCAAAACTCTGGTCACATTCGTTTAAAAACCGTACTTCCCAGGCAATATGTTCGGTTGATTTTGCCTTTTCTCCAAACAAAGGCGTCACCATCGGGTTTATAGCAGCAGGGTTGGTCTCTTTCGAAACCTCCACAACAGTATCATTTTTACCGGCTTCGATCTTCCGGGCCGAACTTACCAGTGACCCAGTCTGCGCAGCTACGCCCAATGGAAGGCAAAGCAACAGACCGAAAAACCGTATTCCTTTTGTCCGATTATTCATGTGACGTTCAACGTACTAGCCCCTATAAAACGTAAGGGCATCTAATTTAGTACAAAAAAATGAAAAACGGTTACGTCTTCCGGCGACGGAGCGAACCGGTTTTGGGTTTGCCGCTGCGGGTCGTCGGACTTTGGGCTGATTTTCCGCGGGTCGACGTGCTGCGGGGAGATGCGGATGTACTTCGGGCGGATGCGGGAGTTTTTTTGCCTTTGACGGGCACTCCTTTTTTCTCGTGAAATGCGCCTTTAAAAGTTGGATCTGCTTTTTTGCGCTGATCGTCAATCTCTTTCAAAAATTCCTGCTGCTCCTCAAACGGTGTTTCGGTAACCGGAACCGCTTCGGGGATGGGTTCGCGCGGAATCTGCATCCGAATGATTTTCTCGATCTGCCGGACGTGGTATTCCTCCGGCATCGTCACAAACGTGATGGCTTCGCCGGTGTGGTTGGCGCGGCCCGTGCGGCCAATTCGGTGGACGTAATCTTCGTAAATCAGCGGGACATCGAAATTAATGACGTGGCTGACCTGGTTGACATCAATGCCCCGGGCGGTTACGTCGGTGGTCACCAGCACGCGAATATTGCCTTCCTTAAAAGCTTCCATCGCATTGATCCGCGTATTCTGGCCTTTGTTGGCGTGCAGAACCCGGATTCGGTCGTCGGCAATAATTTTGCGGGCTAAAAATTTATAGATGTTGTTGGCGGTTTCCTTGGATCGCGCGAAGACAATGACCCGGTTGGCGGCTTCAAAGCTCATCAAATACGCCAGCAGGTCGATTTTAGTCCGGAAATTGGGAACGGCATAGATTTTCTGTGTCACCATGTCCGCCGTCGATGCCTGGGGCGTTACCTCGACGCGCATCGGAAATTCCAGAAATTCGTAGGAAAGTTCTTCGACTTTGGGCGGGAACGTGGCCGAGAACAGCATGTTCTGCCGCTTGACCGGAATAACTTCCAGAATCTTCCGAATCTGGGGCATGAAACCCATGTCCATGATTTTGTCCGCTTCGTCCAGGATCATGGTGTTCAGCAACTTCACCACAATTTCGCCCCGCGAATACAGATCGGAAAACCGCCCCGGCGTGGCTACCAGAATATCAACGCCTTTCTGAATGGCTTCAATCTGCATTTTGGGGCCAATTCCGCCGTAGATCGCTACGTGCCGGATGTCGGTGTATTTCGCCAGTTCCGTGATCGCTTTGTCGATCTGCATCGCCAGTTCGCGCGTCGGCGCCAGAATCAGCGCCCGCGGATGCTGCCCCTGCGCATACTTGATTTTCATGAGCAGCGGCAGCAGATAAGCCGCCGTTTTGCCGGTACCGGTCTGGGCAATGCCCAACACGTCGTGCCCCGCCATCGCCAGCGGAATCGCCTGCTGCTGAATGGGCGTCGGTTGTGTATACCCAGCCTCTTCGACGGCGTTCAGGAGCTGTCGGTTGAGCTTAAAATCTTCGAAAGAGCTCACTATGATAGTTATGATTTAAAATGATGACGGTGATAGATATGATCCTGACGATGAAATGATCTGGTTGACGTTTCAAAAAATCATCCGCACCATAATACAATCACCGTCATCATTTTAAATCATAAATATCATAGTCTAGAAACGTTTCAACACCCGCTCAATACCGCTTAAATAACCGGTTCCGAACAGATTCAGGTGTACCAGCAGCGGATACAGATTATAAATCGGGACCCGTTCCTGAAAACCGTCTTCCAGCGGAAACGCTTCGTCGTAGGCATCGTAAAACCGCTCGTCAAAACCGCCGAAAAGCGTAGTAAATGCCAGTTCAGCTTCGCGCAAACCATAATAAACCGCCGGATCGATGAGGGCGGCATCGCCCTTTTCGTTCACCATCACATTGCCCGACCACAGATCGCCGTGTAACAAAGCCGGTCGTTCAACCGGTAGTAAATCGGGGAGACGCTGATATAATTTTTGAAACTGATCGTACATCTCCTTTGAAATAAGTCCTTTGTAAAGGGCCATTCCGGCCAGCGGCTGGAGTCGCTGTTCGATGTAAAACGTGATCCCGTTGTCTGTTAATGTGTTGCTTTGCGGCAGCGATCCGATGTAATTATCAAAGCTCAGGCCGTATTTGGATTGGGTGTGTGAATGTAACAACGCCAGCGACTGTCCGAATGATTCCCAGTAGTCGGTTTTAGCCACCACCGGATCGATGTATTCCAGCACCAGATAGGATTTATCGCGGTATTTTCCGTAGCCATGCACTTCGGGAATGTAAATCGCTTCGGTAGAGCGGAGCAGATCGAGCCCGCAGGCTTCCCACTCGAACATATCAGTGCGCTCGTCGGGGTTCCATTTAACAAAAAACAGCCCTTCCGACGAAAAAACCTGCGCAGCCGTGCTGACGTTACCACCCATCAAAAACCGGGCTTCCAGCACTTCGACCGACCGGCCCAGGGTCTGGAAAAGGAGCCCTTCAAAAAAATCAAACTGTTCTTCTCCCAGCCACATCACGCGTTATGGTTTCGGTTGTCGTGGTTTACGTTTCGATTTACAGTTTCCAGTTGGTACTTTTGCCCACCTCATCCCCAGCTATGAATATCCAGATACAACACCTCTATGAACTGGCGCAACGCCCGGAACGTCGGATCATCGGACTGATGTCGGGCACCTCCATGGACGGTCTGGACGTGGCACTCTGTCGCATTAAAGACAGTGGCCCCCAAACCGACGTTGCGTTGACCCATTTTGAAACCGTACCGTATTCCGACAACCTGAAGGCGGAAATACGGAAAGTTTTTGCCAAAAAAGAAATTGATTTTCAACATCTGTGTCTGCTCAATGCCTGGATTGGACGGATTCACGGCCAAATGGTCACGGATTGTCTGCAACGCTGGAACCTGACACCTGCCGACGTCGACCTCGTGGCCAGTCACGGCCAGACGGTTTTTCACGCGCCCAAAAGCCAGCACCGGCTCGCTGATTTTCCAAATGCGACGCTCCAAATCGGTGACGGCGACCACGTTGCGGTGACAACGGGTATCATTACGTTGAGTGATTTCCGCCAGAAACACATTGCCAAAGGGGGCGAAGGTGCTCCGCTGGCGGTTTACGGCGATTATTTTATTTTTTCGAAGAAAGACGAAAACCGGCTGATGCTCAACATGGGCGGCATTGCCAATTTTACTTATCTGCCGGGAAATCTGAACGCCGAGGAGGTTTTTACGACCGACACGGGTCCCGGCAATACGCTCATTGATGCCTTTGCGCGACAGCTTTTCAACCAGCCCTACGACGCCAACGGACAGATTGCCGCCCGCGGAACGGTGCATCCGGCCTTGTTACAGGCCTTGAAAGAGCACCCGTTTTTTACGGCACCCTTCCCCAAAACCACCGGTCCCGAAGTTTTTAACCCGGATTATGTGGCGCAGGCCCGGCAACGCAGCGGAACCGACGTTGACCTGACGCCCGAAGATTTGCTGGCGACCCTGACCCGGTTCAGTGCCGAAACCATCGTGGAAGCGATCCGGAAAGTGATCAAACCGGGGGAAGACTACACGGTTTACCGGAGCGGGGGCGGCATGCACAACCCGGTTTTGACCGGCGCCATTCAGGAACTGCTACCCGGTTTTCGCTTTGCCAATACCGACGAACTGGGTCTTTCCGGCGATGCCAAAGAAGCCATTTTATTTGCCGTTCTGGCCAACGAAGCCGTTGCGGGCGGGCATACCTCGTTCGGAAACCGGCAGGGCGTTCCGACGGTTTCGATGGGTAAAATATCTTTTCCGAATTAAAAACATGACTGACATCATCATCATCGGGGGCGGCATTGTGGGGCTGGCGACGGCCCTGCAAATCAAGCGGCAACGCCCCGGCCTTTCGGTAACGGTTCTGGAAAAAGAAAACCGGCTGGCAGCCCACCAGACCGGTCACAACAGTGGCGTCATTCACTCGGGATTATACTACAAACCGGGGAGTCTGAAAGCCACCAACTGCATTCGCGGCTACTGGATGCTGCTCGAGTTCTGCGAAAAAGAAAACGTTCCCTACGAACTTTGCGGGAAGATTGTGGTAGCGACCAAACCGGAAGAGATACCACAGCTCAATAACCTTTACGAACGCGGCCGGCAGAACGGACTGGAAGGGTTGAAAAAACTGACGCAGGCCGAAATGCACGAAATCGAACCGCACGTGCGGGGTGTTGAAGGCATGTGGGTGCCGCAAACGGGCATCATCGACTACGTGCAGGTCTGCGAGAAATACGCCGGGAAATTCCGGGAACTGGGTGGCGAGATCCGGTTGGGCGAGAAAGTGACGCAGATCACGACCGGCAATACGCTCTCGGTGGTGCTGACCGATCAAGCGACCTACGAAACCAAACTGGTGATCAACTGCGCCGGATTGTATTCCGACAAAATTGCCCAACTGACGCAACGAGACCCGATCAATCTGCGGATCATTCCGTTTCGGGGGGAGTATTTCAAAATCCGGCCCGAGAAACAATACCTGGTCCGAAACCTCATTTATCCCGTTCCGGACCCCAATTTTCCGTTTTTGGGCGTTCACTTTACGCGGATGGTACACGGTGGCATCGAAGCCGGGCCGAATGCGGTGCTGGCGTTTCAGCGGGAAGGCTACCGGAAATCGGATATTAATCTGAAAGAAATGTACGAAACGCTGAGTTGGTCCGGTTTTCAGAAAGTGGCCGCCAAATACTGGGAAACCGGTCTGGGCGAAATGTACCGGTCGTTTTCGAAATCGGCTTTTACCAAGGCGTTGCAGGAACTGATTCCGGAAATTCAGGAAGACGATCTCGTGGAAGGCGGTTCGGGCGTTCGGGCTCAGGCCTGCGACCGCACGGGCGGTTTACTCGACGACTTTGCCATTCTGGAAACTGAGCGGGCCATCAACGTCTGCAACGCGCCCTCACCAGCCGCAACTTCATCACTGTCAATTGGGTTGACCGTGTCGGAAAAAGCGCTGAGCCGGTTTTGAAAGGCCGGATAATTAGAAAAACCTTAAAAATAGAAATAATGTAAAAATCCACTTGTTACCTTGGTCATTTGCTTCGTAACTTGCAGAGCTTTAGCGTTAACCCTAAATAATTTTATTATCCCTAACAAAAAATATGAAAAATTTCCTGTTTGCCATTGCCCTCTTAACCGTAATTACCTCTTGCAAAAGCAAAAAGCGACTAGCTGAATTGCAAACCGTTCATGACAAAGTAAAAATTGAATTGGAAGATTGCGCCAAAAAGACGGCCAGTCTACAAAGTACGATCGGCACAAAAGACGCAGAGTTGCTCACCAAAAACAACCAGATTTCTGATTTACAGAGCCAGCTGGATTACCTGAAAAAGACCAACACGAACATCCTGGATCGGATGGCCGATCTGTCGATTGTCAGCAAAGCCGGTGCCGAAAGCATCCGTCGTTCCCTGGAAACGCTCTCGAATGTATCTTCTTCGGCACAACGCCGGGATTCGATCAACCTGTTGTTAGTGAAAAACCTGAAACGGTCACTTTCTGACATCAACGACAGCGATGTACAGGTGGAGGTGAAGAAAGGTGTGGTATACGTTTCGATTTCCGACAAACTGCTGTTCCCTTCGGCCAGCTACGTCGTCAACAAGCAAGCGGAGACGGTTTTGGGTAAAGTAGCCCAGGTGATCAACGATCACAGCAACCTCGATGTGCTGGTAGAAGGGCACACGGATGTGTACCCAATCTCGACGCAATTCCTGAAAGACAACTGGGATTTGAGCGTTATGCGGGCAACTTCGGTGGTTCGGACGCTGCAAACGCAGTTTAGCGTGGCTCCGTCTCGTTTGACGGCTGGTGGACGTTCTGAATATATTCCGAAAGCGGATAACACGACCGAAGCCGGTCGTCAGACCAACCGCCGGACCGAAATCGTGCTGTTGCCGAAGCTGGACGAGTTCTTCAACCTGCTGACGGAGAAGAAATAAGCATAGGGCGTAAGGCGCGGGGTTTCGCGTTGCCGCCAAACATACTTCTGGAGTGGCCGGTGGGAAATTTCTCACCGGCCACTTTTTTATACGCCAATCGTAAAACCGGTTTCAAAAAAACCGTTCGGTTCCGCGTGCTGAATGGCTTCTTTTTCTTCGAACGGCACGGGCGTTCCTTCGCTGTCGGCGCAGCCCAGCCAGGGTTCGATGCAGACAAACGAAGCCCCCGGTTTATTCCACAGACCGAAATACGGGAAGGCCGGAAAACTGACCGTTACGGCATGGTCATGATTGCGGCTCCGGATCGTCACGCTCCGCGACTCCGGATTTTTGAATACCAGCGCGTCGTCTTTGAATAAATCTTTGACCAAAGGCAGTTGCCGGTCGACGGTCAAAATCGGCTGGGTTTCGCCCGTAAAATAGCCCTGGGGCGACAACATATGGCGTTCCAGCGGTTCTTCCTTCTGGAATTCCAGGTAATAATCTTCGTAGTTCTCGTTCGGCAGAAACGGCACGGCAAAAGCCGGGTGCGCACCCACCGAAAAATACATCCGCTGGTCTTCCTGATTGATCACCCGGTAAATAATCGTCAGCACTTGATTTTCAATTAAATATTCGATCTGCAACTCAAACCGGTAAGGAAAAACCGCACGTGTTTTCTCGTTGGCTTGCAGCGAAAAAACCGCCTTCGTTGGTGTGGCTTCCACCACCGTAAATTCGGAATGGCGGGCAAAACCGTGCCGCTCCATCGGATACGGTTTTCCGTCGACGATGATCTGATTGTTGAGACAGCCGCCTACTACCGGAAATAAATTCGGCGCGTGCCAGGGCCAGACCGCCGGATCGGCCTGCCAGAGGTGTTCGATCCCCGTCTGTTTGTTATAAATAGAAGTCAGTTCGGCACCTTTCGGGCGAATGGCTACGGTGATAAAGTCGTTTTCGAGTATGGTCATGTCTGAAATGGTTTCCGCAACTTAATGACAAAAATGGGCAGAAAGCCGTAACTTTGGGCAAAATTTTACCGCATGGCTCCACAACGCAACCGGGCGCTGACGTTTATCTTCATTACCATTCTCATCGACTGCACCGGTATTGGGGTTATTGCCCCGATTGTTCCCCGACTCATTGAAGAACTGACCGGCGGAGATCTCAGCGAGGCATCACAGTACGGCGGCTGGCTCACGTTTTCCTATGCCATCATGCAATTCGTGTTTGCACCTATTCTGGGCGGTTTGAGCGACCGCTTCGGCCGACGACCGGTGCTGCTCATTTCACTTTTCGGCCTGGGCGCCGATTACGTGTTTTGTGCGTTTGCGCCCACCATCGCCTGGTTGTTTGTCGCGCGGTTTGTTGCCGGGGTTTGCGGAGCCAGTTTCACGACCGCAGCCGCGTACATTGCCGACGTCAGTCCGCCGGAAAAACGGGCGCAGAATTTTGGTCTGGTCGGAGCCGCTTTTGGACTGGGCTTCATCGTGGGGCCGATTATCGGCGGGATTTTCAGCCAGTACGGCAGCCGGGTTCCGTTCATGATTTCGGCCGGACTTTCGCTGCTGAATTTCATCTACGGTTATTTCATCCTCCCGGAATCGCTGTCGCTGGAAAACCGCCGGGCGTTCGACTGGAAACGGGCCAATCCGGTGGGTTCGCTGAAACGCCTGAGACGTTATCCGGCTATCGTCGGGCTGGTCAGCACGATGGTGTTGCTCTACATTGCCGGTCAGGCGCCCCAATCGGTCTGGACGTACTACGTTATCGAAAAATTCCACTGGAACGAAGCCTGGGTAGGGTATTCGCTCGGGTTCATTGGCCTGACGGTCGCCATTGTGCAGGGCGGTCTGATTCGGGTGGCCATTCCGAAACTGGGTCAGAAACGGGCGGTTTTTACGGGGTTGACCTGCTCCATCATCGGTTTTACGCTGTTTGCGTTTGCGAGCCAGGGCTGGATGATGTTTGCCTTCATGATTCCGTATGCGCTGGGTGGTTTGGCCGGCCCGGCCGTGCAGGGCATTATTTCGACGCACGTTCCGCCCAACGAACAGGGCGAATTGCAGGGAGCGCTGACGAGTCTGGCGAGCATGACGTCCATTGTGGGGCCCTTGTTAATGACCAACTTGTTTGCGTATTTTACGAAACCCGAAGCGCCGGTGTATTTTCCGGGCGCGCCCTTTCTGATGGGCGCCGTGTTGACGCTGCTTGGCGTCATTTTAATTGCGAAGGCCTTGGGAACAGATCATTCGATGGTACCCAAAACGGAAGAATCGACTTCCGGCCTTTAACCTATGCATTACCATACGGTTTACGACATCGCAGCCAAAGGCTACGAAGAATGGCTCATGGCCTACATTGCAGCCGGCCTGGCGACCGCCACGCTGGTGGTTTTTCTTTTTTTTCGGACCTGGAAACACCGGAAAATCCTGCTGACGGTTTTCTGCGTCTTCACCGCCGTAGCCGTTGCGCTGCCCTATTGGGATTATACCCGGCTGAAAAAGAAGCTGGAATCCAACGATTGCCTGAAAACCGAGGGCATCGTAACCGGCTACTGGGAGAAAAAATGGCGCGACAAAGATGCCAGCAACAAATGGCACGACTATCACTACGAAGGATTTACGGTTAACTCCGTCAAGTTTGGCTACTACATTACGGGCGGAGGTAGTGCCGCCGGTTTTCAGAACAACGACGCTGTTCGGGTACCCATCCGCGACGGCATGCGGATGCGCGTGCATTATTACGACGAACCCATCATTACCGACGGAACCGTCGACAACCGGATTTTGAAGATTGAGGTGGCGGAATAAGTGACTGGCATAGATCATTTATTCCAATACGATCCTGGCGGTATACGTAGAAGTACCTGTTTTTAAGAAACCGTAAATTTCCTCTACCAAAACGCGGTTCGATCTGCCAACTTTGTAGCGTCGAAAGACACAGCAACAACAACTACTGAACAACAAAGAACAACAACAAGTACTACATGGAAAAGCAAGCCTGGGCCGAATCGTGGGAAGAGACAAACAGCCGCTTCCACCGCCAGGACGTTCATCCGTACGTGCTGAAACACCTGACGCCCTTTGCGTTAATGGAAAAATCGATTCTGGTGCCGCTCTGCGGTCGGTCGCTGGATCTGGTGTATTTCAGCCAATTTGCGGAACGCGTTGTGGGCGTGGAAAAGGTCGAAGGCGTTATCCTGCAATTCTTTGCGGAAAACCAGCTTGCGTATGAAAAAGTCGGGGAGCGGTATATCTCGAACAATCTGACCATCTTTTGCAAAGATCTGTTCGCACTAACGCCCGAGGAAGCCGGAGAGATTGACCTCGTTTACGACCGGGCTTCGTTGGCTGCGTTACCGCTTCCCATGCGGGTCGGGTACCTGCAAAAAATGGAAGAGCTGACCTCTCCCGGAACGGAATATTTTCTGAACACGCTGGAATATGCGCCGGAAATGAACGCGGCACCCTACAGCATCGCTCCGGAAGAGGTTTACGGGTATTTTCCGAATTACGTCATTAAGCACGTCGAAAGCCCCGAAGTTCCTTACCACCGCCTGATGCGGAAATTTAACCTGCATTACCTGCGCGAACACGGTTTTCTGATGCGCAAACTGCACGACGCGTCGTATGCGTCGCTGGTGGAAGCCGCCAGCCGGAGTTTCTACGAGTTTTCGTAACAATCCTTCTACTTTTTCCGGACCGGTTTTTGGGGCGAATAGCCCTTTTTGCCGTGGAACCAGCTGGTAGCCTGGCCCGTCAGCCAGAGGTAATAATCGGAATCCAGCCCGGGTTCGATGCCCACAAATTTGCCGTCGCCGTTCAGCGGTAACTCATTTTCCCGTTTCGTCTTGAAAATGGCCGTTCCTTCGTCCACTTCGTCGAACATCGCCACGTACAGACTTTGCGCCCCGGCCTGGTGAGCCCCCGCCACCTGCTGCCACAGAAAATCGCCTTTCAAACGCGGAATCTGGTTGTAGACGTTGGGACTGTTTTTGAGGTTTCCCCAACTGAATCCCGGAAAAACCAGCGGCACGTAATCGACTTGATTGGTTTTGCACCAATCAATATCGCCCGCCAGCGTATTTCCCGAAACCGTCGCGTAGGTGTTGGGATTATACCGCCCAACGGCCCAGGGCATAATGATGTCGGCACTTTTGATGAGCGGATGCAGCAGTTCCGACGGTTCGGTATCCTTCGTCATCGTTCGCCAGTAATACGGCACGCCCAGCAAAACCGCCGTTTTCTTCGTCGGTCCTTTCACTTTCTCCATCAATCCCTGAATATCGGCCACGGTGTACCGGCGGTTGTCGTTAAAACCGACACCCCAAATCGCCAGCAGTGGTTTTCCGTTGTGCCGCAGATAGGTCGGATTTTCCTTGTTATTAAACAGCGCAAAAAGCTGTTGCAACTCGCTCCAGTCGTTCGCCAGCAAATCCATATCCGCCGAGGTCGAACCGCTGAGGTCGTACATGATGGAGATGGCCCGTTTGTGCTTTTTAGCCGCTTTCAGGGCGTTGGCCAGCACTTTGTTGAAATGCCGCTTGCCTTTTTCCGACTTGATTTCGGACAAAAACCGCTGCATAAAAACCCCGTCGATGCCGTACTCTTTCATCCATTTGAAATGCAGGTCGACGCTGGTTTCGTCGTACGGACTATACACTGATGCGGTTTCGCCGTTAGCGTAGTTGAAAGCCGTCGGGTAAGTGGTCGGGTAGTCCTTTACATCGGGCCAGAAGTCGATCGACGCAAAACCGGGTTCGAATTTTCCGCGTTTCTGATAGTGGTGCCAGCCGCGGTCGGACGCATCGCCCTGAGCCGAAAACCAGCCCTGATAACCGGCCATAACCAGACCCTTGTAGCTAGTGTACAGGCAGCCGGTTTCGTCGTATTTAACTTCGACAGTCTGACTTTGGGCGTCGAAACCGGAAAGTAAGGCCAATAAAATCCCGGCCAGGAAAATGAGCTTTTTCATGGAATTCAAGTAAAATCGTGTGTGTCAGGCTTGGTTTGTCAGCTTCTGCGGGTTAAAAATTATCCGTTAGGATTCAATAAGCGGTTTTTCATTTCTGATCCGGTTTTATGAGCTCGTCCAGCGTCCAAGCCTTCGAGCGTCCGGCAGTTTGCTCCCGAACGGCTTTGACATCGGCGGGTCGTACGCCAACGCCCTGATTCGATCCAAATTCGTAGCGGATGTAACTCAGCACGGAAGCCAGCCACTCGTCGTCGTTGGCGCCCATCGCGGGCATCACGTCCGGGTACGTTTGGCCGTCGATCGGGCCGGACAAGCCGTGCAGTAAAATGCGGATCGCGATGTCTTTATTGCGGTTCCGAACGCGTTTCGAATCCACCAGCGGAGGAGCGGCTTTGCTTTCCAGTCCTTTGCCATCCGGCCCGTGGCAGGTCGTACACAGCGACTTATAAATTGTCGAACCGTTCAGCACCAGCTTCCGATCGATTTCGTCGAGGCTGCCGAGTCGCCGTCCAAACTTCTTAACGTCTTCATTTTTGTCCAGGCTTCGCTGCGCACGGGCCACCATTTCATTGCCGGGTGCCAGCGTAATGATTTCCTGCGCCAGCGTTCTGGCTTTTGAATCCGGGCTGTACGATAATGAAAGAACCAATTGCGTGCGGACGTCGAAACTCGGATCGGTTTTCAAATCACCCAGCCGGGCCAGCAGAGTCGCATCGTTTTGTTTCAGATACGGTTCACTGAGCCGAACAGCGGTTTTTCTGACCTGCGCATCTTCGTCCGTCAACGCTTTCAGCACAATGGTTTTATCCAGTGCATTCAACCCTTCCAGCGTCCACAACGCATGAATCCGGCCCAGGTCCGAAGCCGGTTTCTGGCCCGTTGCGATGGTTTTCAGGGTGGGAACCACGGTTTGGTCGTTCCGGACAATCAGCTCTTTCTGGGCGTTATCGCGCCACCAGCCGTTCGCGTGATCGAGGTAGCTGACCAGTTTGGCACTGGTTTCGTCGAGCATCTGCGGTTTCGGGCCGGGTTTGAGTCCGTCGTGAACCAGCCGGTAAATCCGTCCGTGCTGAATATTTTTGTCCAGTCCCAAACGTGTAATCTGGGGCCGCAGGTAACTGTCCGGGCGCGTCCAGTTACCTTCCTGAATAATACCCCGGTGCATATCGACCAGATACAGACAACCGTCCGGACCGGTATACATGTTGACGACCCGGAAATTCATGTCGGTCGACGCAATGAATTCTTCTTTCTGGTACGCGTTTTCGAGTGTCGTTTTGCCCGCTACATTGCCGACTTTCGCCCGGCGGATCAGCCGACCGACCGGTTCCGAGATCAGCAAATCGCCCGACAAATCCGTCGGCAGCCGATCGCCCCGAAAAACCACCTGCCCGCAACTGGCCGTGAAATGGTTCAGAGTGGTATCCGCCGGACGAATGCGCTGCACCCCACCCTGCACGTCCGGCGTTTTGATGATCGGCCAGACGGCGTTGAATTCCTGGCTGTACTGATCGCTGAATTCCATCCGCCCGTAGATCGGATTGATCTGGAAACCCAGGGCCGGAACTTCGCCCCCCGCCGACGAGAAATACAGCCGCCCGTAATTGTCGTGCGTCAACCCCCACTGACCACCGGAACCGCTGGGAATCGTATCGGCTTTCAATACGCCACCGGTATACCGAAACCGCACCGGGTCGACGGTCACGTAAATCCAGTTGTCGAGGTTCCAGTCCAGACCGCTGCGCTGGTGTTCCAGGTTGCCGGGGGCTTTTTTGCCCGGATTAAAAACCGGTTTTTTCTGATCGGCCACGCCGTCGCCGTTCGTGTCCTTGTAGCTGTAAATGTCGTAGGTATCGGTTTCGTTGACCAGCAACTCGTGACCGACGCACAGCAACATGCGGGGTAACAGCAGTTTATCGATAAAAACGGAGCTTTTGTCCATTTTTCCATCGTTGTTGGTATCCTCCAGCAGCATCACCCGGCTCGTCGGATCATGTTCGTGGGAGCCGTCCACATCCTGCATGTAGGTGTTCATTTCCACCACGTACATGCGGGCGTTGCCATCCCAGGCCACCGCCACCGGTTCGTGAATCATCGGTTCGCTGGCCACCAGTTCGAGGTGATAGCCTTTCGGTAACCGAAACGATTTCAGGCTTTGTTCGGGCGTTAAATGAGCCGGTGACGGATTCTCAGTAAACGCCGGTACGGTTTGTTCGGATTGGCTCGTAGCGGTTTGGACGGAATTTGGGGCATTTTGCCGGGCTACCTGACAGGTAACGGCCAGCAACGACGCGGCCAGCACACTGCTGAGCCAGATTGTTTTTTTCATGGGTTTAGAAGACAAATGTCATGGCGACTACAACGTCAATTGATAGCTTTTTCCGCTTTGCGTCGGGAAATCATACACGAAGGTTTCCTTCAGCGGCAGCGGGTTGAGTGTGGCCTGGGATGAAATCAAGGGTTTGGCGGTTTCTTCGGGCTGGTAAAACGGATTCGGATTGGTACCCTGAGCGGTTTTTAGTGCTACTCCGTTCGCTTTCAGGATATTCGGAACCCGAATCCGGCAGTTCCCCCCTTGGTTCGACTTAATGGTCAATTTCGCAATTTTGCCGTCTTTCCATTCCATCGATACCAGTTCAAAACCGCCCCGTGCCCGCAAACCGCTGACTTTGCCATCCTTCCAGACGTCGGGCAGGGCGGGCAGCAGGTGAACGGTTCCGTCGTGGCTTTGCAGCAGCATTTCGGCCACGCCCGCCGTACAGCCAAAGTTTCCGTCGATCTGGAACGGCGGATGTGCGTCGAACAGGTTGGTGTAGGTGCCGCCCCCGCCTTTTTTGCCGGGCGCATTGACGGGCGAAAGCTGGTCAGTGATGAGTTTATACGCCCGGTTTCCGTCGAGGAGCCGCGCCCACCAGTTTACTTTCCAGCCCATCGACCAGCCCGTTGAAACGTCGCCCCGATGTTCGAGCGAGGTGCGGGCCGCGCTGAACAGTTCGGGCGTGCGGTAGGCCGACAGTTGCCCAGACGGGTACAAACCGTACAGGTGCGAAATGTGGCGGTGTTGGTCTTTCGGGTTGTCGAGGTCTTCCAGCCATTCCTGCAACTGCCCAAACTGGCCGACCTGCATCGGGGCCAGCCGGGCGCGTTTTTCTTTCAGAATTTTGACAAAATCCGCATCCGTATTCAGGGCTTCTGCCGACCGCAGGGCCG
The DNA here is from genome assembly GCF_003858635.1 of Larkinella rosea. Taxonomy (GTDB): domain Bacteria; phylum Bacteroidota; class Bacteroidia; order Cytophagales; family Spirosomataceae; genus Larkinella; species Larkinella rosea. The sequence goes on from NZ_RQJO01000008.1 coordinate 208,827, forward strand.
CCGTGAAAATGTCGAAAACCAGTTGATTATCCATCGTATGTCCCGCGCCAATCGTGACGTTCGGGCGGCTGGTCGGCGCGTTTTCGGGCGACATACTGGGGCTCACGACCAGCCAGTGGTGCGTCGGTTCTTCGATCAGAAAATCGACGAAGAATTGAGCGGCTCCCTTGATGGCCGGATAAACCGATTTCAGATAGGTTTTATCGCCGGAATACCGGTATTTCTCCCAGGCATGCTGGCTCAGCCAGGCGCCACTCATCGGCCACATGGCATAGAAAACCGGATCGACCAGCCCGGTAATCCGCCACAAATCGGTGTTGTGGTGGGCCACCCAGCCGCCTGCGCCGTACATGGTTCTGGCGGTTTCCTGCCCGGTTTGCGATAAATCCTTGACCATCTGAATCAGCGGCTCGTGCAGTTCAGTCAGGTTCGTGACCTCCGCGGGCCAGTAATTCATTTCGGTGTTGATGTTAATCGTGTATTTGCTGTCCCAGGGCGGATTCATTTGCTGATTCCAGATGCCCTGCAAGGTCGCAGGCTGCCCCCCTACGCCGTTACGTCCGGGTTGCGAGCAGGAAATCAGCAAATACCGCCCAAACTGGAAATACAGCGAAACCAGTTGCGGATCGTTGCCGGAGGCAAACTGCCGGATTCGCTCGTCGGTGGGTAATTTGGCGGCATCGGTTGTGCCCAAATCCAGTTTCACCCGGTTAAAGTACGTTTGATAAGCCACGACGTGATCTTTCAAAACCGTATTGAAAGGTCGCGAAATCACCCGGTTTAGCGGTTCTTCGGCTTTGGCTTGCGGATTGGCCGTCAGGGTTTTGTAATCCACAAAATTGGTCCCGATCGACACATAAAGCGTAGCGGCATTCGCGCCCGTTACCACCACCGACGTATCGTTGCGGCTGAGCCGACCACCTTCCGGCAACACCCTGACGTGCGCCTTGAACCGCACCTGCCCTTTAACACCTTCGTGGTCGCTGGTCATGCCCGTTAAAACCAGCTTGTTCGTGCCCTCGGTCTGGCGTTCGGTTTTTTGCGGACTGTTCAGAAAAGCCGTGAAGGTCAATTTGCCCGGCTGGCTGGCCGTCAGCCGAACGGCAATGACCTGATCGGGTACGGAAGCAAGCACCTGCCGGGTATATTTAACACCCGCAACGGTATAAGACGTGGTCGAAACGGCCCGCTCCAGATCCAGTTCCCGGTAATAATCGGTGAAGGATTCATGACCGGCGAACGCCAGATTCAGGTTGCCGACGGGCTGGAACATCATGCCCTGTGCCTTTTTAGACTCGACTTTCTCGGCCGCCAGTTTCTGGGCTTCGGCGTGTTTTCCTTCAAAAATCAGCTTCCGGATGGTCGGTAAAGCCGCCAGCGCGTCGGGATTGTCGTTGCGGTTTGGCCCCCCCGACCAGACCGACGATTCGTTCAGTTTGATGATTTCCTGCTCCGGATTCCCGTAGACCATACCGCCCAGCCGCCCATTGCCGACGGGCAGGGCATCCGTCCAGGTTTTACCGGCGGGTTTGTTGTACCAAAGTTTCAGGGAAGCCGGTGGCTGCGCGTGACCGATCAAGGTAAAGCCGAACAGAAACAGGCTGATGACTACGATTTTCATGGGGTTTATTAACCAAAAAATGAGTAACGGTTTGCGAACGGTTTTCGCTGCAGAAAAGCTTTCCGCAAAACCGGTTAGCCTACCGGGAATAAAAGGAGCAGAACGGGTTTACCTACCGCCTTTCCAACGGGTCTTTCGTTCTTTCCAGCCCATTTCGGATGCCCGATCGGATCATTTTTCCGTAGCCCTCATCCGGCAAACGATCCGCAAAAGACTGCGCCAGTTGGTAATGTTCTCGGGCCCGATCAAAATCCCGCAAATCTTCATACCCTTTCCCCACATTCAAATAAAGGGACGGATAGGCTTCCCGGGACGTTTCAGTTTCTTCCAGCAGAGCCAGCCGGAGCGCGGTTTCGTCCCATTTCAACTTGTCGGCCACGCTCGGTTGCTGACGGGCCACGTAATGGGCGGCAACAAACTTTTCAAAAGGAGTAATGGCTTCTGCCCAGGCCCGCTGAAAGAATTGACATGCTTTTTCAGGCTCGCCCTCGTGATTCATTCCTTCCGCACACAATTGCACGATTTTATTGTCGGGATCGAACGGCATGGATGTCAGTTAAGAAAACGTTTAAGGTTTAAATTTTGGTTTAATCATTTGATATATAGACGATTATGCTCTTTACGAAACTATAATTACAGACCAAAACCAACCAGCTATTGATTATTCCGGAGCGGTTATGAATCAGTTGCGGCACAAACTCCGTCTAATCTGTGTTCCTGTCACTTTTCCGGCAACGCAAACACGGTGTATTGTTGAGACAAAAAACAGCCGTCGGTCCTCGCTTTCCCAGTAATTGACGCCCCGCCAGATGATCTTGTTCAGGTTGGCGCAAATCCAGATTTCGATCTCCGTCGTTGCGTTGTTTTTTGCCAGAACGTACAATTACGCCCTTGGCCATAAGCGGGTTGAACAGATACTCGATCTTGTCGAGACAGAAATACGTTCCGGTTCAACGACTTGATCAGCCCAGGAATAGGCATGAAAAAAGGGGTTGGAATCGTTTTGAAAAATCCGATATTTTTCTGGATTTATCGGGTACAAATTACGTGTAGCCATCTTAAGAAAATCTTAATAAATACTTAACGGGCTGGAAAATCGGCAGATTTCAGCAAAAGATAGTAAGAAATTTTGGGCTTAGGGAGATTCGGGTGTTTTACCCGGAATACAAAAAAAAGCCCCAAAACCGTTGAACTGTCCTAGTCGATAATGGCCGAGAAAGGCTGCTCGTATTCTTCGCCGTAAATGGCTTTGTAGTCGCGGGTAAATTTCTCGAACGTGTTCTTGGCCAGTGTGTGTTTGCCCATGAGCGACAGCGCCTTACACTTTAGAATAATGGCGTCTTCGTTGACGGGATCGTAATAAAAAATGAAGTTGGTGAGTTCGATCAGAAATTCCGGATCGTCACTAATGTTCAGTTTTTCCGCGTATTGCAGGAACGTATTAATGATTTTGTTGGAACTGTCGGCTTTGAAATCGTCCAGCCAGTAGTATTCGGTATTCAGTAAAAAAGAACCTCGCTTGGTGATTTCGCCCAGCTCGAAAATGGTTTGTTTCGTCAGGGCAGATTTGTGGTTGATAATCGCCATGTAGCGCTCGTAATCGACGTAAAGCTGACTGAAATCGAACTCCACTTTCCAGTAACCCGACTCTTTGGAGAGTGAACAAAAACCGACTTTATCCAGAATAGTGCGCAGTTTGGCGATATTGACCGAGCGGTTATTGCCCGCGTCGCGCCCGGACTTGTCGGGCCACAGAATTTCGTTGAGTTTTTCGGACGGAACCCCGCGCTGCTTGTCGATGCTGTTGAGCGCCAGCAGCAGAAAAAGCTCTTTCAGCAGGGGCGTAAACGACTTGGTGATGTCGCAGCCGTCGTGGTCGAGCACCTGAAAATTACCGAAAAAGAAAATGCTCGCTTTCGGCGTTGGCTCGGTTTGCAAAGCGCGGGCTGCCGGGCGATTTTCCGGCGTTGGCAGCGGTTTTTCTTCGGGAAGTCCGACGGCCATTTCGGCCTTCTTTCGGCTTCCACCCCGGCGGTTTTTATTTTTACGGTAATACAGAAATACGAGCACGCCTACACCCAAAAACGCCAATCCCAGTAAGCCGTAGTTAACCGACGATTGCTGATCCGGAACCGAATGCGTCTCCAGCGTATTCGGCGGAAACGAAATCGAATACAGCTTTACGTCCGTCGTGTTGTTCGGTTCATTGCGATAGAGCACCACCGCAATCAGCTTCTGGCTAATCGGGCAATAATACAGGTCCGAATACGAGTGAATATCGTGGAATTGGTACGGAATGGAATGGCCCACCAACTCATACCTTGGTTCTGACAACGAGCCGCGAATCAATTGGAGTTGCGATTTAAACTGCTGATTAGGGAAAATAAGTCCATAAAAAACCTTCGCTTTCGGATCGATCACGAGGGAATTAGCAAACGCAAAATCCGATTTTGGAACGTTTAATTCGTAGATTTTCCGGAATGTATTGTCCTTCACCCGGTATTCCAGAAGATCGTAATTACTCTTGGGATTGAGCATTTGTTCGCCCGTCAGACTGCCATAACCGCCGATCAGATAAGCCGTATCAGCAGAAGGATTGACACCCAAAGCGGCAAGGTAACGAGGTGTGTATACGTTATCAATTGTCGGAACGGTTTCCCATTGCCTGGTCGCAAACCGATACCGATGAATGCGGTTTTTATATGTTAACTGGCCGTAGCCACCCAGAATATACAATGCAGAATCAGTGCTGGAAATAAACTGATTGGCGTGCCAGTATTCCGTTACCTTGATAGGACTGGGCGTAATGGTTTCGGCGGTCCAGCTGCGCGAAACCGGGTCATACACTGAAACCGCTTTCTGGTCTACAAAATAGTCGTACAGGCGGGCAGTATACGGATTGTAAATGGCTTGGCTGCCCAGAAAGAAGCTCTGGGGTGGGTTTTTGTGCAATTGCACCGAGCCTTGTCGGTTGCGAACGGCGTATTGATACAACGCATTCGAGCCAATCACGTACACGGTTTCGGACTTTGGATCAAAGGCGACGCTCGTCCGGCCTTTCAGCGATAATTGGTCCGTTAATTTCCATTCGTTGTGCAGCGATTTGATCCAGACCGGATTTTTAACGGTAGCAATTCGGCCGGAAATATCATCTTTAGCGGTTATTCCCCCGACTTCGTTCAACGGCCAGTGGTAAACCGGTTCGTCATTTTCAGACAGGATTATATCTTTCAGATTCATCGGCGGCACGTCTTTCGATTTGAATCGATTAAATTCATTTCCACCGAAAAACAATTTAAAACAACTCCGCTCTTTAAAATGGATTTTATCCGTGATCACCAGCCTGTCGTTCACATAAACGCGCATCGCCTGGCTTTTCAAATCCAGTTGAAGTTTAAAGTGATTCCAGTGGTGGTATAAATGCGCCGAGTCGATTTTAATCACGGATTGCGAAAACCGCTCGCCAATAATCATTTTAAAATTCAGTGATTTCTGGTCGTAAAGCAGATCGAGGTTCTGCGCATCGTCCTGAATCATCCGGAAAATGTAGCCGAAATACGTTTTGTAGCCGCCCGTCAGCGATAGATCAAATGACAGTTCAAGATTGCCGTCGAGGCACAGTGGTTTTTCGGGTGCCAGATCCAGCGACGTCCGGTTGTCCTGCATTTCTTCCTGACCCACAAACCGCAACCCGTAGGACTGAGCCCGAAGCGAAACCGTCGCCGACAGCAGGGCGATTACCGTAAAAAAGAAGGAACGTCGTAAAAAGCTGGATCGTGATCGGTTAAAGCCCTCCATTATTCGGGTTGTCCCGCCCGCCAGTCGGTATTGGTTGACTATTTGAGCGTCGCCTTTCATTGTACGGCTTATTTTTTCGGGACGAATGGCGTTCCCAATGCCCCTAAGTTATCCAATATTCCCCTTCTGTCAAAGCCAGCGAAGTGCTCAACCCGCTGAAGTAAATTAGAAAAAAACCATAATAAAATTGATAAAACGCAGATAGAAGCCCTCTTAATTAAGCAATTATTAAGATTTTTTTAAGCCCTGACGGCGTTCTTCGCCCCATGTTTAATCCAACAAAATCAGGGTTTATGCAAAAAAATTTATCTGACTTAAAAACCGTGTGCGGGCCTTTCGGGCACCTTGCGCGGGTGTTCCTGCTCAGCGGCTTGTCGGCAACGCTGCCCGCTCAGGCGCAGGAACTGCTGGCCCACCGGGCCAATCTGCCACCGGTTTCGGTGATCAAACCGGCTTATTCGCAAACCGGTGCAACGGCAGGCAAATTGCAGGACCGCACGGTTACGGGGAAAGTTTCCGACGAAAAAGGGGCGGTTTTGCCGGGCGTGAACATCGTCATCAAAGGCACCACGCGCGGAACAACCACCAACGAAAAAGGGGTTTATTCGCTCAGCATCCCGAACGGACCCACCACACTGGTCTATTCGTTTGTCGGCTACCTTTCCTACGAAGTGAGTGTCGAAAACCGCAGTTCGCTTGACGTGACGCTGAAGGAAGACGCGCAGGCGCTGGGCGAAGTCGTAGTGGTCGGTTACGGCACGCAGCGAAAAGTAAACGTCACCGGTGCCATTGCGACCGTTGCCAGTAAAGAGCTGGTGATCAACTCCAACAACGACGTAACCAACACGCTGACTGGCCGGGCGCCGGGCGTTCGGGTGGTGCAGTTGTCGAGCCAGCCCGGTAAATACGACTCCCAAATCGATATTCGCGGATTTAGTTACACCGATCCGAACGACATCAATGGCAACCAGACCGGCGGACCGCTGATCATCGTGGATGGCGTGCAACGGGACAAGGCCGGTTTTGATCGGCTGGACCCGAACGAAATCGAAAGCGTTTCGATCCTGAAAGATGCGACGGCAGCCATTTATGGCGTCAAAGCGGCCAACGGCGTGGTGCTGGTAACGACCAAGAAAGGCAGCCAGGGCAAGGTGCAGGTCAATTACACGACGCACGTGGGGCAGCAGATTATCACCCGCTACCCGGCTTTGTCAAACGCTTTTCAATACGCTACCCTGTACAACGAACAGCAGGTCAACAACAACATCAGCAACCGCGCTGAGCTAACACCACCCAAGTATTCGGCCGCACAACTGGCCGATTTTGAGAGCGGCAAGGCCACAAGCACCGATTTTTTGAAGGCGGTTTTGCGCGATCGGGCGTCGCAGCAGCAGCACAACCTGACCATCAACGGCGGGACGGAAAAGCTGCGGTATTTTGCCTCCGCCGGTTTTTTTGGCGAGGGCGGTTTGTTCAATTCCGATATTTTGATGGGGAAAAAATACAACCTCCGGCTCAATGTCGACGCTGAACTGACCAAAGGGCTGACGATGGGCGCGAACATCGCGTTGATCAACTCGATCAGCCGGGAGCCGAGCCAGGCCATGTGGTCTTTGCTGAAAAACACTTGGCAGTGGGACCCCACCGAACCGCTCTATTCCAACAACGACCCGGCTTACCTGCGGCAACCGCTCAGTGCGCTGAGCCATCCCGTTGCCGATTTTTCGGAAGCCTACAGCGGCTATAACCGGAACGACGAAAAATTCCTGACCTCCACTTTTCAGTTGGGATACGTGGTTCCGTTCGTGAAGGGGCTGAGCGTTAAGGCGCAGTATGCGTACGATGTGAATTACAATTTCCGGAAGCAATTCACCAAAAAATACAACCAGTACGAATACCTGTTCGACGCGGCCACGCAGACGTATTACCAAAAACCGTATTTGCATTTAGCTCCCTCACGCATCAGCGAAGCGTTTGGGCAGGGAAAACGCAACGATCTCCAGTTGTCGTTCAATTACCAGAACAGCTTCGGAAAACACAATATCGGTGCTCTGGGCCTGTACGAGCAGATCGACCGGGTGAACAACAGCAACAACGCTTCCACGCAGTTTATCATCGACGCCGTTGATCAGCTCGCAGCCGGGAGCCGCAAAACCGATGCCATTGGATCCGGGTACAGTTCGAGCGCCAACATGAGTTACGTCGGCAAAGTGAATTACGATTACGCCGGAAAGTACCTGATCGAAGCCGGTTTTCGCTACGACGGCTCATCGAGTTTTCCGAAAAACAGCCGCTGGGGCTTTTTCCCGTATTTCTCGGCGGGCTGGCGGCTTTCCGAAGAGGTCTTTGTTCGCAACAACCTGCCCTTCGTTTCCAATCTGAAACTGCGCGGGTCGTACGGTGTGCTGGGCGACGATGGCATTGCGGGCGCGTCGTTCCAGTTCCTGACCGGTTATACATATCCGAGCAGCGGTTATCAGTTTGGAACGACCTTCGTAGGCGGGCTGGGTTTCAAAAACTCGGCGAACCCGAACATTACCTGGTATACCTCGACGACCACCAATTTTGGTCTGGAAGGCTCACTCTGGAACAATTTGCTGACGTTCGAAGCCGATGTGTTCCGCCGGGATCGCGACGGTTTATTAGGCGACCGCATCTCGACCATTCCGGCGACGTACGGCGTCAACCTGCCGCAAGTCAATCTGAATCAGGATCGTACGCAGGGCTTTGAGCTTGTTCTGGGCCACCGTAACAAGTTCCGGGATATTAATTACTCGATTTCGGCCAACATGAGTTACGCCCGGACACAATACCGTTACCGTGAAGAAACGCCCGCCAACAGCGACTATGATTTCTGGCGAAACCGCAACGCCGGACGGTTCAACGACGTGGTGTGGGGTTACAAAACCGATGGACAATTTACGAGCCTCGAGGAAATCCGGAACTGGCCCATTATGGACGGCGCCGGAAACCGCACGATCCTGCCCGGTGACATTCGGTACGTGGACCTGAACGGCGACGGGATCATCAACAACCTCGACGAAACCGTCATCGGGCGCGGACAGAGCAAACCGGCCATTTATTTCGGTACAAACATTACCGTTTCGTGGAAAGGCTTCGACATTTCGATGCTGTTGCAGGGCGCCACCATGTATCAGGTAGCCTATCAGGATCAATTGTCGCGACCGTTCTATTTTGCTACGGCCAACCCGATCAGCGCCTTCAATGACCGCTGGCACCGCTCCGATATCGTGGATGCCACCAGTGAGTGGATTCCGGGGAAATATCCGTCGACCGGCCAGCGGCAGAACTACAAAAGCAACGAATTCTGGCGGTTCGATGCCACGTACCTGCGTGTGAAAAGCCTGGAAGTCGGTTACAGTCTGCCGAAAACGCTGTTGAGCAAAGCCCACATCAAAGGATTACGCGTCTTCGGAAACGGTTACAACCTGTTTACTTTTTCGAAAGGACTCGACTTCGTGGACCCGGAATACACGGATGACCGGCTGTACAGTTACAACTATCCGCTGACCATGAACGTAAACCTGGGTCTCCAACTTTCTTTTTGAAATCCAAAATGAAGAATATCAAAACATACCTTGCCTTGCTGTTGACGGTCGGTTTGTCGGCCTGCAACGATAGTTTTCTGGATAAAAAACCGGTTGACCTGTTGACCGCCGAACAGGTGTACAACAGTCCGGAGGCCGTGGAAGCCTACTTCGCTACTTTATACAAGGACTTGCCCATTGAGGATTTCAGCTTCTGCAACGGGCGGTTTGGCGAATTTCCGGCCAACGGCGATGGGTACACCGCCAACTGGACCTGGGAAACCACCAACTCGACCAATGCCGCCAACAACGACGAAAACTGGGGGAAACTCTACCGGGCGGTTCGGAACGTGAACACGTTTATCAAGGAAATTGCGACGGTAGCCCTCCCCGAAGCCACCAAAAACGCGTACGTCGCCGAAGCCCGGTTTGTACGGGCGTATTATTACCAGGAACTGGTCAAATACTGGGGTGGAGTGCCGATTTTGCTGGAACCCCAACAGGTCGACGACAGCAATACGCAATCCCTGAACCTGCCGCGCAGCAAAGAAGCTGAAGTCTGGGATCTGGTGAAATCCGATCTGGATTTTGCCGTGGCTAACCTACCGGTTTCCAGTGTGTATGGACGCGCCAACAAGTACGTGGCGCTGGCGCTGCTTTCGCGTTCGATGCTGCATGCCGGTTCCATCGCCAAATTCGGAACGGTTCAGCTGGACGGTTTGGTGGGCATCGATCCGTCGAAGGCAACACCTTATCTGCAAGCGGCTTACGATGCGTCAAAGGCGATTATTGACGGCGGGAAATACAGCCTTTTCAATAAATACCCGACTGATAAAGCGCTGAATTTTCAGATGCTGTTTTTTGAATTACAGGGTAATTCAGAAGCTATTTTCTGCAAAGGCTGGGATTATGAATCGACCCGCCGGACGCACTCGCAGGATCTGATGGCGTTGCCGGAAGCCATTCGCTCGCCGATCGGTTACGCCAACCGCCTGACGCCAACGCTGGATATGGTTGAGCGGTTTGAGTACATGGATGGGACACCCGGAACGCTGAACATCGGGACGCCCGGAGCCTACGTCCATTACGCCAATCCGCAGGATGTTTTCAAAAATAAAGATCCCCGGTTTTTCGGTTCGGTCATTTCGACGGGCAGTTCATTCAAAGGTGTCGAGATTACCGGCCAGCGGGGGGTGATTTACAATGGGGTAAAATACAACGGCACGGCGCTCAATCAGTATTTCGACATCGATAAGAAACAGATTGTAGCCAATCCGACCGCCAATTCGGTGCGCGCGACCGGGAACTCCAACAACGGCGCGAGCGTGTTCTGGCTGAAAAAGTGGCTTGATCCGGCCCGGCCCGCCAATTTATGCGTGGACTGGAGTTCGGAAACCGACTGGCTGGACATGCGCCTGGGCGAAGTGCTGCTCAATTTTGCGGAGGCTTCGTTTGAACTGGGAAAACCGGCCGCCGAAGCCCTCGATGCCGTCAATCAATTGCGTACCCGCGCGGGCATTGCCAAACTGACAACCATCGACCGTAGCAAAATCCGGAACGAACGCAATGTAGAACTGGCTTTCGAAAACCGCACCTTCTGGGATTTGAGAAGATGGCGCACCCTTACCACCGAATTCAGCGGCTGGATTCCGAGCGGACTTTACATCTATTACGACGCGAACGCCAAAGATTACGTCTTTGAAAGAACACCAAACGGCGGTGGCAAAACCTACCAGCTCAAAGACTACTACTTCCAAATCCCTTCGTCTGAACGTAGCAAAGCGGGCTCATTATTAGGAAACGGAAACCCAGGTTACTAAAAACCGTATACGTATGAAATCGATCAAATTAGCATTTCTCCTTCCCATTCTGCTGATTGGTGCCCTCAGTGGCTGCAAGAACTGGGATAATTTTGTGGCCCCGGATGCGGGCGTTTACGGAAAAATTACGGATGCCGAAAACGGTCAGCCGCTCGAACTCCGGCAGCCCGGTGGTGGCACGGTGCGGTTTATTCAGTGGGACAAGGTGAAGTATCCAAATCCCGGCACCACCGATATTGAACTGAAAGCCAACGGCGAATTTTCGGCCACGCAGTTTTTTGCGGGTACGTACAAAGCCCTCCCGCGCGACGGCGCTTTTCTGTACCAACCCGCCGATTCGGTGATGGTCGACCTTGGCAACGGTGATCGCAAGGAAGTAAATTTCAAGGTGACGCCGTTCTATCGGGTTACGGCTAATGTAACCGATAGTACATTTACGTATACGATAACAAAACCGGCGGCCAATACGACGACCAAAATATCCCAGATCATTTTCATGATCAACAATTATTCGAAAGTCGATGAAAGTATTAGCTCCAATGCGTCGGGGTATTTTATCAATCTCTGGCGGCAGGATATTGCGAGCAGCGTAACCGATGCCAGCATTGTGGGCGCTCCCCGGACGTTTACGTTCAAATGGTCCGAGACGCATTTGCCGAAGGGGGAGTATTATTTCCGGGTCGGGGTTCGTACAACCGCCGTTGCCAAATACAATTACAGCCCGGTTGTGAAAGCTACGGTGCGGTAAGCCAAGTTTGATTTTTCCTAAACCCGTTATACCCCTGATCAACAAAGGTCAGGGGTATTTTTTATCAAACAGATAAGCAGGTTTTATATTCTATACTTTCTATCACCATATAAGTATCTCCTAATCAGTATGTTATTTTAAACTATTTAATTAATAGAATAAATAGTTTAAGTATACTATTGACATTGCCGAAGAAACGGTTTTCCTTTGTATCCACAAAATCAGTTTATCCAACGGATAGATATTAATTCCATCGACTATGATTCTGTTCGATCTCCGTCTGATTGCTCCTCTTTGTTGCTGCTGTTGTTGCCGCTAAGGCATACCTTCTATTCTTCCCATTCCTTTTTCAGGGACTTATGACGTTTCGGCCGGGAGGGTCGGCACGCCCGGTATTGTATACCCCACAATTTTCACTTCCTGATACGAGTTTAACAACCAGTAACGCTATTGGCTTATGAAATCGTTTGCCCCATTTCATTTCGAAAACAACCTGACCGACGAACAACGCGTATTCTTCCAAAAACACGGGATTATTCAATTTAAACAGTTTGTCGAAAAAGAGACTGTCGCGCTGTTTCTGCGGGAAATTCAGAACGTGCAAAAGGAATTTCTAACTACTGACGTCAAAAAAGTAAACGGCATTCCGCTGAAATTCGGATTCGACGAAACCGGTCGCACCTTGATTCAGCGGCTGGCCTTCACGTCACAGTACAGCAAAGTGCTGAGCGAATTTTTGAAAGATCCGCGCTTTCCGGTTTTACTGGAACTACTCGGCCCTTACGAAGGCCGGATTGGCGAAAACGAAAAAGACGGTTTGGTAGTCAATCATTACGTCAACTCGCCCTTTAGTCAGTTCAAGCAACTGGGCTGGCATACCGACAGCCCGCGCGATCTGTTTATGGGTTCGCGCATTCAGCCGATGCTGAACGTTGGTTTGCATCTGGACGATTGCCCGATCGAAAATGGCGGTTTGCGCGTTCTGGCGGGCACTCATACGCAGGGCCTGATTGGCCTGTTCTTCAAGAAGAAATACTTCATCGATAACGAACCCGACCCGGCCGAGGTTGGCTTTAACATCGAAGCGGGTGATTTAACGATTCACGACGGGCGATTGTGGCACCGGGTTCAGCAATCGCCCGTCGTTGGGGCGCAGAGCCGTCGCCGGGTGATGTACATTCCGTTTATTACGGGCGCTTATCAGCCGAAAAATGCGGATAGTCCAACGCCTTTTTACCATAAATTGGCCGGTTTGAAACAAAAACGGGATGCGGCTCAGGCCGAACACAGCGACCGGTTTGCTCTGAGAAACCTGAGTTGGAGTCGTTTGCTGGGCTAAGTTCTCCTCCATACAACCTGAAAAATTATGCCTTCTGCTTTGATAACGGGTGCTGCCAAAGGCATCGGACGCGCTATTGCCGGTGAGCTGGCCCAACGCAAATACGATCTGTTTCTGATCGACATCGACGAATACGAACTCCTTCGGACGGCCCGCCGTCTGGAGGAACAATACGGTATTTTTACGTACACGCTGACGCTCGATTTGTCGCAACCGGAGGTAGCGCAGACGATTCAATCGTGGTATGAACAGTTTCGGAAGGACTTGACGGTGGTGGTCAACAACGCCGGTTTTGGTCTGAACGGTTCGTTCGAGCAGATTCCGATTGCCGAACAGCTGGAATTGATTAATGTCAATATCAAGGCACTGGTCGAAATTTCGTACGCGTTTATTCCGATTCTGAAACAGCAGTCGAAGGCGTATTTACTGAACGTGGGCAGTACCACGGCTTACCAGACTGTTCCGTATGTGTCGATTTACGCAGCTTCGAAAGCGTTTGTGGTTTCTTTCACGCGCGGACTGCGCCACGAACTCCGAAATTCCAATCTGTCCGTCAGTTGCCTGAGCCCGGGAAGCACCGATACCGACTTTGTGAATCGCGCCCGCATGGGGGAGTCGATCAGGAAAACCGCAGCGAAGGTCAACATGAGTCCGGAAGCCGTCGCTAAAATTGCCGTAAAGGGGGTATTTCGGGGTGATTCGGAAATCATTCCCGGTTTTATCAACCAGGTGGGCGCTTTTCTCCCGCGGGTAATCCCCAAAGCGTTTATCGAAAAAGTAGTCGGCGATATTTACGAGCCGAAGGATAATTAGTTTACGGTTTTCGGTAGCTGACGCGTTAGTCTTCTTGCGCTAGCCACCGAAAACGGAAAACCGACTACCATAAACCGATCTTATACCCGAATAAAAATTTTCTTCTTATACATCCAGTATAGAATCAGCCAGAAAATCAGCAGGGCAGCCCCTCCGCTGGCGAGGGGTTCATACGGCCCGAATTGTTCGAACACGTGTTGCCCCAAAATCGTCTTGAGGAAGTTGATGATGAAATGGTCGATCAGGTGAACCAGGCAGTAAATAGCAATGGAATTCATTCCGATGACTACGAACGGAAACGCCCAGCCGCGCCATTGCCGCACATCTATTATATAGTAGAAGAACGATAACAGGAAAAAACACCAGCCACCGCTGAACAATACCCAGCCGGGTGTCCAGATTCGCTTGATCGACGGACTGATGCCGGTGATCGTTAACAGCCAGCCCGCAGCCAGCCCGATTGCCCCAGCAATCAAAAACCGCTTCAGGAGTTCGGTATATGGCAAACCCGCCCGCAACCAGCGCCCGGCCTGCAGGCCCAGCACCATCGTTCCCAACGTTGGAATAAAACTCAGGGTTGCATAGCCTCCACCGTTGAAAAGGAACGTTTTGGCGCGTGGAAACAGATTCAGAAACCAGGTGTCGAACGCCCAGGCCAGGTTGCTGTTTTTATTGAAATGAGCCGCAATACCGGTTTTGTGATACGGCCAGTCGGCCGGAACGCCCACCGCTTCGTACGAAAAACCGGGGCCGGGGAGCGGATAGAGCACAAAGGCGAGCCAGTAGCCGACCAGAATGGCTCCCAGCGCGATCCAAACCGTTCGGGTGGGGCGAAAGCCCAGTAAAAACAGAAAGGGATATCCGAGCCCGATTTGCGTCAGCGTGTCTTCAAAGGTGAAATTGATTTGTTCACGGCCCACCGACCGCAGGAAAATACCAAGTAGAATCAGGATCAGCGAGCGCCGGAGTGTTTTGGCGAACAACTGGCTAAACGATTTTTCTTTGGCCTGTTGGCTGGCAATGGAATAGGGGAGTGCAACGCCAACCAGAAACGAAAACGACGGTTGAATCAAATCGTGGAGCGTACAGCCAAACCATTCGACGTGGCTCTGATGATGGTCCATAAAGCGCCAGAATGCGCTTTCGGGCAGCGCTTCCGAGATTCGGCCGTAGTGAAGGATTTCGGCGGCCATTAAAAACATAACAAAGCCGCGGTACGCGTCCATCGACATCAGTCGACCGGCACGAAATTCAGGTAGTACGGTAGCCAAGGTGGTTCAGGATTAGGAAACCGCAAGAAAAGCAATTTTTCTGACGTACCCACGGACTTTAGTCCGTGTTTTTTAATGAAATACGGAGACGTTACCAAAAAACAAGGACTAAACGGGAGTGCCTGCCGGTCCGTGGATACGTTGATCGTTCGGGCAGAAATACGTTGTTCGGCCGCCGACCTCGATTTTCTCGATCCGGGTTCCGCAGCGGGGGCAGAATTTGTGCGCTTCCACGTCGTCGTATGGCGAATTGTCCCACTCCCGGACATGGATCAGGAAACCGGGTGGAAAATCACGGTAGGCGGCTTCGTGGCGGATGGCGGTGGTCAACACCAGTTGGATGGCTTCGTGAATTCGGCGAATCGCTGCGTCGGTCAGTTGTTCGGTGCGGTTTTCGGGATGAATTTGAGCCTGAAAAAGTACTTCATCGACAATCCAGTTGCCCAAACCGGCCACGGTGCTCTGGTCCATCAAAACCGGTTTTATTTGGGCTTTTTTACGCCGGAGTTGGCCCGTTAGCTCAGAAAAACTAATCTCCAGCCCGTCTTTGCCAATCTTTTTTCGTTTTAAATAAGTATCTATGTTATCGATTAAGCCAATTCGCTCGAATTTTCGCGGGCAGATGAAACCCAAATTGAAGCCGTTTCGGAAGTGAAAAACGATGCGGGCATACCTGGGCCGATCGAGTGATGAATGGTAATAGTCCAGATCGCCCGTCATGCCAAAATGCATGTGGAGAATAACCGGTTTGATTGATTCGCCCGGCCCGTCGGTCAGCACGAAGAGGTTTTTGCCAATCCGTTGCGTACCGGTAAACCAGCGACCGACGAGGGTTTCGTGGAGTGTAGTAAAATCGGTTGTCAGTAGTTTCGGATCCTCTACTTCGATGGCGTCGATGGGTTGCTCCAGGGAGGAAGCTTCGAGATAACGGCGGTAAATTTCGACTTCGGGTAATTCGGGCATAAGTTGGGAATTAGGGACTTTTTACAGGTATTTTAGTATTTTATATAACATTTTTTGCCCAAAACTGGTTATAAATAATGGAGCAGGCGGCAACCCAGGTGGCAGAATTCTAAAAGTCGGGTTTTTGTAAAAATTATTTTCCGATACACTAACCTCATAGAACCTCCCGTTATGGTTACAATATATTCGGTTTAATTTGTCTTTTTTTAACCCTAACATGATTGAATGACAATAATTTACTTGTTTATTTCTAGTTAATTCTGTCTAATTCATTTCAAACCGCACAAAGTAGTTATGGAAAACAATAAGCCAAAAGCAAACGGAGCGCTCGTCGCAGCCTTAGTTATTATGACCATTCTGGCCGGTGTGTCCAGTTATCTGTTATACGAACAGAAAGAAGTGGGTAAAAATCAGGAAGCAACGATTGCCACCCGCGTAGAGGAGTTAGCAACTACCCGAACCCGATTGGATTCGATCTCAACGGCTCTGGACGCTAAAATTGCTGAAGTAAAAAAACTGGGTGGTGATATCACTGATTTAGAGCGTGTGAAAGCAGACCTGGAGCGTGACAAAGCAAGTCTCCGGAAAGGGCAACGCATTTCAATCGCGAAGTATGAAGCTAAAATCAAGCAATACGAAGCTTATCTGGTCGAAAAAGATACCCTGATTGCACAGTTGAAAAACGAAAATCAGGTGTTGGTTACGAACAACCAGTCGCTGACAGACGCTAACACGACGCTGCAAACCGAAAAGCAATCTCTGCAGGATTCGGTTTCCACTATTTCAACCGTCAATAAAGATTTGTCGGACAAAGTAACTCGGGCAGCCGCGCTGAAAGCTCAGAATGTTCGTGTATTTGCGCTGAACGCGAAAGGCAAACAACGTGATGCTACGGAAGATGAAGTAAAAGCAAAACGGGTTGATAAACTGAAAGTGGTTTACATGCTGCCCGAAAACCCGCTAACGAAGCAGGAAGAAAAAGAAGTATTTGTCCGGGTGCTTGACCCGTCGGGTGCTGTTGTTTCCGACATGGCCAATGGCTCAGGTACGTTCCAGGTTAATGGGCAGGAGCAGATCTATACCGTGAAGCAAACCGTTCCGTTTACGAACAACAACCAGAACGTTGAACTAACCTATAACCGGGGTACGGTTCCCTACAAAGCGGGTAAATACACGATTGAGTTTTACTCGGAAGGCTTCCGGATCGGCGAAGGTTCGTTTGCCATCAAGTAAGACACTGGAAACACACCATAAAAAAGGCGCGATACCCAACGGTATCGCGCCTTTTTTATGCTATAAATGGCTTGGTTAGGAAATCAATGATTTTTGTACGCGATTCCATTTCTGGAGAATCGTCTTCGTTTTCTGACGACTAACGGCCAGTACACGACCGGAAATCAGTTCGACCAGCGGCAGTGGAAAGTGGGGTATTTCGGCCGGATAAAACCGGTAGATGATGGCTGGATTGATCAGATAGCTTTCGTTGATGCGCCAG
Source organism: Larkinella rosea (assembly GCF_003858635.1). GTDB lineage: Bacteria > Bacteroidota > Bacteroidia > Cytophagales > Spirosomataceae > Larkinella > Larkinella rosea. The sequence goes on from NZ_RQJO01000008.1 coordinate 226,243, forward strand.
AAATGAGGCAATTGTTTTTCCCAGGTATTCAGCGACTCCGTAACGGGGACGCACTGAAGGGAATCGTTATCAAAACTAATAACCCACGTCTGCGATCTTTCACAATGAAGGTAAAATATACTTTGCAGGTCAATGGATTCGTTACAGATAGGTTTCTTACGAGTTAACATGGGATACGATTCTGACAGAGAAATAGTTACATCCTGCGCATTAACCTTCGGATAAGAAAAGGCCTAATGTCCGTTTATTCACGTTTCATGCATTACTTAATAACTCTGAAATTTCCTCCCAGCGACGTCGGGAGACCGGCACTACGGTTCCGTTGGTCAAATGAATGGCGCCCAGACCGGTTTTTAAGCGTTCCAATCGGTCGACATACTGGCAGTTTACGATGCTGTTACGGTGTACCCGGATGAAGTCGTCGGCGGGCAGTTTGATGGCCAGTTGCTTCAGTGTTTTGGGCATGATAATGGACGGGCGATTGCGCCAATGTAACCAGGTATAGTTACCGTCTCCCTGCAAACAGACTAAGTCCGAAGTTTGAAATACGTGCTGCCGGGAACCCCGGAAATACAGTTGCAGTGCTGAATCAGAGGCTGTTGACCCCGTTGATGTGGAAGTAGGAATTAACATACACTCAATTTCTGGGTAAGGGATACAAATACAGGCACTTATTGAATAATTGTATAAATATGCCTCATTTACAAAAAAGATATTATGAAATGGTTACTAACGACCGATCTTGGTATTCGAACGACGGTTTTTGGTAAGGGAATAAAAAGAATATGTATACCTTTTTATATTAGTTATTAACTGGTAATTTACCAATCTGTTAGTAATGGTATGGAAAGGGATCAAATCCACATTTTAGTCATTGAAGACGAGGCTGTTCTCGCCATGGATTTGTCCGATACCCTCGAAGACGAAGGCTATTATGTCGTCGGTATTGCCGGTAGTGGGCGCAAAGCATTGGAATTATTCAAAACCCAGCGCGTTGATCTGGTGGTGTGCGATATTCAGTTGAAAGGCGACTGGGACGGTATCGAAACGATTGGGCAGATTCAGGCAATCCGTCCTGTTCCGGTTATTTATACCACTGCTTTGTCTGATAAAGCCACGCTCGATCGCGCCAAACAAACCCTTCCGGCGGCTTATTTAACCAAGCCGATCATCATCAGCAATCTTCGGATTGCGATGGAATTAGCGCTCCATAATTTTAGTCATAAGACTGATCCGGTGCCTCCTGAGGAACCCGCCGACATTAACAGTATTCTGGAAAAAGATGCTCCTTCGCGGGAAACCATCCTGCGCATCGACAATCTTATTTTTATAAAACACAACTATCAGTTTGTTAAAATTTTGCTGGAAGACATCCTGATTCTGGAAGCTGACGGTGCTTACACGACGATCGTTACCAATGACCGGAAATACGCGATCCGGTTAACAATCAGCACATTGCTGGAACGTTTAAGTGAAATGCAACTGACCCGGGTACACCGGTCTTTTGCGGTTCATATCAAAAAAGTGGAAGGATTTACCGACCGTGAGATAACGGTGGGCAAGCATGTTGTTCCGCTGGGCCGACAATACAAGCACGCGTTTATTCAACAATTTCAGATCTGGTAACCAAACCGGTTTTGGCGCCTGGCGTTATTTTGCGATTCATGAAATGGCTTTTTCTTCTCTGGGCAAGTTTCCTTGTACGGCAATCTACCTACGCCCAACTGACCGCACTCACCGCTTTTGACAGCCTGAAGGCACAGCTGGCTCATAAACCAGACACAATCCGAATTGCTGAATACCAGGATTTTGCCGACGAAATGACGCGCAGAGGCCGGGTTGGCGATTCACAACAGGCATTGAATGAGGCCCTTTCCATTGCCGAAAATGCAAAAAATGAGAAATACATTAGCCGGGTGTACATCACGTTCGGGCGCCTTGAAATTGACCAGGGTAATTTTGCGCAGGCACTGAATTACTTTCAAAAAGCGCTCGATTACCTCAAGGGCATTCCTGCCGTGAAGCAGCGGGTTAACATCATGAGTCGAATCGGACAGACTTATTTTTTGGTCAATGACTTGAAACAGGCAGAATATTATTACGGTTTGGCGCTTAAAATGGCCGAGCAAAATAAGCTGGACGTTTTGAAAGCCGACGTCTATTCCGAACTCGCCAATCTGGAAGACTCCCGCCATAATTCAGATAAAGCGCTGGATTACAATAAAAAAGCGGTTGAGATTTACAAAGCCAACGGGGAAGATTACATGTGGATTTATTTCAATCGGGCCATTGAGTTCAAAAATGCCGGGTTATATAAAGAGTCGGAGAAGATTTACCGCGAATGCCTTGAGTACGCCGAAAAAAATAAGGACGAATACCTGAAAGGGTACGTTTACGTAAATCTTCCCAATACGCTCATCTTCCTCGATCGCCTGGATGAGGCTGAGGATTATGCCAAATTAGCCCTGAAATGGGCTGAAACCGGTCCGGAGCAGCATAAAATCAAAGAAGAAATCTTTGACATTTTAACCCGTATCTACGAAAAACGGGGAAAATACGATCAGGCGCTGGCGTATTCCCGCCGGAAAGCCGTATACCACGACAGCACCCTAAATGCTGAAAAAAACCGCCAGTTGATCATGGCCGAAAGCCGTTATCAGGCGCGGGAAAAAGAGAATCAAATCCGGAAGCTCGACGAAGAAAATAGCCGGAAAGCGCAGCAATTGGCCTGGCTAAGTGGAGGTCTGACAATTGTGGTGGCTCTTTTGGGAATTTTGCTCTGGCAATACCGCACCATCCAAAAGACAAACGGTCGGCTGACGAAGAGTAATCGCGTGATATCGGAAAGCAACGAGAAAATTACCGAACAATCCAGGCAGTTGAAAAACCTGTTGCGGGAGTTAAATCACCGCGTCAAAAACAATCTGGCCATCGTATCCAGTCTGCTGCGGTTGCAGTCGAAACGGCTCGAAGACGAAAGCGCCGTGCAGGCCGTTCGGGCCGGGCAGCAGCGCGTCGAAGCGATGGCGCTGATTCACCAGCGGCTTTATATGACCGACAATGTGTCGTCTATCAACATCCGCGAATACATCACGGATCTTTTCAACGGTCTGCTAATTGCCTATGGGTACGATAAAAATTCGTTTGATCGGGAATTGCTCATCGAGCAGGAGGAACTCGATGTCGATTTATCGATTTTACTGGGACTTATTCTAAATGAAATTCTGACCAATGCCTTCAAATATGCCTACGAAAACGTTTCGCGGCCCTTTCTCCGCATTCGGCTGTCGGCCGATTATACCGAAGACCCGAACGTGGTCCGTCCTAGACTGACGCTTGAAGTACAGGATAACGGCTCCGGCATCGATCTACAGCGGTGGGAGCGACCCAATAATTCGTTCGGGCAGCGGCTGATCAAGTCACTCAGCGAACAGACGGGCGGCCAGCTGGAAGTCAGCAACAGAAACGGCACCTGCTATCGACTCGTCATCCCGCCTTTGTACCTTTCGGAAGCTGCCTGACCGGGCAAAACCGGGCGATTTTCGCTTAGAATGAATACAGGAAACCGATTGCCAGCCCCTGGCTGTACTGAATTGCGTTGTCCTGATCTTTATCGTAAAGCAAAATGCCGGTTAAATTGACATTGACGTACTTGTTGATTTTGGCGGTCAACGACACATCGAGCCGGTGGTCGATAGCGTTCAGGGTGGCGTAGTTGGCAAAAAGCTGGTAACGCGCTTTGAGGTTCAGATTTTCGGCGATGTTCTTGTCCAAATTGGCGATGAGCTGGAAAGCAAATTCATTCCGTACGGTTTTACCGGGCTCTACCCCATAGCGCGTCGGTTCGCCGATCGAAATCGAGTCGTCGGTTACGAACGTTTGCCGAATTGTCCCCAGGCCAAATTGCAGGTTAAAATATGTTGTCGGTTTGTATTCCAGACCTACCGACTCGGTCAGGTAAGCGGGTGCGAAAAAGTTAGAAATCAACACGGATCGTTCTCCTCCGCTGGTCAGGGTCTCATACCGGTAGCCGGTTGCAAACTGCGACTGAAAGTTGAGGTTCCCAAAAGCAAGCCAAACCGGGTTTAAGCGATGCCCCACCTTGGTGTCCAGAAAAATCCGGTCGACACTTTTGCGAGCGCCCTGCCCCTGATTTTTCAGCATTCCATACTGCAACTGTATTTCGCTGGTCCAGTTAAAACGTCGCTGCATGTAGTCCGACTTGGCGTTCAAAAAAGCACCCAGCGCAACGGAGTTAACCCCACCGCCTTTCCAGTTGCTGCTAAACGAACCCTGGTTGAGGTTAATACCAAACTGAGCTGTGCGTTTCCAGTAAACTGTATCGAGTGGGACAACCTTAATGGAGTCGAGCCGGGTTGGTTTTTGGGCCATTGACAAAATACTCCCGCAAATGAAAAACAGGATAAACGCCGATTTTTTCATGAAGTGCATCGATTTGAAACGGAACAATGCGATAAAATTAGTCAAATACCTCGACGTTGTGCGACTGGAGGTTTTGAAGTGGAATGATCGTAACGGTGTCGCCGGTCTGGAGCGTCACGGAGGTGTTATCGATTCGGATGATGGTGCCTTTGGTTTCACCAACCCGAATGATTTGGCCTTCGTAAAACCGGTTTTTGCTGTAGAAGGAAGACAGGATATTCGCCATGACATCGCGGGAAGCAAAACCATAGCCGATGGCAAAGGCAAAGATAACGCCCCCGATCAGCAGATTAAAGCTCGATTCCAGTAATTCCGTATTGATGCCGGCCTGGCCGAGTGCACTGATGAGGGTAATGATCAGGAAGAAAAAAAACACAATCATACCGAGTAATTTCCCGGAAGCGATATTGAACGACTGGCAAAGCGTGATGACGGCTCCTTTCAGCGCATCCGCGATCAGCACACCGACTTGCAGCATAATGGCTGCTGCAATCAGTCGGGGAATGAAGTCCACCAGCGATTTGACCATTTCCGTGATGGCCGAAACGCCCAGTGTTTCGGTAGCGGCCATCAGAAAAACCAGCAGGACGAAATAATACAGGATTTTCGCAACGATGTCGCTGAGTTTGATCTCGGTTTTAAGCCGTTTAATGAAATCGATCTCCGTCAGCCGATCGCCGATCCGGTTCAGACCGACGCGTTCCAGCACTTTCGACACCAGTACCGCCAGCCCTTTGGCCACCGCGAATCCAACCGCAATGATAAATGCCGCTCCAATAATGCGGGGGACAAAATCGATAAACTGGTTAATAAGTGAGGTAAATGTATTGATCAAAATATCGATGAAAGCGGGAATCCGATTCATGGCAAGGTCTACGGGGTTACGAATGGGATGATCTACTGGGCAGATTAATAATGGAAAGCAGCGCAGACGCTACACTGAACAAATCATCGACGTAAACCTCCACAACAGAAAGCGAATTACGGATCAGATCAATTTCAGAAATAAGTTCTTCCTTTACGTTGGGCGGACAGGCGTCCGGAAGTTCAATTTCTTTAAACGCTTTATAAATGGATTCCATCAGATTATGAGCAGATAGAGGATCAGCTTTATTTATCAACTCTCGTCCAGGCAATGAATTTGGCGAGCAGCAGAGCCAGGAAGATCAGCGTTTCGAGGTAGCGTTTCTTTAGTTTTTCCTTCGCCCGTTTCAGTCGCATCTTCACGGCGCTTTCGCTCAGGTTATGCGTATCGGCAATTTCTTTGATGCTGATTTCGTCCTGGTATTTCATCAGCAGCAGGCTTTGTTCTTCAATCGTCAGGTTGCTCAGGGCCGACTTCAGCCGGTGGGCTTCCATTTCCATCAGATCTTCATCGTGGCTATCGTCGGGCACATCCAGTTCCTCATCGACCGGCACTTCGGCTTTTTTCCGGTTCGTCCGCATCTGGTCTGTGCAATAATTGTAGGTAATCGAAAATAGCCAGGTCGAAAACCGGGATTGCTCTTTAAAGCTGCTCAGGCGCATGATCAGCCGCAGAAAAATGTCGTGCGTGAAATCTTCGGCCTTGACCGGATCCTTGGTGAACATCAAACATTTTCGGTACACTTTATCGCTGTAACGACTATACAGAAGTTCAAAGTAGCGGTTACTTTGGTTATCGACATAAAGACGCACTAACTCTTCGTCTGACATCCGCTTTACTTCCAACGATGCAATCATTCTATAAGACGCTTAAAAATGATAAAGTCACGTGTTTCGACTTTTTTGTGATAAAAAGCACGCGTTTTGTTACTCAATACTAGTGTATTTATATTGGATGTACAAATAAAAATAAAAAACCGTATATATCATACAAAAGGCCCAGTCTAAATAGACCGGGCCTTTTGTATTCCTAAAATATAAAACAGAAAAGCTACGACTTACCCAATCGCTACGCGTTTGAACGCCGAGATGGTTAAGCCTTTGCTGGTTTTTTCCAGTAATTGCGCAATGGTAACGGAGGAATCTTTCACGAATTCCTGATTCAACAGCGTATTGTCTTTGTAGAATTTCTGCAGTTTACCCATCGCAATTTTTTCCAGCATGGCTTCCGGTTTTCCTTCAGCCCGCGCCTGATCTTTTCCGATTTCAATTTCGCGTTCAACGATGGTTGAATCAACGCCATCTTTGTCGATCGCAACTGGTTTCATGGCGGCAATCTGCATGGCGATGTCTTTGCCCACTTCCGCGACGTCCGTCGTACCTGCGTTGTTCAAACCAACCAACACGCCCAATTTGCCATTGGAGTGGTTATAAGCCACAACCTGCTCGGCCGTAACTACTTCGTAAGCCGTTACGTCCAGTTTTTCGCCGAGTTTCCCGATCAGGTCGGTGATGTGCTCCTGCAACGAACGACCGTCGCCCTGCGGCAACGCCAGCAATTCGTCTTTGGTGGCCGGTTTGGCAGCCACGGCGTTATCCAGCAGTGCCATCGCCAGATTCTGGAAATCAGCTACTTTTGATACGGGCTCGGTTTCGCAAGCGAATCCAACCACACGACCGGTTTTGCCATCCGGGCTCACGTGCGTCAGAACGATTCCTTCGGAAGTTGTATTATCAGCCCGTTTGTTGGCAATTTTCTGACCTTGCTTCCGCAGGATGTCTTTTGCTTTTTCAAAATCGCCATCGGCTTCAGTAAGCGCTTTTTTACAGTCCATCATACCGGCGCCAGTTTCCTGCCGGAGTCTGTTAACGTCTTGTGCGGTAATAGCCATTGTTTGTGTTAATTGTCGGTTATCAAATTCGTTCTAATGAATTACGGAGGTGTCAGTTGTGGTTTTTGATACTGACAGCCTGAAACGGAATAGCCCATAGCGAGGCTACGGGCTATCCGAAAGTATTAGCTTGGCAACCACGTTGCTCCTAGATAGTCTTAATCCTCCTGGTCTTCGGTGTCTTCAGCGACAATGGGGCTGGTTTCAGCTTCCGCTTCCACCGCGGTTTCGCCTTCTGCTTTCGCCGTTTTTACATCCTCAGCGCGTTTTACTTCTTCTTCATCCTGCAAACGCTGATCATCTTTGTCCTGCTTCCGCTCCAGAAGTCCTTCTTCAATGGCCTTTCCAATAGCCAGCGTAATCAAACGGATCGACTTGTAGGCGTCATCGTTTGCCGGGATCGGAAAATCAACATCGGAGGGGTTTGAGTTGGTATCGCACATAGCGAAAACCGGAATACCCAGGCGTTTGGCTTCAGCGACAGCAATGTGCTCGCGCTTTACATCCACAATAAACAAAGCAGCTGGTAAACGGGTCAGATCGGCAATACCGCCCAGTACGCGCTCCAGTTTCTCTTTCTCACGGAATACCGTCAACCGCTCGCGTTTGGCGAGACTTTTATAGGTTGCTTCGTCCTTCATCATTTTCTCGATGCCCTGCATCTTCTTCAATGACTTCCGGATCGTAGCAAAGTTGGTCAGCATTCCACCCAGCCAACGGTCGGTCACGAACGGCATTTTCAACCGGCGTGCTTCTTCCGTGACAATTTCCTGTGCCTGTTTCTTGGTTGCAACAAACATCACCTTACGGCCTGAACGAACGATACCTTTCATCGCAGCCGCTGCTTCGTCGATCGAAGCCAGCGTCTTGTTCAGGTCAATAATATGGATACCGTTTTTCTCCATGAAGATATACGGTGCCATACGGGGATCCCATTTCCGGGTAAGGTGGCCAAAATGCACACCTGCATCCAGAAGATCTTTGTACTCTACTTGTGCCATTTTAATGTAAGAAATGAAAAATGAATACTAAAAATACGCAGCACCACACATCGGCATCAGGCAAGTGCGGTCTGGACAATTGAACCGTTTAAGGTCTGAAATTGAACGGTCGACGAAAACCGTACTGGAAGTACGCTCGTTGAACGGTAAACGCTGAAACGGTAATGATAAAAATTAACGTTTCGAGAACTGGAACCGGCGACGAGCTTTGGCGCGACCGTATTTTTTCCGTTCAACCATGCGGGAATCACGAGTCAGGAAGCCTTCTTTTTTCAAAGCCGGACGAAACTCGGGGTTCAGTTCACACAGCGCACGGGCAATTCCCATCCGGGTTGCTTCGGCCTGACCGGAAATGCCACCACCGCTAACGTTTACTTTTACATCGTAACCTTCCGGCGCATTGATCGTTGCCAGCGGCTGCTTCAGAACGATTTGCAGTACTTCCGTAGGGAAATAATTTTTGTAATCTCGGCCGTTAATAACAATGTTGCCCGTACCTATCGAAAGATACACGCGCGACACGGCTGTTTTCCGGCGACCTAATGCGTTGATTCGTTCCATTTTTTAAGATATGAGACAAAAGACAAGAGAGAAGAGACGAACGGTATTCTTTTATCTCTTGTCTACTGTCTATTCTCTAGGTTATTAATAGTCCAGTTTTACTTCTTTGGGTTGCTGCGACGCGTGCGGGTGTTTGTCACCGGCGTAAACGTACAGATTGGTGAATAACCGGCTGCCCAGGCGGTTTTTCGGTAACATACCCTTGATGGCGTGTTCCAGAATGAAAGCCGGGTTTTTCGACATCATTTCGCGGGGCGTCCGGAAACGCTGTCCACCGGGATAGCCCGTGTGACGGACATAAACCTTATCGGTCATTTTTTTACCGGTAAGTTTGATTTTTTCGGCATTGATGATGATGACATTGTCACCGCAATCAACGTTGGGGGTAAAACTGGCTTTGTTCTTGCCACGGATGATTTTTGCCGCCTGACTAGCCAGCCGACCTAATACCTGGTTTTCCGCGTCAATGACCACCCAGTCCTTCTGCACCGTCGCTTTGTTGGCCGAAATGGTCTTGTAGCTTAACGTATCCACTTGTTTATGGGAGATTATATATTGATAGACAATTACTTGCGCTATACATGAAAAGCCCCGTTCAAAAACGGGAGTGCAAATATAGAGTCTATATTTCTGAAATACAACAGAATATTAAGAAAAAGGAGGGAGCGGTGTCGGGCCGACGAATTCGGGCGTGGGGTTGGAAAAAGGAACCGGGCCGGAAAAGGGTATCCCGGCCCGGACGAAATCAGGAAATAGGGGGAAAATCGGGTTGGTAATAAAACGACAGCGGGTTTTCGTACTGAAAGGAGTAGGCAATGGTTCCCATCAGTTTGGCCGGGCTGATGATTTTAAAAGGAGCGGGTTCGGATGGTTCGGCAAAGGTTGGCGTTTCGTAACCAAAGTCGGCGCAATTCTGCCGGTAAACCGCTTCCCGGGTCGGGTGTTCGGGCGATACGACATTGAACGTTTGCCCCGGTTGCGGTTTTTCGATCAATGCCCGGATAACGCCAACGCCGTCGTCGCGGTGAATGTAATTGACGGGAACGGCCCCCGTGGTCAGCCCCTGTTTTCCGGCGACGTAGCGACCCGGAATCCGGTTGTAGCCCAGCAAACCCCCGAACCGCAAAACCGTCGAATTGCCCAATGCCAGAATGATCTGTTCAGCTTCGACAAACGCCGGTGACGCAGATTGGTCGGGTGTCACGACCTCGTCTTCAATGATTTCACGGTTCAAATCCGGGTAAATGGACGTCGAACTTACATATACTATATAGGGTATTTTTGCCCCGGTTTTCTGCAACCCGTCGGCCACCGCCTGAATCTGCCGGGGATGAAAATGGTCGCCCTCTTTTCCGGCTTTGGGTGGAATGTCGATAATCAGCACATCGGTATCCAGAAAATCGGCTAAATCGTCGCCTTCCGGCTCCGGACTGAAGCGTAATTGGTACGGTTTCAGACCTCTTTTCCAGAAACCCGGTAGCTTTTCGGGAGAGGTTGTACTGCCTTTTACGAGGTAACCGTCGTCCAGCAATTTCTCCGCCAGTGGGAAACCCAGCCAGCCACATCCTAAAATACTGATGGTTTTAACGCTCATATTGTGCCGGTTTTAGCGGATAACCAGAGGTCCTGAAAGTAAGATTACACCAGCGAACGTGATTGCCTCGCTGACTTTGGCCGCCAAAAATAGCTTTTCCGGCGGAGAATATCATTTCCTGAACCCTCCTTTACATGTCGCCTTATACAATTCCGGCACTGGACCGGACGCTACTTTTGAGCGATCGACCAGACGTCTGTACAACAATGAAAAAAGCGGGGTTCTGTTTTTCCTCACACTACTCAGTGCTTTTGTTGCCGACGAGCCAGTGAGCAAACTTACGGGTGCCGATCGCCAGGCACGTTACAAATTTGGCCATATGTCTGCCTGAAAAAACGCGACTCGGTTACGGTGATCAAGGTTTTCGTGATGGGTACTGGTTTTCGGGCTGGTATGCCGATAAATGGCGTGGCAGAAAAGCGTTCGACGGCGTGGCGGAACGTATGAATTGAAAAACGGGAAGCCCCACGAGAAAATAGACTATCATTCCTGGGATTCGACGGCGGTTGGAAAAGTCCTGGCGATGGGCTGTACGGCTTCACGGACGCAACCTACAACGTTTCGTCTCAAATTTTTTAAAGATGGAATTTCCCCGGTGCGCTACCTGCCCTGAAAATCAATCCATTGTCTGATAATTCAGTGCCTTTTTTTAACTTTTTTCAGATTTTTTTAAATTCAACTAAGGTGAATTTTGCGAAAAGTTGTCTTTATGGATATAAGATTGACTTTTTAAGGGAGTAGGTAGGTTTTAGCCCGGACTATGCAAATTCGCCAACAAATCGATTTCCCGAGTCAACCCCCGGAGGGGCAGCCCCGCCCGTTGGCGTCTTCCAGCCTGGACGACGAACTTCAGCCCGAAACCCCGGCCTTCAACGATGGCGAGCTGTTCATCCGCCGGGCTTTCGACGAAAGTCCCCGGAAAGGTTGTGAGCTGCTGTTTCGGCGGTACCACCAGGCCTTGTGCAGTCACGCCGTCCGGTTTGTCTATTTAAAAGAAACCGCCGAAGACCTGGTGAGCGACGTTTTCTGTAAATTCTGGAAGACGAAGGCCTACGCGACCATCACCTCGTCGTACCGCTACTACCTCTTCCGTAGCGTTCGGAACGAAGCCTACAATTACCTCCGGCTGGAATTTCAAAAACTGGACGGTATCGAGACCGCCGAAATTCGGGAGGGCGCGCTCAGCCAGCGGCCGGATCAGGTACTGCAATTTGAAGAGGTGGTGCATAAAGTGGAAGATCTGGTCGAATCGCTGCCCCCGCAATGCCGGAAAGTGTTTTTCATGAGCCGGTTTGAAGGGAAAAAATACCAGGACATTGCCACGGAACTGGGGCTTTCCGTCAAAACCGTTGAAGTCCACATCGTGAAAGCCCTCAGCATTGTCCGAAAAGGGATGAAAGATTACTGGCTGATGCTCGTCTCCGTGATCGGACATTCGCTTTTCCTCTGATTTCGCGGGCGGCAACTCCGGCCGAAAACCGCTCGTTTGACCCTTCCTTCGAACAAATAGTATGATGAAATATGGAATCTGAAGTCAACAAAAATTTGATATTTAGCTACTTCAACCGATCGGCTTCTCCGCTCCAGCGGGAGTTTATCGGGCAATGGTTGCGGGATAAAAAAAACGAGGAACTGTATTACGAATGGCTGGAAGAATGGGAAAACAGCCATCCACAATACTTGGCATCTACCGAAACCGCCCAAGAGCGATACATGGCTTTTATGGCCGAAAACCCCCATTCGGAGGAGGTTCCGGAAGTTACCCCCGCCCCCCTGAATCCGCAGCGCCCCCCCTGGACCCGCTGGCTGGTAGCCGCTTCGCTGTTCTTTTTGCTGGGGCTGGGTGCGCTGGTGTTTCGGCACGAACTTCAGTATAAGACCTACGAAACCGGTTTTGGCGAAACGCAATCTTTCCGGTTGTCCGACGGCAGTGCGGTGATGCTAAACGCCAATTCGGCACTGAAAGTACCCCGCTGGGGATTCGGAAGCCGGACGCGCCACGTGCTGCTCACGGGGGAAGCCAATTTTTCGGTGACGCATACCGCCAACCACACCCGGTTTGTAGTCAAAACCGCCAACCATTGCCAAGTAGTCGTACTCGGCACCGAGTTTACGGTTTTTGCCCGCAAACGCGGAGCCCGAGTCGTTCTCAACAAAGGCCAGGTGCGGTTTCAATACCAGTCCGGCACAACCTACAAACAGCTGACGATGAAACCCGGTGAACTGATCACGCTCGATCCGCAAAATAACGTCGCGCTGAAGAAGGTCCGTTCGTTGCCGCTGCACCCGACCTGGAGCGAAAAGCGGTTTGTGTTTGAAGAAACCCCGTTGCGGGAAGTGGCTTTTCTGCTCGAAGAAAATTACGGTTTACAGGTAAAAATCAAAGGCCCCGATCTGGCTGACCGGGTGCTCATGGGCTCCTTTCGGGCTGATAACGTGGATCAGCTGCTGCAATCGATCTCTGAACTGCTGGACATCAACGTGGTTCGGCAAGGCAACCACGTTCAATTGACCAGTCATTAACGCAAACCATCTCAACCAGTTAACCCCTATCCAGGTATGATTCATTCGCTACGAAGAGTCTCGAAAACGGGACTTTTGCTTACCCTACTGTTGTCGGAATACCCGCCGGTCTGGGCGCAGTCCGACCTGCTGGCCCGCCATGTGCAGCAGCGAAACACGAAGCTCGCTACCGGAGCGGTTCGCCAGCTAAAAGACGTTCTGGCCGACTTCAAATCCCGGTATAAGGTCGATATCCTCTTTGAACTTCGGGCGGTGGAAGGCTTTTCCGTGATGCCGGAAACCCTCAAACCGGAGGCTGGTCTGGAAGCCAACCTGACCAGCGTGTTGCGGCCGCTGGGATTTCGGTATAAAAAAGTAAACCGCAGTTCGTACCTGGTTCTGGGCGATCGGAAATCCAGAAAAACCGCTGAACTGGAAATTCCGCTGGTCGAAATTGAACCGGTACAGCAGGCGCAGGCCGTGTTGCCGGAAAAGGCTCCAACCGTCCTGGCGTCCTCGGCTAGTCCGGCGGAAGTGGTTGCCGTCGACCGGACGATCAGCGGTTCGGTAAAAAGCGAAACCGGCGAGGCCCTGCCCGGCGTCAGTGTGGTAGTTAAAAACACCACGCGCGGCACCTCAACCGACGGCGACGGCAATTACAAACTGAATGTGCCCGACGAAGCAACGACCCTGGTTTTTTCCTTCGTTGGGTACGTGAATCAGGAAATCGTCATTGGCAACCGTTCTACCGTTGACGTGCAGCTCGCGCCCGATCAGAAAACCCTGAACGAGGTCGTGGTGGTAGGCTACGGAGTTCAACGCAAATCGGATTTGACGGGCGCCGTCGGAACCGTCAAGGCGGAGGTGTTGCAGGAACGTCCGGCGGCTTCGCTCAACCAGGGGCTGGCGGGCCGGATTACGGGAGTCAACGTGTCGGTCAATTCCGGTCGTCCGGGTGGTCGCGCCAACATCCGCATTCGGGGAAACACGTCGGTGAGCGTGGCCAATAACCCGCTGTACGTCATCGACGGTGTAATTCTGAACGCAACCGGTTTGACCAACGGGAGCACGCCCATCGACTTCATCAATCCGAACGATATCGCGAGTATCGAAGTCCTGAAAGATGCGTCGGCCACGGCCATTTACGGCGCGCGGGGTGCGAACGGCGTGATCATGGTAACGACCAAACGGGGCAGCCAAACCGGTGGCCGGGTGACGTACGACACGGATTTCAGCATCGGCGTGCTGCCCAAAAAGCTCGAATTGCTGAACTCGAAGGAGTTTTTACAGGTCGAAGACATCGCATATGTCAACGCGCAGAAGTACGATCCGGTGGGCTGGGCCGGGGGCAAATACAAAGACCCCAAAACCAAACGCACAAACCCCTTGCTTTTCGATTCCAGTGGCAATCCGCTGTACAACACCGACTGGCAGGACGAAGCGTTCCAGAAGGCATTCACCCAAAACCACCAACTGTCGTTTGCGGGTGGTAACGGCAAGGACAGCTACGGCGTTTACCTGGGGTATCGCAACGAAAACGGGCTGGTGAAAGAATCGTGGCTGAAGCGGTATGCGGGGCGGTTTGTGTTTGACAGTCAGATCAAAAGCTGGCTGAAAGTGGGCGGGAGCCTGAGCTACAACGACCAGAACGAAAACCAGATCGACCCACTGGGTGGTGGCGGCATCATTGCCATGCGGCAGGTGCTGGAAGCGCTGCCGATCATTCCGGTGAAATACCCCGACGGCCGCTGGGGCGGCAATGAAGACTATCCGGGCATGGAAGGGGGCGGCAACCCGATCAACATTCTGAAAGAACGGTTATTCTACATCAAAACCCAGACGATGCTGGGCAACGTATATGCCAACCTGAATCTGGCCAAAGGGCTGGAATTACGGACGACGGTCGGGACCAACATCATCAACCAGCGGATTGATCTGTACAGCGGCCGGACGTTGAATTACATCTCCCGGAATCAGGGCGGTATCGCCAGCGTGACCAACGAACGGCACAATTCCTGGCAGTTTGAAAACTACCTGACCTACAACCGGCGGTTTGCCGAAAAGCATGCGTTCACCGGTTTGTTGGGCCTTTCCTGGCAACACGTCGACCGGTTTACGGCGGTAGCGGCCACGCAGAACTTTCAGGATGACTACTTTTTGTTCAACAACCTCGGCGCGGGTTCCAACCCCCAGGCACCCAGTTCGTCGGCGGTGGCTTACGGTCTGAATTCGTACTTTGGCCGGGTTAATTACAGCCTGAAAGACAAGTACTTACTAACGCTGACCGGTCGGGTCGATGGTTCGTCCAAATTCGGTTCCGAAAACCGCTACGCCTTTTTCCCCTCGGCGGCTCTGGCTTGGCGGCTCACCGAAGAAGAATTCCTGAAAAGCATTCCGGCTATATCCAACCTCAAACTCCGGACCAGCTACGGCGTTACGGGGAACTCCGAAATCACGGCCTATCAGGCACTCGCCGGGATGGGCAATTACTCGGTTATTTTCGGCGGAACCCGCGCCATCGGCATCGGAACGGGGCGGCTGGCGAACCCGGATTTGCGCTGGGAAAAAACGCACCAGATCGACGCCGGGCTTGAACTGGGCCTGCTCCAGAACCGGATTTCGGTGGAAGTCGATGTGTACCGGAAATTAACGACGGATATGTTGCTGAGCGCACCGGTTCCCTACAGCAGCGGTTACGAGACGGTTTCCAAGAACGTGGGCAGCATGGAAAACCGGGGAATCGAGCTGGCGGTGAACAGCGTCAACGTCAACGCGAACGGTTTTTCCTGGAGCACGACTTTCAACGTGTCGTTCAATAAAAACAAGGTGATTGCACTCACCGGCGGCTCCGATATTTTTGTCGGTTCCACCGTTGTGCGGGAAGGCGAACCGGTTGGCTCGTTCTTCGGCTTCGTGCACCAGGGCACGTGGAGTACCTCCGAAGAATCGGAAGCGGCCAAATACCTGAAACGACCGGGTGACGTCAAATACCAGGATGTTAATCAGGACGGTGTGATCAACGACAAAGACCGCGTGATCATCGGTCTCGGGATTCCGAAAACGTTCGGAACGTTTCTGAACACCTTCAAATACAGGAACTTCGATCTGACGGTCGATCTGCAATTCATGACCGGCAATGATGTGTTGTACCGGAGCGAACACTCGGCGGAAGACCGCCAGGGCATTGCCAACAGCTTCAAAACCGTGCTGAATGCCTGGACGCCGGAAAACCAGAATACGCCCATTGCCCAGTTGCGACCGGTTTCTGCCGGGTACAACACCAACGAGGATACGCACCGCGTGAAAGATGGTTCGTTCCTGCGGGGCCGGAACCTGCTGCTGGCCTACACCTTTTCGCCCACGACCGTCGAAAAGCTAAAACTGAACCGCCTGCGGGCCTATGCCTCCGTGCAGAACTTCTTTTTAAGTACCAAATATCCGGGCTACGATCCGGAAGTATCGACGACCGGAAATGCCTTCGATCAGGGCGTCGCGCTGTACGATTATCCGAAACCGCGGGTATTTATGGTCGGTCTGAATATTGGTCTCTAACCCCCAAACTGCATCACGATGAAACGAACGATAAAAACCGCCAGCCACTGGCTGCTCTGTGCCGCCCTGGTGTTGAGCGGAGCGGGTTGCTCCGACTTTCTGGACGAGGCCGATCAATCCAATTTTACGGTTGAAAATTACTTCACCAAACCCGAACACGCCACCAGTGCCGTCAATTCGATTTACGAAAACCTGAAAACCACCACCGGGGGCGGTTTTAACGGGGCGCCGTGGATGATGCTCGAATTTGCGACCGGACTGGCCAATACCGAACTCGGACAGGCCGTCAACAGCATTTTTGTGCGCAACCTGGTCAACACCTCCGACAACGAATATGGCCGGGTGTACTGGGTGGCCAGCTACAAGGGAATCGGTAACGCCAACCTCGCCATTGCCAAAATACCGGCCATTGCGATGGACGAAGCAACCAAGAAGAAGGCGCTGGGCGAAGCCCGGTTTTTACGCGCCTGGTACTATTTTAATTTGGTCCGGATTTTTGGCAAAGTCCCCATCATCACCGATCCGGTGGGGTTAACGTCCGAAAATCTCTATCCTGAACAGGCCACGGAAGAGGCCGTTTACAAAGTAATTGTCGATGATCTGGTGGAGGCTGAAGCCTCGGGCCTGCCGTACCTCGACAAATCGGGCCGGGTGTCGCTGGGGGCGGTGAAGTCGCTGCTAGCGAGTGTTTACCTGACAATGGCCGGTTTTCCGCTGCAAAAAGGAGCGGAGTATTTCAAGAAAGCCGCCGATAAAGCCAACGAGGTGATTACGTCCAACCAGTACAGCCTGTTTACTTCGTACGACGATCTGCACGATCCGGCCAAAAAGAATATCGGCGAGAATATTTTTATGGTGCAGTTTGCGGCCAATATTCAGCCATCCGGCTGGCAGACGTCGATCATTCCGTATAATCAGGGCATTTCGGCGTATTCGGATGAAACCGGGGCGGTTTTTGCCAACAAGGAGTTTGTGGAATCATACGAAAAAGGCGACAAACGGGCCGAAGAAAAGCAGTTTTATTACCGGACTTACACGCTGAGTGACAACCGGACCAAAACCGTGGATCTCGGCGGTTATTACATTTACAAACATTTCGATACGGCCGCCCACCTGACCACCACCAGCAGCGATCTGAACTGGCCGCTGCTGCGCTACGCCGAGGTGTTGCTGACCTACGCCGAAGCCGCCAACGAAGCCTCGGGGCCCACGGCGGATGCGCTGGAAGCCGTCAATAAAATCCGGCGCCGGGCGAATCTGCCCAACCTCACCGGCCTGACCAAAGAGCAGTTGCGTGAAGCCGTCTGGCGGGAACGCTGGTTTGAACTGAGCTTCGAAAACAAAACCTGGTTCGACATGGCGCGGCTGCGCAAAGCGTTCAACGTTTCGACCAGAACGTTTGAAAATTATGTTGGCCATAAGTTTTCGTACGGACCGGTTTTGAAAGAACGCGAACTGCTTTTCCCGATTCCAACGGCCGAAATTCGGAATAATAACAAGCTGAAACAAAATACCGGTTATTAACGAACCGTTTTCTGGAAAGGTTGCCCGGGCTTCTGTATCGCATCATTCATCCCTGAGCGATGCAGAAGCCCGGTTTGCTGCGCGAAAACCGGTTAAAATTTAAATTAATAGGTATATTCGGCGCTTGATCGACTTATCATAAAGAGTTTTCCCAAAACCGTACTTTGCATGAAAATCAAACGCAGTGCTTTTTTGCAACAGACCTCCGGCTTGCTGGGACTCGCCGGCCTGCTGAGTCTGGCCGAAAACGAAGCCCTCGCCAACCGCCCGAAATCTGCCGGAAAACCGCATGTGGTTTTTGTGACGGGCGACCATGAATACAGTGGCGAATTGACCCTGCCGCTGATTGCCGCCGAACTGGAAAAGAATTACGGTATGCGGACCACCGTGCTGAAATCCGTGCCCGATTACAACGGCGAAAAAGACATTCCCGGCCTGGAAGCCCTGCGCGACGCCGATCTGGCGGTTTTTTACCTGCGCTGGCGGCTGCTTCCGCAGGAACAACTGGACTACATCGACGCTTACCTCAAATCCGGCAAACCGGTCGTCGGTTTCCGCACCACCACCCACGCCTTCAACTACCCGGAAGGTGACCCCCGGATACGCTGGAATTCCTTCGGTGAATTTGCGTTCGGCAGTCCGCCGGGCTGGGGCGGAGCGGCCAAACACACGCACTACGGCCATAAGAGTACGACCGATGTCACGATTATTCCGGAAGAAGCCAAAAATCCGATTCTGACGGGTGTTGCGCCTTCGTTTCACGTTTCGTCCTGGCTGTACCGCGTCAAACCCGATTACCCGGCCAAAGGTGCCACGCTCCTGCTGACGGGCAAATCCGTTAATCCCGACAAAGCCGACATCGAAAATCCGGTGGCCTGGACCTGGAAAAACCAGTGGGGCGGCCGCGCTTTCATGACGACGATGGGCCACCCGGAAGATTTTCAGGTCGAATCGTTCCAGCACCTGGTCATCAACGGCATCCACTGGGCGCTGGGCAAACCGGTTCCGAAAAAATGGAAGGGCAAAATTGACATCAACGTTCCGTACGGTCACCCAAAATGAGAGCGGTTTTTGCCCGTCTGCGTGACCAAACTCACATAGCTAAACCCATTGACTAATGATGAATAAATCCCGCATATTCAGCCTCGTCGGCCTGGTGGGCGTGGTTGGATTGGCCTTTGTCGCGTTCACGGCTTTCCAAACCGGTCCACCGACGCTGACCCTCCAGAAAGGTTCGCACATCATGCTGCTCGGCAACAACCTGGGGTCGCGGATGATGAATTACGACAATTTCGAAACTGAGCTGCACGTTCGCTACCCGGAAAATTCGCTGCACATCCGCAACATGTGCGACGGGGGCGACACGCCCGGTTTTCGGCCCCACGCCAGCCGGAATTCGCCCTGGGCATTTCCCGGTGCCGAAAAATTTCAGACCGAATACGCCAATCCCTCCCAGAGCGAAGGCCATTTCGAAACCCCCGATCAGTGGCTGACCCGGCTGAAAACCGACATTATTGTGGCTTTTTTTGGCTACAACGAATCGTTTCAGGGACCGGAAAAGCTGGAAAACTACAAAGCCGAACTGGATGCGTTCATTAAATGGACGCTGAGCCAGAAATACAACGGCAGCTCGGCTCCGCAACTCGCCATTGTATCGCCGATCGCGTTCGAAGATTTATCGGGCAAGATGGATTTGCCGAACGGCAAGAAGGAAAACGAGAATCTGGCCTTGTACACCAAAGCTATGAAGGAGGTTGCCGACAAAAACAAGGTGCTTTTTGTCGATGCCTTCACGCCTTCGCAGCAGTGGTACGCCAGCACGGCGGGCGATCTGACCATCGACGGTTCGCAGTTGAACGAAGAAGGCTACAAAAAGCTGGGTTTGCTGCTGGTTGATCAGATCTTTGGAAAAGCACCGAAAAAAGCCGAAGCCAACCGGGCGCTGATTCACGACGCCGTGATGGAGAAAAACTGGATGTGGCACAACGACTTCAAAATTCCGAACGGTGTGCACGTGTACGGTCGGCGCTACAATCCGTTTGGGCCGGACAACTACCCCGCCGAGATCCAGAAAATCCGCGAAATGACCGACATCCGCGATCAGGCGGTTTGGCTGGCGGCATCGAAAGGGCAGAAAACGGACCTCGCGGCTGCGGACAAAAACACGTCCCCGCTGCCGCCGGTTAAAACTAACTTCAATCCGGAGAAAAACGGGAGTCTGACGTATCTCTACGGAAAGGATGCGCTGGCGAAGCTGAAAGTACCAGCGGGCTACCAGATTGAACTTTTTGCGTCGGAAGAAGAATTTCCGGATCTGGCCAAACCCATGCAGATGTCGTTCGACAACAAAGGACGCCTGTGGGTGGCCTGTATGCCGAGTTATCCGCACTACAAACCGGGCGACACGAAACCGAACGATAAAATCATTATTCTGGAGGATACGAACGGCGACAACAAGGCCGACAAACAGACGGTTTTTGCCGATCACCTGCACCTGCCGCTCGGTTTTGAAATCGCGAAGGAAGGTGTTTACGTGTCGCAGGGAACCAACCTGAAATTGTTCACCGATACAAACGGCGACGAAAAAGCCGACAAAGTGGAAATTCTGCTGAGCGGTTACGACGACCACGACACCCACCACAACAGCCACGCCTTCTGCGTCGATCCTTCGGGAGCTATTTATTCGGGCGAAGGGGTTTTTCTGCATACCAACGTGGAAACATCCTACGGCCCGGTTCGGGCGACGAACGGCGGTTTTTACCGCTACACGCCCCAGCGCCACAAACTGGAGCGAACCGCCCAGCTCTCGATTCCGAATCCCTGGGGGATTGCCTTCGACGACTGGGGACAGCCATTTTTTGCCGAAACGTCCAGCCCGGATGTGCGCTGGATGATGCCGGGATCGGTGCTGCCGCGCTACGGCCAGGCCACCCACAAATCGGTTCAGTTGGTCGAAGAAGCGCACCGGGTTCGTCCGACGTCCGGTCTGGAATTTGTGTCCAGCCGCCATTTCCCCGACGAATTACAGGGCGATTTCCTGATCAACAACACGATCGGTTTTCTGGGCATGAAGGAACACACGCTGGTGGACGACGGAACCGGTTACAAAAGCAAGCACCGCATGGATCTGGTGGTGAGCGAAGACCGCAATTTCCGTCCCGTGGACATGGAATTTGCGCCCGATGGTTCGCTGTACCTGATCGACTGGCACAACATTCTGATCGGCCACATGCAGCACAACGCCCGCGATCCGCTGCGCGACCACTCCCACGGACGGGTTTACCGGATTACGTATCCGTCGCGGCCGCTGGTCAAACCGGCAAAAATCGACGGCGCCACGATCGAAGAACTGCTCGACAACCTGAAACTGCCCGAATACCGCACCCGCTACCGCACCCGGCGCGAACTGCGCGGGCGGGATGTCAATCAGGTCCTGACGAAACTAAACACCTGGGTCGCCAAACTCGACAAAAACGACCCGCGCTACGAACACCACGTGCTGGAAGCGCTGTGGGTAAGCTGGGGCATGAACAAAGTCGATCAGAAACTGCTGCGGCAAATGCTGAATGCCAAGGATTACCACGCCCGGGCCGCGGCCGTTCAGGTGGTGCGCTATACCGGCCATCAGGTGCCCGAGCAGGCGGATTTGCTGATGCAGGCCGTGAAAGACGACAACAGCCGGGTTCGTCTGGACGCGATTGTAGCCGCTTCCTGGATTGGCAAGGAGAAAGGGCTGCCAATCCTGGCCGAAGCCGCCAAAAAACCGCTGGACGACTGGATGGTGCATGCCTATGAAACCGCCGTGGCCCACCTGAAAGGCGAGAACGTCAAACCGCTGAAGGAGAAGGCAACGGTCTCTTCGTTGAAAGGCGCCGAACTGGCGCTCTACAACGCGGGCAAGGAAATTTACGGCAAGGAAGGTTATTGCACGACCTGCCACCAGGCCGACGGCAAAGGGCTGGCGGCTTCCGGTTTTCCGCCCCTGAACGGCACGCCCTGGGTCATCGGGAACGAAGAACGATTGATCAAAATTGCCCTAAAAGGCTTGTTGGGACCCATCGAAGTGGCGGGTAAAAATTACCCCGGTCAGGTGCCGATGACACCCTTTGGAGGTTTGCTGAACGACAACGAACTGGCCGCCGTGCTGACCTACGTGCGGAATTCCTTCGGGAATACTGCGTCAGCCATTTCGCCGGAACAGGTCAAGAAAGTGCGGGCCGCGACCGAAAGCAAGAAGGATTTCTATGCGCCGGATCAGTTGTTGAAAGCACATCCAATGGAAAAATAACGGATTCATGACTTGAGGTAAACAAGTTTTAGTCTGTGCGAGTTTAATTATTCAACGAAATAATATAAATTTTCGCGGACTAAAATTTGTGGGTATGTAGAGAAAATGTTGTAAAATGAATATTTTTGGTGGGTTCTGTGTTATTAAACGGTAACGAAATCATTTTTTGTGTAGATTTGTCGTTCGGAAGTTGTTCCAACCCACCAAGAATCCCTACTTTTAAGTCTCTGCGCACCTTTTCAGGTGAATTTGGTAGTATTAGTACTCAATGTTAGTCGCACCGCCGAAGCGGTAGATTCTTGAATGAACGTGTTATTGATCATTGCAACAACATTATTGGCTTACATGCTGGGTTCCATTCCGACTGCCGTTTGGTATGGAGAAGGTTTCTTTGGATTAGATATTCGTCAATACGGAAGTGGGAACGCGGGCGCGACCAACACATTTCGCGTGCTGGGCAAACGGGCCGGAACGATCGTGATGCTGATCGATGTGCTGAAAGGCTATACGGCCACGATTTTATCTTCGCTGCTGTGGTATTTCGATGTGATCGGGACCCACGAAATACTGACATTTAAACTGGTTTTTGGCCTCGTCGCCGTCATTGGGCACGTTTTCCCGGTTTGGGCGGATTTTAAAGGTGGCAAAGGGGTTGCTTCATTGTTGGGCATGGTGTTAGCCATTCACCCCGAAGTAGCCGCGGTTTGCATTGGTATTTTTCTGGTTGTCGTCATTGCTTCACAGTACGTTTCGCTGGGTTCTATGATGGCCGCTTTAGCCTTTCCGGTGTTGTTGCTGTTGCGGGCTTTTGGTCAGAAAGAACATCCGTTGCTGATTGTCTTCGGTGTCCTCGTTTTCCTGTTTGTGGTCTTGACCCACCAGAAAAACATTACCCGACTCCTGAATGGCGAAGAAAACCGGACGCGACTCATCAAATTCCGGAAGAAAGAAGACGAAGAATAAGTTTCAAGTCATACCGATTGCAGGACGCCCCGAAGTGATTAACTTCGGGGCGTCATTTTTTGGTCGTATTCCCGTTGTCAACCCGACAAAAACCCGTTACATCCATGTTATCAACCTACTTTGCGGAACATAAAGAGCGGTTTCTGAACGAACTCTTCGAACTCCTGCGGATTCCGTCCGTCAGCGCCGACTCCAAATTCAAACCGGACATGCGCCGGGCGGCTGAGTTTGTGAAAGAAAAACTGACGGCGGCCGGTCTGGACAAGGCCGGAATCCACGAAACACCGGGACACCCGGTCGTTTACGCCGAAAAACTCATCGACGATTCACTCCCGACGGTGTTGGTTTATGGTCACTACGACGTCCAGCCCGCTGATCCCTACGAACTCTGGAATACGCCACCTTTTGAACCCACGATCCGCAACGAGCGCATTTACGCCCGCGGCTCCTGCGACGACAAAGGCCAGTTTTACATGCATGTCAAAGCCCTCGAAGCCATGCTGGCGACCGACGGTTTGCCCTGCAACGTAAAGGTGATGATCGAAGGCGAAGAAGAAATCGGCTCCGATCACCTGGGCAAGTTTGTGGCCGAAAACCGCGAAATGCTCAAAGCTGACGTGGTGCTGATTTCCGATACCAGCATTATTGCCAACGATGTACCGTCGATCGAAGCCGGTTTGCGCGGTTTGTCGTACGTCGAGGTGGAGGTGGTTGGCCCCAACCGCGACCTGCATTCGGGCGTGTACGGCGGTGCTGTACAGAATCCGCTCAATGTGCTGTGTCAACTGATTGCTTCGCTGCACGACGACAAGGGCCGGATTACGATTCCCGGTTTTTACGATAAAGTGGAAGAACTAAGCGCCGAAGAGCGGGCCGCGCTGGCCGAAGCCCCCTTCGACGAAGAAGAATACAAACGGGATTTGGGCCTGAAGGCGGTTTTTGGTGAAGAAGGCTACACCTCGCCCGAACGGGCTTCCATTCGGCCCACACTCGACGTAAACGGAATCTGGGGCGGTTATATCGGCGAAGGAGCCAAAACCGTGTTGCCCGGGAAAGCGCAGGCCAAAATCAGCATGCGGCTGGTGCCGAATCAGGACCCGGACGAGATTACCGAATTGTTTACGAAACACTTTGTCGCCATCGCTCCGCCGACGGTTTCGGTTAACGTGACGCCCCACCACGGCGGTCAGCCCTACGTAACGCCGACGGATTCGGTCGAATTTGAAGCCGCCCGACGCGCGTTCCGCGAATCCTGGGGCAAAGACGCCATTCCGACGCGGGGCGGAGGCAGCATTCCCATCGTGGCGCTGTTCGAGAAGGAACTGGGCATTAAATCCATTCTGATGGGTTTCGGGCTGGACATCGACGCGCTGCATTCGCCGAACGAAAGCTACGGGTTGTTCAATTTTTACAAGGGAATCGAAACCATTCCGTATTTCTACAAGCATTACGCCGATTTGAAAAAAACGGTCGTTGATGCCTGAAATAACCGCTAACGAATTACCCCTCCGGCCCAAAACCGGAGGCTTTTTTATGGCACGATGAAGCACTTTCTACTGTCTTTTTTCACCCTCATTGGGTCAATAGGCGCGTGGGCGCAGGAAACGCCCGACACGCTGGTGATCCGCACCGCGACGATGACCGAGCCGGCTTATCCGCGTCGCGAATTCCTGCCGAAAGGCCACCTGTTCGATCCGATTTTGCTCGATCCGCTCGAAGCCCAAACCAGTGTCAGCGTTTTGCCCGCTTACTGGACGGAAGGAAAGAAGTACGACGGCAGCATCGTTCCGTTTGCATTCGGACTCCGAAAACCGATCATCCGCTGGTATAAATCGGCCGAACGCAGCTCCGAACTCTCGTTCGATGTGGCTTCGTTTACGCAGTTTGAAGTGTATCACGACGATAAACTGAACAAACAGAAGCGGCAGATCATGAACACGGATTACCGCCTTAGCTTTCTGTACAACATCAAAGTCCGGAATCACAGCTGGCGGTTGCGGCTCTATCACCTGTCGTCGCACCTCGGCGACGATTACCTGTTCCGCAATCAGATCAATTATTACCTGCCCAATCCGGTCAATTACGAACTGGTCGATGTAACGTACAGCCACGAACGCAACGGTTTTCGGAAATACGCGGGCATTGGCATCGGTTTGCGCAAACCGGAAGAACGCAAGCGACTGAGCGCGGAAGCCGGTTTTTATTACCGAAAACCGTCACAGGCTTTTGCCCGGTTCGTCGGTGGAATCGACCTGAAACTCTGGCAGCAAACCGATTTTCGCCCCGGCATTAAAGCCGGTTTAGGGCTGGAACTCGGCCGCACGGCCAACAACCTGACGTTCCTGATCGAAACCTACACCGGTTTTCGGCCCTACAGCGTCTACGAAAGTCAGAAAACCCGCTGGCTGGGCATTGGCGTTTATTTCAATCCCATTTAGGGATTATCCAACCGAGTCATGCTGGAATTCCTCGACTTTGTGGTGCAACAGCGGGCGAAACTGGTCGAACAAACGCTGACGCACATTGGCCTGACGTTTCTGTCGCTCAGTCTGGCGTTGTTGATCGGTTTGCCGTTGGGAATTGCAATTACACATCGTCCGAAACTGGCGGCCCTGGTGCTCGGAACAGCGGGTGTTTTGCAAACCATTCCGAGCGTCGCGTTGCTCGGTTCACTCATCCCGGTTTTGGGAATCGGTGTCGGTCCCGCCATTTTTGCGTTATTCCTGTACGCGTTGCTCCCGATTGTTCGGAATGCTTACGTCGGCATTCGGGAGGTTGATCCAATGCTGAAAGAAGCCGCTCAGGGCATGGGCATGAACGCTTGGCAGGTCCTGTTCCGGCTGGAACTGCCGCTGGCGTTGCCGGTTATTTTTGCGGGAATCCGCACGGCAACCGTGATTAATGTCGGGGTCGCTACGCTGGCGGCTTACATCGCAGCTGGCGGTCTGGGCGAGTTTATTTTTGGCGGAATTGCGCTGAATAACACCCCTATGATTCTGGCGGGAGCCATTCCGGCGGCTTTGCTGGCCCTTCTGCTTGATTTTTTACTGGCCCGATTGCAGCAGTTGCAGGGACTTCAATTACGCCGGGTTACTGCGTTTTTTCTGTTGATCGCGCCCGTCCTGTCGGCGTTTTACTGGTTGCCGACCAGTCGTCAGGCGAAGCTGACGGCCGGTTTTGCGCACGAATTTTACGGGCGGGCCGATGGTTATCCGGGATTGGTTCGGGCGTACGGGTTGCAGGTAACGCCCAAATTGATCGACCAGAATCTGATGTACGAAGCCATTTTTCGCCAGCAGGTCGATCTCATCAGTGGCTATTCGACCGACGGACGAATCAAGGCCTTTGACTTGCGGGTTTTGGACGATGACAACCACGCGTTTCCGCCTTACGAAGCCGCGCTGGTGATTCGGCAAGCGGTTCTGAACCAGCACCCTGAAGTAGCTCAAACGTTGCAGTTGCTGGAAGGAAAACTGTCGGATGCGGTAATAACGGAGTTGAATTACCGCGCCGATTATCTGCACGAATCACCGGAAGCCGTGGCCCGGCGGTTTCTGCAAAAAACCGGGTTGTTGATTCCATCGGTGCCGACTAAACGGCAGGGAAAGATCGTGATTGGCACCAAGATTTTTACGGAGCAATACATTCTGGCCGAGATGCTGCGGCAACTGCTCGAAAACCGCACCTCGCTGGAAGTGATCACCAAAACCGGTCTGGGCGGCACCAAAATCTGCTTCGATGCCCTGAATGCCGGAAGCATCGACCTGTATCCCGAATACTCCGGCACCGGTTTACTCGTCATCCTGCAACCACCGCCGGCTCTGGCCGATTCGCTGAAATCCGACCCTAAAGCGGTTTTTCAATACGTCAGCCGTGCATTTCAAAACCGCTACAACCTGCGCTGGTTGCCACCGCTGGGGTTCAACAATACGTATGCGCTGATGATGCGCCGGGCGCAGGCCGAGCAACTGGGCATACGGTCCATTTCGGATTTGAAGCGGTTTTTAGATCGGTAGCGGTTTTTAAAAACCGTCGAAATCCCCGGCTTTCTGAATCCGGTACGACTTCAGCCATTGTTTCAAAACCGCATCGTCCTGAAAGGCTTTCAGGTCGTTTTTGAGGTTTTTGATGCTTCGTTTTAATTCCTGCACGTCGGATTTAAAACTAAACTCCAGCGCAACGGGCGAAGAAACAACGTAAAACGGTTGTCCACTCATCGACGAAAACTGCGATTGAAGGCTGTAAAGCTGCTCTTCCAGTTCTTTCGCCTGCTCTTTCAGGATTTTATTGTAATACTTCAACTGCTCTTCGGCCAGCGTTTCGAGGTGGTTCTGATCGATGCGGTTGTATTCCAGCTGCAGCCGCAGCAACGCCAGCAGATCGCTTTTTTCGTAGGCTTCGGTAATCCGGTGCATCACCTCGGTTTTTCGCACTTTTTCTTCTTCGTCCGGTTCCCGATCCGGGTGAAAGGCTTTTACCAGATCCATGTAAACCGTCCGTACGGCTTTCGTGATGCTGCGTTCTTCGGTTTCCTTTTTGGCGTCCCGCTCCAGTTGCTTCTTTGTTTTCGGTCGTTGGGCGCGCCGTTCCGCGTTTTGCCGCTGCTGTTCTTCGTGGGATGCCTGTTGTTCTTCCAGTTTTTGCCGCAGTTGTTCGGCTAACTTTTCCGGTGAACTCACGTCGGCGTCGTCATCGAATTTAACCCCAAACATGGCGCTGTACATCTGTTTCAGGGTATCCGACGCCAGGCCATCAGCTTCGGCGTTGGTGGCATCATAACCATCCGGATCGTATTTGTCGTAGATCGGTTTCAATTCGTCCAGACCGTGTTCGGAAATGAGATCAAAAGTCAGATTCAGAATGATGTCGGCCAGTTTTTTGCGTTCATTGGCTTTAAATGCACCCGATTCGTAAGCACGGTCGAACGTTCGAACCAGATTGGCGCGTTGTTGGCCATATTCCGTTTGCAACGGCACCAGATCCTTCTGAATCCGTTGCTGGATGCGGGTCGCAGCTTCCCGGTAATCGACCAGATCCTTCTCCAGCGTCTCGATTTTCCGGGTCAGGCGGTTAAATTCCTTCTGCGGTTTTGATAGGTTATCCTTGTCTTTTGCACTTCCGATTCGGATAACCTGTTGGTGTTGCTGCGCCATTGGGAAAGAATTGGGTATTCGCAAAAGTAAGAAGACCAATTTGGAAGCGAAAGGGTAAAATTTTGTGCACCTCCCGCTTTTTGGGAAAGCTTTAGTAGATTAGCTACATGGAGCCCATCAACCGACGCAATTTCCTGAAAGTATCCGCAGCGACCGCCGTTTCAACCCCGGTTTTTGCCAGCGCCCCGAAAACCACCCCCCGCGACAAAGTCCCCGCCGAGGTCAACTTTACCGGCGACGGCATCCACCTTTCGCCCGCAGAATATGCGCAATTGCTCGCCCAGTTGACCCAGAAAGGCACGGTTCAGGCCGATTCGTATTCGCTGCACGGCTGCGTGGAAGAACTGGAAACCAAATTTGCCCGGCTATTGGGAAAACCGAGTGCCATTTTCATGCCCACCGGCACGCTGGCCAATCACCTGGCAATCCGGACGCTGGCGGGGAACAACCGCCGGGTAATCGTGCAAAATGAAAGCCACGTGTATTGCGATACCGGCGATAGTAGCCAGACCCTGAGTCAATTGAACCTTATTCCGCTGGGCACCGGCAAAGCGACTTTTACGCTGGAAGAAGTACAGGAAATACTGGAAAAAACCGCCGTTGGGCGCGTGGCCCGGAAAGTGGGCGTCATTTCGATCGAATCGCCCGTTCGTCGGCGACGCGGGGAGCTTTTCGATCTTCAGCAGCTGAAAAAAATCTGTGATTTTGCCCGCCAGCAGGAAATTAAACTCCACCTCGACGGCGCCCGTTTGTTTATGGCGTCGGCCTATACCGGTATTTCACCCGCCGATTATGCGGCTCCGTTCGATACGGTTTATGTATCGCTCTATAAATATTTCAATGCCGCTTCGGGCGCGCTTCTGGCCGGTCCGAAGGAGGTGATCGAGCCCATGTATCATGACCGGCGGATGTTCGGGTCGGGTTTGCCGCAAGCCTGGCCGTTTGCGCTGGTGGCGTTGCATTACGCCGACGGTTTTCAGGAGCGGTACCAGCAAGCTGTCAAAACGTCGGAAGAATTCATTCAGCGACTGAGCAAACATCCCGGTTTTGAGATTGAGCGCGTCCCGTCGGGCAGTAACATTTTTTCGCTGGAAGTGAAAGATAAAGATCTGAAAACCTACGCGGCCCACCTCAAAAAACGCGGGGTTACGGTTTTGCCACCCGCTACAGCATCCAATCGGCTTGTAATGCAGGTCAACGAAACCGTTAATCGGCTATCGGCGCAGCAGTTGGAGGGCATTTTTGTGGAATCGCTGAACAGCTAGCCGACTTTCTTTGCAATATAAATCTGGACAATCACCAGAATGGCGACGCCGTACTCAATCCACCCAATTGTTTCGCCCAGCAGCCAGGCCGAAAAAGTCAGGGTTAAAAACGTTTGTAAAAGCTGCACCTGCGAAACCAGGGCAACACCGCCCAGCGCCAGTCCTTTGTACCAGGGCACAAACCCAAAAAGCTGACTCAACAGAGTAACGTATATCATGGCGATAATCGCGGTTTGATGGATGACAACCGGAGGCTGATACACCCACGAAACCACCGTTGCGGGCAGACTAACGGGCAGCATAACCACCAGCGCCCCACAAATGACGTCCAGACCGGAAAGGCTTCGGGTGAGTTTTGCGCCCAGCGTGTACCCAAATCCCGCCGAAAGAGCCGCTCCGAGCAGAAGCAGATCGGCAGCTTGAAGTGTAACCTGATCACGGAGCATTACATACGCCAAAACCGTTAGACAACCGCTGGCCGAAACGATCCAGAAAGCGATCCGGTGGGATTCACGGTTAATAACCGCTCCCAGAATGGCCGTGATCAGCGGCAAAAGCGCCAGTACAATACCCGCGTGAGAAGAAGAAGTAGTATGCAACGCCAGGCTGGTCAGCAATGGAAAACCGAGGGCTACACCCAGCGAAATGCCCGCCAGCGTCCCAAAATGCCGCCTGATGAGGGGTAACTTGCCTTGCCGGGCCAATAGCGCGAACGACAGGAGTCCAGCTCCCGAAACACGACCGAAGGTGAGCAACCACGGATTGAAACTGGCGAGTGCCAACTTGGTCATCGGCATGGTAAAGCTAAAACAGACGACCCCAACAAATCCCAGCAGCAAGCCTAATTGTTTCGACGTCAACCCCTGATCGACTACTCCCGTTTTCATGCGCCCAAGGTACGGAGAATGCGTCGATCCGCCCGATCAAAAGTTAAAATTAGACCGGTTTTTCCGACTTTTAGGTTATTTTTGGTCAGTAAAAGGCTACCGATTGACGATCCAATTTTAACGTTCAAAAACGATGGGACACATTGATTCTTTGCCACCGCTGGTTTCGGTGGAATGGCTTGCCAGTAACCTCGATAACCCCGATCTGGTGATTCTGGACGCGAGTTTGCCGCTTCCGGGCGCAAAACCGCAACCCGAGTCGGAACGCGTGCAGATCAAAAATGCCCGGTTTTTTGACATTGAAACTACGTTCAGCGATACGTCCACTGCGCTACCGCACACGATGCCCTCGGCGGAAGCCTTTGCGAAAGAGGCTCAAAAGCTGGGTATCAATTCGGATAGCCTCATCATTGTCTACGATAACATCGGTCTGTATTCCAGCGCCCGGCCGTGGTGGATGTTCCGGGCGATGGGCCACCCGAACGTGGCGGTTCTGGACGGCGGTCTACCGGCTTGGATAAAAGCGGGTTATGAAGTAGAACCGGCGCATTCGGAATCCGTAGAGCCCGGTAATTTTGCAGCGAATTACCAACCCGAACGGATCAATGATGCGCAGGACGTGTTAGCCGCGTTGAATGACCCCGATCAGGTCGTGTTCGATGCGCGGTCGCGGGAGCGGTTTTTGGGCGAAGTCCCCGAACCCCGCGCCGGACTTCGTGGGGGACACATGCCGAACGCCGTTAGTCTGCCGTTTATGTCAATTCAGGAAGGGAATAAAATGCTTCCTCAACCGGAACTGGAACGGATTTACGGCGGGCTGGCCGACAAAAAACAGCACCTCATTTTTAGCTGTGGCTCTGGCGTAACCGCCTGTGTTTTAGCATTAGGCGCCGAATTGGCCGGTTACGAAAACCTCAGCGTCTACGACGGCTCCTGGAGCGAATGGGGGTTGCCGTCGGATTTGCCCGTCACAACCTGAGAAACCACGACCGGTTTTTTACTCGGGTAAAGCCGCGAGCTCCCGGCGGGATTCGTCCGATACGTGGCCGGCTTTTTCAACTTCATGAACGGCATTCTGCAAGGTTGCCCAATCGGCAGAGGGGAGCGTTTTTTCCCGTTCTTCGGTGTTGATCCGTTTGCGGGCAACCAACTGGCTCAGTTCGAGCATGCCGGAGTGCTGGGTGACAATGGGCTGCGGCTCGTAGCTGTCTCCGTAGTTGGTCGGATCGCGGTCAAGATTGATGCAAAACGAATCCAGCATTACCGTAATCTGACTATTGGCGGGAACGGAAATCAGAACCGGTTTGAGAATAATTCCATTCTGCGCGGGTTCAATATCGTTACTGGTTTCGGCAATCCAGATGATACCCGGCGGAAATTTGATCGTAACGGACTGGGCATTGGAATTATAGAGGGTGAGACAGAACCGCACCGCCCCTCCGCTGCCGTACTGACGCTTTTGGGTGACGGCGTTGGCCATGCATTCATATTCCATCTTCGGTTTCCCGAGTACGTTGACGCCCGTCGGCCAGACAAACGGCTGACCTTCCGGCCGGGCTTTGGACGTGCCGAAACCGGGTGCCGATGAGGTGCTGCTACTGGTGGGATTGGTTTCCGGCTCGGGCTTGACCGACGTCTGACAACCCATTGCCCATAGCAGGGCTGTCAGACTAAGGGATGATATTATTTTTGCGATTGTGTTCATGTTCAGAAGTTGTTGCTTACCCATCAAAGTTGACAACTTTCGTCTTCCGAACCGTATCACTATTCCTTCAAACCGCCAAATCGCGGGTTAGGCTTGCATTTTTGACGGACTGGCTGATTTGCTCAGAAACGTCTTTGGTCACCGAACCTTTATTGCGCCGACCAGCCGCCATCGATCGACAGCGATGCGCCGGTTAACGTTGCGGCTGCTTCAGAGGCCAGAAACAGGCACATGGCGGCAACGGATTCGGCCGGAATAAACTGTTTGATGGCCTGCTTGGCTAAGATTACTTTTTCAACAACGTCTTTTTCAGAAATCTGGTGAACCTGCGCCTGAGCCGCAATTTGCTGATCGACCAAAGGCGTTTTGACGTAACCGGGGCAGATCGCATTCGCGGTAATGCCGCAGGTGGCTCCTTCCAGGGCAGCGGTTTTGGTCAGGCCCACTAAACCGTGTTTGGCGGCCACATACGCACTTTTAAATTCGGACGCAACCAATCCGTGGGCGGAAACAATGTTGATGATCCGGCCAAATTGCCGGTTTTTCATCGTCGGCCAGACGGCTTTGATCAGGTGAAATGGTGCCGTCAGGTTGATGCCGATGATAGCGTCCCATTTTTCTTCCGGAAAATCGACAATCGGTGACACGTACTGAATGCCGGCGTTGTTGACCAATACATCGATGCCACCGAATTTCTGCTCGGCCTGCCCAATCAGCGTCCGTAATGCCTCCGGATCCAGCATATTGGCCGGGTCGAACAAATAATCGATCCCGTATTCCTCCGCAACGGCGGCCGCCGTCTGCGCTCCGTCGGTTTCCAGCCCGTTAAAAACCAGATTATAACCCTGTTGGGCAAAGGCTTTGGCGATCGCCAGCCCGATTCCGCTGGTGCTGCCGGTAACCAATACGGTTTTTTTCTGCATGTTTTCCCTCAATTAAGTCAACGCAAAGCTACTAATTTCCGAGTGCCAGTCTATTCAAATAGGTGCATTCAGTTTGGAGAGAGCTATTCCGCTGATTTTCCCACTCAACTCCGCAAAACAGCTATCGTGTAGACCGTCAACTTATTCAGTTCGTTGTACTTTATGTTTTTTCTATTTGATTTTTCAATGGTTATGGGCCTATCGTTTTGATTTTGGCTGGAATTAGCCATTTATTTGTTACTCCACTAAGTTTCTGGAATAAGAAGAATTAAGTTCTGTTTCCTTTTTGGAATAGATGCCATGAAAAATTCTACTTGCTCGCCCAAGTTTTCCCGGCAAACCGCCGGTTCTGTAGTTCTTTTCAAAAACCGCCCGTCAGCGCCGGTTTCCTGTTGTTGTTGCTGTTCATAAGTTTCTGATTCCCGACATTTTTTGTTGAATGCTTCACTCTTTGATTCATGCAAGGAGTGCTCTCTTCTTGTTGTATTACTCTTGTTAATCTCTGGATTTAATTTAATAATCAAAACGAACTGATTTTGCCATGGAACTCTTTTATCGAATTGAATACGAGCGAATTAGCCGCGGATTTCTATTCCCGATTTTTTTGCTTTTAACATCGTTGGCAACGTACGCCCAGAATACGATCAAAGGAAAAGTGACCTCGGAGGACGAGCGGGCGGGTATACCGGGCATCAATGTGCTCATTAAAAATACGACGCAGGGAACGGTGACGGATGGTGACGGAAATTACCAGCTTCAGGCCGGGAGCAATGCCGTTCTGGTGTTTTCGGGCGTCGGTTTTCTGCGACAGGAAGTGCCGGTGAACAGCAAGACTCAGCTTAACATAAAACTGCTGGTGGATACGCGGCAGCTTAACGAAGTCGTAGTGGTCGGATATGGAACCCAGAGAAAAAGCGATCTGACTGGTGCGGTTAGTTCGCTGGATTCCAAAGAATTCAACAAAGGCGTGCAAACGTCGGTGGATCAGCTCATTGCCGGGCGGGCCGCCGGGGTGCAGATAACGCAGGCGAGCGCCGAACCGGGCGGAGGTGTCACCATCCGAATCCGGGGCGCTAACTCGATTAACGCCAACAACGAACCGCTGTATGTCATCGATGGGTTGCCGATCGACAACTCGCCGGTTGTTCCCAACTCACCGGTGATTACGGACGGCGCGGTTCGAAATCCGCTGAATTCGCTCAATCCGGCGGATATTGAATCGATTGAAATCCTGAAAGATGCCTCGGCAACGGCGATTTACGGCTCGCGGGGCGCGAATGGCGTCATTCTGGTAACGACCAAAAAGGGATCGAAAGGCAAGTTGAAAGTTAATTACAACGCTTACACTGCCTTTCAGGATGTTACCAAAACCATTCCGATGCTGAATGCCCAGCAGTACATCCGTTTACTCAACGATCTTAAAAAAGATCAGGGATTAGCGCCGGAATTTACGAGTGAGCAAATCGCGGCCATCGGCAACGGTACGAACTGGCAAAAGGAAATTTACCGCAGCGGTTATTCCCGAAACCACCAGTTGGCGTTCTCTGGCGGGCAGGATAAATTCAATTATTATGCGTCGGTCAATTACTTCGATCAGCAGGGCGTTATCATCAGTTCGGGTATCAAAAAATACATTGGACGTGCCAACCTGACCTATAATGACGATCGATTCAAGTTTGGCTTGAACCTGAATTCGAGTTTGGTAAAAGATGATTTTGTGCCGAATGGGGTCAGCATCAACGAAGGGGCCGGGGTGGTCAATACCGCTATTTTTCAGGACCCGACCCTGCCCATCCGGGATGCCAATGGCAATTACGCCCAGACGCTGATCGTCAACCTCGAAAATCCGGTGGCACTGGCGAATGAAGTGACGGACGTGGCCGAAACCAACCGCACGTTCGGGAATATTTTTGCTGAATATTTCATCCTGCCCGAATTATCGGTAAAGGTAAACGCCGGAACGGATCGCCAAACCGCCCGTCGCGATAGTTACCTTTCGCGCCAGACCCGTCGCGGACAGGCCACCAACGGTATTGCCGATGCGCAGTCCAGTTCCGCCAGCAATTACCTGCTCGAATTGACGGCGCGCTACAGCAAAACATTTCACACCGACCACAAAGTCGAGGTGTTGGGCGGTTATACCTACCAGCAATTTGAGAACAATTACATCGGGGCGGGTTCGATGAATTTTTCGTCGGATGCGCTCCTGTTCAATAACTTAGCCGCCGGAGCCCGCTCGACTTTCGATGTGGCTTCGGGGCGGAATCAGAACCAGTTGCAGTCCTATCTGGGTCGGGTCAATTACAATCTACTGGATAAATATTTGCTGACAGCTTCGTTCCGGGCCGACGGCTCGTCACGGTTTGGCCAGAATAACAAATTCGGATTTTTCCCGTCGGTGGCGCTCGGCTGGCGGATCAAGGAAGAAAATTTCCTGAAAAGTGCAGCGGTTTTGTCGGATCTGAAACTGCGCGGCAGCTACGGTTTGACGGGAAATCAGGACATTGGTAGTTACAAATCGCTGGTGCTGCTCGGACCGCAGGGAAACGCCATTTTCGACGGTGTTTCGTACGTCGGCGTGTCGACAACCCAGTTGCCAAACGCCGATCTGAAGTGGGAAACCACCGGTCAGCTCGACATCGGACTTGATTTTGGACTTTTCGGAAACCGCGTGACGGGGTCGCTCGACTATTTCCACAAAAACACCCGCGACCTGCTGCTGCAACTTCCGATTCCGCGTACGACCGGTTTTTCAACGACCTTTAAAAACGTCGGGGGGATGAAAAATCAGGGCCTGGAAATTACGCTGAATACCATCAATATTCAGAAACCGTTCACCTGGCGGTCGTCGGTCAATTTCTCGCTGATTCGCAACGAAGTGACTGATCTGTCGGGACTTCCGTACATCTTGCAGGGCGAAGCCGGTTTTTCCAAAGACTTCAGTATCATCAAAAAAGGCGAACCGCTCAATTCGTTTTACGGCTACGTGATCGACGGCGTTTACCAGTTGAACGACAACATCAAATCGTCACCGCAGCCGCTGGCGAGCCCCGGCGATTACCGCTACCGGGATGTCAACGGCGACGGCCAGATCACGACCGCCGACCGCACCATTCTGGGTTCGCCGTTCCCGAAATACACCTTCGGGATCAACAACGATTTTGCGTACGGCCCGCTGACGTTCTCGTTCTTCCTGCAGGGCGTGCAGGGCAGCAGCGTTTTCAACCTGAACCGCACCGAATCCGAAAATCCGATCTCCTTCCGGCGCAACCGTCTGGCCGAGTCCTATACCGACCGCTGGACGCCCACGAACCCGACCAACGCCAACCCGTCCGGGATCCCGCCGAAGGTAGCGTATGCGACCAACATCAACAGCCGGGCCGTGGAAGATGCCTCGTTTATTCGCCTGAAAACCATCCAACTGGCGTATAATCTGCCGCTGGCGAAACTGAATTTTATTCGCAGCGCCCAGCTGTACGTCACTGGCCAGAACCTGTTCACGATCACGAACTACACCGGTTCCGACCCCGAAGTGAGCGCATTCGGAACGTCGAACGTGCGGGCGGATTACAATTCCTATCCGTTGACGCGGACGTATACCGTAGGTCTAAATCTTACTTTTTAATCGACATTTCCATGAAAAAGATAGTCTATTTGCTCCTTGTCAGTTTGTTAACGGGTTGCGCCGATCCGCTCGAAGAAGAAGTGTATTCGGCATTCGGCCCCAATAATTTTTTCCAGAAAGCCGACGACGCCGAAGGGCTGTTGAACTCGGCGTATTCGGTGGAACAACGTCGGGGTTTTCGCAATTACCTGCTGATGGCCGAGGTTACTACCGACCTGATCATTGACCGGGAAGGTGGTTTACGGAGTCTGGCCCAGCCACTTGAAGATTTCACCTGGAACGCATCGCACGAGTTTTTTGAAACCGCCTGGACCTTGCATTACCGAACCATTTACCGGACGAATCTGATTCTGGATCAGGTTCCGGCCATTGCGATGAACGAAACCCGGAAAGCGCAAATTCTGGCCGAAGCGCGGTTTTTGCGAGCCAGCGCCTACCAGATTCTGTACGACCATTTCGGCCCGGTTCCGCTCATTACCAGCAGCACGATCAGCAGTGACGACCGGCCCAGCCGCGCGACAAAAGAAGAGTTTGTCAGCTTTGTTGAAACGGAGTTTAAAGCGGTGAGCGAGGTGTTACCGACGGTTTCCACGCAATATGGACGGGCTACCAAAGGCGCGGCTCTGGGCTTGCTGACCCGGTTTTATCTGAACAACAAGAAATGGCAGGAAACCGCCGAAACCGCCAGGAAAATCATTGATTTGAATACGTATCAGTTGTTTACCAATGCAAACCGGACGAACCTGTTCGATATTGCGAACGAGAAAAACAGTGAGTTTATCTACATTCGGCCCAGTCTGGCGCAGCCGGGTTTGGGCGACAATTACCTGCCGCATGCGGCTCCGCCGAACTACAAATTCAAAACCGCGCCCAAAACCAATTACGCGACGCAGCTGAAAACCTTGTCGGCATTTTACAATTCGTTTGACCCGGCGGATCAACGGCGGCAGGCAATCATTTCGGAATATGAGGACGTGAACGGCAAAATCATCAAGCTCGGAACCGACGATGTGCGCAGTTTTAAGTTCAAAGAAGACCTGAGTGCGACGGGCGAAGTGATGGGCAACGATTTTCCGGTGTATCGCTACGCCGACGTGCTGCTGAGCCGCGCCGAAGCCTTGAATGAACTGAACGGCCCGACGCAGGAAGCCATCGATCTGATCAATCAGGTACGGGCCAAGGCGGGCGTAGCTCTGTTGAAAAGCGGAGATTTTGCCTCCAAAGACGCGTTGCGGACGCATCTGCTGAACGAACGAGGCTGGGAGTTTTTCTCCGAAGAAGTCCGCCGACAGGATTTAATCCGGCACGGCAAGTTCATCGAATACGCAAAAGCGCGCGGCAAAGTCGCGTTTGATCATCAGGTTTTGTATCCACTGCCGCAAAGCGAAATCGACCGGAATCCGAATTTGAAGCAGAACGACGGGTATAAATAACAAACCGTTAACTCTTTAAAAAGCCCAACGGGCTGTCATCATTAGCCTCGGGTCCAACCCGGGGTAGAATGTTCGTCCGGGAATAGGAATTCGGTTTCCGGGGTAAATGGTAGATTGCCCCGGGCGTTACTCGGGGCTAATAATGGGCAGCCCGTTGGGCTTGTTATTCGTGTAGACTCAAAATGTGTATAGGATATGGATAAATTTTCGGTGAGAATCCGGCTGATCATCGGCGTATTAGTTGTTGGAATGAACACGGTTTTTGCCCAAAAACCGGCTCCGCCCAACATCGTTGTTTTTCTGGTCGACGACATGGGCTGGCAGGATACGTCGGTGCCATTCTGGAAACAGGCGACCGAACTGAACCGGCGATACCGAACCCCGAATATGGAGCGGCTGGCGAAGGAAGGGCTGAAGTTCACGAACGCGTATGCCATGCCGGTTTGTACGCCCACCCGCACCAGTTTGCTGAGTGGGGTCAACGCGGCTCACAGCCGGATTACGCATTGGACATCGCCTAATAAAAACAAAAATACCGACGTTGCGGACACCACCCTGAACAGTGTTGACTGGAACATCAACGGCCTGAGTCCGGTGGCCGGTATTGAGCACACGTTTCATGCGACTCCGTTGCCGACGGTGTTGAGCCAACACGGGTATTACACGATTCATACCGGAAAAGCGCACTTCGGATCGGCGGGAACGCCGGGTTCGGATCCGAAAAATCTGGGTTTTCAGGTGAACATTGCCGGGAGCGAAATCGGGCATCCGGCGAGTTACCTGGGCGAAAAGAATTACGATAATCCGGTGAATGGAAAACCGGGCCGCAACGCCGTTCCGGGCCTGGAAGCCTACCACGGGACCGATACTTTTCTGTCGGAAGCCCTCACCCGCGAAGCCCTGAAAGCCATCGATGTGCCGATCCGGAAAAAGCAACCATTTTTCCTGTATTTCGGCCACTACGCCGTTCATACGCCGATTATGGCTGACAAGCGGTTTGTTGAAAAGTACCTGAAAGCCGGTTTGGACAGCACCGAAGCGAAATACGCGTCGCTGGTGGAAGGCATGGACAAAAGCCTGGGTGATTTGCTTAATTTTCTGGATGAACGAAAGATTACGGATAATACAGTGGTTATTTTTATGTCGGACAACGGCGGCCTTTCCACCACGCCCTTGCGGGGTGGAAAGGAACACACGCACAACCTGCCGCTGCGGGCCGGAAAGGGATCTGTTTACGAAGGCGGTATTCGGGAACCCATGCTGGTGCGCTGGCCGGGCGTGGTCAAACCGGGTGGAGTGACGGAGAATTACCTGATTGTCGAAGATTTTTTTCCGACCATTCTGGAAATTGCTGGCGTTCAGAAACCGACGCTGGTGCAGCAAATCGACGGTCAGTCGTTTCTACCTTTGCTCAAAAATCCGGCGGTGCGGGCTAATTCCCGCGCCCTCGTCTGGCACCATCCAAACCGCTGGATTCCGGCCGAGGGACCGATGCTGCACTGGGCGAGCGCTGTTCGGCAGGGCGACTGGAAACTGGTCTACGATCACCGGACTGCCGCACTGGAGCTTTACAACCTGAAAGATGATATTGGCGAACTAAAAAACCGGGCCATACAGCAGCCGGATAAAGTAAAACAGCTCGCATTGTTGCTTACTAAACAATTGAAGGACTGGAACGCGCAGATGCCGACGTTCAAAAAAACCGGTAAGCCGGTGGCCTGGCCGGACGAAATCATTCAGTGAACGGTTTTCGGTGCGTACCACGGACTGTTAGTCCGTGTGAGTTAATACCACGAATTAGGTAAAATAAATTCACACGGACTAACAGTCCGTGGTACACATCAGCCACCGAAAACCGTCCCATTAACGATCAATCAACGAATAATTGACATGAATTTACGCCTTGGATTTTGCATAGTAGGCCTCTTCTCGGCCCTGACAGCTTTGATTGTCGTTCCGGGCTATAAGCCGAAAGAACCGGAAACTCTTCAAAACGCCCGACCCAACATTATTTTTATTTTCTCCGATGACCACGCTTATCAGGCCATCAGCGCGTACGGCAGTAAACTGACCAAAACGCCGAACATCGACCGGATTGCGCGGGAAGGGGCCATTCTGCACAACAACGTCGTCACCAATTCCATTTGTGGACCCAGCCGGGCGACCTTGCTGACCGGGAAATTCAGCCACCTGAACGGCTATAAAGCCAACGAAGGCAGGTTTGCGATCAATCAATCGGTTTTCACGGAAAATCTACAGAAAAACGGCTACCAAACCGCCTGGGTCGGGAAAATGCACCTCGGGAGTTTGCCAAACGGGTTTGATTACCTGAACGTTTTGCCGGGTCAGGGCCATTATTACAGTCCGGATTTCGTTAACTCGAAGGGCGATACGGTTCGGTACCCCGGTTACGTTTCCAACGTAATCACGAAACTTTCGCTGGATTGGCTCAATCAGCGGGATAAATCGAAACCGTTTTTTATGCTGGTGGGCCACAAAGCCACGCACCGCGAATGGTTGCCCGACCTGCGCGACCTGGGGGCGTATGATAAAGTGAATTTCCCGCTGCCCGCGACGTTTT
The DNA here is from genome assembly GCF_003858635.1 of Larkinella rosea. GTDB lineage: Bacteria > Bacteroidota > Bacteroidia > Cytophagales > Spirosomataceae > Larkinella > Larkinella rosea. The sequence continues at coordinate 266,999 of NZ_RQJO01000008.1, forward strand.
ACGACAACTACGAAGGGCGGGAAGCCGCCAAAAATCAGGACATGACCATCGACAAAACGATGCGCCTGAAAGAGGATCTGAAAGTACACGCCGATTACGTCAAAAACGCGGTTTATAAACGCTTTTCGCCCGAAGAAAAAAAGGTGTTTTATGAATATTACGAGAACAAAATCAGCAAGGAATTTGACGAGAAAAAACTCACGGGTAAAGCGCTGGTCGAGTGGAAGTTTCAGCGGTATTTAAAAGATTATTTAGCCACCGCTAACGGCCTCGACCGCAACATCGGCGAACTGCTCGATTACCTGGATAAATCCGGTTTGTCGAAAAATACCGTTGTCATTTATGCGTCCGATCAGGGTTTCTATCTGGGCGAACACGGCTGGTTCGACAAGCGGTTTATTTATGAACAATCGCTGAAAACGCCGTTTGTGATTCGGTATCCGGGCGTCATCAAACCGGGTACGCGCGTCAACGATCTGATTTCCAACATCGACTGGGCGCCGACTTTGCTGAACCTGACCGGTACTGCCATTCCGAAAGACATTCAGGGCGAATCGTTTCTGCCGTTGCTGACGGGTAAAAAAGTACCCTGGCGGCAGGAAGCGTACTATCATTATTACGAATATCCGGTGCCGCATCACGTTTATCCGCACATCGGATTGCGCGGTACGCAATATAAACTGGTTCGTTTTTACGGACCAAAAGAATTTTGGGAACTGTATGATCTGAAAAAAGATCCGCAGGAACTTCATAACATCTACGGCGTTAAAGGATATGAAGCAATCACCGCTGATTTGAAAACGAAACTCAAAGACCAAATTCGGAAGTATAAGGACGATGAAGCACTTAAAATTGTGGAAAGCGGGGAATAACCGGGTGTGCAGGTGCTTTTTGCAACTACTCTTTTGCGGTATTTTCCTCGCGGCATTTGCTGGTTGTAACTCACAGAATCAGTCGGCGGAAGAGGCTGCCAAAGCGAAAGCCGACAGTGCCGCGCATTGTGTAGCGAAAGGCATGCCGTCGCGCTCCGGGGCCATTCGGAAGGCGGCTCTGGTGACGGCATCGGGCGCAACCGGCACGGATGACATGGTGTTGATTCCGGGCGGTACGTTTCAGATGGGTTCCGACGAATTTCCCGATTCCCGCCCGTTGCATACTGTTAAAGTCGACGGTTTCTGGATGGATAAACACGAGGTGACGAACGCCGAATTCGCCCGGTTTGTGGCCGCAACCAACTACGTAACCGTGGCCGAGCGACCATTGAATCCGAAAGATTATCCGGACGTTCCGGCGGATAAACTGGTGCCGGGATCGGCGGTTTTTACCCCACCCAATCAGCAGGTCTCGCTGGAAAATCCGCTGGCCTGGTGGCAGTATGTCGCCGGAGCAAGCTGGAAGCATCCTTCCGGAACACAAAGTACCATTCAGGGCCGCGAAAATCTGCCGGTGGTGCACGTATCCTACGAAGATGCCGCAGCCTATGCCAAGTGGGCCGGAAAACGCCTGCCGACCGAAGCCGAATGGGAATTTGCCGCGCAGGGCGGGAAAGGTAACCGGAAATACTATTGGGGGGACGAACTGAAACCGGGTGGCAAGTGGATCGCCAACATTTATCAGGGTAATTTTCCGAACCAGAATGCGAAGGAAGACGGATTTGCCGGGATCGCGCCCGTTCAGTCGTTTCCGGCTAATCCGTACGGTTTATACGACATGGACGGCAATGTCTGGGAATGGTGTCAGGATTTGTACCGACCAGATTATTACCGGAATAGCCCGAAAGAAAATCCCAAAGGCCCGGCCGATAGCTTCGACCCCGACGAGCCCGGCGCGGTGAAATACGTGCAGCGGGGCGGTTCGTTTCTGTGCAGTGATCAGTATTGCATCCGGTACAAAGCCGGGAGTCGCGGCAAAGGCGAAGTGAGCAGCGGGAGCGATAATCTGGGTTTTCGGTGTGTCAGAAATCAATAACCAATTGGATCAGAATGAGTAAATCACTGGTATACGTTGTCCTGTTGCTGTTTTTAATCCCGGTTGCCAACGCTCAGCGGAATCAAACCGGTACCAGCCAGCGACCGAACATTATTTTCATTCTGGCCGACGATCTGGGCTACGGTGATCTCGGCATCAATGGGCAGAAGCTCATCAAAACGCCGAATATCGACCGGCTGGCGAAGGAAGGCGTGCGGTTTACGCAGTTTTATGCCGGAACATCGGTTTGCGCCCCCTCGCGCTCGGCCCTGATGACCGGGCAGCATACCGGACATACCTACATCCGGGGGAACAAAAGTGTAGAACCGGAAGGGCAGCAGCCCATTGCCGATTCGGTGGTGACGATGGCCGAAATCCTGAAAAAAGCCGGTTATGTCACGGGAGCATTCGGGAAGTGGGGGCTGGGGCCGGTTGGCTCCGAAGGCGACCCGAATAAACAGGGATTCGACCGGTTTTACGGCTACAATTGCCAGAGTCTGGCGCACCGGGCGTATCCCGAACACCTTTGGGATAACGACAAAAAAATACCACTAACGGAAAATGGTAAATTGCTGTATACCAGGCAATACGCGCCCGATCTGATCCAAAAGGCCGCCCTCGGTTTTGTGGATGCCAGAGACAACAAGCAGCCTTTTTTTCTGTTTCTGCCTTACATTCTGCCCCACGCCGAACTGATTGCGCCCGAAGACAGTATTTTTCAATACTACAAAGGCAAGTTTGCCGAAAAACCGTACAAAGGAGCCGATTATGGACCCGGGGCAACCTCCGGCGGGTATGCGTCGCAGACACATCCGCACGCGGCTTTTGCGGCAATGGTGGCTCGGCTTGATCTGTACGTCGGGCAACTGATGGCGAAACTAAAAGAGAAAGGACTGGATCAGAACACACTGGTGATTTTCTCAAGCGATAACGGCCCGCACCTGGAAGGCGGAGCTGATCCGGTGTTTTTCAACAGCGGGGGCGGGTTTCGCGGTTTCAAGCGTGATCTGTACGAAGGCGGCATTCGCGAACCGTTCGTGGCCCGTTGGCCGGGGGTGATTAAACCGGGTACGAAAAATGATTTCGTGGGTGCTTTCTGGGATCTGCTGCCCACATTTGCCGAATTGGCCGGAACGAAAATTACCAATCGAATCGACGGTATTTCATTTGCGCCCACTTTGACCGGAAAAGGTGTTCAGAAACAGCATGAGTATCTATATTGGGAATTCCACGAAAAGGGTGGAGTTCAGGCCGTTCGGCAGGGCAATTGGAAAGCCGTTCGATTGAATGCGGCCACCAAACCGGATACGCCCGTGGAGTTATACGATCTGGCGACGGATCCCGCTGAAAAGACTAATCTGGCCGCAAAAAATCCTGACAAAGCCCGGCAATTGGGGGACTTGATGCAAAAATCCCATACCCCCTCCAACTTGTTTCCGTTTGGTGGTGATGGGAAATAGGGGTTTCGAAACGTGAATGGGCTTAAAAGGATTGGTGAAGGGTTTATCAATCCGCCTTGACATCGCGTACCATCTGAACCGTGATCACTTTTTTACCGGACGAATTCCCCCACGAATTCTGGATGTAGTTCATCACATCGGCGACTTTCTGATCATCCAGACCGGGTTCGGGCATGGCGTTGTCATAAATCACTTCGTTCACCCTGATCGGTCCCTGCAAACCAAATTTAATGGCCTGAATGGCTTTCTCGGGCGTTTTCATCAGAAAATCAGACTTGGCCAGGGGCGGAAACGTCTCGACCACGCCCTCGCCTTTGGCCATGTGACACCTAAGGCAGTTCTCATTATAAATCTCTTTGCCCCGCGCCATGCTTTTTTCAAGCTCACTGTCCTGATTGACCACAACGGCCGAGCAAAATACAATTCCCAGAAGGAATAAAAGTATGAGCTTCATTCTGAATGCGTTAGCTTTATAAAACCGGTTTGCTTGATTCCTGCCCGATTGGCCCTTCTTCGTCAGCGGCTTTCAAAACCGCCTTCAAAACACCCGGAAATTTGGCTTCCACTTCATGCAACCGCAGCGATGTCAGACTCTGCGTGCCTTCCGTACGGATGCGCACAATGCCCGCTTCGCGCAGAACGCGCAAATGGTGCGACATCGTCGATTTGGCCACGGGCGTCGGAATCGCTCCGCAGGGGCACTCGCGCAATTCCCGGGCCAGACACTGTACATAATTCAACCGAACCGGATCGCTCAGGGCGTGCAGTAAGCCCGTCAGCGTAATCTGGTCGGGAGTGGGATGCTGGTATTGTTTCATGTTAGGCTTTCCATTTTTGCCGGTAGCCGCTGCCAAAAAAGGAGTAGCTACATCAATTGATACTACAACGAATAATGGCAACGAAAAAATTCAATTCTTTTTTTTGGACCAATGGAACCCATTGCGCAATGCACATTGTTCGATGATCATAGAACAATAAAGTTCGAAAGTTATAAAACTTTGAAACGATAAGAACTACATCTATGGAATCGCAAACCTCATCCATTCGCACCACGTCACTGATGGTCGGCATTTTTGTGCTGACGGTGGCCTTTTTTGTGTTTACGCCCAAAATATTCTCAAATAAAGCGGAACCGATCAAAAAACAAACGGTTAGCGCGGCATTCGTCAACGATCAGCGGATTGTGGCGGATATTTTCGTGGTCAAACCGGAAACCATCGCCGACGAATTGCAAACCACAGGAACCATTGCCGCCAATCAGGAAGTCGATCTGGTGAGCGAAGTGGCCCGCAAACTGACCCGGATTTACGCCCGCGAAGGCAGCTATGTTGCCCAGGGAACGGTTTTGTTTAAACTGGACGACGCCGATTTATTGGCTAAAAAGAAAAAAATTGCGCTTCAGGAAAAACTGGCCCGCATCGACGAAAAACGATTTCGTGAACTGCTGGCCACTGAAGCCGTCAATCAGCAGGAATACGACCAGATCCTGACCAACCTGAATGTATTGCAAGCCGAATTGGCAATGGTGGATGTCGATCTGGCCAAAACCGAAATCCGCGCGCCTTTTTCCGGCAAGCTTGGTCTGAACAAAGTCGATGTGGGCGCGTATGTAACCCCTTCGACGGTTTTGACTTCATTAAATGACGTTAGTCAGGTTGAAGTCGCGTTCACGATTCCCGAAAAATACGCGTCGGCCGTTCACATTGGTCAACCAATTCAATTTACGACGGAAAACAGCAACCAGCCTTTCCGGGGAAAAGTCGTCGCGACGGAACCCAAAACGGATTTGAACACGCGGAGTTTGCTGGTGAAAGCCATTAGTGAAAACCGGGGCAGCAAGCTGATTCCGGGCTCGTCGGCCAAAATTGCGTTTACGCTTCATACGACCAACGATGGTATTCTGATTCCGACCCAGGCGCTGATTCCGAACGCCAGCGGTTATTCGCTGTTTGCGCTTAAAAATGGGAAAGCCGAGCAGCGGGAACTGAAAACCGGTAGCCGCACCAAAGGAAGCGTCCAGATTCTGAACGGATTGTCGTTGGGCGATACGGTTTTGACGACCAATCTGCTGCGGCTGGCACCGGGTGTTCCGGTAAGAGCCGCCAGTCTGAATTAATTGCTTGCGTATACTGCTACGCGTTATAAATCAAATACCAATACAACCATTCAGAAACCAGTTTAGGGTTCAGAGTAAATAGTTTATAGTCAATACGTTGATCAATGAACTAGAAACGCTGAACCATAAACTGAACCACCAGCCATGAGTTTATCAGGAATTAGTATCCAGCGGCCCGTTCTGGCCGGTGTGCTCTCCGTGTTGATTATTTTGTTCGGAATTGTCGGATTTTCATACCTCGGCATCCGGGAATATCCAGTCACGGATTCGCCGATTGTCACCGTGACCACCACCTATCCGGGCGCGAGTCCCGACGTGATTGCCTACCAGATTACAAAACCGCTGGAAGAGTCTATCGGGGAAGCCAACGGCATTCGGACCATTTCGTCCGTTTCGCGCGAAGCCGCCAGCGTCATCACCGTCGAGTTTAATCTGAATGCGGATCTGGAAGCGGCCGCCAACGACGTGCGCGACAAAGTGACCAAAGCCCGGCGGTTATTGCCCGGCGATGTGGATGCGCCGATTGTCGAAAAAGCGAATGCGGGCGACATTGTCATCTTTATGGCGGTGGAAAGTAAAAACCGTACCATTCTGGAAGTCAGCAACATCGCTTCGACGCTTATCAAAGAACGGATGCAAACGATTCCGGGTGTGAAGCGGGTGGGGATTGCCGGAGAGAAAAAATACGCCATGCGGCTGCGGATCGACCCGTCAAAAATGGCGGCTTACCAGCTGACGCCCTCGGACATTGAACGGGCGTTGCGCAACGAGAATGTCGATTTGCCGTCGGGCCGCGTCGAGGGTGACCAGAACGAGCTGACCGTCAGGACGCTGGGCAGGTTGACGAAAGAGTCGGATTTTAACGACATGATTATCAAGCAGGAAGGCAACACCATCGTCCGGTTTAAGGACATTGGGTATGCGGAACTGGGCGCGGAAAACGAGCGAACCGCCATCCTGAACAGCCTGAAAGGCAACTCGCCAGTCATTGGCGTATTTGTGGAACCCCAGCGGGGGGCCAACGCCGTCGCGATTGCCGACGAATTTTACCGCCGACTCAAAGAATTACGCAAAGAAATCCCCGCGGATTACGAATTAACGATTGGCAAAGACTTTACCGAACCCATCCGGGACTCCATTTCCGAAGTGGAAGAAACCCTGTTCATCGCTTTCGGACTGGTGATTCTGATTCTGTTTATTTTTCTCCGCGACTGGCGTTCAACCATCATTCCGGTGGTGGCGATTCCGGTTTCCATCGTGTCGGCTTTTTTCATCATGTACGCAGCCGGTTATTCGATCAACATCCTGACACTGTTAGCCTTGGTGCTGGCAATCGGGTTGGTGGTCGACGACGCGATTGTGGTGCTGGAGAATATTTACGCCAAAGTAGAAGAAGGCATGAGTCCGCTTCAGGCGGCTTTTAAAGGGTCGTCGGAAATCTATTTCGCCGTGATTTCGACCACGATTACACTGGCAGCGGTTTTTCTGCCGATCCTTTTTCTGCCGGGCATTACCGGCAAACTCTTTCAGGAATTTGCCATTGTCGTGGCGGGGTCGGTGCTGGTGTCGGCGTTTGTCGCCCTGACGCTTTCGCCCATGATGAGTGCGTATTTACTGAAACGGCAGCAAAAACCAAACTGGCTGTACCGCAAAACCGAACCGTTTTTTGTGTCGCTGAACCGGGGGTATGAAAAATCGCTGGGCTGGTTTTTGCGGTTTCGCTGGATGGCTTTTGTGGCGCTGGCGGCCACATTCGCGCTGATCTATATCATTGGCAAGCAATTGCCGTCGGAACTGGCCCCACTGGAAGACCGCTCGCAAATCAGTCTGGCGGTTTTGGCGCCCGAGGGTTCGTCGTATGAATACACCGAAAAGTACATGAACGAAATCGCCAAATTTTCGGTCGATTCCACCCCCGGTTTGTTCCAGACGTATTCGATTTTGGCCCTGACCTTCGGGCCACCGGCCCCGGTCAATCTCGCGATTCAGAACACGTTCCTGAAAAAAGCCGACCAGCGAACCACGAGCCAGGCCGATGTTTTCCAGATTTATGCCCGTAATGCGCAGAATTTCAGAGGAGTACTGGTTTTTCCGGTGCAGCCGCCCACCATTGGCAGCCGGTTTGGTCAGGCGCAACCCGTTCAGTACGTTTTGCAGGCCCAGAATCTGGCGGCAATTACCGACGTATTACCCAAATTCCTGGCTGAAGCCCGGAAAAGCGAAGTTCTGCGGTTTGTCGATTCGGATTTGAAAGTGAACAAACCCGAACTGGTGTTGAAAATTGACCGCGACAAAGCCGCCGAGTTGGGCATTTCCGTGGCCGAAATCGCGCGCGGTTTGCAACTGGCGCTGAGCGGTCAGCGATACGGTTATTTTATCTACAACGACCGGCAATACGAAGTGATCGGGCAACTGCAACGCCAGGAACGCGATACGCCCTATGATTTGAAGTCGATGTATGTCCGCACCCGAACCGGCGAAATGGTTTCGCTCGACAACCTGGTTTCGTTCCGCGAAAGCATCAGTCCGGCGGCTATTTACCGGTATGAACAAGCCATTTCGGCGACGGTTTCGGGCGGTTTGGCTCCCGGAAAAACCATCGGCGATGGTGTGGCAGAAATGAACCGGATTGCTAAAAAAGTACTTCCACCGAGCATTAAAACCTCACTGGCGGGCGAATCGAGGGACTTTTCGGAAAGCTCGTCGAGTCTGTTGTATGCCTTTATCTTCGCGCTGGTCCTGATTTACCTGATTCTGGCGGCTCAGTTCGAAAGCCTGATCGACCCGTTTATCATTCTGCTGACGGTGCCGATGGCCATGACGGGCGCGTTGCTGAGTCTCTGGCTATTCGGGCAAACCCTGAATATTTTCAGCCAGATCGGAATCATTACGCTGATCGGTTTGATCACCAAGAACGGGATTCTGATCGTCGAGTTTGCCAACCACGGTAAGGCGCAGGGACTCAGCACCCTGGAAGCCGCCAAAGCAGCCGCGGCCTCGCGGTTCCGCCCGATTCTAATGACCAGTCTGGCCATGATTTTTGGCGCGATCCCGATTGCCCTCACCGAAAACAGTCGCAATTCGCTGGGAACGGTCATCGTCGGCGGTTTGCTCTTCGCCGGTTTGCTGACGCTCTACATCATTCCGGCCGTTTATTCGTACTTCTCGCGGGTTCCTAAAAAGACGGAAGAAGAAGTTCTGGAACTGGTCTGAAACCGGGTGTCGGTTTACGGTTTTCAGTTAAGGGGTTATTTGTTTGAATAATAGCATTTTACTGAAAACCGTAAACGATAAACCGTAATCCATATACTGATTAACTAAAAATCATGAAACCGTATTTATATACAATTGCCATCTCATTTCTCCTGACCGCCGGAAAACCGGTGCTGGCGCAGGTTCGGCCGTTGACGATGGAGAATGCCGTTAAACTGGCGCTGGAGAAAAACCGGGATTTGCAGGTGGCAAACCTGGAAACCACCAAGTCGGCCCAGAAAGTCCGCGAAGCGCGCGGGTATGCCTTGCCAACGGTGTCGGCTTCGGCGCAATACCTCTATTTTCCCCAGAAACAGGTGTCGTTTTTGCCGGGGAGTTTCGTCGGACTGGGTGAAAACCAGTTGGCCACGTTCCGCGTCGGCGGATCGAACGCGTTTGTGGGCGGGGTGGCCGTGTCGCAACCGTTGTTTCAGGCCGGGATCGGGTCCGGAATTCGGGCCGCGCAGATTTATGAAAACGCATCGGCGGAAGCCTTGAATGAAGTTCGGGCGGCAGTGATAACCGACGTCAAAAAAGCGTATCTGGACGTGCTGATTACGCAGGAACAACTGCGGCTTCAGGAGCAAAGTCTGGTGCGGAATGAACAGGTGCTGAAAGATTCGCGGTCGCTGCTGGCACAGGGCCGTGCCTCGCGGGTCGATACGTTGCGGGCGTTTGTCTCGGTCGAAAACCTGCGGCCCACGATCATTCGGCTGAACAGTCAGGTCGAAATTACGAAAACCGTTCTGAAACGGACGATGGGACTGGATGAACAGGAAGTGATCGACCTTCAGGATTCGTTGCACGCCGAAAAACCGGTTTTTGCCGTGCCCGGAACCGATGCGTTTTTTGAAGCCGTTCAGGCCCGGCCGGAAGTACACCGGCTGGAGTTGACAGAAAAACTGAACCGCGAGCAAATTGCATTGCAAACCGCCGAACGTGCGCCCAAACTATCAGCCATCGGCCTGATTCAATCGCAGGCACAGGCCAACAATCTGAAGCTGGCGGAGTATAGCTGGCCACTTAGTTCGTACGTCGGGTTGCAGTTGAACGTTCCCATTTTCAGCGGTTTTCGAGCGGTTTCCCGCATTCAGCAGGCGGTGATTACCCGCCAGCAAAGCGAAACGCAACTGGTTAATCTGAAGGAAGTCGTTCGCGCGCAGGTGAAAATCGGTCTTTCCAACGTCGAAGAAGCCCGGCTGCGCATCGAAACCCAGCGGCAAACCGTGGCCGTGGCGGAATTGGGCTATCGCATCACCCGCGACCGCTGGAAACAGGGCATTGCGTCACGGCTGGACCTGTCGGATGCCGAATTTTCGTTAACCCAGGCCAAATCCAATCACCTGCAAGCCATCTATGATTTCCTGACCGCGTCGGTCGAGCTGGACCGGACGATGGGTCGGGCAAAGTAAGTTTCATTGAGCGAAAAGAGGTTAGACAAGAGAATAGAGGCAAAACCGCTGTGGTAATGGGTCTCTATGCTCTGGTCTAACCTCTTTCCGCTCACTATGCGTCCAAACCGACCAGTTATACATTCTGACTAGCTTAGGGCGATAAATAGTCCAAGCTTTATGCCGTAAAAGCGTTTGAAACCTCGCATCGCGAAAGAAACGGGTTAGTCGATGAAATGGATAGTCTATCTGACGATGGTTCCTGCCATCTTTGCTATCGGGATTCATGGTGTATTGGCACAAACTTTTCCAGATAGCCGAACCGATGGCAAATATTACACCGTCAACGGGGCTAAAATCTGGACCGTGCGTTTGGGGACTGGCGACCCCTTATTCATCATTCCGGGCGGGCCGGGCGGTACACATCCGGGTTTACGACGGTTTGATTCACTGTATACCAACTGCACCCTCATTTATTTTGATGGTTTTGGCCGGGGAAAGTCGGATACGGCGAAGGATGTGAAAGAATACAGCCTGCAACGCGATATCGATGACCTGGAAGGATTACGCAAGGCGATGGGTTTTCAGAAAATAAACGTTCTGGGTCATTCGTACGGCACGGTTGTCGCACAAGGCTACGCGATTCAATACCCGGATCGGGTCAGTCATTTGCTGCTGTCTGCGCCGTTTCATAGTCACGCGATGTGGCAGGAAAATGACGACAATTACAACCGGGAAATAAAAACGAACTACCCGGAGGTTTGGGATACGCTGATGGTGATTCGCAAACAGGGGTATCAATCCAGCGATTCACTGCATCAGGCCGTCTACGGGCGCGTGCCGTATGAGTTTTTTTATGCCTATAATCCCACCTATTTTACAGGACCGCGAAGCGCCCCGTACCCGAATCGATACAATACGAAACTATATTACCAACTGGTGGGCAAAGACGGTGATTTTACCGTCGGCAATGATATTGGGCGATTCGATTACCGATCGGCTCTGAAAACCTTGAAAATGCCCATCCTTATTATGGCGGGACGGTTTGATCGGGTGGCGGTTCCCTGGATGATGGTGCAGTATAAAACCTTTTGTCCCCAGGCGCAATTTGTCATGTTTGAACAAAGCGGCCACAATACCTTCATTGAAGAACCCACCAAAACGTTCAAGCTGATCCGGGATTTCTTAAGTTTTTAAAAGACAAAAGAGGGTAGCCAAGAAAATAGAGACAAAAGCAAAACCGCTCTCGTTACGAGTCTTTACCCTCTTATCTAACTCTTTCCTTCTTAAAAAACAAAACCCGGCAAATTTTGCCGGGACTGTATTACTTTCTCGATTATTAAAAAGAATGTTATCTATCATTCCGAAGGAACGGCGGTTTTCGTCCATGATGCCTGATTTAGCCATTCAGGTAAAGGGTATAGAATGAACGGCCCAACTAATTGGTAATCCCATCAGGCCCTGATGATGCTCCTGGCTCCAGCAGGAAACCGCCAATCGGTATTTCCGGGCAAAAGTGAGGGGTAATGGCTCGCGAACCAAAATAGAAGGGTCGAAGGCCAAATTTTTGGGGTTGAATGTCAAATTTTGAAGGTCGAAAGCGAAGCCGTTAGCGGAAAAATGTCGCTTATTTCCCCAGCCAGATTTTAAAATCACTCAGACGATCGGGGCTGACGAATACCTCATGGCGGGCGGAAGGCTGTAATTCCAGCTTAAATTTGCTGCCTGAATACGTGTGGATCGATCCGATGGAAGCCAGCGAAACCAGGTAGGCACGGTTAACCCGGAAGAACTCGTGGGGATTCAGTAAGCTGGCAATTTTATCGAGGCTGTATTCAACCACCAGATTCTGACCATCTTTGGTGGTTAGGTAGGTGGTTTTTTCTTCGTAGAAAAAGTACGAAATCTGAGAGACTTCGATGCTCTTCACCTTGGGGCCGACCGTAACCATAAACCGGTCTTTAAAGGGCGCTTTACCGGAACCCTCCCGCCAACTCAGCAAAGATGACCAGTTAGCTTGTTCCGCCACGACGGATTCCTGTCTTTGCTGCGTCCATTTGAACTTATCAATGGCGGCCGTCAGTTCCGCTTCGTCAATGGGTTTGAGCAAATAATCGATGCTATTCGCCTTAAAAGCCTGAATGGCGTAGGAATTATAAGCCGTTGTGAAAATAATCGGAATCAGGAGGTTGATTTTTTCAATGATGCGAAAGGCACTGCCATCCTCCAAATGAATATCCATAAACACCAGGTCGGGTTGCTGGGCCGGGGATTGCTTCTGAAACCACTCGATGGCTTTGGCAACGGAGGGAATCAGGCCCATGACCTGAATGGTGGGATCGTATTCGTTTAAAAGTCTTTCGAGCCGTTGGATGGAGAGGGATTCGTCTTCAACAATGACTACATTCATGGTAATAAGGGAATACGAACGACAAAGGTTTGATCCGAATGGTTGATCTGTACCGGGCGATCGGTGAGCAATCGGTAGCGATTGGTAATATTTTCCAGGCCGACGCCCGTCGATGTTTCGGTGAATGTGTCATCGGGCAGGCGCAACTTGATCGGATTGCTGACCAGCAGATAATCGTCCTGAATCGTAATCGAAACGATTAGTGGATGTTCACCCGACATTTGATTGTGCTTGACGGCATTTTCCACCAGGAGTTGCAGGGTTAAGGGAGCAATGGCAAACCGGGTGGCTTCTCCCGCCGTAAGTGTATTGACAATTTGCAGTTTATCGTCAAACCGAATATTCAATAAGAAACAGTAGGCTTCCAGGAATTCCAGTTCCGTTTTCAGACTGACCTGCTCGAGTTCCCGCTGGTCCAGAATATACCGATAGGCTTTCGACAGGTAATTGATAAACCGAATGGACAATTTAGGGTTTATATCCACCAGGGCGGTCAGAATGCTCAGGCTATTGAACAGAAAGTGAGGATTTACCTGGTTTTTTAAGGCCGCAAACTGCGCCTGGGAGGCTTCCCATTTCAGCTGTTCGGCATTTACCCGTAATTCGGCGACTACCTGATCCCCGCGTCGATTGGCTGCTAAAAAAAACGCCATCAGTAAGGCCATGATGGTCAGGGCGGTCGTTGCTTTCCGCCGTCGTTGTCGTTCGAAAAAGGTTCGGTTGACAGGCTCCCCGTTGGTACGGGCAAAATCGGGTTGCAAGACGGCTCCCCGGTTTTCAGTTTTGTCGAAGCGCCCCCGCATCTGACGCAGTGCGCCGAAAAAAGCCCAGTCAAACCCGACGGACAGCGTACCGGCAATCAGCAGGGTAGCGAGTTGAACCGGAAGTTTGCTATCCAATCGGAAAAGGCGTCCCGGGTGGTTGTATAAGCGGTTTTCCAGCCACTCCATGATGCTGAGCCAGAACGTAAAAAGCCCAATCGTAATGGGGATTTCCAGCAACCAGACAAACCACATCGCCCGAAAGAGATCCCAGTTGGGGGCGTATAAATTGATGTAAAAGCGAAGTGGCCAGTAAATGGCGAACACACTGGCGGCCAGCCGGACTTTCTGGGCCAGCGTAAGATTTACGTTTTCAGTTGCCTCCATAAAACAAGCTCCCGGATGGCCATCAAACAAGTTGAATGGCCGGATAATCCAGGCGAAGACAAGGTAGACATTTAACAGAATTAAATGAAGCCGGGCGGTTAGTTGCGGGTCAAATTGTGACGAGCTGGGTTTTGGGATCCGTGGAAGCCTATAAAAAAGAAAAGGCCATACTTTCGTATGACCTGTCCTCTTGAGTAGCGGGAGCTGGACTCGAACCAGCGACCTTTGGGTTATGAGCCCAACGAGCTACCAACTGCTCCATCCCGCGATGTTGGGACTGCAAAGGTAAGGCGTTTTTCATAAAAAACAATTACCTTTGTGAAAAAAAATGACCCCTCCCGCTAAATTAATTGGCCCGGAGGGGATTTTTTTCGGTAGTCATTGGTTGTCAATTACATGGATAGTTCAAATGAAACGTATGCCCCGGACCATAAAGCCGGGTATGTCAGCATCATCGGTAAACCGAATGTCGGCAAGTCGACGCTGATGAATGAATTGGTGGGCGAACGGCTTTCTATTATCACCTCAAAAGCCCAAACTACCCGCCACCGCATCATGGGCATTCTCAACGGGGTGCACGACGGGCAGGAGTTTCAGTTGGTCTATTCAGACACGCCGGGGATTATCAAACCCCAATACCGCCTGCACGAATCGATGATGAGTTTTGTGCGCGGTTCGCTGGAAGATGCCGATGTGATTCTGTTCGTGACCGACATTTTCGAGAAATACGACGAGGATGACGTGATCGAGCGGCTTCAAAAGACGCAGACACCGGTTTTGTTGCTCATCAATAAAATCGATCTGGCAACTCCGGAACAGGTTGACGAGAAGATCAAGTACTGGAACGAGAGCTTCAAATCCGAAGCCATCATTCCCATTTCGGCACTCAACTCGGTCAACATCAAGCACGTATTTAAAGCCATTGTGACGCGCCTGCCGGTGCATCCGCCTTATTTCCCGAAAGACGAACTCACCGACCGGCCCGAACGCTTTTTTGCTTCCGAAATTATTCGCGAGAAAATTTTCCTGAACTACAAAAAAGAGGTCCCTTACAGTTGCGAAGTGGTCATTACTGGTTTTAAAGAAAAAGACGATATCATCGTGATCCAGTCCGAAATTCTGGTTGAGCGGGCTACTCAACGGGCGATTTTGCTGGGTGAAGGGGGTAAAATGATTAAAAAAACGGGTATTATGGCCCGGGAGGAACTGGAGCGCTTCTTTGGCAAGAAGGTGTTCCTTGAACAATACGTAAAAGTAGAACCCGATTGGCGTACGAAAGAACGGGCGCTGAAACGGTTTGGGTACGAAGATTAACCGAAGGTAAGCCGAAGGGAGAACCGGAAAAAAATGGAACGGAACGGGTTGTAACCCTTCCCTTTTCTTCTGCGTTGCCTTATTCGCTCCTTCTTTCCTCATGTTAATGAAGTTATGGCAAATATTGTAGCAATTGTGGGCCGCCCGAATGTCGGGAAATCGACGCTGTTTAATAAATTGGTGGAACAGCGCCAGGCCATTATGGATAATCAGCCGGGCGTGACGCGCGACCGGCATTACGGCTATGCCGACTGGACGGAGAAGTATTTTACCGTCATCGATACCGGTGGTTATGTCGTCGGGTCGGATGACGTTTTTGAAGAATCGATTCGGGAACAGGTGCAGATTGCCATCGACGAAGCTTCGGTGATTTTGTTTATGGTCGATAACATGGCTGGACTGACCGATATGGACAAAGATTTTGCCGACGTGTTGCGCCGGTCGAAAAAACCGGTCATCGTGGTGGCTAATAAGTCCGAAACCGTGTTGCGCCAGAATTCGGTCGGCGAATTTTACTCCCTGGGTCTGGGCGATCCGTTCCCGATTTCGTCGATTACGGGAACAGGTACGGGCGATTTGCTGGACGAGGTCGTGAAGCATTTCCCCAATGATGGCGTCGAAAATCCCAACGCCGGTATTCCGCGCATTGCCATTCTGGGCCGCCCGAATGTGGGTAAATCGTCGTTTTTGAACGTATTGATCGGCGAAGAACGCAGCATTGTGACCGACATTGCCGGAACCACCCGCGACGCCATCGATACGCACTACCGCGCTTTTGGCAAGGATTTTATTCTGACCGATACGGCAGGAATCCGGCGCAAGGCGAAAGTAAGAGACAACATCGAGTTTTACTCGGTGATGCGCTCACTGAAAGCCCTGGAAGAGTCGGATGTGGTTATCGTAATGCTGGATGCCAGCCGTGGTCTGGAAGCACAGGACATGAACATTATCGGGCAGGCGGTTCGGGCGAAAAAGGGCGTATTATTGATGGTCAACAAATGGGATGCGATCGAGAAAGATTCCAAAACCGCCGATCAGTGGAAGAAAGAAATCGTACAACGCCTGGCGCCGATTGATTATCTGCCCATTATTTTCGCTTCAGTGGTGGAAAAGCAGCGGATTTTTCAGGTGATGGAAAAAGCGATGGAAGTCTATGAGAATAAGACCAAAAAAATTCCAACTTCGAAGCTGAACGACGCCATGCAGCCGGAAATCCTGAATTATCCGCCCCCGGCTACGAAAGGTAAACTGATCAAAATCAAGTACATGATTCAGTTGCCGACGCCCTCGCCGACGTTTGTGTTTTTCTGCAATCTGCCGCAATACATTAAAGAACCGTATGAGCGGTTTCTGGAAAATAAACTTCGGGCGCATTTCGGATTCGACGGAGCGCCGATAACGATATTTTTCCGACAAAAATGACGGGTTTACAGCCCCCATCGTCCTCACGGACAACGTATTGGATCGGAGCGCTGCTGGTTTTTCTGGCAGCGTTTTGTTTTGCATTAAAGGGTGTTTTAATCAAGCTGGCTTACCAGTATCAGATCGATACCATTTCGCTGCTGACGTTGCGGATGGTTTTTGCGCTGCCCTTTTATGTTTTCATCGCCTTGAAGTTGTCAAAGCGGCTCCCGCCAGTTCAGTTATCCACCCGGAACTGGCTAATGTTGGCTTTGCTGGGGATTATGGGGTATTACATTGCCAGTTACATGAATTTCCTCGGACTCGTCTACATTACGGCCAGCCTGGAACGGATTTTATTGTTTGTCTACCCCACATTTGTTCTCCTGCTCGGGGTGGTGATTTACGGCCGCAAAGTCAACCGGTTGCAGCTCCTGGCGGTTTTACTGACCTATTCCGGCATCATCGTGGCCTTTGTTCCGAACATCGGCTCCGGCCAGCAAAAAGATGTTTTTCTGGGCGCATTCTGGGTTATCCTGAGCGGGTTGGTATACGCGGTTTATCTGGTCGGCAGTGATACGATGATTGCCCGGGTGGGTTCCCAGCGGTATACCTGTTACGCCATGATTGTGGCCACGCTGGTCATTGTTATTCACTGCCTGATTGCCAATGGGTTGGATCTGTTCCGGTTTCCGGCACCGGTCTACCAGCTGGCCCTCCTGATGGCGGTTTTGGTTACCGTAATTCCAACCTTTCTCATTGCCGAGGGAATCAAGCGCATCGGCTCCGGCAACGCGTCCATTGTCGCCAGCATCGGCCCTATTTTTACGATTATTCTGGCCACCACGTTTCTCGACGAAACCATCACCCTGTACCAATTCCTGGGTACGTTGCTGGTGTTGTTCGGGGTTTTCCTGATTGGCTGGAAAGGACGTAAATAGGCCGGAAGAAGGGCAAAACCAACCCCCGTAAATGTCTGTTAAATTCTGCGGGATTTAGACCCTTTTTAAATAAATTAACATATCTATCCTGTTGTGCATATTTTTTTGCTAATCATGTATAAATAACTAAATTTCAGTTACTTTACGCACCTAAAATGCACAAAGAATCATGACTAAAGAAACCGTACTTAACGATGAAAAGAAGATTGAGCGAGCCGCCTACGTACTGAAGGCCGTCGCTCATCCCTTGCGTATCAAAATCATTCAGATGCTGAATGAACACAAGGAACTGAATGTCTCTACCATTTACAAGAATCTGAACGCCGAGCAATCGTTGATTTCGCATCACCTGATTAACATGCGCGACAAAGGAATTCTTGAAATTCGCAGAAGTGGCAAAAACATCTATTACTTTCTGGTAGACAGTTCAATTGCCGAGATTATTGATTGTATTTACCGAAGTAAAATCATGGTTTAGTGAAAAAGGGAAGCAACACAGCTTCCCTTTTTTTTTCTCTAGGAGAATAACTCCCCGTCCCGATAAACGGGTACAATTCCCAGGTGTCTGTACGCTTTCTCAGTTGCTTCTCTTCCCCGCGACGTTCGCTTCAAATAGCCTTCCTGAATTAAAAACGGTTCGTATACTTCCTCGATCGTCTCGGCTTCATCGCCACAAGCCGTTGCAATGGTCGACAAGCCAACCGGGCCTCCTTTGAATTTATCGATAATCGTCGTCAGAATGCGGTTATCCATTTCATCCAGGCCATTTTGGTCAACGTCCAGCGCACGCAGGGCGATTTCGGCAATCTCAACCGTAATGACACCTTTTCCCTTTACCTGGGCAAAATCCCGGGTCCGGCGAAGCAGGTTGTTGGCAATCCGCGGGGTTCCGCGGCTCCGGCGGGCAATTTCATAGGCCCCTTCTTCCTCAATGGGTGTTCCCAGAATGGCCGCCGAGCGGTTTACAATCGTGGTCAGCAAAGCTGCATCGTAGTATTCCAGCCGGGCGTTGATACCAAACCGGGCCCGTAAAGGCGAGGTTAGCAAACCGGCGCGGGTGGTGGCACCGATCAGCGTAAACGGATTCAGCTTGATCTGAACGGTACGGGCATTCGGGCCGGAATCGAGCATGATGTCGATTTTGTAATCTTCCATCGCCGAGTAGAGGTATTCTTCCACCACCGGGTTCAGCCGGTGAATCTCGTCGATAAAAAGCACGTCGTTTTCCTGCAGATTCGTCAGCAAACCGGCAAGGTCGCTGGGCTTGTCGAGCACCGGGCCGGAAGTCATCTTGATGTTGGCATTCAGCTCATTCGCCACAATGTGCGAGAGGGTGGTTTTGCCCAGCCCCGGAGGACCGTGTAACAGCACATGGTCCAGCGCTTCTCCGCGCTGGAGAGCGGCCTTTACGAAAATCCGCAGGTTTTCGAGTATTTTGGCCTGCCCCGTAAAGTCTTCGAACGATAACGGACGTAACGCGCGTTCGATTTCTTTTTCGGTCGACGTCATACCGTCATTGGTCCCTTTTAAAATATCTTTCCGCATCGGTATTTGAATGAATGTACTTGTTGTTTACGTATTAAATCAACTTGATTTTCAACTACTTAAACAAGTTCTGATTTCATTCAAATATACGAATTTTCGGGCAAACTTCCGCTATCGAACCAATAGAATCGAGCCTCTTTTCAGCACTTTCGGACGATCGGGATAATACAGACTTTTGAAGTTTACGGTGTACGCATAAACCATTGATGGATACGCCTGGCCGCGGTAATTGCCGTCCCATTTCTGCTCCGGATCGTTCGATACGAAGATAACTTCGCCCCAGCGATTGAATACCCGAAGTTCAAAATCCGTCACGTAAGCCGTGAACACATCGAGCAAGTCGTTGTTGCCATCGCCGTTCGGCGTAAATGCATCCGGAATAACGACGCGGGGTTCGCACTTATCGACCACCACCGCCGTATCGACCACGGCACAGCCATTGGCCCCCGTCACCCGAACGGCATACCGCCCCACTTCCAGAACCGTGATGCGCGGGGTGCTGTCGCCGGAATGGGGCCAGAAATACGTGAGCGAGCTATTTCCCGTCACCTGCAACGTGGCTTTTCCATTATCGCCCACGCACAACGGAACTTCGCGCGTCAGATCAAAAGTTGGCAAGGGCAAAAAGGTCAGTTTCACTTCATCGGATGCTGTACAGGCGCCCGACGTTGCCACCACCGAATACGTACCCGATTGCGTCGGGTGAATCGACGATGTATTGGCGCCCGTCGACCAGAGGAAGGTCGCGCCCGGCGATGCGTCTCGTACCGCCAGTTGAAGCGTGGGCGATGGACAAAGCGTGGTATCCGGCCCCAGCCTCACCGTCGGCGGCAGCTGAACAAAGACTATTTTCCGGTCAATGGCCACGCAACCACCCTGCGATGCCGAATACGTCAGTACAATTGGATTCGGACCCGCCAGGCTATCGGCGGGGGTAAACCGCCCCGCATTATCGACACCCCGACCCGTCCAGACCCCACCGAGAGGTGTTGCACCACTGAGCGTCAGTACGGGTGCGTTGGCACAAATTTCCAGCGGTGGACCGGCTTCGACGACCGGTTTTGCGTTAAACGTAACCACTACTTCGTCGGAACCCCGGCAACCCGTGATCGAATTGCGCACCGTCAACCGGTAAGGGCCGGCCGTTGTGACGTTGATTGAAGGTGTCGTCTGTCCAGTGTTCCATTGATACACATCGCCCGGTGTCTGAATCAGGGAAGCCAGTTGAATGGTATCGCCAATGCATTTTCCTCGGTCGGGGCCCAGCGACACAAAACCGGTGGTATCGACCGGAACGCGGATGTTATTCAATGTATCGAGACAACCGCCGGTATCACGTGCCTCCAGGGTGTACACCCCACCGTTGATCCCAGTCAGGCCCGAACCGTTCCCGACGATGACGCCGTCGGCATCCCGCCAGATAAACGCCGTCGGTCGCCCCTTCACCACCGTCAGTCGGATGGAACCGCTTTGCGGAACCGTACACAGGGCGGTTTGCGGATCGGCTTTGACCTCAATGCTGTTGCTGGACTGGAGCTTTAGCGTCGTATCGACCGTACAGGCGTTATCGCTGATGATCCGAACCGTGTATTCACCATCCCGAATGCCCGACAACAAGGCCGTGGTGTCGCCAACCGGCTGCCCGGCCAGACTCCATTCAAACCGCCGGACCGTGGCCGAGCCGACGCTGAGCCGGATGCTGCCGTCGGTAGTCGTACAACCGCTGGGTGGCGTCATGAAGGCCGTAACGGCCGGTTTTGGTAAAGCCACCACGGCCAGCGTATCGGTATTTTCGCAACCGTTAATATCGCCGACAATAACCGAATACTGACCCGCTTTATTGATCGTCGTTGTCCGTTCCGTCGAACCGTTGCTCCATTTGAAACTGGTCCAGCCGTTTCCGCGGGCGGTTAACGTTAATGAGCTGTTTAAGCAAAGCGTTGTATCAGGCCCCAAACTGAAACGTGGTGGGGTTCGGAGTGTGACACGAATCGTATCACTTGAAAAACAACCGCCATTAGCCGCAATAACCACAAACGTTCCCGGCGTAATACCATTGTACCCTGGCTTTCCCGGAGTCGTCACGGTTAATGTTCGTTCATTATACCCTCGCAAAACCCGCCCATTTCGGAGCCAGATATACACACCAGCCTCCACCTTGGCATCGAGTGTTGTGGTGTTTTTACATTCATTTATATCCGGTCCCAGATTGATCGGATCGGGCGTTTTAACGATGGTTACGTCTTGCTTTATCAATGTATCCTTACAGATACTGCCATCCGACCGCATGGTGACAATGCGCAGGCTAACGGAATATACCCCCGGTTGCTGGAACGTATGGGTTGCCTGCGTGGCTGTTGTGCTGAACGGTGCGCTGCTGTCGCCCCAGTTCCAGGTATAATTATCTTTTAAAGGCGAACAGCGGGGTGTGGCCGTAAACTGGGTAGGCGAACCGGCACAGGTGTCGGCGTATGAAAAACCGGGTGAACTCGACGGTTCGTTAAAATTGGCGACCATGTTCGGCAAACCCAGTTGGCTGGTCGGACCGTTCAGATTAAGGCCATTGGGGTCGAAGGTTGCGGGAGCCAGTAATTCATCGTTCGGATTTTCGATGACCCCCAGGCTTTTCCCATTTTTGATGGCCACGTAAATTTTGCCATCAGACCCAATCTGCAAAGCTCCGTATTCCCGCGTTTTTGTACTATCCAAAACCGTCTTGGACGCTTCGATGGCCGCCGGGTCCGGAGTGGTCAGGTCATAAATCAGAATCTGGGAGGCATGGGCCGTATCGCCCTGTAAGGTAACATAGAGTTTCGAGCCGTCGGGCGAAAACTCCACCCCGTAGGCTTTCGGGGGCGCGGGGCCAATGTTGATGGATGGTCCGGCGGTCATGACGCCCGTCGAATCGTTGAACGTAAAGGTTTCAACGTAGTTCGTCGGTGGGCCGGGCACTACGACGGCGATGGGGCGGTTTCCGTTGCCGGTCGTATCGGCCGGGCCGATTTTCATGTACCCTTCGCCCTTGGTGGTCGTATCGTGCGGCATTCCGAGGGCATACTCGACCGGGCCTTCCGCACCGGATTTTGTGATGTGATAAACCTGAAACTTGTTGTTACCGTAATCGTGCGAAATAACCCAGTAGGTGGTGTCCCGATCGTTCCGAACCGACGCCAGCCGCTCCGTCGTCAATGAATCCACCAGCGTGTTTTTCTCAACAATGGCCCCAATTCCCTGATTATACCGCATATCAACCACGCTGACAGTCAGGTTTTTCTTCCCATTAATTTCGGAAGTCGTGTAGACCCGGTAGAGGTATTCGCAGCCTTTACAGGTGGGCTGCGGCACGATGAGCGCCGACTGGGTCGAATTCTGGCTCCCCTGCAACTGGGCCGTATCGGCCGGATTGAGCGGTTTCATCAGGTTCCCGTTTTTATCGTAAATGAGAACCCCACCGGTGTAAAAGAGCAGTTGACCTTTGGTGTTGGAGATGGACGAAGACCCTTCGATGGTGTTCAGTTTTCCATCGTCCAGCGGGCTGGGACTACCGCCGGAAAAGTCGATCCCGGCATTATTCCCAAAATACCACTTGGCACCCTGTTGTTGCGGTTGCTGCCCGCAGACCTGCACGTTGATGCGGTTTTCGATGGAACAGACAGTTGATTTGTCTTTCTGCGAACCAATCCAGACCTCGACGGAATAACAGCCGGCGCTATCGACCTGAATGGTTTGGGTGGTGTCGCCTTTTGGGTACCAAAGGTAACTTGCTCCCGCCGGAGCGCCATTTGGATACGGATCGAGGGTTATTTTCTGCCCGTTACACAACATGGTATCCGTCCGCCAGTTCTGAAACTGGGTGGGCGGAAGACCAATGGTAATCTGTCTCGAAGCGGTTTGCGTCGAACCATTCTGCATGGTTCGGGTCAGTGTCACCGTATACGTGCCGGGTGTATTGTAAGAATGTTTGGGCTTGGCCGCCGAAGACGTGTCCTGACCGGAAGCGCCGTCGCCAAACGTCCAGGTCCGGGAGCGCACGTTGGGCACCGTATCTTCAAACATAACGCCCGAGTCGCAGGTCGGGTCCGCGATGCACAGTTTTCCACTTACCTTAATACCCTGCACGGTCGTTTGCGCATGGGCCATGCCGACCAACAGCCCCCAACACAGAAGCATCCATCCCAACCGCCGTACCATTCCTGTATAGGTTGTCATTCGCTGCTAAAAAATCAAGTAAATACCGGCCCGGCTTCTGGTAGTATGCATAACAGTTGAGGTGGGCAGTACGTTATTGTAAACGAAAGGGCAGCTATAAAAATTTTATAAGTTACCATTCATCGTTTATCATTTGCAACTACCTTTATCTATCCCGCCAAGTGCAATTTTACGGCAAAAAAACGTTTATGTGTTAGTGTTTTATCCGAACCAGTTTGGCAAGTTGTTTGCTTAAAGATACAGTTATGTTAAAACGTTACATTTTTCTTCTCCTTGGCTTGCTGATCGGCGGAACGGTTTGGGCACAGGATCCGCAATTTTCCCAGTTCTACGCGGCTCCTTTGTACCTGAATCCGGCGTTTGCGGGTTCGGCACTGGCACCGAGGGTAACTGTCAATTACCGGAATCAATGGCCCGCCGTCACCAACTACGTCACGTCGATGGTGAGCGTCGATCATTATTTTGAACGCTACAACAGTGGTGTCGGATTGATGCTGCAAAGTGACAACCAGGGCCAGGGACGCATTCGTTCCACCGATATCGGCCTGCAATATTCCTACCAGATTAAAGTGGCCGAAGAAACGTTTGTTCGGCTGGGCGTGCAGGGTTCCTACGTAAACCGTTCGATCAACTGGTTTGGCCTCACCTTTGGCGATCAATATAACAATGGCGGTTTTACCGGTAATCCAACCACCGACCCGGTGGTGGCCAACGGTTCTCCGCAACTGCGCTACCTCGATTTTTCAACCGGCGGTTTGCTCTATTCCGACTGGTACTGGATTGGCGTGGCGGCTCACCACCTCAGCCGGCCCAATCAGGGTGTATTTGTGCTGAGCGACGAAAGCCGTCTGCCAATGAAAGGCAGCATCCACGCCGGTTTGCGGATTCCGTTCGCGGGTTTCACCGGCCTGGGCGACGAATGGGATCGTGAAAAAACGATTTCTCCGGCCATCAATTACCGCTATCAGGGCAAATACGATCAGTTGGATCTGGGCGTTTACATGACCTATTCGCCCATCGTCGTTGGATTGTGGTACCGCGGTTTGCCGCTGAAAAAATACGCGCCGAGTGTGACAAATCGCGAATCGTTGATTGCGCTGGTCGGTTTTCGTCAGGATGCGTTCTCGATCGGGTATAGTTACGACGCCACCATTTCGTCGCTTGGGCCGGGCAGCGGGGGGGCGCACGAAATCTCCTTGTCATACACCTTTGAAAACTGGCCTCCGGGCAAACCCAAAAATCGCAACGCCCGCAAACAGCTTTCCTGCCCCAAATTCTAACCAACCCCAACCCGGTTCCGAAACAGCCGGGAAAAATCTTCCCGGCTAATGATGGCAAGTCTGTGCCAATAAGCAGCGGTTTTCAGTAGTTCGGCCCGAAAAATTCCTTCTACCGTTGCGCAGTAATGCACAAGTCATTACGGGCTGGTTTTTTGTTGCCTGGCCGCTGCAAAGTTCCAGCCTTTTTCTTGCTTTCAATTTCATCGAAATGCATTTATTGGGATACGAATGGGAATGCTACAAACCATGCGGTGGTTCGGGCCGCACGATCCGGTTTCATTGATGGACATCCGGCAGGCGGGTTGCTCCGGCGTTGTGACGGCCCTGCACCAGATTCCGGTCGGCGAGGTCTGGACGGTTGCGGAAATTGAAAAACGAAAACAGCTCATCGAAGCCGATAACGACCGGTATTCTCCGTTGCATTGGGCGGTGGTGGAGAGCCTCCCCGTTCACGAAGACATCAAAAAAGGCCGGGCCAGCCGCGCGCATTACATTGCTAGCTACAAAGAGTCGCTGCACAATCTGGCGGCTGGTGGGATCACAACCGTTTGTTATAATTTCATGCCGGTTTTGGATTGGTCGCGCACCAATCTGAACTACGAAATGCCGGATGGTTCGCTGGCGTTGCGGTTTGTCTGGGAAGACTTTGCGGTTTTTGATCTGTGCATTCTGAAACGGCCGGGTGCCGAAATCGATTACGAACCGGAAGTCATCCAATCGGCGCGGGCGACGTTTTCCCGAATGTCACCTGAACAAATTGCAGTGTTGACGAATACGGTTTTGCTCGGTTTGCCCGGTTCCGAAGAAGCCTTTACGTTGTCTACCTTTCAGGGTTTGCTGGACGAATACGCCCCGATTGGCGACCGGGAATTACGCGACAATCTGTATTATTTCATCCGCGAAGTGGCTCCGGTGGCCGAATCGGTGGGCATTAACCTCTGCATTCATCCCGACGATCCACCGCGACCGCTGCTGGGTTTGCCGCGCGTGGTGAGCACGGAGGCCGATCTGGCGCAACTGATGGCGGCTTCCGACGTGACGGCCAACGGCATCACCTTCTGCACCGGTTCGCTGGGCATCCGCCCGGACAATGACCTGCCGGGCATAATCCGGCGGTTTGGCAACCGGATTCATTTTATTCATTTGCGGACGACCAAGCGCGAGGAAAACCCGCGCAATTTTCACGAAGCCGACCACTTGGCGGGTGATGTAGACATGTACGCGGTGATCAAAGAAATTGTGCTGGAACAAAACCGGCGTGCGCAAACCGGTGTCGGCGTAACAACCATTCCGATGCGCCCCGATCACGGCCACCAGATGCTCGACGACCTGCACAAGAAAACCTATCCGGGGTATTCGGCCATCGGCCGCTTGCGCGGGCTGGCGGAACTGCGGGGGCTTGAGCTGGGAATTTCGCGGTCGTTGGAGGAGAAGAGTTAAATTATTTCGCGAAGTTAAACGGAGAACGAAGAGTTTAGCGGAGCCTTTGCGTACCTCTAAAAATCTCCGCTCAACCGCCGGGCGGCCCCGTCCGCGAAACAACCTTCAATATATGAACTTCAAACTCATATTTCTCTTACTACTTACTACACTCTGCCGTGCGGACGACGGGTATCGCTTGTGGCTGAAATATGATCTGATCAAAGATGCTACGAAGCGGGCCGCGTACGCCCGCTCCGCACAGTTCATTGTCCTGAACAGCACCAATCCGGTTTTGAAAACCGCTGCCGATGAATTGCAAACCGGGTTGCAGGGCCTATTGGGAAAAACCGTACCGATTGTCGCCAATGCTGGGGGAAAAACCGGCGGCATTCTACTGACGACCAGCCCGGTAGCCGAGCTTACCAACGAAGGCTATCGAATTACAGGCAAACAAAACATAACGATCACTGGAAAAACCGATGCCGGTGTTCTCTACGGCGCTTTTGCTTTGCTCCGACACCTGCAAACGAGGCAATCCATCGACCGGCTTTCGCTGACCAGCAATCCGAAAATCCAGCTCCGGATGTTGAATCACTGGGATAATGTGGATGCTTCCATCGAACGCGGATACGCCGGTCAGTCGCTCTGGAAATGGTACGAACTGCCCGAACGCATCGACCCACGCTACCGGGATTACGCCCGCGCCAACGCATCCATCGGCATCAACGGAACCGTCGTCAACAACGTCAACGCCAGCTCCCGGTTTCTAACGGCTGAATATTTGCAGAAAGTGGCCGCGCTGGCCAACGTCTTTCGTCCGTACGGGATTAAGATTTACTTATCCATTTACTTCCCGGCGCCCAAAACCATCGGCAAACTGAAAACCGCCGATCCGCTCGATCCGGAAGTGAATCAGTGGTGGGTCGACAAGGCCAACGAGATTTATAAACTCATTCCGGATTTCGGCGGTTTTCTGGTGAAAGCGAATTCGGAGGGGCAACCCGGTCCGCAGGATTACGGCCGCAACCACGCCGATGGGGCCAACATGCTCGCCAAGGCGCTGGCTCCGCACAACGGCATTGTCATCTGGCGGGCATTTGTCTACAAAGCTGACGGAATATCCGACCGCTTCAAAGCCGCCTACGATGAATTCAAACCGCTGGACGGCCAGTTCGAGAAAAACGTCATTGTGCAGGTCAAAAATGGCCCGATCGATTTCCAGCCCCGGGAGCCATTTTCGCCCATTTTTGGTACGATGCCTCAAACGCCGTTGGGGATGGAATTTCAGATTACGCAGGAATACCTCGGCCATGCCACGCACCTGGTCTACGAAGCCCCGCTGTTCAAGGAATGCCTGGAGTCGGATACCTACGCTGGTGGAAGGGGTTCGACCGTGGCAAAAGTTGTTGACGGCAGTCTGCATAATTATAAATTAACCGCCATCGCCGGGGTCGCCAACACCGGTTCGGATCGCAACTGGACCGGTCACCCGCTGACGCAGGCCAACTGGTACGCATTCGGTCGGCTGGCCTGGGATCATACGCTCACTTCGCAGGCTATTGCCAATGAATGGGTGACCATGACGTTGACGCCTGAGCCGCAGTCCGTCAAAACCGTTACGGATCTGCTGCTGAAGTCGCGCGAAATTTACGTCAATTACAACACGCCCCTCGGCCTTTCGCGGCCCTGGACGGGCGCTCACTTTGCGCCGGAACCCTGGCAAAACCGCAGTTCGCGGCCCGACTGGACGGCGGTTTATTACCACCGCGCCGATTCCATCGGTTTGGGTTTCGACCGCACCGTAAAAGGAAGTCAGGCGCTGGCGCAATACCGCCCGGAAGTGCAGAAACAATGGAACAATCCGGAAACCTGCCCGCTGCCGTATCTGCTCTGGTTTCACCACGTTCCGTGGACCCAAAAACTGAACACCGACCGAACGCTCTGGGAAGAACTCTGTACCCGGTTTTATACGGGCGCGGAATCCGTTGGCGGAATGCAAAACGAATGGGCGTCGGTCAAGAAAGACATCGATCCCGAAACCTTCGCCAATGTGGCGGGGCGGCTGGCGACGCAGCAAAAAGAAGCCATCTGGTGGCGCGATGCCTGGGTTTTGTACCTGCAGGAATTTGCTCGTCAACCCATTCCTGCGCCGTTTAAAAAACCAGATCGGACCTTACAGGAAGTCAAGGAATTAGTGGATATTTATCAGTTACGTTAAGCCAAAAAAGACGTGCAACCATCAGAAAATCAAGTGAATAAAAATGTATTTTCGTTAGCCGGTAAACTGGCGCTCATCACCGGCGGTGGCACCGGCATCGGGTTTGACATCGCGCGCTGCATGGTGCAGGCTGGCGGCACGGTTGTAATCACGGGCCGTCGGGAAGAACCGCTCCGGGAAGCCGTCGCATCGCTGGGCGAAACCGCTCATTATTTTGTCAACGATGTTTCCGAATTAGGTTCGTTAGACGGGTTGGTCGAGCAGATTGAAACAAAACTTGGCCCCATCGATATTCTGGTCAACAACGCGGGCATCAATATGAAAAAACCGGCCCTGGAAGTCACGGATGAGGATTTTAACCGGATTATTCAAACCAACCTGAATGCGGTTTTCGCCCTGACCCGCGCCTGTGCCCGGCGGATGGTTCCCCGGCGCAGCGGTTCCATACTGATGATTTCGTCGATGGCGGCCTATTACGGCATTGACCGGGTGGCGGCTTATGCCGCTTCCAAATCGGGCGTCGAAGGCATGGTGAAAGTACTGGCGTCGGAATTTTCGCCCCACAACGTACGCGTCAATGCCATTGCGCCGGGATTCATTGAAACCGAAATGAGCAAAAAAGCGATGGGTGGCGACCCCGACCGGCGCGACCGCGCCATGCGCCGAACGCCGATGGGCCATTTTGGCAAACCGGAAGACATTGGTTATGCCGCCGTTTTTCTGTCGTCCGAAGCCGCCCGCTACATTACCGGCGCGTCGTTGCCCGTCGATGGCGGCAATTCGATTGGGTTTTAGTTTACGGTTTTTCGTTTTCGGTATACGGTTTTCAGTAACTATATACTCGACCAATTTACCCCTATCAGCTTTCCTAAACCTCCTGAATGATGAATAAAATGAACCGAAAAACCTTTCTG
Source organism: Larkinella rosea (assembly GCF_003858635.1). Taxonomy (GTDB): domain Bacteria; phylum Bacteroidota; class Bacteroidia; order Cytophagales; family Spirosomataceae; genus Larkinella; species Larkinella rosea. The sequence goes on from NZ_RQJO01000008.1 coordinate 295,988, forward strand.
GAAGAGTTATCATTACTAGCCGGAGCTTCGTTATTGGCGGGTCCGGCCTTGGCTTCCGACCCGGTTTGGAAGAAATCGAAGATGAAACTGGGGATGGTTACGTACTTGTGGGGCAAAGACTGGGATGTTCCGACGCTGATCAAAAACTGCACGACCGCCGGAATCACCGGGGCCGAATTGCGGGTGGAACACGCCCACAAGGTGATGCCGGAGCTTTCGGCGGCTGAACGGCAGGAGGTTAGAAAGCGGTTTGCCGACAGCCCGGTTAAAATTGTGGGGTTGGGTACCAACCAACAATACGATTATCCGGACCAGGAACAACTACGGAAATCCATCGAACGAACCAAGGAATTCATCCGGCTGAGCGCCGACGTGGGTGGTTCGGGGGTGAAAGTGAAACCGAACCAGCTCCATAAAGACGTTCCGGTCGAAAAAACGCTGGAGCAAATCGGGCGTTCGCTGAATGAACTGGCGAAATACGCAGCTGATTTCGGGCAGCAACTCCGGCTGGAAGTCCACGGCAACGAAACGCAGGAATTGCCGAATATCAAAACCATCATGGATCACGCGCCGAATAAGAATGCGACGGTTTGTTGGAATTGTAACAAGCAGGATTTCAACGGGAAAGGGTTGGAATACAACTTCAATCTGGTGAAAGACCGATTCGGTGATACGGTCCATGTGCGAGAGTTCAACGACCCCGGCTATCCGTATCAGCAATTACTGGATTGGTTTGCCAAAATGAATTACAAAGGCTGGATTCTGCTCGAATGTCACACCAATCCGGCCGATAAAGTGGCTTCATTGATTGAACAACGGCAGCTTTTCGAGAAAATGACGGCCTGACGTACCCACGGACTTTAGTCCGTGTTTCAGATTCTAACTGAGTAAAGACTAAAAAAACACGGACTAAAGTCCGTGGGTACGTAAAATAAAACCGCATGAACCGCCGGGAATTTGTCGAACGAACAGGCGCGCTGGTAACCGCCGGACTGGCCGGTTTTCCGCTGAAATCGGAAGCTTCCGAAAAACCGCTGGCTCCCATTAAGATCAAAAACGTCAGCGTCAATTTCGAGCGGGAACCGCTGAATCCGTACCGGTTCAAGGGCAGTGCCATTACGGATAGCTGGCAGGCCATTGCGTTGCTGGAGTCGGATTCCGGCGTTCGGAAAATTGGATTGGGAACGCAGGGCGTGCTCTGGTCGGATTCGAGCGTGTTTGCCGCCCATTCCGAAAGTGCCGGAAACGCGCTGATGTACGCCATGAGCGAATACGCGTTACAGCTCCTCAAAGGCAGGTCGTTCACCACGCCGGTCGATTTGCTGGATGCGGTTTTGCCCGAGGTGCTGGCGTATGGGAAGAAGATCACGAATAACCCCAATTTACGGAAAACCTTCGCGCTCAACGCGTTGGTTTGCGTCGATAATGCCGCCTGGCTGCTGTACGCGCAGGAAAACAAAATGGCGCGTTTCGACGACATGATTCCCGCAGCCTACCAACCGGGTTTGTCGTACCGGCATTCCAAAGTCGCCAGTATTCCGTCGTTCAGCGTCGGAACCACCGCCGACAAAATCAAAGCCGCAGCCGACGAGGGCTATTTCATCATGAAGCTGAAAACCGGGTCGGCCGGGACGCAGTCGGAAATGATCGAGAAAGACATTGCGTTTCTGTCGGCGGTCCACAAGGCCATTGGACACTACGAAACGCCGTATACCAAAACCGGCAAAATACCGTATTATTTCGACGCCAACGGGCGCTACGAAAAGAAGGAAACCCTATTGCGGTTTCTGGATCACGCCAAAAAGATCGGCGCGTTCGACCAGATTGCGGTGATTGAAGAACCGTTCGAGGAAAACAACGAAGTGTTTGTCGGCGATCTGGGCGTGCGGGTAGCCGCCGACGAAAGTGCGCACACCGTCGAAGATGCTGCCCGGCGGATTGAGCAGGGCTACTCTGCCATTGCCGTGAAAGCGATTGCCAAAACGCTGAGCATGACCATGAAAATCACGCAATTGGCGTTCGAAAAGAAGATTCCCTGTTTCTGCGCCGATTTGACCGTGAACCCCATTCTGGTCGACTGGAACAAAGCGGTGGCCGCCCGATTGCCACCTTTTCCGGGCATGACGGTCGGTTTGCAGGAAACCAACGGGCATCAATACTACAAAAACTGGGAAAAACTGATGTCGTATCATCCTAAAGCGGGAGCTACCTGGACGCAAACGAAGAAAGGGGTTTATGTGACTGATTCTTCCTTTTACGACCAGAGTGGCGGCATTTTTGAACCTTCGGCGCATTACGAAGCGCTGTTTGCCGACCGATAAAATTGTGCTTTTTCGCTCCCAAAACCACCGGTTTCCGTCAGCGGTTTTCCGCAAAATACCGTATTTTAGAAGTGAAAAAGCGGGCAAGCATCTCCTGAACGAATGGTACATTTTCTGACCAGAAATAAACTCGTCATTCTTTACGGCATTTCACTGGCTTTACTGCTGTTTTTATTAAAATGGCTGGAGCTGCGGTTCCTGGTCATTAACCACGCTACCGAAATTTACATCGGCTCCATTGCTCTTCTGTTTACAGCGCTGGGAATCTGGCTCGCTCAGAAGTTAATGAAACCTAAAGTTGAAACCGTCGTTGTTGAAAAACCGGTTTATATCAGCCAGGCTGGCTTTGTTTTAAACGAGATGGAGCTTGTCAAAACCGGTCTGAGTAAACGTGAACTGGAAGTTCTCCAATTAATTGCCGAAGGCTTAAGTAATCAGGAAATTGCGTCACGCTTATTCGTTTCCCTGAATACCGTCAAAACCCATTCATCGAATGTGCTGGAAAAACTGGAGGTGAAGCGCCGGACACAGGCCATTGAAAAAGCCAAACGACTCAGCCTGATTCCCTGACCAAACTCACTCTTACGCATGAATTTGCGGCTTTTTCAGAAAATCACCCAAAAGGATGACCGACGAATGCAGGCGTCTGTTCAATTTTGTTGAAACCAACGCTAAACGCCTTTCTATGAAAAAGATCGTCCTTGTTTGCGGCCTAATTGCCGGATTCATTCTCACCAGCGTAATGGTCGTTTCTACGGTCCTGTGTTACATCAGCAATACGTACGAAGGCAATATGGTGGTGGGTTATGCCGCCATGATACTCGCCTTTTCGCTCATTTTTGTTGCTATAAAAAATTACAGAGACAATTATACTAACCGGATTATCTCGTTCGGAAAGGCTTTTAAAATCGGTTTGTACATTACACTGATTGCGTCTACGATGTACGTTCTTTCCTGGCTGGTCGAATATTACTTGTTCATTCCGGATTTTATGGAAAAATACACGGCGCACGTATTGACTGAAGCAAAAACGAATGGTGCAAGCCAGTTGGAACTGAACCAGAAATCGGCGGAAATGGCCGGTTATTCCAAACTATATGGTAATCCGCTGGGGGTGATCGTGTTGACCTATCTGGAGGTTTTTCCGGTCGGTTTGATTATTTCGCTGATCTGTGCTTTGTTGTTGAAAAGAAAGAAGCAACCCATGCAAGCCGCGTAATAAATCCGTATCGGAACCATATTGCCACCTCAGTCGGTATAGTGAGCAGGAGCAACCGGTTTCATGGAAGAACAAATGTATGATATTGTCGGAGATGTCCACGGCTACGCCGACAAGCTGCGTCAACTGCTTGAGCAGATGGGCTATGAGCAACAACAGGGCGTTTATTCCCATTCTTCACGGAAAGTAATTTTTGTCGGCGACTGGATTAATCGCGGTCCGCAAATCCGGGAAACCCTGGCGCTGGTGCGGGCCATGATCGACGGGGGGCAGGCGTTGGCGGTTATGGGTAATCACGAATACAACGCCATTGCGTTTCGGCTCGAAAACCCAACGGGCGGGCACCTCAGGCCACATACCATCAAGAACATTCATCAGCACTATCAGACGCTTTATCAGTTCAAAGATCAGGCTGACGAATGGCAGGAGTATGTTTCCTGGTTTCTGACCATTCCCCTTTACCTTGATTTACCTTCGATTCGGGTCGCGCATGCCAGTTGGGACGACAACAACATAGCGGTTCTGGATAATCAGCTTTTAAACGGAAGGCTGCCTCCCGAGTTGGTCCAAAAATCGACCGTCAAGCATACGCCTTTCTGGAAAGCGGTTGAGGAAACCTTAAAAGGAAAAGAAGCTCGGCTGCCCCATAACCAGTTCTTTCGGGACAAAGACGGTATTCTTCGGCACGAAAGCCGAATCCGGTGGTGGGCGAATCATGGTGAGGAGACGACGTATGCCGACTACTTTTTTGACGCTCCGGCGGCTATTGCCGCGCTGCCCGTTGATTACGACCTTTACCCGACAGGAGTCATGCTGGATGAGACGAGTAAACTGCTCTTCTTCGGACACTACTGGCTTCAGGGAGCGCCTTGTCTGGGTTCGCCGAAGGCTGCCTGTGTCGATTTCAGTGTCGCCAAAGGGGGTGTTCTGGCGGCTTATCGCTGGCAGGGCGAAAATGAATTGACCAACAAACACCTTGTCTGGGTGTAGTTAACGACAAAAACCGTATCCAATAAAAAAGGCAGTCAGATTCATCATCTGACTGCCTTTTGGCCCAATTCTGTCGGGATGGCGGGATTCGAACCCACGACCCCTTGCACCCCATGCAAGTACACTACCTGGCTGTGCTACATCCCGAATCGGGTGCAAACTTAATGAATAATGAACAATGAACAATGAATGACGCGGAAAGAATCTCAGAGAATCCGCCAACTCCTTTCACGATTTATTATTAATTGTTCATTATTCATTTTTAGGCGCTCCGCTTTGACGAGCCGGTGGCTGGATGCTCCGTTGCTGCTGCTGCATCGGATTCGGCCCCTGAGCTGCTCCCCGACCCGTCCCCTGCTGCTTGAACAACTGGAAACGCGTCGGATTGGAAACCCGGGGAAAGGAGTTGTTTTCCGTATCGATGTCGGCAATTTCCTGGAATGGATCGAGCGTCCACTGCGTCACCTTCTTGCTGGTGGCAATCACTTTGTTGATCTGCACGTCGTTGAACCGCCAGATTTCGGCCGGGAAACGCGCCACCGAATCCGTGCCGTCTTCAAACTGCATCCGAACGATCACCGGCATGGGCAAACCGCCTTTGTTTTTCAGCGTCAGCGTATAAAAGTTATTTTTCGACTCCAGCGTCTTGCGTTCACCTTCCGATAGCGTTGCCAGATAATCTTCGTATTTCTTCTTATCCGCGTCCGTCACTGCAAACTGATCATAACGATTGTAGAAGTCCTTCATCGTCGAATCCTTTGCCACGACGGTTTGGTTTTTGGTGGCCGCATCACGAATTTTGCTCATGGTTTTGGCTTTAGCCTCCGCTTCCGCGCGGGCAATGGCTTTTTCCACTTCCGGATTTTGGGTGTTCAGCGTATACCAATCCACTTCGACCAAATCCTGATCGACGGGTTCGACGCCGTAGAACCAGCCTTTCCAGAACCAGTCCAGATCGACGCCCGACGCATCTTCCATCGTCCGGAAGAAATCCGCCGGGGTCGGGTTTTTGAACATCCAGCGTCTGGCGTATTCTTTGAAGGCATAGTCGAACAGTTCGCGACCCATCACGGTTTCGCGCAGAATATTCAATGCCGCAGCCGGTTTTGCGTAGGCATTCGACCCAAGATTGATGACATTCTCCGATGAGGTCATGATGGGCGACAACACCGATTGATCGGATTTCATATAGTCGACAATCTGGTAGGGTTCACCCCGACGGGTCGGAAAGTTGTAATCCCATTCTTTTTCGGCCAGATACTGACAAAAGGTGTTCAATCCTTCGTCCATCCACGCCCACTGGCGCTCGTCGGAGTTGACAATCATTGGGAAAAAGTTGTGACCTACTTCGTGAATAATGACTCCGATCATCCCGGCTTTGGTGGCTTCCGAATAGGTTCCATCGGCTTCCGGCCGACCGCCGTTGAAACTGATCATCGGGTATTCCATCCCTCCGCCAGCGGTCGCGTGGCACGAAATGGCCACCGGATACGGGTACTTAAACGTGCGGTTTCCGTACGAACGCAGCGTGTGTTCAACGGCCCGCGTCGAGTATTGACCCCACAACGGATTGCCTTCTTTCGGATACACCGACATACTCCAGATTTTATGACCATCGCCGTAAACATCGGTTTGCATGGCGTCCCAGATGAATTTGCGCGAGGACGCAAACGCAAAATCGCGGACGTTATCGGCTTTGTAAATCCAGGTTTTCTTGCCGGTTGGTTTGCCTTTTTCAGCGGCTTCGGCTTCGGCCTGCGTCACGATCACGACGGGTGTTTTGGAGGTAGCAGCTTTCTGCAACCGTTGCGATTGGGTGGCCGTCAGCACCTGTTTGTAGTTCTGGCACTCGCCCGAAGCCGCCACGACGTGGTCGTTCGGAACGGTGATGGCGACTTTATAATTGCCAAAAATGAGCGTGAACTCGCCCTGTCCCAGAAACTGCTTGTGCTGCCAGCCGTTCACATCGTCATAGACTGCCATTCGGGGAAACCAGTGGGCAATGAAGTAATTATAATTGCCGTCTTTCGGGAAAAACTCGTAACCGCTCCGGCCGTAGTATTCGGTGATCAGGTAGTTCCAATCAATGCCGAACGCGTAGCTCTGACCCGGTTTTAAGGGCAGGGGCAGATCGATGCGCATCATCGTCTGGTTAATCGTGTATTTCAGCGGTTTGCCGGTTTTGTCCTTAACTGCCGTAATCTTGTAGCCGAAATCGCCGTCGAAAGCCTTTCCGCGTCGATGTCCGGCCGTTGTTGTTAACTCAGCCAACGCTGCCGTCGAGGTTCCGGTTGCGGTAACACTCCCGGTTCCCGTAATACCTCCGATTGAGCCTTTTTCGAAATAATTCTGCTCCAGTTGCAGCCAGATGTATTTCAGTTCGTCGGGCGAATTGTTAAAATACGTTACCACCTCCGATCCGATAATCTTCTGGTTGGCGTCGTCGAGTTCTACTTTGATATCGTAATCGGCCCGGTTTTGGAAGAAATCACGACCCGGAGCGCCGGAAGCCGTGCGGAAGGTGTTGGGCGTTGGCAGGGCAGGGCCCATTTGTTCAAACCGGTCGTTGGCTTTATACGTGGGCGTCGCTGGCGTTTGCGCCTTTACGCCAAATACTATTGCGGTCAATCCCGCAACCAACAGGGAGAATCTCAACTTCATAGTTAGGTATCAGAATATAATTTGTAGATGAATGCGGCTATGAAGTTACTAAAAACCGCCTAACTATGTCTACTCCATTGTGGTGTAGCGGGTTATAGCTACTAAAGATTCTATTAATCCTTTCTATTTTTCTACTTTACCTACTACGGACCAAAGCCCGTGGGTAGGTTAGGACTGGGCGAGGTATCCGTTATTGATTATCAGGGAAAGTGCCATTCCGGCGACGATTCCGGAAACGATCAGATTCCAGTCATGACGGCGGACTTTCAGTAATTCGATCAGCACAAAAGCGATCGTCAACACGCCGAAAACGATAAAAATCTGGCCGAATTCCAGTCCGAGATTAAAAGCAAAGAGTGGTTTGACAATACCGGACTGCTGCCCCAGCAGGCTCCGCAGGTAATTGGAAAAACCCATTCCGTGAATCAAACCGAAAGCCAGCGCCAGCACGTAGCGGCCTTTCGGCTGGTTGGGACGTTCGTTAAACCGACTTTTGGGGACTTTAAAGAAGAAATTGGAAATACTGGTAATCAGAATCGTTACCGGTATCAGTAACTCGATTAACGCGGTGCTATACTGAATGAGTTGTAAGGTTGCCAGGGCCAGTGTGAGGGAATGGCCAATCGTAAAAGCCGTCACCAGAATCAGAACCTGTTTCCACTGGTTGAGGTTATAAATAGCACACAGTGCAATAACAAACAGAACGTGGTCGTAACCACCTGGATCGGTAATGTGCGCAAAGCCCAGCTGGAGATACGCCCAGAATTCACTCATACTGTCAATTTCAGAAGTTAAAACCGCCTTGGGAACCGGTATCGATAGTGCCGCAAAAATAGAAAGTTTGCGTATTCCGACCTATTGAACCGTTCGTTACTACGAACGGAATTGTATTTTTGTTGACGTAATTGCCATTTCGCACCTTTTTGAATCGCCCTTATCCATGCAGACCGTCCATTTTTCAACCATCGGAAAACCGGCCGATGTCCTCCGGGTTATCGATGCCCCGCTGCCCGAACCGGGTCCCGGCGAGGTTCGGATTAAAGTTATTGCCAGCCCGATCAATCCGTCGGACCTGATGTTTGTCCAGAATCTCTACGGAATTCAGCCCGAATTGCCCTCCGGTGCCGGTTTTGAAGGCGTCGGGATTGTCGATGCATTGGGCGAGGGCGTTACGATGCGAACCGGTATTCGGGTGAGCTTTACGGCCATCGGCTCCTGGTCGGAATACGTGCTGGCCAAACAACGGAGCCTGATTCCGGTGCCGGATGCACTGTCGGACGAAGTGGCTGCCCAACTGTTTGTCAACCCGTTTTCGGCCTACGCCATGCTGGAGGAAACCGGCCTTCAGGCGGGTCAGTGGGTATTGCTGACGGCCGCCGGATCGTCGTTCAGCAAGCTGGTGATTCAATTGTGCAAACTGAAGGGCATTCAAACCATCGGGACCGTGCGGCACAACGACCTTGACGATGAGTTGAAAGCGTTGGGGCTGACGGCCATTGTCAATACGGAGAAAGAAAAAATGACCAGCCGGGTCAAAGCGCTCACCGAAGGCAAAGGGGTGACCTGCGTGCTGGATGCGGTGGGAGGCAACACGGCTTCCGACGCCTTGAAGTGCCTGGCGAAAGGAGGCAACATGATTGTTTACGGCGTTTTGAGCCTGGAAAATCCGTCGTTCAACGCCGGTTTGATGATTTTCCGGGAACTGACCGTCAAAGGATTCTGGCTGACCGACTGGATGCGCCGGGTCGATAGTCAGACGCGGCAGAATGTCGCCCGCAACGTCATTACGCTGCTTGTGAGCGGACAGATTCAGGTTCCGGTGGAAGCAACCTACCCCATTTCGGAAATAAAAAAAGCCGTTGAACACAGCGAACAGGCCGGACGGCGCGGGAAGATTTTGCTTAAAGTCTAATCAGTAACTTTTCCAATCATTCTACTTATTGTTTCGTTATCTTTGAACAACCGTCGCTGACAGGGTTTAAAGACAATAAATCCGGCGAAGAGGGCGTTGAACAACGAAGACGCTTTCGCCTGCTCCGGTTTCTTTGCTAGTATAAAACTGATTATCTGATTCATAGCGCACATGATTCTATTACAAGTTCCAACGGCTGGTGGTCCGGCCGTCGATTCCACGGCAGCAGCCGCAGCCCCGGCCCAAAGTATGCAACTCTTCGATCTGGTCGCCAAAGGCGGTTGGGTCATGATTCCAATTTCGCTTCTGTTCTTTCTGGCCTTGTACATGATTATCGAACGTTGGCTGTTCATTCGAAACAATACCAAAGTCGACGATAATTTCATCGATAACGTGAAGGACATGGTGATGCAGGGAAATATCAAATCGGCCGAATCGTTCTGCAAGAATCAGCGGAATTCGATCGGGCGGATTTTTGAGAAAGCCATTGGTCGTATTGGCTCACCGATCCGGGAAATCGAAGGAACGCTGGAAACCGTCGGACAAATTGAACTATCACGGCTGGAAAAGAATCTTGGGTATTTGGGAATTATTGCCGGGATTGCGCCGATGCTCGGTTTTATTGGAACGATCTCGGGGATTATCCGGATTTTCTACGACATCTCCCTGTCTGATAACATCAGCGTCGGGATCATCGCCGGTGGTCTCTACGAAAAAATGATCACGTCCGGGGCCGGTCTGATTGTGGGGGTTATTGCCTACACCGGCTATCACCTGCTCAATATGTTCATCGAGAAATTCACGCTGAAGCTGGAAATCAACTCGTTCGAGTTCATGGAAGTACTGCAGAAACCAACTGAAGCCGCCAGAGTGCGATAAGAAAGATACCAGAGTGCGATAAGAAAGATAAAAGAAGTTAGACAAGAGACTAACTAAAAACAGTCTTTGTTCTCTTGTCTTTTCTCTAGAATCTCCAACAATGAAATTCCGTAGAAAAACCAAGTTTGCCGCGGAGGTTGCCACCTCCTCCCTGAACGACATCATGTTCTTTCTGCTGTTGTTCTTTTTGATTATTTCGACGGTGGCCAACCCCAACGTCATCAAACTGTTACTGCCCAAAGCCGCTTCGTCGCAGCAACTGAGCAAGAAACAGATTACGCTGTCGGTCGATGAACAGAAGCGTTATTTTATCGATAAAACCCCGATTGCGCCTGAGAATCTGGAAATGGAATTAAAGTCAGTTTTGAAGGACGTTCTCGAACCAACGATTGTGGTGCGGGTCGATAAAACGCTGGCCGTTCAGGATCTGGTCGATGTGTTGCAAACCGGTGCTAAGCTGAACATCAAAATGGTCATGGCGACCTCGAAATAAGCGGTTTTGTAACCTTACAGAAAAAACCCGTAAGCGACGAACTTACGGGTTTTCTTTTGAATGCCACTTGACCGGTTTTCCGTTTCGTTCTTCCGTAATCCAGACGGTTACGCCCGGAAACCGTTTCACCAACCGCCGGCTTTTCCGGATTCCGGCCACGCTGAATACTTTGGTCAGTGCATCGGCCTGGGTGCCATCGGGAGCCAGAATCGTCGTCTGCACGTGATGGAGCAGCCCTAAACCCGTTCGCGGGTTCATCAAATGGGAATACCGTTTGCCGTTGTGGTCGAGAAACCGGTGTGTGGCTCCCGACGCGGTTATGCCAACGTGGCTCAAAAACAGGGTGGTCGTGTCGGCCCCAAAACCGGTCAGAATCCGCCAGCCGCGTTCGCCCGGTGGCGGATCACTTAGCCGAATATCCCCGCCAATGTCCAGCAATGCAGATTTGATACCCAATTGCTGAAGTACTTTCATCGCTTCGTCGTTGGCATATCCCTGCCCGATTCCACCGACATCGAGCCGCATACCCGGTTTTTTCAACAAGATTTTTCGTTGATTGGCGTCAAATTCAATGTACCGGTAATCGACCAGCCGATGCGCTTTTCGGAGTTCCGGTTTGGTCGGGAAGAGGTTGCGCCGAACCGCCCGGCGCCAGAGCTGCGACAACGGGCCAATGGTCGGATCGAATAAACCGCCGGATGCGTTGGCGATGGAAACCGCCCGACTGAGCACGTCGAATAGGTCCGGAGAAACCGCTACCCAACGCCCCGATCCCGCCGTGGCCGACAACCGATTGATTTCGCTCCCGTCCAGGTAATCGCTCATCACGACGTTGAGCGAATCCATTCGGGCATTGACCGCCTGACGAACGCGCTGCGCCGTACTATCGTTGGGTGCATAAAAAATCTGGCGAAACTCCGTTCCAAACAGACCCCGATCGAAGACGTAACGCCGGAGCGGCTGAGCATATGCCCAGCCGTTGATCAGTGCGAATAGGACAGCCAGGAAAACCGTATGCCGAACCAAATCCGAAGAAGTTATACTTTCGCGACTTTATTCCGCAGGAAAAAATCGGCCAGCACCAGCGCGGCCATCGCTTCCACAATCGGAACCGCGCGCGGAACCACGCAGGGATCGTGCCGCCCTTTGCCCGAAACCACCACTGGATTGCCGTCGACATCGACGCTATCCTGGTCTTGCATGATGGTCGCAACGGGTTTGAAGGCCACGCGGAAATAAATGTCTTCGCCGTTGGAAATCCCGCCCTGAATCCCGCCCGAATGGTTGGTCCGCGTCCGAACGCGCCCGGTCTCGTCGCCCGGTTCAATGTAAAATTCGTCGTTGTGTTCCGAACCGTGGAGCTCGACGCCCGCAAAACCGCTGCCGTATTCAAAGCCTTTCACGGCGTTGATGCTCAGCATGGCCTTGCCCAGTTCGGCGTGTAATTTATCAAAAACCGGTTCGCCCCAGCCCACCGGGGTCCCGGTAATCACGCACGAGACAATGCCACCAATCGAATCACCCTGCTTGCGGGTTTCGTCGATGTAGTCGAACATCTGCTGCGCCAGTTCCGGGTCCGGACAACGCACCGCGTTTTCTTCGGCTTTCGAAATATCCAGTTGTTGGTACGGCGTTTCGAGTTTCAGTTTTCCCACCTGCGACACATACGCCTGAATCGCAACGCCCTGCTGCTTCAGCAACAACTTGGCCAGGGCTCCGGCGGCCACCCGAGCTGCGGTTTCGCGGGCCGAACTGCGGCCACCGCCCCGGTAATCGCGGACGCCGTACTTTTGCTGGTAGGTATAATCGGCGTGCGACGGACGGAATTGCTGCGAAATATGCGAATAATCTTTGCTCCGCTGATCTTCGTTCCAGATAACGAGGCTGATGGGCGTTCCTTCGGTTTTTCCTTCAAAAATGCCCGATAACACCTGAAACTCGTCCTTCTCGCGCCGTTGCGTCGTAATCCGCGACTGCCCCGGTTTCCGGCGGTCGAGTTCCGACTGAATAAATTGCGTATCTACTTCCAACCCGGCGGGGCAACCGTCGATGATCACGCCAATGGCCGCGCCGTGCGATTCGCCAAAAGTGGAAATTTTAAAAAGCGTTCCGTATGTACTGCTCATTTTTTTCTAGATGTGAGAGGATAGACAAGAGACGTGAGATTAAAAAACCGTAGCTGACCTTTCTTTATTCTCTTGTCTCATCTCTCTTGTCTCATCTCTCTTGTCTGAACTCATTTTCTCCAAAATAAATACATCATTCCCACAATCATGCCGATCAGCAGGATATTTACTACCAATCGCAGCACTTCCTGCATATTGACCGGCTGCTCCGAACTGTCGACTTTCTCGATTCCGGTGTAAATCGAACCCGGCAAACTGACCCGAACCGTGTCGCCTTCGGACAGGGCCGTGCCACCCACGCGTAACGTAATGGCGGAGCGCAAGGTGTCATACCGCTGCTCTTTCAGGTTAAAATAAATCCAGCGGAAATACGTCGCCAGTGGAAAGTTGCCATTCTGGCGGGGAATCAACGCGTACGAAAACGTTTTATAGCCCGACACCACGCCACGGCTTCGGTTGATGACTTCCTTTTCGGAGGGCGGAAAAATATCCAAGGTGGTGGAATCGGGTACGACCGGAGCGGGCAGCGACGCAATGTTGCCTTCGCCGGTGATCCGGAAATTATACTGAACACTCTGGCCGACGGCCGGGTTTTTCCGCAAACTCGTCTCGATGAGCCGGTATTGTCCGACAGCTACCTGATCGCGAAGCGGGTGGGGTGGGAGGGGCGTTACGCTGACGGATAACGGGCGGGTGGTGTAGGAGACAATCTCTTTTTTCCGTTCGCCCCCCGGTTTGGCGGCCGGGCGGAATTGCAGCAATTTCAGACTAACCGAAGGCAGTTGGATGGGTTGTTTGTTGAGCGGGAAAAAGGTGGCCTGATAGATGCGGTATTCGGCATATTGTTTGCCATTGAAGAAAACCGGGTGGCGCGAGAGATCGGTAATTCCTTCGTTTTCTTCCCAACAATTGGCCGGGCGCAGTGTTTTCAGAATTTGTTGTAGCTGCGGCTCAAGTTCATAAAAGGTTAATTCAAACGGGTAGGATTCGGCCACAAAAAAAGACAATTTTACCGAAAACCCCTCTCCGGTGTAAACAGAGCCTTTTGACGTATTCAACGATAAAAAAACGTCATTTTTGGCGATGGTTTCCGGTGGACTGGCAACGGGGGCTGTAGTTGCGTCGGGTTGGACGGTAATGATGACTTCTTCGGACTGGATCGTCGTTTCGCCAACAACCAATTCAAACGGCGGCAAACGGTATTCGCCGGGGCGAATGGCCGCATATGATTGGGTAATCACTTGTGAAACAACGGTTTTTCCGTTAATTTCGACGGGTGACACGCTGGTTGCTGTTCCTTTTTTAATAAACCCTTTGATGGTTGGAAAGTTAATAACGGGGCGGGAATCGCTGTTTTGAATAATAACCGAAATGGTGAAGGGCCGTTGGATCGAAATGTCAGTTTCTCCCAATTCAATAGCAATAGAAGGCTCCTGAGCTAATGCTTTCATGCTCAGGATGCCTTGAAAAAATAATACAACTAAAAATTGGAATCTTAAAAATTTCATCTCTAAATTTGAGCAACAAAAATAAGTAGAATGCGTTACAATTTTGGAGATGCCGACGGATGTTTTCCATTTCGTCGAACATCTTTCTAACGTGGAGTAGATCCTCACAACTCTAACCAAAAAACCGTAGTATGAAGTATGGCAACAATGCTGGAGTACATCAAGACTATCCTTCAGAAAGTAAGCTTTGACAAGAAATTGTTTGAGAAGGAATTAAAAAAAGCAATCGGTCTCCTCATCCCCGAGGAAGTGAAACAATTAAAATCCTGGTGTTACGAGAAATTTAGTAATTTATATCTTTCGATTCTGAACCGGTGTTTTTATAGGCGAAAGCTTGCCTGAAAAAGGCGGAACAGGGTAACGAAAAAAGGCCAGCTTCGAAGCTGGCCTTTTTTCGTTACCGGGCAAACCGCAATCGTTTACCAGACACGGATTCGTTAAACTGTCCGTCGGCATAGGCCAGATGTCCCGAAACAATCGTGTGCGTTATGGCTGCGCTAAAAACCGTTCCTTCCAGGGGCGACCAGCCACACTGGTAGTGAATGGTATCTTTGGCAACAGCGCTTTTCCGGTTTGCGTCGACCAGCACCAGATCGGCCCAGAAGCCTTCGCGGACGTACCCACGCCGGTCGATCTGAAAACAGTCGGCGGGCGCATGGCACATTTTCTCCACCACTTTTTCCAATGTTATTTTTCCCTGCTGCACCGCTTCCAGCATGAGCAGCAACGGATGTTGCACCAACGGCAAACCGGACGGCGCCTGCCAGTAGGGCTGCTGCTTTTCGGCCCAGGTATGGGGTGCGTGGTCGGTAGCGATGATGTCGAGCCGATCGTCGAGCAGCGCCTGCCAGAGCTGCGGTTTGTGGTGCGGAGCTTTGATGGCGGGATTGCACTTGATCAGATTGCCCAGCCGGTCGTAATCATCGGCATCGAACCAGAGGTGATGAACGCAGACCTCGGCCGTAATCCGTTTTTCCTTCAACGAAACCGCATTGGTAAACAACGCCAGTTCATCAGCCGTCGAAATGTGGAGAATGTGCAGCCGGGTATTGTGTTTTTTAGCCAATTCGACCGCCAGCGACGATGATTTCAGGCACGCTTCCTCGTTCCGGACGAGCGGATGAATCTTCGCAGTTGCGTTGTCGCCGTACAATTCTTTATAGTGCGCCGTGTTCGCCCGGATGGTGGCTTCATCTTCGCAGTGCGTCGCAATCAGCATCGGGCTTTGCCGGAATACCGCATCCAGCACTTTTTCATTATCGACCAGCATGTTGCCCGTCGACGACCCCATGAATATTTTGATGCCGCAGACAGTTTCGGGATCGGTTTTCAGGACTTCCTCCAGATTGTCGTTGGAACCGCCCATGAAAAACGAATAATTGGCGAGCGACGTCCGGGCGGCAATCTCGTATTTCTGGGCCAGCAATTCCTGCGTCAGCACGTTCGGAACCGTATTGGGCATTTCCATGAAACTCGTGACCCCACCGGCCACGGCCGCCCGCGCTTCGGAATGGATGGTGGCTTTGTGGGTCAAACCAGGTTCGCGGAAATGCACCTGATCGTCGATGACGCCCGGTAACAAATAGTTTCCTTGGGCATCGATAACCGTATCCGCCGGTTTGGTCAGACCCGAACCGATCTGTTCGATAAAACCGTCTTTGCAATAAACGTCCGTTTCACGAATAGTTCCTTCGTTAATCAGACGGGCATTCTGGATCAATAGTGTGCTCATGCGGCAAAGGTAGAACCGGGAAGCCGAACCGCCTACCGGTTTTATGAAGTCTAGGATTTTCGAAGTTGGGCAACTTCCTTCGCAAAATACGTCAGGATAATCTTGGCGCCGGCGCGTTTCATCGCCGTCAGGATTTCCAGCATGGCCCGGTCGTGGTCGATCCAGCCGTTGGCAGCCGCGGCCTTCACCATTGCGTATTCGCCACTGACATTATACGCGGCAATCGGCAAATCAAAATTATCGTTCAGCAATTTAATGATGTCCAGGTAGACCATTGCCGGTTTTACCATCAGAAAATCAGCGCCTTCGGCATAATCCAGTTCGGCTTCGATCAGGGCTTCGCGGCTGTTGGCCGGGTTCATCTGGTAGGTTTTCTTATCGCCGAAACGCGGAGCCGAGTCGAGCGCATCGCGGAACGGGCCGTAGAACGCGCCGGCGTATTTGGCCGTATAGGCCATGATCGAAACGTGGGTAAACCCTTCTTTGTCGAGCGCTTCGCGGATGTAACCGATGCGGCCGTCCATCATGTCCGACGGCCCAATAATGTCGGCACCGGCGCGGGCCTGCGCCACCGCCATTTTAGCCAGCACAACCAGCGTTTCATCGTTGACCACTTCAAAACCGTTCGGGCCTTCTTCGACAATTCCGTCATGCCCGTCGGAACTGTAGGGATCCATGGCCACATCGGTCATCAGGGCAATAGCCGGAAACCGGGTTTTGATGGCCTTCACGGCTTGCAGATACAGTCCTTCGTGATTGTGGCTTTCGGTCGCGTATTTATCTTTTTTGCTTTCGGGCAGGTTGGGAAACAAGGCAAAGGTGCGCAATCCCAGATCGACACATTCCTGCATTTCTTCCAGCAGCAGGTCGAGCGAAAACCGGGCAACACCCGGCATGGACGTGATTTCGGAGCGAACGCCCTCGCCTTCCATCACGAACATGGGATAAATCAGGTCGTTGAGCGAGAGCGTGTTTTCCTGAACTAAATCCCGAATAACGGGCGATTTTCTATTCCTGCGGGGTCTTCGTAGCATAACGTAATATATTATTTACGAGAAAAAAGAAGAAAGAGAACCGACAAGCGACCAATGGCTAAAAGGCAACGAGTTGCTCTTTCCTCTATTCTCTTTTGTCTGACTATCTACTATTGCCACAAAGATAACACACCGAACCGTTACGCCATCAGTTTAAATCCCTCGCCGTGCAGGTTCACGATCTGAACCGACTCGTCGTCTTTGAGGTACTTGCGGAGTTTGGTGATGTAAACGTCCATGCTGCGGGCGTTGAAGTACGAATCGTCACCCCAGATGAGCTTGAGGGCAAAACTGCGGCTGAGCGGCTGATTTTTGTTCTGGGCAAATAATTTCAGTAAGGCGGATTCCTTACTGGTGAGTTTGACGTCGGTGCCGTCGCGGGTCAGGAGCTGGTGCGCAAAATCGAAGGAAAAAGAGCCAATCTGGTACGTGGCGGGTTGCTGCGTTTCATCGGTTTTGTGATACCGCCGGAGAATGGCCTGAATCCGCAGCAGCAATTCTTCCATGCTGAACGGTTTGGTCATGTAGTCGTCGGCCCCGATCCGGAAGCCCTGAATCGTATCCTCCTTCATCGACTTGGCGGTCAGGAAAATAATCGGCACATCCCGGCCTGACATCCGCACTTCCTTCGCCAGTGAAAAACCGTCTTTTTTCGGCAGCATCACATCGAACAGGCACAGATCGTACGCGTGATCGACAAACCGTTGCCAGCCCTGATTGCCGTCGGTTGCCAGATCGGTATCGTATCCTTTTGCGCTCAGGTATTCCTGCAACAGCATCCCCAGATTCGGGTCATCTTCAACCAGTAAAATCTTCGGCATATTGTATTTTCCTCCGCTAAACTCCTTTTTCTCTGCTTAACTCTGCGAAACAAATAAAAAGCTATTTCGCGGAGCTAAGCAGAGAAAAAGGAGTTTAGCAAAGGGTCTAAGTGTGTTGGTATGGCAAAACTACTTCAAACGAACTTCCTTTTCCCAACTGGCTCTCGACCCGGATAGACCCGTGGTGTTCTTCGACCATTTTCTTGACGTAACTCAACCCCAATCCGAAGCCTTTGACATCGTGCAGATTGC
The DNA here is from genome assembly GCF_003858635.1 of Larkinella rosea. Lineage (GTDB taxonomy): Bacteria > Bacteroidota > Bacteroidia > Cytophagales > Spirosomataceae > Larkinella > Larkinella rosea. Next base: position 313,936 of record NZ_RQJO01000008.1, read on the forward strand.
CCGTCGGAACGCGGTAAAACTTCTCGAAAATCCGGCTCACCTGATCTTTCGTCATGCCAATGCCGTGATCGGCGACGGTAACACTGATTCCGTTCTCCACATTCCGTGTCTGAATGGTAATATCCGGTTTTTCGGGCGAGTATTTAATGGCATTATCCAGCAGGTTATAGAGAATGTTGCTCAGGTGAACTTCGTCCGCTTCCACAATTTCGTCGGCGGCTTCAAAATCCAGGTGAACTTCGCCTTCTTTCTGCTCGATCTGCAAACCGATCGTATTGAGAACGTTGCCAATGGCATCGTGGATATTGACCGACGACAATTTTAGTTTTACCGCACCTTTGCCCGCCGTGGCCCGGTCGAGTAGCGCCATTTGAAGCACTTTTTCGACGTGTGTACCCAGTCGGCGGGTTTCGTCGCGGATGATGCCCATGTAGCGGGTCAGGCGCGTGGCCGGTTCTTCGGCTGGTTCGAGACCGTGGCTGAGTTGTTCCTGCGCCATCTCAACCGCCAGCGAAATGGTTGATATCGGCGTTTTAAACTCGTGCGTCATGTTATTGATGAAGTCATTCTTGATGTCGGCCAGTTTTTTCTGCCGCATGATCGTGTTGATCGCAACGTAGAAACAGGCCATAATCACCAGCACCAAAACCGCCGAACCCGCCAACACCGCGCTCATTTTCCGCAGAATAAACTGCTGCTGATCCGGGAAATAGATATATACGTAATTGCCTTTTTCCAGAAAATTGTTCGGGAACAAAACCGCTTTGTACACTTTCTTATTCTCCGAAAGCTGATTCTGCGAGTGCGACGCGAACAACAACTGCGGTTTGGCCAGCCCCACGCCTACGTTGGTCCGAACACCGTATTCAAACGGAATGCTGATTCCGCGCTCGACAATGGCTTCTTTCAACAACGAATCCAGCAGGGTGCGATTGACGCGGCTTTCGATTGGGCGATTGGCAAACAGCAAATCCCGCACTACGCCTTTCACCATTTCCGACTGTTGCTCGACTTTCTGCATGCCATCTTTGGAATCGGGTTGAACAGCGGGGACTACCGGAGCTACCGGTTTTTGTTTCCGGCGAAACCGCCGGGTAATCTGTTCCTTTTTGATCGGATTCGATACGATCAGTGTACTATCCGGCTGCGCGTACATCAGCCGCAACTGACGTTCAAAAACCTGATCGACCAGATTATTGAACTGCCGTTGCTGCTGCATCTGTAAATCCCAAAGTTCGTCCGGCCCCAGGGCATCCTGCTGCCGAACCAGGTCTTCGAAATGCTTCTGCTGCACATCCGACAGTTTCTGCACATCCGAATGAAACGCGTCGGAAGGCGACACCTGCGTTTGCTGCCAGACATTCATCGGAACCGTAGCGTTGCTTTCCGGCTCCGACACTATCGGATTTATTTCTTTAGCCCGATTTGCCAGATACGCTTCGGCGCGGGCTTTTTTAGAAAACCGGTTGGCTATTTTAGCCAGCTGATCGCGGGTGTTTGTCGACGGATTGCTAACCGTTGGCCGGGAAATGGCCATCAGTTGGCGCTGCTGCTGCTGCTGGTTCATGCGTTGGCGGGTCAGGTACAGAATCTCCTGCCTTTCCAGCGTCCGAACCACTTCCTGCAAACCGTCGGTTACTTTATAATCAAACTGTTCTTTCTGCAACGACAGCGCGTTGTCGATCCAGTAAAGTTGCAGCGAAATCAGCCCCAGCAAACCCACCGTCATCAGCACGGCAATCCAGCGGATGCGTTGTTTTGTCATTTTTTATTCCTCCTGTGCAACATTTTCGGTTTCACCAGCATCTATTGGTTGGTTATCCTCACCTAAAATTACAAAACCTTCGGCCTGCTGGCTAAAATACCCATACCCTTTAACAAACTTTAACAACGAAACCATTCGATTTGCCCTAGGTTTGCAGTGTTTTCTGACCGTAAAAATGATTAACGCAATGAGTATTCCATCTGTTATCCGCTACCGCCTGATCCTGGCAGCCCTGCTGGCGTGCGGTTGGTCGGCCACGGCGCTGGCCCAATCCGACAAGAAAACAGACGCTGACAAAAACAGCGTCAACGTGAAGATTATTGAACGCACCAACGCCGGTGAAGTTCGCGAAATCGAACGCAGCTATCACCTGGATGGCATGAGGGATGACGAACGGGATGCGCTGGTAAACCGGCTGGTCGATTCGATCCGGACCAAACGCGGGAACAGCAAAGGACAAATCACGATTGTGATCGACGAGACCAACAATTCCAATAGTAATTACAGTTACCGCGAAAACCGCAACGCCGACCGGATTACCAAACGCAGCGAGCGCGACATCACGGCGCGTCGGCCCAACCGCGCAACTGGCCCGAACTCGCCCGGCGGTCCGAGCGAGTTCCGGTATTACAAGGATGGCAAACTGCAAAACCGCTACCGCTTCGACTCCGACTCGCTGGTCGACCGGCTGAAACGCTTCGAATTCCACTGGCCGGAAAACTTCGGACAGCGCATGGAAGATTCGTTCCGCAACTGGAGTTGGTCGATGGACGACGAGAAAGCTCCGACCATCCGCAACCTCCAGGTATATTCGAACAACCCGGAAACCAACGAGTTAAACGTTCGTTTTACGGCACCGGCCAAAGGTGATATTCGCATTCGGGTTACTACCGCCGATGGCAAGGAAATTGCCAAAAAAGAGGTGAAGGACTTCTCGGGAAGCTACGCTGGTCAGATCGACATCGACAAAAAAGCGAAGGGTGTTTTCTTCGTTAACGTCACACAGAAAGACGATGGAGCGGTTAAGCGGATTGTGATCCCGTAATTTCATCCCCTAAAACCGGCTGATTGTCGGACGACGAATGGATTTCGTCCTTTTATTCAGATGGTTGATCGGTTGTTTTGAGCAGTTCAGCTACTTTTACTAAAAGATAGGAAAAAGACCGGCTACCTTTACGTTACCTTTTAAAGTAAACCGCGTCTTAAGGTAAGTTGGTTGTATCCAGTTTGGCAAGTCAATACCGTTCATCAATAAATAGTACCGTTTAAAAAGTTTTTCGAAAAAACAAGGTACTATGTATTGCAAGGTACAAGAGAAAACCCATATCTTTGTAAAGAACTTAAGAAGGGGCAAGCCCGTGATGAGTATGAAAAAATTAGTAATCTTCCTCCTGTTGATTGGTGCCGGTCTGAATGCTTCAGCCATGGGTCATCCGCACAACCTGTTTTCTGCTCACCGCAAGGCGAAGCAGTATAAGGCGGTTGTGTGCAAAACGACAACGGTTACTGACAAGCGTACCCTCACAAATTGTGTCAAGGTGGCCGCTCCTTCCGTATTACAAACGTGGGTTCTGCTACGTAAGAAATTGGGTTAAGACAAATTATAGCTGCATCGCAAAAAATAGCGGTGTCATGACCTCAGGTCGTGACACCGCTATTTTTTTATGGCACAGGAATTGCCGGATTAATTGAGGGAGATAACGGATCAAATCGCCCTTATTTTTCCCTAAACCAATTATTTCAGAATTTTATAAAGGTCAAACGGTTAAAATTTATGAATAAATAGGGGGTTTGTCGTGTGTTTTTATTAGGCATGTTTTCGTTATTTGGTTAACTTTATCGTTTGAATGGAATAAACTGTACAACCTGACGTAACTGTATTTCTTGACCAAAATGCGTACTAAAGTTGTCTCCCGGGTAGTGTTGGCTCTGTTGTTGGCCGTTTTTTTGACAGCTTTTGGGTGGAATCATTCCGGATTGGCCCGGCCTGTGTGGCAGGGTTCAGGCTGGCGTCATGCCTTACTATCAGCGAATCTGTTGACTTCGTTTTCAAAGGAGACACCGGCGCGCGTGGCCAAAGCTGAAGTATGGCACCACAAAATAGCCGCTCATCCGGTTGAGGTGTGGGGCTCGGCTCCGCAGCAGCAACGGTGGGTCGACAGTGTTTTCCGCACCCTGACGCAGGCACAAAAGATTGGTCAGTTTTTCATGGTCGCCACGTTTTCCAATCGGGACGAAGCGCATTACCAATACATCGAAACGCTGGTTCGCCATTATAACATCGGCGGACTTATTTTCTTTCAGGGCGGGCCAAACCGGCAAGCTATTCTGACAAACCGGTATCAGGCAGCCGCCAGCATTCCACTGCTCGTTGGCATCGACGGCGAATGGGGTCTAGGCATGCGGCTCGACAGCACGATGGATTTCCCGAAACAAATGACGCTGGGAGCCATCAACGACACCGCCGTGATTTACCGCATGGGTGCCGAAATTGGCCGCCAGTGCCAGCGCCTGGGCATTCACATTAATTTTGCCCCGGTTTCCGACATCAACAGCAATCCCTCCAACCCGGTTATTGGTAACCGCTCCTTCGGCGAATCGAAGGAAAATGTAGCGCTGAAAGCATCGGCCTACATGAAAGGGTTACAGCATACCCACGTCATCGCCACTGCCAAACATTTCCCCGGTCACGGCGACGCCAGTAGCGATTCGCACCTGACGCTTCCCACGATCAGCCGCTCCGTTACGCAATTAAACGACATCGACCTGTATCCGTTCCGTAAACTCATCGCGGATAGTTTGATGGGCGTTGTCACCGGCCATTTACACGTTCCGGTGGTCGATAACACCCCGCGCCTGGCCGCGACTTTATCCGAAAAAATTGTAACCGATCTGTTAAAGAAGGAATTAGGCTTCCGTGGACTAGTGTTCACCGATGCGCTCAACATGGGTGGAATTGGTAAACTACCGGCCGAGGAAATCAACCTGCGGGCCTTGATGGCCGGAAATGACGTGCTGTTGTACCCGGAAAATGTGCCCGACGCGGTTCACCGCATTGCCGAAGCCGTGGAGCAGAAGCGGATTTCGCAGGAACTGATCGATGAAAAAGTTAAGAAAATTCTGCGGGCCAAGTATTGGGCCGGTTTGAACCGATACAAGCCGATTCAACTCGAAAACCTCAACCGCGATCTGAACTCGTCGGAAGCCCAGTTACTGAAACAGGAGCTTTGCGAACAGGCGGTTACGCTCGTTAAAAACACTAATAATTTATTACCGGTCAGTGCCCTGGATACATTACGCCTGGCTTCGGTTTCCATCGGAACCGATTACGGCAATGCATTCCAGAAAATGCTGGGACGGTATGCGCCGTTCAAGCAGATTACGTACGGAGAAAAACCGTCGGGCGATCAGAATGTGGACGAAATGCTGAGTCAGGTTGGCGATGCCAATCTGGTGGTGGTGAGCTTTCACCGGATGAGTCCGTCGGCCAAGTGGAATTACGGCGTTACCAATGCGTCACTGAGTCTGATTAACCGGTTGAAGCAACGGGGCGTTCGGGTCGTTGTCTGCGCATTTGGCCCGGCCTACGCGCTCCGGCCGTTTGTCGGCACGGAAGCCGATGCGGTTTTGTGCGCCTACGAAGATGGGGAAGAAATGCAGCGCGTGGTGCCGCAGATCATTTTCGGGGCGGTCCCCGCCAAAGGTGTCATGCCGGTTACCATCGGCGAATGGCGCATCGGCAACGGATTGCTGACCGCGCCCAATCAGCGGCTGGCGTACAGTTTGCCCGAAAGCGTCGGCATGCGTTCGGGGCAGTTGAAACACATTGAAACCGTCGTTCAGAAAGCCATCCGCGACCACGCTTTTCCCGGTTGTCAGGTGCTGGTGGCGCGGAAAGGCAAAGTAGTTTTCGATAAAAGTTTCGGTACGCTGGCGTATAACAATGCCGAGCGCGTAACCGACGAAACCCTCTATGATCTGGCTTCGCTTACGAAGGTGCTGGCGACACTCCAGGCGGTAATGTTGCTGAATGAGCGTGGCGCCATCGACCTGAACCAGAAAGTAGCATTTTACCTGCCCGAATTTCAGAACAACAGCAAACGGAATATGACCGTCAGCGACGTGCTGCTGCACCAAACCGGTTTGCCGGCGGGTTTATCGCGGGCCATCGAGCGGTCGAAATCACCGGCCATGTCGGCCTTCCGCTCCGTTCGCGACACGACCTATTCGTTGCAGGTTGGCCCGAATCTGTATGCTGCTCCGGCCCTGCGCGACTCGATCTGGCAATGGATTGTGCGTACTCCCCTCACTGCCCGCGCGGATGAAGACGGTCGTTACAGTTATGTATACAGCGATTTAAGTTTCGTGATTTTGCAAAAACTCGTTGAACGGGTGGCCAAACAACCGCTCGACATTTTCCTAAACGAAAATCTCTACAAATCACTGGGCATTTCGACGCTCTGTTTCAATCCGCTCCAATGCCACGCAGGATGCCGGGTTGCACCTACCGAGCAGGATACGTATTTCCGTAATTCGCTGCTGCAAGGAACGGTTCATGACCAGTTAGCGGCTTTACAGGGCGGCATATCGGGTCATGCCGGACTATTCGGCGATGCCAACGACATTGCCAAAATTCTGCAAATGAACCTGCAACGGGGGAATTACGGTGGTCGGCGGTTTTTGATGCCCGGAACTGTGCCGCTTTTTGTCCGCACCCAGAGTGATCGCAGCCACCGCGTCCTGGGTTGGGACAAACCCGAGGTGGATGGCAACAGCGTGTATCACGCTACGCAGGTTTCGCCCCGGTCGTTTGGCCATACCGGTTTTACCGGCAATGTGATCTGGGTCGATCCCGATTACGATCTTGTCTTCATTTTTCTATCCAATCGCGTCAACCCCAGCGCAGGTAATACCGTCATCAATACCCAAAAAATTCGGCGGCAAATTCACGAGATTATTTATCAGTCGATGTAATTTGTACTTTTGGGTAAATAGTCAGAATAATACGAAGTTAACCGACTTCGTTTCTCCTTAATTTGGTTCCGTATGAATAGATCATTACGTCTGTATTGGCTTTTGCTGGTTGTGGTTTTGGGAAGTTTGGGAAAGGTATCGGCCCAGACCATTGCAACGGGGGCCTTATCCGTTTCTTCGGTTTGTGCGGGTGGTACCATTTCCGTTCCGTTCACAACGTCTACTTCATCAGGCACATTCGGAGCGGGAAATCAATTTAAAGTCCAGCTCGCCACCGCATCCGGAACCTTTAACGACATCGGCAGCGGAGCCACCAGCCCATTAACCGGCACCATTCCGGGCGGAGCCAGTGGCGCGGGCTACCGGGTTCGGGTTGTCTCGACCAACCCGGCCGTAAACGGCAGCAACAGTTCAACGTCGCTCACCATTACCGCCATACCGGGTCCTCCGGGCACTTCCGATTTGACTTACTGTCAGGGTGCTGCCCCGGGAGCCCTAACTGCCACAACAAGCCCAGGTGCAACACTTAAATGGTGGGGAACAAGTCCTTCCGGTGGAAGTTCGTCATCAACAGCTCCAACACCCTCAGCGGCAGCCGTTGGTTCAACCAATTATTACGTCAGTCAGGCCATTGGAACCTGCGAAAGCACGCGAGCAGAGATTACGGTTACGGTTAGTGCGGTTCCGGCGGCACCCACCACCGGAGCCGCCCCGGTTTATTGCCAGAATGCCCCCGCTTCTCCTCTTTCAGCCACTGCATCGGCGGGTGCCAGTCTGAAATGGTACGGAACCAGTCCAACGGGCGGAACCGCTTCGGCAATTGCCCCAACTCCCTTAACCAATACCGTCGGTGCGGTTACGTATTATGTCAGCCAGGCCATCGGCGACTGCGAAGGACCGCGCACCAGCATTGTGGTTACGGTCAATGCCAAACCGGCTCCTCCAACCGTTACCACGCCAGTTACGGTTTGTCTGGGCACAGCGGTTCCCGCGCTATCCGCAACGTCAGGCGGTGGGAACACGCTGACGTGGTATGGAAGCAGTGCCACCGGAGGAACCGGTACAACAACAGCCCCAACACCGGCAACGACGACGGCCGGAACGATTAACTATTACGTGAGTCAGAAGAATGCGGGTGGATGCGAAAGCGATCGGGTTGCGATTGCCGTTACCATTAAGCCTATACCAGCGGCTCCGGGTGTTAGTCCGGTCGGTTTTTGCCAGAATGAAACCGCATCCGCCCTGACGGCATCACCCACGAGCGGAGGCAGTCTGAATTGGTACGGAACGAATGCTTCTGGCGGAACCGCATCCGCAACGGCCCCTTCACCGCCGACCAGTGCAACAGGTACAACCACCTACTACGTCAGCCAAACCGTCGATGGATGTGAAGGGCCTCGTGCTTCACTGGTCGTAACGGTTAGAAATATACCCGCAGCCCCCAATACGACCACACCTCCTGCTTATTGTCAGGATGTAGTGGCAACCGGTCTGGTTGCCACGCCCACGTCCGGTGGAACCTTGAACTGGTACGGTACCAATGCCACGGGCGGAACACCTTCGGAAACCGCAAGCATCCCTGTGACCAGTGCCGCCGGAACAACCAATTATTACGTCAGTCAAACGGTGAATGGCTGCGAAGGTCCCCGCACCGCGATAGCCGTAACTGTCACGTCCAAACCTGCTGTTCCAACCGTTACGGCTTCGTTTAGTTATTGTCAGGGCATGACAGCCAGCCAGCTAACGGCGGTGGTCGGAAGTGGCGGAACCGCGAACTGGTACGGTACCAACCCAACCGGCGGTACGTCAACGCCTGCCGGCCCTACGCCTTCGACGACCAATCCCGGTACGACAACGTACTACGTCAGTCAAACCGTCGGCGGCTGCGAAAGTAACCGCGCCAGCATTTCCGTAACGGTCTACGCAACGCCCACGATTCCGGCGGTTTCTCCGGTTTCGCTTTGTCAAAACATAACGAGTCCGGCACTCTCCGCAACAGTAACGGGTGTAGGGACTTTAAACTGGTATGGGACGAGCGCAACGGGCGGCACCGCTTCCACGACGGCCCCCATTCCCCCGACGACTACCCCGGGAATAACTACGTATTATGTCAGCCAATCCATCAATGGCTGCGAAGGGCCACGGGCCAGTCTGGCCGTAACCGTAAAACCGCAACCAGCGGCTCCCACAGCAGCAGCAAGCCTGAGCTACTGCCAGGCTTCGACTTCTGTGCCATTATCGGCCTCGACCAGCGGCAGCCTGAACTGGTACGGCACGAGCGCGACCGGCGGAACCGCTTCGGGGACAGCACCAACGCCATCGACCGATGCGCCCGGAACATTTACCTATTACTTTAGCCAAACCGTCAACGGCTGCGAAAGCGAACGCGCCAACGTCGTGGTTTCGATCAAGGCCAAACCGGCCATTCCCGGTGTTCAGGACATTCGGTACTGCCAAAGCGAAACCGCCGTTCCGCTGACGGCCACGTTCGAAGCTGGTGGTTCGTTAAAATGGTACAGTTCGGCCAGCGGCCCCAGCTCGTTGACGGCGGCTCCAACGCCCAGTACGCAGGCACCGGCCGATTTCACTTATTACGTCAGCCAGAACGGTGCTAACGGTTGTGAAAGTGATCGGGGAGCCATTAAAGTGAAGATCTTTCCAATTCCCGGCGTTCCGGGCGTTCCGACTGCACCCGAAGTTTGCCAGAATACATCACCAATCACGCTGGCTGCCAGTGGGGAAAGCCTGAAATGGTATAGTGGGCAAACCGGCGGTTCGGCGTTGGGAGGGGCTCCGGTTCAGAATACCAACACCGCCGGAACATTTACATTCTACGTCAGTCAGACCGTTAACCTCTGCGAAAGCCCGCGCACAGCCGCCCGAGTTGTCGTGAAACCGCAACCCGCTCTGCCGGGTGTTGAAAACAAAAGTGTCTGCCAGGATGCGCCCGAACAAACGCTGGCCGCTAACGGCGAATCCCTCAAATGGTTCGATGCCAACGGCAATGGGTTGGGAGGAGCCCCCCGGCCCTCCACCAATATTGAGGAACAACGAGTGTATACCTATAGCGTGACGCAAACCAGCAACGGTTGCGAAAGCCAGAAAGCGCCAATCACGTTTACCGTCAACGTTACGCCCAAACCAACGACTGTAACGCCGGTTGTGTACTGCCAGAACGCAGCCGCAAAACCGCTGGAAGCCACGGGGCAGAATCTGAAGTGGACCAATCCGTACGGCAACGTAACCACGACCGCGCCCACTCCGCCCACGACGAACATTTCCACCAAACCGGAAGGCGACTCCTACTTTGTTACCCAGACGGCGGCCAATGGTTGCGAAAGCCGGAAAACCGAGATCAGATTGATTGTCAATGCGCCACCGACGGCTAAAATTGAAGGCACAAAGACGGTAAATCTCGGAAATACCGTACCGGTCACGATCTCGTTTACGAGCATTCCGCCTTTTAGTTACACATTGTCCGACGGTACGACCGGCACCTCGGAGACCAACCAAAAGGATATTACGCTTTTACCGACCAAAAAAACCACTATTTATACCGTCACCAACATTACCAATTCCTGCGGTGCCGGAACGCCCGTTGGAACCTTTACGGTTAACGCGGTTATTCCGGCCGTTACGACCAATGCCTTGTCGGTAACCACGATCTGCGTCGGAACTCAGGTTCAGGTGCCTTTCACCACCTCCGGGGAGTTTACGGCCGGAAATACGTACCGGGTCGAACTGGCTCCGGTTGCCGATACGGCTTTTGTTAATAAGGTCGAAATTTCAACGGGGGCGATGCAGAGCCCGATAACCGCCCCGATTCCGACCACGGTGGCGCAGGGGTTGTATCGCGTTCGGGTGACGGCCACCAATCCACAGGTTCCGGTTCCGGGTAGCAGTAGCCCAACGATTCTGAATATCCGCGCGCTGCCGACCGTTACGTTAACGGGTTCAAAGGACATTTACGACACCCAGGGTACGCCGATTTCCTTTGCCCTGACGGGTGATAGCCCCTGGACGTTTGAGTATTCGGACAGCCTGAAAACGACCAAAATAACGACCAGCACCAATCCGCACGTCATCACCGTAACGCCGATTAAATCCACGACGTATAAAGTGACGTCGATTTCCAATTCCTGCGGTACCGGTACCGCAACGGGAACTGCCGTTATTCGGGTGCTTCCGCTGCTCGGTCTGGAACCCGATCCGCTCATCACCGCCGTCAAGGTTTTCCCGGTTCCGACTCAGAATAGCCTGACCATCGACATTGATTTGCCGTTGCAGAAAGATCCGGCCAGGATACAATTGACCGATCAGAGCGGACGAATCTCAAAAGAACTATCGACGCGCCAGCGGCAAACCAAGCTGGATTTAAGTCAGCAGGCCGCCGGTTATTACTTCCTGCAAATCCAGATTGGCGACCGAACCACGGTACGGAAAATCATGAAACAGTAATTTTTGGTACGACAAATCCACGAACCGGTTTTGTCGTACCAAAACTCCAGCCGAATGCTTGATGACGATTACTTTATGGGAATGGCGCTTGACCAGGCCCGGAATGCGTTCGACGAAGACGAAATTCCGGTTGGAGCGGTTGTTGTCTGCCGAAACCGCATCATTGCCAAAGGTTACAACCAGACCGAGCGATTGACCGACGTAACTGCCCACGCCGAACTGCTCGCCCTGACTTCAGCCGCCCAGTTTCTGGGCTCCAAATACCTGACCGATTGTACCTTGTATGTTACCCTGGAACCGTGCGTGATGTGCGCCGGAGCTTTGTTCTGGGCGCAGATCGGCCATATCGTCTTGGGCGCACCCGATCCGAAAAGGGGTTTTTCCAACGTAAAACCGTCACTGCTTCATCCCAAAACGCGCCTGACGACGGGCGTTTTGGCCAACGAAAGTCAGCATTTGCTGAGTAACTTTTTTCGGGGCTTACGAACATAAATTAAAAAGTCGCTGTTATCGCGTTTGACAACTTAAACGTATGTCTAACTCTAACAGATTCATAATATGGCTTTTGAATTAGCTCCCCTGCCTTATCCGAGCAATGCGCTGGAACCCCACATCGATCAACAGACGATGGAAATTCACCACGACAAGCACCACGCTGCGTATGTGACCAACCTCAACAACGCGGTGAAAGGCACCGATTTGGAAGGTAAGTCGATCGAAGAACTGGTGGCTGAAATCAGCAAATATCCGGTGGCGGTTCGGAACAATGGCGGAGGTCATTGGAATCATACTTTTTTCTGGGGCATTCTGTCACCGAACGGTGGCGGTGAACCAACGGGTAAACTGGCGGAAGCCATCGATCAGAAATTCGGCTCATTTGCGACTTTCAAAGAAGAATTTGCCAAAGCGGCTACCACCCGGTTTGGTTCGGGCTGGGCGTGGTTAGTCGTGACTTCGGCTGGTGAACTGGCCATTACGTCGACTCCCAATCAGGATAACCCGCTGATGGACATTGCCGAAGTAAAAGGAACGCCCATCCTGGGTCTGGATGTATGGGAACACGCGTATTACCTGAAATACCAGAACAAACGCCCGGATTACATCGCGGCCTGGTGGAACCTGGTCGACTGGGCCGGTGCCGACGCCCGGTATTCGCAGGCGGTTTAATGGCAATGAATGAACAATGAATAATGAACAATGAATATTCTGATGTAAAAAATAGGGTTCATTGTTCATTATTCATTGTTCATTCCTTATCTTTGCAGTCCATATACGGAGGATGTAGCTCAGTTGGTTAGAGCGCCAGATTGTGGTTCTGGAGGTCGCGGGTTCGAGACCCGTCTTTCTCCCTAAACCCCTAAAACGACTTGTTTTAGGGGTTTTTCTTCAAAAGGGACAAAAAGGACATTTTTTCTTTGTTGCACTTTGGCAGGGTGTAGAGAAGAAGAAGAAATGAAAACTCTTGAAAAGTCCTGTATTCAGCCACAGCTTTACACTCCAAAACGCGGTTCTAAGGACACGCGATGGTTTGTATATTTTTCTGTAGCCCATCCGGTTACTGGAAAACTTTCCCGAAAAAAGGTATACGACAATCTTAACCAGATTTCAGACGATAAAAAACGGATGGAGCGAGTGAAAGAATTGCTCAATTTCTACCGTAGAAAACTCAACAATGGTTGGAATCCCTACTTAGATAGTAAAAAGGTCTTATACAAGGAATCAGGGCCAAAAGAACCAGAGTTTAAGCAACCACAAATTACAATTTCCGAACACCTCTTTACTGTACTGAAGGATGAGCAGAAGAGAATTAGAAAAGGAACCTTTTCAGCCTATCAGTCACAAATCAGAATATTCCAGGAATGGCTACAAAAAAGTGGATATGGGAGCTTAGAAATTACTCAGTTGACGAAAGAGCATGCAAAGCAGTTTGTTGGAGAGCTAGAAAAACATAACACAACAGTAAACGCTTACACAGCTAATATGCGTCACTTGTTCCGCTTATTGATGGAGAAAGAGGTTATACTAACAAATCCATTTGTAGGTATTAAGAAACTACCCACTACCAAGACTCCAAAACAGTATTTTTCTACCCTGCTACGGAATCAGCTACAAAGCCACGTTTCAGCTAAATATCCTGAAATGTGGCTTTGTATTCAACTTATTTACTATTGCTTCATTAGACCAAAAGAAATCCGAGATTTGAGAATAGGTGATATTGATTTAGAATCAAATACAATTTTATTACGAGGTGAGATATCAAAAAATAAAAAAAGTGAGCAAGTTGTAATACCTTCCCAGCTTCGAAAAAATTTATTAAGTTGGGGGGTAGATAAATATCCAAGAGACTATTTCTTATTTGGAAAAGATGGTAAACCCGATAAATTCAGAAGGGGGAAAAATCACTTTGGTAATACTTTCCGCATTATAATAAAGGAGCTTAGAATTACTGGAAATTATTCATTATATAGTTGGAAACACACAGGAGCAGTAATGTTCTATCGGCAAACGAAGGATATAAAAACCCTTCAGTTACAAATGCGACATCACTCGTTAGAAGAAACTGACAAGTATTTAAAAGGCCTTGGGGCATTAGAAAGTGAAGCATTATTGAATTTTTTTCCAACAATTTCTTAATAAAAGGTTACGGTATTAAAAGCGGGTTTAATGTGTTTTTTATATTTATTGTTCACTTTATTTATGATTTCCGGGCGATTAAAATACAAAAATTCTATTGAAATCTTTTCTGTAAAATTAAATAATAATCATGTGCTTTTGCAATAGAGTTCAAAGCTTCTGCTTTTGTAACAGGCAAGACTCCTTCGCTTCCATGAATAATTTTATTTCTCCTGCCTTTAATTTTATCAATTTCCTTTATTATTTCTTTTTCTTCTTTTGTAAGGCTAAATAATACTGGAATTTCTAAATTAAGTTTATAGTTAAATGTTACCTCTGGTCTATCGAATTCTTTAATTATTTTTTCATCTATACCTGCTCTTATTTTAAACATCTTTATATATCTATATGTGACACTTTCGGCAAAAGTGAAAGCTTCTAATAGTGCATATTTATAATTGTTATTTATATGAATTTCTCTCAATACTCTAGAAAAAATATCAGAAAGCTCTAATTTTCCAGCTGGGTCGTTACTACTTATCACAGCCATAAAATTATTTTCTACATTAGGAGTTTCAATAGGAATATCTCTATTTATTTTGGTAAAAAATCCATTTTCATCAAATTGGCCTCTGTAGCCTTCAAATTTTTTTGTACCATACGGATCATCTCCAAATCTTTTTCGCATTTCATTTTGTGAAACATTGGTGTCAAATATATATTCAACAATTTCGAAATATAATGGATCACCTGAATTAGACATTGGTGTTATACGATAATCAGCAGCTGCCTTTATATAACTATCAATAGCTACAGTAAAGGCATTTTTATAAAATTTAATATCTATATCTGCAAGAGAATTATTTTTAGTATCAACATTAAATAAATAATGTAACAAAACTAATTCTGATTGATTTATATTAAATGATATTTTCCTAGCATTAGCCATAACACCTTTAATTGGGATCGGCACTTGAGCCACCATAGCAATTGACGAGTTATTAAATTTTCCAGTTAATTCAATTGTGCCTTCTGGAATAATTGAATTATTCGTTTTAATAGTATATGAGTCTCCATTTAGGCTATATTCTTTTTCATAATCAATAGTATTTAATGCTTTAAAATTTCTTAATATACCAAATTCAATTTTATCTTTTTTAATATTATCTAATGCATATAATTTAGAAGTAGGTAATTTTATTGTGCCTGCATAGAAACATGTTACTCTGCGCAATATGTTATTTTTCATAAGAAGCAAAATTTATATTATGAGTTAAATTAAAAAACATGATTATTCAAGTACTTGTTGAATTTATTTGGAAGGGTAATTATTGCTTTTTAACATACCTTCCAAGCTACTTTTAATTGTTATCAACGCTTGATTTGGGTTCATACACAAACAAGGGGTAGCCAATTTCACATACGGTTTATAAGTATGAGAAAGTTCTACATTCAGGCCATTATTAGCGACAAATCGAATGGATTCAATACTTGTGAATAGAATATATATGTAATCAGAATCTCGCGGATTTATACTAGAAGAGAACTTAAATGCATCTGATCCTAAGAATTTCTCTTTCCCTGCAAAAAAGAGCGGTGTCATTGCATTATTTGAATTGCCCAGCTCTAAAACAGCTAAAGCGTATTGAGGACTGTAACATTTGAATGTAATAATGTATGTATTTCCGTCTGGACCTTTACCACTATAGATTGCTGATTGTTGCGCTATTGCGACAGACATACCGAAACAGAAGAATATGATAGACAGATAGACTCTCATTTGTTTTGGCTTTAGACGTTCAATTTGGGCAATATTACCAGAACTGCCGTAATGATACAAACTTATATAATTCACTTGGGGCAAATTAGAAGGTCAAGTTGCAGTGTTGAAAATTTCAGCTATGTGATTGTCCGGACTATGGGCGTGATCGATAATTCACAGTTAACTCGGCCCGATACAACAAAAACCCCCAAGTAATTAGATACTTGGGGGTTAAAATCAATCATGGCAAATAATCAAAAAGTCTAATGGTTGGCAGTTTTATGCTTTTTATTATAAATAATAAAAGATAATAGAATAATGAACATCGGCACTAAATTATCTAAAGCCTTATTTCCTGCTGCTTCTGATTCAATATCTTCCAATTCGATTTTATATGCATTGAATTCAGCTTGCAAATATTCCATTTGTCCCGTTAAATAAGGTATAGCCTGCGCAGCTTCGCTTTGAGCTTCGCCTTGTTTAATTGCCCCAGTTCTAGACAACACGTAAGCAGCTCCTTTAATTAATAATCCGAATGGTTGCGCTAATTGTGCAGTTGTTCCAACGGTACCAACAATCGACCCCGCATAACTTTGCCAATTTGGGACTTGTGCTTTGTTCGCAACTCTGTCAATTTCTATGACATAGCGATCAGCTAAGTTTTTGATCCTTGTTAATTGTGCATTGACAAATACTTTACGATTTTCATACTTCCCTTTACCATAATCCATTTCTGCAATTTCATGCTGTTGAACAGGATCAATACCGAGTAAAGGCTTATAGAAAATTTGTGGATTTATAACCGTAAATGGATTCTTTTTATTAGCTGGATCAATAGTGGCAACAACAGTTCCACTTGCATCTTTTAAGGTAACTTTAGGGGCTTCTGGTTTGCTGAATATATCAGCAACTACTTTGCCTTTACCTATTTTCTTTCCAAACAATCGAATAGCCATGAATGTGATATTTAATGGACAAAAATAACACGTAAATATACAAATTTTCACAATTTTAAATAATTTACACTATTTTTATAATATCATTATTCGCAAATATCATACATATGAAAACAGAAAGTTTTATCTCTAAAGCTGGTCTTGTTCAACTATACTGCACAAACTATCATTCTTTTTCTTTAGCGATTGAGCCAATAAAGGAACAAATTGGGTGGAAAGAAGGGAAACAATTATTCTCGCCAAAGATTGTCAGGATTATATTCGATTATTTGGGAGAGCCATTAACAAGAGAGGAACTGATAATCAAATAATTAATAGCGTTATCAAGTAAATTTTAGAGATTTCATCCAATATTTTTTAGTTGATTCAAAAATATTAAATTGTCTTAAAAGTTGACAATATTCCTTAATGAACTGATAACAAACACATTATAGCATTACAAAGTATCAAAAATATTTGAATTCCAGTAAAATATATCCGATAACATTCTATTTTAGTAGAGAAAACTCTAAACTTTTTGATAGTTGTAGCTATCAAAAAGTTTAGAGTTTTTTTAGACTTGTTTTGATTCAAACTCATTAATTAAGCGGTTTTCCCTGAGTCTTGCATATTTCTTGACATAATCAGTATCAGTATGCCCTAACATCAATGCTACCGATTCTAGCGTATAGCCTTCAGTATTTAAATAGTAATCTGTAAATGTATCTCGCGCTCGACTACAATATAGGTGTTTAGTGCTTGCAATTTTTCCAGCTTTTACAAGCAATTTATTATATGCCGATCCACGCGACGGAAAAGGCAATTTATCAATCCCCCCATAGTATCTTGCAATTGCTTGCGCTTGTTCAGAATAGGGAACGACGGCTAAAACAGCGGTTTTCTGTCTGTTTTTTTTAAGGTATTTTTGTCCGTTTTTCTCTATTATATTTTTATTAGTAAGCGATTTCGCGTCTGCATAATGGAACCCTGTATAAAGTTGAAACCAGAAACATTCTACAGCATCTCTCAAATCCTCTGGAAAATTAGTAGTGAACATTTTTAATAATTCATCGCTGGATAATGGCTCAGGCTCAGGGCGGGTAAACTTATCTGGCTTAAATCCTAGGATTGGAGAGCTTGGTAAAATATCGGTTCCAACGGCATGATGGAAAACGGTTTTAACAAATGCGAGTACACTGTTTATTGTACTTCCTTCATAATTTTCACTTATCATCCATTCTGTAAACTTACGCATGAAACCTGCCTTTAAATTCCTTGCAGGGACCAATTCCATACCTGATTTTTGGGCGTAAAAGGCAACTACATTTGCCCGTATACGATAGCCTTTTACAGTTGATTCAGCACGTTTTACATTCCGTCGAGAGAGTATAAAATCATCCATCAAAGAAATGATCGTTGGCTCATTTGAAACAACTTCTGTATCTGGTTGCGTGATTGTGTCAGGAATTGATATTTGTCCATTAAGCAATTGCCGTAAACGATTGTCCATCGACTTCATAAATGAATTAATCTCTTGATAAATATTGACTAATTCGTTTGCAGAATTAGATTGAAATTGGGTGCTAGTCTGAATGGTGTTGCTAGTTTTCATGGTCTTTTTTGTAGGTTATGATTTTGCTTTCAAAATGGTCGAAAATAGTGCCCTAAAAGTGGTCAAAAAGTGTCCTAAAAGTGCCCTAAAAGTAGTCGAAAAGTGCTCTAAAAAGCGGTCTAAAAGCGCCTAAAAAGCGGTCTAAAAGCGCCTAAAAAGCGGTCTAAAAGCGCCTAAAAAGCGGTCTATGTATTAGTGTAGCGCATTAGGAAGTCATTGAAGTCATTATACCCCGCATAAATCCCTCGGTGATCTATCACATTTACTCCCTTTTCAAGTAGTTTTTGATATGCACTATCACCTGCTTTATCGTTATCAAGAAAGCAATTGACTACCGGTGCAAGTTGTATTTGTTCCATTGCCCTGTTTAAATGAGTTGTGGAATTGAGAATGAGCGATGGATTGTGAAGCTGTTTAGTCTTGCAGTAAACCAGACACGACAGGAAGTCAAAGAATCCTTCAAATAAATTCAGTGCATTTGCGTTCACGCTGCTGGCTCCTTCAATAAAAGTGTAGTCACCTTTTCCAATCCAGCATTTGAACTTTTCGCTTCTGATTGCCCAACTGCCACAATTGGTCGAAAACCCGATACCAAAGCGTTTTTGTCCTTTACTTAGAAAATGTATCTCTTTACAGTAGTTCGATGCGTAGGCGTCAGGAATGCCGCGTTGATTTAGATATTTAAGTAATGCCTGGTGCTGGAGATGGATTATAGCGACGATTTCAAGTTTGGTTTCTGATTCGACGCTATAAGAGTTTTGGCCGATAAGGAAAAAGTAAGGCTTATTCGAGTCTGCTTGTAAAGCGGCTACTGCTTGGGGAAAACTGAAGCGATTCAGCCGCGCGACCAAATCAATAATGTCACCACCTAAATACCCATCTACTTTACCATAAGAAAAGTCTGCGAAGGTATTAGCAACTGGATCGACGTAAAAGGAAGCTGTTCGTTCATTTGTGAGTGGAGAGCGATAAAGAAACTTACTTCCAGTTGCAACCGGTTCATGTCCGAGCTTTTGTAAGTATGCAACGATTGAAATCTCTTTCTTAATTCTCGCTATTTCTTTTAATGAAATCATATGAGTAATGCTAAAAGATTATACATGTTGATCGATGTAACTCAGAATGGAAATTTCCAAAAACCAATTCTTTTTTCTTATCGGCTAAATATTAGAATAATTCAATTATTAGTATTACATGAATCATTCTAGAGAATTAAAAATGTTCAAGTCATGCATACCACTCTTACCACAGCCATTTCTGTTTGATAATCAGATATTTATATGTGGTAAGTGGGAAATTTCAAGTTACCACATTTAAAATTTCTCCTTCATTTGTGGTAAGGTTGTGGTAACTATGTGGTAGGTATAAGTTACCACATATTATACGTTAATAATCAAGCAGTTAAGATGTTGTGGTAACTGTGGTAAGTATAAGTAAGTAAACTTTTAATTTTGGAAAGCAAGCTAAAAATTACGTTTGAACTTGCTCAAGTAAATAGTATCCAAATGGGGTAAGTGGTCCAATTCTTTTCTTGTCTCTCTTTATACCTAATTGTGAGAGTGCAGTTCCAATTGATTGGCTACCTAACTTTATCTTATTTTCGGTTTTGACCCTTAGATCAAGTTCAATTTCAGTAGCAGTCATAAATCTGGCATTAGGAGTGTTTTTGTCTGCACCTATATAATATTTTGAGATCAAAACCATTTCATTTGTTTGGTTCTGATATTGTACGTTATTTTTTCCAGAGTATGTTATTTCATCTTGGGTTAAATTATACCTATACCCAGATTTAAGTAATCCCACCGCATGACTCCAAATTTTATTAATATCTAAAGAACAGTATCCTTGCGGACCTCCATTATCGTGTTTGATAGTTTTAACTTCAAATATTAACCATCGAACACTTCCAGTGCTATCAGTTAAAAATTCTTGCTGGTTTGTTGAAGCAAAAAAAGATGCTCTTCTTCTCATATAACTATCACTTTTATCATAAGGAAGTCGCACTTTTATTTGATCCTTTGTAAAATAAGATTTGGCTTTATTAATATCGTACTTACTAAAAGTTGCCAACTCGTCAAGATTAATAAATAAATTCTCAGCTAAAGACCGTTCACCGTCTTTACCCTCAAATTCAATATTCTCTTTCATGTATTTTTTCAATTTAGGAGGGCATAAAAATCGAAAAAATGACGTTTTTCCGTCATTTTGTGGCCCTACAAGTGTGAAGCAATGTTTATTAAAACTTATTTTATCTAATGCTAGTGCTACTACTCTTACAAGCATCATTTTAAATTGATGCTTAAAGAAATTAATCTCATCTTGATTATTACCAACTTCAATGTAATTTAATAATTCATCAATATAATCTGGCATTGTAGAATTCCATGCAGGTAAAGATTCAAAGTATTCTTTTATAGGATCGTATTTTTCGACCTCCGGACAAGTAATAAGCGTAGAAAGCATTTTGTCAAATCCAGTAAAACCCATCATGTAAAGCTCATGCGATAGATGGGCAGGATTCATTACTTTCCATTCAATTTCTCCCTTCAATTTGTATTCAATATCAACTGATACTGAATTAAATCTTAAATCATATTTATCAAACAAATAACTTTGAATTTGCTTATATTTTAGAATTGGTCCTCTTTTGTTTTCTTGCGATTCATTATTATTTTTGCTCATTGTTTTGGGGTTATTGGTGAGTAATTAGTGAAGGCACTTGCTTAGGGGGCAAGTGCCTTTTTTATTTAATAATCACATAATTCTTTGTTGCACTTTGGCAGGGTGCTTTTTTAAATTAATTCTGTGATACTGAATTTAAAGTGCGACGCTATTGCGCTAGCTTCTTTCAGCGTGGGAACTGTTTCACCACGATAAATTTTCGCAAACCGGTGCTTATTGATTTTTACCGATTCATAAAAGCTCTTTTGAGGCTTGAAATCAATTCCTTCGGGGAATTGTGATAAAATTGCATCTGCAATTTTACTGTGCGTATGTTGCGCAGTCATAGTGTTATGTTATTTAGATGTGGTGCTAAATAACATAATCACTACTTAATATGCAAATTATCGTAATGTATTTTGTCGTTTTATTTATAGGGGTGTCAAATCTAAATTTGCATCGTGGCAAACATCTACGAAAATATCCGCAGCTTTAGAGCTGAAAAGGGTCTAACTCAAGAAGATATGGCTGAGAAGCTTGGAATTAACCAAGGAAGCTATGCCCGATTAGAGAGAGGGGAGACAGAATTGACTCTAAAACGTTTAGACCAAATTGCGGCAATCTTTGAAGTAGATGGTACACAAATCATTCAAAAGGGAGAAAATCTTCTAGAAGAAGATCCAAGACTACTCGTTGCAAAAATCCATTCATTGCAAAAAGAGAACGAGCGATTAAAAGCTCAAATCAAAGAATTGGAACTAGAAGGTAGTGAAGACATTAGTTCATATCAAAAGAAGATTTCCGATTTAGATAAAGATCTTAAACACCTGAAAGGAATAAACAAGATTTTAGATGATCGGATTTTAGAAAAGGATAAACTAATACTTGAGAAGACACAAATGATTGAAATTTTAATGAGCCTTGCAAAAAAGTAGCAGATGTTAAATCTGTCTCTTTTGTCCCAAGACAACTCGTTGATTATAAATATTTTACACTATAATAAGGGCTTAAAGAAAAACCTGTTTTTTAAGGGACAAAAGGGACAAGGAGAAAACCGCCTTTTTTGCGGTTTTAAAGGGGGTGTTAAAAGACCCGTCTTTCTCCCTCTTATCGGCCCTGTTTTTTGACAGGGCCTTTTTTACGTCTTTACCATTCGCGTTTCAGCCTTTTCCACCCAGAGCCCGGTCATGCCCGATCGATTTTACCGCCCCGTGCTGACGCTCCTGATCCTGGCCTATACGGCTGGCATCATCGGTTTGCAAATGCCGTCGCTATCCCCGCTGTTCCGGAGTCTGGTGCCGTATAACCTGTTGGGTTCGCTTTTGTTGCTGTTGTTTTTTCATACCGACTGGAAACCGTCTTTTCTTTTTTACGGTATTCTGGCCATCAAACTCGGTTTTCTGATCGAAGTATTGGGTGTTCATACCGGTTTTGTCTTTGGTAATTACGTTTATGGGGAAACGTTGGGCTGGAAACTGTGGGAGGTTCCAGTGGTGATTGGCTTCAACTGGCTTATGCTGACGTATTGTTGCGGGGTGATTTTTGACCGATTCCTGGTACCGGTTTATTTAAAGACGATTCTGGCGGCATCGTTGATGGTCTTGCTGGATCTGCTGATCGAACCCGTTGCCATTCGGCTGGATTTCTGGAACTGGTTCGGAGCCCCCGTTCCGATCCGGAATTATTTGGGCTGGTGGATCGTATCGCTGGTTTTGCTGGCGATCTGGTACGGGTTACCGTTTCGGAAGCAAAACCGCCTGGCGTTGCCCTTACTCACTCTGCAATTCTTATTTTTCGCGATTCTCAATGCACTCATTTTCCTGTCTGGAGACTAAACAATTGGGAACTGCCTACAGTTATAAAGGGCTAAACAACGCTAGTTTCTTATTCGATTATTACAATTCTAAATTAGTCACCATTGTAATCATATAATTAATCTTTAGGTATCTTGTACCGCATCTATGCGGTTTGCGGAATAACAATAGCCTCTTTTTAAGGACGCAGGATTTGGGATAACTATTATTTATGCAATTCCCATGAGTAATTACTCAATTAAAGATTTGGAGCAACTTTCTGGAATCAAAGCCCATACGCTTCGGATCTGGGAGCAACGTTATAACATTATTTCACCCAAACGGACGGACACCAACATCCGTACGTATGATGACCTCGATCTGAAACTGGTTCTGAATATATCGTTGCTGAAGGACCACGGTTTTAAAATTTCCGAGATTTCGAAAATGTCGATGGTCGAAATGACCCGCGAAGTCGTCACGATCTCAGACCGAAAACTAAATTATCCTGACCAGATTCACGCCCTGACCCTTTCGATGATCGATCTGGATGAAGATCGGTTTGAAAAAATCATCAGCACAAATATTCTTCAGTTTGGTTTCGAAAAGACGATGATTTACATCATCTATCCTTTTCTCAGCCGGATTGGTACACTCTGGGTAACCGGTTCCATCGGTCCGGCGCAGGAGCACTTTATGTCGAACCTGATTCGCCAGAAAATCATTGTCGCCATCGACGGGCAGGTGCATAAACAACGACCGACGGGAAAAAAATACCTGCTGTTTTTACCGGAAGGTGAGTTACACGAAATCGGTTTGCTGTTTGCCAGTTACATGATCCGGGCGCGACAAAACCGGGTTATTTACCTGGGGCAAAGTCTGCCGCTGAACGAGTTGGAATTTGCGTACAGGCAGCACAAACCGGATTACCTTTTTGCGTCCATCACCTCTTCGCCAAGCAATCACGAAGTGCAGCCTTACGTGGATCGGTTAGCCAGCCTTTTTCCCGAAGCACAACTGCTGCTGACGGGCTATCAGGTCGTTGGGCAGGATATTCGTACTCCTTCCAATACGTTGATTATCAACACAACGGAAGATCTGATTCGCATTGCGAGTGCCTAAAAACAGCACCATTTTCTACATAAGGTTCGACGGATGCCGGTTTTTAAAAATGGCCTAGCGGTTCATCAGTTCATCGAACGTCAGCGAAACATAGTACATTCCGCCCACACTCGGATTGCCCCACGCCTGCGTATACAGCTTGCCGAGTACATTCGTGCCACCCACTTTCAGAATGGATTTGATACCCGGAATGCGTTTGCTCACCTGGGCGTCGAGCGAACCGAATGCCGGTATGGTGGTTTGCTGGCGCAGCGTCGCTTCTGTATTGGCGTAGCTCGACTCCCACAAAAATCCGTCCTGATGCCGGTAAAGGATGTTGAAGCCAAAACCGCTGTTGCGGATATTTCGGTTACCGAATGACAGGTTATACCGGTATTTGGGCGTATTGAAGAACGTGACAAAACCGCTCGGTAAGGAGCCGCGATTGGCCAGATCATTGAACGACACGTTGCCACCGATCGTAAAATGGCCCGGCAGCAGGTAATCGGCGCTAACGGCCCAGCCGTGGTTTTTGACCTGAATGGGCGCATTCACGTAAAAGCTGTAGATCGTACGGGTTGTTCCGCTGACGAGTTGCTGCAACGAAACCGGGTTGTCGATCGTGGCGGGTTGCAGGCCCTGCACGACCACCTGCGCACCCTCGAAATTCAAAAACCGGTTGTAATAATAATAGGCATCAATAAACAGTTTGTTGCTCAGTAATCCCTTATAGCCGACTTCGTAGGTTTCTACCCGCTCCGGGCTCCACTCTTGGCGCTGGTATGGCTGCAGCGACTGAGCCGCCACCGGCACAGCCGCTCCGCCCTGCAAAGCTGCGCCGAACGCCCGAACCGATTCCAGCGTGTAAACCGGGTTGAACGCAAAATTATATTTCTGCTGAAACGTCGGCAAACCCCCAATCAGGTGGCTGGTAGGCGTGTTGAGGTCGATGTATTGCGCCTGAGCGGTCGGAATCCGGAAACCGCGCTGAAACGACGCCCGGATGTTATGGATTTTCGCCAGCGTTAAAACCGCCGACAGACGGGGACTAAACTGGGCTTTGAAATTCATGTTTTTGTCGTACCGAACCGAACCCGTCAGTTTCAGAATGTCGGCAATGGTCTTCGCGGCCTGGGCGTAGCCGCCGTATTCGGTGATGTTGTATTCCTGTTTTTTTTCGTCCAGCGCAAAAATGGTTCCCCCGGAATTCAGTGCGTATTGCCGGTAATTACCCCCAACGAGCAGTTCAACGGTTTTGGGGTCGATTAGCTTGCTGAAATTATACATAAACTCGCCGTGGTAAAGGCTCGTCTTGTCGAGAAATTTAGCTCCCAGATTTGGCAGGGTGCCGGGCAGCGGCCGGCCGGAAACCGTGGCGGCTGCCTGGTCAAACTGCGGTGTCCCCGGCAAAAACCGCCCCTGATCGGCGGATGCGCGGGCGGCCGTGTGGAGGTTTGCCGATACCGAATTAACGGCATTAACGGCCGTCTGGTAGGCCGTTGCGGGATTTGTTGCCAACGCCTGCTGCAGTGCCGTGCTGAACGTTTGCAAAGCACCACCGGCGTACGTAAAGGCGTATTGCGGAAACCAGGACCCCACTAAATTGTTCGCGTCCAGACTTGGTTTCCAGGCTTCGTTGATGCCTTGCCCCAAAATGCCAATGGAAAACGAATCGCCGGAACGCTCCTGGGTGGTATAGCCGCGCACAAAAAAGTTGGAACCGCGCAATTCGGCCTTGTACTGACCGATGCTGAACCCTTTGATGTAAAACCGGTCCTGCCCCGTATAGCCCGTCGTGCCCGTTCCCCAGTTGGCTTGCAGAATAGCCTCCAGATTGTCGTTGATGCGGTAATGCAATGCACCATTCAGTTTCAGGCTACTGACTTTGTAATTAACCAGCTGACTCTCCGAATAGCCCGTCCGGGAAACCGTTACGTTGGGCAACAACACATCGTTGATGATTTGGGTTGCCGGAATTTTCGTGGCTGCGGAGAGCTGATTGACTCCCCCGATGATCTGGGCCAGATCCGGCGAAATGAGGGCGATCTGGGCCGGAGGAAGCTGCAAAAGCTGCGCAACGGTGCTCTGGAAGGCGCTCAAATTGGCGCTGGCATCGCCGTAGGTATTGATTCCGTCGTAACCCGGATTATTCTGGCGGTTACCGGTCCCGAGTGTAAATCCGTTGGCAAAACCCTGATCGCGGGTGTCGCTGGCCTGCCAGTCGTCGGCACTGATGTAGGATGCGCTGAGTTTGAAAGCCAGCCGGTTGCCGAATGCTCTGGCGTACCGAATGCCCGCGTCGTAGAACGGGGTGGTTGCTTTACTGCGGTTGCTGGCCGACATAATACCGGTTTTGGCATAGGCGCTCAGGCCCTGATACTGAAACGGATTCTTGCTCGTCATCAGCAGCAAACCGTTGATCGCGTTCGGACCGTACAGCGCCGAAGCCGCACCGGGCAGCAATTCAACACTTTCGACATCCAGTTCGGAGAGACCCGCAATGTTTCCTACGGAGAAATTGAGCCCCGGAGCCTGATTGTCCATTCCATCGACCAGCTGCACCACCCGCGTATTGCCGTTGGCACTGAATCCGCGCACGTTTACCGAGCGGAACATCAGACTTTGAGTGCTCATATCCACACCTTTCATGTTGAGCAGAGCGTCGTAAAAGGTAGCGGCTGGCGACGATTGAATGGTTCGGATGTCCATTTTCTCGACCGAAACCGGTGATTTCATCACGCTTTCTTCCACCCGCGACGCCGATACAACCACTTCTTGCCCCAGCATTACCTGTTCCTGAAGTTCAATGGCCAGAGCCGACTGGCTTTGAACCGCCACTTCCCGGGTTTGAAACCCGACCGACGAAACCACCAGCGTCAGCGGCAACGGGGCGGTGGTGGTTAAGGCGAATTGGCCCTGGTTGTCGGTAATGGTGCCGGCAACGGTGCCTTTTACCGTTATGCTCACCCCAATCAGCGGTTTTTTGGTGGTATTTTCGGTGACACTTCCGGTAATTTTTGTTTGTGCATAGCATTCTATGCACGTTACGAGAACTAACCCAACAAAAAGGGCGATGCGGGTATATCGTTTTTCCATAAGCGGGGAGCCGTTACGATCAATCAGGGAATCAGTATGATGGGAAGAAAATTACGATAATTGCTAAAAACTACCACCGGTGTACCCGTAAAATGATTGGAAATATTCGTTACGATTTGGCTTTCAATGCATTAATTTTCGTGAAGCAGGAACAAGTGTAGCCGGTTCTGTCTGGTTCTACCCGATCGGGCTTTCCCGATGCTGATCAGTCCCGCCGGTTTTAATGAACAAACCCTTGACCTTTTCATTTCCGAACAAATTACCCGATTTGATACCTTTGTGTCATTCATTGCTTCAAAAACCGTTTTGACCGGCGGTTTTGATAAGAAATTGATTCTATCTCTAACTTTTTAGTGCATTCGTTAGTAGTTTAGGAACCCCTTTTTCAATTTAGCAGGTTAAGGCTGTATACGAATTTCTTTTTTATGAACCATACCTATGTAGTAATTATGGCGGGCGGAGTTGGAACCCGCTTCTGGCCATTTAGTCGCACGAACAACCCCAAGCAATTTCACGATGTTCTCGGAACCGGTAAGTCGCTGCTGCAACAAACGGCAGATCGTTTTGACGGTATCTGTCCTCAGGAGCATATTTATGTGGTAACAAGTACCGAATATCAATCCCTGGTCAAAGAGCAGCTTCCCTACCTCAGCGACGACCAGGTTTTGTGTGAACCCGTCCGTCGCAATACCGCACCCTGTATTGCGTACGCAGCCTATAAAATTGCTCAGCAGGATCCGGAAGCCAATATAGTGGTGGCTCCCGCCGATCACATCATTCTGAAAGAAGAAGAGTTTCGGGACACAATCCGCATTGCCCTGGAAGCCACTGCCCACCAGAACGTTCTGGTTACGCTCGGTATTCAGCCCAGCCGTCCGGACACCGGCTACGGTTACATCCAGTATATTCAGGACGCCAGCGAGCAGCGCATCAAAAAAGTAAAGACGTTTACCGAAAAACCGCACCTGGAACTGGCCCAGCAATTTCTGGATAGTGGTGAGTTTGTCTGGAACGCCGGGATTTTTGTGTGGAACGTGCAGGCCATCCGCCAGGCGTTTGAAAGCTTCATGCCCGAAACGGCAGAGATTTTTGCGGAGGGGAATGAGTGGTATTTTACCGAAAAAGAACACGCATTTATCAATAAGGCCTACTCGCTTTGCAAAAACATCTCCATCGACAACGGCATTATGGAGAAGGCCAAGAATGTGTACGTTGTGCTGAGTGACTTCGGCTGGTCGGATCTGGGAACATGGAAATCGTTGTATGAAGTATCCGAAAAAGACGAGAACGAAAACGTCACGGATGGCACCCACATGCTGTACAATACCAATAACAGCATCATCAAAACGCCAAAAGGCAAGCTCGTCGTGATCAGTGGATTAGAAGGGTTTATTGTTGCCGAGTTCGACGGTGTTCTGATGATTTGCCCCAAAGATGAAGAGCAGAAAGTAAAAGAATTCGTCGCCGATGCCAAGCATCACGGGACGCACTTTGTGTAGACAAATAAAATGAACAATTAACAATGAATAATGAACCGCAGGCGCGCTCAATCATCCATTGTTAATTGTTTATTCCCTTAAAAGTGTTTCCACCCCTGGGCTTTAATATCGGTATATTGCCCGGCTTTGGTGGCCAGCAAAATCGATTCCGGTTTGTCGGTGAGGTAGCCGATGGGCGTGATGCGGGCGTGGTTTTTTAGTTTCTCAAACTCCTGCGGCCGAACGGTAAACAACAGTTCATAATCTTCTCCACCGTTCAGAGCCGCCGTTATGGGACTGATATTCAATTCGGTAGCCGCCAGATAGGTGGCGTCGTCGATGGGCAGGTTTTCATCGAAAATAACCGCTCCGGTTTTGGATTGCTTGCAGATGTGAATCAGTTCGGAGGCCAGTCCGTCCGAGATATCGATCATGGCCGTCGGCACCACGCCGAGGTCCTGAAGTTCGTAAACAATGTCGGTGCGGGCCGAAGGCCGAAGCTGACGTTCCAGCAAATAAGCCTTTTCTTCGTTGATTTCCGGTTGCATGCTTGGGTCGGCCAAAAAAACCTGTTTCTCGCGTTCGAGTACCTGCAATCCGCAGAAAGCCGCACCTAAATCACCCGTTACGCAAAGGACGTCGTTGGGCTGGGCGGTACTCCGGTAGGTGATCTTATCTTTGGCTACGCGCCCCGTGGCCGTTACGGAAATAACCAAACCAGAGCGGGAAGACGTCGTGTCTCCGCCAATCAAATCAACCTGATAGGCTTCGCAGGCGGCTTTGATTCCGTCGTATAACTCTTCCACGGCTTCGACCGAAAACCGGTTGCTGAGGGCGACACTGACCGTAATGTGCAGGGGCGTTCCGTTCATGGCGGCAATATCCGAGACGTTGACCGCAACGGCCTTGAAACCGAGGTGTTTCAGCGGTGAATAGGCCAGGTCAAAGTGAACGCCTTCCAGCAACATATCGGTCGAAATGAGCCAGTAGTCGGGGCCGCCGGTATCGATTACGGC
The DNA here is from genome assembly GCF_003858635.1 of Larkinella rosea. Taxonomy (GTDB): domain Bacteria; phylum Bacteroidota; class Bacteroidia; order Cytophagales; family Spirosomataceae; genus Larkinella; species Larkinella rosea. The sequence goes on from NZ_RQJO01000008.1 coordinate 343,200, forward strand.
GGCATCGTCGCCAATGCCGCGCACGGTTTCGGGGAGCGACGGGGAGCCAAAAGTCTGGTTAATGCGTTCGATCAGGGCAATTTCACCCAACGAATCCAGTTCAGTACGTGTATTCATAGCGATATAAAAGCAAAAAAGCCGCCTTCGGTTCGAAAACGGCGAAATTTATACGGCAAAAACCGTTCGGCGGTTTCCTTACGGATTGGCCAACGTGTATTTATTGGTGGTGCCACCGGTTTTACGATCCGCCGTTGTCCGGGTGATTTCCAGCGAATTATCCGTAACGGTGCCAATCGTAAACTCAATCGTTGGGCCATCGGTGGGGGCCGGGCTCAGGCTTTTCAGAATGAGCTTCGTATCACCCTGTAATTCATATTGGCCGGTCGAGGTAAACCCATCGACCTGTTTGATAACGACCGTGGGCGGGTTGCTCAGATCCAGCGAATATTGCGAATAACCCGGTTTTACGTTATTGGCTCCTCCTTTGGTATAAACCGTCACATTGTTTTCCTCCACTTTCTGCGCCGTCCAGGCCTTTTTAATCCGGTCCGAAAGCGGTGCCGTCTTTTTCTTGCTACAGCCGGTCAAAACCGTGAAGAGTCCCAGCACGGCAAAAAAGGCGATAAGAGTAGTTCTTTTCATAAAAAATAAAATTTATAGACTCGATTCCTGTTCATTAGTAAGCGGATAAAGTTAAGCGTTTTTACGAAAACCCTATTCAAACTTATCCGTAAAGTTGCATTTTTGCTGACTGAACTGTTTAAATGCCCATGTATATCGGTAATAACGATCGGTTAAAAGAATACACCCGCTCGCAACTGGCGCTTCGCAACGGTTCCGACCGCGACGAAATCTGGTGTGCTTACCAGGGTATTATTTACGATGTTTCTCCGAGTCGGCTCTGGCGCAATGGCAAACATTACGAACACTGGGCCGGTCAGGATCTCACCGACGAACTGCCCGATGCGCCCCACGGAGAATGGGTTTTCGGGCGTTTCCAGGCCGTCGGAAAATTAATCAGTTAACCCGCAAATTCCAGTCCGAAAAATGATACTCATTGCAGATAGCGGCTCCACCAAAACCGATTGGCGAACCATCGACACCCAGGGCCAGGTCAATCAGGCCCGAACCATTGGTTTCAACCCGTATTACCAGGATAGTGCCGCGATTGCTGCCGAATTGCAAACCGCTCTGCTGCCAACCGTTAAAGAAACGGTAGCAGAGGTTTTTTATTACGGCACCGGTTGCAACAGTGTCGATTCGTGCGGGGTGGTCGAGCAGGCGATTCGGACGGTTTTTCCGGATGCGCAGAATGTGCAGGTCAACAGCGATTTGCTGGGCGCGGCCCGGGCCTTGTGCCACCACGAAGCCGGGATTGCCTGTATTCTGGGAACCGGTTCCAATGCGTGCCTGTACGACGGACGCGATATTGCCCAACTGAGCGGTTCGCTGGGTTTCTGGCTGGGCGACGAAGGCAGTGGCGGGTATCTGGGCAAGACGCTGGTGGTGCGGTTTTTACACGACCAGTTGCCCGTTGAACTGGCGGAGAAATTCCGGAAACGGTTCCCCAAAGTTGATCGGATCACGGTGATGGAGCAGGCTTATAAACAGCCCTTTCCGAACCGGTATTTTGCTTCCTTTTCAAAATTTCTGTTCGATAACCGCAGCCATCCGGTGGCTTACCAGCTGGTTCACGACGCTTTCTCGCTGTTTTTCGACACGTATATTCGCAAGTTTCCGGATGCGGCCCAACTTCCGATTCACTTTGTCGGTTCGGTGGCGTTTTATTACAGCGATATCTTGCGGCAAATTGCCAACGACAAAGGATTGACGGTGCGTCGAATTCTGGAAACGCCCATCGCCGGATTGACGCTCTATCATCAGGATGCCTAGTTGTTGCCAGGAAACATAATTTCTCAAAAACTGCTTTTCATCCCACAAAAAAAGACTTTACCCGAAACTGGATAAAGTCTTTTTTCTAACTTCTCGTATCTATAATATCCTAAGAAATTACTGTTTCAGCACTTTAATCACTTTCAAAACGCCCCCTTCGCCCAGAACCTGGAGGAAATATAAACCGGAGGGCAGATGGAGGTTTTTGACATCAAGTACGGTTTTAAGCTGGCTGGAATCGACGTGATTTCCCTGTAATTCCCACTGATTTCCCGTTGCGGACGACAAGGAATACCGGTAGGGCGTTGCCGAACCCGACCGATCGGGGAGCGTCAGGTTGATGACATCCCGAACCGGATTCGGATAAACGTTCCAGACATCACCCGGTTTTTCGGCACTGGTCAAATCGCTCTGAACGCCAATCCGGCCACCACCCGGCACAAACGAGAAGGCGATGTTCCGGGTAATGATCAGCTCTCCGCTACCGTTGGCCCCCGTGAAAGCCGAAAGCCGAAGCACATACGCGCCGGTCTGGGGCTTGAAACCATCGTCGTCACCAAACAATCCAAACGGTGCCTGATTATCGACGTAATTATTCGGCGTGCTGCCCGTCAATTCAAACGAGATACTGCCTACCGGCACATTGGACGTACAGAAAAAATTGATTCTCTCGGGCAAATTAGTAATACCAATCGAGCTGTTGTCGGTCAGTTCCTGAATAATCTGGCGGGATGCGGCATTGCCCGCTTTCATCATCTGAACGGTCAATTGCGGCTCCCGCACGGTCAGTCTGAACGTAATGCTGCTGCTTTTCTGATCAGAGCCCGTGCTTTTTACCGTCACCGTATAATCCCCGGCAATTTGCGGTTTTCCACTCGCGGTCCGGTTCGAAGCATTGAAATTGATTCCGTCCGGCAATCCGCTTACCTCCAGCTGATTGCCGGCACCCGGTTCGGGCAAGGTAAACGTATAGAACAAGCCTTTGGTAATGACCTGATCGCTGATGGGGCTTTTGCCATCACTACAAGCCGTGGTATACGTGTATTTGGCAACCTTCTGGCCCTGCCGGGCTTCAATGTCGAACGTGCTTCCCTTCCGCATCGTCAGGTAAAGGGTCTGGGTTGCATTCGTCGTCCAGTCGGTTACACCTGCGGCCCGGTATTCAATCGGCGTATTATCTCCTCCGCTCGTCCGGAACGTGATGCGGCCCGTCTGACAATCGTAATCAGGCGCCAGCACAACCAGATCCGGTGTGGTGGGCGTCGTTGATGCCGGATTGACCGTCAGGGTGATTTCGACGCTGGTTTTGGCTCCCTGATTATCCGTGGCTGAATAGGTCAGTTTGTACGTTCCCGACGTGGCAACCGTTCCCGCCAATCCCCGGCTTACCGGATCAAAATTTAGACCAGCGGGCAAACCGCTAATGGTATACGTTAACGCTCCATTCTCGGGATCGGTGAAAACCGGTAAAACCGTTTGATAAGCTACCGTCGCGGTCGCGGTCAAGCCCGCAACAGTCGGGGCCACCGGCGGCTGATTGGTCGGCGTAGAGCCACCCGGTGCGGCATTCACCGTTAGCGTTATGTCAACGCTGGTCTTGGCGCCCTGATTGTCCGTTGCGCTGTAAGTTAATTTATAGGTTCCGGCCGTGGCAACCGTTCCGGCCAAGCCCCGGCTGATCGCATCGAAATTCAATCCGGCGGGTAAACCGGTCATGGTATACGTCAACGCTCCTCCCTCCGGATCGGTGAAAGCCGGGATCATGGTCAGGTAAGCCACATTGACCGTCGCCGTTAAGCTGGTCAGGTTCGGAGCCACCGGCGGCTGATTCGTCGTCGGATTTGAGCCACCCGGAGCGGCATTGACCGTTAAGGTAATATCAATACTGGTTTTGGCACCCTGATTATCCGTGGCGCTGTAGGTCAGCTTATAGGTTCCTGCCGTAGCTACCGTACCGGCCAAGCCCCGGCTGATCGCGTCGAAGTTTAGGCCCGCGGGCAAACCGGTCATGGCATACGTCAAGGCACCGTTCTCGGGATCGGTGAAAACCGGCAGCGTTGTTTGGTAGGCCACCGTCGCCGTGGCGGTCAGGCCCGCAACGGTCGGGGCTACCGGTGGCTGGTTGGTTGGCGGGGTGGTGGTAGAACCCGCGCAGGTCAGGGTTTTGGGTGCGCCTTTGAGTAAGTAGGTCGAACCCTGCACCCGTGCCCAGATCGAGTATGTCTGGTTATCCTTCAGTTCGTTCGGGGTATCCCAGCTGTAGCCGTGGTTTCCGTTTCCTTTGCCATTGTCGCGTAGATCCTGCCGGGAAATGTTGGCGACCACCGAACCCAGCAAGCGAGCCGACGCCAGGGTGGGTCCTACCAGAAACTCAACGGTCAGGGGGGTATTGGGCAGGTTGGCATCCCAGACCCAGCCCGAAATATTCACGCAGCTTAACTGATCGAGATATCCTTCGAAATTACCGGTAACTACGGTCGTGGGCGTCGTCGGGGTGGTTCCACCCGGAGCGGCATTGACCGTTAAGGTAATATCAACGCTGGTCTTCGCTCCCTGATTATCCGTGGCGCTGTAAGTCAGTTTATACGTTCCTGCCGTGGCAACCGTTCCGGCCAATCCCCGGCTTACCGGATCGAAATTCAATCCGGCGGGCAAACCGGAAATTGCATACGTCAAGGGGCCGTTCTCAGGGTCGGTGAAAACCGGCAACGTTGTTTGGTAGGCTACCGTCGCCGTGGCGGTTAAGCTTGGTGCAGTCGGTGCGACTGGCGGCTGATTCGTTGTCGGATTTGACCCACCTGAAGCATTCACCGTAAAAGTAATATCGATGCTGGTTTTAGCTCCCTGATTGTCCGTGGCCGAATAGGTCAATTTATAGGTTCCGGCCGTGGTAACTGTCCCGGCCAAGCCGCGGCTGATCGCATCGAAATTCAATCCGGCGGGTAAACCGGCCATGGTATAAGTCAACGCTCCTCCTTCCGGATCGGTGAAAGCCGGGATCATGGTGAGGTAAGCCACATTGGCCGTTGCCGTTAAACTGGACAGATTTGGGGCTACCGGTGGCTGATTTGTCGTCGGATTCGTTGGCGTGGTGGTCGAACCGGTACAGGTCAGGGTCTTGGGTGAGCCTTTCAGCAAATACGTCGACCCTAACACCCGGCCCCAAATTGAGTACGTCTGGTTGTTCTTCAATTCATCCGGCGTTTCCCAGCGATAACCGTGGTTGCCATTGCCTTTGCCATTGTCGCGCAAATCCTGACGGAAAATATTGGAAACTGTTGAGCCAACTAAACGGGCCGACGCCAGGGTGGGACCTACCAGAAACTCAACGGTCAGGGGTGTATTGGGCAGGTTGGCGTCCCAGACCCAGCCCGAAATACTGACGCAGCTTACCAAATCCAGGAATCCTTCGAAATTACCGGTAACTACGGTTGTGGGCGTCGTCGGGGTAGTTCCGCCCGAAGTCGTATTCACCGTAAAGGTAATATCGATACTGGTTTTCGCGCCTTGATTATCCGTTGCGCTGTAAGTTAATTTATAGGTTCCGGCCGTGGCAACCGTTCCGGCCAAGCCCCGGCTGATCGCATCGAAATTCAATCCGGCGGGTAGACCGGTCATGGTATACGTCAACGCTCCTCCCTCCGGATCGGTGAAAGCTGGGATCATGGTCAGGTAAGCCACATTGACCGTCGCCGTTAAGCTGGTCAGGTTCGGAGCCACCGGCGGCTGATTCGTCGTCGGATTTGAGCCACCCGGAGCGGCATTGACCGTTAAGGTAATATCAATACTGGTTTTGGCTCCCTGATTATCCGTGGCGCTGTAGGTCAGTTTATAGGTCCCTGCCGTAGCAACCGTACCGGCCAAGCCCCGGCTGATCGCATCGAAATTCAATCCGGCGGGCAAACCGGTCATGGCATACGTTAAGGCGCCGTTCTCGGGATCGGTGAAAACCGGCAGCGTTGTTTGGTAGGCTACCGTCGCAGTGGCGGTCAGGCCCGCCACGGTCGGGGCTACCGGTGGCTGGTTGGTTGGCGGGGTGGTGGTAGAACCCGCGCAGGTCAGGGTTTTGGGTGCGCCTTTGAGTAAGTAGGTCGAGCCCTGCACCCGTGCCCAGATCGAGTATGTCTGGTTATCCTTCAGTTCGTTCGGGGTATCCCAGCTGTAGCCGTGGTTTCCGTTTCCTTTGCCATTGTCGCGTAGATCCTGCCGGGAAATGTTGGCGACCACCGAACCCAGCAAGCGAGCCGACGCCAGGGTGGGTCCTACCAGAAACTCAACGGTCAGGGGGGTATTGGGTAGGTTGGCATCCCAGACCCAGCCCGAAATACTGATGCAACTCACCAGATCCAGAAAGCCTTCGAAATTACCGGTAACGGGGGTTGTCGATTTGGAAACGACGATTAATTTAAAAGTAAGCGACCCAACCGTATTTCCCTTGTCGTCGGTTGCCCGGATGCTCACGGTGGTTGTACCGGTTTGCGTTGGTGACCCCGAGATGGTACGATTCGCGGAAGCATACGCTAACCCATTGGGCAGACCGTCAACTTTGTAGGTAATCCCGGCGCCAGGGTCTGGTAATGTATACGAGTATGATTCGCCAATGTAGATCGTCTGGTCGGCCAGCGTCGACGAACCGGGGGGCGAGCAAGTGGTCGTATACGTGTAACTTACTTCGCGGTCGCCCTGACGCGCCAGTAATCGGAGCTCGGTTCCGCTCAATTTATCCGCCCCAATGGTAAAGGCCGGGTTGCTGTTCCAGTCGGCTATTCCCGGAATCGAATACGTGATGGCGCTGCCGTTGCCGCCGGTGGTGTTGATCGTCAACCGGCCGGTTTGGCAATTGAGCGTTGGTGCGGTGATCGCCAGGGGAGCGGTGCCATTGTCGCGAATGGTCAGCACAAACACATCTTCTACTTTAGCCCCCCGATCATCGGTTGCGGTCACGGTGATGGTTGTCACACCCGCTTTGGTAGGCGTACCCGAAATGGCATCGGTACCGACATCGTACGCAAGACCTTCGGGTAAGGCGCTCACGAGTACGTTCAGCGGTGTTGAACCCAGAAACGTTTCCGGCGGAATTTTAAGGATAAAGAACTGACCTACCGGGTAAGACTGATCGGCCATCGGTTTGGCAAGCGTCGGTGGCTCGTATCCTTTACAAGGGGTCGTATACGTGAATTTGATTTCTTTGCCGCTTTGCCGAGCCTGAATATCGAAGGTCGAGCCGTTGCGGAGCCAGGGGGCAATGGTAAAGCTGGTATTGGCGGTCCAGTCGTTCGTAATACCAACCACCTTGAATTCGATCTTCGTGCCATCTCCTCCGCTGGTCCGGAATTTACTTTCACCGGTATTACAATCGACCGTTGGCTCCAGAATCGCCAGTTGTTCCGGCGATGTTGCAGGATTAATGGTAAACCGGAATTCGGTGGTGACGCTGGCTCCCTTGTTGTCGTTGGCTTTCACCTTCACGGTGATTGTTCCGGCCGTAACGGGGGTTCCTCTGATCGTGCGACTGTCGGCGTCGTACGTTAGCCCGTTGCTGAGTCCCGTAACTTCCAGGCTCGTAATTTGCCCATCGGGGTCAGAAAACGTCTCGTTGGAAATGACATAGCTAAAATTCTGGCCAACCGTAGCGGTTTGGGCGGGAATGGGTTTGCTGACAACCGGCGGTTTGTTTACGTCATCCTGCTTCGTAACCGTTAGCTTAAAGCTGGTCGAAACACTGGTTCCTTTGTCGTCAGTGGCTTTCAGGTTGATGGTCGAAACGCCTTCATTGGTCGGTTTGCCGCTGATCGTCAGTGTCTGAGTATCATAGGCAAGCCCCACGGGCAAGTCGGAAACGTTGATACTCACAATGCGTCCATCCGGGTCTTTGAAGGTTTCGTCCGGAATCCGGTAGGAGTAATTCTGGCCGAGTACGGCCGAACGGTCCGCAATCGGTTGATTGACAACGGGTGCCTGATTCGAATTGGGCCCCTGTACCGTTATTTGAAACTGCGTCGATACCGACGAGTTCTTGTTGTCAAAGGCGCGAACCGTGACCGTGAACGTACCGGTTGCGTTGGGTGTCCCGGAAATCGTTACGCCATTGGCCGAAAGTCCCATTGCCGGCAAACCGGATGTAATTTCTACTTTGGTAATGGAACCGTCCGGGTCTTCAAATGTAGCGGTTGGAATGTTGAACTCAAATGCTTTTTCGACGTAGGCTGTCTGATTCGGAATCGTCTTCACCACCCGGGGGTCCTGATTGGCATTGTCTTCCAGCCAGTCTTCGTTGATGACAATATTGACCGGTCTCCGTCCATTCTGGGCGTATTGTCTCGACCACTGATCACTGGCGCGATCCGGATCGGTGACGTCGTCCCGCACCATCGACGACAATTTATAACTGGTGCTACTACCGGTTTGTACCTGTGTAACCGGCTGAGACAATAACCCCCGGCTCACCACTTGTTGAATGAGTTGATTCAGCGATGGACGGGCATCCCAACCTCCGAAGTTGGCGAGGGTCACTAATCGGGCACCGTGTTCGAAACTTTCGGCAACCTGATCATAAAAGCGGCCTACAGACACACTATTACTGAACAAACCGTCTACCTCATTACAAACCCAGCCTCCTGCCCGAATATTACTCCGGACAACGTCCATCGAATAGCGGTGATTGTAGTCGGGCCCGTCGTTGATTTTCAGGCCATCGGCGTTTTGGGCGAGACTTTTCAGGCCGAATGTCCCCCGCAAACCGCTCTGACGATCCCAAACGCAACCGTGCTGGTTGACAACCGGTATGGAACCGTTCACTTCTTTAACGGTCCGGGTGGTTTCGTCGATAAACCGCTTCAGCATCAGGTGACGGAAAACGTACCAGTCTTCACCCCAACGTCCGCGGTTAAAGGAAATGTACGGATCCTGCTGATTGTAGGGAGGAGGAACTACGGATTCCCAGCGGCTGAAATCACTGCCCCAGCGCCGGTTGAGAGCCTCCAGCGAAAACCGCCCCTGTAACCATTGCCGAAAACCCTGTTTCATGGGGTCGCTGTAATCGAACGGGATGGGATAGGACGGCCCGAATCCGTTCCGTTCGTTGCGGGGGGAATATTCGGCTTCCTGAATGGGAGATGCCGTGACGGACATAAACAGCAATTGGTCCTGCTGCTGCAGGTATTGGAAATGTTGGGAAACCTGCCGTACAAAATCTTTGGCCAACTCAAGCGTAGGTTGGTGAGCAAAACTGAACTGAACCGCTCCACCAAAGCTCATTTTGCTATCATCACCGCCCTGCATGGTTTGTTCGGGATTCCAGAACCCATTGACCCGGTTTGGTTCCCGGGCCACCTGAATCCGGATGGCAACCTTCATTCCCATTCGCAAAGCCGTATTGACGTGAGAATCGACCACCCGCCAGTTGGGAGCACTGTTCCGGGTCGGATACACCTTGTCCCAGTGCACGGAAATTTCAGCCGCATTACACCCCATTCGACCCGCATTCTCGATCCGTTCGTCGTCTACCTGCGGATCATCTTCGTAATTGAAAACTACAATGGCGAGATAACGTTGACGTTCGGGAAGCTTGGGGGCAAAAGCAGGGCCTGTCGACGGTTCGGAGCCACCGAATGCTATTGCGTTCGTATAAACCAGGCTGAAAAGCAATAAAAACCTACTAAATGTTACGGTTAATGTCCTGATCATCAGTGCGATGGGGTATATTTTACATGGGTTTCCAGCCTGATGAGACTACACGAAATCTTAATACGGAAATCCATCGTTTCCGTACCATCCACTCGGGTATTCATCTCAGGCTTGCTTCGGTGGATCAATCTTAAAAAGAGAAAGAATCTCTGTCTGATAAACCGAATGAAAGAATTGATTAGCAGTCAGATTATCGATTAATCTGCCGTAATTCGACTTTGATAAGTATGAAAGACAAAAATCATTCCAATGTAGTTGGCACTATGGAATGAAACCCGAATGGACCCTGTCCGTTGCGAAAGTTGAAAGCTAACGAATGGACAAATGAGGGATCTGTTATTGGTATAAAATAGATACCAATAAAAACACTGCCATTATATGGCATACATCCGCTATTTGGTGAGCGAAGAATGTTTCCAAAAATTGTGCATCCGGCGCTCGAATTTATTATACGGTAGCAAAATCGTAAACTTTAAGTTTGCATAATGTTAGTAAGTGGTAACATAATTAGAGCGTCAGAATGGTTTTTTGCCATTTTTTGACCTGAATAGCCGCATCGAACTGGTGACTTCGCTCGATCAGCAGCTCAGTTTTGTAGGAATCCGGATTGTTCATTATATACAGCATGGCCTTGCGGAACAGCTCGGGGGTTGGATAATCGACCAGTTCGCCCATTCCCGGCACAATAAACTCCCGGGCTCCGCCCGCGTTGGGCGCCACCAGCGGTTTTCCGAGCGAGGCCGCTTCGGTCATAATCTTACCGAACGGTTCTTCGCGGGAAGTCATCACCAGGCCATCGGAGAGTTGCAGGTAATTGTAATAGTCGTCGGTCTGCACATCGACGAAGCTCATGTTGGGCAGGTTCAGGGCTCTGGTCTGGCAATCGACGAGGTAGTTCAAACCGGTTGGGGTTGAGTTGCCCATCCAGATGAAGTGACACGGAACATCGGCCAGCGCCTGGGCGATAAACGGAAAAAGATCGACGCCTTTCCGGTAAATTCGCGTGCCCACCATCGTCCAGACAAAGGCTCCCGGTGCGATATTGAGTTTTTGCCGGAGTTCAGCAACGCGCTGTTCCGAAATATTCTTCTTGCTCAGGTCGACAATCGGGTACAGCAAAGCGGTTTTTTTGGCTCCCATCACCGTTGCCAGATCACAGATTTGCTGCGCTACCCCGATCACCAGATCCGAATACGTCATGGAATGCGCCATGGAATCGTACGAAATCGACTCGAAAGAGGAATGCAACTCGTGAATCTGCGAAATCACTTTCACGCCCAGTTGCTCGGCCAGTTTCGAAAGGGGAAACATGAGGACGGTATTCAGATACCAATAATCGGCCTTAAACTCGTTCTGAACTTTCCGGATGTAGTTTTCGTATACTTTTACGCCCATTGCGTGCGTCACTTTGGAGTAAACCTTCCGGGCAAATCCGCGCTTGAAAGGCGATATAAACAGCGGAATATCAGCTGGTAATTCGGCCGTCAACGGCCCCCGTTCCTCGCTGAACAGAGCTGCCTGGATTTGTTGTCGATCAAAATTTTTCAGGTACGTCCACAACACAACTTCCGAACCGGTAAACGAACCGTAGGGCGTAAAGAATAGTATTTTTTTCATGTATCGAAAGGTACTTCGGATGCGAATATCCGCCTAAAAAAACAGAAACCGGCAATGCAAACGGAAATTTGACCCAAAGAACGGCAAACCGGAACCGTCAACAATTTGTTACCCGAACGATTGACAATTCAATCGTATATTGCGGTTTCGTTGTTACACCGGTTTTCTGACTGGTTTCCTGCACTGATGTGTACCGCCGATAAATCAAGAATAGTAATCGCTCCGGCGATAATGGCATTATGGCAAATCGTTATTTTCTGAAAGTAAAAGAAGTGGTTCGGCAAACCCCGGACGCTATTACCATTCATTTCTGGCACCCACTCAATGAAGTCATCCGGTATCAGCCCGGCCAGTACCTAACTTTTATTCTGCCTTTTGATGGCCAAAAAGTGCGTCGGTCGTATTCGATGTCTAGCTCTCCGCATACGGATGTGTCGCTGGCTGTGACGGTTAAGCGGCTTCCGGGTGGAACGGTTTCCAATTTTCTGTGCGATACCGCAAAACCAGGCGAAACCTACGAAACCCTCGAGCCGCTGGGCACTTTTGTACCGAAACTGGACCCTAAAAACCAACGTCGGGTCGTTCTGATCGGGGCCGGAAGCGGAATCACTCCCCTGATTTCGATGATCAAATCCATTTTGCACGTGGAACCCCGAACGCAGCTCTGGCTGATCTACGGCAATCGAAACCGCTCGTCGATCATTTTTGAAAAAGAACTGAACGAACTGGTTCGGCAATCGGGCGGGCGGTTTCGGGTAACCTATATGCTGAGCCAGCCGGAAGCGGACTGGACCGGGCTGGCAGGCCGTTTGAACCAGTCGGCTATGCTAAAATTACTGGAAGAACTGCCAATTGATGATACGCGCCAAACAGAATTCTATATTTGTGGTCCCGACGGTTTGATGGACGAAGCCCGCGGGGCGCTCAAACTGCTGAATGTACCGACCGATCAGGTGCATAAAGAAAGTTTTGCAACGTCTCCGCACGAACCGCACGGTTCCGTTGTCGAAGAAGAAACCGCTCCTATGTCGAGTCCAGAAGTTACCATTTTATACGAAGGCAGTGAATACAAGTTTACTGTAGAACCGCACCAGACGATTCTGGAAGCCGCCCTGGAATTGGACATCGACCTGCCTTATTCCTGCCAGGCGGGCATGTGCACGGCCTGCATGGGCCGGTGTTTATCGGGCAAAGTGCACCTGGACGAAGAAGACGGTTTGGCCGAATCCGAACTGAGTGCCGGTTATATTCTAACCTGCGTGGCGCATCCCCTCACCAATGACGTCGTAATTGAAATCGAATAATGGAACCTGTTTTAGCAATTCCGGCCCGCCCGGCCCGGCCATTTATTGGCGAAGATTTTGTCCTGAACACCTGGAATGATGTAAAACCGCTCTATGACAACCTCGTGGACCGGCCGATCAAAAACGCAGCCGAATTGCGTCAGTGGCTGGCCGACCGGAGTGAACTGGAGTCGTATCTGTCCGAAAACTTTGCCTGGCGGTACATCCGGATGACCTGCGACACGTCCGATGCCGACCTGATCGACCGGTTTAATTTTTTCATTACCGAGATTCAGCCGCAGTTGTCGGTCTACGAGAATACGCTCGACCTGCGAACCGTCGAAAGTCCTTACCTGGCCGAATTGAAGGACGAAGGGATTGCTATTGCCCTGCGCGGCATGAAAAAAGCGATCGAGATTTTTCGCGACGAAAATATTCCGCTGCAAACCGATATTCAGTCCGAACAACGCAAGTACGGAGCGCTGGTCGGCGCCATGACCATTGAGCTGGAAAATGCGGACGGGGTGCCGGAAGAAATCACGCTGCCGCAGGCCAGTACGCTGCTGCAGTCGCCCGATCGGATTCTGCGCGAAAAAGTCTGGCGGAAAGTTCAGGAACGGCGGTATGAAGACAAGGCCTCGCTGGATGAGTTGTACGACCGCCTGGTGGATTTGCGGCATCAGGTGGCCGTCAATGCCGGTTTCGCTAATTTCCGCGATTACATGTTTGCTGCGATGGGCCGGTTTGACTACACCCCGCAGGACTGTTTCGATTTTCACACCTCGGTTTCAAAAGCCGTCGTGCCACTGCTGGATCAACTCGCGCTGGAGCGTCAGCAGAAGCTGATGCAGACCGATCCGTCTTTCGATGTGCTGCGCCCCTGGGATGCCAAAGTGGATCCCGACGGTTTTCCGGCCCTGAAACCGTTTGAAACCGGCACTGAACTGCTGAACAAAACCATCACCTGTTTCAGCCGGCTCGATGCTGCCGTCGGCCATTCGTACCTGAGTAACTGCCTGCGTATCATGAAGGCGATGGGCCACCTGGATCTCGAATCGCGGAAAGGAAAAGCACCGGGCGGTTACAATTATCCGCTGGAGGAAATTGGCGTTCCGTTCATTTTCATGAATGCAACCTCGAGCCTGCGCGATCTGGTGACGATGGTGCACGAGGGTGGCCACGCGGTCCACTCGTTTCTGACCCGCGATCTGCCGCTGAAACCGTTCCGCAATCCGCCGATGGAAGTGGCCGAACTGGCGTCGATGTCGATGGAATTGCTGACGATGGATTACTGGGATGTGTTTTTTGAAGATCCCGAAGAATTGAAACGGGCTAAAATCCAGCATCTGGAGTCGATCATCGAAACCCTGCCGTGGGTGGCCACCATTGATAAATTCCAGCACTGGGTGTATGAAACAGCCGCCGGGCCCGCAGCCGCGCAACCGGATGAAGAGCGCCAAACGGCCTGGATGCGCATTTTTGAAGCCTTTTCGGATACGGTTACCAACTGGGAAGGGCTGGAAAAATACGAAGCGTGTAGCTGGCAGAAACAGCTGCACCTATACGAAGTGCCGTTTTATTACATCGAATACGGCATTGCTCAACTGGGTGCGATTGGCGTCTGGATGAATTTTCGCCAGGACAAACAAAAAGGACTTCAGGGCTATTTGAATGCGCTGAAACTGGGGTATACAGCGCCCATTCGGGAAATCTACCGGGCCGCCGACGTTCCCTTCGATTTTTCGGAGGAACACATCGGACGCCTGATCCGGTTTGTCTGGGCCGAAATCGAACGATTGAAAAACTAGGGCTTTTTACCCAAAAACCAGTACAGGAAACGGGGATGCGCTAAAGCCGGAGGTAAAAAAGTACCTTTGTGATTATAAAATGGGATAGACCGGGAAAAGCCGATCATTCACAGAATGATAAAAGTTTGAAGTATTATTGGCGATTTGACCGCTTGTCTATAGTTTTGTACTAAATTTTGTAAATCGATTGTATGAAAGGTCTTTTGAACATAGGCGTATTTTTGCTGGTTGCTGGTTCGCTGGCATCCTGTGATTACCAAAAATATAACACCATCCGCCAGAAAGATGTCCGGGCGGGCGATTCGTATGTTTACGGCCCCGGCCTTGACTCAGCCGCCGTTCAGACGACGTATAAATACGCTTCCCGTCCTGAACTGGCTGATCGGACCAACAAGATTCGTCAGAAATTATTCAGCCCGGGCAAATAAGCAGGCCGCTTTCCAGTTATAATATCCACACGTGTGTTCTCTATCCGACCAGCAGCCGCTACCGGCTCTTCCTACATTCATAAGCCTTTAACCGTGTTCAAAAACAAAACCAGCGTTTTGGCTTATGTATAATGGCAAAAAAGCAGTCGTAGTGTTACCGGCCTACCGGGCTGCACTGACGCTTGAACGAACCTTCCGCGAAATTCCGTTCGACCTGATCGACGAGGTGATTCTGGTGGACGATGCCAGTCCCGACAATACCGTTGAAGAAGCCCGTCGGCTGGGCATCCGGCACATCATTCGGCACGAAAAAAACCGGGGATACGGCGGTAATCAGAAATCCTGCTACGGCAAAGCCCTGGAGTTAAATGCCGACATCGTGGTGATGTTGCACCCTGATTACCAGTATACACCCAAACTCATTACGGCCATGGTCAGTCTCATTGGCAATGAGCTGTATCCCGTCGTTTTCGGTTCGCGGATTTTGGGAAAAGGAGCGCTGAAAGGCGGTATGCCCCTTTATAAGTACGTCGCCAACCGGTTTCTGACCTTCACCCAAAACGTGCTGATGAACCAGAAACTGTCGGAATACCACACCGGTTACCGGGCGTTCTCGGGCGAAGTACTGCGCAGCCTCGACTTTACGCACAACTCCGACGACTTTATCTTCGACAACGAAATGATTGCCCAGATTTTTTACAAGGGCCACGAGATTGCCGAAGTAACCTGCCCCACCAAATACTTTGAAGAAGCCTCTTCCATCAATTTCCGGCGGAGTAGTATTTACGGTTTAGGCGTGCTGAAAGTATCCTTGTTTTACCGACTGACAAAGTGGGGCCTGATGAACTGGAAGGTGCTGAAATAGCCGCCTGATGAACTTTTATCCGGTTATTATTTTTGTGTGATAACAAGACCGTTTTTAGGGAACGGGCATTGTGCATACCTAAAATGCTCTAACTTTGCGAACCATTTTGTTGTAAATCAAGGGTCAAAGGCTGCTACTTGTTTCTAGAATCCAAGATTTTCAGCACCAGACCATATTCTCACGTATTGTACTTTTTCTGTAAACACCGACTTTTATGAACATAGCCTTAGTAACGGGTTCCGCCGGATTAATTGGCAGTGAGTCAGTGGCGTTCTTCGCCGACAAGTTTGATTTAGTCATTGGAATTGATAACAACCTGCGTCAGTATTTCTTCGGAACCGACGCTTCGACCGAATGGAACCGGAATCGGCTGGCAGAGGCCTATCCGAACTACGAACACTACACGGCCGACATTCGCAAGGTGGAAGAACTGGAGCCGATTTTCAAGAAATACGGCACCGACATCACCCTGATCGTGCATACAGCCGCTCAGCCCAGCCACGACTGGGCCGCCCGCGAACCGTTCACGGATTTCTCCGTCAACGCCACTGGCACGCTGAACATGCTCGAAATGACGCGTCAGAATTGCCCGGAAGCGGTTTTTATCTTTACCTCGACCAACAAAGTTTACGGCGATAACCCAAACTACCTGCCGCTGATCGAAACCGAAACCCGCTGGGAAATCGACGAAAATCACCCGTATTTCAAAAACGGTATCGACGAGCAAATGTCCATCGACCACACCAAGCACTCACTGTTCGGTGCGTCGAAAGTGGCTGCCGATATTCTGGTACAGGAATATGGTCGGTATTTCGGCATGAAAACCGGTATTTTCCGGGGCGGCTGTTTGACGGGCCCCAACCACTCGGGCGCGCAGTTGCACGGTTTTCTGTCGTACCTGATGAAATGTGCGATTACCGGTAATCACTACACCATTTTCGGTTACAAAGGGAAACAGGTTCGCGACAATATTCACAGCTACGACCTGGTGAACATGTTCTGGCATTATTACCAAAACCCACGGGCGGGCGAAGTCTACAACGCCGGGGGGGGCCGGTACGCCAACTGTTCGATGCTGGAAGGCATTGCCATTTGCGAAGAAATTTCGGGCAACAAAATGAGCTACAGCTATTCCGAAACCAACCGCATCGGTGACCACATCTGGTACATCTCAGACTTATCGAAATTCAAAGAGCATTATCCGGGCTGGAACTGGACGTATGACCTGAAACAAACGCTCGTGCAAATCCACGACGGTATGGTGCAACGGCTGCAGCTCCAAAAATAAATGGAATGACCCAAAAGCAAGTGTGTCAGTTTTGATGCACTTGCTTTTTTATGAATAAAACCCCGAAATTGCGCCGGACTGCCGTCCGCTTTTGATCTTAATCAACCGACCATGCTTGCCGTAAATTTGTTAAAAACGCCCATTTTCTGGGAACTGGCAGGTTGGCTCGCATTTCTGGTCGTTGGCGGTTTATGCATCCTCAGTGATTTCCGGCGGCAACTGCCCCGCTGGCAGCAAATCGGATTGCTACTGGCCCTGGTCGGCTTTTTAGTTACTAACCGCCTGCTGCTGCTCTTCTTCAACCGCGAACTGAATCCCGACGAAAGCCAGTTGCTGTCACAGGCAATTACACTTTTTCACCACCCGGTTTACTGGCAATCGACCGATGGCGCAACGATGGGGCCGCTGAGTTCCTATTTTGCCTCGCTTCCGGCCTATCTGGGCCATCCGCTGGATTACATCGCCCTGCGCCGAACGGCTTTTTTCTGTCTGTTGGTCACGTTGATCAGCGGTTATTTCACGATTGAGAACCTCTTCAATCCACGAACCGCCCGGCTGGCGTTGCTTCCCGGGTTTGCGTTTCTGGCCTTTACCTACAACCACGACTTTCTGCACGCGACCAACGAACAACTCTCGCTGGCCCTGCTCGGATTGACTTTCTGGCAATATTCGCGACTCTGGCGCAAACAGACGTTCGATTCGGTGGGCGGCATGGCGGTTTTGAGTTTCATCAGTAGTCTGATTCCGTTTGCCAAATTGCAGGGCGTCCCAACGGCGCTGGTGATTGTCGCGGCTGGGCTCCTCGGTTTGTGGAGTCAACGCCAAAAATTGACTGCTCCCCGGTTTTGGTCGGCGCTGGTTGGGCTGGTCGCAGGCGGTGTAGCATTTCCGCTGCTGGTCGTTTTCCTGACGTGGCAGTTCGGTGTTTTCGAAGATTTCAAGCAGTTTTATCTATTTGGCAACCTGAGCTACAGTGCGGGAGCCAGCTTCTGGGATTACCTGATCCGGTTTCCGGCTTTTGTGATTCGTACCACCGACTTTCTGGTTTTTCTGATTCCAACCTTTGGCCTGCTGATTGCCGGCGTCCTGTTGGGCCGAAAAGACGAGAAAAAGAACGGGCTGCTGGTATTCATTCTGGCGTCGCTGGTGGCGAGTGGGTATGCGGTCATCAAACCGGGGAGCGAGTTTATGCACTACCTGCTGTATCTGGTTACCCCGGTTTGTCTGCTGAATGCCTGGTTCATCGACCGGCTTATGTCTCCGGTTTTTACCGGTGCCTGGGTTGCGCTGATTGGCCTTTGTTTTGGCGTAAACGCTGCGATGCAGCACGGTAAATTGGCGCTGGAACCCTTGAACGCGTACCGGCTGCAACCGTTTCAGTTGCAGCAGCTATTCATTTCACCCACTTCGCAGGCGGTTCAGAAATACGCCCGATCGGGCGAGGATCTGGTGGTGTGGGGTTGGGCACCGCGCTACAATGTCGAAATGCAGATGCCACAGGGGGTTTGCGACAATCACACGATCCGGTGCATCATTGGCGGAGCCGAAGCGCAGAAAATTCACCGCGCCCGATACATACGAAATATTACGGCTTCGCGCCCACCGGTGTTTCTGGATGCAGTTGGCCCGAATTCGTTCTGGCTCAGCGATCGGGCCACGCAGGGCTACGAGAATTTTCCGGAGTTACGAAACTTCATCGATACGAATTATCGCTTTGCCGGTGAAACTGATAAAAACCGCATTTACATCCGCACGGATCGGTTGAGTCAGCAAAACTAGGTTCTTATTTAGAGCTTATCGTTTAAGGTCAACGCTACAAATGATAAACTTTATACCAGAAACGCTAAACTAAATACTTAAAAACGGTTTACCTGTTTATGTGGATTAAAAAAGGATTGATTTATAAAACCGACGGCCAGATGCCGTTCAGCCGTACGCACGCGCAGGTTCCGTTTGCTTTTCCGCTCGACGACCAGCGGCTGCGGGTTTATTTTGCCACCCGCGATGAAAACCGCTCATCGTCTACTTCCTTCGTTGAACTGGACGCCAACGATTTTTCGAAGGTGCTGTACGTGCACGACAAACCGTGTCTGAGCAAAGGTGCCGTCGGCATGTTCGATGAAACCGGGGCCATGCCGTCGTGGTTTATCAAACGCGGAGACGAAATCTGGTTGTATTACACGGGCTGGAATAAAAGCGAAACCGCCTGGTATCGGCTGGCCATTGGTCTGGCCATCAGCCGCGACGGCGGTTTGACGTTTGAACGCGCTTTCGACGGACCCTTGCTCGACCGCTCCATCTACGACCAGGTCTGGATTGCGCAGCCCTGCGTGATGGTCGAAACCGACGCCGATGGCACCGAACGCTGGCGGATGTGGTACCTGTCGTGTACGAAAATCGAAATCATCAACGGCCACCCGGAACCGTTTTACAACGTTAAATACGCCGAGTCGAAAGACGGGATTACCTGGGAGCGAACCGGTATTACCTGCGTTGGTTACAATGAATTTACGGACGCCATTGGTCGCCCGGCAGTGGTTAAAGACGGGGATTTGTACAAAATGTATTACTCCTACCGGAGCGCAACTGACTTCCGGACGAGCGTGGAGAAAAGCTACCGCATCGGATATGCGGAGTCGACGGACGGAATTACCTGGGACCGGAAAGACGACCAGGCCGGAATCGACCGCTCGGCGGAAGGATGGGATTCGGCGATGATGGATTATTGCCATCTTTTTCAGCATCAGGGCCAGTGGAATATGCTCTACAACGGCAACGGATTCGGCGCTTCGGGCTTCGGATACGCCGTTCAGGAAAGCGAACAATAAGGAATTGTGCCATAACCGCTTACCAGCCGAAAGCCTTAAAAACGGTGTTCATTTACTAAAATGCCGCTGATTAAGTTGACATTACCACCAAGGTACGGTACCTTTGTTACTATCGATTCATATATTGCAAATTAGTATAGTACTATTTTTCAATCATATTCATACCTGCCATGTCATCACTGCGCGAATCCTATAAAGAGAACGGATATGTTTTGTTGAGAAATTTTCTGGACAAAGACCTGATTCAGGCCATCCACCGGGAGGGGCGTCAGATCTTTGCGTACCAGATTCAGCGCACCTTGGGCGAATCGGTGGATATTGACGATCTGCCTTCGTTCGAGCAGGCGATGTACCGGTTTTTTGCCGCCGACTTTACGGCTTTTGCCAACACCGGCAAGCAGGTTCAGCACATGGTTTCGCTGCACCGGTTGGGTACGGATTCACGCATTACCGATACGCTGAAAGAACTCGGACTCGACTATCCCGTCATCGGCGTTCGGCCCGCGATGATGTTCAACAGCCGCCACTTGGCCAAACGCGACGATTACTGGCGGTTGGGCGCCCACCAGGACTGGCGGACCGGCCAGGGGTCGCTCGACAGCGTGGTGGTTTGGTTTCCGCTCGTACCGGCCGGATCTGATCTGGGTGCGCTGCAAATTCTGCCCGGTAGCCACAAGAAAGGCTTATACGACTCTACTTCCGTCGATTATATCGGCACGATCCCCGACGAACTGCTGACGGACAATTGGCAGCAACTGGAATTCGAAGTGGGCGACGTGCTGTTTTTCTCGGCGTTTCTGGTGCACCGCTCCGGGCTTAACTCCACGGAATCGGTACGGTGGTCGGTACAACTTCGGTATAACAACTTATTGGAAAACACCTTCATCGAACGCGGCTATCCATTAGCCTATATTTACAAACCGCAGGCCGAGCTGATTACACCGGATTTTCCGGCGGTTAATCAGATGAATGAAATCTTCAACTGAGATGAAGGTCAGTGTTTCCATCGTCACGTACAATCACGCGAAGTTCGTTCGGCAGACGTTAGACAGTGTGTTGTGTCAGCAGACGAATTTCGACTTTGAAATTATTGTAGGCGACGATCTGTCCAAAGACAATACCCGCGAAATTCTGGCGGAATACCAGGCTCGTTACCCCGATAAAATCCGGTTGTTGCTGCATCCGCAGAATATGGGCAATAACGGAATGTATAACGCACTGGCGACCTTCAAGGAAGCGCGGGGCGAATACATTGCCCAGATGGACGGGGACGACTACTGGATCAATCCCCATAAATTACAAAAACAGGCCGACATGCTCGACCAGCATCCGGAGTATTCGGCCTGTTTCACGAATGCCCTGAAAGTGTTCGAAGATGAGCAGTATGAGCCGTTTGTGCTGGTCGATGAGAAAAAACCGTTCTATACCGTCGACGATCTGATTGGTGAGGAGGAGATTTTTTTCATGGCTACTTCCAGTATCATGTTTCGGAAAAATGCCATTCCGGAATATCCGGCCTGGTACTACCAATCCCAGAGTGGCGACATTCCGCGGAATGTGTTGCTGGCCAAGGCCGGGCCGATTGGGTACATTGACGAAACCATGTCGGTTTACCGGAAAAACCGGGCCGGAGCCAGTTATTCGGATAATGAAAAAGACCGGGCGTTTCTGAATAACCGGATTTTGATGTATTCCAATATCAATCAGGAACTGGATTACAAGTATGATAAGTTGCTGCGTAAGAACATTGCCCGTTATTATAAGCTGATGCTTGAAGCCAATCAGTACAAGGATAGTTATTTCCGGCGGGCGGGCGTGGCGTTAAAGTACCTTTATCTGGGCAAACCCAAACCGGAAGTAGCCAAGGAGATCATACAAAATTATATTTTACCGGCTCCGGTCATGAAGTTATACAGCGCCATCCGGTTAATGCCTCATCGTTTAATGGATCGATCATGAAGCTAAGTGTAGTTATTCCCGCATATAACGAACAGGATTCCATTCCGGAAACGCTGCGGTCGTTGTACGTCACGCTGTCGAAATACGGTATTCCGCACGAAATTTTCGTTACCAACGATAACTCCAAAGACCGCACGGCCGAAGTACTGGATCAGTTGATGCTCGAAATTCCGACGCTGGTTTACCAGACCAATCCCGGTCCGAACGGTTTCGGGTATGCGGTTCGTTACGGCCTGGAGCGGTTTTCGGGCGACTGCGTAGCGGTTTTCATGGCCGATATGTCCGACGATCCGGAGGATCTCGTGAAGTTCTACAACAAAATGCTGGAAGGCGATTATGATTGCGTTTTCGGCAGCCGCTGGAACAAGGGCGGTAAAGTGGTCGATTACCCGCAATTGAAGAAATACATCAACCGGCTGGCTAATTTCATCATTCGGATAACGATGGGCATTCGGTACAACGACACCACCAACGCCTTCAAGCTCTACAAACGGGAGACGATGGAAGGGCTGAAGCCGTTTCTGTCACCGCACTTTAATCTTACCGTTGAATTACCGTTGAAAGCGATGGTGCGCGGCTACACCTTCGCGGTGGTACCCAATAGCTGGACCAACCGGAAATACGGCGAATCGAAGCTGAAAATCAAGGAGATGGGTAGCCGGTATTTCTTCATTCTGATGTACTGCCTGATCGAGAAATTCTTCTCGCGCGGGGATTTCCGGAAAAAAACCGCCAAGCCAAGCGTGCCGGTAAGCCGATAGTTTTGATTTCACTATTTCTAACCCTCTGTCTTTACTATTCAAATGTCTGTTTTAAATCTTGTGCCCGTTCTGGCTGGAGCAGGACTGCTTCTGTTTTCCTGTAAGCCTTCTTCTGAGGACTCGGCTATTGTTCCCACAACCAAAAATCCTGATCAATATTCGTACTCATACAGCACATTAACGGGTGGAAAAGCTGGGTTGGTCGACGGGAAACTAGCGGATGCGCTCTTTAACAAGCCGGGCGCTTTGGCTATCGATTCGAAAGATAACCTGTATCTTGTTGATCAGGGAAATTATGCCATCCGGGTCATTTCTCCCGATGGCACCGTTAACACCCTGAAAAATAATCTGGGTAAAAAACTAGATATCAATTACAGTACCAAAGGTGCAGTAATTGGAAAAGATGGCACTTTGTATCTGGCTGAAGGTACGAGCGTTGCTAAAGTTACCAAAGATGGGGTTAAAACGACGCTCAGCGGGACTACCATCGGCCTGGAGCCGGGTGGATACAAGGATGGTAAAGGTGAGAATGCCCGTTTTCGCACTTTGAATGGGATTGCTTTCTATGGTGATGAATTACTGGTGACCGACACTGATAATCAGGTGATTCGAAAAGTAACTCTGGATGGAACCGTTACCACCTTTGCTGGGATTGCAAACAAGAACGGTTTTCAGGAAGGGCCTGTTGACAAGGCTACTTTTTATTATCCAGCGGGTATTGGGCTGGATAGTAAGAAAAATGTATATATCAGTCAGCATTTTGGAAACGATATCCGCAAAATTTCGACGGACGGAAAAGTCCAGCGATTCACTGGTAACGGAGTAGGTGGTTACAATGACGGCGATAGTAAGAATGCCAGTTTCAATTCTCCCATCGGTTTGTTTGTAACTCCAGCTGGCTTTTTGCTCGTAGCCGACGTTATCAACAGCAGCATTCGTCTTGTATCTCCCACCGGCGATGTTACGACCTTATACAAAGGGAAAAAGGGACTTGACGCCCTCGATGACGTTGTTATGGATTCTAAAGGGAACATCTATTTTACGGAGCCCGGTACTAATTCGATCGGCAAGCTGACAGCTAAATAGCGGTTTTACCAGGGATGAACACCTTCGCTTATCTGATTTTCTCTTTACTGAACAATCCAGGCAAATGGTTAGCGATGCGTCGACTCCCGAACAGCTTCTTGACGAAAATTTCAATCGGCACGTCCGGTTTTTCCCATCCCAAACCGCGGGCATGGATGTTCGGGTCATGAATGATATCCTGGTGGTCAATTCGCAGTTGGCGTCCGACACGTTCAATATTGTTCATATTCCGAACGCTTCTCGGCCCGGTTTGGCCGATCTGAAAACCGTTGTCGATTACACGGTTCATTCAGGGCTTCCCTTCTGTTTCTGGCTCAGTGAAACCGCCGCGACCGAAACCACCGTCGCGAATTTACGGCAACTGGGTGCGGCTTGCGTGGGTCAGGACCCGGGCATGATTCTGTCGCTCGACGCCTATATCCCGATTGATAATGAGCATCAGGACGAAATCAGAATTGTAAAAAACCGGAAAGAACTGGCCGACTTTGCTACCGTGATTGCCCAGAACTGGAAACCGGCAGATGAGAACGTACTGCGTTATTACCAAAACGTGGCGCCGGTTTTGTTAGCTGCTCCGGACACAGTTTTGATGGTTTGTTACCGGAATAGCCAACCCGTTTCCGTTATTGAATTATTTCCGACCAACAATCAAATCATTGGCATCTACAGCCTGGCGACGCTCCGGGAATTTCGGGGGCAGGGAATTGGGACGGTTTTGATGCGCCACGCGCTCAATTACGCCAAACAGACCGGTTATAAAACCGCCTTGCTCCAGTCGTCCGAAGACGGTTTCCGGATTTATCAGAAGTTTGGTTATCGGGTTGTGACGATGTATTATGAGTATCAGCTTGTCGGATCAGCCGCAGCAAATTAGCCGTTTGCTCCAATTACCATTCCTTTAATTTTATTTCGTTGATCCGGTAATCAACCGAAAAAGTAAAACCTGAAAGCAGCGGGTAGAGCAAACCGTTTTACCCGCTTTCAGGAGTGTTAATGCATCGCAGCCATGTCAACTGTCAATACTTTTATCGATTTACTCCATCAGACGCACAAAGCCGAATGGGAAGCCACGCCCAAGATTCAGGATGCCATTGCCTGGCTGGATAATCTCTTTGAGTTTCTGTTTCCCAATAACCGCTTACACAAAAAGGAAACCTACATCGGTATCCTGAAAAAGAACCAGATCGATCTGGAGAATATTCTGCTGAGCTATCTGGACCCGGAACAGGTTGATATTGAAGAAACCGTAGCGGCTTTTTATGAGTCGCTGGAAACGATTTACAAGAGCCTCCGGCTGGATGCGAACAAAATCAATGAATTTGATCCGGCATCGACCAGCGTTCACAAAGTAATTGTCTCGTATCCCGGTTTTTACGCCATTGCCGTGTATCGGATTGCGCACCGGCTGACGGAATTGAACATCCCGGTTCTGCCCCGAATCCTGAGTGAAAATGCCCACCGCAACACCGGCTCGGACATTCATCCGGCGGCCCGGATTGGCGTTCCGTTCATGATCGACCACAGTACGGGTATTGTCATTGGCGCAACGTCCGTCATCGGCAATAATGTCTCGATTTATCAGGGTGTGACGCTGGGCGCGTTGCAGGTTGCCAAAGACCTGGCCGAAACCAAACGCCATCCGACGGTGGAAGACAACGTCATTATTTACGCCCGCACCACGATTCTCGGTGGCAAAACCGTCATCGGCAAAAACAGCGTGATCGGCGGCAGTGTGTTTTTAACCAAAAGTGTGGCCCCCAATTCGCAGGTATTCAATACGCACCAGCTTCGGATTGAAGTTAAACAACCCCTTCTGGACTAGGGCGGTTTAACAGAACCGCTTTATCCGCGCAAATTCTGATACCAATTAAGCACTGAAAACCACCCGTTGTGCCTTCAAAGCAGCCGGTTAAAAGTTCACGTTTAACGGAGGGTATTCGTATACCTACCTTTACGCTACAATTGCCGAATGGAGTTGAATCGGCACGTTATACACACGATAAACTGGAAATTTAGAAAATGAAAACGTCAGCTGCCTTCGTAGGCGCTTCATGGGTTGCCCTGGGCATGGGTATGTTTGGTTATTTGATCGGACTTTGGCGCTCCGAAATGCTCCTGAACGAAAAAGGATTCTATTTTACCGTTCTGATGTTCGGCCTGTTCTCGGTGGTATCGCTGCAAAAAAGCGTCAGAGATCGGCTCGAAGGCTTCCCCGTAACGGATATTTATTACGGACTCAGCTGGTTTTCGACCCTGCTGTCCATTACCCTGCTGACCATTGGCCTCTGGAATGCGACGCTGTTGCCCAGCGAAAAAGGGTTTTATGCGTTTGCCTTTATGCTGGGTTTATTCGGCGCCATCGCGGTACAGAAAAACACCCGTGACAACCAGGAATTCACGAAAAAATCCTGAGCCGATAACGTATAATCGTTCCGTCGGCGGTTTTTGGAAAGTAGAAAAAGCCGCTTCCGCCGTTTGTTAATTACCCGCCGATTTGCGTATAAAACTCGATTGACCGGTCGATACAGGCTGCCAGTCAGTCGGGTATTTTACTTTTCATGGCGTTTTACAACCTTTGCGCTGCAAAACGGGTCTTCAAACGGATTAAAATACACGGTTTTACGATGAAACGCTCCCTTTCATGGCCACTCTTGGTTTTGCTGACGCTGATTATTTCCTGCAAACCGAAAACGGTGGTTGATCCGGCCAAACGAGTGCGACCCGTTGGTTTGCAGATTTCGGTATCGGGCGCCAACTATGACCTGAGTTGGGAACCCATTCGGATTGTTTGCGTTACCTCGCCCTGCCCCGATATTGCCGATGTAGAAGCGGAAGAGTATGAGGTTCAGGTGGCCAGCAGTGAGTTGGGGGCGTTTCGGAGCTACCGCGTAATTGGTGCCGGCGAAAAATCAATCCGCATTCCTGCCGCTGAGGTTGGTGACCAGTTGGTGGCCCGGATCGTTTCGAAAAACAAAACGGCACCCTCCGTCAATTCCTATCCGGTTATGGCCAGCGTTGCGTTTGTTTCGCAATCGGCTTATTACCCCGGTTTTGGCGAGTTTTCGACGGACGTTTTTGGTGGCGATGTAACCTCGGATGGCACAAAATCAACCTACTCCACCCAGGTTCAGGAAACGCCCGGTACGTATGTCTATCCGCTGTACGTTTCCGATCTGCAAAATGAGCAGGTTGTTACCACCAAACTCGTAAACCGCCTGGGCGGAGGAGCTACGTTTTCGTCGGATGGCAAACAGCTGGCTTACACTTCCCGAGCGGAGAATGGAATTATCATCCATGATTTGGCAACCAAGACGAGCCGGACGCTGCCCGTTGCGGATGCAACCTGGATCTGGTCGATAGCCTGGTCGCCGGATGGCAAATGGCTGGCTTACAGTACGGTTTCTAATGACGAATCCCGCTTGTGGAAAATTTCGACTTCGGGCGGTGCGGCTACGGCCCTCACCCCGGTTTTGCCCCTTCGCGAATCCAACTACATCCGGCAAAGCAGCCTCGACTGGTCGCCCGACGGCCGGTTTATTGCCGTGTCGCGCGCCCGGAACGACAATTCCAATGACAAATGGCGGGCGACGATCTCTTATTATTCACCGGAAGGAACTGGGGAAGTGAGCTTTTTTGAAACCCAGCCTTCCTGGATCGATACGCAACCGTCGTTTTCGCCCGACGGCAAACAACTGGCTTTTCTGAGCTCCCGAACGAACCAGGCCGGAACTACGTATACCCTCTGGGTCCGGGATCTGACAACGGGCAAGGTTCGGCAAATCAAGTTGCTGCCGGGTCTGAATCCTTCCAGCGATTACGCTCCGCGCTGGGTTGGCAATGAGCGGCTAATCTTTATGGCTTTTGTGCAAAACAAGAAGAATTATTATTCGGTGTTTTTGTGAGAGCAGGATGTGTCCGCAGTATCCCTCACTTCTTCAAAAAACCGTTCCCGCCAAAGCGGTTGACTAATTCCGGCAGTTCGTAGATCGCCAGTGTAAAGACAATGCCCCAGAACAGGGCACTGATCAGCATGTAACTGAAAATCAGAGAGCGGTTTACCTTAAACGAAACGGCCAGAATGGTGCCGCCGATGGGCGTCAGAATCAGGGGGGTCAGGAACGCAATGCCCGCCATTCCGGCCCGTTTCCAAACCTTCACTGCCAGCCGCGTCCGCGAACTGAACCGTTTCGGTGTCGACTTCCGGAAGCGAGCCCAAAGTGCCTGCAAACCAGCCCCGGCGTAGCTAACCAGCACCACGCTCGCCATCATTCCGGCCACGGTTGACAGCCAGGTTTCGGTCCAGTTAAGACCCAGCGCAATGCCGGTTATGGGACCCCCTACAAACTTCAACATACTGGCTACTAAAACCGATAAATACTTCGCAATTGCCATAACGGGAACCAACCAGACTAAATTTCGTTAAAAGTAACAGCATAAACGACTAAATGGTTACGGCATGCCGGTTCTTCGACAGTCTTCTTACCCCGGAGCGCCCCGGTATTTGATCAACGGCCATTTTCAGACCATTGTTCCCAGCGTTTTTCGTAAAATTGAAGGCGTAGTTTACGAACGGGAACGTTTGACGCTGGCCGACGGCGACTTTGTGGACCTCGACTGGGTCGACCGCAAAAGGGATAAAATTGCCATCATGACGCACGGACTGGAAGGCGACTCCAACCGGCATTACATCAGAGCAAGCGCGAAACTCTTCGCCCAACAGGGCTGGGACGTGCTGGCCTGGAATTGCCGGTCGTGCAGTGGCGAAATGAACCGGGCGTTCCGGCTCTACAACCACGGCGAAATTGGCGATATCGCCGAAGTGATCGACCACGTTTTGCGGACGAGGTCCTACCGGGAAGTGGCCCTGATTGGCTTTAGCATGGGCGGAAACATTACGCTGAAATATGCGGGCGTTCACGGAAAAACCGCCCCGGATGTGATCAAAAAAGTGGTGGCCATTTCGTCGCCGACCGATCTGGAAGCCAGCGCGAAACAGCTTGATTTGCCCAAAAACCGGTTTTACCGCAATCGGTTTATGAAGAAACTGATCATTAAATTACAGCAGAAATCCGACCGGTTTCCGGGCAAGCTGGACATGACCAGGCTGGATCAGGTGCGGCTCTGGCGCGATTTCGACGAGCTTTTTTCGGCACCCGTCAACGGCTATCGCGACGCCGACGATTTCTACGCCCAGGCATCGGCGGTTAACTACATGGCTGGAATAGCCGTTCCTTCGCTGCTCATCAACGCCGAGAACGATCCGCTGCTGTCGCCCGAATGTTCGCCCGCGTGGCTGGCCGAAAAACACCCGAATATTTATCTCGAAACACCAAAAACCGGTGGACACGTTGGTTTTGGCGTGCGTGGTGACGAATTCTCGTGGGCCGAGCGTCGGGCGCTGGAGTTTGTTCTGCGTTCAAAACCGTAATACCAACGCATTTTAGCGTTATCTTTCGGCGTCATTTAACCTTTACCCATGAACCTCGTTTACGCTGACGCCTACACGCTCAACCCCGGCGATCTGGACTGGTCGCCCATCACCTCACTTGGCAGCGTGACGCTGTATGACCGCACGGCACCCGATCAACTGATCGAGCGGTTGAAAGACGCCGATATGGTGCTGGTCAATAAAGTAAAAATAAACCGCCAGACGCTCGAACAACTGCCGAAGCTGCGGTACATCGGTGTAACGGCAACGGGCTATGACATCATCGACGTGAAGGCGGCCCGGGAACAGGACATCGTGGTGACGAATGTAAAAGGATACGGGTCGGCGTCGGTGGCGCAGCTGACGATTTCGCTGCTGCTCGAACTGACGAACCACGTGGGGTTACACGCCGACAGTGTTCGGGCGGGCGACTGGGCGCGGAATCCGGATTTTTGTTACTGGAAAACCCCATTGGTCGAACTGGCCGGAAAAACCCTGGGCGTGGTTGGTTACGGCGACATCGGGAAAAGTGTAGCCGCCATCGGCCTGGCCCTCGGAATGACGATTTTGGTCAACCGCCGACATACCGACGAGCAGCCGCCGGAAGGCATTCGCTACGTCGATCAGGCCACCCTTTTTGCCGAGAGTGACGTCATTTCGCTCCATTGCCCGGTCACTGACGAAAACCGGGCGTTTGTCAACCGCAGCTTGCTGAACCAGATGAAACCGACGGCTTTTCTGATCAATACGAGCCGGGGCGCCCTCATCAACGAACCCGACCTGGCCGATGCGCTGAACGAAGGCCGGATTGCCGGAGCCGGACTGGATGTGCTGACCGTTGAACCGCCCTTGCCGGATCACTCGCTGTTCTCGGCCCGTAACTGCCTCATTACTCCCCATTTAGCCTGGGCTACGCTGGAGTCCCGTCAGCGGCTGCTACACGAAACCGCCGAGAATATCCGCGCCTTTTTTAGCGGAAAACCGCGAAACGTGGTGAATTAAAAACCGCTCCGTAGAAAAACCGGTAAAACCCACTTCGGCCCCGCAACACTTTGCGGGGCTTTTTCGTCTTATACAATGTTACCGTTCTGTCAATTTTGGTAATATATTGATTCTGACTTCGTATATTTTCAGTACGGACAAAATACTGATTCTGTTCTATGCTTTCATTTTCTACGAAACCCGCTTATGGATGTGTTGTTGGGCCGATTCACCTCAGGTGTTCCGGTGTTTCGGGGGCTTTGGGTTGCCGGGTGTAGTTTTCTTCTGGCGTTACTAACGCTGCCGGATGGTTTCGGAAAACACATCTATGGTGGCGAAATGAGCGTTCGTGTCACGAATCGGGCGAACTATTATAATCTGAAACTGACGCTGTTTTTCGACCAGGCCACGTCGAACGCCGATACGTACGAACGCACGATTCAGCTCTATATTTTCCGCAAAAGCGATAACGCTCTGACCGACGAAATCACGGTTAATCAGACGACATCCCAGCAGGTGCGTTACGACAACCAGGCCTGCGCCAATCTGCGAAACCTGAAGGTGCTGGCGATGTATTACAGTAAAGACATTTATTTGAATCCCGCCGTTTACAACGATCCCGGCGGTTATTACATCGTCTGGGACCGCTGTTGCCGCAGTGCCGACATTAGCAATATTCAAAATCCGGCGGGCGAAGGCATGTTGTTTTACATGGAATTTCCGCCCGTCGTGCGTAATGGTGCCGCCTTCATCAATTCCAGCCCGGAATTCAGCTTTCCGAATGGCGAATACATCTGCGTCAACAAGCCGTTTAAACTAAACTTCAACGCAACGGACACCGACGGCGATCAGCTGCGTTACTCGCTTGTGACGCCACTGGCCGGTTTTACGGACAATACCCCCCAGAATACCGCCGGAGACGGGAAGTCACACGCCAGTTATCCGGAAGTGATCTGGTTGCCGGGGTATAGCGCAGCCCGTTCCATTCCCGGTAATCCGCCCCTGTCCATCAACGCCCAAACCGGTCAGCTGAGCATGACGGCCACCCAAACCGGGTTGTTCATTTTTGCGGTTTTGTGCGAAGAATACCGCAATGGCGTCAAAATCGGCGCTGTTCGGCGCGAATTTCAGATGCCGGTGGTCGATTGCGGCAACAACACGCCACCCGCGCCGGTGATCAGTTATAAAAACATCGAAACCCTCGATCTGCCTTTTTGTGACGGCACCACTGTCCTGCTTTCGACCGAGTCGAATCCGCTTTGGTCGTATCAATGGCAACGCAATGGGTCCAACATTCCGGGTGCAACGTCCGCAACTTTAACCATTAATGAAACCGGCGATTATGCGGTCGTAAAAAGCTTTGCCAAAACCTGCGGCAACGATACCACCTCGAAAGTAACCAAAGCCCGGATGTTGCCGCCCCCGGCTGCCAACATTGCCACCGACAAAGCTCCTCCGCTCTGCGAAGGCCAATCGCTCCGGCTGTCGGTGCAGCCGGAGACGGCGGTGAGTTACCAGTGGACAACGGGCGGCACGGTTTTGCCCGGAGCGACCAACACCTCGCTGACCGTTACCAAAACCGGGTTATACGGCGTCCGGGCAACGTCGTCGATGGGGTGTACCAACCGCGATAGTCTGGCTGTAATCGTCAATCCAAATCCCAAAGCGACGCTGGTCAGTTCGTCGTCCGCGATTTGTCAGGATGGTGAGGTTCGGCTGGATGCGGCCATTGGCTCCAATTATCAGTACGAGTGGTTGCAGGACAATGCGTCAGTCAATACAAGTTATGCTTCCACAAA
The DNA here is from genome assembly GCF_003858635.1 of Larkinella rosea. Classification (GTDB taxonomy): domain Bacteria; phylum Bacteroidota; class Bacteroidia; order Cytophagales; family Spirosomataceae; genus Larkinella; species Larkinella rosea. Next base: position 374,910 of record NZ_RQJO01000008.1, read on the forward strand.
AATGATCGGGCAGGCTGGCACCTACCAGGTTCGGATCACGGATGGAAACCGTTGTCAGGCTCTTTCCGCCCCTTTGACGTTAGCGGTTATTCCGCGCCCGGTTTTGCAGTTCGACAGCCTGCCGCCCGTTTGCGCCACCCGTTCCGACTTGTTGCTGCTGGTGGCGAATCCGGCTGGTGGTACGTTTTCGGGTTCCGGGGTGTCGGGTACTCAGTTTGATCCAACCAAAGCCGGTGCGGGTACACATGCGATCACTTATACGTATGCCGGGACGTCGGCCTGTCCGGCAACCATTACCCGCCAGATTCGCGTTGAACCGCCTGCCGAAGTCAATCTGCCGGAGCGGGTGACGGTTTTGATGGGGAATTCGGTTCAGCTAAAACCGGTCATCAAAGGCCCAACAACCGGGTTTTTGTGGGAACCGCCCGACTACCTGTCCGATCCGGCCATCCTGAATCCGTTGGCCAATCCGACTACTCCCACAACGTATCTGCTGACGGTTTTGGCCCCGGGCGATTGCCGGACTGAAAAAACCGTCCTGGTCGATGTCTTGAAGCGGATGTTTGTCGCCGATGTTTTTTCGCCCAATAACGACGGGGTCAATGATGTGCTGGAAATTCGCAATACCGATCAGTTTCCGGATTGTGAGGTGACAATTTACAACCGCTGGGGTGAAGTTGTTTTCTATTCAAAAGGATACGATAAACCCTGGAATGGCACGTATAAAAACCAGAAAGTTCAACCGGGCAATTACGAATACCGCATCAAAACCAACCAGCCTTTGATCCCTGAATACCGGGGGGTGGTTTTGGTGACGTATTGATTCTGTCTCGCACTTTCACTTGAATTTTTAAGCAATAACGCCAAAATCGGTCAACCAGCGGTTCTTTAATTGCTCAAACGGTTCGCCAATATCCCGAAGCGGTTCGTGTTATTCTGCAAAATGGATCGAAAATGTTTTTTCGATTTTTCTATGCCATTTTTTTTGTACTTTTCGGGGTCAATTGACGTTCAAAACCGGACTAATCAATCGACTCTATTGGTACGATAGACAACTTGGAATCGTTTTTTACACCATGAATTTACCAGTTGCGGGTGCTTTATCCTCCAAATTACCGTGGGTAGGAACGACCATTTTCACGGTAATGTCGAAATTAGCGAGTGACACCGGCGCTATTAATCTGTCGCAGGGATTTCCCGGTTTTGACTGTTCGCCGGAGCTGGTGGCATTGGTGGAAAAATACATGAAAACTGGATTTAACCAGTACGCACCCATGTCGGGAGTGCCGGTATTGCGCGAAGCGCTGGCACAAAAGACGGAGCAACTGTACGGCGTGTCGTATCACCCGGAAACGGAAGTCACCGTTACGTCCGGCGCAACGGAAGCGTTGTTTGCCGCCATCATGGCGGTGATTCGCCCCGGCGATGAAGCCATCGTCTTCGAACCGGCGTATGATAGTTACATTCCGGCCATCGAATTGAACGGCGGCATTCCGGTGCTGGTCACCCTGACACCGCCGACCTACGCCATCGACTGGAGCGAAGTGCGCGGTAAAATAACCGACAAGACCCGGCTTATCGTTGTCAACACGCCCCAGAATCCGACGGGGCGCGTCTGGACGGCCGACGATCTGGCCCAACTGGCCGCCCTGGTGAAAGACCGCGACATCTGGATTGTGAGCGACGAGGTGTATGAGCACATCCGTTTCGACGGTCGGCCGCACCTGTCGCTGGCGACGCACCCGGTTTTGCAGGAACGGACATTTGTGTGTGGCTCGTTCGGAAAAACGTTTCACGTTACGGGCTGGAAAATCGGTTATTGCCTGGCGCCGAAAGAGCTGTCGGTTGAGTTTCGGAAAATTCACCAATACCTGACATTCAGCACGATAACGCCCGTTCAGTATGCGCTGGCCGATTATTTGAAGAATCCGGTTCATTACGAATCGCTGCCGGAGTTTTACGAGCGCAAACGGAATCTGTTTCTCGAAATCCTGCGCGGTTCCCGGTTTCAGTTCATTCCAACGGAGGGAAGTTTTTTCCAGACCGTTTCGTATCGCGCCATTACGGACGAACCGGACTACGATCTGGCCATTCGACTGACCAAAGAGATTGGGGTGGCGTCGATCCCGGTTTCGGTGTTTTATCGCCAGAAAAACGATTACAACATCCTCCGTTTTTGTTTCGCCAAGGACGACGAAGTGCTGCTTCAGGCCGGTGAGCGTTTACAGCGATTATAAAATTTTTGCTATTTGTCCACTAAAACCATAGATATGAATCCTGAACTTTTGAACTACTTCACCGATGGTGTAAAAATGAATGAAAACGAAGCGGGCTTTCGGTAAATCAAAAAACCGACCTCCGGTTTAACGAATACCGTACTTGTTTACTGTTTAGTCTGTAAATGTAATTAAAGAAAGATGGCATATTTAATGAACTGTTTCGCCAAATCGGTCTGTTACCTTAACGGTATTTCAACGATATCCCTTTTGAAGGCAAAATTCGATGCTTTTGAGACACACTTCACGTGCCATTTGCTTCGAAATACGCTATAACTCACGTATGAAAACAATTAAAAGGTATTCTTCTAATCTGTTTTTTTATAACTTTTCGTAGACAACGTGTATGAGCACTCTGACACTGAACTGGATGGCCGTTGCCGTTCCATTTTTTCTGTTTTTTATGGGTTTGGAATACCTGGTTTCCAAAAGGCAGAAAAAAAAATATTTTCATTTTAATAACTCTGTCGCCAACATCAACGTTGGAATCGCCGAGCGGCTGCTCGATACGTTCACCGTTGGCGCTTTTTACTTCGTTTACGATTATATTCACCGGCATTACGCCATTTTCGATCTCAAACCCGGCGTGTTGGGCTGGGTAGCCTTGTTTCTGGCTACCGATTTCGTCTGGTACTGGTACCACCGGCTGGCCCACGAGGTCAATGTCTTCTGGAGCGCCCACGTCGTTCACCACCAGAGCGAGGATTTTAACTACACGGTTTCGGCGCGGATTACGGTTTTTCAGGCGCTCATCCGAACCGGTTTCTGGACCATTCTGCCGCTGATCGGTTTTCCCGCCGGAATGATTACGGTCATGTTGCTCCTCCACGGTTTATATCCGTTTTTTATTCATACCCGCACCATCGGCAAATTGGGCTGGCTGGAGTACATCTTCGTGACGCCCTCGCACCACCGCGTCCACCACGCCAGCAATCCGGAGTATCTGGACAAAAATTACGGCGATGTGCTGATTATCTGGGATAAACTGTTCGGGACATTCGTCGAAGAAAAGGAAGATGCCGAAGAACTCGTTTACGGCTTGACCAAACCGCTCGAAAGTCATAGCTTTTTGTGGCAACAATTCCATTTTATGATGGAACTTGCCGAAACCGTCCGACGAACGCCCGGTTTTGTGGCCAAAATCAAGGTGTTATTCGGTCGTCCGGACGACATTGACCCGGAAATTCGGGATCATCTGGAAAGGCGGTTTTTATCCCGTTCGTCCGTTCGTACCACCAGTCGCCGGTTTCGGGGTTACGTTCTGGGACAACTGATTGGTATTCTGACCGTTCTGTTTGTTTTCCTGTTGTTCGAAAAGCAGGTGCCCCTTTATCATCAGGTGTTGATTTCCCTGTTTATTCTGCTTACGCTGGTCAACTGTGGAGCTTTGCTCGAACAACGGCAGTGGGTATTTTACCTGGAAATCAGCCGGTTTTCGCTGCTAATTTTAATGGCCTTTCCGTATCTGAATAATCCGCTGTCGTTCAGCGCGTTGTTCATAGGTTTTTTATTGACGCTGGCTTATTTTTCCCACTTGCAGAAACGGTATCTGCGGCTGGTCTACGGCGCGGTTTCGTACTAAGGCTGGGGACATTAAGTTGATCATTTTCCAGGTTCAAATGAGCGGTTTATTCCCAAAACCGCTCAACACACTCAACGCTCACTCTGCGCCCTTGGTAGTACGCCCGAGGGGCGTTGCTGCGGGGTGGTGGTGGGGCCCAGAATGGTGATCCGGCCGTTTTTGACCTGCATGCGGTCCATAAAGACAACGCGTTCGTCACCGGTTTTGGCGGTTCGGCCGTGGTAGACACAGAACATTTCTTTGCCATCCGGCGAATAGGCGATGCTGTTGTGACCTGTGCCCGTTACCGAGCCACCCTGATCGACATTTTGCTGCAGGACTGGATTATTGGCCGCTTTGGTGTACGGCCCCAGGGGCGACGACGATGTGGCGTACCCAATCGCGTAATAGCGACCGCCAAAGTGATTGGCCGAATACATCATGTAATACGTATTGCCTTTTTTAAACGTAACGGAACCCTCCGTCCAGCGACGGTTTACTTCGTGAGCCGTAACAGACCGGCTTTCCCATTCGGCCTGCTTGTCGTTGAGTTTAACGGGAGGGCGCAGCAATAAAACCGGCTGGCCGATGACACCCGAAAAATCCGGGTTGAGTTCGACGCCATACACCCAGCTTTCTTCAATCTCCTTATACCAGCCTTTTTGCCGGGCGAAATCGGCCACTTCACTTTCGACGGCGTGTTTATAACAGCACCTTGAATAATATAAATAGGCTTTGCCGTTCGTATCAAAAAACACGTTAGCGTCGATAATGGGATAGCCCGGATCAAAAATGGGTTGGTTGGCAAGATCGATAAACGGCCCCGTCGGCTTGTCGGCAACGGCTACTCCAATGCGGAAATTTTCCACTTCCCGGGTCGGATTTACCTTCCACTGGGCGCTGTAGAAGAGATAAAATTTCCCTTTTACCTCATAAACTTCAGGCGCCCAGTAGGCTCCGCCCCAACTGGCTTTGGGGTCACTCCAGCCATTTTGATTGTCGTGAAAATACACCTGTCCTTCCGGTTTCCAGTTAACCATGTCTTTCGATGAATAGGTGACAAACCCCTTCTTGGCTCCGCCACCCGTGCCGTAGAGGTAGTAAGTTCCCTGGGAGAACAACACGTAAGGGTCGCCTAACTGGACCGGCAGGGGATTGGAAAAGGTGGTTTTGGGGGAAGCTCCACTTTGTGGATTTTGGGCGTTTAAAGAACCCACAATCAGGGATGAAACCCAAAAAACCACAAATACTAATCGTTTCATTGAAATCATCGAATCGTTTCGAAATCAAGTTAGTCAATTTATTCTACTATTTGTAACGGCAACTCCATCCAGGCCAGTCCAATATTCCGGCGCATATGACTGGTACTGGAACCCTCCACGGCATCATAAAGCAACGCCAGCCGATTGCCCACCTGAATCACCGTCGGCATCCCAATCGCTCCTTTTGCCCAGCTTGAATTTTTGGCATCCAGAACAATGGCTTTGTCGGCTGCGCGCCAGTGATTGATATCCTTCGTCCAATACACCCAGATCGCGTCGGTATATTCTTCGCGTTTTTGATTAATACCGATGTGGTTCGTAAAGAGGTACCAGGTTTTTGTTTTGGCATCGAAAAACACCGACGAATTCTCGATTTGCTCATCCAGCGGAAAAATGGGGTTTTCATCGATTTTCCAGGAGGCATTCAAATCTTTCGTTCGGGCGATGCCTAACGTTCGTTTGGTGATTTTACCCTCCTGCGTTGCCCCACTAAAAAATTGAAGATATTCATTTCCCTGTCTGACAATAAAACCGGGGCTGGACGTCACCGTGTAGTAGCTGTTTTCCTTCGGCGGCAGGGCCACCACCTCATATTGTTTTTTCCAGGGACCGGCCAGCGAGCGCGACTGCGCTTTCATTGTCAAATAAGGGAAAGCCGGGATTCGATTCGGTGGAGGGGTCGTGTTTGGTGTTCCGACGTAAAACATATGCCAGGTATCTTTTTCCTTGATTACCCAGGGCGATGAGGCACTTTTAGCGTCGTTGCTCCCCGGTTTGCCCAGTTCCAGCATCAATCCCCGCTTCGTCCAGTTTCTCAGATCCTGACTTTCCGCCAGGCAGGCAATCCAGCCATCTTTTCCCGCCCCGTCATAAAATAAATAATAGCGATCCCCCTCCTTGTTGACCACCGCTTCGCGGGCGCCGTACGTATCGCAACTATCCGGCCCATCGCCATACCGCAGAACGATCCCTTCGTCCCGGCAAGCCATCCGGTGTTTCGCAGCCGGTCGTCCGTCTACGTAGCTTTGCTGCGCATGCAGGCCGGGCGCGAAAAGCAGCAGTGAAACAGAGAAACAGAGCCGGGTGGTGGTTACGAATAAATGCATGGCAAACGGGATACAAATAAGGTGAAGCGAGTACGGAATGTTTTCAGGATTTGCCCATGTAGGGATCGGTGATGCTTTCTTTGCCGGTTTCAACGTGGCCCGCAAACCGCTTGACGGTTTCGGTTTTCCCAACTTTCAGATTGAAATCGTACCAGCCCTGATTCTGGGAAACCGGAACCGTCGTGCGCACCTTCGCGTTGGCGGCTACCTTCAGTTCGATCGGTTTTCGCTGGTACGCGTTGTCGGTAATCTGAATGGTTTGGGCGGTATTCTCCCGGTTGTGAATCTCAAGCTGCACATCACCGGTGGGCTTCCCGGTTTTGTCCAACACGTAGGTACAAACCGAATGAATAGGGGTGTCTTTTCCATCACCGGCAAATTCACGGAAAAAACCGTTTGGACCGTACACCCGGAGGTGGTATTTACCCCCTTCAAAATCGGCCAGATTCCAGGTATCCGAAAGGGTATCGCCCGCCCGCACCGCGTAATTCCGTACGTTCAGCGGATCATGTTGGTAGGGATTCATGGCGTAAACCAGGAACGGCGAACCGGCCGCTTTTTTGCCAAACACCTTGTTGGCAGCATTCAGGCTGATGGTAAACGTCCGGCGGTCTTCCGCCAGTTCCCCTTCCACGTACAGTTCATACGGAATCGGGCAGGACGGGCGGGTTCCCGGTTCCTGTTTGGGTAAATTCGAAGAAGCTGCCGGATTTCGATTGATCTGTGTAACCTCGTTCGCATTCAGTGCCTTAAAGTTGGCCGGAGCCGCTTTGAACTGTGCTTTGTGAATGGTGGTTACGATCTCGTCCCGGTCGACCGGTTTTGGTTTTTGGTAGGCCGTCGGATCGTACGGCTGGAAAACCGTACTGATATTCCCGCAAATCGTCCGGCGCCATTCCGTGATGTTGGTTTCCCGGACCGGTTTTTTGGCTTTATGACTCGTAAATTCTTCCAGAAACTGAATAATGGACGTATGGTCAAAAACCTGCGAATTTACTTTGCCGCCCCGCGACCAGGGCGAGGCCACCACCAGCGGCACCCGGAAACCCAGGCCAATGGCGCCTTCCCGCGCGTTGGCCTTCGGAACCTGCGATAAATCCTGTTCCAGGGTCACGTATTCGGCTTTGACATCGATGCCCGCCGATACTTTTCCCGTATTTTCCTTTAAGGGATTGGGGATGGAAAACGGCGGAATATGGTCGTAGTAGCCATCATTTTCGTCGTAACACAGGATAAAAATCGTCTTTTTCCAGACCTCCGGATTTTTCGTCAGAATGTCCAGCACCTCGGAGACAAACCAGGCGCCGTACCAGGGGGCGGAGGGGTGATCGGAAAAATTTTGCGGAGATGCCAGGTACGAAACCGTGGGCAACTTTCCTTCGTTGACATCTTTCCGAAACTGGTAGAAAATATCGCTTTTCGGCACGCTAACCTTCTGCTCCACATCGCCATTCGGGTAGGAAATACTGCTCAGTTTGAGGTAATCGGGATTGTTACGGTTGGTCACAAAAGCCCGGTTATGGATGCCTTTTCCGGTGTCGGACAGTTTGTCAAAATTTCCGGCATTGTACTGAATCAGTTCGGCTTCGTATTTTTCGAGCATCGCCCGCTTGCCTTCCTGCAGTTTGGCCAGCTTATCCTTTTCGTCGCCCGTGGCTGCGGCCAGTTGCTGCTCTGATTCAGGCAACTGCTTTTTCAACTTCTCGATTTCCAGCTGAATGAAATGCCGGTATTGTTGGGAGAATTTGACATTGTACTGCGCAAATCGCTCCAGCGGATTACAGCCAAAATTCCCCAGCCACGAACCCACCGGCGAATTGAACTGCATCACGGCGCTCACTTCGTTCTGGTAAAAAGCCCAGGAAACGCCCGCTTCCTCCAGTCGTTCCGGGAAGGATTTCCACTTAACGGGCTTGTTATACGAGAAATAGCTATTGCGCACCACCGCCAGCGAATCCATCGTGGGCTGTTCCCGGATCGTCCCCGACCACAAATAGTAGCGGTTGGGGTGCGTGGGCGTCATCGACGAACAAAAACTCTGATCGCAAACCGTAAACGCGTCAGCAAGAGCATAATAAAACGGCAAATCCTCCCGATCGTAATGCCCGAGCGTCAGCGGCATGTCGGCATATTCCTTATGGCCCGACCGCTTCGAGGCAAGCCATTGATCGTATTTTCCACCGTTGTAGGCATCCACCTGCGACTCCCGGGAATGCGGCAGATCGTGCATCCAGGTGGCCTTCGTATCCTTGATATTCAAATGGAACGGCGCGTACGTATCGCCTTTCGGATCGGTCTGCAACCAGACTTTATTCTTGTTGGGCAAGGTGATCGCCCGCGGATCGTTGAAACCGCGAACGCCCTGCAATTTTCCGTAGGTATGATCAAAGGAGCGGTTTTCCTGCATCAGAATCACCACATGTTCCGCGTCCAGGTAGGTGGAATTCGGAGCCGGATTAATGGCCATCGCCTTTTGAATCGATTCGGGTAACAGTCCGGCAAAACCCATACCGCCCGACAACAGGGCCGCCTTTTTGAGAAACTCTCTTCTTGAATCCATTGGAATTGTGTTCTGATATTTTTAAAGGTTAGGGAAGCACTGAAAAAAGGTTTTGATGAAAAAACCAGTCAGTAGATTGATGGATTCAAACTACGATCCATGTACGCAGCGGACTGACGCCCGTCGACGCTGTGGCAAGTTATCCAAGATTTATTTGCTGACCAACCAAAGCGTGTCACGAATGGCGGAACGTAAGTAATGCGAATCAAAAGTGATCCTGTGGGGCGACAAACACCTGCTTACCGTTCAATTCTTACGGATAATTCGTTTAGAATAGTGTAGTTTCGTTGCGTGGGACGCAAACCAGGGCAGCAAAAGCCTTGGAATAAATAGTCCCAAATGGCTAAAGTCGAAATAAGACAAGTCGAATGGAATGACGATGACCGATCCTTTTGAAATCCATTGGGCGCAGGATGCCCGGCATACATTTGAACAACTGCCGCAGGAAGTGCAGGATGCGTTCACCAGGCAAGTGCCCGGTTTGGTCGCCGGCTATGCCCAACTATACGCCCAACGGCCGGAAGATACGCAGGTTGTCGGCAATATTTCTCATTTGCAGGCACCTGACTGGAATTTGTGGCTCCGCATGGATACGGAATACGCCGAAAAAGACGGCCAGCCGATTCTGTTCATAAACGAGTTTTCGAAGCTGTCACCCACGGAATTCGAGCAATCCGTGATGACAAATCGGGCGAAACAAGACGGACGCCAACCGAGGCCATAAACCGCAACACAACGCATAGTGGTTTTCATCGACCAATGGTTGGTGCTGGTTTTTACCATCATGAAAAAACCGGTCTACAGTAGGACCGGTTTTCATTATACACGTTACGAACCAGAACGTTAAAAAGACGTTTCGGTTAATTTACCGCGATCAGCCGACCCGGAACACGGGGTTGTTGGGTGGCCAGCGTCAGGTTATTGACTTTCGTATCGACTCCATTGGAAACGGTTACCTGGTAAGCGTCGTCGGGCAGGGAGTTGACATCCAGACTCAGGCGAGCTATTTTCTGATGTTTGCCCACTTCCTGAACAAAAAACTCCTTCCCTGCCTGGTTGACCAGCCGGACCTCAACAACTCCCCCGGTTTCTTTATCAACCGCAATCCGCAACTTGCCCTGGGCATCGGTGTAAAGACTGGTTTGGTAGGTGGCCACGGTATGTTTGGCTTTGGAGCCACTGTCGGGATTGGTTGCCGCGAAGGAAGCCGAAGCGAAAGTCAACGTAGTGGCAACAAGCAGGAACTGGCGTAGCGTTTTCATGATATCTGAAGGTTAATTTGTGTGTCGTTTGAATGAATCAAAGGTCGGCTTCAGACCGGAAAGACGCTGTCACAAATGAGTCAATCGCTGTCACTTTTGAGAAATAGCCAATGGAATGAGCGATTCAGAGTAAAAAAGAGTGGTTTAATAGTTAAAATTCCAGCTTAAGGAGGGTATAATCGTGCCAAAAACCGAGAGCCGGTAACTCCGGGTGGTTGTATTGACCCGTTGAAAATAAATCGAATACGGATTCTTGCGGGCATACACATTGTAGAGCGACACAGACCAGTTGCTGTACCGACGCTGTCCCGGGCTGCGCCGACCATCTTTCGTAAACGACACATCCAGCCGGTGATAGTCCGGAATGCGGTCGACATTCCGTTGCGAATAATCGAGCACTTTGGTTCCGTTGAGTCGGTAAGTCCCGTCCGGATAGGTAGTCGGTCGGCCACTGGTATAAATGAAGTTGGTGCCGAAGGTCCATCCCCGGCTCCATTTCCACTGCGTCGCGACGGTCAGGTTGTGGGGCCGATCAAAGGTTGAGGCATACCAGGCTCCGCCGTTGATGCGGTCGCGGGCGTAGGGCGTCTGGACCCGCGCCAGCGTCCGGGCGTACGTATACGCCAGAAGACCCGTCAGCAGTCCACGGGTTTTCTGCAGACTTAGTTCCACCCCGTATGCGCGCCCCTGCGCCCGCAGCAGGTCGGCATCCAAAGCCGGATTTAGCAGCAGCGTTGCGCCGTTGCGGTATTCGACCAGATCCGTCATGTCCTTGCGGTATACTTCCACCGAAGTTTCGTACGTATTATCCCGAAAATTATGAAAGTAGCCCACGGCCCATTGATCGGCCACCGAAGGCCGTACCAGCGGATCGCTGAGTTTCCAGAAGTCGACGGGAGAGATGGCGGTTGTGTTGGAGATCAGGTGCAGAAACTGCCGGGTGCGGTGGTAGCTGAATTTCAGGGAACTCGCGCTTGTGAGGTTCACCCGCACCGTCATCCGTGGTTCCCAGCCGCCGTAGCGAACGACCGGTTTTCCATTCCCGTACGATAGTGTATCGGTGATGGTTTCGCGGCTTCGGGGCATTCCGTCGGCATACTGATAACCAAGGCCGGGACCGATGTTGGTAAACCGGGCGTAGCGAATCCCTACCTGAACCGATAATTGCGGCAGGGGCGTCCATTCGTCGGAGAGATAACCCGCCCATTCGCGGGCCTGTTCGGTCGAAAGCGTCTGCATGGTGATGTTCGAATCGTCGCCGGTGGGGGCGATGGCTCCCGGCAGCAGCGAATACGCCGTCAGCGAACCCCCAAACTCGACCCGATGCGCGGGTATGGGTGTCCATTGCCCTTCAAACCGGGCCTCGCGCTGGCGGATCGTCGAGCGGTAGCGGTACGTGTTGGCCGTGCCCTGGCCGTCTAAAAAGAAACGGTAATCGCTCTGAGTGCCGGTCAGGTTAATTGAGAGATGCGGGTTGAAACGCTGGCTGTAGCGGGCCGTGAGCAGGGTAGACTGGGTGGTGTAAAGCGTATCCTGGGGAAATTTAAACGTATCAAACGATCGGTAGAAGGTGCCCGTTACCTGGCTATTTGGGGTAAAGCGGTACGTGATCCGGCCATTCAGATCATAAAAAGACGCCCGGTTCTGGTTGGTTGGAGCGGGAAAAAGCTTCAGCAGCAGCGATGGGTAGGCAAGGCGGCCGCCAGCCAGAAAAGTCAGCTTTTTGTTCTTCGTAACGGGCCCCTGCACCAGTAGCCGACTCGTCATCAATCCGATTCCACCGTTGACGCTGAGCCGCTCGGTTTCGCCCGGTTTGGTGTTCATCAGTAATAAACTGGACAGCCGCCCTCCGTAAGCGGCCGGAATGCCGCCTTTATAGAGCGTGACATCCTGAATGGCATCGGCGTTCAGATTGCTCAGCAACCCCAGCAAGTGGCTCGTATTGAACAACGGAGCACCGTCCAGCAGCACCAGATTTTGATCGGTGCGGCCGCCCCGTACGTTAAAACCGCCCGCTCCTTCGCCAACAGTGCTGACCCCCGGTTGCAGCGTCAGGGCTTTGAGAATATCGGTTTCGCCAAAAACAACGGGAATATTGCGTAAATTCTTCATGTCGAGCTTGACCACGCTCATCTGGGCCGCCGAAACGTTGGCATCGGGAGCGCGCCCGGTTACGTTGATTTCTTCTAGTTGCCGGATATCGGGATTGAGCGTTACGTTCACCACCTCGTCGGTGCGGCTGATGTCGGCCGGAATGCTGCGGCTGTAATACCCAAGCCGGGAGAAAGTCAGGCTATACAAACCCGGCAGCACGCGCAGGCTGTAAGCTCCGGTACTGTCGCTGAGGGTACCCAGATTCTGTTTTTTGTCGGCCACCGACACATTCGCCAATCCCCGGCCCGATGCGCCATCGGTAATTCGACCCCGAATCAGATACCGGTTTTGGGCCAATAAAACCGATACGGCCAACATCAGCAGGGCAATGGTTAAACTCAATCGGATAGCGAATGGGCGCATAGCGGTTTGGGATACGACTTATTTTCCGTAGGTAAGCCATTTGGTGGGCGGGGCTGCCTGAGCCTGTTCCCGGGCCAGACCCGGAACCGCCGGGTTGGCATTGCTAAACAACAGGGGGCCGAAACGCGAAACGAACCGGGCGTAATTGATGGTGTCGGTTTGAATGATCATCCGCTGGCGACTAACGGCCGACGCCCCGAAATAACCCAGTGCCAGCTGGTTGGAATCCGCTTCCGACCGCACGTTGCCCTCGATGCTGGCGGGTTGCGGGTCGAAAATAGTACCCGTGCGCGAAAGCTGTTCCTGGTAAAGAACCCAGTATTGGTAGGCCGCCCGCGAAAGGGAATACTGCCGAACTTCAACGTACTGGGTTCCTAAGGCAACCAGAGGAGCGGTCAGGACCAACTGGCCCATGAGCCGGTTTCCGTTGACCAACTGGTCGCTCAGGACGTTGGTAAGCGAGCCGTAAAAGGGGGCGTAGGCACCGTCGGCCGGAGGTAGCGACCGGTTGTAAGACCCCTGCGGATCGTTGGTGCTGCCCCAGATGGGCATGTAACTCATTGCCTGCCAACGGTAGAAATTACCGGATTCGGCCGGGTCACGGGTATCGATGCGGATTAGGAATGAATTGAAAGCCAGCGAATTGGGATTCGATACCTGATAGTCGGCGTAGAGCTTTTCGATGGGCGGAACCGGTGCCAGCAACTCCGGCCGGGAAACGTAGTGGCTTCCGTCGGGCAACTGAATCCGCAGCGTATAAACGCGGCCCGGTACTCCCTGAAACCGGGTGTCGCGCATCCAGTAGAACGCCGGGTTCAGCGGGTCCTGCACCAGTTGTGCCCGGTTGCCCAGGTTGTCTTCCACCGTGGCCACGGCCCCGTTGATGACCAGTTCGTCGGGAATCAGCAGCGCCCGGTTCAGGTTCCCCGAATACGTCAGTTTAATAATGTACGGCGGGGCTTCGTCGGTGATCATCCCGTCCACCACCAACCGGCGCTCGGTCTGCCGGATGGGCAACTCGACCGGGTCAACACACCCCCACAGGAAAATTAGCAGAAGACCCACCGCGCGAAAGCGTTGCCCCTGGCCAGTCGAAATAGGTGCAGTTATCATTAAGGTCGAACGGTTTGTTATCTATTGTTTTTCGTTTCCAATAAACCGCTTCATTTACGGCGTTAACTCCCACCAGTCGGTGCAGCCCACGATCCGGTTGACGCCCGTGCTGGTTCGTTGAGCTTCGTAGCCCCAGCCCAGGTACGCCCGTTCGGGTTTGGCTCCGTCGGGGGCGCTGAATACGGCCAGCAACTGATTCCCCTGACCGGGATAGTCCGTAACGTACTGCCAGCGATCGCTGTCGGGATCATATTGCCACAAGTCGCGCAGACCCTGGCCGTCGGGTGTCAGGCCAAGCCCAAAATAACCCTTGCGGGCCAGCGAAAAACCGGTGCCCCGCTGCCGGACCGGACCCGGAAAATCGGCCCGTTTGGTCCAGGTGTTGGTAATGGGGTCATAGGCCCAAAGCCGCGTGGGTTGTCCCGAACGCTGGTTGACAACATACCCGATGTTGCGGATGGAGAAAGTTGCCAGTGTTCCGGGGGGCTCCGGCAAAGGTGCACGTTCCGTTTGCGTGAATGTGGCGTGAATGCTTCGCATGGCGGAAGAGCCATTCTGAGTCAGAAAATAAGCTTCGTCGGTGATCGTGAAAAAGGCCACCTCGCCGTCCTCACCTCCGTATAAAGGTTTAAGCGGACTGCCTCCTTTCGGTAACACGACCGCCATGTCGTGGTAATAAAAGTATTTACTGGCCGCCCGTTCTTCGGTTACGTAACCCAGTCCGCTGAACTGGTAACGGTCTGTCCCCATAAAAAACACGTTGTACTGGACCAGGCCCTGGCGGGGAATACGGAGGCTGCTGCTGGCAAAAAACAACCAGCTGTCAGAAGCCCGATCGTAGAACTTGGTTTCCATGACATCCTGCTGTGGCCCGGCGTAGCGCAACAGCTGAACGCGGTTTCCTACGTAGGCTCCCGTGCCGGGATGACCGCAACCATTGTCCGGATTGGCCCCGCAAATACCATCCACGGCCACGGGGTAAGCGGTATAATCGCCCCCACTGAAGGTCGCATGGGCCAGTCGGGTCCAGCGGGGTGCCGTTGGGGGGCGGTGCGTATACGAGCGCAGCGCTGTAACCGAGTCCTGATCGGCGAAGCGGAAAGACAGGCGGAATTGGTAGGTTTGACCGCTGACCAGACCGTTCAGCCGGATGGTTGTCAGACTGAAATCGTTCAGATCTTTCGTTTCACCGGCTGGTATCGGCAGGTTGCCCCCTTCGGCAGAACCAGCCGTTATGCGCCAGCCTGCCGATTCGAGCCGGATGCTTTTCACCGTGACTTCTGCCGAGGTAGCGCCCGTGGAAAGGACGCTCACCAGCGATGCCTGGGCCGCCGTAACGGGGTCCGAAACGCGGATTGGCACTGGATCCCGACCCGTCTGACAGGAAGCCACGATCAGCGCCAAAACGATCCATTTTAGGAAAGAATACCAGTGTGTCAGGTTATTCATTCGTGTAAACCAGATGCGAAAAGCCGGTGTAGAATGCATGCATTCTACCTCGAAAGGACACCTGTTGCAATATATGAAGAGGAAATAAAATTATTCTATTTTCCTTTTTTGATACAACACGATAATTTCCTCATAAAGTGCTTCATTCCCTGCCGGTTTTCCCTATCTGGGCACAACCCTGTATCCGCTTTTTTTAGTGTATTGCCGATTTCGTCGGACAGAATCTGTATCTTAGATGTTTGACTTGTCGCAATACCGGTAACCTGACTATGAAATTTGCCTTAACCCTCAACGTCCTGCTGCTCAGTTTTTCCATTTCTTCCGCGCAGGATAAATCCGGCATTCCGGCCGAAGCCCGGACAGCATCCCAGTCCGTTAAACCGGAAGCCATTCGCGCCCACATGCGGTTTCTGGCCGACGACGCGATGGAGGGCCGAAAACCGGGTACCCGAGGGTATCGGCTGGCGGCCAATTACGTCATTTCGCAGTTTGAAGCCCTGGGTTTGGAACCGGCGGGCGATCAGCAAACGTATCTGCAAAAAGTGCCGCTGCGCCAGTGGCGGGTGAATGAGGAAAACAGTTCGCTGATCCTCATTGATAAAAAAGGCGAAAAACCGCTGGTTCTCGGGAAAAACTACAACCTGAGTCCGGTCTACGGTAGTGAAAAAAGTGAGGTAACTGCGCCCGTTGTTTTCGTCGGTTTTGGCGTCACGGCACCCGATCTGAATTACGATGATTACAAAAATATCGATGTCAAAGGCAAAATAGTGGCATATTTCAACGGCGCACCGGCGGCTTTCCCCTCCAACCAGCGGGCCTACCACGGTTCGGCCAAGCTGGAAAACGCGGCTGCTCACGGCGCGGTTGGTGTGATTTCGTTCAGCCTGCCCACCGATGTCCGAAACCGCATGGAATCATCGGCCACGCGGGCGCGGCAGGGCACTTACCGCTGGCTCGACAAGGACGGCAAACCACAGCGGGTTTATCCCGAACTGAAAGCCGTGGTCTCTTTGGGTGATTCAACGGCGCGGGCGGTTTTTGCCGAATCCGGGCATTCGCTGGCGGACGTGATCGCTGCGGCCAACAAGAGTATTCCGCAAACGTTTCCGCTCAATTTCTCGGTGCGGGTCAAAACCGAAACCCGTTCCGGTGGCGACATCGCCGGGTATAATGTCGTCGGATTGTTGCCCGGTTCGGACCCGGTTTTGAAAAACGAGTACGTTGTCTATGTTTCCCACCTCGATCACCTCGGCGTGGGGCGGCCCGTCAAAGGCGACTCGATTTTTAACGGTGCCCACGACAACGCGTCGGGCGTTGCCATCAACCTCGAAGCAGCCCGGATGTATGCGTCGCTGCCCCAGCACCCCAAACGCTCCATTCTGTTCGTGGCTGTAACGGCGGAAGAAATGGGGCTGCTCGGCTCCGATTATTTCGCCAGCAACCCGACGGTTCCGCAGGAGAACATCGTCGCCAATCTGTGCCTGGATATGCCCTTTTTCTTTCACAAACTGGTCGACATTGTGCCGTATGGTTCCGAACATTCGAGCATGGCGAAAGAAGTCAATACGGTGGCGAATTACCTGGGCGTGAAGGTGGCTAAAGATCCGATTCCGGAGCAGGTGGTGTTTATGCGCAGCGACCATTTCAGCTTTGTCCGGCACGGCATTCCGGCAATTTACATCAAAAGCGGTACGGAAACCGGTAACCCCGAACTCGACGGCCTGAAACTGAACCTCGACTGGCGGGCCACGATCTACCACTCGCCACAGGACGAAATCAACCAGCCGTTCGATTTCAACGCGGCCGCCAGACACGCTCAGCTCCAGTTCCTGATCGGCTACCTGACCGCCCAGCATCCGGAGCGTCCCACCTGGAACCCGGGCGATTTCTTCGGGAATAAGTTTGGGAGAAAACCAAGCGGGAAAGGGCAAACGGAAACTGGGAAATGAAAATAGAATGATGAATTATAACCGCGCGGGCGGCCCCGTTATAATTCAGATCATTTTTTTTCCAACACTTCCCCAATATACCTACTGCAAAGTCCAAAGGTATCATACCGCCGGAATTCGTCCGAAAGCCGGGTGATGTTTCGTTTGTATTGCGGATCGGATAAAACCGCCGTCACGCTTTCCCGGATTTGGTCGGGCGTTGGCGTTTCGGTTTTTAAGTCGATGCCCAGCTTGAAATAACCGACCCGCGCCGTGATCTCATTCTTCACTTCGTGCAAACCGGCGGTCACCATCGCCACCTGATGCGTGATGCTGAGCAAAACGCCCCCGTAACCTCCGTTGGTCACAAACACGTCGGCGTATGGCATGATCCGGTTAAAATCCAGAAAAGGCTCGATGATGACGTTTTTCTGGAGATAACGCGCCCGGAGCCGGTTCGTCTGCGGACTACCACCGGTGGTAACGATGATCAGATACGGAAAATCCTTAAGCGCTTCCAGCGTCGGCACAATGATCTTCTCAACGTCGCGTTCGACGGTTCCCTGCGTCACGAGAATCACTTTTTTGTAATGTTGGAGTTTCGTTTCGTGCAAAAAAGGCCGGTTTTGCTGAAACTGGTGCGGCAACAACGGTCCCACAAAACGCAGATTGGTTGGCCAGTCGCTACGCTCGTAATCGAAGCCCGGCGTTCCGCTCTGCAAATACAGATCTGCCCGCCGAATCTGCGTATCGATAAAAACATTGGGATTCGGACGAACGCCATAATTGCCCAGCATCCGGTTATAAACCGCCGTTATTTCCCGAAAAATGACATGTTGTACCAAAAACCGCAGCAGCGCCTGTTTGTTTTTTCCGAAAAAACCGGTCGAGGGCGTCATGCCCAAGCCCGGCGGAGGCAGATCGACGGAAGTGCTGCCCAGGGGCGCGATACCAATACAAACCACCGGCACGCTCAATTTGTGCTGAACCAGCGTCGAAGCGATGAAAAGCATGTCGCAAACCAGCAAATCGAACGGGAATTCGCGGTGAATGTCCTCTAAGTCAGCGAAGTAGTCCGGCGTTTTCAGGATGAAGTAATGGATCATGTCGAACTTCACCTTGCCGATCTGGCTCTTGTGGCGACGGCGTTCCGGAAAAACATCCTCCAGATTTTCCTGCGTCACTTCCGTCGCTTTCCGAAACGGGAAGTGCGGAATTTTCATTTTTTCCAGCTTTTCCGCGAAAATAGGGCCGGTGTACCAGCGCACGTCGTATCCCTCGTTTTTCAGGTGAACGGCTAGCCCCGTGAGCGGATTGAAATGCCCCTCCAACGGTACGGATGCGAACAAAATGCGTTTCGATTTCATAAGTAGCTGTTGTCTGGACAAAACTACCAACCCGCTCACGGAGCTGAAATAGCTTTCCAGACTCATTTTTCTGAGTAGTAAAGCTCAGGCGAATGAGTAGCGGCACCTATTGCGGGAGACCACCGAAAATGCCGAACTTGCGTGCATGCCGACCCATTCCCGCCTTTTCCGGTTTCGTTTGTTGCTGATCCTATTGCTTTCTGGCATCGGCGGACTGGCTCGGAGCCAGGATTTTCCGCCCCGGCTCATCCTGCACGACGGCCTGGGCGAAGGTACGGTAACGGGACTGAAAGCCGCCTTTTTAAAGGATGAAACCGCCCGGCTGACGTTGGCAAACATACGTAAACGCGATGCCCGGTTTCAGCCGGGACAATCCACTATGCCTTCCAATGGGCTAAAACCGATGGCGGTTTGGTGCGCATTTCGGATTCAGAACGACTCGCAGCGGGAATGGTATCTGGAAATTGACCCGCATTACATTCCCGAAATTGATTTTTACGAGCAACAACTGGATGGTTCGTTTACGCATCAGCAACTGGGCACGCGGCACCCCTACCGAAACCGTCCGTTGCAGACCAACCGGCTGATGGTGCCGCTGAACATTCCGGCGGGCGCTTCCCGGCTGTATTACATCCGCTTTTGGAGCGACAACACACTGCGGTTTCAGCTAAACGTTGCGACGCTGCCCACGCTCTACGCCTACAATCAGCGGCTGGATCTGTTCAACGGCCTGTATTTTGGACTCTTGCTGTCGCTGATGCTCTACAATGGCTTCGTTTTTGTTACCCTTCGCGACCGAGCGTATCTCTACTACGTCCTGAGTATCGCATTGGTTGGGTTGAACATTGGGCACCAGCGCGGGTATGCCTTTCAGTTGCTCTGGCCCGATAGGCCTTTCTGGAACAGCGCCAATTTGCTGGCGGCCGGGGGCTGCCTCTGCGCGGTTTTGTTTACGAACGCGTTCCTGAACACGGCCAGCTATGGTCCCCGGCTTCGGCGGCTGGATTTATTCGTCGTTTTACCGGCTTTTCTGACGCTGATTTTAACGGTTTTGGGCGAGCATTCGATCGGTTTTCGGGTGCAGTTGTTCACCAGCATGATGCTGATTGCGTATGTCTTTATCATCGGCATTGCGGTGTATCGGAAAGGGTTCAAACCGGCCCGGTTTTATTTGCTGGGTTTCGGGTCGCTGGTGGTCGGGGTGTTCTTTTTTATTCTGAACGACAGCACCGGTAGTGCCATGCAAGTTGGTTCCGTCATCGAAGCCATTACGCTCTCGTATGCGCTCGTGAATAAATTGAACACCTACAAACTGGAGAAGGAGCAGCTTCAGATTCAGGCGCTTGAGCAGGCTAGCTCGTTTTCGCAGCAATTGATTCAGACGCAGGAACATGAACGTAAACGCATTGCCGCCGAACTCCACGACAGCGTGGGGCAGAGCCTGGGTCTGGTCAAAAATCGCCTGTTGTTGCTGCAACACAAAACCGGTGACATTCTGCCCGCGAAACTGGAAGAAGTGACGCAAACCGTAGCGCAGACGATTCAGGAAGTGCGAACGATTTCGTACGGGTTACGTCCTGTTCAACTCGATTTGCTGGGCCTGACGGAAGCCATCAAAAGCCTGATCAATGAAACCGCCGAAGCGAGCCAGCTTCCTTTTTACGAAGAAGTCGACACCATCGACAGGCTGTTTTCCACAGAATCCGAAATTAATCTGTACCGCATTGTGCAGGAAGGGCTGAATAACCT
The DNA here is from genome assembly GCF_003858635.1 of Larkinella rosea. Lineage (GTDB taxonomy): Bacteria > Bacteroidota > Bacteroidia > Cytophagales > Spirosomataceae > Larkinella > Larkinella rosea. Next base: position 395,060 of record NZ_RQJO01000008.1, read on the forward strand.
GATCAAACACGCCCGCGCGACGCAGGCCATCGTCCAGATAAAACGCCAAGAAAATAGCCTGACGCTCTGGATCGAAGACGACGGCATCGGGCTGATGTCGTCGGAAGCGGTTCCGACTTCGCCGGGATTGGGGCTGCGCGGCATTCGCGAGCGGCTGCATTTGCTGAAAGGAACGCTGGAAATCCGCAAAGCACACCCGCACGGAACCATTCTGAGCATGACCATTCCGATCCAACTATGAATACGCTGCATTTGCTGATTGCCGACGATCACCCGATTTTTTTGAAGGGCCTGCGCGAAGTACTGGAAAGCGTCGAAAACTGGACGATAGTGGCCCAGGCCGGCAATGGCCCGGATGCGCTGCGGGCGTTGCAAAATCAATCGGTCGATGTAGCGGTTTTGGATCTCGACATGCCCGGACTGAGCGGGCTGGAAGTGGCCGACCGGATTCTGGCCGAAAAACCGGATTTGCCCATTATTTTGCTAACAATGCACAAGGATCAGGCGCATTTTTTTCGGGCGCTGGAAATCGGCATTCTCGGCTACGTGCTGAAAGAAAACGCGGTGATCGACGTTGTTCAGGCAATTCGGAAAGTCGTTGAAGGGCAGGCGTATATCAGCCCCGACATGTCGGTTTTTCTGCTGCGACGAACGGTCAAAACCGTGCAGCGAAAACCGCCCGACGCCCTCGCACAATTAACACCCGCCGAACGCCAGATTCTGGAGCTGGTGGCCGAATTCAAATCCAGCAAAGAAATGGCCGATCAGTTGTCGATCAGCGAACGAACGGTGAACAACCACCGGATGAACATCGTCCGAAAGCTCGGTTTGGCGGGCAAAAACAGCCTTTTGCGGTTTGCGATGGAACACGCGGGCGGTTTGCGGGGTGGGTGAGAAGGGAATGGCTAAACGTAGTCTTTACGGCTCTTTGTCACCAGTTTTGCAGCTTTTGATTGGCGCAGTTTTTATCGGTACGTCTCGTAGAGACGGAATGTTTATAGAATAAAGGCCTGATTACCAATCGCCTGCCGTAGGTAGGCAACGGTTGCCTACCTACGGCAGGCGATTGAAGCAATACGAAATCATGGCTACAAACATTAGATACCTAACGGCATCTAAACAGAGGTCTATCGTATTCTTCAATTTGCGTTACAAATCCTTGCTTTTCAGTGTTTGATCGCAGCCAAAACCCGCTCCATTCGTTCGGCAATCGTCGTATCGCCTTCCATTTTCAACACCGGGCAGGATACTTTTTGGAGCCAGTTTTGATGAGATTTCAGGGTTCGTCCCTGAGCCGTACCGGAGTCGTAACCGGCGGCCCATTCGATGAATTCCGCGTAAGTCTTTTGCCGTTCAGGGTCGGTCAGGATAATGTCGCCGAAACGCTCGAACTCTCGTTTTCGCAATCGCTCGATGCGGATATCCGGCGGAATCCGGAGAAAAACCACCAGATCGAAGCGGTTTTCCCAACCGTTGCCCCAATTGCTGACGGAGCCGCCTAAAATGCAGTCGGGATGATTATCCAATGTTTCTTTACACAGGCGGTTCCGCTCGTCCGGATCGCGCCGGTTCTGGTAAGGCGGTTCCGATTTGATCCAGAAAAAATCGTCGCTGTCGAAATACGGAATGTTTAGTGTTTGGGCCAGATGACGACCTAAGGTCGTCGCGCCCGCACCGGACGCACCCATAATGTGAATGCGCATGCTTTCGCTACTGATCCAGATACCGCTTCAGCTCCGAATTGGTTTTGATGCCCAGCTGCCCGGCCTGCGATTCGCGCATCATCAGCGCGTAGGTGTTGTTGAAGCCCAGCGGTTTTTGCCAGTTGAGCTTATACTGCCGCTGAAATTCGGTATTGACATAGTCATAAACCGCTTTGGTGTCGACTTGCAGTGAATCGGAAACCGCTAGCGGTGGTTGCAAAATGACCAGCAAACCGGTGCCGGTGTATTCGGGATAGAGGTCGATGCTTCCGGCATTCAGCGCGTCGAAGCAGATTTTGGTGCCGCCCAGACCGGTTTTGGTAACCACCTCCAGGGCCGTCCGGTTTTCCACCAGCTGCCGCAGAATTTCGACCAGAATGTATTGTTCTGTAAAGATCATGGCGCCGACCACCAGTTTGCCCTGCCGCTTGCCGACGTACGGTTTTTGCAGTAAATCGCTGCGGTTCAGAAACTCCCGGGCGACGGTTTCCGGTGATTTGTGGAGGTAATCGACCTGGTAATTCAGCTCGGTCATCGACGAATCCGAAAGCTGTCCGGCCAGCAAATCCAGCGTGGGTTGCAGTTCCGGGTATTTTTTCAGACTCAGCTCGCGAACCACAAAGGCGGCCTGATAAGGCGGAAAGGCGTGTTTATCGTCGGCCAGCGTCCGCAGATTGAAGGCTTTGATGCGCCCGTCGGTTGAATAGCCGCTGATAATGTCCACGAGGTTGGTATGAACGGCTTCGTACATCAGATTCTGGTCGATCAGCCGCGACGCCAGGTGCAGGTCATACGTGCGGATCAGAGCCGGGTAACCATCGGCGCGGCCGTAAAACTCGTGGGCAAAACCGGCATGTAAACGGGGCTGGCCATCGGCCGGGTACCAGTAAAACGATGACAGAACCGGAGCCAGCAGGAAGAATACGATCATCACCCGGTACCGCCACAAACCGCGCAGGTTCTGCAAACGCGCCAGTCCGGCGTCGAACAGGATGGCCAGCAGGGCCGACGGAATCGTTCCGGCCAGAATCATGTTGGTGTTGTTCAGCGCAATTCCGCCGAAAATAAACTCTCCCAAACCGCCAGCCGCCAGATAAGCCGCCAGCGTGGCTACGCCGACATTGATCACGGTGGCGGTACGAATACCGGCAAAAATAACCGGCATCGCCAGCGGTAACTCGAGCCGAAACAAGATTTGCCAGCGGGTCAGGCCCATGCCCCGGGCGGCTTCTTTCAGCGCCGGACTCACTTCCCGGATGCCGACATACGTATTCTGAACGATGGGCAAAAGGGCATATAGAAACAGGGCCACAATGGCCGGTCCGGGGCCAATGCCCAGCAGCGGAATCATGAAACCCAGCAGCGCAATGCTCGGAATAGTTTGCAAAACGCCCACCGACCCGAGCGTAAAACCAACCAGCCGGGGCCGGAAGGTGATCAGAATGCCCAGCGGAATGCCAATTACCAGCGCAATACACAACGACAGAAACGTCAGCCCGATGTGCGTTAGGGTTTGTTCGGCCAGTTTATCGGCGTGTTCAACAATGAATTTGAAAAATTCCTGCACGGTGGCTGCGGTTTAGACGGTTTGTTTCTGGAGTAATTGCCCCAACGCGGGCCAGATAGCGGCCGACTGTACGGTTACAAAGTGCGGACCGGTTTTAAAAGCGATGGATTCCGGGCCGGACAGCTCATTCAGTGCATCGGCCAGTTGGGTGTGGGCCGGGAAAAGCCGGGCTTCCGGTGGCGGAGCGGTTTCGTTGGGCAGATACGGTGCCAAATCGTGCAGCGAAAAAACGTGCAACTGAAGCGCCAGCCATTGGTCGGCGAAAAAATTCCGCACGAATTCGTTGACCGGTTGCAAAAGCAGTTCTCGGGGCGTACCGATCTGCTGGATGCGGCCACTGTCCATTAGGGCCACGCGATCACCGAGTTCGAAGGCTTCCCGAATGTCGTGCGTGACCAGAACGATGGTTTTCTCACGCAATTCTTCCAGGTTTTTGAATTCCCGGCGAATGGCGCTCCGCGTCACGGGGTCGAGGGCACCCAGTGGTTCGTCCATCAGCAGAATCGACGGCTGCGCGGCCAGCGCCCGGGCGAGTCCAACCCGCTGCCGTTGCCCTCCGCTCAGTTGGTTGGGATACGCATTCAGGTAGGTTTCGGGCAATCGGAGCATCGCCAGCATTTCGCGGATGCGGTTTTGAATCCGCCGTTCGTCCCACTGCAACAGCCGGGGCACCAGCGCAATGTTTTCGCCGATGGTGTAATGCGGAAACAGCCCGGTTTCCTGAATCACGTAGCCGATTTCCCGGCGCAGTTCGTGGAGTTTCCGCCCCCGAATGTCACTCCCGTCGATTTCGATGATTCCGGCCGTTGGCTCGATCAGCCGGTTGATCATCTTCAGGGTGGTGGTTTTGCCGGAACCGCTGGTTCCCAGCAGCACCAGTGTTTCCCGCGACGCCACTTCAAAGGAGACGTCATCGACGGCCAGGTGAGTCGGATACTGCTTGGTAAGCTGGCGAACAGCGATCATGGATATACGTTGTAAAATAGGTGAACGGTTTTTTAGTATACGGTTTACAGTTTCAATGTCTGGTATAAAATGTTGCTTATCAGTGGCTTGACTCAAAGGTTTATAAACCGTGAACGTTAAACAGCCTTAGTTTTCCTCGGTGATTTCCCGAATCACGCGGCACGGATTTCCGGCGGCAAAGACATTGGCCGGAATGTCGCGCGTGACGATACTACCAGCTCCGATGGTGGTGTTGTCGCCGATGGTGACGCCCGGGCAAACCACAACGTTTCCGGCCAGCCAGACGTTGTTGCCGATGGAAATCGGTTTCGCAATATCGGACCCTTTCTGAATCCGGTGGCTGGCCAGCAGCGGATGACTCGCGGCATACAGACTCACGTTAGGGCCGATCAGCACATTGTTGCCAATGGTAACCGGACAGTAGTCCAGAATGGTGCAGTTGTAGTTGATGAAAACCGTATCACCCAGCTGAATGTAGTCGCCATAGTCACAATAAAAAGGCGGTTGCACATCCGGGTTTTTGCCCACCGACCCGAGCAAAGTGCCCAGAATCTCTTCCCGGAGCGGTTGTTCGCTGTTCAGCGTCTGGTTATACCGCATGAATAATTCCCGGGCGCGGGCGCGCATGGCCAGCAGTTCGGGGTCATTGGCCCAATACCATTCGCCCGCCAGCATTTTTTCGCGTTCAGTCATTCGTCAATCAGGGAGGGTTAGGATGTTACTTCAAGAGCAAATACAGAGCCATATTTATGATTTTTAACGGGTTAGATGGCTTTGTCTGCGAATTAAGCGAATAAGTTGGTATATGAATCTTTCTTTGTGCGTTCTGGCGGTTTTTATTCCTTCAGCTATTCTTAATCGCATTGCTACGCTCGCATCCAAATGTATGGAATAAAGTGCATTTCGCTGGCGAACAAATGGTTTTTGAAGAATCGGCGGTTTTTCGGGCGTCGATGCCCGGCTGAAAGCCGTACGCCCTTACCGCCCCAGCCAATCCTTGAACTCCGACAACCGGCTCAGGCTGACGAACACTTCCTGACGGGATGCGGGCAGCAAATCCAGTTTGAGCTTGCCGGCCGAATACGCATGAACGGCCTGAATGGCGGTTCGGGCGACGATAAACTGACGATTCACCCGGAAAAACTGCGCCGGATTGAGAACCGCCGACAACTGATCCAGACTGTATTCGAGCGGCAGCAACTGACCGGTTTTCGAGACCAGAAAGGTGGCTTTTTCTTCGGAATGGAAATACGCAACGTTGGTTACTTCGACACTATAAATCTTGGTGCCGATGGTAACCATGAACCGTTCCCGGTAACTACCCGGCTGTGTTTTTTGAATCAACTGCAGCAACGCGTTCAGGTCGGGCACAGCGGGCGGGCTGCGGACAGTTTTGAATTTTTCCACAGCCGCTACCAATTCCTCATAACCAATCGGTTTTAACAGGTAATCGATGCTGTTGACCTTGAAGGCTTTTTGCATATACTCATCATACGCAGTGGTGAAAATAACCGGCAGCGTTAACGTCAGGTGTTCGAAAATACGGAAGGAAAGCCCGTCTTCAAGGTGAATATCCATGAACGCCAGATCGGGTAGCGGGTATTTCTGCAGCCATTCCACGGTTTTCGTAACCGACGGTAACTGCGCCAGAATATGAATCGAGGAATCATACTTTTTCAAAAGCCGCTCCAGCTGGCGGGCATTCCGGTCTTCATCTTCAATAATAATGACGTTCATGACAGAAGTGGAATTTTGACGACAAAGGATTCATCCCGTGGGCCGTACCCAACCGGTCGGGGTGTAAGCAGGGCATACCGATTCACAATATTCTGCAGGCCAACGCCGGTGGATGTTTCGGGCTGATCGCGGGGGAGCAAGGGGTTTTCCACAACCAGCACATCCTGTTCACAATAAACCCGGATACGAAGCGGTTCCTGAATGGACATTCGATTGTGTTTGACCGCATTTTCGATCAGCAACTGGAGCGATAAGGGCGCAATCCGGTACTGATTCTGTTGGGCCGGACTGAGCTCGATCCGGACATCCAGTTTGTTTTCGAACCGAATCTGGAGCAAAAAAGTGTAGGATTGAAGAAACTCAATTTCGGTATGAAGGCCAACCAGCTCCTGATCCCGCTGCTCGAGGATGTAGCGGTAAACGTTGGAAAGCTGTTTGATGTATTGCTCCGACAACTCGGCATCTTCGTGCACCATCGACGCCAGAATACTCAGACTGTTGAACAGAAAATGAGGACTCAGCTGATTTTTCAGGGCTTCCACCTGACTCAGCGCGGCTTCTTTCTCCGACCGTTCGGCCCGGAGCTGCACATCCTTGAGTTGCTGAAACGACCGGGACAGGATGGTCAGGTAGAAGGCCGACAGCATGACCACCACGTTGAACACCAGATTCACGCGATCCAGATAAGTGGTTATCTCCGGCGTAAGTTGGGAAGACTGCCGTTGCGACCCGTAATCAATCTGGAAAATCAGGGCGAAGACCGCCGAAAGAATCCACTGAAAAACGTGGGCGTAAAGTAAGGCCAGGCCCAGCGAAATGAGCAGGGTCAATACGAGCGCCAGCCAGTTGAAATCCAGCAGAAAATCAGCCCCAAACCAGCGAAAGAGCTGGTTTTGAATCCAGTCCGTTGCGGTAATCCAGATAAAATACAAAACCAGCACGATCAGCGTCACCACCGAAATAATGGGCAGGATTTCCAGCAACTTCGCCGGATTACGCACCGGTTCGGGGAGGTTGATGTACAGCAAAAGGGGCGAATAAAGCAGGAGCAGCCAGGTGGCTAACTGCCATTTTTGCCGGTAGGTTAGCATCGTTCTGGTCATTTCATGAAGGCGGTGCGACAGCAAAGGAGTAGATGGCTGCGGCTGTATGAGTCGGAAAGGATGGAACCGCTTTGTTCTCCTCATCCTGAAAAACCGCAGCCCTGGTCAGAAGCTACCATCGAATGATGTCTGGCCAGGGCTGGAATTGCTTGAAAAGACTTCGGTTATCAAAACCGCTTCGGGGACTGGATTCTTATTTTTTAACGCGGACAGCGGTCGACTCCAGCATGCTCATCAGCATTCCTTTCAGATGATCATCGTCCACTTTTTCCAGGGCCAGCCCAATCTCACCCGCCTGTTCTGTATTGAAATAGATGGTGATTTTTTTGCCTTCGGCCTCCTCCACTTTCGTAATCGGAAGGGCTTGCGGATTCGTGCCCGTCGGGTCTTTTAAGGTTCCGGTCAACTTGCCATCTTTCCGGGCCAATTCGGCAATCATGACGGAATTACCGGTGGGTGTTCCCATAATGGTCACTTCCCATTTGTCGGCAAAAAAGTCGGCGGGCGGGGTGGTCTGCGAATAGCTTTTGGCACAAACACCCAGCATAAAAATGAACAGAAACAGGCTTACTTTTTTCATAAATTGGTTGGTTTAACGTGAAAGGAAATGGGTATTATCGTTTGACGGCGGCCGAAGCGGATGTTGTGGCCAGCACCCGAACCGGTCCCAGCAAACCGGATGGCAGCAAGGGCGAATCGGCGCGGTAGAAGGGCAGGGTCGTAAAGGTAATCTTGCTGGTTACGCCGGGTTGGGCATCGCCAATCAAGCGGTTTACCCACAGATTCGTGACGTTTATCTGCACGGTATTCCGACCCGGTTTCAGGGCGGCAGTAATGTCGATCCGGAACGGTTTCTTCCAGACGGTTCCTACGGTTTTGCCATTCACCACCACTTCCGCGATGTTCTTCACCTCACCCAGATCAAGGAGGTAGGCTGCGTTTTTGCGGAGAGCGGACAGCTCAACGGTGTTTTCGTACGTGGCCGTTCCGGAAAAGTATTTGACCCCCGGCTCAGTCTGCTCGGTCAGCGAACCGAGTTTGGGTAACGAAAGTTGCGCGGGTGCCCCTCGGCCTTCCTGAAAGCGAACCACCCAGGGACTTTCCAGGCTTGCCACCGGCGATTCCGTAACGGCGGGTTTCGTGTAGGCGGTTACCGTTGCTTTATCGCGGAAAACAATAAAGTAAGCTTCCCAGGACGTAAACGTAAGCGGCACAACCGTCCGGCCGTCCTTGATTTGGTACGACACCTTTTCGGTTTTTCCGGTCTCCGGGTGCCACAATTCCGGCACTTTACCCGTCACACGGAAGCTGATGGTGGCTTCGTTGGCGTTTTCGCTGCGGTTGTCGAGCCAGTAGAGATCCGCATCGGAAGTCTGGCGGTGGACGTACAGAATCGGTGCCTTTGCTCCGGAAATAGCCACATCCTTCGCAATCTTCATCTCGCTCAAAACCGCATCGACCGGTTTTGTTGATACGTTCGACTGACTCCAGATTTGATTCAGCAAGGTGGTAAATTCGGCGGCATTGTCGCTCAGGCTGGGCGAGCGTTCGGGTTTCACACCAGTCACATGCATACCGGCTTTGACCAGCTCGCCAATCTTTTTAAGCACCGGCAGGGTCATGAAACGGGCGGACGAATCGAGCACCAGCAGACGGTATTGCTGACCGCTGGTGGCCGTAATCGTACCGTCCTGCATCCGAACGGCACTCGTCAAAACGGTCGCATTGGCAAAATCGAAGGCGTAACCAGCCGGAATGGCGGGCAGATTCTGGGCGCAAACCTGCGTAATGTTGTTGTTCTCCCCGTAATAATAGAGGACGTCGACCACCGGTTTTCCCTGTTGCAGCAGAAAACAACTGCGGCTCAGGTAATCCGTCCAGGATCTGGCCTGTTCGGCCCAGGTTTCCTGCCGGGTAAAATATTGGCCAAAAGGACCGAGCGAAAAACCGGGTTTTTTATCGTCGAGCGGCTGGTGAACGGAGGTGTGGACGACAAAGCGGTTCAGGCCCGACGCCATTTCCAGATCCGCCGTGCGCTTCAGTTTTTCCGGATGCCAGCTAAACGCGTTCTGAATGGACGTCATCGACTCGGCTGCAACCAGATTTTGCCCGTAAATGTGCGCCACCGAAGCCGCTTCCCGGATATCGGCTTCGCTCCGGACCTCTTCGTTTCCGCCGGGGGCCAGACTGCCGGGTGTCCACATGGCCGACATCGGAATTTCGGCCTTCCGTTTGACGTCCATGCCGTCGGCCAGGTAAATGCGGCCATTTTCGTGCGATTCCGTGTAACGCTTCATACCACGGGCGTGCAGGGCGTCGCCGATGACCTCGTAGTGATTTTCGACAATCAGTTCGCCGATGGTTTTCCGGAAATCCCAGAGGAACTTTTCGCTGGCTTCGGAACTCTTCACAACCCGGCCCAGCAGCACCGGAATCCAGGGCGTCAGGTCGTAACCGCGCCGTTTCTTAAATTCCTCCGGCATTGCCTTCGTCCATGTCATGTGACCGGCTTCGTAACTATCCAGCACCATGTATTCCAGCCCCTGAGCACCCAGTTGGCCACCGGTAGCCTCCTTGTACATATCCAGATAGGTGTCGATGTAGTTGCGGACGGCCACTTTATCGAGTTTATCCACTTCCAGCCCCGTTGCTTCGGGCGATGCCGGGTGGTTTTTCCGGCCCGTAAGCGAATAGCCCAGTCGGACGACGACCCAGTTACCGGCGGGGACTGTCCAGTTGAGCGTTCCATCTGCCCCGACTTTTGTGGTTAAATCGACCACATCTTCCGTCGGAATGGCATCGGCACTGGCCTCGATGAGCGAATGTGTATCTTCTTTCCAGGGGATAAAACCGGCTTTTTCTTCAAAGAGGTCTACCCGGTCGGTATTGTGCAGCACCAGCTCGGCAACGGGAATGCCTTCCGGTTTTGGCTTCTCGGCAGACGGATTACCCCCGAACATGGCCCCGAAGGGGTTGCCCTGCGGTTCCAGGGTTTTAAACGTAAACCGAAAGTATTTGGCCGTTGTTGGCACAATTCGCATGGTGTTTTCGGGCACGGTACTGCCTTTAATCTGGACAACCTCCCGAAAATTGACGCCGTCGTCGCTTACCTTGAGGGCCCGGTTATCCGGCGCTCCCCGGAATTCGGCCAGCGCACCACCGCTGCTCGCTCCGACAATCGTAAAGGCCTTGAAGGTCTGCGGACTTTCAAATTCGTACTGAATCCACATGTCCTGACCCACTTCCACCGGCGGGAGCATCGTCGTTTTACCCAGGTCCCCGTCGGTCAGTTCGGCCAGACTGAACGACCCGCCACTCGACGTAACCTTTGGGTGGTAAGCAGCCAGCGGTTTTTCGGCAGCGGGCAGCCGGTACGCAACCACCAGTGCATCGGCGTAGTAAGTCGGCAATGCTTCGGTGGATGGCCCACTGAGTCCACCTTCGGCGGGTGCCGGTATATTTTGAAATTTCCCCGTTGCCAGCGCAGGTTGTGGGAGTTTGCCCGAAAAAGGCTGCCCGCCCGTCACCCGGGTTTCGCTCCAGACGTACTTTTTCATGGCATCGCCGGGAGCTACCCACGGGCCACCCGTTACGCTCCAGCCCGGCGAACCGGCAATGGCCATTTCGAGACCGAGTTTTTTGGCCAGATTAGTCGTATGCTGAAAGGCAGTTTTCCATTCGGGTGTCATGAAAACCAGCTTTTTGGGCGTCACGGACGGCGTCAGTAAGCTCGCGTCGAAGTTCTGAAAACCGCCAATACCGGCACGCTTCATCCATTCGAGGTCTTTCGTGATGCCTTCTACGGTAATATTTCCGTTCATCCAGTGCCACCAGACGCGTGGTTTGGCCGAATTCGGCGGGGCTTGAAACCCCTGTTGAAGGGACTGAGGTTGCGCAAACGCCAAAGCCGGTAGGAGCCAGGCCAGCAGAGTAATCTTTTTCATGAGAGATGGGTCTTGGTGATCAGGTAATATGCCATGCGGATGCTGCACGGAGCAAAAAGCCCAAAGTTGTTCATTGTTACTTTTCGCCTTTGAAAGACATTCCCTGAACCTCCAGCGTTACTGCCGTTACTTTTTTGTCGGCACCCCGACCGAAGCTGAACACGGCACCATTTCCGCCTTTGCATACCTCCTCAACCTTTGCCCTTGCGTCCTCAAACGGAAGACCGGATGGTTTGTATTTCCCCGCATTACGCTTCCGGATACTGGGTGGGCGAACGTGATGCCGTTGCCGGTTTTTGATTAAGGCTCCTGAACAACAAAGCTTTCGTTGGGAGCAGCCTGCACAACGAACGTTTTGGTCAGGGTTTCGGTATCCGTGGCAAGCGTCAGCCGGTAAGTACCCGCGCTCAGGTGGGAGACATCGAACTGGCGGCTCAAGCCCTTTTGAAGAGCTACCGTTGAGCTGTAAACGGCTTGACCATGGGTGTCCCGAATCGCAAGCTGGCCTTTGGTTTGAAGCGGTTGAACGTAGAGTTTGATTTTATTTTCGGTGTTCATCACCAGCCGGGCGGGCGAAGCTTCGGGTTGGTTTGTCGAAGAATGAGCGAACGAGGCCGTACTGGCTACCAGACCGAGCATCAGAATAAGGACTTTTTTCATGGCTTTTAGTAGTTGTTTGTTTTGTGATCGTTTTGTCGATCCGATGTGACAAAGGTGCAATGGGGTTACTAAGCCAGAAAATAAAAAGCGCTGAGCGTGGGAATGAAGACGCTGAGTGTCCGTTTTTGAGTGACGAATGAAAAACACCCCAACCGCAAAGCAGTCAGGGTGTTGACAAAGTGAAGTTGATTGTATCGCGGAGTTGAGCGGAGAAAGAGGACGGGGCCGCCCGGCGGGTAAGCAGAGTTTTTAATAGTCTCTCCGCTCAACTCCGCGAAATGGCTCATTTCAAACCACCTGAACGCCCACTTCGTAGTAATCGATGGTCGGTGGACCGGCGAAATAGTCTCCCATATTTTTTAGAACACCCTGCAGAAAACCGTTGGTTTCGGCATTGATCCGGGCTTCTTCCGACACCCAGAGGGTCACCATCAGGCATTTGTTGGTTTCGGTATTGGTTAAAAACCGGCTATTGATGAAACCGTCCAGCTCTTTGAGCGCCGGGCCGACCGAATTTTGGAAATAAGCGGTGGCATCGGCAATGGTGCCGGTTTTTAACGGCACCTGGATAACGCGTGCGAACATATTCTAACTAATTAAAGGTTAAATCGTTACCAAATCTAAATTTAAATTTAACAGCGTCATGTTACATTTAGATTAAGAATGCCCAAATTTTAGCCTATAGCCGTTTCAATGATGGTATCTGTGTTACTTTTGCGCCGTTAATCCGCTAAATCGTATGAAAACCGCCTTTTTCAGTACTGCATTCGTTGTCTTGTTGTCCACCTGTTCCGTTGTGCAAAGTATGGGACAAACCAAAGTAATTGCTCACCGGGGCGCCTGGAAAAACAGCGGAGCTCCCCAGAATTCGATTGCGTCGTTGCAGCAAGCCATCAAATTGGGCTGCTATGGCAGTGAATTTGATGTGCACATGACTGCGGACTCGTCGCTGGTAGTCAACCATGACCATGATTTACAGGGCGTTCACCTCGAAACCGCTCCGGCCGCCGACATCCAGGCGCTGAAACTCGCCAACGGGGAATCACTGCCGACGCTGGAAAGTTACCTGAAAGAAGGGTTGAAACAGAAGAAAACCCGGCTGATTCTGGAAGTCAAGGCGTCGAAAGTCAGCAAGGAACATTCGCTGGCGCTGGCGACCAAATGCGTTCAAACCGTGAAAGCGATGAAAGGCCGGAAGCTGGTCGACTACATTAGCTTCGATTACGACGTCTGTAAGAAGGTAAAAGAACTCGACCCCTCGGCCAATGTGGCCTATCTGATGGGCGATAAAGCGCCCGAACTGCTGGCGGCCGATGGGTTATACGGGCTGGATTACAACCAGGCTGTCATGAAGAAAAACGAAAACTGGATTCAGGAAGCCCACCAAAAGAAATTGACCGTCAACGTCTGGACGGTCAATGATCCGGAAATGATGAACTGGCTGCTGGAACGCAAAGCCGACTTCATCACGACCGACGAGCCGGAAAAACTGCTGGAGAAAGTAAAGTAGACGATTGACCGCTGACCATTGACCACTCGTTCCAGCCAATGGTCTATTGTCAATGGTCAGCGGTCAATTCCCTTTCACCTTCTTCGCCATCAGAGCGACGCACAGGCCCATTCCGGCAATAATAACGAAGGAGATTCGGAGGCTGGAGGCTCCGGCGACAAAACCGATCAGCGGAGGGCCGATCAGGAAGCCTAGAAAACCGATCGTCGAAACCGCAGCCAGCGCCACGCCCGGCGACATCACCGTCGATTTTCCGGCCGCGCTATACACCAGCGGAACCACCGAGGATACGCCAAAACCCACCAGGAAAAAACCGATAATGGCGGTTCCCATATACGGTAGCGCAACGGCGGTCAGCAAACCGGACGCGATCAGAATGCCACTCAGTTGCAACGTCCGTTTCAACCCGTAACGAGTGGCAAACCAGTCGGCAATAAACCGCCCCAGCGCCATTGTACTCATGAACGCCGTATAGCCTGCGCCCACCATCGCCTTGTCGGCCTGAATCACTTTCTTGAAATAAATACCGCTCCAGTCGAACATGGCACCTTCGCAAATCATGGCACAAAAGGCAATAATGCCCAGAATCAGCAGCGTTTTGTCGGGTTTGGCAAAAATGGGTTGATCCGCATTGGTGTTTGCATCTTCCGGCAAAATATACCGGGAAGCCACCGCCAGCGCAGCCAGTGCGAAGAATAGAACGGCCGCGAAGTGCTGGTAGGGAACAATCCCGGCGCCAATCATAAAAGCGCCAACCATCGCGCCCACAAAACCCGCCAAACTCCAGAGTCCGTGGAACGACGCCATCACCGGTCGGCCATACAAAGCCTCGACTCCAACGGCCTGCGTGTTGATGGCGATGTTGGCCATGTTACCAACCAACCCAAAGACGAAGAGAAAGGCCATGAGTTGCGGAGTACTTTGCGCAAATCCCAGGCTCAGCAGCGTCAGGGCGTAGAAACCAACGGCCAGCGTGGCCACCTTGCGACTTCCGATTTTAGTGGTCAGCCAGCCCGCAATCGGTAATGAAAGCATCAAACCGGCCGGCAGGGCCAGCAAAACACCCCCCAGTTCAGATTCTGACAGGCCCAGCGTCTGCTGGATACTCGGTATGCGCGACGCCCAACTGGCAAAGGACAATCCTTGTAGGAAAAATAAAGCACCAACCGCTCCCCGACGGATACTGCGTGTCGAGAGCCGGGGTGACAGACGGTGTGAAACGGTAAAATTCATTCTGGAAAAAATTCAAAAATTCAGGTTGTAATCAATTTGCTTTTTAAGCTTTATCGGGCAAAAATAACTTTATTATCAGCACGAAAAGCATTTTCACCCAACCGTAAAATCAAAATCGCTCCAATTAAGTTCTTAGATTTAGACAATTCTGAAAGAGTTCGTATAGATTGTATGGATAGTACAAAAACGGGCGAACAGCCGGAAATTGATTCATTGAGGCTCTTTTTTGCAAACAATTCCGTTTTACACTAATTTTACCCGTATGAGAATGGCACCAATGCTTTAATACCCTCCTTTCGTCGCTCCGACATCGCGCCTTTTTAAAGGCCCGCTTTTCTATTGTCTTTCCTTTTTAGTGTTATTGCTCATGCCAAACGTATTAAGTAAAAATCAACTGGACGAATTCATTCACAATGGATTTGTCCGCATCGATCAGGCTTTTTCGCCCGAAATCGCCCAAGCCGCCCGCCAAATTCTCTGGAACGACATGGACGTTGACCCTGACGATCCTTCGACCTGGACAAAACCGGTCATCCGGCTGGGAATGTATACTCAGGAACCGTTTGTTCAGGCCGCCAATACGGAGATTCTCCACCGGGCTTTTGATCAGCTGGTGGGGCCGGGCAAGTGGATTCCCTGCCGAAGTATGGGTACTTTTCCCGTTCGTTTTCCGTCAACCGATGATCCCGGCGACACCGGCTGGCATGTCGACGCCAGTTTTCCTGGTGCCGATCCGGCCAATTTTTTTGAATGGCGGGTCAACATTCGGTCAAAAGGCCGGGCGCTGCTGATGCTGTTCCTTTTTTCGGATGTTGGCGAAAACGACGCCCCAACCCGGATTCGGGTCGGATCGCATCGGGACGTGGCCCGTTTGTTAAAACCGGCGGGCGAACAGGGCCTGTCGTTTAGGGAACTGGCCGGAAAACTGGCGGAATTACCGGTCCGAAACGAGCTGACGGCAACCGGTAAAGCCGGTACGGTTTACCTCTGTCACCCTTTTCTGGCGCATGCTGCCCAACCGCATCACGGTACCGAGCCGAGATTTCTGGCGCAACCTCCCTTGCTCACCCGCGCGGATTTACGCATCGAAGGTTCGGAGCGGGGGTATTTCCCGGTTGAAGAAGCGATCCGGGTCGGACTGGAAATTTCCGGTTAACGCTAACTGGTCGAAAAACTACTTTTTGACTCCCTGTTGCACGGTTTTTTCGAATAGCTTTGTGGCATGAAGTCGCTGGTTTGCTTATTGATGAGCGTTTATCTGCTGGTTTTGTCCGTCTGGCCCTGCGCCGACGGCTGCCTGTCGTTGCGCGTCGATAAGCAAGCCACGGCGACGATTACGAGCGACGCACACCAGCACGACGGTGATTCGGAGGGCGCGGATTTGTGTTCGCCCTTCTGCGGCTGCGCCTGTTGCGGTACGGTGCTGGAAGCCTGTCCGGTTTTCCAGTTCGCCTTTGCGGCTTTCTCTTTTTCTTCTCCCCGTTACAAACGATTCGCACCGGCCTTGCCGTCTGCTCCGGTTTCCTGCTGGCAACCACCTCAACTCGGCTAAGGCTGGATACGTGCGCCCAATCACTTCGGTGCAACCGGGTTGCATTTTTCGCCCCATCTCGGCGGCTCAACTCCTTTTTTATTTTAACTCCGTATCGGCATGCTGGATTCCATCATCCGTTTCTCTATACACAATAAACTGATTATCGGGTTATTAACGATTGTACTGGTGGTTTGGGGCGGTTATTCGCTCAGCCGTCTGCCGATCGACGCCGTGCCGGATATTACCAATAATCAGGTTCAGATCATCACCCGTTCGCCCGCGCTGGCGGCTCCGGAAGTGGAACGGCTCATTACCTTTCCGATTGAGCAAACCATGGCGACGATTCCCGAAATCGGCGAAATCCGCTCGTTTTCGCGCTTTGGCTTATCAGTTGTAACCATTGTTTTTCAGGAATCGACCGACCTCTACTGGGCGCGCCAGCAAATCAGCGAACGGCTTTCGACCGCCCGCAGCCAGATTCCGGCCGGAACCGGAGAGCCGGAAATGGCGCCGGTCACCACCGGTCTGGGCGAAATTTACCAGTACGTCATCTACGCTAAACCGGGTTTTACCGGGAAATATTCGCCCGTTGAACTGCGCACGTTGCAGGATTGGGTGGTTCGGCGGCAGTTGCTGGGAACGCCCGGCGTGGCCGACGTCAGCAGCTTCGGTGGTTTGCTGAAGCAGTACGAAATCGCTATTGATCCTGATCGGTTGCGTTCTTACGGTTTCAGCATCAACGACTTATTCACCGCCTTGGCACGCAACAATCAGAATACCGGGGGCGCTTACATCGACAAAAAACCGAACGCTTATTTCATTCGCTCCGAAGGGCTGGTTGGCAATCTGGACGACATTGGCCGGATCGTAATTCGCCGGACGAAAGGCGGGGCGCCCGTCCTGATTCGCGATGTGGCGCAGGTCAACTACGGTTCCGCGAACCGCTACGGGGCCTTAACGCGCAACGGCCAGGGCGAAGCCGTGGGAGCACTGGTGTTGATGCTGAAAGGCGAAAACGCCAACGAAGTGATCGGGCGGGTCAAAAACCGCATGGAACAGATCAAAAAAACACTGCCCGAAGGTGTTGCTATTCACGCCTTTCTGGATCGGAGCGAATTGGTGGGCCGGGCCATCAACACCGTCACCCGCAACTTGATCGAAGGAGCTTTGATCGTCATTTTTGTGCTGATTCTGTTTCTGGGCAACTGGCGGGCCGGACTCATCGTGGCTTCGGTCATTCCGCTTTCGATGCTTTTTGCTGTTGGCATGATGCAGGTTTTCGGCGTTTCGGGTAACCTGATGAGCCTGGGTGCCATTGACTTCGGCCTGATTGTCGACGGAGCGGTTATTATCGTTGAAGCGACCTTGCACCATTTGGGCGTCAATCGGCAAGTCCGACTGACGCAGGCACAAATGGATGAGGAAATCTACCAGTCCGCCAGCCGGATTCGGACCTCGGCGGCCTTCGGTGAAATCATCATTCTGATCGTTTATTTGCCGATTCTGGCCTTATCGGGCATCGAAGGCAAGATGTTTGGCCCGATGGCGCAGGTGGTGGGCTTTGCCATTGCCGGGGCGTTTCTTCTTTCCATCACGTACGTACCGATGATGTCGGCGCTGGCGCTGAACAAACAGCAGTCGACCAACCGCACGATTTCCGACCGGATGATGGACTTTTTTCTGCGGCTTTACAACCCGGTTATTCACGGGGTCATGCGGCATAAAACGCTGGTTCTGGGCGTAGCGGTTTTGCTGCTGGTGGGCGCCGTCTGGCTTTTTACCACGCTGGGGGGCGAATTTATCCCGACCCTCGACGAAGGTGATTTTGCCGTTGAAACCCGCGTCGTTACCGGTTCGTCGCTGAGTCATACGGTGGAAAAAACCACCCAGGCTGAGCGGCTTTTGATGAAAAAGTTTCCGGAAGTGAAAGAGGTGGTCAGTAAAATTGGCGCGGGCGAAATTCCGACCGACCCCATGCCCATCGAAGCCGCGGATATCATGATTATTCTCAAACCGCGTTCCGAATGGACATCGGCGTCGAATATGGAAGAACTGGCCGGGAAAATGGCGGAAGCGCTGGAAGTCATTCCGGGGATTTCGTTCGGTTTTCAGCAACCGATTCAGATGCGGTTTAACGAACTGATTTCGGGCGCGAAACAGGATGTGGCCGTCAAAATTTTCGGCGAAGATCTCGACGAACTGACCCGGCTCGCCAAACGCGTCAGCGGTCTGGTTACCAGCGTAAACGGGGCGACGGATTTATACGTCGAACAGGTGGAAGGGTTGCCGCAAATTGTGGTGAAACTGGATCGGGAAGCCCTCGCGCGCTACGGGTTGGCCGTGGACGACGTCAACCGAACCATCAGCACGGCCTTCGCCGGGGAAAGTGCCGGGTTGGTCTACGAAGGCGAACGCCGGTTCGATCTGGTGGTTCGGCTGGCGGGCGAAAACCGGCGGAGCATCAACGATGTTCAGGCATTGACCATTTCCACAACCGACGGCCCGGCGATTCCGCTCTCCGAAGTCGCGAAAATTGAACTCATTCCCGGCCCCAACCAGATTCAGCGCGAAGACGCCAAACGGCGGTTGACGATCGGTTTTAACGTGCGCGGCCGCGATGTGGAAAGCGTCGTGACCGAGCTGCAACAGAAAATCAACGGGCAGGTGAAGTTCCCGACCGGTTATTACGTGACGTATGGTGGCCAATTCGAAAACCTGATCGAAGCGCAAAACCGGCTCCAGGTGGCGGTTCCGGTGGCTTTGGGGCTGATTTTCCTGCTTTTATTCCTCACCTTTCATTCGATGCGACAGGCATTATTGATCTTTTCGGCAATTCCGCTGGCGGCTATTGGCGGGATTTTGGCCCTTTGGCTGCGGGGAATGCCTTTCAGCATTTCGGCCGCCGTCGGTTTTATCGCGCTGTTCGGCGTGGCGGTTTTGAACGGCATTGTGTTGATCGCGGAATTCAATTACCAGCGAAAAAGCGGCATCACCGATTTAATGGAGGCTATTTTCCGGGGAACGCGCACCCGGCTGCGACCCGTCCTGATGACGGCCACGGTGGCGTCGCTGGGATTTTTACCGATGGCGCTGTCCAATACCGCCGGGGCCGAAGTGCAAAAACCGCTGGCGACGGTGGTGATCGGCGGATTGATCACGGCTACCTTGCTGACCTTATTGGTGTTACCGGTTTTGTATTTATTGATCGAACAACGTTTCGGGAAAAAGGACCCGGCCCTGATGCCAGCAACCAAAACCGTAGCCGCCGGTTGGTGGCCCATCATCAGTTTGCTGACCTTCGGATTAAGCCTTGGTTCACTTGATAGCAACGCCCAACTGCCCACCCAACCGGTTCCGCTTTCGCTCGATCAGGCACTCAAACAGACGTTCCAGAACAATCCGCAAGTGCGGGTTTCGGCGCTGAACCTGGATTATCAGCAGGCCCTGCGCGGCACGGCGAGCGATGTCGGCAAAACCGATATCGTGGTCACCGCCGGTCAGTACAACAGCCGCTACGTCGATCAGTCGCTCCAAATTGGGCAGCGACTCCCCGCGTCGGGATTGATTCGAAGCCAGAAAGCACTGGCCGACGCCCGAATCAGCGGAGCCGAAGCCGAAAACCGGGTGACGCGTCAGGAACTGGCCTTGCAGCTAAAGGCAGCGTATTACCAATTGACCTATCTGCAAACGCTTCACCGTGAGCTACTTCGGCAGGATAGCCTTTTTACGGCGGTATCTCGGGCGGCAGGCATCCGCCGACGCACGGGCGAAGGTACGCTGCTGGAACAAACGGCCGCTGACGTTGAAGCGCGGCAACTCCGGATGCAGCTGACCCAGAACCGGGCCGACCAGCAAATCCAGTCCCGGCGGCTCCAAACGCTCTTGGGAACCGATCAGTTGCCCCGGATTGCGGATTCCGTGCTGATCGCCCGCGCCATGCGGCTCCCCGATTCGGTGGCTCTGAATCAAAATCCTGAACTGGCCCTGCTGCGTCAGCAGATCGAAATTGCCCGGCGCGAAACCGACGTTGAGCGGTCGCGGCTCAAGCCCGATTATTCGTTCAATGTCGTCAATCAGTCGTTGCGCGGCATCCAGACCATCAACGGAACCGACCGGTTTTATACCGGCGTCGATCGGTTTACGTACGGGCAGGTCGGCATCTCGATTCCGATTGTAGCCAAACCGCTCCGGGCGCGGGTGCGGGCAGCCGAGTTGGGGCAACAGCGGACCGAAGCGCAGTTAACTGCCCGTCGGCGCAGCCTGGAAGGTGTATTCGCCGAGCTGCTGCAAACGTACCGCAAAAACCGGGAGACGCTGACGTACTACGAAGAATCGGCCCTGCCGCAGGCGACATTGATTCGTCAGCAGGCCGATAAAGCATACCGCGCTGGCGAAATCGGTTACATCGAGTTATTCCAGAATCTGCGGACGGCGAGCGGTATTCAGACCGGTTATCTGGCTGCGCTGAACGACCTGAATCAGACCATTATCAACCTCGAATACATCCTGGGAAGCACTGAACCATGAAACACCTATTGAAAATAAACCCATTTATTGCCCTGCTGGTCGTAATCGGACTGGGGTTTTCCGGTTGTAACCACCCAAAAGACGCAGCCACGGAAGCGAAAACCGAGTCTGCTAAAAAGGACACTGAGCCCGCCGAAGCGCATGAAGAAGGGCTGGTCGAACTCACCGACGAGCAGTTCAAAACCGCCGGAATCCGGCTGGGCGGGCTGGAACAGCGTACGCTCAGCAACCTCATCCGCGTCAACGGTGTTATAGGTATACCACCCCAGCAACAGGTCTCGGTTTCAACGCCTTACGGCGGCATTCTGACCTCGACACCGCTGTTGCCGGGGCAGGCCGTTAAGCAGGGGCAGTTGCTCGCGATGCTCGAAAACCCGGAATTTATTCGCATTCAGCAGGATTACCTGGAAACCGTCAGCCAACTCGAATTTCAGGAGCAGGAATACGAACGCCAGCGCGAACTGAGCCGCGAAAACGTCGGTTCGCTCAAGACGTTTCAGCAGGCGACCTCGCAGGTCAAGTCGCTGCGCGCAAGAGCCGAAGGGCTTCGGCAGCAACTGGCGCTTCTGGGCGTGTCGATGAGCGAGCTGTCGGCGGGCAAAATTACGCGAACTGTTGCCGTTCGCTCCCCGATTACCGGAACGGTGACGGAAGTGAATGTCAACCGGGGGCGGTTTGTTAACGCCAACGATGTGTTATTCGAATTGATGAATACATCGGGTTTATACGCCGAATTAACCGTTTTTGAGGGTGATATTGCCCGCGTGGAGGTCGGACAGCGGGTTCGGTTATCGATCATTGGCACGAATGGAAGTTCCGTAAACCGGGAGCGGATCGGGCGGATTCGGTACATTAACCGCGAAACCGGGGCCGACCGGACGGTGCGCGTGTTTGCCGCCCTGGAAAAGCCGGATACCGATTTGCGGCCCGGCACCTTCCTGAAGGCCCTGATCGAAACCCGCACCGAACCGCAACCGGCTTTGCCCGAGGTGGCCGTGATCAAGTCGGGCACGAGTTCGCAGATTTTTGTGTATGAAGGAAAAGAGGAACACGAAGGAACGGTTCACCACCAGTTTCGGCCCGTCGCAGTGCGAACCGGCGTCACCGAAAATGGGTATCAGGCGGTAACATTGCCTTCCACCGTAAAAAATGACGCACAGGTGGTTATTGCCGGTGCGTACGACCTGCATTCCGTGATGAATAATTCGGAAGAAGAGGGCGGTCATAGCCATTAACGAAAACGAAAATGCTTTTTAACCTGCTAATTGGTAGTATTTTGCTGGGAGCCGTTCATGCGGCAATTCCAAATCACTGGCTTCCGGTCGCGCTCATCGGCCGCAGCGAAAACTGGTCGATGCGCGAAACATTGGGTGTGGCAGCCCTGAGCGGTTTTTTCCACACGCTGAGCACGGTGATTCTGGGGGTGTTGATCGGTGCAATCGGTGTCGAATTATCGGAACAACTCGAAAGCCAGACCCGCTGGATCGCGTCGCTGATCCTGATTTTTATGGGATTGGTGTATTTCGCCGTTCACAACCCGCACAGCGCCCACGAACACGTTCCGAAAGGGCTGTCGGGCCGGTCGAAGCGGGCGATTGTTGGCACGCTGGCACTGGCCATGCTGCTGTCGCCCTGTCTGGAAATCGAGACGTTTTTCTTCACGGCCGGAACGCTCGGCTGGCCCGCCATCGTAACTCTCAGCGTCGCCTATACCGCAATAACGATTCTGTGCATGGTTGGATTAACCGCTTTGTCGTTTCGCGGACTGGCGCGTTTGCAATGGCACTGGCTCGAACACCACGAAAAACAGATCACCGGCGGTATTCTGATTGCGCTCGGCATTCTCAACTTTTTCATTGAACTTTAAACGATATGGCAACCCATCACCATCATTCCCACGACGGGCACGACCATGATCATGACCACGATCACGATGAACTGGATCTGGAAAAAACCGGGTCGGCAACGGCCGAAAACAGCGGTTCGGGGTTCGGAGGGCTAAAAGAATACGGACCCGTTGCTGTCAGTCTGGTGCTGCTCCTCGGCGGTGTTCTGCTGGATCAGTACGCCACGACCTGGTTTCGTGATCCGTGGCGGTTTGTCTGGTATCTTGTGGCATATTTGCCCGTTGGCTGGCCGGTTCTGCGCCGGGCGGTTCTTAACATTCTGAAAGGCAACGTTTTTACCGAATTTTTCCTGATGGGCGTCGCCACCATCGGCGCGTTTGCGATCCGGGAATACCCCGAAGGCGTCGCCGTAATGGTGTTTTACACCGTTGGGGAGCTGTTTCAGGATGCGGCCGTTCTGCGGGCGCGCCGTTCGATCAAGGCATTGCTCGACGTCCGGCCCGATACGGTGACGGTTTTTCGGGAGGGAAAAGCCGTTCCCACCAAAGCCGCTCAGGTGAACGTCGGTGAGGTTATTCAGGTAAAACCGGGCGAAAAAGTGGGGCTGGATGGCAAACTGCGGTCCGAAACCGGCTCATTCGATACGGCCGCGCTGACCGGCGAAAGCGTTCCGCGCACGATTAGTAAAGGTGAAGATGTACTGGCGGGGATGATCAACCGGCAAACGCTGGTGGAAATGGAAGTGACCACGCTGTATCAGGATTCCAAGCTGTCGCGCATTCTGAAACTGGTGCAGGAAGCCACCGGGCGCAAGGCCCAGACGCAGGAGTTCATTGCCCGGTTTGCCAGAATTTACACCCCGATCATCTGCGCGCTGGCGCTGGCAATTACGTTGGTTCCGGCTCTTTTTGTCGCGGATTATCAGTTCCGGGACTGGCTTTACCGCGGGCTGGTTTTTCTGGTCATCGGCTGTCCGTGCGCGCTGGTGATATCCATTCCGCTGGGCTATTTCGGCGGTATCGGCGCGGGTTCCCGGCACGGTATTCTGTTTAAAGGCTCGGTTTTTCTGGATCTGATCACGCAGGTGAAAACCGTGGTGATGGACAAAACCGGTACGCTGACGCAGGGCGTTTTTAAGGTGCAGGAGGTAAACGCGCAAGGCATTACCCGTCAGGAACTGACGCAGTTGACGGCGGCCCTGGAAAGTAAGTCTACGCATCCGGTAGCCACGGCCATTCTGGCCTACGCCGATTTGAAGGAGCCGTTGTTATCGGCGGAACAGGTGGAAGAGATTCCCGGTCACGGACTGAAAGGAACGGTTAGCGGAAAAACCGTGCTGGCCGGAAATGCCCGGCTTTTGCAAAAATTCGGCGTGTCGTTTGACGAAGCACTTACCGCCATTCCGTTCACGGTGGTGCTGGTGGCCGTCGATGGGAAGTTTGCCGGTTATTTTACGATTGCCGACGAGGAAAAAGCCGATGCGGCCGAAACCGTTCAGCAACTGCACGCACTCGGGTTGAAAACCGTCATGCTGTCGGGCGACAAAGCGGTGGTGGTGCAGGCGGTTTCCCAAAAATTAGGCGTTGAAGCCGTCGGCGATTTGCTGCCCGAAGACAAAGTGCGTCAGGTGGAACGCTTAAAACAGGAACTGGCTCCGACGCCGAAAGCAAAACTGGCCTTTGTCGGCGACGGCGTGAACGACGCCCCGGTGGTGGCGCTGGCCGACGTCGGTATTGCGATGGGCGGGCTCGGCTCCGACGCGACGATTGAAACCGCAGACGTGGTAATTCAAACCGATCAGCCGTCGAAGATTGTCACGGCGATCAAAATTGGGCGGGCAACGCGGCAGATCGTCTGGCAAAACATCAGCCTTTCGCTCGCCGTCAAAGCCATTGTGCTGTTGCTCGGTGCGGGTGGGATTGCCACAATGTGGGAAGCGGTTTTTGCCGACGTGGGCGTGGCCCTGCTGGCCATTCTGAACGCCGTTCGGGTCCAGAATCTGAAATTCTAACGTACCCACGGACTTTAGTCCGTGGCCTGTGAAGACACCTAGAGTATATACACATCTTTTTGGTCGCATAGCGACCGAATGTTTGTAGAAAAAGCAATTGAGTTTGTTTTTTGGTCACGTAGCGACCGAACTCTATTTGATCGCTACGCGACCTCCCGGCAAAGAAAGAATTCGCGAATCGGGTTTCGCTACAAACATTAAGTCGCTACGCGACTGGAATTTAAACTTAAAAGATGTGTGCATACACTAATTAAAGACACAGGCCACGGTTGGGGGCCTTACAATAATTCAGTACTAACTTAAATCACACGGACTGAACGGGAGCGCCCGCCAATCTGTGGATACGTTATGGCAACATTTTTTGCAACACCGGAAGCGTTTCGGCACTGGCTGGAGAAAAACCACGAGACCGAAAAGGAATTGATCGTCGGTTTTTACAAAGTGGGGTCGGGCAAACCGAGCATCACCTGGCCGCAGTCGGTCGATGAAGCCCTGTGTTTCGGCTGGATCGACGGCGTTCGGAAATCCATCGACGAAACCGCCTACCAGATCCGGTTTACACCCCGCAAAAAGACCAGCATCTGGAGCACGGTCAACCTCAAACGAATGGAAGAACTGATCGGGCAGAATCTCGTCAAACCTGCCGGGTTAGCCATCTATCAGGCGCGGGATTTGAAAAAAACCGGGCTGTACTCGCACGAGCAGGAAAGCTGGAACCTCGACGCGGCCCAGGAAGCGGAGTTCAAAGCCAACGAAACTGCCTGGCAATTTTTCCAGAAACAGGCACCTTCGTACCGCAAAGCCGCCCTAAAACTGGTCGTTAGTGCGAAGCAGGACGCCACCCGGCGGAAACGCCTGGCGGAATTGATTGAACATTCCGCCAACGGACGGAAAATTCCCGCGCTCCGGCGCAATGGTGAGTAATTTCTGCCTTTGATTTGAGCCAAAAGATGGTTAAAATGAACTGTAGAAACCGAATCTGATGACGATCCGGCGTCGCAGTTGTACCACGTTACCCTTTATTGCGATTGGGCCCGGCGGGGGCGGCATTGAGCATTTGAACTCCACGTCGATCAGTTTCAGCGGGGATCAGTTGAATATGCGGGCGGGTAAAAACCGGATGTACAACTTTCTGGCGCACGAATATTTCCAACATTACAACGTCAAACGCATTCGCCCGTCGATCTGGGGCCGTATGATGACGGCCAGCAAAACCGCACCCGCATGTTGTGGGTTTCGGAAGGTCGGGCGACGAAGCCTACAGAACCATTTCGTAGTACAGCAAAGGTCCGGTTTTTTATACGATGGATTTTATCCCGTTCCCCAATTCCGTCTCGTTTCCGGATTCTACCCGGGTCCAGTGATTTTACCTTTTCAGGTCAGTTCGTTTAACTAGTTGAAGTTGAGCAACGTCTTTACTTTCTTGTCTAGCGTCTCACGTCTATTTACGCGACTTCCGATTGGAGATTTTCGATGGATGCGCTTTCCTGGTAACTCTCGTAATCGGTGTTGATTTCCCACAAATCGTGGTTCATGTCGGAAGAGATGTTCTCGGCGGCCAGAATTCCCATCAGAATCGAATGGTCCTGGTTGTTGTATTTGAAGGAACCATAACGTCCGATCACACTCAGGCCTTTCAGACTGGAGAGATAATCCTGCACCGGTTTCAGCACATCCTTGTAGCCTTTGGAATAAACCGGATAACTGCGGGCCAGTCGTTTAACAAAACCGGCGGAAATGGCCGCCGAACCAACCAGACCCGTTTTTTTCAATTCCTCCGAGGCAATCTGAATGAGCTCGTCGTCGGTTTTTTGCCAGATTTCGTCCTCGTTGTAACACCAGTATTCCAGTGTCAGAATGCTGGCCTTCTCGTTTCGGTTTATTTCAGGAACCCAGTTTCGGAAGTTGGTAATGCGCCCCGTCAGGAGCTCTTTCGAATGGACATACAGCCAGTTATCGGGAAACAGACGGTCGGATTCGACTTTCAGGTAAACCAGAATGGT
The DNA here is from genome assembly GCF_003858635.1 of Larkinella rosea. Classification (GTDB taxonomy): domain Bacteria; phylum Bacteroidota; class Bacteroidia; order Cytophagales; family Spirosomataceae; genus Larkinella; species Larkinella rosea. The sequence goes on from NZ_RQJO01000008.1 coordinate 421,405, forward strand.
GTTGCGGAACGTCAGGCTATTCACCCGGTTTTTGACCAAAACCGGAACATTGGGCAACCGATTGACCAGTAACGTCAGGGGCATCGTGGATATAACGTGGTCGAAGAAGAGCGTCGTACCATCTTCCTGCGTTAAACCGTATTGGTCGTTGGTTCCGGTGACGACCGAAAAAACCGGGCTTTTCAGGTGAATCCTGCCGCCGTGTCGGCTGACGAAATCGGCCATCCGGTTATAAATCATTCCGTTGCCACCGATGGGGTAGGCAAACTGATCAATGAGTGTCTTGTGGGTATTGCCCTTTCCGCCTTTAAACGCATTTTTGACGGCCTCCCACAGCGAAAGTTTTTTGATCCGCTGGGCGGCAAAATCTTCGTCCAGATCGGTGCAGGGAATCCCCCAGAGTTTTTCGGAGTAGGTTTTAAAAAACGTCGAATACAGTTTGTAACCAAACCGCCGAACCACCCACGACTCGAAGGTGCCGGTGTCGGGCGTGGGCCTAATTTTTTCTGCCAGATAACTACTCAGGCTGTGAATCGACTGAAAAATCCCCAATTTTCGCAGGGCGTCGAACGGTTTGAGGGGGTAGTAAAAAAGTTTGGAGTTGTAATAAATCCGGGTGAGTCGGTTGACCATGCGGTAGTCTTCCCCGGCCACTTCAAACCAGACTTTGTTGATGCGGGAATCGCTGCTGAAAAACCGGTGTGGCCCCAGATCAACCGTCTGATTCCACAACTCAAAGGATTGAGCCAGACCGCCGACATTCGGGCCAGCTTCGAAAACGTCGACGGCAATTCCGGCTTTTGCCAGTTCATAGGCTGCTGTCAGACCGGCGGGTCCTGCGCCAATAATGCCTACTTTTTTACCAGAGTATTCCCTCATTTTTGTTCCGGTAGCTATTACTCAGCGGGGTTGACGTCCATCGATCTCATCCTTCCCGTCAACCTGCGCCCGATTGAATGGCTCCGTTTCTACATTGTGCGTGTGAATATAAGCGATTTGCGCAAATAACTTTTCGAGAACTTTTGTATCTGGTGGTTTTTGAGCCAACGGCGTTAGTCTTTCCACAACCACCGCAGCGATTCGGGCAGGATGGAACCGCCGTGTTTGCCGTTGTGTCCGCCCGTTCCGCCGACGAATTTGTAGTCGTATTTGCTGAATTTGAGAGCCGCATCCATCTGCAAATTGCCGAGCCACCAGTTGCCATGCGCATTGTCGAGGTCGTTGCTGCCGTCCTGCAAAAATACTTTAATGTCGCGTTTGGGCGCTTTCCGAATGAGCGAGGGGTAAACGTGACCGCCTTTGATATTGGTGAAACTGCCGACGTGGCTCACTACTTTCTGGAAATAATCGGGCCGCTGCCAGGCCACCGTAAACGCGCAGATTCCGCCCGACGAAATACCGCCGATGGCCCGCATTTTCGGTGAATCGGCCAGTTTGTACGTTTTACTGATTTCCGGAATGAGTTCTTCGATCAAAAACCGGGCGTATTGATTGGTGAGCGTGTCGTACTCAAAGCTCCGGTTGTCGCCCCGCCAGGGATCTTTGGCCAGTTCGGTGCCATGCTGGCCGGGATTGATGAACAAACCGATGGTCACCGGCATGGCTTTCTGGTGGATCAGATTGTCAAAAACCACCGGCACCCGGAAATCGCCGTCTTCCTTTACGTAGGTATGCCCATCCTGAAAAACCATCAAAGCCGCTGGTGCATTGGGATTATATTGTGCCGGAACGTAGACGTAATATTCCCGGATGGTATTCGGAAACACCTTACTTTTCCAGACGTATTTGGTTACCTGGCCTCTGGGCACGCCCTCGTGGCGTTCCGAATCCGGGCCGTAAGTGACGGTTTCCTGCTGGGCAAAACCGGGTAAAACGGTAAGCAATGTGCAGATAGCCAGGTAGAAACCGGCTACGGGTTTGGACGATTTCATAAAATAGACCAGGTTTGGGTTACTGCTCGATTCGGTACTTTTACGCGCGCTTCATGGCCACCCGGTACAGAATGGTAGCCAGTGCCAAAAACGCCAGCGCACCCAGTAATTGATAGCCTTCGCTGCCCAAAGCGTGTTCCAATGCCGGTTCCAGTGTCAGTTTGGAAAGGAAATTAAACACCGATTCGTTGACAGACAACAAAGCAACAACAACTCCGGCCAGCGCCCCTCCGGCCACCAGACCCGTTGAGAACAGGCTGCCCCGGCCCAGATCGGCATCTTCTTCGACGATGCCTTTCCGCTTGAAATTCCAGTCGACCAGGGCTTTCACGCAACCACCCGCGAAAATCGGCAGGGTCGTTGAGAGCGGCAGGTAAAGACCCACGGCAAACGCCAGCGCACTGACTCCGCAAATTTCCACTACGAATGACATAAAGGCTCCCACCAGCACAAACTGCCAGTCGAGGTTGAACGACAGCAGCCCTTTGATGAGCGTCGCCATGAGCGTTCCCTGCGGAGCCGGAAACCGGTCGCTGCCAATGGCGTGCGTAATGCCCTGCGCCACCAGATCCGGCGTGGGCGTATCCAGGATTTTCACCGTTGCGCCCACCGCCAGTGACGAAACAATGACGCCGATGAACAGGGCGATTTGCTGGTATTTGGGCGTTGCCCCAACGAGGTAACCGGTTTTCAGATCCTGGGAGGTACCGCCCGCATTGGCCGCTGCGATACAGATCATTCCGCCTACCACCAGTACGGCGGGTTCGTAGATTCGACCCGTCAGCCCGGCCCCGATGAACACCAAAGCCGTGCCCATGATGGTGGCGATGGTCATGCCCGAAACCGGCGACGAACTCGAGCCGATCAGCCCCACGATCCGGCTGGCAACCGTCACGAAGAAAAAACCAAAGACGACCACCAGAATGGCCGTCAGGATTTTCGTCAGAATCGAATCGCCGGGAATCTGCGGTAAAATGACCATCAAAACCGCCAGGGCGATGCTGCCGAAAATGACGACCCGAACGGACAGGTCCTGCTCCGTCCGCCGGACCTGCGCTCCTTCGGCTGCAACATCTACTTTTTTGAAACTATCGCGGAAGGACGAAACGATGGTTGGAATGGTTTTGATCAGGGTCATAAAACCGCCTGCCGTAACGGCGCCCGCGCCAATTTGTCGAATATACGCCCGGTAAATGGCGGCCGCCGTGTCGTTAAAACCGTGGGTGGTGGGGTTCCAGCCGCCCGGGCCGCCCGCCGTTTGCAGGTTCGACAGGTAACCGAGTTTAATCAACTGAAGGGCAATGGTATCGCCCGGAACCAGTGTGGCCAGCAATGGAATCAACGCCAGCCACGCCAGAATACCGCCCCCGACCAACACCGCCGAAATGCGAAACCCGATGATGTAACCGACGCCCAGGTACTCCGGTGTAATTTCGCCGGACACCTGTGCCGACGGAAAATAGCGATTGATTTGATTCGTTGCCCAGGTGGGCGCTTCGGCAATCACGTGCAATACTTTCTGGAAAATGGCGTACAGCAAAGCTGTTCCCAGGCCCAGGTAAGCCATTTTAGCAAAATCACCTCCGCGCTCACCCGCAATCAGTACGGAGCCGCAGGCCGTGCCTTCGGGGTAGGGCAGCTTGCCGTGTTCCTCCACGATCAGGGCCCGACGCAGCGGAATCATCATGAGCGTTCCGAGCAGTCCGCCCAGAATCGCCAGCGTCAGAATGGTCCAGTAATTGAAAAAATCTTCGCCTACGCCGTCGGTCAGGAACAGAAAACCGGGTAGCGTGAAAACCACCCCGGATGCGATGGACTCGCCCGCCGAGCCGGTGGTTTGGATGATGTTATTTTCGAGAATGGTGGTTTTCAAAAACCGCCGACCAAGGGAAATCGCCAGCACGGCAATGGGAATGGAGGCCGAAACCGACAAACCGGCTTTCAGGGACAAATAAACCGTAGCGGCTCCGAACAATACCCCGAAAAGGGCGCCGGTGATGACGGCTTTGAGCGTAAATTCGGCCGTCGACTGGTGATCGGGAATATAAGGCTTAAACTCGGGCGGAGATTTTGTTTCCATAGAAAGGGTCAGGATTTACGCGAAAGATCAACGGTTTTTGGGTCAATACAAAATACGCGCTGGCGGATGGGATTGAATAAGCCAATTTACGCGGATAATTTTATTTTTCCGTGTAAACCGCACTAACCGCTTCATCGACTTTCCCTTCACGCTGAAGGGCTTGACTTTTCCATTCTTTCTATAAACATTTGCAGTTCATCAGCGGGAGTAGCTCAGTTGGTAGAGCGGCAGCTTCCCAAGCTGCAGGCCGCGAGTTCGAGACTCGTCTCCCGCTCTTTTCGTACTCGCTGTGACTGAAGCACTTAGTTGAAAAGCTGGGTGCTTTTTTTGATTGAAAAATGGATTAGGTACAGCATTAGGTACAACATTTCAGATTTCGCAAATATTAACTATTACTGAAAGTCTTAATTAATCCGTACCTAATTTGTCTATCTAAAAGAAATAATATTTTATGTCTGAATAATTTACTACTCCCCAAAATTAGGACCACCAGCAAAGTTGAAAAATAAGATGTAAACTAGTGGTGAAATGAGCACGAAACACAAGAAGTACGCGCCTAATTTCAAGGCCAAGGCGGCCTTGGACCAGCCTAAGACGGGTGGGAATTAGAAGAAGGGCCCACTGGATTTTTTGAGTGGTACAATTATCAGAAGTACTATCAAGGCATCGGCGAAGGATTCCGGCAGCCCTTTTTCAATGCTATTAATTACCACTAAAAGGAGTACAGAATTGCAATTAACAAAACCCGATTTCTGATCCTAAAATTGGGTAGTACCTTATAAAGGAAGATACGACAATAAAAAAATCTTACATAACTTGATTAAGATTTTTAATTTATATTAAGTTAATATGAACGGGGAATTCTAAAAAATGGGTATATTGAACAACTATAGTAATAATGTTAGGTTTTAAACTAAAAATACAAACATTATAAAGATAATATTCTCAATTTTAAAAGATCTGCGATTACCATACAATCTTCCTTGCCCCTACCATTTAAATTCTCGTATGCATCTTTGTATAATTTTTTCAAAAAAACAGTATCATTTAAATCAACTTCATCTTGATCCTCTAAGACGTTTAAAGCTTCTATATAACCTTGTTCTACTGCCTTTCGCCTATTGATCAATGGGATACAGTTTAAGTTTAAGATATTATCTAAATCATTATCTATATTAACATTACCGGTTGCTGATTTAATGCTTCCATCCTCAAAAGTGATAAGGTCTTCACATGAAATCTCATCCAAATATACCGGATTAATGGTTAAATCTTGCTCACCAACTGGAAATTTTGATCTTTGTTTATCACAATGAAAATGCGCATCAGTAAGTCCACCACAGACTCCTAAAAGATTCTTATGTTCAAGTTTTTTTTGTGCCAAAAGGCCGATACATTTATGTTGTGGAAACCAATGCTCTATTGAAATATACTTCAAACGAACAGCCTCACGTACTGAAGGTATGTCATCCCCAAAATCTAACGTAACATTACAATAAGCACACAAATAACCTTGTTCACGAAGTAATTCTAGGACATACTCTGCTTTTTCAGGGTTTTGAAAATCACTGTACCTAGGAGTAACGCCTGCTGCAATCTGTCTACTTTTAAAAATAAGTAAAGGATCAGGATCTTGATTTGGTTTTTCTATCTTTCTCATTCACAATCTAGGCTTCAAAAATTTTAACTTAGTTTCTAATCTCACTAATTCTGGGTCTGCATTTGTCTTAAGAGCACTTTTAAGTTGTTTTAATATTTCTTCAGCTTCATTGTATTTTTTTGATCTATTAGTGAGCCTAAATTTCTAATATTTAATGTAATTTCTTCTGGCCTTGGATCGGCATGCATATAATTAGTTAATATAGAGTTTACATCTCGACCATAAAAATTACCTGTATGAGATTGCAATTTCCCATTATCTAAAATAAACAACTCACCTTCGTCAGGATCTAAATGATTAATTACTGAAGGAGAATGAGTAGCTCCAACAAAATGACTTTGTAAATTACTAGGTATAGCTTTAAGGACTTTTGCAACATTAACTACAAAATTATCTTGCCAACTTGGATGCATGAATGCTGACGGTTCATCAAACAAAAATAATGTGCTGCCAGTACTTACAAGTTCGCACAAACCACGAATAGTTATTAGCTGTCTTTCTCCTTCAGAAAGATCTGTGTGAAAACTCTCAACTCCATTTTTAAAACATTTTACTGATACTTTTGCTAATACACCAGCACAACTTAACGCATACAAGAAGCTAAAAAGGCGCCTTTCAGTTTGACACCATTCCGCTACCTCATACCATCTTTCAATGTCAAATTCAAAAACAAGCTGATCTTTTATGGGCGTAAGTCCAACAACTGCTGGTGATAAATTACTCTTTTCTCTCAATACATTCAAGAAATTAAAGATCTCTCCTGGAGCACCACCAAATTCACTATAATCATAATTTTCATTTTTACGAAACCGTTTCCTTTTGATATATACTATAATCGTTCGGTCTTGAGGCTTATATATACCTAAATCATTATTAAAAAAAACATCTATTTGCTCGTCATATTGTAATGCAAAAAGAGAAGCCAATAATATATCAAAATGAATATCCTTAACATACATAATTGGTAAAGGTTTTACCTTACCAAAAGCATCTTTAGAATTTTCAGAAGGATTCGCTAATTCCTTGTTGTATCGCAACTCATGTATGCGCCCTATATCAGCTAACTTCTTTGAGAAACCTGAATAATAGACAACCACGTTCGGAAAGAGTCCATCATATCCCAATCTATCGATTACAGAATGGCTCTCATAGGAATCATTTTTAGCATATAAATTAAAACCAGTTTGATTGTAAGATGCTGTCACTTCAATTGTATTAGAATCAATGTTTAAAAAATCGTCTTTAAATGTAATTTCATAAACAATAGTAAAATTAAAATTTGGTTCTATTGAAATCCTGTCAACAAAATACCCATATAAATTGCTGAATATTTTTGAAAGAACTTCTAAGATAGTTGTCTTACCGGACCCATTTATTCCAATTAACATACTAATTGGTTTTTCGAAATTAATCTCAAAGCCATTCAGGATCCTAAAATCTTCAATAAATAAGGACTTAATATGTAGCATCGAAGTTTTTTGAAGAAATTAACATTATTATAATCAAAGGAAAATAGAAGATTCGAAATCCATTATTGCATCTGTTCTTAATGCATTTACTTCTCCATATAAGGACATTATTTCATTTTTTTTCTCAAAAAAGTAATTTATCATATTTTGCTGAGATATAATATCTGCAATTTGAATTTTGTAGTTATAAATCATTTTAGCATTTAAATTGGGTTGATTGTTACCACTAGCTAATTCACGTAATCGATTATATTCATGCATTAAAGTAATCCATAGATAATCTGTTAGAATTAAATTTGAAGTAATGTCATGCAGAACCGCACAAGCTTGATTAGTTGCTGCATCTATGCCTAATTTTGCTGTACGGCCACGAGTTGCCCCTTGACCGTACATTGCAATTATTAAGCTACCCGCCGGATAAACCCTTGCGCTACTATTTTCCAGACCGGCCTGGGTTATACATTCATCTGTTTGAGTAATAATTTCATTAATTACTTCTGTTGTTTTTACCCATGGTATATCACCGTGTTCATAATAAGCTTTAACTCCACGGTTTGGCGTACCGCCACTTCCTATCTTACAAATGTCACCAATGCGGAAAAGCGGAAAATTTGGTTGTATAGTCCATTCACTTCTAAGACCAGCAAAATCAATACCCCACCTATCAATGTTTTTGTATTCAGCAAAAAATAATCCTTTAAGCTGCGAATATTTATTCTTAGTAACTCCATAAAACTGATTTAAATAAGTTTCCATTTCCATCTCAAGTTGCTTCCCCTTAGTCTCTTTATTATCAGCTTCAAATAAAGCGCTCTTATAAGATGCAACCAGACTCTTTTGAGTATCAAGTGGCGGAAGCGGAATTTTTAAATCAAGAAATAATTGCTCGTCTAATCGCTGTCGATTCGTTGTACCTGTACTGCAGCTTTGGCAAAAGGCAGTAAATTGTTTTGTTATAGAAAGCAACCAAAAGAAATATGGGTTTGCTATAGTTTGGTCAATATCAAATGCCAAAAAATCAGCAGTAATAATTGCACCATCCAACTCTTTTGGAGCTATACCCATTGCTCCATTACGGGCATCTATTTTTGAAATTAAAAATTGCCCTTCTGAAACCAAAAACTGTCTTTTTGTACCAATATTACTACCAACCTCTTCATCGCGTAATAAAACGCCTTTACCGTTAGTACGGATAGTTATGCGTTTATATAAGGCTTCGTCCTGAATAATTATATCATTCTTAGATCGCTTCAGGAATGTTCCGATTCGAATGAGAGAGAAGTCTGGTCGAAAAGCAAATTGGTTATCAAGAGTATACCTGACACTCCAATTAGCTAAAAAAGAGTGTGGAATAATTTTTAAATACCGCAACAAGTTGGTCTGTTTAGATGCGGTTTCCCCAAACAGACCTACATAAAATTTTCGGTAATTATACTTTTTTTTTGGTCATTTGAATTAACATCACTTAACGATAAATATGACATTGAGTCATCATCATTTATAAAATAATTGCCGCCCTCTCCCTTATCTTCCCAAAGTTTGTTAGACATCCTATAAGCACGGTATTCTTTCGCTACATCCAACAATTCATTATCAATTTTGGCTCCAGTACTTGAAATTCCTGCTTTCTCAACCTCTACCATAGGAACGGGATAATTAAATCGTGTTTTGACAGAATGTTTTATCAGTTCTGCCATTTCTTCTTCAATTGCACGACGTTTCTCTCGGTATTGCTTATCTATATCTCTTAAACCATCTTTGAACTTGTTCGCTTTTAGCTCGGCACGTTGGGTAGCATGTTCTTCTGTTACTTTAGTTAACTGTGAGTTATACATTAAATTCACTCTTTCTGTCTCTTCCTTTACAATTTGCTTATATTGAGCGTCTTCTATTTCAGTGAATTTGCGAAGAAATATTAGCGATGGTTTTACTGTAGCACCTGAGGCAATAAATACATCTTGTGGAATACTCGTAATGTTAATTAGTTTAGCCCTACTTTCTATATATTCACGAATTTTTTGAAGAGCTGAATTATTAAGAACGCCTTCAGGTAGCACTATCCCCATACGGCCACCAGGTTTAAGTAGATTTAGGCAGCGTTCCATAAATAGCACTTCCGTCAGACCAGAGAACTGGCCGACATCAAATAAATTAAGTAAAGGTTTATCAAGATTATTCCGTATTTGAGCCACTGCTATTTCTTCGTAATCTTCGCCATATCGTGCCTTGTATTGCTCAATTCTAGCAGTTGATGGTAAATCACTAATAGTGATATTCAATGTTTTCTCAACTCTTGCTCCAAATGGTGGGTTAGTCAGGATAATATCAAATCGACCATCATATATTCCGTTAACATTTAGTAATCCGTCATGGTGATGCACCCCGCCATGACCGTCACCATGCATTATCATATTCATCTTAGCGGTACGAGCCATGCGTGGATTAGCATCGGTACCAAAAATGCAATTATAAGAAAGTCGACGAAGTCTCCCATTTGGATTATTTAGATCCAATTCCTCATTTAGCGACTTGAAGTGCTTTTGCACCTTTTGATCAACTATCAACTGATCCTTTTTTGACAGCCTATCATATTCTTCTGTATAATACCTCTTCTTAACTTCTCCTTTAATAGCATGAATATGCTTTTCTATTTTATCCCTTACATATTCAAATGCTTTAATAAGAAAACCTCCAGAACCACAACAAGGATCACAAATAGTTTCCCCTTCCTGCGGATCAAGAACTTCAGTCATATAATTAACAATCGTACGTGGCGTGAAAAATTGTCCCAATTCTCCCCGAAATGTTCGACCTAAGAATTCCTCGAAGGCGATGCCTTTGATATCATCAGATGTATTAGAAAGATTAAATTTTTCGAGCTCACGAACAGTTTGCAAAAATGAATTTTCACGAATCTTCAAGCTGTCATTTGGGTCGAACAAATCATCATCGATAAATGATTTCTTAGTTTGCTCAAAGAGATGTTGGTAAAATGGCAAAGAAGTGTTAATAGTTGTATTTTCAAAAGAATCCTTCAATTTCTGAAATACTTTTTCTGAGAAAATTGCTTTTGATATACTATGTTGCCGTTCATACCGAATCTTTATAAATAATATTTTGGAGATTTCATCAAAGGCAGCTTCAGGGGATAGTTTATCATTATTCCTAATAATATTATGACACTTAAAAAGTACTTTAGAAAATTCCTCTCTTGTGAATGCCTTAGTCTTAGTTTCGAATTCATGCAACTTCTTAGAATTACTGAAATCTTTAAATGTTGGCAATTCAACTACTTCTTCAATTACTCTAGGTGTATACTCTTTAATAACTTTAAAAAATTTGGTTTCTTTCTCATTGGTCATTACAAAGAAGTCTGCCTCTATCCAAAACGCAAAATTGGAGCCCTGAAAATAATCTTCTTCATGAATTGTAATGTTTTGGGCCTTGCACTCTACTACAATTATTGGCTTCTTTCCTTCTTTTCTGTCTTGCTCACTTTTCCAGACAACAATATCAGCTTTAGCTTTACCTTGCCCAGGTTTAAAGTAATTTAATTCGACGTCCTGTTCGATTTGTTGTAAAGCAAACCCATACTGATTGACTAAAATCGTAATATAATTTTGCCTTACTCGTTCTAATGGATTAATAATCAACCACTTATCTTTTAGCGGTGCAAAAATCTTATCATCTTCTATCTTGACGCTTAAAGGTGAGTCAGTATTTAATTGTTGTTTAGACATGATATTCCAAAATATGATCTTGATACAATTTTTGCGCCTTCTTTATAATTAAAATAGGCAATTGTATACCTGATTGACCCAATTTAAAATATCAAATCGTTTGCCCGGCTAAAAGGTGTTTTTTTTTTTGAAAAAATATTAACAATCTATATTAATGCATTGTCAATCAGATATTTACTAATAAGCCTTCAAAAGGTAACACTATTAGTAACTTATATTACTAAACCCAATGTTTGCATTAGCGTCTGGTCATCCATCTTTGAGTTGTACAAGATTTGAAAGGGGCTGCTTTGCTTGACTGATCCCTAGTTTATTTTAATGACCATTCAACCGTCGCTGAAGTCTGCCGAAAGATGGGTATTTGTCTATACTATTGTAAGTATCCCTAAAATTCGGACAGTTTAAAAATTGTGACCTCCCCCCGCAAAACGAGACAAGTGATAATTAGAGATTTCCGGTGACTGAGGTCCTCCCGGATTTTCAGACGGTAATGATTAGAGTTTCCGGTGCTTCTTGTTGTAAGTTAACAAATTCTTTTGGGACCGTCGGCGGCTGCCGTTAAATCATTTAGGGCGCTATGGGGTCTGAAGTGGTTGTATTCCCATCGAAAATCCTCGATTTTTTCCTGAGCATCGGCCAGCGACAAGAACCAATTGACTGAAAGACACTCATCGCGAAACTTACCATTAAATGACTCTACATATGGGTTATCCGTGGGCTTTCCTGGCCTGGAAAAGTCCAGAGTTACTCCATTGGAATAAGCCCACAAATCCATTTCTTTCGAGATAAATTCACTGCCATTATCGCATTGAATGCGCTCAGGAAAACACCCTTCAATTAAGCAGATTCGATTCAACTCAGCAGCGACGTCAGCTCCTTTCAACGATTTGCCTAGCAGTAATCCATGACAAATCTTACTACAATTATCGACTATAGTTAATACCCTAAATCGCTCACCGTTGAAGAGGGCATCTTGAACAAAATCCATACTCCAAACCTTATTTATTCCTTGAGTATCCAATCGTTCTAGTCGGTGCTCTGCACTTCGGTTACGTCTGGGCCGCTTAGTCCGTAAATTCAGCCCACACGTCTTGTAGACACGGTACATACGCTTGTGATTGTCGCTGAAACCTTCTCTTCTCAACAGGATAAAAATCCGCCAGAAACCGTACCTTATCCTTGTCGTTGCAATCTCCTTCATTCGCATTGCCAACAAAGTATCGTCACGACGATGTTGCTTGTAATAATACATTGATCGAACTAACTTCACACAACGGCAAGCTCTTTGGATCGAGACTCGGTAGTTGGTCACCAGCCAATTGGCCATTTCCTTCTTGTAAGGTGGCTTCACAACTTTTTTTTTATCACATCCTGAAGCATTTGCTTATCGAGACTTAGGTCGGCTACAAGCTTTTTGAGCTGAGCATTTTCTTCTTCCAATTGCCGCAATTTACGTAGCTCGGAGACGCCCATGCCACCGAATTTTTTCTTCCAATTAAAGAAAGTGGCTTGGGAAACACCCAGCTGGCGGCAGATCTCTTCGACGCGTGTGCCGGTCTCTGATTGCCGCAACGCGAAAGCTATTTGCGCTTCGGTGAATTTGGTCTTTTTCATAGTGACAAATTAAGTTTTTTGACCTGTTTTGTCACCGGAAATCTCTAATTATCACTTGTCTCGTTTTGCGGGGGGAGGTCATACCTCAAGTCAAGTCTAAACAGCTTCATAGTTTTTTGGTGAATCATTAGCTTTTATTTGTAATGCATCTCGATGCGGTGCTCCCCACCGGGCAGGTTGTTAACCTTTACATACAAGCTCCCCCTTACTTTTTCCAACGTTGAGGTACTCGCTTTGCCATCAACTGTTAAGTGGGTCAGACGTTTCCCGGCTGGTAAAAGCTGGCGAAAGTTGTACGTTTTTGATGCCCCTTGCAGGGATACGTTAATGGTTTTGCGCTTCGGATCATGGAGGTATTTATAGTGCACATATTTTCCTGACGGGCCATACGCGACGGTTATGTCGGCTTCGTTTTTCCCGGCGGCTAACCACCGGGGCGTCAACTCAACCTGCTCGAACGAATGCCCCAGATCGACGACCCCGGCCAGGCCTTCGATCATCGCACTCAGGATGGCCGCCTGTCCCCAGTTATCTGGAATTCCTTCGTCCACCGTACCGTCGGGTTTGTACGATACCGGAAGCTTTCCGCCATGTTTCTCATTGAGTTGCATCATCCGCTGGAGAATGTCCACGCCGTATTCTTCAAAACCGTGTTGAAATGCGGCTTTCGCCAGTTCTCCGCCAACAATCGTGTTCACCCCGCCATTCATATACGAACCCGGCAGGTAATCCGCATAACTCGGCTCCACGGGCGGGTAGACACCGAACCATTCCGCAAATGAATTTTCCACGTTTTTACCCTTCAGATTCTGGTACGTCCGAATAATGGATTGGGCCATGGCGTCTGTCGGCAACCCGCGGTTAATGTCATATGGATTCGACAAACTCAGGGTGGTTTTCTGATCCATTTTCAGATAGGAGGGAACCGGATCGTCGGGAACAAAGTGGGCGTAATAGGTCCCATTCCAGCAAAGATCATTCGTTCGCTTTCGAAGGCCATTGGCCTGTTCTGTCCAGTAGCGGGCTTTCGCGGAATTGCCTAACGAAGTGTAAAGCTGCGCCAATTGCCGGCAAGCCGCGTAGGTGCCGCTGTTGTCGCCGTGCATAATGCCCATCGGCGTGTTTTCGTCAATGTTGAAAATACCGGTTTGTACGTCTTTTCCCTGCTTGACATATTCGGCCCGGGAGGTCGGTAGCTGCATAAAATCCCAGGTGTCGAGGGTATAGCCCCGCTTCACCAGCTGGTGTTTTTTCGACCAGCGCAAGGGATCGGTCATCGAATAACGAATTCCTTTTTCCAGCCGGGGAATCCAGGTTCTGAGGTATGCCGTGTCGCCGGTGGCCTGCCAGATGTAATGCCCACCTTCGACCATCAGGTATTCCAGATCGGCCTCAACCGGTAGCCGGTGCATTTGGATGGTATCCCGGGCAAACACCTTCCAATACCGTTTCTCGAATAGATTGAGCCGGTGATTTTCCCGCGCGACCATCGGGTAATAATAGTCAAAATAGAGCCCTTCGGAGGTTTGTTGCTCGATAAAAAACTGCCAGAAACTGCTGATATCCGGTTCCAGGTATTTCATGGCTTTCATGACGTGGACGTGGTCCCGAATCCACTGCACAAACTGTTTCCGCTCTTTCCCGCCGAAGTAAACGGTTTTTCGGTACTGCGTATGAATGAGCTGTTCTTTCAGGCTGTTAAAAAATGCCCCGTATTCATCCGTTCCTTTGCCAAATTGAGTAGGTTGCTGACCCAAACAGGTGGGTAAACTTCCGGCAACCCATGCAACAACGAGCAGAATTTTATAAAGCGGTTTCATCGTTTTTTGGGATGGACTTTAATGTGTTAATGGCAAGAAAGACAACGCCGGTCAGGTCGTTGTCCTACTTTGTCGACTCTCAGGATAAAGCAGGACAAGCAAGCCGTGCCGGACACCTTGTTTGCAGGTGGAACCCCTCAACCATACTGGTGGATTACCTGATAAATCAGATGAAAACGGTTGTCTTTAAAAAATACAGTTTGCTGTTCAGTCTGGTCGTTCTGGCCTTCGCTGGTTACGCGCAGCCCGCGACTTCGGACAAAACCGCTGAAACGCCTAATCGGCCATTCGCCAGTGAGCGAAATGAAATTCGGCAGTTAGTCGCTTATGTGCGGACGCTGGCTGCGAAAGAGAAAAATCCACTTCTGAAACGTCACTTCGAGTCGGTTATCCGAATGAGCCTGGATTCGACGCACGGCCTGCGTCCGGACGACAAGCACGTTCAGGCCGCCGTGGGGACGCTGGCCTTTTTTCAGAGAGAAGGAGCCAGGTGGGAAACCTATCTGTGGGGAACCCGGCCCCTTATCATGGCTTTCCAATCCAAAGCTGACGGAAAAAACAGCTACTATTGGTTGTTTTTGCCGACCGGTTTTTCGCCGGCCAAAACCGGTACTCCATTTTATGTCGAACTGCACGGGAGTGGGGGCGGCACCAACAATCCGCCCTGGCACATGCTCTACGATTACCTGCAACCCAAAGCGGCCGGAGCTACGGCGCAGATGAGTCGCCGGGACGGTTTTTTGATGTATCCCTGGGGGCGGGGCGACAAAGGGTATCGCGACGTTGCCGAAACCGACATTCTGGAATGTTTGCAGGATTTCGATGACCAATTCAAAACCGATCCGAAACGGCAATACCTCTACGGTTTTTCGATGGGCGGGGGCGGGACGTTCCGCATCGCCCAGAAAACGATGGACCGCTGGGCCGCCGTCGGGCTGTATTCGGCCGCCCTGGGCAAAAATGTAACCTACGACGAAGCGGCCAAATTCAAGAATATACCGGTCTGGATGGTTTGGGGTGAAAAGGAATGGCTGAATACTGAAAACCGGAAACTTAAAGATGATTTTCTGAAAGCGGGCGTAAACCTTTGGTGGAAAGAAATTGAGGGCGTTGAACACAGCTATTTGGGCGAATACCAGGAGCAGTTGATGGATTGGCTTAAAACCAAAACAAAATGACAAGGGACCAGCGTATCCGGCTAATGATGAAGTTGCCAGGAATCCTTTTTTTGTTTTTTTGCGGTCATTTATTGGTGGCGCAATCGACTCAATCGGCGGAGGTAAAACCGCATAACGGTCGGCCGACGCTATTTGTGAACGGGAAAGCGCAAACCCCCGCGTTTTATGCGCTCACCCATGCGTACGGCGGACGCTGGTCGTGGGAGGAAGTGCCTGCGCGAAACCTGAACAACTTCTGTCAGATTGGCTTTCGGCTTTTTCAGGTTGATTTATGGCTGGAAGACATCTGGTACAAAAACGCCGATTCGCTTGATATTCGAAAGGCGCAGCGCCAAATCCGGGGTGTCCTCGACCAATGTCCTGAAGCGGGCGTTGTGCTTCGGATTCACGTCAATGCACCCTTCTGGTGGAACAAGGCGCATCCGGAAGAATGCACCCAGTACGCCGACACCGCTGTCGATACAACCCTGCTGGCCGGACCGCCCTACCACAACGAAGAACACGACATTCACGCGGCTTTGCGGGCCAGTTTGGCATCGACGCGCTGGCGACAGGAATCGGGTCAGAAGCTGGTTGAGTTGTGCCGGAAACTCTCGAAAACACCGGAAGGCAACGCCCTGATAGGTATGCACGTCGCGGGCGGTATTTACGGCGAATGGCACTACTGGGGTTTTATTGAACACGACCCCGATACCGGCCCGGCCATGACGACCTACTTCCGCAACTGGCTGAAGACCAAATACAAGACGGTTTCGGCGCTCCGCAAAGCCTGGCAATCAGCCTCCGCGGACTTCGACAACGCGACGGTTCCGAACGTGGCGGAACGACTTAAAACACAGGACGGTTTTTTCAAAGATCCGGTTCAGGATCAACGGACGATCGATTACTTTACCGCCCAGCAGCAGGTTGTTGCCGACGACGCAATCTATTTCTGTCGACTGGCCAAAGAAAACTGGCCCCGTCCGCTGGTGACGGGTATTTTTTACGGCTACCTGCACATGACGTTCAATCGCCAGACCGTGGGCGGGCATTTGTTTATTCAGCAGGTTCTCGATAGTCCTTACATCGATTATTTATCGGCTCCGCAGACCTACTGGCCCGATAGCCGGAAAGCGGGCGGCTCCGGGAATTCGCGCGGCATCATCGAATCGACCCTGCTGCACGGTAAACTCTGGTTTGACGAAATCGACAACGGCTATCTGTTCAAAAATGACTTCGAAAATATCCGCTATACGTCACGCTACGACACAACCTACGCCAACATTATGAAACGGTGTGCCTTGTTGCCGTTGATGCGGGGCATTGGTTTCTGGTTCTACGATTTTGGGCCGCAGAAAGGGTTTGGCTGGTGGGACGATCCGAAATACCTGGCGGCCATGAAAGCCGAGAAGGAACTGTTCGAAAAGCGATTGACGGTTCCGTATCATTCCGAAGCCGATGTGCTGTACGTCTGGAGCCAGGATGTGTTTTATTACCTGAAATCGGCACCCTTGCCCATTACGGTCAACGTCCTGGATCATTCCATTGAGCAGGCCATGCGATCCGGAGCGGTCGGCGATCATGTCTATGATTTCGACCTGGACCGCGTGAATCTGAAACCATATAAGGCCGTGGTTTTTATGAATGTTTATAAACTGACGGATGCGCAACGGACGTTTATTCTGAACAAGGTAGCGAAAGACGGACGAACCCTGGTCTGGAATTACCTGACGGGCTACACCAATGGCGAACGACTCGATTTATCCTTTGTGAAATCGCTGACAGGCCTGAATCTGGAACGAATCGACGGCAGTCAGGTGCCGGGTGTTTCGTTTCTAAAACCGGCGTACAACTACAAATTCAGCGGTCCGGTGGAACCGCTCGTAGTGGTGAATGACAAAACGGCCGAGCCGTTGGCCGAACTGCAAACCAGCAAGCAAGTTATTTCGGCCCGTAAAAAAATGAGCGGTTTTACATCGGTTTTCTGTGGACTACCGCTCAACGGAACGGAAGGCTTTCGGGCGATTTTTCGGCAGGCCGGATGTCATATTTACAACGAACGGAACGATTTCACGTATGCCAATTCCGGACTGCTCTTGCTCCATACCAAAGATGGCGGCCCACGAACCATCCGGCTGAAAAGCGGAAAATCAGTGACGCTGTCGCTGGAACGCGGATCTACCTTACTTTTAGATGTCCAAACGGGCGACCTGGTTTTAAAATAAGGTTTACCATGCTTCGAACTTTCCAACTCATTTTCGGCGTAATCATACTGATTGGCCTCGCGGCAATTAGCCGGATTCCGGTACCGGATGAAGCGCTGTTGCACCGGAATGGGCATTCCGGTGTATCGGTACCCCGCGCGACGGAACGCCCTAACATCATCATCATTTTTTCTGACGACCACGCACTGAAAGCCATCAGCGCCTACGGCAGCCCGTACATTAAAACACCCAACATCGACCGGATCGGGCGCGAAGGAGCGGTTTTCGAAAATATGTTCTGCACGAATTCGATTTGTGCGCCCAGCCGCGCTACCCTGCTGACGGGCAAATACAGCAACCTGAATGGTCACCGAGACAATCAGGGAACCTTCGATGCCAGCCAGGCCATGTTTCCGAAGTATTTGCAACAGGCGGGTTACCAAACCGCCTGGATCGGTAAATGGCACCTGAAAGCCACTCCGCAGTATTTCGATTTCTGGGAAGTCGTACCTGGCCAGGGGCTGTATTACAATCCGAATTTCATTCAGATGGACGGCAAAACCGTGCGGAAAGAAGGGTATGCCACGAATGTGATTACCGACGATGCGCTGAACTGGCTCGACAGTGGGCGGGACGCGTCGAAACCGTTCTGCCTGGTCATTGGGCACAAAGCCCCGCACCGCGAATGGCAACCTGATACGACGGATTTACACGCGTTTGATGGCAAAACATTTCCGATGCCAGCGACCTTTTACGATACGTACGAAGGACGCAAAGCAGCTCAGCATCAGGACATGCAGATTGCAACGCCCACCCTACGGTTCGGCCTCGATCTGAAAGTCGATATCGATACCATGCCGATCATCAAACGGATGAATCCGGCGCAACTCAAAGCCTGGAAAGCGTATTACGATCCGCTGAATAAAGCGTTTAAAGAACAAAATCTTACCGGGAAAGCACTGGATAACTGGAAGTTTCAGCGTTACATGCACGATTATCTGGGGTGCATTTTATCCGTCGACCGAAACGTGGGTCGCGTGCTGGATTACCTGGATCAGCACGGTATGACGAATAATACATTGATCATGTACTCGTCGGACCAGGGCTTTTACCTGGGCGAACACGGCTGGTTCGACAAGCGGTTTATGTACGAAGAATCGCTGCACATGCCCTTGCTGGTCCGCTATCCGCCCCAACTCAAACCCGGTACCCGAACCAAACAGCTTTTCGTCAACACCGATTTCGCGCCGACGATTCTGCAAACGGCGGGTGTTCCGGTTCCGGCCGATATGCAGGGAAAGTCGTTTCTGCCGCTGCCTAAAACCGCTCAATCGCGCAAAGCCATTTATTACCACTACTACGAATACCCGTACGATCACCGGGTCATGGCGCATTTGGGCATTCGGACGGAGCGCTACAAACTGATTTATTTCTACGGGAACGGCGAATCCTGGGAGTTTTTTGATCTGAAAACCGATCCCAACGAAATGAAGAATGACTACGCCAATCCGAAAAACCGGGGCATCATCACGCAGTTGAAACGGGATTTGAAAAAACTCACGCAGGAATATCAGGATACCGAAGCCACCGATATGCTGGCAAAAGAGGGCGTATGAAGAGGGAATTCCTGGCCGGGGATTGTAGCCGTAGCCAGTGCATTTGGATTCATTGGGGTCTCAACGGGATCAAAGTTTGGCTACAAACTCCAGCGGGGCTTTCCCAAATTCTTTTTTAAAACAACGGCTAAAATAGGCCGGGTCGTTGAAGCCCACCTGCCAGGCGACTTCCGAAACATTATAATGACCGCTTTCCAACAGTTGCATGGCTCGTTTTAGGCGTACCTGTCGGATAAATTCGGCGCCCGAGAGGTTGACAATGCTCTTTAGTTTCCGGTATAATTGCATCCGGCTCAGGTTCATGGCTTCTTCCAGTTGCTCCACATCAAAATGCGGATCATCGATATGGGCTTCGATACTGGCAATGGCTTTCTGAAGGAACTGCTCTTCCATCGGTGGCATTTGGAGGTCGGAGGGAGAAGACCGCAACTTTTTGTGCCAGTGGGAACGGAGAATCTGTCGGTTCTGAATCAGGCTTTTAATTTTCGTTTCGAGAATCGACAGGTTGAACGGTTTGGTCATGTAATCATCGATTCCGGAACCGAAGGCCATCACCTGACTCTGATTGGCTGCGCGTGATGTCAGCAGCAGAAACGGAATATGACTGGTTTTTTCGTTGGACCGGATGGCCTGACAAAGTTCGGTGCCGTCCATCTCCTGCATCAGCCAGTCCGACAGAATGAGATCCGGAATGTGCTTTTGCGCCAGCGTTAAAGCCTGCTGGCCGTTGGCTGCGGTCAGGACGTGATAGGTTCCCAAAAAGCTTTCTTTCAGGAATTGCCGAAGCTCTTCATTGTCTTCGACCACCAGCAAGATGGGTAAAGCTTTGGTCGGTAACGTAGTGATCTGTTCCGGTAATACCGTGGGTAACAGCATTTTTGCCAATTCGGTGGGTACTTCCGACGGCTGGGATAGCCAGTCCGGTGGGAACGCCTGGGCATCGAGCGGCAAGGTCACTGTGAACGCAGTGCCCACATTTTCTGCGCTCTCGACCGTAATGCTTCCCTTGTGTAATTCGACCAGTTCGCGGGTAAGCGCCAGCCCAATGCCACTGCCCGCTTTTTTCTGTGTGTGTTGTTCATTTACCTGATAAAACCGCTCGAAGATATGCGCCTGGGCCTCCGGCGAGATACCCAGTCCGGTGTCGGTAACGGTAATCCGTACGGTTTTTGCGGACGGGATCAGCTCCAGGTTGACGCGAACTTCCCCACCTTGCGCGGTAAATTTGAATGCGTTCGAAAGCAGGTTATAAATCACTTTCTCGACAATATCAGGATCAAAAAAAACCTCAAAGCCATCGTAATGGCTTCGAAACGAAAGTGTTATCTGTTTGCTTTCAGCCAGTTCATCAAAGTTTTGGACGATCCGTTCTACAAAGGAAACAAGATCATTGCGGCTGATATCGGGCACCAGGCTCTGGCTTTCCAGTTTCGATAAGTCGAGTAATTGATTAATCAGCCGGAGCAGCCGTTGGGCGTTTCGCTGAATAGTCTGGAACTGATGCTGAAGTCGCTCGCCAAAGGCTGGCTCCGAAACAAGTTTATCCAAAGGGGTCAGGATGAGCGTCAATGGGGTTCGGAATTCGTGGGAAATGTTGGTGAAAAAACTGGTTTTGGCATCGTCGAGCGCTTTGATGGCATCGGCTTCCAGTTGTTTAATTCGGATGTCGGCTTTTAACTGTTCCCGAATCCGAACGATTCGGCGGAATGTTAGTAACGCACTCAAAAACAGCAACCCATACAATAAATACGACCACCACGTACGGTACCAGGGCGGTAGTACGGTGATCTGTACTGCTTTTGCCGGGCTCCAGGAACTGTTTCCGACGGCAGCTTTGACCAGAAACTGATAGTCGCCTTCGCGCAGGTTAGTGTACGTAGCCGACCGCTGTGAACCCACGTAGTTCCAATCCGCGTCGAATCCAACGAGTTGATAAGCGTAACGGATGTTGCGGTGCGGTAGAAAGGACAGGGCGGTAAAATCGATGGTGAATACCGTCTGAAAGGGTCGAAAAACCAGCCTTGTGACGTCTGTCAGGTCCAATTTCGTCGGTGCGTCGGCATCTGCGGGATTGACGGGCCGGTTAAAAAGTTTCAGATCGGAAAGGTACACAGCCGGGGGAGTGGTTCTTGACTGGACGTAACTGGGATGAAAAACGACTAACCCCTGCATATTCCCAAATGCCAGTTCGCCCGATGGGAGCCGGGTACAGGCATCGGGCAGAAATTCTTTGCCAATCAGCCCGTCGTTCTGGTCATAATTGTCGATGTGATTAGTGGCCGGATTGAAACACGAAATGCCGCCGTTGGTCGATAGCCAGAGGTTTCGCTGGTCGTCTTCGATAATGCCCGCAATAAAGTTATTGGCCAGCCCATCCTTGGTTGTCCACGACCGGAAGGTTTCCGTGCGGGTATCAAACAACTGAAGTCCATGACCGTTGGTGCCAATCCAGAGCCGTTTTTGTGGATCTTGATAGAGAGTCGTGATGCTGTTGCTGCCCAGCGCCCCCGGTTTGTCGCTGCTGGAAAAATGGCGAACCGCTCCCGTTTGCCGGTTCCAGCGGAATAACCCGGAATTATAGGTCCCAATCCACAAATTCCCCGACGCGTCTTCCACCAGAACATTGAGATCGAATTGTTGAAAAACCTGCGCTAATGCCGGGGATTTTACCGGTTCCAGCCGTCCGGTTTTTTCATCGAACAGGTACAATTCCCGTTCGTGGCTTCCAATCCAGATTCGGCCCGATTGCGAAGCCGCAAATGCTTTGACCGACTTGCTTTTGCCCGGAAGCATAAAGGGCGCAAATCGATTCCGGATCGGATCATACAACGCAAATCCGGCCGTCCAGGTACTGATCAGCATATTGCCCGTATGGGTTCGGAACAGCAGATTAATGTCACTGGATTTTAAAGATGAATTGGCTGATGTAAACCGGCGAAATTGCTGCCGGTTGAGCGATAGAGCCGTTAACCCTTTGATGGAACTTGCCCACAGATTACCCTGCTGGTCGGCCGCAACGGCGGTGACCCGGTCGGCCAGCAAACTTTGGGGATTGTGGGGTTCATGCCGAAACGAACTAAACCGCTCGGGTTGGGCGTAGCGAATGTTGATACCGCCTTGCCAGGTGCCGATCCAGAGATTCCCGTCGGCATCGCAAAGACCCCGTTTTAGTGCGTGGGTACTCAGGCTGTGACCGTCTTCGCTGTCGGGTAGCAGATAAACTTTATGGGTGGACTGTCCCTGGGGATAGAACCAGGCTCCGTAATCGGTCAGCACCCACAGATTGCCCGCTTTATCGTCGATAATGTCGGTGATGATATTGACGGTTTCATACACGCCGGGCTTGATCAACTCCTGCCGAAATTGCTTTCGTTCCAGTTCAAACTGGAATAAACCGCGCCCATTTGTCCCGACCCATGTTCGACCTAAATGGTCCTTTTTAATGACATCAATGGAGCGGTGGTGAACCGCCACGTCGGTTGCAAAGGGTATGGAATACGAGCTGAGCATACCGGTTTTTGGTGCAAGTGTCAACAAGATGCCCCGGGTTGTCCCGATCCATAAGTTACCGGTTTC
Organism: Larkinella rosea; assembly: GCF_003858635.1. Taxonomy (GTDB): domain Bacteria; phylum Bacteroidota; class Bacteroidia; order Cytophagales; family Spirosomataceae; genus Larkinella; species Larkinella rosea. The sequence continues at coordinate 444,272 of NZ_RQJO01000008.1, forward strand.
ATCCCGATACAAGGCCGTAACCGATGAACCGATGCGGGCATCGTCGTAATGCCCAACCTGCTGCGTTGCATAATCAAAATAGAACAACCCCTTTTCTGTTGTTCCGATCCAGAGCCGGTTATTCGCTTCCGTAAAACAGGAAATACTAACCTGCCCATTGGGTTGTCCGGGCGCAGATAGCGGAAAGTGATCGAACGTTTCGCCATCGGGACGTAACCGGCACAGGCCGTTGTTGCGCGGGCCCACCCAGATCGTATTCTGCTGGTCGGCATAAAGCGTGGCAATGTTGCTGATGGGCAAACTATTCTTCCGGCCCGGTTGACGGCGGAAGACCTTGAAGCTATAGCCATCGTAGCGGTTGAGCCCGTCGGAGGTCGCCATCCAGATGAAGCCCTTTTTATCCTGCACAATGGCCCAAACCGTACTCTGCGACAACCCGTCGGCGGTCGTCAGGTGCTCGAATGAGACCTGGCTATACACCCGCAGGCTCAAAAAACAGAAGAGAAAGAAAAGCTTCAGGGGCCGCATACCTATGACAGAATAGGACAAAGGTATCTTTTAATGATACCAATTTTAGTATCAAAAGGGCAAATCTTATTCGATCAATACGTATGAACAAATTGTACCTTATTCCCGGGAAGCTGGTAATGGTAGTGATTTTGCTACTTCTTTTCAGTAGCAGTTATGCACAAACCCGCACCCTAAAAGGAAAGGTGCTCGACGCGGGCAATAACAGCCCACTTCCGGGAGCCAACATTGTTATCGCGGGCTCAACCCAAGGAACGGTCAGTGATGCCAATGGCAATTTCAGCCTGTATATACCGGCCTCGGCTCAGCAAATCGTGGTTTCTTTTGTTGGATACATCCGAAAAGAAATTCCGATTACCAATGCCACCGACTATACGGTTTTGTTAAGCGCCGAAGAAGGGGCTCTGAGCGAGGTGGTTGTTATCGGATACGGTTCGCGGGAAAAGAAGGATTTGACGGGAGCTATCTCGACTGTCTCGTCCAAAGAAATCAGCAAAAGTATAGCCCAGGCACCGGAACTGGCCATGCAGGGGCGAATGGCGGGGGTATACGTATCGACGCCCGGCGGTAGCCCGCTGGCTCGTCCGCAGGTTCGCATCCGGGGGGTCAGCACGTTCGGGAATGCAGAACCGCTCTATGTGGTCGATGGGATTCCACTGACGGAGTATGGCTCGGGGACCGATAACGCCAGCGGCTCGGTCGTTCGCGACATTCGGGGCAATGTGAACGTTTTGTCGATGATTAACCCCAATGACATTGAGTCGATGTCGGTACTGAAAGATGCGTCGGCAGCGGCCATTTACGGGGTACGGGCCGCCAACGGAGTCGTCCTGATCACGACGAAGAAAGGGGTGCGGGGTACGCCCAAAGTCGACATTTCCGTTTCGCACAGCATTCAGAACGTCACGAAAAAATTAAGTATGCTGGATGTGTCGCAGTTTGTGGCGCTCTACCGCGAAGCTTACGCCAACAACCCCAACGAAGCCAAGAACATACCCGCCCAGTTCGATCCTACCAGCGCGGCTTACCTGGGCAATAAGCCGACCACCGACTGGCAAACCCCGTTGCTGAACCGAAACGCCCCCAATACTGACTATAGTCTTCGGGTTTCGGGCGGAAACGATGCGACCCGTTACTACGTATCGGCTGGTTATACGAACACCGAAGGACCGTTGATTCAGAACCGGTTAAAGCGGTATTCGCTGGCCACGAACGTGGATACGAAGGTGTCGAAATATCTATCAGCCGGGCTGACGTACCGACTGGCCTATTCCGAAGCCGTCGATAATACGCCGAGCGCCTTGCAGTACGCGGCTGACACTTCGCCCTGGCAGCCCATCTACGATCCCAATGGCCCACTGGGTTACGCACCTTCCGTCAACTTAACCTTCAAACCCAACCCCGAATTGGGCGCACCCATTGCGTCACGGCCGCAGTATCTGCCCTCAATTCCACCTTACGTGGTCGATGCGACAACCTTGCTCTGGGGGCCGGAAACGAACAACAACCTCTACGGAATGGTCGCTACCTCCGACCGAACCTATGCGCTTTTACGGAATATCGGAACCGCCTATGTGCAGGTGGAACCGATTCTGGGATTGAAGTTCAAGGGAACGCTCAGCGTCGACTGGTATTATAACCGCCGGAATGAATGGACTGCCGTGAACAATTACCTCTTTCTGCAAAATCCGGGCAATCCGTATTCGGTGGGAGATGGCACTTCCAAAGGCACCTATGGCGAACGGCATTCGCGCAACGCTAACCTGGTTAAAGAGTTCAGTATCAATTACACCAAGTCGTTTGGTGATCACAATATTGACGTACTGCTGAACGCAATGGATCAGAAGTACACCTATGAGTTCTTACAAGGGGGGGCATCCCAGATTCAGTACGCCCAACCGGAGTTCCGCAGCCTGACCAACATTCAGCCCTATACGAATGCCAGTTCATTCCGCGACAAAAATGCTTTGCAGGGGTATCTGGGGCGGGTGAGCTACCATTACGCCAGCCGGTATTACATCGATGCGACCGTTCGTCGGGATGGAGCCTCGCGGTTTGCACCGGGTTATAAATGGGGAACATTTCCGGCGGTTTCGCTGGCCTGGCGGATTAGCGCTGAGCCGTTCATGAAAACCGCTACCTTCATCGATGATCTGAAAATTCGCGGAGGCTGGGGCAAACTGGGGAATCAGGAAACCCGTTCGTTTGCCTACCTCTCGCTTATTTCCGATGCGCCCGATTATGCGCTGGGGTCGGGAAATGGAAACGGTATCGGCACCTTGCTGAACGGTACCTCGCTCCCCGATTTTCCGGTGCAGGACCTGACCTGGGAAATCGGTAAAACCGCCAGTTTAGGCGTCGATGGATCATTCCTGAAAGGCAAGCTGACGGCCACCGTCGAATACTATAACCGCCTGACTTCCGGGATTTTGCAGGCGGCCAACCTGGCCGCCAGTGTGGGCAATCAGAACCAGCCCATTCTGAACATCGCGTCGGTTCGCAATAGTGGGATGGAATTCCAGCTTGGGTACAACGGCACGGTTGGCAAAGAGTTTCGGTACACCATTTCCGGAAACCTGACCACGGTGAAAAACCGGGTGGAATCGACCTTCCAGAACCTGCCGTTCGGAAATGAATTCGGGCGGATTGAAGTGGGTCAGCCGATGAATTACCTCTGGGGGTATAAGAAAGGCGGCATTTTCCAGAACCAGGCCGAAATCGATGCCTGGAAAGCCAAGAATTCGGATGCCATCAACAACACCAATTTCGCACCCGGCGACATGTATTTCCAGGATGTATACGGTGACCCGAAAGAGGCCGGTCAGATTCGTTCGGAGACGCCCGACGGAAAAGTAAACACCAACGACCGGACCTTTCTGGGCAGCAGCATTCCGGGCTATTATTACGGATTTAGTCTGGGTGGTAATTACAAAGGCTTCGATCTGTCGATTTTCTTCCAGGGCGTCGGCGACGTGTATCGCTACAATAGCTGGCGGGCCGCCGGTGAAAGCATGAGCGGAGCAGGGACCAATCAATGGACAACGACACTGGACCGCTGGACGCCACAAAACCCCTCAACGACGATCCCCCGCGCCGTTCGTTCCGACCCGGCCGGGAACAACCGGTTTTCCGACCGGTTTGTCGAAAGTGCGGCTTTCCTGCGTCTGAAAAACGTGCAGCTCGGTTACTCGCTGCCCGCTTCCCTGACGCGCTCGCTGGGGTTCGTAAACGGGTTACGGGCCTACGTTGGCGCCACGAACCTGTTTGTTGTAACGCCCTGGACGGGGCTCGATCCGGAGGACGTAGACCGTGGAGGCTCCGATTTGATTCCGCCGGTCCGTTCGTTCACCCTGGGTATTTCGGCTACTTTCTAATTCTGGACATGAAAAAATATTCGATCATCGTTGTCTTGACTGTCGTGTTTACGACCCTATTTTATGCGAGTTGCAGTGAGAAAAACCTGGATCTGCAACCCCTTTCGCCAACCGAAGCGTCTTATTTTACCGAGGAGGCCGATTTTAACAAAACCGTGTTGGGCGTCTACGCAAAACTAACGGATTACTATTGGTTCAATGCGAATAGCCCGATTCACGGTTTCTGGCAACTGCCGGGCGACGACATCACGTCGACGGGAACGTATGCCTTTGAACTATTCGGGACATTGCAGCCTTCAACCAGCCAAAATCAGGCATTCTACCGGATTGCCTACCAACTCATTAGCCGGGCCAATACCGCGCTCCAGAAGTTGGATGCGGAAAGCGGAGTGATTAAAACCGCCAATCTGAAAAACTGGCTTCGGGGTGAAACGCTTTTTCTGCGGGGTTACACGAACTTCCTGCTCTGGAATTATTACGGAACATCTCCTTTGATTACCGAACGGATTCAGACGCCCGATAAAATCACCCCGCCCAGTTCGAAGGACACCGAACTGCTCGATCAGGCCATTAAAGACCTTACGGATGCCGCTGCGTTATTACCGGTCACGTGGGATGCCGCGAACCGGGGGCGGGTAACCAGCAATTCGGCCAATGGAATGCTCGGAAAAGCATTGGTTTTTCGGGGATCGGCCAAGAAAGCAGCGGCTGATTTTACGGCCGCCATCGCGGCTTTCAACAAAATTACGGGGGTCAGCCTGGTTCCGAATTTCAACGATAATTTCGACGTCAAAACCGAGAATAATGCCGAATCGCTGTTTGAGTTTCAGGCTTCGCAACCCGATTTCGATAACGTCTGGCTGGCCAATGATTTTCAGCGGAACGGCGTGGGTTCTACCTCGGCCTTCTGGGGTTGGTACGAAAACAGTTCGCAGTTGGGTGGACAGGCACCGTTTATTGCCACCCAGAAATTAGTGGCGGCCTTTGACGCGGGCGATCCCCGGATTACCTCGACCCTGGACCCCAAAACGCTGAGCTTTTACAAATACTGGCATACGGGCGATCAGAAATCGCAGTCTGGTGTCGCGTCGGTCAATAACCCGCGCATTCTTCGGTATGCGGACGTGTTGCTGCTGAAAGCGGAGGCCATTCTGGAATCAGGCGGTTCAACGGCCGAAGCCATCGGCCTGATCAATCAGGTCCGTACCCGCGCCCGCGAGATGGTGAAAGGGGGGACGGCACCCGCCAATTTTGCGACGACCGAAGCCGACAAGGCCAAATTATTTGAGTGGATCATGGGGGAACGCTTGCGCGAACTGGCCGGAGAAGAGGGTGGACGCTGGCTCGATTTACGCCGTTGGCATTTGGCGGGGAAAATCAACCTGGCCACCTGGAATTGGAGTTCGGCCCGTAATGATGTCGCATTCAGTGTTCAGAAAAACCTGTATTATCCCATTCCGGACATCGAGACAAATCTCAACCCGAACGTCAAGCAAAATCCGGGGTATTGATGAAATCGGGGCGGTTTTCGGCTTACAGCAATTGCATACATTGGTTTAAAGCAAACAGCCCGGACACCCTGTATCCGGGCTGTTTTATAAAAGAGGTCCGTGGGATGCGAATGTGTGCAAATCGTCCAGGTTTTTGTGCAAATCGTCCAAATCAAATTTTTGCCATCAACCTACTTTCGTTTCGGCATCAGCCTATGTTTTTTACCCGACTGATACGGCATTTTGGCAGCAAGCTCCGGCAATCGATCGAACCGGTGAGCGAAAAACAAAGCTACCTGTTCGAGGCTTTGGTGCTCCTGCTGCTCCTGCTGTTGCTGGTTCTGGGTATCGTGTGGCTGTAAGAAATCACTAACCGAAACGCGTATGCTTGGTGGAACAGCGAGTCGACAGGAGTCCGTTTTGCGGATTGACGAAAATGGGAAAACGCCCAAATTTCAGCAAATTGTCAACGGCATTATTGCCCAGATCGAAGCGGGCATCTTCAAACCCGGCGACCGATTGCCTTCCATTAACGAAACCAGTGCGGAGTATTACCTGGCTCGCGCGACGGTTGAAAAGGCATACTGCATCTTGCTCAAAAGCGGTCACATTACGTCCTTGTATCGCAGGGGTTTTTTTATTTCGCAGGGCAAAATTGTAAAAAGGGTTCTTTTTCTGACGGGTACGATCAGTGAAACCAACCGGGCGATTTTTAAAGCCGTCAGTGACCAGCTTGGCAAATCGTTTAAAGTCGATATATATGCCTACGAATACCAGCGCGATTACCTGCTGGATGGGCTGGAAAAACAGGCGGGTAATTACCATTACTTCGTCCTGATGCCGCATCATCTGGGCGAGATCTGCGATCTGACCGATCTGCTGAAGAAAATCCCGTCCGATCGACTTATTTTTCTGGATGGCTCATCTACAACGACGATCCGAAACTGTGCGTCGGTGCGGTTCGGTTGCCGGGAGCATTTTCGGACTATTCTGGAAGCGAATGTGGCTGCGTTCCGTAAGTACCAGACCCTGAATTTCGTGACGACCGACAACGAATACATTCCGGCCGACTGGTACAGCGCCTTTCTGGAGTTTACGGAAGCCCATCATTTGAATGGTCAGGTGCTGGATGACGTTCGGGAGACTCCTTTGCAGCGAGGGTCGGCCTACCTGCTCGTAGATGATGAAGATTTAATCACTACGATTCAGGAGACAACCCGCCAAGGGTTGCGAATGGGGCAGGATGTCGGTATGGTATCCTTCCACGATGCCGGTTATAAAGCGGTACTGGGGGGCGGTATTTCCGTCATAAAAACCGACATCCTGTCAATTGGGCGAAATCTGGCCCATGTTCTAAAGAATAATCAGAAACAAACCGTCCGCATTCCGATGCAGTTTATCGACCGCGGGTCGTTGTAATCCTCCTGATACGCATGCAACGCTATCTCTTTCTCCTGATTCCACTGGCGGCCTCGCTGGTTTGGGCCGTGGGACATAAAACATCCGCCCCGAAATTGTTTCGGCGGCTACCAGCGTCACAAACGGGGATTACGTTTAATAACCGGATTCAGGAATCGGATTCGGTGAATATTCTTCGCTTTGAATACCTCTACAACGGTGGGGGCGTCGGTATTGGCGACTTCAACAACGATGGCTGGCAGGATATTTTTTTTACGGGAAATCAGGTGTCTTCCCGCTTGTATCTCAGTCAGGGAAAAACCGGCGAAACGCCCCTTCATTTTGAGGACGTAACGGATTCGGCGGGTGTATCGACGCAGGCCTGGTGTACGGGCGTCACGATTGTCGACCTCAATCAGGACGGCTGGCAGGACATCTACGTGAGTGTCGCCGGTTACGATAAAGACACGGTCAAACGGGCTAATCTGCTGTTTATCAATCAGACCAAAAAGAAAGGTGATCCGGTCCGGTTTCAGGAACAGGCTCGCGAATACGGCCTGAACGACATGGGCTACAGCACCCAAACCGCGTTCTTCGATTACGACCACGATGGCGACCTGGATGCGTACGTGCTGACCAACGCCCTGGACCGTTACAACCGCAACGCCTTACGCCCCAAGATGGTAAACGGTGAAGCTCCCAGTAACGATCGGCTGTATCGAAACGACGGGTATGGGGCGGAGGGAGGAAAGTACGGAGAAGCTAATCCTCGGACCTCCGCCCCATGCCCCACACCACACTTCACCAACAGCACCCGCGAAGCGGGAATTTTGACGGAGGGGTATGGATTGGGTATTGCGATTGCGGATCTGAACGGCGATGGCTGGGAGGATGTATATTGCGCCAACGATTTTCTGTCGAACGATTTAATCTGGGTTAACAATCAGGATGGTACGTTCACTAACCGGGCGGCCGATTACCTGAAACACCAGACCCACAACGCCATGGGCGTCGATATTGCTGACATCAACAACGACCGGCTGCCCGATATCATGGTGGTCGATATGTTGCCCAACACGAACCAGCGTCAGAAAATGATGTTGCCGGGTTACAATTACGACCGCTTTCGCATGGATTTGCAAATGGGTTACCAGCCGCAGTACATGCGAAATACGTTGCAGTTGGGCGTAGGGTATGGCGCAGAAGAGAAGCGGCTAAGGGAAACTAAAAATAGCAGAATTTTCCCCCCTTTGACCCATCCCCAAAACGCCACCCCCTCTGCTCCAACCCCACGGCCTCCTGTCGCTTCCCCGCTTTTCTCGGAAATTTCTCAACTGGCGGGCGTGGATAAAACGGATTGGAGCTGGGCTCCGCTATTCGCTGATTTTGATAATGATGGCTACCGGGATTTATTCATTACGAATGGTTACCGGCGTGATGTTACAAATCTGGATTTTACCGCTTACCTGGCTGATTTACACGCTGGCGGTTTTGGGGATATGCAGGAAAAAAATGTAAAAGCCTACCAAAAGCTGCTGGAGCTTCCCGATATAAAACTGGCCGATTTCTGCTATCGGAACCGAGGTGGAGAGGGCAATCTGGCGTTTGAAGACGTCTCCAGCCAATGGGGTTTTGAAGCTCTCAATTTCTCAAATGGGGCCGCCTATGCCGATTTGGATCATGACGGCGATTTGGATTTGGTCATCAATGCCATTGATGATGAAGCGTTTGTGTATGAAAATGGCTCGGAACCAGGAAATTCCTGGGTTCGATTCGGGTTTGAGCGAAGTCCGGCGCAGGGAACCCGCGTCAATGTATACCACGGGAATCAGATGCAAACGGCCGAATTCAATCCAACGCGAGGCTATGTATCGTCGGTAGAGCCGTACCTGCATTTTGGCCTGGGCAATACGTCAACTATTGATTCGGTTGAAGTGATTTGGAACGATGGAACGTATCAGGTGCTTCGAAATGTAAAGCCCAATCAGTTGCTGCGCGTTGCCTACCAGCCGACCGGAATGTACAAACCGCATCATGCCGCAACGCGCGCGTATTTTCGGGAAGTCTCCGCTGCCGGGCTGGGCCTGGATTACGTTCATGTCGAAAGCGAGTTCAACGATTTTGCCCAGGCGCCCTTATTGCCCCAAAAATACTCCCAAAATGGTCCACCGATGGCGGTTGTTGATGTAGACGGGAATGGCCTGGATGACATCTACGTCGGGTCGGATTTTGGTCAGAAAAGTTACCTGTATTTTCAGCAGTCCAATGGGCATTTTACGAAAAAGGAACTTCCGAAAGGCGTGAATCAGGAAGACACGGGCGCTTTATTTTTCGACGCCGACCAGGATGGAGACCCGGATTTGTATGTCGTCAGTGGTGGCAGTCACGCAGAAGGCTCATCGGAAGCCTATCAGGATCGACTTTACCTGAACGATGGAATAGGAAACCTGAGCCTGTCCAATCAGGCATTACCCCTTATCAATACAAGCGGCTCCTGCATCGCGGCCTGTGATGTTGACCAGGATGGCGATCTTGACCTGTTTCGGGGCAGTCGACTCATTCCGGGCAACTTTCCGATGCCCCCGAAAAGTTTTCTGCTCAAAAACGAACATGGGCGTTTTATCGACGTGACCGCCCAGGTAGCTCCTGAACTCCAGAACATTGGTTTGGTGACGTTTGCCGTCTGGGCCGATTTCAATAAGGATGGTTGGCAGGATTTAGCCCTGAGTGGCGAATGGATGCCCGTTACGATTTTATGGGGGCAGAGGGCTTTGGGCAAAGAGAAAGCTTTGGGGAAGTATGCACTGCATTCCACACCCTCAGCCCAAAGCCCTCTGCCTTTCGCCCCCGGCTGGTGGAATACGCTGGTAGCTGCGGATTTTGATAACGATGGCGATATGGATTTGATGGCTGGAAATCTGGGGCTAAATTCCAAATACAAAGCCTTGCCAGAAGAACCGGTGGAGTTATTTGCCGCCGATTTTGATAAGAATGGACGTATCGATCCGATCATGACGTACTATAATAATGGACAACAGTGGATCCGACAAACCCGCGATTTGCTAACTGCGCAAATTCCCTCCCTGAAGCGCCGTTTCCCGAATTTTGAGACCTACGCGAATACCACCTTTAAAGAGTCATTTACCGAAGAGGAACGCAAATCAGCCTATCACCTGAAGGCGACCGAATTTCAGAGTATGTATTTTGAAAATACCGGTACTGGATTCAAGGCTCATCTACTTCCGCAGGAAACCCAATTTGCACCGGTTTACGGTATTTTAGTGGAGGATTTTAACCGGGATGGCTATAAGGATGCTTTACTCATCGGCAACTCGTATGCCTCAGAAACCATCGGCGGCTGGTATGATGCCTCGAAAGGCACGCTTTTGCTGGGTAAAGGTCAGGGAAAATTTGAGGTTTGTAAACACACTGGTTTCCAGGCGGATAAAGAGGGGAAAACAATCATTTCCATCCGTCGAAAAGACGGAAAAAAACTGATCATTTTCAGTACTATTAACGATCGGTTGCAGGTATACTGTTCAGATTAACCAGTGAATCAGCCAGGTATCTGACTAAAGATGGGTATTTGTGCTCAGTAATGGGAGGATGTTTTACCGGAGTCTTTGGTGCTTCAGACTTTCCGGTTTTTATACTTTGTCCCGTCAAAAAACGATGCCTTTCTGAAACCCATTTGATTGTTGAGACCCTGATCTTGCAAGGCATTTGCCGGGTAATGGAAATCAAAGCCCAGCAGCTTTACAGGTATACGCAACAACTTTAGAAAAATGTTCCCAGTGACTTATCATTCCTCCGTTGATCAACCTATGGAACGGGCTCTGCTAAGCGGGACGCCTACAAGCAAATCATTCCCCGCCAACAGCATCAGCACAGTAAGTGCAAGCAGCATACTAACCACATTGAGCGCTTTATCTGCACATTACGCCAACGGACGGCCCGGCTGGTACAGTTGAGATTATCTTTTTCCAAAAAACGTGACAATCATATCCTGACAATTCGATTCTTTGTCGCTAACGACAATCTATCATTACAATTTTAGGACTACCAAAGAGCTATCATTTTAGGGTAATCCTTAGTAAAAATGGGTGAAGATCGAAAATTTGACTCAACTGTTCGGGAAATCTAGTCAATGGGTAAGGACAACAAGGCACCAAATGTATTCTTTTCTAACAATAAGGTTCATTTTCTGGTTAGCCATTCGTCAAATTAGTTGGTAGGATAAAGCCATTGGCCATTGCTCGAAATGATCAGACAATGATTTTTACACACAAATTTTCTTCAATGACCAAAATCCAATGGACGAACACGAATCACCTGAACTGACGGAGGATGAAAAGCAGTTGTTTGCCGACCTGATGCCCGAAGACCTGACTGAAATTATGGATAAGGGGGTTAATCGGCGCCACTTCCTCAAATTGATGACTCTGGCGGGAGGAGGCATCCTGGCGGCCCAATCAGCAGTGGCGGAACAGGTACTGACCCGGTCATCCAGTGAAACGCTCCCGACCGAACTCGTTCCGGACAGCCTCGAAAATGCGGTTACTGTAGCTTGCAAGGTCAACGGCAAGGCCCGTACGTTCACCATCGATTCACGCATGACGCTGCTGGATACGTTACGGGAACGGCTGGACCTCACCGGCTCCAAAAAAGGCTGCGACCACGGTCAGTGTGGAGCTTGTACGGTGATTGTTAACGGAAGTCGGGTGTTATCGTGTCTAACGCTGGCCGCAAGTTGTGCGGGGAAAACCGTGCAAACGATTGAGGGATTGGCGCAGGGAAATCGGCTTCATCCGATGCAGGAGGCTTTTCTGAAACACGACGGTTTCCAGTGTGGCTTTTGTACACCCGGCCAGATTTGCTCGGCGGTGGCCCTGCTCGACGAAGCAAAGAAAGGCCACGCCAGCTACGTTACCGGCAACTTGCGGCCGCCTGTGGGACCGGTCAAACTCTCCAATGAAGAAATTCGGGAGCGGATGTCGGGCAATATTTGCCGGTGCGGTGCTTACCCCAATATTGTGGCCGCCATTCAGGAAGTGCATAGCGGCCAGTCCGTTGAGCAGGTTTTCCGCTCGGTCTAACCCCTATCAATCGTATCCCATGAGACCTTTTACCTATACCCGGGCCACAGATGCGACGTCCGCGATCAAGCTGCTGGCCGAGAACCCCCATGCCAAATTTCTGGCGGGAGGTACCAACCTGCTGGATCTGATGAAGGAGGATGTTGAACGACCCACGGCGCTGATCGACATTTCGGACTTGGATTTGAACGATATCAAACCCATCACCGCCGGAGTAAATCAGGGCGGTATTTCGCTAGGCGGACTTGGTAAAAACACCGACGCGGCCAATCATCCGTTGGTGCGGCAGCATTACCCCTTGCTGTCGCAGGCCATTCTGGCGGGCGCATCGGGCCAGATTCGGAACATGGCGACCAACGGCGGGAATCTGTTGCAACGGACCCGCTGCCCGTATTTTTACGAAGTGGCCATGCCCTGCAACAAACGCGAACCGGGAACGGGTTGTGGTGCCCGTGACGGCATCAACCGGATGCACGCGATCTTTGGCTGGTCGGAGCACTGCGTAGCGGTGTATCCATCCGATCTGGCCGTTGCGCTAACGGCACTCGATGCCGGGGTCATCGTCCGAAGCGCCAACGGGCAGCAACGCAGGATCCCGATTGCTGATTTTTACCGACTGCCGGGCGATGAGCCCGAAAAAGACACCAACCTGCCGCACGGTGAGCTGATTACCGCTATCGAACTGCCAAAGAACCGGTTCGCGAATCAGTCGTATTACCTGAAAGTCCGCGACCGGGCTTCGTATGCCTTTGCTCTGGTATCCGTTGCAGCGGCTTTAGAAACCGAAGGGAATACGATCAAACAGGCGCGCATTGCCATGGGTGGAGTGGCGCACAAGCCCTGGCGGGCCCTGAAAGCCGAGCAAATGCTGGTGGGTAAAGAGGCCACAGAGGCTAATTTTAAACTGGCTGCCGACGCCGAAATGGCCGATGCCAAACCGTTGACACATAATGCGTTCAAAGTAGAATTGGGAAATCGAAGCATCGTTCTGGCCTTGCGGATGGCCGTCAACGGCGGCAAAGCCTGAACGTAACGTACTAAATCCATGAAGGAGGTAACTAAAGTAACCGGTACACCCATCAACCGCATTGACGGCATCGCCAAGGTGACCGGCAAAGCGCCTTATTCGATGGATCATCCGGTGAAGAATCCGGCGTATGCCATTCTGTTCAAAAGCACTGTTGCTGCGGGCAAAATTCAGGCTATCGACATGACAGCCGCGGAGAAAGCGCCGGGCGTGATCGCAATTATCACCCATCAAAATGCCCCGAAACTAAACGTCAAAGGGGGACTGCGCGGAGGAGCTTTGCTACAAAGTCCGGAGATTGAGTTTTTCGGGCAGCACATTGGCATTGTCGTGGCCGAAACCTTTGAGCAGGCCCGGTATGCATCGCGTCTCATCCAGGTTACCTACGATAAAAAGGAACCGAAAGTCGATTTCGAAAAACTGGCCGGCCAGGCCCGTCTGCCCAAGGATAAAGAGAAAGCCGACGCCCGACGGGGCGATGTACAAACGGCGCTCCGCCAGGCTACTTACAAAGTGGAGGAAGTGTACGAAACACCCATCGAACATCACCATCCCATGGAACCCCATGCCACGATTGCCGAATGGAATGGCGACCATGTTACCCTGTACAACAGTGCGCAGATCGTGAACGGAGCGCAGACGGCCACGGCAGCTACCCTGAACCTGAAACCGGAGCAGGTGCGGATCGTCTCCCCTTACATTGGGGGCGGATTTGGGTCCAAAGGCGGGCAATGGGCGAATCTGGCGCTGGCAGCCGTAGCGGCCAAACACGTAAACCGCCCGGTGAAACTGGCCCTGACGCGTCAGCAGATGGTCAACTCTGTCGGGATGCGGCAGCACAATCGTCAAAAAATCAGCCTGGCCGCTACGGCCGACGGCAAGTTAACCGCGCTGGCCCACGAGACGACGACCCACTGCGCCATCAACGACGAGTTTGTCGAGCCCTGTGGCGACTGCTCGAAAGTCATGTACGACACGCCCAATTCACTCATTACTTACCGGGTAGTGCCCATGAACCTGATTCTGCCAACTTACACGCGGGGTCCTGGCAAATCGACGGGTAGTTTTGCTCTTGAGTCAGCGATGGACGAGCTGGCCTATAAACTCAAAATGGACCCGATTGCGTTTCGGATCAAAAACGAACCCGATCGCGATCCGTCCAATGGCAAACCCTGGTCGTCACGCGCCACGGTTCAATGCCTTCAGGAAGGCGCCAAAGCGTTTGGCTGGGAAAACCGCAAGTCCGAACCCCGCCAAAACCAGCAGGGCAATTACTGGATTGGGTACGGCGTCGCAGCCGGAACGTATCCCGCCCACCAGCGTCCTACCTCGGCTTTGGTAAAGCTGAAACGCACGGGAGACCACGTAGCAGCCACCGTTGAGCTGGCCGCTGCGGATCTGGGTACCGGCACGTACACCATCCTGACGCAAACGGCCGCCGATGCGCTGGGCCTGCCGATTCAAAACGTGAAAGTAAACATTGGCGACTCCAGCCTGCCACCGGCTGCCGGAGCGGTGGGGTCGGTGGGAGCGGCCAGTTACGCTAATGCAGTGAACGATGCGTGTGTAAAATTGACGCAGGAACTGGTGGTTAAATCCGGCAAGCAGTTTTTTGTCCGCCCCACGGCCGCCCAGTTGATGCGCTCTGAAAAAATAACGGACTACCAGACGCGCGTTGACAGCAAGCCACCGGAAAGTGCCGAAGCCTATTCGGCCCACAGTTTCAACGCCAATTTTGCGGAAGTAGCCGTCCACCAATCAACGGGGATGATTCGGGTAAACCGGTTTCTGGCGGTGACGGGTGCGGGAACGATTCTGAATCCCAAAACCGCCCGCTCGCAGATAATCGGCGGCAACGTTTGGGGCATTGGCATGGCGCTGACGGAGGAATCGGTGGTTGATCCGCGCTGGGGCAATTTCGTCACCCGCTCCCTGGCCGATTACCACGTTCCGACCCACTTAGACATCGGCCATCTGGACGCTATTTTTATTAATGAAAAAGATGAACACGTCAACACCCTGGGTGTCAAAGGCATCGGTGAAGTGGGTATTGTCGCTGTTGCCGCTGCCGTAGCCAATGCGGTTTTCAACGCGACCGGCAAACGGATTCGCGAACTGCCCATCACTCCAGACAAGGTGTTGTAGTGCTGAATATGTCTGGTGATTGATTCAATCACCAGACATAGCCCAGGCTTGATGACAATCGTGGACGGTCGAAGCCGCTCCTAAGCATTTGAGCAGTGCTTTCCACGGGCAACCGGTTCGGATTCGATACTAGATGGCGGCAAACATTTGCTGATTGGGTTTCGTTTCTCGGCCTGCTTTGCCACTTTTTAGTGGCTGAGGGAACAAAGGTTTAACAGCCAACCAAAGGAGTTAGGTGGTAAATAATCAGAATTTATTTCATGAACGTAGTTGAAAGCCTGCATAGGAGTAAGATTGTGATGTCAGATACCACAAAATTGCGCCATTGGTCAGGCTTTCCCTATTTTCGGATAGACTCTTAATAACTTAACACCGCTTTGTAAATTGTTTCCGTGTAATGCAGTAGAACGAGTATATGAAAAGGTATTGTGGCAACGGCTTTCCGGCCGGATTTATTTTTTCTCCTTCACCTCCACCCAGCTTTTATCCGCTTTCTGAATATAACCGGGCCGGTCTTTGTCCCATTCCGTGCGTACTTTCTGATTGTAGTTGAAATATAATTTGTTGTCGACGATGGTCCAGGCGTCGGCTTCCGTAGGTGCTTTGTAACCTCTTGACATGCCGAAGGCACAATAACCGCCATACTGTGGGGCAAATCGTTCGGGTTCGGCCTTAAAAGCCGTTCGGTTTTTCTCGCTCGCAAATTGCCAGTTGGCACCCTGCCAGGACCAGGTGAAATCAGAACTACCCATAACGGGTTTGCCTTCGGTAAAGTAACCCACGGGATCATAGCCGCCAATGGCTTTGTCGTCCTTCGAAAAGATGGCGGGTTTCTGGGCAAAGGTCGTGGTAACAACGAATAAAAGAATAGCTGTTAGGCGAAAAAAGTTTGCTTGCATGATTGGTTTGGAGGTTGAAATTTAATTGGTAAGATGTTATTTATCAGTTAGTTGCTTTGTTTTTGGGTCGGTTAGTTGCAATAAAACCGCCTTGACATCATTGTGTCAGGTCCAGGGAATAAAGTCATCGCAGGTTTGTTGTTGCATACCGTTTTGGCAAAAAATAGCCATCCAACTCCTGCCAGCCCAATCAAATAGCTTCGTTTGCGTTTCATCAGGCTCTCAGGGTGTTCACGAATGATACGGCCTGAACAACCGCAAGTCCAACGCACAACCAGCCCATTACCCGATCGAACCGGTGCAAATGCGTCGACAAAAACGCATTCAACCGCTGCCCTAATCCGACAAAAAACCATAAACCGGTCAGCGTACCCAGCGAAATACCCAATACATAAACAAGTATCGGAGATGGGCCCGGCAGACTGACCCACCCTTTTTGCGTGAGCAATGCCGTGTAAAATATCCAGAATGGAAAAGCAGCTACATTGATGATGCTGAGCCCGATACCGAGTGTAAACGGTTGAACTGATTTACCGGAAGTCGTTGGCAAAACGAATTGTTTTCGGAGGTAATACAATCCCAAAGCCAGCAGCAGGAGCATCGTCAAGCCATCGGTCAGTAGTTTGAAAAACGCATACTGAATGATGAATCCCGTTAGCCAGACCGCGCCATAACTGTAGATGAATTCGATCAGTGTGCAGGCAAATGCGAACGCAAAAGCCGCTCGAAGTCCTTGCTGCAACGAAACCCGGACGATGGTCAGGTTCAGGATTCCTATCGGGAGCGACCCCAAAAAACTGACTAGCCAGCCTACCACGAAATTTACAATGAACAGACTCATAACCGGTTTTTTGATTTGTCCCGTTGAATGCGCTGATAAATCGTCCGTGCTTCCTTTAGTGTCATATATGGCACTCCACAACGGTGGTTAGCGCAGCTAATGTCATACAATACCCGCCAGTGTTGAAGCAAAACCCGCCAGCCTGCCCAAAGTGAAAAACCGGGTTGGTAAATGTGCGCGGGTTCGGCACCGGCACCGTTCAGTTCCATGATCCGGATGTGTTTTCCCTGGTACAAATCGTTGATCGAGCGGCACCGAATATCGTAGCGGCCGTAGAAAAAGCCATCAATTGGCAAGCTAATGCGGTCGAAGACGGCACTTAGTTCGGGTGTAATCAGGTAATTGCCGTCCAGAAACTTCGTTCCCCGGCAGTGGTTGCCGATGGGTTCCAAAATCTGGATTTCACCAGGTTCGAGGATTTGCTGTAACCGGTTGCCATAGCGCTTCATCAGGGCAGATTGTTGAAGCCGGGCGCGGTCATTACCGTCCAGCAGGTCCCATATCGTCGACATTCCATCACCGACAACCGACAGGAATTCTTTGATCACGATGGAAGAAACCGTTCCCGTCGATGCGCCGGGCATCCGGTAATAAAACACGCCGAGTTCCAGCGGTTCGTCGATGTATTCCTGCACGATCAGGGCCAGATCCACGGGGTAATCGCTCAGATACGCATCCAGTTCGTCGACGGACCGGATTTTTTCGACCCTCCAGCCCCGCTCTCCCCGGTCGGGTTTAGCTACTATAGGAAACCAGCAGTCTAGCAGAAGCATCTGGTTAAGAATGCCGTTGCTCGTGGGCTGCCGGAAAAACAGCGTTTTCGGTTTGTACTGGCTTTCAATCCGATTCAGAATATCAATTTTCGATTCACCTACCATTCCACCCGATTCGATACCGGGATTGCTGGCTGAAAAGAAAAACCAGGAACGACTCTTCATCGCCAACCAGACGTAATAGACCACAACGGGAAAATAAACCAGAGCGAAGGGCCAGTATTCCCAATGACGCAGCCGAATCAGAAACCGATCCAGCCAGTCACGAACCCCATTCGGTCGGCCGGGTTTAGCAACCGAAGTAATTTCAGGGAACTTGGTAAGGTCAGTAAGCATAGCTATGTTCGTGAGCCGTAGTCAGTTGCCGGTAGGACAACTGAGAGGTAATCAAATCTTCGTAGAAAATTGCACTGGTGGCGGCTCCGTGCCGGATTGTGGTCAGGCTGACGGTTTGCAATCCATTGCCCCGGTTCATCAACATGCCGTTGGCGTTATCACCAGCACCAGCCTGCTTGTGAAACTGCCGGATTCCGGCCACTGTAAAGTTCACTTGTTGCCGAAGCCAGGTTTGAAACCAGGTTTCGCGACGGGCTACAATGGCTGGCCAATACAATGTGACGGACGACCAGATGGCCGGTTTGGTGGGATCAGGCTGGCGGCTGTAGACGGTTTGGCCGTCCCAGCGCACTTCCCAAAGTCGACCAGACTGAACGATGATCAGCGTAAAGGGCTCAAGATTTTGAAAGTCATAATTGGCCAGCCAGTTGGTCGCGGACGAGTAATGAAAAACATCCAGGACAACCAATCCCCGGCTGTGGCGATACGGTGGTCGGGGCTTATGGGCGAAAAAACCGCCATTGAGCAGGCAAACAGTGGTGAGGGCAGAGTCGGATTTCCGAGCGGTTGCGATCCATGACCCGTGACCTTGTGGGTCCTGCGGGAAATAAACCGTCTGATCATTAATGATCCGGCTGACGGGAAAACGTGCCGATGGTCGGGCGGTTTTTTCATCACGACTGGAGGTTAACAGAAGTTCTCCGTTCGGTAAAGGCAGGTATGAAACGGTGCACATGCTAAGACGGTTTTGATCACTCCCGGTAGAGATCAAGCCCTATACCATGTATCTAAATAATTTTAAATTGTTTATATTCAGTAAGTTAATCGCGTTATTAGTGTTAAATGGTAGCCGGGCTAATTACGATATTTCAGGAATTGCTGGATATTTCAGGATTTTGTTCCTGAATCCATTGAAGAAAAGTTTAGGGGCGGGCAATACCCAGTTTTTTCATTTTTGATTCGAGCGTTGTTGGAATGACATCCAGAATGCGGGCTGCTCCATGATCACCGCTGACTTTCCAATGGGTGGATTCCAGAACCGCCACAATGTGTTCGCGCTCACATTCTTCCAAAGTGAGGGGTGTAACCCGGCGGGCCAGTGGATTTTTGCGATCGCGCCAATCGGTGCCCGTCCAGTCGCCCAATTCAAGTTGGCGACCCGCAGAGCTGATCAGCGATCGTTCGATGATATTTTCCAATTCCCGGATGTTTCCGGGCCAGTTATAAGCCGTCAGTTTTTCGATCACCCGCGCCGGAATCACCTCGATTCGCCGGTTTAGATCGGGGCCGTGTTTGTCGCAGAAGTGTCTCACCAGCAGTGGAATATCTTCTTTTCGCTCACGCAGCGGAAAACTTTTTACGGGAAAGACATTAAGCCGGTAATATAAATCTTCGCGAAACCGCCCATTGGCAATTTCCACTTCCAGATCACGATTGGTAGCGGCCAGCACCCGGACGTTGACGCGCAGGGTTTTGGTGCCGCCGACCCGTTCAAATTCGCCTTCCTGCAACACACGGAGTAATTTGGATTGGAGATCAAGGGGCATTTCGCCGATTTCATCCAGAAAAATAGTCCCGTTCTGCGCCAGTTCAAACCGCCCGATTTTCTGATTAATCGCACCGGTAAAAGCGCCTTTTTCGTGACCAAATAATTCACTTTCAATGAGTGTGGGCGGTAGAGCCGCACAGTTGACCTTCACCAGCGGTTTGGTTTTTCGGCCGCTACGCTGGTGAATGGCCCGCGCGAGCAGTTCCTTCCCCGTACCGGATTCGCCCAAAATGAGCACAGTTGTGTTGGTCGGAGCGACCTGCTCAATTTTGGTCAACACGCGTCGAAATGTAGGGCTTTGGGTCACGATTTCACTGAAACCAGTCGTCTGACTGATCTCCTCGCGGAGGTAACTGTTTTCGGCCTGAAGCTGATCTTTTAGGGTTTCAAGTTCCGTCAACGCCCGACTCAGTGCTTCCGTTCGTTCCAAAACCCGCTGTTCGAGTTGTTCATTCAGCGTCTGAAGATCAAGACGCATTTGACGAATCGACAGGTGCGTCTGCACTCGTGCCAGCACTTCGGGCAGTTGAAACGGCTTGGTGATGTAGTCCACCGCGCCCATGTTAAAACCGTTGATCTTATCGATGGATTCGGTGAGCGCAGTCATGAAAATCACCGGAATGTCAGCCGTAGCCGGATTTTGCTTGAGCTGGCGGCACGTTTCAAAACCGTTCATACCGGGCATCATCACGTCAAGCATAATCAAATCGGGTTGGGCGTGGCGAACCTGTTCGATGGCGCTTTTACCGTCGCGTTCTGCCAACACGCGGTAGCCGTAATGGGTCAGTGCATCGAACAGAATACTGATGTTGTGGGGCGTGTCATCGACAACGAGAATACTGGCAGGCATACGGTTTTACAGTTTAGGCTTCAATGAGCTCGGTTAAATACGCCCGGATTTTTCGGGTATCAAATTCAGCGGCCCATTGGCGTAATCGCTGGGTAAATGGTTTAATTGCCGGGGTTTTTGATTCAACCTCGGTCAGTTTGTCCAGAATTCCCTGAATATCGCCTTGTCGGGCCCGCTCCAACAAAGCGGCCAGATCATCGGCGTTGGGAATTACTAATTCGCCCGTCTCGGAAATTGGAGAATCGGGTTGTGATTCGGTGGCTGAACCATCAGTGGCGTAGTGCCATTTCAAATTCAGTTGATTTCCGATTTTAACCAGCAGATTGTCCACATCAACGGGTTTCGAAACAAAATCGTCAAACCCTTCACTTAACGATCGCTGCTGATTCTGCTCAAACACATTCGCCGAAAAAGCAATGATTTTGGTGTGCGCCAATTCGGGCCGGGCGCGGAGCTGCTGCAAGGCTTCAAAACCGTTCAGGTGCGGCATAACCAGATCCATCAGGATTAAATCCAAGGGTTGGTTTAGGGCGATTTCAATCGCGAGTTTACCATCGGTTGCTTCAAGGACCGCAAAATCCAGTGATTCCAGCAGTGCTAATACCACCATCCGGTTTCCTTCGTTATCGTCGGCCACCAACACGCGTTTTTGCAACCCTTCGTAGCCTGTAATCCGGCGTTGATTTGGGGCCGAAACCTCGGTTTGGGTTCCACCCGCCACCGCCGATAAGGGCAGGCTGACCGTGAACGAACTCCCCTGACCGGGCGTGCTGGCCACGCTCAGCTTGCCCCCCATTAACTCGACTAATTTGTCCGAAATAGCCAGACCTAAACCCGTCCCTTCGATAAATTGTTTGCCATCCCGGACCTGATAAAAAGGCTGAAAAATCTCTGCTAACCGGCTTTCCGGGATACCAACACCTGAATCATTGACTCGAAAAACCACCCGAAACTGGCTGGGTCGTAATTCCTGGCTGCTGACTACCAGTTCAACGCTCCCTTGTTCGGTGAATTTGACGGCGTTACTGAGCAGATTATTCAGGATTTGGGTCAGGCGTTTTTCGTCACCCAAAACCTTATTCGGCAGCGACGGTTCGACCCGGTAAATGAACTTCAGCCCTTTTTGTTCGGCCCGCGCCCGGAAAAAAGTGGCCACATTGGCCAGCAAGTCAGGCAATGCCACTGCCGTTTGCTGAAAGTCAAACCGTTGGGCTTCAATTTTGGCAATATCCAGAACTTCGTTGATAAGGTTCAACAGGTGCTCACCACTGGTGCGGATAATTCCCAAACCGCGCTGCTGTCCTCCAGTCAGGTTGGTGTCACGCTGGAGCAACTGCGTGAAACCCAAAATACCGTTCAGCGGGGTGCGAAGTTCGTGGCTCATGTTCGCCAGAAATTCACTTTTGGCCCGGTTGGCACTTTCGGCGGTTTCTTTCGCCATTTGCAACCGGTTCGATTGTGCGATTAGCTCTTCTTTTTGCTCAACTACCTGAGCGGTTCGGTCGTCGACGAGGGCTTCGAGTTTGAGCTTTTCCCGAATCAACCGACGGGTATAATACCGTACAAAACCGGAGATTAGTAAACAAGCCAGGACAACGTACAGTGCATAGGCCCAAAGTTCGCGAAACCAGGGGCGGGTGATATCGAACGCAAACCGGCTTTCCCGGCTCAGTTGGCCGTAGGAATCACGGGCGCGGACGAGAAACGTATACGATCCGGCGGGCAAATTGGTGTAGTCTTTCCGGGTTTCCCGGCCCCACTTTGACCAAACCGTATCGTCAGCCATCTGGGCGTTGCCGGAAAGTTTATACTGAAACTCATTTTCATTGTCTCCCACAAAACTCGTGGCCGCAAACTGGAATGATAAAGCCCGGAACCGGTAAGGGAGTGCCAGCCGGGACGGGGGGGGGCCACCACCCGCGTAAACCAAGGAATCATTGGCTTGTAGACGGACTGCCCGAATCAAGGCCGGATAATCGGGTGGCATGGTCATCTGGGCGCCGTCGTACCGAAACAATCCTTCGTCGTTTCCGATCCAGACCAGGCCATTCTGATCGGGATACACGACGTAACCACCCCGCTGGATGGGTTTGAGACTCAGGCTATCTCCTTCCCATTTACCATTGGCGAGCCGCCGAAATGCTACGGCCGGGTTTGCAAACCAGAGATTGCGGGTTTTGTCTTCAGCGATCGATGGGGCGTCGGCGGAAGAAGTCGCCAGAATTTGGCCAAAGGTGTTATCAACTACAAATCGGTTAGCAGGCTCAATGAAACGGTATAACCGGTCACCGGAAGCAAAAAGTAAACCGTCGGAAGTGGGGAAGGCAAAACTGCCCGTTGTCGGGCGCAAACTGGTTCCTGATCGGAACGTGATTTGAGTAAGGTCGTTGCTTAATCGGAAAAAACCGTGGTGGCGGGTGCCTACCCAGATGCTTCCGGATGGCTCTTCGGATAAGGAAACACATTCGTCATGCAAATTGCTCACGGCTCCCGCATCCTGCCAGCGACCGGCGACACGTCGGTAAAGCCGCAATCCATTCCCTAAAGCCGCCATCAGCAGATTGGCATTCTGACGGGGACGCAGGAGGGCGTGGACCTGTTGATTTCCCGTCGTTATTTCCTCTACAATTCGGTTTTGGCGAATCCGCCAGATGTATCCAGACGCGCCCGCCAACAAATCCGGGCCGTCGGGCAGCAATACTCCGCAGGAAGCATCCGTACCCGGCACATTTTCAAAGCGATGGGTCGCGTCGCTCCAGTTTAATACGCCCAAACCGGTTCCAATATACAGCACACCCGCGTGTCGGCGGATGGCCCAAACCGTCGATCGAACGTTCAAACTTCCATTAAAACGACTGACAGGCAGGTTCGTTTCCACCCGGTCGAGTCCGCTGCCCGTGCCGATCCAGAGCGATTTTTCACGGTCCTGAAACAAGCTCAGCACGGCATTTCGGCGAAGGCCGTTACTTTCATCGATGCGCTGAACTTCATGCCCCTTTTCATTCAGAATTCGAACGCCACCCCAGGCGGTACCAATCACGTAATGATGGGTGCCCATGTCGGAATTGGGGATATAAATCGCCCGGCTAACGCGGGCCTGATGCAGCCAGTCGTCGGCCTGCGTCGGAAGTGATGAAAGTACCTCTTTCGCGAGGTCATAACGGAAAAGACCGCCCCGGCAGGTGACAAATAGAAGCTGGTTGGTTCCCGGAAAGGGCAAAACCGATTCAACCGCTTCGGCTACCAGCCGGTCGGCACCACGGAGCTGTTCAATAGAACCGGGACCGGACCGGCTGGTATTGAGTTGGAAAATTCGACCCTTCCGGGCCTGCATGAACAGCGTGTTCCGCACCAGGCTGATGTGCCGCACTCCGTTTGGTAGGGTCCGAAATGAAAGGGGCTGGCCGGGAATATAGCGGTATATCTTCTGAGCCGTGCTGAAATAGATTCCATCTGCCGTGCAGAACACACGCCCTACTTTTGAAAGGATTCGTTCGTTGGCAGGAAGTTGATCACTGAGGGAAACGTAGCTACGCAGACCGCGGCTATCGGTTTGCAGATACCCAAAATTCGTGTCGGTTCCAACGTAAACCGTACCCAACGAGTCGACGGCTACGGCGCGGACGTTCATGCCAATTACGGATAAAAGCGTCCAGGTGCTGGCGTCGAATTCCAACAACCCGTGGGGATTGCCGAAGTACAAAACACCCTGATTATCCTGGGCAATCGCCCGGTTTTCGGGGTGGGCGTGATACACTTTCGGAGCGTAATGCTGAATAAACGGCACGCCCGTCGGCTGGCCGTAAACAGACCGGGAAAGACCGTACAGGAGGGCGACGATAAGGAATTGGGTAGATTTCATTAGTCAATCTAGCAGCAAAATTCATTCCGGCGGGTTTGAGGGAGAGAAACACCCTTCAATCCATTCCAGTACTCTCTATGATCGGCCACCCTTCCGTCAGTTCCGAAGAATATCCCCGAAATATCGTGAATTTCCTGACATATCAAAACAGACTTGTTTCGCCGTAGCCAGGCTATCGCTCACGGGAAGCCGCATTCTGCATTCCTGAGGTTGTTTTTGATACGTTGGTAGGGTGGGGCATGATGTTTGGCTTTCTGCTTACCGAATCCAATTTGTTGTACCGAATTCCGGAAAACCATGAGAACCAATCATTTCCAATCCATTCCCATCACAACATGGCTATTCACTGTCAGTTTGCGAACAGTTTTAGTTGTTTTAATTCATCCTGCAATCGCCCAGAACGACATGACACCGGCCAGGCAATTCAATCTGGACAAAGGCTTGGCCATACAGGGGTACGATCCCGTATCGTATTTCACCTCCCACAAAGCCATAAAAGGTCTGGCTGGTATTACTGCCACGCACAACGGTGCTACCTACCGGTTTTCTACGGCCGCGAATCGGGACCGGTTTCTGAAAACTCCTTCTACCTACGAGCCATCCTACGGAGGCTGGTGTGCGTTTGCCATGGGAGATACTGGGGAGAAAGTCGAGATCGACCCGGAAACGTTCGAGGTTCGCGACGGTCGACTTTATTTGTTTTACCACACCTTTTTCAACAATACCCTGCCTAAGTGGCAGAAAGACGAACCCAATCTCCAGCGGAAAGCGGACCAAAACTGGAAAAAATTCACTGGCAACTAACTGAAAACTGACCTCTAACAACCTATTCAAGCCATGAGATTACAGCAAACTTCGGCTCATCTGCTAAATCAGCTTACGGCGGTTATCGTCCAGCTTTCCCCGCGCGAATATGCCCAGCCGCTGGATTTACTGATGGGCAGTTCGGTCGGCAAGCACCTGCGGCACATCATCGAGTTTTACGCCCTGTTGCTGACAGCCTATCAGACCGGGCACATCAATTACGACCGCAGAATCCGGCAGGCTGCGCTGGAAAATAGTCCTCAGGAAGCCATGAAAGCCATGCAGCAAATGGCAGTGCAACTGGTACTTTGCCCGGAAGACCGGCTTCTCGATCTGGAAGCCTCCTATTCGCCCGATGGAACGCCCGACGTGGCCATTCTGACGACCTTTTACCGGGAATTGCTCTACAACATTGAGCACGCTATCCACCACAGCGCTATCATTCGCATCGGTTTGGAAGCGATTTTTCCGCACGTTGAATTACCGGTCCATTTCGGGGTGGCCCACGCGACCGTACAGCATCAGAAAAGCCAGCCGGTCAATCGTATTGAGAAACCTGTTTTCGCCCATTAATCAGCCATGAACCTACAATCGATTTTCCGTTGGCTGGCGCGATTTGTGGCGGCTGGCATCATGCTTCAAACGCTGTTTTTCAAGTTTACGGCGGCTCCCGAAAGCGTCTACATTTTCTCGACGCTGCACCTGGAACCCGTCGGACGAATTGCCAGCGGAGTGGCCGAACTGATTGCATCGGTTTTACTGCTGATTCCCAGAACCAGCTGGATGGGTGCCTTGCTCGGCTTAGGCGTCATGGTGGGCGCCATTGGTTCGCACTTGTTCGTGTTGGGCATTGAGATTCAGGGGGATGGCGGTTTACTGTTTGCGTATGCCCTCACGGTTTTTGCAGCGTGCCTCTATATCGTCCTGGTCAGCTACCGACAAGTCGTTGCGGGTATTGGCTATCCTGGCCGCTGGCGGCAGTTTGTGGTTTTGCTGGTCGTTTTGGGGAGTATGTCGGCCTGTACAAGCGATCCGGAATTAAAACCCGTCGGTACGATTGAAAAACCGGTCAGTGCAGTCGATAACACGAAAACATTCGATGCCACGGGACAGAAACTGCTCATCGAAGGCTCATTTATGAACAATGTGCACACGGTAAAAGGAACCGTGAAAGTATACGAAAAGGAAGGAACACGGACTCTTTTATTTGAGAATTTCAGTACAGATAGCGGCCCGGATCTGCGGATTTACCTCGCCGAAGATACCGGTTTAACCAACGCCATCGAAGTTCAAAAATTAACGACCATCGGCTCCTTTTTTCTGAAAGCACCCGCCGGTTTCGACCCCGTTCGTCAGCGAACCATTCTGATCTGGTGTAAATCTTACAGTGTTTTATTTGGCCACGCGAAACTACAGTAGCCTACTTCATTTCAGACACCATGAAACACCTTCCTTTTTTCTTCATGCTTATTTCGTCAGCAACTGTTCTGGCGCAGTCGTCCTTCCAGCCGCTGACCCGAACCGTCGATTTAAGTGTAGCGGGCAAAAGTGATTTTGCGACGCTGGCCTTGACGATCAATCAATTACACGGCATCGGTCGCTCAAACCGGTTCCGGCTGGGCTACGGTTTGCGGCTAACCTCGGCATTTAGTGGCCCGCTCAACTACATTACGGCACCGGCCCGGCTGACGTCAGGAACGGAAAGTATCGTGGCATTATTTACCGAAAACATCCTCACCAACCTGGACACGCTGCGGCTGAACCGCACCCGCGCCACCTCGCTCAACGCCAGCATTCACATCGAATATGCACTGACGAAGCGGTTTGAAGCGGGCATCAACATCGACGCTATCGGCGTAACGTTCGGCGGTTCGCAAAGTGGTGTTTTCTACGCCAATGCGCCGGATCGGTCGTCGCTGACCGGAACGGTGCAATCGGCTCACGTCACCCGGTTTAATGTGCTTCTGATCAGTGACAGCGACCGGGGCAGTCTGAATTCCGAAGCGTATGTGCGGTACCGGTTTACCCCCAAAGTGAGCCTGCGGGGTGGCATCGGTTTCCAGTTTAACGAATACACGACCGACCGTAAACTGACGTTTGAAAACGACCGGTTTCGCAGCAAAAACGCCATGCCAATGCTGGCGTTGGCTTACCATTTCTGATATGAGAACGTTCTTTCCCACCCTCGGTCTGCTGCTTTTTATCAGGCTGACCACTGTCGCCCAAATCCACTGGAAGCCTACCCAGGCGGAGGTTTCGTTCCGTATTCGCAACGCCGGGTTGACGGTGAACGGCACCTTTAGCGGTTTTTCGGGCGACCTGATTTTTGACCCGGCCATGCCGGAAAAAGCGCAGCTTTCGGCCAGTGTCGACGCGGCCACCATCGATACCGGTATTGGTTTGCGGAATAATCACCTGAAGAAAACGGATTATTTCGATGTGGTGAATTATCCGCGCATCAGTTTGCGCTCCACCCGCATCGAACGGCAGGAAAATGACGCCTATACCGGCACCTTTGAGTTGACCATCAAAAGCACGACCCGCACCGTTACGGTTCCGATGACCATTGTTCAAAAGGGAATGACGGCCACATTCGCGGGGCAGTTTACGCTCGACCGAAAGGATTATAAAGTCGGCAAATCGGGCCTGTTGATGGGAGACGACGTGACGATTCAGATCAGGGTGCAAACTCAGCAAATCACAACACCAGTTTCTAAACGATGAAAAACAGGAGAAATATGAATCCTGCCCGAAGTTATATGAATGCCATTGGTACGGCCGTCCCGGCTTATGCCCACGATCAGAACCGGATTGCGCAGTTTATGGCGGAAACGCTTCAACTCGATAAAGCGGATCGTCGCAGGCTAATGGCTTTGTTTTCACACACGAAAATCGATACCCGGTATTCGGTGCTGCCCGATTACAGTCGCCCGAACGGTCAGTTTACATTTTATCCCAACACCTTGGATCCGAAACCCTTTCCGACGGTTGGGCAACGGATGGAAATATACCGCCGGGAAGCCGTACCGCTGGCTCTACAAGCGATTCGGGCCTGTCTGGCCGATTATCCCGAATTTTCGCTCCAGTCTCTTACGCATTTGGTGGTTGTAAGTTGCACCGGTTTTTATGCCCCCGGACCAGATATTGATTTGGTGGAAGCACTCGGTTTACCGGGTACAACGCAGCGGCTGCTGATCGGTTTCATGGGTTGCTACGGAGCCCTGAATGGGCTGAAAGCGGCAGACGCCATTGTCCGTGCCGACCCGGACGCCCATGTGCTGGTGGTGTGTGTGGAGTTGTGTACGCTCCACTTTCAGAAGTCGGATCGGCCCGTAGACTGGCTGGCGAATGCGCTTTTTGGAGATGGGGCCGCAGCCGTTCTGATTCAAAGCCGGGCGCGTATTGATCAATCATTCGCGGTGCAGTCTTTTTATAGCGATTTACTACCCGAAGGTCGCGACGAAATGGCCTGGACAATTCGTGATTGGGGGTTCGACATGACGTTGACGGCTAAAGTTCCGGCGATTATTCAGCGTTCCATTGCGGTTTTGCTGGAACGACTGCTGAACCGCAATAAGCTGACCATCAGTCAGGTCGATTATTTTGCCCTGCATCCGGGTGGTCGGCGAATTTTGGAAGTAATTGAAGCACAATTAAATATTGAACCGGAGAAAAGCCGGTTTGCCTTTGAGGTACTAAGTCGGTACGGCAACATGTCGTCGGCAACGATACTTTTCGTGCTGAAAGCCATTTGGAACGAGTTAGCCGATTCACAGGCAGATGTTCCGAACCGTCCTTTCCACCAAATTTCGGGAATTGCTTTTGGACCGGGTTTAACCATCGAATCGATGCTGTTGCTGGCCCAGATTGGTCAGCCAGAAAGGAAGCAAGCCCCGTTGGCAGATGTCCGGGTTGATCATTTGCACCTGGTAGAATCTTAAAAACAACTTTTCATTATACCGATGAACCGAACCATTTTTTTAAAACTTCTGGGTGGACTGGCCTTTTCGGCTTCGCTGCCTTTCTTTTCGTTTCGCCCTGCCAATCCGGCGATTGAGGGGAAAACATCCGGGCTTGACAGCCCGCGCCGGGTTGTGAAATCAGAAGCGGAGTGGCGCAAAGAACTCACACCCGAACAATTTGCCGTGGCCCGGCAACACGGTACCGAACGGCCTTTTACCAGTCCGCTGGTGCAAAACCACCAACAGGGGACCTTCCGGTGTGTTTGCTGTCACGAACCCTTGTTTGCATCAGACACTAAATTTGAATCGGGTACCGGCTGGCCGAGTTTTTACGCACCCCTTCGGAAAAAGGCTATCGACGAAAAACGGGACACCAGCTACGGGATGGTTCGGACGGAGGTGCAGTGTGCCGTGTGCGATGCACACCTGGGTCACGTTTTTGATGACGGCCCCGCGCCGACGGGATTACGCTACTGTATAAATGGGGTGGCGCTGGAATTTAGTAAAAAACCGTAAACCAGTTATTTCGATGAGAACCATAAAAATGGCGGCCCTTTGCTTAGTACTTCTAGTCAGCTGTACGCCCGCCCAAACTCAGGATACCAGTCCTGCCAAACTACCGGTACTAAAATCCGGTGAAGCCGTTGCGACCTTTGCCGGTGGTTGTTTCTGGGCTCAGGAAGAAGGATTTGACCAACTCAAAGGCGTTCGGGAAGTGATCTCCGGCTATGCTGGTGGAAATGTCAAAAATCCCACCTATGAGCAAGTAGGTACCGACGAAACCGGCCATGCTGAATCCGTACAGGTGTATTACGATCCAAACGTGATCAGTTACAGCGATTTGCTCGATGCCTTTTTCGCGGGTCATGATCCGACCACCCTAAACCGGCAGGGACCCGATGCCGGGCGTGATTACCGATCGATCGCCTTTTATCGCACCCCCACTGAGAAAGAAGCGATTGAAGCGGCTATTCAACGAACCAATGCATCGAAGCATTATAAAAATCCGGTGGTGACGGAAGTGCTGCCGTTGACGGTTTTTTATCCCGCGGAAAATTACCACCAGAATTACTGCAAGCTGCATCCCAATCAGCCTTATATTCAGAGTGTTTCGTTGCCTAAAATTGAAAAACTTCGAAAGGCGATGAAAGGGAAGTTGAAGAACGAAGGCAAAACAAATTTCTAATGGACATTACACCCGGTCTTATTTGCTTTTGGCACTTAAGGAAATTCGGGCGATATGGGCTTTGTTAACCGCCAAGGTAGCCACCGTAAATTTCAAGTGCCGGAGTCGGGGTAAGTTTGGCGACCTAAACTTACCCCGACCTATCGTTAACCGAAATAATGTACCGTCTGGTACAAAACCGGTATCTGTTTCCAATTCCGCAGATTGAACGGGACCTGCATTCATCGCTTTCGCCGAACGCTGCCTATCTCTAACGGACTGTGGATGGTGGAAGTAACCTAATACAACTACCAAATGCGGATGAAGATAGAAATGGGCTTTTTTGTTAAATAGGTTCAACGCCAGTGCCTTTTTATCGCAATTACCAGAGATCATCAGTATTCAAGCCGGATTTCGGCCTGGCCCGAAAACGGTTTTATGGAGACGGTTTCCGTTTGTTCGTTATAGATCCCTCCGGTTACCTTCACGGGTTTTTTACCGGCGGGATGTGGTATCCGGATCAAAACTTCGTTCGGTTTACGAGGATCCGGGCAGCTCACGGCAGCGGTAATATACCCCTTTTCTGCTTCCGAAGTTACATTCGCCGTAATCGGACCGAAATAGCTCCTGACATTATTCAGCGTTAGTTGATTGCCCTGCTCCAGCCAGTGGCGCGGTACCGTATTGAACAATCGGAGGTTGGGACCCTCTTCCAGGTAGAGCATCCAGCGGGTTTCCATCAGAAACCAGGCTTCCTCGTGCGTTTTGTGCGGGCTTACTTTAAATAAATGCTCCCAGAATGTGTAGGTTTCCCGATCGGCATGGGCCGCAAACGTAGTATAGTAGGTGCTTAAGAAAGGTTTGGTCATCCCCAGCTTCGCCTGCATCCAGTTATGGCGGCTGTAATACGGTTGACTAAACGCGGAATTTTCCTGGTAGAAAAGCTCGCTGTGGTAGTTCAATAGCGTTTTAGCTGCTGGCTCATGGGGGTCCAGCACTTCGCAGAAAACCAGGTACATGGGGCCAAGCATCCCATCCGGAGCCGTAAATGTACCATGCGACCAGAATGTCTCGCGTTTCTGGTACATATTTCTCAAACCGGTCCCTTCCGTCCAGGGCGGGGCCGTTGGACACCAGGTGCCATCGCCCAGGGGAACCACCGGCGACAACGCCACCGAATTAAAAAACGACTGGCGGATGTCTTCTTTCCAGGCATCTGCTTCCTTTCTGAGCCTTTCGGACTGGACGGGGTCAACACTGGCCAGCATTTCGGCACTGCGGCTCATCCCGAGGTAGGCGTAGCCATTGAGCATGAATTGATGAAAATGATCTTCGGGATCCGCTACTTTCCCTTCGATCATTCCATATCCCCGGCCGCGTAGTTCTTCCTTCTTGTTGCGGTTGCGCCAGGCAATCAGGTAATCACAGGATTTGATCAATTTTGCTTTTATTTCTCCGACCCATTCCCGGTCGTTCGTATACCGGAAGTATTCGCCCATGCTCCACAAAGCCGCTCCGGTTTCGACCATATACCCGTTAAAATTCTGGATAAAACCGTCTTCGTGCTGCTTGTCAAGAAAGTAAGCCAACGACCGCTTTGCCACCTCGTTCCAGCCCATGGAGGCATAAAACTGAATGATCGGCGCACTTTCCGTTCCGATGGGGGAGTAGACGCCAATGGTCGGGGCCAGCGTAGCGTTGGGTTCATTGCCGTACGTAATCAAATCGAGGTGTAACAATCCGGCCCGAATCATTTCGTCAATCCGCTTTTCGGGGACGTGTATCTGCGCAGCTTTCCCTAATTTGGCGAGCCAGAAATTCTTGCTTTCCGCGTAACGCTGTTCAAAAGTTTGCATCGCCAGTTGCGCAGCCCGTTCCTGGGAAACGGGACTATGGGGAATAAAAAAATCAAACAGCGCTTTTTCGCCGGGTTGCAGCAAAATAGCCATTTCTTCACCGGGCAGCGGTTTCCCGTTCAGTTTGGAAATACAAAAAACCCGGTTTTCCGAATAAGCCGAAAAACCGGTTTTTGGATCGAAACGATACGGAAATTTCTGCCACCAGGCAGTGCCCGGACGTGGCGTCTTGAACCAGGCGTAACGGGGCACTGAGCCGGTATTCACGACCTCCGATCTGAAAAGCAAAACGGTTTCCTCATCCGGATTCAGGGCTTTCTCCGTTCTGGTTTTCACCAGTTCCTGCTGCTCTTTGGTGAACATGTGACCACCACTGAAACTGTCGGCCACCAGAAAATCGGTGCCTTTCAGCTCCGCTAGGGGTGATTTTTCCAGGGAAACAAACGTGGTCGATTGATAAACGACATCATCGTCGGTCAACGTTGAGTGCAAGATCGGTAACGTCCCCTGTTCCAACCGACGCGAGACATTCTCCTGTACGCCAACGCCCCGACCGTACGTATAGAGATAGTTCACCGCTTCATTTTTTGTTTCCGGTAGTCGTAAAACTGTCGATGAAAGCTTGGGGGAAATAAGGCTGGCTTCTCCCTTGGACGCGTCGGAGAGGTTTTCGGCGATCTCGAAAATCCTGAAATCCCGGCTGGTCCCCAGCCAGGTGGGTACGGTCATCTTTCGGACATTCTTCTCCACCGAGGAAAAGGAAACTTCCCGCTCCGTTTCGATACGTTGCAGCTTGGTCATTGTTTTTCGGGAACGCACGGCGGCCTCCACCTCCTGATAAGACCTTGTATCCGCAGCATTCAATACCACGACGCCATAATCCGGCATATAAATGGGGGAACTGGACGTAACATCCCGAAGAAAAAAGGAAAAAGGATTTTTAGCTGTCTTGATGGAAACGACGGTAGCCCCGGTTCCGTATCCGGTCTGGGCGCTGTCAATCGCTATCAGGATGCCAGGGCGACTGCCTGACCCTACCTGAAATGCATTGGCTTTTATCTTCCCTTTTCTGGCTGACCCTTCGATTTTACGCAGAATACCGTGCTGCACCTGAACCGTACCGGATGGCGCCGTACCTTCTTTCCATTCGACCCTGACCTGTGCTGTTTGTTGAGAAAAGGCGTTTGAACCCAAAACCGCCAGCAAAAAAAGGATGGCATTCGAAATCCATTTGTAATCCATAAACTAAATTTATCGGCGACTTTTTAGAAGAAGTTCAACGTTGGGTTTTGAATTTGTTTCGATCTATCCGTTACGGGCAACTTTACCGGTAATGACACAGCAAGGCGGTTTTTAAGTAGATCATAGCGTATAAAGATGGGTTAAGGTAGCAAATGGCGATTAACAATCCACCCATACGGCCCCATCAGGATTTGCCAAATCGGCCCATACACGTTCAGAATCGCTTAGACAATCCATTCGAAGCGGTGGGCTACCAATCATCACTTTGGGTAGTATGGCCTATAAAACTACCTATCGTTAGCTAAATGTGGTAATTAAAACCGAATAAAGGGTATAAAAGCATCATTTTTTGCTATTAAATTGGAATTCTTGAATTCTCCAAAGCGGTAAGTTTACAAGGTAGAAACTATGAGTTTTTATAGAAAAATTAATACATATTGAATACCTGGAACGCACCGATTTGCCGCCGTAAATTTGCGGCTTTTCACACCGTTTGGCTATTCACTCCTTTTCAACCTGTACCAATGAAGATTCTGTGGTTTCATTTCCTGGCTCTGTTATCGACCTTTTTAACCTACGGTGGGAATCAAACGAATGATCTGAAAATCAGTAATCTGCGGACCGAGTATGTAGTAAATCCGATTGGGATTGATGTCACCCAGCCCCGCCTGAGCTGGGAATTGGTTTCTGCCAGAAAAGCCCAGTCTCAGTCGGCTTACCAGATTCTG
The DNA here is from genome assembly GCF_003858635.1 of Larkinella rosea. GTDB lineage: Bacteria > Bacteroidota > Bacteroidia > Cytophagales > Spirosomataceae > Larkinella > Larkinella rosea. The sequence continues at coordinate 478,197 of NZ_RQJO01000008.1, forward strand.
GTTAGTACGGACTCCCTCGCCCTGGTAAACGATGTCGCTAACGTATGGGATTCAAAAAAAGTGGAATCCGACCGAGCCAGCCAGGTGAGGTACACCGGCAGCAAGCTGGTTTCCCGGACCACCTATTTCTGGAAAGTCCGCGTCTGGGATGCCGGGAAGAACGTGAGTTCGTGGAGTCCAATAGCCAGCTGGTCGATGGGACTGCTACAGAAAGAAGACTGGCGGGCGCACTGGATTGGAGCACCGGAAGAAAATGTACCTGACAGCGCAAAATTCAACATCTGGCCCAGCTTTCAGTCGGGTTTTAGTGCAACGGAGATTGCTGGAAATCAATGGATTGGAGTTGATTTGGGCTCGCAACGGGAAATTCATCAAATTAAATTATATCCGGCAGTGTCTAAACTTCAGACCAACGGATACTTATTTCCCCGGCGTTTCAAAATTTTGGTATCGGCTACCCCTGACTTTAAAAAGCCAACGGTCATTGCGGACGAAAGCGCCCGGGATTATGACCAGAAAGGGCTGGAACCGTACAGTAAACAGATGACGCCCGCAACCGGTCGATACATCCGGATAGTCGTCAGCAAACTCCGAAAAGCGGACGAAGGCAAGTACGCCTACGCCTTCGCTGAGTTGGAAGCCATCAATGCCCGTTCCGAAAATGTGGCCTTAAAAAAACCGGTTGTAGCCTCTATTCCGTACGCTGCGTATCCGGCCTTTTCGGCTGAAAACTGGTCGCCCGCAAAATTGACGGATGGAGCTTACACCGGCAGTTCGGCCAATCGCAAGCCCTTCAAAACGTCCATCCCAGCATCGCCTTTGTTGCGCAAGACCTTTACGGTAACGAAAAAAATTAAGAAGGCCACCCTCTACGCGAGCGCTTTGGGAATGTATGAGATGACCATTAACGGCAAAAAAGCCGGGAATCAGGTGTTGGCACCTGAGTGGACCGATTACCACGAACGCGTTCAGTATCAAACCTATGACGTCACAAAATCCCTGAAAAATGGCGTTAATGTGATCGGTGCGATGCTGGCCGATGGCTGGTATGCGGGCGGCCTTTTTTCCCATCCTGATCGGGGTGCGTACGGATTCGACCGGCGATTGATCGCGCAGTTGGAGCTGCTGTTTGACGATGAAACCCGAACGCAGGTTGTAACCGATCAAAGCTGGAAACTATTGGAAAACGGCCCTATCCAAACGGCATCCCTCTTCGACGGCGAAAATTTTAATGCCAAGCTCTTACCCGCGAAGTGGATGGAGCCCGGTTTTGACGATTCTGTTTGGAAACCGGCTACGGTTGATAAAACCATCTCAAAAGTCCTCAACGCACAGGGCAACGAGCCGATCAAAGTGATTCAGGAAATTACGCCGGTGAAGGTCGTCAAGGTGAAAGACGGCACGTACATCGTTGATCTGGGGCAAAACATAGCGGGGTGGGTGAACCTTAAAATTCCATACAATCCGGGTCAACCCATTACGTTCAGGCATGGTGAAGTGCTGGACGAACAGGGGCAACTTTACGTCAGCAATCTGCGGGCCGCCAAACAAATTGACGTATATACCCCCGGATTAGAAAAAACCGTTGACTATGAACCACGTTTTACGTATCACGGCTTTCGGTACGTTGAGATTTCCGGTCTGACCCAGGAACCTAAATTAACCCATATAACGGGGAAAGTGGTCGCGTCGGCTGCGCCTTTGGCAGGTGCGTTTGAAAGTTCGTCGCCCGATCTTAACAAACTGTGGACCAATATTTTATGGACCCAGCGGGGGAACATGCATTCGGTCCCGACCGACTGTCCGCAACGGGATGAGCGGGCGGGATGGATGGGCGATGCCCAGGTGTTTGCCCAGACGTCTATTTTCAATTTGGACATGGGTGCCTTTTTCACCAAGTGGGTGCGGGATATGGCTGATTGTCAACGAGCCGACGGCCGTTATCCGGATTACACGCCACAGGTCGATAAGTGGAATCGCTATTGCAATGCCCCCGGCTGGAGCGATGCGGGTGTCTTAGTCCCCTGGCGAATGTATGAGAACTATGGCGATACGGCCATCCTGGCCCGCCAGTATACCTCGATGAAAGCCTACATCCGGCACATTCTGGAGACCAACCCGGATTTGTTGTGGAAAAATGAACGGGGGAACATGTACGGCGATTGGCTGAATGGAAATACCATCATTGCCGACGACTATCCGAAAGAGGGCGGTAAAGTAGATAATGATATCTACTCGACAGCCTTTTTTGCAAACTCAACGCGCACCGTCGCCAAAGTTGCCCGGCTATTGGGTCACCAACAGGGGTACGTGTTCTACGACTCGCTGGCAAACGCGATAAAGGCGCGGTTTGTCAAAGAGTACATTGCCGAAGACGGTACCATAGCCGGCAATACGCAGGCGGCTTACGCCCTCGCTTTGGAGTTTGACCTGGTACCCGAAAACCTGAAGAAACAGGCCGCAGCCCACATGGTACAGGCCATTAAGGCGTATGATTACCGCATCTCGACCGGCATTCAGTCAACGATCCGGTTGATGAATCAGTTGTCGGAATTTGGCTACGCGGATGTGGCTTACAAATTACTGGAAAGCCGCCGGTTTCCTTCCTGGATCTACTCGATTGACCAGGGAGCAACCACCATTTGGGAACGCTGGGATGGATACGTGAAGGGACGCGGTTTTCAGAACGTAGGCATGAATTCATTCAATCATTACGCCATCGGAGCCGTGGGCGAATGGATGTATCGAAGCATTCTGGGCATTAATGCCGATTCCGCTGGTTACAAGCACTTTACCATTAAACCGCGCTTGGGAGGCAGCCTGACCTGGGCCAAAGGGTCTTATCATTCCATTGCCGGAAAAATTGCCGTCGACTGGAAAGTCGATAACGGCACCTTTCAGTTAGCGGTTCAGATTCCGGCGAATACAACGGCTACCGTGTTTTTGCCAACCGGGAAAAGCATCAGCGAAAACGGGCAACGTATCGCCGGGTCAACCGATATTCGGATTGTTGAAACCACGGCCGCCGGTACGGCTTTACTCGTGCCATCCGGGAGTTATACGTTTAGCGTGGCCTTATGAAGAGTAGAAAAATAACGTTACTGATCGTCTTACTGCTCATCATAGGTCCTGCCGTAAAAGCGCAACTTCGGGTGGTTGCCGCTTTATGCGACAATCGGACTAACCCGGTTGGTATTCACCCAAGTGATCTGTTTTTCTCCTGGGAAATGCAATCATCCGGGGAAGCCGTCACACAATCGGCGTATCAAGTGGTCATTGCCACGTCGAAAGCGAAGTTAACGGCAGGCCAGTTTGATGTATTCAATACCGATGTAGTGAACAGTGATCGGAGTATTCAGGTGCCGTATTTGGGGAAAGCACTTCAGTCGGCGCAGACGTATTTCTGGAAAGTTCGGGTCTGGGACATGGATAAAAAAACGTCTGCGTGGAGTAGCCCACAGCAGTTTACAACGGGAATCTTTACCCCGGCGGATTGGAAAAATGCCCGCTGGATTGGCTACGAAGATTTGCCCGATTCCGGGCGGGTTGTGCCCTTCGTTCACCTTCAACTGAAACCGGGTGATCCCCGGATTTTTAAAAACGCCCGGTCACCGTTGCTCCGTAAAGAATTTACAACGGCTAAAAAAGTGGCGAAAGCACTCTTGTTTATCAGCGGTTTAGGCCATTATGAGGCCAGTATCAATGGCCAACGGATCGGAGACGCTTTTTTGTCGCCCGGCTGGACCAGCTACGATAAAACCATTCTGTATAACACCTACGATGTTACCGGGCAACTCCGTCCCGGCAGCAATGCGATCGGCGTCCTGCTGGGCAACGGTTTCTACTCCATTTCGCAGGAGCGATACGTGAAAGGAACGGGCACTTTTGGAAACCCCAAATTGATTGCCCTGCTGAAAATTACATACACCGATGGCAGCACGGATCACCTGATTTCGGACCAAAGCTGGAAAGCAAGCCCGTCGCCCATTACGTTCAATACCATCTATGGCGGGGAGGATTATGACGCCCGCCAGGAGCAGAAAGGCTGGAATACGGCCGGTTTCGCCGATAAGACCTGGAAGGATGCGGTTTTAGTTACTACGCCGACAGGTAAACTACTGCCCGAAATTGATTACCCCGTTCGGTTGCTGGATTCCTTAACTGCCAGGAAAATGACGGTGGTCGGCCCGAATACCGTCGTGTATGATTTTGGCCAGAACTGTTCGGGAATTCCCCGCATCCACGTAAAAGGGAAAGCGGGACAGACCCTGAAAATCACACCGGCCGAATTGCTGCATGCGGACGGTACCGTCAATCAGGCGGATGGCGTGACACCCCATTCGTATGCGTATACGCTAAACGGAGATGGCGAAGAAACCTGGCAGCCCCGGTTTTCCTATTTTGCCGTTCGATACGTTCAGGTGGAGGGTGTCCGGGTCAAGGGAGAAGATGCTGATTTGCCGGTAGTTACGGAACTAAAAATACTCCACAACCGCAATGCGGCTCCTTCAACTGGTACGTTTGCCTGTTCGAATGCGCTGTTTAATCGAATCTATACCCTGACGGATTGGGCGATCAAAAGCAATCTGCAAAGTTACATCACCGATAATCCCCAACGGGAAAAACTGAGCTGGCAGGGTGAGCAGAATTTTATGCGCACGGCGATCAACTATACGTACAATGTGTACAGCCTATACCGCAGTCTGATTCAGAACATGGCCGACGCGCAGCACGAAAATGGCCTGGTTCCCGACATTGCCCCGGAGTACATAAAATTCGAAGGCCCTTTTGTTGATTCGCCCGAATGGGGCACCACAGCGATCCTGGATTCCTGGTTTTTGGTTCAGTTTTACGGGGATACATCGGTAGTCCGCAAAACCTACCGGATGATGACCCGGTACGCGGATTTTCTGGAAAGCCGGGCGACCGACAACCTGCTCCTGTACGGTTTGGGCGACTGGCTGGATATCGGAAAAGTGACACCCATCGGCGTTACGGCTACGGCTTATTACTACCATTCCATCAGCGCCTTAAGCGCCATGGCGGCTTTGATTGGAAAACCGGACGATGCCGCCCGCTACCGCAAGCTGGCCGAAATGATCAAAACCGCCTTCAATACAAAGTTCTTTAACCCGGAGAAGAAACTTTATGCGACCGGTAGCCAAACCGCCATGGCGATGCCAATCAGCCTGGGTCTGGTAGAGGAAAAATACAAAAAACAAGTACTCCATAACCTGGTGACGAACATTCAGTCCATTGACGCCAACCGACTGACCGCGGGCGATGTCGGAAACCGGTATCTGATCAAAGCGCTCTACGAAAATAATCACCCGGAAACGCTGTTTACCATGACCAATCGCGACGATGTGCCGGGCTATGGGTACCTGCTGAAACACGGGGCGACGGCACTGGTCGAAACCTGGGATGGCAAATCATCGCAGAATCAACTGGCGATGGGCCATATTCTGGAGTGGTTTTACGCGGGCATTGCCGGTATTGCTCAGGCGGAAAATTCCGTTGCGTTTAAGCACCTGAAACTTCGCCCCCAGCCGGTCGGTGATCTGACCTGGGCCAAGGGTAGTTTCCATTCGCCGTATGGCTGGATCAAATCCGGCTGGACCAAAACCGGCAACCGGTTTAGCTATCAGGTAGAAATCCCCGTAAACACCGTAGCCACCGTTTATTTGCCCGCGAAGGGCTATTCAAAAATTTATAAAAATGGAAAAACCGTCCGGGATTATACAATCGAAGGGGATACGGCTCGGCTGGAACTGGGTTCAGGTAAGTTTGTGCTAAACGTCGAGTGATCAAGAATTTGACGAAACAATGAGAGGACTAAAAAATAAAACCGTAGTGATTACCGGCGGCCTTGGAGACCTGGGTTATGCCACTGCCACCCGAATGACCGAAGAGGGGTGTGTGGTTGTTCTGGTTGATCTTCAACCCGATACGAAACATAAAGCCTCCGATCTGGATGCCCATTTCTGGCAACTCGATATCAGCGATGAAGCTGCCGTGGCGGAAACCTGCGCGGCCATTGAAAGCGAGGTTGGCCCCGCTCATGTGCTCATCAATACCGCAGCCCGGTTTATCTTCAAAGGGGTGGAGGCTACGGCAGACGAATGGCAGCAGATTAACGCCGTAAATATTGGCGGTACATCGCTGATGGCCAAATACATCGTTCCGCAGATGAAAAAGAACGGCGGTGGCAGTATCATCAATTATTCATCGGTGAGCGGTTTTGTCGGACAATCCAACTTTGCCACGTACAACGCCACCAAATTCGCCATTCGGGGGCTGACCAAATGCTGGGCGCAGGACCTGGCTCCTTTCGGAATTCGGGTGAACACCCTGTGCCCCGGCTACATCTACACCAGCGCCTTTATCAATTCATGCGAAAAATTAGGCCTGGACATCGACGAAGAAGATCGTCGGGCATCGGCCATGCACCTGCTGAACCGGCAGGGACGTCCCGAAGAAGTAGCTGCAGCAGCCGCTTTTCTGGCCAGTGACGATTCTTCCTTCATTACCGGCAGCGACTTATTGGTTGATGGCGGCTATTTAGCAAAATAAAACGATGAAACTGGTCGATCTATCCCATCCCCTGGTCCACGGACAGCAAACGTTTCCGTCTGACCCCAAGCTGAGCATCGTTCCGCACGGAAATACCCGCACATTGAAATACAACATTACGCAAATCGTGATGGGGTCGCATCAGGGAACGCACCTGGACGCGATGTATCATTTTCTGGATGATGGCAAAACGCTGGACCAGATGCCTTTAGAGTGGTTTTATGGGAAGGTGCACGTACTGAGAATACCCAAAGAGGCCCGGGAAGAAATTACCGTTGCTGATTTTTTACCGTATGAGGAGTTGCTGGTTCCGGAGGCCAAAATCATCTATGACACGGGGTGGTACAAACACTTTGGGCAGGATGATTTCTTCGAAAATTTCCCCTCGCTGACGCAGGAGGCCAGTACGTACCTGGCCGATCGAAACATCCGGATGCTGGGCATGGACACCCCAACGCCCAGCCGCGACTGGTATGAAGTTCATCACATCCTGCTAAAAAAAGAAATCGTCATTGTGGAAAGCCTGACAAATCTGGATCAGGTTCCCGATGAATTTACGTTCATGGGATTTCCGCTCAACTTACAGGGCCGTGACGGCTCCCCGATACGGGCCGTGGCTCAATTCTGAAAGTCAGCTATCGATGAAAGCACTGTTTTATCCCGAGTTTAAAAAACTCACGATTGCAGAAAGGCCATTCCCTTCTTTTTCCGAGGATGAGGTCTTGCTGAAAGTACTGGCTTGTGGCATTTGCGGGAGTGAGCTGGAAACCTTTAAAAACCAAAGCCCGCGCCGTGTCCCGCCTTTAATTATGGGCCATGAATTTTGCGGAACGGTTGAGGATATGGGTTCCGACGTAACAGGCTTTACGAAAGGCGATTGGGTGGCCAGCAATAGCGTCGTGTCCTGCGGAACCTGCGATCCCTGCCAACGGGGAGTAACGAACTTATGCAAAAACCGGCAAATTTTCGGTATGCATCGGGGAGGGGCCTTTGGGGAATACGTGAATGTACCGGCCCATTGCCTGGTTCCGATCCCGGAGAATACGACACCCCAAGCCGCCTGTATGGCCGAACCACTGGCCAATGGGATTCATATCGTCAACCTGATCAGGCACTTAAACCCTAAAAAAGTGTTGGTGATCGGTGCCGGACCCATCGGACTGGTTACGCAGCAGGCCTTTCAATCCCTGCTGGGCGTAGCGGTGTACGTAGCCGATCTGCGGAATGAACGGCTCTCCATTGCGCGGAAATTAGGCGCTACGGCCACCATCAATTCCTCGGAGGAAGACCTGGTTTCCGCTATTTATCAAGTTACCGACCAGGAAGGAATTGACCTGGTTGTTGATGCCGTAGGGAGTTCCCAAACGAACCAGCAGGCCTTGAAAGCCGTACGGCCGGGCGGGGCAATTGTGCTCATCGGTCTTTATGAAAACACTCAATCCTTTTTTTCATACGACATTATTTTATCCGAAAAGCAACTCATTGGCACCTACGCGGCCACACAGCAGGAAATCAAAGAATCGTTGAATTTAATAGCTACCGGAAAAGTAGACGTTACGTCGTGGGTTCACTATTACCCGCTGGATAACGGGGTGGCGGCCTTTACTGACATGATGCTGGCAAAAGCAGATCACGTCAAATCGGTTATCCTTTTCTAAGTTTCATTTTCCGCCAATCGTTTGCTCTCGGGCATCATTTGACGTTATTTTTATGAATAGCAGCACGAAGAAAATTGTCATTACGGATCACGGTTTTTCAAACATTAACCCGGAAAAAGCGGTATTGGAACAATCGGGCTATGAGCTGATCGACGCCCAATGCAGAAGCGAAGCCGATTTATTAGCGGCAACGCGGGATGCTTTTGCCCTGATCGTCCAATGGGCACCCATCACGGAAACCATCATCCGAAACCTGGATCATTGTCGGCTCATTGTACGCTACGGTATTGGTGTTGATAATCTCAATCTGGCGGCAGCCAGGGAACGGCAAATACCGGTTTGTAACGTACCCGATTATTGCATCGATGAAGTGTCTGATCACACGTTGGCCTTAGCGATGGCGCTCCACCGGCAAATCCCGGCGACAGATCTGCGGGTTCGGGAGGGTGTTTGGAAAATAATTCCGCCCGGTACGGTTCCAGCCTGCAAAGATGCTCTATTTACGACGCTGGGCTTTGGACGGATCGCGCGGGTTGTCCTCCAAAAAGCCGCTGCGTTCCATTTTAAATTGGCCGCATTCGATCCCTTTGTAAGCGAAGAAGAAATGCAGGCATTGGGTGTCCAGAAAATAACCTTTGAGGAAGCCCTGGCGAATTCGGATATTCTCTCCCTGCATTTACCCCTCAACGACACAACCCAACATCTCATTAATCGGGAAACGTTATTGAAAATGAAGTCGAATGCGGTTTTAATAAATACATCCCGGGGTGGGTTAATTAATACCATTGACCTGGCTCAGGCATTGATTACAGGGAGTATCGGTGGCGCTGGTATCGATGTCTTTGAACAGGAACCGCTTCCTGAAGATCATCCGATTCGTCAGGCACCCAATACGATACTTACCTCGCATACGGCCTGGTATAGTCAACGCAGCATTCCGATTCTTCAGCAATTTGCCGCCGAAGAAGTATTGAGAATGATAAACGGGGAACCGCTGAAGAACCAGGTAACTTAGTAATTATTCAGCCAAATTGTTTTCCTGAAGCTGATATAAAGATGCCTGAAAGTACATAGATTTATGCTTAAGCTGGAATTGTTTAGGTGACAGTCCGGTAAAGCTTTTAAATTGTTTGTTAAAGTTTGAGACATTTTGAAAACCGCATTCAAAACAAATCTGCTGTATGCTGAATTTTTGCAACATTAATAGTTTACAGGCATAGCCAACTTTCAGTTCATTTACAAATTGGGAAAATGGCTTTTGCATGCGTTGTTTAAAATACCTGGAGAAAGCCGTTGGACTCATGTGGGCAATATCAGCAGCATCAATTAATCGAATCGATGATTTAAAATTATTCATGATGTAGGCGTGGACTTTATTTAATCGATCATTCGTGTTTTCATTAACATTTAAGTTGTATCCTTCGCTGGATAATAAGATTAACTCTTTAGAATCAGCTAACAAGCAAAGAATTTGCAATAATTTGATTAATTTATTGACACCACTTAACGTTTGAATCTGGTACATTTGATCGATAACTTCGATCTGGGTTTTACCCGTTATTTTTATTCCCCGCTGGGATAGTTGCAGAAACTGTTCGATCGCATATAATTCTGGCGTTGTAAAAAAAGATGATCCTAAGAAATCTTTTTTAAAATGGATTACGAGCGCTTCTGACGACTGATTTTTTTCTTTAGAGCTATCGGATTTCCAGGTATGTGCTAAATTTTTTCCAATAAAAATCAGATCGTTTTCATTATAACGATCAATATGGTCTCCGACAAATCGGGTTCCAGAGCTTTTAACGATTAGCGTTAATTCATATTCGGAATGGTAATGCCACAAGCCCGGAAACGAACCATTATATTTAAAATAATTGACACTGAAAGAATCAGTTTCTGTTTTTTTAACCTTCAAAAGAAGAGGGTCCATAGAATGTATTTTCGACAGCTAATCAATTTGAGAAAAGTAAACACGCTCCAATTACTGGATCGTTCAACGATTAAGACAGGAATATTGCTGAGGTCCTTCCTGACCACATTCACTATATGCCGTTTGCCCATTGATTACCATGTGCCATCAATGTTTACGCTGGAATGTGTTACCATAGTAATTCTCCTGGTTACTAACAACAAAACTGGATGAAAGTAGAACGTGTTTTTCATCTTGTGTTGTCGATTTCATATGAATTTGTTCAAATAATTTTACTTGGATGAACATGAATTTATATCGAAATAATATTATTTTTAACACAAGTTCTTTATTTTGAATTCTTGTTTACTTTTTTCTTAAACCAATTATTTTGCCGTTTGATTATTCACCTTTATTCCTGTTCACGCATGCTCAAAATCATTACGATCAAAAGAAAAGGATCCTTATTCCTTCTGTGCAACCTGCTTTTTAGCCTGGGACTATATGCACAGGTGCAGGTTTCCGGAAAGGTAACCGATGCCTCAGGGGCCACGTTGCCCGGTGTGAGTGTGATCGTTAAAGAAACAACGATTGGCACTGTCACCAATTCCGATGGAATTTTTACCATCCCAAATGTTCCTTCTACAAAATCCACCCTGGTATTCTCTTTTATCGGGTACACCACCCAGGAAACCGTTGTGGGCAACAGGAAAGTTATTGACATTAGTCTGGCTGCGGCCGACAATCAGCTTAGCGAAGTAGTCGTGATCGGGTACGGTACCGCAAAGAAAAGCACGCTTACGGGTGCGGTATCACAGGTTGATTCTAAAGTCATTTCTGTCCAGGCAAACTCCACGGTTACCCGAGCCCTTGAAGGGGTGGTACCCGGGATTCAGGTCTCTTCCATTGATGGCCAGCCCGGTCTGGACATGGGTATTCGTTTACGCGGAGCGGGCTCTACCAGCCAGAACAGCTCCAATGCCCTGATCGTGATCGATGGTGTGCCCACTGAATACCCCAATGCACTGTCTTCCATCAATCCGAAGGACATTGAAAGCATCAGCGTGCTGAAAGATGCCGCTTCCACTGCCGTTTACGGTTCGCGTGGAGCCAATGGGGTTGTCCTTGTGACGACTAAAAAAGGGACAAAAGGGAAACCGAATATTTCGGTACAAACCCGGGCTGGATTCAATTATCTGGGTGGATTGCGGTTTGATCTCATCGATAATGCCAAAGACATTTATGAACATGCCTGGCTGGCCATCTACAACTCCGCCCGCTACGGGGTGAACGGCGGATCATCTACCGACGGTAAATTCACGACGAATGTGGCCAATCCAAACATGTCTGCTGAAGCGGCCGGTTTGTTTGCCAGTGCCCATTTATTCGATTATACGGGCTCAAAGACAAACTTTGCCATGAACCTGTTGGGCAATTACATGGCCTATGACGTCCCGGGCGCTGTGTATACGACCACCGGTAGCGGAGCCAATGCCAGCGCGACCATGTCGGGTGCGTACCTGATTGACCCGACCACGGGCAAGTTGAATCCAAATGCAAGACCACTTTGGGACGCCGGATCGTACAAGGATTACTTCTTCGAAAAAATGTTCCGTCAGGAGCATACGGTATCGGCAAGCGGAGGCTCCGATAAAATGGATTACTTTGTTTCTGTGGGCATGCTGGAAGATCCTTCTTACATCAGAGGGTCGACATTCAAGCGTTACAACGCACGTACCAATGTCAATGCACAACTCACCAGCTGGCTGAAAGTAGGAACCAATCTGGGTTACACGATGCGGAATACCCTATCACCGGCTACCCGTTTCGGACGTAACCCCGGAACCGTGCAGCAAAACGTGTTCCGGTGGGTGAATGGGCAGAATCAACTCGTACCGTTGTTCGCCAGAGACCTTCAGGGAAATATCCGTAAAAATCCGAACGGCACCGACATGGTGTCCGATAATGCGAATGATAGCTATTCGCCCCTTGGCGTTCAGCCCGGTACGTTCCCGAACGGAACCACCAGTCAACCGCTTTATGCGACCAACCTGATCGATCTGTTGGATAAAGACATCGACCTGAGGGAATCGCACGACTTGAACCTGAAAGGGTATTTCACGGTGAATTTCCTCAAGAACTTCACCTTTACCAACAACATTTCGTATGACCGCTTTACGGAAGTGCGGACGCGTTACGGGACGCCTGAGACGGGAGCTGTCGTGGGTATTGGTGCGATTGGAAAGTATTATACGAACACCGGCGTTTTCAACACGCAACAGTTGCTGAACTGGGGTAATGAATTTGGTCGCCATTCCGTTACGGCACTGGCTGCCCATGAATTCTACCAATATAAAAGTGATCTGCTGAACTACGCTTCTGCGTATTCGCTGATCAATGGGTTTACCGGTGCCGGTAACTTCACCAGCCGGTACAATACTGCGGGCGCGCCGTTCGGTACGCCGGGTTATGGTGGAGACATCACCGCCATGGATAGCTATTTTGGCCGGGCGGTGTATAACTATGACGACAAGTATTTTTTGGAAGGCTCGCTGCGCAGAGACGGTTCGTCTAAATTCCGATTCAAAGAGAATCGCTGGGGAACCTTCTGGTCGGTTGGTGGTGGATGGCGTATTTCTCAGGAAAAATTCATGCAGGGATTCAGTGATGTCATCAATGAATTGAAAGTACGGGCCAGCTATGGGGTGATCGGTAACCAGAGCGGTATCAGCAATTACTCAGGTTATCAAACCTGGAGCTACGGTGCGGTTTACACAAACTCAACGGCTGGAACCGGTGTCCCTGCCACGTACACCCTTCAGCAAGGTGCTGCTGTAAATGATAAACTAACCTGGGAAAACACGCATACCTTTGATGCCGGTATCGATTTCTCCCTGTTAAACCGGAGATTGAGTGGAACCATTGATTTTTACAACAAGAATACGGTAAACTCCGTGTTTGCCCAGCCTCTTGCCGCTTCCATGGGACAGGCTTCCCTCACCCTGAACAACGCTGAAATTGTCAACCGCGGTGTGGAAATTGCCCTGGACATCAAACTCATCCAAAACAAAAATATCAACTGGAGCATCGGATTGAACGGTACCCACTACCGCACCATTCTGACTAAATTTCCCAAAAGTGTAGGTTCGCCATCACTGGGCGGAAACTTTACCGGTTTCATCGATGGATGGGGAATTGCCAATGGTGGTGCTAACACCGCCGGCCAGATCATGTACCTGCGTGGTGAAAATAAGGATTACTACAACCTTTATCTCTACAAGTATGCGGGAGTGGAGCAGAGCACCGGTTTGCCCTTGTTCCATCACACCGTTACGCCGGAAGACCAGGCTGCAGGACGCTTTAAGGATAGCAAAGTGGGAGCCATCGTTAGCACACCTGACTACACGCTGGCCACCCGTTATGAAATGGGTAGTGCAATTCCAAAAATTATTGGTGGCTTTTCGACAAGCTTTCAATTTAAAGGGTTCGACTTCACCGCTATCCTGGCCTACCAACTGGGGGGGAAATTCCTGAGTGTGGAATATGCCAACAACCTGTACCGATCGGGAAACATAGGAAATGCCTTATCGAAAGAAGTATTGGGAAATACCTGGACGCCGGAGAACAAAGACGCCAAATTCCCGATGGCATTTTATGGCGATACGTTCTATACGAGCGGGGCTACCTTTGGGCCATGGCAGTATACCGATCAGGCTTTATTCAGCGCTTCTTATCTGAATGTCAAAAACCTCACCTTGGGGTATACGCTCAGTGGCGCCTTCCTGGACAGGTTGAAAACAAAAAGTGTTCGGGTGTACGCATCCGGCGACAACCTGACCATGTTGACATCTCATTCAGGTATCGATCCACGCATGTCGCTGGTCGGTGGAATGGAAGTGGGGGCAGCCGTGTATCTGCCTATGAGCACTTTTTCGGTGGGTATCAATTTAAACTTTTAATTAGTCGAAAGATGCGTATTTTCAATAAATATATAACGGGTTTGGCAGTTTCGGGTATGCTGCTAGTTTCTGGGTGTGCCGATAAACTGGAAGTAGAGCCACCACACAGCATTAGTGACAAACAAATAGCCGAACTTCTGGCGTCGGGTGATGAGGCCAAGATCCGGATCGTCATGGGTGGCATGGCCAACGGTCTGCCCCTGCTGTTCAACAACGCAGGTGCCACAGGTGCAGGCGTTGCGGACATGTATTATTCCACTCAGGGACTGGATGTCAATCGTTCTATTGAAGGAAATGATATCATTCTGGGGGATCAGGAAGGGCTGAACGTACTCTCCGGTTCAGTCGAATATCAGCTTGGTGACTTCATTAGCTCTGCCAACTCAAAGAATGGTAATTACTGGAGGTATGGCTGGTTTTGTATTACGACTGCTAACCAGATGCTCAATTACCTTCCGGATGAAACCGTGGCCAGCAACAACTTTCTGAAGGAATGTAAAGCCAGAGGATTGGTTGCCAGAGCCTATGGGTACAACTACCTGATGGAAAATTATCAGAACGCCTTCCTGCAGGGCGGAAAGGACAAACTTGGCCTTCCGTTGTATGACCGGTTTCAACCCACTCAGGAAAACAAACCTCGTTCATCGGCGGTAGAAACGTATGCCTTTATCAAAAACGACCTGAACCGTGCCATTGCCTTGTTCAAAGAGGCTGGGATTGGCTATACGACTGATATAACGGATATCGATCTGGCAGTGACCAATTTCCTGCTGGCACGTGTATCGGTATGGACCGGGGACTGGGCTACTGCGATCAGTGCGTGCAATGAGATTCTGGCAAAGTATCCAACGCTTCTGAGCCAGGCACAGTACGGAGGTAAGAACATCGGCACCGCAGCAGCTCCCGAAATAAGGCCGGAATCCAATGGCTTTCTCAATAATGCGCAAAATCCGGAGGTTATTTTAGGGTTCCCGCTTGGTGCTGCCAACACGTACTTTACCGCTTACATGAATCCCTTCGGTAGAGGGAACGGAGGGCTGGAAAGGGCTTACAAGCGGATTGATAACCGGCTGTATGAAAAAATAGCACCCAATGATTTCCGTAAAGATGCATTTTCGCTGGAACCAATTGGCAACTACACCTATCCGCCAAACAACACGGTTTCATTTATTCCTTCTTACACGAACCTAAAATTCGCAGCTACGCACGGATTGAACAGCAACAACAAAATTGATGTGGGCGCTTCAACGGCGTTTTACATGCGTACGTCGGAAGTGCTGCTCATGAAAGCGGAAGCTGAAGCGATGTCGCCAGCCACAGAAGCGGCTGCCAAAGCAACACTCGACCGGCTGTTGGCTGCCCGTACGAAAACAGGAGTGACACCGTTAACTACGGCTACTTATCCTGCGATGCAGGGGCTCACCACGTTACAGATGGTGCAGCTACAAACCCGCATCGAACTATGGGGTGAAGGCGGCCGGG
This sequence comes from Larkinella rosea, assembly GCF_003858635.1. Classification (GTDB taxonomy): domain Bacteria; phylum Bacteroidota; class Bacteroidia; order Cytophagales; family Spirosomataceae; genus Larkinella; species Larkinella rosea. Next base: position 493,778 of record NZ_RQJO01000008.1, read on the forward strand.
AGTTCTACAACAACAAGCGCTGGAATATTCCTGTGGACAGAACCAGCTCTGCTAACCATGTTACCAAGTCAAGTTTACCGGTAGCCAAGATGACCCTTCAGATTCCCGAAGATGAAATTTTGTACAACCCGTTGGCTGTGCAGAATTAATCAATTTTTGACGTTAAGAAAGAGAGGTGTTCCGCCATGGGCACCTCTCTTTTTTGGGCTTTGCAAAATATTGAACCACATAGGAAGATAGCAAACGAAGAAAAATGAATCACGCGCCCCCAACTGGCTGCCCCTCAAATTATTAGACCTTTTTATCATGTGGTTATTAGAGTTGTTGCAGAGGTAATTATTAGCTGGTTAGTCAAGTAAAAATTCCAGATTCCGGCACAAACGTTCACGGTGGCCTTGCCCCAAATTAGATGGGGCAATCGTTAGCAGCCATTACTATCTTTTTGAAGTTAATGAAACCCGTTTACTCCTTCCTATCTGTGCGTACTGACTCAAACCGATTACATTCAGAGCCAAATTAAAGCAACGGGAAGTACAAACTATGCGTCTATTCGACCGCATGAAGTCTTGGAACTTACGAGGGTTTCAATGCCTTCGGATCACTACCCTACCCTGACCGTCCCCGGCACAGGCATATTTTTTTTGCCAGTACGTAATAATCCCAACATAAATACCTAGAAGCCAGTTTTTTATCTAAAAAATTGACTTGTTTTTACCTCCGGATGGTTAAGTAAAAAAACATTATTCGCCCTTGTTCCGTTTACTACAGCGAAAATGCGCAAGGGCATTTCTTTGTTCAACGTTATCCCAACCATCCATGAAAACACAACTCACACTGCTGGCAACCTGCCTGCTGGGTGTTCAGCTTGCCAATGGCCAGAACACCACCAGTACCACGTCTACGACGAGTACATCGACCTATAGTGCCCCGGTTACTGATACGACAAAGACCACCGGGACGACGTACACCACGAGCCCGGATACGCCCTCAACCGACAACGCGGTCAATGCAAACCGGACTACCGAAACAACCGTGACGACGCCCGCAGCTACCAACGGCTACACCACGACGACCACGACCACCACCACGACCGACGACCAGATGAGCCGCGAAAACCGGGATAAGGCGGAAAAGCCCGGGGGAAAAAGCGGAAAATTCGGTATTTATGCCGGGGTGAACATATCGAAGTTCGTCAATGAACCCATCCCCGATGATGCGTTCCGGGCGGGCTGGCAGGCCGGTCTGTACGGCCGCACGGGCGGAACGATTTTTGGTCAGATCGGTCTGGAATACCGCAATTCGACCAACAACCTGATTCGGACGGGTCCGGGATCGACCTCCGGAACAATTGCCGATCAGATCCGCGGCAAAATTGACATGCACTTCCTGGCAATTCCGGCTTACGTCGGGGCACGGATTGGCAACACGCTGGGCCTGCGGGTTCAGGCGGGTGCCGAGTTGGCATCGCTCGTAGCGGTAGGGCCAAACAACTTCCAGCTGGGCAAAGACGACCTGAACCGGACGATCCTGAACGGATTGTTAGGGGCCGGGATCAACCTGGGCCCGCTGACGCTCGACGTCGTGTATAACCACGGTTTGCAGCACGTGTTTGATGATGCCGATACCAAGCGCCGGATTTGGGCCTTCAACCTTGGTTTCCGGTTCTGATACCCGGTTTTGGAGTAGTAGAACTGCCATACTAACCCAGGATGTTCGGTAACGAATGGCCTGGGTTAGTATGGCAGACCCCACGAAGTACTTGCCGTGATGAGGGAAGTGTGCTGGAAGCGGCTATTCCTGAAAAGGGTTTTGGTTTAAAAACTGTGGGGGGTGGAAGCCGTAAACCAAGGGATTAATTGTAACCGTTCTCTGCCGTTAACAGGTAAATACCGACCAGCATAGGTTATTTCGCAACCGTTGATCGTCCAGGACAAGAGCACGGATATTCTCCGGAAGCTGGTCCCGCTGCCACTGGCATTCCTGATCACGAACAAAATCCCTTTTATCTTCTGAAGCGGCTGCCATAACGGCTCTGATGGCGTAGGCGGCTGCTCCCAATTCATGTGCCGCCACATGGGCTACTGCTACCGCCTGACCCGCGGATAAAGCCGCTAATTTCGCGGCACCGGACACTTCTTTTGCGGCTGCGTTCGCTACAAAGGCGGCCATATGGGCCTCTTTCATCGTAATTTCGCCCTTGACCCAAGCATGCGTCAAGGCAATGGCGCGTCGTGGACGGTCATCATCTGGCCGCGCTTCTTCGAAATAGGGCAATACATGCTGAGCACATTCCGCGGCCCAAATCGCCAGTGAATGATGGTCTGCGTCCACTAATATGCCACCGCGACGCAGGGTGATGAATCGTTTATCACGGATTTTAGGAAGGATCATAGCCGCTTGTTTAATGAACCATCGCGATGCGACGGATCAACTCATAACCTGAAAAGGGAATCCGTTCCGCGAAATTCTTTTTACCGGCCCGACCACCGGTTTTTTATCAGACGGGCAACGGATTCAGATCCGGATTTTTGCGTTGATGCCAATACGGATAAATGGGTTCTTTGTTGCTGGCAGCATCGAGTCTGGCGATCTGCTCTTTCGTTAAATTCCAGCCGATGGCACCCAGGTTCTGGATCAATTGGTCTTCAGTCCGCGCGCCAATCACGATGCTCGAAACCGTGGGTCGCTGCAAGAGCCAGTTCAGGGCCACCTGCGCCACGGTTTTGCCGGTTTCAGCCGCCAGTTCATCCAGCGTATCCATGATCGTGAACCAGTAGTCTTCCGACAAAACCGGTCCTTCGCCACCGCCCTGCGCAATCCGGCTGCTGGCGGGTGCCGGGTTGTTCCGGCGGTATTTGCCCCCCAGTCGCCCGGCGGCCAACGGACTCCAGACCACCGTTCCGATGTGTTGATCCAACCCCAGCGGCATCAGTTCCCATTCAAATTCGCGACTCAGCAGCGAATAATACGCCTGATGCGTCACGTATTTCGCCCAGCCATGGCGTTCGGAAACCGACAGGGATTTCATCAAATGCCAACCCGAAAAATTGGAGCAGCCGATGTAGCGCACTTTCCCGCTCTGCACCAGATCGTTCAGCGCGCTCAGGGTTTCTTCCACCGGCGTGTTGCCGTCAAAACCGTGCATGTAATAGATGTCGATGTAGTCGGTATTCAACCGGCGCAGGCTGTCTTCGCAGGCTTTCACGAGGTGGAACCGCGACGAGCCAAACTCATTCGGGCCATCACCCATTTTAAATGTTGCCTTGGTCGAAATCAGGGCTTTATCCCGCAAACCGCTCAACGCTTTGCCGAGGATTTCTTCCGACAGCCCGCGCGAATAGACGTTGGCCGTATCGAAAAGTGTCAGCCCCGCGTCCAGACACAGATTCACCATCCGGGTGGCCTCGTCGACCTGCGTGCTGCCCCAGGCTTTAAAAAACTCGGTTCCGCCCCCAAACGTACCGGTTCCAAAACTCAGCACCGGAACCTTCAGCCCCGATGCGCCTAATTGTCTGTATTCCATATTTTTATAGTTATTATTTCGCGGGGGTAAGCGGAGAAAAGGGAGGTAAGCAGAGATACTTTTATAAACTTCGCTTACCTCCCTTTTCTCCGCTTACTCCGCGAAACAATCTTTTCTCCAGCGTCAATTTAGGAAATATCGCTGCACGCCCGCTATTTTTTCCAAATTCCATCGTTAATTCGTTTCTGTGGATACGGTTTTCCACTCAACATCAAACTCGGTTTTAAAAACGCCACACGTATGAAAAACAGATGCAAACTAGCCCTGGCGGTTTTTCTTTTCTTATCAACAACGGCGTTTGCCCAGTACGAAATTGCCTCTTCGGTAGCGAGCGGTGAAGCCCTGTTTCAATCTAATTTTTCGGCCATCAACAGCACGCTGCTGAATTCATACAGCAAAAAGAAAGCAACTTCGGAAAAACCGCTTGCCCTGACGCCCTCGAAGCTCAAGGCGCTGGATTTCAGCCGGTCTTCCTCCATCAGCGAAAAAATTAAAAAGTTGTTTATCAACCAGATTACCCAGGCTAATCCGTCGGCTCAGCCCAAGCTGGAGCAACTTTTCGCAAATAACCGGCTGGTAACAGAATTCGATAGTTTGCTGGCAGGAAACGGTTTTTCCGGTCGGAACCTGGCCGACGCCCTGACCGCTTACCTGGTGATCAACTGGCAGGTTGCCAACAACCAGGAATTCAACGATCCGAACGGTTTTAACAATGTTCGCCAAGTGATGCGAGTGGCGCTATTGTCGTCAGAGGAACTGGCCGATTTACAGGACCGGGATAAGCAAACAATCGCCGAAACGATGGCGTACCAATCCCTGATCATGCGGACGGCCTATCAGGATCTGAAGAAAGCCAATAACCGCACTGGCCTGGCCAATTTGCAGAAAATCGTGCATAAAAGCGTAAAAGACCTCGGGTTTGACCTGAAAGCCGTCCGGCTGACGAGCGCCGGTTTTGTTAAAAAGGCCCGGTGATGATTGGCCGACTTCGTTTAGTGAGGACGGGGTAATACCGCTCCCAGAAGAGTTTTAATCGTTTCGATGGGCAGGTCTTTTTCCGGGTCGAACAGCATGATTTTCATGCGGGCGCGCTTCCCGGTGAGCAGGTCGGGATGGTCGACTTTGTAGCCATCGACGATGCCGAGGTACGGTTTCCGGTGTTTTTTATGCGTCCACAGATAGCAGAGCATTTTCTGGCGGTGGCAATAAACCGGCATGCCGTATTTCCAGGTTTCGACAATAGTTGGATCATAACCGAGAATGATTTCCCGCAGGGCCAGCAGGCAGCTTTTGACCGGTTCTTCTTTTTGCAGGAAATAGGTTTCGGCGGCCCGGAGCATGGGGTTTCGGTTCGTGATCGGCGTAAATATACATCTTTTAGCGCATCCGGTTTTTCAGGCTGGCGGCCGTGTCCCGCAGCGAGTGTTGTAAGTCTACTTCGGAAAAGGTAATTTGAGGAGCCAAACCGTCCGGTGCCTCACTGCTGTCTGATTTTCTATGGAAGTAGCTTCTTTTCTGATTGTCTTTTTTATGGTTCGGTACATCCGGAACTCGCTCCAAACCGCTCAGCAGTTTCCGGAATGGGACAGAATTCTGGTGATTGTTCAATACGCGGCTTCCGGTTTGCTGGCGGCCGAGATTTTTCTCGATTCGGATTTCACCAAATGGATCTGGCACCTGATGTTGCTGGGCATGGTTGGGGCGGCTTACCTGCTCAAGGACTTCCGACCGGTTCGTAACCTCTGGCTGGCCGTTGGCCCGTACATCCTGGTCTCGTTGTTTAGCGATATCATTGCTATTTTCGATTCGGGTGTTTATAAAACCATCAAGGACATTCTTGATGTTGCCCAGATCTTTGCATTGGTGTGGCTCATCGCCACCTGGGTCAGTAGCCAGAAACAGCAGAAAGCCCTCGAAAAAGAACGAATCAAACGCTTACAGGAAGAAGAACAAGGCCGCATCATTGCGAATCAGAACGTAATGCTGGAACAACTGGTGGCCGAGCGCACCGCCGAACTCACCCGCCAGAAAGAAGAACTGGAGCAAACGCTGAGCGAACTTAAAACCACCCAGGATCAGTTGATCCAGCGCGAAAAAATGGCCTCGCTCGGGGAACTGACCGCCGGCATTGCCCACGAAATTCAGAATCCGCTCAACTTCGTCAATAATTTTTCGGAAGTATCGGTCGAACTCATCGAAGAGTTAAAGGAAGAACGCAAACGCGACGACCGGGATCTGGAACTGGAAGACGAAATTCTAGGCGACATTGCGCAAAACCTGCAGAAAATTACGCACCACGGCAAACGCGCCGACTCGATTGTGAAGGGGATGCTGCAACATTCGCGCACCAGCACCCCTCAGCAGGAACCAACCGACCTCAACAACCTCGCCGATGAATACCTCCGGCTAGCCTACCACGGATTGCGGGCCAATGATAAATCGTTCAATGCCACGCTGGTGATGGATTTCGACGACAAACTGGGGCTGGTGTCGGTGGTGGCGCAGGACATGGGGCGGGTGCTGCTCAACCTGTTTACCAACGCTTTTTATGCCACGGAAGAAAAGCGAAAAACCGGTCTGGAAGGTTACCAGCCCACGGTGCAGGTCAGCACAAAACGGACGGAAGACCATTTCATCGAAATCCGGGTGCGCGACAATGGTTGCGGGATTCCACAGGCGGTACTCAACAAAATTTACCAGCCTTTTTTTACGACCAAACCCACCGGCCAAGGTACTGGATTGGGCCTGTCGCTGAGCTACGACATTGTTACCAAAGGCCACCAGGGCGAGCTGACGGTCGATACGGAAGAGGGGAAATTTACAGAGTTCATCATCCGGTTACCTACATAAAGACCGACTTTGATTACCTTTGAATAGAGACGCATTTTTCTTTTTATAAAATCGCCCGAAATGAAAGTATTGGTTGTTGACGACGAAACCGACGTACAAGTACTCTTTGAACAGCGCTTCCGGCGCGAAATCCGGGGGGGAGAAATCCATTTCGCCTTTGCGCATTCGGGCGAGAAAGCGTTGGCCTACCTGAACGATCATGCCTCTGAATGTGTACTGATTCTGTCGGATATCAACATGCCCGGCATGAGCGGTCTGGAATTGTTGCGACTGATTAAAACCACTTACCCGGTTCCTCCGCCCGTCGTGATGATGATTACGGCCTACGGCGATTCCGCCAGCTACGATCAGGCCATGCAACTGGGAGCCGATGCGTTTCTGACGAAACCGCTCGACTTTACCAACCTGAAAGAAAAACTCAAAACCGTGTTATGAAGTCTAAAATTCTGGTCGTGGATGACGAAACCGATCTGGAACTGCTGATTCGTCAGAAGTTTCGTCGTCAAATCCGCGAACTGCAATATGAGTTTGTTTTTGCTTTTAACGGTGTTGACGCGCTGTCCAAAATTAAGGAACACCCCGACATCGATGTGGTGCTGAGTGATATTAACATGCCCGAAATGGACGGTCTGACCCTGCTGGAAAAACTCAGTGAAATCAGCCCCTTGACCAAAACCGTGATCGTGTCGGCCTACGGCGACATGACCAACATCCGGACGGCCATGAACCGGGGCGCTTTCGATTTCATTACCAAACCCGTCAATTTCGAAGACCTGGACACAACGATGCAGAAAACCATTCGGCACGTTTTGCAGCTTCGGGACACGCTGAAAGCCATCAAGGAGAACAACATTCTGCGGATGTACGTCGACGAATCGGTGCTGAATTTCATGGACCGCCGGGAGTTCGAATCGTCGCTGATGCAGAACGAAACCATTGAAGCCACGGCGGTTTTTATCGACATCTGCGGTTTTACGGCCATCACCGAACGCGAAAGCGCCGATACGGTGGTGAAACTGATCAATCTGTATTTCGACGTGATGGTGAAGGAAATCATCGCGCAGGGCGGTTTTGTCGATAAGTTTATGGGCGATGCCGTTATGGCGGTTTTTCGGGGCGAATACCACCTCGACCGCGCCATCGAAGCCGCACTGGCCGTCCGAAATCACATTGAGTCAATGGAAAAAACGCTTCCCGAAGAGGCTATTTACACGCCGAAAGTAGCCATTGGCATCAATACCGGTGAAGTGATTTCGGGAAATATCGGCTCGGCCACGCTCCGGCGGCTGGATTATACCGTCATCGGCGACGTGGTCAACACCGCCCAACGGCTGCAATCGGTCGCCCAGGAAGGCCAGATCATCATCAGCGATGCGGCCTATCACCTGGTGAAAGACTCCTTCCGCTGCGAGCCATTGGGCGAAGTATTGCTGAAAAACAAATCGAATCCGGTAGCGGTTTATGCCGTTATTGAATAGAAAACCGCTTGCCGGCTGGTTTTATTCATCCCGGTCATTCTACGTTTGGCACCCCACTTCCGACCGTTCACACAATTTTTTACGAATAAATATAAACGCTACTTGTTTACTAAACGCTGTTTAGTAGATTTGTGCCGTTAATTAATAATCATGGGAATCACCGAGCGAAAAGAGCGCGAGAAAGAGGAAATGCGGAAACTGATTCTGGAAGGAGCCCAAAAGCTATTTCTGGAGAACGGTTTCGAAAAAGTGAGCATTCGCAACATTGCCGACGCCATTGAATACAGTCCGGCCACGATTTACCTGTATTACAAGGATAAAAACGATTTGCTGTACGCCATTCACAACATCGGTTTTCAGAAAATGATCACGGAGTTTCAACCGGCGCTGAACCTGGAAGATCCCTTCGATCGGCTGGTTGAACTGGGTCGCCGGTATTTCCGGTTTGCGTTCGAAAACCCGGAATTCTTCGATCTGATGTTCATCATGACGGCCCCGATCGATGCGATGGCCTGCCGCGAGGATATCTGGGATGAGGGAAAAGCCGCCTTCGGAATACTCGTCAAATGCGTTCAGGATTGCATCGATACGGGTGTCTTTAAGACCCGGGATGCCGAGGTGGCCTCCATGATGATCTGGAGTATGGTGCACGGTAATACCGCCCTTTTTCTGCGGAAACGACTGGAAATGTTTGAGGAAAACCGCCGGAAAGAAGTGATGGAAGAAGCCTTCAACCTCTTTGTTGAAACGATCCGACGGGGGTTGTAAAAAATTTTGCATTCTAGTGAACAGTGTTAATTATATAATATATGGTCAAAAAGGTATCAGTCAGCTACTTGCTGATTCTTCTTTCCGTCCTCATTCCGCGTCTGGGTTTGGCCCAAACCGCAGAAGCCCCTTCGGCCATTCTGAACGCCTATATTCAGGAAGGCTTACAAAGTAACCTTGCACTCAGGCAGGAATCGCTGGAAATCAGTCGCGTTACGGAGTCGATTAATCAGGCGAAAGCCCTGTTTTATCCGCGGCTGACGTTCAATCCGACGTATTCACTGGCGGCTGGCGGTCGGCGGTTGCAGTTTCCGGTCGGCGATCTGCTCAACCCGGTGTATGCCACGCTGAATCAGTACATCGGTTCCGAGCGGTTTCCGACCAACATTCCGAACGTCAACGAACTGCTGGCACCCAACAATTTCCACGACACCAAAGTGAGCGTTCAGTATGCGGTTTTTAATACCGATATTCAGTATAACTATTTGATTCAAAAAGATTTACTATCTGCTCAGGAAGCGCGTAAACGCGTGGTCGAAAACGAGCTTCGTTACAACATTGCCACGGCGTATTACCAGTATTTACAAACCCTCGATGCCGTTCGGATTTACGAAAATAACCGCACGGTTTTGCGCGAACTGGCCAAGCTGAACGACAAACTGGTCAGCAACAACGTGGCGACGAAGGACGTGGTTACCTCGACGCGCTACGAAATCAGCAAAATCGATCAGCAACTGGCCGTGGCCGACAAAAACCGCCAGAGTGCCAAAGCGTATTTCAATTTTCTGCTCAACCGCGACCTCTCCGCCGACATCCTTGCGGATTCGTTGCTGACCCGGACGCTACCTGCTGCTCCGCCCGCTCTCGCTGATTTGCAACAAACCGCTTTGCAGGGCCGTCAGGAACTGAAGCAGCTCGGCGGTTCGCTGCGCGCTTCGCAAAATGCCATCAAACTGAACGAAGCCTCCATCAGGTTGCCCAACGTGTACATTGGTGGAAACGCCGGTTTTCAGGGATTTGGGTATACCTTTAGTAATCAGGCGTATGTGGTCGGGCAGGTCGGTTTGTCGTGGGATTTGTTCAAAGGCTACGAAAAACGCTCGAAAGTGCAGCAGGCTAAAATTCAGACCGAGATCGTGCAAACCCGGCTGACGGAAGTGGAAAAACAGATTCAGTTGCAGGTGGTGCAGGCGTATTATGACCTGGATGCGGCTACGGAAAGTCTGGCGGCAACGCAAAGCGGTCTGGCCAATGCCGAACAGACATTCCGGCTCATCGACAGCAAATACCGCAACGGCCAGGCACTGCTGGTGGAATACCTGCGCTTCCAGAACGACCGGCAAACGGCGCAGATTCAGCAGGTGCTGACGCGCTACGATGTGCTCACGAAACGGGCCGCGCTCGACCGGGCGACGGCTATTCAGTAAAATATACCTCCATTTATCCACTAACGCATTGGTATTTAATTCACTACTACAATGAAAGCGATTCAATTTATACTGATTTTCCTGCTGACCGGCGGAATGTGGGCCTGCGGAACCAAAGCCGAAGATAGCCGTGAAAAAAAACCGGTGGGACAAACGGACGACACCTCGATTCCGGTCAAACTGACCAAGGTCGAATCGGTGGTTCGCTCGGAGCCGGTCGTGGCATCGGGGCTGGTGTCGTCGTCGGAAGAAGCAAAACTGTCGTTTAAAATTGGCGGTATTGTTGAAAAAATATACGTTGATGAAGGAAAGACCGTTCGGAAAGGGCAAGTGCTGGCCACGCTGAATTTGACCGAAATCAACGCGCAGGTGAGCCAGGCACAGTTGGCCAACGAAAAAGCCGAACGGGATCTCAACCGGGTTAAAGCGCTCTATGCCGACACGGCGGCCACGCTCGAACAGTTGCAGAATGCCACCACGGGCCACAACGTCGCGAAGCAGAACCTGACTATTGCGCAGTTCAACCAGAATTATGCCCAAATCCGGTCGACGGTGGACGGAACCGTGACGCGCAAGTTCCTGAACGAAGGCGAATTTACATCGGCGGGCGCACCCGCTTTTATGATTTCGTCGACCCGGAAAAACGATTGGGTTGTTCGGGTAGGCGTAGCCGATAAAGACTGGGCCCGGCTGAACGTGGGCAACCGCGCCACCATCACGCTGGATGCCTATCCCGACAAAACGTTTACGGGTACGGTTAGCGAAATGGCACAGGCCGCCGACCCGGCGAATAAGCTGTATGAAGTAGAGATTCGGATCAACCCCGGAGCGGTTAAATTCGCGCCCGGTTTATTTGCCAAAGTGAGCCTGCTACCCGCCCAAAGCCGCAGTTACGCCCTGGTGCCGATTGAAGCCATTGTGGAAGGAAACGGCAAAGACGGTTTTGTGTTTGTCCTGACCGACGACCAGAAGCACGTCCGAAAAACCCCGGTCCAGATCGGCTTCATCGACAACGACAAAGTGCTGCTAACGAATGGTTTAGCGGGTATCTCAGAGGTTGTCACCGCCGGATCTGCCTACCTGACTGAAACGTCAACCGTCATTCTCAAATAACCCCTCTGATAGCCCCTGATTTCCTCTGATAAACTCTGTGATATAATTTAAACTGTTGTTACACAGAGTTTATCAGAGAAAATCAGGGGTTATCGGAGAAAATGCTTCAAATCATGAACTTATCCGAATTTTCCGTCAAGAACTGGCAGTTTATGCTGGTCGTGTTCATCGCCGTGGTGGCGCTGGGCGTCAATTCGCTGTTCAACATGCCGCGGGGGGAAGATCCCGAGTTTACGGCGCCTTCCTTTGCCGTCGTGATCGTATATCCGGGTACCGACGCACAGGACATGGAAGAACTGGTCGTTGATCCGGCCGAAGCCCGCTTCAATGCCCTGGACGACATCAGCCACGTCATTACCACCATCGACGACGGCCTGGCGGTTTTGCGCGTGGAATATGATTACAGCACCGACCCCGACGAAAAATACCAGGAAATGGTGCGGGAAGTCAACGCACTCCGGGCGCAATTGCCACCGGATATTTTCAACATCGAAATCAAGAAATTCTCACCAACGGATGTCAGCATTGTGCAGGTAGCGTTGCAGTCGGAAGTGGCTTCGAACAAGGAATTGGGCGACTACGCCGATGAGCTGAAAGAACGTCTGGAGAAAGTCAAAAGCCTGAAAGGCGTGGAAGACTGGGGGTATCCGGCCAGTACGGTTCGGATTTCGCTGAACATTGAAAAAATGGCGCAGGAAGGCATTCCGGTCAACCGGCTGGTGGGCGCTTTACAGGCCGAAAACCTGAATATTCCGGGAGGAAGTCTGCAGGCCGGAACGCGCAAATTCAACGTCAAAACCAGCGGAGATTACCAAACGCTGGACGAAATCCGGAACACCGTCGTGTCGACCAACGGTCAGAAAATCATTCACTTACGTGACATTGCCGAAGTCGATTTCAACTACGAAGACGAAACCCACATCACCCGTTTGAACGGTCACCGGGCGGTGTTGGTAACGGCGGGTCAGAAACTGGGCGAAAACATCGCCAAGGTCGGCGAGCAACTGAACCCGGTTATTGAGAATTTTGCCAAAACGCTGCCGCCCCACATCAAACTGGTCAAAAACTTCGATCAGGCTGCCAGCGTCAATGCCCGGCTAAGCCGGTTTGCCAAAGATTTCGGGATTGCCATTTTGCTGGTGGCGCTGACACTTTTACCCCTCGGCATCCGGGCGGCCATCGTCGTCATGATTTCCATTCCGCTCTCGCTGTCGATTGGCCTTTCACTACTGAATATGTTCGGGTTCAGTATCAATCAGTTAAGTATTGTAGGATTGATTGTTGCGCTGGGTATTCTGGTCGATGACTCGATTGTGGTAGTCGAAAACATCGAGCGGTATTTGCGGGACGGTTTTTCGAAACGGGACGCGGCCATCCGGGCGACCAAGCAGATTACGCTGGCCGTGATTGGCTGTACGGTTACGCTGATTCTGGCCTTTCTGCCGCTGATGTTCCTGCCCGAAGCCTCCGGTGATTTTATCCGCTCGCTGCCCACGGCCGTGGTGACTACCATTCTGGCGTCGTTGCTGGTTTCGCTGACCATCGTTCCGTTCCTCTCGAGCCGGATTTTGAAAGAAGAACACAGTCCCGAAGGCAACATTTTCATGCGGGCACTGAAAAAAGTCATCAGTGGGTCGTATAGTAAATTGTTGCACAGTGCTTTACGTCATCCAGTTTTTACGCTGTTGGGTGCACTGGCCATCTTCGGCGGAGCGCTGGCGCTGGTACCCAAAGTGGGCTTTGCGCTGTTTCCGGCGTCCGAAAAACCGCAGTTTCTAATCAACATCGAAACGCCGGAAGGAACCGGTTTGCAGGAAACGAACCGCGTGGCCCGCTACGTAGAAAGTCAGCTGGGGCAGGAACCGGACGTAAAGTATTTCACGACCAATGTCGGTAAGGGAAATCCCCGGATTTACTATAACATCATTCAGCGGAATGAAGCGACCAATTTCTCGCAGTTCTTTGTGCAGCTTCACGATATGCCGCCCGCCCAGAAACGCCAGCTCATTGACCAAATGCGGGATAAGTTTAAATACTATCCCAACGCCAAGATTGAAGTCAAGGATTTTGAACAGGGGCCCGATCAGGAAGCCCCGGTGGCCATCCGGGTGTTCGGCGAAAATCTGGATACGCTGCGAACAGTGGCTGCCAATGTGGAGAAAGTACTGAAAACCACCCCCGGTTTGATTTACATCAATAATCCGCTGGCGACCCGTAAAACCGATCTGCGCGTCAAAATCAACAAGGAAAAAGCCGGGATGCTCGGGATGTCGGTTGCCGACATCAACCGCACGATCCGCCTGGCGATTGCCGGTTTGAACGTGGGCGTTTACAAAGACCTCGACGGCGACGATTACCTGATTAACGTAACGCTGCCCAAGGGCAAAGTTGCCGATCTGCGAGTGCTTAACAACCTGTATGTCAACACCCAGACGGGGAGTTCGGTGCCGCTTCGTCAGATTGCCGATCTGCAATTCGAAACCTCGACCAACCAGATCCGGCACTACGACAAGGATCGGTACGTGACAGTTACCGGTTTTGTAAAGAGCGGTTATCTCGTTGATAATGTGTACAATGAAGTGATTCAGAAGCTCGATGCGCTAAAATTTCCGGCCGATTTTCATTACAAGGCGGCCGGAGAACTGGAAAGCCGGGAGAAATCGTTCGGCGGTTTAGGCACCATTATTCTGATTACGGTTTTCGGTTTTCTGGCCGTGTTGATTCTGGAATTCGGTACGTTCAAAAGCACATTGATCGTGTTGTCGGTGATCCCGTTGGGCATTATTGGCGCCATTGCCGCACTCCTGTTGTCCGGAAACCCATTCTCGTTTGTCGCCGTAATCGGTTTGATTGCATTGATCGGAATTGAGGTTAAGAACTCGATTCTGCTGGTCGATTTTACCAACCAGCTCCGGGCGGGCGGGATGCCGCTGGTAGAGGCCATTGAGCAGGCCGGTGAAATCCGGTTTGTCCCCATCGTCCTGACTTCCCTAACGGCCATCGGTGGCCTGATTCCGCTGGCGATTGAAGGAAATCCGCTGTACTCGCCCCTGGCGCTGGTGCTGATTGGTGGTCTGATCAGTTCGACCTTATTATCCCGAATCGTTACACCGGTTTTGTATAAATTACTCCCGCCCCGTGTCGAAGCAAAAGTTCCAACGAATGAAAGCGAACCCGAGTTAATTGCCTAAAGAAAAACCGGGTGTCACGAATTTTAGTAAGTTATAAAAGGCTAAAACAGTAAAATAGAAGTTTACTGTTTTAGCCTTTTAGCGTATATTATATTTATTAAAAGTTTGCTTTTGTAAAAATAGATTTCAATAAATGGTATTGTAGTAGAAAAAATATGAAAATATTATTGCGTTTCTATTGCGGTTTAATAAACTTTTGCCAATATTTGTCTTGTTCATTTAAATGAATTAATACACAAAAATAAAGGCTATCACCAGAGGTAATAGCCTTTACAGTACTTGTAGTTATCTTTATGACACCTGAATTAAACCAAATAGAGATTTTTTTAATTGGTTTAACTTAAGTTCAACAATATTAATGCATTTATCTGGAAAAAAAGTTGCTATAAAGCAATTTTATGGTTACCAATAAATCATTTTTGAATACTAATTCAGTAATTCTACTTTTATTTTCTGGCCTCTTAACCGACTCAGTGTAAAACGGGATAAGCCGAGATACGACGCGATGTGTTTCAATGGCGTTCTGGCACAGATATCGGGATATTGCTGACAAAACCGGTAATACCTTTCTTCCGCATTAAGCATTCTCAAAGAACGAATCCGCTCATCGAAGATAACAAGGTATTTTTCGCACATGACTCTTCCAATCATATTCGTAATTGGATGTTTATAATAAAGGCGTTGTAAATCCGGATAGGTTATGAAAAGGAGATGTGAATCTTCGAGTAATTCGATGTATTCGGAAGAGGTTTCCTGCTTAAAAAAACTATACGTCGATAAAGCCATATCACCCTCTGCCGCAATCCAGGAGGTTACTTCTTTCCCATCAACGTAGTAGTAACTTCGTACCAATCCCTCACCAATATAAAATAATTTATCGGCCACTTCGCCCATTGATACCAAACGAGCCCCTTTGGGTAACTTTTGAACGATTAAATATTGGCGGATCAGCCTTACTATTTCTTCATTTATCGGACAACATTCAAGTAATGATGCCAAGAATTGGGCGTAAAATTTTTCTTCCATGATTCAGGTACCTGCTACTGAATAGTATTTGCTTGTTGCAGAAATAGACGTAATTCAAGACAGTAAGTCACACGTTTAATAAGAAAAATAATATCACGGCCAATTTTAAGCGCTTCTGCGGTTTTGCAAAGACATTATATTCGACTATAGGTTACAACTACTTTTTAATTTTTATCAGAAATTAAACAATACTTTACATTTGCGGTTTATTGTGTCAATTAAGCTTTCCCATGCGCATGCTGCTATTCTTTGCTTTGCCCTTCTTTATGTTTACGCCCGCGCCCGTTCAAACCAGGCTGAATGTCACGATTGAAAATATCAAAAAGCCAGCCGGCCAGATCCGGATTGGTCTTTACAAACCCTGCCGCAACTTTCCCACGGGTTGTCAGCCCATCGTGAGCAAGGTCATCGACGCAACCGGCAGCCAGGCACAGGTGGCTTTTAGCGTGGAAGCGGGCGAGTATGCGGTTGCACTTTTCCACGATGTAAACGGAAACGGAAAGCTGGATAAAAAACTATTTGGCATCCCCGCTGAACCGTATGGATTCAGCAATAATTACCATCCACGCGTTTCGGGGCCGGTTTTTGACGATTGCCGGGTGCATGTCGATGCCGCCGAAAAAACGATTTCAATAAAATTAATCTGAGTTCAGAAGTTTTTTTGTAACTTTACCCGGCAAATAACATATCCTGCTTATTTGCCATGAGCTTAGACTCCTCAAAATTCCTCTACGAAGCGCTTACTTACGACGACGTTCTTCTTTTGCCTGCTTTTTCGGAGGTTCTCCCCCGCGATACACAGACAACCACCCAATTGACCCGTAACATCCGGCTGAATATTCCGTTGATTTCGGCAGCAATGGACACCGTTACCGAATCCGAACTCGCCATCGCAATGGCGCAGGAAGGGGGGATTGGGATCATTCACAAAAACATGAGCATCGAACTGCAGGCGGAGCAGGTTCGGAAAGTCAAACGCTCGGAAAGCGGAATGATCATCGACCCGATTACGCTGACGGAGGGTGCTACCCTGGCCGACGCCCACCAGATCATGCGGGAATCCAAAATTGGCGGCATTCCGGTGGTCGATACGTCCAATAAACTGATCGGAATTCTGACCAACCGTGATCTGCGTTTCCAGACCGAACTCTCGAAGCCCGTCACGGACATTATGACCCGGACGAACCTGATTACGGCCCGCGAGCGCATTACGCTCGAAGAAGCCGAAAGCATTCTACAACAGTATAAAATCGAAAAACTGCCGATCATTGATGCCGACAATCACCTGGTTGGACTGATTACCTATAAAGATATCCTGAAGAAGAAAAACCATCCCAATGCCTGTAAGGACGAACTGGGACGATTGCGCGTCGGGGCTGCCGTGGGCGTTACGCACGACCTGCACCGCCGGATCGAAGCCTTGGTGAAAGCAGGGGTAGACGTGATTAGTGTAGATACTGCACACGGTCATTCTCAGGGTGTTATCGACGCCGTTAAAGGTATTAAAGAACGGTTTCCGAAACTGGAAGTCATTGCCGGAAACGTGGCCACGGGCGAAGGCGCGAAGGCCCTGGCCGACGCCGGAGCTGATGCCGTAAAAGTAGGTGTCGGACCGGGCAGTATCTGTACCACCCGGATCATTGCCGGGATCGGAATGCCGCAATTAACGGCGGTTTATGAATCCGCCAAGGCGTTGAAAGGCACGGGCGTTCCGGTAATTGCCGACGGTGGTATCCGCTTTTCGGGCGACATCACCAAAGCCATTGCCGGTGGTGCCTATACGGTAATGGTCGGTTCGCTGCTGGCCGGGACCGAAGAAGCCCCGGGCGAAGTGGTGTTGTACGAAGGTCGCCGGTTTAAAACCTATCGCGGTATGGGCTCGGTCGAGGCCATGGAGGAGGGGTCGAAAGACCGGTATTTCCAGGATGCCGAAGACGATATCAAAAAACTCGTGCCGGAAGGGATCGTGGGCCGGGTGCCCATCAAAGGGCGGGTCGCCGAGATCATTTACCAATTGGTTGGCGGTTTGAAGGCGGGTATGGGCTATTGTGGTGCCAAAGACATCGAAACGCTGCACGACGCGAAGTTTGTCAAAATCACGTCGGCTGGTGTGCGCGAAAGCCATCCGCACGACATCCAAATTCAGAAAGAAGCACCGAATTATTCGTCGCGCTAAAACCGTGCGCACCCACGGACCGGCGGGCGTTCCCGTTTAGCCCGTGGGTGCGTATAAATTTGTGAAATATTACTCCGCAGTTTTTCAAGGCAGACAATAAAAACCGGGTTTGCCCGTTATGAGAAAACAATCGCAGACGATCTACGAAGTTACCATTCAGTACATCGGTTCCCTCACTGCGCTTCGCCAGCGCGAACCTTTCGTTGTTTTCTTTTCCAACCTGAAAAAAGCCGTTGAAACCATCATCGGACAACTGGCTTTGAATGGCTGGCCGATCAAAGTAAACTACACGGCAGTTTACCGGAGTTTGAAGCAACGCGGTAGTTATCAGTGTGATTTCGACGTCGCCGGGGCCAAAGTGTTCCGCATCCGGATTATCCCCCAGATCCTGAACCCGGTTTTGACCACCATGGGAATCGACGAGAAACCCGCCGAGCCGACGCGCAAGAAATAAACGGCGGCTGGTTTGAAATCGCAGGGGCAAATCTTGAAAAAGGATTGCCGCATTTTTGTATTCTAAAATAGAATTCCGACATTTCTGACCTATGCTTAAAACTCCGGCAGATGCTAGCCAAAAACTTAACCGATTTGCGGAAAGAAAAGAAGCTAACGCAACTAACGGTTGCCAACGCTGTCGGTATTAGCCGATCTACCTATGCCGACTACGAAAAAGGAAAGTCGGAACCCGGTGCCAGCGTTTTGATTAAACTGGCTACTTATTTCAATGTAAAGGCCGACGAACTGGTGAGTGGGTTGGTGCCGCTGCCGTTGTTCCGACAACCCCGCCAGACACCTCGTTTACTGGACGACGTTCGCGTATTGCCCATCACGGTTGATAGCCAGCAACGTGAAAACATTCAGTATGTACCCCATGCTGCGGTGGCGGGCTATTTGAGCGAGCATAACCAGCCGGAATTCATCGGGCGATTGCCCCATTTTCGGTTACCCAAACTCACCAAAGGCTCCTACCGGGCGTTCGATATTCAGGGCGACTCCATGCCTCCGCTCCACAACGGATATGTCTTGATCGGCCGGTTTGTGGAGCACGAACGCGATCTGAAAAGCGGAAACCGCTACGTTCTTGTCGTCAAAAATCAGGGAATTGTTTTTAAAAAGGTGATTCGTACCGAGAAAAAGTCGGGGCGGGAAACCGGTTCTCCGTTGATTCTGGTGTCGGACAATCCCGAATTTCTGCCCTATACGGTGGACCTGGCCGATGTGCTGGAAGCCTGGGAAATGGTGTCATTCATCGGCTACCCGGATGTTTATCAGGATGCAACCCATTTGCTGAACGATCGACTGCAGGTAATCGAACAGAAATTGAACCAATTGGCAACGCCGGATTGACGACCGGTTTTCCGATGACTACATAGTCAGTTAAGGCTTATTTCGCTAATTCACGAACGAGCACATCCAGTAGCTTATCTTCCTTTAAATCAAGTGTATATTCCCAGAACATCGCGCCCGCCAGCCCTTTGGATTTGACGTAGTCGATTTTATGAACCATCGACTCTTTATCGGCGTAGGAAATGAACGTACGGCTTTCCGGGTTCCAGAGATAGGGCGCTTTGGCTTTGTCGTCCCAATACCTCTTGTAACCGTTTTTATTGATGTAATTGGCCGCCAGATCGTAGTAATTCGGGCTCAGGTGCTTGCCGGAAGAGGGCTGAAACAGTCCGTTATTCACCGGATTGACGGCCGTCCAGCCGCGCCCGTAAAAAGGCAATCCCAGCACAATTTTGCTGGCCGGAACCCCGGCTTTGATGTGACCATTAACGGCATCATCAGAACTATTACGCGACCGGTCGCTCAGCGCCGATTGATACAGCGGGCTGTGGTGACCGGTTTTTTTATCATTCCCGTGGTAAAGGTCATACGTCATGATGTTAACGAAATCAAGGTATTTTTGCGCGTTGCCGAGTTCGGTATGATGCACAAAAGCCGTGTCGCCCCCGGTGGCGGCTGTCAGCAAATAATGTCGGGATTTGGGGCGGTTATCCTTTTGACCCTGCGCATCCAGCTGCGCCCGTAACTCTTTGAGCAACAGCGTAAAGTTTTGCTTGTCTACCGGCCGGAAAATGTTGTTTTCGCCGATCTGATCGGGATATTCCCAGTCGATATCAACGCCGTCGAGTTTGTGTTTTTTAAGAAACGAAACCGCACTGTTGGCGAATTTCCTGCGCGACGCATCCGTCAGCGACGCATCGGAAAAATACCGGCAACCACCCCATCCACCGATCGAAATCAGAATCTGGAGATCCTTGTTAAGGGCTTTCAGCGAATTCAGCGTTGCCAGATTGACCGAATCCCGCGCCCGGATCGGGGCCAGTTCACCGTTTTCGGCCGGAACCGCGAAGGCGTAATTAATGTGCGTCAGCTTTTGGGCTTCAATATCGCTTTTCTTCCAGCCGCCACTGCCGACGTAACCGATCAGAACGTATTTTTTAGGTTTCGATTGACCTGAAACCGGTTTTGAAACGAAGAGAAACGGGCAGAGAACGGAAACAAAAAGTAAACTAAAAAGCGGTTTTTTCATCATCTGGTTGATCAGTGCATGCCGCAAAGATGCGCAAAAAACGGCAATGATGAAACGAGTTGAAACGGTCAGAAAACCGGCTACGACTCCAATTCCTGCAGCAACAGCAAACCTTCCGACCACTCCGTATGCCCGGAATTGACGTTGATATGACCAGCCGCACCGATGTTGACCAATTTACTGCCCCAGCTTTGGGCAAAGAAAGTAGCCCGATCCAGCGTAACGTAAAAATCGTTGGTGCTGGCGACAACAATGGAAGGAAAAGGAAGTTTTAGCAGCGGAATGGGCGCAAAACCGGTTGTTCCCGGCGGATACGATTCGGCTTCCGTATCGCTCGGTCCCACCAGCAAAGCGCCTTTGATGGGGCGGTTGAAAGTCTGCGCCCAATACGCAATGGTGGAGCAGGCTAGACTATGACCCACCAGCAGAACATTGGCCGGGTCATCAGCCATCACCGCCCGATCGATCTGCATTATCCAGTCTTCACAAACCGGCGTATCCCAGTCTTTCTGATGAATGCGTTCAAAATCAGGATACTGGCGTTCCCAACTGCTTTGCCAATGTTGCTCACCGGAATTACCCAAACCGGGAATGATCAGGACTCTGGATGTAAAATTCATAGCAGATGAGTGGATGATGGGTTTATCCGATAAATCCAAAATCGGCCAACTAGTTCCACAACCGAACCAATCCGCCGTCTTTTCCTAAAAAGGGGTCGGTTTTCGGCATCGGCACTGCTGCGATGTTTTGGTCGGCCTGCGGTCGATCCCCCGGTTTTCCGCGCAGAACATCATAACTCCGACCATCGGGATACGCACCCACCACTCCAAAATCGGCCGATGCTTCCAGTTTTTTGTGTCCGACGCCGGCGGGAATCACCATAATATCACCGGCCTTTACGCGAACTTTCTGCCCTTTTTCACCACCCAGGTGCAGTACCGCCGATCCGCTATAAACGCCCAGGACTTCGTGAGAGGTGCTGTGATAATGGTGGTAGGAAAAGACCCCGTTGCGCCAGGAGTTGGTCCAGTTATTGACCGAAAACCGCTGCTCAAGCCAGGACGCCCCCTCCGAGCCGGTTTCCGGGAAAACATCCCGGTAAAGAAGCAGTGGAAAGCGGCTGTTGGGTATCAGGCCATCGTCTTTAAAATAAAGCATTTCCGGTTGCGGTTTTGTCGAAATCATGCCGATAAAAGTTAGTGAAATGGCTGCGCCATGGAGTAAAAGGGATTTGTTTACATTCATATTCAAAGACAACTATGCGCTAAAGCCGTTTCGATGTCTTTTAAGCTCGTATTTTAATTAATTGATAGTTAGGTAATTAATCCGGGATTGAAACCGCTCTATTGGTTTTATAAACCAGTCGGCATCAAATGAGTTTATCAATCAATCAATAAACTTTTGTTCATGAAAGGATTCGTCATACTAATGTCGTGGCTGCTGATGAGCGTGTCGGCCCCGGCGCAAACCAAGCCTACACCGCCCGCGGTTGTCACAGCCATTGAAGGAATAACCGGGAAGCATTTTTTACCCGATACGGCTTTTGCGGCCTTGTCGGAGGAAGACGTTGCCTTGCTGGCGAAGGAGCCCGTGGCCAATTGGGGGTTGCCCCAGGCGGCCGAAAAGGAAATGACGTATTACAATCTGGTCGTTGGCACGCGTTCGTACCAGCTGATTATTCTTAAAGCGCCGAAAGCGGCTTTTCCAACGGCGACACTCCTGCGGTTTACCGATCCTAAAGCAAAACCGGAACCCATCGCGCGCGGAACGCTGAAGCCCAAAGGCGAAGAAAAGCCAAAATAAGCCCAAAAAGAAAGCCAGACGACCTAAGTCACCTGGCTTCTGATTTCACCCGATGGGTAAGGATACTTCACGCTTCCGTCAATATCCTTACTTCGAGCGAATTATGTATGTATAACGACCGCAGGGGGCGAATTGTTTTGACTTTGAAAAATAGCAGCAAAATTTTTCAACTTTTTTAGGTTCGTAAGTGCCTGATTCGGTGGCCAAATTGCGTCTGGTTATCGGGAATGGGCGTATACAATATGGATGCTCTTTCTGAAAAATAGTAATATTGTCTCCCTAAATCCCGAGCGAGTCATACATGGAGTTATTTTTCGAATACGATATTGAGCGGCTTCGTCGCTACGCCCTTGTGGCAGAAAATGCCGGAAAAATCAACATCGAATCGAACCCCAATCGCCTGTTTCTTTCCTTTACCGACGTCGGTTATTTTAACTATTGCGTTTGCCGCGAACCCGACCAATTGTCGGAAATTGTCGGACAGGCACAAGCGTTTTATGCCCAGCACCAGATTGCCCATCATAAACTGCTCATCGACGACCTCATGACGACCGAATCGCATGACCGGTTTTTGGCGGAGAATGGCTATGTACTGAAAGAACGGCTTATGGCGGTCCGTGATCCTACGCTTAAAAACCGCCCGCAGCCGCTTTCGGAGATTCTTCAGCTTGAGCCCGTTTCTGAAGAAACCATTGCGGCATTTACCGCTGATTACCTGGCGGGGTTTGAGTCGGAGCAGACTCAAATCGAACCTGTTGTCATTAATTTCCGGCAATTACTGGGTAATCCAAACATCGCGCTGTTTCGGGTAAAAGTCCAGACTGAGCCGGTGGGAATTGCGGTTTTCTATCGTTTTGAAGAGGATTATTTTCTGGCGGGCGGTTCCATTTTGCCCCGCTTCCGTAACCGGGGGTATCACACGGCGGCTCTGCTGACGCGGCTCAACTGGCTGAATGAGCAACACGCCCGAAGCATTACTTCCTGGGCGTACGACGGAGGAGCAAGTTACCGGAATATGCTGAGAGTGGGCTTGATGCCTTACAAATGTTACCGCGTGTATGGACGATGAATTTCGGCTCCGCTGGCTGGAAATGGTTCGGCTTTATCCGACCAAAGAGGCTCTTCGTGATGAAAACCATCGGGTTTCCTACGAAGCACTACACCACCGTGCCAATCGATATGCAAACGCGCTGATTGAACGGAACTTCAATCAGCAGTGCATTCCGGTTTTGCTGGAAGATCCGATTGAGCATATTGCAGCTTTGTTTGGTATTTTACTGTCCGGCAATTACTACCATTCGGTCCGTCTTTCATCCGTCGATGACCTGCATCAGTTGGTGGATTCGCTGGATTGCCCTTGTCTGATCAGTAACTCGCCATTGGTCATTTCAAATGATTCAGTGCTGCCCACACTGGTCCCGAAACGGCTCCAGGCCGACGAGCCAGATTCAATTTCGTACCCGCCTATACTGCCGGAAAATCCTTTTTGTCTTTTTACAACCTCCGGAAGTACGGGACCGCCCAAGCAGGTCGTTCATTCGCACCGGAGCGTATTAGTTGATACATTTCGCCAAATAACCGACAACGAAATTGACTCAGCCGACCGGATCGACCTGTTGTTTTCCCTCGAATTCAGTGCGTCGCTGGCGTGTATTTTTCCGGCCTTATTATCCGGAGCCACGCTGGTGTTTCATGACCTGAAAAAGGCGGGCGTTCTGACGTTACCCACGTTCTGGCAGGAACAAGGCGTCACCTTCAGCAGCCTGTCGGTCAGTACGTTTCGGATGTTGCTGAAAACCGATACGGATTTTAAAAAAGTCACCGGTTTGCGGTTCCTTTCCATTGGAGCCGAGCCCGTGCGACCCGCCGATATTTCCGGCTTTCAGGAGCGATTTTCTGCCAATACCGTGCTGCAGGTGGCTTATGCGACGACGGAAACCCGAACGATTTCGGAACATAAAATTCGAACGGACACGGCGGTTTCCGAACAATTATTCTCGGTCGGAAAACCGGTGGATGGCCGGGCGGTTTCGATTCGGTCGGAAACCGGGGCGTTGTTGCCGCCGAATCAGGTCGGCGAAATCTTCGTTCAGGCCCGGTTTATTCCGGCAACCTATCCGAATAATGCGGAGGCTTCCCAACGCACGTATCAGCTCCAACCCAACGGAATCGTTCAGTACGCGACGGGTGATCTGGGTTTTCTGGACGCCGATGGCTATTTGTTCTGGTGTGGCCGAACGGATTTTGTGGTTAAGATTAACGGACAGAAAGTAAGTCTGATTCAGTTGGAACAGGAGCTGAAAAACGAGCCGGGTGTGAAAAATGCTGCGGTTATTTACGACACGTTTCACGCAGATCGTTCCCTGCTGAAAACCTATTTGTGTACCGAGCCCGGTTTTGATTTGTTAATCCTGAAGCAGTCGCTGGCGCAGCGATTGCCGGTTGTGATGCTGCCCGACCGGTATTATTTGCTGGATGTGCTGCCACTGACGAAAACCGGCAAAGTCGACCGCATGCGTTTGGCTTCTCATCCGGTAACAGCGAGCCCTATTACCGACAATTCAGTAGAAAACGACGAAAGTTCGTCGGATTTAGTGCCGTTAATCAAGACAATCTGGCAAAAAGAGTTGGGGCTGGATACGGTTTTATCAGATTACGACGACTTTTTTCAGGATCTCGGGGGCGATTCGCTGACGGCCGAAAGCTGTCTGGCGGAACTCGAAAACCGCATTGGAAAAACCGTACCCATTCATGCCGCTTTTTCGTATACGACACCCAAAGCGCTGGCTTATTACATGACGGGTTACCACCAGCACCGGGTGCAGTGCATTCCGTTGAACCAGCCCGCAGCGCACCGCAAAACGGTTTATTTTATCCCGCCACTGCCCGGCGACCGGCGCATGTATCGCTGGATCGAAAACCACCTGAATCAGCAATGCAATCTGTACTATGTTCATTTTGAGCCTTATACGATGACGGGCGAGTTGATTCCGTTCCCGGACCTGATTCGGCAGATTGCCCAGGCCATTGGTAATCCGGCCGAGAGTGTTTTGATAGGGTTTTCGTTTGGTGGGTTGATCGCTTATCAGGTCGCGTTGAGTCTGGAGCAAATGCAGCAGCCCGCCCTGAACCGGATTGTTTTGCTGGATACGCCCTTATACCGGCGAATTACGTTTCGGGAATCGTTGCGGAAAGACGCGCATCGGATCAAACGGAAGGTTTTTGCGGATTTACAAACCGGTCAGAAAGTGAACTGGAGTGCGAGTTGGCAGCGCGCCGTTGCCCGGTACCGCAAGCGATTAAAACCGCAGTCCGAGCAACCGGTTGCGGGGAGTAAAGCGACCACCTGGCAGGATTCCTGCACGGTGGCCGTCAATCAATATGCCCGGAAAATCAATGTTCAAACGCCGGTTTCGTGCCCCATTCTGTTGTTTCGGGCGAGCGATTCGTCGGCATTTCAATACGAAATTCGCCCCGATTTCCGCTGGCAACCCTACACGACGGCCGGATTTGAAGAACATCGGCTGGAAGCCAATCACGATCAGGTCCTGAATTCGACCAACAGCCACATCATCGGAACCGTGGTTCACGAATTAGTACAATCGGGCTCCTGAAAGCCACCGCCAAGCCGGAACGGGCCCGAATCAGACTACTTTCGATGGCCTATAACCAAGCCATTAACGTATTCCGGTCGATCGGTTTTCCTTCTTTTACTCCACCACAGCCTCTTGTTTCGCCAGGGTCTGGTATTTTTCGGAGAGAATTCCGTATGCTTTCGACCGCATGGCGATCACCGTAATAATCAGCCCAATCAATCCGGTAACGGTGAATAGCAACGCCAGTCCACGGGCGCTACCGGTTCCAAACCATGACCCGATCAGTTGGACGCCCGCTCCGGTGGTCATAAACGGAATGAAGATCAACTGCGCAATCGGGCCAATGATAAAAGCAGTGATGGGCGAAGCCGCCTGCTCGACGCTCTGGGCAAAACCAAACACCCGCCCCTGCCGCTCGGGCGAAATCAGTTTCTGGATGATGGTTTGCTCGGCCGCTTCCACCACCGGAATCAGGCACAGATACACGAACATGCCTATTGCCAGCAACACAATGGAAGCCTGAATCGTGAAGAAAACACAAACCGTCCACATGACAATATTAGCCAGAAAAAGCGTTCGCAACGGTTTGGCACCGAGTCCTTTGCGGGCCACAACAATGCCACCCACGATGAAACCCAGGCTCAGGAAGCCCCACAAAAAACCCCAGACCTGCACCGAAACCAGTGATAAACCGTAGGCATCCATCAGCGACATGAAAACCCCGCCCAGAAAGTTGTTGAACGTGTTGAAGAAAATGAGCGCCAGCAAACCGGGAATCTGCTGCACCGACTTCAGCGTACCCCGGATGTCGAGGTGGTTGGTTTCGGTATGCGTATCAATCGCTTTTGGTTCGGGAATTGAAATGGTCCAGAGATGAAAAATGGCTAAACCGGTCAGGATTAGCGCAATGATTAACATCCAGGAGATTCCCAGAAAACCGATGATCAACCCGCTGAAGAGCGAAGCGACCAGAAACGATACGCCGTTGGCCGTGCCAACCAGGCCGTTGGCTTTGTCCCGCTCGGCTTCGTCGATCAGAATAGTAACCAGTGTCGAAAGGGCGATGGTGCGGATATTACCGGCGATAGCGCCCATCAGACCGAGCAGGATAAATACCCAAAGTGCCGGGCTGGACGGATTTGAAAAAACGGTCGCCGGGGTAGCGTTGTACAGAATTAAGGCGAACAGATAGGCCGCCAGCGATCCCAGGCTCGACACCATCATGGCGGTTTTTTTGCGGTTGTGATCGACGAGTGATCCCAGGAAAAAACCGGAAACGGCGACCGTGCCGAGGTAAATACCGGCCATCACCGACGTGGCTACCACCGACTTGGTTTCGAGATAAAGCCAGAACGTCAGTGCGAACCAGACGCAGTTGTTGGTCAGGGAAGCGGCCAGCGTATTGGCCAGAATGGCGTAGAATCGTTTGTTCATACGATTGTTGTGGACGAGCATACAACAGTGATTGGGATCTGCACGTCGGCACAGATCCCAATCACCGCGCGGAATCAAATTCAGTTGGAAAACCCGGTTTAGCTAAGAACCGTTTGCCGCGATTTCTGGTTTCGCAGACCGCTCTTTGTGGTTTCGGAAAAAGCGGTTTTCTCCTTTTTGTGGTAAAAAACGTAGGATGCAGCGCCAATACCGATGAAAATCAGCATGGGAGCCCAATCTGCTACGGGAATGCCGGAGCTGGCGATGCAGTAGGTTGCGCCAATCAGGTCGATGAACAGCCCGGCATACGCCCATTCCTTGAGTCGCGAAAAACCGGGAACCAGAATGGCAATGACACCCAGTACTTTGGCCCAGCCGACGAACGGCACGAGGTAAGCGGGCAGCCCCATGTCTTTAAAACCAACCACGGCCATGTCCATAATCAGCACGTCCGGAATAGCCGAACCCAGCATGATGAACGCAAACAGACCCGTAAAAACCCAGTACAAAATTTTCGTCTTTTTCATGGCTCTTTGTTGTTTAGTTGATTGAACAGTACAAAGTTACTACCCCGTTCTGACTTCGATCGTGTGTAAAAACGGCAACGGTAGGGGGTGATTACGACAATGTTTTTATAAGAGGAAAGAACAGAGAAAAGAGAAGAAAGACGGAACGGTTTTTTGTATTTCCTAACCTTGTTTTTCGCGGAAAATTTGCGGTTTTAGGGTGCGATTAAGGCTGCGTACATGTTTCCGCTTCCGTAGCGCGAAGGTCGCTCACCTAGCTTTTCAACGGAACCATAACCCACCGTTTTAAAGAGCTGGGTCAGCGAGCGGAAACTGACGGGATAAGGAACCCAGGTCGGAACCGGCTGATCGGTATCGTATTCAACGATCAAAAACCGCCCGCCCGGTTTCAGATAATTGCTGAGCTTTCGGAGAAAACCGGGTTTATCCGCTACGTAATGCAGGGCGTTGGCCATCAGAATACCGTCCAGCGCCGGGAGCTCCAGATCATCCCGGACGAAATCCTGTTGTCGGGGGACCACTTCAACCCCGTTGGGCCGGATTTCCGGTTTTAACGGATTGTTCTGGTCAAGGGCGTAAATGCGGCTTTCTTTCGGCAAATAATGAGCCAGCGCGTACGTGAACAAACCGGAACCGCAGCCCAGATCGGCCCAGACCGAGGGCTCTGACTGATGCTGGCTATGGCTCTGGATGAGTTGGATGGCTTCGGAAAGTTCCATTGGACGGACTATTGGTTACGGATTTGCAATCCGCGTCATCAACCACAATGCCGTTCAGCCAGTAGTTGGTTCGACTAACCCCTAAATTTTTATAATTTTCCACACGACGGCTTTTTTATTCGTCGTCTCGACCCGTAGCAGATAGGTACCCGACGCAAAGGTACTAATATCCCACTCCTGCTGCCGAACCGGTGTCAAAAGTGTTTTCTGTTTTACTTCCCGGCCCTGCTGATCGCTCAATTGAAGTCGCTTGATGAGTCGGGGAGCTGTCACTTTTATGAACAATCGACCGGAAGTTGGATTCGGGTAAACCGCAACTTCTTGATCAACCGACGGTTCCGTCGCTAACACCAGAACCCCGATCGTGAGCGGATTTTTCACCGTACCGTTTGCACAACTGACATCACTTAACCCGGATACCGTAAGGTTGTAGCTAATGGGCTGTTGAGTCGCATGGAATATCGCCTGGTAAGGCGAATCGGCTGTTTGAATCACCTGCCCGTCCCAGCGGGTAAAGAGCCAGGGGGCCGTTCCGGTTAAAGCCACCGAAATACGGGCACTGTCGCCCGGAGCCAAGTCGGGCCGGTTGCTGCTTAGCTCGGCTGTCGGTAAAGGCATGACGGTGATTTGTATCGAATCACGCGACAGCAGGGCGGGCTCACTACTTTCAGCATAGACAGTATATGGACCGGCTTTTAGGGCCAGAGGTAACGAGGACGAAAAATCCGGGCCGCTGATGACTGTGGGGTAACGTACGGTTTGTGATCCCGACTTTAAAACCAGTGAGAACTGGTTTGTGGGAGCTGCACTTCCCTGGAGCGTGATCGAAGCGGTCAAAAGGTCGCCGGGGCAATAACCGGTTTTGTTGGTCTTGGTCAGCAACAGTTTCGGCCGCACGTTCACCAACAGGTTAGCTTCGGTGCCGGAGCAGCCATCGTCATAGCAACGGGCGTGGTAGGTTGTATTGATTGTTGGTTTGACCACGAATTGATTGGTGCCTTTCTCCAACTGATTGCTGACGGTTTCACTGGCATTATTCCACGACCAGACGACGCTGCTACATCCTTCGGCTTTCAGGGTGACTGATTCACCTGCTTCGGAGTTTTGTTTGGAGACCGAAAGGTTAGGGGCTTCCATCGATCCACAGGGGCTGCTGCGGATAATCTGGTAGGGGCCATTGAACCACAAATTTCCCCGGCCATCGACGGTCATTTTACCAAGGTTGCTAAACGCCGGTAACGTACCCAGATTCTTCCACGCCTGTCCGTCGTATCGATAGAGCTTCTGAAAACCATCAATAATGTAAAGATTGCCAAACGGGTCATTCGCCATATTTCGAATCGATGTTATGGGCGTGGTCGGCGTGGTCCAGTTTTGTCCGTCGAATTTCGCCAGAACCGGAAATGGGTTTGTATTGCTCGATTGGGAAACCCAAAGATTACCAAGGGCATCGGTGGCAATGTCCAGGATGTATTTGCCCAATTGGGAGATCATGTCACTGGAAAAAGCGCGGGACGTTTTGGTAAGCGGGTTAAACTCTACCAGCGTGTAAGGAGTATTGGACGAGTTCAATTGAATCATCCAAATAAAACCCGGTCGAATAAGTCGTTTAGTTATCCAGGAATTAGCCGGGGGTTCATACATTTTTGTCAGATTATCAGCCGCCGGGGCATAAATTCCGTAGGAACTGTAGAACAACCTCGGACTGGTACTGAAATCGGAAAAGGAAAAAGTTGGTTTAAAAAGAACCCGTTCTGCCAATTCGCCGGACGAATCTACCAGTTTCCCCATCTGCTGATAAGGCGTAACTGAATAATTGCCATTCCCGGTTGAAACCCCATTGATCAACCATAATCCCCCCGGATTGTCTTCGCTAAGCGCTAATCTATAACTGCCAATTTTGCCATTGGTAGACGTTCTGGTAATCGACTGAAGAGCCAGGTTTTCCGGGTTTAATTGAAACAATCCATCCCGATTATGGACTGTCCAAAGCGCGTCATCGGTTACTTTTATCGAATTTAGTAATCCCAGTGGCAGAGTTGGATGGGTAACTGTGTTGATAAACGACCATTTAAAAGCCATTTGGTCAGTTCCGGTTCGAAATGTCTGCTTCATTCGGGAGAGCACACCGGTAGGAAGCGTGGGATCTTGACCTTCGTTTACGTCCTCTACTTTTACATAGTAAAGCGTGTTAGGCCGTAGATTTTCAATCAGGCCCATGACGCTGGCCTGAGTTGAATTATCGTACAGTGATTTCCTGTAAACCAACTGCGTAAACGACGAATCGGTCGCTACACTGATTTGATGCGTGAGCGTATTGCCGTCCCTGTAATAGGCAAATGGAAAGGTCAGTAGAGCCGGGCTAAACGGAATCATGAAACTGCCGGGCAATGGATTTATAAAAAACCGCCCGGTTTTCGACCACGGTCCGGTTTCGCTCCCCACCACCGCTCGGATACGCCAGATAGTCGGCCCCTGTTTACCAAAAAAAGTCGAGAACGACGGTTTTTCACTGACGCTCTTCGTAAACGAAGTAAAGCTTTCGTCACTGGCCGACGTAATTTGAATTTCATACGCGGTTGCACCCGGTACGGGTTGTACCGAAAACGATTGCATCCCGTTGTCACTGGGGACAAACCGTTGATCCTGAGCTGGTGAAAGAAGAACCGGAGCGGCAATCGGGTTGGTCGTCCGCAATTGGCAACTAGCTGACCATTCTGATAAACCGAAGCGGTTAACGGCCCTTAAACGCACAAAAAACGATTGATTCGGTTTTCAGTAGACTGACATCATACCCGTTGAACGCGGTCGAGTCACTCACGATTTTTTTTGCAAAGTCGGCGGTTTCAGCGATTTCGATATCAAACCGTTCGGCCTGCGGCTGTCCATCCCAATACAAAAAAGGGCTTCCTGAGAGGGAAAGTTCAGCCGGTAAAACAGGAGCCTTGTCGGGTGCGGCCGTTAGTTTCGCAAAATTCTTATCGGCATGAACGGTCATTACGGCCTGACAAAGCGGGTGGAACTGAAAGGATTGGCTGGAACAGTAGCTCATGATCGTTCCTTGTGCGGTTTGCAGTGAGCCCGTATAATTACAATTCCCCTCAATATTGGCGCAATAATCGATTGGGCCGCCCGCCCAGGAGCAATCCTGCGTATGTGGTGAGCCAAAGTTATGCCCCAACTCGTGGGCAATGGTCTTGAGATATTTTAATGGCGCTGCCGAATACGTTCCGCCTAAACTGCCCAGGCCACCCGCTCCTGTTACCACTTTTGTGTAGAGATACGAAACTTTATCGTACTTTATTTCCTGGAAGCCCTTTCCCCAGACGTTTATCAGCGTGGCAAATAACTTATACAAATCCGATTCGCCCTTATACGGGTCAGATGCGGCATCTTTCCAAATATGAATCCGGACAACCACGAGCTGGGTATTGATTTCACGCTCGTACACCTGTGAAACCGCTTCGATTTGTTTCAGTACATAACCGCGAATCTGGTTGGTGTCCTTGTCGAATTGCAAATAGGTTTCGGAGTCAATGTCGACGGCAATTCGGCAGATGTTGCGGGGCGTAGCGGCTTTGCGGGCTTGCTGATTAGCCAGCAACTGCTTTGCCTGCCCCATCATCCGGACGATGGTATCGGGCAAATTCTGAGTATTAACCCCACAAACCGGCCCGGTTTGAGCCTGCACACAATGACTGAAAATGAAAAACGACAGGGCAAGCAGTAATTTGGAGCGATCGTTCATAATGATTGGATGGCAGGAAACGGGTCAACTCAATAAATTCGAGTTGATCGCCCATCTCTATCACTATGACGTTGCCCGCCCGACGAAGTCACTTACTGATTCGTAGCGGGAAGAGAGTAATCGCTTAAATGCGTTAGTGCGTATTTGTCAATAAGCCTGGAAGAATTGGAATACTAAATTGATAGTGAGGTATTTATATTTTTCAAGATTGGCCGCTAAGCACTGCCTGAAAGATCGACAACACATTGACGCCTTCGTATTCCATGGCCAGATAACCGCCCGGTTTTTCCTGCAAAACAATTGGCGAAGGCGGTAGCGTAGCCGGAATGTCAAAATCCGGAACCAGCGAAAAACCGCTTTCCTGCAAATACTGAATCCATTGCTCCGCTGGCTGGTGTTTCTCGAACCGATTGTCGTCGGAATGACCGACGACGTCGTCGATTTCCCGCCCGAAAAACATCTTCAGCCCGTTTTTGGCCGTAGTGTCGATATCCAGGCTGTCGATGACGCCAAATGCCGCGCCGTAATGATTATAAGCATTCAGCGTCCGGCGACGCCAGTCCGGTTCCAAGTGATCCGAATGCGGTTCGGTCAGTAGAAGCAGGTCGGGTTGCAACGACTGGATTTGGTGAAAAAATGCCTGTCGCTGCGAAACCGTGGGCAGGTGATGAATCGTCAGGGAACTATTGATAACAAGCCGGTCGTATTCCGGGGGTACCGTTTGGGCGAGCGCATCGGGCGCGAGTTCTTCGACCAGCGAAACCAGTGAAACGAATTCGACGGCAAACGGCGCTTTTTCGGCGGTTTGCCGAATCTGCGTTTCTGCAAAAGCAACGGCTTCGGCAAACGGCTCGACGCCGACAAGAGTCAGTTTTTGCAGGCGGTTTTCGGTTTTGATCAGCTCATCGAGCAGCCGCACGATCTGAATTCCCCGCCCAATCCCGACGTCCATTACCACGGCATTTTCGGCGGTTTTCAACGCGTTCACCATCGCCCGATTCGTGATGGCGTGACTCATCACCACAAACGGCATCCGGTTGATCAGCACATCGAACAATACAATTTGCGGAATTTCAAACCGTTGCAGATACAGATGTTCGTGCGAACCGGCCTGCGGCTGGACGTGATCGCGAATGGCTTTCAGAAACAGCGTGTCCAGCAATAATTCCGGTTGGGCCTCAATCGCCGAAAGATGAGCCTGCAACTGCTCCTCCAGCCCGGTCAGAGCCGAAGGAGCAGGTTGATCGTGAAGGGAATCAATAAGTTGACTCAGCTCCGTCTTTGTCATTTTACCGTAAATAGCTTCAGACAAACCGGCGCAGGCACTTTGATCTGGTTGCCCGTCGGCGTCAGTTTACCGGTTTTCCCGTCAACTTTATACACTACAATGTTGTCCGTATCCTGATTGGCGGCAAAAGCATACTCGCCTTTGGGATCGATCAGGAAATTGCGGGGTGTTTTGCCTTCTGTCGGCTGCTGGCCGATGAGCGTCGGTTTTCCGTCTCCGGCAATCGACAGAATGGCCAGCGCATTATACCCGCGGTTCGACTGGTACAGAAACCTGCCTTTCGGATCAGTATGAATGTCCGCGCTCGTATTGTTAGTACCGGTAAAGTCGGCCGGAAGGGTTTTTACATTATCCTCGATCAGCGTCAGCGCACCGGTTTTGCTGTTGAGCGCAAACGTGGCCACACTCGAGGTCAGTTCTTCGGCCAGATACAGGAATTTTCCGTTGGGATGAATCGTGATGTGACGCGGTCCTGAGCCCGGCGAAACGCTGACGTAGGGCGTTGCGGCCGGTTTTACCTTGCCCGATGCCGGATCAAATTCGTAAATGTAGACCTTGTCGGTGCCGAGGTCGCAGACGTACACAAACCGGTTGTTGGGCGAAATCGTGGCCGAGTGAATGTGCGGTTTTTCCTGCCGTTGGGCGTGGGCGCTTTTGCCTTCGTACTTCAGCGTGTCGGTGGCGACTCCCAGTTTGCCATCGTTCTGGATCGGCAAAACCGTGAAGGTTCCTCCGCCGTAGTTCGAGACAAACGCCAGCTTGCCGGTTTGGTCGATGGCGATGTGACAGGGACCGCGGCCGTACGACGACTGCTGGTTCATCATCGTCAGTTTACCGGTTTTAGCTTCGATGGCATACGAACTAACTCCGCCCGAGTTGGCAGCCGCTTCATTAACCGAATACAGGTATTTACCGGTGGGGTGAATGGCCAGAAACGACGGGCTTTTGGCGTTGGAAACCGTCTGGAGTTGTTTCAGCGAGCCGTTGGCGCGGTCGAATTCCAGGACGTAAACCCCTTCGCTGCCCCGGGTCGAGTACGTTCCGACGTAGAGAACTTCTTTGGGAGACTGGGCGCGGGACATAAAACTCAAAAGGAGTGCGGCTACTACAAATAGTTTTTTCATAAGTCAGGGGGAATAATCAGGTCACAAAGCTAACAAAAAGGACAAGCCGTTGGTGGCCTGTCCTTTTTGGGCAACTGGTTTCGTATTTAAAGGTTCTGATCCTTGATCGCTCAGAAAACCGGGTTGGGGCTTTCTTAAACTATAAACTTACTTACTGGCTTATTGCTTGCCAAATTCGGCGTTCGCGCGGAGGGCGATTTCGTCACTGACAACCGCCGTGGTCATGTTGGGTCCGATGCCGAAATCCGAGCGTTTCAGTTCACCGGTGATTTTGAAACCGGCCACGTCTTTTTTGCTCATCGGATGCTGAATCGGGCCATTCAGCGTAACATCCAGCGTAACGGGTTTGGTCACGCCATGCATGGTCATGTCGCCGGTCACTTTATACTTTTTGCCTTCTACTTTCTGAAAGGTCTTGCTTTTGAACGTCAGGGTTGGAAACTTGGCCGCATCGAAGAATTTATCGCTTTTCAAATCCGAATCGCGCCGTTCGTTGTCTGTGTCGATGCTGTTGACGTCGGCGGTCAGTTCAACCACCGCGTCCGAAAAATCGGGTTTTGAGGAAGTCAGCGTGGCGTCGAACGTCTTGAAATTGCCATCGACTTCCGAAACCAGCAAGTGGGTAACCGTAAAACCGACTTTGGCGTGGGCCTTATCAAGTTTCCAGGTTTGAGCAAACGTAGCTGCTGATGCAAAGAGAAATGCCGTAAACAATGTAGCTTTTTTCATAAAATATCAGGATTTGATTAAAAAATACCCTTGGTTTTAGAGCGCTTAATAATACTAAAAAATCCTTGTATCTACATGTAAAATAATTATTTTCTTTGTTCAGGGCTGAAAACCGGCGCGGCACGAACTGAAAATGCCGGGGTAAATTCGATAACCCGGTTTTTGGTCGGGCCCATTCGCTGTTGGTTATCTGGGAGAAAAAAGTAATTTTTGCTTGCCGGAATAATCCCGGCCCAATTCATCAACCTAAACGACTCATTGATTCATGTCCTTCAAGATTTGCCTGCTTTTTTGCCTGCTTACCGGAATCGTTTACGCTCAAAAACAGCCCTTTACCGCTTCTCAATTATTCAAAAACGAAAAAACAAACGTTCTGCAAGCCCTGCCGACCACAGCCTGGGCCGACGATACGCATTACCTGCTCACGAAAGACGGAAAAACGGTTTCGGTTGACGTCAAAACCGGTCAGGGAAATGAAAACAAGGTAAACGGGGAAAAAGTCGTGTCTCCGCCTAGTATGCCATCAAATGTAAAAGGCTCTCAAAACCTGACTTTTTCGCCCAATCAAAAATGGGCGGCTTATACACGTGACGGAAAAAACCTCTACCTAACGGACTCGACCGGCCAGGAAAAACAACTGACTACCGATGGTTCCGAAACGGTTTACAACGGGTATGCAGCCTGGGTCTATTGGGAAGAAGTGCTGGGGCGGGCCACGCAACACAAGGCGTTCTGGTGGTCACCCGACAGTAAATATCTGGCTTTCATGCGGTTCGACGAAGCGAAGGTGCCCGTTTTTCCGATAGCCGGAGCGACCGGGCAGCACGGGTATCTGGAAAGTCAGCGGTATCCAAAACCGGGCGACCCGAATCCGCTGGTAAAAATGGGCATCGTGGAAGTTGCCACCGGAAAAACCGTCTGGGCGGACTACGACGCCAACGCCGACCACTATTTCGGAACGCCGTTCTGGACGCCCGAATCGAAAGCGCTCTGGATGCAGTGGAAAAACCGGGGGCAGGACGTGTTGAAACTGGTTGCGGTCGATCCGGCAACGGGACGCACAACCGAACTGGTCAGCGAAAGCCAGAAAACCTGGGTGGACTGGCTGACGACGGTTCATTTTCTGAGCGATGGCAAGCACTTTATCCGTCAGAGCGACGAATCGGGCTGGATGCACCTGTATCTGCACACGATGGACGGAAAACTGAAAAATCCAGTTACCAGCGGAGCGTATACTGTTACCGGAGTTTCCCACATCGACGCCAAAAACGGATTGGTTTATTTCTCCGCCCGGAAAGAAAATTCGGCCCGCATTGATCTTTATAAAGTGAAGCTCGACGGCAAAGGTTTACAACGGCTAACATTTGGGGAGTTCAGCCATCAGGTGCAGGTTTCGCCCGGCGGCAGCTATTTTATTACAACCTATTCCAATTTGCAGACTCCGCCCAAAATGGCGCTGCTCGACAAAAACGGGAAGCTGATTCGGGAACTGGGCGACACCAAAGGAGCTGATTTTGATAAATTTAACGTCGCCAAAACGGAGCTGGTGCGCGTGCCGACTGCCGACGGTTTTCAGTTGCCGATGACGATCAAATACCCCACGAATTTCGATCCCAACAAGCGTTACCCGGTTTTGATCAGCATTTATGGTGGTCCCAACGCCGGTTCGGTATACGACCGCTGGGCGTATACACCCGCATCACAATGGTACGCGCAGGACGGTTTATTGCAGGTCGCCATCGATCACCGGGCGTCGGGGCATTTCGGCAAAACCGGCCAGAATTTCATGCACCGAAATCTGGGCAAATGGGAAATGGATGATTACAGCACGGCGGTAAAATGGCTCATCGACAAAGGGTTGGCTGATCCGAAGAAAGTTGCCATTACGGGCGGAAGTTACGGCGGTTACGTAACGGCTTTGGCGTTGACGCGGGGAGCGAGCGTTTTTACGCACGGAATTGCCAACTTCGGCGTCATGGACTGGTCGCTGTACGACAGCGAATACACCGAGCGGTTTATGGACACGCCCGCCGAAAATCCGACGGGTTACAAAGAAAGCTCCGTGCTGACTTACGCCGATCAGTTGAAAGGCACCCTGCGGATTGTTCACGGCACGATGGACGACAATGTGCACATGCAGAATTCCATCCAACTTGTTGATAAACTGGAGAATCTGAACAAACACTTCGAGTTCATGGTGTATCCCGGCGCACGTCACGGGTTTGGCACCACCGGCAAGGCCAAACACGCCCAGGCCGAAACCGCCCGGTTTATTTACCAGTATCTGCTGGAAAAACCGTTCCCGGCGGAGGTTTGGCAGTGAAAGCTTTCGGTGCTTTACTTGCGGGTATATTTGAAAAGGATTGTTAATTTAGAGGACCCAACGAAAAACCATATGCTGACCTCCGTAACTGGCATCTACGAAAATGGACGCGTAATTCTGGAAGAACCTCCTAAGTCGCAGAAAAAACAGAAAGTTATTGTGACTTTTCTGGATAGTGATAACGACGAATCGGTGTTGACAGAGCGTACATTCGGAACAATGAAAGGGAGTTTTAAACTCTCGTCCGATTTTAATGAACCTCTGGACGATTTAAAAGAATATATGTGATGCGGCTTTTGCTGGATACACATGCCTTGTTGTGGGTTCTTGAAGCTGATCCTCAACTGTCTCATAAAGCTCACCAATTAATTCGAAACACTGCCAATGAAGTTTCCGTCAGTGCGGTTTCTTTATTTGAAATCGCTATTAAAACAAAGCTGGGTAAACTGGAAACTCAACGGACCGCTACTGAAATTATACGGGAAATGCAGCGGTTGGCAATACAACTGTTGCCAATCGCTCGTTCGCATTTGGA
Source organism: Larkinella rosea (assembly GCF_003858635.1). Classification (GTDB taxonomy): domain Bacteria; phylum Bacteroidota; class Bacteroidia; order Cytophagales; family Spirosomataceae; genus Larkinella; species Larkinella rosea. The sequence continues at coordinate 531,692 of NZ_RQJO01000008.1, forward strand.
CGCCTATCAGCTTGTGCCTCTGCTGAATGAACATCGTGATCCTTTCGACCGGCTTTTGATCGCGACGGCATACGCTGAAGGGCTGGACCTGATTTCTATTGACAGTAAATTCACGTATTATAGTGACTTAGTAAATGTAGTTTGGTAAATGATAAATCTACGGGTTACCAAGCTCCCTAAACCCTCAAAAGAATGATCAAAAAACTTCTGCTGAGCCTCTCTTGCGGCTTTTCAGCACTTATTGGCCTGGCTCAACAGGAAATACCGCTTTATAAGGGCCCCGTTCCCAACGCGAAGGCATCGGATGTCAAAGAGGTCAAACGGTCCGACCAGGTAGCGACCAATGTCATTAACCCGACGCTTTCAATTTATCTGCCACCGAAGGGAACCGCCAACGGAACGGCAGTGATTGTTTGCCCGGGCGGAGGCTATGGCGCGCTGGTTATGAAGCGCGAAGGGTACGACGTTGCCGAAGCGTTCAACAAAATGGGGGTGACAGCTTTTGTGCTGAAATACCGGCTACCGAGCGAAAAAACCATGATCGATCCGTCCATCGGACCGTTGCAGGATGCCCAGCAGGCCATCAAAACCGTCCGGCAACGGGCTGCGGAATGGGGCGTCGATCCGAAAAAAATCGGGATCATGGGCTTTTCGGCGGGCGGCCACCTGGCGTCAACGGCCGGAACGCACTTTAACCAAAAGGTGATCGAGAATCCGGAAGGAGTCAGCGTTCGGCCGGATTTCGTGGTGCTGATTTATCCGGTTATCACCTTTACGGAACCCATGGCGCATTCCGGCACGCGGAAAAACCTGCTGGGTTCGTCACCCAAACCGGAGCAGATCAAGTTGTATTCCAATGAATTACAGGTCGATAAAACCACTCCGCCGACCTTCCTGACGCACGCCAGCGACGACACGGTTGTTCCGGTCAAAAACAGCATCCTGTTCTACGAAGCCCTGCAACAAAACGGCGTTCTGGCCGACCTGCATATCTATACCAAAGGTGAACACGGTTATCTGAAAACGCCCGCTTTCGACGAGTGGTTTGGGCGCATTCGGCACTGGCTTGTCCAAACCGCTCTGATGACTCCGTAGGAATTTGGAAGGAGATGATTAATTGAGAAAAACCGCATAAAAGTCCAAAAAACCGCTAGCCTTATTATTATAAGTTCCAGTAACTAACATTAGTATTAAATTTAGAAACTGATCAGTAAATTAGCGGTTTAATTTACTTGTCTGCGTATCAATCCCATTTCCGTTGGCCGAAGGTGTTGTCTGAAGTATGAAAAAAATCCTACTCCCGCTAGTATTATGCATAGTTGTTTCGGCGCGGGCGCAAAATCCGGCCAGTATGCCGCAATTGCCCGCGATTCAGACCAACATCAAAGCCAGCTTAAAGGCCAAAATCAGCGGGACGGTGATGGACGCTACCCAGCATAAACCGGTCGAATTTGCGACCGTTGCCTTATTGAATCCCAAAACCGAAAAAATTATCGGCGGAACCACCACCGGCGAATCCGGTAAATTTACCATCAGCGGGGTCGATGCGGGCACTTACCGGGTCGTGATCAGCTTCATCGGGTACGAAAACAAGACCATCAATAACATCAATGTAGGTACGGAAGGAACCGAAGTAGCGCTGGGCGTGGTGCAGATGCAAACGGATTCGCGGACGCTCAACGAAGTTGTCGTGACGGCCGAAAAACCGCTCGTCGAAGACAAGGACGACCGAATGGTTTACAACGCGGACAAAGACGCGACCAATTCCGGCGGAACGGCCATCGACGTCCTGAAAAAAGTGCCGCTGCTGACGGTCGATCCCGACGGAACGGTGAGCCTGAAAGGGAGCAGCAGCATCAAAGTACTGATTAACAACAAACCGTCGAGCATCATGGCGCGCAGCATCAGCGAAGCCCTCCAGATGATCCCGGCGGAACTGATCAAATCGGTGGAAGTCGTGACGGCACCCTCGGCCAAATACGACGCGGAAGGAACCGCCGGAGTGATCAACATTATCACGAAAAACCAGCTTCAGGGCCTGACGGGCGGGGTGAACGCATCGGTAGGAAGCCGGCGGAACAACCTCGGCGGGAATTTTAATTACAAGCGCGACAAACTGAGCATTACCGCCTACGGGGGCGGCAACGTCAATAATTATTACGGCGGGTCGGAATCCATGCGGCAAAACCTGCAAAACGGGCAGGTTGTTAGCACCATCGAGCAGATCAATGCCTACAAAAACAAGGGGAAATCCGGCTTTGGGTCGGTGAGTATCGATTACGATCTGGATACCTTAAACCGCATCGGGGTCGATTTTAGCCTGGGCGGAGAAGGCCGGAATACGAATTCGACGCGGGACACCAAAGTGGCGTCCGACGATCCGCAGAATTTCCGGCGGTATAACCACACCCAAAACCGCAACCGGAACATGGACGTCAATTTCAATTACACGAAAACGTTCAAGCGGAGCAAGGAGCAGGAATACACCTTTCTGGCGCAATACAATCAGAATAAAAACCACAGCAACTACTCGCTGAACCAGTATCCACTGCCCGAAAGCGAGGTAATCGACTACCGCGAGCGCAACAACAACGACAATCAGCAGAAGGAATTTACGCTGCAAACCGATTATACGTACCCCTTTTCAACGGTTAAACGGCGGCTGCTGGAGGTTGGAACAAAGGCGATCCTGCGGAATGTCGGCAGTGATTACCGGCTGGAAAATGCCCCCGACGGATCGCTGAATTACAAAGAAGATCCCAGTCGGGCAAATACCTTCGATTACCAGCAGCTGGTTTGGGCATCGTATGCGTCGTTCCGGATGCGGATCAGCAAAATGTGGGGTTTTAGCCTGGGCGGGCGGATGGAAATGACGAACATCAACGCCAATTTTATTTCGACCAGTACGAAGTTTACGGACCGCTACCAGAATTTTCTGCCCAATATCACCATTTCGCAGCGATTTGGGGAAGAGCGACGGCTGAGACTCAACTACAGCCAGCGAATTCAGCGGCCATCCATTTTCTTCCTGAACCCGTACGTCAATTCATCCGATCCGAAAAATATTCAAACCGGAAACCCGTACCTGGACCCCGAACTCGCACACTCGGTTGAGTTGTCGTACAGCACGTTTACCAAAAAAGGAACGACCATCAATGCGATGATTTTCGGGCGGCAGACCAACAACGCCATCGAACGCATTACCACCGTCGATACAAGTGGTGTTTCGAGCAGCACCTACCGGAACATTGCCCAGAATTCGACCTACGGCATGAACCTCTTCGGATCGGCGCGGCCGGTGAAACAGTGGAACATCAGCGGATCGTTCGGGTTGAACTACACCATTTTGAACAGCAGTGCTTTGCAGATTAAAAACGAAAACTGGAGTTACCAGTTCAACCTGAATTCGTCCCTCCAGTTGCCCCACGACATCAGCGTGCAGGCCAACGGTTCGTATACGTCGCGCCGGATTCAGTTGCAGGGCCAGTCGTCCGGTTTTTACTACTACGGTTTTTCGGGCCGGAAAGAATTCAAGAAGCAGAAAGTGACGATCACGGCCAACTTCGAGAACCCCTTCCGGCGCTACAATACCATTGTGAACCTGCTCCGGACGCCGACCTTCATTTCGGATGGATCGAACTACAACGTCATCCGGAATATCCGTTTGTCGGTTAACTGGCGGTTCGGCAAAATGAATGCGGGACAAAACCGCGAGAAGAAAAAGATATCCAACGACGACGGCAAACGGGATTGACCGGCACTGAAGTAACTATCATTCGATAGCGACTTGATTCTATTTGTAAAATGCCTACCTTACTTTTCGAATCAAGTAACCCGTTTGCCAATGAGAAGACTTCCTATCCTGAATGACCCCAGTTCTGTTGCCCAACCCTCGACTGCTACCGACCGGTTTTTGCTGCGGTTTATCCGCGACAGCCGTGATCTGCCCTTTATTTACCTGACCCTGAAAATCACTTTCACGCTCGTTCCGCTGGGTATTTTACTGTTTATCCCGGCCATTACTGGCTGGGTCTGGGCGATACTGGCCTTTGCCTGTTTTGCGTCCTATGCGGTTTATAAAGGCCCGTTTGGACTGATGGTCCATTGCGCGGCCCACCGCCCGCTGTTCAAACGGGAATACAGCGGACTCAACTATTACATGCCGACGTTTCTGGCGCTTTTCTTCGGGATGTCGCCGGATACGTACCAGAGTCACCACATCGGCATGCACCATCCCGAAAACAACATGCCGGAGGATCTGAGCAGCACAATGACCTATAAACGCGACAGCATCCGGGGATTTCTGCGCTATCTGGCCAATTTTTTCTTTCTGGGTGTGATTACGCTGATTGGCTATCTTAAAAAGAAAAACCGGCAGAAAATGGCGATGAAAGCCATGAGTGGAGAGATTCTCTTTCTGGTGATGTGTGCCATTTTGTTGTGGGTCAATGCGCCGGCCACCCTTGTGGTATTTCTGCTGCCGTTTGTGTTGACGCGGGTGTTTGGCATGATCGGCAACTGGACGCAGCACGCATTCATCGATAAGGATGATCCGGCGAATGCCTACAAAAACAGTATTACCTGCATCAACGTCAAGTATAACCGCATCTGCTGGAACGACGGCTATCACATCAGCCACCATTGTCGCCCGGCGATGCACTGGAGCGAGCATCCCAAATTCTTCACCAAGACCCTCGATCAATACGCGACTAACAAAGCCATCATTTTCGATGGACTTGACTACGGTCAGGTGTTTGGTTTGTTGTTAAGCAAACAGTATGACCGGCTGGCCAAGCACGTGGTCAACGTCAACGATACGTTTCAGAACGAACAGGAAATCGTTGAACTGATGAAATACCGCGTCCGGCCCATTCCGGAATGGAGCCCGGTGAAAGCCGCCGTGGTGGCGGGGTGAGAGGGAAAGGAAATGAATAATGTAAAATGAAGAATGAACAATGTAAAAGTGGCCAGGCGCTGTTGAAACACTTTTACATTGTTCATTCTTCATTTTACATTTCCTAAACAGTGAAAACCGCCTTTGCCCGGGTATTTGCCCGCAGCAGCACAAGGGCGATGATGAAAAACACGGATTCGGTTACGAGCCACTGCTGACCGAAATCGCCCAAAGCGCCTTCGACAAACACCGTGATGGTGCGGGACAGCGCATAAAATCCCCACAATAAGCTGAGAAAAGCCAATCCCTTGTTTACATCATTGATCATCAGGTAAATCAGACTGATGAATAAAGTAAGGCCAACCCCGCCGTAGACGCCCCGGATCGAACTGAAAGCGTCTGTGTTGTGGAGCTGGACGTGAACCAGATCCATGACCGATTGCGGATTGGAAAAAGCCATCACGCTGACCGACAGGAGGGCCAGCGCCGATAGAAGAATGAAACCCTGAGCTACCCGGTTTACCATTTTTTGCGTTTGCATATGCTTCGTACTTTGTTGTTTACGAAGCAAAATTGCACCCGGTTTTGGTAGAAAATCTTGGTGCTGACCAGGGTTTTCGATTTTTGTTCGGTTACCGCTTGCCCGATATTTCGTCAATTATACGAAGAACGGAACGTCTTTCTGCGCGTATTTTTTCATGCCCGCTTCGTTGATTTCGACGCCAATTCCCGGTTTTTCGGAGAGAGGAATAAAACCGTCTTTCACCATTGGCCCATCGAACGTGACGATTTCCTTGAACATCGGGTCTTCGTGGAAATAAATCTGCCATTCCAGAATCATGAAGTTCGGCACCGACGCGCAAACGTGGCTGGAAGCCATGGCCCCCAGGTACGACGCCACCATGTGGGGCGCAAACGGTACGTAGTAGAGGTTCGCCAGGTTGGCAATCCGCTGACCTTCGCCCAAACCGCCCGCTTTTTGTAAATCCGGCATGATAATGTCCACCGCGCCAATTTCGAGCATCCGGCGGAAACCGTAGGCCAGGTAATGGTTTTCGCCCGCGCAAATGGGCGTGGTGGTCGATTCTGAAATGATCTTGTAGGCTTCGACGTTTTCGGCCGGAATCGGCTCTTCCAGAAACATCAGATTGAGCGGTTCCATCATCTTGGCGACGCGTTTGCCGGTGGTCATATCGTAACGCCCATGCATATCGACGCAAATGTCTACTTTCGGCCCAACCGCTTTCCGGACGGCGGCAATCTGATTATACATCCGCTCCAGTTCGCCGGGGCTGGCGGTCCAGTTGTAGCGGTCGTATTTATTCGGATCGTTCCATTCGTCAATGTCGTATTTGACGGCATTGAAGCCCATTTTGACCGCTTCGACGGCGCTTTGGGCAAAATGGTCGTTGCTTTTGTCGGTATCGCGGTAGGTACCCGTATCGCAATAGACCCGGATGCGGTCGCGGTATTTACCGCCCAGCAACTGGTAAACCGGCAATCCGAGTGCTTTTCCGGTTAGATCCCACAAGGCGGTTTCGACGGCGGATAAAACCGCAATGAACATTCCGGCCTGCGCGCCTTCAAAAAAACCGGATTTGCGGATGTCTTCAAATAAGCGGTTGACATTCAGCGGACTTTTGCCTTTGATGCGCTCGGCCATCATCTTCACCAGGTGGTAGGTTCCGGGTGTGGCATCAACGCCCTCTCCGCAACCCCAGATGCCCTGATTGGTGTGGATTTTGACGAACAAACTGTGTCCATTGCGAATAAAACCGCATTTAATGTCGGTGATTTTCAGGTCCGACGGCGCCGACGACATCGGGGTTCGTTCGATGGCGCTTTCGAGGCCGTTGCCAAAACTGGACGTGGCGGCAAATACGCTGGCAATGGCGCTTTTCGTTAGGAAAGATCTTCGTGAGGTCATGAGTTTTAGAAGGGGGTTGTTACACAGGGTTTATCAGAGAACATCAGAGGTAATCAGGGAAAACTCTAATGAACCCTGATGTTCTCTGATAAACCCTGTGTAATAGCTCTATTACCACGTACGGGTTTTCAGGTAATCCTGAATTTGTTCTTTCGGAACCGGCAGTTCGCTGATGTGCGCGTTGAGCCATTGTGAGAAATCCTTTTCGATCTCAGCCGACCAGCGGTTGTCGATCTGGCCGGGCGTATATTTCTGTTCACGCAGGCGCTGGTGCCCGAACATATCCCGTAAGCGCACGATTTCGGACGTTTTGACCACTTTCTCGGCCAGGTGGGGCGGTACGAACGTCACCGCGCCGTCGCGACCGAGTACGATGTCGCCGGGCATGACCATTACCTTGCCGATCCGGGTCGGGCGGTTAATGCCGACCAGGGTCGTATTCAGCTCGCCGTCGGGGTTGTTGAGGTGGTGGGAGGGGTGGTAGCTGCGGAAGTACGACGTGAAACCGCCAATTTCCTTCAAACCGGCGATGTCGCGAACGGCACCTTCGTAGACAATCCCGTTACCGGTTTTAGCGTAAATGGAGTTGCCGAGGTTGTCGCCAATGGTGGGGCCGTCTTCGTGCATCCCGAACTGATCGACTACATAAACGTCGCCTTTGACCAGCATATCAATGGGCCAGGCGTTCTGCGATTTTACCCGCCCGTCTTTCTCGTGGCCTTTTTTGTCGGTCACCCGATGAACGTCGGGACGCCCGGGCATAAACGTGGCTGTCAGGGCGCGGCCCACCAGCACGCTATCCGGATTGATCGTCTGCCAGCCCTCGGCATACTGGAACTTGTAATGCTCGCCTTTCATGGTGGCCCAGGCTTCTTCGTGGGTCACCAGTTTCATGCGTTTTAGAATAGCGTCCGGCACTTTCGGACGTCCGTCGGGGAAGCGTTCGCCTTTCCACTCCGGCGTTAAAAAAATGAGTTCTTCGCGGGAAATCTGCTGCCCGATCGAAAGCGTTGCCAGTCCGCACAGAAAGCACGTCATGGCCATGAGAGATAACCGGTTCATCATAGAAGTCAGGAACGAATAAAAGGTTCAGGATCTGAGGGAAAGAAGGCGAATTACAAAAACTTCTACCCTTTGGGCACCGATTCAATTTCGGATGGTCCGGATTTGGAACAAACCGGGCCAACACCGTGTCCACGTTGTCCGCCAGCGAACAAAAATTGTCCGACTCCGTACACTTTCAATTATTTTGAAAAATGCTGCTACTGATTATCAGGAAGTTAATTTATTGGCATGGCAATTGGCATATAGTAATCAGAACAGTAACAACAACTGAAATTAACAACAACAACAAATACGAACAATCATGAAAGCATTATTTGGTACCCTGATCATCGCTGCGCTGCTGAGCGCCAACACCGCAACGGCCACTCCGAACACCCCCAAATCCCGTTCGTTTGAGACCAATACCTTTATCACGAATCAGAACAAAATCTGGGTGGCCGTTGAAAAATCTTCTTCCATGCCCGTCACGGTTTTCCTCCGTAACAGCGACAACGAAGTGGTTTTCAAACGTTTTATTGGCAAAAGCGAAAGCAAGTTTGCCGCCAAACTGGACGTGAGCGAATTGCCGGAAGGTCAGTATGAACTGGAATTTACGTCATCAGAGGGAAGTGTTAAAAAAACAGTTAGCATCGGCAAACCGGTGGTGGTTGAACCGACCCGAATGATTTCAATGAAATAAAAGATTCTGTAGGATTAGTTTAGGTTAAGAAAGCGCAGGAAAGCTACTTCCGATTCGGAGGTAGCTTTTTTTTGGTCTAGGGAAAACCGGAAAACTGTTAAGTTTGCAAATGGAACAGCCGCGCACCATCTATACGCCCGCTTTTTTTCTTCTTTGCCTGAGCGCGTTTCTCTTTTACGCCAGCTTCAACATGCTGATTCCCGAATTGCCCGGCTATCTGACCAGCCTTGGCGGAGCGGAATACAAAGGATATATTATTAGCTTATTTACATTAACGGCCGGTTTATCAAGACCATTCAGCGGTCGGTTGACCGATACCGTCGGACGCGTGCCGGTCATGGCTTTTGGCTCACTGGTGTGTTTTGTATGCGGTTTTTTATATCCCCTGGTTCCACTGGCGGCCGCTCATGGCGTAGCGGCTTTGCTGTTATTGCGGTTGGTACACGGTTTTTCGACCGGTTTTAAACCAACCGGAACCTCGGCTTACGTCGCCGATATCGTTCCCGACGAACGACGGGGCGAAGCGATGGGCGTTCTGGGACTAAGCGGCAGCGTTGGCATGGCGTTCGGACCAGCCATCGGGAGTTGGTTAACGTCGGCCTTCGGTCTGAACCCTTTGTTTTATACGTCCTCGGCCCTGGCGCTATTATCGATTATTATACTGTTGAATATGAAAGAAACGCTCGCTAAACGAGTACCGTTTCGCTGGAAGTTATTACGGATTTCGCGCCGGGATGTGTTCGAACCGGCGGTTTTGGCGCCGTCGCTGGTAACGTTTCTCAATTCGTTTAGTTTTGGAGCGGTTATTACGCTGGCTCCCGATTTTAGCGAAGCCCTGAATATGGGCAACAAAGGCTTATTTTTCACGGTTTTCACCGTATCCTCCCTGGCGATCCGGTTTTTGGCGGGCAAAGTTTCCGACCAATACGGCCGCCGACCCGTGTTACGGGTTGCGTCACTCATCATTACGGCCTCGATGATCTTGCTGGCTTTCAGCACCTCGACGCTGTCGTTTCTGCTCGGCGGGGTATTATTTGGCATTTCCACGGGAATGTACTCACCTACAGCTCAGGCCTGGACGGTCGATCTGAGCCATTCCGGAAATCGCGGGCGTGCTTTAGCAACGATGTATATTGCTATGGAAGCCGGTATTGGTCTGAGCGCTTACCTGTCGGCCACTTTATATGACAATAAAACCGAGCGGTTTCCACTGGCTTTTTTGGTAACGGCGGCATTTTCGGCCATTTCTTTTCTTTTTCTTCTGAAGGATTGGCGAAAGGATAACGGATAATTTTCCATTAAAAAGAATCAACGGGTTGTCCTTTAAGTCGCCGGCGTAAACCGGTCGACTCAAAATTAGTGGCAATTGACAATCTTATAGAAAATCGGGTCAGTGTATTAACGGGTTTTTTAGTTGGGGTTTTGTTCCTGATTTATATTACTTGGAATAGTGCTAATGCATATAAATTCAGAAAGTGCATCCTTCGTACCAACGCAGATGAAATAACTGAGGTAAAACTTTGTCAAAAGCTGTACAAAATAGCTGTAAATCGAAAACGAATATTATTTTGTATAATGGTATGAAAAAGAAATAGTTAGAAAAAAAATATAATTTTTTTTCTCTGCCGATAAACTTGGAAAAATATAAAAAACGTAAAATATTTTCTCGAATTAACAAAAAAATGACATACCCATTGGTATAAATTCAGATAGAAAATTGATACTTTTGTTGTAGGCTTCGCGAAAAGTCTTCCGAAATTTTATTCTACTAAAACGTTTCAATTTGAAATTTTCGTTTTCTTTACACAAAAAACCAGTTTCAATTTAACCCTACAGTTAGTCTAATGAAAACACAATCTCCAACTCCAGCACCAGCTAAAGCAGCAGCTCCCAAGAAAAAGTCGAGCGGTCTGAACCCGGTGTTTGTCATTCCCATTTTGTTTGCCATCGCAGTTTGCACGTACATGTTCGTGTTTGGTGATGCCAGTCACTTTCAAGGTGGAAATAACGAAAACTTACCGGTCGACGGCGATTATTTTGGGATCATTTACAAAGGGGGCCCAATCGTACCTCTGCTGTTTACCTGTTTCTTAATTGTGCTGGTTTTCTCAATTGAGCGTTTTATTACGATCGGCCGTGCCAATGGTTCCGGTTCAATCGACGAGTTTGTTCGCAAAGTGAAAGGTCAGCTCGATCGCAATGAAGTAGATGCCGCTATCAAAGAATGCGACCGTCAAAAAGGTTCAGTTGGTAACGTGGTGAAAACCGCGCTGTTGAAATACCAGCAACTGAGAACCGACGCCGAACTGACGAAAGAGCAAAAACTGGTTGCGTTGCAGAAAGAAGTGGAAGAAGCAACGACGCTCGAATTACCCATGTTGGAGAAAAACCTGACGATCATTGCTACGCTGGCTTCGGTATCTACGCTGGTTGCCCTGTTGGGTACGGTATTGGGTATGATCCGCGCCTTTAGCGAATTGGGATCGACGGGTCAACCGGATACGGCGGCCTTGTCAACGGGTATTTCAGAAGCCCTTGTCAACACGGCGTTGGGTATCGGTACGGCCGCTATCGCAACGATCATGTACAGCTATTTCACGAGCCGCATTGATGAGCTGACTTACAACATCGACGAAATCGGGTTGAGCATTCAGCAAAACTTTGCTGCACACAATTAATAAGTGGTTAGTAACGTTTTTACATCACAAAAAGATTAAACTATGCCTATCGTTAAGCCCAAACGGTCGCGACCTCACATGGACATGACGGCGATGTGTGATGTAGCATTCCTTCTACTGACCTTCTTTATTTTGACGGCTCAGATCAGAGTACAGGAGGCTGCTGAAATCAATCCGCCGACCTCGATCTCCGGTATAAAAGTTCCTGATACCGATATCATGACCATTAGTTTGGATAAATCCGGACAGGTGTTCTTCGGTATCGATGGTCAACCAAACCGGGTTGCCATGCTCGAAAACATTGGTGAAGTATACGGTATTTCTTTCTCCGATCGTGAAAAGAAAGCCTTCTCGCTGCTACCAAACTTCGGGATACCGATTAACCAGTTGAAATCGTATCTATCGTTGAAACCCGACCAGCAGGGTCAGGTCAAACAACCGGGTATTCCCGTGGATTCGACGGCCAACTTGCAAACCAACCAGTTGTCGCAGTGGGTTTTCAATGCCCGTAAAGCGAACAACAAACTACGTATTGCCGTCAAAGGCGATAACCTGGCGAAATTCCCGAACTTCAAGAACGTGTTAAGTTCATTGCAATCGCAGAACATCAACAAGTTCAACCTGATTACGGGTACGGAAGCTCCTCCCGCCGGCTGGACAAACGATTAATTAAGGTTAAACCACAAACTCACGCGATTCATCGCCTTAACATTGTAAAAAGATGGCAGATATCGACACCGGTGGGGGTGGGGGTAAGCATAAAGGTGGGAAAGTCCGAAGTAAAAAAGGATCTACACGGGTCGATATGACCCCGATGGTGGACCTGGGCTTTCTTCTCATTACGTTTTTCATTCTTGCTTCCACCTTAAGTAAACCGTCTTCGATGACACTGAACGTGCCGGACAAGACCGAAAAAGTAGAAACGGAGCCTATCAAGGCCTCTAAGGTAATGACGATTTTCCTGGGGAAAGAAAACCAGATTTATTACATTTTCGGAAAAGCCGCCAACGAAGATCCGGAGTTAAAAACGGTTCAGTTTGGCCCCGAAATCCGGAATGCAATTCAGGAAAATAAGCGCAAAATCGGAGAGAAAGATTTTGTTGTGGTTATCAAACCGACTAAAGAATCTACCTACAAAAATCTGGTAGATATGCTGGACGAGATGGCTATTACAAAGACAAAACGCTACGCATTAGTGGATCAGATGACTCCGGATGAGAACAAGCTGATTGATCCTAAAATGAAGTAATGAACGGCTACAAGCCAATTCAATGAATTAATCGCCATGGCAGAAGTAACGACTAATACCGGGACACTTGATGATATAGTGTTCGCAAATCGTAACAAGGCGTATGGTGCGTATGCATTACGGAAAGACTATTCCAGAACGGTTTATCGTGCCCTGATTATTGGGTCGGTGCTGTTTCTTCTGGCAATGGCTACTCCCTCGATCATTTCTGTGTTGGCTCCGAAAGAAGACGAACAGGCGATGGTTGAAGTGGACCTGATGAAGTTACCACCTCCGCCGATTGACCCCAATGAACCGCCACCGCCACCACCACCACCGGTTGAGTTGCCAAAGGTGAACACGGTGAAATTCCTTCCACCGGAAGTAAAACCGGATGAGGAAGTTCCCGAAGAAACCCCACCGCCAACCGTTGAAGAATTGAAGGAAGCGGTTGCGGCTGAAAAAACACAGGAAGGTGACCCGAACGCCGAAGAGGTGATTGTGGCTCCCGAAGAAACCGCCGGTCCAACCAAAGTGGAAGCTGCCGTTGAAGCCGCTCCGAAAGAAGACCAGATTTTTACCGTTGTTGAACAAAATCCGGAATTTCCGGGTGGCATGGCAGCTCTTGGCCAGTTTTTGGGCAAGAACATCCGGTACCCACCCGCAGCCTCCCGGGCGAACGTTTCGGGCCGTGTGTATGTGAGCTTCGTGGTAAACACCGACGGAAGTATTCAGGATGCAACGGTTTTGAAAGGTCTGGGTTTTGGTACGGACGAAGAAGCCCTGCGCGTTGTACGGTCGATGCCAAAATGGCGGCCGGGCAAGCAGTCGGGTCGTCCGGTACGGGTTAAATACAACTTGCCGATCAACTTCCAGTTGGAGTAAGATTGCGAATGAACGAAAAACCGTCTGCGGATCTTTTCAGCGTGTCCATTAGCGTGCTGATGGGGTTATTATACCTGGGAGGGGGCATCTACCTGATTGCCTCCTCCCAGTCTTTTGGACTCTTACCTACCGGAACCTTCCGATATTTATTAGCGGGCTTGCTAATCATTTATGGATTATTCAGGGCGTATCGGGGGGTAGAACGTTTGCTTTAGTTATGAATAAGCTGATAGCGATTGGAATAGGAATTGGGTTGATGAGTCTCGCGGCCTGTTCATCAAGTCCTCCGGCGGATAATCCAACCCATGGACAGATTGCCATTACAGCCGACGAGTCGCTGGAACCCATGGTAGAATCTATCTACAAAGCGTACGAAGGGGTTTATCCGGATACCAAGTTTCATGCGACATTTAAACCCGAGCAGGAAGCCATCGCAACCATGTTACGGGATAGCGCCCGACTCGTCTTTTCGACGCGGGAATTAAGTGACAGCGAGAAGTCGATCTTTGCGAAAAATAAGATCAAGTACAAGTCGGAGTTTATCGCCACAGATGGAATTGCGTTAATCGTTGGCCGGGAGAACTCGGACAGCCTGATTACAATGGCAGAACTGGGCGATATTTTTCAGGGAAAAATTACCCGGTGGGAACAACTGAAATCCGGTAACCAGTCTGGTCCCATTGTGCTGGTGTTCGACAACAATAATTCCAGCAATCTGAATTTTGCACTAAAGCAATTCAAGGTCAATGATTTAAGTCGGATAAAAATTTTTACGGTAAATTCAAACAAACAGGTTATTGAATATGTTCGTAAGAATCCGACGGCACTGGGTTTTATCGGAGTCAACTGGATTAGCGATGGCGATTCGCCCTTAGCTGCCGAGTTGTCGAAAAATTTACGGGTAATGGGGGTCGCCGAAAAACCGAATCCAACCTCCATTGACGATTTTTTCCAACCATTTCAGAAGAATTTAGGTTTAAAATTATATCCCCTGCGCCGAAATGTTTACGTCATCAGCCGCGAAGCCCACTCGGGTTTGGGTAGCGGACTGATTAATTACATTATTCGGGACGTTGGTGGCCTTTTAATTGAAAAAGGCGGTTTATGGCCCACAAAGCCGTATATTCGGGAGGTCTTTTTGGAAAAGAAGTTGAAATAATTTCTGATTCCAACGCAATTTTATAATTTTGCATTTTGTTTTTTACTTTAATAAATTAATTTTTCACCCATTTCTCAACCTGAAATTGGCATGAATTTCCAAAAGAAAGCTCTGTTGACAGTGGTAGCCGCCGGTTTGTTTGGCTCATTGCAAGCGGTTGCCCAAGACGCACAATCGGGAGTGAAGGATCTGGAAGCAGGCCGTTACAACAAGGCTATCCAAACGTTTCAAAGTTTGGCCACCAGTGCTCCTTCTGCCGATAACTATTTCTATCTGGGTTATGCCCAGTTGAAATCCGGTAATCCGGACGCTGCTAAACAAGCGTTTGAAAAAGGCGCGGCTGCTGATCCTAAAAGCCAGCTTAACAATGTTGGATTGGGTGCAGTGGCGTTGGCCAAAAAAGATCGCGCTACCGCGAAGACCTTGATCGACAATGCCTTAAAAGAAACCAAAAACAAGAACATAGACGTTTTGCTGCGCGCTGGTGAGGCTTACACCATGTTCAGAAAACCGGAAGAAGGGTTGAACGATCCGGCAGAAGCGATCCGGATTCTGACGATTGCCGACGAACGGGATAAGAAAAACGAGAATGCCGAAATCGAGATGGCTTTAGGGGATGCCTATACGCTGAAAAATGATGGTGGTAATGCGGTTTCAAAATACGAAAACGCGCTGTCCATCCGGCCGAACGATGCGGAAGCCAAATACAAAATTGGTAATACGTTCCTGCGCGCTAAGAACTATGCCGAAGCACAGAAATTTTACGCCGAAGCCATTGCGGCTGATCCCGAATTTGCTCCGACTTACGAAGATTTAGCGGAGGCTTTTTTTGGATCGAGAGCGTACAAGAATGCGTCAAAAAACATGGATTTGTACATCCAGAAAAGCCAGACGACGAACATTGACAAATTATTGCGTTCGGCTCAGTTTGACTTCCTGGCGGGCGATTTCAATAAGGCCATTCAGAAATTGGATCAACTGGAAGGCAAAGTGAAGAATCCGGTTATTCAGCGGATTCGCGGCTGGGCTCTGTCAGGTCTTGGTAAATACGACGATGCTATTCAGGCATTGGAGAATTTTATCAAAGCCGCTCCGGATAAAGTAATTTATGACGATTATAAATACCTGGGCCGGGCTTATGGCCAGAAAGGTACACCGGAAGGCGATTCATTGGCGATTGTGAATCTGGAAAAAGCCGCTCCTCAGGATACAACGGAAAACCTGTACCGGGAAATTGGTAAGACGTTGTATAGCGCCAAACGCTATGATAGAGCAATCAGTTCGTACCAAAAGGCCATCGCTCTGGATACAGCAAAAGCAACGACCAATGATTACTTCCAGTTAGGAATGTCAAACTACCTGCTCGGAAGCAAAGTGGGTCGTGATAGCACCATGATGATGGGTGGCGATACAGCCGCGATTCGTCAGGCCAAAGAAAAATACTATGCAGCAGCCGACTCGGCTTTCCTGAAAGTGAACAAAGTAAGCCCAGATTGGTCGCCCGGTTATTATTTCCGTGCTTCGGCCAACTACTTCAGCGATACGAAAGGAGCCATGTCAACGGGCGAACCGGTTCCGCTGTATGAGAAATACCTGGAAGTTTCGGACAAGGAAATTGCAACCGATGCATCGAATAAAGAAAAGAATAAGCGGTATATGATGACAGCGTACAAATTCCTGTCTTCCTATTACGCCAATAAAAACGATGCGGTGAAGTCAAAAGAGTACCTGACGAAAGCGGCCGAACTGGATCCATCGGATAAAGACGTGCAGAACGCACTGAATCCGCCGGCACCCCAACCGGCTGCTAAACCAGCCGCCAAGCCAGCCGCTAAAAAACCGGCCGGTAAGGCGACTAAATAACCGCTATTTTAACGCTGAGAACAGAAAGAGGAGCCATTTAAATGGCTCCTCTTTCTGTTCTCAGGCACCTATTGATAAATACTTCCCCCACAAAATGCTGTTTTCCTGACAACAATTGTATTTTTGTGCGCAAACCTGCGTGTATCTTGCAAACCTTTATGCTCAATCTTGTACTATTTGGCCCGCCGGGTGCCGGAAAAGGCACACAAAGTGAAAAATTAATTGCCCAATATCAATTGGTGCATTTGTCAACCGGCGACCTGCTGCGCTCCGAAATCCGGGAAGGAACGGAACTTGGCCTGCGAGCCAAGATGCTCATGGACCAGGGTATCCTTGTTCCGGATGAGGTCGTGATTGGCATGATTGAAAATAAGCTAACCGAAAACAGATCGGCGGCTGGCTTCATTTTTGATGGCTTTCCACGGACAGTTCCCCAGGCTGAGGCACTCGATGCACTGCTGGCGCACCACAACACCGAGATCAGAGTGATGGTGGCACTGGTGGTGGATGAAGATGAGCTGACGAAACGGTTGCTGATTCGCGGTCAATCATCGGGACGGCCGGATGATCAGAATGAAGAATTGATCCATCGCAGGATAAAAGAATACAACGATAAAACGGCACCTGTTGCCATTTACTACGAGTCGCAAGGTAAATTCAAAGCCATCGGTGGAATCGGTAATATTGAGGAAATATTTCAAGCCATTTGTGAGAAAATTGAAACCGCCACTGCGAATGTTCGCCAGTAAGTAAAAGCAGCAGGCTAAACAGTAGCATGGCTTCATCAAATTTTATAGATTACGTAAAAATAAACATTCGTTCAGGGGCGGGCGGAGCAGGCTCCATGCATTTTCGGCGCGAAAAACACGTCGATAAAGGCGGTCCTGACGGGGGCGATGGGGGCCGCGGAGGTCATATCATTCTGAAAGGAAGCGCGCAACTCTGGACGTTGTTGCATTTAAAATACCAGAAACACATTAAAGCCAGACCCGGTAATGCCGGCGAAGGTGGTCGAAGAACCGGGGCCGAGGGCGAGGATGTGATTATTGAAGTTCCCCTGGGAACCGTTGCGCGTCATGCGGAAAGCGGTAGTCAAATGGCCGAAATCACGGAAGACGGTCAGGAGATTATTCTGTTACGGGGCGGCCGGGGCGGTTTGGGGAACGATCACTTCAAATCATCGACAAAACAGGCCCCCGATTACGCACAGCCGGGCGAACCGGGGCAGGAAGAGTGGGTGATTCTGGAGTTGAAATTATTAGCCGATGTGGGGCTGGTTGGCTTCCCGAACGCCGGAAAATCGACCTTACTATCGGTTTTGTCGGCGGCCAAACCCGAAATTGCGGATTATCCCTTTACAACCCTGGTCCCCCAGTTGGGGGTCGTAGCTTACAGAGATTATAAATCGTTTGTAATGGCCGACATTCCGGGGATCATTGAGGGGGCGTCGCAGGGCAAAGGCTTGGGACTACGGTTTTTACGACACATCGAGCGAAACTCAATTTTGCTGTTTTTAATCCCCGCCAGCAGCGAAGATTGTGGGGCAGAATACGAAACGCTGCTGAATGAATTACGGCTGTATAATCCCGAATTGCTTGATAAACAGCGGATACTAGCCATCTCTAAACTAGATTTAATCCAGGAAACAGACTATAACGCGATTCTTGATCGTTTACCAGCTAATGTACCAACGGTATTCATCTCAGCGGTTGGTCAACAGGGATTGATAGAATTGAAAGACCTGATTTGGAAGGCGTTAAATCAAAACGAAAATCAACCGTAACCACCCGACCAGCGACCATCGCGATTGACACAATCGGACGCTCAGCTATGAATAAAATCCGGATTTCTACAACGTTATTAAACTTCTTTTTTCTCTTGCTTCCTGCGCTGGCTATGGCGCAGATTCAGATTACGTTCCCTAAATCACGAATGGTTTTTCAGCGGAATGGCGGAAACGAAGCCAGTCTTTGGATTGGCGGTTATTATTCGCTGCCATTTACCCGCATTCAGGTTCGGGTCGAACCGATGGACGGGGGAACACTGGTCGACTGGACAACAATACAGGACAATCCGAAAGGCGGAGCTTTTGCGGGTTCAGTAACGGTCAGAGGAGGTTGGTATCGCCTGAAAATCCGCGGTTTGCAGGGAGAGCAATACATTGAAGGAGGAGGGGTGGAACGGATTGGCGTGGGCGAGGTCTTTGTTGTGGCCGGCCAGTCGAATGCACAGGGCTTCAATGGGTACGGAGGTCCCGGTGCTGCCAACGACCGGGTGAGCTGTGTCAATTTTGGATCGGAAGTGACGCAGTCTCCTTTCGATCCCAACTTTCCCGAATTTTCACATTTAGACGCCGATACCCGGGTTTTCCCGCGCGGTTACTCGTCCTGGTGCTGGGGACGGTTGGGCGATCAGCTGGTTGCGCGATTGGGTGTACCGGTTTTATTCTTCAATGCGGGCTGGCAGGGTTCATCATCCAAAAACTGGCGGGAAAGTGCCGATGGGATTCAGACCACGGAAGAATACACCAATACCGAGAAATACCCCGTGGGGCAGCCATATGGCAACCTCAAAACCGCGCTTAATTATTACGTAAATGCGCTGGGTATCAGGGCAATCTTGTGGCATCAGGGTGAGGCTGATAATATCTTCAACCGTTCGGCCGATGATTATGCCGCCAACCTGACCAAGATTATTCAGCGAAGCCGGGAACACAGTGGCAAGGATATTTCCTGGGTAGTTTGCAAGGCATCCTATCTGGATGGTTCCGGTTTCGACGGGGGCGTTACTTCAGGTCAGGACAAAACCATTCAAACCGCCGGTAATACCTTTGCCGGGCCGAATACCGATTTAATCCAGATCCCGCGCAGTGGCTCGGGGCAGCGGGATAAGGAAGGGGTTCACTTTTTCGATAATGGATTACTTCAATTTGCCGATGCGTGGAATGCTAGCCTGAATGATAACTTCTTTCAAAACTCCCGCCCGCAGTCACCGTCACCCGGCGCTACCATATCGGTAAGCTGTGGCAGTAACAGCACCTTATCCCTCCGAGTCGAAGGCAGTTTCAACTCCATTAACTGGGATTCCGGCGCGGGTAATGGGCAGAGTATCACCGTTGGCGGAGGGCGTTACATGGCTACCCTGAAAGATGGTCGCGGTAATACGATTTTTACGGCTCCCTATCAGGTTCCGAACCGCCCTTCCATTACCACCAGTGGGCCAACTACCTTCTGCGAAGGCGGCAATCTGACGCTGACTTCGCCGTACGACAACACGTTCTGGAGCAATAATGCAACCGGGAAAAGTGTAACCGTTTCGACGGCAGGCAGCTACCGGGCGGTTTATCGGGATGTTGGAAACTGTGAATTTACGTCGGATGAAGTTGTGCTGAAGGTGAATCCGTTACCGGCCGCACCCACCGCGCGAAACCTGGGTGAGGCCCGGTTTTGCGACCGGTTGTCAACAACGCTTGAATCGACGGATGCCTTGGTTTATAACTGGAGTACCGGCGAAAAATCAAAACAAATCGTCGTCCAGAAAGGCGGTACGTATTCCCTGACCATTACCGATCAAAACGGCTGTACGTCCAAAGAATCGAACCAGATTCCTATTATTGTCGACCCACTGCCCAACCGACCTACCGCAACGGCTGGTGGCCCGACGACGTTTTGTGCCGACCAGAATGTTGTTCTAACCTCGACCGCCGAAGCGGGGTATGTTTGGGAAGGCGTAGCGAATCAAACCGGACGCAGTGTCACCGTCAATCTGGCGGGTAATTACCTGGTGCGAACCCGCAACATTTACGGGTGTCTTTCCGATCCGTCCAATACGATTCTGATCCGGGTCAATCCGCTGCCTTCGCCACCGATACTGACCGCGGGCGGAGCCACTACGTTCTGCGACGGTGAACGCGTAACGCTGACGGCCAGCGGTTCACTGAAAGCCTTCTGGAACGTCGGCGATTCGACGCAAAGCATTGTCGCCACCCGCTCCAACACGTATACCGCCCGCGTCCGCGACGGTAATGGCTGTTTCTCTCCACCGTCCCTCGGTCTGGTGGTTGATGTAAAACCGGTGCCGACAGTGCCCATTTTAAAGCAAATCGGGACGTATACGCTGGAAGCATCCGGAACCCGGCAGGGCGATTATTACCGCTGGGAGCGCGATAATGCCGTGGTCGAGCCCCGAACGGCGATCATTAAAGCCAACCAAACCGGTTCGTACCGCGCCCGGGCTTATCTGGCCTACGACAATGGGCTGGTTTGTTCGTCCGACTTCTCGGCTCCCATCACCTTCACGCTCATTATTGATAACGACGGCCTGAGTATTTACCCCAATCCCAGCCCCAACAAACTGGTGACGATTGAAACACTCGAAAATATCACCGACGCAACCCTGACCTTAACGACCCTGAGCGGTCAGGTTTTGTGGGTAGCAACCGTAGCCTCGTTCAACGAAAGAAAGAGCTGGAATTTGTCGACGGTACCGTCGGGGCATTATATCTTGACCGTTCGTTCGTCAACCTTCAAAGTATCGAAACGCCTGTTACTTGGTTTATAAGGAGTTAATGCCTGGAACTGCCCCCCGGATCGTGTTTCGCGGGGCAGTTTTGTTTTCCCGGAAAAAAGCCGAATCTTTGTTGACAAACAGAGAAAAAATACCTCCGGTACGGTTTTCTCTGGAATCCGACATGACGCATGAGTCAGCTATCCGACCCTTAAGAGAGATTGATTTGAGAACGATTACTTGTTGACTGACGTAATGAAATGCACCGTAATTACCCGAATGCTTGGCATGGCGGGGCTTCTTCTTTTTTGGTTTCCCGTCGTTGCCCAGATTAAAATAACGTATCCCGCGAGTCGTGCGGTTTTTCAGCGCGATCAGAGTAATAACAGTACCATTTATGTTGCCGGAACCTACTCGCAGCCCGTCAGCAAAGTAGAGGCACGTCTGGTGGCCATGAGCGACGGGCAAGGCAACGATACCGATTGGCAAACCATTCAGACCAACCCGCAGGGTGGTATTTTTCAGGGACCACTCAGAGGGCGGGGAGGCTGGTACCGACTCGAAACCCGGGCCTGGCAGGGCACTACACTCGTCGGACAGGATAATGTTGTCCGGATCGGGATTGGCGAAGTTTTCATCATTACCGGCCAATCCAACGCGCAGGGATTCCAGCAGAAAGGTGCCGAAGGCGCCACGGACGACCGGGTGAACTGCATTACCTACGACAATTCCGTCACCAATTCGCTCGACAATCCGCCGTCGCTCAGTTTCCGGCAACTGGGGGCGGATGCCCTGGTTGGCCCGCGCGGTCAGAGTGCGTGGTGTTGGGGGTTGTTGGGAGACATGGTCGCCCGCAAATACAATGTTCCGGTGTTGTTTATCAACACCGCCTGGGCCGGAACCGCCATTCAAAACTGGATTGAAAGTTTTGACGGAAAGACGACCAAAAACATTTACATCGACCAAAACCTGCCCGCCGGAATGCCTTACGGAAATCTGCTGGTTTCGTTGCGGTATTTCAGCTCATTGCAGGGAACCCGGGCGGTTTTGTGGCAACAGGGCGAATCCGATAACCATTTGCGTATCCAGCAGGAACAATACCGGCTTTGGATGCAACTGCTGATCAATAAAACCCGGGCCGATACCCGGCGCTATCCGTCCTGGATGCTGGCGCGTTCGTCCTACAACCTGGGGCGCGTGGATGGCGGCATCATTGCCGCCCAAAACACGGTTATCTCGACCTTCAATAACAATGTTTTTGCCGGGCCGGAAACCGACCGCATCCAGATACCGCGCTACGATGCCGTAAATGGGGACGGTGGAACCCACTTCGGGGGCGATGGCCTTCGTCAGTATGCCGAAGCCTGGTTTGCCAGTATGGATGAGCGGTTTTTTACGGGTGCCATTCCGCTGCTGCCTTTGCCGACTCCGGCATTGACCGTCGCCTGTGCGTCGAACAACCAGAGCATTAATCTGACGTTACAGTCGGAAGTACGGGATCGGGACAATACGGTTTTTCCGCTGACCAACGTTACCTGGAGCAACGGGCAGAAAGGCAGCTCATTGACCGTGACCGCGCCGGGAACCTATTACGCCATCGCCAAAGATGACGGCGGCACTACGTTCATTTCTCCACCCGTGACCATAACCGCTCCGCTGGTGCCGGTAACGCCCGCCATTACGCCAACCGGAACACAGCAGGCCTGCGCCGATTCAACCTTCACGTTTTCCACCGATACGCCCGCTACCAACAACATCATCTGGAGCACCAATGCCACTTCCCGGCAACTGACCGTCGGAACGGCGGGTTCTTATACCGCCCGGGCCGTTAATCTATACGGTTGTACCTCGGCGGTTTCAGCACCGGCCAGCCTGATTGTTCAAGCTAAACAGGCTCCACCAACCGTTGAGCAACGGGGGCCTTTTTCGTTGCAGGCTTTGCCACCAGCCGGTTCGTTGCCGCTCAAACGCCAATACGACTGGAAATCGGGTGGTGTTGATGTTTCGGGGAATGCCGACGTGATCAAGGTGACGCAGAACGGGCAATATTCGGCTCGTTCCAAAACCACCTTTACTCTTGGAACTAGTTCTATTGTGTGTTATTCGCCTTATTCCAAAGAAGTTGGTTACATCAGCAGTGAAAACGCGGGAAATGGAATCATCGCTTTTCCAAACCCGTCGACGGATGGAATTGTGCGGCTCGAAATAAAAGAGAATATTAAAAACGCGAACGTAACGGTTTCAACCATCAGCGGGCAATTGATTTATACGACATTGGTACCGGTTTTTGATAATCAACTGGCCATCAATTTGTCAACATTTTCACCGGGAAATTACATTATCCGCGTAAAAGCCGATGGTTATCAGGCCACTCGGCGGGTTTGGGTGAAATAACAGCCTGTCCAGAATAAAGCGGGTCTTTCATTCCGATGGAAGACCCGCTTTGTGTTGATAAATCCGCGCTTATGTGGTAAATTTGAAAGATAATTTCGTGTTTGAAATATCATTAACTTGCGGGGCTTTCTGCAACCTTATATGAACACAACCTATTTGCCTTCCGATTACCTGCCGATTTTCATCCAGTTAGGATTGGCACTGGGCTTCATCATCACCACGATGTTCGTCACCCACAACATCGGTCCCAAACGGCACAGTAAGAAAAAAGACGAAGCATTTGAGTGCGGAATTCCTTCCGAGGGTGATGCCCGTACCCCGATCTCCATCAAATATTTTCTGATCGCCATTCTCTTCGTCCTCTTCGACGTCGAAGTAATTTTTATGTATCCCTGGGCGGTTAATTTCAAAAACCTGGGTGTGGCCGGGTTTGTCGAAATGGTTCTGTTCATGGGATTCCTGCTGGCCGGTTTCTACTACATTCTCCGCAAAGGAGTTTTGAAGTGGGAGTAAACTGAAATGCAGTATAAAATGTTAATTTGTTGTTATCAACAAACAACTCCAACGCATGGCAAGTGACATCAAGATAGCCGAAGCCCCCGCCAGTTACGATGGCCCCGGTTTTCAGGCAACATCATTTGATAAAATAATTGGGCTGGCCCGGGCGAATTCGCTGTGGCCATTGCCGTTTGCGACCTCGTGTTGTGGCATCGAATTCATGTCGACCATGGCATCGCGGTACGATATTGCGCGTTTCGGGGCCGAACGTCCGAGTTTTTCGCCCCGTCAGGCCGATGTATTGCTGGTAGCCGGAACCATCGCCAAGAAAATGGCCCCGGTTTTAAAACAGGTGTATCTGCAAATGGCCGAACCACGCTGGGTGATCGCCATCGGCGCCTGTGCGTCGAGTGGCGGTATTTTCGATACCTACAGCGTTTTGCAGGGCATTGACCGGATTATTCCGGTCGACGTCTACGTCCCCGGTTGCCCTCCGCGCCCGGAGCAAATTCTGGACGGGTTGATGAAGGTGCAGGAACTGTCGATCAACGAATCCCTGCGCCGACGGAATTCGCCGGAATACCAACACCTGCTGGAATCGTATAATATTCAATAATTGGATGGTTATACGGTTTTGATGGTTAGATGGCAATCGGACTAGTTGCAGTCATTTAAGCCATTCAACCATCAAAACCATCCAGCCATTTGACGATCATTTTTCATGACTAACGAGGAAGTTGCCAAAGATCTGATCCGCCAGTTTGGGGAAGACGTTTACGATTTTGATGATCCGTACGGAATGCTGACGTTATCGACCAAACGGGAGCAGATTATCCCGATGCTGCGGTATCTGAAAGACCATTCGTTGTATCAGATCAGTTTTCTGACGACACTGTGCGGTATTCATTATCCCGACGATCCAAATCCGGAACGGGAGTATTGTATCGTTTATCAGCTTCACAGTCTGGTCAATAATTTCCGACTGCGGATCAAAGTCTTTCTGTCGGAAGCCGATCTGCACATTCCAACGGCAACGACGGTTTACCTGAGCGCCAACTGGATGGAACGCGAAACGTACGATTTCTTCGGGGTTATTTTCGACGGTCATCCGAAACTGACGCGGATTCTGAACATGGAAGACATGGATTATTTTCCGATGCGGAAACAATACCCGCTCGAAGATCCGACGCGGGAAGACAAGATCGATGCATTGTTTGGGCGATAATGATAGGATGGCCGGATGGCTAAGAAGGGTCAAAGGGTTTCCTGTTTTTTACCCATCTGACCATTTTTACCCATCCAGCCATTGAAGCCATTCAACAATTGAAAGTTACATGAGCACTGTACTTGACATATCGAATAAAGGCGTACCTGGTACTGATTTGCCCGCCAAATCGGAAGAAAACGTTCAGTACGTCAATGAGTTAACCACCCTGAACCTCGGGCCTACGCATCCGGCGACCCACGGTATTTTCCAGAACATTCTGCAAATGGATGGGGAAAAAATCGTGTCGGGTGAGCAGACGATCGGTTACATTCACCGGGCGTTCGAGAAAATCGCCGAACGGCGGCCCTTCTACCAGATCACTACGCTGACCGACCGGATGAACTACTGTTCGTCGCCCATCAACAACTTCGGCTGGCACATGACCGTCGAGAAGTTGCTGGGCATTACGGTACCGAAACGGGCGGAATACATTCGGGTGATCATGATGGAACTGGCCCGGATTGCCGATCACCTGATTTGTAACGGAATTCTGGGTGTGGATACGGGAGCTTTTACCGGTTTTCTGTACCTGTTCGAAGAACGCGAAAATATCTACGAAATCTACGAAGAAGTTTGCGGGGCGCGTCTGACGACCAACATGGGCCGGATTGGTGGCATGGAACGTGATTTATCGGCCGAAGCGATTCGTAAAATTCGCGCTTTCATCAAGCGGTTTCCGCCCATTATGCGCGAGTTCGAGAAACTGTTCAACCGCAACCGGATTTTCATGGA
The DNA here is from genome assembly GCF_003858635.1 of Larkinella rosea. Classification (GTDB taxonomy): domain Bacteria; phylum Bacteroidota; class Bacteroidia; order Cytophagales; family Spirosomataceae; genus Larkinella; species Larkinella rosea. The sequence goes on from NZ_RQJO01000008.1 coordinate 557,467, forward strand.
CCGCGTCGTCGACGTGGGCGGTATTACCGGCGAACGCGCGCTGAACTACGGTTTTACGGGACCGAACCTTCGGGCCGCTGGCGTTGATTACGATGTGCGGGTGATGAATCCGTATTCGTCGTACCAGGACTTTGAATTTGATATTCCGGTTGGAAAAAGTGGCGACACCTACGACCGGTTTATGGTACGGAATGGCGAAATCTGGGAAAGTCTGCGGATTATCGAACAAGCCATCGAGAACCTGCCCGAAGGACCGTATTTTGCGGATGCGCCGGAATATTATCTGCCGCCCAAGAAAGAAGTCTATCGCAACATGGAAGCCCTCATTTATCACTTCAAGATTGTGATGGGTGAAATCGATGCGCCGGTGGGCGAGGTTTATCATTCCGTGGAAGGCGGTAATGGCGAACTGGGCTTTTACCTGATCAGCGATGGCGGTCGGGCGCCTTATCGTTTGCATTTCCGTCGGCCTTCGTTTATTTATTACCAGGCTTACCCGGAAATGTGCGTGGGAACGACGCTGTCGGATGCAATTGTCATCATGAGCAGCCTGAACGTGATTGCGGGCGAATTGGATTCGTAAAATCCCGATAGGGAGAAAGGAGGGCTTATGAAACCCGACTGGGAAGATTTAGTCAGTAGTTCATACCCGGAAACCGTTGAAACTATTCGGAAACTTATCGAAGATAAGGAGTACGAAGAAGCGATGGAAGGGCTGGATGAACTTTATGAAAATATGTCAAATACTGACAAACGGGCGTTGGAAAGCCAACTGGTCCGGCTCATGGTCCACGTTTTGAAATGGCGTTATCAACCGCAAAAACGTTCGACCAGTTGGGTAAGGACGGTTGTAAATGCCCGGCGAGAAATTCATAAACTCCAGAAATACGTGCCTTCTTTGAATAGAGAGTTTATTGAAAATAATTGGCAGGAAAGTTTTGGAGACGCCGTTGAAGAAGCCAAAGCCGAAATGAACCTGTCGCGTAAAGATAAATTTGAACCTGCTCCATTAACGTGGCAGGAAGTATTTGAAGATGAATACCTGCTGTAAAACGATATGACGGAAACGCCAACTACCGTAGAATTTACCCCTGAGCGACTAACAATAGCGCAGGAAATGATTGCCCGTTATCCACAGGGTCGGCAGAAGTCGGCGCTGTTGCCGCTGTTGCACCTGGCGCAGGAGCAATGGGGCTGGCTCAGCCCCGAAGTGATGGATTATGTGGGACGTATGCTTGATATTCAGGCCATTGAGGTTTATGAAGTGGCGACGTTTTACACCATGTTCCACCTCGACCCGGTGGGTAAGCACGTCATCGAGTACTGTCGGACGGGCCCTTGCTGCCTGATGGGGGGAGAAGAAGTTTACGATTACCTGAAACAGAAACTCGGCATTCAGGCCGGACAAACTACGCCCGATCAGCAGTTTACGCTGAAAGAAGTGGAGTGTCTGGCCGCTTGCGGAATGGGACCGGTTTTTCAAATTCGCGAAAAATACTACATGCATCTGACCCGGGAACGCGTCGATGAAATCATTGAAGAATTAAGCCGGTAAAACCGGCTACCAGTCCAACCTCAAATCAACAGAGAAAGCACGTTATGGAGAGTAGGTTAAAAGATAAACTTCGGCGGTTCTACCGGATGATTAAGTTCCGGATGAAGAACGCCCCGCTTGATTTTGAGGAAGATACATTGCCCTGGATTGATCGCTCAGATGCCGATATCGATGCTTTTGTCAAGAAATTTAAAACCCCGAAAGACTTTCCGTATGATTTAGGAAAATTGCTCCGCGACTGGCGTGATAAAGGCTACGTCATTCTGGAACAGGCCATCCCGACCGAATGGATCGACGGTTTATGGCAGGAAGTAGAAGAAGTGGTTGAAAACAACGAAAAATATTCGGTTAAATCGCTGGTTTATCAGTTTAATGACGGAAAGGAAACGCCCGTTAAAGACGTTCCCAAAGAAAAACTGAGAGGAATTGGATCGCGGTTGCTGGAATACCACAACAGTTCGGTGGGAGCCAAAAAAGTGATGACACACCGCCACCTGGCCACGTTTCTGGATGCGGTTTTCAATGAAAAAACAACGGTTTTCCAAAGCCTGATTTTTAAATACGGAAGCCAGCAGGGAACACACCAGGATTATCCGTGGGTACGTTCGAAAATTGCCAGCCACCTCGCGGCTGCCTGGATTCCGCTCGAAGACGTCAGCCCGGATTCGGGTCCGCTGCTGTATTATCCGGGATCTCACCGCCTGCCGAAGTTCAATTTTGGCACCGGAATCCTCTTCAGCGAGCAGGATTCGTACTATACGCCCGACGAATTTACCGATTACCTGAATAAGATTTGCGCGAAAAATGGCATCAAGGGAACCGTGTTGCTCTTGAAAAAAGGCGATGTATTGTTCTGGCACGGCGCGCTGGCCCACGGCGGAAGTCGGATTAACAATCCGGGACTGACGCGTAAATCGTTTGTTTGTCACTATTCGACCTTACGCTCGTACCCAAAACACCGTTTTGAAGAAGGCGAAAAATCAATCGCGCAACTGCATAACGGCATTACCATTTACGCCAATCCAACCAATTTGCCCGAAGAGGATATTATGACGGCCGGTAAAGATTGGAAGTGATTATTTTGTGATTAACGACTGGGGTAAAACCCGTTTTTGAACTATAGCTATGGGCAAAAAGATTCTGCTCGAACATATTGATGTCCCCGGCATCGAAACCTACGATGTGTACCGGAAACAGGGCGGCTACACGGCGGTTGAAAAAGCACTCAAAACCATGAGCCCCGACGGCGTGGTGGAGGAAGTAAAAAAAGCCGGTATGCGCGGCCGGGGCGGTGCGGGTTTCCCGATGGGAATGAAATGGAGCTTTCTGGCTAAACCGGAAGGTATTCCCCGCTACTTGGTGTGCAATGCTGATGAGTCGGAGCCGGGAACATTCAAGGATCATTACCTGATGAAGAACATTCCCCACCTGTTAATTGAGGGAATGATTATTTCGAGCTACGCACTGGGTGCCAACAAGTCGTTCATCTACGTGCGGGGCGAGTTGATGTACGTGATTCGCATTCTTGAAAAAGCCATTGCTGAAGCGAAAGCAGCCGGTTTTTTGGGCAAAAATATTCTGGGTTCGGGCTACGATCTGGAGCTGGTCGTTCATCCGGGCGGAGGAGCGTATATCTGTGGCGAAGAAACCGCCCTGCTTGAATCGCTGGAAGGTAAACGCGGCAATCCGCGGAATAAACCGCCTTTTCCGGCCGTCAAAGGACTTTATCAATGTCCAACGGTGGTCAATAACGTCGAATCGATTGCCACGGCGGGCTGGATTGTCAACAACGGGGGCGATGCGTACGCAGCCATCGGAATCGGTCGGAGTTCGGGAACCAAGCTGATTTCGGCGTCGGGGCACATCAAAAAACCGGGTGTCTACGAAATCGAGCTGGGCGTTCCGGTCGAAGAGTTTATCTATTCGGACGAATGGTGTGGCGGTATTCGCGATGGGCATCACCTGAAAGCCCTGGTGGCCGGAGGTTCGTCCGTACCGATTCTGCCTGCCAACCTGATTACGAAACTGGCCAATGGCGAACCGCGTCTGATGACGTACGAATCGTTGTCAGACGGCGGTTTTCAAACCGGCACCATGCTGGGTTCGGGCGGTTTTATTGTTTTTGACGAAACCGCCTGTGTCGTTCGCAATACCTGGAATTTCTCCCGGTTTTACCACCACGAGTCCTGCGGGCAGTGCAGCCCCTGCCGCGAAGGAACCGGCTGGATGGAAAAAGTACTGCACCGGATCGAATACGGTCACGGCAGCATGCACGACATCGATCTGCTGGTCGATGTATCCAAGAAAATTGAAGGGAATACCATTTGTCCGCTCGGCGACGCAGCAGCCTGGCCGGTAGCCAGTGCGATCCGCCATTTCCGCGACGAGTTCGAGTGGCACATTACCAACCCCTCCGAAGCAACAAAACCGGGTGCGGTTTTTAAAGGGGATATGGCGTTGGTTTAATTACAAAGTAATTGTTTCGACACCTTGGAAGAGATAATGCTATTGCGGAAATTGGTCGAAGAGCACGATTACAAAGGAGCCCTTGTGTTGATCGACCATATGGACGAAATGGCGAGAGACGATAAAATTAATAAAGTCGGAGCGTACGTTTTTGTGTTGTTGGTTCATTTGATTAAGCAGCAGGCCGAAAATAGGACTGTAAGGTCTTGGAACCACTTAATTGAGAAAGCACTTGATGGTATTCATAGAGCTAATAAACGTCGTAAAACAGGAGGGCAATATTTATCGGCAATAGAACTAGGTGAAACAATTGATGAACGCTTCAATCTGGCTATTAGCGAAGCCGCGAGCGAAGTATTCGAAGGAATGTATTCATCAAATAAAATTGCCAAAATGATTGATGTTGAACAGATTAAAGGAAAAGCTTTAGAGCTGATCGTAACTTACGAGCTATAGCTAAATGGAAGATATAAAACCGCAGTTATTTAAAGTTACCATCGACGGCATTGAAGTCGAGGTAGAGCCGGGGACGACGATTTTACAGGCTGCCCGGAAAATTGGTGGCGATGTGGCTCCACCGGCCATGTGCTACTACCAACCCCTGAAAGGCAGTGGTGGAAAATGCCGGGCCTGTCTGGTGCGGGTAGCGGCCGGTTCCGGCAAGGACCCGCGTCCGATGCCGAAGCTGGTGGCTTCGTGCATTACGCCCGTGCAGGACGGTATGATTGTTGAAAACTCGACCAACGAGCAGGTTCTGACCACCCGCAAAGCCATTGTCGAGTTTCTGCTGATCAATCACCCGCTCGATTGCCCGGTTTGCGACCAGGCTGGTGAGTGCGATTTGCAGAACTTCGCGTTCAACCACGGCATGGCGACCACCCGCTACGAAGAAGAACGCCGGACGTTCGAGAAACAGGACATCGGCCCGTACATTCAGTTGCACATGACGCGCTGCATTCTGTGCTACCGCTGTGTGTATACCGCTGATCAGATCACGCAAAAGCGGGTTCATGGCGTATTGGGCCGGGGAGATGCCTCCGAAATCAGTACGTACATCGAGAAAGCGATCGATAATGATTTTTCCGGGAACGTCATCGACGTTTGTCCGGTGGGTGCCTTGACGGATAAAACCTATCGGTTCAAAAACCGGGTCTGGTTTACCAAACCGGTCGATGCGCACCGCGATTGCCCGACCTGTTCCGGCAAAACGACGGTTTGGTACCGGGGCGACGAGGTGATTCGGGTAACGGCCCGCAAAAACGAATGGAACGAAGTCACTGAGTTCATTTGCAACACCTGCCGTTTCGAGAAAAAGAAAACCAGCGACTGGGTGATCGAGGGACCGACGAAAATATCGCGTAGTTCGGTGATTTCGGCCAATAAATACCGCGCTGATACGATCAAACCGGATTTCCAGAAAAAACTGGCTGCGGCTACGTACACGCACGTCGATGACGAACGCGATACGTCGCAACTGGGGATTCAGCAATTGCCGCCGGAGCGGTTTGCCCCGGTTTTGCCCCACGCCAACGATCCGGAACCTTAAAATAGAGAAAAGATGTGAGACAAGAGAATAAAGACTGAGTGGTCGCTTGTCTCACATCTCACTTCTCATGTCTCGATAAAAATATGAACCTGACAGAACTCATCATTAAAGGCATTCTGATCCTCGTACTCTTCGGAGTGACGTTGCTGATTGCCATGTATTCGACCTGGGCAGAACGGAAAGTAGCCGGTTTTATCCAGATTCGTTTCGGACCCAACCGGGCGGGACCGGGCGGTATTTTCCAGCCGCTGGCCGATGCCGGTAAAATGTTTTTTAAAGAAGATTTTATTCCGTCACAGGCCAACAAGTGGCTTTTCATTCTGGGTCCGTGTCTGGCGATTCTGACGGCTTTGATGTCGAGCGCGGTGATTCCGTTTGGCGAAAGCATCCGGTACGAAGATCTGGTGATTCCTGTTCAGGGCATCGAAATCAACATCGGCATTCTGTACGTTTTCGGCGTTGTGTCGCTGGGCGTTTACGGGCTGATGGTGGGTGGCTGGGCGTCGAACAACAAATTCTCGCTGCTGGGGGCCATTCGGGCGGCTTCGCAGAACATCAGTTACGAAATCGGGTTTGGTCTGTCGATCATCGCCATTCTGATGATGACGGGTTCGCTGTCGATTCGGGCGATTGTGGAACAGCAACACGGTTTTGCCTGGAATCTCTTCAATCAGCCGCTGGGCTTCATTATTTTCCTGACCTGCGCCTTTGCCGAGTGTAACCGGACACCGTTCGACTTGCCGGAGTGCGAAACCGAACTCGTGGGCGGTTACCACACCGAATACAGTTCCATGAAACTGGGCTTTTACCTGTTCGCCGAATACATCAACATGTTCGTGTCGTCGGCGATTATTTCATCGCTGTATTTTGGCGGGTATAATTACCCCGGTATGGACTGGGTGCGCGAAACCCTGACCGGTTCGCTGGGAGCGGCAACCGGCCACAACCTGACGACGCTCATCGGAACGCTGGTGCTGTTTGGCAAGATTTTCTTTTTCATTTTCTTCTTCATGTGGGTTCGCTGGACGTTGCCGCGTTTCCGCTACGACCAGTTGATGAATCTGGGCTGGAAAACCTTCATCCCACTCTCGATATTGAATGTAGTCGTAACCGGTTTTGGCCTTTTATACGATGTAAAATACGCCAGTTGGGCCATTGTAATCGTAATGGTCATTCTGGCGATGGTATCGTCGGCCCGCGCCCCGAAACCCGCCGTTCAACCGCAGCGAAGCTGATAACGCACTGATCCTATGCAATTAACCAATCGATCTAAAGAGGTCAGTAACAAGCAGATGACGCTGGCGGAGAAGATGTATCTCCCGTCTATTGCGCAGGGGCTGGCCATTACGATAAAGCACTTTTTCGGCAAGAAAGTAACGATTCCGTATCCGGAAGTGAAGCGGTATCTGGGACCGGTTTTTCGCGGACATCACATTCTGAAACGCGACGAAGAAGGCCGGGAGCGTTGTACGGCCTGCGGGTTGTGCGCCGTAGCCTGTCCGGCCGAAGCCATTTCGATGGTTGCTGCCGAACGCAAAAAGGGCGAGGAAAACCTGTATCGCGAAGAGAAATACGCAGCGGTATACGAAATCAACATGCTACGGTGCATTTTCTGCGGGTTATGCGAAGAGGCTTGTCCGAAGCAGGCGGTTTATCTGCGGCACGATAAGCTGGTGCCGATTTTTACCGAACGTGACCAGGTTGTGTATGGCAAGGAGGAACTGGTCGAAAAAATGACCGACCGGTATATTCGCACCAATCCTGACGCGCAGGCCACCCCGACCGAACCGTCGTTTTCGCGATCAGCCACGTAATTTTCGTTTATGGTTTGAGGTTTAACATGTAGGGCTTGCCGGATCACGTTAAACTTCAAACCTTAGTCTTTAAACGCTAAAAAATGAAGCCTACCGAAATACTTTTTTACGCCCTAACCGCCATCACCCTCCTGAGTGCATCGTTTGTGGTGACGGCCCGAAACCCGATTCACAGCGTATTGGCGCTGATTATGACGTTTTTCTGCCTGTCGGGGCATTACATCTTGCTGAACGCCCAGTTTCTGGCGGCTGTCAACATCATTGTTTACGCCGGAGCCATCATGGTTTTGTTCCTGTTCGTGATCATGTTCCTGAACCTGAAAACCGATGATGAAGAATCGAAAACCACCATGACCAAGCTTGCGGCTGTGGTCGTCGGTGGTGTATTGCTGGTCGTGATGGTCGCGGTGTTGCGGGTCGGAACGATGGCCACTTACAATCCGTCGTCGTACAGTGCGAAAGTGGGGTTGGTCGAAAATCTCGGTATCGTTTTATACAAAGATTATCTTTTACCGTTCGAGCTGGCGTCCATTCTGCTGTTGGTCGCTATGGTTGGGGCGGTGATGCTGGGCCGACGGGAACCCGGTGATCGGCATTATTAATAATCAGGTTATTTTAGATTGAAACGGGTTGTGCCAGCTGGTACAACCCGTTTTTGTTTTACACCTGTCCTAAGCCCGAAGAAAAAAAAACTCGGAAAATTTATCTACCATTTTGATCGTACGATTTTTATCGTACCTTTGAAATATGAAATCAGAAAACCAATCGTCGCCGGAGCGAGCCGAACCGACCAAAGCAGAACTGGACATTCTCACGGTATTGTGGAAACACGGTCCATCTACCGTGCGGTTCGTCCATGAGCAGCTCAATACATTCAAGGAAGTGAATTATACGACGACCTTGAAACAGATGCAGCTGATGGCCGAAAAGGGGCTGTTGAGTCGGGACGAAAGCCAGATGAAGCACGTTTATGGCGTGGCCGAAGAGGAACAGAAAACCAAAAGCTATCTGCTAGACCGCTTCGTCAATCACCTCTATGAAGGTTCGGCTGGGAATCTGGTGATGCAATTGCTGGATTCCAAAAAAGCCTCGAAAGATGAAATAAAAGCCATTCGGGCGCTGCTGGATAAACTGGATGAAGAAGAACCAACTACACAACAATGAACGCCATGAAAATTCCCTTCGATCACCTGATGGCCCAGCCCTGGGTCCAAAAAATCGGACTGACCCTCCTGCATTCGCTCTGGCAGGGTTTGCTGCTTGCGGTTTTGGCCGGATTGATCCTGGCCCTGACCCGCAAGGCCGAATCCCGGTTGCGGTACTGGCTTTTCGTCGGCTTGTTAGGTTTGTTCGCGCTGGGCATCGGAGTTACGCTCTACCTCCAGTTTGATCAGAAAGCGGTTTTTCCGGTTACGGAGCGGCAGACTTTGCCAAATACCAGCTCTGCTACCTTTTCGGTTTCCGTCAGCGCAAAACCGCTTGAATCCTATGTCACAAACGGTTTTGCGTTGATTGCGCAGTATTCGTCTCCCCTGGTGTTGATCTGGCTGCTGGTTTTGTTCCTGAAAAGCGTTCAATTGGTCAGGAGTCTGTACCACCTGAATTACCTGCAACGAAAACAGACGGTTTCGATTGGTTCGCATTGGGAAAATCAGGTGAAAATTCTGGCCGGGCAACTGGGCATCCCGCGAACCATCCGCGTGATGCAATCGGCACTGGTAAAATCGCCGATGATTTTGGGGCATTTCAAGCCCGTCATTCTCGTTCCACTGGGCATCCTGACCGCCATTCCGCCGGAAGAAATCGAGCTGATGTTGCTGCACGAACTGGCGCACATCAAGCGGCTGGATTTTGTGGTCAATCTGCTGCAACACCTGCTGGAACTCCTGTTTTTCTTCAATCCGGCGATTTTATGGATCTCATCGCTGATCCGGGCCGAACGCGAAGCCTGCTGCGATGATCTGGTGGTTTCGTATGCCGGAAGCAAGCGAAACTACATCCGGGCGCTGTTGTCATTTCGTGAATATGAATTGGAAGAATCGGGTTATGCGCTGGCTTTCGCTAAAAAAAGAGGATTGCTCCAGCGGGTCGAACGGCTGGTTTCCCAAACGAATACGACGCTGGACCTCCCGGAAAAAGTCGTACTTTCCATCTCGGTTCTATTGGTTGCCACCATCGGTTTTCTGTACGCACAACCGGCTGAAAAATCCCCAAAACCGGCTGTTGGTACGGAGATGAAACAAAACGGATTCCGCCCGAACCGGGTTGAAGTTAACCCGCTGACCCGCAAAAAGGGGGATCAATCCATCAAAGAAATCGGACCGGATTTATCAAAAAATGAAACACTGAAAGCCGGTGATCGGCTCAAAACCGGTCAGCTTCCCAACGGTTTTAGCCCGAACCATAGCCAGCGATTTCAGGATGTGCGGGATCATTCCAACTCGTTGCAGCGGCCGGCGTATCGCCCGGATTCGCTCGCTGGATTGACTGGCCTGCAACCGTTGCAGACTGCCTTGCAGCCAACGCTTCGGGATTCTCTTCCGGAATTGTACCACAAACCGGAGCTGAAACTCAACCGGCTTGCCTATTCACCAAAACCGCTCAGTGTAAAGAAGTCCGTTACCGATCAGATCATCGATGAGATTGTTAACGCCGGGCTGAGCCCCAAACGAGAAGGTTTGTCCTTTCACATTACGAATGATTTCCTGATCGTCAACGGCGTCAAACAGTCCGACGAAGTTCATCATCAGATTGTTTCCAGGTTCGTTAAAAAACCGGGCGACCTCGTCGACTTTACCTACCGGAACACGAATCCGTAACCAACTTAACAGCTCCCTTTTACTCACTTACTTTTGGTAAGCAGGGATTGCTTTGCCTGCTGAAATTCGAAACAGACCTCCATCGCAGCTTTCATGAAAACGAAAATTCGGGTGATTTTCACCCTATGGATAACTAGTGCCCAACTAATCGGATGGGCTCAGTCGCCGGTCCAGTTGAGCGGGCAGGTGATCACCGCCGATCAAAAACCGGTTGATGCGGCAGCGGTTTCGGTGGTGCATGCGGCCGATTCCAGTCTGGTGAAAGCCGAGCTGACGGAGGTCGGCGGCACGTTCCGCTTCATGAATTTAAAAGCCGGGTCTTATTTCATCACCGTCAGCGCGCTGGGATTCGAACCGTATTGGAGTCAACGGATTGAACTAACGGATGCTGAAACCGTTCGGACACTGGAGCCTTTCCGGCTGCGCATTTCGGCCATCAAACTGAACGAAGTGGTCGTGACGGCCAAAAAAGAATTCGTGGAATACAAACTGGACCGAACCGTCGTGAATGTGGACGCACTTTTGTCGAATGCCGGAACCAACATTCTGGAGGTGTTGCAGAAAGCGCCCGGCGTGATGGTCGATCAGGATGGCAACATCAGTCTGAAAGGGCAATCCGGCGTTTTGGTGCTGATCGATAACCGCCCGACTTACCTGTCGGCGACTGATTTGGCGGCTTATCTGAAATCGCTTCCGTCGGGCACGATCGACCAGATCGAACTGATGACTAATCCGCCCGCCCGGTATGATGCCGCCGGAAAGGCCGGAGTCATCAACATCAAGACCAAAAAGTCAAAAATTGAAGGCTTTAACGGAAGCCTATCGGCCAATCTGGGCCGGGCGTTTTATTGGCGGCACAGCGAAACCGTTAACCTGAATTACCGTAAAAACCGGTTCAATTTCTTTCTCAACGGCGGTTTTAATAGCCAGGATACCTGGCGGAAACTCGCGATTGAACGGCGGTATTACGGAGAAAACCAGCGGCTGAACACCATTTTTTCCCAGACCTCGTATTTCTATCCGCACAACCGTACCCCGACGTTCAAGGCGGGAATGGATTTTTACGTCAATCCGAAAACGACAGTTGGTTTCGTTTTTACAGGTTCCTATGCGTTCAACCACGAAACAAGATCGGTCAACAGTGCACTGCTTGATGCAGAAAGTCAGTCCGATTCGCTGATCGAAGCCGCTAATTCGCAGCGGAGCCAGTTTCGGCAGAACGGGATCAACCTGAATTTTACGCATCAATACGACAGCACCGGACGTTCGATTTCCGTGGATCTGGATCATGTCGGCTACCGGATTTCGACACAGCAACAATTTCAGAACCGGTTTCTGGATGCCAGTTCCACCGAGAAAAACCGGGAGAATATCCGCGCCGACCTGCCCTCCAACGTCGCGATTTACACACTCCGGTCGGATTACAATCATCCATTGAAGAACAAAGCCAGTCTGGCGGCTGGCGTTAAAAGCAGTTACGTCGCAACGGATAATGCCGCGAATTACTTCACGCAAACGGCTTCGACCGAAACGCCGGATCTCGACAAAACGAACCGGTTTCGATACACTGAAAACATCAATGCGGCTTACCTGAATGTCAACGGCGAGATGGGCCGCTTTTCGTTCCAAACCGGTTTACGACTCGAAAATACCAACGCGTACGGGCATCAGTTGGGGAATGCAATCAAACCGGATTCGACGTTCCGGCGAAATTACACCAATCTTTTTCCGACAGTTTATCTGTCTTACCGGCTCGACAGCAATCAGAACAACCTGATTTTTTCGTACGGGCGACGCATCGGGCGGCCTTATTACCAGGATCTGAATCCCTTCGTTTTTCTGCTCGACAAGTTTACCTATTTTGCCGGAAATCCCTTCCTGCGCCCCGAATTTGGCCATAAGTTTGAGTTGAAATTTACGCACAAAAACCGCTTCAATGTCGCACTGATGTACAATTACGTCACCAATATGAATAGCGAAACGATTGAGCAGCAGGGCGCTATTTTTATCAGCCGGACGGGGAATATTGGCTACCTGCAATTTGGCGGTATTTCGGTCAATACCACCCTCAAAGCCGGGAATTGGTGGACGTGTAATCTTTACGCCGAAGTCATCAAAAACCGCTTTGCGGGCTTGCCGGGAACCGGCGGACTCGTCACGGGTTCGGTCTACGGTTACATCAATCCGAGCAGCCAGTTTCTGTTTAAAAACGGCTGGAGCGCCGAGTTAAGCTGGTTTTATATCACGAGAAGCCAGAGCGCCCAGTTTGATAAATCGGCGCTGTTTGCCATGAATACGGGCGTTCAGAAAAAAGTGCTGGCCAACAAAGGCTCGGTGCGGCTGACGCTGCGGGATGCGTTCCGGTCGCTGCAACCCCAGGGCAAGATTCTCAACATTCCGAACGCGACGGCCAGCTACCACAATCGGTTCGACAGCCGGTCGCTGACGGTTTCGTTTACCTATAATTTCAGCAAAGGAGCCGCCGGAAAGCAGAAACGAAACACCAGTGGAGCAGGCAGCGAACAGGATCGGGTTAAGAACTGAAACCGCTTAGCGTGAGCTGATTATTTTCCGAATACCGAGGTAACCGCCAGTAGAATTGTAGAGCAATTGGCCGTAATCCGACGCAAACGACGCATTGATCTGAAACTCGCCCAAACCGCCCAGATCGACGGGCGCCATGAGGCTAAATAACGACGACCATTGCGTGGGTTTGCTATAATACGGGTCGTTGTAGGTACCAATGTTGCTGCTGTACGACAGTTTGCCCAGCCATTCGACGCGGCCGATGACGCCGGATAATCCGAAATGCACTAGGCTAACCCGGTTATTGGCAATGGCCCCGTTGGGAAGACCGGCCCGGACGTCATTGCCCGGTGTCATAAACGGCGAGCCAATGGTGCGGCCGTTATAAACCCAGCCATCGACGTACTGCGAGTGGTTGAAGTAATTATCCCGACCCCGTTTCGCCGGATTGTCGATCAGGAAGATGGGGCCGCCCTGGTTTTTGGTATACAGAAATTCGAACAGCGCTTCGTTGATGGAAACAAACGACCGTTCTGATCGCTTGTTTTTCAACCGGATTCCGTTCAAACCGTCGCGGATATTGGTCAGGTAAAACAACGAACCGTCGTCGTAAATACTCTGGCGGTACATCAAAAGGTTGAAGGAGCCCAACTCTGCTTCGAGCGCTAAATCGATGGTTCCGAGGTGATTACCCACCCGGTTTTCTTCAAAGCTGGGAAGTGTCGTATCGATCTTGTTCGGATTCCGGTGCGACGTCACCACAAACCAGTAGCTTTTCCAACTGCTGGGTAAATAGCCATTGTTCGTAAAAGGCCCGTAGATTTTATCGGAATAACCGCCCCACTGCACCTGATGGTTGATACCGGCATACGCCTTGAATTTCGAACCCGGTTTTCCAAGTCGTCCGTAGAGCGCTTTCTGGTGCAGATAGGTATGGCGAACAATCCGGTCGTTGTCGAACCAGCCGTGGTTGTAAAAGGCGGAAATCGCCAGGAAATTATTGGTAAACGGAACCGGAACAAAACCCTGCGTACCGATCTGAATCACCGGAATGGGCAGGGCATTGCCCGACCAGGCAAACGAGCCGGATGTCAATGTCGTGTCCACCAACCCGTAGGTGTTCCGGCGACGGCCCGCGTAGAATTCGATCCGGCCATAACGGGCCTTGACGTAAGCTTCGGGAAGGATAATTTTTGTACTTCCGGCTACATTGGCAACCGCTTCGACGCCGTAACCCCAGTCAAATTTTTTCTGGCGGATGATGCCGCTGTCGATGACCGGTTTTCCATAATCGGATGAAATGCCCAATCGGAACGTGGCCGCAGGGGTTGTCGTCGGAACAATTCCGAACTGATTCGCCCGTAGCCAGAAAGGGGTTCGGTCGCCCGACGAAACGTAGGCACCTGCCTGGATATCATACCGGGTTGTTTTGGGAAAATAAGCCCGCTGAGCAACAACCGGTTTTAGAAGACAGAGAGATAGGTAAAGCGCCAGTCCGGCTTTCAGTTTCATAGATATGTATAGACCTCTACACGTTTATTTGCCTCTTCCCTGCATCATAACGCGAACCGTTTGGACAATGAGCCAGACGTCGGTTGAAAGAGAAACGCTTTGCAGATATTCAAGGTCATACCACAGCCGCTGCACCATCTGCTCCACATTTTCGGCGTATCCGAATTTAATTTGCCCGATGGAAGTAATACCCGGTTTTACCATCAGCAAATACTTGTATTCCGGTGATTTTTCGACGATTTGATTGATAAAATACTGCCGTTCCGGGCGTGGGCCAACCACCGACATATCCCCTTTGAGGACGTTATAAAACTGCGGAAATTCGTCGATCCGGGTTTTTCGCATAAACTTTCCCCAGGGCGTAATCCGATCGTCGTTGTCGCCCGATGAAAGTGCCGGTCCGCCCTGTTCGGCATCGGGATACATGCTGCGGAACTTATGAATCCGGAAGGGTTTCCCCCATTTTCCGATTCGCTCCTGCGAATAAAAAGCCGGTCCTTTCGAGCTTAGTTTCGTGATCAGCGCAATAACCAGGAAAAAGGGCGCGCCAACCGCCAGCACACCCGCCGAAAAAGCAATATCGAATGCCCGCTTGAACACATTGACCTGCAAATCGTCCAGGTAATGGGTCGAAAGACTGATAACAGGCTGAACGTCATGGTATTCGACCGTGACGCCTTTGGTCAGAAACCCTTTGAAATCAACGATCAGCTTGACCTGGTAGCTGGCTTCTTCCGAGAAATCCATGATCTCGCGGAGTTGCTCGGTTTCGATATACGGCAAACAGCAATACACACAGTCGATTTCGTTCCGCGTAATGTATTCTTTCAGGTAACTGTAATCCCCCCGCAGCGCCGTGGCATTTTCCGGATTCATTTTGTCGAAATACCCGTAAAACTTGAAACCAATTTCCGGGTACATCTGGTAAAACGTCTGAATACTTTTGGAAAGTGGTCCGTATCCGACCACCACAAACCGCCGGGTGTTGTAGCCCATGGCCCGGTATACCTTCAGCAAAATCAAAACCGCTGATCGCCAGAGCGAACCGGCGCAGAGAAACAACACATAGGTCAGCGCCAGGTGTTCGCGCGAGTAATAAAAACCGCCCTGCGTAAATACCCAGAAAACCGAAACCAAAGCAATGTGTAAACCGACCAGTTTGACCAGGCCCACCAGCAGATTCTGGATGGTAAAGGTTAACCGGGAAAAATTATAAGGCTTATTCAGCAACAGAATCAGCACCCAGGCCGCATTGATAAACCAGAACAACGTCACATACGGCACATCGAATAACGACGCTGTTGTGCCAAATTTCAGCCGGTAGGCGAGTGCAAAACAGATATCGAGAAAGATGATATCCATCGTTGCGCTAAAAGGCCGCAGTAAAAATGAAAACCGGTGTTTCATAAGCTATTCGTTCGAAACGGCTGCTGCACACGCAGATTGATAAGCTGCCGAACCGCTTCCTCGCTAAAAATCGTAACCAATGAAAGACACTTAGTATAAAGAGTGACGCTGATGTTTCGACGCTCTTAATAACTCCAAGTTCACGTTAATTGTACGATTTACGGCAAAAAATTATTGAAAAATAAGCCAATATTTATCCTAAGGGACTGTTAAATTTTCAATTCTTAAGATAGTTCTATTTAATAATCAGATAGTTAAAGGTGGTTGGCTGTCTTAAAACCAGTCCGCCATTTTCTGATTCACATAGCGGTCAAATTCCTGCCGGAAATTCTCACGGCTAAACCGCTGAGCGTGTTGATGAATCACCGCCGGATCGAACCGGTCGGCGGTCTGGTCAAATCGCTGCACGCATTCTTTGAGCGAAGCCACGGTTTGCCGATCGAAAAACAGACCGGTTTTCTGATCGACAACCGACTCCAGCACCCCGCCTTTGCCGTAGGCCAGCACGGGCGTTCCGCAGGCCTGGGCTTCGACGGGGGTGATCCCGAAATCTTCTTCGGCGGCAAAAATAAACGCTTTTGCCTTTTGCATATACGAAGCCAGCGCATCGTCGGATTGATAACCGACCAATTCGATGTTTGGCGTGGCCAGGCGCTTTATTTTTTCGTAATCCGGGCCGTCGCCCACCACCACCAGCCGTTTGTCGGGCATGGTTGAAAATGCTTCTACAATCAAATTAATTTTCTTGTAGGGAACCATGCGCGAAGCGGTCAGGTAATACGCTTCTTTGTGTTGGCCTAACGCAAAATGCGCCGTATCAACCGGCGGATAGATAACATCCGCTTCGCGTCCGTAAACTTTCCGGATTCGCCGGGCAATGTAGCGCGAATTTGCCACAAAATAATCAACCCGCTGCGCTGATTGGTAGTCCCAGAGCCGGATATAGTGCAAAATTAATTTAGCAATGGCTCCACTCAGACCGGTTTTCAGACCGCTTTCGTTCAGGTACTGGTGGTACAAATCCCAGGCGTAGCGCATGGGCGAGTGGCAGTAACAGATGTGCAGCTGATTGGGGCCGGTCAGCACGCCCTTCGCCACGGCGTGGCTGCTCGACAACACCACGTCGTAGGCACTCAGGTCGAACTGTTCGATGGCCAGCGGCATAAATGGAAGGTAAGAGCGGTATTTCTTCTTCGCCCAGGGTAGTTTCTGGATAAAGCTCGTCGTAACGGTTTTATGCTGGATCAGCGGCCGTTGCGATTCGGGCAAAAAATCGACCAGCGTAAACAGGTCACTTTGCGGATAAAGTGCCAGGATTTGCTCGACCACGCTTTCCGAACCGGCAAACGTAACCAGCCACTCGTGAACAACGGCAACTTTCTTCGTGAGCATGATTTTGTTGAGAGGATAGAGATGAGACAAGAGACGTTAGACAAGAGAAAAAAACCGGAGACGGCGATCGTCTTTTTTCTCTTGTCTAACGTCTCTTGTCTAATTCCGTAATAATTCCGGCGAGTTTCTCGGCCGATTGCTGCCAGCTAAACCGTTCGACCCGGCTGCGGCCTTTCTCCACCAGGGTTTGGCGAAGTTTTTCGTCGCTATACAGTTTCTTCAGCCCGTCGCGGATGCTGCCGATGTTGTAGGGATCGACGTAAACGCTCGCATCGCCACAGACTTCGGGCAAACTTGTAGTGTCGGACACCAGCGTCGGGCAACCGCACGACATGGCTTCGAGGGGCGGAATGCCAAAGCCTTCAAAAAACGACGGATAAGCAAAAAAAAGCGCGTGCTGGTACAGATTGACCAGTTGCTCGTCGCTGAGGTAGCCGGTAAAAATGATAGAAGAATCGTTCTGAATCATTTCTTTCAGACCCGTATCGGCAAATACTTTATGGGCGGCTCCAACAATCACCAGCTTCGTATCCGGAAACTTCGCTTCCTGAAACGCCTGAATCAAGCCTTTGAAATTTTTACGCGGATCGAGCGACGAAACCGCCAGAATGTATTTTCCGTACGGGTTTTCGCCTTTCACCGCGGGCGGATACCGGAAAATATCCGAAATGCTGGGGTAGATAATGTCCAGCGACGAGCGGGGAATGTGGTAGCAGCGATGCAGGTCATTCAGGGAATATTCGCTGATGGTTAATACTTTATGGGCTGATTTGACGATTTTAGGGACCGTAAAGTTATACAGCATCGAAAACTTCTTCGAGAACCATTCCGGGTGGAGGTGAAAGGATAAATCCAGCACGGTGACAATCTTGTTCCGGTAAAAGATCGGAGCGGTATTACACAGATTCAGCAACAACGGACTTCCCTGACTGCGCAGATACGCGGGCATTTCAAGCTGTTCCCAGATGTATCCTTTGCTGCGGCCATAAACCGTGGCCCCCAACTCCTGCGCAATGTCCGGTTGTAAAATATTATGCGGGGTTAAAAACGTAATATCCGGCAACAACTCTTTTAATCGCATCCCGAGTTCAATGCCAACCCGTTGCGTTCCGGTTATGGGTTGGGTCAGAAATCGGGCATTAACAACAACTGATTTATGGTTCATACAGGCTGTAAGTGAGTGCTCGTAAAATTAGGAATTGCTTTCAACACTACTGATACTAACAACGGGGTTCCGATGTTTCGTGTCAAAATTCCGCTTGAGCATGTAGATACACAAGGCAATCACCAATGGCAGCGCGTTGGACGGCGATGTAATGCGGTGTTCGGTAAAACTCATGACGGAGAGGTTGAAAAACGAAACCAGTAAAAACTTCTGCACGATGCTGTCGCGTCCTTTTTTCAAAAACCGGTAGAGCGCGTGCCAGAAAAGCAGAAAAATGCCGAGCCCGATCAGCCCCTGTTCGCCGAGGAGGTGCAGGTAGGAATGGTGGGCGTGGGCGTCATTGAAAACTTTTTTAGGCTGATCGTTGAGGCTAATCACGTATGGAACCCCCTGGTACTTCAACGGCGTGTCATTGACGGAACCAAAACCGGTGCCGATCAGGGGCGAATGCAGAAAACAGTCGACGGCGCGCGGCCAGGTTTCGACGGCGCGAATGGCGATGTTGGCCGATTTGGTGCTGACTTCGCCAAACAGCGGAGAAATGTAGGTACTGACGCCCGCTTCGCTCAGGTCGGCATCGCGGACATACTGGATGTATAATGGATAGGTATACGACAAAACCGCACACTGAACGGCGACAATCCCAAAGAGGGCCAACCGGATCAAATACGCCCGGTTGGTGCGGTCGAAAAAGTAAAAAGCAAAACCGGCCACCAGGCCCAACAGCGAACCGCGCGAGGTCGTAGCGACCAGAAACACAAAATTGATCAGCATCAGCAGCACCCATTTCCGCTTTCGTTCCTGCAAAAACAGGACGATGTTGAGCGACAGCACAATACTGATAAAACCACCCGCGCCGTTGGTGCTTTTGAAAAAACCGTGGAAGTAGGTTTCCGGATTTCCCCAGTCGGTAATGGCCATGCCTTTGGTCAGCACCAGATTTAACCCGAACGCAATGCCGTTGATAACCGTGGCAAAAATCAAAAACCGCTTGAACAGCGAATCGACGGCGACGTTGTAGGAAAAAAACGAAATGAGCAGCAGCGGCAGGTACGAAATGATGAAGTTGCCGTCGTAGCGGTAAAAGCCAAAACGGAGCAGCGACTGCGGATAATAAATCAGAATTCCCGCCAGCGAATAGAGAAAATAAAGGTAGAGGTAGTAAATAAATCGCGGAAGAACGATAACGGAATGGCGGAAGAACAGATACGGCAAAACCGCCAGCGCCAGAATCGACGGCAACGGACTGATGAAGATCAGGTTGGTGACGGTTCCGAACAAACCGATCAGTAACGCGATATAGAACAGCGTTTTTAGCTTCATCGGTTGCGGCCCGTGAGCCGTTTGGTGTATACTTTCAGTTTGTCTTTATAAAGCCAGGTCAGGTACTGCTGGTGGGTTAAAATGCCTTTTTCGTGCCAGAGGTGCAGGTTTTCCCAGACGGCTTCGGGCCGGTGTGAGGCACCACCCTGCCGGAAATTACTCAGAATGGCGTTTAAAGGAATAAACGGCACCTGATTCCTGGCAAAACGCAGCATCAGTTCATAATCACTCACGTAGCGGTATTGCTCGCTGAACAAACCGTAGGTCTGGTAAAACGACGCCGGAACGAAGCAGGTTGGGTGTTCGATATTTCCTTTGGGAAGCTGGCTGGCGTGCGTCTGAATCAGGAAGGCTTCCTGTTCGTCGAGAAATGTCCGTTGAATGCCGTGAAAAACCGCCGGTCCTGCCTGCTGATAAGCCTGCACAACCCGTTCGACGGCATCGGTTTCGTACCAGTCATCGCTGTTGATGATGCCGATCAGTTCGCCGGTGGCCAGCCGGACGCCCTTGTTCATGGCATTGTAAATACCGGTATCGGATTCGGAGATAAACCGGATTTTATCCGGAAACCGTTGGGCATACCGCTCGATGATCGTTACGGTCTGGTCGGTTGATTTACCATCGACCAGAATGTATTCGATGGACGCATAGGTTTGATTGACAACCGATTGAATGGTTTGTTCAATGTGTTTCTGGCTATTAAAACAGACGGTTATAATGGAAACCAGTGGCGACATAAACAAGTCCGGCGAGTAACAACGTGAACAAAAGACAACCCGCAAAGATAAGCAATTGACGGGTGTCGGAATCGGCCGTTTAGGAATTGGCCAACCGGTCGGGCAAAAAACTTACTGTAGGTCCCGGTAAAGCGCCAGCGTTTCCCGAACGGTTTTTTCCCAGGAAAACTGCTGAAGACGTTCCCGCCCTCGCCGAATGAGATCCTGCCGCAGATCAGGGCTGTCCAAAATCCGGCCGACCGCTTCGCGGATCGAATCCGGATTTTCCGGATCGAAATACAAAGCCGCCGAGCCCGCTACTTCGGGCAACGAACTGCGGTCGCTGAGCACACACGGACAATGGCAGGCAAAAGCTTCCAGAACCGGAATCCCGAACCCTTCGTACAGCGACGGGAACACAAAAGCCAGCGCCCGGCGATAGAGCTCGCGGAGCGAATCGTCGTTAATGGGTTGTTGCTCAATGAGGTTCGTGAGTTGAAGTTGCCGGAGAAGGGTAGTTTCGTCAGATGAAAAACCGCCACCGCCCGCACAAATCACCCGGATTTGGTGGCTACGCAGCAAGGGCGCAATCGCCTGAATGAAAGGCCGGAAATGTTTATACATCCCGCGATTGCCCACAAACAGCAGATACGGCGCCGTGGCAGACGGTTCCATCGCCTTATCGTCAACGGCGACCGACGAGCCGAGGTAAATGACCCGAACCCGCTCCGGCGGAATATTGTAATAGTCGACTAAATCCCGTTTGGTATTTTCCGAAATGGCGATAACCGCCGTTGCCCGTTCGATGATCTGTTTCTTCCACCTCATGACGAGGTGATCGGCCGCCAGTTCGGGAAAAACCGGATGGTATTTTTCGTGAATCATGTCCAGAAACGTCACCACCACGGGGTGTTTCCCGATGCGGTCGAGAAAATACGGTTCGTAATACGTGGCATGAAAGACATCGTACGACCGGGTTTGCATTTCCAGCAGGTTGAACGCTTTGTTGAGTCGGTAGAGGTAAGGCTGTGTTCTGGAAAAAGGCTGGCCGGGGAAGAAAGGCCACGCCCGCAGGGATTTTTCTTTTAAATAGGCATTATTAGAAAACAGCAGTGACAGATGCGCCTGGTGTTCGCTGGAGGGCTGGTTGATACCGGCAATCAACTCGCAGAAGTATCGGGAAATGCCGCCGTAGTTTTGTTGGGAGAAGGTTTGATGATCAAAAAAAATCTTCATGCAGAGCGGTTTTCCTTCAGGGCAGCAAATGCTTTTTGAAGGTTGATTTCATGGTTTTTAACCCGGTTTTGTTGGTAATATTCTCCATTCGCTCCTTCATTCCGGTTACTTTTCGAAAAAACTTATTCAGTGAATATTCCGTCGCCTGCCGGTTTTCGATCAAAAACCGGGGATGAACGATTTCGGTCAGCGGTTGCAGCGGACGGTTGGCCGTTAGCTCCGTGTCTTTTTTAGTGTGCGTGGCATCCTGATCAAAACCGATGTTGGAAATCAGGTTCTGGTTGGGGCAGATGCACAGGCCGTAATTAATCCAGATGGCGTAACACCATTGGTAATCCCAGGTGTCGATCTGGCCGGAAAAAACGCCATCGAACGCTTCCGTCCAATATTGTTGTACTTTGGGGTCCGTAAATAACGATCTGACCAGGTTCAATTCCCGAAATTCCGGATACGTCGTCATGTTGACGTCGTATTTCTGCCAGGCCCGACTCCAGCTGGCCCAACCCCAGACGTGGCAGATTTTGGAGTAAAAATACGAGCCGTCGCCGTGCCACTGACCGTGCTGAAAATTGACGCCGGTAATGTGCATCACGCTCGTATCGTGGGCGTGGCGCAGGAGGTTTTCGCGGCAGAACGTAAAGAAAGTCAGGTCGGGAAGGCAATCATCCTCAAGAATAATACCCATTTCGACCTGCCCAAAAAACCAGTCGATGGCTGTGCTAACGGCCCGTTTGCAACCCAGATTCTGAGTTTGTACCAACTGATGGACTTCGCACGGCCAGTCTACTTCGTCGAGAAGGGCGATACACTGGGCGATTGCCTCCGAATCGGTCGGTCGGTCGGGCCGGGGGCCGTCAATGGCTACGTAAAGTTGTTTCGGCTGCGCCAAACGAATCTGGTCAAGAACTTTACGGGCATGACGGGGCCGGTTGAACAGAATAAACAGAACCGGAATATCTAATGGTATAGACACTGGAACAGAGATGGCCTGATATGTAATGCTTAACTGCTAATTTCGCAATGAAGTTACGGAATAAAGACGGTGGGATCAAATAAGGTCTTTAAGCGGCTGTTTTCTCACGGAATCGTATACTTTTTGAAAGTCATCATCCAACAGGGAACGGGTCGGATAGCGGTGGAAATAGTTGTAGAGACTGGCTTTGCGGGAATCCGTAAACCAGCGGAACCAGGTCGGGTTGACGGTGTGGGTCGTCATCAGGTGCAAATCCTGCCCATCACTATGCAGTTGCAAACCAAACTGCCGGGCGAGCCGGTGTAATGATTCCAGGCTGTAGAGGGCAACGTGCTGGCCGGTTTCGGGAATGAAATACCACCAGGTTTCCGGGGTTACGTTCGGATTGGGGAGAATCTTGGTCGTAAACAAAATACTTTTGCCAGCTTTTAGCATCTGTTCAACGGCGGCAACCGGATCGGGGAGGTGTTCAAACACTTCAAACGCGGTGACTAATTCGTAGGTGGTGTCGGCAGGTTGATCCGTGGCGTCGAAGTGTTTGGCAAACAGATTCTCACAGTACTGATCCAGGCGGATGAATGGAAAACCCCGATCGCGCATCATCCGGACAAACAAACCGTACCCTCCGCCATAATCCAGAAAAGGCCCCTGGGGCCGGAACCACTTCCGGATGATGGCTTCGACGGTGGGCGCCCAATGCAGGTTCCGGGAAACCAGCCCAATGTCCAGCGAAGTAATCGCCGATTCATATGCTTCCGAAAGCCAGTAAGGCGGTTCGGTCTGGATAAAACCGCATTCGTGACACCGGTAATAGGTAACATCATATTTGAACAATACTTTCACCTGGAAAGACTCGTTCGAAGGAGTATTGCAAATACGACAGGTCATAAAACGGTTTTTTGGTTTAACATTTATCGTTTCTGGTTTCGGCTACAACGGCTGTTCGGGCTACTTATCAACCAGAGACGTTAAACAATAAACTCAAAAATAGAGTAAATTCTTCAGACCAAGCCGTCTTTTCAGGCTTTCCGCTTTGATGGTCACCCAACCCGGTTTTTTGAAATAGTGGTTGGCCGAGTATTCGGTGGCCAGAATGTTTTCGATGATGAACGTCGGATGTTTGATTTCGAGCAGGGGTTCCAGGGGTAAATTGGCCAGCGATTCACTGTCTTCCCGGGTGTGCGTGGCGTCACCGCCAAAACCGATGTTGGAAATCAGGTTCTGGTTGGGGCAAATGCACAGGCCGTTGTTGATCCAGATCGTATAAACCCACGGATAGGCCCAGCTGTTGACCTGGCCGCTGGCGACGCTGTCGAAGGCATCAATCCAGTATTGCTGCACCTGGGGGTCGGCGAAAAGATCCGCAATCCGGTTTTGCTCGCGGAAGATCGGGTACGACGCCATCGAAACGTCGTATTTCTCCCAGGCCCGTCGCCAGCTGGCCCAGCCCCAGACGTGACAGATTTTACTGTAAAAATACGAGCCTTCGCCGTGCCACTGACCGTGCTGAAAATTGACGCCGGCAACGTGCATGATCGTGGCGTTGTCGCGGTGGTGTCGGAGATTTTCCCGGCAGAAAGAAAAGAAACTGAGGTCGGGGAGGCAGTCGTCTTCCAGAATAATTCCCATCTCGACCTGCTGAAAAAACCAGCTGATGGCCGTACTGACGGCCTTTCTACACCCCAGATTTTGCTCCTGAATCAGCCGGTGAACCGAACAGGGCCAGTCAATTTCGTCCAGCAACGCCAGGCATTCCGCTACCTGAGCCCGATCGGTCGGGTGGTCGGGGCGGGGGCCGTCGATGGAGACAAAAAGCTCCCGGGGTTGAACCTGGCGAATGCGGTCAAGTACTTCGCGGGCGTGGTCGGGGCGATTAAATAAGATAAAGAGGATGGGAACATCAAACTGCATCAGCACATCAATTTATTGAGTTTGTGAGATTTGGAACCCGGATTGCTATTCGAAATAGCCGTTCCAAACGACCTGGCCGATAAAAACGTAGCCTTTGTCGGTCTGTTACGGGTATATAACGTTACTGCTATACGATTTTATCTGAAAAACATCCGTTTCAATCATAATTCGTCCAGAAGATGATCGAATGGGACCCCCTGAATCCGGTGGGTCCATCGATGAAGATACCATCAGGTGTTATCGATATGAGACAGATTTTACGGGAAAAAGGTTGTCAGTAAACGGTACGGCTCGCGGGTTCTTTTCGTTGCAGTTGGTGCGGCAGAATCCGTTCATTCGTCGCGTTTCAGCAGACTGCGGATGAAATTTATTTTGAACGCATCGACGAACGCGACCGACTGAGCGAAGAAGACGGGTCGGGCTTCTTTT
Organism: Larkinella rosea; assembly: GCF_003858635.1. Classification (GTDB taxonomy): domain Bacteria; phylum Bacteroidota; class Bacteroidia; order Cytophagales; family Spirosomataceae; genus Larkinella; species Larkinella rosea. Next base: position 582,257 of record NZ_RQJO01000008.1, read on the forward strand.
ACAAAATAATTCATCAGGTAAGAGGACATCATGTAGGCCAGCAACGTGGCTATGGAGGCTCCAACGGCTCCATAATCAGGAACCAGCACCAGATTCAGAACAATATTTAAAACCGCTCCGGCCACCGTTTTGAGCAGGAGAATGCGTTGCTTGTTGTGAAGAATGAACCAGTAACTGCTGCCGACGCCCGTAAACACAAAAACCGCCGACCAGATGTGAATGATCAGGATGCGATCGGCCCCGCTGTATTGTTGTCCGTAGAGGAGTTGTGTCAGGAATGGAGCCGTAAAAGAAATGAAAACCGCAATCAGAATGCTGATGAAACTCAGCAATGCCAGCAGTTTGCGGAAAGCCCGCTGAAAAGCCGCTTCGTCCTGGTTTTTTAACTTGACAATCGACGGATAGAAAGACGAGGTGATGGCCGTGGCAATAAAATACCAGACTTCCGACAACCGCAGGGCGGCCGTGTATTTTCCTAACTCCAGGTCGCTGGCCAGTTCTTTCAGCAGGAACTGGTCGGAGCGCATGTAGAGAAAAATAAAAAAATCGGAGATCATAATCGGCCAGGCCATCTGCAGCAGCCGGATGGCGAGCGGTTTGCTAAATCGCCATTGCCGAATGTGCTGCCCGTCTTCCCGGTTGTAAATCACGATCAGAATCAACGCCGAGAGCGTGGCTTCGACGAAAACAATCGACGAAAAAGCCAGCAAACTGAACTGATTGGCCAGGAAATAAACCCGCAGCCCTGTCGACAAAACAAACGCAATGGATTTGGCAATGACTGACAGCCGGGATTTAACGCGTGACTGAAAATGGAGGTCGATGACGTCTACGCTCTGGCACACCAGCACCGAACTGGTAAACAGAATCATGGCCTGCAAAACCGGCTGATCGGAGTAGAGAATCCGAACCGAAACCGTAATGATCAAGAGCGAAACGACACCGGCGACGAGCCGGAGAATAAAACCCGTCCCGAGTAGTTGCTCTTCGGAAAAGGTGTCTTTTCGAACGATTTCCGTAATCAGAATATTTGCCAGACCCAGCCCCGCCAGGGACGTCAGAACGGTTGGAAACACATTCGCAAAGTTGAGCAAACCGAACTGGGCGGGCCCCAGATACCGCGCCGACCAAACGCCGACCAGCAAAGCCGTGGCCATGCGGAAGATGCGGTCGAAGAAAACCCATCCGGCATTGGCAAACGCTTTTCGGGCGGTTGTACTCAGATTTTGGGGACTTAGTCCAATCATGGGAAGTTATTGATCAGGCGACTTTCGGATGAAAGTTGCCGTTGAGCTGGGCGTCGACCATTAGCCGGGCTACGTCCTCCATTTTGTGTTTAGCCTTCCAGCCAAATTGCCAGAAGGCCTTGGCCGGGTTGGCGTTCCCTTCGGCCAGATCAGTCGGTCTGAAAAAAGAAGCGTCGATCTGAACGTGGTCCTCCCAGTTGAGATTGACCCGTTCGAATACGATCCGGATGAAATCTTTCAGTTTGCGGGTATGTCCCGTTGCAATCACGTAATCGTCGGGCTGCGGTTGCTGGAGCATGAGCCACATGGCCTCCACGTAGTCGGGCGCCCAGCCCCAGTCGCGGGCGATGTCGATATTGCCGAGCGTTAGTTTTTCGGTACTGCCCTGCGCAATGCGGCAGGCGGCTGCCACGATTTTCCGGGTAACAAACCGCTCGGGCCGCAGGGGTGATTCGTGGTTGAACAAAATACCGGTGCTGGCAAAAAGCTGGTAGGCTTCGCGGTAATTGGCCACCTGCCAGAAAGCCGCGGCCTTGGCGACGCCGTACGGGCTGCGCGGCCGGAATGGGGTGGATTCGTCGGCAGCCAGTTGCCCGGTATCGCCAAACGACTCGCTCGAACCGGCGTTGTATAACTTGATCGGCAATTCGCTAAACCGGATGGCTTCCAGCAGGTTCAGGGTTCCGACACTGATGCTTTCCAGCGTTTCGACGGGTTGTTCGAACGACAAACCCACCGAACTCTGCCCGGCCAGGTTATAAACCTCGTCGGGCCGAATTTTCAATAAGGTCTGTAAAACACTACGGAAGTCGTTGATATTCACCGAAACCACCGATACCTGCGACCGGATATCCAGCCGGGTCAGATTCTGGAACGACGACATCTGCGCATCGCGCGAACCGCCGTAAACTTCATATCCTTTGGTAAGCAGCAAGTGCGCCAGATAGGCCCCATCTTGTCCCGAAACACCACAAATCAATGCTTTCTTCATACAAGTTCATCGGTTTATGGTTTACGGTATTCGGTTTACGGTATTCGGTTTACGGTTTACGGTCGCTGACGCATTCATGAACGCGCTGGCAACTAAATACCGAATACCGTAAACCGAATACCGTAAACCGTAAACCGCTTTTACGCCTGACGCCGGAATCTGCTCCAGACCGTTGTTAGTAGCGTCCAGCCCAAACCAGCCACCACGCCAGCCGCCAGGGCAGCAAAAATAAACAGGGTACGCCGGGGGCCGTTCGGCCGGAGTGGTATTCTCGGCGGTTCCAGCATCTTAAAAACCGGTGTTTCCTCCTGGACCCGGATTTTGGCCTGCTCCAGTTGCCGGGATAAGTCATTGTAAACGTTTTGGGCCAACAGAAATTCGGCCTGAAGCCGCTGTTCGCTGATGCGGGCCAGGCCGCTGTATAAACTCCGGTTGCGGTCGCGGTAACTTTCCAGTTCCAGCTCAGCCGCCTGATACCGACGCCGGGATTGTTCGACCTGCTGAATCAAAAACCGCTCCTGATTCCGGACTTTCTGCGTCCGGTAGCTGGTGATGTAATTTGTCAGGTATTCGAGCGACAAGCGGGCGACCGTAGCGGCCACGACGGGATCGGGCATGCGGGCTTCGATGGTTACAATACCAGTTCGCCGTTCGTAGGTGGTTGTAATCCGGTTCGTTAAAGTAGCCGCCAGCCCTTCCTGTTCGGGCGAAATCTGTAAGGCTTTGCTGTAATTTTTGGGATCCGAGAGGTTGTCGGGCGCGGGTTGGGGGTTAACGGGCGCGTTGTCGGTATTGCCAGTCAGTCGTTGAAAAGCCGTTTCCTGCCTCTGTCGTTGCAGATACGCCTGCAGCGGGAGTACGGTTTTATAGTTTTTGGAATAAACCGGCTGCTTCAGCATATGTAAGGCAAACGGAATACTCTGCAACACATCGGGGTATAAATCGGGCCGAATGACGTCACTGGCCGCGTTGTCGATGCTGAGGCCCGCCAGACCCGCCAGCGATCCCAGATTGCCCATGCCGGGAGCACTGCCCGCCGAGGCTTCCGGCATGACGGTCACTTCCGCCTTGTAGTCGTCCGGTTTCGAAAAGGCGTAGTAAACACCAATCAGGGTGCCCAGTACGGCAAAAACCAGCACGGCCCGCAGGCTGCGCTGGATAAATTTCAGGATGTCGCCCGGTCGGATCTGGATCAGATCATCGTCGTCCATTTCGGAACCGATTGAGGGATTTTTCGTTGGTAGTGACATGAAGCGACGTACTAAACGTTGCGCTGATGGTTTAAAATAACCGAACCAGATTGATAATAACGGTCGTTAGGGTCACGGTCATTGTGCCAATGACCGAAATAAGGCCAATTCGTTCGCCCGGGCTGAGTCGTCGGTCGTCGGTCAACGGACCAAATGGTACGATCACTTTTGAGCCGGGTTCGATTTTTGGATAATGTCTGAAAAACAAAAACCGCTTCGTTCGGTCTTTTAATCCGTTGGCATATACCACGTACGACCGTTTTTGCCGGGCATTGTCGGTATATCCACCGGCCTGCGTCACGTAATCTCTGAAATGGAACCCGGAGGTGAAACTGACGGTGGACGGATTCAGGACCGCGCCCTGAATGCTAACGGTTTCGGGTAATTTCGGAATGTAAAGAGAATCACCGACTTCGAGCAGCAAATTGCCCGACATCCTCGGATTGTCCAGGATGGCGCCCAGGTCGGTGGCAATCACGGTTCCGCGCCGGGAAAACCGGGCACCCGGCAGAAAAGCACCGGTTTTTAAACCGCCTACCCGTTTGAGTATGTCCGAAATGCGTTCGCCCCGCGACTCAATGGCGTAATTGCCGGGGTGCTGCACTTCGCCATAAACCGACACATTCTGCTGAAGCTCGTACCGGGGCGACGTTCGGACGTAAACCACATCGAACGGCTTTAGCAAAAACCGGGCGTCGGCTGGCAGCAAATGCAATTCGCGATCGATCGAAAACTGAAAAATCTGTACGGTTTCGCTGCCGGTCATTTTGGTGGTATCTTCCCGAATCCGCCGGGCCACTTCGATGCGCGTCGGCGTAGCTCCTTCCTGAAAGCCGCCCGACAATGCAATCAAGTCGGTGACAGTCAGGTTGGTGACGTACGGGATGGTGTCGGGCCGGTTCACCGCGCCTTCGATGCTAACGTAATACGGTTCGCGCAGATCGCGGACGGAATAAATATGCACACTGTCCTGCCGAAGCAGCGGAATGTCTTCCGTTTCGTTCCGCATCAGCCGACCGACATCGAACGGAATTGCTTCCAGATCCGTGTTGTCGCGCTCCCGGTAGAGCGTTGCCCGGTTCAGAAAGGCATCTTTCCGGAGCCCTTCGGCCCGGTTGATGAGCGAGCGAACGGAGGTAATTTCATCGCCCAGTGCGTAGTCGCCGGGGCGCATCACGGCACCCGTCACCTGCACCCGGTTTTCGTAGCGGTTTAGGATTTCGCCAATCGTGTATTTATCGCCGGACTGCGGAACAAAAGTCGCCAGCTGCTCCTGGGCGATGGTCGAAATCCGTAATTCGCGGGGCGTATTCCGGCGCAATGTGAGCGAAAATGTATAAGCCCGGTCGGTAAAACCACCCGCAAAACTCAGGACATTTTTGAGGGTTTCACCGGTTTTGACTTCGTAGATCGCCGGGCGTTTGACCTGCCCAACGATTTCGACGCGAACGCCGTAATCGTTGACCCGAATCACGTCCTGGTCCAGCAGCCGGATGTCGTCTTTCTTATCCGCCCGCAACAAATAATCGTATAAATCAATGGTTCGGATGATGCGGTTATTACGAATTACCTGAATATCACGGAACGAACCGGTTTCGGGATTGGGACCACCCGCCAGATACAACGCGTTAAAAGCCGTTGATAAGGAGGAAAGTGTATAGGTTCCGGGCATGACCACTTCGCCCACCATCGTGACGCGAATGCTGCGAATATTGCCCAGCGTTACCGACGCGTAGGTGCCGCTGTTGGGGCGGTTTAGTCCCTGATACGCCTGCCGCAACCGCCCGACGATCCGTTGTTCGGCCTGCTCGATGGTGATTCCGCTGACGAAAATAGGAGCCAGGTTCAGCATCCGAACCGAGCCTTCGGGACTGACCCGCAACCGGAAACTCTCGGTCGAATTGCCGTAGATTTCCACCATCAGTTCGTCGTCCGGCCCGACGACGTAGTTGCGGGGTGTGGCAATCCGGAGGTTGGGTTCGAACGTCAGTGAGGTGCCTTTAAACAACGAAGCACCAAAGATATTGGGCCGCCGGACGGTATCGCGTCGCAGCAGGTTCAGGCTGTCGTAGGACGAAAGAGGCCGTTGGGAAAGAGTTCCCTGTTGGGAGCGACTGCTGAGCGTATCGGTCGAAAGCTGCCCGGTGCGGTTCGATTGCTGCTTGATTTTTGCCATGCGCTGCCGCATTTTGGCAATGTCGGTCAGCGTATAGCCCTGCGACATGGCAGCTTGTTCAATCTGCATTTCGGTCAAGCCGCTTCCCTGCGCACGTTGGTAAAATTCAATGATCTGCTCATCGTTCAACTGATCGGCCCGCGAAGGTTGCTGGCAAAAACCGGTCGTTATGGCGATTGCTACCAACAAAAAAGACAGCGCAAACCGCTGCCGGAACAGCAAAAACGAAGAGTTGCGATAGGAGGACAAATGAGATTGTATGCTGCTACGGTTCATGCCGTGAAAATAAGCTGACCCACAAAGTTACGAATTGATTGATTTTCTGCCGCTTTTTATAGTCAATGGTCCAAAAGTGGCTTTTTATTTGAAAATACCGCTATTTAGCCGGATTGTTTTCAGGATTTAATTTTAAAAATAGAACTTAACCAAGATGGCATTGATAAAACCGGTTCACGGCATCCATCCTCAAACTGGCGACGAGTGCTGGTTTGCCGATAATGCGACGATCGTAGGGGAAGTGGTCATGGGCCGAAATTGCACGGTCTGGTTCAACGCCGTGGTGCGGGGGGATGTCAATTCGATCACAATGGGCGATTATTGCAACGTTCAGGATGGCGCTGTAATTCATTGTACGTATCAGAAATTCAAAACCACCATCGGCAATTATGTGTCGATTGCCCACAATGCGATTGTCCACGGCTGTACGATTGAAGATAAAGTACTGATTGGAATGGGCGCGATTGTGATGGACGGCGCCGTCATCGGAACCGGTTCGATCATTGCTGCCGGAGCCATCGTGACGCAAAATACCGTGGTGCCACCGGGCTCGATTTACGCCGGAAATCCCGCCCGGTTTTTGAAAGCCGTTACCCCCGAATTAGGCGAAGTTTTTATGCGAACGGCGAACAACTATGTGATGTACGCGGGCTGGTATCAGTGATTGCTAAAAGTCATGCCCAAATTTTTGCATCGAATGAACAGACTGAGTATATTTGTTTGAAATTAGTCTAAATTAAATACTTAAGATTCGTTTCATGTACTTAGTCAGCAGTCGTTTCCCCAGTGTCTGCTCTGTGATTTCAAAAGCAGTCACGCCACTATGCTTATGCTGAATTCAACGTCATTAATCGCGGAAGCCCGAACAAAACTCGAAGGATATTTACTAAAGAAAGGACTGCGCCGGTCGTCGGAGCGGTTTGCCATTCTGGAAGAAGTCTATTCCCGCGATGATCATTTCGACGCGGAGGAGCTGTATCAGGCCATGCATCAGCGGTCGTTTGCCGTTAGCCGGGCCACGGTTTACAATACGCTTGAAGTCCTGGTCGATTGCCACCTGGTTCGAAAAAACCAGTTTGGGGATGAGGACAATACGAAAAGCCGGTTTGAAAAATCGCTCGGACGGCAGCAGCACGCCCACCTGATTTGTGTCAATTGTCACCGGGTCATGGAATTTTGCGATCCCCGTTTGCAGCTGATCAAAACCACCGTAGGAAATACGCTACAATTCCACGTTGAATCGCATTCACTGGTTTTCTACGGCGAATGCAGCGACGAAGCGTGCGTGGCCCGCACCAAAGCCGCTGCGGAAAATGCAGCAATGCAGTAACAAAACCGGTTATTCGCTAACCGGCTCTTTCTCCTTTTTCATGTCTTTCCGGGCGTTGATATACCCCCGGATGACCGTGAACGTCGTGATGCCCAGGAAGAAGATGATGATGTATTGCACGTAATCGACAATACCGGGGAATTTTTCTCCAAAATAGTATCCGCCCCCAACCAGCGACAACACCCAAACCGCTCCGCCAATTACATTATAGAGCATAAAATACCGCATATCCATCCGAATCAACCCGGACAGGATGGGAGCGAAGGTGCGCACAACCGGTAGAAACCGGGCCACGATCAGCGTCCGGCTACCGTATTTCAGAAAGTATTCGCGGGTCGTTTCAATGTATTTTTTCTTGAAAAACAGCGAATCCGGGCGGTTTTGTAGCCGATCCCCGAAATACAGCCCCGTCAGGTAGCCCGTCAACGAACCCAGTACGGCGGCTCCGAAAATGCAGACGAGCAACAACCACAGGGGAACCGCCAGAATTTTGGTTCCGGCAAAAACGCCCGACAGAAACAGCAGGTAATCACCCGGCAGAAAAAAGCCGAAGAACAAGCCGTTTTCGATAAAAATAATCAGCGTGATCAATACCAGCCCGCCCGTCCGAATGATTTCCTCGGAATTGAGTAAGTATTGGAAAAATTCGGAAATAGTGTTCATTAGTAAAGATGGTTGGATGGTTCAATGGCTGAGTGGTTGTTTTAACCATCAATCCATCCCGCCACCCTCTAATTAAATGTATTCCGCCAGTTCCAGCCAGCGGTCGGATTTTTCGGAAATTTGCTGGTCAATTTGTTCGATTTGCCGGGCCCACGAGGTTAATTCTTCGTGGTTTGCGGAACCGGCATTCAACTGACCCAATAAACCGCTTTTTCGTTGTTCGAGTTCCTCAATTTCTTTTTCCAGCGTTTCATATTCCCGTTGCTCCTTGAACGACAGTTTTCGCTTGCTTTCGGAGGTTGACGAAACCGGCTTCGGTTCTGGAACAGAGACCGTTGGAGCGGTTTTGGTTTTTTCGGCCGGTTTCCGTTCGGCGGCCTGGCTGGCTTTCCGTTCGCGGTAATCGGTGTAGTTACCCGGAAAATCGCTGATCTTGCCACCGCCTTCAAATATGAAGGCATGTTCGACTAAGCGATCCATGAAATAACGGTCGTGGGAGACGAGCAGTATGCAGCCCGGAAAATTCAGCAAAAATTCTTCCAGCACATTGAGCGTCGTGATGTCCAGGTCGTTCGTGGGTTCGTCAAGAATCAGAAAATTAGGATTTTGCACCAGCACCAGCAGCAATTGCAGCCGTCGTTTTTCCCCGCCCGACAGCTTGTGGACGTAATCGTACTGCTTGTTGCGGTCGAACAGAAAATGCTGCAGAAATTGCGAAATCGTGACGGTTTCGCCCGTTCCGAGTTTAATGACTTCGGCCACCTCCTGTACCACGTCGATCACCCGCTGATTGTCCGGAATCACCAAATCCGACTGCGTGTAGTACCCGATTTTGACTGTTCCGCCGGTACTGATAATCCCCGAGTCGGGGCGCAATTCACCGGTAATCATGTTCAGCAGGGTGGTTTTGCCCATCCCGTTTTTGCCGATGATCCCGATGCGGTCGTTGCGCCGGAACGTATACGTGAAATGATCGAGCAACACGTTTTCACCAAACCGCTTGCTGACGTTTTCGAGTTCGATGATTTTGCTGCCCAGCCGCGCCGTGCGGATGTTGAGTTCCAGTTGGTCGTTGCCCAGTTTGGTGTGGGCCTTATCTTTCACGTCGTCGAACGCGTCGACCCGGTATTGGGCTTTGGTGCCGCGGGCCTTGGGTTGTCGGCGCATCCAGTCGAGTTCGCGCCGGAACAGGTTTTTCGCCTTATCGACCTCGGCGGCCAGAATCGCCTGCCGCTCGGCTTTCTTTTCCAGAAAATAGGCGTAATTGCCTTTGTAACTAAACAGGGTCTGCTGGTCGAGTTCGACAATCTGGTTACAAACCCGGTCCAGAAAATACCGGTCGTGCGACACCAGCAGCAAGGTCGAGTTGTTGGTCGACAGGAAATTTTCGAGCCATTCGATGGTTTCCAGATCGAGGTGGTTGGTCGGTTCATCCATGATCAGCAAATCCGGATTTTCGATCAGGACCTGCGCCATCGCCACCCGTTTGCGTTGCCCGCCCGACAGCGTTGCCACTTTCTGCGTTACATCGTGAATGCCCAACTGCCCCAGAATCTGCTTCATTTGCGTTTCGTAATCCCAGGCTTGCAGCGTATCCATTTGCTGCATGGCGCGGTCGAGCACGTCATGATTGTCGGAAAGCAGCGCTTTTTCGTACTGGCGAATGGCGGTCAGAGCCGGATTGTCGCCGGTCAGAACCACTTCAATGACGGTCAGGTTGTCGTCCAACTGGGGTTGCTGTTCCAGAAATCCGACGGTAATGTCTTTCCGGATGCTGACCAGGCCGTCGTCGGGGGGCATTCCGCTGGCCAGAATCGATAATAGAGTGGACTTGCCCGTACCATTGGCACCGACGATGGCAACTTTATCACCCCGGCTCATTCCGAACGTCACGTTCCGAAACAACCACTTGTCGCCGAAGGATTTGGAGAGATTTTCTGCGGATAAATAATTCATTGTACGGCAAAGATACACAGACAGAACCGGATCGCCGAAGGCCCCGGACCCGGTTCGCAACGAAAACATCATCGGGAAGACTGCTACCGTACCAAAGGTGGTAGAATTTTCGGACGAAATATGGTAACTTTCCGGTCGAATTTCCTTTAACTTATTTAGAGCTTAATCCATTAACCCCATTCATGCGAAAAATTATTGCTTTGGTTGGCGTAGCGTGTTTCCTTGCAACGAGTGGTCGGGCGCAGGTGTCCGACGATGTAAAAAAGTCGTATACACAACCCATTCCCGGCAGCACCATGACGTATGACATGGTGGCCATTCCGGGCGGAACATTCACGATGGGCAGTCCGGCCAACGAAAAAGGCCGCAAACCCGACGAAGGACCACAGCATAAAGTAACCATTGAGCCGTTCTGGATGGGGAAACTGGAAGTAACCTGGGATCTGTTCGATCTGTTTGCGTTCAAGAACATGGAAAAGGAAATGGCCAACCGGACGCCCGGTTTTGATCTGACCAAGACCGATGCCGCCACGCGCCCCAGTCCGCCGTACGTGGATATGTCGTTTGGCATGGGTCGGGCCGGTTATCCCGCCATCAACATGACGCAATATTCGGCCATTCATTTCTGTGCGTGGCTGTACGCCAAAACCGGTATTTTCTACCGGTTACCGACCGAAGCCGAATGGGAATACGCCTGCCGCGCCGGTACAACAACGCCGTATTCGTTCGGAGCTGATGCCAAACAACTGGGTGAATTTGCCTGGTTTAGCGGCAACAGCGACGGTTCGTACAAACAGGTTGGTAAAAAGAAACCGAATCCGTGGGGGCTGCACGACATGCACGGCAACGTGATGGAATGGACCCTGGATCAGTATTATCCGGATTATTATGCCAAAAAGGCGAAAGGCGAAGTAAAAGAACCGTTTGCCAAGGTGACGCAGTTGTACCCGAATTCGGTGCGGGGCGGTTCCTGGGATGACGACCCGGCGGTGTTGCGCTCGGCAGCCCGCACGCCGTCGGCTCCGGCCTGGAAAATGCTCGATCCTCAGGCTCCCAAAAGCGAGTGGTGGCTGACGAGTGCATCGTTTGTTGGTTTTCGGGTCGTTCGGCCAGCCAAAAAACCGTCGGAAGAAGAAATCAAGGCGTATTATAACCCGCCTTTGATTGAGGAATATTGAGGACAATTGAGTTGAAACGATATTTATGTTAGCTTTGTTTACTAATAGTAAACTTTGCGATGTTCAATATCATCAACACAAGAACGTTAAATTCTTGGTGTGAGCAGTATCCAGAAGCAGCAGGAGCCTTACGGAAGTGGTATTTTGATCTGAAAAGGACCTCTTTTGCCAATGCCAATGAATTGAAGGCAGTTTACGGCAATGCCAGTATTGTTACCGATAACCGAGTCGTTTTTAACATTGGTGGAAATCATTATCGCTTGGTAGTACGGATTAATTATCAATACAAAGCGATCCAGCTCAAGTGGTTTGGCAGCCATGCCGAGTATGACCGCATCGATGTGACGACTGTACAGCCATGAACTGGAAGATAATAAAGAACGAAGAGCAGTACGAAGAAGCTTTGCAGCGAGCCGATGAAATTTTCGATGCAAAGTCGGAAACCGCCGAGGGCGACGAGCTGGAACTGCTGGTGATGCTGATTAAAGAATACGAAAACCGTATTCACCCGGTTTTACCGCCTGATCCGGTCGAAGCAATTAAGTTGACAATGGCGGAACAGGGTTTGCAGGCTAAAGACCTTGTATCTATGATTGGCTCAAAAGGCTATATTTCTCAATTATTGAATCGAAAAAAACCGTTAACAGCGGAAATCTTGCGAACGCTTCATAAACAATTGGGCATTCCCGCTGAAATCCTGCTGTCCTAATTTTTAAGATAATCGCTAAATCCCAAGTTTTTAACCCCTTTTCCTTATGTCAAACGAATCCAACCGCCGGGAGTTTCTGAAACAATCCGGCTTGCTCACGGGCGGTGCCCTGTTGACAACCCTGCCTTCATTTGCTTCCTCCTACGGTTTTAACAGTTCGGCGGATGATACGATTAAAATTGCCCTCATTGGCTGCGGTGGCCGGGGAAGAGGGGCCGCGCTGCAGGCCCTGAAGACCAAGCAGAATGTGAAGATTGTGGCAATTGCCGATGCGTTCCGCGATCAGTTGGACGACGCGTATAAAATTTTGAATCAAAATCCAGAGTTGGCCAAGCGGGTCGATGTTCCGGAAGAACGCAAGTTTGTCGGGTTCGACGCTTATCAGAAAGCCATTCCACTGGCGGATGTCGTGATTCTGGCAACTCCGCCGGGTTTCCGGCCGATGATGTTTGAAGAAGCCGTGAAACAGGGCAAACACATCTTCATGGAAAAACCGGTAGCCACCGACGCGCCGGGTGTTCGGCGGGTGCTGGCGGCTGCGGAAGAAGCCAAGAAGAAAAAACTGAACGTGGTCGTTGGTTTGCAACGCCATTACCAGCCCAACTACCGCGAGATGATCAAACGCATCCACGACGGTGCGCTGGGCGACATCATCGGGGGCTCTGTCTATTGGGTCAGCGGTGGCGTTTGGGTGAAACCGCGTCAGCCGAACCAGACCGAAATGGAGCACCAGATGCGGAACTGGTATTATTTCAACTGGCTCTGCGGGGATCACATCAACGAGCAGCATATTCACAACATCGACGTCGCCAACTGGGTGAAGCGCGGTTATCCGGTTTCAGCGCAGGGAACGGGTGGTCGTCAGGTGCGCACCGGCAAGGAATACGGCGAAATCTTCGATCACCACATTGTCGATTACGTTTACGAAGACGGAACACTGATCAACAGCCAGTGCCGTCACTATGAAGGAACCTACAGCAAAGTGGACGAGCAGTTCCTCGGCACGAAAGGCCGGGTTGATTCCTTCGGGCGACAAAGCATCCTCAAAGACCACAAAGGCGGTGCGATTTATACCCACAACGGTAAAGGCGACGGCGATCCGTACCAGATCGAACACGACGAATTATTTGCGGCAATTGCCAAACATGAATACAAATTCTGGGACGCGGAAAACGGCGCGAAAAGCACTATGACGGCTCTTATGGGCCGGATGGCGACCTATTCGGGCAAAGTGGTGAAATGGGATGAGGCACTGAACTCGAACATCAACCTGTTCCCCGATAAGCTGGCCTGGGATGCAACGCCCAAACTGGTGCCGAACTCGGATGGATTTTATCCAGTGGCCGTGCCGGGTAAAACAGTGGCGGTTTAATTAGTGTCTTGAACTTGGATTACGCAGATTTAAGGATTAACAGGATTTGCTACCGCAATCTTTTATATCCTGTTAATCCTTAAATCTGCGTAATCCCGGTTCAGACCTCCTCGTTAATCTTTGAATCTGCGTAATCCGGGTTCAAGACGCTTAACCGGGTTTTAGGTAGACTTTCGGGATACTCATCCCGCAGAAAGGCAATAATATTTTCCCGAATAAAACACCGCAGATCGAAGCTTTCCGGGGCGTTGCGCGAGGAAGTTAAAATGCGAATGACCACGCAATTCGGCTGCGTATCCGTCACCTGGACCACGCAGACTTCTTTATCCCAAAGCGGATTATTTTCCACCAGTTCTTTCGATTTCTCCCGAATCCGGTCAACCGGCACGTTGTAATCCAGATACAGCATCACCGTGCCCAACACCGAGGCATTCGACCGGGTCCAGTTCTGGAACGGTTTTTCGATGAAATACGTGATAGGCAGAATCAGTCGGCGTCGATCCCACACCCGCACCACCACATTGGTCAGGTTAATTTCCTCAATCCGGCCCCACTCGCTTTCCACCACCACGGCATCATCGACGCGGATTTGCTGCGTAAACGCAATCTGAATCCCCGCCAGCAGGTTGGCAATCGTACGCTGAGCTGCAAAACCGATGACCACCGATGCGATCCCGGCCGAGGTCAGAAAGCTCAAACCGATTTTACGCCCGCCGTTAAACGACAGCAATAAAACCGAAAAGCCCACAACGATGACCATAATCGAAACGAGTTGCCGGACAAAGACAATCTGGGTAACGAACTTTCGCAGGTGCAGATTGACATCGTTGGTCGTGTCATACCGCCGAATAATGAGCCGTTCCAGGACTTTCAGTGCCTGCACCACCAGCCAGGTCGTAGCAATGGTAAAAGCTACCTCGGCGGCTTTCGACGCGTACGGAAACCGCTGAAACGAGCGCTCCTGAATGTTGGTGATGATCAGAAAAAACAGCGAAGGAACGAAGAAATAAAACGCCGTTCGGACGTAATGGCGCAACAATTCGAGCACCTGAACGTGCCGTCGGCGGAGAACCATGCGGACGATTTGTGCCACGATCATGTTGACCAACAGCCCAGCGGCCACGGCCACGGCCAACAGCAACCAGCCGGAAATTTTTCGATTGTGTCGCAGCCAGCGGTCAATTTCGGTGCCAATCTGGCTGAAATTGTCCCAAAAGTCCGTCCAGTTCATGGTTTTATAGAGAGGAGTTCCCTATAAAAACGCAGACGATCGAAATTGTTCTCCCGAAGCCGGAAAGTTTTTTCCAGACGGCGCCATCCGCTTAGGGTTGCAACGCCCGCATCCAGTAGACCATTGGTTTCGGTGTGGAAACAACTTCGCCCAAATCCGGCCATTCCAGCGTACTGCGCAGCGCCGGTTCTTTTTTATAGCCTCTTTTGATCCAGAAAACGTCGTTCGGCCGGTAATCGACCGGTTTAGCCGGATGGTTTTCCGGGCGTTCGACGGCGCAGAAACAAGTCGTTTTGTAGGTGCCAAATCTGCGGGCGTGGGCTTCCCGTTCATCGAAAAACCGGTGGCCTAAACCCAGCCCGCGAAATGCCGGAAGCAGGATGCTTTCGCCCAAATAGAAAATGGTATCGATCTCAAAATCAGAGCCTTCGAAAGGTTGGCGAATGTCGGCAGTTTCGTCACGAAGCGGAATGCAGGTCGTCGCGCCAACCATCGTTTGTTCGTGATAAACCGCAAACAGAAAGGAGCGTTCCGACTGCGCGTAGGTCTTTAAATACTCTTTCTCGTAGTTGATTGTGCCTTCGTAGAGATACGGATAATCGCGAAAAACCGCAATCCGCAAAGCCGCCAGATCGTCGAAAACTGCTTCGATTTCAGATCCTCTTTGCGTTTGGAAATGCAGTGAAGCCATGGATACCGGTTTTATTCCGAAACCGCTTTGATCCAGCGTGGCAGGTTGTAATAGGTCGTTACACGGGTGATTTTTTCGCCGGAAACTTCCAGAAAGGCCGCAGCGGGTACGACATACGTCTGGTTATTGGCCGCAGGCAAACCGTCTTCCGCCTTTTTATAAATACCATTGACAACAAATTCCACGGCGACACGCTGGTCCGATGGCTCCGTCAAAAACACCATATCCGTCAGTGTTTCGTCGTACGATTCGTCCATGTGGTGAACAAAATCCGTAAACTTCTCAAGGCCGATCCGGGCATCACCCTGGTTGGGTTCGTGCCGGATGTCGGGGCTTACCAACGCCAGCATGCCATTCCAGTCTTTTTGGTTGAAGGACTCGTAATAATTTTTTACAACGTCGAGGGCAGTCATTAAACGAAGCGGTTTGATGTAGGGATAACTAACAATTTTTGCAAAGATAGGGTTGTTCCTATATCACAGGTGACGCCAGGTTCAAAATAATAGCCCACGGTTTTAATCGTGGGCTTGGGAGTAAAATAGGGGATTAAAAACCGTTAAAACGGTTGGAATATACTCGCTCGTTTTCGTATTCCCACGGTTCAAACCGTGGGCTATTAATAAGGAGGTTTCGGCTCAGGTTTCTTCAGCCATTTTTTTAGTCGCTTTTCGACTTCTTTATGTGTTAAAGATCGGCCATCTCGGTATTGCAGTTGACCTAGTTCAAAACTTTGAAGTAAAGTGAGCGACTTCTTCATGGTTTTACGCCAAAACCGGTTTTACCACTTTTCCGTGCACGTCCGTCAGGCGATATCGCCGACCCTGGTGTTTGAATACCAGTTTTTCGTGATCGACGCCCATCAGGTGCAGAATCGTGGCCTGAAAGTCGTGAACATGAACGGGATCTTTCAGGACGTTGTACCCAAACTCGTCGGTTTCGCCGTACACCATCGCTTTTTTGACGCCCGCACCCGCCATCCAGACCGTAAAGCAACGGGGATGGTGATCGCGACCGTAGTTTTCTTTCGACAGTTTTCCCTGCGAATAATTGGTCCGACCAAACTCGCCACCCCAGATTACCAGCGTATCGTCGAGCAAACCGCGTTGTTTCAAATCCATGATCAAAGCGGCCGAAGGTTGATCGACGCTCTTCGTTTGAATCTTGATGTCGTTGGGTAAATTGCCGTGCTGATCCCAGCCCTGGTGGTATAACTGCACAAACTTGACATCTTTCTCGATCAGTTTTCGAGCCAGCAGACAATTGGCGGCAAATGTCCCCGGCTGACGGGAGTCGGGGCCGTACATATCAAAAATATAATCCGGTTCTTTCGAAATATCGAGCGTTTCGGGCACCGACGCCTGCATCCGGTACGCCATCTCATACTGCGCCATCCGGTTATTGATTTCCGGGTCCAGCACTTGTTTAAATTGCTCCTGATGCAGTTTGCCGAGGTAATCGAGCATCCGCCGACGGCTGGGCTTGTCGATGCCCGGCGGGTTGTTCAGGTAATAAACCGGGTCGGGGCCGGACCGAAAAACCACACCCTGATGAACCGACGGCAGAAAACCGTTGCTCCACAATTTGGCATACAACGGCTGATCGCCATTGCGGCCTTTCGAAAGCAGGACGACAAAAGCCGGTAAATTCTGATTATCAGAACCTAAGCCGTAGCTTGCCCAGGAGCCAAACGAAGGACGTCCGGCCTGCTGCGAACCGGTCTGGAAGAACGTCACCGCTGGGTCATGGTTAATGGCTTCGGTATTCATTGACCGGATGAAACATAAATCATCCGTAATCCGCGAGGTATAGGGCAGCAACTCGCTGACCCACATCTGGCTATTGCCGTGCTTAGCGAACTTGAATTTGGAAGCCGCCAGCGGAAATTTGCTTTGTCCGGCGGTCATGCCCGTCAGGCGCTGGCCTTTCCGAACTGACTCGGGCAACTCCTGCCCCCACATCGTTTCCAGTTTTGGTTTGTAATCGAACAAATCCAACTGCGAGGGCGCACCGCTCTGGAACAGGTAGATGACCCGCTTCACTTTGGGCGAGAAGTGCGGTTTTCCCGGCGGGCGGTTTTCTTCGCTACCCGCTACCAATTTTGTTGGATTGAGCAACGACGCGAGGGCAATGGCACCCAAACCAGCACTGGTTTTGCCCAGAAAGGTCCGGCGGCTCAACTGATCGTGTAATTCGTCTTCCAGATGGTTCATAGCCTTCTCATTTTCCCTGATAACCTCTGATGTTCTCTGATTAACCCTGTGTAATAACTACAAATCAGAGGTTATCAGGGAACATCAGAAGTTATCGGAGTTTTATCGTTTGATAATCGCTTCGTCAACGTTCATAATCGTGCTGGTAACCACCGTCCAGGCCGCTAGTTCGGAGGCTGGAATGGCTTTATCAACCGGAAATTCACCCACACTCAGCAGTTCAGTAGCCCGCTTGGGATTGTTTTTGAAATCCGCCAGTTCCTCCGCATACAGTTGCTTCATCAACGTCACCTCCGCCGGACGAACCGGGCGACTGGTGACGGATTTAAAGACGTAACCGATCAGGGCGTCATCCTTGAGCCCCATGCCCAAAGCCCGCTGCCCCAACACCCGGGCGGCTTCCACAAACTGCGGATCGTTCAGCGTCACCAAAGCCTGCAAGGGTGTCGATGTTTTCTGTCGTTTGACGATGCAGGTGTGCCGTTCGGATGCATCGAAATTGAGCATCATCGGCGGGGGCGACGACCGTTTCCAGATCGTATACAAACTCCGGCGGTACAGACTATCACCGTGGCTTTGTTCGTAATTGATGGCATTCCGGGTGGCCAACGCTTCCCAAATACCGGATGGCTGGTAAGGCAGCACACTCGAACCGCCAATTTTCTGCGACAGTAAACCGCTGGCTGCCAGAACATTGTCGCGAACCTGCTCGGCCGACATCCGGTAGCTGGGCCCGCGCGAAAGCAGAGAGTTATCCAGATCGGCTTCCAGTTTTTTAGCATCGGCTACGGAAGACTGACGATAGGTTGCCGACATCACAATCATTTTTTGCAAGGCTTTGGCATTCCAGATTCCGGATCGTTCGGTGCCATCCCGGAAACGAACGGCAAGATAATCCAGCAGTTCCGGATGGGAAGGAAGATTCCCCTGATTCCCGAAATCGTCGCTGGTTTTCACCAATCCCTGACCGAAATACTGCTGCCAAAACCGGTTGACCATCACCCGGCTGAACAGCGAATTGTCAGGATTGAGCAGCCACATCGCCAGTCCCAGGCGGTTTTTCGGGTATTCTTCCGGGAATGGCATCAACTGGCCGGGCGTTGCGGGCGTCACTTCCTCGCCGTGTGCATCGTAAGCGCCCCGTTTCAGCAGGTATGTTTTCCGGGGATATTTTCGCTCTTTCATCACCATCACCTGATCGGAATTGTTGTAGAGCATCAATTCCTCCGCCCGGTCGGCCTGAAATTCTTCAAAGGCTTTCCGATACGTCGAATCCTGAGCGATAACGTAATACGAGTACAAACCGGCCCGTTGCGCTGCCGTCCGTTTGGCCGAAGGCGTAGACAGGGCCGCCGTCAACGCATCCGCTTGGCCCGCCAGAACGGGAATTTCGAGCGGAGTCAGGCTGCGGTTATAAATCCGCAGTTCGTCAATCGCGTAATCCTTGATGTAGTGATCGTGTATCCGGCCAATCAGGAACGGCGAACCAGACCAGTTCTTGCCATTTTTACCCCGATCGATGCTGTGAACGAGGTGGTCGGTAACAATTTCAAGCTTAGTCGGTTGGCCATTTAAATACAGCTTGATACCAGCCGCCCGACCCGATCCGTCGTAGGTCATCGTCAGATGAAACCATTGTTTATAGCGGATTTTGGCGACGGTTTCCACGTCGAGGCTATTGTCTGGCCAGACGTGATTCATCGTGATTTTAAAACGACCGTCTTCCAGCAAACCAATCTCATACCCCCGGTTTCCGTCAAAAGGTCCGTTCGATTTGCCCATCAGCATGCCTTCCAGACCCGGTTTGGCCACATTGAACCACGCACTGACCGTAAACGGCTGGTTCTGTTCATAAAAACCGACTTTCCGGGGCAGTTCGATGTTGCTGTCGCCTTTCAGGTACCGTGCCATGCCGACTTTGCCCTTGATCTGGTACGGGAAACTTTCAGGATCTCCGGCCAGACGCGCGGGCAGCGTGTCGTTCACCTGATTCCAGAAGGCATTGCGGGGGTCCTTTTCGAGTTCTTCGCGGGTTTTCGGAACCGCCGGTTTTTTCACTTCGGGCAAGCCCAGCTTCTTCCGTCGTTCTTCCTCTTTCTTCTTGAGTTCGTCTTCTTTTTTCCGTTCGGCATCTTTCAATTTCTTTTCCTCCGAATTTTCGTAGGCTTTAAAATCCCGCCGATCGGCTTCATCGAAGGTGTAATGCGCTACCAGACCCACATTGATCGAAGACGCCGGATTTCGTTCGGCCTGACTCAGCCACGGCCCGAATGCTCGTTGATATTCCGGGCGGTTCGGGTTTAAGCGTTGCTGTACCGGTTTGATTTTCTGATGAATAAATTTCAGTTTGGCCGCTACATCTAACGACGTGAGCGTAATTGTCGGGGCGGGTTCGCCGTTGTACGGGATTTGACCACGCTCGTTGTTGTTGTTGAAAAACGCAAACAGCGAATAGTAATCTTTCTGGCTGATCGGGTCGTATTTGTGGTCGTGGCAGCGGGCGCACTCCACGGTCAGGCCCAGCATTGCTTTCCCAAACGTATTGACGCGGTCGGCAACGTATTCGACCCGGTATTCTTCATCGACAATCCCGCCTTCCTGACTCTGCTGGTGATTTCGGTTGAATGCCGTCGCCAGCAGCATGTTTTGGGTCGGATTAGGAAGCATATCGCCCGCCAGTTGCCAGCTAATGAACTTATCGAACCGCAGGTTTTTGTTAAACGCCGTGATGACCCAATTGCGGTACGGCCACATCGTGCGCAAACCGTCGTCCTGATACCCGTGCGTATCGGCATACCGGGCCGCATCGAGCCACTCGACGGCTTGCCGCTCGCCATAATGCGGACTGCTGAATAACCGGTTGACTACTTTCTCGTACGCATTCGGACTGGTGTCGGCCAGAAAAGCATCCACTTCAGCCACTGTCGGCGGCAAACCAGTCAAGTCCAGCGTAACCCGACGCAACAAAGTAGCTTTATCGGCTTCCGGATTAGGTGTCAGACCTTTGTCTTCAAGTTTTTTGAGAACAAAATTGTCGATCTCGTTTTTGACCCACTTCTCGTTCTTAACCTTCGGAACGTCTGCCAACTGGGGTGTAATCAGCGACCAGTGCGGTTTGTATTCAGCGCCCTGCTCAATCCAGCGAACCAGCAGTGCTTTTTCTTCCGTCGTCAGAATCAGATTGGATTCCGGCGTGGGCATCCGGTATTCCGGATCGTCGGAAATGATGCGGTGATAGGCTTCACTTTTCGCCAGATTGCCGGGGACGATAGCGGTTTTCCCACTTTTCGATAAGGCTTCGTAGGCACTTTCGGCAATATCGAGCCGTAAACCGGCTTTTTGCTTGGCTTTATCCGGGCCGTGGCAGGCAAAACAGCGATCCGACAAGATCGGTTTGATATGCAGGTTGTAATCGACTTTTTCGGG
Source organism: Larkinella rosea (assembly GCF_003858635.1). Lineage (GTDB taxonomy): Bacteria > Bacteroidota > Bacteroidia > Cytophagales > Spirosomataceae > Larkinella > Larkinella rosea. The sequence continues at coordinate 602,963 of NZ_RQJO01000008.1, forward strand.
TAATTTGCTTTCTAAAGCGACCAATTCTGCCGGTTTTTCAACGCTATTGCCACAGGAACTCCAGACGGTCACCGAAAACAGGGCGATGGCCGAGCTGAAAAGCAGCGATTGGAATCGTATGTCGGATAAATGACACATACGAATGGGAATGTTTAAGAAAAAAGTACAACGAATCTACAAAATTATAGTAAATATTTGAGAAATAAATCAATTTGGATGCCAAAAAGTATACTATTTTGACATCTTCACGGATTACTTCGCTTTCGGTTTTTCCGTGGCTGCCGAATCCGCCTTGGTAAAGGCAGCAATCGAACTTTCGCCTAATCCCATATTAATTTCCAGATTCGGTAAGGCTTTTTTCAACTCGGCAACGCCCGCTTCGGTCACTTTCGTTTGCCAGAGGTAGACGGTTTTCAGGTTTTTGATCCCCGCCAGTTCCTTCAATCCGGCGTCGGTGACTTCCGTGCCGTAGAGGTTCAGGTACTCAAGATACGGCAGATTTTTCAGATTTTTCAGCCCGGCGTCCGTCACTTTGGTTTGTTCCAGATGCAGTTTTTGCAGGTTCTTCAACTGGGCTACCTGCGCCAGCGTCGCGTCGGAAACTTCCGTATCGCCGAGTTTTAACCAAACAATCTGCTGACTTAATTTGGGCAGCGAAACCGCCTGGCCGTCGTTGAAAGCCCGCGCATTGACTGCACTGACTTCCAGTTGATTCTGCTCTTTCGATAACGGCAACACCAGCAAACCGGCTTTTTTCAGTTCATCGATGGCTTTTGGATCGGCCGCCGGAAGTTTCATGGTCAAAACCGGTGATTCCGGTGCGGGACCGGTTGCCACCTGCCCACCGCCAACGGCAGCACCCGTTCCGAGCGAAGCCAATGCCGGTTTGACGTCTTCCGGTACTTTCAGTTCGGCCACTTTTTTGTCGAACGGCGCACCCTGATTGATCCACCAGGTTAGTAACGCAACCTGATTTTCAGTTAGTTGTGTTTTGCCTTTGGGCGGCATGTGGTGATCATCTTCTTCAGGCAGCAAACAGACCTTGATCATTTTGCTCTCAGCACCTTTTCCGGCCACGAGGATCGGGCCGTCTTCGCTGCCTTTTTTGATCATTTCGGGCGAATCAAGCCGCAAATCGGCTTTCGATTTTTCCGGATTGTGGCACTGAATACAGCGACTTTTCAGAATCGGATGCACGATTTGTTGATACACCATCGCCTGATTGACGTCCTCGATCGGTTTCATGGCTTCTTCCTTGTCCTCGCGGGGCGGAATGCCCGCCATCGACCGCAGTGGCTCCGGCGTATACTGAGTTAGAAAATCGGAACCGTGCGTGAGCGAGCCACCTTTGTGACCAGCCGCCAGCAACAGTAACACGCCGATCCCCAGCGCCGGGAAGTAGAGCAGCGGGCCGAACCGAATCCGGGGGCCAATCCGCTCGTGTTTGATGGCCCAGGCGATCCAGGCAAAAACCGCTACGCCGATGCCTTCCCACATGTGGTCGCTCAGGGTTTCTTCGTCGTACCCCCCGCCGAGCGAGAGCAAATACCCGAAAATACAGGCCATCGTGGCGCTCACGGCCGACCAGAACAGAATCAGGGTAATGGTATGCGAACTGACGGTTTGCCGGCGCGTGACCCGGTCGAGTTCCAGCAACCCGGCAATCAGCAGAAAACCGATCGGCAAGTGGACAATCAAGGGGTGAAAGCGACCGAAAAACATCGCCCATTCGGAAGGTTGCGGAGAGGTAGCTTGTAGGAGAATGAAACTATTCATTGAATCAATTGGGTTCAGGTAAATTTTGTTCAAAGTAGAGGGTCACTTCTGTCAGGAATACTCTTGCGCGCTTCACTAAATCGCGGGCATCGTCTTCGGAAATTTCAACCTCTAAATCATAATCTGCTTTTTGACGGAGGATGTAGGCATTGGATACTAATTGGGCCGCTTCTTTATTAAATAATCCGCTTTTGACGAACAATTCGTTGAATTTAGTAATCGTCCCTTTATGGGTTTTTGCATATTCATTCTCCGATAGTAAAAGCGCAGTCATGGCATAATAAACCGTATACTAGGCTCGATTCACTGCTGCCAGCGTGTGCTCTTCAGCTAAAATGGCTTCAGTATCATCCATAGTCGCTTTAGCTCGTTCAAATGCTTTCAATGCAATGGATGATGCCTTCTTCATACAAGAATTCCGTCTCGTTTTATTTCCTGAAAAATAGGTATTTGGGATTTCTGATACCTTATTTCCGTGTCTGGTAAGACAGAAAGCAAAATATTATAGGTGAGATTGATGTCAGTAATAAGGGATGACATCCGTCTCATTTCCTGATAGAAAGAGATCGTTTCGTCCTTTAACAATATTAAAAGGTCGATATCCGAATCGTCGTGAGAATCTCCCCGTGCGTGCGAACCGAACAAAATCATTTGAGCCAGCCGGTCACCGTACAAATTCCTGAGTTCTGTCTTTAATTCGTGCAAAATCGGTTCAATGTCTAAAGCTATCATTCGATTACCGCAACTAAGTGGATATCTAATTTCGGGATAATAAATGAAACTTCGTCATTTTTATAATGAAACGAAACTGGCTGATTGCCGGGCTGTAACGTCACTTGCTTCGGTTTTTGCAACCGCCGAACGCTTACCGTCAGCGGCCCTATCGGCACAATATCGTCGGAGGTATGAACCGCTTTATTGGCGTGTGAACCCGTCATATTGATGACATTAACCAGCAGCTTTTTATCTTTTTGATTGACGGCCAGTTGGACTTTTTTAGATCCATGCACTTGGACCGCCGGTTTTGGTAAAACCTCTTGCACCACGGCAGCCAGAAAATCCCGGCATTGAACGGTTTGACGCTGTTGATTCTGTGAACCAATGTTTAAGTAAATGGCGGCAATTTTACCTTTTCCCAGAGCCGACACCGAAGCCGCCGGACCAAAATAATCCCGCATATCACTGCTTTTGTACATTCCGCCAACGGTTTTCGTACCGGCCAAAGGCGTAAAAATCCGATTCAATGCCGCAGTTCCGGTAATGTGATTGGGTAAACCGAAAAACGCATTTTTGATGGTATCCGCCAGCGTTACGCCCAAAACCTCCCGAAAATTCAAAACCGCATCGCTGCCAATCACCAGCAGGTTCCCGCCGTTGCGGGCATACTGGATTAATTCGTCCCGAAAAACCGGGTCCAGCGCCGACCATTCCGGAATGACGATGAGCGGGTATTGCTGCATCTTCCCGCGCAGGTGGTGCTCCATCAGGATTTCGGTCGGTAACTGATTGTATAACAACAGGTCCAGTATACCACGCATGGCGTTGTGTTCGCCGTTCCAGGGTCGGTAAATGTTGGACGAAATGTGTTTGTAGCCAGTCGTGGAATACAGCAAAGCCACCTGCGGAACGGCTTCGGTTTTATAACAATAAGCCTGTCGTTCGCGGCAAAACCGGGCCAATTCTTCCATCACCGGCATTTCCCAGAGTTTGATACTGGCGTCGCGGTTCTGCGTAAAATACGCCTGAAAACCGCCCCCCATGGCCAACACCTGCGCGGCTTCCTGACACAGTTGCCGGGCCGGTTTGGGCGCATGAATGCCATCGTAATTCGACGCAAAACTCCAGGCCATCAAATCCCAGGGTTTTCCCTGTGGCGCGATGCAACGGGCTTCAAATGCTGCACTGTTGGCGGCATTCGTTGAACTCAGGTCGCCCGAAATAAAATCGACGTTGGTGTTAACCGGCTCGGGCATGAACGACGAATAGGCCCAGTTGCTGGCAATCTGAAACGACGGTTTATACTTGTGAACCTCATCGACATAATGCCCGACGTACTTCAGAAAGGCCTTCCGGTTAAACTCCACAAAATCATCGAAATGCGGCTCTCCTTTCTTTTTCGGCACGTCCTGAATCCCGGTTGCCTGCCGGAAAGCGGCCAGTGCCGTTGGGCCATAGTCCAGTTCGGTACCCCAGCATTCGCCATCGGTCCAGACACCATCGACGCCGTAATCGGCAATTTCTTTCAATTGCGGAATCAGCAGGCTATCGGCATAGGCCCCAAAAACCGACGTTTTCTCGGTATCCAGTTTGCCATCCGGCCGGTGCCTGGCCCAGCCGGGATGATGCAAAACGGCTTCGTTGTCCCAAACTCCCGAATGATGCACATACAGCGCCACGCCGTGCCGGTTGGTTACGTCGCGAAACCGCTTCAGCGGATCAAAGGTGAACTGACTGAACGCATAACCCACTTTGGTCGGATAACTCGTCACGCCCACGTGCCCCTTGGTGTCGACCTGAATGAAATCCGGTTTGACGCGGTTCAGCAAGGTGTCGATCATGCCTTCTGTCAACGTCTGACCAATGGTCAAATCGCTCCGGGTGGCGTGAAAATCGAAGTGCAGGCCGAAAAATCGATCGGCCCGACGCAACGGTTTTTGGGGAGGCTGGGCAATCGCGACGCTATTTATCAGCACCAGGGCCGTAAATAACCAACGTTGCTTCATTAACTAACGCGTTGAAGCTTAACCGGATAGGTTTTTTGGGAAGCCCACTGCGGTACATAAACGTTCTCGTCGCTGTCGACCAGTACATCGTGCGGATGCATGAAGGTATTCGCGGTCATGTCCTTGCGCTGTTCTTCGAGTTTGCCGTCTTTGTAAACCGGTGCCGAACCGCCCGGCGTCGAAACCACTTTATCGTTTTTGTCCAGAATCTGAATGTAACCCGAGTTGGGGTAGGCGTCGGACGTGCTGCGGAAAACCGCCCCGTAAATCATGTCGCCGTGCAAAACCGGGCGGCAGATGTAGGAACCGGGCAACGCAATGGTCGAAAGGTATTTGCCGTCTAACGTAAACCGTTTCAGGCAATTATGCCGCCGGTCGGTAATCAGCAAGGTTGGATTTGCTTTGTTCCGGGTGTCGACCAGAATGCCGTGGCAGCAATCGAACTGGCCATTTTCCTGACCTTTTCCGCCCCAGTGCCGGATGTATTTGCCTTTGGCGTCGTACTGCGTGATGTAGTTCAGCCCATAGCCGTCGGCCACGTAAATATCGCCGTTGACGGGGTTGATGGTGGTTTCGGTGGGTGTAAACTGCGTCGGGTAATCGTATTTGCCGGTTTCTTTCGGATAATCGATTTTCAGCAGTTCTTTGCCTTTCAAATCGGTTTTGATGACCTGATGACGGTTATTGTCGCAGATAAACAGAAATTGCTCTCCCCCTTCGTTCGACAGTGTCAGGCCGTGGGCGCCGGGGTAGGTGGTGCCCCAGGTTTCGAGCAGTTTGCCCGATTTATCGTAGATGATGACGTTGTTTTTGGTTTCGTTGGTCAGCAGAATCAACCGGCCTTTGGCATCTTCCACCATTTCGTGGCAATCGTTGACCGGATTTTTGCCCGCATCCAGCACGCCCCAGTTCGGTACAACTTTGTAGCGGTGCGAACCGTGGCCAATCACCTGATCAGCGGCTTTGGGTTGGGCACCGAAATTAATATTGGGAATTGTTAATCCGACAGCGGTTGCGGCTGTAGCCTGGGTAAGAAATGTGCGTCGGTTTACTGATTGAGAAGCCATACGATTAATTACAAAAGGTTTAAGGGAATTAGATGATAGCATTACGACAATTCGAGAAACCGTTCCGGATCGATGCCCCGGTCTTCCAGTTCAAACGAATTGTTTATAATAAGTTGGTGAATATACTGCCAAAACGGGCGATTTGTCAACCAAAAATTCACATCTACGTTCAGAACACTCTGTAAAAGGTCGCCGGGGTAGAAATCTCCTTCGGCAAACGGGTTTTTATTGAGCTTCTCCACCGCCAGCGGAATCAGATACGCCAGCGAAATACCTTGTCCAACCAGCCACCGAATGTCTTCCGTCCGGAACTGGTTCAGGGGCGTTTGGCGGAGTGCCTGAATTTTCTGGCTCCGGTCATCCCCAAAATCCGGTTCTGCCCAGCGGTTGTTTTCCAGCTCTTCCAGGGTTTTTTGCTGCCAATTTTCCTCCATTTACATACGATAACTTTCCAACATCAGGCTAGTGTAACGACAGTATCAGTACGGCTAAAACCGCTTCTGTACGTGTAAAGGTATCTCTTTTATTGGCGGAAAATGGTTCATCGAAGTGAAAAATCCGACAAAAAAATATTTTTTTCATCCCATGTGAGGTAATAAAATACAAACTTGTCTATGTTAAATACCACCAGAATAAGCGCACGTTGGCATGCAGCAGTTTTCGCTAAATGATCCTGAAAATTCGGAAGACCACTCGCACGGTCTTTCGATCAACCGCCCGCCGATTCCACCCGGAAAAGTGACGGACGACGAACTGATTTTCCGGCAACTCTTTGCCCAGGACCCCAAGCGAGGTTGTGAACTGCTGTTCCGGCGGTATTATACCAATCTGGTTAATCACGCCGTCCGGTTTGTTTATTCCAAAGAAGTGGCCGAAGATCTGGTGGCTGAGGTGTACACGGCTTTCTGGCAGGACCGGATTTTTGAGCGGATTACGACTTCGTATCGGGCTTACCTCTACCAAACCGTTCGGCACCGGGCCTACAATTACCTGAAATGGGAACTACACCCCGCCGATCCGCTGGATTCACTAAATGCGCAGGGGATATCGCCCGCACTCCAGCCCGACGAAGTACTGCATTACAGCGAGTTACACCAGAAAATCGAAGACGCCATTCAGGGGCTTTCTCCGCAGTGCAAGCGGGCCTTCCTGCTGAGCCGGATCGAGGGAAAGAAGTACCTGGAAATTGCGAAGGAAATGCAGATCAGCAACAGTGCGGTCGAAAAACTGATGATCAGGGCGCTCAGCCAGTTGCGCCAGGAATTGAAAGGAGAATGGTTTATCAGCTTGTTACTGGGGCTGGCAACCTATTCACTTTGAAGCCTTTGCTTCGCTTGACTAACTGGCAAAAACCGAATAGGCTATGGAATCACTACTCATAAAACGGATTGTATTCGACTTTTTTGATGGAAAAGCGACGGCAATCCAGCGAAAATACCTCGAAGAATGGCTGACTGACGACGCCAACCAGGAGGCTTATTATCAATACCTGGACGAATGGGAGAGCCAGCGCCCCCAGTTTGCGGTGGATGCCGACAAAGCGCTGGCGGCTTACCAACTGATTTTAGACGACGAAAATCAATCCATTGCGTTCACAAAACCGCTGCCGGTTTCGCCATCCAATGTGTTCAGAAAAGGACTGAACTGGGGCATCGCAGCTTCGGTGGCGCTGGTGGCCTTGCTGGGTACTTACCGGTTTCGATCGGAGTTACTGTATGAAACCCATCGGACGACTTTTGGTCAAACCAGTGTATGTCAACTGGCTGACGGAACGGAAGTTACGCTGAACGCCAATTCGGTTCTGCGCGTTCCCCGCTTTGGCTTTGGTTCCGATACCCGCGAAGTGTTTCTGGAAGGCGAAGGCGAATTTAAAGTGACACATACGCCTTCAAATCAGCGATTCATCGTCCGGACAGCGGATCGTTTTCAGGTTGAAGTGCTGGGAACCGAATTTGTGGTTTATTCCCGGAAACGGGGCAAACGGGTGTTTCTCAGCAAAGGGAAAGTGAAGCTGGATTTGCCGCAGGGCCAGCAGCTTTACATGCGGCCGGGTAATGTAGTAACGGTTGCCAACTCCGGGCAATACCGACTCACTCAGACCAAAACCGCCCGGCGGTATGTGGCCTGGAAAGACCACTGGTTTTATTTCGATAATACCTCCCTGACTGAAATTGCCACTCAGATTCAGGAACAGTTTGGAATCAGGGTGGTGGTTCCCGATCCGAAACTGGCCCAACGGCGGATTGCCGGGAATTTCAGGGCCGAACAGGCCGACGATCTGTTCCAGATTCTAGCCGAATTGCTCAACATCAGCGTCGTAAAAAAAGACCACCATATCGAATTGCGTATTCCTAAACAATCCTAACCCTTAACAAACCTACCAAATATGTTAATCCCATGTTTACAAAAAACCGCACTGGTTTCGCTGGTTGTGCTGAGTCATCAACTGACGCAGGCTCAATCGGTTGTGCTGGCCAGGCAGCAAACCTACGCGCCGGTTCAGGTCCAAACCGCTCCGTCGGCGGGCCAGAAAATGAAGGAAGTACTGACGGAATTGAGCCGTCAGCATCAGGTGAGCATTCTGTTTGAAGAAACGACCGTCAACGGAATTGTGGTTCCGGCCACCGTGCGACTGCGTTCGGGTAAACTGGAAAAACAACTGGAAACGTTGCTGAAACCGTACGACCTGGTGTTTAAAAAAGTCGGCAATCAGGCGTATTATATCATCAAAAATCCGGTGAAAACGACTAGTGAGAGCATTTCGGTACCGGAATCGGTCAATACACCGATTTCGCAAAGACCTTTGATGGGCTCGACTGGCACGGCGTTTCCGGCAACGTCGCCGGTAGTGGCGGTGGCTGATTTCACGGTGAGTGGAAAAGTAACCAGTGAAAATGGCGAAGGGCTACCCGGTGTCAGTGTGGTCATTAAGGGAACGACGCGGGGAACCGTGACCAACAACGAAGGCAGTTATACCCTTTCGGTTCCGGAAGCCAACAACGGAGCGACGCTGGTTTTTAGTTTTGTGGGTTATCTATCGCAGGAGATGAACGTACGTTCGGCGACCACCATCAATGTGTCGCTGAAACCGGACGATAAAGTGTTGGAAGAAATCGTCGTTATTGGTTACGGTACAGCCAAGAAAAGTGACTTGACAGGTGCGGTCGGAACGGTCAAAGAAGCCGAACTGAAAGAACGGCCGACGGCGTCGCTGCAACAGGCGCTGTCGGGTCGGATGCCGGGTGTGCAGGTCAACACCAACTCGGGTCGCCCCGGTGGCCGGACCACCATCCGCGTACGCGGTTTCAGCTCGATCAACTCCTCGAACAACCCGCTCTATGTGGTCGATGGGGTGATGTTGCCGCAGGGAACGCAAAACCAGTTTAGCTCGGCCATCGACTACATCAATCCCAACGACATCGTTTCAGTTGAAGTGCTGAAAGATGCCTCTTCGACGGCCATTTACGGGGCGCGGGGTGCCAACGGCGTGGTGCTGGTGACGACCAAAAAAGGCAAATCCGGTCAGGGCCAGGTGACCTACAACGTTGATTTCAGCGTGAACACGATCGGACCCAACCGCCCGCGTGTATTGAATTCCGCACAATACGTTGCAACGGAGGATCTGGCGTGGGCGAACATGGCCAAATACGATCCGGCGGGTTGGGCGGCTGGCAAATGGGCGTACCTGAACCCGAAACTCCGCCGGATCGACCCCCGGGTGTGGAACTCCGACGGCAGCCCGAAATACGACACCGACTGGTTCAAGGAAACGACCCAGAACAAATTGTCACAAAACCACCAGTTGGGCTTCAGCGGTGGTAACGACCGCACCCAATACTCGATCTCATTGGGTTACCGCGACGACGAAGGTTTGCTAAAAACCTCGTACATGAAACGGTATTCGGGCCGCTTTACGATCGACGATCAGGTAAAACCGTGGTTGAAAATCGGGGGTACGCTGAGCTACAACAACCAGTCGGAAAACATTGTGGATCAGGGTGATGCGGTGGCTCGTCAGATTGTGGAAGACTTCCCGTTTTTGCCGACAAAATACGATGACGGAACGTTTGCCAACAACCGGGATTTTCCGTTTGCTGAGGGGACCATGAGTTCTTACCATCGATTGATGGACACCCGATACATCCTGAATACCCAAACGACCATCGGAAGTCTGTATTCGAACATCACCTTCGCCAAAGGGCTGGAAATGCGCACCATTCTGGGAGCCAACATTCAAACCCAGGAAAATAACATTTCGGTGACCCGGACGCTGAACATCGGCGGGAACGGTAACGCATCGACTTCAAACCGCAAAGATTCGTTCTGGTCGCTGGAAAACTATTTGACCTACAACAAGCAGATCAACGAAAAACACGCCATCAATGCCCTGTTGGGGATTTCCTGGCAGGAGACCAACAGCTTTGCCATGAGTGCGGCAGTAAGCGGTTTTGCGACGGACTACTTCGGGTTCAACAACCTGGGTGCGGGTGCCACCAACCCAAGCGTTACCTCGGGCGCATCGCGGTTTGCGTTTAACTCGTACTTCGGCCGGATCAACTACAACCTGATGGAGAAATACCTGTTGACGGTGACGGGCCGGGCGGATGGCTCCTCAAAATTCGGGGAAAACCACAAGTTTGCTTTCTTCCCCTCGGCGGCTCTGGCCTGGCGGGCATCGGAAGAACAGTTTTTGAAGGGCAACTCTTTGATTTCCAACCTGAAGGTGCGGACCAGCTTTGGTCTGACGGGTAACTCTGAAATTCCACCCTATTCGTCCCTGTCGCTACTGAGTTCGAACTACGCCACTATTTATGGTGATGCTCGTGTATCAGGAACGGGGATCAGCCGGTTGGCCAACCCGGATTTGCGCTGGGAAAAAACCGCTCAGACCGACGTGGGCGTTGAACTGGGCCTGTTGAAAGGTCGCATCAACATCGAAGCGGACTATTATTACCGCAAGACGACGGACATGCTGCTGGATGCGCCGGTGCCGCGTACGAGCGGTTACGCCACCATCCGCCGGAACGTGGGTTCGATGCAGAACAAGGGGGTTGAACTGGGCATCAATACGGTGAACATCGACGCGGGCGGTTTTCAGTGGAACACGACCTTCAACATTTCATTCAACCGCAACAAAGTGTTGTCGCTGGCAACGCCTTCGGATATTTTCAACGTCGGTGGACCGAACTTTACCAACCCGACCAACGTCATCAGCGTTGGCCAGCCGGTCGGTTCGTTCTGGGGTCTGACCCGCGTGGGTGTCTGGAGCGAAGCCGAGCGCGAAGAAGCCGCCAAATTTGTCAGTTACCGGAACGGGTTGACGATTCTGCCAGGTGACATCAAGTACCTGGATGTCAATGGGGACAAAGCCATCACGGATGCCGACCGGAGCATCATCGGCAACGGTAGCCCGAAAGCCTGGGGCGCTTTTTCCAACACGTTCCGGTATAAAAACTTCGACTTGACGCTGGAATTACAATATTCCTACGGCAATGACGTCATGGACCTGAATATTTCGACCAGTGAAGACCGTCAGGCTTTGGCCAACAGCTACACCTCGGTGTTGAATGCCTGGACGCCGACCAACCAGAACAGTATGATCGCCGAGATTCGCGACACGCGGGCCGGCTACGTCCTGAACGTGGACAGTTACTGGATCAAAGACGGTTCGTTTTTACGTGGCAGAAACCTGCTGTTGGGGTATACGTTCCCGGCTAACCTGACCAATAAACTGAAACTAAACCGGTTGCGGGCCTACGCTACCGTGCAGAATTTCTTCCTGTTGGTGAAAGACAAGATCATCGGTGATCCCGAAGTAACGCCAACCAATCAGGGCGATAGCAATAGCGCGTTCTCACAAGGGATGATCTGGCACAACTACCCCAAACCGACCACGTTCATGTTCGGTTTGCAAATTGGTTTATAGGTATTCGGTGTATGGTTTTTCGTATACGGTTTTCGGATACAGGCGTGTACTAATGAATGCGTCAGCCTACCATAAACCGTATACGGAAAATCGTAAACCCAGCTTTCAAGTATTCAAAAAACGATTTCACAGGAATGAAATACATAGTTAGCAAAGTAAGTAAAGCGGTTTTGCTGGGAGCGGTTCTGCTGGGTCCGGTTGGTTGCAAGGATTTTCTCGATGAGCAGGCACCGTCCAATTTGACGCCTGACAATTTTTATACCATCCCCGACCACGCCGAAGCCGCCCTGGCTTCGGTCTATGCCGACATGCGGTTTATGGGCGATGGGGCCGGGATTTTCTCGTCGAACTGGCAATTGCTGGAAGCTCTGACCGGAACGTCCACGACGGAAACTGCCCAGAACTCCGATTTGAACAACCTGTACGGGTTGGTGCACGACGGAAACACGATTCACGTGGTCAACTACTGGAACGGACTTTACAAAGTGATTGCGCAGGCCAACCAGGTGCTCGACCGCGTGCCAGGCATCACGCCGATGGATGCGGCTCAAAAAACCAAAATCCTGGGGGAAGCCCGGTTTTTGCGAGCCAATGCCTACTTTATGGCGGTTCGGCTTTGGGGCGATATTCCGCTCATTCTCAAACCGCAAACCGCTTCTTCGGAAGACTTCCAACCTTCGCGCACTCCGCAGGATGCGATTTACAAGCAAATCGTGGATGATCTGGTGGCGGCTGAAGCGGCCGGTTTGGCCTGGACGGATGTGTCGGGCCGCGTGAATCTGGCGGCAGTGAAAACGCTGCTGTCGAAAGTGTACCTGACGATGGCCGGTTTTCCGCTGAGCAAAGGGGCCACGCACTACAAACTGGCGGCTGACAAAGCGTTGGAAGTCATCACCTACGCCAATGCGAATCCCACCGCGATTGGCCTGTTCACAAGTTACGAAGACGTGCACAAAGAGAGTACGGAAAACCGCCTGGAGCATTTATTCATGCTGCAATACAACACGCTGGTGGCCGGAAATCCGATGGACAACATGTATCCCAACTTCAAACCGGTAACGTATAACGGTCCATCCGGAACGGGTAGTACGGTGCCAACACCCTCATTCTACGCTTCCTACGAAACCGGTGACTTGCGGGCGAAAGATCAGGGCTATTTCTACTCGACCTACTTCACCAACGGAAACGGCGCACCGTTCGCGTTGGGAGCGAACTACATCTTCAAGCATTTCAACCGGACGGCCAACGGAACCTCGGGGGTAGCCGGAACGCGTCAGAACAACCTGAACGTACCGCAAATCCGGTATGCCGAAACGCTGCTGATCTATGCCGAAGCGCAGAACGAAGTGGGGGCACCGACGCAGGCGGCTTACGATGCGCTGAAAAAAGTTCGGGATCGGGCGGGTCTGACGACGCCGGCTCTGGGAACTTATACGCAGGCAACATTCCGCGAAGCTGTCTGGCGGGAGCGGTGGCACGAACTGTGCTACGAGCAGATCACCTGGTTCGACATGGTGCGGCTGCGGAAAGTGTACAACGAGAAGACGAACGGGTTCGACAACTTTGTGGGTCACGTCAACCTGAGTTCGAACCAGCCGTTGCAGGAAAAACATTTGCTGCTGCCGTTGGGCAAGCAGGAAATGCTGAATAATCCGAACCTGAAACCGCAGAATCCGGGTTATCCGAACTAAAAGGGGGTAAATTCTTGTATTGTAATGAAATAGTACAAACTGGTAAGCCTTCGCTTTACGTAGAAACAGTAAAATAGGAAAGTGTTTGCAATCGTTTAAAGTAAAGCGAGGGTTTGCTGGAAAGTTGCTAAATTTAGGGGAAAGTCAGTATTATAAGTGGAGTGAAAAGTTTGTTTCGTACAGCGTCGATGGTAAGCATAAAGCATAGAATGACGAGCCGAATGGGGGTGTTGATGATTGGGTTGGCAAGTCTGCTGATTCAGAGTTGTGGGGTGGACAAACCGGCCGAAATTGAGCAGCTGGCGGACCAGCTTCCGGATGAGGTGGATTACAACCTGCACGTGAAGCCGATTCTGTCGGACAAATGCTTTTTCTGTCACGGTCCCGACAAGGCCAGTCAGAAAGGCGGTTTGGAACTGGCGACCCGCGAAGGCGCGATGGCGGCTTTGAAAAAAGCGAAAAACAAAAAACACGCCATCGTTCCCGGCGATCTGGCCGAAAGTGAGGTCTATTACCGGCTGGTGACGAAGGACGAGGACGAGATGATGCCGCCCAAATCGTCGAACCGGGTGCTGACAAATTACGAAAAAGCCGTCCTGCTGAAATGGATTGAACAGGGAGCGGAATACAAACCGCACTGGGCGCTGATCAAACCGGAAAAACCGGAGCTGCCGAAGGTGAAAGACACACGCTGGCCCAAAAATCCGATCGACTATTTTGTATTGGCTAAAATGGAGGAAAAAGGGCTGAAACCCGCCCCCGAAGCCGATAAAGAAAACCTGTTGCGCCGGGTAACGCTGGATCTGACCGGTTTACCACCGACGGTGGCCGAAGAAGACGCTTTCCTGGCCGACCATTCGCCAAATGCGTACGAAAAAGTAGTAGACCGCCTGTTGAAATCGCCCCATTATGGCGAGAAAATGGCAATCGACTGGCTGGATGTGTCGCGGTATGCCGACACGCATGGCTACACCGTCGACCGCTACCGCCCGATGTGGCCCTGGCGCGACTGGGTCATTCAGTCGTTCAATAAAAATCAGCCCTTTAATCAGTTCATTACCTGGCAATTGGCGGGCGATCTGTTGCCCAAAGCCAATCGCGAGCAACGGCTGGCGACGGCCTTTAACCGCAACCATTCCCAGAACATGGAAGGCGGTATTATCAACGAAGAGTTTCGGGTGGAATACGTCGCCGACCGCGCCAATACCGTCGGTACGGCGTTGATGGGCCTGACGATGGAGTGTGCGCGGTGCCACGACCACAAGTTCGACCCGATTTCGCAGAAAGATTACTACAGTTTGTTCGCGTTTTTCAATAACGTCGACGAAGCCGGTCAAATTTCCTGGGACGATGCGATGCCGGTGCCAACGATGTTGCTGACTCAGCCGAAACACGACAGCCTGCTGACGTTTCTGGATACGAAAATAAAGGCGGCTGAAAGCGCGATCAATCAAACCGTTCAGGCGGAACAACCGGCTTTTGTCAACTGGCAAAAAACCGCCACCGCCATTCCGTTCGATTACCGGAAAGGATTGCAGGCCCATTTTACGTTCGATAAACTGGTAAACGGCAAGTTCCTGAACGAAGTCAGTAAAAAAGATACTGGCAAAGTACTCGACCCGGTTTTGGTGCCGGGCAAACGCGGAAATGCGTTCCAGTCCAATGGCGACGATATTCTGACGCTGGGTCAGGTTGGTATTTTCAATCGCTCGCAGCCGTTTACGGTGGGCGTGTGGGTCAATATTCCCAAAGACGTTTCCAAAGCCGCGCTTGTCCACAAGGGCAATGGTGACATTCTGTACAATTTCCGGGGCTATTTCCTGAACCTGCGCGACGGCAAAGCGGAATTGCTGATGGCGCACACCTGGCCGTACAACGCCATTATCCGGCTCAGCAATCAGGTATTGCCGAAAGAAAAATGGATTCAGCTGACGATGACCTACGACGGTTCGAGCAAAGCCAACGGCCTGCGGTTATTCGTCGATGGGCGGGAAGCCGCGATGACGACCGAAAAGGATAATTTGTACAAAGACATTCTGTTCCGGGGGAAACAAACCGGTTTGATGGTCGGCGCCGATATGCGCGGACCGGGTTTTAAAAAAGGATCGGTAGACGATCTGGTGGTTTACAACCGGGCGTTGACTGCGCCGGAAGTATTCGCGCTGGCGCAATCCGGGCAGCAATTGAACGCTGCCAACGGCGATGCGCTGAAGAATTATTACCTCCATGCGGTTTCAACGGCGTATCAGCAACGGCGGGATACGTTGCAGAAACTCCGGGCGGAACGAAACCGGGTGGCCGAGGAAATTCCGGAAATCATGGTGATGGAAGACATGAAGAAGCCCCGGCCGACTTTTATTCTGAAGCGGGGGGGTTACGACGCGCCCGGCGATCCCGTTCGCCCCGATGTGCCGGCGAGTGTGTTGCCATTTCCAAAGGAATACCCCAGAAACCGCCTGGGTCTGGCGCAATGGCTGCTGCACCCCGATAATCCGCTGACGGCGCGGGTGACCGTAAACCGCTACTGGCAAACCTATTTCGGAACCGGGCTGGTAAAATCCGCCAATAATTTCGGCAATCAGGGCAATTTGCCGACGCACCCCGAACTGCTCGACTGGCTGGCCGTTCAGTTTCGGGAGGGGGCCGGAGGGGCGTCACCCTGGAATGTAAAAGCCATGCAGAAGCTGCTGGTGATGTCGGCGACGTACCGGCAATCGTCGCGCGGAACCCCGGAATTGCTGCAAAAGGACCCGGAAAATACGTGGCTGGCCCGTGGCCCGATGTTCCGGCTGACGGCGGAAATGATTCGGGATAATGCGCTGGCGTCGAGCGGCTTGTTGTCGACGCGTTTGGGTGGTGAAAGTGTAAAACCGTACCAGCCGGAAGGATTGTGGACCGTCAACAGCGCGACGTATGACCAGGCAACCGGTGAGGGTTTATACCGCCGGAGTTTGTACACATTCTGGCGCCGGACCAATCCACCCCCATCGATGAACACCTTCGATGCGCCGTCGCGGAGTTATTGCGTGGTGCAGCGACAGAAAACCAGCACGCCTTTGCAAGCGCTGATTTTGCTCAATGATCCGCAGTTTGTCGAAGCCGCCAAGGTAGTGGCTGCCCGCTCGTTTACCGGAAATAAACCGTTACCAGAACAACTGACGCAGGTATTCCGGTTATTGACGAGTCGCAAACCGACGAACAAGGAGCTGGCTATTTTGACGAAATTGTACCAGCAGGAATACCAGAAATTCCGGAAAACTCCCGCCAAAATGGAGGGCTGGATTCAGGCCGGTGAATACAAATTGACGCAAGCAAGTGCCGAGATGCCCGCCCTAGCGGCCGGTGCGGTCGTTGCCAGTACGGTGATGAATTCGGAAGCGTTTATTACAAAGCATTAGAACGTACCCACGGACTAAAGTCCGTGAGACCTTGAATACTAGTTAGAATCTGGAATTATTACATCTCACGGACTAAACGGGGCCGCCCGGCGGGCCGTGGGTACGTGAAACCGGTAAACTTATGAAAGACAAACTGGCGCAAAGTCTGGCCGATACCTTCAACCGGCGGTCTTTTTTGAATAAAGCTTCGTGGGGGCTGGGGACGCTGGCGTTGGGATCGTTGTTGCCTTCGCAGCTTTTCTCTAATCCGAACGAGAAGATCGTAACCGTGCCGAACCGCGCGCCGAAAGCCAAGCGGGTCGTGTATCTGTTCCAGAGCGGGGGGCCATCGCAGCTGGAAATGTTCGATTACAAACCGTATCTGGAAAAAATGCACGGCAAAGACCTGCCCGAATCCGTACGGAAAGGCCAGCGGCTGACGAGCATGAGCGCCCAGCAGTCGGCGTTGCCGCTGGTGAAATCACCGTATAAATTTACGCAGCACGGCAAAAGTGGGGCGTGGGCGAGCGAGTTGATGCCGTATACCGGCAAAGTAGCCGACGATCTGTGCTTTATCAAATCGATGTATACCGAGCAGATCAACCACGACCCGGCGCTGACGTTTTTCCAGACCGGCAATCAGTTGGCGGGTCGGCCGAGCATCGGGGCCTGGGTAAGTTACGGTCTGGGATCGGCCAACGAAAATCTGCCCGCCTTCATTGTCATGGTGTCGAAAGATGCCCCGCGCGACCAGCCGCTGTATGCCCGCTTGTGGGGCAACGGTTTTTTGCCTTCCAAACACCAGGGCGTCCAGTTTCGCTCGGGCAGCGACCCGGTTTTGTATCTGAATAACCCCAACGGCTATAGTTCGGCGGATCGGCGGTCGATGCTCGATGCGCTGAAGGATCTGAATCAGGTGCAGGAAGAAATCTACGGCGACCCGGAAGTGTCGAACCACATTGCGCAGTATGAAATGGCGTTCCGGATGCAGACCTCCGTGCCGGAAGTCAACGATCTGTCGGACGAACCGGACTGGGTGTTCGATCTCTACGGCGAAGAAGCCCGCAATCCGGGAACTTATGCCGCCAACTGCCTGATGGCCAGGCGTTTACTGGAGCGCGATGTGAAATTTGTTCAATTGTATCATCAGGGCTGGGACCTGCACGGCAACTTGCCCAAAGGCATCACCAGGCAGTGCAAAGCGACCGATCAGGCGTCGGCGGCTCTGGTGCAGGACCTCAAGCAACGCGGTTTGCTCGACGATACGCTCGTGGTCTGGGGCGGTGAATTTGGTCGGACGAACTATTCACAGGGCAAACTGACCGCCGACAATTACGGCCGCGATCATCACCCGCGCTGCTTCACGATGTGGATGGCCGGTGGCGGGGTTAAACGCGGGATTACCTACGGCGAAACGGATGAATTTGGGTATAACATCGCCAAAAATCCGGTCCACGTCCACGATTTTCAAGCCACGCTGCTGCACTTGCTGGGCGTCGATCACGAAAAACTGACCTACGAATTTCAGGGCCGCCGGTTCCGGCTGACGGACGTGGAAGGGAAGCTGGTGAAAGGGATTCTGGCGTGAAAACCGGTTTTATCTCAAATTCCAAGGTCTGTTAGACACAGACCTTTTTTCTTGCTCTTACTTGTAGAATATGCATAGACCTCGGATTAGGGTTATAAGCCGATTGGACATGCGGCAACAAAACCAGAACGGTCTTCATTTATCGTTTGTCAATGCTTGCAAAATTTTCCGGCCCGGCACATTACCTGGGAACATCTGAACGGATTGACGATACATGGTTATCGCATCTTTTCGCCGACCACTTTGCAGGAGGGCTTTTCCGTAGCTATCATAGGTATTCCAACTCTGTGGATACAGCAAGGTCGCTAGCTTGAGCACCTCCAGCGCAGCCGAGTCATGATGGTCCGTCAACAGTTCTAAGCCCAATTCGTTCAATTCACGCTCCTCGGTAAAATAATGAGCGGTGTCGGCTTTAAGTTGGTTAAACAAGGTCGCAGCAGCATCGGGGCCATCTTTTAGCAGGGTTCTCACAAAAGGCAGGAAGAGCGACCGCTTGCCGGGTTCGTCCGCCGGAAAAAAGGGCGTTTGGTAGGCCAGATTAACCGTTTGCTTACAAGCTGTACCAAAACCGGGGCTCTCCGCATTATCCAGTAAGATGATGGTCCGGTGGTGGGTTTGATCATGCCAGAAGAAGGTGAAGAAACCCGGTTCGCGGCCGGTGTGCATCACGATTCGCCCCAATTGAGTGGCAGTCGGCAAAAACCAACCTAGCCCATAGTTGGCCGCACCAAACTCACCACCCGGGGCGGCTAACGTACCATCCGTAAGTTGATAAGGAGTAAAAGCCAGATCCTGCATGCCCTTACTGAGTAACTTGTGCTGATCTAAAGCAACCGCATAGTTAGCTAAATCGCCGGTTGTGCTAACAATATTGGTGGGGCCATAAAGTCCCCGCAGATTATACGTCCAGCGCCTGACCTTCCGGCTGGTGCTGATCGGTTCCATATCGTTCAGGTAATGGTGGCGAACCAGGTAACCCGTCGTATAGTTGGGATCTTCCGCCTTATTCCCCAGCAAATAGCTATGTTGCATACCCGCCGGTCGGAAGATATGGTGAGCCAGGTAATCACCAAAACGTTCACCGCTTATTTTTTCGACCAATGTAGCCAGCAAAGCATAGCCGATATTGCAATACCGCCATTGACTGCCGGGTAAGAAAGCCAGGGCTTTTTTAGATTGCTTTAAAGTCGGGATAATATCCTGGTTATTGATTTGTCGGGTTGAATCCTCATCAATCAGTGGAAAAAATAATTCCTCCTT
This sequence comes from Larkinella rosea, assembly GCF_003858635.1. Classification (GTDB taxonomy): domain Bacteria; phylum Bacteroidota; class Bacteroidia; order Cytophagales; family Spirosomataceae; genus Larkinella; species Larkinella rosea. The sequence goes on from NZ_RQJO01000008.1 coordinate 622,371, forward strand.
GTCGGGTAGACCTGAGGTATGCGAAAGTAAGTGGTCAATCCGGATTTCGGGATAAGGAAAATCCGGGAAATAGGTTTGGTAACGATCGTGAAGGGTCAGTTTGTGCTGCTGGATCAGCTGCATGACCGCTACGGCCGTAAACGTCTTGGAGATGGAGCCAATCTGGAAAGTGGAGTGCAACGAATGCCTTTTACCCGTCTTTAAATCGGCCAGGCCAGCGGAGTATTGGTAAGTGGTCTGCCCCTTTTCCCGCATGAGAACATTCCCGTTAAAAACATGGGCTGTATCCAAAACCTGGAACAAACTGTCAAGGGCTCTGCTGTCCTGGGCGTTTGACAGAACAGGTTGCACTAAAAAGGCTACGATGAGTAGAAGAGAATAAATGGTTTTCACAAACTAAAAATCTAAGTGATTACTACTGAAAGCGGAATGCTGACTTGGTTTTGCTGTTCAATACTGGTCTGCATGTTTACAGCTTGATGCTTTTTTAGATCATAAATGGTGGAGGGTTAGGAATACTTTAACTTTTGTAGAACAAATGTCAGGCCAATAAATAATATTTATTATTATCTGTTTGATTATCAGTTATTTGTGCTTTAATGGTATCGTGTAGTGATGTCCAATAATGGACAAAAGGTGTATCTCTTCGGACAGCACGCAGTAGTTTAAACTCACTTAATCCTCTATTTATGATGCTAGGCCAGTGTAACCATAGAAAGAGGCTCCTACTTGACAAACTCTTCATATACGAACACGCTTCCCTCCCCACTGAGGAAGGAAGCGTGTTCGTATTAGTATCTGTTTAAAGGTACTTCGCAAACAGATAAATCAGGAACCTTATTCATCAAACTTTTTAAGTGCTTCTGGGGTCACCGGCGTAAAGAAGTTTACCAGATTACCATCCGGATCTCGGAACAGCAGTGATCGGTTTCCCCAAGGCATGGTAGTCGGCTGCTGAACGATCATCTCCCCAAGAAAGTCCGCTAATCGTTGGTACGCACTATCAACATCATCTACCCGGAATTCGATAATGGCGGATTGATTACTGGCCGCTTTAGCTACATCATCTCCTCCAAATAGTTGCAAAGTACGTGTGCTCCCAATGGCTAACGTGGCCGAAGGGGTATGTAATTCGGCGAAATCGTCGGTATACTGAGTCATTGGCTTACCAATGACCTGCTCGTAGAAGCGAACCAGGGGCTTGATGTCGGCGGTAATAATGCGAACGGAGACAAAATTCATGACCTATGTACGTTTGTGTTGAATCATACAAAGTAACCTGCGATCACTGACAGCTGTATGTCAGGAGCGGTTTTGAATAGGTGAAAAAAGGGCTGTGCCGACACAGACCTTGGACTAATGTCGAAAATTAATTTCAACACCTTTAATGCGGTTTTTGAAAGTGTTCTATTATTTTACCGGAAGTGGTTTTCTTGTCGCTTTGACGGCCAACCTTAACTGATCATACAGAAATTGTTTACTCTTCCGGGAAGAGGGATGCCAGAAGTTGATTATGTCGATGCCGTTCCATTTCCCCACACTGTATGCATTGGATTCTGCTCTTACCAGGTTATGGTCAAATAAGTGATTGATGTAATCATCATACCGGAAACAGCAGACAATGACTGTCGGCGCAATTGCTTCGATTTGTTGGCGCAGCAGATCACGGCTTTCGAGAATGTACTTCCCAATCAGATGCGGATTGGCGGTTGCCGTTCCGCTGGCTTTCTTGACATTGATGAAAGCAACGGACTTCAGGGCAGTATGCTTGTCATCGTGGCTTACCTGATCAATGTCCTCCGGAAAATCGTTCAGAATTCCGTATGCCCATTCACCCAAACGGTTGGCAAAACCCAAGTACATTACCGATTTGATCCATTCCCGGTAATCGGCGTGATTGTTCACGTAATCGTGCTGCTCGCGGTAATTATGTTCTTTGGCGATAAACAGGATCCGTTTGGATTGCTGGCAGTACAAAACCGGGTCTATAATACCATCTTTGACAAACTGATTGCCCAAATCAGGCAATCCTTTTTCGCTATAAAGCGATTGAAACTGGGTAAAAATAAGTTCGGTTTCCATATGGATTTGATACGTTCAAAGACTGGTATTTTACCTTTCCGAATGCTCTGATACAGCGTCACTCAACTGGCTTAAGGAACGCAGATTCCTGGCCTGAGGATACTATTCTGCCCGAATATATTCAAAAAATAGGGGAAAAATCCCCTATTCTCCGGTTTCAAATTTTCGCTTCTTCGTGCTGAATTTCAAAACAGTATAGTAGTAGCATGGCAAATGGTGAGCAGAAAACAGATATTGGAAAAATTGTCAATCGAAAGTACTTCTGGATCTCTTTTTGGATTTTAGCCGGACTCGGATTCAGTTGTTCTATCCTCGTCTTTGGTCAGGGTGTGGTGCATCGTGGGCTGGCGCTGCTTTGGGCTATTGCTTATTTCGCTTTAGGAGGGCTTGGCGGGCTGATTTTTGGAATGCCCCAGAGTGTTTCTGCCCCCGATGAAACCTTGCCGAAAGATGAAGCATCCGCGGTTAAAGCGGTTCGAAAGAAAATCTTAAAAGAAAACGCAAACCTGTTTCAAATTTCGGATTGGTTAACCAAAATCATTGTGGGTGCGGGATTGGTTCAACTTAAGGAAATTCCCGGTTTTACCCTCCGGGTTGCCTGGCGGATGGGTCAGGGAATGATAGTTGAAAGAAATACGAACCCGGAATCAGCGACCACGATTTCCGCAGCCATCATTATTTTCTTCACCCTCTTTGGCTTTATCTCCGGCTATTTGCTGGCCCGGCTCATTATCAGTGACATGCTTGAGGAGGAATGATGATGCTGGTCAATCAATTGGCATTAACCTGCCAGACCCGTAATAGCACATGTAACCGGTCGCTTTTCACTAGTTTCCATGCATAAGCCTTCAAATTGTTCCCTTGCCGGTAGTTGTAATCGATGGTCAGTAATTCCAACGGGGCCAAGGTTTCTAATCCATGGTCTGTATCTCACAGACCTATTACCTAACACGCCACACTCGGTTTATATTTTTGATGTCATAACCCATTAAACCAAGGGCAATTATAAGAACAACTACGTACAGAAAAGCGGCTTTAAAATTCTGTAGGCTAACGATACCGCCTAAAAGTGACAGTTGTGATTGGGGGTCTAAATACCTGGAAAGAAAACCAAACCCATGAATCACCGCTCCACCTAAAATGACTGCAACGTTTAAAGCTAAAATTAGTAAGGCTATTGATGCGCAACTGGCGATTGCTATTCGGGCATAGGCGGGCGGATTGGGAAATAGAATCTTCTTCATGATTTAAAGTATTAATCTACAGGGAATTACAAAAAGAATAGTGGTGGAATTGCCATAATCTTCGAAAAAGCCGATCATCCACTCACTCCATCCAGACGGTTTTGATATTCAAAAATTCTTTCATTCCCACTTCTGCCAATTCCCGGCCGAAACCCGACAGTTTTACTCCCCCGAACGGCACACGCGGATCGGAGCGCATCAGCGAATTGACGAACACCGAACCGGCCTGAATCTGCCGCGCCAGTCGCTCGGCCCGGTCCAGATCCTTCGTCCAGAGGGCTGATCCCAAACCGTAGTTGGATTGATTGGCGAGCTTCACCGCGTCCTGTTCGTCTTTCGCTTCGACGATAACCGCCAGTGGTCCAAAGGTTTCCTCGTCAAAACCGCTCATCCCCGGTTTTACTTTATCCAGTAAAATTGGTTGAATATTACAACCATCCCGGTTTCCACTGTGCAGAACCCGCGCGCCCTGCCGAACGGTTTCGGCACATTGGCGTTCAATCGCTTCGGCCAGGTCCATCCGTGCCACCGGCCCCATTGTGGTGGTATCGTCCATCGGGTTTCCCTGTTTGATGGCCTGAATGTGCTGAAGAACGCGATCCGTAAACTCTGTTTTGACCGCTTTTTCGACGATAAACCGCTTGGCGGCAATGCAGCTTTGCCCGGCGTTCTGCATCCGCGACTGTACGGCCACTTTAGCGGCTTTTTCCAGATCAGCATCGGCCAGAACAATCAGGGCATCGCTGCCGCCCAGTTCCAGCACCGATTTCTTGATCTGACTTCCGGCAATCGACGCCACCGAGGCCCCGGCTTTTTCGCTCCCGGTCAACGTCACGGCTTTGACGCGCGCATCTTTCAGAACGGTTTCCACGGTTTTCGATTCAATGAGCAGCGATTGGAAAACGCCGGTCGGAAAATCGCAGGCCCGGAAAATCTCCTCGATGGCCAGCGAACAACCGCTGACGTTGGCGGCATGTTTCAGCAAACCGACATTTCCGGCCAGCAACGACGGAACGGCAAATCGGAACACCTGCCAGAACGGAAAATTCCAGGGCATGATCGCCAGCACGGCACCCAGCGGCTGGTAGGCCACAAAACTCGTTTTGGCTTCCGTCGGAATCATCAGATCGGCCAGAAATGTTGGGGCGTGTTCGATGTAATAATCGACGCCCACGGCGCACTTCTCCACTTCGGCGATGGACTCTTTGAGCGTTTTGCCCATTTCGGCGGTCATCAGTTCACCGTAACGTTGTTTTTCGCTGCGCAGGTAAGCGGCCACTTTCCGAAAAAAACCGCTGCGGTTTTCCAGCGACAGGGCCGACCAGTCGGCAAAAGCGCGATCGGCCTGTCGGATTTTCCGATCAAGAGCCTGCGCACCCAGGGCCGGGTACGAATTAATTTTCTGCTGGGTATAGGGATTAACGGATGTAAAGTTCATCGGGTTGCGGTTTTATTCCTAAACAAAAAAATACCCCAACCGATTGATCAATTGGGGTAAATAGTGTTATCCAAAAGGCTAGGATGAGCAGTGAATACCCGTCAGCGGGCCGGTGTCTTTTTCGATTTCCCGCACCAGCAATACCATCGTATCGATCATTTGCTCAACCTGTTCGTAACCGGCAATGCGGTGAAATTTATCCCGAATTTCTTCCGTGCAATTATAAACCGCTACCATGAGCTGTTTTCCCCGTTCATTGATAAAAATCTGGCTCGACCGGGAATCCCGCTCACTTTTTACGGTATAAATGTAACCGTCGTCTTCCAGCAGCTTCACGATTTTACTCATCGCCTGCTTGGTAACGCCCGCCCGTTTCGCCAATTCATTGTTCGTAATGCCGTGTTCTTCCAGATTTCCCAGAAAAGCAATGTAACTCGCTTTGAAATCCGTAAAGCCTAACTCAATAAGCCGCTGTTCGATGTAACGGCCCAAAAAACGCTTCATTTTCGACATGACACGGCCCAGAGTCCGCTCACGTATTCTGTAAAAAAACTGAAAATCAAACGGCTTTTCGGCCGTTAACACCTCGGTTTCCATCCTGGTATGTAGTCGTTACTGGTCCGGCAAGTTACAAAATTTTCACAATGCGATGACAATTTGGGATTTAAACCAGACTGCCCGGGCCAACATTAAAATCACGTTAAAGTACTAAAAATAATAGTCAATTAAGTTGACTATCAAACTGCCTCGGCCTACTTTTGCACAAAAATAGTCAACCAGGTTTACTAAAACAAGTCTATTAAACTTTTTACAACAATGGCAACAGAAAAACCCACACCCGTCAAAAAGTACCTTCCGCGTCTGATCGTGCTGGTCGTTGTGGTGGCGGCTGCATTTTACGGATTTCAATCATACCGCTATAATCAACACTACGAAACCACCGATAACGCACAAATTGAAGGGAGCACGGCTCCGGTTCTGGCGCGCGTAGCCGGTTACGTGCAGCAGGTTTCCGTCGAAGATTACGCCACCGTGAAACGGGGCCAGGAACTGATCACCGTTGATCCGCAGGAATACGAAGTGGCTTTGCAACAGGCCGAAGCCGATTACCAGCAAACACTGGCCGACATCCAGACCGCCCGGGCGGATTTGCAAAATGCGCAGGCCAGCTACCGCAATGTGCAACAGAATCTGAAAGTGACCCAGTCGAACGCCGACGTTCAGCAATCGCGCGTCACGAAAGCTGCCAACGACCTCAAGCGCGACGAAAATCTTTACAAAGGCCAGTCATTAACGCAAAAACAACTCGAGGATTCGCGCAATAACGCCGAAGTTCAAAACCGGCAATACGAAGCGAATGTGCAGCAGATCGGTCTGGCCAAAACCTCGGAAGCCGTGGCTCAGGCCGCCATCGCGAAAGCCCAGGCCAATATCCTGAAAGCGCAGGCGCTCCTGAAAGTGAAACAGGCCGCCATCGACAACGCCAAACTCCGGTTGGGATACGCCAAAATTACGGCGCCGATTACCGGTAAAATTGGCAAAAGGGGCATCGTCGTGGGGCAATACGTACAACCCGGCCAGAACCTGTTCACGATTGTCAACGACTCAACGTTCTGGGTCGTGGCCAACTTCAAGGAAACCCAGCTGGAGCACATGCGCGTTGGCCAACCGGTGGACGTGAAGGTCGATGCCTACCCGGATCTGGAGGTGAAAGGCAAGGTGGTGTCGCTCTCGGAAGCCACGGGGGCCAAGTTTGCCCTGCTGCCCGCCGACAACGCTTCCGGCAACTTCGTGAAAGTAACCCAACGGGTTCCGGTAAAAATTGAGATTGAGAATCCGGAGAAATACAAAGGCCTGCTGCGTGCCGGTTTGAGCACGGACATCGCCGTAAAAGTTCAGTAAGTATGGCAGCATCAGGATTTAAACGATGGATTGTCGTCATTACCACCGTTTCGGCAGCTATTCTGGAACTGATCGACACGTCCATTGTGAACGTCGGTTTGACCCAGATGGCTGGGAATCTCGGGGTAACGATCGAAGACATTTCGTGGGTCGTAACGTCCTACGCCATCGCCAACGTGATCATCATTCCGATGACCGGTTTTTTGCAGAACTACTTTGGCCGGAAGACGTATTACATCGGTTCCATTATTCTTTTCACGGTAGCCTCCTATTTATGCGGGATTGCCGATAATCTGTGGATGCTGGTGGCTTTCCGGTTTTTGCAGGGCATTGGCGGGGGCGCTTTGCTGTCGACTTCGCAGGGTATCATGTACGATGCGTTTCCGCCAAGTCAGCGCGCCATTGCTTCCGCGCTGTTCGGGATGGGCATTGTGATGGGCCCGACGCTCGGACCGACATTGGGAGGGTACATCATCGACAATTACCACTGGAGCTGGATGTTTTTCATCAACGTTCCGATCGGGATTCTGGCGGTTTTTCTCTGTACGACGTTTGTCGAGAAACAACCCTACGAGTTCAATATCGACCGCAGCAAGATTCACATCGACCAGATCGGCATTCTGCTGCTGGCCGTGGGCGTGGGCAGTTTGCAGTACGTACTGGAACGCGGTGAAGCCGACGACTGGTTCGACGATCATACGATTCTGTACCTGACCATTGTGGCAGCCATTGCCATTCCGCTGTTTCTCTGGTGGGAGTTGAAAACGAAGAGTCCGGTGATGGATCTGCGGGTCGTCGGGCGAAACCGCAACCTGGCCATTGGTTCCATTCTGGTGTTTATTATCGGTTACGGTTTATTCACTTCCATTCTGCTGTTTCCGCTCTTTGCCCAGCGCATTGTCGGCTACACGGCAACCAAAACCGGTAACATCTTGATTCCGGGCGGGGCGGTTGCGCTGATCATGTTTCCGGTGGTCGGGCGATCGATGGCGAGCGGTGTTTCTCCCCGGATTTTCGCGGTTCTCGGCTACCTGGCGTTCATTCTGTTCTGTTTCATGATGTCGAACCTCAACGCCGACGCTGGCGAACGCGATTTTACGTGGGCGCTGCTGGTGCGCGGGATGGGTCTGGCGATGATCAATGCGCCCCTGATCAATCAGTCGATTTCAACGCTGAAACCGCAGGAACTGCCGACCGGTATTGCGTTCACCAATATGGTCAGGCAGTTGGGCGGGGCTTTCGGCGTGGCGATTACGAATACGTACATTGCCCAACGTAGCGCCGTTCACCGCAGCGATCTGGTTTCGAATTTGCAACCCGGCGACGCGCTGACCACCGACCGACTGAATGCGATGGCGCAAAGTCTGGCGGCTCGGGGCGTCAACGCGCTCGATTCGGTCACGGGGGCTTACCGGAACCTCGATGCCATTATTTCCAAACAGGCGCTGATGATTTCGTACCTCGATACCTTCCGACTCGCTGGTCTCTTTTTCGTGGTGACCTTGCCGCTGCTGTTCTTAATGCAAAACAAGAAAATGGACCCGGCAGCCGCCAAAGCAGCCGCTGATGCGGCCCATTAATCAAAAATAAAAATCAGGGATGTGGCTTATCCACAACCTCTTACTGAACGAAAATGAAACCATTCAATCTCTTTTTTATCACGCTGCTGATTACCACAACCGCGCAGGCCCAGTCGATTCCGGACGACCTGCGCGGGTTGATCAATCAGGCCAATACCAACTATCCGCGCCTGAAAGAACAGCAACAGCTCCTCCGGGCGGGTGAGGTACGGGTCGATATTGCCCGCGCAGCTTACCAGCCGAACATTACCGGCAATGGAACGTATCAATACGTCACGCCCGTTGCCAAAGCCACCTTGCCGGTCAACGGGAACGACCAAACCATTCAGTTTCAGCCGAATCACAACATGAACGCCAACATTGGCGTGGGGCAAACGATTTATGATTTTGGACGGACGGACGCCAGCATCCGGCAGGCGGCTGATCAGGTTCAGTTGTTGAGCCGGAATATTGAATTGACGCGGCAAACCCTGGGTTATCAGGTGGCGGCAGCCTATTACGGCATCGGTTTCCTGCAAAAAAGCATTGTCGTGCAGGATTCGGTGATCAAAGTGGCGCAGGGCAACATTCAGATATTTGCCAATCGGTTACAGAACGGCGAGGCTCTGCAATACGATCTGCTGACCCAGCAGGTTCGGTTGAAAACCGCCCAGAATCGAAAAATTGATTTGCAGAACAATCTGGAGCGGCAACGGGCGTTATTGACGTATCTGACCGGCGATCCAAATCCGGCCATCAGTCCTGCTGCCGCCCAGTTTGAGGCACAGGTTCAGCCATTCACACTGGAAGGAAGCCTGCAAACGGCTCAAACCAATAACAAAGAAGTACAACTAGCGCAAGACCGGGTTCGGGTGGCCCAAACCGATGTGTTGGCCAATGAACGCAGCGGACGACCCAACCTGAGTTTTAACGGTTCGGCAGGTTTCAAAAACGGATACTTGCCGGATATTGCCGCGATGCGGTTTAACGTAGCCGCCGGGGTGAGCCTGAGCGTGCCGATTTATTCGGGAAAGCGGTACAGCCTGCAAAACCAGGCGGCCCGTCTGAACCTGGATGCGAGTCGGTACGCGGTGGAAAATGCCAATGCGCAGCTGCGGCAGAATCTGGAACAGCTGAACGCCGATATCCGGAGTAATCAGCAGCGGTTGCAGAACCTGGAAACGCAGGTGTTACAGGCCCGCAAAGCCCTGGAAATTGCCCAGATCCGGTTGCGGTCCGGCGTGATTACACCGGTTGAATTGCAGAGTGCCGAAACCGGTATTGAAGAAGCGGAATTGGCCCGATTGAATTATCAATACCAGCTTTTACTCAATCAGTTAGAGTACAAGCGCCTGTTGGGCGAAAATTTGTGATGAACGGAACGAAAAGTTCATTGTCTGGTAAACTAAAAAAGAAAACCGACGGTTCTTTGAACGTGGTTCCGTCACGGATAACCGCTCTCACACACCGGCAGATGCTCGTCTGCACAACTAGACAACCTGAAAACAGTATACCACTATGAAAGATCGCGTCACTAACATCCTCAAGAATTTCGGCATTAAGGAATCGGCCATTCACCCTACCGTTCACTTTACGCGCGACCTGGGTCTTGATAGCCTGGATACGGTTGATTTAATTATGCAGCTGGAGCAGGAATTCGGCGTTCGGATTCCCGACGAAGATTACTCGAAATTAACTACTTTTCAGGGCGTTGTCGATTATTTGCAGACCGAACAACACGTCGCCCTGCAGGACTGATCCAATTCCGGAAATACGGTTTTATAAAAACCGGAATGCAACCTCAACAGGCCAGCATTCCGGTTTTTCTTTTTACGTCTGTTGATAACAGAGCGCCGATTCCATTTACTGCCCTTCTTTCTACACCTCCATACTCACCAGTGCACTCCCGCGTAAAACCGGAATGACGTCGTATAGGTCGTGCTGCAAACAGTAAATAATGTCTTTGTGAATGCTCAGCCGGTGAAGCCGCCGGACGTGGGAGGAAGGAGCCAGGTAAGCGGGCAGATCGTTTTTGGCCTGGGCATAGAGCCGCCACGCCATCAAACCACTGTCTTCCGGAATCATGTATTCGTCTTTGAGCCGCTCGATCAGTGCACCGGCAAACAGGGTATCCTCCAGGTTGACGCGCCCTTTCCAGCCCGCGCACAAAATCAACACATCGTAGCGCTCCCCCTGTAAAAACCGTACCACCGCTTCCAGATTCAGAAACGACCCGACCAGCACTTTCACAGCGTTCCGCGAGCGGGTGATGGCGTAGGTTCCGTTGGTGGTGGTCATGGCAATGTTGGCACCAATGAGCCGCTCGTCCATGTAGCTGAACGGCGAGTTGTCCAGATCAAACCCTTCTACTTTTTGGGCGTTGCGTTCGGCGGCCGCCAGATAACCCCGGCTCTGCAGCTGGCTGCATTCCTCGATCGTCGCGACGGGCGTGATGCTGTTGACGCCGTGGGCGAAAGCCGTCACCATGCACGAGGTGGCCCGGAAGACGTCGGCAACGACCACAATGGAATTTTCGAGGGAATCGGTATGAAGGTGGAGTAAATCAGGAGTCAGGCAGACGTCGATGGTTTTCAAGGGAACGATTTTTAATGTTTACGGTATTCGGTTTACGGGAGCTGACGCAAGCTAAAAAGAACGCGTTAGCCACCGTAAACCGACTACTGTAAACGGCCTTTAATTCTTCACAAAAGGTAATTTCACAACCTGCGCCTTCAGCAGCCGGTCGCGGACTTTGACGAATAGTTCGGAACCCGGTTTGCTGTATTCGGTCGGCACATAGCCCATGCCGATGCCTTTGCCGAGCGTGGGCGATTGCGTGCCGGAGGTAACTTCGCCGATCCGGTTGCCGTCGGCGTCGCAGAGTTCGTAATGACTACGCGGAATGCCCCGGTCGATGAGCTCAAACCCGACGAGTTTACGTTTCAGCCCTTCTTTTTTCTGGTGTTGCAGGTTGTCGGAATTGACAAACGGTTTGGTGAACTTCGTTACCCAGCCTAACCCGGCTTCCAGGGGCGAAACCGTATCGTCCACGTCGTTGCCGTAGAGACAGTACCCCATCTCGAGCCGCAGCGTATCGCGCGCACCCAGACCGATGGGTTTGATGCCGTATGGCGCACCGGCTTCGAAAATCGCTTTCCAGACGGATTCGGCCTGTTCGTTGGCGACGTAAATTTCAAAACCGCCCGCACCGGTGTAGCCCGTTGCCGAAATAATGACATTCGGAAAACCGGCAAAATCCGCTTTTTCGAACGTATAATACGACATGGAATCCAGCAGAACATTTGTCAGCGGTTGCAGCGCCTGAGCCGCCAGCGGGCCCTGAACCGCAAATAGACAGGTGCCGTCCGATATATTGACCATCTCCAGCCCGTCGCCGAAATCGTTCTGACTCTGAATCCAGTTCCAGTCTTTTTCGATGTTCGACGCGTTGACCACCAGCAAGTATTCGATGGGGCTGATCTGATAAACAAGCAGATCGTCGACGACGCCACCCTGATCGTTCGGCAGGTAGCTGTATTGCACCTTGCCGTCGTAGAGCAGCGAGGCATCGTTGGCCGACACTTTCTGAATCAGATCCAGGGCTTTTTCGCCTTTCAGAATGAACTCGCCCATGTGCGATACATCGAAAACGCCGACGCCGTTGCGGACGGTCTGGTGTTCTTCAATGTCGGACGAATACCGCACTGGCATCAGAAAACCAGCAAACGGCACCATTTTTGCCCCGAGTTGTTCGTGAAGGCGTTCGAGCGGTACGTGCTTTAATTCCATAAAACGGAAGAAGTGAAAATGCAGTCGGATTCCGGTTCCACGCATCGATCGCGCGCCTTATCTTTGAACCCGAATCACAAAACTACCGAATTGTTGACGGTTTTCCATGTATACAAACGCCCGCTGCCGGTTTCTGTTTCTGATTGTCTTTTTATTTACTTCTTTTTATGTGTTTGCTCAAACGACTCTGAAAGGCCAGGTGCTGATCGAAACCGATGGGCAGCCGGTTGCCTACGCGCTCATCACCGAACCGCAACACCGGTTTGGGACCTACGCCGATGCGCAGGGCCGGTTTACCGCCACGATTCCGGCGGGCATCGATACGCTGCTGATTAGCTGCGTCGGCTTTGAGACTCTGCTGTTGCCGCTGGCCGGATTGTCTGAATCCACGGCGTACCGACTGCGTGCGAAGCCCAATGTCCTGACCGAAATTGTGGTTCGGGGCCGAAAACCGCGCCTTGCGACGGTGGGGGCCACGCGGAAGCGGGCGCCGATTGTCTGGGGAAATTGCTCGGGTCGGAACATTGAGTTTGCGCTGCACGTCCGCAACACCAACGGGATTCAGGGGTATTTGCACCGGGTTTCGTACCTGATTGCGCGCGGGGGCATGCCGACGGCGCCATTTCGGGTGCGCGTATATGCCATCACGGACGGTGAGCCAGGCGCGGATCTGCTGCCGCAGAGCGTGGTAACGTCCGCCCGCCGGGGCAATACCTGGTGCGAAGTCGATCTGTCGCGCTACCAGATTGCGTTTCCGAAAGAAGGCTTATTCATTGCCATGGAATGGCTTCCGACCGACGAAGCCCGGTACAAATTTGCGACCTCGTTTAAAATGCCGGACGGTCAGAAAAATGCGCGGGAGTGTTTCGGGCAATACCTGGCGTTCAACCGCGAACTCCGCACGGCGACCTACTGGGAGCGCATCAACGGCGGAACCTGGCGACGCAACGCGCCCCTTTCGCGCGTCGGCCTGGGCGAACACCCGGTGATTCAGGCGAAGATTGCGCTGGAGTAATGACTACCTGACCAGGATTTCGTATCTTGGCTTTGTTAACGCAGACTCAACAATGGGAACGATTGTCATTAAAGAGCAGATCAAACGCCGAAATCCGAAAGTGCCCGATTACCTGGTTTATGAGAAATTGGGCCGACGCACCTTGTATTACAAAGGATACAAAGAGGTGCTGGCGGGACGCAAAACACCGGAAGAAATTATGGGTTGCAGCGATATTCAGGGAGCGGTCGTGGCGGCTCTGTTGGGCCATTTATATACCCACATCAACCGGAAAGCTTATTTACTGACCACCAACGAAGTGGGGTTACTTATGCCGAACCTAGGCCGAACCGCTAACGATATTGCGATTTTCGACCGCAGTACAATTACAGAATTGCACGGAAAGTATTTCAAAATACCGCCCAAAGTGGTGATTGAATTTGACATCAAAGTGGACGTAGAAGAGTATGCCGCCGGTGACCAGGATTACATCTGGGACAAAACCGATAAACTGCTGGCCTTCGGCGTCGAACGAGTGATCTGGATCACCTCCGCAGCCCGGAAAGTATTCGTAGCCGGACGTAACGAACCCTGGATTACGCAAACCTGGGCCGATAATGTGACGGTTTTGGAAGATTGCACGCTGAATCTGGCGGAGTTGTTACGGGAAGAGGGGATTTCGTTTTGATAGTAAATTTTTAAATTTATACCCCGGTTAAATATCCAATAAAAGCAAATTTTTATGATTTAAATTAAATAGAAATATTTCTATTTAATTGGTTGGGCTATAGGGTTTCTGTGCTTATCTCGATACCATAAAAACCATTCTGCATACTCTTTTTTGTGCATAGATATGGTTTTACTCATCATTAAATTGAAAATTACGAGACTGAACATAATAGTTAATTCGGCGATCGATTGAGCTTCTTCCATATTTCTTAATTGCACGACTGCTCCATTACCATCATCACCACTTATTAGAACTTTGGTTGAAAGATCGGTACCATGTGTCTGATTAGACCAAATCTTGTAATAAAACTCATGTAGATCAAACCGGTTTATTCTCATGGCCAGCCATTTTACTGATTTTGGCCCCTCAAATAGCGAATACCACTTGATATCTGCGTTTTTAGTGTTATTGCCGGTTAGTTTTAAGTACTCAATACGAGCTTCTTTATATTGAGGCATATTAATAAGTGATTCCTGATTTTTATAAGCACGAATTATGTCTTTAATAGGAGATAAGTTGGATATTATAAAACCATGTTTTTTTAAACCTTCTAGTAAATTTTTATTTTCAATAGTATTCGGAATTAGTTGCTTGTAATAATTTAGTTTTCGGTAATAATCAACGAGCAAAAAGCATGCAGCACGGCGTTTTCTGTCTTTTTCAAGTAAATATTCTAAGCTAAAATAAGTCTCTAAAAGGGCACGTAACTGTACTTTACAAGGAACAATAATCCCATTTTTATTTGCACAGATATTGCATCAATAAGCTCCAATATGTATCTAAATAATAGTGCTTCTGCTAAGTCTATTTCGTTTCGTTCTTCTAGTCTTCCTTTACCTTCCTCAAGGTGCCACGCCAGAATGTGTGTTCCAAAACAGACCAGTTCATGGAGTGCATTATAATATAAATTCATTATTGAATCCGCTTTGGGATCAATTGGTAATGGTAATAAATCTTCTATCGGTTTTGTCATTTACTCTATCTTAGGAAAAGTAAGTTGATGCAGAGAAGGATTACACAAACTAATATAATTTCTTCAAATTATAGTCTTCTCCAAATAAAACCAAATTTCATTAGTATAATTTTTTGCCGGCAATCACCCCTCAATTTGACGCATTTACACCCGTCCCATTTCACCCTTCCCCACTACTTTTGTTATGTAAACTTTAACACACGGTAACCAACCCCAACTCCCATGAAATTCCAAACAACCCTGCTCAGCCACGGAAAAACCGCTACGGGCGTGGAGGTGCCGCCGGAGGTGGTGGCCAGTCTGGGAACGAGTAAGAAGCCCGCGGTTCGGGTGACGATCAACGGGTTTACCTACCGGAGTAGCGTGGCCGTCATGGGCGGCAAATTTTTGCTGGGCGTCAGTGCCGAAAACCGGGCGGGCGCGGGCGTAGCCGCCGGGGATGTCATCGAAGTGGAGCTGGAACTCGATACCGAACCCCGCGAAGTGGCACTCCCGGCCGATTTTGTAAGTGCTTTGGAAGAAAACGCCGACGCGAAGCGGTTTTTTGAGGGCCTGTCGTACAGCAACAAACGACGCCATATCCTGAGCATCGAAGACGCCAAAACCGAGGAGACCCGGCAAGGGCGCATTGTGAAAGCGATCCAACTATTTCAGGAAGGAAAAGTTTAAGCGGGTTTTACGGGGCTATAAAACCGCTTCCGCCAGCCGCTCCCGCAGCTCATTCTGGTAGAAATCAAACAGATACAGGCCAATTAACTCGTGACCGATCGCGTTCAGGTGGCCGGAATCGTCGGTCATGAAATACTGTTTCTGCGGACAGATGTAAAGGTGCGTGTCCAGCACATGAACGCCTTTCTGCTGGCCGATTTGCCGGAACAAGGCACGACCCTGCTCCCGCAGCCACCGGCTCACCATATCGAGGTGCGGAAAGGGCGTTAACAGAACGACTTTCCGACGGTGGGGTTGCAGGTAGTGCAGTAAATCAGCCAGTTGCTGCTGCATTTCGGTTAACCGGCCGACCTGCCCAACCTGCGCCATCACCTTCAAGGTCAGTAATTTAACCACGCTTTTGATCTGTTTCAGCATCGAAGGCCGGTCGGGAAAAGGAACGTGCGAATGGCTCCGCAGCGCTTCCAGACTGGCCGGTTTGGGCGGCTGGCCCGCACGCGGTTGTAGGATAGTGTGCTGGTGTTTTTTGAGCAGGTTCGTAAACGCCGACGGGTGCTGAAGACGATAATTGCCCAGTTGCAACACAATCAGCTCGTACGAATCCAAGTCCAGCTGGCGCACCAGCGAACCGGCCAGGGGCAGGTCGAAGGGCGTGAAATAATCAATGTTGACCTGCTCGCCGACTTGTTGCAGCCGTCGGCCAAATTGCTCCACAAAACTTTTTCCGGGGCGTAACCCATAGCCATAAGTATGGCAGCCGCCGATTACCAGCATTCGCATCGTTCAATACCGTAGTCAGGTTGTATCTCTTTTCTGAACCTTACGCAATCCGCCGATTTAGCGTTGCAACGGGGAGATGAAAGAATGATTAAAGATGCGAGCGTTGGGACGTATGCCGGAGAATTGGTGGGCAAACTTCCCGCTCAACCGGTTCGGTCGCCTACCTGGCCGAACCGGTTGAACGGTTTCGGAAAATTCATCAAAAAACCGCCTGGAACACTAGCTGATGCTATGAACCGATTGATAACCAACTTTTTCCAAAACCGGAACAATTTTCACTAAATGATCATCCTTTAACCCTCTCCGGGATTTCAGGAAGTGGACCAGTGTTTTGACCGGAATACCGGCCATTTTTTCAACGATTTGTACCCGAACGAGCTTCCGAGTATCGTCCGAAAAAAATGCTTTTATATTTTGTCGTTCAGTCATTAGGATGGCCGCAAAAATGCCGGAATTAGGTGAGTCAATGAACGGATTTGTATCCGCGGGCAATAAAATACGGGAACCCCGCACACACTCCTACTGCCACCGAGTATTCGGCGGTTTTCGGTGAGTAACCGGCGGAATAGGGTGGGTGGAATAAAACGCTAGTTAAAGACGTTCAACAGAACTTCCTTGCGGCTGCGCGAGACGGGCACCGACGAATTATCGCTCATCACCACGTAGCCGCCCTCGCCCCGGATGTAGCGCAGAATTTCATTCAGATTGATCAGGTGGGACTGGTGCACCCGCAGAAACGAGCTGCCATCGAGCAGTTCTTCAATTTCTTTCAGCGTGCGCGACACCAGCAACGGCTTGCCGGCTTTCAGCAGCACGTGCGTGTAGTTGTTGTCGGCTTCGCAGCGGATAATTGCTTCGATCGGCACCATTTCGAAACCCTGGTTGGTGGGCAGCGCAATTTTTTGCAGGACTTTTTTTGTATCCAGTTTCTGTAACAGCAGTTCGATCTGCTGGGCCATCTGCTGTTCCGACGGTCGTTTAATTTTGGCGACGGCTTTCCGCAGATCATCTTTATCGATCGGTTTGAGCAAATAATCCAGCGCGCTAAACCGAATGGCTTTGATGGCGTACGAATCGTAGCCCGTCGTGAAAATGACATCGAACGGAATGGCCGTCAATTGTTCCAGCAATTCAAAACCGTTCATCACCGGCATCTCAACATCCAGAAACAACACATCCGGGGCTTGTTCCACCAAAAACCGCAATCCTTCCGTAGCGGATCGAAACTGCGCAACCACCTGAATTTCAGGGCAATATTTTGCAAGCTGCATGGAAAGTGTTTCCCGGCAGTGGGCTTCATCGTCGATGATGACGGCTTTAATCATAGGAATTCAATTCATTAACTGGACTGCGCCAGCGGAATCTTTAACACCACGCGCGTTCCCGCCGGTTCGCCCAGCGCATCCACCAGATCGTGAATCACCACCGTCGGTTGCTGACCGTACAGTGTCTGGCTCAACTTCAGACGGTCGGCGGTAATCTGCATGCCCATCGATTTAGCGTGGGTCGCCGATTTGCTTCTTAGCTCGGCGGCTTTCTGGCGGCCCACACCATTGTCTTCAATCGTGCAAATTAACAGTTCATTCTGCTTCCGAACGTCGATCGTCAGGTGCCCGCCCAGTTCTTTCTGCATCAAACCGTGCCAGATTGCGTTCTCCACGTACGGCTGGATGATCATCGGCGGGATAATGGTATACGCCGGTTCGATCTGCTCATCCACCTGAATGGCAAACGTAAACTGCCCGTCGAACCGCACCGATTCCAGCTTTACGTACAACGAAAGCGCTTCCAGTTCGCTTTCTAAACTAACCGTTGGGGCCGTGGCGTGTTGCAGAATCAGCCGGATTAATTTCGAGAATTTCGACAAATAATCCGAAGCGGCTTCCGATTCGTTTTTCATGATAAACCGGTTGATCGAGTTCAGGCTGTTGAAAATAAAATGCGGGTTCATTTGCGCCCGCAGCGCCTGCATTTCCATTTCAGCCAGCTTTTTATTGATGGCGGTTTTTTGCCGTTCCTTCCGTTCAATCTGCCGGATTCGGAACCGGAATCCCCCGTAAATCAGCCCCAGCAGGGCAATTGCGTTCAGGATGATAAACCAGCCCGTTCGCCAGAAAGGCGGTTGAATCGTGATGTTCAGCAACGCTCCCTTCTCGTTCCAGACCCCGTCGTTGTTGGCGGCTTTGACGCGGAACTGGTAGTCGCCCGGTGGCAGATTGGGATAGCTCACAAACCGCCGGGTGCCGCAGTAAACCCAGTCCTTATCGACGCCGACTAACTGGTAAGCATACTGGTTTTTTTCGGACTGGATGAAATTCAGGGCAACAAAATCGAACGAGAGGTCATTGTCTTTGTACAATAAGGTCAGCGGTTTTTCGGGCAGCGCGGTGTTTTTCTTTCCGATCTGCACGCTGGTAATGTGCACGGGCGGAATCCGGGAATTGGTGCGGATGGTGTGGGGCGAAAACAGGCTAAAGCCGTTGGCTCCGCCGAATAACAGGTCGCCTTCCGGGCCACGGGCGTAGGCTTCAAAGAATTCGTTGGCTTGCAGTCCGTCGCTTTTGTCATAATTCCGGCACACATACGAGTTGGGATTGAACCGGCAGACACCGTGATTGGTGGCCAGCCACAAATTGCCTTCATTGTCTTCCAGAATACCGACAATGTGATTGCTCGGCAGGCCGTTGTGCGTGGTGAAAGCCGTAAAGGAGTCGGTTTTCGAATCGTAGCGGTTTAAACCGCCCTGATTGGTTCCGATCCATAACCGGCCCCGGCTATCTTCGTACAGACACCGGATGTCTTTGTCGTTCACGTGGCCCTGTGAGTATTGAAAATCGGGCTGGTAGTGCCGAAAACGCCCCGTTGCGACCGTAAGTCGGCTAAGTCCTTTGCGACTCGAAGCCGCCCAGACCGTTCCGTCGCGGGTGGGCAGGGCCACAATCAGACCTTCATCGCTCAGGCTGGCCGGATTTTTCGGATCATGCCGGTAGTAGACGAACTGCTGGGTTCGCGGATCAAAACGGGCCATTCCCCGGCCGCCAATCCACAACGTTCCGTCCGATCCTTCCCGAATGCTCCGTACGCCCACTTCGCTGAAAAACCGGGTAAACCGACCGGTTTTTCGATCGTAACGGTGCAGGTAGCTTCCGGCACCGATCCACAACTGACCGGTGTGATCCTCCCAGATCGCATTGACATCTTTACTGGCAAGTTGGCCGGGTTGAGCCGCATCGGCCGGAAAATACCGGTAAACGCCCGTCCGAAGCTCGTACGAATAAAGGCCGTCCGACTCATTGGATAGCCAAATGGTTCCCGTGTGATCCTGGCACAACGCCCGAATGCTGTTTTCCGGTAAACGCGTCGCGCCGTTGTTCAAAACGACCTGAAACGTTTGAAACTTCTCCGGCACCGGGCTCAGTTTATCCAGCCCGTTGTCCGTTCCGACCCAGATGCTCCCTTCCCGATCCTGAAAAATCGAATAAATCATGTTGCTGCTCAGGCTCCCCGATTGCAGTTGATTGGCGTGAAAACGAACCCATTGACCGGTTGCCAGTTCCAGCCGGAACAAGCCTCCCTGACCGGGCGGAGCAATCCAGACATTTCCGGACCGATCGGTGAATAAGGCACCGCTCAGCGACAGCGACCGGTTATCGTGCCGAACGGTTTTGAAGGTGTTGTAACTGACGGGCGCATTGCCCGGTTTCATCTGGTACAGCTTTCCGCTTTCGGACTGAATCCAGAGTGTTCCGGCCGGGTCTGCAACCAGGGTTGAAATGGAAGTCGTCGTGTCCGCGGCTTCGAGCGGTAATTCAATCCGGGTGTAGGCGGTTGTCCGGCGGTCAAACCGGAACAAGCCTTCCCGCGTTCCGACCCAGAGCTTTCCCCCACGATCTTCCTGAACCGCATAGATGTCGGACCCGGCCGGGCTGGGCGGATTGAATGTCTGAAAGGTGTTGGTTTTCGGGTCAAACCGGTTGAGCCCTTCCCGCGAAGCGATCCAAAGCAAACCTTCGTGGTCTTCGATGACCGAATACATCACATTGCGCAGCGAAATCCGGGCGGGATCGATCCGGAAAGCCTGGGCTTTTCCGCTCCGCCGGTCGAACCGGTGAAGCCCTCCGCCCAGCGTCGTTACCCACATCCGGCCCGCGCGGTCTTCGCAAATGGACGTAATGACATTGTGCCCAAACGTATGTGCCGGGTCAGCCGGATCGGGTTTATAAACCGTAAAGGAATACCCGTCGTACTTGTTCAGGCCGTCGCGCGTACCCAGCCAGAGAAAACCATCCCGGTCCTGCCAGATGCACAGCACAGAATTCTGGGAAAGCCCGTGTTCAGCTGACAGATGTGAAAACCGCCCCGACCCCTGATGCGAAGGAAGCTGCCCCCAGCTGTGATTCAGCCCCACAACAACGAGCTGGCCGATGCAAACCAGCAGACGGAATATAGTCCGGGTTTTCATGGAATTTACTGCTTAATAACTTTACTCCGTTGCACCGTCCGGCCTTCTTCGTCCTGAATCAACACAAAAAACAAGCCAGCGGGCAAAGTCGCTACGTCGATGATGCCGGAGTAATTGGTGGCTGTCCGACCCAAAACCCCCGAGCGCAACGCAACACCGCGCACATCCACCAGCGTAAACCGGTACGTCCGGCTTTTGACGGATTCGGGTACAAACGCAATCGTCACCTGTTTCGCCACCGGATTCGGGAAAATCCGCAGACCGGTTTCGGCAAGAGCGGGTGGATTGACCGCCGTAATCACGTCCAGCGTAATTTCCTGCGAAAGCAGTTCGGCGCAGCCATTGGCGTTGGCCCGTACGGAATACTTGCCGGACTGCTGGGCGGTATACGACTGCTGGTTCGCGCCCGGAATCGGGACACCGTTCAGAAACCACTGGTTGCCGGTGGCTGCATTGGACGTCAGCTTATACCCGTCGCGGGTAATCGTCGGAGCCTGCGGATCTTTGACGGTCACCACTACTGCTGCTGAGGTCGCCGGTGGACACTCGCCCGAAGCCCGGACACTGTAGGAACCGGCTGCGGCCACTGACAAGGTCGACGACATTGCTCCCGAAACGGCCTGCCCGTTCAAAAACCATTGGTACGAATAACCAACTACGTCTTTCGCCCGCAATACAACTGACGTGCCCCGGCAAATATCCGGCGATCCGTCGGGCGTTACCACGGCCACCACAGCAGCCCCCGGTTTTGGCGTTACGGCCACCCGCTCCGACGCCGGGCAACCGGCGGCTTTGACCCGCAGATTGTACAGATAATAATAGGCCGTCGTTAGCGTGTCCGCACTATTAAATAACGAACCTTTCAAACTCATCACGCCGGGAATCTGAAACGGGAAACCGGTGACACCCAGATTACTCCGAAAAATCGACGCGCCGTCTTCGTACGCAATGGCAATGGAGTAGGTTCCTGCTTCGGGAATCGACAAATTCAGCAGGTATTCAGCGCCCGGATCGGTTGGATCGTCCGATAGCTGCCCCGCTGGTGGTGTTCCGACGGGCGTATTGGCACTGCGGGTTGGGGTTACGTCGAGCGTGACGCTGGAAACGGCTGCACCGCCCGGTTTTTGAACCGTAAACGTAATCCGGCCCGCGCTGCCAATGTATAACCGCGCACTTTCCAGCACAATCGGAACCTGCGTTGAAAAGACGGGCTGCGGGCCAAAATTGCCCGAATAGGTCCCCCCCCCGAAGGTCTGCTTCGTTGGTGGACCGACAACGCCGGTAAATTGGTTTAAGGCTGCGTAATAAATTCCGCTGGCCGGTCGGCTGAGGGCTGTTGCCTGGTTTCCGGCGCCAATCAGATTCCCGCCCGTCGGGGCGTCGTACCAGAAAGCCGTGCCGCTGCCGGTATTGCGCAGGGATACGGCACTATTGTCACAGGCGGAAACGGAGAAACTACCCTGCTCGGTCGTGGTCGCCGAAGTGGTCAAAATGCTCACCAGTTCATCATTGGCCATATTCTGGTCGGTTGCCAAACGCGACTGAATGATGAAGCGATAGGCGGTGGCGGCTCGGAATTCGCCCTGACCACGCAGAAGCAACTGCGTTTCCTGCGATGGCCCCAACGCTACTTTCAGGGTGTCGCGCAGATTGGCAACAGCGGTTCCAAAGGGCGCCAGAATCTGGACGGAAACCGGAATGTTGCGCTGTTCCGTTGAGCCATAATTACGAATGGTTACCACCACCTGAAAGTCGGTCTGGTTGCAAAAACCGTTCTGGGGCGACAGCACCGCACTGATTCCGACATCATTTTGCGGCCGAACAAACCGCACCTGATAATCCTGCGTTTCGCCATTCGCGTAGTTGCCACACGCCTGCACCGCGTTGGCGTCCGCCGTGGCCACCGTCACGATCCGCATGCGGGTAGATTGTCCGTCTATTAAACCGCTCGGTGTGGTCACGGTACCCGAAAAAACCGCCGAGGTAGTCAAAGCGGAAGAAGTGGCCACCAGTTCATCAGCATCGTCAAAATCACCATCTATGTTCCAGTCTATGAATGCTTTGGTGATGGTTGGGCGGTTTTCTCCGCAGGAACCAATGGTTATATCCAGCGGCAGTTTCTGCCCAATCGACACGGAAGCCGTTGCATTCGTAAAATCGGAATACGTCTGACAACCGGCGCTGCCGGCCTGATCGATCGTGCCAAACCGCACACGGTCGATGTTGGCCGAACCCGTCGATGTAGCCGCCGACGCACAATATTCCTTCCCGCCGGTTCCGCTGACGATCAAGGCAAAATCCTGTTTGCCGTTCAGCAGGGTATTTTTGTGCGAAATGGTCAAGGTGTAGGTTTTTCCGGGAATGGCATCTGCAATCAGAATTTGCTCCACATTGTCCCGAACGTTATCGCCCCGTGTGGCCGGATTGGCGGGATTGGCGGGATCGAGCACCCAGGGCTGGCGGGTTTGCGAACCGTCGGCCACCCGAATGTCCAGATCGTTGACCAGCCGGGGAGTCCGGTTATTAAAATTCGCGGCCGTTGCCGTCAACGCTGCCGCTTCCGGGTCGGTCCAGCAAATGGTTACAACCAGCGGCCCGCGCCCCGATGCCACCAGTTGCACGGTTTGCTTGTCGCCCTGATTCAACGTCCGCTCTTCCAGAAGGTGGCTTTTGTCGACATTCCCGATCACCCGGGCGGCTTTTTCTGCATTGAGCAGTCCCCAACCAAACCGGTAATCAGGTCCGGGGGCGTCACCGGCTTCGTTGGTGGTGTGCAGCGCCAGCCCTTTCAAGGTCGACGACCGCATGAACTGACCATTGTGCAACTGGGCGTAATATTCCTGCAACAGCAGCAGCGAACCCGACACGTTCGGAGCCGCCATTGACGTGCCGGAAAGGGTGGTGTAGGCGTTGTCGCTGGCCGATCCGGCCGACAAGACGCTGACGCCCACACCCACCAGATCCGGTTTGATGCGCCCGTCGTCGGTCGGCCCCCACGAACTGAAACTGGCCAGCCGAACATCCGAAGGCTGGGCATAGTCGGTCGGAATACTGCTGACGGCACCCACCGACAGAATGTTTTTGGCGTTGCAATCCGTCGAAATCTGATCGTACCCGTTCTGGTTGTTGCGGGCGGTTTTGCTCATGGTGTTGCTGTTCCCGATCCAGTAGGAAATCCCCGCGCCCGGCCCGTTCTGGCCGTGGGTGTTTCCGGCGGATTTCACCAGCAGGTAATAGGGTGCCGCCACGGCAATGCGATCCAGACTACGCGCTCCATTGTTATAAATCCCAAATTTGTAATCGTCGGACGCACTGACGGTTGAGTCTCCCCACCACTCCCATTTGAGGTCACCCGCCCGGTCGGCGTTGAAAAGCCAGCCCGCCACAATGTTATACGAATGGTTGGAGAGCAACAGATCCGGTGCCGCAGCCGCAATTTCGGCGTCGTCATTATCAAAATCATACGCTTTCAGATTGGCCCCGAACGCCATGCCCCGCGTCCGCTCATTCACTCCTTGCCCAATCATAATTCCGGCCACGTGGGTGGGGTGATTGGAGATGGTTTTGTTGCTATCGCGTTGGGTCACCCGCCCGGCCAGTTCCACGTGGGTCGGACGAACTTTGCCGCCATCCCAGATACCCAGTTTGTCGCGCACGGTCGCGCTGTTTCCCGATAACGACAAACCGAGTGACCCGCCCGAATAGAGTGCCGATGTCCGGGTCGTATTTCCGGCGCGGGTCGTACTGGTGGTGGCGTTAAAGAGCAGATTTCCCCGTTCGTCGATATCGCTCAGCATCAGAACGGTTCCGTCGGAGCGTTCCTGACGCAGGGGAATCCGGCGGTTTCGGGCGATTTCAACGGCCCGCAGATACGACGGCTGGCGGTTTTGCTGCAAACTCTGGCTAAGGCGGTTAAGCGTCGTTCGCTGCTGCAGAGTATACAGCGGTTTTTGCGCATTGGCTCCCAATGCCACGCCCACCAACAGGCCAATGCACAGGTATCGGAAAAGTAAAGACATAAAAAAAAGCTAAGCCCAACAAGTTATTTAAAACTGTTGGGCTTAGCATGTAATCAGAACGGATTTTTAATCCGTTTCGTATTAAACCGCCTTCTGAGCTGAAAGAACGACCTCTTTTACCTTTTTCGTAGTTGCGTTGGAAACTTCAACCCGGTAGGTTCCATTTTCGGCATCTTTCAAACCGAAATGAATCGTATTACCTTCTCCCAATTGTTCGCTGGCAATTACTTCGCCGTTCAATTTTGATAATTTAACCGTAATCGGTTGATCGTCAACTCTATTTACAACGACCGTTACGTTCGCCTGTGGTCCTGAATGATTCACTAAAGAATTTAACAGGGATTTAGGTGTAACTGCGTCGACAACGAAAATCATAACGATTGCCATTCCTAAGGCAATTAACGAAGCTTTGAGTGTGGTGTTCATCTTTTTATTTGTTTACGGTGAAAAACCTTTTTTGTTATTGTTCAACAAAGTAACTATAAAAAGATGGTATAAAGTTCTGCCCATTTAAGACGCTGATTTTCAGTGCAATTTTTATTTCTATAGGTAATTGCAATTGTACTTATCCGTACCAAATATTATTTGGTTTATTTTTTAATAACTTACATTAAATTTTCAGCCTTGCCGTTTCGTCAAGAATGAGAAATATTCGAAAAATTCAAAAGTTCTTTATATAATACAATTATATTTTTTATTTTCCGATCCTGACAGGACTTTTTCACGCCATTTGATTACTCAAAAATCAATGATCTGAACAATCAGGTGTCTTTTTTGGAAAAATCAACCGCTCTCAAGCCCGAAGGATCAGACTATCGTATCTCTGAATAATACAATGAGTACTCGTACCAGACTTCGAGCCCGATTTCCGGTCAGGATGAAAAAAAAGCGGTGTAGGTTTTTCCTACACCGCTTCAGACGTTTCCGGTTTTAGCGAAACCGGTTCCGATTGTTTCTGTGGGGGTATGTATTGCCGGAAAAAGCTGGCAATTTTCATCTGTAACACGCCAAAAACAGCTTCTTTAAAAATCCCGGTCGACATTTTGGATACGCCCTTGGTGCGATCTGTAAAAATAATTGGTACTTCCGTC
This sequence comes from Larkinella rosea, assembly GCF_003858635.1. Taxonomy (GTDB): domain Bacteria; phylum Bacteroidota; class Bacteroidia; order Cytophagales; family Spirosomataceae; genus Larkinella; species Larkinella rosea. The sequence continues at coordinate 648,103 of NZ_RQJO01000008.1, forward strand.
ATGCGATACCCGTATTTCCAGGTCAAAAACTTCATTTCTATCTGGAACGCGTAGCCAACAAACCGAATATTATTCTGGAGTATGGTCCTGAGTACGTGTTGGCTGTAGCAGATAAAGCCCGCCGTCGGGTCCATCACCGACATGCCGGTAATAAACCGTACGTAAATCCCGGCAAAATACGACATCAGCACCCGGCCCATCGGCCAGTTCACCACGTTCACACCGGTAATATACCGGGAGCCGATGGCGACCTCGTTGCCGGTATTGACACAGGCTTCGTAAAGCCGCACCAGATCGTCGGGATTGTGGGAAAAATCGGCGTCCATTTCGCAGATATACTGGTAACCCTGACCCAGAGCCCACTGAAAACCGGCGATGTAAGCTGTGCCGAGCCCCAGTTTGCCCTTGCGTTCCATGAGGTGAAGCCGCCACGGCAATCCATCAGCCCCGTATTCCTGCTGTAATTCTTTCACTCGTCGGGCTGTGCCATCCGGTGAGCCGTCATCGACAATCAGCACATCAAAAGGAGTCCGTAAACTCAACACTTTTCGAATGATGACCTCAATGTTTTCGATTTCGTTGTAGGTCGGAATGACCACCAAACATTCTTTCAAGGTTTGATTTGGGTTAGTGTACGCCTTTTCTCAATAACACAAAAAAAGCCGATTTTATGTAATCCCGGCCTTAAAATTTGTTAAAACTGCCTAGGATTCAGTGATTTTCAGTTCCGTGAGTCGTACGGCAAGTGCTTTGGCTTTCCGGATGCAGTCCGACAGGCTAACGCCCTGATACCAGTTGGCACACACAAACAGGCCGTCCGGCTCCAGCGTCGGCATTTTTTCCCGAACTGGCACCATCCGGGCGTCGTATTGTGGAATGGCGCGTTCCCAGCGCTGAAGCCACTGCCGAACGGGTGTTTGGGCCCGAACCCCGAATGCCTGAACCAACTCCTGATGTACGCGATCCCGAATGGTTTCGTCTGGCTGTAGTGCATTCCCGGCGCTTTGCCGACCACCCACCAGACTCGTAAACAGCACTTCATCGGCCGGGCAACGGCCTTCGAAAACCGAACTGCTCCAGATGTGTCCGGCCACAAACCGGTTTTCAATGCGGGGATTCAGCCCGCCGAATCCGTTGAGCGGGTGCGCCACGTCGGCCCGTTTATAAACCGTGTGCACTTCGGTCATGGGCGGATAATCAATTTGTTGCAACAGCGCGGCCACCTCCGGCCAGACGGGTTCGAGTAGCCCCGCAGAAGTGCCCGAATCGCAGGCCAGCACCACGGCGTCGGCGGTATACGTACCGCTCGCGGTTTCCAGCCGCCAGCCGGTTGCGGTTTTGCTGAGTCGGTTGACTGAATCGTTGAAATGAGCGGTTTTCAATTGACTGGCGAGCTTTAGGGGCAATGTCTGTAATCCGTTACGGAAACTGAACGACTGCCGTCGACCGGTCGAGCCCGCATTTTTCATAAAACCGGTCAGCACCGAACCATACGTTTTTTCGTAATCCAGCAGCATTGGAAACGTTTCCGACACCAGCAGCCGGTCGGGATCACCGCCGTACGTACCCGCCACAAACGGCGCCAGTGCGTACTCGACCACTTCCTGCGAAAACCGCCGACGAAAAAAGGCGCTCAGCGTTTCGCCGGGGGGTGAAACCGTGCGGTTGGAACGTTCCCGCCAAAACGCTTTTTTGGTTTCCCAGCTAAAATAAGACGAAAAAAGCAGCGATAACGGGCCCGACGGCAGTTTGCGGTAGGCGCCGTTCCGATACATATAGCGGGCTTTGCTGACGGCCCCCGCAAAACTAATTTCCGGCGTCAAACCCAATTGATCGAGCCAGTTCAGCATTTCTGCATCGCCCAGCAGCGAATTAGGGCCGCGTTCGATCAGGTAATCTCCTTCGCGCCGGGAAAGCATTACGCCACCCGCTTCGCTATTGCGGTCGAATAAGTGATAGGGTTGCTGGCGTTGCTGGAGTTCATGGGCCAGCGTCAGGCCCGAGATTCCCGCTCCAATAATGGCAATCATTTCTTCAGGTTTTTGAGTCGGGCGGGTAGTTTATTCTTGTTGGCATTGCTGCTATCCACCACGGTTTTGATTCGGGCCGTCAACTTTTTTTTGCCGGTCTTGCTGCTATCGACCGGTTTTTGGGGCTGGACGATCGGTGTCGCTTTGGCCACGCTGATGGTATCCACCTTTTTTTTGCGCCGTTCCAGTTCTTCGGTTACCTGTTTGTAGATATCCGCCAACAGCTCGGGGTTTGACGAGTAATAGGTGTAACTTTTGGAATAAGCCGCCGTGTCTACTTTGTATTTTCGAAAAACCTGTTTTTCCAGGTGTTTGTAAATCAAGGTATTACTATCCTGCGAAACCCGGTTTAGCTTCGTAACGCGTGCTTCGGCCAGGTGGATTTCGCTCAGAATCTGCGCCATTTGCTTTTCCGGAATCAGGTTATCGGGCGCTTCCGTCGATGAGTTCTGGCAAGCCAGCGTCAGGCTAATTAAGATAAACAGCGTCCATTGTCGAAAATGGCTGTACAGTTGCGCGTTCAATTTCGTTATTTTTGTCAAAACGGGTACTTGGATACAAATGTCGGGAATCCTGTTCTTACTAACACGCTGCTCGTCTCCACTGAACAAATTTTAACAAATTTTCAGTGCTGTTTGACTGAAAAATACGATGCACGATTTTTTGGCACGACTCTATCAGTTTGAAATCCGGATCCGAAAAGCCGTTAACTCGCAGATGCGCGGTAATTTCCGGTCGATCTTTAAGGGTTCCGGTTTGGAGTTCAGCGACTTGCGGACCTACCAATACGGCGACGACGTGCGGGCCATCGACTGGAACGTCTCGTCGAAAGGCCACGGAACCTTCGTTAAGATTTTTCGGGAAGAAAAAGACCAGACGGTTTTTTTCGTGATCGACGTCAGTGCGTCGCAGGAAATCGGAACCTCGACCCACTCAAAACTCGACACCACCCGCGAAGTCTGCGGGGTACTGGCGTTGTCGGCCATCAAGGAAGCCAGCCACGTGGGAATGTACTGTTTTTCGGATCAGAAAGAGAAATACCTGAAACCGTCGAACAGCATGAAACACGGTTATCAGTTGATTGTCAATTTGTTCAAACTGAAACCGGAGTCGGTTCGGACCAATCTGGCCGATGCGCTGCTGTTTACGCTCAATGTGCTGAAACGCCGGAGCGTGGTTTTTCTGGTTTCGGACTTTATCGATTCGGGTTATGAACACAACCTGAAAGCCCTCGCCCGAAAACACGATCTGGTGGTGATTCACATGTACGACCAGCGGGAAACCAACCTGCCTCGGTTGGGCATTATCCCGGTTTATGACACGGAAAGCCGCCGAACGGTTTGGGTCAACACCTCCTCCGCAAGCTTCCGCGACAGCATCAAGCAGACATTTCGGCAAAGCCAGCAGCAACTGGAGCGGTTTTGCAAACAGTATAACGCCAATTACGTCGCCCTCGATTCGCAGGCGGATTACGTTCCGCAACTGATCGAGCTGTTCCGCGTCCGCAAAACCCGGTGACACGAACGTGTTCACAATGACCAATGAATAATTAACAATGAATAAAAAGTACGAATCGTTTGCCCGAATCTTGCCGTTAAACGGAATTGTCCGACGGCTCGCTATTCGGTGTTCATTATTCATTATTCATTATTCATTGTTCATTTCTCTACATGCGCAAGTCCCCAAAGGCGTTTTCCTGACCGACACGATTGAAATTGGCAAACCGTTTCAGTATTCGCTGAGCATTCGCCACCGGCCCGGTATCGATATTCTTTTCCCGGATACGGCCCGGCATTTTCCACCGTTTCTGGTGCGGGATGTTTCGTTTTTTTCCACCAGAACCGACGCCAGGGGCAGTCTCGACAGCTCGGTGTATACCCTGGTTTCGTTCGAAACCGGGCCTATGCAAACGCTGCGCGTACCGGTTTTGTTGCTCCGGACACCCACCGACTGCACCGTCGTTTTTTCCAATTCCGACACGATCCGACTGCGCGAACGGATTCAGACCATGCGCCCCGACACGCTGCGGCTGTCGACCAATACCGCCGTGGTTTCGCTCCGGCAACAAATGAATTATCCGTTACTAATGACGATTCTGGCGGGAATTTGCCTGCTGGCGGGCGTTCTGTTGTTGTTTTTTGGGCGAAACATCCGAACGCGCATCCGGCGGTATCAGTTATACCGGCAATACCAGGATTTTCAGCGGTCTTTTGCGCGACTGACGCGCGGCATTGGTCCCGAAACCGCCCACGAAGACGCCGGACGGGCGGTCGTGATCTGGAAAAAGTACATGGAGAGGCTCGAACGAAAACCGTTTACGTCGCTGACGACCCGCGAAATTGTTGAATCTGTGCAGGATATTCGGCTGGCCGACGCCTTAAAAGAGATTGACGGCGTTATTTACGGCAGTGTTTATTCCGACCAGACGCAGCAATCGCTCCGGATTCTGAACGAGGTAGCCGACGACGCCTACCGCCGGAGCAGTGTCCAGTTGCAGGAAGAGGAAGTGAATCAGGAAGAACGTCTTTGAACAGGTAAGCATGGAGTGGTTTTCGTATCAATGGTTTACAATTTCGCAGCTGCGCCAGTTTACCTGGGCGCAACCGATCTATTTGTACGCCATTCCCGCCATTCTGGTGTTGTTCGGTTTGCGGACGTTGTTGTCCAGCCAGGCCCGGCAGCGGCTGAATGTGGCGTTGAACCAGACCGAACTTCAGCCGTCGCTGGTGGGGAGCTTGCGGTATTTACTGCCACTCAGTTTCTTTATCGCCACCACGCTCATTCTGATGGCCCTGGCCCGGCCCCAGCTCGTCCGCGAAGAAACCGAACGGGTGGCCGAAGGCATCGATTTAATGCTGGCCATTGACATTTCATCGTCGATGGCCGAAACCGATCTCAAACCCAATCGACTGGAAGCAGCCAAACGCGTCGCCCGCAGTTTTGTTAAAAGCCGCCGAAACGACCGGATTGGCCTCGTGATTTTTGCGGGTGAAGCCTATTCACTTTGCCCGCTCACCACCGACCACGATTTGCTGAACGGTTACCTGAACGAGCTCGACGACAGCATGATCAAAACGTCCGGCACGGCCATTGGCAGCGCCCTGGCGGTTTGCATCAACCGGATGCGCGAATCGAAAGTGAAAAGCAAGGTGACCATTCTGCTCAGCGACGGCGACAATACCGCCGGAAACCTCGACCCGGTGACGGTGGCGCGGCTGGCCAAGGCGTTCAACATTCGAATTTATACCGTTGCCATCGGCCGACCTCCGCTGCCGAGCGTGTCCAGCAATCTGGCGACGGTGACGATGGATGAAGGCATTTTGACGACGATCGCCAACATCGGCAGCGGGAGTTTTTTCCGGGCAGGCGACGCGACCCGGCTTCAGGCGGTTTTCAACGAAATCGACCGGCTGGAGAAAGCCCCCGTCAAAACCGTGATTTACAAGGATGTAAAAGATTTTTACCGGATGTATCTCTACTGGGCCCTGGTTTTTCTGCTGCTGACCCTGTTCCTGAAAAACACCATTTTTGGAAATATATTAGAAGATTAAAGAGGATAGACAAGAGATGTGAGACAAGGGAGTGAAGACGTTTATCTCATTTCTCCTGTCTCACCTCTCTTGTCTATCCTCTCACCTCTATCATGCTACTATCCTATTACAACGAAAACTACATTGAAGCGGGGCTGGATGAGGTGGGGCGCGGTTGTCTGGCCGGGCCGGTGGTGGCGGCTGCGGTAATTTTACCGAAGGATTACACCCATCCGATCCTGACCGATTCCAAACAGCTGAGCCGCGACCAACGCGAGAAACTGCGGGAGGAGTTGCAGCGCGACGCCCTGGCCTGGGCGGTATCCGAAGTTTCGAACGAAGAAATCGACCGCATCAACATCCTGAAAGCCAGCTTTCTGGCGATGCACCAGGCGCTGGATGAGGTGATGAGTCAGGTGGATGGCGTAAAACCGGATCATTTGCTGATCGACGGAAACCGGTTTGTTAATTACCCGATGATTCCGCACACCTGCATCGTGAAGGGCGACACGAAATTTCTGTCGATTGCGGCCGCATCGGTTTTGGCGAAGACCTACCGCGATGAATTGATGGAAAAACTATCCCTCGAATTTCCGCATTACGGCTGGGAACGAAACGTCGGCTATCCAACGCCCTTCCACCGTCGTGCGATTCAGGAACACGGCCCCTGCCGCTGGCACCGGATGAGTTTTCGGCTGGTGTAGAATTTATCAAAACAGCTTCCAACGTTTTGTCCTTCAGCGGAGTCCTGTCCGTATCCGCTTTGACCTAAACCCTAATGAAAACAATTCCGGTTTTGTTGCTACTGCTGGTCGTGCTGGCCTGCAACCGCAAAAACGAAGACGCTATTCTGGCCCGCGGACAAGACATTCGCCTGATTCGCCACGATTATTTTGCGGACCCGGCCCGGCCTGCGACTGTTGAATCCACTCATTACCTGTATGACGCCAATAAACGCATTCAGGAAATCACCACCAATCGGCCCGATGGCAACCCGGATAGTAAGCTGGCTTTTCGTTGGCTTAACTCGACAACCCTGCGGATCGAGCAATATTATACGAATCCGCCCTGGTCGTCGACCCGTGTTTCCAATCTGCCGCTAACACTGTATTCCTACACCGAAACGGTTTACAATGCCGATACGACCATCAGCGAACGAAAGGCGTACACCCTCATCGACAAAAAATTTGATTACCGGTCGTCCAGCCGGTTTACCTACGACGCTCAAAAACGGATCATCCGAAGAGATATTTACGATCCTACGAACCGTCTGGCGTCTTCTGCTACCTTTGCGTACGACAGCCGGGGAAATGTGATTCAGGGTTCGGGAGAGGGTGTTTATGAGTATGATACGGCTCCAAATCCGTATAAACCGGTCCGGATCGATGCGGAAATTAGCTGGTTCATGAGTGCTAATAACATTGTTGGAATCCGGTCGATTAACCCAACTACGGGTATTGAGGAAGTAGCGCGTTATCGTTACGAATACCGTTCCGACGGTTATCCGGTTCGGATGATCTACCCCGATGGGCGGAAGGAGGAGTTTGTTTATAACAAATAGGTTTACGGTTTTCCGTATTCGGTGGCTGACGCCTGCTACTCCATGAACGCGTCAGCCACCGAATACGGAAAACCGTAAACCGTTACCCTTGTTTCGGACGTTTGTACAACGGTACGGTGCTACAGGGTTCACCAAACATGATGCTTTGGGCGACGGGGCGCAGTCGGCGGGTGATTTCAACGTAAGCAGCCGTCGGAACCGGCACTTTGCTGCATCCTTTCACAACCACGCGGGCGTCACGGTAGTCGTCGATGTTGATGCGGGCGATGGCGTCGAAGTAGAGTTTTTCCTCCAGATCCTGAAGCGTGCCAAACACCACCGTGTGGGCGTGAGGCTCCAGATGAATGGTCAATAACATAAATGCCCAGGTCGGTACGATGGCGTCTTCGGTGCAGGTGACGGCCACGTTTTTGCCTTCATACTGACTCCAGTCGTGGGTTTTCAGAAACTCCCGGAAATCTTTTTCCTTCAGGATCAGGCCCATAAACAGATTGTCTTTCAAATCATAGACAACCCGCTCGCCGGGGTGGTAATAATCTTCCAAATCCAGCGATACCAGGCCACTTTTGGCGACACGATTGACAATCAGTTCCGTTTCCATACCCGCTAAACAACCAATTTCTTCGGCTTGGTTCCCACAAAATCCTTTAGATAGTATGGTTCAAAATCGGCGACGTTTTCGAAGCGGTTTTCCACATAAGCAATGGCCGCCAGTTTGCCCACAGTTTTGGCCGAAGGATGAACGACCGATTCCGGAAAAACCGCATTCGCTTGATGACCTAAAACCGCCCGGCATTTGGCCGCCCCGTTTCCGAAAAATACCACAGGTCGTTCCGTCAACAAATCCGCAAACGACTGTTCGTCAATAATTTGCGCGGATGTTGGCTGAATTTCACGGCCTTCGAAATCATACACCGCACCGTAGACTTCCATCCGCCGGGCGTCGAGCAGGGGGCAGAGGGCGTGGGAGATGGGGTAAAAACCGCTCAGTTGGTGCGCCATCGCTTCGAGCGTGTTGATCGCCAGCAATGGTTTATCGAGCGCAAAACACAACCCTTTCGCTGTCGAAACGCCAATCCGCAAACCCGTATACGAACCAGGGCCTTTGGCAACGGCAATCGCGTCCAGCTCCGAAAGCTGATAACCGCTCTGCTGAACCGCATTCTGAATCAGGGTCGTCAGCATCCCCGACGACGACTTGTCGGTGAATAATTCGTAACAGGCCACCACCGCTCCATCGCGGTGAAGCGCTACTGAACAAACGGTTGTGGAAGTGTCGAGGGAGAGAATGAGAGACATAAAAAGGAGAAATGGAGGAGGGGAGAAAAGGAAGAAAGGCATTACTCCTCTCTTCCTTTTCTCCCCTCCTCCTTCCTTAATTTTTTCCTTTCAAAATGGACTGGTACCGGTTCATGTCTTTGAACAGGTCGAGGGCGGCTTTGACTTCGGGGTCAGTGGCAAAAGACACTTCTTTCATGCCTTTTTGCAGGTAATAATGGCCCACAATTTCCTGCTCGAGCAACGTTTTCAGTTCGCTTTTGAACGTCACCAGATCGACGTCTTTGCTGTGCGACAGTTTCGTGCGCAACGCTTTCAACTGATCCTGAATCTGGTCGAACGATTTTTCTTTCTTGGCCGATGCCTCCAGCGTACCCAGTTCTTTCTCGACCTGCGTGGTATAATCGTATTCCTTGTCTTTCAGCCACGAAACAAAATCCTGAAATTCGGCGTCCGTCAGGCTAAACTCGCGGGCGGGCTTGATCGTCGGGTGATCGTGCCGGTATTTGATCGCGTAGTCAAAAATTAACCCCTTGTTCGTCAGGCTAATCGCTATCGGCGCGGGTGTTGTCGGTTCCACCGGAACATCGGGCGTGACCCCACCACCGTCGAAAACCGGGCGACCGGCTTTGGTTTTGAAAGCGGTTTTCAGCGAATCCGGAATTTTACCCACGCTTCCGTCCGGGTTGCGGTGGCTGTAGTCGATGGCCTGAATGCAACGTCCGCTTGGGATGTAATATTTGGCCGTCGTGATTTTCAGCTTGGTATTGTACGACAGTTCGCGGGTGGTTTGCACCAGCCCTTTTCCGTAGGTCAACTGCCCGACCAGCACGCCCCGGTCGTAGTCCTGAATAACGCCCGAAACAATCTCGGCCGCCGATGCACTCCGACTGTTGGTCAGCACGATGATCGGAATTTCCAGATCCAGCGGTGGGTTCAGCGCGGTGTATGTTTTATTCCATTCGGTTACTTTACCTTTCGTCGTCACGATTTCCGACTCGCGCGGCAACCAGATGTTGGCAATGTCGATGGCCATGTTCAGCAAACCGCCCGGGTTTTCGCGAACGTCCAGCACCAGCTTTTTCATGCCTTTGCCTTTCAGTTCGACGAACGCATTCCGCACCTCGCGCGAGGCCGTTCCCGTAAAATCCTTCAGGTCGATGTAGCCGACTTCGGGTGTAATCATGCCGTAATACGGCACATTGGTCATTTTCACCACGTCGCGCGTCACGCTCAGATCGATCGGATCTTTGGCACCAAAGCGCTTCACCGTCAGCTTCACCGCCGTATTGGTTTGGCCACGGAGCAGTTTATCCGAATCCAGGTCGCGCCGGGTTTTGATGTCCACGCCGTCGACCTTGATGATTTCGTCGCCAATCTGCAAACCGGATTTTTCGGCGGGCGTGCCTTCGTAAATCATCATGACAATGCTGCGCCCCTGCCGCGAGCCGATGAGCGCCCCGATGCCGTTGTAGCGCCCGGTGGTCATCGTCATGTAATCCTCAATTTCGTCTTCCGCGAAAAAGTTGGTATACGGATCGAGTGATTTCAGCATGGCGTCGATGCTGTTTTTCACCATCCGGTTTGGGTTCAGTTCGTCGACGTAATACAGATTCAATTCCTTGAACAGTGTCGCGTAAATGTCCAGGTTGCGGGCGATTTCAAAAAACCGGTCGTCGTTGCGGAACGAATAAAGACCCAGGCTTCCTGCCAGAAGGGTCGCACCCAGGGCGACAGTCAGACGTTTGCGCATATCTTTAATGAGTTGTTTCGCGGAGTTGAGCGGAGAAAAAGGGGAGGTAAGCGGAGGAATTATAAAAAAACTCTGCTTAACTCTATTTTACTCCGCTCAACTTCGCGAAATAGTATTCACTTATACTCGACCCAAAGCTAATTTCATACTTTTTTCTATCTCTTCAAACGAAATTTTCTCGCGGGCGGTATATAAAAAGACAATATAGGACGGCGGTTGCTTCGGTTTTTCGGGTGTTCCGAACAGAAGCGACTTGTTTAGTCGATACGCTTCCCGAACGCGACGGCGGATGAGGTTGCGGTCGACGGCTTTTTTGAAGTTCCGGCTGGAGACGGTAATCAGGATGGCAGGCAGCGGATCAGTGCGGTCAGCGTCCGTTCTGTACAGGAGCCGAAACGGAAAAAGGTAGAACGTCCGCGTGGTCGCACTACCTTTTTGAAATAACTGTCCGATGGTTTTTTTACTGCAAAGCCGTTCGGATTTCGTGAACGTTTGCTTCATAATCCGTTTAAGGTTTATGGTTTAAAGTTTAAGGTTTAATTCAGCGACCTGAACGTTAAACCTTAAACCATAAACTTTAAACGATTTAGATCTTAAACCGGTCGCCTTTTTTCTCGTCCGAAACCGTCAGTTTATGACGTCCTTTTGCGCGACGGGCGGCCAGAACCCGGCGGCCATTGGCTGATGCCATGCGCTCACGGAAGCCGTGCTTGTTCCGGCGCTTACGGTTCGAAGGTTGAAACGTTCTTTTCATGACTTAATTATATCTTGATATGCCTGTTTTTCAAATGAGTCTGCAAAGGTAGAGAATCTTACGAAACGAAACAAGTTTGACTCTCACATTTAGCGTTTTCGTCAACAACGGGTTATCTTCGCCGATATGCACTACCGAATTTCTTCCGGCAATCCGGCATCCCGACTCATTGAGGTTGATTTTTCCCTTTCGAATCTTTCGGCTCCAACCGTTGAGTTGCAACTTCCGGCCTGGCGTCCGGGTCGTTATGAACTCCAGAATTTTGCCAAAAATATTCAGCGGTTTGAAATTTTTGACAAAACCGGAAAACCGCTCGCTTTTCAGAAACTCACCAAAGACCGCTGGCGGGTGCAAACCGCTGGCGTTTCGGAACTGGTTGCCCGCTATACGTATTACAGCAACGTCATCAATGCGGGTAGCAGCTACGCCGACGACCGGCTTCTGTACCTCAATCCGGTCAATTTTTGCTTGTTTACCGACGACCGTTTGCGGGAAACCTGTACCCTTGAACTCGACATTCCGGATAACTGGCAGATTGCCGGTGGGCTGCATCAAATCGCTCCCAAAACCTTGCTGGCGTCCGATTTTTACGAACTGGTAGACTGTCCAATCATTGCGTCGCCCGATTTGCAACACCTTCATTACGAGGTGGATGATACGGTTTTTCACGTCTGGATCAATGGCAACATCAAACCGGACTGGGAACGCATTCAACGCGATTTCAGCCGGTTTTCGGAAACGCAAATCCGGCTTTTCGGCGAATTCCCGGAAAAAGACTACCATTTTCTGACGCTGATTCTGCCGACGGCTTATTACCACGGCGTCGAACACCGCAATTCGACGATGCTGGTGCTGGGGCCGAACGATGAAGGCGAAGGCCTGTATACGGATTTGCTGGGCGTTTCGTCGCACGAACTTTTTCATGCCTGGAACGTCATTCGCATTCGTCCGACCGAGCTTCTGCCGTATGATTTTACCCGGGAAAACTACTTTACAACCTGTTTTGTGGCCGAGGGCGTAACGACCTATTACGGCGATCTGATCCTCCGGCGGGCGAATGTTTTCGATGATACGGCCTATTTTAAAGAGTTTCAGGTGTTGCTGAAACGGCATTTCGAGCCCAGCGGTCGCTCGTTTCAGTCGCTGATCGAGTCATCCTGGGATTTGTGGCTCGACGGCTACGACAAAGGCGTTCCAAACCGCAAAGTGTCGGTGTATTACAAAGGGGCCATTGCCGCGCTGATTCTGGATCTGCATATCCGCCGGAAGTGGAACCACGCCCGCTCCCTCGACGATGTGATGCGGCTGATGTGGGAGCGGTTTGGAAAACCATTCATCGGCTACACGCTCGACGATTACCGTGCCGTTACGGAGGAAGTGGCCGGCGAACCGCTCGACTGGTATTACGAACGCTGCATTTTCGGGAACGAACCGCTGGAACCGCTGCTGAACGAATACCTGGCGTTTGTAGCGCTGCAACTGGAAAATGACGCCACCGACCTGACCACCACACCGGCGGTTTTCCTCGTTCCGCTCGACGACGAAACCGGTTTAGAAAACCGCTATCGCTGGTTGGGCGTTCATCCTGAGGGAGGTTTAAATGTCAAAATATAGGTTTATAAACTCCTGATATACAGTATATTATTAATTAACTTTGATGAACTAATTTCGTCAAAATACACCTAGCGCCAATCGAATCGGCTTTTAGGCTAAACTTTCTGTAGTGGTGAGTGAATTTGTCTTATTATCTCAGGCAATTTCTTGACAATGAGACATTGATTTATGACGGGGCCGCCCGGCGGACGGCGATTTGAGATCGCTTCTTTAAGGTTTAGTCTAGCTTTTGGGCTGTTAGCCTGCACCTGCTAAAACGGGCGTTCTGTCAGACAAAGTTTATACCTTCTCCCTACTGACAATGGACTACCGTTGATAAACAGATTAATTGATTAGGTATTGTCCGAATCAGAACTTACAGTTTGTTTCAAAATCACATCCCGCAAACGGGTTTCGTGTTCATCGCTCCATTGCCCTAATGCGGCAATCACGGGGATTAACGTCTTACCAAATTCGGTAAGGCTGTATTCTACTTTTGGCGGTACAACGGGATAAATTTTTCTCGTAACCAGTTCGTGTTCTTCCAATTCTTTCAACTGAATATTCAAAACCCTGCGGGAAGCATCCGGTATTTTACGCTGCAACTCACTGGGTCTTTTATATCCCTCATTAATAAACCAAAGCAACCGGATCTTCCATTTGCCGTAAAGCACTTCACCGATCAGGTCAAGTCCACAATTCAAGTTCGGTATAGTTTTTCTCTCATACATGTTGCAAACTTAAATGTATGTACCAGTTTGTGCAATAGGGGAAAAACTTATCCCTATATGAATCGTAATGCCATACTTGTCTTAACTTCTTTTATACTCCAATTTTGCCCTATAGTTAATTCTTAAAAGTGAGGCAATAAAATGGAACAGTTTAATTTTAACAATGAATTATCAGGCAAGATTGCCCTGGTAACAGGAGGTACAAAAGGAGCCGGAAGAGCCATTGCAGAAAGGCTTTTACAAGCCGGTGCAACGGTTATTATTACCGCAAGAAACGCACCCGAAAAGGAAAACAGCAAGTTGCATTTCATTCCCTCCGATTTAAGTAAGGCAGAAGGATCACAAAAAGTAATCAGCGAGGTGTTATCAACCCATGGGAGGCTGGATATTCTCGTGAACAACCTTGGTTCTTCAGTAACACCCGCTGGTGGTTTTACCGTGTTATCTGATGAAGATTGGGAATCAACCCTACAAGCTAATTTGCTGGCTCCTGTTCGACTAGACAGAGGGTTTTTACCAAAAATGATTGATCAAAAAAGTGGCGTTATTATTCACATCGCTTCGATTCAAGGTAAACTGCCGCTATTTGAATCTACATTGCCTTATGCAGCTGCCAAAGCCGGGTTGATTAATTATAGTAAAAGCTTATCAAATGAAGTTACGCCAAAAGGTGTTCGTGTGCTGACGGTTTCGCCTGGATGGATAAATACAACCGCATCGATAGCCTGGTTGGGCGAGCTCGCAAGAAACGCTAATAGTACGGTAGAAGAAGCTCAGCAAAGTGTCATGGACGCCTTAGGTGGAATACCTTATGGCAGGCCCGCTAAACCGGAAGAGGTAGCTGAATTAGTTGGTTTTCTTGTTTCACCAAGGGCTAATTATTTAACAGGAACTGAATTTGTAATCGATGGCGGTACGGTTCCAACAATTTAATGATATTTAAAATTAAAAAAAATGAATTTACCTAAAGTAGTAGCCGATTTAGTAATCGCGCAAAACAACTTTGATAGCGTTGCTTATGCAACTTGTTTTTCCGAAACGGCCGTTGTTTTTGACGAGGGCAAAACGCACAATGGAAGAAAAGAAATAGAACATTGGATTGCGGATGCCAACGAGCGATACGAAGCCACAATGAAGGCCGTCAGCTTTGAAGAAAAAGAAACGGAAAGCATTTTGAAAGCAGAAACCTCTGGAAAATTTCCCGGAAGTCCGATCGTACTGAATTATCATTTAGAAATAGCCGATGAATTGATACAGTCATTGAAAATTACAGGATAAGTGGGAATGGCTAATTATAGCCGTTCCTTTTTTGCTCCTACCAAAAAGCAAAGTAGATAGGTGTGTCTCGTAGAACCCTCCTTCTCTGAGACGAATTATGTTTTATTTGTCGTATCTCTATATATACAAACGGAGTTGAGGACGCATGCAATTGAGGTAACTTTCGGCCTGACACAATCCTCTGGAACAGTAAAATTCAAACGAAAGGGCGTTTGTTATTTTTATCGTTTTCCCCATGAAACTCCTTGCCAAAACCGCCCTGCTTCTCCTGATCGTGTTGACCGGCACCAGCCACCGCCCCAATTTTACGGGTTTGGAAAAACCGCTTGTTGCAGCAGTAACGATTAACCTGAAGGAGGAATTTCAAACCATCCACAGCTTCGGCGCGTCCGATTGCTGGTCGGCCAAGTTTATTGGGCAATGGAGCGATGAGGCTAAAAAAAATCAGATCGCCGATCTGCTCTTTAGTCAGGATACGTTGCCAAACGGCCAGCCGAAAGGCATTGGATTGTCGTTGTGGCGGATGAACATTGGAGCGGGGAGCCTTGAACAGAAAGACAGCAGCGCGATCCGGGACGAATGGCGCCGGGAAGCGTGTTTTCTGGCGTCAGACGGAACATACAACTGGAGCAAACAGGCCGGAAATCAGTGGTTTTTGCAGGCGGCCCGTCAACGGGGTGTTCGCTATACGCTGGGGTTTACGAATTCTCCGCCCGTGCAAATGACCCGCAACGGCAAAGCGTTTTCGCCGGGCGGCAAAGCGTTTAACCTGAAACCGGACGCCGTGGAGCCTTTTGCCGATTTTCTGGTCACCGTGGCCGACCATTTTAAATTCGATTACCTGAGCCCCATCAACGAACCGCAGTGGGACTGGACTGCCGGTAAAAACGGCAAAGCCAATCAGGAAGGCTCTCCGGCCGAAAACGCCGATATTCTGGCTGTCACCAAAGCCTTATCGACCAAACTGGCATCACGCAAAGCCAAAACAACGATTGTCACGGGTGAAGCGGGGCAGCTTGATTACCTCTACGGAAAAGCAGAAAGCGGGCGGGGAGATCAGCTCGATTATTTTTTTGGTTCAGCGAAAACCGCTCTTGCTAAACTTCCCAATGTGGAGCCGATCTGGGCGTATCACAGCTACTTTTCGACCTGCCGGGATTCCACGCTGGTGGCCATGCGCCAAAAAACCGCTCAACGCGTTAAAGCCGTGGGCAATCCGCAACTCTGGCAAAGCGAGTTTGGCGTTCTGGGCGACATCTGCGGACACTACAACGGCAGTCCGCGCCATACCGGCATCGACTACGGTTTGTATGTGGCCAAAGTGATTCACAACGACCTGACGATTGCCAACGTAACGTCGTGGCAATGGTGGCTGGCGATCAATCCGTATAACTACAGCGACGGGCTGGTGTATATCAACGGCCCCGATGGCCACTATAAAAACCACAACAACGCCCGGCTGGACGGGCAGGTGATCGACTCCAAACAGCTCTGGGCGTTCGGCAATTATGCCCGCTTTATCCGCCCCGGCATGAAACGGGTGGCGGTTCGCATCGGCGAGGTGGCGAATCCGGTGGCCGAAGCGGGTCAATGGATGGTGTCGGCCTACAAAGATCCCACTCGTAAACAGCTCGTGCTGGTTTGCATCAATATGACGTCGGATGTCCTGCCTGTACCACTAAAGGGCGTAAAAATCCGGAATGGACGATTTGCGAGTTACACCACTTCTGAATCCCGAACACTGACGAAAGCCACTGTGCGGGCCGACCAGATTCGGCTGGAACCCCAATCGGTTGTGACGCTGGTGGGAACGTATCAATGATCCTGATTTCTACGCTAACTAATCGTTCCAAAGACTCGGAATCTTTAAAACCGCCCTTGTTTCCGTGCGGTTTTTTCCGTATCTTAGCTTGTTATGAATTTCAAGCTGACTTCAGAATTTAAACCGACCGGCGACCAGCCACAGGCCATTGAAAAGCTGGTAAAAGGGATCAGGGAAGGCGAACCATCGCAGGTTCTGCTTGGTGTTACCGGATCTGGAAAAACGTTTACCGTAGCCAACGTTATCGCTCAACTCGACCGCCCGACGCTTGTTTTGAGCCACAACAAAACGCTGGCGGCCCAGCTCTACGGCGAGTTCAAGCAGTTCTTTCCCGAAAATGCGGTTCAATATTTCATTTCGTATTACGATTACTACCAGCCCGAAGCGTTCATCGCGACGACCAACACGTACATCGAAAAAGACCTGGCCATCAACGAGGAGATCGATAAACTTCGGCTGGCAACGGTTTCGGCGTTGATGAGTGGTCGGCGGGATATTGTCGTGATTGCCTCGGTCTCCTGCATTTACGGTGCTGGTAACCCCACCGAATACCAGAAAAGCATCGTGCGGCTGGGCGTGGGCGAAATCATCAGCCGCAACCAGTTTCTCTTCAAGCTGGTCGAGATTCTGTATAGCCGCACCGAAGTGGAATTTACGCGCGGCTCCTTCCGCGTCAAAGGCGATACGGTCGATATTTTCCCCGGTTATGCCGATTTCGCGTATCGGGTTATCTTTTTCGGCGACGAAATTGAGGCCATTCAGCGCATCGACCCGGCTTCGGGCAAAAAGATTGCCGATGATCGGATGATTGCCATTTTCCCGGCCAATCTCTTCGTAACGGGCCGCGATACGCTGAATATGGCGATTGGGGAAATTCAGAATGATCTGGTCGCGCAGATCCGCTATTTTCAATCCGAATACCGGAATCTGGAAGCCGAACGAATTAAAGAACGGACCGAATTCGACATCGAAATGATGCGCGAACTGGGCTATTGTTCCGGTATTGAAAACTACTCACGCTACTTCGACCGCCGACAACCCGGCCAGCGGCCGTTCTGTTTGCTCGACTATTTCCCGGATGACTTCCTGACGATCATCGACGAAAGCCACGTGACGATGCCGCAAATCCGGGCGATGTGGGGCGGTGACCGTTCCCGCAAAGAAGCGCTGGTGGATTACGGTTTTCGGTTGCCATCGGCGCTGGATAACCGCCCGCTGACGTTTCAGGAGTTTGAGCAAATGGCCGGACAAATGGTTTTTGTAAGCGCGACGCCTTCCGATTACGAGTTGCGCCGGAGTGAAGGCGTGGTGGTCGAGCAGTTGATTCGCCCGACCGGTTTGCTCGATCCCGAAATTCAGGTACGGCCCAGTTTGAACCAGATCGATGATTTGCTGGAAGAAATTGATAGCCGCGTCAAACGTAAGGAACGGGTGCTGGTGACGACGCTGACCAAGCGCATGGCCGAAGAATTAAGCAAATACCTGGAACGGGTGGGCGTGAAAGGCCGCTACATTCACTCGGAAGTAAAAACGCTGGATCGCGTCGAAATTCTGCGGGAATTGCGGCTGGGGGTTTTCGATGTGCTGGTGGGCGTCAACCTGTTGCGCGAAGGGCTTGATTTGCCGGAAGTATCGCTGGTGGCCATTATGGACGCCGATAAGGAAGGCTTCCTGCGCGACATTCGATCGCTGATTCAAACGATTGGCCGGGCGGCCCGGAACTCCAATGGAAAGGTGTTGATGTATGCCGACCGCATTACCGGATCGATGGAAAAAGCGATCAGCGAAACCAACCGACGGCGCGAAATCCAGATGGCGTACAACCTGGAACACGGTATTACGCCAATGACGGTTTTGAAATCCCACGACGCCATTATGGGGCAAACCAGCATTGCCGATTCGCGTCCGGCGGCCAAGCAATACTACGTGGAACCCGACGAACTCCGGATTGCGGCCGATCCCGTGGTGCAATACATGGGTAAAAATGACCTGGAACAGGTCATCAAAGAAACGCAGCAAAAAATGGAAAAAGCCGCCAAAGAGCTTGATTTCATGGAAGCGGCCCGCTTGCGCGATGAATTATTCCAGCTCCGCGATCGCCTAAAAACCGCAGCCGTTTAGTACCACGGACCGGTGGTCCGTGTGATCCTGAAAATTCAAGCTATCTTCAAAAAGGAAGATCACACGGACCACCGGTCCGTGGTACTTAGGCCATTGCGGCTTCTTTCATCCGTTCGGCGTTTTCGGCCATCCGGAGTTGATCAATAAAATTGTGGATATCGCCGTCCATGACCGTCGGCAGGTTATACACCGTCAGACCAATGCGGTGGTCGGTGACCCGGCTTTGGGGATAATTATACGTCCGGATTTTGTCGGAACGGTCGCCACTGCCCACCATCGACTTGCGCTGCGAGCTGATTTCGTCGTTGTGTTTTTGCAACTCAATTTCGTACAGACGCGAACGCAAAACCGTCAGGGCTTTTTCGGTATTTTTGATCTGCGAGCGTTCATCCTGACACTGCACGACCAGGCCCGACGGAATGTGCGTCAGCCGAACCGCTGAATACGTGGTGTTGACCGACTGACCACCCGCGCCCGACGAACAGAATGTATCTTTCCGAATGTCGTTCATATTGATCTGAACATCAACTTCTTCGGCTTCGGGTAAAACCGCTACGCTGGATGCGGAGGTGTGAATCCGTCCCTGCGATTCGGTGGCTGGAACGCGCTGAACGCGGTGCACGCCGGATTCAAATTTCAGTTTGCCGTACACATCTTCGCCTTCGATCTGGCAAATAATTTCTTTGTAACCGCCCGACGTTCCTTCCGTAAAATCCATCAGTGACATCCGCCAGCCCATGCGGTCGCACAGGCGCTGGTACATGCGGAAGAGGTCCCCGGCAAAAATCGAGGCTTCGTCGCCCCCGGTTCCGGCCCGAATTTCCAGAATAATATTTTTGCTGTCGTTCGGATCTTTCGGAATCAGCATTTCTTTCAACACCTCTTCCATCGACTCGCGTTGCGGCACCAGTTCGTCGAGTTCGGCTTTGGCCATTTCGCGCAAATCGTCGTCGCGTTCGGTGGCCAGCAGTTCCTTCGCGCCGTCGATATCGTTCACCAGCTTTTTATACGCGAGGTATTGCTTGACGATCTTGTCGAGGTCTTTGTATTCTTTGCTCAGCTTCGTGTATTTCTTCTGATCCGAAACAATTTCCGGCATCATAATTTGCTGAGAAACCTCCTCAAACCGCTCTTTTATGGATTCTAATTGATCAATCATTGGTCAGAAATAGTATTCAGAACGGATCAAACGATTCGGTCTGGCTTATTTTGGTACAAATCTACGAAAATTCGGTCAGTCAACACTTCGATCGTACATTTGTCAACGAAACCGTTATTCCCATTGTTATCCAGATAGATGACAAGAATTCACCTCACTAAGTTCCTGACGATGAACCGCACCTTTTCCCTTTTGTCCTTCCTCCCTTTTTCGTTTCTTCTGCTCTTTTTCGCATCGTCCTGCAATCCTGAACGAACCCAGAATACCAAAGCGCTGGCGCAGGAAATGAACGATCATAAAATTAAACGGGTGACGGATGCGCAACTGACTACCACCGTTGATGAGTGGGGAAAATCGCTTGTGCTGATCGCCCGGAAAACATTGACCAGCCAATTGAACAAAACCGCTGGCGATCCGGCGCTTTGTACGCTGAAAGCCCTGCCCGCCATTCAGAAAGCGGAGGCAAAATACGCGGTCACGATCGATCTCCTGAGTGCGAAGGATACGGCCAACCCGGTTTTGAACACCAAAGAGCGGGAATTGCTGGGAGCCTATGTCTACAACGCCGAGAATAAACTCGAGCAGACGGATAACATCCAGAAACTGAACGATACGCTGCTGGTCTACAATTCACCCGTTCCGACCGGCGATCTGATCTGCAAAACCTGCGCCGACAACGCGGCTCTGCCGTTTGTGGTCTGGCGAATCGTTTTCAGCAAGCGGGAAGTGATCCGGCGGATTGATCCGAAGAAACTGCACTAAGTCGTTTTCATTAGCTACAAGTGGGAGTAAAATCTGATAGCTCTAGTAATTTAATAAATATTTATTGAATTACAGATTTTATTTATTGTTTATCAATAAATATCAGTTTCTTTGTGTCATCAACTTTTACTTGATCCACATGGAAAAGCAATCGCCTGTCTGGGTATTCCCAACTGTGAAATGGTTGGTTACCGTCTTTTATTATTTCATCGTCGTCGTTTTGGTGGTGTTTACGTTGATGGCTACCTTAAAGCTGCTTGATGCATCAACCGGGAATTTTTCTATTAAAAACCGCAATCTTTCCATGGGCGAAGAACCGCCCGCTTATGTCTCGGTTCCGGTAGCCTGGGGACCTGCCAATGCAAAAATGCTGCCTTCTTCGGGCGAACCGCGCATTTTCCTGAAGCCCGAAAAGCAAACGGGTCAATTGCAGGTACCCATCCGGTCAACGCCGGGAATTTTGATGGTACTTCTGGGAACAGTTGGTCTGGTAACCGCCGTCTGGACGTTTTCACTGCTCCGGAAAATCTTCCGTACCGTCCAGATTCACTCCCCTTTTCACCCCGACAATGCCCGGCGAATCACTACGATGGGCTTGCTCTTTCTGGGTCAGACCTTGATCGAGCTTTTGCTTAAAACCGTACTTTGGAGCGCAACAAGGCCGTATTTTCAGCAAATCCGTTTGGATTACAAAGACTATCTGAGTGTGGACATTACCCTGGATGGTCCCTGGTTACTGGGCCTGATTTTACTGGCGTTGGCGCAGGTCTACCGCCGGGGCATCGAGCTGCAAGTTGAAAACGAACTAACTGTTTAACCGCATGGCAATTATTGTAAATCTTGACGTCATGATGGCTAAACGGAAAATATCATTGACGGAACTGGCCGAGAAAGTGGATCTAACGCTGGCTAACCTCTCCATTCTGAAAACCGGTAAAGCCAAAGCCATCCGTTTCAGTACGCTGGATGCGCTTTGTCAGGCGCTTCAGTGCAAACCGGGCGACATTCTCGATTACGAACCTGAAACCGATGCCGCTTCGGCGGAGATTGAGGCTTATCATTCATCGTAATTCAGGTAATAAAACAGTACTAAAGCTCCTGCCATGTTCCTTTGTCAAACTTCTCATCTTCCGTTGAGGCTGCTGTTTTTCATCGCAGTCTCCCGATTCTGGCTACCCATACAGGCCCAATCACATCGGCAATCGCTGCAGGAAATGCTCCCCGCCCTACTGGATAGCGCCCAGATTCCGGGGATTTCGATTGCCTTGATCGAAAACGGTCAACTAAGCTGGAGCGCGGGAATGGGCGTCAAGAACAAAACCACGGAAGAACCGGTTTCGAAAACAACGGTTTTTCGGGGCGCATCGCTGGGAAAACCGCTCTTTGCGTATGCGGTTCTCCAGCTAAGCGCTGAAGGAACGATTGCGCTCGACACGCCATTGGTCAGCTATGTTCCCCCAGCCTATTTGGAAGAGACGTTTTTAAAAAGTCCGGTGCTCGACGATCAGATTCGACTGATTACGGCCCGGATGGTCCTGAATCACACGAGTGGTTTACCCAACTGGCGTTCGGAAGGAAAACCGCTCACGACGCTGTTCGTGCCCGGAAGCCGCTACAGCTATTCGGGCGAAGGGTATTATTTGTTGCAGCGGGTCGTCGAATACCTGGTTAAATCTTCCATCGAAGCCTTTATGCAACGGACTGTCTTTCAGCCGTTTGGAATGAGTCATACGAGTTATGTTTACTACCCTGCCGATTCCGGTCACTACACCCGGTCTTACGATGGAACGGGAAAATCGGTAACGGATGAGCCGGAGTCGGCCAATGTCGCGCATACGTTGCGAACCACTGCAGAGGATTACGCCCGGTTTGTGGCAGCGGCAATGATGAAACAGAGCCCGATTTCGAAAGTCATGCTGAGTTCACAAATCCCAACCGATATTTGTCAGCCGGGCCGGGTATCCTGGGGTTTGGGTTTTGCCGTTCAGCACGCGCCAGCGGGCGATTTCTTCTGTCAATGGGCGAAAAGTCCGACGGCCAGCGGTTACGTCATTGGTTCCGCCGATCAAAAAAACGCCCTGATTTATTTTGTCAATGTGGCTAATCAGGGATTACGAATTGCCGAACGGTTGGTCGGTTTAGGGCTGAATTATCAGGACCCTTTGTTTGGCTGCTTCGGCGTCCGTCCTTATACGGCCGGGCGATGAAGCCAACCCATAAATGGGATGAAAGTGCGATTTAATAGAAATATAGACGGCGATTTTGTACTTTTGAACGAGTTAAATTCCTTCCCTTGTTAAACGCAACCTTTCACGCATGAGCAATCTGAAAAACAAAGCAGATCAGTCCGTTAGCCGTCGCGGTTTTGTCAAAGCCTCGTCGCTGGCACTGGCCGGTGTCACCATTCTGCCCCGGCACGTGTTGGGCGGAAAAGGGTTTATCGCGCCGTCTGATAAACTGAACGTCGCCGGTGTCGGAATTGGCGGCATGGGCAAAAGCAATCTCAACGCCCTGGCACCCACCGAAAACATCGTGGCGCTCTGCGATGTCGATGAAAAATACGCAGCCCCGGTTTTTGAAAAATACCCGAACGCCAAGCGGTACAAGGATTACCGCAAAATGCTGGAAGCCCAGAAAGACATCGACGGTATTGTGGTAGCCACGCCCGATCACCTGCATGGAATTATCGCGTCGGCAGCCATGAAAATGGGTAAACACGTCTACGTTCAGAAACCACTGACGGTAACGGTGTGGGAATCGCGCGAACTGGCGCGGATGGCGAAAGAAAATCCGAAGATTGTTACCCAAATGGGCAACCAGGGCCACTCCAACGACGACGCCCGGCTGATCAACGAATGGATTGCCGACGGCGCCATTGGCAAAGTGCAGGAAGTGCACGTCTGGACCAACCGCCCCATCTGGCCGCAGGGCATTGATGTACCGAAAGAAGTCGTGGATGTGCCCTCGACGCTGGACTGGGAATTATTTTTAGGGCCCGCTCCGCATCGGGCGTATAATCCCGCTTACACGCCCTTCAAATGGCGCGGCTGGGTTGATTACGGCGCGGGCGCACTCGGCGACATGGGTGCTCACCTGGTCGATCACCCGTTCTGGGCGCTGGGGCTGAATCCGCCGATCAGTATCGAAGCCTCTTCGACGCAGTTCAACAAACAGAGTTACCCGGTTTCGTCGCTGGTGACCTTCGAGTTTGCCACGAAAGACAAAAAGAATCCGCTCGTCATGACGTGGTACGACGGTGGGATTCTGCCGCCAAAACCGCTCGAATTCGGCGATGGCCCGGTTCCCAAAGGTGGTGGTGTTTTATACATCGGTACAAAAGGAAAATTGTTCCACGAAACCTACGGTTCCAAACCGCGTCTGTTGCCGCAGGAACGGATGGATTCGTACAAAAAACCGGCGCAAACCATACCGCGCGTGGGCATGAGTCACGAACGGAACTGGGCCGAAGCCTGCAAAGGCAACGGCAAGGCGGTTTCGCCGTTTGAATACGCCGGACCGTTGTGCGAAACCATGCTGCTGGGCATCGTCGCACTTTACAAACAAGGCACGAAACTGAACTGGGACACCAACACGATGGCCTTCACCAACGCCCCCGAACTGAGCCAGTACCTGAAACGCGAATACCGCCAGGGCTGGGCGATGTAATTTTTTATTAGAATAAAGAAGAGAGACAGGAGAGTAGAGACTTAAAAAAACATGTCTTTATTCTCTTGTCTTTGCGCTTTCTTCCCTTCCAAAAACCGATGAGACAATTCTTACTCCTTTTACTACTTGTTGTATCCTTTACCCAACTCTTTGCGCAGGCTCCCAACACACTTTCGGCGCAGGAAAAGAAAGAAGGCTGGAAACTGCTTTTCAACGGAAAAGACGTCAGTGGCTGGCATACGTACGGCAAAACCGGTGTTGGCTCGGCCTGGATCATCGACAACGGGGCGCTGAAACTGAACGTACCGGAACGCGCCGGGAACAAAGCCAAAAACGGGGGCGATCTGGCCACCGATCAAGTCTTCAAGGGCGATTTTGAATTCAAGGCGGATTTTAAAGTCGAGCGGTTTACAAACAGCGGCATTTTCTTTTTCGTCACCGAAGCGCCGGAATACCAGCAGATTTACCATACCGGTCTGGAGCTTCAGGTGCTCGACAACGCCATCTACGAAGGAGCGCCGGAAAACAAACACCGCGTCGGTGATTTCTTCAGCGTCGCCAATGCCCGCATCCGCGAGCCGAAGGCGGTGGGCGAGTGGAACCAGATTCATTTCAAACTGAAAAACAAAGTGCTGTCGGTTTACATGAACGGCTACCTCATTCAGGAACACAACGTCGACAGTGACGACTGGAAAAAGCGCATCGCCGAAAGCAACCTGAAAACCGCTCCTATCAGCAAAGGTAAATTAGAGGGCCGCATTGGTCTGCAGGACTGGGGGAGTTCGGTCTGGTTCCGTAATATCAAAATCCGGCCGTTATAAAACAGTTGCCGATTTCACCAACCACTCTCTTTTCTCACTTCTTTTCTCTTTCTTCGTTATATTTGTTTTACAAAACCTAAACAAATATGAATCGTCCGTATTTAGGCGAATTTGAAGAACTGGTTCTCCTGACGGTTGCGATGCTCAACGGGCAAGCCTACGGGGTAACCATTCTGGAGGGAATCGAGACGCAAACCGGCCGGACGGTCAGCCTGAGCGCCATTCACGCCACGTTGCAACGACTTGAGGAGAAAGGTTATCTGAAGTCGCAGATGGGGGGAGCAACCGCCGAACGCGGAGGGCGTCGGAAGCGGTTTTTTAGCGTTACCGTGGGCGGAAGCCGGGCCTTGCAGGAAATTCATACCACCCGTAATCACCTCTGGAACCAGATTCAGAAAACCGGCGTGGTCTGATCGATGGGGACTCCAGATTTGCCATTCGTGTATTCATCTTAGCTCGTCCGAACCTTGATCCCTAATTCTGTGTTGACTGACAAAAATCCCGTTTTCATGGACTGTCAGTACCTGCCACTAACCACCACCGGCCAGTTTTCGAATCTGTTCCTCGATTACATTTCTCAAAAAGAAGTCCTCCAACCGTATTATGACCGCTTTCCGACCCTGGAAGCGTTCGAAGAACAAATCAAAAACCGGACTTTTGATGACAGTAAACGCCGGACGCTGGTGGACGTTTTAGAACGGCAATACCGGCATATTCCCAACAAACCCGATTTTTCAGTACTCGCCCAGCCCAACACCTTTACCGTCACGACGGGTCACCAGCTCAATATTTTTACCGGCCCGCTGTATGTGCTCTATAAGTGGATTACGACGATCAATCTGGCCAGGAAACTGACCGAGACGTATCCCGAATACCGCTTTGTGCCGATTTACTGGATGGCCAGTGAAGACCACGATTTTGCCGAAATCAATCATTTTACGCTGTTTGGTAAGAATTATACCTGGGAAACGGAACAGCGCGGGGCCGTTGGGCGAATGAACCCGCAGGAACTGAAAACCCTGTTCGACGAAATTCCGGAGAAGCTGTTTCTGTTCGAAGAGGCTTATCTGAAACACGATACACTGGCCGACGCCGTTCGCTGGTATACCAACGAATTGCTGGGCAAAGAGGGCCTGATTTGTCTGGATGCGGATGATGCGGATTTGAAGCGGATTTTTGCACCGATAATCAAAGATGAACTGCTGAATCAGGCGACCGGAGAAATTGTCACCCAAACCAGTCAGCAACTCGAAACGCTCGGTTACAAAACCCAGATAACGCCCCGGGAAATCAATCTTTTTTACCTGGAAGATCAGCTGCGGGAGCGAATTGTCGCAAAAACCGGGGCCGATGGCACCCCAAAATACGAGGTTCTGAATACGGAACTGCGGTTTTCGCCGGAAGAACTCCTGGCGCTGGCCGATGAACACCCGGAGCGGTTTAGTCCGAATGTGGTGCTGCGCCCGGTGTATCAGGAGGTTATTTTGCCGAATCTGGCGTACATCGGCGGCCCTTCGGAAGTGCCTTACTGGTTGCAACTGAAAGGCGTTTTCGATCATTTTGGGATTCCATTCCCGCTGCTGATGCCCCGGAATTTTGCGTTGTACGTCAATCCGGCTAGTGCCAAAAAGATGGAAAAGCTGAGCGTGATGCCCGAAGAATTATTTTGGGATGAAGTCAAACTGCGCCGGGCCTATACGCAGCGAATCAGCGAAAACTCCCTCGATCTGTCGGACGAGAAAGCGTGTCTGGAGCAATGCTTCGCCGAAATTCTGAACAAATCCGTGAAGGTTGACAAGTCGCTGGAAGGCGCGGTGCTGGCCGAAAAAACCCGGTTGATGCACACGATCGATCATCTCGAAAAACGCCTGAAGAAAACCGAAGAAAAGAATTACGAGACGGTTTTGAATCAATTGATGACGCTGAAAGCCAAGCTGTTTCCGAACGGCGGCATTCAGGAGCGCACCGAAAACTACCTCAATTTCCAGCTCAACGACCCGCAGTTTCTGAATAAATTGCTGTCGGTTTTCGACCCGCTGGAATACCAGATGCAGATTCTGAAAGACTGAGCGATGACCAAAGCTGAACTGCGTTCCGCTTTTCGCCAGAAACGCCAGGTGCTGCCGGAAGCCGACTGGCAAAACCGCTGTGCAGGTATTTCTGAGCGGTTTTTCGCGTCTTTTCCATTCAAACCGGATGCTGTAATTGGTACTTTTCTGCCCATCGAAAGCCAGAAGGAGGTCGATACCTGGCTCATCATCCAGCGGCTCTGGCAGGATTTTCCCCTCGTTCGCGTGGCCGCACCCGTTACCAATCTGGTTGCCGGAACGATGGAAAACTACGAAATCAGGCCAGAAACCGTGTTTTCCAAAAACCGCTACGGGATTCCTGAGCCTTCCCCAAATTCATCATCCATCATCCATCATTCATCATTTGATAGTATCCTCATTCCCTTATTAGCTTTCGATAAAACCGGCAACCGCGTGGGTTACGGGGGCGGTTTTTACGACCGGTTTTTGGTGAAATGCCGCCCGGATTGTCTGAAAATCGGCTTGTCGCTGTTCGATCCGGTTGATGTGATTGAGGATGTTTATGAAGATGATATCCGACTCAATTTCTGCGTAACCCCTGAAAAAGTCTGGTGTTTTGATGGGAACGCGGATGGGACGGATGTAACGGATTAAAACTGATTTTATCCGTGAAAATCCGTTTCATCCGTCCCATCCGCGTTCCCATCAAAAATCAAAAAGTGATTCCAAGCACGGAACTATCCGCCGATGCCTGGGCGTTGCACAATCTGACGAATTGAGTGACTATTTCGGATACGATCCATCTTGAAATAGTGCAGGGAATGCTTATCTTTACACCCTTTAATTGGCTTACTAACAGCTACCTTACTATGGCATTTACCGACACCGAGCGCAATCCACTCGCCAGCCTTGAACAGTGGGAAGATGATCTGCTGATCCGTTACCCCGAGCCAGAGCATAAAGCGAAGGAAGAATACCGCAATTACGACGATCCCGCCCGCGACACGGTTCGGGAATTTTACCGGTTGAATCACACGTACCAGACGTACGATTTTGTGCAGGAAAAACGGGCGGAATTCCTGAAATTCGATAAAAAAGAAATCCCGGTTTGGGGTGCGATGGAGTTCCTGAATACCCTCGTCGATGATTCCGATCCGGATATTGAGCTCGACCAGTTGCAACACCTGCTGCAAACCGCCGAAGCCATCCGCGCCGACGGCCACCCCGACTGGTTTGTGCTGACCGGCTTTCTGCACGACATGGGCAAAGTCCTGTGTCTATTCGGCGAACCGCAATGGGCCGTCGTTGGCGATACCTTCCCGGTCGGCTGTGCGCATTCCGATAAAATCGTTTATCCCGAATATTTTGCCGCCAATCCGGACAGTTACAACGAAAAATACAATACCAAATACGGCGTTTACGAGCCCAACTGCGGCTTGAAAAACGTCACGATGTCGTGGGGCCACGACGAGTATCTGTACCACATCACGAAGGATCACCTGCCCGAACCGGCGCTGTACATGATCCGGTACCACTCGTTCTACGCGCAACACCGCGAAAAAGCGTACAATCACCTGATGGACGAGCACGATCACGCCATGTTCAAATGGGTCGACAAATTCAACCCGTACGATCTATACTCGAAAAGCCCGGTGGTGCCGGTGGCTTCGGAACTGAAACCGTATTACGAAGACCTGATCGCCAAGTATTTGCCTTCGACGATTAAATTATAAAAACCGCTTGGGTGGTTTTAAACGATAGAAAAACCGGTGTGCCTCACATCGGTTTTTTGTTTATTATTGGTGAATAAAGCCTATTCACCGAATGCTCCTCACATTTATTGCTCTTTACCTCCTTTCCAACCTCGCCATTGGTGCCTGGGCGGCCCGAAAAGTAACCAGTAGTCAGGATTTTGTGCTGGCCGGTCGGCGGTTGCCGCTGGCGCTGGCGGCTTCGGCCACGTTTGCCACCTGGTTTGGTTCCGAAACGATCATGGGCGCTCCGGCCACCTTTGTCGACGGCGGTTTGCTGGCGATTATCGAAGAACCGTTCGGGTCGGCCTTGTGTCTGTTTCTGGTCGGTGCTTTTTACGCCCGGCCGCTGTACCGCCTGGGAATCACGACCTTCTCCGATTATTTCAGAATCCGGTTTGGCCGGTCGGCGGAATTCATTTCGGCCATTCTGGTTATTCCTTCTTATTTTAGCTGGATTTCGGCCCAGTTCATCGCCATCGGCATTGTGCTCAATCTCGTAACCGGTTTACCCATTTTCTGGTGCATCGCGTCCAGCGCCACCATTGTAATGATTTACACGATGATGGGCGGCATGTGGTCGCTGTCGATCACGGATTTTCTCCACAACATCATCATTGTTATTGCCCTGGTTATCATTGCGGTGATTCTCTACAACCAGACCGACGGATTCGAAAGTATTGTTCAGAAAACAAAACCGGGTTTCTTTAATCCCCTGCCCGCTCTCACGCTGAAAGATACCGTAAGCTGGGTTGCCGCCTGGATTACCATTGGCTTGGGTTCCATTCCGCAGCAGGACGTTTTTCAGCGCGTGATGTCGGCCAAAAACGAGCAGACGACCGTTCGGGCGTCGTATCTGGCGTCATTCCTGTATATCACCATTGCCATGTTGCCGCTGTTCATCGGCCTGGTGGGCAAACAATTACAGCCGGATTTGAATCAGGACAACCAGATGCTGATTCCGAATATGGTGCTGCGGCAGGGGAGTTTGCCGTTACAAATTCTGTTTTTTGGCGCATTGCTGTCGGCCATTCTGAGTGTGTCGAGCGGGGCGATTCTGGCACCGGCAACGGTTTTTGGCGAGAACATCTACCGGTTTTTCCGGCCCGACAGCAGCGATAAAAAACTGCTCCTGATTATCCGGCTTGCCGTGGCCGCCATCACGCTCATCTGCGTCTGGATGACCGCCACCCGCGACGTCAACATCTTCGAGTTGGTCGGCGAGTCATCGGCGTTCAGTCTGGTTTCCCTGTTTG
Source organism: Larkinella rosea (assembly GCF_003858635.1). GTDB lineage: Bacteria > Bacteroidota > Bacteroidia > Cytophagales > Spirosomataceae > Larkinella > Larkinella rosea. The sequence continues at coordinate 677,999 of NZ_RQJO01000008.1, forward strand.
TGCCGCTGACGGCCGGTTTGTACTGGAAACCGGCGAACATGCTGGGCTGCATCCTGTCGATGCTGATCGGAATTACGGTTTGGCTGGTGTGTCTCGCCATTGAAACCGACTACCCGGCGCTGGTTTACGGTTTGCTGGCGAGTACAGCGGGGATGATTATTGGGGTGTTGATTGCGCCTAAATCCCAATCTCAGAAAAACGTCTGATTGATCTTGCCAATGTATTCCAGATTCGCCTGCGAACCGAGCCACCGCTGAATTTGCTGACCGAGATTCGGGTACAGGTTCAGTGAATCCAGTTCGCGGACCGGTTTCCATACAACCGCCAAAGCCGTGGTTTCTTCCGGATTAAGTTGGGGAATGCCGCCAATCAGCTCGCCCGAAAAAACCACGTGCAGCACGTCCTCTTTCGGTTCGACGCCTTTGATTTCGGGGAAAATCACTTCGCCGACAAACGCAATCGGTCCGACTTCGACATCAACGCCCAATTCTTCCCGCAATTCGCGCATCACCGTCTGATCCAGCGTTTCGCCTTTGTCGGGATTGCCGCCGGGCAGGCCGTAGACGTCGGTTTCACCATACCGGTATTGCATCAGCAACAAATGATTATTTTCGATCAGGAGCACCGCAGGTCGTACTTTCATAACAGACGAAGAAATTGCCGGAATATACAGTAAAGTACAACAATACCGCTACTTTTGATGCTGTACTTCTAAACCTGTGTATGAAAACTATTTTGTTGTTCCTGGGTGTCCTCTGCTTCGTGGCTGGCATCAGCACCAGTGAAGGAAAAGCTAAAGACGCTATTCTGGTTTTTTCAAAAACCGCCGGATTCCGGCATAAGTCCATCGAAGTGGGCAAAGCCGCCATCGCGAAACTGGGCGAAGAAAATAATTTCAGTGTCGATACGACCGAAAATGCGGCCGTTTTTACGACCGATAACCTGAAAAAATACAAAGCCGTGGTGTTTCTGAGCACCACTGGCGACATCCTGAATGCCGAGCAACAGGCGGCTTTCGAGCAGTATATCAAAAAAGGGGGCGGTTTTGTCGGGATTCACGCAGCAGCCGATACGGAATACGAATGGCCGTGGTATAACCAGCTGGTTGGCGCGTACTTTCTGAGCCACCCGAAACAGCAGAATGCCGAAATCGAGATCGTGGACAAAAAACACCTCGCGACCAAAGATCTCCCCGACCGCTGGAAGCGCTACGACGAGTGGTACAACTACAAAAGCATCGTGCCGGAAGTGAAGGTGTTGGGAAAACTGGATGAGAAAACGTACGAAGGTGGCAAAAACGGTGATAATCACCCGTTTATCTGGTATCGCTCCTTCGACGGTGGCCGGTCGTTCTACACCGGCGCAGGCCACACCGACGAATCCTACAGCGACCCGCAATTCCTGCAACACATCCTGGGCGGGATTAAGTACGCAATGGGTCGGAAGAAATAAGAGGTTGAAAAGAGTTGTTTCGCGGAGTTGAGCAGAGCAAAAAGAGTTAAGCGGAGGGATTATTATTTTTCTCTGCTTAACTCTTTTTTTCTCCGCTCAACTCCGCGAAACGGTTTTAAATTTTAATCTTCCTGCCGGTTTCGGCAGCCTGATACGTCGCGGTGATGATTTTCATGTCCTGAATGCCTTCTTCACCCGTGACGTGCTTTGGCAGTTCTTTCCCGTCAATCAAATCCTTGCAAATACCGTCCATGTGCATCGCCTGGTGATTGACCACCGGTTTTTCGATCGGGCCTTTGCTCGTCATGCCTTTCAGCGGGCCGTAGCCAAACGCCGGGCGCAACTCAAACCAGCCGTTTTCCGCCGATGCATACAACCGCTCCACGCCCGCAGCGTAGCTCGTCGTTGACGTCGACGTGATCCCGTTTGGAAATTCGAATTGCCAGTACATGCCTTCTTCCACGTCCTTGAATTTCTCCGGATTGGTTTTGGGCGCAAACTGAGCCGTTACCGAAAGCGGTTCCAGGCCCGTCACCAGCCGCACACCCTGAATGGCGTAGATGCCCACATCCATCATTGGGCCACCACCCGCCAGCGCTTTTTTCAGTCGCCACTGATTCGGATCACCGGCTTTGAAACCATCGCTGGCTTCCAGAAACTTCAGATTGCCAAATACTTTTTCACGACCCAGTCGCATCATTTCCTGCGTAAAGGGTTCGTAGTGAAGCCGGTAGCCGATCGCTAGCTGACGGTTTGCTTTCTTGCACGCATCGATCATGTCCTGGCATTCTTTCACCGAAACCGCCATCGGTTTTTCGCAGATCACGTGCTTTCCTGCTTTGGCCGCCCGGATCACGTACTCGGCGTGCATCGAATTTGGCAGAACGACGTAAACAATATCGATGTCTTTGTTGTCGATGATTTTATCAAAATTCTTGTAGTCGTAAACGTTCGCTTTCGGAATGTTGTATTTGGTCATCCATTCCTCGGCTTTGGTCGGCGTTCCGGTCACGATGCCGGCCAGCCGGACATGCTGCGTTTGCTGGAGCGCCGGAGCCAGCAGGTTTTTGCTGTAATAGCCCAGGCCAACCAGCGCCATGCCTAGTTTTCGGCCGGGTTGTAGCGGTTCGCCCAGATGCGAAACCAGCGTGTTGATTCGGGCAAACTGATCCTGCTGGTTCAGCGTGGCGGCATAACCCGCTAATGGCAGCGAAAGCGCCGATGCGCCAATGCCCTTTGAAAGTTTTTGTAGAAAATCACGTCGGTTGGAGTTCATCATAGAGAAGATAGAAATGAGACAAGAGAGATTAGACAAGAGAGTAGAGACTAAAAAAGTCACAAGATGCAGGTCTCTACTCTCTTGTCTCACTTCTCTTGTCTATTATCTCTTGTCTGAATATTTACTCGGCTTTGACTAAAATCCGGATGTCGGTATTGCGGCCTTTGTCGTCGGCGCAGGAAATTTTCAACGAGCCGGGTTGCGGACTGAAGAAAACGCCTTCCGTGGGAGCGGCTTTTCGGTACAGTTTGTCGTTCAGGTACCAGTACACCACTTTCACCTCGTTGTCGGCCTGGCAACTGAGCTGCAACTGCTGGGGCTGATGCGGATTGATGAAATACTCGCTGCCGTTGTTCAGACTGACAATCTGCGGCCCCTGCTGGGCAAAGACCCGCGTACAGGCCGGGTTGTGGGGCGGTATTTTCGAGTACGGAATCCGGCGGCTCTCGTAAAACGCAATCAGTTCCGGTGCCAGATTGGGATAAAACCGGCGAACCGCGCCATCCGCATCGGAGCCGTTTTGGTCGGGTAAACAATGAGCGCAGTACGAAACCGTGCCGACTGCGTTGGTCCAGACGGCTTTCTGGTGCTGACAGCGGTGATACGGCGAAACGCCCATAATGGCGTAATCGACAATTTTGTGTTCGCAGGCTTCACCCGGCACGTCACCGGTTTCCGCGCACACCTGGCGCATCGACAAACTTTCTGGCATCCGAAACCAGCCGCTCGATGAGTTGTAATCAATCGTATTAAATAGGCTGAATAACAGCGGAGTAGCAATGTTGGCTCCGCTCAGTTCCGGCACCCCCTCGCCCGAAAAATTACCGACCCAGACGCCCACCGTATACCGTTTGTTGTAGCCGATGCTCCACGCATCCCGACGCCCGTAGGATGTACCGGTTTTCCAGGCGATGCGCGGCAAGTGGTAGCTGTTATCGAAGTTGTTGGGCAAATCCGGGCGGGTGATCTGCGTGAGCGTGTTCGTAATCAAAAATGCCGCATCCTCCGAAATCAGGCGGCTTTTTTTCGCGGGAGCATCCGATTGATTTGGCGCAACAAAGTTGAGGTTGCTCATTTGACCTCCGTTGGCGAATGCCGCAAACAGGCGCATGAGTTCTTCCAGTGTGACGCCACAACCGCCGAGAATGATCGACAAACCCAGCCCTGTCGACTGCTTTTTGATGGTTTCAAAGCCGGCTTTTTTCAGGGACTCGACAAACGTTGGTGTGCTGATCTGCTGTAGGGTTTTCACCGCCGGAACATTCAGCGAGTTCGCCAGCGCCGATTCAACGGTGATGGGACCGTAAAATTGCCGGTCGTAATTCTCGGGTTCGTAGCCCGAAAAGCTCGTTGGTACATCATTCAGCACGGTTTTGGGCGTCATCAGCCCCTTGTCGAACGCCAGCGCGTAGAGCAGCGGTTTTAGCGTACTGCCCGGCGACCGCACCGCCCGGACGCCATCGACCTGCCCGCCGTCGTAACCGTTCGCAAAATCCGCCGAGCCGACGTACGCTTCCACCGCCATCGTCTGGTTATTGATCACCAGAACAGCCGCGTTGTGAATGTTCATCGCCCGCACCCGCCCGACGTAATTGGCCACCAGTTGTTCGGCCTGCGCCTGCCGGTTGGGCTTTATTAACGTATGAATAATCGGCTGGTCGGGATTGCTTTTCTTCAAGCGCAGCGACAGGTGAGGAGCGAGTTTGGGCAGGGCCCGCCGGTGGGCGTCGAGCGGTTCGTTCAGCGCGTCGTTAATCGCTTCGGCAGTAAACAGATCGGTTTTTCGGAAGCGATTCAGCCAGCGGTTTCGTTCCTGAACAATGAGCTTGTTGCTCAAACCGAGTCGCAGGCTCGACGGGCGGTTGGGAATGATCGTCAGCGTCGTGATTTCAGCCAGACTCAGCAACTGGGGCGGTTTTCCGAAATACAGCATCGACGCCGATTTGATGCCTTCCACGTTGCCGCCGTACGGAATCAGGTTTAGGTACAGTTGCAGAATTTCGTCTTTGGAATAAAACAGTTCCAGTTGAACCGCCCGAAAAAGCTCGATGATTTTACTGCCGTACGTGCGTTTCCGGGGTTCCAGCAGCCGGACCACCTGCATCGTAATCGTGGAAGCACCCGAGGTTCGGCGGCCGGTGGTCAGGTTACGAAAAACCGCCCGCGCCATCGAAACCGGGTTAAAACCGGGGTGGTAATAGAAATAATTGTCTTCCTTGTGTAAAATGGTTTTTCGCAAAACCGGCGTTATTTCGTCCAGTTCCGTGACCAGCCGCCATTTGTCGTCGTCACTAAGGAAGGCATGGAGAATGGTTCCGTCGGCCGCCGTGATGATGGTCGAATAGCGCGGGCGGACTTTCAGCGGAAAAACCAGATTCAGACCCAAAAACAGCATCAGCATCGCGACCAAGGCTTTTACCCAGCGCCGTTGCCAGACTTTTTTGGTGATGTAACGTAATTTTTCCAATATGCAATCCTTTAACCGGTTGCCGTAAAAATCAGTTTATGAAACAGCTATCGTTTAGCGTCTCTTGCAGGCAATGAAAAGCGCTGATCGCTCCGGCGGTTTGGTTTCGCGCTTTCGTTCTTTCACTTTTTCACCCATTTTTCTGATGAAACTTCAATTTTTTGGGGCAGCCCGCACCGTAACGGGCAGTAAGCACCTGATTACCACCCAACGCGGAACGAAAATCCTGCTCGATTGCGGCTTGTTTCAGGGCATCAATACCGACGACCTGAACCAGGATTTTCGGTTTAAAGCCGCCGAAGTCGATTATCTAATCCTGTCGCACGCCCACATCGATCACTGCGGATTGATTCCGCGCCTGGTTCGTCAGGGCTTTACCGGGCCGATTTACTGTACCCCCGCCACCGCCGATCTCTGCCACCTGATGCTGCTGGACAGTGCCCACATTCAGGAAAAAGACCTCGAACGGGTGAACAAGCGCCGGGAGCGCCAGGGCCGGGCATTGCTCGATATTCTGTACGAAACCGATGACGTGGAACGCGCCCTTGCGCTGCTAAAACCGGTCAATTACGACGAAACATTCTGGATCAACCGCGATGAAGTCAATGTTTTGTTTACCGATACCGCCCATTTGCTCGGCAGTGCCGCCATCAGCCTGACTGTCCACGAAACCGGTCCAACCGGCGAACCGGTGGAGAAGCGCGTGTTTTTTAGTGGCGACATTGGCCGACCGCACGACAAGATACTCAAAATGCCGGAGCCGTTTCCACAGGCCGATTACATTCTTTGCGAATCGACGTACGGCGACAAACTTCACGAGCCGGAACCGGACATGCGGGCGCATTTGCTGCGGATTGTCCACGAAACCTGCGTGGTGCGCCGGGGGAAACTGATCATCCCGGCTTTTGCCGTCGACCGGACGCAGGAGCTGGTGTATGCGCTCGATCAGCTCGAAAGCAACGGAGAATTGCCGCGTCTGCCGGTTTACATCGACAGTCCGATGGCCGTGAAAGCGACGCAGTTGATGAAGGAACACGACGAATGTTTTAACCCGGAAATTCTGGATTACATCGAAAAAGACGGCGACGCGTTTGCGTTCCCGAACCTGCATTACGTGTCGGACGTGGAAGAATCGAAAGCCATTAATACCCGCGACGAGCCTTGTATCATCATTTCGTCGTCGGGCATGGCCGAGGCCGGGCGCATCAAACACCACATCAAAAACAACGTCGAGGATTCGCGCTGCACGATTCTGATTGTGGGGTATTGCGGTCCGGAAACCCTGGGCGGAGCCTTGAAGCGGGGCGATTCGCAAGTGAAGATCTTCGGCGAAACCTATCAGGTGAAGGCCGATGTGGAAGTGATGGACTCGTTCAGCGCCCACGGCGACTACCGCGAAATGCTCGAGTTTCTGTCCTGCCAGAATCCGGCGCAGGTGAAACAGGTGTTTCTGGTCCACGGCGAATACGACCGGCAGGTGGTTTTCCGGCAGAAACTCCAGAGCGCCGGGTTTCAGAATGTCTACATTCCGTCGTTGTACGAGTCGGTCGAATTATAAGCGGTTTTTATAATTTGACGGGAAAAACCGGCTAAATCGTAAAAAAACGCGGAAACCGTAAATTTTCTTGTAAAGCGGCTTGCATAAAAAATCAAAACCCTGCATCTTTGCAGTCCCGTCATGGGAACCCCGATGCCGAAGTGGTGAAACTGGTAGACACGCACGTTTCAGGGGCGTGTGAACGTGAGTTCATGCGAGTTCGAGTCTCGCCTTCGGCACAGCAAAAATCCCGTAATCTACCGATTGCGGGATTTTTTGTTTTGATATTCCGGAAGGAAGAGGCCGGGGTGATGTAGAGATTCGGGTGCGGGATAAGGGTACCGACAGCCCCGAAACCGTGGAAGTCACGATTTTTCAGCTTTTTTTACCACCAAACCCACCGGCAAGGATCCAGACCTGGCCTCTCCCTGAGTTATGACATCATCAGCAAAGGCCACGGCGGAATGCTTACGGTTGAAAGCCGGGCGCGTCTTGATAAACGCTCGCCAATCTGTTGGAAAACACTCCTTACTATTGCTTATACCGGGCAACTTTCATTAATCCATAACCAATTAGAAACGGACCGGGTGTCAGGATAACCAGTAAGCCTAGTTTTCTGTATAAATAATCCGTTAGAAACAAACCTACCAGAGTTACTCCGATAAAGAAAACGGTGTAAATAAGCCTGAACATCGCAATGCTGAAAGAGAGTTGTCATCCCTGACAAATGTAGGATCATATCTCTGAAAATAGCCAACATATACCGTGCGGGGCAGGCCTTTCTTAGTTCAGACTAATTGTCATCGTCGTGCGGTTATACGCGGCAAAGCAGCCCAGGCCGCCCGTGATGTTCGTGGGAATTAAAACCGGTTCCGCAAACGGATTGCCTTCGATATCGCCCTGTTGCTGAAGGGTTCGGTGATAATCGTAATAATTTTTATCCACGTGCAGCAGCATGACACTGACCGAAACCGGGCGTTGGGTGAGCGGGATATAACCGTTATAGGACCCATTGCTCAGGCTATCGAAATAGGTATAACTGAGGTAGTTCGGCAGATTCCCTTTCGGTGAAGTAATGGACTGGCCGTCCTGACTCAGATCGGAAATATGCTGGCTGGTCGCGTCAAAAAAAAGCGGGGATTGCATGAAAAGCCGCCGTTGAAAGGTATCGGGCCGACTTTGCCCCGCTACGTACCGGCTCAGCGTCACCCACTGATTGGCCCGGAGTTCACCCGCAACCCGGTAATAATCGGCCTGGCCCACCGGATCCTTCCAGGTCAGCCGGGCGTCGTAAATCCAGCGGGATGAACCACCACCCCAGTTGTTCGACTCCCGCGTTGAATCCAGCCGGGCCGACGTAATCGGAACCGCTTCCGGCACCGTACAGGAGGCCGAAGCCGACAGCTCGCGCCATTGCACGGCTAACCGGTACGTTTTTCCGGCTACGATCGGGAACAGCCGGGAATCAGCAACGTGGGCGTACTGCTTCGGATCGTATTTCAGTTCGATGGACCGGTTCCCTTCCGTTAAAACGACTTTTATTTCACTCGAAATCGCTGAATTTCTTGGTTCCAAAACCGGCTGCGATAGCGTGACGGTGGCCATCAGGAGCGAATCCTGCGGAGAAATGTAGCACTGAACGGCCAGCTTCCGTTCAACCGTTGGCAAACGATCCGGATCGACCTCATTGATGAGGCTTTCGCAGGCCGTCAGCGAAACCAGTAAACCGGCGAGGAGGAGAAAGAGTAAAAACCGCATATCGATCTAGAACTTGAAATTATAACTAAAGGACGGAACTACCGGAAAAACAGAATACCGCTTCAAAACCGTCGTCGACGGTGCGGTCGGCGTTTCCCCCGCTTTCGTTTGCAGGGCATAAAAGAACGGATTCCGGCGGTTATACAGGTTGTAAACGCTGAACTCCCAGGTGCGCTCGTGGTGGCGTTTCTTTTTGTGAAACTGAATGCCAAAATCCATGCGGTGATACGGTTCCGCCCGGAAACTGTTTTTGGGTCCGTAATCGTTGGCCGTCTGACCGAAAAAGGGAATAAAACCGCCTGGATAATACCCATTCGAGGGGTTATTGACCGGCTGGTGAGGGCGGGGCGAATATTCGGCCAGCGGAACCGTCAGGGCATTGCCGGTGCCGTAAACCCAGGTGCCCGACAACGTAATGCGCGGGCTGAGTTCATAAATACCGACCACCGAAATGTCGTGCCGCCGGTCGTAACGCGGGAAAAACTTCTTCCCGAAATTCAGCTCCGGAAACTGCCACTGCGTCCACGACAGCGTGTAACCCAGCCAGCCCGAAAACCGCCCGACTTTCTTTTGCAGTAACACTTCTGCGCCGTACGACCAGCCCTTGCCCGCCGTCACGTTGTCTTCCCACCGCACTTCATTGGCCGATTCCGGGTTGCCGATGAGTAAAAAACTGGCGCCTTCGCGGTAGTTGATGATGTTTTTCATCGTCTTGTAATAGCCTTCCACGGTCAGCGTCATGCCCCGAAACAAACTGCCCGCTTTCGTAAAATCTTTGGCAAAACCGGCCGCAATCTGCTCCGACTGTTGCGGTTTGATGCGGTCGGTGGTGGGCACCCACAAATCCGTCGGCAGGCCAATGCCGGTGTTCGACAGCAGGTGAACGTACTGATTCATCAGCGCATACGACGCCTTGAACGAGAAATCCGGTTTCAGCACAAAAGCCGCCGAAAGGCGCGGTTCGGGCCGGAGGTAATTCACGGCTTTGTGCTGGAAAAGACTCAGCCGAAAACCGCCATTCACCCGCCAGCGTTCGTTGGGTTTCCAGGTGTCTTCGGCATAAACGCCCGATTCCTGCACCCGGATCGCATCCACTTCGGTGCGGAATTGCTCGGCCTCCGTGTCTTTCAGAACAATGGCGCTGGGCGTAAATTTGTGGTTCGTGGTCTGCAAACCAAACCGGACCGAATGCCGGGGATTGGGGTAAAAATCGAGGTCGTATTTAAACGCCACGTCCCGAATGCCGGAATTGTAACGAAGTTGGTAGGTCTCGGTTTCGAGCGCATTGCCGTTGCGCCGGGTTGATTCCTGATCCGAAAAAATCTGAAAGGTATAATTGCTGAAAATCAGCGACGCATTGGAGAACAGTTTTTCGGAGAAAAGGTGATTCCAGCGCAGCGTTCCCGTGCCGTTGCCCCAGAACAACCCGGCGCTGGTTTTGTCAGACACTTCTTTCTTCGGCGTTTCGCGGGCGAAAAACCGGTCGCGGCCAAAATAACCGCTCAGGTAAACCTTGTCTTTCCGGCCAAAATCATAGTTGACTTTGGCGTTCAGGTCGTAGAAATAATAACCGGCCATCGCTTCGCCCTTGCTTTCGGCCCGGATCAACGGCCGCGCCAGCACGTCGAGGTACGTCCGGCGGGCCGACACCAGAAACGACGACTTGCCTTTCTGAATGGGTCCTTCGAGCGTCAGCCGGGAGGCAATCAGGCCAATACCGCCCTCGCCATGGAGCTTTTCCTTGTTGCCTTCTTTCATGTTCATCTCAATCACCGACGACAGCCGCCCGCCGTAGCGTGCCGGAAAACCGCCTTTGATCAGCTCCACGCTTTTGAGCGCATCGCCGTTGAACACCGAGAAAAAACCGAAGAGGTGATTGGCGTTGTAGACCACGGCATCGTCCATAACGACCAGATTCTGGTCGGGGCCGCCCCCGCGCACGTAAATGCCGGTGCTGCCCTCGGAGCCTTTCTGCACGCCCGGCATCAGTTGCAGGACCTTCAAAACATCCTTTTCCCCCAGAAATGCCGGTATTTTCTTGATCTGGTCGATCGGCACGTCGATGGTACTCATGCGCGCGCTTTCACTGACTTTCTCTTCGCCGGAACGATTGCCGGTTACGGTCACTTCCGACAGCATCCGACCGGGCATGAGCTGGATGTTCAGTTCGGTATTTCGTTGGAAAAAGACGGTTTGCTGCACGGATTCGTAACCTACGAACGAAAACGCCAGCACAACGCTGTCTTGCGCCGGGAGCGTCAGGGAATAAAAACCGTAGGTGTTGGTGGTGGTGCCGGTTGAGGTACCGGGCAGGTACACATTGACGCCAATCAGGGCTTCCTGGCTGCCTTTTTCACGAACATAACCGCTAACGGTAGACCGGTTTGCCGGGCTTTGCGCGCTTGCCGAAAGGCCATACCATACCAGAAAAAACAGAGACAGTAACGGATGCTTCATGAATAAGGCGAGTGGATGGATTTCGCTTGTTATACGATGAAGGAGACGGAAAAGTATGGAAAGGTTGGAAGTTAACAGATTTTATGAAATGGAATAAAGGCTAGGATGTGCGTAACTTATTTCAGCGTCAACGTCATGGTGGAGCGGTTGTACGCCCCGAAACAACCTAAACCGCCCGCAATGTTGGTCGGAATCGGGACCGGTTCGGCAAACGGATTGGTGCTGGTTTGCTGCTGTCGTTCCAGCGCTTCGTGGTAGCGGTAATAGTCCGGACTCAGGTGCAGCAAATCCGCCGTCAGAATGAACGGTTTGCTAAAAACGCCGGGGAAAAACCGCTGATTGATCGGAATGGAAACACCCAGGTATCCTTTTTCGGAAACCATCGGTTGGGCGCTACTTTCCGGATCGGTGTAAAACCGGTTGGTGACAAACTGAACGGCCTGGCGGACTGTCTTTGGCGGAGTGCAGCCAGGGCAGCGGTACGTGAAGATCCCTTCCGCAGCGTAATAATCGGTTTGATGGGCGGCATCGGACCAGAAAAACCGCGCAAACAGACGTTTTCGCTGCACTTCATTTTCCAGAACCACTTCCGAGTCGAGCCGAATCTGCTGCAACTGAACCGAAACCGGGACGGTTGTCGTGGCTTCCACGCGCTGCCCATCCGGCGTTTGCACGGTTAGTTGATACGTCTCTCCGGCCCGAATGGGAAACTGGTTCGGATCGGCCCGGTAGTAGCGGAGTTTGGAATGATACGCGAGAACCACGCTGCGCGAACCGGTTTGCAGGGTGACCGTGGCGGTGGAAATCTCCAGATTGGTGACGGTTTCGTTATCGAGAATGGGGCGCGAACGGGCCACTTTAGCGGCCAAAACCGTATCCTGTGGCGAAATAAAACAGGCGACAATCAGCTTGACCGGTTGATCCGCCAGCTGCTGTGGTTCGACTTCCTGACGCAGATTCTGGCAGGAAATCAGAAAAACCGTCCATAAAAACCATCCCAATCTTTTCATCTCCTTAGAACGAAATCGTATAGCTGAACGAAGGAACCACCGGAAACAGCGAATATTTGTATAGGACACTTTTGGAGTGTTTGCCAACGCCCTGATCTTTCCCTTCCAGCGAATAATAAAAGAGATTTCGGCGGTTGTAAACGTTGTAAACGCCAACTTCCCAGGTCCGCGCAAACCGCTTTCGCTGCTTTTGAAACCGAAAGCCGACATCCAGCCGGTGATAGGCTTCGGTCCGGAAACTATTCCGCCCACCGTATTCTTTGACATTGGGCGCGGTACCAAACAGTTGTTGCGCGGCATTGCCGGAATTTACGGCGGAAGTCGGGCGGTTTTCGTAACCGGAAAACCGGGAGATCGGCAGCGTGAGGGCCTGCCCGGTGCCATACACCCAGGTCCAGGAAAACGTAACGCCCGGTTTTAGCTCGTACATTCCAACAATCGACGCGTCGTGCCGCCGGTCGTAGCGCGGGTGGAATTTCAATCCACCGTTCAGGCCCGGAAACTGCGACCAGGCCCAGGAAAGGGTGTAGCCCAGCCAGCCCGAAAGCCGACCGGTTTTTTTCTGGATCAGAAATTCTCCGCCGTACGACCAGCCGCGCCCGGACGTAATGTTGTTTTCCCAGGGTTTGTCGTCGGCCGGTTGCACGGATGCTTCCTGCAAAAAACTGGCGCCTTCGACGTAACTGAGGCTGTTACTAAGGATTTTATAGTACCCTTCCAGCGTAACGGCCAGATTTCGGCCGGGGCGATCGGCCTGAATAAAGTCTTTGGCCAGCCCAACGGCAACCTGCCGGGCCTGCTGCGGGCGAAGCCGGTTGGTGGTCGGAATCCAGAGGTCGGCGGGCAAACCGGTGCCGTTGTTCGACAGCAGATGTGTAAACTGATTCATCAGCGCATACGACGCCTTGACCGAAAAAGACGGTTTTACCTGGTAGGCCACCGATAGCCGGGGCTCGGGGCGCAGATACTGAATGGGTCGCCCGGCGCGGGACGATGTGCCTTCCGGCTGGCCGATCGGTTTTCCGGTTTGGGGTAACAAACCGGTTTGAATCAGTAGAAAATGGCTGAGCCGAAAACCGGCGTTTACGTTCCAGCGGGCGGCTGGTCGCCAGGTATCTTCGGCGTATAAACCGGATTCCAGGGCGTCGATGAACAGGCGGGGGGCCGTGGGATCGACATCGCCCGTGGTCACAACGGCACCGGGTGTAAACCGGTGTTGCGTTGCCTGAAAGCCGAAGCGGAATTGGTGATGGGCCGGGAAATAATCGACCGCGTATTTCAGCGAAAGATCCCGAATGCCGGACCGGTAGCGCAACGCATACCGCAGGCTGCTTGTGTCGCGGAGGCCGACGCCTTCGTTGGCGACATTCAGGTGGTACTGGTTGTAAATGAACGATAGATTGGTAAACGCCCGTTCGGTAATCAGGTGGTTCCAGCGAAAGGTAGCGGTTGCGTTGCGCCAATTCAAATTGCCCTGCAATGGGCTGCTCCCCGACTTCTGGCGATTGACAAACGCATCCCGACTCGCAAAACCGCTCAGGAAAAACCGGTCTTTTCGGCCCAGCGGAATAGCCAGCCGGGCATTCAGATCGTAAAAATAGGTGTTGCTCTGGGTGGATTCCGGCGTTGAAGCGGCAAACGGGCGGGTGACGAGATCGATATACGTTCGGCGTCCCGCAATCAGAAAAGAGGCCGGATGGTTCGAAGTGCGTTTTTTACCGAGCGGCCCTTCCAGCATCAGTCGCGACGAAACCAGTCCGAGACTGGCTTCTCCGGTCCGTTTTTCCGAATTTCCTTCTTTCGTATTGACCTCGATCACCGACGAAAGCCGTCCGCCAAACCGCGCCGGAAAACCGCCCTTGGTCAATTCGACATTCCGGACGACACCGCCATTGAAGGCCGAAAAAAAGCCCAGCAAATGCCCGGAATTGTAGATAACGGCTTCATCGAGCAAAATCAGATTCTGATCGGGGCCACCCCCGCGCACGTAAATGCCGGTGTTTCCCTCCGAACCTTTCTGAACACCCGGCAACAGTTGCAAAACCCGCAAAACGTCTTTTTCGCCCAATAAAGCCGGTATTTTTTCAAGTTGACTGGCCGAAATCTGATGCTGACTCATCTGCGGAACCTCACTGACCGATCGATCGGCCGAAGCGGAACGGACGGTTAATTCGCGCAGGAGTTGACCAACGGATAAAAAGACCCGGAGGTGCTGCGGGGTGCGGAAAGAAACGGTTTGCCGGAACGGCTGGTAGCCTACGAACGAAAAAACCAGCGTCAGACTGTCCTGAGCGGGCAGGGTTAACGTGAAAAAACCGCTCGGGTCGGTGACGGTTCCGTAGCTTCGATCGGGCGTATAGACGTTCACGCCACCGAGGGCTTTGCCGGGGCCTTCTTCATAAACGAAACCGCTGACGGTATGGCGGATCTGCCCCGGACTGCTGAAGCCGCAAAACAGAAGGCACAGCACCGCAAACAGCCGTTTCATTCGCTAAAAGAGAGATGGTAAATGAGTTACCCAAGATACGATTAATCAGCATTTATTCACTCGTTCTGCCAGTTCCGTTTGCGAAATAAGCCGTTGATGTCCGGGCGGTTTTCAGGAGCGGAGGTCCGGTTTGGTCGCCATGGTTTTTCTACCTTGTACAGATAAGCAGACGAGTCTGCTTCTGAGCCCGGCACAGGTTCGCGTTGAATTCGTACTTTATAACGGATTTTACCGCAAAGCCGCCGAACAGAAAACAGATCGCCATCGAACTTACGTCTGTTCATTCGCCGACGTGCCGTGCATTATTACCCTTTCACCTCCTGTATGTGAACAGAGGCCCCGTCGGCCATTTCCTCGCTGGCGGTTTTCAAAATCACTTCCCCCGGTTTCAGGTCGCCAAACACCTGCGTCTGCCCGGCGGCATCGTCGCCCTTCTGAACGGTGGTTCGCACGGCTTTTCCGTTGACCACTTTTATGACAAATGTGCGATCCATTGTGCTGATCACGGCCGACTTGGGCACGTACATGCTCCCTTCGCCCGAAGAACTGACCGGCAGCCGGGCCGAGGCAAACATCCCCGGTTTGAGCTTGCCGCCCTTGTTCTGGAAATCAATTTCCACCAACTCGGAACGGGTTTCGGGCCGTACGCTGTTGGCAACGCGGCTGATGCGCCCGGTAAAGGTTTGATTGGGAAAACTCCGCACGGCGAATTGCACCGGATTTCCGCGCCGGATATCGCCCAGGTACGCTTCCGGAACCGCAATGCGGAGCCGCAGCCGGTCGAGTTGCTTGATTTTCAGGATGGGAACGCCGTTTTGTCCGCCCGGCCCCACAAACGCGCCGGGTGACAGCCGCCGGTCGGTAATAACGCCCGAAAACGGAGCGGTTATTTTCAGGTAGCTCACCAGTTGCTGCACCGAGCTGTAGTGAGCGTTGGCCGCAACCACCGCCAGACTGTCCGAAACCGCTTTGGTCCGGGCGGCATCCAGATCCACCGGCGAAATGGCGCCGAGGGTTTTGCTCGTCCGCAACACCCGCTGGTAGGTGCCTTTGCTGGCGCCGTAAACGGCTTCGGCGGCTTTGACTTTCGAATACGCTTCGGTGAGGTTGGCCGTCAGTTCCGGCGCTTCCAGTTCGGCCAGCACCTGTCCCTGACTGACCCGATCGCCAATGTCGGCGTGGAGCGCTTTGACGTAACTGCTGACGCGCGGATAGAGGTCGGTTTCGTAATAACTTTCCAGTTCGCCCGGCAGGTTGAGCTCCCGCGTGGGTTGGGACGCCGTGAGTCGGACGGCTTCGTAGCGAATTTCTTCATCGAGCGGAACCTCCGCCATTCGGTTGTTTTCCGCCGATGAATCGCCACAACTGTTCAAAAATAAACCGGAGCCCGCTAACAGCAGCAGGCTTACATAAGGTCGGATATGCGCAGGAAATAACATGGTTTTGATCGTTTCAAGGCGTTAAACAGTTTCAAGAACGGCAGTTTCGGAGCGGTTTCCATCGAAAACCGTGCTGTCCGGATCGTCGGGATCGAGCGAGGGCGAATCGAAGTGGGTGCGACGCTGCACACTCGCAAAAACCACCGGCAGAATCAGCAGGGCGGCAATCGTGGAAAACAGCAGACCGCCGATGACGGCCCGGCCCAGCGGGGCGGTTTGCTCCCCGGATTCGCCGAGGCCGCTGGCCATCGGAATCATCCCGGCAATCATGGCAAGCGCCGTCATCAGAATGGGCCGTAAGCGGGCCGCCCCGGCCACCCGCGCTGCTGCTTTGGCGTCGCGGTACCGGATTCGCAGCGATTCGGCGTTGGTCACCAGCAGCAGGGCGTTGGCCACCGAAACCCCGACCGACATAATGATTCCCATGTACGATTGCAGATTCAACGTCTGTCCGGTTGTCAGCAAAAGCGTCAGGGAACCCGCCAGCACCGCGGGTACGCTTACCAACACAACGGCCGCGACTTTAAACGACTGGTAATTAGCCGCCAGCAGCAGAAAGATTACGACGATGGCCAGTCCCAAACCGAATTGCAGGCTACTTAGCGTTTCCTGAAGCAGTTGGGCCAGTCCGCGCAGTTCGACCACCGAACCCTTCGGCGGTTCGCCAGCCGCCTTGATTGCCGCCTGCACATCCCGCGTGGCCGTGCCCAAATCCGTGTTGTTGACATTGGCCGAAACGGTAATGATGCGCCGGGGACCAATCCGGTCGTATTGCCCCGGCACGTTGGTGGGCCGGATGGTGGCAACGTCGCCCAGCGTGGGGCGGAGCTGGCCTTTCACGAGCGGAATGCTCTGAATATCCGCCACCGACTTCATATGTTCCTGTTCCAGCTCAATCTGAACCTGGTAGGCAAACCCTTTTGACTGATCGAGCCAGAGGTTTTTGGCCGTAAACCGGCTCGACGAAGTGGCGGCCACCAGCGATTTCGCAATTTCGTCGGTACTCAGGCCCAGTTGTGCGGCCCGCTCCCGATCCACCTGAATCTGAACCGTCGGGTAACTCAGGGGCTGGTTGATGCGCCGATCCCGCAGGTACGGTATTTCCCGCAGCCGCGCCAGCAGCCGGTTGGCGTAGTGTTGCCCTTCCTTCAGGTCTTTACCGCCCACCAGAATTTCGATCGGCGTCTGCGCACCCTGGCTCATGATCTTGTCGGTCAGGTCGATGGGTTCGAACGAAAGCCGGACGTTGGGTAGCTTCTGCCGGACGCGCCGACGGATTTGCTCCTTCAGGGCGTCGAGCGACCGAACCTCGTATGCGTCGGAAAGGTTCACCTGCAAAACCGCTTCGTGCGGTCCCGAATTGAATACGTACAGGGCGCTGGTTCCGTAGCTGGAGGGCGTCATGCCCACAAAGGCCGACGAAATGGCGATATTCTTGTTGCCGACAATGTCGCCAATTTGTTGAATCACCTGTTTGGTCAGCTCTTCCGTTCGTTCGATGCGCAACCCCTGTGGCCCCACAATCCGGACCTGAAACTGGCGGGCGTGGTTCTGCCGGGGCATCATATCCTGCCCGATCTGCGTAAAACCGACACCAATCAAAACCGCACACAGCAGGCCGTATACCGTTATCACCAGCACCCGCCGACCCATCAGGCCGTCCAGCAACCGGAGGTAGCCGAGCTTGAATCGCTCAAAACCGCTTACTTTGGTGGGATGGCGGTTTTCGTACCGTTCCTGCTGCGTTTCCTGCCCGTTTGTTAAATCGGGTAAAATGCTCAGGTCGTGCGGGGCGGCATGGACGTGGTTTTTCAGCCACCAGTTCGAGACAACCGGCACGAAGGTTTGCGACAGGATGTACGACACGATGATGGTAAAACCGACCGACAGCGACAGGGGCAGAAACATGCCCCGGGGCACGCCATTCATCAGGAATGCAGGCGCAAAAACCGCCAGAATACACAAGGTGATCAGGAGCAGCGGAAACGCCACTTCCTGGCAGGCATCCAGAATGGCCCGGGCTTTGGGTTTGCCCATTTCCAGGTGCTGGTGAATGTTTTCGATCACGACGGTGGCCTGATCGACCAGAATCCCGATGGCCAGCGCCAGCCCCGACAGCGTCATGATGTTGATCGTCTGGCCGGTGAGATTCAGCAGCAGAATGGCCGCCAGGATGGAAACCGGGATGGTGAGAATCACGATCAGCGAACTCCGCCAGTCGCCCAGAAACAATAGCACCATCAAACCGGTCAAAACCGCCCCTAAACCGCCCTCAACGGCCAGGCTGTGCACGGCCTGCGTCACGTACCTGGACTGGTCAAACTCGTACGTAAGCTGCACATCGTCCGGTAGCAGCGCTTTCATTTCGGAGAGTCGGGCCTTTAGGGCGTTCACGACGCTCATCGTCGACGCGTCGGCGGTTTTGGTCACCGGAATATACACCGACCGCTTGCCGTTGACCAGCGCGTACCCCACCGGCACGTCGGTGGCATCTTCCACCGTGGCCACATCGCGCAGAAAAACCGTCGGGCCGACGCCCTTGCGGAGCGGCACGTTCATGAACTCATCGACTTTGTCGAGGACGGTATTGCTGGGAGTCATCACCGTGTAATCGCCAATCCGGACACTTCCGGCGGGCGAAATCTGGTTGTTTTTCACCACTGCCTGAACGATTTCGTCGGGTGTCAGTTCGTAACTCCGCATGCGTTCGGGGGATACGCGCACCACCACGGTTCGTTCGTTTCCGCCGAAGGGCGGGGGAGCCGACGCGCCCGGAATCTGGGAGAATAAGGGACGGATGCGGGTCGAAGCCAGGTCCTGCATTTCGCCCAGCGACGCCCGGCGGCTGCTGAACACCAACTGTCCGACCGGCAAACTCGACGCATCGAAGCGTACCACCGTCGGCGGCACGGTGCCCGGCGGCAGGTAATTCATGACCCGACTGACCTGATTGGCCACCTCACCGGAAACCTGCGCCATGTTCACGTCTTCGTAAAACGTGCACTTGACCAGACAAAGCCCCTGAATATTCTTGACCTCCACGGCCTTGATCCCCGAAACATAGAGTAACTGGTTCTGGTAGCGGGTAGCAATAAATCCTTCCATTTGGGCGGGTGTCATCCCGCCGTAAGGCTGGGCAATGTAAATGGTCGGCAGATTCAGGGCGGGAAAAATATCGACCGGTATTTTCAGTAAAGCCAGGATCGCAAAGACCACGACGCCCACGATCGCGACGATGACTGTAATGGGTTTGGCTAAGGCAGTTTTCAGCATAGCGATGAGGTTAGCGGGGCAGTTGTTGTAAAAAAGAATCCAGATCACCGGCGGTGGCCGCCCGCAGCAGCAGCGCCCGCCAGACGCTGTTGGTGGTCAGGGCCTGATCCACTTCGGCGCGGTTGAGCAGTGCGGTGGCCTGGGTCAGCGTCAGAATGTTGTCCAGACCGGATTCGTAGCGAGCCTGCGCCTGTCCGTAAGCCTGCCGGGCGGCATCCAGTTGCAGGGGAGCCTGCTGGGCGCGGAGCCCGGCCAGTTCCAGTTGCAGTCTTGCATTCTGATCGGCGGTTTTGAGCGCCAGCGCTTGCTGGTTGTAATTCTGCTGGAAGGCGTTAATCCGTTCGCGTTGCGCGTTCAGGGCGTATCTGGTGCGGAACAAATCGGTGGGTCGCCAGATGGCCGTGACGCCCACGATGTAATTAAAAGACCGCAATGGCAAACCGGCGCCCAGCGAAGGATCAATCCGGAACGTTCCGTCGGCTTCGGGACTCTTGCCGATGCCCGATCCCCGGCCCTGCAACGAACCAAGGAGCGAAACCGACGGTAAGGCAGTGGTTTTCAGCCAGTTGACGTTGGCCTGACTGAGTTCCAGTCCTTTCTGGAAAACCCGGAGCTGGGGGTGAAGGCTGCTGGAAGCGGCCGGGGCCGACAGCAGCGGCAATCGGTCGTAGAAAACCACGGAATCCAGCTCGACGGCCGGGTTGGGCTGCCCCACCAGTTCGGTTAACCGCAGCACCTGTTGCTGGGCAATCTGCTGACTTTCCAGTACCTGCAAGCGGGCGCGGGCGACTTCCGTATTGGACACGGCGCTGTCGATCCCGGGTCGTAAACCGCCTTCGGTGCTGGCCCGAATGATCGTTTGCAGCGCCTGCGCCCGCTCCAGATTGACGGTTTGCAGCGCCACGGCTTTCCGGGCATTCAGCGCCAGCAGGTAAGCATCGCAAACCCGCACCTGATGCGTAAATAATTCGCCTTCGTAATCGGCCTGCGCCTGTTCGATGGTTAGTTGGGCCTGCTGCCGCCGGGCCTGTCGACGTCCAAACGTAACGGCTTCCCAGTCAACGACCATCGACGTGCCGCTGCTCCAGGCGGCTTTGCCATTGAAATCATCCGTTCGGACGCCGGAAATGGGCAGGAGTAACCCACCGTTGGAAATGTAAGCCCCCCGCACCTGATTTGAAGTGGCATTGAGCAACTGAGCCTGCACCCCGGCCTGTGGCAGAAACGATTGCAGCAAACCCTGTTGATCGGCTTCGGCGGCCCGGATGGTCGCCAGTTTGCTGCGCAGACTCGGATAATTGGTCCGCGCTAGTTCCAGTGCCTGGATTAAGGTAAGTCGGTCGGGCGTTGGCGGCTGCGCCCAGCCCAGGCTCGCCCAGCAACTGATCCAGACTGGTAAAAGCCAGCGGTATTTTTTTATCTTGGTAAGCATGCCATTCCGGATTAGGGATATTGACAAACCTACCTGATCGAGATTAGAACGAAATTAGAGCCAAATTAGATGACATTAGAACCCGGACCGATTGGCAGCGGCAGAATGATCTCGGCAATGGTGCCACCGCCGGGGCGGTCGAGCAACCGCAACGTACCGTGATGGAGCACAATGATGCGCTGGGCCAGCGTCAGTCCGATGCCAAACCCTTCGATGGAAGCCACGTTTGTCCCCCGAACCAGCGGCAGAAAAATCTGATCTTCCTCGCCCGATTTAAGTCCAATGCCCTGATCCTCAATTCGGATGCGAACCCGTTCTTCGGTGTCCATATCGACCGAGAGCGAAACCGGTTTTCCGGCCGAATACTTGACGGCATTGTCCAGCAGGTTCAACAGCGCGGTATGGAGCAGGTAGGCATTTCCGCTCAGGGTAATGGGGTTGGGTTGTTGCAGAATACCGTCGCTGACCTGAACCAGCAGGGTTTGCCCCGCCCGTTGCTGACCGAGCGTATCGGCGGCATCGAGCACGATTTCCAGCAGTTCGAGCGGTTGACGGTCGATCCGGGCATCCACGTCGTCGATCCGGGCCAGCTGGAGCAAACCGTTCGACAGGGCGGTGAGTTTGTCGAGTTCACTGACGGCCTGCACCATCCCGCGCTTCAGGCTGTCGGTATCCGAATCGTAGGTCAGGGAGGTTTCCAGCCAGCCTTTAATGGTTGTCAGTGGCGTTCGCAGCTCGTGCGATGCCTGCGCAATGAACGACCGCTGATTTTCGACCAGCCGTTCCTGCCGTGTGAGTAAGTCGTTGAAAGCCTGCGCCATCACGCCGACTTCGTCCTTCGGATTGTCGGGCCGTAAGCGAAAATTCGGCCGTCCGGCTTCCGGAGCATTGATCTGGTTGATGAGGTGAACCAGCGGTTTGAGCGCCTGCCGGGAAAACACGTATCCGGCCAGCAAAACCAGGACGATGGCAGCTGCATTGCCGAGAATGAACAAATCCCGCAGTTCTTGCTGCCGCTGGTACCCATCCTGATCGTACGCCGTTACGATGGCCACAAACTCACGCCCGTCGGGGGAAGGTGCCTGGCCCGGATAGGTGAGGGCGACGCCGTCTTTGGGATGCAGGTGGCCGGGACTTTCGTAACTAAACCGGACCAGCCGCTGGCGTCGAACCCGCTCCCGAAAAGCCCGGTCGGGCCGAAAATCATTGGTGCGCTGGCTGGCGTAAATCAGGCTGTCGGCCGGCGAATACACCCATTCGACCTGTTCGGGCATGGACGTAATCACATTCCCGGCCACGGTTCCCTGCAACGTCAGGAGCTGTTCGGTCACCCGGGCCTTGCGCTCAAGCCGGTCTTCGATGGCCCGCTGGCGAAAACCGGTGTAGGTGCTGTAGACATACACCGAAAACAGCAACAGGATAAACGCGACCAGCGACGCAAACCAGAGAATGATTTTGTGCTTGATCTGCATGATTACGTCCGTAAAACGTAGCCCATTCCCACCACGGTATGCAGCAGTTTGGGTTCGAAATTCCTGTCAATTTTCTTGCGCAGGTAATTGATGTAAACGTCGATGACGTTGGTGTTGGTGTCAAAATGCAGGTCCCAAACCCGTTCGGCGATGTCTACCCGGCTGACAATCCGTCCCTGATTGACCAGCAGGTATTCCAGCAGGGCATATTCCCGGGCGGTTAATTCAATGGGTTGTCCGGCGCGGGTGACCCGACGGGCTTCGGTGTCCAGCTCCAGATTGGCCAGCCGGAGAACGGTTTTCTGCCCGGAAAAGGCACTGTTTCGTCGGCCCAGCGCCTTTACCCGCAGAATCAGTTCGCGGAATTCAAACGGTTTAACGAGGTAATCATCCGCACCAGCCCCAAAACCGCTTTCCTTGTCGGGCAAACTGTCGAGCGCCGTCAGCATCAAAACCGCTTGCCGGGGCGATTGCTGTTTGATGTGGGCGCACAGATCGAAACCGTTGATTTTGGGTAGATTGACGTCCAGAACAATGACATCATACAGGTTCTGATCGGCCAGTCGCTGACCAATCTGGCCGTCGTAGGCCACGTCGATTTCATAGCCTTCACTCTCCACGCCCTTGCGAATGAACGAAGCGACACTGACCTCATCTTCTACCAGCAATAGTTTCATACGCCAAAGATGCGTTTTTTTGCAACCACGGACTAGTTTATCTCCCAAAAGCCTATTGTGGGAACAACTGCCTCATCAACGGGTTGCAGTACGAGTACTGCGTTACTGACTCCAAAAAACTGTAAACAGTAAAGTGCCGCTGGTTTCGCCTTTTTCGGGCAGTGAGTATACCTGAAATGACCCTTTTACGACTATGCGCCTAGTATCCTATTTCATCAGTTTGTTACTGTTTACCGGTTTACGCCCGGGCTGTTCTCAGCCCAAGGCGGAGGAATGGATTCAGCTGTTCAATGGCAAAGACCTGAAAGACTGGTCGGTCAAGATTTCGAAACACCCGCTCGACGATAATTTCGGCAATACGTTCCGGGTGGAAGACGGGAAGATGGTCGTCCGCTACGACCAGTATAAGAACTTTGACGAACAGTTCGGCCACATTTTCTACAAAAAACCGTTTTCGTCGTATCTGCTGGCGGTCGAATACCGGTTTGTGGGCGACCAGGTAGCGGGTGGGCCGGGCTGGGCCATCCGCAACAGCGGAGCGATGCTGCATTGCCAGGACCCGAAAACGATGGGTGTTGAGCAGGACTTTCCGATTTCCATCGAAGCGCAATTGCTGGGGGGCGATGGGGAGCACGAACGGCACACGGCCAACCTTTGCACGCCCGGCACGAATGTGGTGATGGATGGGAAGCTGTTCACGCCCCACTGCATCGACTCTAAATCCAAAACCTACCACGGCGACCGGTGGGTTCGCGCCGAATTTCTGGTGTTGGGCGACTCGCTGGTGAAACACATTGTGGAAGGCGACACGGTTCTGACCTACGAAAAACCGCAGATCGGGGGCGGCAACGTCATTCATTACGACGCGGCCGTGAAAAAAAACGGGCAATTGCTCCGCCAGGGGTTTATCGCGCTGCAAAGCGAAAGCCATCCGGTCGAGTTCCGCAAAGTGGAGCTGTTCGATCTGTCGCCTTATCTGAATGACCCGAAGCGGTTGCAGACGGTTCTGCGGCAGTTGCAAACCCGGAAATAGTTGATAGGAACGCGGATGCGACGGATACAACGGATCAAAACAGATTTTATCCGTGAAAATCCGTTCAATCCTTCACATCCGCGTTCCTATCTACCTCACAAGCACTACCCTTGTCGAACGGTTATAGCCCGCAAAACAGCCCAAACCGCCCGAAATATTCGTCGGCATCAAGACCGGTTCGGCAAACGGATTGTTTGCCGACTGCCGTTGCTGCTGGCGGGCCCGGTGGTAGTTGAAATAATTTTCGTCGGTCTGCAGAACGGAAACCCGGATCGTCAGCGGCTTGGCATAGGGATAATCGCCGGAATACGTCATCTGGGTTTGCGCATCGTAAAAGGAATAATTGAAAAAAGACGGCACCTCGCCACGCGCCGAAAGCAGCAACTGCCCGTCCTGATTCTGATCGGAGATAAACTGATCCTGCCGCCCAAAACCGATGATGCCCCGCAGCAATACCTTTGGCGTCGTGGAATCGATGTGCGCAGTGGGCGTGCGCGGAATCCGGTTGATGCACTCGGCGTACCCCGCAATCCGGTAATAATTGGTCACACCCGCCGGGTCCTGCCACACTGCCCGAACCGTATACGCCCAGCCGGAGTCGATGTAGGGACCGGAAAAGAGCCGGTTGGAATCCAGTTTGATCTCCGCAACCGGGACAGATTGGGGAATCGTACAGGAACTGCTCACGGTTTCGTAACCCGCCACACTGACCTGAATCGTGTAGGTTTTCCCGGCCTGAATCGGGAACTGGCGGGCGTCGGCGGTATACACCCGCTGGTCGGAATGGTAGGCCAGCGTAACGGTTTTTCCTTCGCTCGCCAGCGTAACCGTCGCACCCCGAACCGTATTGACCGAATCCGTCGCAACATCACCCAAAACCGTTTGCGAACTCGAAACCGAAACAGCCAAAACCGTATCCTGGGGGGATAAATAACCGTTAACTACCAGTTTGCTCTGAATTTGCGGCAGGTTGGACGGGTCAATTTCCGTCACCAGATTCTGACAGGCCATCATGACCAGTAGCACCAGCGCCAACAGTGATGAAAAACAAAATCGCATACCGTTAAAATTTAAAACCGTACGTGACCGATGGAACAATGGGAAAAACCGAATACCGCTGGAAAACCGTCTTCGTCGGCTGCTTGGTTTGTTCGTTCGTCAAGGTCGTTAATTGGTAAAAAAACGGATTCCGGCGGTTGTAGAGGTTGTAAACGCTGACCTCCCAGGTGCGCTCGTGGTGCCGTTTTTTCTTGTGAAACTGAATGCCGATGTCCATGCGGTGGTACGCTTCGGCGCGGAAACTGTTCTTTTCGCTGTAGTCGTTCACCGCCCGCCCGTAACCAAAAAATTGATTGATAAACGAGTTGTCGTTGTTGACAATCGGGTTGGCCTGGTGCGTGGTGGCCTGGTATTTCGCCAGCGGAACCGTCAGCGCGTTTCCGGTTCCGTAGACCCAGGTTCCCGATAGCGTAATGCGCGGGCTGAGTTCGTAAATCCCGACTACCGAAATATCGTGCCGCCGGTCGTAGCGGGGGTAAAATTTCCTGCCAAAATTCAGTTCCGCAAACTGCCACTGCGTCCAGGAAAGGGTGTAACCGGTCCAGCCCGTAAACCGCCCCAGTTTTTTCTGTAGCAAGACTTCCGCGCCATACGACCAGCCTTTGCCCGCCGTCACGTTATCCTCCCACCGCACCTGATTGGCCGATTCAGGGCTGTTGATGAGCAAAAAACTGGCGCCCTCGCGGTAATTGATGATGTTATTCATGGTTTTGTAATAGCCTTCGACGGTCAGCGTGAGACCCCGCGTCGCGCCTTTGTCGGCAAAATCCTTCGCGATGCCGACGGCAATCTGCTGCGATTGCTGCGGTTTTACCTGATCGGTCGTCGGCACCCAGAGATCGGTCGGCAAACCGATGCCGGTGTTGGAAAGCAAATGCACGTACTGGTTCATCAGCGCATACGACGCCTTGACGGACAGCGACGGTTTCAGAACGTAAGCCGCCGAAACGCGTGGTTCCGGCCGGAAATAATTGACCTGTTTCTGAATAAAATGACTCAGTCGAAGCCCGGCATTGATCCGCCAGCGCGCGTTGGGCCGCCAGTTGTCTTCGGCGTATAAACCGGATTCCATCACGTCGATGGCGTCGATTTTGGTGGTGTATTGATTGATCAGCGTATTCTGTAAAACTACCGCGCTGGGCGTAAACCGGTGCGCAATGCTCTGAACGCCAAACCGCAGGGAATGCTGCGGAGACGGATAAAAATCGACGTCGTACTTCAGCGAAAAATCCCGGATGCCGGAGCTGTAACGCAGCGAGAAAAAATCGGAGGAAACCGCATCCGTTTCGTCCGACGAAATCTGGAATTTATAATTGCTGAAAATCAGCGAAAGATTGGAAAAAAGCCGTTGCGAAAACAGGTGATTCCAGCGCAGCGTCGCCGTGGTGTTGCCCCAGTCAAGGTTGATTTTGGTGCCGCTTTCTTTGTCATCGGCGTAAAACCGGTCCTGCCCGAAATAACCGCTCAGGTACAGCTTGTTTTTAGGGCCAAAATCGTAATTGGCTTTGGCGTTCAGGTCGTAAAAATAATAACCGGCCACGGTTTGCCCGTCGGTTTGCTGCTTGATGATGGGCCGGGCCACCACGTCGAGGTACGTCCGCCGGGCCGAAATCAGAAACGACGACGAACCAGCCCCCGATTTCTTTTTGGTCAACGGTCCTTCGAGCGTCAGCCGGGAGGCAATCAGGCCAATACCGCCCTCGCCATGGAGCTTTTCCTTGTTGCCTTCTTTCATGTTCATCTCAATCACCGACGACAGCCGCCCGCCGTAGCGTGCCGGAAAACCGCCTTTGATCAGCTCCACGCTTTTGAGCGCATCGCCGTTGAACACCGAGAAAAAACCGAACAGGTGATTGGCGTTGTAAACGATTGCATCGTCGACAATGATCAGATTCTGGTCGGGGCCGCCCCCACGGACGTAAATGCCGGTGCTGCCTTCGGAGCCTTTCTGTACACCCGGCATGAGTTGTAAGACTTTCAGGACATCTTTTTCGCCCAGAAAAGCCGGTATTTTCTTGATCTGCGCAACGGGGACGTCGATTTTACTCATCTGTGGACTTTCGCTCACTTTTTCGTCGGTGCGGTTTCCGGTTACCACCACTTCGGTCAGCAACTGGCCGGGTGTCAGCACAATATTGACTTCCGCATTCGTGCGAAATGGGATGGATTGCTGGACGGTTTCGTACCCAACAAAGGAAAAGGCAATCGTTACGCTGTCTTGTGCCGGAAGCGTGAGGGAATAAAAACCGTAGGTGTTGGTGACGGTTCCGGTCGAGGTGCCGGGCAGGTACACATTCACGCCAATGAGCGCTTCCTGGCTCCCTTTCTCCCGAACATATCCGCTCACCGTGGTCACGGATCGGGCAGAAAGAGACTGGGCGGAGGTACTGACCGCACTCATCAAAAACAAAAAATAAAACGGGAAGAAATACTTCATTCAGGCATTAGTAGCTGCTATACTTTGTTAGTACGATAGAAGGCATTTAAAAAGTATACACTAACTGAAGTTAACAGTTTTGCGAATGCCGGGTTACCTTGGTAACAACCTGATAAACACACGACAGCCATGTTAAAATTTGATAAACTTTCGCTCAATATTCCCGCCACTACCAAGCCGCGGGTGGTCGTCATCGGTGGCGGTTTTGGCGGACTTAATCTGGTAAAGAAGCTGAATGGCAAGGACTTCCAGATTGTGATGTTTGATAAACAGAATTACCACGGATTCTGGCCGCTGCTCTATCAGGTTGCCACCGCCGGGCTGGAACCGGACGCCATTGCGGAGCCGCTCCGCAAGATGTTCGACGAAGAATACGAGGATTTTCACTTCCGGCTGGTTCGTGTCCTCGGCGTCGATCCGGTGGCGAAAACCGTCAAGACGATGATCGGCGATCTGCATTACGATTACCTGGTCATCGCAACCGGCACGAAAGCCAACTTTTTCGGCAATGAGCAGGTACAGAAATATTCGTTTTCGCTCAAAACCATTCCCGAAGCGCTGAACCTCCGCAGCCAGTTGCTGCAATCGTTCGAGCAGGCCAGCATTACCACGGACCCCGAAAACCGGGAGAGTTTGCTGAATTTCGTGATTGTCGGGGCCGGACCAACGGGCGTCGAGATGGCGGGTTCGCTGGCCGAAATGCGAAAACACGTCCTGCCGGGCGATTATCCGGGTCTGGATTTCAGTAGAATGAAAATTTACCTCGTGGAAGGGCTGGACCGGGTTTTGCCGCCGATGTCACCCGAAGCCAGCGCGAAAACCCAGAAATACCTGGAAGAACTGGGTGTCATCATCAAACTGAAAACGCTGGTCGATACCTACGACGGCGAGGTGGTAACGCTGAAAACCGGGGAGCAAATCCGGTCGCAGACCGTCGTCTGGGCGGCCGGGGTGACGGGTGCGCTCATCGACGGTTTTCAGAAAGAAATCATTGCGCGCGGGGGGCGTTTGACGGTCAACGAATTCAATCAGGTTGATGGTTTCAGCGACATTTTTGCGATTGGCGACATTGCGATGATGAAAACCGAAAAATGGCCGAATGGTCATCCCGGCGTCGCCCAACCGGCGATTCAGCAGGGGCAGCATCTGGCGAAAAATCTCCGCAAACTGATTCGAAACGAGCCGATGACCAAATTCGATTATTTCGACAAAGGCTCACTGGCGATCATTGGCCGTGTCCGCGCCGTCGCCGATTTGCCGGGAAATCTGCACCTGGGCGGTTTTATTGCCTGGGTCGCATGGCTGTTCGTCCATATTTATTACCTGATCGGTTTCCGGAGCAAACTGGTCGTGTTGAGCAACTGGATTTACCGGCTGTTTACCTACGAGCGCGGCACCCGGCTCATCATCAGGCCTTTCGTGCGGAAAGATGAGAAAGAGGCCGAGGAGTTTGTGGTGAAAAACGGACTATGATTACGGTGATGTTGATGATGACTATGATGCTGCGATGATAATTCATGATTATTGTTGTAATTAGGGTGACTTAATGATCCATTGCGGTTTCAATCCAAACCCGTCATCGTATCGTAGATTATCATTGTTTTAATCTGCGTTGTAATCATAATTGATCATTAAAATCACCGAAATCATAGTCAACAATCACCGTAATCAGAGTCAGTAATCGCTGAAATCAGAGTTAATTATCACTGTAATCATAGTCTATGAGGTTATTATTCGTAGCCCTATTTCTGGTCAAGACGGTTTTTGTTTCGGCCCAAACGACCCTGAATCCGGACACGGTCAAGGCCGGTCAATTCGACATGGGCAAGATGTGGACGTTCGACACGCCACCCCAGGAATATTTCCAGAAAACATACGGTTTTACGCCCGACCAGAAATGGTTCGATGAGGTGCGGTTGTCGTCGCTGCGGTTTGCCGATTATTGTTCCGCATCATTTGTGTCGGCCAGCGGGCTGGTGATGACCAATCACCACTGCGCGCGGGAATCAGGGACGGGCGTGCAGCGGAAGGGCGAAAACCTGAATGCGACCGGTTTTTTTGCCAAAACCTTTGCCGAAGAGCGCAAGGTAGAGAACCTGTACGTCGATCAGTTGCTGAAAATTGAGGACATTACGACCCGTGTGCAGGCCACGATGGGCAATGGAAAAACCGAAACTGAACAACTGCAATTGCGCGAGCGGGAGTTTGCGGCCATCAAGCAGGAATTTGGGAGTCAGCCGGAATGGAAAGGGCTGGAATTGCAGACGATCACATTTTACAATGGCGGTCGTTACGCCCTCTACGGTTTTAAACGCTACAACGATGTTCGGCTGGTGTTGATGCCGGAGCTCGATCTGGGCTTTTTCGGCGGTGATCCCGACAACTTTACGTATCCGCGCTACGCGCTCGATTTTTCTTTTTTTCGGGTATATGACAACGGAAAACCGCTGAAAACCACCCACTTCTTCAAATTCAATCCCAACGGAATCAGGGAAGGCGAACCGGTTTTTGTAACCGGGAATCCGGGGAGCACCGAGCGGCTGAAAACCGTAGCCGAACTGGAATTCGACCGCGATCTGAAAATACCGTACATCCTGCAATTGCTCCGCAACCGCGCCGATGCCTTGCAGGTTTATAACGCAAAAGCCAAAAACGATAGCAT
Organism: Larkinella rosea; assembly: GCF_003858635.1. Lineage (GTDB taxonomy): Bacteria > Bacteroidota > Bacteroidia > Cytophagales > Spirosomataceae > Larkinella > Larkinella rosea. The sequence continues at coordinate 707,931 of NZ_RQJO01000008.1, forward strand.
CCAGAACGAAATATTCAGTTTTGAAAACAGCCTGAAAGCCTACGGCGGCCAGTTGGAAGGATTGCGCGACCCGTATCTGATTGCCCGGAAAGGCGCTTTTGAACAGCAATTCAAAGCCGATGCCCAGCGACTGGAAGGCGGGCGTGGACAGGCCAAATTGAGCACCGGTTCCGGGAAAAAGAGCGAAGCCGCCAACGGATCATCGCCCGGAACGACCGGTTCGCGGTTTGACGTCAATCTGAAATTGTGGGATAACATTGCGACCAACGTCGGTGATCTGCGAAAGTATTACAAAGACAACACGTATTTGTCGCCGAGCGAACTGGCGCGGGGCGATTTGCTGGTATTTGCGCATTTGCTGGTGACTTATGCCGAAGTCGCTCGTCAAAATCCTGGTCGGGCGGATCAAATCAAGGAATTGCTCGAAACGCCCAAACTGACCGATCGGGCGCTGGAAGAAGCCTATCTGGCGGCTCACCTGAGCGAAGCGCAGGCGGCTTTGGGCAACGACGATCCGTACGTCAAGGCGGCTTTGAACGGCAAATCGCCCAGGGAAGCGGCTGCGTATCTGATGAATAATACGAAAATGAACGATCAGGGATACATCAACGATCTGGTGACCAAAGGCCCGGCCGCCATCAGTGGCGATAATGACCCGCTGCTGGCCCTCGCCCGGATTTCGGTGCCGCGTTACCAGGAAGCATCTGCCGCGACGAAAGCCATCACCGGTCGGCAGACGGTTTTGCGGTCTAACCTGGGGCGGTTATTGTATGAAGTGTACGGAACCGGCATTCCGCCGGATGCGACGTTTTCGCTGCGGATCAACGACGGTATTGTGAAGGGTTTTCCGTACAACGGAACGATGGCGCCGTACCAGACTACCTTCGCGGGTTTATACGACCGGTATTATTCATTCAACGGCAAGTTTCCGTGGTCCTTGCCCAAACGCTGGCTGAATCCGCCCGCCGAATTGCTGCGCCAGCCGATGTGTTTTGTATCCACGAACGACATCATTGGCGGGAATTCGGGCAGTCCGCTGATCAACAAAAACCGCGAAGCCGTTGGGCTGGCTTTTGACGGCAATATGGAAAGTTTGCCGGGGAGCTTCATTTTCGTTCCCGATAAAAACCGCACGGTTTCGGTCAATACCGGAGCAATTGTGGCATCGATGCGGTATATTTATAAAGCAGAACGCCTGGTTAAAGAACTGGTTGGCAAATGAAACGCATCGTCCACAAACATCCGCTCGCCATCCGCTGGTTTCACTGGATCAATTTCCCGATTCTGGTCATCATGATCTGGAGCGGTTTGCTCATTTACTGGGCCTATCAACCCTACAAAATCCAGATCGGCGATGTGGTGCTGTTCAAATTCTTTCCGAACTGGTTTATTCAGGCGCTGAACCTGCGTAGAAGGTTGGCAGAAGGCATGTCGTGGCATTTTGTGTTCATGTGGCTGTTTACGATCAACGGAATTCTCTATTTTCTATACACGTTTCTTTCGGGCGAGTGGCGGTTTTTACTGCCCAACAAACACTCGTTCAGGGAAGCCTGGCTGGTGACGTTGCACGATCTGGGGTTGCGAAAAACCGCTCCTCCGCAGGTGAAATACAATGGAGCACAGCGGATTGCCTATACGGCCATTCTGGTGATGGGCTTTGGATCACTGCTGACCGGTCTGGCGATTTATAAACCGACCCAGTTTTCGTGGCTGACCACGCTGACGGGAGGCTACGAAACCGCCCGACTGCTGCATTTTGCGCTGACGATCGGCTACGTCCTGTTTTTCGTGATCCACATCGCGCAGGTGGTCCGAACGGGCTGGAACAATTTTCAGGCGATGGTGACCGGTTTTGAGGTTGAAAAAGAACGGCCCGAATCCTCACCACCCACGCCATCCGCTCCGGTTAATTCCTAAACTGACCTCTGACCTATGGCGACTGTCGATGAGAATGACGAAAAACGTCCCGAAAATGAACTTCACGGAGAGGCAATTCCGAACGAAAACCTTCCTGCGAAAAAACCGCATCGGGAAGAACTAACCTCCGAGCAGCAGATTCGTCGGCGGACGCTGAAAGCGTTTGCGTGGTTCGGACTGGCGGGGATTGTCCCGTACAGCGTCTGGAAATGGATCATGATCCAGCCCAAAGAAGCCCGGCTGCCGAAGGTATTTCGGGAGGTTTTGACTGCGAATGAAAAAGTAGCCAATAGCTATTTCAGCAACGTCAACCTGGCGCCGACTTTTCCGAAAGAACAGGCCGCTAAAAATGTTCGGGTCAACGGCAAAGACGGTTTGCGGAGCCCGATCGACAAAGAAGCCTGGCGATTAACTGTTGAGCGGCCCGGGCAGAAACCGCTGCTGGTTTCGCTCGATGAGCTGAAAGCGATGCCAAAACAGGAGATTATTTACCAGTTCAAGTGCATTGAAGGCTGGAGCCAGATTCAGCACTGGGCGGGGGTGAACTTCGCCGAATTTGTTACTAAATACCAGCTTGGGAAGAAAACCGGCTCCGATGACTGGTACCCCTACGTTGGCCTGAAAACGCCGGATGGTGGTTATTACGTGGGCATCGATACGCCGAGCGTTCTGCATCCGCAGACGATTCTGGCTTATGAAATGAATAATGAGCCATTGCAGGACTTGCACGGCGCCCCGCTCCGGTTGATTATCCCGGTCAAATACGGCGTTAAAAACCTCAAACGGATCGGCAGCATCTGGTTCAGCGACGAGCGCCCCCGCGACTTCTGGGCGGAACGTGGGTATGATTATCATGTTGGTTTGTAACCATTCTGGATTGGGATAACGTGACCCCGGATTTTGTCCGGGGCTAATGATGGAAGCCTTTCAGGCTTTTGTGTTGAAAGAACCCGGTTTTTGTTATCTTCGGAATTCATTCAGCAACAACCTTCCCATGAAAAAATTTCTCCTGCTCGCGGCCACTCTCGGGCTGCTGTTTCCATTTGCCCAGGCCCAAACCACTAAATCAAAGATCGTAGTCACCGACCTGACGCGAATCAAACAGGTGGGCGGGATCAAAACCTCACCTGATGGGAAACAGGCAATTTATACGCTGACGACGATTGAACCGGATGCGGACAAAAAAGAGGAATACGAATACAAGACGCACATTTATTTGTCGGGACTCAAAACCGGTGATGCCAAAGCATTGACGAATGGCAGCGAAAGCGCCCGCCAGCCAGACTGGTCGCCCGATGGAAAGTCGATTGCGTTTGCCCGAACCGTCAAAGGGAAATCGCAGATTTTTGTCATGCCATTGGATGGGGGCGAAGCCTGGCAGTTGACCAAACTGAGCTACGGCGCTTCCAGTCCGCAATGGTCGCCGGATGGCAAACGGATTCTGTTTACGGTGAGTGCGTCGCTGTCGGAAATCCTGAAAGATTCGCTCCTGAATCCCGGTAAAGCGGTTCCGACCTGGTCGCTGGAAAAACCGGGCTTCGCGACGAACGATTTTATCAAACCGGACAAAACTGTGAAGGCCAATCCCGACGGTTCGCTGGCCGAAATCCGGGCGTACCTGAACAAGGATGTTGAGGATAAAAAAGCCAAAGTGATCAACCGGCTGAATTTTCAGGGCGAATCAACGACCGAACCGGAATTGAATTTTACGCATCTGTATAGTATTGACGTCAACGAAAAGGCTACGCCGAAACCGCTGACGCGCGGTTTTTATTCGTTTCAGGCCCCGGTCTGGATGCCGGATGGGCAGGGCATTCTGGCCGTCACCGATCGCGACACGCTCCGCCATCCCGACCGCGAACAGGATGCCGCCATCGTCTGGCTGGCGGCCGATGGGTCCGGCAAACGAATCAATCTCCTGGCTGAATCCGGTAAAACCTATTCCGCACCGGCCATCTCACCCGATGGGCATCAGCTGGCGTTGCTGACCAGTTCGGCGCAGGGCGTCAACGTGGGGCAAATCGCTCTGGCTACACTAAACGGAACGACGGTTTCGGATTTACAACCGGTTTCCTTCGATCGTTCGGCGGGGAATTTGAAATGGGGGGCGGTGTCGGTGGCCGGTTCGAAAAAGAAGAAATCTCCGGCAACGACGGCGTATGCGGTTTTCTTCACTGCTCCCTCGAACGGCGGTTTTCCGCTTTACCGGCTCGATCCGGCCACGAAATCGGTAACGCAATTGTCGGATTTTAACAGTGGCATCAGCTCCTTTGATCTGGCGGGCAATCAGGCGGTTTTTGCCAAAACAGAGGTGGCCAATCCATCGGAACTGTACGTGGGCGAGTTGAGCAATGCGAACGTCCAACAGCCGGTTACGGGCAACGCTGTCAAGTTAAGTAATCATAACGACTGGGTGTCTGGCAAAACACTGAGTTTTCCGGAAAAACGGACCTATAAAAACACGAAAGGCCAAACCATCGAGTACTGGATCATGAAACCAACGGCGGTGGCAGCGGGCAAAAAACACCCGTTACTGCTCAATATGCACGGCGGCCCCACGGCGATGTGGGGGCCGGGCGAACCGTCGATGTGGCATGAATTTCAATATTTCTGCGCGCAGGGCTACGGCATTGTGTATGCGAACCCGCGCGGATCGGGCGGCTACGGGATTGATTTTCAGCGCGCCAACGTAAAGGATTGGGGAACCGGACCGACGGAAGACGTGCTGGCAGCCGCGACTGATGCGGCCAAAGAAGCATGGGTCGATACGAGTCGGCAGGTGATTACGGGCGGTTCGTACGCAGGTTACCTGACGGCCTGGATTGTTGCCCACGACAATCGGTTCAAGGCAGCTTTCTCGCAGCGGGGCGTCTACGACCTGACGACGTTCATGGGTGAGGGAAATGCCTGGCGGCTGGTTCCCAACTACTTCGGTGGTTATCCGTGGCAAAAACAGGCAGCGGAAGTCCTGGAAGCCAACTCGCCGTATACGTTTGTCGAAAACATCAAAACACCGCTGTTGATCAAACACGGCGAAAACGATTTACGCACGGGCGTGATCCAGAGCGAAATGATGTATAAAAGTCTGAAAATTCTGGGCCGCCCGGTCGAATACGTGCGGATGCCCGGTGGGACGCACGAGATGAGTCGTTCGGGGAACGTTCGGCAGCGGATCGACCGGATGCTGCGGATTTACGAGTTTTTCGAGCGCTATATCGGAGAGAAAAACAGTCGGCAATGAGATAGGAACGGGGATTTGACGGATTAAACGGATTAGAACAGATTTTATCCGTGAAAATCCGTTACATCCGTCAAATCCGTGTTCCGATCAATTAGTCCCATAAAATCTACCGCAATAGATTGTTCAACCGGTTTGCAAAGTTGGATTTTGCACAGAAATTGTTTTGTGTAACTAATGGTTACATTTGGTAAATTATAAAATATCAAAAATTTTGTTCCTATTTCCTTAAAAAAATAACAATTAAATTTGGCAAATATATTGTTTTGATTACTTTTGGTTTATCAACAAACCACAGTGACTTCTTCTTTCTGCTGGGACCATCCGCTGGCCGCACTACCGGATTGCCCCATACCGAATCATACGGTTTTTGCATGGAGCAAACCCGGTTCGGAGTAGCTGCCTGAGAAATTCAGTGCAGTTCGATCATTCCGTTAAGCCTTAATCAATCGATTTACCGACTATCCGGCCGGTCTGGCCGCACTTTGTTCCATTTGTTTCAAAGCTGCAGCAGAAATGTCGGACAAAGCACTGATCCGGAGCAATCCGATTATCAGCCATTGCCATGCGCCCGGTTGCGAAGGGCGGTTCGGCGAAGCGGCCAGTGTCCGGCCGTCCGACGCACCGGGTTTGCATGACAACGGAGTGTCCAACTATCCATCTTTATTCACTTTATTAACCTAAGCTGATTCATGAGGAGAACACTACTTCTACTAGTAGGTATGCTCTGGTTGTCGCTGGCAGTTGCCACGGCGCAGACGCGCACGGTCACCGGGACCATTCTGGCGGCCGAAGAAGGACCTCTCCCCGGGGCCAACGTCGTGATTAAAGGCAGCACAACCGGAACGACGACCGACAATCAGGGTAAATTTACCCTGAAAATACCCACCGAAAATGCAATCATTACGATCAGCTCCATCGGGTTTCTCACCGAAGAGATCGCCGTGGGCAACCGCTCGGTCATTGACCTTACGCTCAAAACCGACGTAAAATCGCTGGCCGAAGTCGTGGTAACGGCTTTTGGGGTTGAAAAGGAAGTGAAATCTCTCGGCTACGGTGTGCAGGAAATCAAAGGCACGGCATTGACCGAAGCCCGTTCGTCGAACGTGGTCAACGCTTTATCCGGTAAAGTAGCCGGTTTGCGCGTCAGTTCCAACGGCGGACCGGGTAGCGGCTCCACGATCCAAATCCGGGGTGCCTCATCGGTTTCGGGTAACAACCAACCGCTGATCGTTGTCGACGGCGTACCGATTCAGCAATCGTTCGACAAGACGTACGGTTCCGGTATTTCGGAAGTCAATCCGGATAACATCAAGGAAATGAGCATCCTGAAAGGCCCCAATGCGGCTGCCCTTTATGGTTCACGGGCGGCCAACGGGGTGATTCTGATTACGACCAAAAACGGCGCCGGGACCAAAGGCATTGGCGTGGAAATCAACTCCAACGTCACCTTCGAACGCCCGTGGATCAAACCCAAATTCCAGAATACCTACGGGGGCGGAAACGGCTACCGGACGTGGTATAACGACGGCTGGTCGGGTGCCATCACCGATCCGCTCGAAGTACAGCAATACCAGGCCGCTTACGGGAAAAGTGCACCGCTGACGGGTACGGAAGGAACCGATGAAAGCTGGGGCGGACCCATGGACGGGCGACTGGTCCGGCACTGGTGGTCGGGCAAGGATGTGGCACCATTGACGCCCAATCCGAACGGCTGGGACGATTTCTGGCAAACCGGTCAAACCATCACCAACAGCGTGGCGGTTTCGGGTGGAAATGACAAAGGAAGTTTCCGGCTATCCGTTGGCCGGATGGATCAGAAAGGCCTGGTGTATTTCAACGACTTTTTCCGGAACAACTTCAAGTTTAACTCGGCTTATAACTTCACGTCGAAATTCAGCGCCACGGTTTCGGCCGAATACATCAAAACCGGTGGTAACCGCAGTTATAGCAGCGGTCAGGAGTTTATCTGGTCACACCGGCAAACGGACTGGGCCAAACTCCGCAACTGGCGCGACTACACGAGCGTTCATATCCAGCGCGCGCTTCCCGGAAAACCGGCCGACAGCGATCCGCCAAACTGGCAGCATACCTTCTTTACCAACCCGTTCTTCTCGTCGGAGATGTTACCTTCCAATAACGAAAAAGACCGGCTGGTGGGCAACATTGCCCTGAACTACAAAATTCTTCCTTTCCTGACGTTGATGGCCCGGAGCGGAACCGACGTCTGGACCGACACCCGGATCAGTATCAACAACTTCGAGCGGGTTCGGAACGGAAACCGCACGCCCGGCGCGTTTACGGAAGAAATATTGCGTCGCCAGGAAACCAACCACGATGCCATCCTGACGTTCAACAAAGCCATTAGTTCGGATTTTGCGACGAACATCCAGGTGGGTGCCATTTCACGGACTAACTACTACAAGCGTAATTCTACCGCTGTGGGTGAACTGGTTGTGGATGGCCTGTACAACGTCTCCAACGCCAACCCCAGCCGGAATACGGCCCTGAGCGCGATTGAAAAATCGCAGGTGAACAGCGTCTTCGGCGCGTTGGAAGTGAGCTACAAAAACGCCCTCTTCCTGAACGCCACGGCCCGCAACGACTGGTCGAGCACGCTGCCGTCCGACAACCGTTCGTACTTCTATCCGTCGATTTCGGGGAGCGCAGTCCTCACCGACCTGATCAATTTGCAGAGCAGCATTCTGTCGTTCGGGAAAATCCGGGCGAGCTGGGCGCAGGTGGGGAACGATGCGCTGCCGTATCAATTGCTGCAAACGTTCCGCGCCGGAACATCCTGGGCGGGTTCGACGCCGGAATTCTACGAAAACACCCAGATTGCCAACTCAACACTCCGTCCGGAGATCACGACCGGAACCGAGCTGGGGCTGGACGCCCGGTTTTTGAAAGGACGAATCGGGTTGGACCTGACCTACTATAATCAGGTTTCCCGCGATCAGATTCTGGCCGTTGAAATCTCAAAAGCGAGCGGTTATAACTCCCGAATCCTAAACGCCGGGAAAATCTCCAACAAAGGACTGGAAATGGTTTTGACCGGAACGCCCGTCAAAACCGCTACCGGTTTTAGCTGGGAAACCACGCTGAACTTCTCCCGCAACCGCAACAAAGTGCTGGAACTGGCCGAAGGCCTGACGACGTATACGCTGGCTACCCGGCAGGGATTGATCACCGAAGCGCGCGTTGGACAGCCTTACGGCAGTTTCTTCGGAACCGGTTTCGACCACGCGCCCGATGGACAAACGATTTACGGTGCCAACGGGTTGCCGGTGGTTTCGACCACGCCCCGTACGCTGGGCAACGTGCAGCCGAAATGGACGGGTGGCTGGTTGAACAGCCTGACATTCAAAGGTTTCTCGATTTCGGCGCTGGTCGACGTGAAATGGGGTGGTGACTTCTTCGACGAAGGAACCGGCACCGCCCGCTGGACGGGTCAGTACGAAGAAACCGCCATCGGTCGGGAAGAAGGTGTGATCGGAAAAGGCGTGTACAACGCCGGGACGAAAGAAGCGCCGAACTACGTACCGAACACGGTGATCGTACCGGCGAAAACGCTCATTGCTTATAACAACCCGCGCAGCTACCACGAAGCGTCGATCTACGACGGCAGCTACGTAAAACTCCGCGAAGCGACGATTGGCTACCAACTGCCAGCGGCTTTCCTGAACCGGATGAAAATTCGCTCGGCCAAGGTTTCGCTGGTGGGCCGGAACCTGCTGATGCTGTTCAAGAACACGACCCACGTCGATCCTGAAGTGGACCGGTTTGGAGCCAATCAGCAAGGATTTGCGTACGGCGAATTGCCCAGTTCGCGCAGCATTGGTGCTAACCTGAGTCTATCCTTTTAATTCCGGAAAAACGATTTCACGATGAAGATCATAAAAGCACTTTTTCTCAGCCTTGGCCTGATCACGCTGGCGGGTTCCTGCACCTCGGAGTTTGACAAAATGAACGTCAGCCCGAACGACCCGACTTCCATCAGCCCACAGTATCTGCTGCCGTATGCCCTCGAAGCGTCAATCGACCGGTATTGGGGTGTTCGGACGCGTTTTGAGCGCCTGAATCTGGATGGCGCGATGTGCTGGATGCAATACCTGACCCGCAACATTTACTCGAACGAAGGCGATAACTACGAAGTTTCGGTGGGATTTTACACCAACAACTGGAAAGGGTTTTTCAACGACGGTCAGGTCAATTACCAACGGATTATTGCGCTGGCCGGACCGGGTGGCAAATTCGAAAACGCCAATTACGAAGGCGTGGCGCTGGTGATGCGTTCGTGGGTATTCTCCCTGCTGACGGATGTGTATGGACCGATTCCGTATACCGATGCCCTGAAAGGAACCGCTGAAACCCCCAATTACTCGCCGACGTATGATCCCGTCGAAACGGTTTATGCCGGTTTATTGAAAGACCTGAAAACCGCCAACGAAAAACTGAGCGTGACGGGGCCTTCCATTGCCGGTGATATCCTGTACGGTGGTGACATCCTGAAATGGAAAAAATTTGCCAACTCCCTGCGGTTGAAATTAGCCAACCGGCAGGCGGTGAAAAAACCGGCTGAGTCGAAAGCAATTATGGCCGAGATTCTGGGCAATGCCACGACCTATCCGGTTTTCACGAGTAATGCCGACAACGCCAAGCTGACCAACTCCGCCGTTTTGCCGAGTAATAACGAATGGCATCAGGTGATGATTCAGGATGGCCGGACCGACTGGAACATCAGCAAAACCATCGCCGATCGGCTGAACGAACTGGGCGACAGCCGGATTACGGTGTATGCCGTGCCGAACAAAGCCGGTAAATACGAAGGCCACGCCAACGGGTTGCCCGATGCGGTGGCGACGGCTTACCTCGGAACCAGCTCGGTTTTGGGAACCTACTTCACCGCCCCGACGGCACCCGCCGTGATCATGACTTTCTCGGAGTTGAACCTGATTCTGGCCGAAGCCGCTGCCGATGGCGACATCACGGGCAGCGCGCAGACCTACCTGGAAAAAGGAATTGCCGCATCGTTCGATCAATACGGGTTGACGGTTCCGGCCGGTTATCTGGCCAAAGTGGGCCCGGCCACCAAAGCGACGATTATGGAGCAAAAGTGGATTTCGCTGTTCGGGCAAGCCATCGAAGCCTGGACGGAATACCGCCGGACGGGCCTGCCGGTGTTGCCCGCGAAAGATTCGCGCGCGGTTTTTTCCAACGACGGCGTGTTGCCGACCCGCCTGAAATACCCGACTTCGGAGTACTCCCTGAACAAGGTGAGTCTGGATAAAGGCATCTCGCTGCTCGGCGGAGCCGACGATATGAAATCCAAATTGTGGTGGGTGGAGAAGTAATTGTAATTAACCATGAAGATCTTTATGAAGAGCTATAAATTGTTTATTTTGAGTGGGTTACTTGCACTGGGTGGCTTGCTTGCCGGATGCGAAAAGAAGGAAGATCCGTTTGTCGATCGCGTCGTTGCACCGGTTTTGGTATTGGTCGACGGAGCGTCTGATGGAGGGGGGCAAACCGCCGAACCGGTCGTGACTTCCAAAATCACGGCACCGGTCATCATGACCGTCAAAATTCTGGAACTCGACAAGAGCGGAATCCTGAACAACAAGGTCGGCATCGACTCGATTCCGGTGGCTTCGCTGGCACTCAAGCTGACCAGGCGCGACGGAACGGCCATTGCCGACTTAAAAACTGACAATACCGGTAAAGCCACGTTGACCAAAACCTGGGCTGAACTGGGCATTACCGCACCGGCTGTCGGAAGCAGTGTATCGCTGACCTGGACGGGTGAATACAAAGGGCAGGCGTTTGCCCGGCTGTCGCGCGTTCAGGGTGTTAATTAAAAACGAAAACAATTCATCTAACAATTTGTACTATGTCTCTTAATCGTCGTGAATGGCTCCGGTCCGGTTTGCTGGCCGGTGTAGGTTTAGCAGCTGCTCCAGCGGCTTATTGTGAACCCTGGCTGGACAAAGCTGAACTGGCCGGTGTTCAACCGTCAACCGCCCCGAAAGCCGCGCTGAAGGCCCGTCTGTCGGCCAACGAAAATCCGCACGGTCCGTCGCCAAAAGCGATCAAAGCGATCAATGAAGCAGCTTCGGAAGGCTTTCTGTATCCGTTCCAGTATGGCATGCAGTTGCAGAAAATGATTGCGGAAGAAGAAGGCGTAGCACCGGAACAAATCCTGCTTTCGGCGGGTTCGGGCGCTTTGCTGCACGCGACGGCTTTGCAGTATGCGTACACCAATCCGGGCAGCAGCGTGCTGTCGGCCGACCCCACTTACGAACAACTCGTTCGGGCGGCTGTGATGCACGGCATGACGTGGGATAAAGTACCCCTGACGACCGGATCGTACGACCACAATCTGGAAGAGATGGAAAAGAAGGTGAACGATAAAACCGGTCTGGTTTATATCTGTAATCCCAACAACCCGACGGGCGTCACGATCAACCCGGAGAGCCTGCGGGCGTTTGTCGATCGCGTTTCGGCCAAAAAACCGGTGTTTGTCGACGAAGCCTACATTCACTATACGGGCGATCCGAAGAAGTACACGGTGATTGAAAACATCAAAAAAGGCCAGAATGTGATGGTCGCCAAAACGTTCTCGAAAATTTACGGGATGGCGGGTTTGCGGATGGGTTATATGGTGGGTCAGCCGGATACGCTCAAAGCCATCTCGAAATGGGGGGGAGGAGCCGGTAACCTGACAATGACGACGTTGCGCGCGGCTCTGGCGTGTTACAAAGACGAGGAGTTTATCAAATATTCGCTGGGAAAAGGACTGGAAGCCCGCGAGTTTCTGTATGCGACGCTGAAGCAAAACGGTTATACCTATCTGCCGTCGGGAACCAACTTCGTGCTGTTCCCGATCCGGATGAAGGGTGACGACTTCACCAAGAAAATGATGGAAAACGGCGTGAGCGTTCGTCAGTGGAAATTCGATGGGCAGTTCTGGTGCCGCGTGAGTCTCGGAACGATGGAGCAGATGAAATACTTCGCCGACGCGCTGAAAGTTATTTCCTGACGTATCCACGGACTTTAGTCCGTGAGCGTTTTCCTGGCAACAGAAAAGTAAGCTGTAATCACGGACTAAAGTCCGTGGGTACGTGATTGAAATCGCTTCCGAAGACTTACCTTTGGAAGCGATTTCTATATAAATCCCTATGTCTGTTCAAATTTCTCCCCTTGCCGAAAGTCTGCCGGCTTTCTTAAAACAGCGCAATTATTCGGCCATTGCGGTTCTGGTCGATGCAAATACCAAGCGTTTTTGCTATCCGGCAATAAAAAATAGTTTACCGAAACATAAAATTATTACCATTCGGGCGGGCGAACAATTCAAGAATTTGGCGACCTGCGAAGCGGTTTGGCAGACATTGACCGACGCCGAATTTGACCGTCATGCATTGTTAATCGACCTCGGAGGGGGCGTAATTGGCGATTTAGGCGGTTTTTGTGCGGCAACGTACAAACGCGGCATCGATTTTATTCAGATTCCCACCACCTTATTGGCGCAGGTCGACGCGAGTGTGGGTGGAAAGCTAGGTATTGACTTTCACGGATTTAAGAACCATATTGGGGTCTTTAAATTACCGGAAGCGGTTCTGATCGACACGGTTTTCTTTCAAACATTACCGGAGCTGGAATTGCGGTCGGGATTTGCCGAAATCATCAAGCATTGCCTGATTGCCGATGCGGCCAAATGGAATGTCATCCGTCGCCGGGATTTGGACCAGCAGAACTGGGATGATCTGGTGGCGCATTCGGTCGAAATAAAAAAAAATATCGTTACGCAAGATCCAAACGAGCGGGGAATACGTAAGATATTAAACTTCGGTCACACGCTGGGACATGCGCTCGAAACGCATTTTCTGGCCGATCCCAAACGCCGGTTGATGCACGGGGAAGCCATTGCCGCCGGCATGATTGCCGAAGCGTTTATTGCAAACCGGAAAGGCATGATCGAAACCGGTTTGCTGGAACAGATTGAAGAGTACCTTTTTTCAATTTATGGACGCGTCACACTTGTAGAATCGGACCTGGAACCGGTTTTGAAGTTGACGTTGCAGGACAAAAAAAACCGGAATGGACAGGTGCGGATGGCACTGCTGGACGGACCGGGAAGTTGCGCTTTCGATGTGCCGGTAACCAAAGCGGAAATGAGCCGGGCATTGGATTATTATCGAACCTAAACTGGAAGCAGAATCGGGCCGTTCACGCGGTTTTTTGAACCTTGCAGACAGAAAAGTTATCTAAAATAATACAATTCATTTTCTAACCAGTTTGTCTATAAGCTTCAATTTTACAACCCTGTTAAACAGTCCGTTTATGAAACATTTTATCGGCGTTCTTGTGTTACTGGCTGTGGTTTCGCTGGCCGGCTGCATGCCTGGAAAATTATTCGTTGAGCACGATTACAGCTACGAAGGGCATTTTAAAAATTACGAGTCATTCAATTTTCTGGAATGCGAATACATCGACTCAACGCTCCTCTGCTCAGATATTCAGGAAGCCATTCGTCACCAAATGGAAGCCCGTGGCTATAAAGTGGCCAACCGCGGCCCCAATCTGTTGATTTCCTACAATATTTTCCGCAATGACCTGCGTTTCCGGGGCTACCAACAGCCGGTTATCAAAGACTGGGTGGTGAGTGAAGATGGCGACGCGACCTACAAGCGCATTGACTACAACCTCGACGAAGGAACGCTGATGATTTCACTCATCGATGCCGAGACCTACCAGGTTATCTGGAAAGGCTACGCGTCGAGGGTAACCCGAAATCCGAATTTCAAGAACAATTACTTCAAGGGAATCGTCCGATCCATCTTTGACCAGTATCCGCTACTGGCGTCGGCCCGAAAGTAAATGAATAATGAATGATGAACAATGAACAATGACTGGTTTTGCCTTCATTGTTCATTGTTCATTGTTAATTCTTTAAAAATCCCCTCCAGACTGCTTTCCTGCTGCTTTAATCCAACGAGTGTGAGGTTTTTGTCGGCGGCCAGCCGGAATACTGCCGCGCGCAGATCGGTGCCTTTGTCGGCCGTCAGCCGGTAGCGGTTTTCGTCCAGTACTTCTACGTGCCGAACGCCCGGAATTCCGTTCAGCAGGACGGTTTCGTCGCCTAAATCCTGCTCAAATTCGGCCACAACCACGACCGATCCGTCGGAGGTTTCCCGCAATTGATTCAACAGCCCGTCGGCCACAATGCGGCCCCGGTTGATGATAATCACCCGGTCGCAGAGCGCTTCGACCTCCTGCATGATGTGGGTAGAGAACAAGACGGTTTTTTCGCGGCCAATGGTGCGGATCACCTGGCGGATTTCCGTGAGCTGGTTGGGGTCTAAACCCGTGGTGGGTTCGTCCAGAATCAAAACCGGCGGGTTGTGAATCAGTGCTTGCGCCAGCCCGACGCGCTGCCGGTAGCCTTTCGATAGCTGCCCGATCTTTTTGCGCTGTTCCAGTGGCAGCCCCACCAGTTCGATCATCTCGGAAGTGCGTCGATTCAGGGTTGAACCCCGCAACCCGTGCAGCGAACCCGCGAATTGCAGAAATTCCTTCACGTACATGTCGAGGTACAGCGGATTATGTTCCGGCAGATAGCCCAAACTGCGCCGTACAGCGATCGAATCCGTCTGAACGTCAAAACCATTCACTTCCACCGTGCCTGCGGTAGGCGGCAAATAAGCCGTCGCAATTTTCATGGTAGTGGACTTCCCGGCGCCGTTGGGTCCCAGAAATCCCACGATTTCGCCCGGCTGAATCGCGAAGGAAATGGTATCGACCGCCTTCTGAGCGGTTTTGCCGTTTTGGGCGTATAACTTGGTCAGGTTTTTTACCAGAATGGACATCGATCAGTTCGAAACTACAAAGAGACGGTTTGCAATGTAAAAAAGCAAAAGCATATTTTCTGGTTAGACAACGGAATGAGACAAGTTTCGTCACGGTCTTCAGAGTCATCCTATTAACGACGTTTTTCGAAAACCGCTTTTAAAACCAAAAACAATTTTTATTTTTAGCCTTCCGTTCATCCCTAAACGGGCTGAAACAACTGCAATGAGAACGACGTACATCGGTATGGTAGTGGGTTGCCTGATGGCAATCAGTACCTGGGCGCAGCAATCGGGTACGCAAAGTCCACCCCTGGAATACATTGAAATTCTTGGACATCCGCCGGAAGTTTTCACCAATTGTGATAATGCCCAGACGCAGACCGAGATGAATATGTGTGCGCAACTGCGTTTTCAGAAAGCCGATCAGGAACTCAATGCGGTTTACAAACAATTGATCGAACTCGTATCCAAAGACGACAAAATGCTGGTGATCGAGGCCCAGCGGCAGTGGATCGCTTACCGCGACGCGCACTGCAAGGTTTACGAAAAAATGTATCAGGGCGGTTCCATGCTGAGTATGGTGATTGCCAACTGCAAGGAAACCACCACGCTGAGCCGCATTAACGAATTGAAAGAGCTAATCGCCGAACGCAAACTTAGACAATAAGCCCATCCGTATGAGTGATTCTGTATTCCGGAAAAAATCTGTGGTTAAAGCCGTAGCCGACGTCGACGAAGGAGCTTCGTCACACATGAACAAGATTCTGGGCGTTCGCGACCTGACTTCGTTCGGAATAGCGGCCATCATCGGAGCCGGAATTTTCAGTACCATCGGGCGGGCCAGCGTCAACGGCGGTCCGGCGGTGTCGCTGCTGTTTGTTTTTACGGCCATTGCCTGCGTGTTTACGGCCCTCAGCTATGCCCAGTTTGCCTCTACGGTGCCGGTCAGCGGCAGTGCCTACACCTACGCGTACGTGTCGTTCGGGGAAATTTTTGCCTGGATCATCGGCTGGGCGCTCATTCTGGAATACGCTGTCAGCAACATGGTGGTGGCCATTTCGTGGTCCGAATATTTTACGTCGATGCTCGAAGGCTTCGGCATTCATTTTCCGTCGTATTGGGCCACCGACTACGGATCGGCCGCCCGGGCGTATGCGGAGGTACAGGCCAGTGCCTCGCCTGCCAGTTTAACGCCCCATACGCGCGAACTCGCTCAGGCTTTTCAGGACGCACCGGCCCTCGGCAGTTTGAAATTCATTGCCGATCTTCCCGCCGGTTTTGTCACGGTTTTGATTACGGCCCTGGTTTATGTGGGTATTAAAGAATCCCGCTCGGCCAGTAACCTGTTGGTAGTGTTGAAACTGGCCGTCATCGGACTGGTGATTGTGGCCGGCGCTTTTTATGTAAAACCGGAAAACTGGTCGCCCTTTGCGCCCAATGGCGTTGGCGGGGTGTTGAGCGGGGTCGCGTCGGTGTTCTTTGCCTTCATCGGTTTCGATTCCATTTCGACCACGGCGGAAGAATGTAAGAATCCGCAGCGCGACTTGCCGCGGGCGATGATTTACTGCCTGATTATCTGTACGGTTTTGTACGTCCTGATCACGCTCGTATTGACCGGGATGGTGAATTACAAGGAGTTGGGCGTCGATGATCCGCTGGCGTATGTGTTCCAGAAAGTCGATCTGAATTTCATTGCCGGGATCATTTCGGTCAGTGCAGTCGTTGCCATTACGAGTGCGTTGCTGGTGTATCAACTCGGCCAGCCGCGCATCTGGATGACCATGAGCCGCGACGGATTGCTGTGGCCCCGGTTTTCGAAAATCCATCCGAAATACCGGACGCCGTCTTTCGCAACCATTGTGACCGGTTTTCTGGTGGCCATTCCGTCACTTTTTCTGGACATGCAGTTTTTTATCGACCTCACCAGCGTCGGCACGTTCTTCGCCTTTATTCTGGTTTGTGGCGGTATTCTGTTTCTGGATGCCAAAGGACTTTCCAGGCATTCCAAGTTTAAAGTGCCTTACGTCAATGGAAAATACATCATTGGCGTGGCGTTGATTCTGGCACTGGTTCTGGTCGTTCGGTCGGGCGGTTTTGTAAGTGGTATCGAAGAAAAACCGCTGCTGGCGGTTTTTTGGCTGACCTGGGCGGTTTTTTCGGTGTTGGCCTTCCAATATAATTTCTCACTTCTGCCGGTTTTAGGCATTCTGACCAATCTCTATTTAATGACTGAACTGGGAATCAGCAACTGGGCGATTTTCGTCGTCTGGCTGGTCATCGGCCTGGTTATCTATTTTTCATACGGCTACCGGAAAAGCAAACTGGCGGCTGAGGCAGTTCAATAGCCTTAAAATTTAGCTGTAAAACGATAGGCAAACGACTTTTGCTTTGGGGTTACGGTGTTGATTCAATTGGAAAAAGGGCGATTTCATGGTATTAAAAAAGAAAATAATACAATATCTTTTAAATTGATTGTACATTCAAAAATACTTCTATTATATTGGGCCACGAATTGGTTCAACCTGTTGAAGGCGGATGAATTAGCGTGAGAGGAGCATCGGTTGTGATTCAACGGTTTTACCATTTCGAATCAGGAATTAATCTTTACATCTCGCAATAATCCGGAAAGCCTACAGGGATTCCCTTTGGGCTTTTTTATTTCAAAAAAAAGCAGTGCCATATTCGTGGCACTGCTTCAAAAGAGAATCAGAACGGAAAATTAGTCGCTTCTGCGACCACCCATGAGCAGACTGGCGTAGTACAACAGCGTGGCCAGTGAACCCAGTGCGGCTACTACGTACGTCATGGCCGCCCACCAGAGCGCATCTTTGGCGTAACCGTATTCCCGCTGATTAACAATGTTGCGGTTTTGTACCCAGGCCAGCGCCCGGCGGCTGGCGTCGAATTCGACGGGCAGCGTTACGAAACTAAACAGCGTGGTTACGGCAAACAGGGCCACACCCACAGCCAGCGGAATGATGGTCGTATTGATCAGCAAAATACCTATCAGAATGATCCATTGCAGGTAGCTCGACGAAACCGTCAGGAACGGCACCATCGCCGAACGGAATTTAAGCGGGCCATAAGCCGTGGCGTGTTGCACGGCATGACCACATTCGTGGGCCGCGACGGCCGCCGAAGCCACGCTTCGACCATAAAAGACGTCGGCGCTCAGGTTAACGGTTTTGTCCTGCGGGTTATAGTGGTCAGTCAGCATTCCTTCCACCGACAGGACGCGTACGTCGTAAATATTGTTTTCACGGAGCATTAGCTCGGCAATCTCCTGGCCACTCAGGCCGTTACTCAGTCCGATTTGCGAATACTCGTTAAACTTGCTCCGCAGCCGCCAGCTGATACCGGCACTGAGCAGAGCGAAAATGATGAAAATAATCCAGATTCCAGGCATAATTCAATGAAACCGGGGTCGCCGGTACGATTAAGGTTATATGGTTAAACGGTCGTGTGGATCACCGTACTAGTTAAACAAAAATTGCGAAAAAAACAGTTCAATGTTCATCCTTACAGACAACCGCTGATCCCGATTTTGGCGAAATCCATCCTGTCAGTGGTAGGCTTCCTGAATTTTTTTGATGAGTGCCGTGGTGGAATAACCCGCCACAAGCGGAATGGTTTGAACCCAGCCGCCGTTCTGAATCACAAAGTCAGCTCCGACGATATTGGCGATCGCGTAGTCATCACCTTTCACCAGAATATCCGGTTTCAGGGCTTGAATCAGTTCAAGGGGCGTTTCTTCATCAAAAAGCGTGACAGCATCGACGAACGCGAGTGCCGCCATCAGCCGGGCGCGGGCGTATTCGTTGACAACCGGCCGGAGCGGACCTTTGATGCAACTCACGGAAGCATCGGTATTTAAACCCAGGATCAGTTTATCGCCAAACCGGCGGGCTTTTTCCAGGTAGTCGATATGCCCCAGATGCAGAATATCGAAACAGCCGTTGGTAAAGACAATTTGTTTGCCTTCCGAATGCCATTGCTCGGCCCGCAAAACCGCCTGCTTACGCGTTAGAATTTTGGATTCGGTCATCTTTGTTAAATGGCTGGATGGCTTGAATGGTTAAAAACGGTTGGATGGTTAAAAGTAGAATAAGCAAGCTATCCCGCCATTTAATCCATCTATTTCACATTAATCACATTCTGCGCATCCGGTTTAGCTTCGGCTTGTGGACTGCGGCCTTTCAGCATCACGATCAGGAAGCTGAGGGCACCCAGCACGACGACGTAGAACCACTGCGTAAACAGCATGAGTGTCGCCATTGTCGCACCATCCTGATTACTGATTCCGTAAAGCGCCAGTGCTGCGCCGACCAGAATGTTAAAGGTTCCGGCACCGCCCTGAACGGGTGCTGCCATGCCCAGGGCGCCCATGATCAGAATCGTCAGACCGGCGCGCCAGCCCAGATCGGCGGTTTGGGGCATGGCGAAAAACAGAACGAACGACATGAAATAATACATCGTCCAGATCAAAACCGTGTGCAATACAAACGCGCCGGGACTTTTCAGTTTACGAACACTGACTAAACCTTCGAGCAATCCGACGACGAACTTTTCAACGCGTTGGTAGAACGGTTTCTGGCGGAGAATTTCTTTATACCGATTATAGAAAAACCAGATCATTACGGCAAATCCGAGCAGACAGCCACCGGCAATCACGAGCAGCCAGGTGTTGTTCTGTAAACCGCTTACGTTGAATTTCGAGGCAAAGAAATCCATCAGGAACGTACTCAGCCGGTTGAACTCGATCAGGAAAGTCGCCCCGATGAGCAGAAACAGCATAATGACGTCGAAAATCCGTTCGGCAACGACGGTTCCAAAACTGACATTGACCGGAACGCCTTCCAGCCGGTTCAGGGTTCCGCAGCGGGTGACTTCGCCCATGCGCGGCACCACCAGATTGGCAAAATAACCGGTCAGAACCGATACCGTGGTGTTGAACTGCGCCGGTCGATAGCCCACCACCGGTTCCAGCAGCAAACTCCAGCGATAGGCGCGGCTCCAGTGCGCGACCACGGTCAGCAGACCCGAAACCGCAATCCAGCTGTAATTCGCTTTACTGAACGCATCGAACATGGCGGCCCGATCAATGTCTTTAAACACATACCAGAGCAAGCCCGCAGCAATGCTGAGCGAAATACCGTATTTCAGAATATTTTTCAAGCGTATGGAGATGGTTGGATGGCTGAAGGATGATTTAAAATACCTGGATGGTTAAATGGTTTTGAAGGGTTGAATGATGATTAAAATTACAGGAAGCCAGTCAACCATTCAAAACCATTCAAATTATTAAACCAAATGATTATTGGTGTCGGGAAAAACCACCAGCGGTTTGTAGGTTCTGGCTTCATCAGTGGTCATCATGCCGTAGGAAATGATGATGATGATGTCGCCGACCTGCGCCCGACGGGCGGCTGCGCCGTTGAGGCAGATGATACCAGAACCCCGTTCACCCTTGATTACATAGGTAATCAGGCGTTCGCCGTTGTTATTGTTGACAATATGAACCTGCTCATTTTCAAGCAATCCGGCGGCATCCATCAGGTCTTCGTCGATGGTGATGCTGCCGACGTAATTCAGTTCAGCCTGCGTCACCCGGACCCGGTGAATTTTGGATTTCATTACGGTAATAAACATAGTTGTAGGGACTGCCCGGTTCAAATGGGCGATCAAAAATAGTGAAAAACCGCCCATCCGTAGCAGTCACCGCAAAAACAGCCCGTGAACGGAGTTAGTTCAGTCCATTTTTGTCATAAAACGAGGTTGTCGATCAGCCGCGTTTTGCCCAGATGAGCGGCAATGCACAGGGCCGTTGCGCCCGGTGCCTGGAGTTGTTCAACGGCCTGAAGCGTGTCGGCGTTGGCGATTTCAAAATATTCCAACCGGAAGGCCGGATGATTCTCTAAGTAACTGACTACGGCGGCTTTAGCGGTTTCGATTGAGCCTTCGTGCCGCAAAATTTCCTGCGCCTTGACCAGCGCCCGGTACAGCGCGGGGGCTTCCTGCCGTTCGTCGGTCGACAGGTTGCGGTTGCGCGACGACATGGCCAAACCGTCGTCTTCCCGGACAATGGGCTGGCGAACCAGTTCCAGCTGAAAGCCCAGATCGCGGATCAGCCGTTTGACGACGGCCACCTGTTGCAGGTCTTTCTGACCGAAATACGCCCGGTCGGGCTGGACGATGTTGAATAACTTGGAAACCACAATGCCGACGCCGTTGAAATGGCCCGGCCGGAAAGCCCCTTCCAGCACGGTTTCCAGTTCGCCAAAATTCAGTTTCAGAACCGGCAGGCTCGGGTACATTTCGGCTACGGAAGGCGCAAAAACCAGATCGCAACCGGCTTCTTCGAGCAATTTGCAATCGGCTTCCAGGGTTTTCGGGTACCGGGCGAGGTCGTCGGGGTTGTTGAATTGGGTCGGATTGACAAAAATGCTGCAAACCGTGAGGTCGTTAGCGGTTTTACTGGCGTCGACCAGCGCCAGGTGGCCCGCGTGCAAAGCCCCCATCGTGGGAACCAGTCCGATCGATTGCCCGGTCCGGCGTTGACTATCAAGTGCTTGTCGTATACCTGCTATGGTTTCGTAGAGTTGCATATCCGAATGTGAGTGATTTTTATCGTCCGTTTGGTGGATTGGCCCGAAGCGCAAGTTCGGCATCCGGTGGTTATTATTGACAAAACAGGAGTTTTTCTGGCGAAATTCTATTGAAATACCAGAAAAAATTGTATAATTTTGCAGATTTTTAATTTAGTCCGCTACGGCGGTGTATTTCACTAAAGCCCCCCAATCGTGTTATGAGCAAACTTCGGATTCTCTACGTTGCCAGTGAAATCAACCCATTTCTGCAGACCTCAGCCGTTGCCGATTTTGTTCGGAAACTGCCTCAGGCGATGCAGGAACGCGGTATGGAAATTCGCATCCTGGTGCCACGTTTCGGGCTGATCAACGAGCGAAAGAACCGGTTACACGAGGTGGTCCGTTTATCGGGGATCAATATTACGGTGGGCGACGAAGAAAAACCGCTGATCATCAAGGTGGCTTCCATTCCCAATGCCAAACTTCAGGTGTATTTTATTGACAATGAAGACTATTTCCAGCGTAAACACGTTTTTCTTGACAAGGACGACCGATTTTACGAAGACAACGACGAGCGGACGATTTTCTTCTGCAAAGGCGTGCTGGAAACCGTGAAAAAATTAGGCTGGTCACCCGATATCGTCCATTGCAATGACTGGATGACGGCCCTGATTCCGCTGTATCTGAAAACCACGTACAAAAACGACCCCATGTTCAAGGATACCAAATCGGTATTCTCGGTTTACAACAGTTCATTTTCCTACCGTTTCGACGACGGCCTGGTTGAAAAAGCCAAAGCAATGGATGTGGACGAAGACATGTTGAAATACCTGAAATCGGCTGATTTCGACGGATTTATCCGGATGGGCTGTACCTATGCCGACATGGTGGTGAAAGCCGATGAAGATTATAGCGAGAGTTTAAATACCATTTTGAATGATTTGTCCGACAAGAAAGTTGAACTTACCGAAGAAGGCCAGGAAGTTGCTGATCAATACTACAATCTCTATACGGAGCTGGCGGGCTAATCGGTCGGTGAACGCCGTTCGGCTCAGTCTGCTGGCCGGAATGGTTGCGCTGGTGTCGGTATTGGTGGCCTGCGAAGAGCCGAAAGACATCGGTTTGCCACCGACTACGGCCATCGGTGTTCTGTATACCGATACGCTGTCTGTCAAAACGTCTACGGTGTTGCTCGACTCGGTGGTGACTGACCGCAACAGTCGCTTGTTTGTGGGGCAGTATAACGACCCGGTTTTTGGAAAAGTGTCGGCCAAAACGTTCGGGCAGTTGTACGTTTCCGGCGGTAGTTTTAAAACCGAAGGCGAAATCGTTTACGATTCCGTTCGGGTGCTGGTGGGCTATTCGTACGTTTACGGCGATACGTCGAAAACGCAGGATATTTACGTTCACCGGCTGACGGAAGACATGGACTCCACCAAACGGTACACGAACACTTCGTCAGTGGCTTATGCCGCAACTCCGCTGACCAAAATTACGCTAAAGCCAACGGCGGCCGGTGGTGCCGGATACGGTCGTTTGCCGGATGCACTGGGGCGTGAACTACTGGAACTTTCGAAAGGCTCCGGCGTTGTTCAGGCCGATTTTCAGAAGGTATTCAAAGGCATTGCCGTGGTTCCGGATGCGGCCAATACGACGGTTTTTGGGTTCTCCAACAACATGTTTGTGGAATTGTATTACCACAAGGCAACAGACTCGACGGCGTTGGGAATTGATTTCTTTACGACCGCCGGTAAACCGTCATTCAGCCAGATCAAGATTGACCGGTCGGCCACGAAACTGGCGGCTCTGAGCCTGACGAATTCGTTACCCGCTTCGGCTACGGGCGGAGAGGTGTTTGTGCAGAGTGCGACGGGTGTGACGACGAGACTGAACTTTCCGACCCTGCTGAATCTGAAAAAAGAAAGCGGCCGGATTGCCATCAACCGGGCTGAGCTGAACCTTTTTGTGAAAGGAAGCAGCCCCGGTGGGCCTATTCCGCCCCTGATGACGCTGGCCCAGACGGACGACAACAACCGGATTTTATACTCGCCCGAAACCGGCACCGCAACCCGGCTGCTGCATCTGGTGCAGGTTCAGGGAGGAACGTTTCAAACCACCAATAAGTGGTATTATCCCCAGGTGGTCGCCTACAGCAGCCGCCCCAAAACCTATACGTTCGACGTAACGACGTACTTGCAGTCGATTCTGATTGGTGTTCAGGCGAATAACAGCCTGGTGTTGTTACCAACCACCAACACTTCGTTGACCACAACGAGCCAGACAACGGGTGCGACGAACTTTCTGGCGCAACCGTACATTAATAATCAGCTAAACGGGGCCATTTTGAATGGACCGATGAATGCCAAACTGGTGGTATTTTATACGTATACGCCCTAAGGTTTTACCCTTCATTGAAGAGCCAGCCCACAATAGGCTGGCTTTTTTGTTTCTGTACTTTTCGGTTAAAAAGCGTGTCAATGAGCGGTTTTGTTGGTATCTTTCCCAGAAAGAAAGTGGTTTCCTGTTAATATTTTAGGAATAAAAGAGCACTTTCTAAACTATTTTAAAAACTGATTGACACAACACCATTTTAATTTCAAAAGCCTATGTGTGGAATTGTCGCTTATGTTGGATACCGTGAGGCCGCTCCGCTGATTCTGAAAGGGTTGAAACGGCTGGAATACCGGGGCTACGATAGCGCGGGAATCGCCCTGCTCGACGCCGAAAAGGCCGACCCGTCCGGATTGAACGTATACAAGAAAAAAGGCAAAGTTGCCGACCTGGAAAATGAACTGACCGGGAAGGCGTTACACGCGAAAGTGGGCATTGGCCACACCCGCTGGGCCACCCACGGCGCTCCAAACGACGTGAATGCGCATCCTCATGAGTCGCACGACCGGAAATTGGCGATCATTCACAACGGAATTATTGAAAATTACGCTGCGATCAAGCAGAATCTGATTCGGAAAGGCCATGTTTTCCGCTCCGAAACCGACTCGGAAGTCCTGATTCAGTTCATTGAAGATATCCGGAAAGAAACCGGTTCGTCGCTCGAAGAAGCTGTCCGGCTGGCTTTGCAGGAAGTGGTGGGCGCCTACGCCATTGTGGTTATTTCGGAAGAAGATCCGACGCAACTCATTGCCGCCCGGAAAGGGAGTCCGCTGGTGATTGGGGTGGGAGAGAACGAGTACTTTTTCGCGTCGGATGCCACGCCGATCATCGAATACACCAAAGATGTGATTTACCTGAACGACCTCGAAATTGCCGTCGTTCGCGCCGGCGAGCTGAAGGTGATCAACCTCGACAATACACAGACCACGCCCTACATTCAGAAAGTGGAATTAGAGCTTGAAGCCATTGAAAAAGGCGGTTTTGAGCATTTCATGCTGAAAGAAATTTTCGAGCAACCCCGCTCCATTGCCGACAGTATGCGCGGCCGCGTCCGGGCCGACGACGGACACCTGCAACTCGGCGGATTGCGCGATTACCTCGATCAACTGGCGGCTTCGAAACGGATTATCATTGTGGGCTGCGGAACGTCCTGGCATGCCGGTCTGGTGGCCGAATACATTTTTGAAGAACTGGCCCGCATTCCGGTCGAGGTGGAATACGCGTCGGAATTTCGCTATCGCAATCCGATTATTGCCGAACGCGATATCGTGATTGCCATTTCGCAGTCGGGCGAGACGGCGGATACGCTGGCGGCCATCGAGCTGGCAAAATCGAAAGGAGCCACGATTTTCGGGGTTTGCAACGTGGTGGGTTCGTCCATTGCGCGCGCGACGCATGCCGGGGCTTATACCCACGCGGGGCCGGAAATAGGGGTGGCCAGCACGAAAGCCTTCACGGCGCAGGTGACGGTTTTAACGCTCATGGCGCTCGCGGCCGCCCACAAAAAAGGCACGATTTCCGATACGGTTTTTCGGCAGCTGCTCGCCGAAATGGAACGGATTCCAACGCTGGTCGACAAGGTGCTGCAAAACGCCGAAAAGGTGAAGGAAATCGCTTACATTTTCACCTACGCCCGGAATTTTATCTACCTGGGCCGGGGATTGAACTTCCCGGTGGCACTGGAAGGTGCCCTGAAGCTGAAGGAAATTTCGTACATCCACGCCGAAGGCTACCCGGCCGCCGAGATGAAACACGGCCCGATCGCGCTCATCGACGAAGACATGCCGGTGGTGGTGATTGCGACCAAAGACAGCTCGTACGAAAAAGTGGTTTCGAACATTCAGGAAGTGAAAGCCCGCAAAGGCCGCGTGATTGCCGTAGTGACCGAAGGTGATACCCAGATTCGGGAAATGGTCGATTTTGTGATCGAAATTCCGAAGGTGCATGACGTGCTGATGCCGCTGGTCTCGGTCATTCCGCTGCAACTGCTGTCGTATTACATCGCCGTGATGCGGGGCCGCAACGTCGATCAGCCGCGAAATCTGGCGAAGTCGGTGACGGTGGAGTAGCGAAATACGGTTTTTTAGGGATAGACCCATACGGTTTTTAAAACGGTACGGGTCTATTTTTATTTACATCCGATGCATTTGATTGCTAACTTGCAGCCCGGTTTCCCTAAAAACCATTTCCACGTATGGCAACGAAAAAAATCATATTTTCCCCCGACGCTCCGGCGCCCATTGGCCCTTACAACCAGGCCGTTATGGTGAACGAGACGTTGTATGTATCCGGTCAGATTGCGCTCGACGTGGCGTCGTCCGGCGATATTCAGGCCGAAACCCGTAAAGTGATGGAAAACATCGGCGCTATTTTGAAAGTGGCCGGTCTCACCTTCGAAAACGTGGTAAAAGCTTCCATTTTTGTGAAAGATCTCACTAATTTCGGCGCAATCAACGAGGTCTACGGCAGCTTTTTTACCGCCGATCCGCCCGCCCGCGAAACCGTGGAAGTGGCGCGTTTGCCGAAAGATGTCAATGTGGAAATCTCCGTTATTGCAGTTCAATAAGGAAGAAGGAGGAAAGGAGGAACGGATGTTACCGTACTTTCCCTTTCCTCCCTTCCTCCTTTTCTCCTTTTATTATGTCTGAAATACGCGTTCGTTTTGCACCCAGCCCCACCGGCCCGCTTCACATCGGCGGAGTGCGGACGGCTCTTTATAATTACCTGTTTGCCCGAAAACACGGCGGGAAAATGCTGCTCCGGATCGAAGATACGGACCAAAACCGCTTCGTGCCCGGTGCCGAAGAGTACATTGTCGAATCCCTGAAGTGGGTCGGCATCGAAATTGATGAAGGTCTGACGAAAGGTGGTCCGGATGCACCCTATCGGCAATCGGAGCGCAAGGCGATTTACCGCGAATACGCCGAACGGCTGGTTTCGGAAGGAAAAGCCTACTATGCGTTCGATACGGCGGAAGAACTGGAAGCGATGCGGAAACGCATGGAAGAAGCAAACGCTCCGGCGGCCCAGTACAATTCCATCACGCGGCTGCAGATGAAAAACTCGCTGACGCTGAAACCGGACGAAGTGAAAACGCTGATCGAGTCGGGCAGTCCGTACGTGATTCGGCTGAAAGTGCCTAAAAAAGAAGATGTCCGGCTGAACGACCTGATTCGTGGCTGGGTGGTGGTGCATTCGTCGCAGATCGACGATAAAGTGCTGCTGAAATCGGACGGTATGCCGACGTATCACCTGGCCAACATTGTTGATGACCATTTGATGGGCATTACGCACGTTATTCGCGGAGAAGAATGGTTGCCGTCGGCTCCGCTGCACGTGTTGCTGTACCGGTTTTTGGGTTGGGAAAGCACCATGCCACAATTTGCGCATTTGCCGCTGTTGCTAAAACCGGATGGCAACGGAAAGCTCAGCAAGCGCGACGCCGATCTGGGCGGTTTTCCGGTTTTTCCGCTCCAATGGAAAGATCCGTTTTCCGATACGGTGGCGCGCGGTTTTCGCGAAGACGGTTATTTGCCAGACGCATTAGTTAATTTTCTGGCCTTTCTGGGCTGGAATCCCGGCACGGAGCAGGAGATGTTCACGATGGATGAACTGATTCAGGCGTTTAGTCTGGAGCAGATCAACAAAGCCGGGGCGCGGTTCGATATTCAGAAAGCGAAGTGGTTCAACCACGAATATTTGCGGCAGCAGCCGAACGAGCAACTCGCCGAAGCGATTGTGCAGCAGGCGGCCGCCGACGGTATTGATTGTTCGCCGGAAAAAGCAGCCAAAATTGCCGGATTGCTGAAAGAACGGGTCAACTTTGCCAATGAGATTTACACCGAGTCCGCGGTTTTTTTCCGGGCACCGCAGAGCTACGATCCGGCGATTGTGTCGGGCAAATGGAACGAGGAAGCTGTTCGGGCTTTGACCGCATTTAAAGATGCATTAACTTCGGTAGCCGAACCGCTGACGGCTGAGCTGGCGAAGGTTACGCTGGCGGAAACGATGACGGCCATCGGTGTGAAACAGGGCAAAATCATGCAGGCACTGCGGCTGGCAATCACCGGCGTCGGCGCCGGGCCGGATCTGATGATCACGCTGGAAATCATCGGCAAACAGGAAACCATTGACCGGTTGCAGAAAGCGACAACAGAGTTATGAGTTAAGAATTATGAGTTAAGAATTATGAAGTAAAATAGCCTGCTTCAGCCTACCGCCGGGCGGCCCCGTTTTAACTCTTAATTCTTAACTCTTAACTAAAAATGGGATGGCAAAGAAAGTCACTAAACCCGAAGACCAACCGAACGAGAAACCGCGGGTTCACAAAGAACTGGAAGGTTTCGACATCAAAATCAACACGTTCGGCGAGATTACGAACAGCTACGATATTGATAAAATCAATGCGTTCCTGAACAAAACCGTTGACGACAAAAAGCTCCGGAACCGCAAGGATCTGAAAGATGGTGAGAAAGGTGAGGAAGGCGAATACGAAGATGGCGAAGAGGAGTAGTTTAATTTCCCCAGAGTTAATCGGTACTATTAATCTGTAATTCATACTTTTCATGCGTTCTCACGAAATTGATTACAAGATCATCGGTGAAGACATTCAGGTCGTCGAAATCGAACTGGACCCGAACGAAACCGTCATCGCCGAAGCCGGAGCCATGCTGTTCATGGAAGATGGTATTCAGTTTGAAACCAAAATGGGCGATGGTTCGCAGGCTACCCAGAGCATTATGGGCAAGCTGTTTCAGGCCGGATCCCGTCTGCTGACGGGTGAGTCGCTGTTCATGACGCACTTTACCAACCGCGGCTACGGCAAACGGAAAGTGGCGTTTGCCGCCCCGTATCCTGGCACCGTTATGCCGATCGATCTGGCCAAAATTTATGGAAATCAGCTGATTGTGCAGAAAGATGCCTTCCTGTGTGCCGCATTGGGAACCCAGATCAACATTCACTTCAACCAGCGGATTGGCAGCGGTTTTTTTGGCGGTGAAGGCTTTATTCTCCAGAAACTCCAGGGCGACGGTCTGGCGTTTATTCACGCCGGGGGCGTGGTGATCGAGCGGCAACTCAATAATGAAACACTGCGGGTCGATACGGGTTGCGTCGTTGGATTTGAGCCCTCGATCGGCTTCGATATTCAGCGTTCAGGCGGTTTGAAATCCATGATTTTTGGTGGAGAAGGCCTGTTTCTGGCAACGTTGCGCGGAACCGGAAAAGTCTGGATTCAGTCGATGCCGATCTCTAAACTGGTCGATCGGCTGTCGCCGGGCGGAGGACAGGCCCGCAAGGAAGGCGGCTCCGTGCTGGGTGGTTTAGGGAATTTATTTGAGGATTAATCGGTTGACTATGATTACGGTGATTGAAATGATGTCATTGATTTAGACAAGAAAATCACATCATTTCAATCACCGTAATCATAGTTCAGATAATAGTTTTATGGAAATCATTTGTGTAAACGACAGCTTTCCGGCGCCGGTTTTGGCGTTTTATGCTGAATTTGGGGTTCAGATTCCTAAAGCGGATCAAATGTACACGGTTCGGATGGTGAAGCGGCATACCAACGGCGAAACCGGCGTACTGCTGAGTGAAATTCAAAACCCGGACGTGCCGGTGCGTCACCCGGTTTTGGGCGAGGTCTGGTTTGAGCCAACCTTTAACATCAACCGGTTTCGAACCTTGCTGGGGCTACCCGTTCGGCAGGAAGAACTGGAAATGATTAACTCATAAGGATTTACGCAGTTGACCGGTTTTCAAAAACCGGCGGAAATTGAATGGCCCGGCACGAAACCGCCGGGCTTTTTCGTTTACTTTTTCAGGTAACTTCTCATCCATCTGTGACAAAATTCCTTTTCGTCTTGTCAGCGGTTTTGCTGGCCGCTTGCGGTAGCCGCGATGCTGACAACTATGTTCCGAAACCCAAAGGCTACAACCGCATCGACCTCCCGGCACACCAGTATCAGGCCTTGAAAGAAGCACACCCGTACACCTTCGAGTATTCCCGACAGGCCCGCATTCTGCCCGATACGTTTCGCGGGGCGCAACCGCACTGGATTTTTATCAATTACCCGGCTTTCAGCGCCAGCGTACAGTTGACGTATCACCCCGTTCAGCACAACGAGAAACGGCTGGCCGGGATGATTGCCGACTCCTACAAGCTCGCAGCCATGCACAACGAAAAGGCGTATGCGTTTAAGGAAGAAGTCGTTCAGCTTCCGAGCGGTTTGAAGGCTGATATGCTCTCGATCACGGGCGAAGTACCGAGCCAGTTGCAGTTTTTTACGACCGACACCACGACCCATTTTCTGCGCGGAGCGGTTTATTTTAACGTCGCCACCCGCAACGATTCACTGGCTCCCGTCATTGACTACCTGCGCAAAGACGTCCTGCATTTGCTCAAAACACTGCGCTGGAAACAGGGGAGCTGATGACGGAAAAACCGCTATCCCGGTAAAGAGAATTATTGCAAAATTTTCATGTATTTCGTATCTTTATAACCCTTTTCGGGAATTAACTCCCTGACATTCACGAATCCCGGCGACGCAAACGCCAGAAGAAAATACGATGAGACGCACAAAATTTAATCCGAATCAATTTCAGATCGACTTTCTGGCTGCGTTTCGGCGTATGCTCGTTAGCTTGGGGGATTCACAGAATTCCCCCGTCAATGAGACGATTTTTGTCAAGTTGAGCGACCAGTGGGAAAATAACCGCCAGCTTCCGGCCGACCTGCTGTTCCACAAAAGCCCGGTTGAAGCCGTCGTATACCGGTTGTCGAAGTCCGACGATCGCTTGCAGTTTCCCGAAGAACTCATTGCGGGTGATTTGCGCGGTGTTCCGGGTTTGACCGGTTTTGCGGCTAAATTCCGTGAGCAGGGCTGGGTCATTCTGCCCAATGAGCTGACCGGTGCCTATAAGCAATTGTATCTGCATATACTGACGGCGACGGTTGGTCTGGAGCATTTATTCACCAACCGCAACGAGTTGTTGGCCGAAGCTGAGCGCGTGGCACTGGCGGCTTTGTTGCCCGAAACCGAAATCCGGAGTTTCTTCGGCGTGCGGCTTTCCCGTTTCCCAGATAGTTTCCGCACGGATGTTTCCAATTATTTCAACCTGCCGTTCGAATACGTTCTGAAACGGGCGCATCAACTGGAAATTATTTCCGATACGGTATTGGAAGGAGCCAAGAATGACTCTTTGCGCCCCGCGCGTCGGACCCAGGTAAAAAAAGTTGCCTGATTTTGACCGGAGTCCCAGAATAGTATAATTATTTAAAGAATATACGGTTTTTGCCAAAACTTTCAGTGCCATTAGTTGCAAATCGCGACGTGGCACTCTTTTTTTGCACAAAAAACTACTAAGTCAATAGATTATGAGTAATAATACTCCGTATAGTCTATCTAAAAAGGTAGTTAGTATCTGTCAATTAATCAGAACTCATGAAAAAACCGGTACCTTCTTCTCCTGTTTGGCTGCGATGTTGCTGATGCAGCTTACTTAGGTTTCTAATCCATCGTTGTCTTCTTCATTCTCTTCTGATTGAAACCAAAAAATTGAAAAAAATCCTATTAAATCTATAGGAATAATAAATTAACACAACCAGTCATCCGCAATGCAACGAATTTTAAAGCTCACTTTGCTCATTGGAGTCCTGTTGACTCCCTTATTTCTATCCGCCCAAAATGCCCCCATTGTCAATGCAACGATTTCCGGGAAAGTGCTCGATGCCCGCAACAATGAACCCCTGATCGGTGCAACGGTTTCGATCAAAGGAACAACCAATGGCGCTGCGACCGACGCAAACGGGGATTTTAATCTGGTTACCGGCCAGAAATTACCTTTTACTCTGGTGGTATCCTTCGTCGGCTACGTCAAAAAAGAAGTGGTGATCAACGAAAGCAAAGTGGAGATTAAGCTGGATGTGAATACAACCCAGTTGGAAGACGTCGTGATTTCCTCGCGTCGTCGTCAGGAATCTGCTCAGGAAGTACCCATTCCTATTTCGGTAATTGGCGGGCAGCGGGCCGAAGACGCCGGTGCATTTACCGTAAACCGTCTCAAGGAACTGGTGCCTTCGGTCCAGTTATATGCTTCCAATGCCCGGAATACAACACTGAACATTCGCGGACTGGGGTCAACGTTCGGATTAACCAACGACGGTGTTGACCCGGGTGTAGGTTTCTACGTAGACGGCGTTTACTACGCACGTCCGGCGGCTACGGCCCTCGATTTTATCGACATCGAGCGCGTGGAGGTTTTACGCGGGCCACAGGGAACACTTTTCGGCAAAAACACCACGGCGGGGGCGTTCAACATCACAACGCGGGCGGCTAGTTTTACGCCCGGTGCCAACTTTGAAGTGAGCTATGGAAACCTGGGTTATGTGCAGGCGAAGGCGTCGCTCACCGGCGGGCTGAGCAAAAAACTAGCTGCCCGGCTTTCGTTTACCGGAACCCAACGGAACGGTACTTTTTTTAATGTTCATACGCAATTACCGATCAACAATATCAACAACATTGGCGTAAGAGGTCAGATTTTATATACGCCGAGCGAAAATGTAAACATCACCGTGATCGGGGATATTTCGGATCAAAAACCGACGGGCTACGGCTGGCCGGTGGCGGGCGTGGTCACGACCCAGCGGGCGGCCTACCGCCAGTTCAATGCCATCATCGCGGACTTAGGCTATAAACTTCCCTACCAGAGCGCCTTTGAACGTAAATTGGATCTGGACACGCCTTCCAAAGCCGATAACCAGTTGGGCGGTGTTTCGGTCAATGCCGATATTAAAATCGGCAACGGAACGCTGACGAGCACATCTGCCTGGCGTTACTGGGTGTGGACACCCTTGAATGACCGCGATTACATCGGTTTGCCCGTCTTTACGATCTCTTCCGGAAACTCCAAGCATAACCAGTATTCGCAGGAAATTCGGTATTCCGGTAAAGTTTCTTCCAAGCTGAGCGGGGTAGTTGGCTTATTTGGACTCTGGCAGGACCTGACCTCAGACCCGGTGCAGACGGAAGAGGCCGGTTCTGCCCAATGGCGGTTTGCCCAAAGCTCCACCAGTGCTTTGTGGAAAACGCCCGGTTTATTCGATAACTTCGGTATCCGGACCACCAACGAAATAAAAAGCACCAGTTTGGCCATTTTTGCACAGGCAGACTGGACCATCACCGACAAACTGCATCTTTTACCCGGTGTGCGCTACAATTACGACAAAAAGGTGGTTGATTACAGCCGGGTGACCTATGGCGGTTTGCAAACCACGGATGCGGCCCTGATCGCCCTCAAAAACGGGGTGTATACCAATCAGGCGTTTAACACGAATTATGCGAAAGGAAATTTCTCCGGCCAATTGTCATTGCAATACAAAGCCACTGCTAACTTTAATGCGTACGCAACGTATTCCGTGGGTTATAAGCCAATCGGTGTAAACGTGGGCGGTTTGCCAACCGCGAATGGACAAATTCTGCTTGATCTGGCCAATGTGAAACCCGAATATGTGGATCACAAAGAGTTCGGTATCAAAACCAAACCGTCGGGCAATTCGGTGTTGAACCTGACGTTCTATCGTTCGGACATCAAAGATTATCAAACGCAGGTACAAACGCCGGAACCGGGTGTAAACCGGGGGTATTTGGCCAATGCCGAAAAAGTAAGGGTACAGGGCGCCGAAATTGACGGGAACATCCGCTTTACCAACCTGGTCCTGAATGCCGCCGTGGCCTATACGGATGGTAAATACGTGAGTTTTGTCAATGCGCCGGTGCCTCTGGAAGAAGTCGGTGGTGCGCAGGCTTTCAAGGACGTTTCGGGCGGAAGACTACCGGGCATTTCTAAATGGTCGGGCTCGGTGGGGGGTGAAGTGACCGCTAAGGGGACACTGGTTAGTCTCAAAGGGAATTATTTTCTGGGCATCGATGAATTTTTCCGGTCGGAGTTCTCTTCCAGTCCATCACCTTCAAAATACCTGAATATTGATGGCTACGGATTGACCAACGCACGGCTGGGTTTCAGAGCTTCCAACGGGCTGACGTTCTTCGTATGGTCAAGAAACCTCTTCAATAAAAACTATTACGAGCAACTGCTGGCGGCTCCCGGCAGCTACGGACAATATGCCGGGATCGTGGGCGATCAACGCACCTACGGTATAACGCTGCGGTACTCATACTAATAGCGGTACAGTGCAACAGCAGAGAGGCTGGCTTGAAACGAACGGTTTTAGGCCAGCTTTTCGGTTTAAAAATACCCCAATACCCGAAAATCGTACGGTTTTCCAGAAACGACTCGACCTGTCCGGACGACTGCCCCGGTTTGGCGAACCGTTTTCGTCGAACGACCAGCCTGCTGGATTTTACGGTTTCTCGTAGCCTTCCAACTAAATAGCTATTTTTGCATTGGCCTAGGCTGATGCGTAAAAAGACGTTAGTATCAGGGTTAAAAGGCAACCAAATCGGCGATGAATCAAGCTGAATCAACAGAGTTATTTTTGGCCGGAGGGGGCGAAATGGGACAACTGATCCGCACCATGGATTGGGCCCAAACCCCCCTGGGCCCCGTTCATACCTGGCCCCAGAGTCTACGTACTTCGGTGGGTTTGTGCCTTTCTTCAACCTTTCCGATTCTGATTGCCTGGGGACCGGAAACCATTCAAATTTACAACGACAGCTATCGACCCATTTGCGGGGCCAAGCACCCCGAATCGATGGGTCAGAATTTCCGAATCTGCTGGGAAACCGCTCTACCGGTTGTTGGCGACGCGTTCACCCGGGGGCAACAGGGCGAAGGAACCTACATCCAAGACCAGCGGATGTTTCTGGATCGGTATGGCTATCTGGAAGAAGCCTTCATGACGTTTTCATTCGCGCCGATCCGCGATGAAACCGGCGAGGTGGGTGGCATTTTTCACCCCATTACCGAAACGACGGATAAGATGCTCAGCGCCCGGCGAACCCAGGTGTTGCGGGATGTGGCGGCCCAAACCGCTCAGGCAAAAACCAATCAGGACATTTATGATCGGTTGCAGGCCATTCAGCCGGGAATTGCCCTCGATCTGCCGTTTTTGCTCTTTTATGAAATTTCTCCCGATGGTCAACAGGCAAAATTAGTCAGCAGCAGCGGTTTGTGGGCCGACCGTACTTTACCGGCCAACCTTCTGGAACTCCGGATTGATTCGACCGATTGGCTATCGGATATCACCCAGCCCCGCGTTGTTGAAAACCTGACCGGGCAGATTGGGCCATTGCCGAGTGGGCCGTATCCCGAGCTTCCCCATACCGCGTTGCTGTTGCCGATTGTCATACCGGCTCAGTCGCAGCCAGCGGGTTTTCTGCTGGCGGGCGTCAGTTCCCGGCGGGCTCTGGATGCCGAGTACCGGACCTTCTATGATCTGATGGCAAATACCATCAGTACCGCGTTTTCAAACGTGTACGCCTATCAACAGGAGCAGCAGCGGGCCGAAGCGCTGGCGGCCATCGACCGGACCAAAACGGCCTTTTTCAGCAATGTCAGCCACGAATTCCGAACGCCCCTGACGCTGATGTTAGGCCCACTGGAGGAACTCCTGCAATCGACGGAATTTCAGACGTCACCGTATCAGTCATCGGTGGGAGCGGCCTACCGAAATGCACAGCGGTTACTTAAATTGGTTAATAACCTGCTGGATTTCAGCAGAATCGAAGCCGGACGTATCAATGCCTACTTTCGACCGGTTGATTTAGGTGCCTTAACAACCGATCTGGCCAGCAGCTTTCGGTCCCTTGTCGAACGGGCTGGACTGGAACTGGTGGTTGAGTGCGACAACGTGCAGACTGCCGTCTACGTCGACGCGGATAAGTGGGAAAAAATTGTCCTTAACCTCCTGTCAAACGCCTTTAAATTTACCTTACAGGGCCGTATCCGCATTGAGCTGAGCGTGGAGGGAGAAGAGGTCGTTCTGCGGGTTTCGGATACGGGAATAGGCATTCCGGCCCGGGAACTCCCCCGGATGTTCGAGCGGTTTCACCGCGTCGAAAATGCGGGTGGGCGGACGTTCGAAGGCAGCGGAATCGGGCTTTCGCTGGTGCAGGAATTGG
This sequence comes from Larkinella rosea, assembly GCF_003858635.1. Classification (GTDB taxonomy): domain Bacteria; phylum Bacteroidota; class Bacteroidia; order Cytophagales; family Spirosomataceae; genus Larkinella; species Larkinella rosea. The sequence goes on from NZ_RQJO01000008.1 coordinate 743,995, forward strand.
TACAATTGCACAGTGGGACCATCGCCGTCAGCAGTGAAGAAGGGAAAGGCAGTGTGTTTACTGTAACCATTCCGCTCGGAAAAAAACATTTACCGGCTTCACAGGTAAGCGACGAGGAAGGAACGAATCAGCGAAGCCATCTGGCCGACTCCTTTCTTGAGGAAGCCAACAGCCTTTTGGCCGAAACAAAACCGGTCTCTTTGCTGGAAAGTACGGATAAACAGGTTGTTTCCGGTTCCGAAGGTTCGATTCTGGTGGTTGACGACAACGCCGACATGCGGGCTTACCTGACCCGTATATTATCCCCCTATTTTGACGTACAGACGGCAATCCACGGCCTAGATGCCCTCGATCAACTGCGTGCGCTGACGCCCCAGCTGATTCTGAGCGATGTCATGATGCCCGTCATGGATGGCAAGCAACTGCTGCGGCAACTTCGCCAGGACGTTACCACGGCGTCGATTCCCCTCATTTTTCTGTCGGCCCGGGCCGGGCAGGAAGCCCGGATCGATGGGCTGGAAGCGGGCGCGGACGATTACCTGGTGAAGCCTTTTTCGGCGCTGGAACTGCTGACCAAAGTGCGGACGCAAATCAGTCTGGAAGCCTCCCGTCGTCAGGCAACCCAAGCCCTGGCCGACAGTGAAGCGCGCTACCGCCAGTTGTCGAAGGAACTCGACGAGCAGGTTCAGCAACGAACCGCCGAGTTGCAGGCGCTGGTCATCGATCTGCAACGCTCCAACGACAACCTCCAGCAGTTCGCTTACATTGCGTCCCACGATTTGCAGGAACCGCTCCGTAAAATTCAGTCGTTTAGCGGTATTTTACAGCAACAGTTTGGGCCCGAACTGGGCGAAACCGGTCAGGATATGCTGCTTCGGATGGCCTCTGCTGGTGAACGAATGTCGACGCTCATTCGCGATTTGCTTACGTATTCCCGCATTTCGACCCGCCAGCAAGTATTTGGCCCGGTTTCTTTAGAAAGCATTGTCAGCAAAGTGCTCAGCACGCTGGATTGGACCATTAGCCAACGAAATGCCCAGATTGAAGTTGGTCATTTGCCTGTTGTGAAAGGCGATGAAACGCAGCTGGGGCAATTGGTTCAGAACCTGCTTTCCAACGCCCTGAAGTTTACGCCGGAAAACCAGACGCCCCGGATTTCCATCCAATCCACCGAGCGTAACGCTGCTGATCTGCCGCCGGGAATTCGCCCGACCAGCACTGCAACGCGGTTTTTTGAAATCAGCGTCAGTGATCAGGGAATCGGTTTTAACATCAAGTACCTGGACCGGATTTTTCAGGTATTTCAACGGCTGCACGGCAAAAGCGAGTACCCCGGAACGGGTGTGGGGCTGGCGATCTGTCAGCGGGTGGTCGGAAATCACGGAGGAGCCATCACCGCCACCAGCGAGCTGGGAAAGGGAGCTACTTTTTTCGTGTACCTGCCACAATAAAGCGGTTTTTACTTCGGAACGAAGCAAGCGGCAAAGTGGAATTTGCGAACGCTTACTTCGTTCCTCAAAACGTTCTACTGACTCCACTCCGTCGGCGTACGATCCCAACGGTGGCCTTTTAGCTCGCTGACTAATTCGGTGGATAAACCGTTGCCGTCGCTGGCGGCCATGTTGGCTTCCACGTTGCGGAGTTTGCGCATGCCGGGGATGGTCGTGGCTACGTCCGGATTTTCCAGAATAAACCGCAGTGCCATTTCGGGTAGCGTCATTCCGGCCGGGATCAGCGGTTTTAGCGCGTCGGCATGGTCGATGCTGGAGTTCAGGTTTTCCGGTACGAAATACGTCGAACGCCAGTCATCCGCCGGGAAGGTCGATTCTTTCGTCAGCGTTCCGGTCAGTGTTCCCTCATCGAACGGAACGCGGGCAATGACGCCAATGTTTAGCTCACGGCAAAGCGGGAACAGATTGTCTTCCGGTGCCTGATCGAAAATATTGTAAATCACCTGCACGGCATCGATCAGATTGGTACGCAGGGTATTCAGGCAGTTGTCGGGTTCCCAGCGGTTTACGGAAATGCCCCACGCTTGCACTTTCCCTTCTCTGGTCAACTTCGTAATGGCTTCTTTCCACTCATCGTTGTCGGCCCAGCCATCTTCCCAGACGTGGAACTGCTGCAGGTCAATCGTTTCGACACCCAGATTTTTCAAACTTTTTTCGGTGTATTCAACAATGTAATCGGCTGGAAAAACATCTTTCAGAGCAAACTCCGGTTTCGATGGCCACTTGCGGTTTTTGGGCGGAATCTTGGTGGCTACATACAGCCGTTTATCGCTGTAGCGTTGGAGTAAATCACCCAGAATCCGCTCGCTCAGTCCCTCGCCGTAGCCCCAGGCGGTATCGAAGAAATTACAACCCAGTTCAACCGAACGGTCGAGTGCCTGATCGACCTCCTCGCGTTCAGACCCAGTCCAACCGGCCAGGCCCCACATGCCATAGCCTATTTCACTCACTTGCCAGCCAGTCCGGCCAAACGTACGGTACTGCATTTTTAGTTAAGAATTAAGAGTTATGAGTTATGAGTTATATTGCAATGGGAGCGCAACTCATAGAAGCTGCTAATTTGCAGCGCAAGTTTTAACTCTTAACTCTTAACTCCTAACTCTTCACTAAATAATGTTGATTCGTATCGTTCGAATGAGTTTTCAGGAGCGGAGAACCGCTGATTTCCTGGCTATTTTTGAAGCATCCAAACAAAAAATCCGTACGTTTCCCGGCTGTCTTCACCTTGAACTGCTCCGTGATCTCGATAAGCCAGCGGTTTTTGTAACCTACAGCCATTGGGAGTCGCCCGAAGCGTTGGAGAATTACCGCCGGTCGGAGTTGTTTAAAACCACCTGGGCCGCTACCAAAGTTCTGTTTGCCGAACGCGCATCGGCTTATTCGGTCGAAAAACTGGAAACCGTAACGACCTGAAATAAAACCGCTTGTGAATGCATCTTTTCAAATCCTGCGTGGTATTCTGCTAAGAAATAATTATTTTTAAGGTGTATTTTTTTCGGAACCTATGAACCCCTTTTCCGCCAATCGTCTATCTAAACTGCTCGCCGGTTGGCTCTGGGTATTCATGGTATATACCCACGCATTTGCGCAGGAAACGACCACCATAACCGGCCGGGTGACCGAAAAACAAACGGGGCAGCCGATGCCTTTTGCCAACGTTTACCTGAACAACACCACCCACGGCACAACGACCGACGACAAGGGGCACTACCGGCTCACCAATGTGCCGCTCGGTACCATCGAACTGGTGGCTTCCTTTGTGGGCTACCAGCCCACCCGCCTGTCGGTTCGCCTGGAAAACCCCCAGCCTCGCACGATCAATCTGGAACTGAAAAGCACGGGACTGACGCTCGCGGATGTGACGGTGAAAGCGAAGCGCGACAAAACCTGGGAACGGCATTACCGGGAATTTGAGCGGGAACTGCTCGGCAGAACGCCCTTTCGGAACCAGTGCGAAATCATGAACCCGAATGTGCTGCGGTTTACGTACGAGAAAAATGTCCTGAAAGCAACCGCTACCGAACCGCTGGTGATCGAAAACCGGGCGTTTGGCTACCGGATGCAGTACGACATGCAGTATTTTGAGGTGGAAACCAACGGCCCCATGTATTTTGCCGGGGCCACCCGGTTCGAAGAACTGAAACCGACCGATAACCGGCAGGCCGAACGCTGGCGGCACAACCGGCAACGGGCTTATCTGGGCTCAACGCGCCATTTAATGGCCAGTCTGGTGGCGGGAAATTACGAAAAAGAAGGTTTTTTGGTGTATCGGGTGAACCCAAAAAGTCCGGAACGGACGAACAGCACCAATTTATTCTGGGATATTAACCGCCATTTGCTGCCCGTCAATACTGATTCGCTGATTAAACCGGGACGGCTACTGTTTGAACGCCGACTGATTAGCCCGACGCCCCTGAAGGTTTTCTATACCAAAACCATTTCAAACTATTCGCCCTATCGGGATGCGCCGTATGCATACACCGAATTCCGGTTTCCGCAGGGAATGAGCGAGATAACGACCGACGGGCGGGTAACGCTGCCACTGGGGATGCTGGCGATGGGCTCGCTGGGCAACGACCGGTTTTCGTCGCTTTTGCCCGCCGACTGGCAGCCGGTTGCCACAGACAATAAACCGGATTCCGCGCTCACCGCCCCGATTGAAGGGCAGGTCCTGGCGTCCGACTACCGGCTGGATTCGCTGGTTCGGCACTGGAAACTGGCGCATCCGTATCAGGCACCCTCGGTATTTGCCCACATCGATAAACCGTTTTACGTCACCGGTGACCGGCTCTGGCTCAGTGCTTACGTACTCGAACCCTCCACCGGACAGGTGCTGTTTGGCGATGGCGCTTTGCACGTTGATCTGCTGACGCCAGAAGGCAAGCTGGTGCAACACCAGTGGCTGCGCATCAGCGAAGGACGTTCGATGGGCGATTTTCGGCTTTCGGATTCGCTGGCGACCGGTATTTATCGGCTTCGGGCCTACACCGACGAAGACTACGCATCGACCCGACCAGCGTTTGAACGGACGATTCCGGTTTATAATCTATTGCGGGGAACCGCAAACGGCGTTGTCAACGGACCGACCGAACCGGATGTTCAGTTTCTGCCGGAGGGAGGGCGTTGGGTAGCCGGTTTACCGACGCGAATGGCTTTCAAAGCGGTGGGGCCGGATGGGCGCGGAAAAACCGTGTCGGGGCGGATTGTGGATGGGCAGGGACAGGAGGTAACTCGTTTTACGAGCAACCGGTTGGGAATGGGCAGCGTGGTGCTGAGTCCTAAAATCGGTCAGTCGTATCAGGCCGAAGTTCAGCACGAAGGACGGGTTCAACGGGTGGCTTTACCGGCCGTTGAGCCACAAGGACTGGCGCTGAATGTCGATGCGGTGAGCGATACGACCGAACTGGTTGTGCGGATTCTGGCCAACGGGTCCCAACCCGATCCGGTTATCTACCTGACTTTTCAAAGTTACGGGCAGTTGATTCAGCGGGCCAAAATGAAGCTGCAGGGCGGAAAAGCCCGTTTGAGCCTGCCGATGGCCGTTTTGCCGCCCGGGCTCTGCCAGATTACCCTGTATGACGCCAACGGACAGCCCCGCGCGGAGCGGATCATGTACGTGCCGGAGTCGATTCCGTCAGCCCGGATCAGCGTGATGGCCGAAAAAGCGAAATATACCCCGCGGGAACGGGTCGTTCTCAACCTGAAAGTAACCGACCGGCCCGATGCGCCGTCGGTTGCAACGCTGTCGGCGTCCGTCACCGATGCCGATCAGATTCCGGAGGACTCCGCCGGGGCCGATATTCGAACGCATCTGTTGCTGACCGGCGATTTGCGCGGCCGCGTCGAACAACCCGGTTTTTTCTTCAAAGACACCACGGCCGCGTCGCGCCGGGCGCTGGATGATCTGTTGCTGACGCAGGGCTGGCGTCGGATTGGGCTGCGAAAACCGGAATCGCCGGGGGATACGCTGGGCGGCATTGTATTCAGTGGGCGGGTTTTGGACGAAAAGCGTAACCCGCTCCCGTTTGCCGAACTGCTGGTTGCCGCGCCTGCTTCGACCCAAAACATTCCGCATTCGATTGGTACCAACCGCTATGGGCGGTTTCGGATGGCGGGCCTGGGCGTAACGGACACCCTGCAGCTGCTTGTTCAGGTGATGAATACCCAGTTTAAATCCATCAAGGCAACGGTTGAACTCGATACGGCCGGGATCGTCTGGAAGCCATCGTTAAAGGCAGCCGAACCCGCGCCCGACTGGCGGCAGTTTCAGCATCAGCTCGATCTGGCCCGCTTGCGTCAGGAAGCGGATCCGGGATTGTATCGTGACAAACAGGTAAAAGTGCTGAAAGAAGTAACGATCAAAGGGTATCGACCAAAAGACCGGGAGGAAGACATGGGGCCCAGAAGCCTGCACGGGTCCGCGGATGCAACACTTGTTTTCGATGCAAGGTCTCCCGTGTATGCCAATGTTTATGAAATGCTGCGGGGAAAAGTGGCAGGTGTTGAGGTGAAGCAGACGATGGGTGGGTATACCGTCAATATCCGGAATGCTATTTCATTCGGCACCGGTAATTCCATGCAACTGCAGTCGCCTTTGTACCTGCTAGACGGATCGTATTTAACCGAAACGCCGGATGGAAATGCCCTGCTGAGCCTGAATCCCAATGATATTGAGCGGATTGAGGTATTGAAAAATGCGACTACATCGGCGATTTACGGGGCGCGGGGCGGCAACGGCGTCATTGCGTTCTACACCAAACGGGGGTTGCCCAAGAAAAACAAAGCGCCCGAACCCAGCCCCGGACTGAATCAGATGCCGTTTCTCGGTTTTCCGGCCCAGCGGGAATTTTACGTGCCGCGCTACGAAGAAACCACTCCGGCGGTTTTAGCCGACCAGAATGCGCCCATCGACCGCCGGGATGTGCTGTACTGGAAACCGCTGGTGCAGACCGATGCCAAAGGAAATTCCAACATTGCTTTCCCGTTATCGGATGTCGTTCGAACCATCCGGGTGGTTGTTCAGGGGAGCACAACCGACGGTCGGCCGGTAGTGGGAATCACGAAAGTGAGGGTGCAGTAACGTACCCACGGACTTTAGTCCGTGTTTTTTTAGATAGATTGAGGACAGGGAAACACGGACTAAAGTCCGTGGGTACGATTTACATCTCGCCGAAAAGTGCCTTTAACTCCTTCGCGTCGTGCGGTTTCATGCGTCCGGCCAATACCAGCCGGAGTTGGCGACGGCGGAGTGCGCTGGCAAATAGCTCTTTTTCGGTTTCGGTTTCGGGCGTAACCGGCGGCACTTCGATGGGTCGTCCGTTTTGATCGACGGCAACGAAGGTATAAAACGCCCGGTTGGTGCTCACGCGCGTGCCCGCCGGTATATCTTCCGCCCAGACTTCGATATTGACCTCCATCGACGAATTAAAGGCCCGCGTGACCTTCGCCTGCATCATCACGATATTTCCCAACTTGATCGGTTCCGAAAACGAAACATTATCGACCGATGCGGTGACAACCACGCGGTTGGAATGTTTCTGGGCCGAAATGGCGGCACAAATGTCCATCCAGTGCAGCAAGCGTCCGCCCATCAGGTTGTTCAGCGTGTTGGTATCGTTGGGCAATACCATTTCGGTCATGGTAACGAGCGACTCGTGGGCAAATTTGGGTTGTGGCATGCCGAAATTTACAAAATATTCGATTCGATTGACGGTTTTAGCGGTTTTGGGCAGTCCACGTTTTGCGAATACTCAGAAAACCGCCCACCGAATTATCGTACAACTGACCGGCATCGGCGGATACAGCCGCCGTGACGACAGAACCGCCCAGCCAGTTGACCGGAATTCCCAACTGCATCAGCGATGACAACTGACGGGGTTTTTCGGAATAGGGCACATCGTACGTTCCGTAATTGATGCTGTAGGATAATTTCGCCAGCAAATCCACTCGCCCCGCCACCCGCGCGCGGAGTCCGGCGTGAAAAACCTGAATGCGGTTATTAGTAACGATCCAGGTGGAGTTGTCCTGGTATTTCTTCGTTATGTCGGGATACCGCGTGATGAATGGGGAGCCCAAAATGCGATTCTGATACGCCCAACCTTCGCGGTATTGCGAATTATTGAAGTAATTATCGCGCCCCTCGCCCCGGCGCAGGGTACTGAGTCCGTATAAATCCAGAAAAGAACCGCTCTGGCTTTTGGTCAGCAGCATCTCCAGTAGCAAATCTTTCACCTGAAAAACCGCATCCGACGAAACCGCCCGGTGGAGCTTAATACCGGTTAAGCCGTCGGGCAGGTTGGCAAAAATCATCCCGGATGAGTCTTCAAACGGATGCTGGTGATACAGAAACAGGCTGTGGGTTTTCCCGGGGATTTCCAGCCCAAAATCGTAGCTGCCGAGGTGATTACCAACCCGATTATACCCGTCGAAGTTCGTATAATTGGCCCCGCCCTGTTTGTTGCGGTGCTGAATGGTGAGGAAAACCATCCCAAAATCGCTCAGTCGACCGGGTAGTTGCCCGTTCACGGCCAGGTTTGGATCGAGGTAGGCCGATTTTCCGCCCCACTGCGCATTGTGATTGATCCCGGCATAAAGCCGAAAACCCCACGACGGTTTTCCGAGTCGCCAGATGGTCGATTTCTGGTGCAGAAAAGAGTGTTGCATGTAATCGGTATTGGCAAACCAGCCGTGGGCGATAAAGGCGTTGACGCCGAGCCAGCCGTTGCGCCAGAGTGGCGTAAAACCGTTGGTGCCAAACCGGATTTTGGTCATGGGAAGCGCGTTGCCCGACCACGACCAACTGCCTGTGGATAGGGTCGTATCGACCAAACCGATCACCTCCCGGCGCCGACCCGCCACCAGCTCGAGCGCCCGGTGCGTTACCCGAATATAAGCTTCCGGAAGCAGCAGCTGGGTTACTTTACCGGTATTTCCCACGACTTCAGCCCGGTAATCCAATGTCCACGCGCGTCGGTTTTGACTGGTATCCACCAGCGAAACCGCTCCAAAAACACCCGCACGTACGGTGACGATGGGATTTTGAGACGGTACTATGCCAAATTGATTGCTTCGCAGCCAGAAGGGTGTGTTTGTCGCGGATGACGCCAGACCACCGGCTTCCATATAAGGATTAATTCGATTTTGGGCATTGATCTGGTGAGATAAGATCAGTAGCAGGAAACCGTAACGTTTTTTCATACGTTTGCTAATCTACTGATTTTGTTGAGGTTCTCACGAATCTTTCTCCTTTTTCCGGGCTTCCTTGCGCTTTTCGCGCTTCTGTTTCCGTTCTTCCTTTCGCTCTTCACGCCGTTCCTTCCGGCTGGCTTTATTTTCCTCGCGTTTTTCCTTGTAGTCCTCTTTCAGGTTCTGGACGGCATCTTTGAAGGTCACAGTATTGTCAAATTCCTTTGAAAAGGCTTCGACGTAGGCATTCCGTAGCACACCGATGATGATCGGCCAGACTTCGGTTTTCGTATCCTTGACGGTTCCTTTTAACGGAATCCGGGTAGCGACCTGATCTTTTTTCTGGTTCTTGAGAATTTCTGTACCGCCCTGCGCCAGCAATTCAGTAAAAAACCGGCTGACCGTCCGGTTTTCACCTGGTTCTTTCAGCTTGAAAATCTTCATGTCTTTGGTCAGCGGTTTGAAATACCCCACCAACCGACCGTCGTACATGGCCATTTCGCTGTACACACTCACCGTGCCGCGTTCGAAATCCACATTGCCATACTTCCGCGCCAGGTCGTTGAGTTTAACCAGTTGAAGATTGTCGAAGCTGAGGTTGTAATTGAAATCCGGCAGCGGTTTGAGCAGGTACATGCCAGCCGCAAACTTCATGGTGCCGCCCCAGCCCGGCACGTCGCCCGTAGCGGTAACTGGCGATGGCAACCGGCCTTGCTTTTCCTCAACGTTGCGGATATTGCGGATTTCGAGGGCGAATTTCTGAAGAGAAAGATTCGTTTTGGTGGCTTCAAACAGGTTGACCAGCTCCACTTTCCCGTCGTAAGCCGCAAACCGGTTGATTTTGATGGGTAATAAATCTTTCACCAGTTTGGTCCAGTCGAGTTCTTTACCGGTTTGGCTGGCCTGTTCATTATTGCTAAAGGCAAAGTTCAGTTCGGGGCGATAACATTCGACTTCGCCCACCAAAGCACCCTTAAACAGCGATTTCCATTCGACCGACAGGTCGATTTTGGGAGCATACAGGAACGGTTCTTTGATTTTACCGTTGATTTTCCGAATGCGCAGGTCTTTGATCTGGTAAGAACCCGTGATGAGGGCAATATCGACGTCTTCGACATGGCCCGTATAGGAGCCCATGTCGGCCATCAGTTTATTGAGGTACCGCAGAACGAAGTAGGGGAGCAACAATCTGGCGATTATCAATAAAATGACAATCGCCAGAATAATTTTGGTGGAGCGTTTCAAAGCAACTTGGGTTGATGTTGCTTATAAAACTGGAAACCAGCGGAATGGTTACGTATCCACGGACTTTAGTCCGTGGGGGCGGTTTTACCGGCGGCCTGGTGAGAACTTCCGGCCGTCGAGCGTGGCGTATTTAAAATCGGCGGGGCCGTCAAAAACCGTATTTTCGAAGCTGGAATTACGGGGCAAATGGGTGTATTTAAAATCCGCCATGCCGTCGAAGCGCGTGCTGTTGAAATTGGCACCCTCGTCGAACTTCGTGTATTTGAAATCGGCATACTGGCTGAATCGGGCTTTACTAAATCCGATTGCTTCTCTAAAACCGGTGTATTTAAAATTACCCAGCGTACTAAACCGGGCGTCGCCGAAATCGGCCGCAGCCCGGAATTTGGCGTATTTAAAGTTGGCTTCTTCCCGAAACGTACTGCCGGTAAACAGGGCCCGTTGTTTAAAATCCGAATATTTGAATTCAGACCCTTTTTCGAACGTGCAGTTTTCGAAGGTTACGGCCTCCGTGAAATGGGCGGCATAGGTAACCCCGTTTCCGCTCCACCGGCGGCCTTCCTGATCGATGTGTTTATAGGCCAGAAAATCGCCTTTGAATGTACAGTTCCGGAACGTGACCGGTGTTTCAACGGTACTTTCGTAGGCATCGTTGTCGCCCCAGGAGCCTTCGGTAACGCGTTTTTTATTGGCCAGTTCTGTCAGGTCGAGGGTGCCGGTGATGGTGACATTTTCGTAGGAAATAACCTCTTTCCGGTTGATTTTAGCAATTATTTCGCTGGCATTGACCGTGCGTTGCGCCCAGGCAGCTGGCAGAGTGATGAGAGCAAAGAGAAGCGTAGTTAGTACATTTTTCATAAGGGAAGATCTGATTTTCCCTAAGGATGAAAAATAACCGGCCAAGGTTGCACGTACCCACGGACTTTAGTCCGTGAAATCCTCAACATGAGAACTAACGTCCGATTTGTCAAAATGGCACGGACTAAAGTCCGTGGGTACATTATGGCAGCCAGAGCGCTTTGTCATACGCGGTCTCGTAATCGAATTCTTCGAGGGGGACGAAGTCCGCAAATTTCCCGGCTTCGTCCATTCGGATCGCGTACCACAAACCGGTGGCATCGCGAAGCAAAATCCGGTAGCCGTAGAGCGGATGATAGGTGTCGCTGTCGGTGCGGTGATCCCAACCGGTTTGTAATTCGATGGCAAAGGCAATCTGCGCCAGCGCTTCATTGATGTAGGCCATCAGGCTGCCAAAACCGTCCAATTCTTCCATCCAGATCACCAGCCCATCGATTCCCCAATCGAATAAAGGAGCAGCAGAAACCCGATCGGATGGTTCGGTGATAACAATTTCGTTTGCGGTCATTGTGATAAAAACTGGAAAATGAAAAATAAAAAACGCTACATGTTGAATATCAGTGTATTGATTCGACGGGTTGCGTTTTTACGATGCCTGCCGGAGCCAGAAACCGGTTTCTTCCGGTTGTTGCTCTTTCCATTTGCGGAGCCAGAAGCGGTATTTTTTTCGTCCGTAGTCCACAAAATCCGGAATCGAAGTGGCATCGACGGCAAAAAGCCGGTGCGGTTTCTGTTTCTGAACACCAATCAGTACAAACCGGAACTGACGGGTTTGCACCCACTCCTGGTTGTCGGAATGGCGGAGGCTGTCGAGGTAAAAAGCCACCTGCCGGTCGTAATCGTAGTCGTAGCAGCTCTGCAGAAACTGGCTCTGGGTGCGGGCCGAAGTGGTTTTGAAATCCAGAATCAGCACGCTCCGGTTTTTTGGGCTGGTATACACCATATCCAGCCGGGCTTTGCAGGCCAGTTCGGTTGCCGGATCGGTAAAAAGCACCACGCGTTCGCGCTCCGATTTCCGCAGGTACCGGCCACAGAACGAATCGCGACGAACCTGCTCGGTGAGGTGTTCTAGCCGGCCCGACTCGACCGGTTTCATATCAGGCAGCAACTGCTCGATAATTCCGCCGACGCTTTCCGGTTCCAGCAGGTGCGAATGAAAGGCTCGCCCGAACTGCATCGCCCGCTGCGGCACAAACCGGTTCGACGTATAGCCTAAACTCTCTTCCTTCAAGCGGGTCAGATCGGAATTGGAAACCCGCGGAATGGAACGATAGTCGATCAATTCGGTAATCATACGGATTGGATTTTGATGAAGTATAAAAACAATTCGGCACTGTCGAACCGTGAAGATCAGGCAATCCTGATCTTCACGGCTAAAAACCGGTTCTTCAACAACTAATTGAGGAGATGAATGCCGTTCTCGGTTAACAACTCTTCGGTCGGGTTGAGAAACGGATTGTAGTAATTGTAGGCGGTTTTGATGTTGGCGATGTCCGTCAGCGTTTCCTGGCGGAAAATCCGGTTTTCCTGACCAAATGCTTTCAGGGCAGCGGTTTCTTCCGGATCGGCCAGTTTGTAGCTGAACGTGGCAATGTAGTAAACACCCTTCGGCTGAATCTTGGTGTTTTCCTTCTTCTCGGCCACGGCAGTAATCACCACATCGGCCAGCGTCAGGTCGTCGTAGAACAGCGGTTCGATCAGCCGGAAGATGTTATCGACCGAATAACCGTGGAACAAAACCGCCGACACACAGTTTTTTTCATCGATAAAAAAGATCTCGGCCCAGTTTTTGGTGCCCATGTTCAAAATATTATCGGTAAAGATGCGCCAGGCAATCGGCTGGAATGTGAGCGTACGACCGTTCGTTGGACCACCCAGTTTTTCGGTGCCGTTGATGTTAAAGATGCCTTCTTTGGCGTCGAAACGGTATTGGCGGGGGTGTCCTTCCAGATATTTGTAGCGACCGGCTGTGGGGTTATTAACGACTTCGCCCGTCGTTTCGTTAACCTTCTGATAAAGTTTCACTTCCAAACCATTTTGATTTGTTGCGCCGGTGTTGTTTTTTTGTGTGTTCATTAGTATTTGTTGTTTACTGTTCGGACAGGGGGACCGCTATGCGATCCCTTTTGCCTTTTCAGGGGGTTTGTATTTGAGTTTAAATATACACACTATTATGTATAATACAAAATGATACATAGAAAGATTCTGGAAAAATTATTTTAGTCGCAAAATCGCTGAAAGAAAGGCTTTTTGACCCCCTTTTTTGACCTTTACCCAACCTTCCACTTTTAAGAAATCAGAAATTCAGTTAGATTGGAAGGAAAAACCGGTGTACGAAAAAATACATAGTTCTGTGTAAATTATTTGTTTTCTTATGCCCATTGGAGCCCGTTTGCAGCAACTGATCGATGCATTAGACATTAGTGTTCTCGAGTTTGCCCGACAATTGGGGGAGAAACGGGGGGAGAAAGTATACCACATTTTACACGGTCGGTTGAAGCCCCGGTATGAAACTTTAGAAAAAATTTTATCGGCTTATCCCACCGTCAACGCCGACTGGCTGCTGCGGGGGGAGGGGCTGATGTTTCGGACGTTACCACAAACCCCACTGGCAGCCATCACGTTAGACGACCGGCTGCGAAATATGGAGTTTCTTTTGTTTCAGTTAAACGAACGTGTAGCTTTGTTACAACAAACCAACGACTTGCTTCGGCAGGAACTGGAAGAAGTCGTTGGGCCAAAAAAAGTCATCAGTCTTTCTACCTGAGCTGCCAGTCCGATATATCCACGGAAGCAGATCAGTGCAGGACCCACGACTTTCCTTTTATCTATGTTCTCATTTTTTAAGCGACGCCAGGAACAAGCTTCTTTTTCGGATTTCGGATTTCTGGGTGTAGATATTCATTCGCACCTGATTCCGGGGATCGACGATGGTGTACCCGATCTGGAAACAGCCCTGACGTGTCTGCGGGCGTTTGAAGAGATGGGGTATAAAAAGGTGATCACAACGCCCCACGTCCTGCGCGATTATTACCCCAACAGCAGCGATACCATCCGGCGCGGGCTCGACGACCTTCGCGAAGCCATGGCCGGAACCGATCTGAAAATAGAGGTCGAAGCGGCTGCCGAATACCTCATCGACGACCATTTTGTGACTTTACTCCAGGCCAAAGACCTGCTGACGTTCGGCCCGAATTATTTACTGGTGGAATTGTCGTTTGCCAACCCGCCCCTGAATCTGGACGAAATCCTTTTTCAGATTCAAACCAAAGGGTATCAGCCTATTCTGGCTCATCCCGAACGGTATTCCTACTTCAAAGATCAGGCAGAGCGGTTTCATAAAATGCGGGTGCAGGGTTGTCTGTTTCAGTTGAATCTGCTTTCGTTAATCGGGCAGTATGGCGGGCGGGTGCAGCAGCAGGCGAAACAGTTGCTCGAAGATTCGATGGTCGACTTTGTAGGCTCCGATCTGCATCGCCCCCGGGATGCGGAAAAATTAACCCAATTGCTGCAATCGAAAGAACTGGCGTTGCTGGGGGCCAACACAATTCTGAATTCTTCCCTGCTTTAAAAACCGTATAGCGGCCAACCGCCGGTTTCGGCCATACGACTCTTTTGGCCGCTGCATCGTTTTGTCTGACATAAACCGCTACTACGGCACAGTTTTTGTTTATTGTCTGATAAATAGGAAAAAAACTTTGCGGAATATTTTCAGATAAGCCAATATAGTATTCCGTAAAAAACTATTTATTGAATTATTTAAAGAATATTCCTCCTTCTCTGCCTTTTTTATAGAATATTGTGTAGTTAGTATCATTTCTGCTTTCTATATTTAGAATGTAATACTTAAAAGAAGCTAGAAAGAGTTTGTCTGATTTTAAAGATAAACTGCTTTCAGAATTAAGCAGAAATGCGGTTCTGAACAGTTGGACTTTACGGCCTGACTCCTTCCCTTTTTCTGTCGGAAACCCACTTTTTTTACTTATTATTTTATTTACTCAACGTTATGAAAATTGCAGTTGTTGGAACCGGTTACGTTGGACTCGTAACCGGAACCTGCTTTGCCGAGACCGGCAACCAGGTAACTTGTGTCGACATTGATGAGCGGAAAGTTCAAAAGCTCATCAACGGTATCATCCCCATCTACGAACCCGGTCTGGATGTGTTGTTTAATCGCAATACGGCCGAAGGTCGTCTGAAATTCACCACCAGTCTGGCCGAAGGCATTGAAGGTGCGGAAGTGATCTTTCTGGCCCTGCCAACTCCACCGGGCGAAGACGGTTCTGCCGACCTGAAATACATCCTCAAAGTCGCCGGTGATCTGGGGCAACTACTCAAGGATTATGCGGTTATCGTCGACAAAAGCACCGTGCCGGTCGGAACGGCCGAAAAAGTACGGGATTATATCTCGCTGGGCGCTCAGGTCGATTTCGACGTGGTATCGAACCCCGAATTCCTCCGCGAAGGGGTTGCCATCGAAGACTTCATGAAACCCGACCGCGTCGTGATCGGGACCAAGTCCGAACGGGCCAAAGCCGTAATGAACAAGCTGTATGCTCCCCTGGTGCGGCAGGGTAACCCGGTGATTTTCATGGACGAACGTTCCGCTGAAATGACCAAATATGCCGCCAACGCGTTCCTGGCCGTCAAGATTTCCTTCATGAACGAAATTGCCAACCTCTGCGAAAAAGCCGGAGCCAACGTCGACGACATTCGCCGGGGCATCGGAACCGACAGCCGGATTGGCAAGCGGTTTTTATTCGCCGGAATTGGCTACGGCGGGAGCTGCTTCCCGAAAGACGTACAGGCGCTGGCCAAAACCGCTCAGGAATATGCGTATGATTTCAAGATTCTGAAGTCGGTGATGGACGTGAATGCGAAGCAGAAAACGAAACTGCTTCCGGTTATCAATCAGCACTTTAACGGGGATCTGAAAGGTAAAACCATCGCCATCTGGGGGCTGGCCTTCAAACCGTATACCGACGACATCCGGGAAGCTCCGGCGCTGGAAAACATTCAGGCATTGCTGGAAGCAGGCGCGAAAGTGACGGCTTACGATCCGGAAGCGATGGACAATGTGAAAAACGTGCTGGGTAGCAAAATCACGTACGCCCACACCTCGTATGCTGCACTTGATGACGCCGATGCGCTGGTGATCATGACCGAGTGGCCGATGTTCCGGACGCCGGAATTCACCAAAATGAATCTGCTGCTGAAAAATAAAGTCATTTTCGACGGTCGGAACCTCTACGAACTGGAGCAAATGAAAGAAATGGGCTACACATATTACAGCGTTGGTCGGGAAACCGTTTCTCAAGAGGTTGAACAACCGGCTTGATGCCATCCAACTCCTACCTGCCGGTATTCCAGGCAGGTAGCTTTACTCAACGTTATGAACTTTTAAGTTGTCTGCATGAAACGGGTCCCGATTACGTACAGCACGAAAATTATCATTGCCATTGACGGATACTCGAGTTGCGGAAAAAGCACAACGGCGAAGCAGGTTGCGGCACGGTTGGGCTATACGTACATCGACACCGGAGCCATGTACCGGGCGGTTACGCTGCATTTTCTTCAGCGCCGGGTCGAACTGACCAATCCGGAAGCGGTTACCAGTGCGCTCGATAGCCTGCACATTGCTTTCAGTTTCAATCCGGAGACCGCTTGCAATGAAACGTATCTGAACGGCGTGAACGTCGAAAACGAAATCCGGAAGCTCTACGTCGCCAATCTGGTTCCTGAAGTGAGCGCCATTCGGGAGGTACGCCGTGCGATGGTTACGCAGCAGCAGGCAATGGGCCGGAAAGGCGGAATTGTTATGGATGGCCGCGATATCGGAACCCACGTATTTCCGGAAGCCGAGCTGAAAGTATTCATGACAGCCGACCCTATTATTCGGGCCGAACGCCGTCAGATTGAACTGTGGGCTAAAGGCGAAGCCGTTGAACTGCATGAAATCGCGGAAAACATCAAAAAACGTGATCATCTGGATACAACCCGCACCGAAAGTCCACTGCGTCGGGCCGACGATGCGCAATTGCTTGACACTTCATTCTTTACCATCGACGAGCAGGTTGACTGGGTCATTCGTGCTTACAAAGCGAAGCTGGAGTCACCTGTCGAGTCGCAACGTGCTGATTTCCAGTATGCAGGAAAGCAGGTGGGACGAGAGAAACTGCCGGAGGCAATTGAACAACCTGCCTGACAAAATTTAGCACTTTCCGTCGGAATCAACGACCGCCGGGGAGCTTTACTCAACGTTATGAACCTTTTTAAGCAGCTTGTATGAAGCGCATTTTAATTACGGGTGGAGCTGGATTTCTGGGCTCGCACCTTTGTGACCGATTTATCAGGGAAGGCTACCACGTTATTGCCATGGATAATCTCATTACCGGGGATATCCGTAATATCGAGCACCTGTTTCCGAACCCCAACTTCGAATTTCATCACCACGATGTATCGCAGTTTATTCACGTTGCGGGTGATCTTGATTACATTCTGCATTTCGCGTCGCCCGCCAGCCCGATCGATTACCTGAAGATTCCGATCCAGACGCTGAAAGTGGGTTCGTTAGGCATTCATAATTGCCTGGGTTTAGCCCGCGTCAAAAATGCCCGGGTTTTAATTGCTTCAACGTCAGAAGTATACGGCGACCCGACGGTGCATCCGCAGCCCGAAGAATACTGGGGAAATGTCAATCCGGTGGGTCCGCGTGGCGTTTACGACGAAGCCAAGCGGTTTCAGGAAGCAATCACGATGGCGTATCACACCTACCACGGTCTGGAAACCCGCATTGTCCGCATTTTCAATACGTACGGTCCGCGCATGCGCCTGAACGATGGACGGGTGTTACCGGCTTTTATTGGCCAGGCGCTGCGGGGTGAAGACCTGACCATTTTCGGTGATGGCAGCCAGACCCGCTCCTTTTGTTACGTCGACGACCTGGTGGAGGGCATTTATCGGCTGCTGTTGAGCGATTATCCTCATCCGGTCAATATCGGAAACCCGGTCGAAATCACGATTAAGGAATTTGCCGAAGAGATCATCAAACTGACCGGAACCAGCCAGAAGGTGGTGTATAAACCGTTGCCAACCGACGATCCGAAACAACGCCAGCCGAATATCACGAAAGCAAAAGTGATTTTAGACTGGGAGCCTCAAGTGTCGCGGGCCGAAGGATTGCGAATTACGTATGATTACTTCAAAAGTTTGCCGGAAGAAGAACTTTACAAAGCGGCTTATCACCGGGAGTTTAGCACAACATAGGTATCGCCTTACTAACGATCTTGAAAAATGAAGACAGACATTTTTGGTGTTCATTATGATGTAACGAATTATGATGAGGCATCAACGGTAATTATAAAGAAAGCCAAATCAAAGACTTCTTTCGGCGTCACTGCTTTAGCGGTTCACGGTTTAATCGAATGTTATAAAAACCGGGATCTTAAGGAAAAAGTAAATAAAATTGACCTGATCGTACCGGACGGACAACCAGTGCGCTGGGCAATGAATAGCTTTTATAAAACCGGTCTGAAAGATCGGGTATACGGTCCCACGTTAACACTGGAAGTGTTAAAAAAAGCCAATGAGAATGGCCTGTCGGTTTTTTTATACGGCAGCAAGGAAAACACGTTGCGGTTGTTTATAAAAAACATCAATGACTGGTTTCCGAACATCAAAATTGCGGGCCAGCATGCCGATCGATTCCGGGATGCTACGCCGGAAGAAGACGAAGCCGACATCGCTAAAATTAACGCATCCGGCGCACACATCGTCCTCGTTGGCCGGGGTTGCCCGCGCCAGGAAGTCTGGGTTTCCAATCATTTAGGAAAAGTAAATGCCGCCATGATGGCCGTGGGTGCGGCTTTTGATTTTCACGCCGGTACGCTTCCACAGGCACCGGTCTGGCTTCAAAAAAATGGGTTAGAGTGGCTTTTCAGATTAATTCAGGAGCCAAACCGGCTCTGGAAACGCTATTTATTTACGAATAGTACCTTCATTATGCTTTTTATTAAACGTAAAGTTGGACTTAATTAAATCATTAAATAGTCTAAAATCACATTTCATATGAATATCGTACTGATCACTGGTTCTGCCGGGCTTATTGGGAGCGAATCCGTTAATTTCTTTGCCGACAAATTTGATCTTGTCATTGGAATCGATAATAATCTTCGTCAATATTTCTTTGGAGCAGACGGAAATACGGAGTGGAATAGAGACCGCCTGATCGATGTCTACCCAAACTATAAGCATTACGTTGCTGACATTCGTAAAACCGATGAATTAACGCCTATTTTTCAGAAATACGGCAATGATATCAAGCTAATCGTGCATGCAGCGGCTCAACCCAGCCATGACTGGGCCGCCCGTGAGCCGTTTACCGATTTTTCGGTCAATGCAACCGGTACGCTGAATCTCTTAGAAATGAATCGGTTATACTGTGAAAAGGCAGTTTTTATATTTACATCTACGAATAAAGTGTACGGAGATAATCCGAACTATTTGCCATTGGTAGAAAAGGAATTACGTTGGGAGATTTCGGAAGACCATGCCTATTTTAAAAACGGCATTGACGAAAATCTGAGCATCGATCATACCAAACATTCGTTATTTGGCGCGTCAAAAGTTGCGGCCGATGTATTGGTGCAGGAATATGGCCGGTATTTCGGTATGAAAACCGGTGTTTTCCGGGGAGGTTGTTTGACCGGGCCGAATCATTCGGGAGCGCAGTTGCACGGTTTTTTATCGTATTTAATGAAATGCGCGATCACTGGAAACCACTACACCATTTTTGGCTATAAAGGCAAACAGGTTCGCGATAATATTCACAGTTATGATTTGGTGAATATGTTCTGGCATTATTATCAAAACCCGCGCTCCGGCGAAGTTTATAACGCTGGTGGAGGTCGATATGCCAATTGCTCGATGCTGGAAGCGATCCAGATCTGTGAAGAAATTACAGACAAGAAAATGAACTTCAGCTATTCGGATACCAACCGGATTGGCGATCATATCTGGTATGTAAGTGATGTTTCCAAGTTCAAAAATCATTACCCGGACTGGAACTATAGCTACGATCTTAAAACGACGCTGGGCCAAATTCACGACAGTATGACGGCCCGGTTAGTGGCAACGGTATAAGAACCCGCGATACAGATCGAATTACGGATATAACCGTAGGCTATCACCGAAAATGGTACATAAACGAATCGAAATTGCTTTGTCCTGAGTTTGTGAAAAACTGGGGCAAAGCAACTTTTTTTAAACCGTAATCGGCTTGTGTTATGGTGATGAGAATAGTTTCTAACCAACGCGTCCACACTACGATGACTCGGTATTTTAGTTTTGGAAAGGCACGTCCAGGTCGGACAAAAATTGCCTTGTTTCTGCTGGTTGCGGTTTTGAATCATTCAGCATGGGCGCAATTTGAACGCCCAACGACGGATACTTTGAAAACACAGGGAGTTTTTTACCAGGCTTTGGCCGGAGGTCTGGTTTCCAGCAGCAGCCGTACGCCCTTTTGGTTCCGGTCGAATCAGTTCGGAGCGATTCCATTAGGAGCACCGGCGGGGATTGTCAGTGTGGGCGCTTCGGGTCTCTGGGGCGATGCAAACCAGACGAAACGTCCCTACATTCGAGCGGGTGTACAATTGGTAGGGAATGTAAACCGGGCTTCACGGTTTGTTTTGCCGGAAGCTTATGCTGCCGTGCGGCTGGGCTACGGCGAACTTTATGTAGGTCGTCGTCGGGAGGTCAACGGCATTACGGATACGCTGCTGACATCCGGGTCTTATGCCTGGTCGGGAAATGCAGCACCAATTACGCAGATTCGCCTGGGAACCAAAGGGTTTGCCCCTGTCAAGTTTACAAAAGGACTCCTGGCCGTCAGTGCATTTTACAGCCACGGCTGGTTTGCAAAAACGGATTCGATGCAACATTCGTACCTGCACGCCAAAGCACTTTACATCCGGATCGGAAAGCCTGCCTGGAAAGTGCGGTTTTACGGAGGAGTTGCCCACTATGTGCAATGGGGCGGTTATTCAGATTACCTATCGAAAGACTTTACTTTTAACGGGCAGATTCCGGTTTCCTGGTCGGCTTATAAAAAAGTGGTTTTTCCGGGGAGTGTAACCGGAAACAACGGCCAGTTTGCCACGTTTGATACCATCAACCGCTACGGAAACCACCTGGGCTCTGTCGACGCGGCTATGGAAATCAGTCTAAAAAAAGCTAATCTGCTTTTTTATATTCAGCATCCCTGGGAAGATCAGTCGGGTCTTGATGGCGGAAACTTTCCGGATGGAATTTACGGAGCGCGGTGGCAAAATCGCTCTACAGATCTCAACAATGGATTTCGGATGGTGCAGCTGACGGCGGAGTTTATGACAACAATGAATCAGAGCGGCCCGGACTATCCCAGGGGAAACGATGATTATTTTCATAATTTTCAATACATCGACGGCTGGACGCATCAGAGACGAATCATTGGAACGCCATTTATTACCCGTCGAATGGATGCCGATCCGAAGTGGTATGGGCTACGAGGGCCATTCAACAGCATTTCGATGATCAGTAACAATCGATTGCAACTGCTGCACATCGGGGCCGCCGGTATTTTTTCGTCGGGCGTTCAGGTAAGCGCATTGTTATCACAAAGCTGGAATTGGGGACGGCCGGATAGTGTTCAACCGAAAGCCGCCATTCATCAATTTTCGGGTCTTGCCACGGTTATTCTACCGACCGGCTGGCTGGGAGGGATGGAGTGGAAAGCCAGCGTTGCCTTGGACGCCGGAGATTGGCTGACACCCTCGCTGGGAGGTATGATTAGTATACTAAAAAGAGGGAGGTTTTGATAGAAACAATCGCTGATAAAATCCTGACCGCAGAAATGCGGTTTTTTAAGTTATCACTATCCGGATTTATCAACAGATAAAATCAAAATTTTAAGGATTCTAATTAATCCTGTTCGATAAGAGCTGGTTTTTGCTCAATAAGCGATTGATAGATTGTCAGTAATTGTTTCAGGTTATGCTGCGGAGTATGATCTTTTTTGTAGGTTTTCAATGCATTTTTTCGGAACGTTTCCTGTTTGCTTTCCGACAAAGAAGACCAATAGTTGAGCTGTGACAATAAAGCAGTTGAACTTCCCGGTTCAAAATGTAAGCCATTAAACCCATGTTGAATCATGGACGACATGGCACCAAGATTACTGGCGATAACTGGTGTCTCAAGCGAAAAAGCTTCCACAATGGTCATTGGCATTCCTTCAAACCAAATCGACGGAAAAATAAGTGCCGAACACTTTTTCATCTCTTCAATTACTTCCTCTTTTTTAAGATTTCCAATATAGAAAATATTTGGATTTGTGTCAGCAGCCTGAAGAACTTCATTCTTTAGTGGGCCATCCCCCGCAATGACGAGCTTATAGGACGTTTGTTTAAATGTTTCCAATAAAAAAGTAATTCCTTTTTCTTTCATTAATCGCCCGATAAACAAAAAACTATCTCCCCGTTCTGTATCGATCGTTTGCGGTTTTACCACAAAATTAGGCTTCATGATAATTTTTTCAACGGGTAATTTTAAGGAAGATTCGGTAAAGAGAGGCTTGGAAAAATCAGTCAATGCTGCAATGTAACGGTCAACCATATACCAGGTTCCAATTTTTTTGTGAAACCACACGATAAAAGCCAGCCAAAAAGTTAAAATGGCAGAGTCACGGTATACCTTGTTTTTGACAGCCTGCCAGGGAAATGCCGATTTAAGACTATCGGTAAACAATTCGCCGTTGTAAAGAAGCGTAACAGAAGGGCACAGTAAGCGATAATTATGAAGAGTAAGAATAATTGGGATTCCCATTTTTTTTACTGTGTGGATAACAATGGGGCCGCACGCAAAATGAGAATTCTGGACCTGAACTACGTCTGGCCGAAATTGTTTGATGGCATTTCTAACCCGGGCTGCGGCAGATATATTCCAGATTGATACAAAAAACTGCAAGGCACCCCGCCAGCCATTTTTGTTATAAAATGCGACTACCTCTACCTCGTTATTCTGTTTTAACAATTCACACTCTTGTTCAAAAATAACGTCTTCTCCACCGCGAAGCTGGTAATAGGTATGGATAAGTAAGATTTTCAAGTAACGTCGTGATTAAAATGATACACACTAAATACAAAAAATACGAATCTTAATGTCAATACGAATCCTTAGTTTATACTTTATCATCAAGATTTAATAAACCAGCTCACCCTGAAATTTAATAATTCTTGCCGGGTTACCGACAACTACTGCATAGTCAGGAATATCTTTAACAATAACAGAACCTGCTCCAATCGTAACAGAATTTCCAATCCGAATGGGTCCAATGATACAGACATTAGAACCAATGTCAACATTGTTTCCAATAACCGGACATTTTGAAAATGTATTATCTGATAACTGCTTGTTTCCAATTGTTGTCGAATGGCGCAACGTGCAGTTTTCGCCAATTACCGATCCGTCATTAACAACCAGAGCTTGTCCGTGATAAATGATCAGGCCTTTACCTGTTTTCGTTTTGTAAGGTATTTCAATACCCAAAAACCATTCAACAAATATTCTATATAAAATAAGGTAAGGAATAAGTATAATAAAAAGTAATTTATTGGCAGTGGCTGTTGTCGCAAGCCTAAAAGCAATACAAACAAGTCGGCCTTTGATATTGCCCTGATTTCTTTGCCAGTCCTGAAACAGATTTAAACTCATTGTATGGAATAGATAAATGGTCCAAAAAGCAAATTAATGCTTGCCTAAGACAGCATATCGCAACAAAAATGATTTATCGTACTTGTATTTCGAGAATAGGCTAAACGTTTTCTTCAGGTTATTACCGGTAATTAAATATTGCAGGCATCTGTCAAAAAAAACATTTCGAAAATAAGTAAGATCAAACGCTGACGGCAATTTTGACATAATGGAATTTAACGTATCAATAAGCTCCATTGGGGAATAATCGGGATTCAGAATTTGCCGATCCTTGATTGAAATGGTACTCAGAACGTTCATCTCACTTTCTGATAGCGCAATATTCCATTTGTTGCAAAAACGAAGCAGAAGCTTTTTGTTTACAAGAAAATCATTGTTTATATCATTGACGTAGGTATTCGTGATGTTTGAATTATGGCGTCTATACTTTAGTAAAACCTGATTCAAATTCGCAAAATTCGTTTTGACAGAGAGATCAACCCAGAAAGCATGATCTTCGTTTTTGGGAAATTGAAGCGGATACCGATCTGTCGTGCCCAAAACACTATTCCTGATCATCACAGTTGGATGAAAAAGAGGGTTGTAGAATAAAAAAGTAGAAAGGATTTTGGAGTGATTACCGGGCCGGTATTTAGTTTTAGTATTTGAACCGTCTTCGGAGAAATACTTCATTGCTGATCCCAAAAGCCCGACCTTCTTATTGGCATCTAAATAGTCGATTTGCTCGGCGAAACGGTTTTTAAGAGATATATCATCGGCATCCATTCTAGCAATGAATTCACTATCAGAGCCTAGGTCTATCCCTTTATTTAGTGTATAAATAAGGCCCCTGTTCCTGTCATTAGAAATTATTTTAAGTTTACAGTCATTAAATTCTTGCAATACTTCTACTGTTTGATCCGTCGATCCGTCATCAATGACATATAAATCAAAATCTTTATATGATTGATTTAAGATACTTGTAACGGCTTCTTTTATGTACTTATCTCCGTTAAAAACCGGAAGAATAACACTAATTCTGGCCATTATCCTAATGAGTGAGTTTGAGAAAATTCAGAAAGTATTTAAATTGGACATCAACTACGATAACTTTCAAAATAAATCATCGTAATTGATACGATCGAATGCGTTTAGGTTTCCACCAGCTGTTGCATTGTATACTTTTCTGCCGTTTCTCTCAAATACTTCATTGGCTTTACGAAAACCCATTTCCATCCGCTCAACATTAGGATCGTGCCAGCGGTATCCTTTCCCAAAGTAATCTGGTGAAAAGTGGTTTGGATCAGCCGTAGTTGAAAGAATATCAAAACCAGCTTCATGCTTATTAGAGATAATTGCTTCTTCCGGAATTTTGTATGAATGATCAAAACCGATCATGTATACTTTCTCAAATCCCATGTAATAAGCAAGTTGTAAGCATAAATAGGTTACACTACCACCAACACCGAGGAAACGCACTATTTTTTCTGAAAATTGCGGATCAAAACTATCGACATCTGAATAAGTTCTGATGACATTCATATTGATAGTCTTATGATCTGGTGCAACGGCATAATTTAAATTCGCACCAAAAAACTTGTACTGGGGTCCAGTATATTTTTTAATTTCTGCCCCCCGGTCTTCCGCTACTAAATTGTCTTCAAGTACATAATACGTTGGATGAAATTGCATTTTTTCATAATTCAGATAAATTGCATTGACACCGAACGTATATTCATTTTTAAGCTTCTTTAAATCCAGCTTGTTGAGCGATGGGCCGTTGCCAATAATAAAACAACGTTTACCTTTATGAATATCCTTAAAGGAAGCAAGCTTGCGCTCATTTTCATTTAAAAATATTCCGGCCCCGGCTAACCTAAAACGCATGCTGTAAGCAAGCTGAGTTAGAATGGGAGTGTTTCTGTCAAAGGAATTACGATCTACTAAAAGATAATAGAAGGGCGCAACTATTTTTTTGAAAATCGGATTGTGTCTCATACGTTGAATAGAGTTAAAATTTTAAAACTGGATAATATAATTAGTGTCAATAAGGGGATCGCCATACTCCGGCGGATAAATCGCCAAAGATCTTCCTGTAATGAACTAATGGATAAGTCTACGTTCCACCAGTTGTTTATTAAAAGATTTGATAAACCGTGAGCGACTGGAAAGGCCAATATACCGTAAGAAGGTAGCATCAGCCAGACAATTCCTAAATTTGCAATACCGGTTATTACAGCACTTTTATAAAAAGGAACTCGGTTCGTGGTTACATAGATTTGCGCATGCATTGCGTGGTTTCGTTCCAGAAACCATACAAAAGCCATAAAAATCAATATTTTTGAGTCAATTAACGTTGTGTTTGCTTTTACTAGAGTGAGTATCCAATCGCCGAAGAAAATCAAAACGAGCATACCTAAGACAAACACTAACAATGATTTTTTGATGGATTGCGCACTGATCGTCGATAATTGCTCAATGTTATTTTTAACCCGCAAAGTTGAGAATAATGGCAGCTTTGAGTAAAATGGTGCCTGCGAAAATTGAGCTACTGTTGTTACTAATTTTAATGAAAGTAAATAAGATGCCAGACTCACCGGGTTTGCTACATACGAATAGATTAATCCTGTTGCCTGGCTTACTCCGGTTGAGCATAAAATCAGCACACCGGACTTCCAGGTTGGCCCCCAACACCATTTGAAGATCTCCCTATCGAAAATAAAGGCATTAAGCTTCCGAAACATCCCGTCGCAAATCTGGTATTCCAGCAAGGCACTTCGAAGCACCAGAATGATAGAAAATAGTAACTGAATAAAAGATAACCATGCCAGATTTGCTCCGATATAGACTACCAGAATGGAAGCCAGGGCACTAAGTAAATTAATAATGATATTCCAACGGTTAATCAGTGCGACATGATTGGTGCCAATAATAACTGCGTCGAATTTTTTTGATATAAATTGAAAGAAAATACTAACAATAAAGAGATAATAGGCCGACCATAATGTTCCGGTATTTGTATTGCTTTTAAGAATGATATTCTCGATTGAAAAATAAGAAAAAATGAATACTATAAAAAGTACTAAAAATCCAAGTGCGATATAGGTCACATTGATTGTTCCATAGATTCTGTTCATTAAATCCCAATTTGGTTTTCCATCGCTTTGAATTTCCGGTTTCCCAAAATCTTCGATAGACCTGAGGCCGCTAAATGCGTAAGATATAATTCTTGAAAACGTTGGATAAAATCCGAAATCTACAACAACTGTAAAGGAATTAATTGTTAATAATAAATACCAAAATGCAATTTCGTCTACATTGTACTTAATTAGTATTAAAGGCGTTAATACTAATAGTTTAATACTATTACTTAGCATACTCCCCCAGGTCATCGCTGTAGGAGAATTCCATAGGTAATTTGTTGCCTTTTTAATCATACTGACATTTGTTTACTTCTCTTTCCAATAACCTCCTGTATTTTATTTTCAAGCAAAGAATAGACCACTTTAAAGCCTGTTTTATTAAAATGTATATTATCGATTGTGTATTTCATTACTTCTTCCGGACTCCATCGTTTGAGATCAATAATGTTCGATAAGTATTTTGACATTTCTGAATCAAATTGATTGACAACTTCATCGATGTTTTTTGGCCGGCCTTTCTGATAATTTCCTTCCCACCCTTTGACAAACCGATTTGAATTTATCCAAATCAGATTCGGAATTTTCTGCAAATCGGGTATCAGCTTTTCTACCATATAATTTATGGAGTAGATGTTGATGGTTTTTTCTTCCTTGTATAGGCAATTAAATGGAACAGCGTAATAAGTCTGGTTTTCTTTAAATATTTGCGTAAACCGGATTGTAGTTTTTTTGCTGTCTTTAAAATTTTCCAGGTTACTGAGCGGGCGCGGAGAAAAATCTACTACACCGCAGTGGAAAATGACAGCATCGTATTCTTTACTGTTGTGTTTCTGTACAAAATTCAAAAAATCTACAATTGTTGTATATTTTTCAGGGCAGATAGCATAATGAATATGATATCGTTTTCTTAACATCGATACATACGTATTATGTGGAATCTTTCCTAGTTTTTTACCTACATTGAACCCTCTGGAATCCGTATATATGAGTAGTTTAGGACGATTACTGTTTTTTACTCTGTAATAGAAGTCCTGAAAATTGACAAATGAATCGACAATGTATTTTTTTATAACACCTGTCATAAAATTGTTTAATTATTGATTGCTATATTTCCTAAACTTTAACTTCTTCTCCTGATAAACTAAATTCCGGCCTTCTGATCTGGCTATTTTTTCTTTCAATGTCATTGTATATTCTGTAGTAGACGGAGTTTATACTTACTGTTACCAGACAGAATAATACAAAATAGTGAAAGAAATAAAATCCATTTAGTGTCTCGGTAATTCCGGTTAATAAATTGTATAACACAAAACCGCCATATATATACGCAATAGGACGATCGTGGTTATAAATGTATTTTAGTCTGGAGATCAATTGGATGTGTAGGATTATATACGTTATGAGTCCAATGTACCCACAGTCGAACAGGATGGAAAAAGAGGTATTGTGTGGAGAGGTTAATTCACTATTTTTCCATCCTTCAAATATGTAAGACCAATTCGATGAGACACCGGAACCTTTTTGACCATATTCTCCAAAACCAATTAAATGGATTGGCCTGAAGTTTAAAAATTCATTGGTTGACATCCCCCAAATAATGGTTCGCGCGTTGCCCGAGTGAAGGTCATCCTGCGAGCGGGCGATTGTTTGGAAAATGTCGAGATTCGACATGGCGAATGTAACGGTACTGAAAATAACCGGGCCAAATAATAGCAGCAATATAAGGTACTTGAATGAGGGGATATATTTGTTTTGGGATTTTAAAAATAATATTAAGCCTAAAATTACAATTGGATAAAATAAAGCGGATCGTGTGTCTATTAACAACAGCGTCAAGAAGAAAGACGCAATCATCATTCCCAAAAACAGTGTTTTCTTTTTTACTACGAAAAATGTTATTAATGTGATGGTAAATATTCCCCCAATCGAACTTCCATAACTATTGAATCCGCCGGTTAATGGAAATTGTATCCGATCCATTTCGATTCCCAGTCTAGACAGAAGCATGGCTGACTGTGAAAAATCGCCTTCCAGTACGTCTTCCTGTAAACTTACACCTAATACCCACAGGGTAAAATTAATTAAACATAATACGCCGAATGGTACTATGATGAAGTTTATTACGTACTTAGTTGAATTATACTGCTTTGTATTTGTTATCGAATAAGTCATTAATAATAGCAAAGTCAATAAAATAATGTAGTTTAATAGTTTTGGTAATATCGCATAACTATCATTATTTGTTCGTATGACGGAAATGCAGGCTAGTACCAATAAAAACAGGAAGGCTTTATTGACTTTGATTATTTTAGTTACTGACCCAACCGTTATTTTATTATCAACTATCAGGTACCATACTATTGCAATTATATAAATAAAAGTAATGATAGATTTTGCTACAGAATTACTATTCTGTAGCAAACTAAATATCAAAATAAGGACTGGGAAGATCAGATTCATCTTTTTCTCTTTTATTACAAATCCTTCAAAACCGAACTGATTCCCCCATCCAGGGACAGATTGGCGCCGTGGATAAAACCGCTGCTTTCAGAAGCTAAAAACAAGGCGAGTTTGGCCACATCATTCGGGTATCCAATTCGTTGCACGGGGTGAATCCTTCGGAGTTCATCCAGAGCGCCCTGGTTACCATCGAAACCGGCCAGTAACATGTCGGTTTCAATGGCGGCCGGGCTGATGGCATTCACCCGCACGCGGCCTTCCAGATCGACAGCCAGGGCTTTGGTCAGGCCAATCAACGCGCTTTTTGAGGTCGCGTAACTGATAAACCGGCGTTTGGTCAATTGCTGGTGAATACTGCCAATGTTGACGATACTTCCATTGACGTCTTCCAGTGTCTCCAGAAAATGCTGACTGAGCAGCAACGGCCCCGTCAGGTTGACGCTCATGGTGTGATTCCAGTCGTCCAGTTTCAACTCGTCCAGACTCCCGAGCATCTGAACGGCGGCATTGTTGATCAGCACATGCAACTCCGGGATCAATACATTGAATGTGTGTTTCCACTCATTCCGGTATTCGTTATTGGTACTGAACTCATGCAGATCGAACTGAATCAATTGATCAGCCTGATGATGATCCGACTCCTGAATGTCCAGCCCATACACATAATAGCCGGCTTCGCGAAAGGCGAGTGCAAGCGCACTGCCAATACCGCCTAAAACACCTGTAATCAGTACCTTTTTCATGGGTTATGCAGTTACACCAATTTCCAGAAACTCAAACATTGAACGGATGGCCTGATGGCTGGCGCGTCGAACGCCCTGAATGGTATTGGAGCCGTTGTGGGTGCCGAAAATGCACCGATCAAAATTCCGCAGTTCCGAGTCCATTGGCAGTGGTTCGGTTTCGAAAACATCCAGACCAGCCGAATGAACTTTACCGCTTTTGAGACCTTCGATCAAAGCGGCCTCGTCGATAATGGGCCCTCTGGACACATTCACAATCCGGACGCCGTCTTTCATCAATTGAATCGTTTCGGTGTTGATCAGGTGTTTGGTCGAAGGCGTCAGTGCGCAGGTCGTTACCACAAAATCCGCCGTTGCCAGTTCTTCAGGGAAACTCAAAAACCGGTACGCTTCCTCGTCTGCTTCGGTCCGTTTCGCAAAGGGGTCATACACGTTGATGTGCATGTCGAACGCTTTCAGAAAACGGGCGGTCGCTTTGCCAATATCGCCAAAACCAACCAGGGCAACGGTATGGCCTGCCAGCGACATTCCCGCCGGTTTTACCCAGTTACCGGCCCGCACTTCGCGGTCGATGTAATACGTTTGCCGGGCCAGCCCCAACACATAGGATACGGCGATGGTGGCTACTTCCGAGCCAAACATCATGGGCGTGTTGATGATCGGAATTCCTAATTCTTTGCAGGCTTTGAAATCGACGTTATCGACGCCAATTCCCCATTTAACGGCGGCTTTCAGCTTGCCGGCTTTCCCGGCGCGGAAGATGCGCTCCGTGGCCTGATCGTCACCGATGATCCAGCCGTCGACGGTCGGGACGAGTTCGAGCAGTTCTTCTTCGGAAAGAATCTGAACGACTTTCGGCGCCACGACTTCAATGCCGACTTCTTCAAAAAGGGGTAAAAACTCCGCTAATTGCCCCAGCATCGGTGGGCAGGTAATCAACACTTTCATAGGGCCAGTTCAGGATAAAGTTCAGTAAAGAGGAATTCAGCTACTTTAAAGTTCAGTTCGACATCGATGTCCTGGGCTTCGATGTCCGGAATCTCGTACAGGAAGGGACGGTCGCCGATGCGGTTATGTTTCTGAAGCAATGTTTCTTTTTTAAAGAGATACATGCAGGAATTTTCCATGTAAATGGGCGGCAAATCCTGCGTCCGGAGCAGAATAGCCGGATTGTGATTGACGGCCCGGGCCAACGGATCCCACAACCGGGTCTGCAACCGGGTCACGCCAAACAAGGTGTCGTAGATCGGGTAGTTTTTCAAAAACTGCTGAATGCCTTTCTCAACGGTTTCGGGCGACAACAGCGGATTAGTGCTGTGGGTCTGCAAATAAAAGTCGGCGGGAATCTGGTCACAGGTGTTCAGCAACACGTTATTCATCGGAATGGCGCCATCACGCAGGTGCTTGGGCCGTTCCAGAACCGTTACGGTCGGATACAATTCCTGAACCTGTTCGATAATCGTCGGACTGTCGGTATCGATGACAACCTGGGTGATGGACGGACACTCCAGCAGGGTGTCTACGATCCGGTGGAACAGAGGTTTGCCAGCAAAATCGCGGTAGTTTTTGCCGGGAACGCGCTCACTGGAATGGCGCATTGGAATGATGGCTGCTACGGAATGATTCATATAGATTAACGTTGAGTTTTTTGCAAGACAGCCCGGCGGGTAATTTCTTTCAAACCCTTGCCTTTCCGGGTAGGTAAATCGGCTGTTTACCGATTATTCATAAGCGATTTGTTTCCTGATGACCGGTTCCTGATTGCCCGATTTTTCCCGCCGGAATACTTCGTTCGGGTAGTAAAACCGTTCCCGAAGCGTGCGATCGAGTGTACCGATAAACCGGTACCCCTGATACGTACCCCAGAATTGCAGAATCCGAAAAACCGGGATTTCGGTGACATGCTGCCAGAAGACCCGTTCCTGGATGGCCGTCACGTAATCGCTGATCAAATTCGATACGGATAAATACGCAAAATCCCAGAGGCCAAACTGCGCCATCGGCTTCAGCCGCTTGAAGGCAATCGCTTCCCGGTAATACCGATTGAATATCTTCCGGGGCGTTTCTTCGTGGACGTGCACAATCGTCGCATCGGCGTTGTAGGCAATCCGGTAGCTCCGTTGCAGGATTTCACTGGCCCAATGCAGGTCTTCCAGGCCCGTCAGTGATTCGTCGTACGGTAATTCCTGCCACAACGAACGCCGAATGGCCGTGTTGGCATTATTGCAAAACGGGATCTGCTGGTTGTAGTTGGAAACCGCCGGAAACCATTTGGCGAAGAGTTGTTGCTCCGAATACTTGCTTTGGCTGTTTCCGATCTGCCGTCCGTACGTGAGGGCCACTTTCGGATCTTCGAACGGCTTGACCATTTGATCAATCCAGTTCGTATAAACCGGGTAAACGTGCGCGCTGGCAAACAGGAGAATATCGCCGGTTGCGTGCTGACAGCCAATGTTGAGGGCCCGTCCGAACGAAAACTCCTCGGGACGAATCCGGACGATTTTGGCTCCGTAGCTTTCGGCGATGCGAACTGTATTATCTTTGGAGCCGGAGTCGACCAGAATAACTTCCAGGTCAATGCCGATTTCCTGCTGCTGGATTCCGTTCAGTAATTTACCAATATGGGCCTCTTCGTTGAAGGCTCGTATAATTAGGCTGCAAGTCATAGGATTCGATTGCTTTCAGATTTTTAACCCTATTTCACCAGGCGTTTTTATCTCCTTTCACCATGCGCTCCACCGTCCACCAGCAAATCTTGACATCCAGCGGGATTGACGCGTATTTGGTATACCAGATATCGTAGCGAACCCGGTGGCGCATCTGATTCAGCTCCGACGTTTCACCCCGCAATCCCTTGGCCTGAGCCAGACCGGTTATTCCGGGTTTGGTTTTAAACCGGTTTTTGTATTCCGGTATCAGCGGCATGTACTGAACATCCAGCGGAATAGGGTGGGGCCTGGGACCGACTATACTCATGTGACCGGCGATGACATTCAGCACCTGGGGCAACTCATCGAGGTTGGTTTTCCGGAGGATGCGGCCCACGCGGGTTACCCGGATGTCATTGTGGGTAGCCTGTTTGAAAGAAGCGTTTTTCTGGTATTTCATGGTCCGGAACTTCAGGCAGGGAAACGGCCGACCATTCCGCCCCGATCGCAACTGGACGAACAGGATTGGTCCCCGTGATTCCAGCCGGATCAGCAATCCAATCAACGGAATAAACCAGGACAGAATGAATACGCTAACCAAAAGCGATACCGCAATATCGAAGACCCGCTTTGCTACCGGCTTCTGCTTCCCCGCAGCCGTCTCACTGACGACGTAGTACGAGGAGTCGGGTTGTAACAAGTCAATCATAACGTTTCCAGTTGAGTAAATACAGATTGGGCAATGTTCTTACCAACCGGGATAAAAACCCCGGTCGGTAAGCTGTCAAAAAGTGATTGTCTGGAGAATGCGAAACCGCTTAGCTACCCGGTAACAAACGTTTCAGAAAGGATTTTTTGGCAGGAGAATCTTGTTCGTAGTAACCACCAGATCCATAGCCGTAGCCATACCCATAGCCATAGCCGTAGCCATACCCGTAGCCATTTCCTTCGTTGATGGAGTTCAGAATCAGGCTCAGTTTCCGGAAACGCTGTTCTTTGTACATGACATCCACCATCTTCATGTGTTGTTTTGGCGTTACGTCGTGGCGCACAACATACATGGTGGCATCCGTTTTGTCGGCCAGAATCTGGGCGTCAGTAACCAGGCCAACGGGTGGTGAATCCACGATGATGTATTGGAACCGCTCCCGGAGCTGATGAAACAGTTCATCCACTTTGTCGCTCACCAGAAGTTCCGCCGGGTTGGGGGGAATCGGGCCACTGGTCAGGATGTAATAATTATCCATTCCCGGTACGGGTTGTAGAATATCATCCAGCGTAACCTGGCCAACCAGAAAGTTACTGATCCCGACGGTATTCGGCATGGCCAGCATTGAGTGCAGCTTCGGACGACGCAAGTCCATTTCCAGAATGACCGTAGGGCGATCGATGAGCGCGAGACTGGCACCGAGGTTCAGGGAAATGAACGATTTACCTTCCCCACTGATACTGGACGTAAACAGAATGGCCAGACTCTCGTTGTTTGACCGCAGGAATTGCAGATTGGTTCGCAGTGCCCGGACTTGCTCGGCCACAATCGACCGGCTGTTGGACGTTACGACCAGCGGGAACTTATGCTTGGCATACGAAATCTCCCCAACAATGGGCGTACTGGTCAGCTCTTCGATGTCCGTGCGTTTGCCAATTCGGTTATTCAGCATATCGCGGGTCGCAAAAGCACCAACCGGAATCAGCAGACCAATGGCTCCGAATAGCATAAAGACCAGACTCTTTTTGGGCTTGATCGGTTTGCTGCCGCTGCGCGCAATGTCGATGGTCCGGCTATCCGCAATGGCCGAAGCATACGACAGGGCGGTTTCTTCGCGTTTGGCCAGCAGGTACGTATACAGATTGTTTTTAATGGCCTGCTGGCGCGTAATGTCCAGCAACGCCCGTTCCTTGCGGGGAACCGACCGGATCATCGATTCGAACTTGCGGTTGTGCGCCATCAACTTCTGACGGGTGCCCGTCATGATGGTTTTCATCGTCTGAATATTATCGCTGATGTTCGCTTTGGTCGCTTTGATCTGTTCGTCCACCGACCGCAGGATCGGGTTGTTTTCCGAAGTGGTTTTCGCCAGATTCTCGCGTTTCAGTTGTAGTTCCGATAAATTGGCAATGAGTCCAAGCAGGGTAGGATCAGTCAGCCCCAGTGTTGAAGGAGCAGCGCCCGATTCGTCTGATTTAGTCCGGATATAACGTTCCACATCTTCCAGCGCCCCTATCTGAATATTGACCTGGCTCAGCTGAGCGTCGTTCTGCTGAACATTTTGCAGAAAAATCTGGGATTCGGTGCTGATATCTGT
Source organism: Larkinella rosea (assembly GCF_003858635.1). Lineage (GTDB taxonomy): Bacteria > Bacteroidota > Bacteroidia > Cytophagales > Spirosomataceae > Larkinella > Larkinella rosea. The sequence goes on from NZ_RQJO01000008.1 coordinate 778,817, forward strand.
AATGCCTTCCGCTGATTTGAAGCTCTCGACATCCCGCTCAACGGTAGCCAGTTCACCGGAAATAAGTTTTAACCGTTCTTCGATGAAGTCCAGGGTGTTAGACGCAACCAGGTTCTTGTCTTTCAGAGCCGCATCATTATACTCTTCCACAATCTTGTCGAGAATATTCCGTCCTTTTTCCGGAACAGCGGTTTCCAGGCTAAGTACCAATACCGTTGATTGTTTGCTGGTCGCTTCCACTTTCAGGTCTTCCACGTAGTTTTGAATCACCTCCTGTTTGGGAGCTACGTGAACGATAACCGGTTCTTTGTCGAGCTTGGTGTTTTTGTTCGTGAAAATCCGCAGCCGGCCATACGCCGTATTCAGGCTCTGGTTAACCGGGTATTTCTTGTCACCGATTTTAACGGTTTGCGGATCTACAAATTCGACGGTGAGGTCTTCTTCGTATAACAGCGGTTTCGGATGTTCGATGAGGAGACGGAACGGAGAGGATTTGTAAATCTCGCGCTTCCCGACGGGGGTGTCGTGGAAATAGGTAATGTCCAATGCGAGCACATCGTTTACCTTCTCCATGATCGTGTACGATTTCAGAATTTCAATTTCGTTTTCGACTACCTTCGAATCCGTGAAGAGATCCATCTCTTTCATGATGTTGTCGGCCGAAATTCCTTTCTTCTCGTCCTTGATCAAAATGCTGCTCTGGACTTTGTAGATCGGTACCTGGTATTGGAGGTACGCGTAACCGGCGGCTAAAGCAACGACAAGCGACAGCAGAAACCATTTCCAGTTTTTTAAATACCGGAAGAGTACCAGCCGGAGGTCAGGTTCTTTTTCCTCCTGCTGATGGTAGACATACGGTGTTGTGATCATAACGTTGTTGAGTAATTAGGTACTATCGTTCGGCTGTTTGTCCGGAATACCAGACGGACAGCCATTGGTAATGCTTGCTTACCGGCGAATAATAACCGCTATCAGAGACAGCGCGCCGATGATGGATGGCAGAATGGTGTAAAAGCGATCGGCATAGGCCAAACGGGCTTTACCCGGTTCTACATAAATGACATCGTTTGGATGTAAATAATAATAGGGTGACTTGAACAGGTCGCGCTGATTCATGTTGATGCGGCCAAATTCCCGTTTCCCGTTGGTTTCCCGAATCACCATGACGTTATCCCGGCGACCATAAATCGTAATATCTCCTGCTAAGCTCAAGGCTTCTGTCAGCGTCATCTGCTCGTTCGGAACGCTGAACATCGAGGGCCGGGTGACTTCCCCCAAAACCGATACCTTGAAATTCAGAAACCGTACGGCCACCGTTGGTTCTTTTAGAAAATTCTTCAGTTTTTCCTGAATCAGTTCCTGAGCGCCGGCCGACGTTAGGCCAAGCACTTTTATTTTTCCCGCCAGCGGCAGTTGAACATTACCCTGCGTATCGACCAGATAACCCACCACCGCCGTTACCGGAACCTGCCCGTTGACCGTCTGAAAAGAAGGCATCCGCTCGGCCGCAGCGTAAGGGTTAAAAAAACTGCTTGCTTCCGGATTCAGGCTGTTAACATTGATGCTTAATAAATCGTTAGGTTGGATAGTCGGGATGTACCGGTTGGTGATTTGTTCTATTATCCCCGTACTGTCAGTTGCCGGACTTTGAAAATAAGTGATTTGCTTCTGTGAGATGCAAGACGAAAAACCAATTACCAGTAGGCCAAACGCGAGCCAATTCCAATTCTTCATACGTTGAGATTTTCGATCAAAAAATTAAGTACTTACTGTATTTATCTATTTGTCCGACAGAATCTACTCCAAACAGAGCTCATTTAAACCTTATTTGCCGTTAAAAAGGCTCTCACAATCCATTCTGGGCCGGTTTCAGTTGAGAACGGCAGAAATATTTTCTCATATTTTTTGCTCCGAAAACTAGGAAATACCTACCGTATCCTAAATTAATGCCCTTGGAATTTAGGAAATGCAAAAATATTTTCTCATTTTTCGACATCAAATTAGTTATCAGACTTTTTAATGGTTTCCCGTTCGTTCATAAATTGGTTACTTACCCCGGGGTATCATTCGAAATATGAATTTTTTTTTGCAATTACTTAGTTAAATCAACCTGTTCTAATCTTTATCGCTTGTTCCTTTTTGCCATGCGTAAGTATGAATTGACCGACTCACAGTGGGAGAAATTAAAGGATATGATGCCCTCTAACAATCGTCCCGGTCGTCCGTGGCGGTCCCATCGCCAATCCATTAATGGAATTCTCTGGATTTTAAATTCCGGTGCGCCCTGGCGTGACCTGCCCGAGCGTTACGGCTCCTGGAAAACCATTTATGATCGCTTTCGTCGCTGGCAACGCGATGGTACGCTGGCCAAAATCCTGACGCTTCTGCAGTTGAATTTTCCAGCAGCTCTTACCGCTGAAAGCTACACGCCGATTACGTCGGAACAGGACCTTTCGACTGTCAGCTAGTCAGAGATACATGCATTTTCTGACCAGCATCAAAATCGCTACCGTGCTTTCCCAGAACGGAAACAAAAAGTGATTTTTTGATTATTTCAACAGTTGTTGAAATGAGGTATGGTGACAGAGATTGTAGAAGCTTCAGCGAATGAAGCTAGTAACTTTTTACTAGTACTCGTGAGGTAAGTATTAGGCCCTCTTTATTGGAAATTCGGTACTTATACAGTGAGTAAAAGAGAATTGTCAGTCGTGAGATCTGATGCTTCTCGTTGGTGCTCTCTTGCGAACATTTATTCAAATATACTGAAAATTGTTATAAAGCAAGAGTTTGACACGTAAAATAAATGTTAAATAGGATTTTTATTATTTAACCACTGTTTAATTAAAGAATTAGCCTTTAGGAACTCTAACAATTAACAGACACACGAGTTGGTAATGGTGAGGTTGCAAAATTTGTGCCAGTATCATTTTAATCTAGTAGTCTGTTAGAATAGTATAATAAAAAAGTCGGATCTGAACAGATGTTCCAGGATCCGACTTTTAAGGTTGAAAACAAGAAATACTAAACTATTGGCGTACTGTACTTACGCTATAATCTGCTTGGATAGTAAATCGAGATACATCTCGGTGCCTAACACTTCCTCGGGCGCTTCGATGGTCCCTACCTGAAGCAGAAAGTCGCGCAAGTCAGTTGAAATTTCGTAGGTGACATACAGTCGGCGGTCAAATAGGATGGGGGAGTCTTCCAGATCACAGATCGAATACCGCTCCTGATTGAACACGACCCTTTTTTTAGGTCGTTGCCGCTGAGGTTTTAAAAACGAATCAGCTTGTTGTTCCAATTCGTGCTGATCGAGAAATTTGTGAATGTAATTCCAACCTTCCCACTGTTCCGGGTATCTGGTCAAATACTGCCAGAATGAATCGTAAAGGTGTTGAAGGCTTAACTGACAGTACGTGTCACGGTCACAATTGGCTTCCGGAACAATGGGATCGAGAAAAGACAACACATTGTTGAGATTTCTTTCCCGATAACTGATGACCGGAATAATGGGTGTTTTGGTAATATACGATAAGAAACCGACCCCTTTGCGAGCCCATAAATTTTTGGCTCCAAAGCGTACCTGGACTTCTTTATCTTCCTGACGGTTCAGACCGGTTGTACTGGTCACACCGTCGATAAAGATAACCAGGGAGGTTCCGGCCCGCAATTCACGGATGATCTGAAGAGTCGATGAGGTCTGTTCAGCATCCAGAATCTGGAAGGAATTGGTTAGATTATGCTTTTTCTGAAGACCTCGGATCGTGGACCAGATGTCTTTTCCCTGTTCCTGATAGGTACCCCTGCTGACCAGCAAAGCAAGGTCAATGCCGTTGCGATAAAGATAACTGGTCAGCAGGCGGTAGGAGCCCAAATGAAAAGTGCAATAAATATTAGGTTGCTGGCTGTTAATCAGCTTCCGAATAGGTCCTTTCGTTTGTATCAGGTCGTTAGCGGTCAGAAATTGCTGATCGAAGGTGGTATAAACCTGTTGAAGTAGCAATTTCTGGAAAAGGTCCTCGTGCTTCTCTATCGGAATCTCAGGCAGAATGTTCTGGACACTGGCCGAGAACGTCGTAAATTTGAAGAGGTACCCTTTTTCTTTCCGAAGATCCAGAGACTCGAATTGTTGACGACAACGATCGAGTTCTCTCTGATATTGATGCACGAAGTTGCTCATAAAAATAGGAATTAAGAAAGTGCCAGTTGATCCAGTGCGTTTGATTGCAAACCGTGGAAGGTAACCACCCATTCGCAGCAGCCTTGGCCATCTTTGGCTGCTTTTATCGACACAATAGAGTTGTCACTGGTTTCATTTTTGGCTATTACATTCAAGTTGATAGTAGCTGAGTTCAACAGTTGTTTTGCAGAGTTGATAACAAAAGACTTTTTCATGGCGATAGATGCTGTTAGAGTTGATTAATTGTTCAGTCATCAATCGATCATTTTGCCCGGGATTATTCTGCCGATTGACTGTGACAAAATTACCGGGTGAGAGCAGGGAAAAGAATGGAGTATTTTGTCTAAAATATTATGCAGCTTTAGTAACTAATTACTATTTTTAATTAGTAATTTAGCACAGTCCAAGAAGTAGGATAAAGATTGGAGTAGCAATGACCGAAGTACTGCTAAATCTGAAGTATATCAGAAGACCCTTCAAGAGTCTCAGTATTCTGTTGTTGGCATTCCTCACGTTTGAGTCGTTTAATTGGCTTTTTGCCTTTGAACAGAAACTAAGTAAAGTTGCCAATTACGGCGGGGTATTAGGTTATATATGGATCCTGTTTCGGGGAGGTATCCTACCCGAGATTTCTACCCTCGTTATTGTGCTAATGATGCTCAATATTTACCACGAAGCCTGCCGCATCAAACGATTGGAACTTACCCCTAGAAACATATTACGCTACGAGATAAAGATTTTACCCGTAATGCTGGTTGCTTTCTTCCTCTTTAACCCCTTAACACAAACCGTTCGTTATTTGCTGGTTGAATTTCCGAATTATGATCTGGAGTTCTACCTTGACAAATACATTCAGGGTACCTATAGCGTTAGATTGTATTTCATTTACCTGATCCCGGTGATGATCATCGGCTATGGGTCTGTCAACGGCTCACTGTTAATCGATATTCTGGAACAACGCCGACAACGGAAACGGACCAACGAAACCCCCGACCCATTCCAGTCTTTAACTCCCCAACCCGGTGCCTTCCTTACGCACTTGAAAGGCAAAAATAGTTTTGGAGAAACCATCATTGCGGTTCAGGATTGCTTCTGGTTTGAAACCGAAGACCGGTATTATTACGCCATTCACCCAACCGGCCGGTTCTCGATTACCAAAACGATGAACGAACTGGAGCAGGAATTGAATCCGGAACTGTTTTTCCGAACCAAACGCAACTGTATCATCAACCTCAGTTTTGTTGCGAGTTACGCTTACTGGGAAAACGGCAAGTATAGCATACGCATGCAAACCCCTAATAACGACGAAACCGACATGCCGCGGGCTCGCCTTCAGGAGTTCAAAAACCGGCTTGTCCGCTTCTCTGCTCAAGAAGTTGAATACCTCCCGCCTAAAAGCGAAATCATCTAGTTCATGCTTACGAACCAGAAGCAAATTTAGATTTCGAACTACTCAAAAAATTATTAAAGATAATCCTTCACCGAAATTCCGTAGCGGGCCAGGTTCCGGCAACTTCCCAAACCCAGCTTCTGCGCAATATTCGTTTTATGATTCGCGAGTGTTCGGTAACTGATGTGTAATTGTTCGGCAATTTCATACCCCGTTGCCCCTTGCGCGATCAACCGCAGTATTTCAATTTCCCGTACCGTCAAACGACCCAATTGCTGTTTCGTCTCATCAGTCATTACGTTCATCCCGTAATTTTTCAGCAAAAGCAAAAAACCGGGGCTGTAATAAAATCCACCCGTGTTGATGGTCTGAAAGCACTTGTATAATTCGTCGAGCCCGTCGTTGGCATACAAAAAACCGTAGAAACCCTGCTGCATGGCATTTGCCACTAACTTGATATCCGGTTTACTTGTATACAGAATAAACTTCGTTCGCTGATTATCTGTACGAGCCTGTTGAACGATATCCACACTACGTCGACCGGAAATTTCGGATTCCAGAATAACACACTGCGGCTGTTTCACGCGTATCTGCTGAAGCGTGTCCTCCATTTCAATCGCTTTTCCAACCACATTGTATCCCTGGGCTTTCAGGAGTTGACAAAGTACTTCGCAGTTAAATAATTCAGCCTGAGCTACTAAAATGGAAAAGTCTTTTCGCCGGAGAGAAAACGAAGAAGAAGACGATTCCGGTTTTGAATTTGTGCTGTTCATGGTAAGCGATAGTAGCTCTGCGTTTTGAAGCTACAATTTAATCATCCTAATTGGTTCGCGGTGGTAATTGAAATCAATACTTTTTTGCGTGAAATGACCAAAATGGAAATTGGGCCGTTTCACTTTCAGATCGTTGTTGATGTAATCAAAAATTATGCGGGAATCGACAGAGAGAATCGAATGCTATATACTGCAAATTTGGTTATTTCACACGAAAAAGTAGTTATTCCGTACGAAATGACTTTTTTAGTAGGAAATGAGGGCGTAGTTTTCACTTGTAATTCGAGCAAGAAAACAAGAAACAAGGAACTGAACTACTAAATTAATAACAATGCGGAACGTTAAGAATTTATCTGGACAAGAAGTGGAGCAACTCCGTCAGACGATTCGTGAGAGCCAAAACAACGTTTTGAAAAAGCGTTGCCAGTGCGTGCTCTACAGCTACTACGGTCTGACCGTTAGCGAATTGATGGAAATGTTTGCTGTAGATCGTCGCAGCATCTACAACTGGATGAATCGCTGGCAGGAAGACGGTGTTCAGGGACTGCAGGACAAACCCGGTCGTGGTTTGAAACCGAAACTGAATCCGGAAGATCAGCAGCACGTTGAAAAAGTAATTCAGGCGATGATGACGTTCCCGAAAGAACCGCGTCAGGTGTTGCAGCAAATCAATCACCAACTGCCGAAGCCTGTTAGTCAGGACACTCTGCGTCGCTTTGTAAAGAAAATATCGAGAATAGACAGCATGGCTGCCTGATTATCAATAGATAGATCGAATAGTCAGTAGGAACCCCGGTTTGGGCGTTTAGTACTGACTATTCGCTTTTATATTACGATACAACGGTGCCCAATAGCCGACCGATCTCAATGTCTACTTTTTTGTAGTGCATATATTCTACCATCAGTCGGTCGCTTTCTGCCGGATCAGTCGCCTGACTGATCAATTGTTTTAGGTCCCGCATTTGTTGCTCCGCAACCAGTTTTTTCAATCGCAGAATATTGCCAAAAGCCGCATCGGCTAGTTTATCAATTTCCGTTGGTACGTAAATTTCGTGTTTCTGCCAGTTTTCACTCAACTGATGGCGAACCGTAACCAGGCCAATCGTTTGTTGTTGGTATTCCGAATTCCGGTGCTGTAAAAAATAATCCGCCGTCCGTATTTCACTGGCCAGAAACCCCTCCCGGATTTCCCGCAGCATTTCGTTAAAAACCGGGGTTACAAATTCCATGGAACCCAATTCGCTCAGCATGTAATGGCAGACCGAAATATCCGGTTCCAGTTCGTGCGCACCATAATTAACCAATAGCCTCACACATTCCTCTTCCTGATAAGAAAGCTGAGAGCGGTTTTGCTGCTGCTTGACCGGGTCCGTAGCCCGGCGATTGACGGGCGATTCCTCTACTGAAAAATCATTTAGAATTTCCGTTAGCTCTTCCGGGAACGAAGCCGGGCTCTGACTGGCCGTCCGATTTGAAGCCGAAGCCCTATCCTGTTGCTGCTTAAGCTGCTGTTTTTGCTGACTGAGAACCATCCGGTTACTTTCCGAGATCAATGTTTGCTCATCGACCTGGAGTTGGCGGGCGGTTTTCTGAAAGAAGACCTGCCGTTTGATCGGATCAGGTATCTTGGAGATGCTTTGAATAATTTCCGATATGATTTCGGCCCGCTTGAACGGATTGTCGCCCGCATCTTTCAGCAGGATATCGGTTTTAAACGTAATAAAATCGTTGGAATGCTGGCTCAGGTATTTTTTAAAAGCGTCGGCGCCCACCTTCCGGACGTAGCTGTCGGGATCGTCGCCGTCGGGGAACGTTGCCACACTGACGTTCAGGCCCTCTTCCAGCACCATGTCCAACCCACGCAAAGCGGCTTTGATACCGGCGGCATCGCCGTCGTACAGAATGGTGACGTTCTGGGTAAACCGGCTGATCAACCGAATTTGCTCGATCGTCAATGAAGTACCCGACGACGCTACCACGTTTTTGATCCCGGCCTGGTGCAAAGACAGCACGTCCGTATATCCCTCCGTTAGGTAACAAATGTCGTCTTGACGGATGGCATTCTTGGCTTGAAAGATACCGTATAAAACCTGGCTTTTGTGGTAAACCTCCGTCTCCGGTGAGTTAATATACTTCGGTTGATTCTTATCCGTTTTCAGAATCCGCGCTCCGAAGGCAATCACCCGGCCGGAGACGTTATGGATCGGAAAAATCACCCGGCCCCGAAATCGGTCGTAGGTCTTGCCGCCTTCTTTCGACAAAATCAAACCGGCTTTTTCGAGTAATTCCGGTCGATAGCCCCGGCGGGTGGCTTCCTGCAACAAGGCGTCCCACTGATCGGAGCTATACCCCAGTTCGAACGACTGAACGGTGTTGTCCAGAAAACCGCGTTCGCGGAAATAACTCAGGCCGATACTCTGGCCTTCGTCGGAAGTCAGCAAATGAGAATGGTAAAAATCTTTGGCAAAATTCAGCACGATGAACAGACTTTCCCGTTCATTTTGTTTGATCAGTTCATCGGGCGTCAGCTGCTCTTCGGCCACTTCAATTCCGTATTTCTTGGCCAGATGACGCAAGGCTTCCGGATAACCGATGTTTTCGATGTCCATCACAAACCGTACGGGATCTCCGGCTTTGCCGCAACCAAAACACTTGTAGATTTGACGAGCGGGCGAAACGTTGAACGAGGGCGACTTTTCGTTGTGAAATGGGCAGCAGGCAATCCAGTTCTGGCCCCGTTTTTTGAGCGAGACATAGTCACTGACAACGTCGATAATATCCGCCGACTGGCGGATGCGGTCGATGGTTTCCTCCGGAATGCGCATGTATCAAAGGTACATAACTCCACCCGGTTTTGGCAACATTTTTGCTAAATGAGTTATCGACAGGCAACCTCTTAGTCTCTCTTTTTCCCTCATCCTATGACAACTGCACTACCTATAGAATTAAAGAAAATGATATCGTTAAATTTGATTCGACAAGCAATTGTTTTGTCGGCCAGTATTTTTCTACTGATCAGTTTAAATAGCTGCCACAAAAATACGGATGGCGATGCCGTTACTCCGCAGTCAAAAACCGCTGATCAATACAGTGCCGATGTTGCACTCCGGTGGTCAGGAATGCAGTTGTACCTGCTACGAAATACGACTGGTTTTTCACCACCCGTAGCGTCGCGGGCGTTGGGATACGCCGGGTTAGCACTTTATGAGTCGATTGTGCCGGGTTTGCCCACCAATCAATCATTAGCCGGGCAACTGGCCGGGCTAGCGGAACTGCCAAAAATAGATGCCCAGGCCGAATACTACTGGCCAGCGTCGGCGAACGCAGCCGAGGCACAAATCCTGCGGCAACTCTACGCGAATACCAGCGATGCGAACAAAGCAAAAATTGACTCCCTGGAAAATCTAACGTTGGCGGAATTTAAAAAAGAAACGGTTTCGGCGGAAGTGCTGGATCGGTCGGCGGTTTTTGGGAAGCAGCTGGCTGACGCCATTTTTGAATGGTCGAAAACCGATGGCGGGCATGAAGGCTATAATCGGAACTACCCAGTCGATTTCAAAGTGCCGCTTTTCAACGGCTCCTGGCAGGTGACGGAGAACGGCCGGAAAATTCCGATGCAGCCATATTGGGGAAAAAACCGCCTGTTTGTGGCCGGAAATTCGACCCTGCCGCTGCCCAAACCGCTGGCCGTTTCGGCGGATGTGAAATCACAGTATTTCGCCCAATACCTCGAAGTCTATACCAAAAACAAATCCCTGACACAAACGGAAAAGGAGATTTCAATCTGGTGGGCCGACGATCCGAGCGAAACGTTTACACCCCCCGGTCATTCGTATAACCTGGCCCGGATCACGATTCAAACGGCGAAAGCGGATCTCGGAAAAGCCGCTGAAACCCTCGCCCGAACCGGTCTTGCCGTAGCCGATGCCTTCACGATTTGCTGGAAATTAAAGTACATCCACAACAATGAACGGCCTTACACATTCGTGCGCCGGACCATTGATCCGGCCTGGATTCCGTTCTGGCCTGCGCCCCCTTTCCCGGGGTATTCGTCCGGGCACGCCACGCAGTCGGCGGCAGCAGCTACGGTTTTGAGTGGGCTATACGGCGAGCTATTTTCATTCACCGATGATTCGCACGTCAATCGGGTTCGGGATCTGAAACGAAATACGGATTTTAAAGCCCGGAGTTTTACTACGTTCTGGGCTGCGGCCGAAGAGTCGGCTTATTCGCGTTACCTGGGCGGTATTCACACCCGTCAGGACAACGAAACCGGTTTGAGTGTCGGAAAGGAAATTGGAAGAAATATCAATAATCTGAACTGGAAGAAATGATACTGGTAAAAAAGCAAACGCCAACTATAAAAGTATGAACCGAAGTCCCTTTTACGGTTGGCGTTTGCCTTTTATGATTCCGTTGTTTCTTAATAGGCCCGAACGCCTTTTCCTTCCACGAAGTTGACGAAGGCTTTATTGACAACTTTGTTACCGCCAGGCGTTGGGTAGTTACCTGTAAAATACCAGTCGCCGGAATGGTTGGCGCAGGCTTTGTGCAGATTTTCAACGGTCTGGAAAATAACCGCAACTTCAGCTTTCAAGTCTTTGGGTTTTACAATTTCCCCTACTTTATCCGAAATTTGCTCGTGCGTGAACGGATCGTACAACGCCTTGACGTAATTGATCGATGCGGCATTGCCCGATTCGATGGCCGCAACGCATTGCGCATACACTTCATCCACCCGGTTTTCCAAACCGCTTTCTTTCAGTAGTTGTAAGGTTGCCCGGAAAGCTACAAATTCCTTCATTTTCGACATGTCGATGCCGTAGCAGTCGGGGAAGCGAATCTGGGGTGCCGACGAAACAATAATAATTTTCTTGGGCCCCAACCGGTCGAGCATCTTCAGAATGCTCTTTTCGAGGGTGGTACCCCGAACGATGGAATCATCAATAACCACTACGTTGTCAACCCCTTTCCGAATGACTTCAAAGGTCGTGTCGTACACGTGCGAAACCATCTCATCCCGTTGCGAATCGTCGGTAATGAACGTCCGGAGTTTCACATCTTTCGAAACGAGTTTCTCAATCCGGGGGCGGAACGACAACAGCCGGTCGAGATCCTGTTCAAACAGAATACCGTCCATGATGGCTTTCTTGCGCTGCTTGGCCAGGTATTCCTCAATGCCTTCCACCAGACCGAAGAAGGACGTTTCGGCGGTATTCGGGATGTACGAGAAAACCGTATTCTCCAGATCGTAATCGATTTCCTGCAAAATCTGCGGAATCAGCAGTTTACCGAGCGTTTTGCGCTCGTTATAAATGTCGGGATCGGAGGCACGGGAGAAATAAATCCGCTCGAAACTGCACGAACGTTTTTCAATCGGCTTGATGAATTCGTATTCGTCGTATTCGCCGTATTTGTCAATGATCAGCGCGTGACCGGGTTTTACTTCGTGAATCTGGTTGTATTCAACGTTGAATGCGGTTTTGATCGCCGGTTTTTCGGAGGCAACGACCACCACTTCGTCATCGGCATAATAATAGGCCGGGCGAATACCCGCCGGATCGCGGGCAACAAAGGCAGCCCCAAAACCGGTCATACCGACCATCGAATAGCCTCCGTCAAAGTCGCGGCAGGAACGGTGCAACACCCGTTGCAGGTCCATGTTGTCTTCGATGATGTCCGATAGGTCGGGATTTTCGTAAATACCCTTGAAACGGTCGAACACCCGCTGGTTTTCTTCATCCAGAAAGTGCCCGATTTTTTCCATAACCGTTACCGTATCTACTTCGTCCTTCGGATGTTGCCCCAATGAAACCAGTTTATCAAAGAGCTCTTCAACATTGGTCATGTTGAAGTTTCCGGCCATGACGAGGTTACGGCTGCGCCAGTTGTTCTGACGAAGCATCGGGTGGCAATTTTCAATTTCATTCGCTCCGTGCGTCCCGTAGCGCAGGTGACCCATCCAGACTTCTCCCGTAAACGCAAGGTTTTCCTGAAGCCAGCGGGCATCGCGGGCTTTTTCCTTGTTGTTCTTCAGCGCTTTACGGAATTTCTTATTGATTTTCTGGAAGATGTCGGCGACCGGCTGGCTGGCTACCGAGCGGTAGCGGCTGATGTAGCGGTGGCCCGGGGGCACGTCAATTTTGATGTTGGCAACTCCGGCGCCATCCTGACCCCGGTTTACCTGTTTCTCCATCAGCAGGTACAACTTGTTGATGCCGTATAAATGAGTGCCGTACTTATCGATGTAATACTGGTACGGCTTGCGGAGCCTTATCAGGGCAATTCCACACTCGTGCTTTATGGCGTCGCTCATGCCTGGTTTTTTAGTTGATATGAAGTTAACCTCCGAAGGTGAATTTTCGTTCAGTTGAAGTTAAGGCAAAGTTACGAAAAGGGCAAAGTCTATTATCTACGAGTAACGATACTTTTTTCTAATTATGATTAAAAGGATGGCAAATGGGAGTCGTTGGTAAAAAATAGGCAGTTCAAAAATTTTACTACGAAATACATTCGGTTACGGTTTTTAGAAAAGAAGTTTCATGTACTCATAATCAAGAGTTTATATATGAATTGTCAGAAATATATTGTTGTAAGCTATTGATTATCAGCAAGATTTTATTTGCATAGTACAATCTGTTAGTGTAATATTGATTTCAAATGGTTACTTATTGTTATTCATTTATAGTATAATTTTAACTCTGTCCACTATGATAAAAATGTACTTCTCTTACAATTCCCATCCCAACTGTAGATAGCCGACTGGTGTAAGGTCGTCGGTCATGCTGCCAGCATTCGAATTTTTAAGGTTTGCTCTTCTTGATCTGCCAATGGATTTGATCATTGGATTCCATACGGTTTGAATCTGCGATTCGGTTTGACAAAACCCTTGTCTTGGGTGTGCCGAACATGATTTTTGATTTCCCCTTTTTGTCGTTTCCAATCAACATTTTGGCACTATCCATGAAAAAATTTACTTCTGATTACATTTTTGTATATCAACCCTACATCTCTGCCACACTGAAATTTCTTTCGGTTTTGACGGTTTTCTTTTTAGGGCTAACCCCCGGACTCTATGCCCAAATCACCGTCAACGGCTCCGGTAATTATTCAACCATCCAGGAAGCTGTCAACAACGCGTCGGCGGGCGCAACCATTGCCGTACCGGCTGGTGTATACAATGAAAATATAACGATTGCCAAGTCGCTAACCATTACGGGCGCAGGCCGGACCAGCACCACCATCGTCGGGCAATCCGGGGGGGAAGCTACGGTTGGTGTCAATGGCCCCCTGACCGGGTTTTCTTTAACCGGATTTACGATTTTAGGTCTTGACAATGGAAATCCGGGTATTGAAAATGGCGCCCTTTTTCTACGGGGGACATTAAGTTCGGTGACCATTGCCGACAACGAAATCATTGCAAACGGAGATCTGGGTTTTGCTACCATTTACGGGAGCGCGATCAATGCGATTACGGTCAGTGGAAATATTTTCTCAGGAAAAACCTTTACAGGCGACAACCCCAATACCGGAGATCAATTTGTAATAAATAACGTGGCCAGAGCCCCGGTTTTTTTCAATGGGGGAGGCTCTGGAAGCCGGGTTTCCAATCTGACATTTACGGATAATCAGATAACCGCTATTGCGGGTACATCCGCAGGCGGCAACCTGCTCGTCAACATAGAAGCGGAGAATGCAACCATTAAAGGCAATACATTTTCCGGTTCCACCGGGGGGGCGATCCCAAGAGCTGCTTTGCGACTACGGGGAACGGGACATAGTGTTACCTGTAACACATTTCTGTCTTCCTGTTCCAACTGCTTGCATATTGAGCGGGATAAGTTTAATGAAGACCCCTTATCGGGGGCCACTCCTTCTTCCGTAGTGGGTTTAGCTTCACAAAACACATTCCCGGACGGGGGGTATTATGTAAGTCCATCGACCTCGTTTACCGCTATTTATCCTACCAGTGCGCAGGCACAGGCCGTTGTTACCGGTGGACAGACCGTAGCAGAAGCACATTTCACCGCAACGCCCGCCAGCCAGACGGTGGACGCCGGAACAACCACGTCGCTGACCGCTGTGGGTTGCGATGGCGGTATGGTTTCCTGGAGTCCGGGTGGCGCATCCGGCGCATCATTCACGACTCCGGCCATCACGGCTACGACAACCTACACGGCTACCTGTACGCCCGCGGGCGGAGGTTGCAGCTTCACGGCCACAGCAACCATTGTGGTGCCAACGGTAACGGGGAACTTCGAAGGGTTTATGCAAACCGTCAATTGCAGCAGTCTGACGGGTTGGGTTTGGGACAAAGGCAAACCGAATGTGCCCTTGCAGGTTGGCTTGTATGAAGGGAATAACCTGATTACCATCATTAATGCCGATAAATTCCGGCAGGATTTGCTGACGGCCAATAAAGGCAACGGGGTTCATGCGTACAATATTCCGACGCCGGAAGAATTGAAAAATGGATCAGCCCATGTGCTTACTGCGCGGGTGCTGAACAGTGCTTACCAATTGAAAGATTCGCCAAAAGTACTGAATTGCGGAGTACCTAACCCGGCTCCTGTTGCCCCGGCGGTTTCTCCACTGTCGGCCACCGTTAACGTGGCTTACACGTCGAGCCAGTTGCCCGCCTTTACAGATGCTGATCCGTTGACGTACGGCCTGACGGGTTTACCCAATAATCTGACTTTCGATGGGACTACCCGCGTCATCAGCGGTACGCCGGTCGTTGCCGGAACGTTCCTCCTGAACTACACCGCCAGCGATGGAACGACCACCAGCTCCGCCAGTGTCACGCTGACCGTAACCGGAACCAATTCCGGCACGGTATCGGGTAATTTCGAAGGCTTCCTGCAAACCGTTAACTGTGGCGTCTTTACGGGTTGGGTTTACGATAAAAACCAGCCGAATGCGCCAATAACCGTTGAATTCTTTGAAGGAGGGAACAGCATCGGCGTTGTTGAAGCCAGCAATTTCCGTCAGGATTTGAAAACCGCCGGGAAAGGAAATGGTTTCCATGCTTTTAGCGTCCCCACTCCGGCGGGTGTGAAAACCGGTACGACCCGGGTCATTGGCGCACGGGTTTTGAACTCGACGTACCAGTTAAAAGACTCCCCCAAAACGCTGAATTGTCCGTCACCGGCCCCGGCCCGGGTTTCGGCGCCTTCAGCTGAAGGCAACAGCCTGAAAGTTAGTGTATTGGGTAACCCGATTGCGGATCAGGTTCAGGTAGAGGTTCAGGGCGCGGAAGAGCAGACGCTGCGTTTGCAGATCAATGACGCCCAGGGCCGGATCGTAGCTGAACACATTGTGCAGAAAGCCGGGGCCATCGAGCGGCAGACGCTCCGGGTTGGTAACCAGCCCGCCGGTTTGTTATTCCTGCGCGTCAGTGTTCCGGGTCAGATCCAGACGCTCAAACTGCTGAAGCCGTAAGCATTCTATTCAACAACAGTGACTAACTAAAAAAGCCCGCTCTGAGTCATCAGAGCGGGCTTTTTAGGATCAGGTTAACGGGAAGCGGTTTTGCCGATTTCGTCATACAAAGCCCTGAAACAGTTCGATGCCGTATTTCCGGATTCGTCCGCCTTTTTCCGACCGTAATATTCATCCAGAAACGAACCGGCATCTGACCAGACCGTTTGAATCATGCCGTGAAACCGGTCTTTCATTGCTTTGGTCGCCGTTGCCCGAAACTTGATCATATCCTGCAATTGAAGCACCGCATTTTTGGGCATTCGCCACGGACAGGTCATCACTTTCAATCCTTTCATCGCAAAATAAACCGGTGTCTGATCGGGCCGTTCGTAATGCCAGTCGCAGATCATCACATCTTTCGGAATCAGATCCACGGCGCGGTGTGTGTTGTTCATGCTGGCTTCCCACATGCCCAAACCGGTGGTTTTTCCGTCCAGCAGCCGGTCGCCCCAGATCCACAAGGTCCGGCCGTTCTGTGCCAGATGATCGCGGATCGTTTTCACTTCACCGGCAAATAACTCGGCTTTATCGCGCCCCGAACAGCGCGGGCATTTGTCGTCGCCGATGTAAAAAACCTCATCCATTCCGGCGTGAAAAGCATCGGTTTCAAAGACCTCACAAATCTCATCGACCAGGTCAAACACTACCTTGTGAACCTCCGGATGCAGCGGACAGTAGCTTTTGCAATACAAACCGTCGGCGTTGGGCCACTTGTAGCTGACCGGCATTTGAACGTGCGGAGTTTCGTCAAACTGGGGATAAACCCGCAGCAGATTGTGCGTTCTGCGCGCCCAGGACTGGTGACCGAGCAGATTGATTTGCGGAATCAGCCGGATGTTGTTTTTCTGGCAGACCTTCACCAGTTTCCGGACATCCCGTTTCGAAAGAGAAACGCTGTCGCGCAATTCGGGATGGCTTTTGAATGCGTAATTAAAATCAACGCGGAGAATCAGCGTGTTTACTTGCCGGGGAGCCAGTTCTTTCTCGATAAAAGTCACGAACTCGTCCACGCGATCGGTTTGGGGAGCGCCAATGCAAAAACCGCGAACGGGCAGTAAACTATCGGCCGGTAGTTGGGCAATCGATCCAGTATACAGGAAGAGAAAACCGACCAGTAGGTAAAGTTTTGCGATTTGAGTTTTCATGAATGGAGAGAGGTATAAGCAGGAAAGGAAGAATGAATTGGCAATTCAATCAAAAATACAAAAACCGGTCTATCAGTAATGAACAGACCGGTTTTTTCAGGAATGATTCCGTTAACTTTCAATTACAGACTTCCAATCCAGCGCAGAATCCAGTCCGGTTTGAAAAACAGAATCAGAACCGGTGCCGTCACCACCGCGGCTAAAAAAAGCTGCGGGAGATTGAGTTTTGTGTCTGATAAATAAGTATTCGAAACCGGTCGGAAATAGAGTAAAAACGGGATTCGGAGGTAATAAAAAAGTGAGACAATGGCGTTGAGCAAACCGACGACAAAGAGTGCGAGCAACCACGGGTTAGTATCGGTTTGATAGGCTTCCAGCAGGGCCGAAAAAGCCAGCAGTTTGGCCGTGAAACCCACCGTTGGCGGCAAACCGGTCAGGGCAATCATTACCACCGTCAGTGCCGCACTGAGTAGGGGCTGACTGGAGCCTAATCCGCTGAAATTCTGAATGGTTAAGTTGCCATTTTGTGGTTTCGCCAGCAGGTCAACGAGCAGGAAAGCCGCCATGTTGATGAACACATAGGTTGCGATGTAAAACGTAGCCGCTTCAAAACCGGTTTCGCTGAATGCCACGACCCCCACCAGTAGAAAACCGGCATGCGCGATGGACGAATAGGCCAACAGCCGTTTGGCATCGGTTTGCCAGAGCGCCGAGAAATTGCCCAGCGTAATGCTCGCCAGCGCAATAACCGCCACTGGTGTCTGAAAACTGGCCGGAAAAGCGGTCAGGATACGCATCAATACCAGCAGGGCTGCGGCTTTCGGAGCAACGGAAAAAAAGGCCACAACGGGCGTTGGCGCGGCTTCGTAAGCATCCGGAGTCCAGACGTGGAACGGAACCAGCGACAGTTTGAAGAAAAGACCGGACAATGTCAGAAAACCGGCTACATACACCACAAACGCGTCATTTTGGGCCAATTGGTTCCCCGATTCCGAGAGTGCGAGTGTTCCGGTCAGTCCGTAGAGCAACGACATGCCGTACAGCATGATGGCCGAACTGATGGCACCGAAAAGCAGGTATTTCAACCCGCCTTCGGATGCCTTGCGGTCGGTTGAGAGCGCCGTCAACAGGTAGGAACTAATGGAAACGAGCTCGATACTCAGGTAGATCGTCAGCAGATTGACCGACATCGTCATCAGATACAGACCGAGGAGCATTCCGAGTAAAATGGGAAGCCAGTCGAGGGGCAGTTCGTTTCGGGGCCGGGCAACCGCCCAGCCGTGCAGAATCGCAAAAAAAGCGGCCAGCGTAACGATGAGTTTATAAAAAACCGCCTGGTTATCGAGCAGCAATACCGAACTGAAAAGGAAGCCTTTTTCGCGGCCCACCTGCCCGAACGTCAATGCGCCCGCAACGACCACCGCTGTCAGCGAAAGGGCGTACAGAATCGAGCGGTTTTTAGATGCGGATAGTGTCGCGTCTGGTGTCGTGGCAAAACCGGCCAGTTGAATCGGAGAGCGGGGCGTGAAAACCAGATCGGCAATGACGACAAGCACAATGGCAAAAACCAGCGCAAGCTCCGGCCAGAAACCGGACAAGCTCCGTATACTATCATTCAGTTGATCAATGAGTTGCAAAGCGCGGATAAATAGGCAGAAATTGATGGCGGTAAAGGTACAAAAAAAGCGTACTGGTTTTGGCGTTGGTTCGTTATCTTGTGGTAAGGATGACCAGTCCGGATTTCGATCACTTTTCCAAATGTATCCATTCCAATGAGAGCAATGCTGATTTTGGGCCTGTTGGTCTTCGGATTGACGGCCGTATCCCGCGCCCAGGGCGTTTTTCTGACCGACGTCAACGGGCAGGTGCTGCGGGCCAATAAATACGTGGACGTGCAGGGTTCGCCATATCTGGATGAAGCCTGGAAAGTGGGAGCGGTGACGGCCGCCAACAACAAGTCGTATCCGAACCTGAAAGTGCGGTATGACGTGTACGCGGGCGAACTGGAGTATATGCAGAATAATCAGCCCTATCGCTTAAGTCCGGCAGCCATCAAAGAATTCAGGATTACCGGTGACAATGAGCTGGTGTTCCGGAACGGTTTTGCCGCAGTGAATACCAATACACCCACAACTTTTTATCAGGTGCTGGTCGATGGTCCCACGAAACTGCTGAAGCAGCTGAAAGTAAACATCAACGAGAATAAGCCGTTCAATTCGGCCACCACCACCAGGGAATTTCAGAAGCAGGAAATTTATTTCATCGCCAAACCGGATGGCACGCTTCAGAAGATTCAGAAGAATAAAAAATCGGTGCTGGCAGCTTTACCGGAACAGAAAGATCGCGTTGAAAAACTGATCAAAGAACAGGACCTGAACCTGAACGACGAAACAAACCTGATCGCATTGCTGGAGAGTTTTAATGCGAAATAGGGAGGGACGATTGTCTGTTGACTATAGACCATTGACGATGGACCATTGACCATTGCCGGTAGCCCATAGTTGGCTGTCACTCGTCAAAAGACAATGGTCTATCGTCAATGGTCGATGGTCCATCGTCAACTATCAAATCACTCCGTCCCGTTTAGCCTGTTCTTCGTAGCCGTGGAGTTGGACGGGCTGTTGCTTTTTGCGCATCTTGATATTGAGAACTTCGACCAGCAACGAGAACGCAATGGCAAAATAGAGATACCCTTTGGGTACGGCACCGATCGCATTATCGAAGAAAACCACCTCGGCCAAATGCGCTCCTTCGGCAATCAGCATAAAACCGATCATGATCAGGAAGGCTAGTCCCAGCATTTGAATGCTAGGGTGATCGTTGACGAATTTGCCGACGGGCCCGGCAAAAAACATCATAATCAGGACAGACAGCACAACGGCGATGATCATGACGGTTACATTCTGGGTTAAGCCAACGGCGGTCAGGATGGAATCGATCGAGAAAACGATGT
Source organism: Larkinella rosea (assembly GCF_003858635.1). Classification (GTDB taxonomy): domain Bacteria; phylum Bacteroidota; class Bacteroidia; order Cytophagales; family Spirosomataceae; genus Larkinella; species Larkinella rosea. Next base: position 798,741 of record NZ_RQJO01000008.1, read on the forward strand.
TGATGACGGCAATCTGGGCAACGACGCCGGAAATGCTGGCTTTTCCCTTGGACGGGATATCTGCTTCGGGTGCGCTGCCCTCCAGTTTGTGGTGAATCTCCGATGTCGCTTTATAGAGCAAAAACAGCCCACCTACAAACAGAATCAGGCTCTGACCGGTGAAAGCGACTTTTAACCAGCTGCTTTCGTAGTGCATGAATGGTTTGCTAAGCGAAATCAGGATCGAAATACCGAACAACAGAATCACCCGGAAAATCATGGCCAGTAGCAAACCCAGATTACGGGCTTTGGGTTGGTCGGCCACCGGGAGTTTGTTGGCGGCAATGGAGATAAAAATGATGTTATCGATACCCAGAACAATTTCCAGAAAAGTCAGTGTCAATAAACTAACGATGTTTTCAGCGGAGAACAATTGGTCCATTCGAATGTATGTAGGTCGTTGTGAATCGGGCCTAAATTACCCGCTTTATGCCAGTTCGGCAACAAGTAGAACAAAATCAACGCAAAAAGCCCAGGCCCGACGCACCGAATCAAACGGAGCAATTGGGGGGAAAGGAACCGGATACCTGCACTGCGTGATAATGCTCATGGCTCAACCGGAGAGAAATGCTCGAAACCCGGGTTTTAGACCGGGTAATTATCAGACCGGCCAATCTGAAATTATGCCCTCCTATTAGGGCTTGTCAGGTGATAAAAAAGCCCTAATTTTCGGTTTGATATTGTATTAATCGATTGTTTGTCTGATGTTTAAGCCGTCAAAAAGTATCTTCTTTTTTATAAATATGATAAAAGAAAGCGATGCCGGGTTACAAGACACCTATTTTTGATGTGTATATACATACAAAACAAATTGGTAAATTATTTCTGCCACCATATAATAAATTTCGACTTTGTGATTTGTTTGATAGAGTTTGATTAGTGTAGATTTGTTGTTAACAGAATGGTTATTTAAGTAATATCACGTTTAAAACGCTTTATTTCGCCTATCTAATTGCCTTTTCCAGAAAATAAACCCGGTACTATTGCAGGCAAAAGATCGCTTTTGAAGTCATTGATCGGTTAAGGGTAATTACTTAAGTAAAATAGTAGCAGACGGAAAACTTTTTTTGATCTAAAATTGTAAAAAAGAGAGGTAAGCGGTTATTCTGGTGATTGGGTAGTTGGAAAAGGCTGAACTTATTGGTCGTAAACAGTCCCCGGAATGAGTCAAATTACTTCGATAGGAACTACTAGCGAATACATTATAAACTGCCGCCGATACCGGTTTTAGCGGTTTTAATTCAGTTTGCCTAAGCTATGTGCTCATGAAGTCATCGAATATGTATGGTTATCCTATGTATCCGCAGGGTGAAATCACCTCGTCGGATGTGCCGGGAACTTTGAAGGACTACCTGAAACACTGGAAGTGGTTTTTGATATCGCTGATCACGATGATCGTGGCCGGTTTTGTATACATCTGGTTTACGGAACCGATTTATCGGATTCAGGCGAGTTTGCTGGTCAAAGACGATCAGAAAAGCCCGTCGGACAATGGAGTTCTGAAAGAATTAAATATCTACAGCCCCAGCAAAGTGGTTGAAAACGAAATCGAAATTCTGAAATCGAATTCGTTGATGAAGAAAGTAGTCGATTCACTTGGTTTGAACATTCGCTATTTTCGCAGCACACCCTTTGGAAAACGGGAAATTTACGATGATGCCCCCCTTCGCATTATCCTGAAAGAACCAACCGCCAATCTCTACCGCGCGGATCTCGAAATTGGCATCATCAGCCCCACCACCATCCGGCTGAACGATTGGGTTTATCCGGCCAACCAGATTATCAACACGCCTTTCGGACGGATGCAGATTTTTATCAAGCAACCGGTGGTGTATTCCAACGAGCCGCTGATTGTGCAGGTGATGGAGCATCCGCAGGCGATTCGGTATTACCTGAGCAAACTCAACGTCGAACCCAGCAGCAAAACGTCTACGGTTTTGGTTCTGACCATCGAGGACGCCGTTCCGGCCAAGGGTGAAGCCATTCTTAATCAGATGATTGCGAATTACAGCTCGGCCGCCACCGACGACAAAAACCGGGTGGTTGCCAGCACGCTGAGTTTCATTCAGACGCGGCTCAAGCTGGTTTCCGGCGAGCTGGCCGGTCTGGAAAAATCCATTGAAACCTACAAATCCGCGAATCGGATTTCGGGCATTGGCTCCGATGCGCAGGCGCTCCTGAGCACGTTGCAGAACAACGACGCGCAGCTCAATCAGGTCGCCATTCAGCTCAGTACGCTGGGGGATGTGGAAAAATACATTCGCGCCAAAGGCGAAAACCGGGGCATGTTACCGGCAACCCTGAAATTCAACGATCCCGCCCTGACATCGCTCATCAGCAAACTGAATGATCTTGAACAGCAACGTAGTTTGCTGGTTCGGAATTCGTCGGACTCCAACCCGGTTTTGCGTTCGCTCGACGATCAGATCAGCGCCACCAAAACCAGCATCAATGAAACCATTGCCACCCTGCGCAGCATTCTGACCAACACGCGCAGCCAGTTGCTGGCCACCAACAAGCGGTATGAAGCCCGGATTCGCGTTATTCCGGGAAAAGAACGGATGTTGATGAACATCACCCGTCAGCAGGCCATTAAAAATAACCTGTACAATTATCTGTTGCAGAAACAGGAAGAAACCGCTTTGTCGTATGCTTCCATTGCGTCCAACAGCCAGGTGATCGATGCCGCCAGCAGCAGTCCGGAACCGGTCAAACCGATCAAATTCCTGATTCTGTTTTTGTTCGGCACTGTCGGCCTGATCATTCCGATTGCCATCATTCGGGTTAAAAAATTCTTTAACGAACGGGTTTCGGGGCGGGCCGAAATCAATCAGGCCACCGATGCGCCCGTGATTGGTGAAATCGCCTATGTGCGGCACGAATTTCCGGTGATTGTCAACGGGCGAAAACGCTCGGTGGCCGCCGAACAAATCCGGGCGTTGCGGACGAACCTGCAATTTCTGCGGGAGACTCCCAACGACAGTCAGGTGTTGCTCTTTACATCCAGCATCAGTGGCGAAGGCAAATCCTTTCTGTCGCTCAACGTAGCCGTGAGTCTGGCGCTGGTCGGTCGTCCGACGCTGATTATGGATATGGATTTGCGCCGTCCAAAATTGCACAAGGCGTTGAATATGCTTAATTTTCGGGGCAGCAGCAGTTACCTGACGGGCGAAGCTACCCTGGATGAGGTGTTGCAGCAGGTACCCGGTTTCGAAAATCTGTTTATCATTTCGTGCGGACCCATTCCGCTCAATCCGTCAGAACTGCTCAGCGGGCCACGTTTGCAGAAACTGATCGAAGAAGTTCGGATGCGGTTTGACAATATCGTGATCGATTCACCGCCGATCGGGCTGGTCACCGACGCCCAGTTGATTGGTCCGTTTGCCGATGCAACGCTCTATGCCGTGCGGCACAATGTTACCAACCGCGCTTACCTTAAACTGGTGGACCTGCTGTATGAAGAGAAGCGGTTTCCCAAATTGAATATTGTATTAAACTCGGTCAAAAATAAATATTCGTACGATTACCGGTATTACTATTATCGGAAATCGAGCAACGACAAGCCCAATCTATTGCGGAAATACCTGCTCCATTAAGCCAGGCCAGTATCAACGTAGCGGGACATCAAACCTGAAAAAGTTTTCTTCAACAGTGACGTATTTTTAGACGGAGCCCCGGCAGGTGCCCGATTGTAGATTTTACCCAAAATGACAACTGCGCATCCTATTCAGATGGTCGATCTGAAAAGCCAGTATCTGCGTTTGAAAACCGATATTGATGAAGCCATCCGGCATTATCTGGAAACGACGGATTTCATCAACAGGCATCCGGTCCACGAGTTCCAGCGGGATTTGGCCGCTTTTTTATGGGCCAACCACGTGATTACCTGCGCCAGCGGAACCGACGCCCTGCAGATTGCCATGATGGGGCTGGAACTGAAACCGGGCGACGAAATCATTCTCCCCTCGTTTGCTCCCGTTGCGGTTGCCGAGGTGGTAACGGTTTTAGGACTGAAACCGGTTTGGGCGGATATTGATCCGGAAACCTTTACGCTGACGCCGGAAACCGTCGAAAACGTGCTTACCTCCCGTACGAAAGCGATTGTGCCGGTGCATCTTTTCGGCCAATGTGCCGACATGGAACCCTTGCTCAGTCTGGCTTCAGCGAACCAGTTATACGTCATTGAAGATGCAGCTCAGGCGCTGGGCAGCGAATATGAATTCAGCGACGGCTCGGTGGAATCGGCCGGGACGCTGGGGCACGTTGGCTGTACGTCGTTTTTTCCGTTGGGGAACCTGGGTTGTTACGGCGACGGCGGGGCGCTGATCACCAATGATCCTGAACTGGCCGACCGGTTGCAGATGATTGCCAACAACGGCCAGCGGAAAAAATACATTCACGAAGTGGTCGGCGTCGATTCGCGGCTCGATGCGTTGCAGGCCAGTATTCTGACCGTCAAACTGAAACACCTGACCGAATTTAACCGGCAACGGCAGATCGCTGCGGCCCGCTACGATTACCTGCTGAAAGATGTTCCCGGAGTTAAGACGCCGGTTACGTTGGATGCCGCATCGCACGTTTATCACCAGTATACGCTGACCGTGCAGCCCGGTATGCGCGACGCTCTTCGGGTTCACCTCCACCAGCACGGTATTCCGTCGCGCGTCTATTACCCGGTTCCCATGCATCTCCAGCCAGCTTATTACAACGAGCATTTCCCCGCCGGCACTCTTCCCGTCACCGAACGACTGTGTCAGCAGGTACTTTCGCTGCCCATTCATACCGAACTGGTTTCGCAGCAGCAGGAAACAATTGTATCGGTGATCGCCGATTTTATGACGACGAAAAAATACGCCTGATTGCAACGGATCCTTACCCGGTTTATCCGAAAAACAACAATTTCTCCGGATCGATACCGGAAAAAGAAGCCCATAGACTCGGTTGGATAGCGCCAGGGAAAAAGGGGTAAAAGCAGAGATGGAAAAGGTTTCTCAAAAAACAGCCTGGCCTGAATATGTCCTTGTGTATGGTTTGATCGCCGTTTCGGGGATTGAATATAGTGGCCCGTATCCGGAGTTCACCATCGGGTTGCTGGCAGTTGCCTGTCTGGCGGCAATCGGCCGGAAAACGCTTTTTACCGTCCGGCCTTTGCTCATTCTTCTGCTGGCTTTTTTGCTGGAGCTGTTTCAGGCGGTTTACCTCAATCAGTTTGCCCCGCTTTCCTGGCTCCCGATTCTGCTAAAGCTATTCGTTGGGTATTTGATTATTCACATTTGCGGTTTAAAAACGATCAAGCGATACGTCAAAATTATTTATGTTTCGACACTCATTAGTTTACCCATTTATTTTTTGACATTTGTTCCTGCGGTTGAGCAATTCCTGATTCAGAATGTAGCCCGGGTGTTTTTTAACCCGGTTTTTTCGGCGGAGAACGGCCTGACTAGTCCGACAATGCTGGTTTACACGTTCAATCCGTTCGCCGTTGATCAGATCGGTTCCTGGTTAATCAAGTGCAATTCCGGCCCTTTTCGTAACCCGGGCCTCTTTGCGGTCATGATCAATCTGGCGCTGGTGCTGAACACCATTCGGAAAAAGAGTCTGATCAATCAGCGAAACGGCTGGTTGGCGGTTGGACTGCTCACGACAGGATCAATGACCGGTTTTGGGACGTTGATCTGTATCGCGGTCGGGTATCTGTTTACGAAACAGACCCTTGGCAAACCCTTGAAATTAATGGCTATTTTGCTCATTATTCCCTCGGCCGGTTTTTTGATTTATGCCCAGAAAGCATTCATGGGCGACAGTATGCAGCAAAATATGAACCGTACGCAGCAGGAAGGCAAATCCAGTCTGGACAATTCTTACCGGGATTGGGTAGATCTGACGAAGAGTCCTTTCGTCGGTCTGGGTGATGCGGCCCAGAGCCGTGACCGATCCATTCACCGGGATAATGGCCTGATGGCTCTTCTGATTACGTATGGAATACCGGCTACGTTGTTGTATTTCAGTATGTTGTTTCTGTTTTTTCGGCGTCTTTGCCGGTATTACGGTTTTCCGGTTTCCTTCGCCGGTTTTGCTTTTCTGTCGGTTTTGATTTCCGGTTTTTCGCAGATTATTTTCGATAGCCCTGTTCTGTTGGCTTTTCTATTTTTGGCCGAAAGACTGCGGCAAATTCAGACGAAACCCGTTGCGCGTCAACGTGCTCACTTAACCCCCAGCGAAGCATGATCAGCGTACCGAAAGAGTTTTTTACCAAATGGAAAAAGAAGGAGCGCGAAAAACGGTGGCCGTTTGCGCTTCCCCGGCAAAAGGTCAGGAGCTTCATGGAAGCCATCGTCGGCACGCCGGAAGTGGCGACAAAAACCGCCTACCGGCGTTGTAGCCGGTGCGTCCTGGATACAACGGTTTCCGATATCTGGTTCGATGAGGCAGGCACGTGCAAATATTGCCAGATTCACGACGAGATGGAACGCCTTCATCCGCTGGCCAACATGGAGGAAGATTTGGAGCGGATTATCAGGCGGATTAAAAAAGCCGGTCGGAACAAAACCTACGACTGCATTGTGGGCGTTAGTGGCGGTCGTGATAGCATTTATACCCTTTTTCTGGCGCGAAAAATGGGATTGCGGCCCCTGGCGGTTTATTTCGACAATGGCTGGAACACCGAAATTGCGGTTTCGAACATCCGGAAAGCCACCGATTTACTGCGGGTCGACCTGCACACGGTCATGGCCGATCTGGACGAATTCAAAGATTTGCAACGGGCCTTTCTAAAAGCGTCGGTGCCCGATGCCGACATCCCGACCGTCTACGCCATCCATTCCGTGTTGTATGAAACGGCCGCCAAACAGGGAATCGGGTATATTCTGCACGGACATTCGTTCCGGACGGAAGGCACCTCGCCAATTAGCTGGACTTACATGGATGGCCGTTACATCAAGGATGTTCACCGCCGGTTCGGGAGTGGCCACGTCCGGAGTTTTAAAATCATGACGTTACCGTATCTGCTCTACTACAGCCTCGTGAAGCGGATTCGGGAAGTTCGTTTGCTGGAATACATCGATTACAATAAGAAAAAAGCCGATGAAACGCTGGCCCACGATCTGGGCTGGGTCTATTACGGCGGTTATCACCATAAGAACCTCTATACCAAGTTTTTCCAGTCTTTTTTGCTGCCGAATAAATTCAATATCGATAAGCGGAAAACGGAATTGTCGGCGCTGGTTCGTTCAGGACAGGTAACGCGAAGGGAGGCCATTGCCGAACTGGAAGCAAGTTCGTACAAATACGACCGTTCGGTGGTGATTTACGCCGTCGCGAAATTAGGCTGGACACTGGAAGAATGGGAAGCGGTTTATTTCCGTGAGCCCCGTTCCCACAAGGACTTTAAAACCTATTTGCCCCTGATCCGGTTGCTTCGGCTGCCCATTTGGGTGGCCTGCAAACTGCGGCTTCTGCCCCACATTCTGTATTTGAAATACGCCAGTTAGAAAGGTGAAAGGCAGACTACGGTTTTTCCAAAAAATGATCCCATTGGGCACTAACAAATCAGGGCCGATCCTGAAGTGGAACCGACCGCCAGCCGAAAAACCGCATTTTATCCTCTAATTGTTGACCGATTTGACTGCTTTGAACACTTCAGCAATCCGCCGGCGGGCAACCAGTAAAACCGTTCCATTGGTCAGCGTAATTTCGACCTGATAGGTTGAAATCCGGTGAAGCCTTGAAATGTGATTTGGATTGACGAGGGCGCCCCGGCTGATGCGGATAAATTCGGGTAGCATTTTTTGCCACCGCACCAGGGTTCGGGCGGTCATCAGGTTCGGTGCATTGCTTCGGTGCAGTAGACTGTAATTGCTATTTCCCTCTAACCAGATAAGCTCGGAGAGTGATAAAGGTACTTTGTATCCTCTCATTTGCAGAGAGCCGGCTTGTTGCTGTATCATGAAGAAGTCGTCAACTGTTGTGTGACGTTTTGCAGAAATGAGCGAACACGACCCGCTTCAGTGGTCAGTTCGCACCTTTCCAGTTGTAAGAAATTATCCAACATGGTCTTGTCAGTGGCGGTAGCGACCCGTTGGATCCGACCACTTTGACGCGCCCATAGGCTATAGCCATACACAGCATTGGGACATTCTTCTAAAACTGCAAATCCATAAGGTGTTGATTCTCCGGATGGTTGGTGCCACAAAATAAACCAACGGGCTTTCGCCATAATTTGGGATAAGGAGAGCCGTTGTTGTTCCCATACCTGAAAACGATTTAATAACCCTTCAACCGGGACATCAGTAACTGATGGTTCAGGAGGTGGAACAACCCAGTAAGAAGATTCTGCAATTTCAGTATGCAAACGGTGGCGTTGAGTAAACCAGAAAGACATTTTCAAGCAGTTGATAGCTCACTTGTAAGACCAAGCTAATTGATCCCGGGGGATCATCCAGATGAATAAAAACGCGTGAGAGTATATGTTCATCGATATTCGACCAATTTCAATGCCATTTTGTATGGTTTATAGTTCTATTCATAAATTTTTGTTGAAAAGGTAAATTATTTGTACCACTCTTAGCTGAATCGAATACTCCAGAATCAAACAATCACTTTTGACGGGGGGTAAGTGTATTTGGCACAGTAATTGTCAGGCTCAGAAAAGCATTAAAGTAGAGACGTTTGCGGATGTTGCGAGCGTCTTTTTTCGTTTTTAGATGCGTTGATTGACAGCCATCGAAGGGGTGTAAAACCGGACGAATTTACGTTTTGCGTAAAGGCGTTGGCGTGAATTTTAAACCGTTCGATTTCGGATCGTAAAAACCGCCTTCCTGTAGATGGCCAGTGCGGCTATAGTTGACCTCATTTCGTATTGTCAATAGACCGATTGACGGGAGCAGTTGAGAGACCGGATTAGCATTCCCGAATCTCATAAAATACGTTTATTTGGCTAAGCAACAATGAATTTGGACGTCCGAGCGGCTTTGCAAGGTGGTGGTTGGATGAGTGGATGATGTTGTCACTATTTCCAAATAGTATTGGCTGAAGATCGGTAGAATTAGAATTTTCAATAAGGTAGAGCGGATGAAAAAAGCAGAGTATTTTTTTTGAGAAACTTGAGTAGTTAATGTAACCGAATGTACTCTTTTTATTGCATTCCCAGCTATGTAAACGATTAAAAATCAAGCGCAAATTTTCTTGTCTGATAAATTGAATGGGCATACGTTTCCACTGATCCAAATTCTGAAAAATATTGCCGGACGGAACCCGGAAATGCTTATTTAGTTAATCAGGCTTTTCGGCAATACTGAGAAGGTTTTGTTCAGCGTTTTCAGATAGCATCCTATTGAATTAGGAATTACTTTTATAAGCTGATGGGTTAGTGAGGAAGACGGGCAAGCGGACTTACCCACGTCCACGGCTGGCATAAAATTTTACCCGATGATCCACCGTTTACTTTTTTTGCTTTCTATATTGCTTGGATGGGTTGGTCGTTCTCAACTCCTTTTGGCTCAGCCCCGTATCTTCAACGCCAGCCCGTCGGTAAAACCGGGTGAAGCCGTCAACCTGCAAGGTGACTTTGGAGCCTCGGCCAAAGTTTTTTTTCTGAAAGGAACCACCACCACACCAGCGGCTTTGCCCGTGCTCGTTCAGCGGGCCAATCATGCCACCGTTCAGATTCCGGCTCAAACCGGTCTGGATCTTTACCAGATCTGGGTGGAAGACCAGGGGCAGAAAAGCCCACCGGTTTTTGTCAATCAGGCCGTTGGCTTGCAGTTTGACTCCCCGGAAGGGAGCCCCGGCGGCTCGATGCGAATCTTTGGCCGGAATCTGCAACTGCCCGGAAGCACAGCCCGGGTGCGGCTGATAGCCCCCAATTCATCTACCTCGCAGGAAGGATCAATTGACGTCACTAACAGTGACGCCTACCAGCTTCGGTTGAGACTGCCCAGCACGATACAACCCGGAGTTGTTTATAAGGTTCTGGTTACGAATGGATTGGGTGGAAATGCCGGGGAGACGACGATGGAACTTCCACTGACGGCCACCATTACCGGAACGGATTACTTTCAACTGGAAGTGGGCTGGGCCGCCAAACTCGATTTTACCCGCAACATCTACAATGTCAAAACCGACTCCCGGCTAAGTGTAAAAGCCGTGGGCGACGGAAACGCCAACGACCAGCCCGCGTTGCAACGGGCCATTGACCGGGCTGCCGCCGATGGCGGAGGCATTGTTTACCTGCCCGCAGGAACCTATAAATTGCTGTATCCTAACTTCGAATACCTCCGGATGCGGAACCGGGTGGTGATTCAGGGGGCGGGAAAAGACCAGACCATCATCAAGTTTGGGTATGAGCCGCAAGTTTCACACCTGGGGCTGTACTGGCCGGAAGTGACCCGCCAGGCTGGTCTGGCCGATCTGACATTTATGAATGTGGATGAAACCGGCAGCGCCCTGCTCAACAGCAGCCGGGGGCAGGGCACCGAGATTTTCCTGCAGCGGGTTCGGTTCGATCTCAAGAAAAGCGACTGGTTGTGGTTGGCAAACAGCGATAAACTGGTCATTGCCAACTCCGACTTTAGTCAGGGCATTGATCAAAATTTTAGTTACCACGGCCCTCTGCTGCTGAACGGTTGCAGCAACTTTCTGGTGCGGTATAATACGTTCAATTATGCCGTCGATGGATTGAATATGAATGACGTCCACGAAGGGATTTTTGAAAATAATCAGGTATACCGCGACGGTTCGGCCCGGTATCCGACGACAACGATTCACCACGTTCTGATCGCCAATTTTGCGAAGAATCTGGTGATTCTCAACAACGAACTCAACGTGATCAACGGCCCGGCCCAGAATGGCAATGATGGAGAAGCGATCATCAGCGAAGGAGGTGGAGCCGACCGGATCGACGAAGAAGCCGGAACGGTGAGTAGTGCAACCGCAACAACGCTTCAGGACCAGAGCAAGAATTGGGGCGCATTTCGACGCCAGCCGGTGGTGGCTATTGTGAGTGGGAAGGGCATGGGACAATGGCGCCGGATTACGAGCCGGAGCGGTTCGACGCTGCAACTCGATCGGGCGTGGGATGTCATTCCGGGAGCGGGAAGTCACTATGCCATCTTCAACTGGAGCGCCGAAAACTGGCTGGTGCAGGGAAACCGCATGGAAGGAAACCGCCGGGGAATTACCATGTACCACGGTGCAACGAACCAGGTCGCGCTGGTCAGCAACAACTTGCACAACAGCGGTTCCATCGATCTGACGCCCATTCAGCAGCAATTAAATGGTCGTCAGCAATTTGTTCCGATGTATAATACGCAGGTCATTGGCAATTTGGTCGGGAACACGAATGGCAGCAACGGCGTTTTTATTGGGGCTCATCCGGTGCAGCACCGGCAGGCCAAAACGTTCGGCACATCGGTGATTGGTCTGGAGGTTCGGGGCAACACGGTTCGGGCCGGGATTCCGAACATTCCGGCGGTGGTGGATGCCAACTTCCCGGAGGGGTATCTGAATTACCTGGAATACCACCCCGCGTCGGTTTACGAAGACGAACAGGTTCCAGCCATTCTGGGGAGTATTTTTGAGAATAATAAAGCCAACAACTGTGCAAACGCACTTTATCTGAACAGCGGTTCTTACAATACCGTTGTGTGTAACCTGACGCTGGAAAACTCCCCGAATTTGCTGAAAGACGAGCGGCTGGAGCAAATCACTCACGCTTCCGTGGGAACCTCCTCCTGCCTGACCAACTCCCCCGAAGATCCGCCTTTAACCATAAAAATATACCCTAACCCGGTCATGACCGAGCTTCATGTCCAATTGTCATCGGCCGGCGCACGCTTCAAAATCTATTCCCTGACGGGCGCCCTGCTGATGGATACGCGCACGACCTCCACGGAAGCCCTGCTGGATGTACAGCAATTGCCCATTGGCGTATATCTTCTGCAAGTTCAACCGGATCAGGGCGACCTGGTCAGCCAGTGTTTTATCAAATTCTGAGCGGATTTATCGGACAAAAGATTGCGTTTGCTTCCTGGCGGTCAGTTTTCCAGGCCGCTTATCTCATTTCCTGCCAATCTCCTTTGGTGGCGTTACTTTTCATTCTTAATACCGTAAAAGCAGGTTTTTACATACCTTTTTCTTTAACTAAATGGCTTCAGGGTTGGATTGGCACAGATTTAGCAGAAGAATATAGGTTGTTAACAGACTGTGTAATTACGAATAAGTTCACTTTTGCGGGATAGAACAGGAAGGGAGGAAAGGGAAGTGATCTGTATAAAACTGATATTTATGACCCACCGTTTACTTTCATTTATCCTGTTTATCAGCATTTGTAGTTCACAAATTGTTATTGCCCAACCCCGAATTTTCAATGCCAGTCTCTCGGCTCAACCGGGCGAAGCCGTCAGTCTTCAGGGAAATTTTAGCGCAACCGCCAGGGTCTTTTTTCTGAAAGGAACCGCAACGAATCAAACCGCTTTACCAATTCTGGTTCAGGGCGCCAACCACGCCACGGTTCAGATTCCGGCCCAAACCGGTTTGGATCTTTACCAGATCTGGGTGGAAGATCAGGGGCAGAAAAGTCCGGCGGTTTTTGTCAACCAGGCGTTGGGGATGCATTTCGATTCGCCGGAAGGGAGTCCGGGGGGGACCCTTCGCATTTTTGGACGAAACCTCCAATTGCCCGGCGCCACGGCCCGGGTTCGGTTGATTGCGCAGGGGACGACCACCGCGTACGAAGCGACGATCGATCCAAGCCGGAGTGATGCATATAAATTAAGCCTGAAACTGCCCACCACGCTAAAGGCCGGAACGGTTTACAATGTTTTGGTTACCAATGGGTTGGGTGGCGGTTTAGGTGAAAAACAGGTAGAGCTGCCCTTAACGGCCATTTCGTCCGGAGACGATTATTTCCAGCTAGGGGTGGGCTGGGCCGCTAAACTGGATTTTTACCGCAACGTCTACAATGTCAAAACCGATCCGCGCCTGAGTGTGAAGGCTGTGGGCAATGGGCAGGCCAACGATCAGGCCGCTATACAACAGGCGATCGACCGGGCTGCCGCCGATGGTGGGGGCGTTGTTTATCTGCCCGCAGGAACCTATAAATTGTTGTATACCTATTTCGAATACCTCCGGATGCGGAACCGGGTGGTGATTCAGGGAGCGGGAAAAGACCAGACTATCATCAAATACGGGTATGAAACGCAAGTTTCGCACCTGGGCATTTATTGGCCGGAGGTGGTTCGGCAGGCCGGTCTGGCCGATCTGTCGTTTCTGAATGTGGATGAAACCGGCAGCGAAATGCTCAGCAGCAGCCGGGGGAAAGGCACCGAGATTTTTCTGCAGCGGGTTCGGCTCGACCTCAAAAAGAGCGATTGGCTCTGGCTGGCGGGCAGTGATAAACTGGTCATTGCCAATACGGACCTTAGTCAGGGCGTCGATAGCAAGTTCAGGTACCTCGGCCCCTTGCAACTCAATGAATGCAGCAACTTTGTCATACGCGACAATACCTTCAACTATGCGGTCGATGGATTGAACCTGAATGATACGCACGAAGGCATATTTGAAAATAACCGGGTGTATCGCGATGGTTCGGCTCGCTACCCAAGTACGGTGGTTAACCACGTATTGATCGTCAATTTTGCCCGGAATCTGGCGGTTGTCAATAACGAATTCAGGGTACTTAACGGCCCCGCGCAGAACAGCAACGACGGCGAAACCATCATCAGCGAAGGAGGAGGAGGAGACCGGGTCGACGAAGAGACGGGAACCGTGAGTGGAGCAACCGCGACAACACTGCAGGACCAGAGCAAGAATTGGGGCGCATTCCGTCGCCAGCCCGTGGTGGCCATTGTGAGCGGAAAAGGCATGGGGCAATGGCGAAGAATCACCAGTCGGAGCGGGTCAACCTTGCAACTGGATCGGGCGTGGGATGTCATTCCGGGATCGGGAAGCAACTATGCGGTTTTCAACTGGAGCGCTCAGAACTGGCTGATTCAGAATAATCGCATGGAAGGCAATCACAGGGGCATTACGATCTATCATGCATCGACGAGCCAGATGGCCATTGTCAACAACACCTTGCTCAACAGCGGCTCGATCGATTTAACGCCCATTCAGCAGGAGTCGAATGGCCGTCAGCAATTTAACCCGATCTATAACAATCAGATAATTGGTAATTCGGTCTCAAACACGAATGGAAGCAACGGCGTGTTCATCGGCGTTCATTCGGTCCAGCACGCTCAAACCAGGACGTTCGGGACATCGGTCATTGGACTGGAAGTACGTGGCAACACGGTTCGGGCGTTGACGCCCAATACGCCGGCGGTAGTCGATGCGGAGTTTCCGGAGGGGTTCCTGAACTATCTGGAGTACCACCAGCTTGCCTTTTTCGAAGATGAACAGATTCCGGCCATTTTGGGAAGCATTTTCGAGAACAACCGGGCCGTCAATTGTGCAAACGGCATTTATCTCAACAGTGGTTCGTACAACACCCTGGTGTGTAATCTGACGCTGGAGAACTCATTGAAATTAATGAAGGACGATGTGCTGGAACGGGTCACTCACGCGTCTGTCGGGACGACTTCCTGTGCCAAAGTTACCTCGACGCCACCCGTAAATAAACCTCCGCAACCACCTGCTTCCACCGGAATGACGGGACAGGTAGGAGTTCCTTTTTCGGCCACGCTGGCGGTTTTCACGGACCCCGACGGTGGTACATTGACGTACGGATTGAGTGCATTGCCCGTAGGGCTGAACTTTGCTCCTTCCAGCCGGGTGATTACGGGCACGCCCACCGGCGCCGGTACGTTTATTTTGACCTATTCGGCCACTGATGATCAGGGCGCTACGGGTAGTGTGAGCCTCACATTGACGATCAGTCCGGCACCCGCGCCAGCCGTTACCGGTAATTTTGAAGGGTTTCTGGATAAACTGGAATGTGGAAGCATTCGGGGGTGGGTCTGGGATCGCAACAAACCCAATGCATCGTTTACGGTCGAATTCTATCTGGAAACCGGTACTCCGACGATCACGACGGTTATTGGTCGGGCGGAAGCAAACATTTACCGGACGGATTTGAAAGATGCGGGCAAGGGCAACGGGGTCCATGCCTACAATTTTGCCCCTCCTTCCACGCTACCAAACGGTGCGATGGTGCAGGCAAGGATATTGGGTAGTACCTATCTATTGAAAGGCTCGCCGAAAGCCTATGTGTGCGCTACGGCCCGAAAAGCCCGTGAATCGGCTGAAGAAGAGGCCGAACTTATTGTTCGGTTGCTGGGCAATCCGGTTACCAACAATTTGGTAGAAATTGAAGTATCGGGGGTAGAAGGTCAGCCGTTGCAATTGCAGTTGTCGGACGGCCAGGGCCGGATGATTTCGGAGCATCAACTCGAGCGGGCCGGGGTCGTTGATCGGCAGCGGTTTTCGGTCAGTAACCAGGTAACCGGATTGTTATGGCTCCGGGTCAGCACGCCCACGCAATACAAAGCCCTGAAAGTATTAAAAACGGATTAATTCCTCCTGCCGCATTCCCGCGATCTTAGTCACTGGTTTCAGATTCAGGCATTTCGGTGTCTGACGGAATTGCATTCTCAGTAACTTCGTTACCCTCCATTTCTGCTACCAGGGCAACGGCTTCGGCGTCGTTCTTCCCGCATTCGGCCTAACTACCCATCGCTGGCGGTTTTCTCCCCCGGCAACAGCAAGACAATATTTGCAATTCGTCCGCAGGATGGAACCGATCTTAATTATCGAACAAAGAATTAGGTGCCATATAATAAACTAAGCCAGAATGGGTGAATAAAATAACTCCATTTTTTTTGTCTGTTAAATGCCCATCCCGGAAAGATACTGAAAATGAGTTAGTTAATTGTTGTACAACAAAATATACTGGTTATAAATACTACAAATACATCAAGAGTTAGCACATTTTGTAGAAATTATAATCTGGTAAAAACTTAAGTAGTACAGGTTTTTTTTTCAGTTACTTACCTCTGGACCATTAAATCAGAAATGGATTATCTTATTTTTAAACTAAGTGTCTGATAAACCAGTTAAAACAACTACTTAGAGGTTTTGCAAAATTAAATTCTATTTTTATTCAGTTCATAAGTATTATTTTTGTAATGCATTTGCACCCGTTTAGGCCAATTTTATCGGCTGAAGAGTTTAACTGATGGGCAACTTAACACATTTGGCCTATTTAGCAGATGAAGATGAGTAAATTTTTTTCAATTTTTGAGTTGAGTAATTTTACTTATCTTGCAGAAAATTTTTACAAGTCTTGATAAGTAGCATGGAGCTGGATGAGTCGTCTGGCAGTAGTGCTCAGATCGTTACGCGAGTCAGTATCATTAATTTATTGAGTGACTGTATGAATCTAAGTGAACTGTATGTCCGGGGCGGGTTTTGGCTTATTGGTTTATGTGCTTGCCTTGCGAGTTGCATTTCAAGTAAAAAGCTAGTGCTGTACCAGAAAACCGGGCCGGGAAACGATACGGTTTCAGTTGCTGCGCGCTACATACCGGTAATTAAAGTTGGCGATGTATTATCCGTTCAGGTGAGCAGTTTTAGTCCGGAAGCAACGGCGCTTTTTAATCCCTATACGGCCATTACGGCCTTGTCTGGCACGAGTACCATGCAAAGCACGCCCACCACGCCCATGCCTTATATGGCTGGCTATCTGGTGAGTGAAGAAGGTCAGATCGAGTTGCCGCTCATTGGCAAAATAACCGTACAAGGCCTGACCAACTCCCAGGCATCTAAAGAGATCCGGCAAAAACTGCTGAATTACCTGAAAGAACCAACGGTAAATGTCAGAAATCTCAATTTTCAAATTTCCGTAACGGGTGAGGTAGCCCGGCCGTCGCTCTTCTCCATTCCGAGCGAGCACATTACGTTACCCGAAGCCCTGGGGCTGGCGGGAGATATTACGATTTTCGGTAAGCGTACCAATGTTCTGATCATTCGGGAAGTGAATGGAAAGCAGACGTTCAATCACGTCGATTTAACGAAGCGGGATTTGTTTCGCTCCCCTTTCTATCATTTGCATCCCAATGATATCGTGTATGTCGAACCCGGTAAGGCGCGTATCGCCAATGCGGATCGGACGTACCAGCTGGTACCGATCATTCTGAGTGCACTTTCAATTATTGCCATTGTTGTAACTCGTTAATACTATGGTAAATAACTCATACACGCCTTATCAGGCCTATGAAGTATCACCACAGCCAAATCTACGGGCTACGTTGATGCGTTATCTGCGGTTCTGGCCCTGGTTTCTCCTTTCGCTGGTTCTGTTGCTTGGTGCCGCTTATACCTATCTGCTCTATCAGGCCCCGGTTTACCGGATTCATGCCAGCCTGTTGATCAAGGACGAAAAGAAAGGCGGTTTATCGGCGGAGAACCTCATGAAGGAACTCTACCTGTTCAACAAAAACGTCAGCATCGACGACCAGATCGAAATCCTCAAGTCGTATACCCTCATGGACCGCGTGGTAACCAGTCTGGGGCTCGATGTTCAGTATTTTCATCCTTCAACGACCTATAAAAAGGAGATTTACGCGGAATCGCCCATCCGGTTGATTGTTGAAAAAGCAAATCCGCAACTCGTTAATACACCCCTTGAATTTACATTCGTCGATAACAAAACGTTTCTGTTGAACGGATATTCCTATCCGTTTAACCAGAACATCAAAACGCCATACGGTCAGCTCCGGATTTTCCCGCTCCGGTCTATCAACGCCAGCACCGAACCCGTCACGGTATCGGTATTAACCCATTCAAGAGCGGTTAACAGCTATCTGGATAAACTGAGTGTGGAACCGGCGGCCAAGGAGTCGAACGTACTGGAATTGAGCATGGAAGAAACCGTTCCGGACAAAGCGGAAGCCATCCTGAACCAACTGGTCAATGCCTACAGCAAAGAAGCCGTCTTCGACCGGAATAAGGATGCGCATAACATGCTCAAGTTCATCGAAGAACGGCTGAGCCTGATTGCCGGTGAACTGTCGCAGGTTGAACAGGAAGTAGAATCGTATAAATCGACCCAGGGCATTACGGATCTGAGCGTTCAGGCCCAGACCTTTCTGGTGACTGTCAAGGAAAATGACGCGCAGTTGAACGAAGTCAATATGCGCCTGAGCGGTCTGGCCGATATTGAACGGTACCTGGCAAAACAACCCGGCGACAAAAGCGTGGCCCCCGCCACCATTGGTCTGAACGACCCGACGCTGACCAGTTTATTGGGTAAAATATCGGAACTCGAACTAAAGCGGGACGAAATGTCGCGCATGATGGCGAGCAACAGTCCGATGTTGTTGTCGATCGACAGCCAGATTAAAACAATCAAAGGAAGCATCAACGAAAACGTTCAGACGATGCGCCAGCAGTTGACCAGCAGCCGGAATCATTTGCAGGATAATAACCGCCGGTTGGAAGAAATGATCCGAACGGTTCCCGGCAAGGAACGAACGCTGTTGAATATTACCCGGCAGCAGGTGATCAAGAATGGTCTGTATACCTACCTGCTTCAGAAGCGTGAAGAAACCGCTCTGTCGGCGGCTTCAACCGTTACGGACAGCCGCATCGTGGACGTTGCCCGTACCGACGAAGGACCGGTTGCTCCGGTTCGCAGTACCATCTTTTTGATTTTCGGCTGCATTGGCCTGTTTTTGCCGATCGGGTTTATCGAAATAAAAGATGCCTTCAACAACCGGGTGATGCGACGTTCGGATGTGGAGGAAATCACCCAGGTACCCATTCTGGGCGAAATTGTCAAGGGAAGCCGGGTATCGACCGACAACCTGGTGTTCAAACCGCGGCTGCGTTCCGTCATTGGAGAACAAATCCGCGCCCTGCGTACAAATCTGCATTTTCTGAAGGCCGAGCATCAGCAGAGCCAGGTATTGCTATTTACGTCCTGCATCAGCGGAGAAGGCAAGTCGTTCATCTCGCTTAATCTGGGGGCCAGTCTGGCGATGGTGGATCGCACCACCGTGATTCTGGAAATGGACCTGCGCAAACCCCAGTTGCACAAGAATCTGCACATGGAAAACCAGGCCGGAATCAGCGACTACCTGCTCGGCGAAGCCACCATTGACGACCTGCTGCAACCCATTCTGGGCTATACCAATTATTTCATCATTACGGCGGGACCGCTGTTGCCCAATCCGGCCGAATTGCTGAGCACTCCCCGCTTAAATCAGCTTTTTCAGGAATTGCGGGAGCGTTTTGATTACATTCTGGTTGATTCACCGCCTATTGGGCTGGTCACCGACTCCCAACTGATTGCTCCTTTTGCCGATGTAACGCTGTTTATGGTTCGGCATGACCATACGCCGAAAAACCAGCTTAAAATGGTGGATGCGCTGTTCCGGGAGCAGCGGTTTCAAAATTTGAGCATTGTTCTGAATGCCATCGGTGAAGGTGAATCGCATTATTACAATTACAGTTACGGTGAATATTACGGCGGCTCCGACACCAGCCACCCTATAAATAAAGGAAAAAGAAGTTAGCGCTGAAACGTGCGCGGTTGATGGAACCGATTGCTGACAGCACCAAAGAAGTACACTTTATCATCTCACATTCTCTGTCCTGTTTACCCATTCGACTCAGTATTAAAAGTTTATGCTAAGCCTTAACTCACAGTACCAAACTCTTTACGTGTATACGGAGGATCGCAATCGACGGAGCGATTTCACGTATAAGTATTTTGGCAAACGTGCATTTGATATCTGTATTAGCTTTTTGGTCGTCGTTTGTATTTTAATCTGGCTGATTCCGTTGATCGGCCTGCTGATCAAGCTTGGCTCAAAAGGACCGGTTTTATTCATTCAAAAGCGGACCGGTTATCGGGGCAGTTCGTTCAACTGTCTGAAATTCCGCACCATGACGCACAACCCGAATGCTTCTTTCAAACAGGCGAAAAAGAACGATGAGCGGGTAACGGCGATCGGCCGGTTTCTGCGGAAAACCAACCTGGATGAGATGCCCCAGTTTTTGAATGTCCTCATCGGTGATATGAGCGTTGTTGGCCCCCGGCCCCACGCGGTTCAGCACAGTGCCCAGTTCTGGAATACGATGCCCGAATACCGGAAACGCTACCGGGTAAAACCGGGTATAACGGGGCTGGCCCAGATCAATGGCTACCGGGGCGAAATCGATCACCTCATGAAAATGCGCCACCGGGTCAAATACGACCGGTTTTACAACAAGAAGAAATCCATCCTGTTTGATCTCTGGATTTGCTGGTTGACGATCAAATCGATGGTGGGTGAAAACGAAAATGCATGGTGATTTTAAGGAATAACTAATTGCAGATTCATGTCCTGGTACGTATTGTATACAAAATCCCGAACCGAAAAGGTCGTAGCGGACAAGTTGCGGGAACGCGGGATCGAAGTGTATTGCCCCCTGGTCAAAACCAGGCGGCAATGGTCGGATCGGGTCAAAACAATTGAAGAACCGCTTTTCCGCTCCTATTGCTTCGTAAATCTCGAAGACCAGCAGCGGTCTCAGGTATTTGGTATTCCCGGCATTGTTCGGTACCTGTTCTGGATGAACAAACCCGCCGTGGTCCGCGACTCGGAAATCACCACGATTAAACGCATGCTGAACGAAATCGATCCGACGCAAATCCGGGTCGAATCCTATTCGTCAGCCGATCGGATAAAAATCAAATCCGGTTGTTTTACCAACACCGAAGGAGACGTAGTGAGTCAGCAGGGAAAAACATTAACTGTTTTTATTGACTCCCTGCAAATGGTGATGAAAGTGGATTTATCGAAAACGCTGGTTTCGGCCTGAGTAATTCGCTTTAGAAGCAGCTCATCGGGTTAAAAAGTACGAGTGATTAGGTTCTGCGTGGGACTGAAAGGGCGAAGCCGTATCGATCGGGCAGTTTACATCTAAAAACGAAGCCTTTTTATGGAAATTCTATCAATAGTAATGCCATAAATGAAAGGGGATAAAGATCGTTATGCGGAAGGTTAAAATTGGTTTATTTTTAGTTCTGGGTTTTGTTGTTTTAGTAGAAGTTGCCGGGCGGTTTTACGGGTTAACGAGCTATCCCCTTTATGACGCCAGTACTGAATTCGAGTATTTATTAAAACCCAATCAAAACACGACCATCTACCGAAACCGCTTTGTAACCAATGAGTTTTCCATGCGCAGTAACCCCGTTCTGGCGCAGGATTCCATCATCGTCTTGTTAGTGGGAGATTCCATTATTAACGGCGGTAATTCAATTGATCAGGATAGTTTGGCATCCACGTTAGTAGAAAAAGAATTACTCCGTAAATACGGAAAAACCATCCGGGTATTAAATATCAGCGATAAAACCTGGTCGCCCGATAACGTGGTGGCTTACTTAAAAAAGTATGGCACGTTTCAGGCCGATATGTTGCTGCTGGTTGCCAATAGCGGGGATGCTTTTGACCCGATGACCTTCCAGCCTATTGTTGGCGTCGCATCGTCTCACCCGGCTGAAAATGATTGGCTGGCTTGGCCCAAACTGGTCGTAAAAGCGTGGGATACCCTGGAAGACCGGTATTTCAGGAAGCCGGAAACCGAAAAAAAAAGGGTAAAAGCCCCGGAAGAGCCGCAAAATCTCGTCAAAGGATTTTCGGACTTAGACAGCCTGTCCAAAAAGTTACAGATCCCGTTCTCGGTTTATTTACACCTTTCCCAGCCCGAGCTGACCAACAATACGGTGGACCCCGGAGGCCTGGTGATTGAAGAGTTCTGTCGGAAAAACCAGATTCCCCTACAGGTTGATCACATGGGGCTCGATATGTTCAATGATGATATTCATTTAAACAGCAAAGGTCAAAAAGCATTAGCTGCGGATTTATTACCAATTATTGAGCGGGGTTTGAAGTTATAAACCGAAGGGGAATGCGGAATGCTATTTGGAATTACTGCACGGTTTTGGGTTGATTTCACCATGAGAAACCAGATTTATGTCCACCACTAAAAGATTAATTTCGGGCACGGCGGCTTCCTGGGCCAGAATTGGCATAACCATGCTTACTCAGGTCGCGCTGGTTCCTATTTTTCTGAGCTACTGGAGTATCCAGACCTATGGTGTTTACATCGCAATCCAGGCGCTGGTCAATGTTTTAAATACGCCGGGGAGAGGGTACAGCGATTTTTTACAGTTCGAATTTTTGAAGTTAGGAAATACCAACCGGACTGAAATTGCCAGATTACTCTGGTCGGGAATCAGCGTTATTCTGGTCCTCAGCGTGATCGAATTAGCAACGCTATATTACATCGGTTTTTACGGTAATATCGGGTTTTTATTCAATGAAAAAAGCATCAGCAACCTGCAATTTCGGAATGACATTGGGTGGTCGTTACTGATACAATGGCTCTCGTGGATATTCTGCAATGTGATTGGTTTATTTTTCCGGGCCTTACATCCATTCGGCTATTATCCCAGAATGGAATGGTGGAACGTTGGGTCCTCCATTTTTACGTCGCTCATTACGGTTATTTTTATCATAAGCGGCTACGACTTACTGGGCGTTACCGGCGCATCGTCGATTGGATCGATCTTACTCATGGTTGTCCAGTTTCTGGATACGAACAATCGGTTGAAAAAGGAAGGCCTTCAGTTCAAAACCGCTTCGCTTCGGCTTGGCTTCCAAAAATACGTTGTCTCATTAGCGTTGTCGGGGCGGTATTTTCTGGAAAACTTTAAACAGCAAGGGGTTCGCCTGTTGTTGTCGCCGGTGGTGGGGGCAGCCAGTCTGGCGGCTTTTGTCACGATGCGGACCGGTGCCAATGTGGCTTTACAGGGGCTGTCGACCATTACAAACCCCCTGATGCCCGAGTTAATGCGGTTTCTGCACAACCGGGATCAGGAACGAATGCAGGTTGCTTTCGATAGCGTCTGGCTGGTGGTAGTGGCCATTCTGGCTCCTGCGGTGCTGGTTATTCATGCCATCGCCCCCTTCCTGTTCACGCTTTGGACAAAGGGGCAAATTGCGTATGACCCCTTTCTGTTCGCAACGCTTTCGTTAAGCGTGCTGGTGTATGGAATCGCTCAGCCAGCGACGGCCATTGTAACCGGCAATAACCTGCTCCGTTTACAGATGGGGATATCGCTAATCTCTTCACTGATCGTGATTGGAGGTATCTTTTTCCTGGTTCCGCAGATCAGCATCATTGGAGCCGGAATCGCGCTTTTAACCGCAGAGGTGGCAGCCGCTTTCGGGTTTCATTTTTACGCCCAAAAATGGCTCGGTTTGCATCAGATGCGTTGGCCGACTAAGTCGTACCTGATCGCGATACGTTCCGTACTGATTGCGGCTTTTGGGATGATTATGATGAGTGTATTCCCCCACTATTACTTGCTGTATCTGGCCGTGTCAATGATTGCTTTATGCTGGAATATAAAGAAATATTGGGAGCTGTTTTCCAGAATCGGTGTTGAAAAAACATTCTTATTATTAAGCCGTTTGCCCGTGATTGGTAAATACTGGTACGGTAAAACAGCCTGAATGAACATGAAGGTTACGCAGTTAGCGATCGGAAGGTTTCATCACTTCCACCTCGCCAGACAGTTAGAACGCTTGGGATTACTGGAAAAAATATATACCGGTTTTCCTAAATTTAAATTGCGCGATGAACAAGGTATTCCGAAAGATAAAGTAAAAACGTTTCCCTGGATTCATACGCCCTACATGAAAAGAGGGCTGATCGGGATTGATTACTGGAAATGGTTATCCGAAGAATGGGAATGGCTGGATATGCAGGTGATTGACAAATATGTCGCCGGTAAAATAAATCATCCCACTATTTTAATTGCGTTATCGGGCAATGGCCTGCATGCTGGTAAAAAAGCAAAAGATCACAACGGATATTTCATTTGCGATCGAGGATCGTCGCATATCCGGTTTCAGGATCAAATCCTGCGCGAAGAATTTTCCCGATGGGGCCATACCTTTCGGGGAATCGATTCGCGGGTCATTGAAAAGGAAGAAATCGAATATGAACAATCGGATCTGATTACGGTTCCTTCCCAATTCGTCAAAAAAACCTTTCTCGATCAGGGGATTCCCGAAGAGAAATTGGCTAAAATACCGTATGGTGCCCGGCTGGAGCGGTTTTATAAAGTAGCGGAGCCCAGTACTAAAAAATTTAAGGTACTCTGGGTCGGCAGTGTGGGCATCCGCAAAGGGTTCATGTATGCCCTGCAAGCGTTCCAAAACCTCAAACACCCGAATAAAGAATTCGTTGTCATCGGGACGGTGGAGCCGGAAATGCGGCAGCTATTAGCCGGCCAGAACTTAGACAAGGTCTCTTTTTTGGGGCTCGTCCCGAATGCCCAGCTTCCCCGCATCTACAGTACGGCCCACGTATTTGTCATCCCGAGTCTGGAAGAAGGGCTGGCCATGGTGCAGGGAGAAGCCCTGGCCTGCGGGTGTCCGGTTATTGCCAGTGTGAACTCGGGCGCGGAAGATTTATTTGAAGACGGAAAAGAAGGTTTTATCCTGCCCATCCGGAATCCGGCGATGATCACGAACCGGCTGGAACAGTTTGCGGATGATCCCGAATTACGGCAAAAAATGTCAGTAGCGGCCATTGAGCGCGTCAAAAGCATCGGTGGCTGGGATAGTTATGGAAACGGGTTTCAGGAAACACTTCTATCGTTGATTCAGGGATATTAAGAATGGTAACCAGCCAGCCCATACAGTTTGGAAATACACCCGCAACGCAACTTCCGCCGGTTCAGCAGCGCTTTATTTTTTTAGGGCTGTTTAAAAAGTGGATATGGGGAGGAGTGCTTGTCGCGGCACTTCTGCAGGGCCTTTTCTTCTTTACATTCGAAAATGTATTTGCCATTGCGTGCGTCCTGTTCGCGTGGCGATTAGCCGATAAGTTTGTTCTCACGGCTTTTAACTTAGCCAAATACACCTTTTCAACGGTCATTTTATTGGGGTTTTCACTGACCCAATACGTTTTACCGCTGATTTTTACGTTGCTCGAAGGAAAGCCGATCACGTATAATTTAAAGTTTCCGTATAGCGTATTTATTCATTCCTTACTGGCTTTACTGGTTTTTATAACGGCCCATTATTTCTACAAGGAATGGCGGGAAGGATTTGCCGGTAAATTGTATTATAAATTAAGCGGGTTTTTAAACAGGAATTATTTTTTTACGACACCTCCCGACCTGCAAATCTGGATTATTGGGTTTGTTGGATTGGCCGGTATGGCAGTTACCTACCTGACCGGAAACCATTTCGATGGAACGGCCGAGGAACGCGGTACGGTGGCAAAATTTTTTCAGGGGCTGGTGCCGTATGCGTATACGCCCTTGTTTCTGTTATTAAAACCCTTGTTTTCCCGGCGAAGCGGGCCGTACAAACGACCGGTTTTGAAAGTCCTGGTTTTTGCGGCCATGTTGTTGTTTGTCGGGATGGGCGGCAACAGCCGGGGCCTTTTTATGACCGGTATCAGTGCCGTGGGCATTTCATACCTGATCGGGCTGCTTTTAGGAAAATTCAACCACGATATCTTCAACATTAAAACGGTGTTGCTGGCTGGTCTTGGCCTGTGGATCATCACCGGTCCGCTTGCGGATTTAGGAACATCGATGGTGATTGTCAGAGGACAGCGAAGTCACCTGAACAGTACGGAACTGGTTCTGAAAACACTGGAAGTTTTTCAGAATAAAAAAGCCATCAAGCAGTTTCGGGCAATGAACACGGTTATTGAAGTTCGGGATTGGGACGAAACCTATTTTGACAACATATTCCTGTCCCGGTTTTGTAATCTGAAGTACAACGATGCGAGTCTGGAGCTGGCCTATAAGCTGGGCAAACCCAATGCCGACATGCTGGACTACTCCATCGATAAGTTCTGGGCCATTCTGCCCTTACCGGTTTTGAACTTTTTGCACATCAAGGTGGACAAGCTCACGGTCAATGCCTCCTCCTACGGCGATTACCTGTACTACCGGGCGGGCGGGAAAGGCGGATTGGGCGGTTTTCGGACCGGGCATTTTGCCGGAACCGGTCTGGCGACATTCGGGTGGTGGTATTTATTGCTGCTGGGCGTTGGCGTTATTCCGTTGTTCCTGCTGGTTGATGGATTCGTCTTGTATTACCAGCAGGGTACCACCATGAACACCTGTTTGAGCCTGGCTGGTCTCATTCAAATGAACTTCTTCTTTACCTTATTTTCCGTTTCCAATTTTTCGGAAAGCGCGGTTAATATTTACGCTTTTTTGATGCGGGGTTGGATTCAGGATGCCCTTCTGTATTGGTTTATCCTGTTTGTACTTCGTAAACTCCGAATAGGTTAGTATGACAATTGTGTACATTGGGGATACCAACCCGTCTTCGACCGCCTTTCACCGGTTTCTGGCGCTGAAACGACTGGGGCATCGGGTAACGATTTATAATCCGCAGGAGGCTTGCCAAGGCGATTTACAGGGGTTTTTGTCCGCTAAAATTCACTTTCGGACGGGGTATCAATTGCTGCAAAACCGGATCGGGAAATGGCTGACTGGCGTCATCGACAAAACCGCCGATCTGGTTTGGGTGGACAGTGGCGAGCTAATCGGCCCATCCGTGCTGAAAAAAGTAAAAGCCACGGGCGTGCCGGTTATTCTGTACAACGTCGATGATCCGACTGGCCCAAGAGACGGCGGCCGGTTTAAATCCCTGCTGAAAGCGCTTCCTTTTTATGACCTGGTGGTGGTGGTGCGGCCCGAAACCGAGCGGGAATGCCGTCAGCTTGGCGCGTCGAAGGTGTTGCGGGTTTGCCGAAGTTACGACGAAGTAGCGCACAAACCATATGATACGATCGACGAAATTCCGGCGCAATTTCGGTCGGAAATCGCGTTTATCGGCACCTGGATGCGGTACGAAAAGCGCGATGAATTTTTGTTGAAACTGATCCAAAACGGTTTGCCGGTTGCCATTTGGGGCGACCGCTGGCAGAAATCACCGCATTGGAATGCCTTGAAGGATCACTACCGGGGGGGCGCATTGGGCGGTAGAGGTTATGTGGGAGCCATTCAGGGAGCCAAACTTTGCATCGGCATGCTTTCCAAGGGGAATCGGGATTTACACACGCAGCGGTCGCTGGAAATCCCGTTCATCGGCGGATTGTTTTGTGCCGAACGCACCGCCGAACACACGGCCATGTACCGGGAAGATGTGGAAGCGGTTTTCTGGAAAGACGTGGACGAGTGCATCGTCAAATGCCGGGAAATGCTGGCCGATGAACAAAAAAGGGAATCGATCCGGCTGGCCGGAATGCGCAGAGTCCGGGAAAATAAGGTAGGAAACGAAGATATCTGCACGCAGATTCTGGCCGAATTAGAAATCCATCAGTTGATCTAGGCATGCGGATCGTTATTTTTTGTCACCCTTCTTTTCTCGGTTCGCAGAGCATGCCCCGCTATGCCCACTGGCTCGCCGGCGGCATGCAGGAACGGGGCCACGAAGTGGAGTCGTGGCAACCCAAACCGGTTTTTTACACGCTTTCCGTACCCGGTTTTTTCAGGAAATGGCTGGGTTACATCGATCAATATATTCTATTCCCGATTCAGGTTCGGAAACGGATCAAGGCGTTGTCCCGGCAAACGTTATTTGTCTTTGCCGATCAGGCGCTGGGTCCCTGGGTGCCACTGGTGGCAAACCGACCGCACGTCATTCATTGCCACGATTTTCTGGCGCAACGATCGGCGCTGGGCGAAATTCCGGAGAATCGAACGGGCTGGACGGGAAAATCCTACCAGGCCTACATCCGCCGAGGGTACCGAACAGGGAAACATTTCATCTCCATTTCCAACAAAACCCGGGCGGATCTGCACCAGTTTTTACGGACTCAGCCACCGGTTTCGGCGGTTGTCTACAATGGTGTCAATCCCGTTTACACGCCGGGGCTGGCTGCCGAATCGCGTTCGGTTTTAAGCCAGCGGTTTGGGATCGATTTATCGGCGGGTTACATCGTCCATGTGGGCGGCAATCAGTGGTATAAAAACCGCAAAGGCGTGCTGGAAATTTATGCGGTCTGGCGAAAAGCGTATGAACGAAGCTTGCCGCTGTTGCTGATCGGTGAAAAACCTTCGGCCGAACTAATGGAGCTGGCCCAGGCGTCCGGTTTTCAGAACGACATTCATTTTTTGACGGACGTAGACGATCAGCACGTGGTACATGCCTACCGGGGTGCTCAGGTGTTCCTTTTTCCGTCGCTGGCCGAAGGATTTGGCTGGCCCATCGTGGAAGCAATGGCCTGCGGGTGTCGGGTGGTCACCACCGACGCGGCTCCCATGACCGAAGTGGCCGGTAGCGCGGCCGTGCTGCTCCGCCGAAAACCGCTCGACGACCGCGATCGGCTGATCTGGGCGGGCGAAGGGGCTATTTGCCTGGAACGCATCCTGAATGAAACGCCGGAAAAACGCGCCGAACTGATCCGGGAAGGGTTTAAAAACAGTCAACGATTTAACAGCGACAAAGCGCTCGATTCCGTTGCGGACACCTACCAGAACATTCTGGACACGTATCGTTTTACCACCCAGACCGCCACGATCTAATTCATGCAAATTCTTCACGTCGTCTCTGGGTTAGATCCAAAATCGGGTGGGGTCAGTCAGGCACTGCAGACGATGATCAAGGGTTTGTCGGCACTTTCGGTGCGCAGTGAAGTGGTCACGCTGGATGATCCGCAGGCGGTTTATTTACAGCAGATGGCGTTCCCGGTGTATGCGACAGGCCCCACGAAAAGCTCCTGGCAGTACAGTCCGAATTTCCGATCCTGGATGGACGACCACGT
Source organism: Larkinella rosea (assembly GCF_003858635.1). Classification (GTDB taxonomy): domain Bacteria; phylum Bacteroidota; class Bacteroidia; order Cytophagales; family Spirosomataceae; genus Larkinella; species Larkinella rosea. The sequence goes on from NZ_RQJO01000008.1 coordinate 827,571, forward strand.
AGCGAAGTACGATCTGGTTCTTGTTCACGGTCTCTGGCACTACCATACCTACGGGACCTACCAGGCCTGGGCGCAGTTAAAATCAAAAAAGCCCCGGCTGTATGTCATGCCCCACGGGATGCTGGACCCCTGGTTTCAGCGGGCAGCGGGGCGGAAACTAAAGGCCCTTCGGAACTGGCTTTTCTGGCGTTTAATCGAAAATATCCTGATCAATAAAGCCGACGGTTTGCTGTTTACCTGCGAAATGGAAAAGGAACTGGCGGAAATAACTTTCCGGCCTTACCTGCCAAAATCGAAAAAAGTAGTAAGTCTCGGCGTCGAATCGCCCCCGGTTTTTACACTGGCGATGAAAAAAGCGTTTATCGAAAAATGCAGGGGACTGAACCGGCCTTTTATGCTGTTTATCAGCCGGATTAACGTTAAAAAAGGCGTTGATTTATTAATCAATGCGTACTTGAGATTGAAGGCGGAAGGGATTGAACTACCCCAGCTGGTGATTGCCGGGCCGGGTCTGGAAACCGCTTACGGGCAGGAAATGCAACAACTGGCGGACGGAGATCCAGACATTCTGTTTCCGGGAATGCTCGAAGGTAACGCCAAATGGGGCGGTTTTTACAGTTGTGAAGCGTTTGTCCTGCCCAGTCATCAGGAAAATTTCGGGGTTGCGGTTGTCGAAGCGCTGGCCTGTTCCAAACCGGTTCTGATTTCGAATCAGGTTAATATCTGGAAAGAAATCGCCCTCGAACAGGCCGGAATCATCGAGCAGGATACTGAAAACGGCACGTATGCCCTGCTCCGGCGCTGGACAACCCTGACGAGCGACCAGCAACAAGAGATGGCACGCCGGGCAAAGATCGCTTTTGAAACTCATTTCACCGTGGCGCAGGCTTCTGAACGGATGCTGCACGCTCTGAATCGTAATTAAATCGTATGCGTATTGCCATTATACAGGGAGCCTTTTTGCCGGTACCACCCGTCCGGGGCGGAGCGGTCGAAAAGATCTGGTACCGAATGGGACAGGAATTTGCCGTCATGGGGCACGATGTCGTTCACATTGGTCGGTCCCATCCCGGTTTGCCCGAACAGGAAGTCGTCAATGGGGTAACCTACGTACGGATTCCGGGTTACGAAACGCCTTCGTCGCTCCTGAAACTTAAGTTTCTGGATTTATTGTACTCGATTCGGGCGGTTAAAACGTTGCCGGATGAAGTCGATGTCATTGTGACCAACACGTTCTGGGCGCCCTTCTTACTGCGGGGGAAACGCGGGAAAAAAGTCTATGTAGACGTGCAGCGGGTGCCCAAAGGTCAGATGAAATTTTACCGCCACGTGGGCGTCCTGAGAGGTTGTTCACCGGCAATCAGCGAAGGCATCCGGCAAGAACTGGCCCCTGAATTCCACCACCTGGTCTCTTACGTTCCCAATCCGGTTCCGTTTGACATTAAAAATCTTTCCATAAACCGGGAAAAAACGCTGCTGTTTGTTGGGCGGCTGCATCCCGAAAAAGGCGTTCATGTCTTATTGAAAGCCTTTCGGTTGCTCGAAAAAGAGCAGTTTTCGGGCTGGAAGCTGAAAATTGTTGGTCCTTCTGCTTTTGAAGACGGGGGCGGGGGCGATGCCTATTACCAGGAATTACAGCAGCTTTCGGCCGGAATGAACGTGGAATGGATCGGACCGGTTTTTTCGGATGACACCCTGATTACGTACTACGCGGAAGCCGGTATTTTCTGTTATCCCGCCCAGGAAGGCAGTGGCGACGCGGCTCCGGTGGCTCCGCGGGAGGCAATGGCCTACGGGGCCGTGCCGGTGGTGTCGGGTCTGGGGTGTTTTCAGGATTTCATTCAGGACGACGAGAACGGACTCTATTATGACCATACTTCGCCGGATCAGGTCGGGCAGCTGGCTCAGGTACTTTCCGCACTCATGAATGACGAAAACCGCTTGAAGCGGCTTTCGAAACAGGCCGTCCGGGTGAATACCGAGTATGCCATTCCCGTGATTGCCCAACGATTTATGGATGATTTCAGGAAGATTTATCCCGCCAGAAAAAATGATAAAAACCCATCAGCAAGCGTCAGCATATGACAGCCCTTGGACGGTAGCGCAGCGGATCAAAATGATCAGCTGGCAATTTGTCTGGGCGATTTTCTGTTCGTGGACGCCTAAACCGGCCAATCCCTGGCGTCTGTTCTGGTTGAGGGCTTTTGGGGCGCAACTGAGCGGAAAACCGTTTGTGCACCAAAACGCCCGGATTCAGATTCCCTGGAACCTGGTACTTCACGACCGCGCCTGTCTGGGCGACGGTGCCAACGCCTATTCGCTGGACCGGATTGAAATTCACGAACATGCCACCGTGGCTCAGGAAGCGTATCTCTGCACCGGAACGCACGCATTCGATCAACCCGCCCGGAACCTGGTCACGGCACCCATTGTCATCGGTGCCCACGCTTTTGTCGGTGCCAGATCGTTCATCATGCCGGGCATTACGGTGGGTGCCGAGGCCATTGTGGGGGCGTGTAGTGTGGTGACCAAAGACGTGCGCCCGTTCGAAGTAGTGGCCGGAAATCCCGCCCGGATCATTCGGAAAAGAGAGTTGACGGCCGTTCGTACGGCCGTAAGTTGATATTCTTACAAAATGATTTCAGTACTTATACTCACCAAGAACGAAGAACAGGATTTGCCGGGTTGTTTACAATCCGTTGCCTGGTGTAACGACATCCACGTTTTTGATTCCTTCAGTGACGACAAAACGGTGGATATTGCCCGGGCGGCCGGTGCCACCATCACGCAGCGTAAATTTGACAACTGGGCTGCCCATCAGAACTGGGGCCTGGCCAATATTCCGTTCAAACACAACTGGGTGCTCTACATCGACGCGGATGAGCGGGTTTCCGAAAAACTGAAAGAGACGCTGTTACGCTTTTCTTCAGTCGACGCAGAGGTGGTTGCCTACGAAATTCAACGGCGCGATTTTGCCTGGAATGGCCGGTGGCTGAAACACGCCCAGATGTCGCCTTTTTACCTGCGTCTTTTTCGGCCCGATAAAATGCAGTACAAACGGCTGGTCAACCCGGTTTCCATTCCGGATGGAAAAGTGGCCCGGATCGACGGTTTCCTGGATCATTACCCCTTCAGTAAAGGCTTTCGGTTCTGGTGGCAGCGGCACCTTAGCTATGCGGATATGGAAGCCGCCATGCGGATGATGGACATGGATGCCGGTACCTCGTTTTCGTTTCAGAAAGCGGTTTTTAGCACCGATTTTAGCGAACGCCGGTATCATCAGAAGGGCATCTTTTACAAAATGCCCGGTCGTCCGTTCATCAAATGGTTTTACCTGGCCATCTGGCGACGCGGGTTTCTGGATGGGCGGGCCGGAGTGACCTATGCCGTGCTGCAGGCCGTTTATGAGTACTTCATTGTTCTGAAAACCAAAGAATTACAAGCTGCGTCCTCGTATCGGGCGTAACCCTATACCGGCATCTAAAACCGGTACTCAATCAGGTTTTGGATTGAAATAACGCAGGAGTAACCCGTGTAAAAAACCGGTTGATTTCAGTTTAGCAGGGGCTCGTGTGGTATCGCAAACGCAATTACGAAATGAGAATTCTGATTTACGGCATTAATTATTCACCCGAGCTCACCGGTATTGGTAAATATACGGGCGAAATGGGGGAGTGGCTGGCCGGAAATAAGCAGGAAGTGGATGTCATTACCGCCATGCCGTATTACCCGGAATGGGCCGTGCACGCTTCCCACAAACGGAAAGGGTGGCATACCGAATACATCGACGGGGTGCGGGTGCATCGCTGCCCGCTTTATGTACCCACCCGGGTAACCTCGCTGAAACGCATTCTGCACGAATTTTCCTTCGTGGTCAGCAGTTTGTGGTACTGGCTGCGGGTCTTTTTTGGAAAACGGTACGATGTCGTTATCTGCATATCCCCGCCCTTTCACCTGGGGTTGATTCCCGCCATTTACTCCCGGCTGCGCAAGGTGCCATTCTGGTGCCATATTCAGGATTTACAGATTGACATGGCCAAGGATTTGGGCATGATCACGAACCGTACGTTTCTGAATACCATGTTTAAAGTCGAATCGTATATTCTGAAGCGGTGCAGTGCGATTTCGACCATCAGCGAAGGAATGCTTCAGAAGGTAAAACTGAAAAACGGGGCTGGTTCCAAGTGCGTTCTGTTTCCGAACTGGGTCGATAGCACCCACATAAAACCGGTGCCGAAACCCCATTCGATGCGCGCCGAACTGGGCTTGCTGGATTCGGATCGGGTCATCCTCTATTCCGGAAGTCTGGGCGAAAAACAAGGGCTGGAAATCATTATCGCAGCCGCCCAGTCATTCGCGCAACAGCCGGATATCAAGTTTCTGATTGTTGGATCGGGCGGAGGAAAAACGAAGCTGGAAGCAACCGTTCGGGAATACGGATTAACGAATGTCGTGTTTCACCCGTTACAGCCGTATGAAAAATTGTCGGCTCTTTTGGGAACGGCCGATATCCACCTGGTCTTACAGAAAAAATCGGCTTCCGATCTGGTTCTTCCTTCAAAACTAACCGGAATTCTGGCTGCTGGCGGTTGTGCGCTGGTTTCGGCTGTTCCCGGCACCACCCTGTATGACGTTGTACACCGGCATGAAATGGGAATTCTGATTGAGCCGGAATCAGCTCAGGCATTGGAAGTAGCCATTGAACAAGCACTTTCTATGGATTTAAGTCCCTACCATACCAATGCCAGATGGTACGCGGAAACGTATTTAAACAAAGAAACGACACTCAACAAGTTCATTGGCGAGTTGCGAAAAATCACCGGTGAACCCCGTCCTCTGCCACTACTGGTCGATTTATAATCAATACCGGTTTTGACAAGGCTGATCGTGTTTTAATGATAGTCCGGATAAGCCGGGTCTGGGCAGATACTTACAGCTCATTTGGCCACGTAATGCACAGAGTATAATTACTTATTTATAAAATTACGCCATATACTAAATTAAGCGACTGGAAATAGTGCAATGGATTCTCATTTGTTGGATTATAAAGTATCTTTAAGTCTTAAAACTGCTCGTTAATTGGATTATTTCCCATTAAAATAGTACAATTAGTGAAGCGCGCAACAAGCGGTTTGCAAAGCAAAAAAAATGAGAAAATATTTTTATTGAACACGCCGGACTGCAGCGGTTTTTACGTAAAAAAACAAACAAAAACATAAATACATTTCATTTAAAATATTAATATAATTATATAAATACTTGAATAGATTTATTTTTTAATACCAAGGAATTGATTTAGAATGGAAACCCTGAATGAACCAAACATGCTTTTGGGTGCAATCCAGAAGACCGTAATCGATTTGTTTGCTGAGCAAGTTAGCAAGGCACCGGATCGTATTGCGGTTTTTTTTGATAAGCAGGGTATTACCTACCAGGAACTGGATGAGAAATCAAACCAGTTGGCTCGTTTTCTAATCAAAAAAGGAGTCAGAGCCGAAACGCTTGTCCCCATTTGTGTCAATCGCTCGCTGGAGATGATCATTGGCCTTTTGGGCATTCTGAAAGCGGGTGGGGCCTACGTTCCGCTTGACCCGGAATATCCGATTGACCGAATCAATTACAGTTTGGCGGATGTGGCTGCGGAAGTGATTCTGGCCGATAATCATTCGGTTCAGGTGCTGAAAGAAGGCAATAAAAACGCGGTAGTTATTGATTTAAATACGGATTGGGAAACGATAGCACTCGAATCAAAAGAAAGCGTGCAGCGCGTTATAACATCCGATAATCTGGCGTATGTCATTTATACATCCGGATCAACCGGGCGACCAAAAGGCGTTTTAATTGAACACCGTAGTTTGTTCAATTTCATACAAAATCAATCCATTGAATTCGCAATAAATGAAGAAGAAATAATTCTTCAAACCAGTAATTATGCGTTTGATCCGGCTACTGAACAGATTTTTCTGGCGTTATGTAACGGTGCCAAATTGGTATTAATTCGGAAAGAATCTCTTTTTAATCCGGATGAAATAACCCGACTGATTACGGAGCAAAATATTACGCACCTTCACGCAACACCGAGCTTATTGCGGTATATACCCGCTGACAAATACAGTAATTTAAAAAGAGTGGTTTCGGCGGGTGAAATCTGCCCGCCCGATCTCGCATCGGCCTGGGGTACGAAGGTACAATTTTATAACAAATACGGCCCCACCGAAGCCACAATAAGTTCAATTCAATACCGGTATTCGTCGGTCGGTCATCCGGAACGTGCCGTACCGATTGGGACGCCAATTGCCAATACGGAGATTTATATTTTAGACGAAACCGGGAATAAAGTTGCTGCCGAAACGGCTGGCGAAATCTACATTGGAGGGGCGGGTGTGGCACGCGGTTACCTCAATAATCCGCAGCTTACGGCCGAAAAATTCATTGCTAATCCGTTTGGTAATACACCCGGCGACCGGCTTTACAAAACCGGTGATACGGCAAAGTGGTTGGCGGATGGCACCATTGAATACATTGGCCGAATCGACGATCAGGTGAAAATCCGAGGCCATCGCATTGAGTTGAGCGAGATAGAAACCGTATTGGGTGGCCACGAAGCTATTGATCAATGCGTTGTCATTTCCCAGCCGGATCGTAACACCGGCCAGCGACTGGTTGCGTATGTGGTTGTCAACCGGGCAATCGATAACGCAGTTATCAAAGCGTATTTAGCGGGTAAATTACCCGAATATATGTTGCCGTCGTTGGTTGTCCAGATAGCCGCATTTCCGTTGACTTTTAACGGAAAAATCGATAAAAAAGCACTGCCAAAACCGGAAGGAGTACGTCCGGTTCTGTCCAGTTTATACATCGCTCCGGTTTCGCCAATCGAGCAAACCATTGAAACCATTTGGGCCGAAATATTACAGGTAGATAAAGTTGGAGTTGAAGATAATTTTTTTGAACTGGGCGGTAATTCGTTACTGGCTATTTCGGCAGTAACGCTGTTGAAAAAACGGTTTGGTTATACGCTGCCGATTACAAAATTGTATCAACAGCCAACCATTAAAGCACTGGCGGTATTTTTAGCAGCAGAAAAGAACCGTAAGGCAAAACAGGTAAAAATCAAAGAGGCAACCGATACCCAGGATATTGCAGTAATTGGTATGGCGGGTCGATTCCCCGGTGCCGACTCCATTGACGCACTTTGGACTATTTTAAAAACCGGTCAGGAAACCACCCATTTTTTCACCGAAGAAGAGCTGGATAAATCCATCCCAACGGGTCTGCGGAATGATGCCGACTATGTAAAAGCGCGGGGAGTTATTCAGAAAGCCGACGAATTTGATCCCCTGTTTTTTGGAATTAACCCGCGTCTGGCGGAGTTGATGGACCCGCAGCACCGTATCTTTCTGGAGATAGCCTGGGAAGCCCTCGAGAGTGCCGGGTATGATCCTCAGAAATACGACGGACCAATTGGTGTTTTTGGCGGTTGCCGGAACAATACGTACTACTATACCAACGTCCTGCCGAATGCCGAGCTGGTCGAACGGGTCGGCAGCTTTCAGGTAATGACGGCCAATGACAAGGATTACATTGCAACCCGGACGGCTTACGCCCTGAATCTGAAAGGCCCGGCCGTGACGGTGCAATCGGCCTGTTCCACGTCCCTGCTGGCCATTGCCCAGGCCGTCGACAGCATCCGGAATGGGCAGTGTGAGATGGCGCTGGCGGGTGGTGCCGCCATTGCCCAGCCGATCAACAGCGGGTATCTGTATCAGGAAGGGGCCATGTTGAGCAACGACGGCCATTGCCGCCCGTTTAGCGCCGATGCACAGGGAACGGTTTTCAGCGATGGCGCGGGCATCGTTCTGCTGAAAGGTCTGGAAGCAGCCCGGCGGGATGGCGATACGGTTTTTGCGGTGATCAAAGGCGTTGGCGTCAACAACGACGGGGGCGGAAAAGGCAGTTTCACGGCCCCGAACGCCGAGGGACAGGCGGGCGCTATTGCGATGGCGTTGCAGGATGCCCAGGTTGATCCCGCGACCCTGAGTTACATCGAAGCCCACGGAACCGCCACGCCCATCGGCGATCCGATCGAAATTGAAGGATTGAAAATGGCGTTCGGTGAGCTGCCATTTACCCAATTCTGCGCCATTGGTTCCATCAAAAGCAACATGGGGCACCTGACAACGGCGGCCGGCGTGGCCGGATTCATCAAAACCGTGTTGTCGCTGCACCACAAACAACTGCCGTCATCCATCCATTTTACGGCCCCCAACCCGGCCATTGATTTCAGCAATAGTCCTTTCTTTGTGAATACCGAGTTTCGGGACTGGTCGTCGGTGCTGGGTCCGCGCCGGGCGGGCGTCAGTTCTTTCGGCGTTGGCGGCACGAACGTCCACGTTGTGCTGGAAGAATATGCGGAAGAAATACCGGTCGAAAAGCTGGAAAAACCGGTGGCTGCCCGAACCGCACAGTTACTGACGTGGTCGGCCAAATCCACCACCAGCCGTGAGCAGTATGGCGCTTTGCTGGCCGATCACCTGCGCCAAAACCATCATCTGGATCTGGCGGATGTTGCTTTTACGCTGCACACGACCCGGGCGGCTTTTGCTCACCGGCGGTTTTTGGTGGCCGACGCCGGCGAGGAGCTGACGGAAAAACTCCGGGCTACAGCAGCAGGCGAAACAAAATCGATCAGTGCGCGTCCGGGCGAAGTGGCTTTTATGTTTCCGGGACAGGGCGCCCAATACCTCAACATGGGCCGCGAGCTGTACGAATCCGAGCCCGTTTACCAGCAGGCTATCGATGAATGTGCCGAGCTGTTGAATGCCTACCTGGAAACCGATATTCGCCGGATCATTTATCCGGACGAGGCAAACCGGAAAGCCGAAGAAAACCTGAAAAATACGCGGTTTACCCAGCCCGCTCTTTTTGTTACCGAATACGCGCTGGCCAAACTCTGGATGAGCTGGGGCATTGAGCCCTCCCTGTTTTGCGGCCACAGCATCGGCGAATTTGTGGGCGCGCATCTGGCGGGCGTTTTCAGCCTGGCCGATGCCTTGAAACTAATTACCATCCGCGGACGGCTGGTGAGCGAAATGCCGCGCGGAAGCATGCTTTCGGTGCGGATGGAAGCCGAAAAAATCGGCGCACTCATGCCTGAACCCTTGTCGATTGCCGCCATTAACAGCCATAAATTGTGCGTGGTAGCAGGTCACGACGAAGACATTGCGGCTTTTGCCAGCGTGCTGGATAGTCAGGGAATCCCGAACCGGGTGCTGGAAACGAGCCACGCGTTTCACTCGGTCATGATGGAACCGGTAGTGGCAGACTTCAAAAAAGTGGTTGACGAAGTGGTGCTGAACCGGCCCCGGAAACGCATCCTTTCGACCGTTACCGGAACCTGGCTGACGGACGCTCAGGCGACGGATTCGGACTACTGGGCGAAACACCTGCGGCTAACGGTCCGGTTTTCGGCGGCTCTGGAATCTATACTTAATCTAAATCAGCCGCTGTTAATCGAAGTGGGCCCCGGCAATGCCACCACGACGTTCGCGCGTCAACAGGCGGGTGCCCGGCCGGTGAACGTGGTGACGAGTCTGGACAAAAAAGGGGCGCAGACCGAATACACCTCCCTGCTGAAAGGCCTGGGGCAACTTTGGATCAATGGTCTGGAACCCGACTGGCAGGCGTTTCATGCCCACCAAAACCAGGTTAAACTGACTTTACCAACCTATGCTTTTGACCGGAAACGCTATTGGGTCGATCCGGTTATTCCCGCGCTATCCGCGCAAACTTCCTATCCATCAACGATTCCGGTAGCGTCTCAGCTACAAGTTGACAATTTTGCTGACACCTCTCTATCTATTGTTCCCATGAGAAAAGAAGTATTAATCAACAAAGTGAAAGAAATGCTGGAGAATGCCTCCGGCGTGGAGATGGAAGACGTGACTGCGGATATGAGTTTTCTGGAAATGGGACTCGATTCGCTACTCCTGACGCAGGTATCGTTAACGTTAAAGAAAGAGTTCGGTTTGCCGATTACCTTCCGGCAGTTGAACGAAGAATACGCGACGATCGACGCCCTCGTCGACTACCTCGATCGTCACTTACCCGCTGAAGCCTATAAACCCCAACCGGTTTCGCAACCTGTCTACCCACAACCAGCGCCAGCACCCCTACCCACGGCAGCCCCGGTTTCGGCTCCGGTCTTCCCGAATCCGATAAGCGTACAAGCGCACAGCGATTCCGTTCTGGACCTGATGGCCCGGCAACTGCAGATCATGGCACAGCAGATTGCGGTGATGCAGGGCGCACAGCTACAGCAACCTTCGTTGCCTCCCATTCCTTCAGCGGCCCCTCCGGCCAGTCAGAACGAAAAACCGGTCAATGGAAAACCGGTCGTTGCCAAAACCCCGGATCTGACACCCGAAGAAGAAATTGAAATTAAAAAACCGTTTGGCGCCAGCGCCCGCATCGAACGGCAGATTACGGAATTAAGCCCCAAACAAAAGACGTTTTTGCAACAACTCACCAGCCGGTATAACCAGAAAACCGTCGGGAGTAAGAATTATACGCAGGAACACCGGTCCTACATGGCCGATCCGCGGGTGGTTTCGGGCTTTAAACCGCTGACCAAAGAACTGGTTTACTCAATCGTCATCAATAAATCGAAAGGAAGCCGGTTGTGGGATGTCGATGGCAACGAATACATCGACATGCTGAACGGTTTTGGCTCGAACATGTTCGGGTATCAGCCGGAATTTGTCAAAAAAGCGCTCTATAGTCAGATCGAAAACGGATTTGAAATCGGGCCGCAGCACGCCCTCGCGGGCGAGGTCAGCCGCCTGATCTGTGAGTTTACCAAGTTCGACCGGGCGGCTTTGTGCAGCACCGGTTCCGAAGCCGTGCTGGGCGCCATGCGGATTGCCCGCACCGTTACGGGCCGTTCGCTGATTGTGGCGTTCACCGGTTCATACCACGGCATTGTGGATGAAGTGATTGTGCGGGGCAGCAAAAAACTGAAGTCGTATCCGGCTGCGCCGGGTATCATGCCGGAATCCGTCCAGAACATGCTGATTCTGGATTACGGTACGGACGAAAGTCTGAAAATCATCAAGGAACGGGCGCACGAATTGGCGGCTGTTTTGGTCGAACCGGTACAAAGCCGACGCCCGGAGTTTGTCCCGATCGAGTTTCTGAAAGAAGTGCGCAAAATCACGGCAGCTGCGGGAACGGCCCTGATTTTTGATGAAGTGATTACCGGTTTTCGGATGCACCCCGGCGGAACACAGGCGATGTTCGGAATCAAAGCCGATCTGGCGTCCTACGGGAAAGTGGTGGGCGGGGGTATTCCCATCGGGATTATTGCGGGCGATAAAGACTACATGGACGTGCTCGACGGCGGTTTCTGGCAATACGGCGATGCGTCGTTCCCCGAAAAAGGAGTGACGTATTTTGCCGGTACATTTGTCCGGCACCCGCTGGCACTGGCCACGGCCAAAGCGTCGCTGCTCCACCTGAAAGAAGTCGGCCCCGGTTTGCAGAAAGGACTCACCAGCAAGGCTGAACGCATTGCCCGGGAACTGAACGCCGAATTCGACCGCCATCAGATTCCGCTCTACGTGGCCCAGTTTGGCTCGCTCTGGAAAATCAAGCCGAAAGAAGAAATCCCGTACGGCGAACTCCTTTTTGTGTTGATGCGCGAAAAAGGCATTCACATCTGGGACGGTTTTCCGTGTTTCATTACCGAAGCCCATACCGACGCCGAAATCGATCTGGTGCTCAAGCGGTTTTTCGAATCCATTCAGGAACTGATCGAGGCCGATATTTTTAAATCGAATCCGAGAGCGGTTTTGCCAAAAGAAAAAACCGAACGCCCTTACGCGTTCAATCAGCCGCCAACGCCCGGCGCCCGGCTGGGTCGCGATCAGGACGGCAATCCGGCCTGGTTCATCGCCGACCCGGATCAGCCGGGGCATTATTTGCAGATTAAAATTTGATTAAAATATAATTAATCTTAGTTACCTTTATGTCTGTAACTATACCTACACCCAACGTGATGGCTGTGAGCTTTGATCCTTTTGCCGGTCCGGAAATCGTGCGCGTAGCCCCCGCAACCGAGCCGCAAAAGGAAATCTGGACAGCGTGTTTATTGGGGGGCGACAACGCCACCCGCTCGTATAACCTATTGAACTCGTTGCTGTTTCAGGGACCTTTCGATCGGGAGGGTATGGAGCAGGCTATCCAGACGCTGGTTTGCCGGCACGAAGCCTTGCGGCTGGTGTTCAGCGCCAATGGCGAGCACCTCTGCATTTTCAGGGAATTGCCCATTGCGGTTGCCTATCAGGACATTTCGGAGAAAACCGCTGAACAGAAAGCGGAGCTCATCGACAGTTACCTGAACCAGGAAACGCGGCATGTTTTTGACTTATTGAACGGGCCTTTATTTCGGGCGGCTTTATTTAAATTAGCCGATCAGGAACACCGCCTGATTTTAACGACCCACCATAGTACGCGCGACGGCTGGTCGATGGGCGCGATGCTGCTCGATTTGAGTGCGATTTATACGGCTCAGGTACAGGGTGTTGCGGCTAATTTACCAGCTGCGCTATCGTATAGCCAGTACGCGGAGGAGCAACTCCGGTTTTCGAACAGTGACGAATACCGGCAAACCGAGGCATTCTGGGTGAACCAGTACAAAAATAACGTACCGGTTTTTGACCTGCCGACGGATTTTCCGCGCCCGGCCCTGCGCACGTTCGCCAGCAAACGGCTCGATTATCCGCTGGACAGTGAATTTGTGCTGGCAGTTAAAAAAATGGGTTTGAAGGCCGGTTGCAGTTTTGTAACCACGCTCCTGGCCGCGTTTGAAGTACTGCTGCACCGCGTTACGGGGCACGAAGATATCACGGTGGGCCTGCCCACGGCCGGACAGTCCGTCACGGGAAACAACCGGCTGGTCGGGCATTGTGTGAACCTGTTGCCATTGCGAAGCCATCTCGATACGAAGCTGACGTTTACCGAGTTTTTGAAGGTATGTCGGCAAGCGGTTTTTGACGCCTACGATCACCAGCGGCTGACGTTCAGCAACCTGGTTCGGAAACTGAACATTCCGCGGGATCCGTCGCGGGTGCCGCTGGTTCCGGTGGTTTTTAATATTGATATGGGCATGAACGATGGCGTTCATTTTGCCGGATTGACCCACCAACTGATCAGCCATCCGAAAGAATACGAAAATTTTGAATTGTTTTTCAACGCCACCGGCTCCGAAAAAACGTTAACCATTGAATGGTCATATAATACGCAATTGTTTAAAGCTGAAACAATTGATCGGATGATGACCGAGTTTACCAATCTCCTGAAAACCGTTGTAGCCTATCCATCCATCGTTATTAGCGAGATCAAATTTATGTCGGAAACAAGTCTATATGAAAAACTAACCCAATGGAATGACACCCAAGTCGACTACCCGTATCACACGCCCTTACATAAACTGATTGCCCAAACAGCCACTCAACATCCCACCAAAACCGCTTTACGATTTAATGGGGAGGAGATCAGCTACCGAACCCTCAACGAAACCGCTAATCAACTGGCTCATTATCTGATCGGGAAAGGAATTTCGGAGGGTGACATTGTCGGTATTGCGCTGGATCGTTCGCCGGACATGTTGATCACGTTGCTGGCGGTGTTGAAGGCCGGGGCGGCTTATTTGCCGCTTGATCCGGCGTATCCGCAGGAACGCGTGACGTTTATGCTGGCGGATTCTTCGGCCCGGATGCTCATTACCTCCCGGAAATACGCGGGCCGGCTGAAAAGTCAGGCGACGGAACTGCTGGTTGAGGATGCGCTGGCGGAGTCGAAAGTGAACGGAAAAGAAGATCCCGATACGATGGTTTCGGGCGATAACCTGGCGTATGTGCTTTACACTTCGGGCTCGACGGGCAAGCCGAAAGGCGTTCTGATCGAACACCACAACCTGGTCAACTTTCTGCACAGCATGCAGCAGGAACCGGGGATTAAATCAACGGATGTATTGCTGGCGGTGACGACGATCTCGTTCGACATCGCGGGTCTGGAATTGTATCTGCCGCTGATCAGCGGTGCGACGGTTTTGCTGGCCGATCCTGCCGTTACGCGCGACGGACGTTCGTTGCTCGATCTGATTAAAACCGAAAAAGTAAGCATCCTGCAGGCAACGCCCTCGACCTGGCGCATGTTGCTCGATGCCGGATGGGAAAAACCATTGCCGCTGAAGGCCCTTTGTGGAGGAGAAGCGATTTCGAACGATCTGGCTGACAAACTGCTTACTAAGTGCGCGGAATTGTGGAATATGTACGGCCCTACGGAAACCACCGTCTGGTCGACCGTCAAAAAGCTTCGCAAGGCCGAAATGATTACCATTGGCCGACCCATCAACAATACACAGGTCTATATTCTGGACGAATTCCTGAAACCCGTGCCGGAGGGAACGGTGGGTGAAATTTACATCGCGGGCGACGGCGTGGCCCGGGGATATCTGAATCGGCCGGAATTGACGGGTGAGCGGTTTTTGGAAAACACGTTCGCGGAGTCGGAAGGGGTCATGTATCGCACCGGCGACCTGGGTAAATTCCTTAAAACCGGCGAAATCCAGTGCCTGGGCCGCATCGACCAGCAGGTAAAGATTCGCGGACACCGCATCGAACTGGGCGAAATCGAAAACGTCATCACCGCCATTCCGGAGGTGAAAGAAACCGCCGTTATTGCGCACCCTGTTCGCTCGGGCGATCAGGTGCTGGTGGCCTACGTCGTGCCGGAGTCGATGGCTACGAACGATAAAGCCCCGAGCTGGCAGGAACGCTGGGACCTGATTTACAACATGGGGGTCAATCACGACAACGGCCAGAAATCGTCGGAGCAGGTGGTTGAACTCGCCATTGCGGAGCAGTTGAGCGGGAAAAAAGATGTGAAGGAAGAGATCGACGACTGGGTGCATCAGTCGATCAACCGGATCCGGGCCTTGGCCCCGAAACGGATTATGGAAGTGGGTTGCGGGGCCGGACAGTTGCTTTTTGAACTGGCACCCGACACCTCGCTGTACATCGGGACGGATTATTCCGCAACAGCTATCGACAACCTGCGGGAAAAACTGGCGTTGAACACCGCCAAGTGGAAGAACGTCAAAACCGCGGTGGCTCCCGCCGATGATTTCAGTACGGTGGCGCCCGCTTCGCTGGATATGGTACTGATTCACAGTGTGGCCCAGTATTTTCCCGATGCGGCCTACCTGCTGCGCGTGATCGAGCTGGCGGTGAAAGCCGTGGCGCAGGGCGGCTGTATTTTTATCGGTGATATGCAGGGCAAAGGAACCCTGCGGATGCACCACACCTTCGATCAGTTTCCGCGTTCGTCGGCGGAAAACACCATTGCCGATTTCAAAAAGATTGTCGACCGGCGGATGTTCATCGAGGATGAATTCATGGCCGATCCGGCTTATTTTTACCTGTTGCCGCAACTCATTCCGGCCATTTCGGCGGTCGATGTGCAGCTGCGCGAAGGGAAATTCCTGAATGAAACGACCAAACACCACTACGATATCTGGCTCTACGTCGGCAATCCGCCCGAGGTAGCCACCGCCGATGCCGTTGTCGATTGGACCGCGGATTATACCGCTGACAGGCTGGAAGAGCGTCTGTCGACGAATCCACGCGCGGTTTTGCAACTGCGGAATGTTTTCAACAGCCGCACTGCCGAGGATTACAGCCTGCTTCAGGTGATCGATCACCTGAACGACGATGCGTTGCTGGTGGATGCCAGACAAAAAATGGCCTCTTTCCCGGCCGGAATCAATCCGGCACTTTTGTGGGCGGCCGGTAAAAAACACCGGTTTACGACGCACGTACGCTGGTCGGGCGACGGTTCCGACAACTTGCTGGACGTGGTTTTCATTCCGTCGGAACTCGGAAAACGGATTCCAGGTCGGCCTGTAGGCATTGCTGCCGAACACGCTTCGCTCAACGATTTTGCCCGTAATCCTTTCAAACACAACCTGATTGTACCTCAGGATCAGGTCAATGAATGGAAGCAGACGATGCGGAAGCAGTTGCCGGACTACATGGTTCCCAACAACTTTGTGGTGCTGGCCAAACTGCCGCTGACGCCTAACGGGAAAATCGACAAGAAGGCGCTGCCCGATCCGATGCTGGAAGCCAACGAAAACCGCACCGGTTTTATGGCTCCGCGCACGGACGTTGAAAAGCTGGTGGCCGATATCTGGATGGAATGTTTGCGGCTCGAAAAAATCAGCGTGCTCGATAATTTCTTCGAACTGGGCGGGCACTCCCTGATTGCGGTGCAGGTAATGACCCGGCTGGAGAAAAAAACCGGTAAACGGCTGCCGCTTTCGATGTTGTTCGAATACCCGACCATCGAAAAACTGGCGTCGACGCTGCACATGAACGGCCGGTCGGTGACCTGGGATTCGCTGGTTCCGATCAAACCGCAGGGAACTAAAATTCCGCTGTATATCGTCCACGGTGCGGGTTTGCACGTCTTGTTGTTCAACACGCTGGCCATCAATATGGACGCCAACCAGCCGGTTTATGGCCTTCAGGCGAAGGGAATCAACAGCGACGATGAGCCGCTGGACAGCATCGAAGCCATTGCGGCCTATTATATCGATGCGATCATGGCCAAAAATCCGGATGGGCCGTATGCCCTGGCCGGTTATTCGTTCGGGGGGATTATTGCCTACGAAATGAGTAAACAATTGCGGGAACGCGGGAAGGAAGTAAAAATGCTGGCGATGTTCGATTCATACGCCGATCAGTCTAATTTTTACGATCCCTGGCTAAGCCGGTTGTGGAACGATTCGACCACGTTGTTGAAAGAGCGGCTGTACATCTTTACGCTGCTCAAAAAATACCCCGGCGAAACGGTTAGTACGAAAATTGAATCGCTCAAACGCAAAACGAATCAGTTATACCGCCGGATCCGATACAATGAAGATTACCTGAAGGTGTTTCATGGCAACTACTACAAGGTCAATGAAACGAACATTATCGCAGCCCGTAAATACCGGCTCGTCCCGCAGGAAATCAAGATAACCCTATTCCGGGCGAAAAAACAGTTGGCTTATAAACGGGATTTTGAATTTTTAGGCTGGAAACCATTCGCGTTAAAAGGCGTAACGATCCACGAAGTTCCGGGCGATCACGTCAATTTATTCACACCACCCAACGACAAGGAGTTTGCCCGTATTTTGCAAAAAGCGCTAGATAACTGCGCATAAACCTGCTATTCTCCTGCTTGTCGTTTACTAGGTTTTAACGGCGTATTTCGTTGAGATACGTCGTTAAAACTCACCTTCCTGCGCTCTCCATACCAAAATTATAGTAGTTAACCCTAACTCTTTTCAATCATGCAACCGATAGAAAAAGAAGAATTAGAGATAGAAAGAATCGATTCGATCAGCTACGAAGAATTTGTAGAAAATTACGTAAAACCCGGAAAACCGGTGGTTTTTAAAAAGGCATTTACAAGCTGGAACGTCAAACAACCGTTCGATCCGGCTTTTTTTAAAAAGCATTTCGGGAATTATACGACGACGCATAAGGATAAAACCTATACGATGAGTGAGGTCCTGGACATCACCGAGAAAAGCACGCCCGAAAACCCGGCACCGTATCCGATGGGCTTTGAGTTGCGGTCGCAACTGCCGGAGTTTATGGCGATGCTGAACCCGATTCACATGAACTATGCGTTTCCGAACTGGTTCAAAAGCAGGCTGATACCCAAAAGCCGGTTTGGGAACGACATGCAGATGTACATCGGCGGAGTTGGCAATCAATACGTATTACACAAGGACTTATTTCATACCGATGCCTGGGTGACGCAGCTCTACGGGGAGAAGAAGTTCATTGCTTATCCGCGCGATCAGGAAGAGATGCTTTACCCGGAAAACAAGGGCACCCGCTCGCCGATCAATTACCTGAAACCGGATTATGAAAAGTATCCGAAATACCGGGACGCAACGCCATTGACCGTGACATTAACAGCCGGCGAAACCATTTATATCCCGAACGGAATCTGGCATACGACCGTAGCACCCGGTCATAATATTTCCATCGTGGTGGAGCAATTGAGCCGGAATAATTTCAACGCCTGGAAACAGGATATTTACGATTACGGCGTCAAGCGCGGACGGTTGAAAGCTATTTTACAATATGGATACGCCACGCTGATTGGCTTGCTTTTTAAAGCACGAGAAATGGCGGGGCATCAATTTGATTGAGTCAGGCCTAAAACCGCTTTATTTTACCAGAACCCCTAGTTATTCGAAAATATAAAACTGTCCGATCATGCAACACGTTGAAAAATTAGATTCGATCAGCTATGATCAGTTTATAGAAAATTACCTGAAACCCGGTATTCCGGTCGTTTTTAAAAATGCTTCGGCTGCGTGGAAATCCAATCAGCAGTTTAACCCGGATTTTTTTCGGGCGAATTTCGGTAATCATAAAACGACGTATAAAGGCAAGGAATACTCGATGAACGAAATTCTGGATATCACGGAAAAAAGTACGGTCGACAAGCCGGCTCCGTATCCGATTTTATTCGAAATTCCGCTGCAATTGCCGGAGCTGCTTCCGATGATCGATCCGCTCCATATGAACTACGCATTTCCGAACTGGTTTCGGAATAAAGTGATGCCGTACGGGAAATACGGAAACAGCATTCACCTGTTTATCGGCGGCCCCGGCAACCAGTATTCGCTGCACAAAGACATGTATCATACAAACGCCTGGGTGACGCAGTTATACGGCGAAAAGAAGTTTGTCGTCTTTCCGCGCGATCAGGAAGAATTGCTTTATCCGAGTAACGCCGGGTTTATTTCGCCGATCAATATTACGAAACCGGATTACGAAAAATACCCCCGGTACAGAGAAGCAACGCCGTTGAGCATTGTGTTGAAACCGGGCGAAACCATTTTTATTCCGAACGGCATCTGGCATACGACGGTGGCTGCCAGCCACAACATCTCCCTGATTTTTGATCAGTTGAATGGTTATAATTTTAAAGCCTGGAAGCAGGATATGTACGATTATGCCAAAAGGAGAGGAACCATGGCAGCCATTGCGAAGTACAGCCTGGCCCAGACATTGGGATCACTCTGCAAATTAGGCGAGATGACCAAAGCCTTTTAAAACGATGCAGTACGGTTTTTAAAACCGATGGACGAGAAAATGACAACGCCCGATAAATCAGCTTTATCGGGCGTTTTTTATGGTTTAAAAGCAGAAAATCCGGAGTTTAATGGTCAGGATGCCGCATTTTTACCAAAGGAAGCAATCCAGAAAACCAGCCCCATAAAAGCGGAAAAACCGCCGATAATGATCAGGCCCCATTTTAAAACCGGTATAAAATTCCACTTTGTGAGGAAGAAAAAAGCCGCTATAAAGGCCCCGCCAAACAGAAACAGAAAACCGAGCATAATGAACAGCATGTAGGCCGAGCCGACCCCGGAGTTCCGGCTGTCGTGAAAATCGACGGCTCCGCAAATCTGACCGGACATGTAAAACACACCGGCGATGCCAACGAAACCGATCCGGAGCAGCCACCACCATTGGCTGCCCGGCGACCAGAACAGCGGCACGAACGAAAGCAGGACGGCGATGATGGGTAAAAACCAGCCGAGAGTGAGAATCTGCTCCTTTTCGGCGTCGCTGATGGGTTCGCTGCGGGATACCAGAAAACCGGTGATGACGAGCATCAGCACCCAGGCCAGTTCGGGGCCCAGCAGGTAGGAAACCGTGCGGTTCATGCCTTAAAACGCTTTATAATTTTTCACGTCTTCCTGAAGAGACGCTAAAACCGCCTTCAATTGCTTGTCCAGTTCCGCATAAATAACCCGCAGATCTTTGTCATTTTTCTGGCAGTAAATTTCCACCGGAACCGGTTTTGCATCACCATTGTCTACTTCAACGCGGGTGATCATCGCCCGGTATTTGCGGTTGGCGCACTCAATGACAAAGGTATATCGAAACGAATAAACGCCACCAGCCGAGGTTTCGGTGCGGGGCAATGTCACGACCTGTACGGTTTTTCCGACCAGATCACCGGTTTCTTTATCGCTGACCGTGAACGTTTCGCCCATCGCCCGTACCGACTGGGCTGCCCACAAGCGGGCGCGCCGGAATAGTTCGACCTGCGACACACTGCCGCAGTCGACGACTTCAGCGTAAGCAACTTTCTGATTGATGACGGGCAGGATTCCGTGAAGTTTTCCGTCGACCACCACCGGCGGACAATCGGCCCGGGCGTTTTCGGCGTTGATCATACCGACAAGCAGGAGAGTAAGGAAGGCAAGTTTCATGAGTAGTGTATTTGTTATTTTTAGTAAAAGTAGCGCCGGAACGGGCCATCGTCCAGCCGGAAGTCACAGCAGGCGGATTTGGGTGAATAAGCAGGGGTGAAATCCGGATAATTGACGGGATGGAAAGGTCGTTCGACCGGGCGCTTGACCGGTAAATCTTTCTACTTTCTCCCGGGATATTTCAAAAAACAACCCGGGCTTGTAGTACAATGAGAAACCTTTCCCTATTTTTGATTGAGAGTCGCGCCAACCTTAACCAACATGTCCATGAATCGTTTTGCTCCTTCACACTGGCTGCTGATGGCGGCCTTGTTGCTGGGTTTTCAGGCCGTTGCCCAGACGCCCCAGCGGCAACCGACACCCAACGACACGCTGAAATCGCCCAAAGTGCTGGTCGACAACCGGGTCGCTCTGCAGATTTACGCGCCCAAAGCCAGTGAAGTAATCGTTTCGGGCGACTTTTTGGGAGGTGGAAAACCGCTCAATCTGACCAAAGACCCCAACGGGGTCTGGTCGGTGACGGTCGGTCCGCTTAAACCCGATTATTACACGTATACCTTGCTGGTGGACGGTGTTCGCACCATCGATCCGAAAAATCCGGTGATCAAACAAGGCATCAGCAGTCTGGAAAATGTAATGGTCCTGCCGGGTTCCGAGACGGCTTTTGAAGACAACCGCGCGGTTCCGCATGGTGAGCTGCGGCAGGTTTGGTACCAGTCCAATACGCTGGGCATGGCGCGGAGGATGCATGTTTATACGCCCCCCGGCTACGAAAAAGGCAACACCAAATACCCGGTTTTTTACCTGCTGCACGGCGGGGGCGATGACGATTCGGGCTGGCCTACCGTGGGTCGTGCCGGTTTTATTCTCGATAATCTGCTGGCCGCCGGACAGGCCAAACCGATGATTGTCGTGATGCCCAACGGCAGCATGCCGCTTCCGCCCTCATCCGGAATGCCCAATCCGGCAGCGATGACGCAGCTGCGGACGATGTTTGCCAATGAATTGCTGAAGGAGGTGATGCCCTATATCGAGAAAAATTACCGGACGCAGGCCAACCGCGAAAACCGGGCCATTGCCGGATTGTCGATGGGCGGTTTTCAAACGCTCGACCTGGCGCTGACCCGGCCGGATCTGTTCAATTATGTGGGCGTGTTCAGCTCCGGTTTTTTCGGAGCGACCATCGACGAAGCCGAGACCAAATACGCCAGCGTCTTGAATGACCCCGGTTTTAACAAAAACAAAAAACTGTTCTGGATTGAAATTGGCAAGGACGACTTTGTGATGGATGCCAACAAAAAAACGATGGCCCTGCTCGACAAACACCAGATCAAATACCAGTACAAAGAAACGACGGGCGGCCATACCTGGATCAACTGGCGGCAATACCTCAACGAATATGTACCGCTGCTTTTTCGGTAGCGGTTTTTATACGCAGACAAACGAAGAACGGGCATAGGAGAACGGTTAACTGGTTGAAAATCAATGGCATATGCTTTTTTCTCTCTTGCCTAACTAGCTGCTATACCTAAAGACGCGTGCGTTCTGATGTCCTGAGTTCATTTTTGAAAACCGTATTTTGCAGTGAAACGAATCGTTGCTTTTTTCCTGATCCTAACCGTTTCGTTCGCTGCCATCGGGCAGTCGCTGATCGTCAAAACCGAGAGCGGCCGGGTCGAAGGCATGGCTAATAAATCTGGCGCCATCCGGATTTTCAAAGGTATTCCGTTTGCCGCTCCGCCGGTGGGAAAGCTGCGCTGGAAGGCCCCGCAGCCGGTGGCAGCCTGGCCGGGTGTTAAAAAATGTGTGGCGTTTGGACCCAGCCCGATGCAGGCCAAACCGGCTCCTTTTATGTACTGGTCGTCGGAGTTTCTGATTCCGGAACAACCCATCAGTGAGGATTGCCTCTACCTCAATGTGTGGACGGGCGCCCGTTCGGCGGCTGAGAAACGACCGGTTTTCGTCTACATTTACGGGGGCGGTTTTCGGAGTGGGGGTGCCGGCTGCGCGATTTACGACGGCGAAGCGATGGCGAAAAAAGGCGTGGTTTTTGTGACGATCAATTACCGCGTCGGCGTCTTCGGTTTTCTGGCTCATCCCGAACTTTCGCAGGAATCAGGTTACAAAGCTTCCGGGAATTATGCGCTGCTGGACATGATCGCGGCCCTGAAATGGGTTCAGAAAAACGCGGCCGCCTTCGGGGGAGATCCGAAAAACGTCACCATTGCCGGACAGTCGGCGGGGGCATTTGCGGTTAATTTTCTGACGGCTTCTCCCCTGGCTAAAGGCCTTTTTCACCGGGCCATTGCCGAGAGTGGCGGGAGCTTTCTGTCGAATCCGGCGCGGCCCAGACTGACGCTGCAAGCTGCCGAACAACTTGGCGTTGATTTTGCCGGAAAACTCAATGCCGCTTCCCTGAGCGATTTACGCGCGCGTTCGGCAGAAGAAATTCTGAAGGCTTCCGGCGGTTTAAATGGCCCCGTCGTCGACGGTTATTTGTTGCCCGAAGGAATTGATGAAATCTACACCCAATCGCGCCAGAATGATGTTCCGCTGCTGCTGGGCTGGAACGGCGACGATAAAGTGATGGGTGCACCGGCCAAAGCGGAGGTGTTTCGGGAGCAGATCAAAAAGCGTTTTGGTGCGTTGGCCGATGCGTATTTTCGGGTTTACCCGGCCCGGACCGAAGAAGAAAGCGCCCAGTCACAGGGGAACAGCAATCGGGATGAGAGCTTTGGTATTCAGGATTATACGTGGGCCAAAAGGCAGAGCCAGACCGGAAAATCGCCGGTTTTTCTGTACAATTTTAACCGAAAAGTGCCCGCCCATAATCCCCAGACGCAGTTTGGCGCGTTTCACACCGGCGAGGTGCCGTATGCGTACAACAACCTTCATACCGTGGATCGTCCGTGGGAGGCTGTCGATCATCAAATTGCGGATGTAATGTCGTCCTACTGGGTCAATTTTGCCAGAACCGGCAATCCGAACGGTCCGAATTTACCGGTTTGGCCGGCTTATACCCGCCAGTCGGAGAACGTTCAGCTCATTGACAAAACGATTGAAAACCGCTCATTACCAAACAAAGACAAGCTGACTTTCTGGGAAAGCTACTACGGGCGAAAGTAAAACGAAGGTTTCTTCATAAATAACCAAACAAACGGGTCGCATACCGGTTTAAAAGGGAAAGCTTTTCTGATCCCTCAAAAAAAGTGCGACATCGCCCCTGTTTTACAGGCGACTGCCCGTTGACAGATTTTTATGAAGCCACTTATATTGATAGTAGACGACGACGAGGATGATTTATGGCTGATGCAAAAAGCCATGCTTGAAATCGGCGGCATGTGTCATCTGAATCCATTCAGCGATGCTGCCGGTTTATTGACCTACCTGGAAAAGGCGACCGCTGTCCCCGATCTGATTTTAATCGACTACCACCTGCCCCGGATGGATGGGCTGGAGTTAACGGAATACCTCCGATCCAGACCCGCGCTGCAAACCGTTCCGCTTGCCTGGATGAGTTCCGAAATCGACCCAATCTGGGAAGTCCGCTGCCGCGAACTGAATGTGTCCTGGTGCTGGATCAAACCGAATAGCTACACCGCCTGGCAGGCTTTTATGAGCCAGCTCTGTAAAACCCTGATGATTTCCCGCCTGGAATAAGGTGTATGGTTTGCCGCTCATTATGCGGGCAGATATACCTTGAATGTGCTGCCCTGACCCGGTTGACTGTGGGCGGTAATGGCTCCGCCGTGATTTTCCACCACTTTCTGGCAGATAGCTAATCCAACACCCGTACCGCTGTAGGCCGATTTTCCGTGTAACCGCTGAAAAACTTCAAAAATCCGGTCCGCGTATTTCTCGTCAAAACCGATTCCGTTATCGATGACCCGAATCAGGTAGTAATGGGCGGACGGACGGGCTATCCGCAGGTGTTGGGGAAGCTCCGACGCCGATAGTCTGTCGTAGTTAATCCGGATGTGCGGGATCGAATCGGCCTGGTTGAACTTGATGGCGTTCGATAACAGATTCTGGAAAAGCTGGCCCAGTTGCGAACCATCTCCGTTGATTGTGGGCAAATCGTCGACTTCGATCCTGGCGTGGGACTGGTAAATCTGCAATTCCAGCGTCTCCAGAACCTTGGTTACAATCTCGGTTAATGAAACCGGATTAAAAGCCTGTTGCCGGGTCGAAATGCGTGAATAAGCCAGCAAATCTTTAATCAGTTCCGACATGCGACCGGCCGACGACTGCATGCGGTTGATCAGGTCCACACCGTTGTCGCCCAGTCCTTCGGCATACTGGCTTTGCAAAAGGCTGCCGAACGACTGAATCTTGCGGAGCGGTTCCTGCAGATCGTGGGAAGCTACGTAAGCAAACCGCATCAGGTTTTCGTTCGAGCGGAGCAAATCCTGATTCGTATTTTTCAATTCCTGCGTACGCGTCAGCACCTGACTTTCGAGTGCGGCTTCAATTCCTTTCTGTTCGTGAATATCGGTGGCTGTTCCGACCCAGAGTGTGATGGTACCGGTTTCGTCACGAATGGGCAGGGCCCGGTTCAAATGCCAGCGATACATGCCGTCCGAAGCCCGTCGGTAGCGGTTTTCGACCACAAAAATAGTACCGGTTTCCAGGGCTTTCAGGTAGGTTTCCAACGTAAACGGCAGGTCGTCAGGGTGCACCATGGCCTGCCAGCCCCAGTCTTTGGTTTGCTGAAAATCGAGGCCGGTGTAGGTATACCACTGCTGGTTGTAAAACGTAACTTCGCCTACGGGGGTATTCGTCCAGGTCATGTGTGGAATGGTCTCCAGGAGTGTGCGGAAACGCAGTTCACTCGCTTCCACTTTCCGGCGGGCCAGCACCTGCTCCGTGACGTCGATGGCCACGTCGAGAATGGCATACACGTCGCCAGCGGCATTGTGCAGTGGTTTATAGGTAAAATTGAAGTAAAAGGTGCGGAGCTCGCCATCCACCACCAGATCGGCCTTTGCTTCCTGCGAGGTGTATTCGATCCCGGTTTTGTAAACTTCGTCCAGAATGTTCAGGAACGGTTGTCCTTCCAGTTCCGGGAGGGCCAGGCGGAGCGGTTTTCCAATCACCGTGTCGCCCTTTCCCCAGAACCGGATCATGGCTTCGTTGGGGAGTTCGATCACCATGTCGGGGCCGATAAACAGGCTCATGGCCGCCGGTGCTTCCTCGATCAGGTTACGAAACCGCTGTTCGCTATCCGCCAGAGCCAGTTTGGCCTTTACCTGCGTTGTTACTTCCGTGGCCAGCACCATTAGATCGGTGGTACGTTCGCCTTCCCGAACCGGAGCATATACGTAGTTGAAATACGCATCTTCCAGCTTTCCGTTGCGGTGTAGCCGGGCAAGGGTTTCGAATCCATAATAGGAAATGCCGGTTTTATACACGTTTTGCAGCAATTCGATAAATCCCTGACCCTTAATTTCGGGCAGGGCTTCGACGAGCGGCAGACCGATGATATCCGCTTCTTTTCCCCACAAATCGAGGATGGATTGGTTGGCGGTTTCGACCACCAGATTTTCACCGCTCAAAATACCGATGGCCACCGGAGCCTGGGCGATCATGTTCCGAAAACGTTCTTCGGCTATGACCAGGGAATGATCTTTCTCTTTTTGCTGGGTAATATCGATGATAATTCCGGAAAACGTAACGGGTTTTCCGGCGGCATTGTAGAGATACTGACCCAGCACTTTGACCCAATGCACCTCCTGGTTCACCCAGACGAAGCGCGCTTCGTAGCTCAGGTTTCCGGTCCGGAGGGCCACCCGGTAGGCGTGGTCACGGATGGGGCGATCCTGCGGATGGAGGTGGTTGATAAAAACGTCCCGCGTGATGCCAATCTTCTCCTGGCCGGTAAGGATGCGGGCAAGTGACGGTGAATAAACAATCTCATCGGTTTCCAGATTGATCGAAAATGAGCCCGATCCCGAGCCTTCCAGGGCCAGCCGGGCCTGTTGCTCGAAGAGAACGGTTTTTTCACGCTCCACAATTTCGGTGGTGCTATCGTGGGCAATACCGGAAAACCGGTAAGCTTTCCCGGTTTCGGTAAAGTAAGCCTGCCCGATAAATCGCACCCAGCGCAGCTTGCCATCGTCGGCGCCAATTGTCCGGAAACTGGTGTCATATCGCCCGCCCAACGCCGGATTCAACGCCTGCTTAACGGTTTCCATCACCCGAACTTTATCGTTCGGGTGAATGTAACTGATGGCTTGCTCGTAGGTAAGCGAGTTGGTTTGGGCGAGGCCAAAAAGCGTTCGGCAGCGGTCGTCCCACGTAATCAGGTTTTGGACGGGGTCAAAATCCCAGGTACCCAACTGGGCCGAATCGAGGGCCATGCGCAAGCGTTCCTGACTTTCGTCACGCGCTTTCTGCAACGCCACCCGCTCCGTAATATCCTGCATGGAACCCACCATCCGAATCGCTTTTCCATTGCGGTGAATGATGTAGCCCCGGTCGAAAATGTGGGCGTACGAACCGTCGGTCCGGCGAAAGCGGTATTCGTCCGACCAGTTGGTGCCGCCGTTGGCGATAACGTGGTGAACACCGTTCAGGATCCGATCTTTGTCGTCGGGGTGTACGTAATCGTACCACGACTCCGGCCCGGTTTCTGCCGGGGGGATTTCGTGGCCGAATAAAGTCAGATAACCTTCGCTCCACCAGACGGTGTCGGCTTCCAGGTTCCAGTTCCAAACCGCGTCCCGGGTTGCTTTGGTTAATAGTTCAAATAATTCGTTGGCCGTTCCTGAATCAGTATTCACGGGATCTCTTTCCTTCGCTTTGTAACGTAACCTTAAAAATAGCTAAATGACTTTTTATTATTTGCCATATGCCGGTTTTTTAGAAATTCGCTTCCGTAAACCATTCCCTAAAATCGGGTCTTAATGGTAACAAATCCAGAGCTGGTTTGGGCTGATCACATACGCTATTCCTGCCCGGCCGGTTTTTGAATGGGAACTTAAAACCGGCAGACTCGCCTTTACACTACAAGCTTACATTAGAACATGCACTCTGTATCAACTTATCAGGCCGCCCGGTTGGTGGCTGGAACCGTGGAAACCTATTTCGCTCACCATTTTGCAACGGCCACTCTAAATGGCGGGCAGGAAACGGCACACAAACCCCATGCGCCGGAAATTGAATCCATGGTCGATACGGCCTTCTGGGCCAGTCTCCGGCACGAAGAAGGCGTTTCACCCAAAGTGACGCTGGCGTTTTTACCCCCTGATAAAGCCGGACAACCGCTTTTGTTTGGCAAACGGCTGCGGTTTACGCCCGACGTACTGACCAAGCTGGCACCGGCCGTCGAACGACCCGGTATTCACCTCGGGGTGTGGCACGACCAGGATGAATTGTACATCTGGGGAACCACCCGCGAAATTCCGGGTAACTGCCTGGTGCTGGAGGTGATCGAACCCGGGTTGCTGGTCATCAAACACCGCCGGCTCGACGGTTTTGGCAAGTTTGTCAACGTCGCCATTCTCAAGGGCGATCAGATCAAAATCGTGGACGAAGGAACCGCCAAAACGCCCGATTGCCCGTTTGTGCTCTCCTCCATGCTGGGGTTTACGCTGCCCTCGTTCTGGAACGACTCGATGAATATTCTGGTTCAGCTGGCCGTTTCCATGCGGGCGCACGGTCGGGGCGGTTCGCTGCTGGTGGTGCCGTCGGGTAGCGATGCCTGGCGCGATTCGATCATTCAGCCCATGACGTATCCGATTGTACCGGTTTTCAGTCGGCTGGCGGATTTGCTGCGGCAGGAGTCGGACGAGTCGAGCCAGACTACGTGGCGCGGAGCGGTTAATCTGGCCGTAGAAGCCATTGGCGGTTTGACGTCGGTCGACGGCGCCACCATCATCAATGATCAGTACGAAGTGCTGGGATTCGGGGCCAAAATCGGTCGGTCGGAAACGAGCGATCGGGTCGAGCAGATCATCGTTACCGAACCCATTGTGGGCAACCAGGCCGTCGTGGTCCATCCGGCCCAGACCGGCGGCACCCGGCATTTGTCGGCGGCTCAGTTTGTCTTCGATCAACGCGATGCGGTGGCGCTGGTGGCTTCGCAGGATGGCCGGTTCACCATCTTTACGTGGTCGGTAACGGATCAGATGGTCCACGCCCACCGGGTCGATTCGTTGTTGCTTTAATTCGATTTATCGTATTGCTTTTTCGGTTTATACGATTGGCCATTCAACCAAACCTTTAATCCGGAAACGGAGCGTATTAAGTCGTATTTTTATCCCCCAAAAGCGCGCTGTTTTCGAAATTAAATAGTCGAAGAAGGTAGTTTTCGGCAAGGTTGAAA
This sequence comes from Larkinella rosea, assembly GCF_003858635.1. Taxonomy (GTDB): domain Bacteria; phylum Bacteroidota; class Bacteroidia; order Cytophagales; family Spirosomataceae; genus Larkinella; species Larkinella rosea. The sequence goes on from NZ_RQJO01000008.1 coordinate 856,250, forward strand.
CCGGTTTCAAAACCGGAATTTGAAGGCTGAAAAATAAGAAGAACACAGCGGTTCCTGACTAAAATTAAACGGGCACTGAAACAAAAACCGGGCTAATCTGTTCCCCATCTTCGGGAGGAGATGGCGTTGAAATACGAATTTTTTGCTTGATTTTCAATTGAAAATTGTCTGGTAATTGAAGGCGGTTATGCAGGAGTGCTTATAAACCGGACCGGGTAAAAATACTTATGTAGTTGTGAAAAACTGCTTACTTGCTGCGTTAAAGCGGGAGCAGAAATCAGGCATGTTTTGGGCCGCTGAATGACCAAAATAAATCGGATTTGGACCGGTAGCTAAACTTATGTAACGATTTATTAATACAAATAACTTGTATTTTAATTTTCTATCGTATTTTAGTAAAACTCATCGTTGCCTGTACAATGATTCTGCACCCTAAACCGAATCGCTATTACCTGATTCATAACGAACCCGTTCTGCTAACCGAAGCGCTTCTGAAAGCACTTCAACCACCGAACCGCCCCCAGCCGATCAAACTGACCAAACCGTGGCTGACGGCTTTCGGTTTCTGGCCCGATCCTTCGGCTAATTCCTGGACATTTGAAGATTCCCGCTTAATTCCGGGCATGAATTGCTGGCTCTGCGTGCAAACCCGCCGGTATCTCCAGTATGTACACGAGCTTCAGGACCTGTTTGAAGACGAGTACGAATACACCGAACTGTATTTGCGGGTCGATCCGGCCACGATTCATTTGCCGACCATTCGCCAGCAATTGGCCTGAGCAGAACCGCTACTGCCCACCGGCCTCATCGGCGGGCTTCAACGGGGTGTAGGTCAAATCCGTAAACGTTATGCCCCGCGCCGATTTGATAAACAGCCTGGTGAGGTCTTTGTCGGGAAAAAAGATGTCCGTCATCACCGTCAGGCCCCCATCGGCGAACAATTCCACCGACGCCACATCCACCAGCAACGTCAGCGATAGCGTTGAATCGGTCGATAACCGCGGAGCGATGTGCCGCTTGCCAAAGCCTTTCTCAAAACCGGTTTTGCCCGACTGCGTGCGGTCGATGTAATACGCGTTAGCGGTTTTCTCGTACCCGATTTCCACTTCATTCCCCCTGTCGTTGGCCAGCACAATCGCAAAGTCCGTCGGGTTGGGCGCCTTGAGGTCCAGTCTGAACAAACCCGTTTCGTTTTGGGTGGTCAACTCATACCGGTTTTCGACCTTCCGGTTTTTCATCGAAATGGGTTCGCCGTTCAGCACGTCCAGCTCTTCGACGGGTTCGGAAGTCAGGAACAGTTCCTTGTTTACTTCCCGCAAACCCAGCGTCCGCGGTACGGTTGTGGCGCTGCGCCAGGGTGCGGTCGGCACCACACCGGCGTATTGCCAGTTGCTCATCCAGCCCATCAGAATCGTTCGATCGCCGGTGTTGGCAAACGTTACACCGGCGTAATTATCCGTTCCGTAATCCATCCATTTGGTCTTGTCCGTATACGGTTTGAAGGTCTTCCCGTCGAAATCGCCCACGAAATACTGGGTGCCGGAGCCGCCGTTGGGCGCGCCGGGATTGATGTTTACGATCAACACCCAAACCGGTTTACCGTTGTGGGTCAGGGGGAGTAAATCCGGGCATTCCCAAACGCCACCGTGCGCTCCCCGATCACGGCCGAAATCGCTCTCCCGTGACCACGTTTTCAGGTTCGGTGACGAATAGAACGTAATCCGGTCTTTGGTCGCGAGCGTCATGATCCATTTTTTCTGCGGCTCGAACCAGCGCACCTTCGGATCGCGGAAATCGCTGATGCCGGGATTGGGTAATACCGGATTTCCGGCGTATTTGGTCCAGGTTTTTCCTTCGTCGAGGCTGTAGGCCAGGCTCTGGGTTTCGTGTTTACCGGTTTTCTGCTTTTCCAAAACCGGATCGTGGTGCGTGAATATGGCCACCAACGGCGGTTGCCCCGCTTTCCCAAAACCGCTCGTGTTGTTGACGTCCACCACCGCACTTCCCGAAAAAATATACCCTAAACGATCCGGATACAGGGCAATCGGTTGTTCTTCCCAGCGGACCATGTCCTTGCTGGTGGCATGTCCCCAGTGCATGGGGCCCCAGGTCGAGCCGTCGGGGTAATACTGGTAAAAAAGGTGATACGTTCCCTTGTAATACACCATCCCGTTCGGGTCGTTCATCCAGTGGGCTTTGGGCGAAAAATGATACCGGGGGCGGTGTTCTGCCCGCGCCGTTGTTGTCGCTTCTTCTTTTTTGGAAGACGTCTGACAGGCCAGCAAAGCCATACCTGCCACAAGCACATGACCGATCGATTTCCACATGGGGTTGATGTTTAGGTTCATCTGGACTAATGCCGGACGGTCACAAAGTAATCAGAATCTCCGGTTAAACGAAAAAGTGGAGTCGCACGGATTTCGGGAACGTTAGCAGTTGCTCCATTAAAAAACCGCCCATGGACGATGCCACGGGCGGTTTTGGGGAAAGGCTCTGGTTTCGCGGGGAATGTTGATCGGAAACCGACTCAGAAACGGCTATTTTTTATCGATGCGGTACAGCCTTCCCTGGTCCGTAATCGCGTACAGGGCGCCATCGTTGCCCTGCGTAATATCGCGGAACCGCTGGGATTCACCGGAGAGCAGCCGCTCTTCGCCCACAACCTTATTTTTTTCGATCACCAGCCGTACAATGTGCATGCCGCTCAACGCGCCAATGAAGAGGTTGTTTTTCCACTCCGGAATGCGGTTGCTGCTGTAGAACGTCATCCCGCTCGGGGATACGGACGGATCCCAGTAATAAACCGGTTGCTGAAGCCCTTCTTTTTGCTGGATGGCATCGCCGACGGGTTTGCCACTGTACTCAATGCCGTAGGTAATGGTCGGCCAGCCGTAATTTTTTCCGGGCTCAATGCGGTTTACTTCATCGCCACCCCGGGGTCCAAATTCAGCCTCCCAGATATCGCCGGTCACCGGGTGAAAAGCCAGGCCCTGCACGTTGCGGTGGCCGTAGGAATACAGTTCGGGCCGCGCACCGGCCTGCCCGGCAAACGGATTGCCCGCAGCCGGTTTTCCGTCTTTCGTAATTCGAATGACTTTGCCCAGTCCGGAATTGATCGATTGCGCCTGGGGCCGGGTTTCCAGATCCGAACGCTCGCCGGTGCTGATCACCAGATTACCGGTTTTGTCAATTAAAATCCGTCCGCCGTAATGCAGCGTTCCTTTGTAAGCGGGTGTCGCCTGGTAAATAACCGTAGCGCCTTCAATCGTTTTTTCATCGGCGGCTAATTTGCCTTTCGCTACGGCCGTCAGATTGCCATCGGCTGTCGGGTCCGCAAATACCCAGTAAACCATTCGGTTGGTTGCAAAAGCGGGGTCGACCCGAACGCCGAGCAGACCACCCTGCCCCGCCGGATTGACTTTGGGAATCCCCGTAATGGCGTCGCTTAACTTGCCGTCCGCCGTGGCGATGCGCATCGTTCCGGCTTTCTCCGTAATGAGCAGCCGACCGTCGGGAAGGCTCGTAATTCCCCACGGATTTTTCAGGCCTTCCAGCACAACCTTGCCTTCGTAGTTGGTCGCCGATTTGACACTGCCAATCCGGGTTTGGCCAACAAAAGCCGATTTATAGGCAGAATTGGGGTCTTTGGTTTCTACCGGTGCACCGGCAGAGGTAGAAGCACTTTGACCACAGGCGGTAAACGCCAGGGAAGCGCCCGCTAAGATCATGATAATTCTGTTGCTCATTTTTTCTCAGTTAAATTGTTTATTGAAGAGGGTTCGAAATTAACTAAAATAGGTTTCGTAATCTAAAACCGGGTTTAATCCCGCCGAAGCACTTCCTGCTGTCCGAAATACGGCTATCGTCTAAACGCAATGACAGGGCAAAGGTACGTCTTATTCGACGTGAAGAAACGCTTAATTTGACCCATGACTTCAGCTTCCTGATTCAACAAGGGAAAATTTCGACCAACGACCTTTTTTCCCGACAAACTGCGCCGATGCCCCGGTGGGGCATTTAGTGAATTGAAAATCCCGGATACGGTGTGGTGCGCACCAACCCACCCCCTGTTTTGACTACAACAACCACAGATTTGACTACGTCGCTATTTTTTGGTCTGCTGAATTTTGCAGAAACAAAAAAACAGCAAAATGAAAGTCGTAGTAACCGGTTCATTGGGGCATATCGGCCAGCCGTTGACCCAACTATTAGTACAAAGAGGGCATGCAGTTACGGTGGTCAGCCGTACTCCGGACAAGCAAAAAGACATTGAAGCATTGGGCGCGACAGCCGCCATTGGATCGCTGGAAGACGTTGACTTTCTGGCGTCTACCTTTGCCGGTGCCGACGTCGTACATGCCATGATTCCGCCCAACAATGCCGTGCCGAACCCGATGGCGCGAAACAGGATGTTAGGCGATTGCCTGGCGCGGGCCATTGGGCAGTCGGACGTAAAGCGGGCGGTTTACGTCAGCAGTTACGGGGCCCAATTGGAGAAAGGCACCGGTTTGATTGTGGGGCACCACCACACCGAAAATGCGTTGAATGCGTTGCCCAACCTGGAAGCCCTTACGCATTTACGCGCCACGTACATTTATTACAATCTGTATGCTTACCTGACTATGATCAAAACGACCGGTTTTATTCGGGCCAATTACGGGGATGATGATCGGGTCGTTCTGGTGTCTCCGCAGGACATTGCGGCAGCCGCAGCGGACGAAATCGAGAACCAAAAGCCTGGTAAAATCGTCAAATACGTGGCCAGTGACGAACGGACCTGTCGGGAGATCGCTCAGATTTTAGGCCGGGCAATTGGCAAACCGGATTTAAAATGGGTCACCATCACCGACGAACAAATGCAAAGCGGCATGGAAGCAAATGGCGTACCGGCCCTCGTGGCGGGTCAATTGGTCGAAATGTTTGGAGCCTGTCACAGCGGTATCTTGCACGACGATTACGACCGGCATCGGCCCACAACGATGGGAAATGTAAAAATCGAAGATTTTGCCCGGGAATTTGCGGTCGCGTTTAACCAGAAATAGGTACATTGAAACATGGCAGGTACGCAACTTCACCGGATTAAAACGATCAGCGAATACCATCGGTTGAGGGGTTTACCCAAACCGGGGCATCCGCTGATCAGCGTGATCGATTACGGATTGATCGCTCATTCGACGGACAATAATCCCATCAGCTGGGTCTTTGATTTTTATTCGATCTCCCTGAAACGGGATTTGGGGGCTAAATTGAAATACGGCCAGCAGGAATATGATTTTGACGAAGGCGTCATGTTTTTTATTTCGCCGGGCCAGGTTTTCCGAGTTGAGGTAGAACGGGTGGCGCAGGCCAGGCATTCGGGATGGATCCTGCTCATCCATCCCGATTTCCTCTGGAATACCTCCCTGGCAAAAGTGATAAAAGGGTACGAGTTTTTCGATTATTCCGTGCATGAAGCCCTGTTTCTTTCGGAAAAAGAAGAAACAATCGTGACCGGCATGATGCAAAGCATTGAGCAGGAATACCATACCAACATTGACAAGTTCAGTCAGGACATCATCATTGCCCAACTCGAATTACTGCTCAAATATGCCGAGCGGTTTTATCAGCGCCAATTCATCACGCGGAAAATTACCAATCATAAAATCCTGAATCGGCTGGAGACCACCCTTTCGGATTATTTCAACGGCGATGATCTGGTGCAAAAAGGGCTGCCAACCGTTCAGTCCATTGCCGACACGCTGAATATATCGCCCACGTATTTAAGCGCGTTGCTCAAGGCATTAACCGGACAAACCACCCAGCAGCACATCCACGACAAACTGATTGAGAAGGCGAAAGAGAAATTATCCGTCACCGATTTGTCGGTCAGCGAGATCGCCTACGCCCTGGGCTTTGAACATCCGCAGTCGTTCAGCAAGTTATTCAAGACCAAAACCAGTCTTTCTCCGCTGGAATTCCGGCAGTCGTTCAACTGAAAAACCGCTATTCCTACGGCTAGTAACAAAACCGGTCTTGGACGCATTTGAATTTAGAACGGTTTGATTTTCGTCAGTTCCCGTTTGGATTTCGCTGGTAAACGATTTGCTGTCATTTTAGTTTTGCACTGTAATGAACAATCTGATGAGTACGACAATGCAAAAACGCAAATTGGGAAATGGCGGTCTGGAAGTATCCGCGATAGGTCTTGGCTGCATGGGCATGAGTTTTGGCTACGGTCCGCCGAAAGACAATCCGGAGATGATTACGCTGATTCGTGCTGCCGTCGAGCAGGGCGTGACCTTTTTCGATACGGCGGAAGTCTACGGCCCTTTTATCAATGAAGAACTGGTCGGCGAAGCTCTTGAACCGTTCAAAGGCGACGTGGTGATTGCGACTAAATTCGGCTTCCATATTCAGGATGGTAAAATGAACGGGGTCAATAGTCGGCCGGAGAATATCCGTCGGGTCGCCGAAGCTTCGCTGAAACGGTTGCGGATCGACGTCATCGACTTGTTCTACCAGCACCGCGTCGATCCGAATGTACCGATCGAGGATGTGGCGGGAACCGTGAAAGAGCTGATTCAGGAGGGAAAAGTGAAGCACTTCGGGTTGTCGGAAGCGGGGGCGCAAACCATCCGCCGGGCGCATGCCATTCAGCCGGTTACCGCGCTGCAAAGCGAATACTCGCTCTGGACCCGCCAGCACGAAGTCGAAATTATTCCGACCATCGAAGAATTGGGCATCGGTTTCGTGGCTTTCAGTCCATTGGGGAAGGGTTTTCTGGCCGGTAAAATTGATGAGACGACCCAGTTTGCCGAAGGCGATATCCGGAATATTTTGCCGCGATACACTGAAGAAGCGCGCTCGGCCAATAAAGCCCTGCTGGATTTATTGCAGCAGTTTGCTGACGAAAGAAAGGCGACGACCGCGCAAATTGCCATTGCCTGGGTGCTGGCGCAAAAACCGTGGATCGTACCCATTCCGGGAACCACCAAACTACACCGTCTGACGGAAAACAACGGAGCCGCTGCGATTCAGCTCACGGCGGACGAACTTCGGAAGATTGAAGAGGCTTCCGCTCAAATTGAGGTAGTGGGGAATCGCTATACGGAACAGATGGAGAAATCGACGGGGTTGTAAGGAGAGAGCGGCTTTGGAACGGGCATCATTATTTTATTGGGGGATATAAAATACTGTCCGGTTAATGTATTGTAATGACCTTGTAGCTGGATGTTCAGCGTTGATCGGCAACGTATCGGGCTGAATAGATTCCGTTGCATTGGGTAAAAATGGTTGCCTAATGGCTTATCACCTTATGCGGGCGGTTTTGATTCGGTAGTAAAAACCGGGTCGATATAAAAACCGCCCTGTATACTGTTTTTTATCCGGAACTACAAACAGAGCAAACCTTTCAATACCCCGTTTTCAATGGAAAATTCGCGTCGAGATTTTATTAAAAAAGCCGCCCTGAGCACGGCCGGACTTACGTTTGGCGGGCTGGCTACGGGCCTGTCGGCCAAGAGCTACGCCAAAGTAATCGGTGCCAACGAGCGGTTGAATATTGCCATTGCCGGTCTGGGCCGACGGTTGGGAGCGTATTATGACCCGATTTCGCGGAAAGATAGCAACGTCGAACTCGTGTATTTGTGCGATGTGATGAAGAAACAGCGGGAAGACGGCCTGCAGAAATTTTCGAAGTTTATCGATTACAAACCGAAACTGGAAAATGATATCCGCAAGGTCATTGCCGACAAGAATGTCGATGTGTTGATCAATGCAACTCCGGATCACTGGCATGCGCCGGGAACCTGGCTGGCGGTTCTGGCCGGGAAACACGTTTACGTCGAAAAACCGTGCAGCCAGAATCCCCGGGAAGGTGAAATCCTGGTCGAAATTCAGAAAAAATACGGCAAAATCATTCAGATGGGGAATCAGCAGCGGTCGGCACCGGAGTCGATCGACGTGATCAGCCAGATTCATAACGGCGCCATCGGAACTCCGTATAAAGCCGTTGCTTTTTATACGGCGGCCCGGGGTGAAGTGCCGGTTGCCAAGAAAGCACCCGTTCCCGACGGGCTGGATTGGGAACTGTTTCAGGGACCGGCTCCGCGGATGCCGTACATGCACGACACCTGGGATTACAACTGGCACTGGTACGGCTGGAACTTCGGAACCGCCGAAGCTGGTAACAATGCCACCCACGAGCTGGACGTTGCCCGCTGGGCTCTGCAGGTCGAGTTTCCGGAATATGTGACGGTCGAAGCGGCCAAGCGGCATTTCCTGAACGACGGCTGGACCATGTACGACACGATGGATGCGACTTTCCGGTTTCCGGGTAACAAAATCATCAAGTGGGACGGCAAAAGCCGGAGCGGCCATAAAACCTACGGCAGCGACCGGGGCACCATTATTTACGGCAGCACCGGCAGTGTCTACGTCGACCGCGATGGTTACCAGCTTTTCAATCGCGAGGGAAAGATGGTGAAGGATAGCAAGTCGAAAGGCTCGGAAGCCGGAACCGCCCTGGGCGGTGGTGGCGACATGACGACGCGCCACGTCGTCAACTTTTTCAACGCCATACGGGGCAAGGAAAAGCAGAATTCGACCATCGACGAAGGTGCCAGAAGTACGCTGCTTTGCCATTTGGCGAACATTTCGTACCGCACCAATAAACCGCTGGACATCGATTCGAAAAACGGCCACATTCGTGACAAAGAAGCCATGAAACTCTGGAGCCGGGAATACGAAAAAGGCTGGGAGCCACCCATTTAACGGGCTGGTTGATACTGAATAAAAAAACCGCCGTGCCCGGCATTGGTCGGGCACGGCGGTTTTTTACTTGAAAGGCAGCTTCACGCCTTCGTGGGAAGCCACAAAACCCGGCGATTCGTAAAACCGCATGGCCCCGGGCCACTATTGATTGGTGATCCGTTGCAGGATATGACCCTCTTTCGAACGGGCGCGTTCCATTGCATACTCAAAAACCGCTTTGCCAATGCCTTTATTGCGGTGGTTCGCCCTAACCCGGACGGCTTCGACCTGCGCCCGAATTCCGATTTGGGCGGTTTGATGCCAATCATTGTCAGGGACGCTTATCTTTTAATGGCAATCGGGTTGAAAATGAACTTATTTGCCGGTAAGCTGATTCAATTAATGTACCCCCTCTTGTCAGAACTCCGCTTCCTGGTCAGATCTTCACCAATCTAAAAGCTTCCGGATTAAGGGAAATGCACGTAATTTCGTGTCGACAGATTTTATCACAAAACTTAAAAAACAGTATGGGTAGAAATCAGGAAACATTTAACAAAAAAGAAAAAGAGAAAAACCGTCAGAAAAAGAACAAGGAAAAGGCGGAAAGGAAAGAGGAACGTAAAGCCAATTCGGACAAAGGAAAGGGTTTGGACGATATGATCGCGTACGTCGATGAAAATGGCAACATTTCGTCAACGCCCCCCGATCTGCATAAAAAGAAAACGATCAATCTGGAAGATATTCAGATTGGGGTTTCCCGACAGGAAGCCGGTGCGCCCGAGGAAGTCGTCAGAAAAGGAACGGTAACGTTTTTTAATGAGTCGAAAGGGTACGGTTTTATCAAGGATCAGCAATCTCAGGACAGCGTTTTTGTACACATTAGCGGTTTAGTAGATTCCGTAAAAGATGGCGACAAAGTCACTTTTGAAGTCGAAATGACTCCGAAAGGCCTCACGGCCCGTGATGTGAAGAAAGCGGTTTAGGGCGCATTCATAGAACCATACGGGGCGTTGTATCCTCATAACTGCCCCACACCCATAGCGTGTTATCAACAGGGCGATGCCCTATCTTACTGATAATGTCCCTTTGGGGCGAGATGGGTGGGGCGCCCTGAAAGGGCACGATCAATAGACCGGGGCATCGCCCTGGGTTTTTGGGTCGTGGTATGAGTCATAGTATTTTTGATGGTTTTTGTGGTATTATTATATTGCACAAGCAATAATAGTCCGCGTCCACCATGCCACAATCCCTAACCCATGTCTACGTGCACCTGGTGTTCAGTACCAAATACCGCCAACCGATCATTGGCGATGAGGTCAAAGACGAATTATATGCCTATCTCGGTGGCATATGCAAACAATTGGAGTGTAATCCGGTCAAGGTAGGTGGCTATTACGATCATGTACATATTTTGTGCATCCTGTCGAAGAAGATCGCGTTGATGAAATTACTGGAGGAGGTCAAAAAAAGCTCATCCAAATGGATGAAGACCCGGGGCGATGCATATCAAGATTTTTATTGGCAAGACGGTTATGGCGCTTTTTCCGTGAATCCGTCGCAGGTTGATGCCGTCATTCGGTACATTAGCAACCAATACCAGCATCACCAGGAAACGACGTTTCAGGATGAATGTCGGGGGATTTACAAAAAATACGGCACGGCGTATGACGAACGCTATGTGTGGGATTAATACCATACGGATACATAACACATTCACAGGGCGTTGCCCCGTGCCATTGATGAGGCCCTTTCAGGGCGAAGGGGTAGAGTGGATAAATTGGTCAACATTTTGTTTCGTGATCCGGAGAAGGCCGGTGTTGACGGTGGTTGGAATATTGGTGATGTGGGCCCGGGCATCGTTCGCTGAAAGCCGGTTGGTCTGGTGCACCATGTCGTAGAGCATTTGGGCACCATACCACGTAAAAAGCTCCCGTTTCTGGCCAGCCAGCATGTGAATGACCCCGTCGCGGACCAGTTGCAGGTGTTCGGGTTCCCAGTCTACGGTGGTGATTTTTACCTTGCCCGCTTTACCGGCTTCCTTTACAGCCAACGCCATACCCGGTCCGGAGTTGGAATCGAAACCGCAGAGACCGGCCAGATCAGGATGGGCCGCCAGCAGATCGGAGGTGATGCGAGCCGCTTCTTCCACATTGGCCTTGTCGTCGTATTTCCCGACGACTTCAATACCGGGATGCTTTTTCAGAACATCGAGCAAGCCCTGAAAACCGGCTTCCATGTTGGTCAGTCCCAGAATGCCCATGTAAGCAATTTTGCCTTTGCCGCCCGTCAACCGCACCATTTCTTCGCCCTGCATCTGGCCAATCTGGTACCAGTCCGTTCCCAGAAAAGCATGGCGTTTGGACTGGGGAATGTCGGAATCGTAAACAACGGTCGGAATACCGGCATTCACGGCTTTGTCGATGACGCTGGCAATGGCCGGATTCGTGCCGTTGATGAGTAAACCGGTTGGCCGGGTTCCCAGAACCTCTTCAATCGTGTTGATCTGGGCCGGAATGTCCCACTCCGCCGGGCCGAGAATCGATACATGAACGCCCATTTTTTCGCCCCAGCGTTTGAAAGCGGCCTGATCGTGGTTAACGTACATCGGCATCGTCACGGCGGTAGTAACCAGCACATACTCTTCTTCGCCGGGATCCGTTTTTGTCTGGTTGACGGCGGTGGCTGCCGTTGTTGCCGTGTTTTGTCGGGGTGGTAATTCACAGCCGAAAACCACCAGCAGCAGGAAAAGTGATTTTTTCATGAAGTTACCATGTTCGTTTCTGGAGCGCCTTATCCACCCAAACGACGGAAATCAGAATCAGGCCCAGAATGATTTCCTGCCAGTAGCCCGAAACACGGGCAATGATCATGATGTTGCTGACAATGCCCATAAAAACCGCTCCCAATAACGCCCCCGGAATTTTACCGTGTCCGCCCGAGAGGCTGGCCCCGCCCAGAATAACCGCCGTAATTACGCGGAGTTCCAGGCCCCGGCCCGAAGTGGCCAGAGCCGCGCCCAGTCGTGACGCGAGTAAAATACCGGCCATTCCGGCCAGCGTAGCCGACAGGATAAAGGCAATCATCTTCATCCGTTGTACCCGAATACCGGATAGGGTGGCGGCTTTTTCGTTACTTCCGATGTAGTAATACCGACGAAAAAAGACGGTTTTCTGCATCAGAAACGAAAACACGGCGACCGTCAGGAGCATGTACCAAACCGGCATCTGAATGCCCAGCAGTTTCGACTGACTGATGGCGTTGAACCAGTACGGCAAATTCTGAATACCGGCCCCGCTGACCATCAACGCTCCTCCGCGCACGATGCCCATCATCGCCAGGGTCTGAATCATCGGATTAATATCCTGATAAGCAATTAAATACCCGTTGATCGCGCCAATCAAAACCGCTCCGGCCATACCCGCCAGCAAGGCCAGCGGCACCGGTAGCTGGTGGAAATAGAGCAGATAAGCCACCAGACCGCCCGAAAAAGCCACCACCGAACCGACCGACAAATCGAACACCCCGGCAACCAGGAGCACCATCATGCCCACCGCAACAACCGTATCGATCGATAAATTGAGCAGCACCTGGCTGAAATTCCCGAAGGTCGGGAAGGTTTCCGGAAAGACCAGCGCTGCCACCAGACCAACCACCAGAATCGTCAGGGCTAGGGTAGAAACGCGGTCCTGAAGGATTTTTTGCATGGGGCGGTTTTTAGTTGGAAGCCACCGGCGACGCATATTTCTTGGCGGCATCGTCCAGAATCAGGATCCAGTCGTGGCCGTAACCCGAAGTCGGGGGCGTAAATTTCTGCTGGCCCCGGTTGGCAAACGTGCCAATCGGCTTTACCTCGCCTTTGCGGGGGTCGAACCAGTAGGCTGTTGCTTCGTTGCCGCTGATTTTTCCCATCTGGACCGAAAACGGTTTTCCGGCTGCGGTATACACATACGCGTAATCGTTCCCCCGCGTGGCCTGAATCCGTTCCGCTGCGGCATTGCTGGCTTCGATCACCAGCGACTGGTCGGGAACGCGATCGAGCAACGGGCGGGCTTCCATCAATCGCCGGACATACCGCATCTGGTTGGCTGCGGGTAGATTCATGGCGTTGGACCAGGCGATGTGCGCGCCATTCACCGGCTGGCGGCCGGGGGCGTACATTTGCCAGATGTCGTGGCAGCCATACGTATGGCCGTGCGCTCCGGCAAACAGATCGAGGTAAGCATATTTTCGCACATCGTAGGCGTTGGAAAGCCCCAGATCGGTGGGGTTGAAGCAAACCGGGTGGTCTTCGTAAATCGGTTCGGCATCGATGACGGGTTTGGTGGGCGTGCGGTTATACACAAACGCAATCTTGTCGTAGGTCGGTGTATCACGGCAGTGGCCGTTTTGCAGCATGTTGAAATCCAGCCATTTGTCGTTGTGAAACCAGTGCGACGAACCGCCCATTTCGAGTGAATTGGGCTGCGGATGAAAACTCATCAGCGCTTTATCGGGACCACCAACTCCGTCCTGCACACCGGCGGCCATCGACTGCCAGACCGCGACATCCTGCGAACCTTCGCGCGGCACGCGATCACCCCCCATGATCCAGACGATGTTTTCCCGGTTTTTGTAGCGGTTCCCGAGCCAGCGGCCGTATTGACGGGCGTTTTCTACGGTAAAAATTTCGGGTCCGGCGCCCCAGGTCGATTTGAAGAGTTTATCACCCCAGGTTGGGAGTAAGGCAATGACCAGCCCATTGGCAGCCGCCCGTTCAATGAGGTAATCGACGTGTTTGAAATAAGCTTCGTTTGGTTGAGTGGGGTCGTTGTTGAGCAACGGTTTGTCACCCAGTGCGTTAGGGGTGTTCAGTCCGTCAATTTCGGCCAGCGCCACCGCCTGAACAACCGTAAACCCCTGTGCGGCCCGGCGTTTAAAATACTGCTCGGCTTCTTCCCGGTTCAGCCGGTGAAAGAGCTCCCAGGCCGTGTCGCCCAGCCAGAAAAATGGGGTGCCATCCTGATGAACCAAAAAACGTTGATTGTCGGAAACCCGCAAACGACCGTGCGAAAAAGGCGTTTGTGCCAGTATTCGGCTGTGAATCAGGAGAAAAGCGGAGAGGATGAGCCAGCGTTTCATAGAAGGGATAGGAGGTACGGTTTAGCGTCGGGTAATGTCTTTCACCTGTTCGCGAATGTCGTCCATTTCGAAAATAGACTTCCAGTTGTCCCGGAACAGAATCGGCTTGGCCCGTTTGGAGATTTTATAGGCGGCATCGGAAAACGTACCGTTTACTTCCTGGAACAAAACCGCCATCTGAATGCGGAGGTGACCCAGCACAAAATCCCGGGCGGCCGCTTCCGGAACGCCCAGTTCAACGATTCGATCGAAACCTTCTTTGACCACTTCCATGCACGTCTGCGCCAGTGTTTCCACCATCGCCGGTTCCAGAATCGCCATTTGTTCGAGCGTAATCCGGTGGGTTTTGTCGATGGGCTGGTACATAGCCTGCGAGACTTTTTCGCCCAATTCATAATGCGCTTCGGTTCCCGCCATCAGCGCAACCACGATGGATTGTTTGGCCGAAATACCGCCGTAAAAATCCCGAAACGCCTTTTCCGTCGGCTCCCAATTGAAAACCGACGGGTGACACGGGTGCGCAATCACGTAACCGAGGTCGTCGCGGTGGGCAATGACGCCATCGAGCGGGGCCGCCGGATCGAGCGTCAGAACGAGCGCACCGGTTTTCATTTCCGGGATGATGGTCGCCGAAATCCCGCCAATGGCCACATCCGGCACCGCCAGAATAACGACCTCGGCGCTCGAAATAACCGCTTCGGCCTGGCTGACTGAAACGTTTCGAACCCGTAGGTTTTCAATGCCTTGCGGACTGACTTCCAGGTAAGAAACTTCGTATTCCGGGCATTTCAGGAAATTATCCGTCAGGCGGCAGCCCATTTTGCCACCCGCTCCCACTAACGCAATTTTGGTCATTCTCTTTCGGCTTGAGGTTTGCAGTTTACGGTTTTTCGTTCAGGGTTTACGGTAGGCTGACAGATGAAAAGGAAGGTACCAATCCTCCATAACTCCTAAACGGAAAACCGTAAACCGGTTAAATATTTTATACTTTCAATCGCCCACTCGTTTTCTTTCGCAATCGTCGCTTCCCGGTTTTCGTCTGGCACGACCCACTGTTCCAGAACCGCTGTTTGGCAGCGGCCATAACGGCTGACTTCTTCGACGAGCCACGGGATGTTGAGCATGCCCTGTCCGGCGGGTCGGCCGTCGATCTGGAAACCCATCAGGTGCGGTAACCGCTTGATACCGAAATCTTTCAGATGCAAATTGACCGTATAGGGTGCCAGCGTTCGGACGACTTCGTGTAACCCCTCGCCCGCCCCCATTGAATTCACCGAATCCAGACAAATACCCACCTGATTACTGCCCACCTGTTCAATAATGTGGGCAAACTCACGCGCCAGCAATCGGTCGTGATTTTCGATACCCAGCGTCACACCGGTTTTTACCAGCGCGGGCAGTGCATTTTTCAAAATAGCAATAACGGTAGCGACCGGTGGTTCATAGGTGTCCGTGTCGATCACGAATCGCAAAAGTTTGACTCTCAGTTTTTTGCAAAGACCCAGATACTGTTCGGTCCTGTCGTCCGTTAAGCCCCGCGCCCCGATCTCCAACCCGGTTTTCTGTTTTCTCGCCCGATGACCAAGAGCCGTCAGCCGGTCGACCGACAGCGTGTGCAGCGGCAGATTATCACCAAACTGGACCAGTCGCACCCCGAGTTGTTCGGCTTTATCCAGTAATCCCTGCTCGTTGAGCCGTTGGTACGAAAAATCGCCGGGAATGCCGACAGCCCAGCCGTAGGTGTATGTACTGATGCCGAGTTGCATGATTTATAATTGGTTATCACTTATGAATCCACACTGTCGGCCTTTTTTCGCACTCCGATCGATGATCCGTATGTAAGTAAGCTGTTTCGTCAACCGGTTGTGTATTTGTTCTATAACTTTTTCGGGAATTCTTGTAAATAAAACAAATGTATTTACTTTTGCTGTGATCGAATTTCAAGTACAGTAGAGTAGAGTACTGTTGCAAAAGTAACGGTTTTTTTGAGATGCTAGGAGGAAAGCATGAAAAATTTAAAATTTGCCGTGATCGGAACCGGTTTTTGGGCCAATTACCAGATTCCGGCCTGGTTTGAAGTAGGCGGGGTTGAACTACTTGCCCTCTATAACCGAACCCGATCGAAAGCCGACGTACTCGCTCAGCAATTTAAGGTACCTTACGTTTACGATCGGGTGGAGGATTTACTCGATCGTCATTCGCCCGAACTGGATTTTGTGGACATTATCACGGATGTCGATACCCACGCGCCACTCACAGCCCTGGCGGCTTCGTACGGGCTGGACGTGATCTGTCAGAAACCGATGTCGACCGGTTTGGAAGCAGCCCGGAACATGCTGGAAGACAGCCGTCGGGCGAATGTGCGGTTATTGATTCACGAAAATTTTCGCTGGCAGGCCCCCATCCGTAAACTGCAGGAAATCATTAATTCGGGCGCAATTGGCAAGCCTTTCAAAGCGCGTCTATCGTTCTGTTCGGGGTTTCCGGTATTTGCTAATCAGCCTTTTCTGGCTGATCTGGAGCAGTTTATTCTGACCGATATCGGCTCGCATCTGCTGGATGTCTGCCGGTTTTTGTTTGGTGAAGTCGCGTCGCTCTACTGCCAGACCCGGCGGGTAAATCCCCGAATCAAGGGTGAAGACGTGGCCAATGTGCTGATGCAGATGCGAAGTGGTCTGAGTTGTTACGCCGAAATGTCGTACGCATCGATCCTGGAAAAAGAAGCGTTTCCGCAAACGCTGGCGGTGGTGGAAGGTGAAACCGGTTCGGTGGTGTTGACGCACGATTTTCAACTCCGGATTTCGACCCGACAGGGAACGGTTTTGGCGGAAGGAAACCCGACTCTTTATAGCTGGCTCGATCCGGCCTACGCGGTCGTTCATTCGTCCATTGTGGATTGTAACCGCAACCTGCTGGCGGGTTTGCGGGGCACGGGCCGGGCCGAAACCACCGCCGAAGACAACTTTGAAACCATTCGTTTAGTGTATGCCGCCTACGAATCGGCGGCCCGGAATGAAGTGGTGTATCTGTAATTTCTAAAACCGCATGCTCTTACAACTCCTCGGCATCAGCAAATATTTTCCCGGCGTCAGGGCGCTGGAGAACGTTTCACTGGCTATTCAGGCGGGAGAAGTTCATGCGCTTTGCGGGGAAAATGGCGCGGGAAAAAGCACGCTGATGGGTGTTCTGACGGGCAATTTACAGGCGGATGAGGGCGAGTTGATCTGGAAAGGCGAAACCGTTGTCATTCGTGGCCCCGCTCACGCTACCCAACTGGGTATTGCCATCGTTTATCAGCAACTGAGTCTGGTCGATAGCCTTTCCGTTGCCGAGAATATTTTTGCCAACCGCCCACCCCGTACGTTTTTGGGCCTGATTGATTATTCGGCACTTTACCAGAAAACCAATCATTTACTCGAAGCACTCAATCTGACTTCGCTGCGGGCGAAGACGCGGGTGAGTGAGTTGTCGCCGGGGCAGAAACAGATGGTTGAGATTGCCAAAGCGCTGTCGCAAAACCCGGATTTACTGATTCTGGACGAGCCGACGGCTTCCATCACCGAGCAGGAAACGCAAACGTTGTTCCGGCTCATTCGGCAGTTGAAAAGCCAGGGAAGGTCCGTCATTTACATTTCGCACCGGTTGTCGGAGATTTTCTCGATTGCCGACCGCGTATCGGTTTTAAAGGACGGCATCGATCAGGGCACGTTTCCCATTGCAGAAGTGACCACCGATTTGCTCGTCAAAAAGATGGTTGGGCGGGAATTGCGTTCGGAATCGGTTCAATCGACGGCTACGCCGGAGGTTTTGCTGGAGGTGCAGTCCATTTCCGGAAGCGGTTTTGAGGAGATCAGCTTTCGGTTGCACAAAGGCGAAATGCTGGGCCTGGCGGGCCTGGTTGGTGCGGGGCGCACCGAAATTGCAAGGGCCCTGTTCGGCGCAAAACCGGTCAAAACCGGTCGTATTCTTCTGAACGATAAGCCGATAACGATTACGCACCCGGCTGATGCGATGCGTTTTGGCATCGGCTATATTCCCGAAGAACGTAAGTCGGAAGGCTTGTTTTCCGATCGTTCTATTGACGAAAACGTGGTTTCTGTGAAGCTGACAGCCGCCCGACGGGGCCGGTGGTACAACGCGGAGCAGGCCGAAACGCACGCAGCAACGTTCACCCGGCAATTGCGAATTGCGTCCTACTCCCCGAAGCAGATTGTGAGGACGCTCAGTGGTGGGAATCAGCAAAAAGTAGTGCTGGCCAAGTGGCTGCTGTCCGATCCGCAGATGCTGATCATCGACGAACCCACCCACGGCATCGACGTTGGGGCCAAAGCCGAAATTTACACGGTATTGCGTAAACTGGCGGCTTCCGGAAAAGGAATCCTGCTCATTTCCAGCGAACTACCCGAATTGCTGGCGTTGTCCGACCGGATTCTGGTGATCCGGCAGGGTCGGTTGGCTGGCGAGTTGAATCGAAGTATGGCCACGGAAGAAAACGTGATGGCGCTGGCAACGGGGGCCTGAAAGAACCGGTTTTCGGAAATCCGAACCGTCGCATTTCCGAAAACCGGACGGAAGCATCTAGCCTTGTTCGGCCAGTTGTTTCAGCTTTTCCATCGCCTTGGGCCAGGCCTTCCCGAAGTAATCTTTGTCCTGTTCCGTAACGTCCAGATCCACCACCAGTTCGGTTTTTCCATCTACGGTTTTGAGGGTATAGTTTTCGTGCGAACCCGCCCATTGTTTGGTTTGTTCACTGTCGTAATCCTCCACGCCGTCTTTGATGGTGCCCAGGTGTTTGAACGACATAAATTCATGGGGTACGTTGGCCGCAATGCTGGAAACCAGCCCTTCACTTCCTCCGCCCAGAAACAGGACTTTACTGCCCTCCTGCCAGTCGGTTTCTACCCGCGAGTTTTCGCTGAAAACGCCTGTCCAGACCGGGTAGGTCGCATCGCCCCAGAGAATGTTCCACACTTTTTCCCGTGGTGCATCCATTGTCATTCGATATTCCAGCTTTTCCATGATGTTGATAGGTATGGTATGTCAACAAAGATGGCGGGTTTTTAAGGAAAAGGTGAGGGGTAAAAGCGACAAGTTGCGGGGGCGATTCCGCAGTTGATTTTGAGCTATTTGAAGAAAAACCAAGCGAATTAAAACCGCTATTTTTGCAGCCAACTCGACTTTTTGTGGTCGCATGAGCTGAAAAACCGGTTGATATGAAAAAGAAGTATGTATTCATTCTGGCTTTGATTCCGGTCTTTTTATTCGTTCTCTGGAAGATTTCAAGATCCCGGACGTTCCAGTTTTTCGGTGAGATTTATCCACGAATCGAAACCGGACAAAAAGTAGTTGCACTGACCTTCGATGACGGGCCAACCCGAAAAACCGCCCGGATTTTAGCCATTCTTCACCGGCTGAATATCAAGGCAACGTTCTTTGTAACTGGTCAATCACTTGCTGAAAATGAAGCTGAAGGGAAGCAAATTGTGTTGGAAGGGCACCAACTGGGAAATCACACGTATATGCATAATCGTATGGTTTTCAAGTCTTTTGCATTTGTGAAAAGCGAAGTTGAAAAAACAGATTCGTTGATTCGCCGGACCGGTTTTCGGGAAGAAATCCTTTTCCGCCCACCGAATGGTAAGAAATTAATCCTGCTGCCTTACTACCTGAACCAAACCAACCGAAAAACCATCATGTGGGATGTGGAACCGGAATCCTACGCGGAAATAGCGGGCAATTCGGAAAAAATAACCAAACACGTTTTGGCGAATACCAAACCGGGTTCGATCATCCTTCTGCACGTTATGTACGACGACGGAGAAGAATCCATCAAAGCAATTACCGAAATTGTTGCTGGTTTAAAACAACGAAACTATGCGTTTAAAACCGTTAATGAACTACTTCAATACCGCCAATCCGTAACCGGTAATTCTACTCATCCAAATGTCCGGTAATTAATGGTTTAATTCATTGGGCGAAATCTGGGAAATGTGAATAATAGCTAATCAAATTGTTAAAAATCAGATTTTTATCTCTTTTATTCAACTTTGGCACGGTGGGCGGGGAGGATTGAAAAAGTTATTTTTTAATCCTAAATTAAATTATGTAATTAAAATGCGGATATTAGTAACTTGGCCTAAAAAGTGCGGCAAATTGTAATAGCTTTTTTATGCTTAAAGGATCATGCCAATTCCCGCAAATGAGACAGAGCGATTAATCGCCTTACACCGCTATCAGATTCTGGATACGCAACCCGGCAAGGAGTTTGACCGGCTGACCGAACTGGCATCCCTGATCTGTGAGGTGCCGATTTCGTTGATTTCGTTGCTCGACGAAAAGCGGCAATGGTTTAAATCCCGGGTTGGACTTGCTGATTCGGAAACGAGCCGGGATATCGCTTTTTGCCGGTACACGATTATGAATCAGGCGATTATGGAGGTAGAAGACGCCACACTCGATCATCGCTTTAAGGAAAATCCGCTGGTGACGACCAATCCTCACATCCGGTTTTACGCGGGTTATCCATTGACCGATCCCGATGGCTACGTGCTGGGTACGCTCTGCGTGATGGACCATATTCCCCGAAGACTCACGGAAAGTCAACTCAAATCGTTGCGGTTATTGGGCGAAGTAGCCATCGAGATGATTGTGGAGCACCGGCAGAAGCAGGAGTTGAAGTACCTGGGTGACCTGTTTACGCTTTCGAATGACCTGATCTGTGTGGCGGGTACCGACGGGTATTTTAAAAAACTAAATCCGGCTTTTCAGCACGTTTTGGGCTGGAGCGAATCCTTTCTGCTGCGAACATCGTTTTTTGATCTGGTTCATCCGGACGATCTGCTGGCTACCCAACAGGAAATTGCCAAATTGGCGTCGGGCCAGAAAACCATCAATTTTGCGCATCGGTTTCGCTGCCAAAACGGGACGTACTGCCACATTCAGTGGGTTGCCACACCGGAACCGGATACGGGTTATTTGTTTGCCATCGCCCGGGATATCACCGAAATTGTTCAGCGGGACGCTTTGCTGCATCAGTCGGAAAGCAAGTTTCGCTCGTTTTTTGAAAACTCTCAGGGGTTGATGTGCATTCACGATCTTGACGGAAAATTGCTGACCGTCAATAGTGCGGGATCGCATGCGCTGGGCTATGAACCGGAAGAACTGGCGGGGCTCAGCCTGTTCGATATTGCTCCGGAAGAGCAACAGGAGGGGTTGACGCGCTACTTGAAAACCATCGCTAAAAACGGCAAAGCCAGTGGGCTGATGTGTACGCTGCACAAAGATGGTTCGCAATTGATCTGGCTGTTCAATAATATTCTGGAAAAAGAACTAAATGGCCATACTTACGTAATCGGAAATGCCATCGACATTACGCGAAGGCACCAACTGGAAACCGACCTGAACCGGACGAATGAAATGCTGGAGCAGACCAATGAGGCTGCCCGAATTGGTACCTGGGAGGTGAATATGACGGAGAAAACCGTTCATTGGTCGGCGGTTACAAAGGCGATTCATGAAGTGCCGGCCGACTTTAAGCCCGATTTCGAGTCGGCGATGTCCTTTTTTAACGAAAAGAATCGCGAACAGATTCTGAATGCGGTTTCCCGTTCCCGGCAGGAAAGTGTGCCGTATGATCTGGAACTGCAGATTGTTACAGCAACCGGCCGAACCGTTTGGGTTCGGGTATTGGGAACACCGGAATTCTCGGATGGGAAGTACAAGCGGTTGTATGGTACGATTCAGGATATCGATGAAAAAAAACAGGCCGAGCAGGCTCTGGTCAACGAAAAGTTACGACTGGCGGCTTTTGTTGAACACGCTCCGGCGGCCGTGGCCATGTTCGACCGGGACATTAAATACATCGCCGTCAGCCACCGCTGGATGGAAGAATACCATTTATCGGGGAGCGTCATTGGTGTCTCCCATTATGACGTGTTTCCGAGTATATCGGACGAGTGGAAAGCCATCCATGCGCGCTGCGTTGAAGGAGCCGTGGAAAAAAACAACGAAGACATCTGGCGTCCCGATGGCTGGGATCATGATCAGTTTCTGCGCTGGGAAGTCCGGCCGTGGTATCAGTTCGATGGGTCGATTGGCGGCATCATGATGTTTACGCAGGACATTACCGAAATCTGTTTGCAACGGGACGAACTACAAAAAGCCAAACTTCTGGCCGAGCAGGCCAGCATTGCCAAGTCGGAATTTCTGGCCAATATGAGCCATGAAATCCGGACACCCTTGAACGGCGTGATCGGTTTTACGGATCTGGTCCTGAAAACTTCCCTCAATACGACGCAGCAACAGTATCTCTCCATTGTCAACCAGTCGGCCAACGCCTTGCTGGGCATTATCAACGACATTCTGGATTTTTCTAAAATTGAAGCCGGAAAGCTGGAACTGGCTATTGAGAAAGCCGATCTCTACGAACTGAGCAGCCAGGTTGCGGATATTATCACTTACCAGACCCAAAACAAAGGGCTTGAAGTACTGCTGAACCTGTCGGTAGATTTGCCCCGGTTTATTTTTGTCGATTCGGTGCGTCTGAAGCAGGTGCTGCTTAATATGTTAGGGAATGCGGTGAAATTTACCGAAAAGGGCGAAATCGAACTGAAAATTGCGGCTCTGAGCAATCCGAATGACGAATATGTTACGTTCCGATTCGAGGTAAGGGATACCGGTATTGGCATAAAACCGGAAATGCAGGAGAAAATATTTGATGCCTTTTCGCAGGCCGATCCGTCTACGACGAAAAAATACGGCGGAACCGGACTGGGTCTGACCATTTCCAACAAATTGCTGGGCTTGATGGGAAGCCAGCTTCAACTGACCAGTACACCCGGCGAAGGCAGTTGTTTTTTCTTCGAAATCCGCTTCAAATCTGAACCCGGCGACGCACCGGTCTGGCAGGATATCGACTCGATCCGGAACGTTCTGATTGTGGACGACAACGAGCACAACCGGCTGATTTTGCGGCAACAGTTTTTGCTTAAACAGATTGCGGTCGACGAAGCGAGCAACGGTTTTGAAGCGCTGCAACTGCTGGCCCGACCGAAAAAATACGATGTCATTCTGATGGATTACCACATGCCGTTTATGGACGGGTTGGAAACCATTCGGAAAATACGGGCCGATTTTTATCCGTCGGCGAACGAGCAACCCATTATTCTTCTGCACAGTTCGGCGGATGACGAAAAAATTATTCGGACGTGCGAGACCCTGGAGGTGAACCAGCGGTTGGTGAAACCCATTAAAATGCATGAGTTGTATGAATCGCTGCAGCGGTTGGTGAAGCCCAAAGAGAGTCCGTTGCCGGGAACGTCAGCTCAGCCAAACCGGGTGGAGGGAGATTCGGTGAAAATACTGATTGTGGAAGATAATAAGATCAATCAGTTGCTGGCCAAGGTGATTGTGGGTCGGATTACGCCGAATGCCCAGGTCGTTGAAGCGGTTAACGGACTGGAAGCCGTTCAGAATTTCATTCGGGAAAAACCGGATCTGATTCTGATGGATATTCAGATGCCGTTGATGAATGGCTACGAAGCCACGCAGCGAATTCGGGAAATTGAGCCGGATGCCCGCGTTCCGATCATCGCACTGACGGCCGGAACGGTAAAAGGAGAGCGGGAAAAATGCCTGGAGGTCGGCATGAATGATTTTCTGACCAAGCCCATTGTTGAAAAATCAATTCGTGAGTTGTTTGATCGCTGGCTGTTTTCCGGCCCGGACCGGGCGGAGCAACCGGAGGATTCCGAAGAGCAGCGGGCGCATTTTAATCTGGAAACGATCCGGAAAATGGCGGATTATGATACCGAGTTCGTCGAAGAGCTGGTCGAAGCCGCCGGTAATGAGCTAAAAAAAGCGATGTCTGCCCTTGCGCTTCAGGCCGAAAAAGTCGATCTGGCGGGGCTGAAGGCCAGCGGGCATAAACTCTACGGAACCGCAGCCAGCGCCGGAATGGCCAATCTGGCTAATATGGCCCGAACGTTGGAATACATGGAACGCTTTGATGATCAAAATGTGAACGAATTACTGGACGGTATTCATTCAGAAATTAAGCTGATTTTGGGCCTGATGACGAAAACGTAGCGGTTTTCTCCCGACTGATGCCAGCTTACTGATTTCTGAAATCACCCGGTCGGGGATTGGATATGTGTCAAATTCATAGCTAATTACAGAAACGTTGCTTACCGCCAATCCCTATCGTCAATGGAAACTTCCGCTAGTACCGCAACGGCTGAAACCCTGCGCCCCGTAGACCGTGCTGACCGCATTCGCTCCATCGACGTGATTCGCGGGGTGGCTTTGCTGGGTATTCTGATGATGAACATTCCGTATTTTGGTCTGCCGGAAGGCATACTGGGGTCCTTGAAATTCGATCATCCCGGCGACGCCAACTACCTGACGCATCAGGTCATCGAAATCCTGTTTTCCGGCAAAATGCGGGCGTTGTTTTCCATGCTTTTTGGTGCGGGCGTCATCCTGCTGACCACGCGAAAGGAGCATTCGGCCGGGTTGTCGGTTGCTGATATTTATTACCGCCGGATTCTCTGGATGGTGTTGTTCGGCGTCATCGATGCGTACGTTCTGCTCTGGGCGGGCGACATCCTGTATGCCTACGGCCTTTGCGGTTTATTTCTCTTTCCATTTCGTAAACTGGCTCCGCGTTACCTGATGCTGGCCAGTCTGGTATGTTTTACGGTGCTCATTGTTAAAGGCAATCTGCGGTTTTATGACTCAAAGGGAAAACGGGAAGCGTATCTGAAAGTCGTTGCCCTCGAAAAACAGAAAAAGAAACTGACGGATGCACAGAAAGAGGATAAAAAAGCCTGGGAAACTGTGGTGAAAAATGGCAAACCGGATCAGAAAAAAATCGACGAAGAAATCAAAAAAGTGCGTTCCGGCTATCCGACGGTTTGGGCTTTTTATTTGCCCATCAATTCCGAAATCCAGTCGGAGGTCATGTATAATTTTTATTTCTGGGACGCCATCGAAATGATGTTCCTGGGAATGGCGCTTTACAGGCTGGGGGTATTCACCGGCCGGCTCCGACGGCGCGGCTACCTTGCTCTGCTGCTGATCGGTTACGGTATTGGCCTCCCGCTCGGCTGGTGGGTGCATCAGGAAACCGCAGCATCGCATGCCGATTTTGGACGTTACCTGGATAGCCACTTTTGGGCTCCGAACCGCACCACCTACGACATTCGTCGGGTGACGATGGCGCTGGGTCATGTCGGTCTCATTATGATCGTCTACCAATCGGGCTGGCTGCGCTGGCTAACGGGGGCATTATCCGCCGTTGGGCAAATGGCGTTTAGCAATTACGTGATGCAGACGCTCATCTGCACCTTTATTTTCTTCGGATACGGTTTGGGAAATTTTGGCAAGCTGACGTATTACGAACTCTATTATGTCGTCGCCGGAATTTGGATTTTTCAGCTGATCGGCAGCCCATTGTGGTTACGGTTTTTCTATTTTGGACCGCTGGAATGGGCCTGGCGCTCGCTGACGTACTGGAAACGACAGCCTTTCCGGATTGTACAACCGGATTCGGAAACGGCCGTTTCCGGTGTACAGGCCTGAAAAGGTGTGATTATCGGAGATCAACCACTTCAACGCCGGGGTATTTCGTTTTGTCGAAAACGAAATAACTATCGGCGACGGCAACGTTCGGCGTGAATTTGTCGATGGTATAGCTGGTTACCTTACCGGTTTTATCGGTCAGCTTCCAGCCTTTAACCTGTTTGTTGGTTTTATTGACCGAGATTTGCACTTTAACAATCTGGGTGCCTTTCTTTTCCGGGGTCAGTTCCACCACATCGACTGCCTGGCCGCCCTGTTTCTGCTCACCAACGTATTTGTAATTGTAGCCCTGTTTGTAGATGGAATAAATCTTCGTTGGATTGAAATCACCGGCGGCTCCGGCGTCATAATCCTGCACATTTACCTCATTGGTTTCCTTGATATACGTCGACATTGTTTTGCCATCCGTAAAAACCTCCTGACCGGCCAGTTTCAGGCGAAATGCCACTTTTTTTACGGTTAAATCGCCTTTGTAATTACTGCCGTCGCCCGTATAGGTGAAGGATGCTTTATAGGAGTTCAAAGCTTTATAGTTGGCACTCATCGCGTCCAGAACATCCAGCGCTTTCTTTTCTTTCTGTGCCAAAGACGGCAGCGACAACCCCACAACCAACGCCCATAGCAAGGCTAATTTTTTCATGTTTATTTCCTGTTATGTAATCCTGAATTCGTTTTTAAAACCGCCTGCAAAGTTGCCGACCGTTTCGTAGGTAGACAAGATTTAATTCAAAAAGTTTAATAAAAGAATGAAAGGGAGGAGAGGATTAAGGGAAGAGGGCCCCGGATATCCCTCCTTCTTTAATCCTCTCCTCCCTCTGCCTTTTTCGATCAATTCAAACTTTTCAATAATTCTTCCAGTGTATTGATGTCCTGGATAAGCACCTCACGTGCTTTACTGCCTTCGAAGGCACCGACAATACCGGCGGCTTCCAACTGGTCGATGAGCCGACCGGCGCGGTTATAGCCCAATTTTAACCGACGCTGAATGAGCGATGTACTTCCCTGCTGATGATTGACCACCAGTCGGGCGGCTTCGTCGAACATCGGATCCCGGTTTTCGAGATCAATTTCTTTTTCTTCGCTGCTTCCCGATTCGTCACCGGCAAATTCCGGCAGGTTATACGAGGAATCGTACCCGCGCTGGCTGCCCACAAATTCGCAGATGTCTTCAATCTCGTTCGTATCGACAAACGGACACTGCAGCCGTACGATGTCGGAGTTCGACGAGAACAACATATCGCCCATCCCGACCAATTGCTCGGCCCCGCCCGTATCCAGAATCGTCCGCGAGTCGATTTTAGACGTTACCTTGAACGACAACCGGGCCGGGAAGTTGGCTTTGATCAAACCGGTAATGACGTTTACGGAAGGCCGCTGCGTGGCCACCACGAGGTGAATACCGATCGCCCGCGCCAACTGCGCCAGCCGCGCAATCGGCTGTTCGACTTCTTTGCCCGCCGTCATCATGAGGTCGGCCAGCTCGTCGATTACCAGTACGATGTACGGCAAAAATTTGTGCCCTTTTTCCGGGTTTAACCGACGCTGGATAAACTTGGCGTTGTATTCTTTCAGGTTCCGGCACTGCGCGTCTTTCAGCAGATTGTACCGGTTGTCCATCTCGATACAAAGCGAATTGAGTGTATTGACGACCTTTTTCGTATCGGTAATAATTGGCTCGTCGCTGTCGGGCAGCTGGGCCAGAAAATGCCGCTCGAGCTTGTTGAACAGCGTCAGTTCCACCTTTTTCGGATCAACCAGAATGAGCTTAAGCTGCGACGGGTGTTTTTTATAAATCAGCGAAGTCAGCAGCACATTTAACCCGACCGACTTCCCTTGTCCCGTGGCTCCGGCCATGAGCAGGTGCGGCATTTTGGCGAGATCGGCCACGTAAATCTCGTTGGAAATGGTTTTGCCCATCACCACCGGTAACTCGAACGTGCTTTTGGTGAATTTCTCGGTGGTCATCACCGACCGCATTGCCACCATCTCCCGGTTTTTATTCGGCACCTCGATCCCGATCGTCCCCTGACCCGGCATTGGCGCAATAATCCGAATACCAAGCGCGGCCAAACTCAGGGCGATGTCGTCTTCCAGGCTCTTGATTTTGGAAATCCGGACCCCGGCCGCCGGAATAATTTCATACAGCGTAACCGTTGGTCCGATCGTCGCCTTAATGCTATCAATGGTGATTCCGTAATTCTGGAGCGTTTCAACAATTCGATCCTTGTTGGCTTCCAGTTCTTCCGCCGAAACCTGCGCTTTTTTATTCTCCGGATATTCCGTCAGCAGTTCGATCGTCGGAAACTGATACCGGGGCAGATCGAGCGTTGGGTCGTAGAGGCCGTGAAGTTTCAGCGCATCTTCGTCCACCTCATCCGTTGGTCCGGCATACACGTCCGCAACGGGCTGGGAAGGTTCGGACGAAGGTTCAATCGGCGTTGTATCGGCAATGGTAAACGTCAGCGGTTTTTTGCCCGAGGTGGCAGCAACAGGCGTTCTGTCTGCGGGTTTCGTTTCCGGTTTTACCTCGGGCTCGGGATCAGGTTCACTGGTTTCCGAAACGGGGGGCGGCACCGGTTTTGAAAAACCGTTATTCTTTGGTTTGACGTCGATGAAATCGGCCACATCGTCTTCATCGTCCTCTTCCGGTTCTTCTTCCTCCTCCCGTTCATTCGATTGGCGGGGTGCCGAAACCGGTCGTTGCGGCAACGTAATGGAAGGTAATTTCGTAATTCCGTAGAAAAAAATGAGGAATACAAACAGGGCGAAACCGATAATGGCGATTCCACCCCAGCCGATGAGGCTGAAGAGCCAGACATTCACTTCGTATCCAATACCGCCACACCAGACACTGCCTTGTCCGATGGAATCTGTAGCTAAAACAATGTAACCGGCCAGCGCACTGAGCCAGGTCATGTAAAACAAAACCGCTTTGGTGGTACGACCGAGCGGCAACAGTTCGAAATTGAACACGAGTTTCAGCCCCGACAAAAACAAAATGACGGGAATGCCCAGTGCGGCAATTCCAAACCACCGGAAAATAAATATATGGGCGATGACGGCTCCCAGAATTCCCAGGTAGTTACGCATTTCGATTCCCGATTCCCGCACGCTTGCAATAGTCATTTTACTCAGGACACTCTGGTCGGCTTCGCCGGTGATCAGGTAGGAGCAAAAAGCCACGGTCAGACCGATGGCCAGCAGGATCAGCAACCCTCCGAAGGCAAGCTGCGACTTGCGGTCGGCTTGCCAGGTAGGCCATTTCATCGAAACCGTCGGCTTCGGCGCTTTCGGCCGCTCGTTCCGAACGGTGTTTTGTCGGTTGATGGGTTGAGTCATTTTTTTTTAGCTGCCTTAAACTACCTCTTCTGCCAATACTTTGCAAATCCTTTTAGCTAACGCAGGGCCTTCGTAAATAAACCCCGTGTAGACCTGCACCAAACTGGCCCCGGCCCGCAATTTCTCAAGCGCATCTTCCGCCGTTGCAATACCACCCACCCCGATCACCGGGAAGGCATGATTCGACTGTTGACAAAGGTAACGAATCACTTCCGTCGAACGTTGTCGTAATGGCGCTCCACTGACACCGCCCATACCGATTTTTTCAACGGTTTGGGAATCGGTCTGTAAACCGTCGCGGCTAATGGTGGTGTTGGTGGCAATAATTCCCGCAATGCGGGTCGTCGTCACAATTTCGATAATGTCATCTAACTGGCTGTCGGTCAGATCGGGAGCAATTTTAAGAAGAATCGGTTTTGCAACCGGTTTTTGCCGGTTTTCGTCCTGTAAACGCTGCAACAGCGCCATCAGCGGTTCTTTTTCCTGCAACGCCCGAAGCCCCGGCGTATTCGGCGAACTGACATTCACGACAAAATAATCGACGGTATCGAATAAGTCGTGGAAACAGATCAGGTAATCGTCCAGCGCGTTTTCGTTCGGCGTCAGTTTGTTCTTGCCAATGTTCCCACCGATGATCAGTTGCTGGCCCGAGTTGCGTTTGCGAAGTCGGTTGGCGGCCGCTTTGGCCCCTTCGTTGTTAAAACCCATGCGGTTGATGAGCCCTTTGTCGGCTTTCAACCGAAAAAGCCGGGGCCGGTCGTTGCCGGATTGGGGACGGGGAGTGACGGTTCCGATTTCAATAAATCCGAAACCCAGACACGCCAGTTCATCGACCCATTCGGCGTTTTTGTCAAAACCGGCGGCCAAACCAACCGGATTTTTGAATTCAATGCCAAACAAGGTCCGTTTCAGCCGCGGATCGTCGATGGTGAACAATTGCCGGGACAGCCAGCGAAAACCGGGAATAGCCAGTGAAATTTTCAGGAAGGAAGTAACAAAATGGTGAATTTGTTCAGCATCAAAACGAAAAAGGAGAGGCAGGACGACGCGCTTGTACATAACACAAATGTACAGAACTCCGCGGATGCCGTGCAAGCCGTCGAACGGATAATTGACGAACCGGTTTTTTATTTCTGAAACATTGCGCAAAACCGGTTCGTCAATTATCCGATTCCGTTAATTGCCAAACAAATCGGACGACAAATAGCGGTCGCCCCGGTCGCAGATGATGCAAACGACCACACCCTCTTCCAGCTCTTCGATGAGTTTGAGGGCGGCAAAAACCGCTCCTCCACTGCTCATTCCGGCGAAAATTCCTTCTTCGCGGGCCAGTCGACGGGTCATTTGTGTGGCGTCGTCCTGCGACATTTCAATCACGCGGTCGACGCGGCTGGGATCAAAGATTTTGGGCAGGTATTCCTGGGGCCATTTCCGGATGCCCGGTATCTGCGAACCCTCCGAAGGCTGGCAGCCGATCACCTGAATGGCGGGGTTCTGCTCTTTCAGAAACCGGGAGTTGCCCATGATGGTGCCGGTGGTCCCCATTGCTGAAACAAAATGAGTAATTTTACCTTGAGTATTTTCCCAGATTTCCGGCCCAGTCGTGCGATAATGCGCCAGATAGTTGTCGGGGTTGGCAAATTGATTGAGTAAAAAATAAGCGCCTGTGGCGGCCTGTTCTTCCGCATAATCGCGGGCATTCTCCATCGTTTCCATCAATGTTACCTTCGCGCCAAACGCCTGCATGGTCAGGATGCGTTCGCGGGTCGAGTTCTGGGGCAAAACCAGTTCAATGTCAACGTTATACAGGCGGGCAATCATGGCAAGCGCGATGCCGGTATTGCCACTGGTGGCTTCGATCAGTTTGACACCCGGTTTTAAATCACCCCGTTCAATGGCGCCTTTGATCATGCTGTAGGCCGGGCGATCCTTGACGCTTCCGCCCGGGTTGTGTCCCTCCATTTTGCCGTACAAGCTGACGCCTGGATTTGGATTAATGTGCTTTAATTCAACGAGTGGAGTGTTTCCAACAAAGTCTAACAAGGTCGCCATGAATAGTTACTGGGAATGAAGTAAGTTTTGAAACAAACACGAAGCCGCTTTTCAAAGTTGCAAATGGGCTGAATGTTACCAAAATCGTTATTAAAGACGAGCTAGGGGATAAAAAACAAAAAAGTGAAAAATATTTTTGCGGTTTTGATGCAAATAGTTAAAAAAGGCTTGCTTTTATATCAAAATAAAAACCATTTTTGTAAAAGTTCTGTATACAAACGGCTCCGTATATGAAAGTAGCAATCCATCCCGGCACCAGAAATAGTTACTCAGAATTCCAGCTACAGTCGGTCGCCCGTCACCTGAACCTGCCGGATATCGTCTTGCCGTTTTGGGGGCAACGCCGGAAAATTCCGGCCTACCGCATTACCTGGCTGGAAGGAAAAGGCAACTATACGGTGGTTCATTTCAGCGACGGTTCCGAGATGATCGTATCGCTAACCTTGAAGAAACTGGAGGGCCGTCTTCCGTCGGAAATCTTTGTGAGACCGCATAAGAAAAGCATCATCAATCTGCTCTATCTCCAGGAAATCCGGACGGGAAAAAGTGTGAGTATCTGTCTGGCAAATGGAAATGAAATTGAGGTTTCCCGCCGAAAAACGACACAATTCATGAAATTAGTGGTCGCTTTTCAGCAGGAATTCCTTCCGTTGACGATGCCATATGCCATGGCTTAATCCAAAAATAAAGGCGGTTGAAAAACCGCCTGTCGTCTTACTTCTTATTTAATTTCGCGAGTTCTTCGTCGCGCAGGGGGCGTCGCAGGATTTTGCCCACATTACTCTTCGGCAATTCCGTCCGGAACTCAATGTGACGCGGTCGTTTGTAATTGGTCAACTGCTCTTTGCTGTAGTTGAGAATATCATCCGCCGTCAGGTTGGGATCTTTTTTGACCACAAAAATTTTGACGGCTTCCGACGATTTATCATCGGGAACGCCAATGCAGGCTACTTCCAGAACGCCCGGGCAGCGAGCGATAACATCTTCAATTTCATTGGGATAGACATTGAAGCCGGATACCAGAATCATATCTTTCTTCCGGTCGACGATCCGGAAAAAACCGTCTTCGTCCATCACGCCAATATCGCCCGTTTTGAAGTACTCGCCTTCCATTACCTTCGCGGTTTCGTCGGGGCGGTTGTAATAGCCGGGGAAAACCTGCGGTCCTTTGGCCCAGATTTCGCCGGGCATCCCCATCGGTGCTTCGGTACCGTCTTCCTGCATGATTTTCAGCTCCGTACTCGGCAGCGGGAGCCCAATCGTTCCGAGTCGGGCCGTTCCGTCGCAGGGGTTCGAGGTCAGAATGGGTGAGGTTTCGGAGAGACCGTATCCTTCGGAAATGGTGATTCCGGTTAGTTTTTTCCAGCGTTCGGCCACCGACGATTGCAACGCCATGCCACCGGCAGAAGCAATTTTGAGGTTGGTGAAATCGACTTCCGTAATGCGGGAATTATTCACCAGACCATTATACAGCGTATTCAAACTGACAAACATGTTGAACTTGTATTTCTTCAGTTCGTCAACAAACGCGTTCATATCGCGCGGATTGGTAATGAGTACATTCAGACAGCCACTTTTGAGGGCCAGCATCGCGTTGACGGTCAGGGCATAAATGTGGTATAAAGGCAGCGGGGCGATGATGACACACTGCTCAACGCCCATGAGGTCGATCTGCATCCATTTACTGCCCGCTTCGGTGTTGGCAACAATATTCCGGTGGGTCAATACGGCCCCTTTCGAAACACCGGTTGTTCCGCCGGTGTATTGCACAAACGCCATGTCGGAACCGGCAACCTGAACTTTTTGCAGAGGCTGTCGGCTTCCTTTGCTCAGCGCGTCACTCAGCGACACGGCTTGCGGCAGGTGATAAGCCGGGATTAGTTTTTTGACATATTTGACTACTGCATTGACAATCAGCTTTTTCGGGAATCCCAGCAGGTCGCCAACGTTGGTAAGGATGACGTGTTTGATATCGGTCTGGTCGATGATTTTCTCCAGATTGCTGGCAAAATTCGCGAGAATGACAATCGCTTTGGCACCCGAGTCCTTGAATTGATGCTGCATTTCCCGGGGCGTATACAGCGGATTGGTATTGACCACCACCAGCCCGGCCCGCAAAATGCCGAAAATAGCGACCGGATATTGCAACAGATTCGGCATTTGAATCGCCACGCGATCTCCTTTTTGCAGTTTCAGAACGTTTTGCAGGTACGAAGCAAAATGGCCGGAAAGCGTATCTATTTCCCCGAAAGTCAACACCTTGTCCATGTTGGCATAAGCCCCTTTATCCGCAAACCGCTGACAGCCTTCATCAATCAATTCGACCAGCGATGGATACGCGTCGGGATTTATTTCGGCAGGCATGCCTTGCGGATACTGTTTTAGCCAGGGGTACGGTTTTGCCGTTGACGTATTTTCCATTGGGTTTAGAATATTTTTTGTAAAAATAAGACAAAACTCGAAATCGCCTACGTACGCGCGGACTTTAGGCCGTGCTTAATTAACGTGAAATAGGCTCCGTAAAGTACGATAAATTTGTATGATCAACATTCTATCAGACGAATCTATCGCACTTTTTTAGCTCTGAAAGTGAAGCATTGAATTGGACAGGAAAATCATCGCTCTTTGGAATGCTACTTTCATTTTAGCATTCCAAAGATAGCGTCCGTGAAGAAGGTCGGCTAGTCGGAGTCGATAACTGGCCGACTGTGGGAAATAACTAACGAAAAAAGGGGAATGGCAGGATCGTGATGGCCACGGACTGAAGGCTACGCGCCCCGGTCCGTGGGGGCTGTTAGAACGCCACCGCTTTCAGTCGCAAACCGGTATCTTCCGGCAAACCAAACAGGAGATTCATGTTTTGAACGGCATGACCCGATGCGCCTTTGGTCAGGTTGTCGATGATGCTGCTAATCAGCAACTGGCCGTCGTGCAACTCCAGATGAATCAGGCATTTGTTGGTATTAACCACCTGTTTCACGTCCACGGGCGTGTCGCTGACGTGCGTGAAGGGATGACCCGCGTAATAATTCTTGAAAAGCTGCCGTGCTTCTTCCAGACTTCCGGCGTAAGGCGTGTAGACGTTTGCCATAATACCCCGGGTGAAATCGCCCCGGTACGGCACAAAATGGATAGCCTGGTCAAAACCGGGTTGCAGGGCGTTCAGACTCTGGCGAATCTCTTTCAAATGCTGGTGCGTAAATGCCTTGTAAATCGAAACGTTGTTGTTTCGCCAGGTGAAATGCGTCGTCGAACTGAGCGACTGCCCCGCGCCGGTCGAGCCGGTAATGGCGCTGACCTGAACGGCATCGGTGAGCAATCCGGCCTGCGCCAGCGGCAAAAGTGCGAGTTGAATGCTGGTGGCAAAACAGCCAGGATTCGCAATTTTGGTGGCCGGGCGAATCCGGTCGCGCTGAAGTTCGGGCAAACCGTATACAAAACCGTTCGACTCGTCGCGAAAATCGGTGCTGAGGTCGATCACTTTCAGGGTGTCGGGAATGGGATTTTCGGCTAAAAACTTCGCCGATTCGCCGTGGCCGGAACAGAGAAAAATCACCGAAAGCCCGGCCTGATTGACCAGTTCGCGGGTATCTTCGCCCGAAAACGTCAAGTCCGTATCGCCCAGTAAATCGGTGTGGGTATTGTAAACCGGTTTTCCCGCCTGACTTTTACTGTGAACAAAAGCAATGTCCGCGTTGGGATGGTTGAGGAGAATCCGCAGCAATTCGCCACCGGTGTAACCCGCTCCGCCAATAATTCCAATGTTAATCGTATTCATAATCTTTGATAGAGCCTGATGTGCTCATTGGTGAAACGTTCCCAGGAGAACAATTGTGCCCGCCGAAGGGCTTTGGTTGTTAATTCGCTGCGTAAATCGGCCGACCGAACCAACGTCAGAATGGCCTGTGCCAGCGCGTCGGCGTCGGTGGGTGAAACCTGAAGGGCCGCGTCGCCAACGACTTCGGGCAGCGACGACACATTTGACGTGATTACCGGCAAACCACACTGCATCGCTTCCAGGGGCGGCAACCCGAACCCTTCGAACAGCGATGGATACACAAACGCCAGCGCCCCGGAATAAATGGCGGCCAGATCTTCGTCGGGTACAAAACCGGTAAAAACCAGCCGCTTCCGGATGCTTTCCTTCTTGGCGATTTCATCCAGAATCTGGTCCATTTTCCAGCCTTTCGTCCCGACCAGAACCAGCTTTATTTCGGTCGGTAATTCACCACTTTCGGCCAGCGCGACGAAGCAGCGAATCAGGTGATCGAGGTTTTTGCGTGGTTCCAGCGTCGCCAGACTGAGCAGGTACGACTCGTCGCCCAACCCAAAGCGGTTTTGCGTTGCCTTGATTCGTTGCGTATCCGTTACCGGAAAGAACAAATTCGGCGAAGCGGCCAGGTGAATGGGCGTGACGCGGGCTGGATCAAAACCGGTATACTGGCAAAAATCCGCTTTTGTCGCTTCCGAAACCGTGACAACCTGCGCATCCGCTGGCAGGTTCGTAAGGGCATCTTTAACGGCGCGTTCGCCCGCCGGGAACCATTCGGGGTGGTGAATCGGAATCAGGTCGTGCACCGTCAGCACCTTCCGAAGATTTGGCATCCGTCCAATGTCAGTCGGAATGGCAAAAAACGGCGAGTGATAAATCGCATTGGCTGGTAAAAACTTCGCCGAAAACCGGGCCTGTTCGCTGTTCAGCGCTTTTCGGGTACGGTAAAATACCTGACGAATCACCTTCGAGGGCAGGCTCTGGGGCGCAAACGGACCGAGCAACGCATTCTCCAGCTTTGCCCAACCCAGTTCCGATGGTCGATTGACCAGGGCAGGAGCCTGTATGCCGAAGGTTTCCCGCGCATACCGCAGCGTTTCGGCCTGGTGTGTCGGAGCCGCCAGCGAAAGCTGAACGTCTTTCGATTCAAGGAGTCCCTTTACCAATTGCTCGGCAACCCGACTCACGCCGGTTTTAGCCTGACGATGGTAAAAGCCAATGCCCGGAAGGCTGGCGTCGATGATTACATTCAATATCCTGTGAATATTGAATAATGAACAATGAACAATGAATAATGAAAGTGTGTATGATCTTCATTATTCATTGTTCATTGTTCATTATCCATTGTTAGCCTCTTTCACTTTTCCATAAATCATCAACTGATTCGACATCACTTTCGAGAAGCCGCGGACATCGTCGCCGGTCCAGGCGTTGTTCATCTCGCCGTAGCTGCCGAAAGTGGACGACATCAGGTCGAACGGCGATTCGATGCCGAGCACCTGGAAGCGGTACGGCGCCAGCAGCACGTGGACTTTGCCCGTCACGTGGCTCTGCGTATCCGTCAGGAACGTTTCGATGTTGCGCATCACCGGGTCCAGAAACTGGCCTTCGTGGAGCATTGTGCCATACCAGTTCGCCAGTTGGTCTTTCCAGTATTGCTGCCATTTGGTCAGCACGTGTTTTTCGATGGCGTGGTGCGCTTTCAGGATAACGAGCGGAGCGGGCGCTTCAAAACCGACGCGGCCCTTGATGCCGATGATGGTATCGCCCACATGAATATCCCGCCCGATGCCGAAAGGTCCGGCCAGTTCCGCCAGTTGTTGAATGGCCTGAACTGGATCGCCGATGGGTTCGGCGCCGATGCCCTGTAATTCACCGGCTTTGAAATGCAGTGTAATTTGCTCCGGTTCGGTTTTCGTCACCTGCGTTGGCCAGGCTGATTCAGGCAGAAAACCGCTGGAAGTCAGCGTTTCGCGGCCACCGACCGAGGTGCCCCACAGCCCTTTATTGATGGAATAAGCGGCTTTGTGCCATTCCTGCTCCACTCCTTTCGATTTCAGATACTCGATTTCGGCTTCGCGCGAAAGCCGCAGATCGCGGATCGGCGTAATGATTTCCGCATCGGGTGCAATGATCCGGAAGGCCATGTCAAACCGAACCTGGTCGTTCCCCGCGCCGGTGCTGCCGTGGGCGATGGCGTTGGCACCGATTTCTCGGGCGTATTCGGCTACCGCAATGGCCTGAAAAATCCGTTCGGCACTCACACTCAGCGGATACGTGTTGTTTTTCAGAATGTTACCAAAAACCAGATACTTCAGACACTGCTGGTAATAATCGTCGGTTTTGGCGATGGCGGTGTGGTGCTTCACGCCCAGAGAATATGCCCGCTCTTCGATGGCTTTCAGGTCGGCCTCCGAAAAACCGCCCGTATCGACCAGCACGGAATGGATTTCATACCCCAGATCTTCGGATAAATATTTAACGCAAAACGAGGTATCGAGACCTCCACTAAAGGCAAGTACTACTTTTTTCTGTTGAGACATCACAGTGGACTATGGAACGTATGGAAATCTTTAATCTTTAGCGATCTAATACTTAATTCAGCACAAAACTAAAAAATCCCTTCCAGCCAACCGCCGAAAGGGACTTAAAATCACTTGAATAACCTTTACAATGACTTCCTTACCCGACGGTTTCCAGTTCACGTTCGGGTTTCCTGACACGGGGACGTTCCTGAAAACGCATCAGAATACGTTGTTTGATTCGCATCCAGCGTTCATACAGCTTCGATTCTTTCAGGAAATTCCATTGGGTTTTTTCTTCCGGTTTTTTGTGTTGCTCAGGGTCATACAGCATGCCCGTGCACAGACAGTGTTTCCGGTTGGTCCGGGTCAGAATATCGTAATTGACGCAGCTCGAACAGCCTTTCCAGAACGCATCATCAGCCGGTAATTCGCTGAACGTCACAGGTTCGTAACCTAAGTCGGAATTTATTTTCATGACCGCCAGGCTCGTCGTTAATCCGATGATCTTGGCGTCGGGGTATTTCGTACGGGAGAGCTTGAAGGCTGCGTTTTTGATGCGGGTTGCAATGCCGCTCTTGCGGTGGGCAGAATGCACGATCAAACCCGAATTAGCCACAAATTTACCGTGTTGCCAGGTTTCAATGTAACAGAAACCGACCCATTCACCGTACTTTGTGGTGGCTATGATCGCCTTGCCTTCCAGCATTTTTTCCATCAGGTACAAAGGCGAGCGTTTAGCAATACCCGTACCGCGTGCCTTGGCGCTTTCCTCCATTTCTTTGCAGATCGCTTCGGCCAGTTGAAGGTGGTTTTCGTCAGCCACCTGCACTACATAAGTATCGTTGTTTACTTCTGAAATCATTGTCGTTTGATCGAATGAATACACCTTTGCCCGGCGACAAAACCGGTTGGCTGTGATCAAAAAAGTTTGTTGATTATTAAAAATAAGAAAGGGACGAGCCGCAGGAGCGGATGCTCACCGCATAGGCAAGCAACAAGGTCGGGTCCTTTCGGACCTGAACCGAAATGGCGTTGTATGG
Source organism: Larkinella rosea (assembly GCF_003858635.1). Lineage (GTDB taxonomy): Bacteria > Bacteroidota > Bacteroidia > Cytophagales > Spirosomataceae > Larkinella > Larkinella rosea. The sequence continues at coordinate 894,406 of NZ_RQJO01000008.1, forward strand.
TAGAAAGTCGGTATATAGACGCGTGTTGCCATTAATGTGATTGCCAAAAAGCGGGACAATGATAAAGGAATTGTTCCGATTGTGCAATAGAATAACGAAAAAAAAGCAGAATGGTTCAGCCAGCCCCGGATTTTTTACCAATGAGTTTTTTTATATATTTGTTGTGACAACTTTAGCGAATTTTCATGTATCGTCTGTCCTCTGATGATCTGATTTATGGCTACATCAATGGTATCTTTCCGATGGCCGATACGGACAATACGCTCTATTGGTACTCGCCCGATCCCCGCGCCATCATTCCGCTCGACACCTACCAACCTGCCAAATCCCTGCGGCCGGTTCTGAATAAAAAACTGTTCGAAATACGCATTAATACTGATTTTGAGCAGGTTATGCGTAAGTGTGCCCTGCCCCGATCCGAGAACGACGGTACCTGGATTTCGGAAGAAATCGTGGAAGCCTACGTGGATTTGCACCGGATGGGAATGGCCCACAGCGTTGAAACGTACATCGATAATCAGTTGGTGGGCGGTTTATACGGCGTGGCCCTGGGGGCGGTTTTCTTCGGCGAATCGATGTTCTATACCGTTCCGAATGCCTCCAAAGTGGCCTTCCATTTCTTGATCGAAATCCTGCGAAAACAACAATTTGAGCTGCTGGATACGCAGTTTATCAATGACAATGTCCGTCGGTTTGGCGCCATTGAAATCCCCCGACCGGAATACATGAAGCTGTTGAAGCAAACGCTGCAAAAAAAAGCCACCTTCACCGAACCAGTCTTGGCACCTCTTTTCAAGAATCAACCGGATTAAATCCCGGATTACTCCGATGGTTTCGTAATTTTGCGCCCTCATTCACTTCGTCGCGAACAACATCTTTCAGTTTCTTTCTTTAATCTCAGTTCAAGCGTGTCAGTTTTAGTTATTAAATTTGGTACGGCCTCGATTACGCAGCCGGACGGTTCGCTGAATGAAGCCGTGATTGCCGACATTGCCCGGCAAGTGGCCGAGTTGCGTCAATCGTACCACATTGTGTTGGTGTCGTCGGGCGCGGTGGGGGCCGGAAAAGGGCTGATCGACGGCTACCGGGGCGAAATCGCACAACGGAAAGCGGCAGCCGCCGTCGGTAATCTGCTGTTATTGAATGTCTATAACCGGTTTTTCTCCGAATATAACATTCCAATTGCGCAAACGCTCTGCGAACGCCATCACTTCGCCGACCGGCAGCAGTTTCTGCAACTGAAAGAAACCGTGCAGGAATTGTGGAAAAATGGCATTATTCCCATCGCCAACGAAAACGACGTGGTCAGCGACCGCGAATTGAAATTCTCGGATAACGACGAACTGGCTACGCTCATGGCGGTCGGTTTCGGCGCGTCAACCCTGATGCTTTGCACCTCGGTGGGCGGTTTGCTGGATCAGGACGGGCATATTATCCCAACGGTCAACCAGGTGGATGAATCCGTTTTCGGGATTGTTCGGGACGAAAAATCGGCGCTGGGGCTGGGCGGCATGGCTTCCAAACTGACATTTGCCAAACTGGCGACGCGCATGGGCATTCGGGTGGCGATTTTTGGTCTGAAACAGCCCGATGGCATTTTGCGGGCGTTGCGGGGCGAAACCGGGACGGCGTTTACCCCACAGGTTAGCACGCCCTCGTCGCGGCAACGCTGGCTGGGGAGCGGCAGCCTCACCGCCGGAACGCTGCTCATCGACGCCGGGGCGGTAGCGGCTCTGGGCCGGCGGAACAGTTTGCTGGCGGTTGGTGTTCGGGCAGTAGAAGGCGAATTTGCGGCTGGCGAAGTGGTCGAGATTTGTGACGAAAACGGCTCGACAGTGGCCGTAGCGCGCGCCCGGCTGTCGTCGTCGGATTTACTGCCGCAGTTGAACCAGCAAAATGTGGAAGTGGCAAATGCCAACGATATTGTACTTTTGTAAAAACAGTGGATTGTATGAATGCAGTAACTCCTCTTCTTCAGGAAACGAAGTTTGCTTCGGCCTTCGTCCGGCGCCTGTCTGCCGAACAGAAAACCGCGCTGCTCAATCGGCTGGCGGACGTGGTTTTGGAAAACCGGGAAGCAATCCTGGCTGAAAATCAGAAAGATCTGGATGCCATGCCGGATACCGATCCGAAAAAAGACCGGTTGTTGCTGAATGAAAAGCGGATTTGTGATCTGGCAGATAGCCTGCGGACGGTAGCGGTTTTGCCCGATCCAAGTGGCAACGTTTTACTGGAAACAACCATTGAACAGGGGCTGCAATTGCGTAAACTGGCGGTTCCGCTGGGCGTGGTGGGTGTTATTTACGAGTCGCGGCCCAACGTGACGCTGGACGTGGCTTCGCTCTGTCTGCGGTCGGGAAACGCTTGTGTGCTGAAAGGCGGGAAAGAAGCGCATCATTCCAATCTGGCAATTGTCGGGTTGATTCACCAGGTGCTGGCGGAGTTTGACATCCCTGAAGCCGCCGTTGCGCTGATGCCACCGGATCGGTCGGTGGTCAACGAATTGCTGACGGCCACGCGGTATATCGATATCATTATTCCGCGCGGTTCGGATTCGCTGATTCAGTATGTCCGGAAAAATTCGCTGGTGCCGACCATCGAAACCGGCGCGGGTGTTTGTCATGCCTACGTTGAACGGACGGCCGATTTGGAAAAAGCCCGGGATATTGTCATCAACGCCCGCGTGTCGCGCCCGTCGGTTTGTAACTCGCTGGATTGCGTGTTGGTCGATCAGGCGGTTGCGGAAGCTTTTTTGCCGATGCTGGTGGACGATTTTACAAAATGGAATGTCGAGGTTTTTGCGGATGAAGATGCGTACCCTATCTTAGCGTCAGCGAATTATCCAATGCTTCAACCCGCTCAATTGAGTGATTTTGGCCGGGAGTTTCTCGACTATAAATGTGCCATCAAAGTGGTCGGCGGTTTGGAAGATGCCTTGTCGCACATTCAGGCGTATTCGTCGCGCCATTCCGAAGCGATTATTTCCCGCGACCCGGCGGCCATCGACCGGTTTTTGAATGAAGTAGATGCGGCTGCCGTTTACGCCAATGCGTCGACCCGCTTCACCGATGGGGGCGTTTTTGGACTGGGTGCCGAAATTGGTATTTCGACGCAGAAACTGCATGCCCGGGGGCCATTCGCACTCGAAAAACTAGTCACCGAGAAATGGGTTGTTGTGGGGGATGGGCAGGTGCGTTGGTAAAAAGGAAATGGTTTTGTAGTTTTCAACAATTGAGCTGATTTTTAATGAATTTCTAATCAGAAGTTCATTAAAAACTGTCCACCAATGCAGTAATTTGTAATGTATTTACCGTAACACAGAAAAATGATCGGATTTAGGGAGTCTTTGCTGTTGATGCTCTCCACACCTCTGTACGTGCTCATTATCGGCGCAGAGATGTTGTTGAGCTATTACCAGCATCGCTCATACTACTCGGTTAAAGGAATCCTCCAGAATTGTTACCTGACTGTGCTCAATATGAGCGTCGATTTACTGGTTCGGGGGTTTTATGTGGGCGTTCTGGTGTGGGTTTATCAATACCGCCTGACAGAAATCACGATGCCCTGGCTGTACTGGCTGACGCTCCTGATTCTGGAAGATTTTGCCTTTTACTGGCTGCACCGGGTCGATCATTTCTGCCGACTGTTCTGGGCGGTGCACGTCACGCACCACTCTTCGGAAGAATTTAATCTGACGGTCGGCTTCCGCTCTTCGGTGCTTCAACCGGTTTACCGGTTTATCTATTTTATTCCCATCGCGTTGTTGGGTTTCCGGGCCGAAGACATCGTGTTTATGTATTCGGCGACCCAGATTTACGGTATCATCGTTCATACCCAATACGTTAAACGACTCGGTTTTCTGGAATGGTTTCTGGTAACGCCCTCGCACCACCGGGTTCACCACGCTTCGAACGTCCGTTACCTCGACCGGAATATGGGCATGATGCTCATCATCTGGGATCGTCTGTTTGGCACGTTTGCCGAGGAAGAACCGACCGACCCCGTCCGCTACGGATTGACCACCAACATTACCGATCACTCGCCCGCTAATCTGGTTTTTCACGAATGGAAAAAACTGGTGGACGACCTTCGTATACCGGGGCCGTTCGGCCAGAAGATAAAATACCTGCTGGCCCCGCCCGGCTGGAGTCACGATGGCCACAGCCTGACCGCCGACGAAATGCGCCAGCAACTGGGGATTGGAATTGAAACGGATGCCTCTGACGCTGACCTTCAGGTCATTGGCGAATTACAACCCATTCAGGATCTGAGCGGTGTTGGCAAGCTCCAATCGACTTCTGCCGAATCACCGGTTTCTCATCCGGATCGTCGTTCCGTTTAAAACCGTTCAAATTTTCCCGTTCGTTCAGCCTGTAGATTTGCATCAATTCAAGGTATATTTGGGCTTCAGGCGATTCCTAAACTCCGATGACTGCAACAATCTGCGTCGTCGGCAGTTCAAATACCGGTATGGTGCTGAAAACCGATCGACTACCGGTACCCGGCGAAACGGTGATTGGCAGCACATTCCTGATGGATCCCGGTCGCTCATCAGGCCGTTGCAGCCGCCCGTCTGGGCGCTTCCGTGGTTTTTGTGGGGAAAGTTGGCAACGACATTTTCGGCCAGCAGGCTCTGTCGCAGTTTCAGCGCGAAGGCATCAATACCTCCTTTGTCTTTACCGATCCGAAAAATCCGTCCGGGGTGGCGCTCATCAACGTCGATGCTGCGGGCGAAAACTGCATTGCAGTAGCACCCGGCTCCAACGGAAATCTGAGAACCGATGAAGTGGAACAGGCCATCGATGCCCTGACGGATTCGTCTCTTGTGCTGATTCACCTGGAAATTCCGCTGCCCACCGTCGAACGCGCCAGCCGGCAGCGTTACGAAAAGGACTGCGGGTCATTCTGAACCCGGCACCTGCCCAACCGCTTTCTCCCACTCTTTTTCAATATCTCTACCTGCTCACACCCAACGAAACCGAAGCGGAGTTGCTGACCGGTATTCGGGTGACCGGTATAGCGACGGCCGAAAATGCCGCTTGGCAGTTCCACGAAGCCGGTGTTCCGAATGTCGTGATTACGCTCGGTGCCTATCTGCACACGAATACCGTGGCCCGCCTGATTCCGGCCCCAGCCGTCACGGCGGTAGATTCCACCGCTGCGGGCAATTGAATTGTTTCAATGGCGCTCTGGCGGTGGCCTTTGCCTGTAAAGCGGCTGTTCTTTCGGTAACCCGCATGGGCGCTCAGCGTCGATGCCGGATCGGAATGGGGTAGATGAACTTAACCTAGGTCTACTTTGTCAACTATAGCCAGCCTATTTCCCGGCGGTTACAACGGTTTGCCAATCAGTGGGATCGTTGGGTATTGATAACCTTTAATTACCAGCAAGATGAAATTCCACCCATTCTATCTTTACATTTTCCTGTATCTGGCCGTCAGTGCCTGTAAGAATAATTTCAATGATCCGAGCGCTGGAGCGGCCGAAAAAAACGACCAACAAATTAAAGATTACCTCAGTGCCAATCAGCTGCTAAACAAAGTGACGCCTACGTCTACCGGTTTGTATTATGCATTTTCGGATACCACCTCTACACGAAATAAAAGAGCGCAGCTGAACGAAGAAATTGAATTCAATTTCACTTTGTCGTACATCGATGGCAATAAAACAATTTTGGTGGACAGCGCTAATCAAACCAAATCGGTTTATTCGCCTTTTGTTAGAGGTGTCGTTGTCCTTGGGCTTGAAGAAGGACTTTTGTTGATGAAAGAAGGTCAGCGGGCCCTGTTTTTTATGCCTTCTAACCTGGCATTTGGGCAGGGCAGTTCCAAAATTCCAGAATATGTTCCCGTAGTCTTTAATGTCAAGCTACACCACTCCCGGACGGAAACCGAGCAAATTATGGACTATGCTGCCATTAAAAAGCTCGGACGTCCTACGCTTAAAGCATTCGTCGAAGGCTCTAAAGATAGTGTCTGGGTCTACAGGTTAACCCAGGGTACCGGACCCAAAGTCACATCAGGCAAAACTGTCACCGTTGCCTACTCTGCGCAAACCTTGCGCGGAAAAACTCCCTTTGAAACGCAAACCGCCAGGGAAATCAGTGTGGGAGTGAGGCAGGCTACGGTAGTTGCCGGTTTACTGAACGGGCTGTCCCAACTCAATGTCGGTGACAAGGCTTTACTGGTTTTTGCGTCCTCGCTTGGCTATGGAACACAAGGGATTGTCGACAAGACAACCTACACGGTCACCCCATACTCACCCCTGGCGTACGATGTGACGGTTACTTCAGTAAAATAACCGGTTGGGTGCCAAAATTCTCCCGTCAAGACACTGGTTTTCATGCAAGCCCAATCATTAACTCAATACGAAAGGCCATCAGCATTGAAACCGCATAACTGAAAGACAGGTTGTTAAATGCAAATAACCGGATGAGCTACGGTTTAACTCGTGAGCTTATCCGGTTATCTTCCTGAACCAAAAATCGTTTCACCGTTTTCCACCAGCCGCTAGCTCCGCGGCCAGAAACTTCCCGGTATAGCTGCCTTTCACCTTCGCGACTTTCTCCGGCGGGCCTTCCGCGACGATAGTACCGCCTTTGTTGCCACCTTCCGGACCCATATCGATGAGGTGGTCGGAAACCTTGATGACATCCAGGTTGTGTTCGATGATCAAAACCGTATTGCCTTTATCCGCCAGCTTGTTCAGCACATCCAGCAAATGCGCAATGTCCTGAAAATGAAGGCCGGTGGTGGGTTCATCGAGGATGTACATGGTTTTTCCCGTATCCTTCTTCGACAGTTCCTCCGCCAGTTTCACCCGTTGCGCTTCCCCGCCGGATAGCGTCGTGGCGTGTTGGCCGAGCGTGATATACCCTAACCCAACGTCGTTCAGCGTCTGCACTTTGCGCAAAATTTTCGGCTGACTCGCAAAAAACTCCAGTGACTGTTCGACGGTCATGTCCAGCACGTCGGCAATGGATTTCCCTTTGAAACGCACTTCCAGCGTTTCGCGGTTGAAGCGTTTGCCCTTGCAGGTTTCGCACATGACGTGAACGTCCGGCAAAAACTCCATTTCGATTTTCTTCATCCCCGCACCTTCGCACTCTTCGCAGCGGCCACCCTTGACATTGAATGAAAACCGCCCCGGTTTGTAGCCCCGAATCTTGGCTTCGGGCAGTTCGGCAAACAGCGTACGGATGTCGGAAAACATGCCGGTATACGTCGCCGGATTGGAACGGGGTGTCCGGCCGATGGGTGACTGATCCACCTCGATCACCTTGTCCAGGTGCTCCAGTCCCTCGACCGATTTGAACGGCAGAGCCTCGCGTTTCGACTTATAAAAATGCTTGTTCAAAACCGGAAACAGCGTTTCGTGAATCAGCGACGATTTGCCGCTGCCCGACACACCCGTAATGCAAACCATCTGACCCAGCGGCAACTTCATGGTCACGTTCTTTAGATTATGGCCCGTTGCTCCTTTGATAATCAGTTGATTCCCGTTGCCTTTCCGCCGTTCTTTCGGCACTTCAATCGCCCGGCGACCGCTCAGATAAGCCGCCGTGGTGCTGCCGTTTTTCAGAAATTGTTCGGGTGTTCCGGAGCCCACCACCTGACCACCGTGCCGCCCGGCCCCGGGCCCGATGTCCAGAATGAAGTCGGATTCGAGCATCATGTCTTTATCGTGTTCAACGACCAAAACCGTATTGCCCAAATCGCGCAGATTTTTGAGCGAATCGATCAGTTTGACGTTGTCACGCTGGTGCAAACCGATGCTGGGTTCGTCCATAATATACAGAACACCAACAAGTTGCGTGCCGATCTGTGTAGCCAGCCGGATGCGTTGGGCTTCTCCGCCGGAGAGCGTTCGCAAAGGCCGGTCGAGCATCAAATAATCCAGCCCGATGTCCAGCAAAAAACCGATCCGCTTCCGGATTTCTTTCAGAATCTCCTTGGCAATCACGTTCTGCCGGTTCGACAGGCGATTCTCCAGACCCATCATCCAGTCTGCCAGTTCCGAAATATCCATTCGCGCCAGCTCGGAAATGTTTTTGCCATCCATCCGAAACCACAGCGATTCCTTTTTCAAGCGTGCCCCTTCACATTCCGGGCAGGTTTTGATGACCGTAAAATCCTTCAGCCACTCCTGAATTTTGTCGGAGCGACCGGCCGAATCGGCGCTTTCCTGCTGGCGTTTCAGAAAGGTGATGACGCCTTCGAACTTGAAATTGTAATAATCCTGCCCCGGAAATTTCTTCGACGGCATCGTCGCTTCGTCTTCGGTGCCATACAGCAGTGCGTGCAGCAGATCGGCCGGGTATTTTTCAACCGGGGTAGTCAGGCTGAGTTTGTATTTTTTTAGAATGACTTCGATTTCCCGGAAAAACCAGAGTTCGCGGTATTCGCCCAGTGGAGCAATCGCTCCCCGGCTGATACTGAGTGACTTGTCTGGAATAACCGATTCTTCCGTGATTTCTTCGATAAGCCCCAAACCGTTGCAAACCGGGCAGGCTCCGTAGGGCGAATTGAACGAAAACGTGTTGGGTGACGGCTCATCGTAGCTGATGCCCGATTCGGGGTCCATCAGATTCTGGGAGAAATACGTCAACTGTTTTTTCTCATCCAGAATCTGCATGGCGCCTTTTCCCTGTTTCAATGCCGTCTGCACCGACTGGCTCAGGCGATACCGGTCTTCCGGTTTGGGCACAATCCGGTCGATTACAATCTCCACATCGTGGACTTTATACCGGTCGAGCTGCATTTTTGGCACAATGTCCACCACTTCGCCGTCGACGCGTACTTTGGCGTAGCCTAGCTTGGCAATCTGAACGAAGAGTTCGCGGTAATGTCCTTTCCGACCCCGCACGATGGGCGCCAGCAAGGTCAGTTTTTTGCCGGAATAGTGCGTCAGAATGGTGTCAATGATCTGATCCTGCGACTGGCGCTCCATTTTCCGGCCCGTCACGTACGAAAACGCTTCTCCGGCGCGGGCGTAGAGCAGACGTAGAAAGTCGTAAATTTCGGTGGTGGTTCCAACCGTCGAACGCGGATTTTTGGAGGTGGTTTTTTGCTCGATGGAAATAACCGGGCTCAATCCGTTGATTTTATCGACGTCGGGTCGTTCCATATTACCGATAAACGAGCGGGCGTAGGCCGAAAAGCTCTCCATGTACCGGCGTTGTCCTTCGGCATAAATGGTATCGAACGCCAGCGACGATTTGCCGCTGCCGCTAATTCCCGTCACCACCACCAGTTTGTTGCGGGGAATGGTAACATCAATATTTTTCAGGTTGTGTTCGCGGGCGCCTAATACCTCAATCTGTTCGTAGCCCGTCAGGTCAATGTCAGTAAGCCCGGCAGCGCGGGCGGGGGTGTTGTTTTCGGTCACGTTGTGATAGCCTTATTCTTAAATCTAACAGAAAATTGGGGCGTGAAGTTTCGGAGAGGTTAAAGTAAAATAAGCGGGTTTGTACAAACCGGTTTTGCCTGCGATTTGCCGTTGACAGGGTCTTCGACCACTGACAGGGTTAGGCTTCCAGGATTAAGCCTTCCGATGCCGGGTAACCGGTACAGGTCAGCACCCAGCCGTTGTTGAGGTCGCGTTCGGTCAGTACATCGTTGATCGTCATGTGAACTTCGCCCGCTTTCAGCCGAACCGCGCAGCTCGAACACCGTCCGCCTTTGCAGCTATACGGCAAGTGAACGCCGTGATCCAGAGCCGCTTGCAGAATGGATTTGTAAGCCGGAACGTCGATGTCGTATTCGGTTCCCCGAAACCGCAGCAGAATCCGGTGATCTTTGGCCAGTTCCGGCGGTGGGGTTCGCGTGACGGGTTCGATGACAAAATTTTCTTTTTTGATCGCATCCAGCCGGATACCGGCGTAAATCAGGGTAATCTGTACCATCCGCATAAACGCAAACGGCCCGCAAATGTACCAGCGCGCGGCATCCCGCTCAAATCGGGTCAATTCCGGCAGCATGTTTTCCAGCAGCCAATTGTTCAGTCGTCCCCGACGAATATTGCCCGCTTTCCGCCAGTTGTCCGACGGCTGACTGAGCAAATGGATCAATTGAAACCGGTCGGGATGCTGTTGTTGCAACGCTTCGAGTTGGGTATGAAAAATAATAGTTCGTTCACTGGTATTGCAATCCAGCAGCGTAACGTGGCTTTTCGGCTCATCGCGCAAAACCTGTTTCAGAATACCGAACAGGGGCGAAATACCGCTTCCGGCACCGATCAGCACAATATCCCGTTGCTGGTCGGGAGCGGTTTCCAGCGTAAACCGGCCGGCCGGCGGTAAGCTGGTGAGGATATCGCCAATGTGCAGATGATCGAGTAAATGACGGGAAATTTCGCCGTTCTCAACCCGTTTGATGGTCAGACTCAAGGGTTCAGCCGGTTTTTCGGGCGAATCGTTGCCCGGCGAAGCGTCGCCCGGTGTTGAACTCAGCGAATACGACCGGCGGACTTCGTGGCCCAGGTGATGAAACAAAAGTGTCAGAAATTGCCCGGCCTGGTACGGAATCGATTGCCCGTCAGTGGGCTGCAAAAGAAGCGTCTTGGTGTCGTGCGTTTCCCGAATTATTTCGGATACCTGAAGCTGGATCAATTCCTCGTTCATGCGGGCTGATTAACTTTGTACTACTGTCTGCAAACTTTCCGTTATAGTTAACGAACTTTGCATTTCAAAAACCATTAACGCAAAGTTCGTTAACTTAACGGAAAGAACATCCGATTTTGAAGCTGAACCGCAGTTGCATGAATAAATTTACGTTGTTGAGTATCGTTGTGGGGATCGTTGGCATCATCACCATCGGAGCGTCGGGAGGGGGGCGGAAAGCCGGTCGGCAAACCGCTTTGGCTGATACCCTGATTATAATCCGGAAAGATTCGCTCTATGAAAAATTCCTGAAAGATAGCGCTTATAAGGCTATGTTTCAGCGTGATACCACCATGCGGATCGACACGGCGGCCCTGCGGGCGCAAGCGGATAGCCACAAAGTGGCCCTGCCCGAAGTACTGACCGGAGAATTGAACGGCCTGGCAGTTTGCGCCGGATCGCCGGTTTCGGTGCCCTACACTTCGTCGGGAGGGCGGTTTTCACCCGATAATAAATTTGTGCTGCAACTGGTCGATGCCAGCGGAAAAGTGACGAACCTGAGCGAACCCACTAAAGCGGGACCTTTCGGCAACGGGACGCTGGCGGGTGTTATTCCTGTGACGACGGCGGCTGGCAGCCGCTATAGTTTGCGGGTTGCGTCCACCAATCCGGTGGTGAACGGCACGGCGCAATCGCTCCGGGTTTTGCCCGTTCCGGGTGCGCGAATCGAACTGCCCGACGGCAGTAACGCGGTGACGGTTTTGCCCGGTCAACCCGCTACGTTTCGCGTGGCGCTGAGCGGTCACGGGCCGTGGTCCTTTGTGTTGTCGGATGGAACGAAAGTGCAGAATACCATGACGACGCCGTATGAAATAACCGTAACACCGGAGAAACCAACGATTTACAAAGTCGTGAACGTCAGCGGCCCCTGCGGAAGCGGAGCGGTTTCGGGTGAAATCATTGTCAATGTTAACGAAAATCCAAACCCGGAAATCACGCTGAAAGCACCGAACGGCGGCTATCGGATTTGTACCGGAACGCCCTTTCAGGTGGCTTTTACGGCAACCGGAAGATACCAGGCTGGGAACGGGTTTGTGGCCCAGCTCGCCGATTCAACGGAGAATTGGACAACCATTTCCGGCTCCGGCACCGCCAGCCCACTGACGGCGCGGCTGCCTTACGGGATTTCCCCCAAAGGGGCTTATAAAATTCGGGTGGTGGCGACACTCCCGGCCATCAGCAGCAACAGCGAAAATCTGGCCGTGGCGGCTCAGGCCGTAGCGGTTTTGCGGAACGATACCATCAAAATTGAGGAAGGGAAAACCGCCGAACTGAACATCGACTTCGGCGGGGGCGGACCGTGGTTCGTGTTGCTGACCGACGGAACCTACGAAAATAACATCACCAGAAGCCCGCATACAATTCGTGTAACGCCGAACAATCCGACGGGGTACGCCATCACGTCGGCGGGTGGTGCCTGCGGGGTCGGGGAGTACAGCGGGCGGGCCTTTGTGAAAGTGAACATTCCGCCATCGACCATCACCACCGGCAATCTGTCGGCCCGAACGATTTGCCACGGTGCCGAAATTACCGTTCCGTTTACGACCGCCGGGCGGTTTTACGCCAACAACAAGTACGTTGTGCAGGTGGCCGACACCAGCGGGCGGTTTGTCAATCTGGCAACGACGTACAAGGATGGCGTTCTGAAAGCCACCATCACACCGGCTTACCTGAAAGACACCCTCAATACCGTCCGGCTGCGCGTAGCTTCGACCAGCCCGGCAGTGGCTGGTTCCGAAACGACGATTAAAATTCTGGCTCCCAACGTCAGCCAGGCCATTGTGGCAGGGGAGGGCACTATCCGGCCCGGCCAGACCTCCAAAGTGCGGGTGGCGTTCAAAAACGGGCTGCCGCCCTGGTCGTTTGTTTTGTCCGACGGTACACAGGTGAACGGAACGTTTCTCAATCCGTACATACTGACGGTGGCCCCCACCAGTTCGGCGGAATACACGATTACGTCCTTAAAAAGCTCCTGTGGGGTCGGGATACCGATGGGCAGTGCCCGGGTGACAGTGGAGCGAAATTAGGCGGTTTTCTTCTCCGACGTCTGCTTTTTTTATTTATCACTTGATTTATAAATGTCTACGAAATATTCGTAGATTTACGAAAAAATCGTAGATCGTGAATAAGCTAACCACGCAGGAAGAAGAAGCGATGCTGGTCATCTGGAAAAATAAAGGCAGTTTCGTCAAAGATTTTCTGGATCAACTGCCCGAACCGCGCCCGCCGTATACGACATTGGCATCCACCATTCGCAATCTGGAGCGCAAAGGATACCTTAAAAGCGAAAAGTTGGGAAATACATATCGTTATGAGCCGCTGATTAGCGAAGAAGAGTATAAGAAAGGGTTCATGAGCGGTTTTGTGAGCGATTATTTCAGGAACTCCTTTAAAGAACTGGTGGCATTTTTTGCCGAAGACAAAAAGATTAGCGCCGATGAATTGAAAGAGATTATCGATCTGATTGAAAAACGAAAACCCAGCTAATATGCCTGCCGTTTTTGTATACCTACTTCAGGCCAGTATGGCCCTATTGCTCTTCTTTTTGGTGTACCGGGTGGTTCTGGCGCGACTGACGTTTTTTACCCTAAACCGCCTTTTTCTGGTTTTGGGACTTATTTCCTCGCTACTTTATCCGCTGGTCGATCTGGCCCCGTTTGTCAGTGAAAATGAGAGCCTGATCCGCCCGATTCAAGTACCGATTGACTGGAAAATGACGACACCTGTATTGCAGCAGGCCGCTTCCTGGAATGGCTGGGACGGGCTGTTGATCCTGTTCTGGTTCGGCGTTGCCGTGATGACGTTGCGGCTGGTGGTGCAGTTACTGTCGCTCTATCGCATCCACATGAGTACGCAACGGGTGACGTACAATGGGTTTCGTTTCCGGGCGGTTAGCGACGATTTGAACCCGTTTTCGTTCTGGCAAGCCATTTATTTAAACCCGGCAAAGCATTCGGAGGAAGAACGTGGTTCGATTCTGCAACATGAGCAAATCCACGTTACAGAATGGCATACACTAGACGTATTGCTGGTGGAAGTATGTACGGTTTTTTTCTGGTTTAATCCGGTGAGCTGGTTTTTGAAACAGGCCATCAAAGAAAATCTGGAATTCAGGGTCGATCAGCAGATACTACGGCGTGGATTCGACTCTAAAAACTATCAATATATGCTGGTGCGTATCAGCGGTTTGCGAGTGACTTTATCAACTAATTTCACCGAACTGATCATCAAAAAACGGATTGAAATGATGAACCGAAAACCGTCTTCGCGCCGGTTTATAGGGAGCTACGGTCTTCTGCTGGTAATCCTGATCATGCTGATGCTTCCAAAAATACCGGACGCATCGGTGAATCCGCCGAGAAAAATGACAACGCTTGCCGGAAACTTTTCAATCCATACCACGAACGCGTTCGCGGTGATCGATACGCCCAACGGGACACAGAATCTGATTAGAAAAATCCAACTTAAAAGCCGAAAAGCCGGGACCGAACCGCCGACCGAACTGATTCTCTTTTCGAAAAACAGCGAAGGCCGAGGCATGGATGTATACGTGAAACTAAAGGACGGTCAGATTGAACAGATCAAAATTCTGGCACTGGCTTCTCCCCATTTTTCCGCAAACTCCTCCAAAAAACGCTGACTAGTTTGAAATAAGCGTTTCCATCACTTCCCCATTTTTTTCCACTCTTACAACTGACGCCGATGAAATCATTGATTTCTATGACTCTTGCCATGTCCTTTTTTCTGGTATTATACACGAAAACGCCCGGTTTTGCCCAGTCAGGAACCGTTTCGGCGGAGGATGTCCTCCGCAAAACGTCGCAAAAACTGAGCAGCCAGAAAACGCTCCGGTACCGGTACCGCCGAGAGCTTAATTACTTTTCGGAGGGAATCCACCACGAGATGAGCGGAAATTGCTACCTGGATTTTAGCTCATCAGACCCGGTTTTAGGCGTTCTATACCAGTTCAGCAATCCGGATCTGTTTGCTATCTTCAATGGCACGGAGCAGTTTCAATGCAACCGCAAAAGTCGGATGATGCAACTAAACGTTAAACCAAACCGCCCGGATTTTGAATCGCTTTCCTTCTTCTACAACTCACCGGTTACGTTCCGAACCGCGTTACCACTGATTCTTTCGGATGCGTCGGTTCCCAAAGCCGTGGCGGATACCCTGGTCGGTACGACGCCATTTTACGCAGTAGTCTTCGCCCTGAAACAGAAAGTGATGGGTTATTTGGGAACTTACAGGCCGATTACGCAGGAGCGGACGATCCGGTATCGCCTGCTGATCAATAAAGCGACGGATCTGCCCGTTGAAGTGATTGAATCCAATAGTAGCAATCAGGATTTCACGAAAGTCAGTTTTCAGTATCTCGACGCGAAAGATTCGCCCGCCGACTCTTCCTGGTATTATTCAAGCTACCTGAACGAATATACAATAGCAAAACCGGAAGCTGAAAAAAGTCAACTGATTTCGTACGGCCAAATCGCGCCGGACTGGACCTTGCCGGTTTTTGACGCCACCGAAACGGCTACTTTAAATCAATGTAGGGGAAAGGTGGTCTTGCTTGATTTCTGGATACGGAATTGCGGTTTTTGCGTAGCGTCAGTGCCAGAACTGAACGCGCTTTATACACAATATAAAAACAAAAACTTTGAATTGCTTGGCCTTAATCCACACGATTCAAAGGAAGTTATTGCGGTTTTTAAACAGAAAATACAACCAAATTATCCATTGTTGTATGATGCCCGGAACGTCGCAAAACGCTACGGTATTGGTGTTTTTCCCGTCGTCGTATTGCTCGATAAAACCGGGAAAGTGCTTTATTCTGGTGAATTCAGGCGGGGAAACTTGGCGAAACTGATTGAGGAAAATTTGTAATGGCTGTGTCCCAATTCCTATTCGCGTTGATCTGCGTATTACCTAAACTACATACACAGATTAACATTGAAATTTCGACGGCTTACTAAGGGTTCGCTGGAAGTTATTCGCCAACACTTTTTAAAACTTGCTGAATAAGAGCGTCTGATAAGCGAAATTTAAGACGTCATCACAAGTGTTCAGAGGCCGTCGGGAATTGCGCAAAAACCGCATTCGTCAGCACGACGAACAGGCTGAATAAAAGGCGGTTTTTCAGATCAGCTGGAACGTTGAGATGAAGCACAAAATGACCGGCGTTACAATTAACTGGCAAGGTACGCAGGAACGGATAAATTGTATTTTAAGAAATTGTTAATGAGTGGGTTAAGGCCACAAGGCAGCACAAAGGCGACTCGTTCTGCACGCCTTTGTGCTGCCTTGTGGCCCGTTTATTTTCCTTTCAGCTTAGCGGTTTTCAGATTTACGAAGTCGGTAACAGACTCCGGGTTGAACCGAAAACGGTAAACCGAAAACCGCCTACCATTTATCCGGCTGGTAAATCTTGACGGTTCCGTCGCCTTCGCTGCTGACCACCAGCATGCTCCGTCCGTTGGGGCTGTTTTCTGGTGATACAAACAGAACCCCTTCCGGCGCATCACCGGTTTTGAAAAGTTGCAGGAATTGCGGAGCCGTCGGATTGCTGAGATCGTAGATGGCAATGGCATCCGCCCGTTCCATCCCGACAAACCCGATGGGTTTCCCGTTAATTGTGCCGACTGTAACGCCTTCCGGTTCAACGCCTTTGTCGTCCGAACGCGAATCGTCGTACAGATTCAGGCCGGAGGCAATGACCTGCTCTTCCAGACTTTTGCCGGAATCATAGACCCGCGCACCGGTGGCGGCATTGTAGATGCTGAAACCCCGACCGCCAAAACCGTACAGCGTATTGTAAACGCCCCCGCTGTTTCCGGCGGTTTTGGTGATCCGCAAACGGCCCAGATTAGCGGGTAATTTCAAGTCCGCTGCGGTTGGAAAAACCGTACCATCCAATGTCAGACTTCCGACCCGCACCTGCTCGTCGAAAGCCGTGTATTCGCGGGCATCTCCTTCGTTGGCCGTAATCAGATAGCCGTTGCCCCCGGCTGAAAAATACGAGATGGCGTCGGGCAGGAAAAAAGATTTGACGGGCCAGGTCGCCAGACTGATTTTACTGTCCTGATCGCTGGGGTCCATCGCATTGTTCGCCAGGCTGATATCTTTGGTTCCCAAGGGGTTGATTCCCAGAATGGTTCCGGCCTCCAGATTAACCTCGGCAATACCGTTGTTTTCCTGAAGCGTTACCCACGCCTTTTTTGAATTGGACGAAATGGCGACGTATTCCGGCTCGATGTCCTGCGCAAAGCTGGCGCCCGGACCGTAGACCCGAAAACCGCCAGCCGCCAGGGTCGACAGAGAACCGGCAAACGCATCGAACGTGAGCGTTTTCACACTGTAATTGTCAGCCACGTTGATGATCGAAATAGAACCCACCGGGTCGCTGGTATAAGCAGGATTGGGTTCGCCTTCATTGGCCGTCACGATGTACTTGCCATCGGGGCTGAACGTAATCATGTCGGGCAAAGCACCCACCGTAACCTGTTTAATTAGTGCCAACGTGCTGGCGTCGACCACAATGATACTGCCGTTGGCCTGCTTGTTAGTGGCTTCCAGCGCAATGGCCAGTTTGCCGCCGAAAACCGCTACGCTGTTGGCAACCCCGCCCATCGAGGAGAGGTCGATGGGAGTTAATTTGGTCACCGTCGGATACGCCGTCAAATCCAGAATGTCGACTTTGGGCGTCGCTTCGTTGTTGACCACAAACAGGCGTTTGCTGATGGGGTCATAAGCGGCAATCTCTGCGGAGGCTTCCCCACCCAAATCCATTGAGGCAATTTCCCGGAAGGTGGCGGGGTTTTCCTGTGACAAACCGGGACGTTCGTGGTCGTTGATACAGGCGTTTGCCAATAAGGCTACCAGGGCCAATGCGATTGGCCATTTGATTCGAATCATGCTAGTGTTGGGAGAGGATGAAAGCGCAAAAGTAACCGTCTGCCGGACTTGAAATGGCGCCGTGCTGAAGCTTAATAATTATTTAAAAATCTGATAATCTGCACGTTGAAGAATTAATGTTCAGGTAATAAAACGGCTTGATCGGTTACATTCGGGTAATACGGGGTGATTTAGTTTTGTGTTTTAAAACCCTGTTTCTGATCTATGAACCGAATTTCTATAGCCTCATCCATGGCCATGCTGGGGATTTGTGCGAGTGGTTTGCTCGTCACTTCCTGCTACGATCACCTGCTGCCGTCCGTTTCTTATCCGGCCTTTTCTGAAGCTTCCGATCCCAAAACATTAGCCGTTTCGCCAAACCAGACGGTTATTTACAACGGCGGTTTTGGATCGGCCATTGCCGCCGACCCGAACGATCCCAACGTTTTTTACCTCCTGACCGACCGCGGCCCGAATGCCGCCGGATCAGCCTCCGGTTCCATCATTTTCGGGAAAGCTGATTTTACGCCCCAGATCGGAAAATTCCGCGTCGACGGCGGCAAGCTGACGCTGGAAGAAACGATTCTGCTTAAAAACGCGGCCGGTCAGGTGTTGACCGGTTTACCTAATCCGAGTGGCGAGGGCAGTACCGGCGAAACCGCCTATGACCTGCTGGGTCAGTCATTGGGAACCAGCGCCGACGGTCTGGATTCGGAAGGGCTGGTGCGGGATTCGGACGGTACGTTTTGGGTGAGCGACGAATACGGTCCGCACATTGTGCATTTTGATGCGACTGGCAAAACCATCGAGCGCATCAATCCGTTCGGAACCGGAACCGGTGGCCGGAAGTTGCCGCTGGTGTTGGCTCGTCGTCGAGCCAACCGGGGAATGGAAGGGTTGACGATTACGCCCGACGGAAAAACGCTGGTGGGTCTGATGCAATCCCCGCTCTATAATCCGTCGTCGGGGGCGGTTTCGGGCTCACTGGTTTTGCGGGTTCTGACTTTCGATATAGTAACGGGCGCGACCAAACAATACGTCTATTTGATGGAAAACGCGAGCCTGACGGGTTGCAGCGAAATCGCGGCCATTACCAACACGACGTTTCTGGCGTTGGAGCGCGATGGTAATTACGGAGGTAATTCAGTCAATCCGGCAACGTTTAAAAAGGTCTTCAAATTTGATCTGGCTGGTGCAACGGATATTTCCGATCCGGCGAATGGGGCGGGTGGTATGCTTTACAATTCCAAAACCGTCGAAGAATTGAAGGATAAAGCCGGTTTGCAGAGCGCGGGCATTGTTCCGGTAACCAAAACGCTGGTTTTTGATTTACTAACGGGCATTTCACCGGTTTATCCGCACGACAAAGCCGAAGGTATTGCGCTGATCGGGAACAACATCCTGGCGATTTCCAACGACGATGATTTCGGCGTAGTCGATAACGGAGCCAATGGCTTTATGGCCAAGATTCTGCCCGCGACGAGCACTGTCGATAAAAACCGGATTTACTTCGTGACCTTGCCGACGCCTTTGCGGTAAGGTCGTTGCAGTTTATTAGCAGCGATCCATACACTTTTTTGCTTTTTGTATACCGTCTTGAGTTTTATCATTATTTAATTGACTTCGAGCAGGTTGTGATGGAAACCACAACCTGTTTTGTTTATTATCCCGTTATTTTATGTGTACCAAAAGTGGTACAATGGTTACAAATTGGTAATAAACTGATAACACCGGTTTCGAGTAGATGCGCTCTCTTTGCAGCTGGAAAAATCGTCTATCCAATTGCATGAAAAACCATCTACTTTCTACATTTTTCGTACTGCTTTTTGTTTGCTGCTTCATCGACAACACATTTGCGCAAACCACGCAGGCTTCCATTTCGGGGGTCATTTCAGAGAATCAGAAATCCGGACTTCCCGGCGCCACGGTTCAGGTTCGGAACGGTTCGACCGGTTTTACAACGGGAACCGTCACCAACGCCAAGGGCGAGTATTCATTTAAAGAGTTGCCACTGGGCGGGCCGTACACCATCCTTGTTTCGTTTGTCGGCTTCGGCGAACAGAAACGGACGGGCTACATGCTCAATCAGGGCGACGCCATCCGGGTCAATCTGAACATGCAGGAAGACAGCCAGACGCTCGAAGTGGTGCAGGTGGTGGCTTCCGGAATGAAAAACAAGATCGACAACCTGGGCGCGGCCACGGCGGTTTCGGCCAAATCGATTGCGGCTCTGCCGGTCAATGGCCGGAATTTTACGTCACTGATGGACCTTTCGCCCCTGAGCCGGGGCGGGAATATTTCGGGCCAACTGGGCTCGTCGACCAACTACACGATCGACGGGATGAACGCCAAAAATCCGACCTCGGCGGGTTCGACCACCAGCCGAAGCGGAGCGCCGTATTCCATTTCCATCGAAGCCGTTCGGGAGTTCAAAGTTGTTACGAACCAGTACGATGTGACCTACGGACGCAGCGGGGGCGGAACCGTCAGCGCGGTGACCAAATCGGGAACCAACAAATTGAGCGGAAGCGCGTTTAACTACAGCCGTGCCAACTGGTTATCAAGCCCGTACGACATTCGGGGCAATAAACGGAACAATAAATTCTCGACGAACCAGTTCGGTTTTTCGCTGGGTGGTCCGATCATCAAAGACAAACTGCACTTCTTTGTGGCCTGGGATCACCAGCAGGATTCGCGCCCGCTGATCATCGCCGACGTGCAGTCGCCTGCCGACGAAAACCGGTTTAATATTACGAGAACCACACTCGACCGGTTTGTGTCGATCGCCCGCAGCCAGTACGGCGTCGCTAATACGCCCCAGTACGGAACCTTCGACAAAGGCCGGGGATCGGATGCGGCTTTTGCGCGGATCGACTGGCAAATTGATCCCAAAAACCTGCTGACCATCCGGAACAACTACACCAACGACCGGAACAAGCTGGGTCTGGCCGATAATACCGCCATCAATATTTACGAATCGTACGGGAATGACTACAACTGGGACAACAGCTTTCTGGCGAGTTTGCGAACGGCGATCAATCCCCGGATTACGAACGAATTGAAGCTGCAACATTTGTATACGTACCAGAAAAGCAGCCCCGGCGATCAGCTGCCGTCGGCCAACATTCCGCGTGCCATTGTGGAAGGTGTCGTCTCAACCGTCGATGGCGCCACCAAATCGACCAACATTCAGATGGGCGGTCACCGGTTTGCGCAGGAAGGATTCGATAACAACGTCATTCAACTGGTTGATAACCTGTATTATAATACCGATAAGGTTCAATATACCTTCGGCCTGGATTTGATGTATACGCGGGCGCATTCGCTCTACGGCAGTGAAGTCAATGGCCGGTTTCATTACACCGTCGACGCTGCGGCTGGTATGACGGCGCTGGACAAGTTTGCCGCGCTGCAACCCTATCGGTATTACCGCGAAGTGCCGCTGATGGCCGATCCGAGTGTGGTCGGTAAAACGTTGAATGCCGGTATTTACGGACAACTCAGCACCAAACTGGCGCAGGGCCTGGAAATGACCGCCGGTTTGCGGCTCGATTACGCCCACTACCCAACTTCTCCGCTGAATCAGGTTGTTTTTGACGAGTTGAAATTGCGGACGGACAATAAACTGAAATCGTTTGTGGTTCAGCCGCGCTTGCAGTTTACCTGGGATGTCAATGAAAAGCACACGGATTACATCCGGTTTGGCGCGGGTGTTTTTGCGTCTGATATCAACAATTACATGATTATCAACAATATGACGTTTGATGGCAAGCATCTGGCGACCGTCGATGTGCGGGCTCCGAACATTCCGACCCCGGATTTTGCCGCCTACCGCAGCAATTACGCGAGCATTCCGTCGCTGGCGGCTTTCCAATTGCCAACAATCAACATGACGGGCGCCGACGCGCGGGTTCCGGTTTTGTACAAAGCCAACCTGTCGTATAACCGCTACCTGACGGATAAACTGAAAGTCGGTATTGCCGGTTACGCCAGTCTGGGCCGCCATAACTACATGTACGTCGACCGGAATATGGCTGTCGATCCGTTTTTCCGCTTAGCCAATGAGGACAACCGGGGCGTTTACGTGCCGCTCAGTTCGATGCCGGCCAACGGCGCGGGCGACTGGTTGCAGGGCCGGATCAGCCAGAAGCTAGGCCGTGTGCTGGAATTGAACAGCCAGGGCAAGGTGAACCAGTTTGCGGTGGTTTTGGATGCAACCTATCAGTATTTCCGGGACGGTGAAATTTCGGCCAGCTACACCTGGAACGATACCAAAGACAATACGTCCTACAACGGAAACGTGGCCAACACGGCAACGCTGTCGTTACCGGTGAAAGATGATCCGCGTAATTTGAGCAAAATGTCGTATTCCGACAACCATTTCCGCCGTAAAGTCGTCTTTTACGGCACGCTGCCCAGCTTCCTGGGTATCACGGTGGGCGTTCGGTATTCGGGAATTGGCGGTACGCGGTATTCATTACTGTCGGGTGCCAACAGCAACGCCGACTTCGTGTCGGGAACGAACGACCTCGCCTTCATTTTCGACCGAAACAGCGAGAGCGTTCCGGCCAATGTGCGGACGGGTTTGCAGGCCATTCTGGACAATGCGAACGCCAGCCAGAGCATCAAGGATTACATCACGAAGTATTCGGGCAAAATGGCCGAACGGAATGGCGGGATCAACGGTTTTTACGGCGTTTTCGACGTTCGGGCGAGCAAACGGTTCCGGTTCTACAAAAATCACAGCCTGGAAGTATCGGTCGATGTGTTCAACCTGGCTAACCTGCTGAAGAAAACCTGGGGTGCCAACAAATCGCTGGGTAGCCAGGCGTTGTATGCGTTGGGCATTCCCGCATCGGGCACCACACCCGCCGTTGCAGGATTCGACAAGACCAACCAGCGGTTTGTGTATCGCGTTAATACCGCCGGCATCGTGTCGCCATCGGGCGATCCGTACCAGCTCCAGATTGGTGCGCGGTATAGTTTTTAAGGATTGATTGAAACCGCCAACGGCCAGGCATTCCGGAGTCATCCCCAATTTTGGAACTCCGGAGCGCCTGGCCGCTGGCGGTTTTATACTGCGACAAAACCGCCTTATTCCCGGTACCTAACGGATGCGGTTTTTTCGATTAAGCTGTCTGAAAATGAATAAATCAATCGCGTGGGTCTCTGCTGTTTGCTTTGCTTTATCGGGAATAATTTTTTAACGATTGAAACCGGAAGTAGAACTAAAAAGAAGTATGTTTGTATCTTCCTGTTTTTTTATAATAAAACTCTACCCTTACTCCAATGATGACAAAATTTACACAGGTAGCCCGTGTTGGGTTGTGTTTCGTATTTCTGACTGGTTTATTTGGACGTTGTAGCATGCCTGATCACGAGCGCTTAGCTGCAGAATCATGTTCCGGAATACGGGAAGCCGTGACAACTTGTAAAAATGGGTATGAATTACTGGCCATTGTGAACCAAAAGACCAATGTTCGTACCGTTCCGACCACCAAAGTTTCCTTTGTTGTCGCTGATCTTGAATCATTGGGAGGAGAATGTTTCTATGGCGGAAACCTGGTGGTTGAAAGTACGGCCACTAGTGTAAAAGTGAATGATGGCACTAGTTATTATGAATACGGATGTGCTAAATAAATAAGAATTATTCCGGATTTTAAATCCATACGTGGATGACGTAATTCGGGTTTTGGAAAGCGGTACCGGGGTTTCCCGATACCGCTTTCCGGTTTTAAAAGAGATTCTTCTGGAGAATAAAAACGGCTTGTTTTTGATTCAGGATTCCGCTTAAATAACCGGTTTTTTCCGTTTTATCCAACGAAGATTCGTCACTTTTTGTCTGTTTACGTGCTGATACGTTTTCATCGCTGGGTGGTATCCCCAGCAGGAAAACATCTCCCGGCATGTACGGAAACCGGTTGCCGTTTATCGTATGAAAACCGGTCTCTCCACGAACGACGATCAACTGATAAAAATCATGCGTTTGAACAGGAAACGTCCATTGACTGGTTTCCAATTATTGAATGAACAGGGGTTCGAGTTAGATGTGATGTTTCATGTCCCGGTCTGCCTCCAATATAACGGAGTGCTTCCGTTATATTGGAGGTGTTGTTTGGACACTCTTCCAGAAACTTGTTAGTGGTATATTTGAAAAAAAACGGTGCAGTTGAATACACTGCCGGAGAAACTTCGAAGCGCCCTTCCGATGAAACCCGGTTTTGGCCAAGTCCCAAAGTGAGTCACCCCAATCTGTATTCTAAAAGGGTAATAATTTGATTATAAGGTAATTAACGGTAAAGGCCGAAGGACTTACTGAAAGGACGGAGCCGGATGCGGGGGTGATTTAGGTCGCTGAAAAAAACTGACAATCCAGACGATGGCGGCAATGATCGCTCCAATTGTTGCTACGAGTGATACTGAACCGTTGCCCTCTTGCCCAACGGCAA
The DNA here is from genome assembly GCF_003858635.1 of Larkinella rosea. Lineage (GTDB taxonomy): Bacteria > Bacteroidota > Bacteroidia > Cytophagales > Spirosomataceae > Larkinella > Larkinella rosea. The sequence continues at coordinate 918,406 of NZ_RQJO01000008.1, forward strand.
TGGCCGAATAGGCCCAGACAAATACCAGTAAGTACGAAAAAATCCGCATCCGGTTGAAGACAAATAAACCGATGACCAGCCCAACGGCAATCAGGATTTGCGCCCAGACCGGCCCGCTGATGCCCCAGCCATTCCAGCCAGTGGATTCCAGCCAGACGCAAACGTTGGCAATCGTCGCCACGGTTACCCAGCCGAAATACAAACCGAACGGAATCCGGGCCAGCCATTTTTCAGCGGCAGGCACTTCGGACGTATTGAGCCGAAGGCCGAGATTGATCCCGTATAAGGTGTATAAAATACCGGAAATGAACAGAACGGAAACAAAAAGCCACTCATTCTGGAAAATGGGTAACCACAAACTATTGAACAACCCATTCAGCATTACCAGCGGGCCGACTGCCCGAAACCGCGGATTGGTTCGTTGCGACGGCAGCGCCTGATACACCGCAAAACCGAGTAAGCCCAGGTAAATAACGCCCCAGATCGAAAAGGCAAAACCGGCCGGGGTGAAATCGGTAAAATGCTTGTCCGACACCTGCGCGTTGGTCTGTCCACCAAACGGCAGGGCGTTCGACAGGTAGTTCATCACAATCGTCGAAATGATGACAAAAACGACGAGAAATTGCCGGAGTTTATCGCTTTTCATACTAAAAAAGTTTACGGTTTACGGTTTTGGGTTTACGATGGCTGGCACAAGCAAAAAACGAATGCGTCAGCTACCGTATACTGAAAACCGTAAACCGTAAACTTAATTTTTAACCTGTTGTTTCAAAGCCCGGTTCTAGAAACTCAGAATCTTGAACTCCGTTCGGCGGTTGCGCTGGTGTTCGTCTTCGGTTTTGGCGTTTTTGACGATGAGCTGCGTTTCGCCGTAGCCTTTGGCAATCATCCGTTCGGCGTCGATGCCTTTCGAAACGATGTAATCGACGGCGGCTTTGGCCCGGTTTTGCGACAGACGAATGTTATACGCATCGGCAGCCCGGACGTCGGTGTGCGAACTCAACTCGATTTTCAAGGTCGGATTGTCTTTCAGAATCGTCACAAGCTTATCCAGTTCCTCCGCAGCGTCGGGTCGGATGGCGTATTTATCCAGATCGTAATAAATGTTTTCGAGCACAAACGTTTTGCCCAGCGATACTTTATCGAGCAAAACCGGTACGTCGAACGTGGTATCCGTTTCGGCTTTTTTCAGGAAAATCGGAGGAATGCTCCGGCCCTGCATCGTGAACTGTTCGCGCTTGGTGAGATAACCGGGACGTTCCACCAGAACCGTATAATCTTTGCCTTCCTTCAGTGGGTATTTTCCAAACGTACCCGGTTTTCCCGTCAGGGCTTCCGCAATCGGAACTTCAACGCCGTCTTCGATAATCCGCACTTTCGCCGAGTCCAACGGCGCTTGCGGTGATGCGTTTTCCGAAACCGTACCCGCTATGAAATACCGCACGCGTTTGGGCGCTTCGGCTGGGGGCGTCGAGGCCAGTGGCGGTTTGTTGGGGTTCGATTCGGAATCGTCGAAAAAGTAAATATCGTCGTCGCCCTTGCCGCCTTCGCGGTTGGAGGCAAAGTAGCCTTTCTCATTGTCGATCAATACCAGCCCGAAATCATCCGCCGGGGAATTGATCGGAACGCCCAGATTTTCGACGGAAATAATGCCCTGCGAGCGGGTGGCCACGAAAATATCGAGCTTGCCCAAACCCGGATGTCCGTCGGATGCGAAATACAATTTGCCATCTTCGGCCACGTACGGGAACATTTCGTCGCCCGGCGTATTGATGTCGCGGCCCATGTTGACCGGGCGGCTGAACCGCCCCGACGCGTCCATGTTGGTGCGGTACAGGTCAATACCGCCCACCGAACCGGCCCGATTGGAGGCAAAATAAAGCGTTTTGCCGTCGGCCGAAAAAGCCGGGCTACCATCCCAGGCCGTGGAATCGCTGATGGGCAGTCGCAGCGGATCGCTCCAGGAATTGTCGGTCAACCGGCTGATGTACAGATCGACATCCAGACCGCCTTTGCGTTTGCCGTTGTTACCGCGCGCAAAAATCATGATTTTACCGTCTTTCGAAAACGCGGGCGTTCCTTCGTTGGCGTCTTCCTTAAAGATATTCGCGCTGAATTTCTGCGGATTATTCCCGGTTTCGTCCGGTTTCTGCGCCAGTTTGATCTTATAAATACCGGTCATCGACTGACCGTTGTTCTTGTATACTTTCTCTTTGCGCGACGAAGTAAAAATCAGTTCGTCCCCGCGAACCACCGGCGCGTATTCCGAACCCGGCGAATTGAGCGCACCGATGTTTTTGGGCTGAAACGCAATTTTTTTCTGACTGATCACATCGATAGCCCGCAAGGTTTCGGCTTCGCGACGGGCTTTTTCCAGATTGACTTTGCTGGACGGTTTGGTGGCCACGTACTGATCCAGCTGCGCCAGCGCTTCGGGGTACTTGCCCTGGGCTTTCAGCGCGTAGGCATAATACATTTTGGCATTCACCTCCGGAATACCGGCTTCGATGGCTTTCTGGTAAAACGGTGCCGCCTGCGGAAAGCGGTTCGACAGGCGATACGACTCGGCCAGCAAATAGTTCAGGCGGGCGACATCGGTGACACCTTTGCCATTGGCGGCTTTCTGTAAATTCTCGATGGCCAGGTTGTATTCCCCTTGTTCGAACTGGCGAACGCCTTTTTTATACACCTGCATGGCAGAGTTGCATCCAGCCAGCCCGATGGCTAACCCCAGCGCCACCAACAGGGAATAGGAGGTACTGATTTTCATATACTTACTGTAACAATATGCTGTGTTTGCTGCCAAGTTAACGATTTATCGCTTGGCTATGTATTTTAACGAAGAGAAGTTGATTTTATTGGCGGGAAATTGGGACGGAAAACCGGTTGGGCAGAAACGAAAAAATCCCGCCGGTGGTCGGCAGGATTTTGTTGAAAGACGCAATTGAATAGTAAACGCCCCGGCCCGTCAAAAAGTTTACGCTATGAAAAATTACGGTACTATTTTTCAAAATAATCGCTACTTTAATTTTTTACCAGGAACAATCGGAAAAATGCCGGTTTTCAGGTGAAAATTCCGGTTTTGGCCCGAACCGACGGCCACCACAAAAACACAAAAGTGTATTGTTGGAAAGGCTATCTTTGCGGGAACGAAATCGTATGAGTGCATTTAAAAAATTGGCGAGCGATACCGCGCTGTACGGGGTCAGTACCATTCTGGGGCGGATGTTGTATTGGTTGATGGTACCGCTGCACACCCGGGTTTTTCCGCGCCCCGGCGAACTGTCTTCGAATGTAGAGTTGTTTTCGTACGTACCGGTTTTGCTGTTGGTGTATACCTTCAGTCTGGAGACGGCTTTTTTTCGATACGCGGCCCGGCAAAAAGAGGACCGGCAGAAGGTCTTTAATGAAACCCTGAGCATTGTTCTCACAACCAGTATTCTGGTGACGGCTTTGATTGCAGTTTTGTCGCCCCAGATTGCCGTCTGGCTGGATTATCCCGGTCAGCAGAAGTTCATCACCTGGGTCGCGCTGATTGTGGCGACGGATGCCATCGTGTCGATTCCGTTTGCGCGGCTACGGATCGAGAACAAAGCCCGGCAGTTTGTGAAAGCCAAGCTGATCAATATTGCCGTCAATGTGCTTTTAAACGTCTTTTTCCTGGTCATCTGCCCGCAGATTTACAACGGCGAATACCTGCTGTTTCTCCAGCCCGTCGTGGATTTGTTCTACGATCCGACCACCGGTCCCGGTTACATTTTTCTGGCGAATCTGCTCGCTAATCTGGTGTATTTTCCGCTGCTGCTGAAAACGTTTGCCGGATTCCGGTTTCAACTCGACAAACAACAGGTGCGGCTTTTGCTGGCGTATTCCTTTCCGCTGATGCTGACGACGCTGGCCGGAAACATCAATATGCTGACTGACCGCTGGTTCCTGCGCCCGCTATTGCCGGACGGTTTTTATCCGGGTCTGACATCGGAAGATGCGCTCGGGATTTACGGGAACTGCTACAAGCTCTCGGTTTTTATGGCGCTGGCGATTCAATCGTTCAAGTTTGCGGCCGATCCGTTCTTTTTCTCCCGCGCCGAAGACAAAAACGCGCCCGGTTTGCTGGCCGACGTCAATAAATGGTTCATTATCGTCTGCGTGCTGATCTGGGTTGGTATTAGTCTCAATCTGGACTGGATTGGTCTGTTTATCGGAAAAACCTACCGGCAGGGGCTGGGCGTCGTGCCGATTTTGCTGCTGGCCAATCTGGTATTGGGCGTTTATTACAACATTGCCTTCTGGTTCAAACTGAGCGACAAAACCGCCTACGGCACGCTGATCACCGCCATCGGAGCGGGGGTTACGGTTTTGTTGAACTTGCTATTGATTCCAATAATGGGCTACATGGGCTGCGCGGTGGCCTATCTGGCGTCGAGCGTCGTCATGTGTGTTACCTGCTATGTGCTTGGTGAGAAACATTACCCGGTTCCGTACGACGTACCGTCTGCGCTGATTTACCTGCTCAGTGGCGGTTTATTGATTTATCTGGCTTTGCAGATTCAGATTTCCAACCTCTGGATTTCGGTACCGTATCATCTGGCATTATTTGTTCTGTACATTGGAGCGATGATGGTGATCGAGCGAAAAACGTTTGCCCCGTTGTTGGTGAAAGTGCGGAGTCGGGGGAAGAAGAGCGTGATTAATAATGAACATTAAGGACGAACACCCGGGTTGATAGCCATTCGATCGTCCAGCTTCACCAATGGCTGGTGGCCGACCTGATTTTCCAGACCGCTTACGTTGTAATCGCCACCATGCTTTGGTTCTTCATCATCATCCAGTCCGGCGTACTCCAGAAAGTCAAAGTTTTGGTGGTTGAAAAGTAGTTTGGCCAGTAGAATGCAGATTCGATTTTTCATAGGGATTAACTTTAATAACTGATAAGAGGGTGTTAGATAGGCGTACTTAGCAGTATTAACCAGTCGGAGAAACCACCATTATGCGGCTTCTCCGACTAGCGGATTAATGCGTTTTGAGAATTTTTACGGTTTTTGTCTGTGTGGGCGTACTGACCCGCAACATCAACAAACCCGGTGGTTGATCCTTAACCAAAAACCGGTGCCGTTCGACGGGTGCCGCATTGTCCACCAACTGGTGATCGACCACCCAGCCCCGCAGATTGGTCAATTCCAGCGACAATCGTTGATTGCTGACGGCGCCCCGAATTTCCACTTCCACAGTTTCGCCGTCGACCGGATTTCCTAAAATGGTTACGGTCAATTCCGCATCGGTTTCCGCCAGCAACCGCGCTGGGGCACACTGGTAAGCTTTCGGCGAACCTTTCAGTACAAAATTCGATCCCAGCACCCGCGCCAGCACGAGAGTTCCGTTGGTAATGCTGCCCGGAGGAGTAAAATTATAAGCGTGTGTGCCGTTGCCTTTTCCGGCATCTTTCAGATCCACCCGGTAGATGTTGGCCACAGTGCTACCCAAAACCATTGCCGAACCATCCAGGTAAAATTCAACCGTCAGCGGGGCATTCGGTTTCTTGCGGTCCCAGACCCAACCCCGAATGCCCCCGCAATCCAGCTTGTCGAGATACCCTTCAAAATCTCCCGTCACCGCCGTCGTCGAGGCTGGACTCACCGTTAATGGGAAGCTCACCGAGTTGGTCAGCGGGTTGCTGCCGGTAGTTTCGGTGGCTTGGTACGTCAGCACAAATGTGCCCGCTTCAAGGGGTGTTCCCGAAATGACCCGACTGATTTCGTTGATGGTTAAGCCCTGTGGCAAACCGGTGAGCTTGTAAGCCAACGGTTGTGCTTCCGGATCGGTGAACGGTACCAACGTGCCCGAGAACGGTACACCAACCTGGGCTGCCAGCGGAGCAATCAATACTGTGGGTACGGGGGGAGTGGGAGGCTTGTTGCCATCTGGCATGGTATTAACCTGACAGATCAGCACTTTGGGCGAGTCTTTCAGGACGAAGTCGTTGCCTGTCACCTGCGCCGACAGTCGGTGGGGTAAACCATCTTTGAGGTTTTCGGGAATGGGCCAGAAAAAGGCGTGCCGTCCATTGCCCTTTTTCTGATCGAGCAGATCCTGACGAAATTCGCCCGCAGGAATCGTGGCAACCAACTCCGTTCCATCCAGAATGTCGATGGTAATAACCGCATTGGGTTTGTTACGATCCCAGACCCAACCCCGAAAGGTAGCGCAGTCGGCACCGTAAATAAATCCGTCGAACGAACCCGCTACGGGTATAGCCGCTACCACAACCGATCCCTCACCAGGGGAACTGACGCAGGCATCGACGGCGCAGGTCGCCTGAAAACGGAAAGTGCCACGTGAATCCGTCGAAACGGTAATGGGACCTGTGCCAGAGGTGTTACCCGGCCCCGTCCAGGAGAGCGTTCCTGGGCAGTTATCCGCCGTTAGGATTACGGAAGGAGAACCCTGCGTGACGGTGGTACTGGTCAGATTCGGGGGGGGCGGGGGTGTTAAATCGCCATCAATGACCACGTTCGTTGAAGCGGTACAACCATTACCCGAAGTGACAGTGACCGAATACGTCCCCGTTGAGCCCACCGAACGAACCGGGTCAACCGAATTATCCTCCCAGCGGTAGGTGCTGCCGCCACTTGCCGTCAGACTGATAACCGGACTGGCACACGTTAAGATACCAGCGTTACTGGCTGTTATGCGGGCTTCCGGCAAGGAATTTACCAGGATACTTGTACTGGCGGATGCCATCTGATCTCCCTGCTCCACCGTCAGCGTAAAGCTTTGTGAGCCGGATTCGCCGACCGTGAGCGCCTGGCTGAAATCATGGCCACCCGACGTACCTGAGCGGGCATTACCTGTTCCGTTAGTGAGTGTATAGGCGTAACTCTCACTAACATTGCCAATCGTGGCGGTAAAGAGTACCGAACTGCCAACACAAACCGGGTTGGGGCTGGCTTCAAAACCGCTGATGGTGGGCAAGGCATTCTGCACCGAAAGGGTAAAGGTTCCGCTGGCTGATAAACCGCCCGGATCAATGGCGGTTACAGTTACCGAAAAGGGAGAACCAATAGTGGTTGAGAACGAACCGTTGAATGTGCCATTACTGAATGTTAAGGAGTTGGGTACGCCACTGGCTGACAAGGTCAAACTGGTGGGTGTTTCGTCATCTGTGAAGGTGTTGGCCGGGATGGTATACGTAAATGGCTCTCCCACTGTGGCACGCTGGGGTGGAATGACATTCGCCAGCGTTGGAGCCGTGTTGGTTGGGACAATGGCCGGAGTAACCTTGCGGATACGGTTATTGCCGGCATCGGCAATGTAGAGGTTCCCCGCGGCATCCACACATACGCCATTGGGTCGATGCAGGCTGGCACTGGTGGCTGGCCCGCCATCTCCCCCAAATGCAGCCTCACCGTTACCGGCGACGGTGGTGATGATCCCATCCGGCGATACTTTCCGAATCCGGTTATTGTCGTAATCCGCAATATACAGGTTTCCCTGCGCATCGACGGTTACATCATTGGGAAGCCATAATTTGGCACTGGTGGCGGGGCCCCCATCACCACCGTAACCTCCTGTGCCATTGCCGGCAACGGTGGTGATGACCCCGTCGGCGGACACCTTGCGAATCCGGTGGTTTTGCTGATCCGCGATGTAAAGATTACCGCTGGCATCCTGGGCCACACCGGCGGGAAAATTCAATTTGGCACTGGTAGCCGATCCATTATCTCCCCCAAAGCCCGGCGTTACGGTACTACCGGCAATGGTGTTGATGATCCCATCCGTTGTCACTTTACGGATTCGCTGGGTATACTGATCGGCGATAATGAGACTCCCTTCGGCATCTACGATCAGATTACTGGGGCGGGATATATTGGCTTGTGTGGCCTGTCCGCCATCCCCGCTATACGTATTATCGCCCTTACCCGCTACCGTCGTTATGATTCCATTCAGGGCTACTTTTCGGATGCGGTTATTGCGCTGATCTGCGATATATACATTTCCAGCGGCATCTAGCGCTACTCCCGTGGGATAGAATAAGTAGGCATTGGTGGCCTGACCGCCATCTCCGCCATAGCCCAGCGTACCCCTACCGGCTATGGTCGTAATTGTGCCACTGGTGGACACTTTCCGAACGCGGTGATTACTACAGTCGACAATGTAAAGGTTACCCTGGGCATCCAGTGCCACAGCGTACGGAAAGTTCAGCTTGGCGCTGGTGGCCGGTCCGTTGTCTCCCCCGTACGTAGCACTGCCGCTGCCCGCGATGGTGGTGATGGTTTGTGCCTTTAAGACGGAGGAAAAAAACAGGCCGGTGGCGCAAAGCCACCCGAAAAGGAAAACGTGTTTCATAACGATCAGGAAGAGAATAAGGTGAGATGGGCTACCGGAAGTGAACCCACTGTTCAAAAGTAGAGAGCGGTTTCGGGAGAGACTTGCACCTACGTAACATTGACTTGACCTGTGGTAACCTTCCATGAAAAACCGCTCCATTCACACAAAAAAGTAAGTACCACTTACTAGTAATAGGCAGGATTCAAAGGATAAAAAGGAGTATACGGTCAACTCTTTTCAGCTTTTTTTTCGTATATATTCGAGTGAAATGATCTAATTGACATTTGATCCAATCAATCGTTGAGCAACGATCCGATAACGTATACGCTATACCGGCTGGGGTGGACGCTTCTCATTGCCTTCGGGGTTATTTCCAATGGGAGGACGCAATCGGTTGGTTTACCCCGGCCTGAGTTGATCACCGCCCGGCAGGGACTGCCCCAGGCTTTTGTTCCGGCCATCGTTCAGGATCGGCAGGGTTTTATCTGGATGGCAACCCGGGATGGACTATGCCGGTACGATGGCCGGAATTTCAAAGTATTTCAGCCGACGCCGGAACGAACGTCCCTGACCTCTTCAGCCATGGCGGATATTCAACTCGATTCTGACGGGCGGCTTTGGACGCTGAGCGAACAGGGTAATCTGGATCTTTTTGATCCGGTTCGGGAAACCTTCATTAACTTTTCCCAACAGCCGTTCTACCAGCGGGCGTTTGGTCAGGAACCGTTGGAGAGTTTCTTCCCGGACGGGCAAAATCGCCTGTGGTTAATTTTGAACCGGGGAAAGCGGCTGGTTTATATCGATCTGGCTACCCACCAAATTCGGCGATTTCCTCACAGAGAACCGAACCGGGCCATTCGACAGGATCGACAGGGAGACACCTGGCTGGCTACCCGAACCGCTATTTGTCGGCAAGAAAAGCAAACGGGACGGTTTATCCGTTGGCGCCCATCGGCCCAACCAGCTTATGCCCTTCCGGACACCAGTATCAAGGATATCTACGCTCGGCCCGACGGGTTGTTGCTATCGCTATCGGACCGCTATCTAACGCTGTTGCATCCGCAAAAGGGCATAATGGGTCATTTTCACTTACCAGCTTATTCGAATCAGTGGAAATACCATTTTGCGACTGACAGCCGGGGGAATACGTTTTTTAATCTGGGTACCTCGCTCGTCCGGTTTCATCCGCAACACGGTCTGCAGGTGCTCGATCAGTTGCCCGGTTCCCGCTATTGCCGGAGTTTGTTCATCGACCGGTCCGATGTACTGTGGATGGGTACTGATGGTCAGGGCGTTCGCAAATACAATCTGCGGGCTGCGGCATTCGACGCCCGACCTTATCAGCTTGATTTTCTTTCCGATTTATTCCGGAACTACCTCGGGATCGATACCAGTCGCTTCCGTTTTTCGGCGCTATCTTCTCCGTATAACTTTCGGCATACGTTCGATCAGCAGGGGCATCTTTGGTTCAATGCCGGAAGCGCCCCCTTTTACCGCCTGAATCTTGCAACGAAACAACTAACGCCCGTTCCGTTTCCGGTGCGAATTATCAGGGATCAATTAAACCAGTCGGCTTCGCTGGCAACCGATCCGGAGGGGCGGGTGTGGGCCATTTATGATTCGCTGGTGGTTTATTACCAGGATGGTCAGTGGAAACGGTTTCCGTTTGGCATCCGGGGAAAGGTCGGTTTACCCAGCGTGCAACTGGTCGTCGACCGGCAGGCGTTGTGGCTGGCGACCGTTTCGAACGGACTTTACCGGGTCGATCGCTCCAGTGGTCAAATTCGGCAGTATGCACCCCGGCCGGGCAACAAAAACTCGTTGAGCAGCAACGAGTTGATCAGTATGTTTGCGGACCCGCTGGACGATAATTTACTCTGGATTGGCACGTTTGGCAGCGGGCTCTGCCGGTTCAACAAACGCACCGGACAATGTCGCCGGTTGACGACGCAGGAAGGACTCCCCAATAACGTGGTTTATTCGGCCATTCCTGATCAGCTGGGTGCCATCTGGGTCGGTACCAATCAGGGATTGTGCCGGGTGGACCGGCATACCTTTCGCACCCGTACCTATACCCAGGAAGACGGCTTGCAGGCGGATGAATTTAACCGGTTTCATACGTTTTATCTGCCCGGAACGGTGCGTCGTAGTCCGGAGTTCGGGAATGACGGGACCACCAGCGATCAAATTATTTTAGGTGGGGTCGATGGGATCACTGCTTTCGATCCGGGGCAAATTCGGGAAGATACCTTTCAGCCCGCGATTCAACTGGTCTCGATTCAGGTCAATAACCAATCGCTCCAACCGGTCCGGGACTCCTTACCCGTGCACGCAACGCAGAAACTGACTTTGCCGCATGATCAGAACTTTGTAACGGTCGGTTTTGCCGCCATGCAGTACAATCGCCAGACTAAAATCCGTTACCGCTACCGGCTGGAGGAGTTAAATCCGGATTGGGTGTATTCAGATCGCCCGGTGGCCGAGTATACGGGGCTCAGACCGGGAAGTTATCGACTTCATCTGAATGCCTCCAATACCTCGGGGCACTGGAGTCGTCACGTCCGAACGCTTGACTTGGTGATTCAATCGCCCTGGTGGGCAACGGGCTGGGCCTACGGTCTTTATGGGCTGCTGCTGCTGGGAATTGGGTATGGATTGGCCCGGCAGTACCGAAACCGGGTGTATCTGAACCAGTCTATGGCCTTTAAGCAGAAAGAAGCCATTCATTTACGCGAAGTTGACGCGATGAAAACGCGGTTTTTCACCAATATCACCCACGAATTTCGCACCCCGCTGACCCTGATTCTGACGCCCGTTGAACAAATGATGCAGGAAAACCGTCCGCAGACCGATTACCGACGGCTGAATGTTATTGATCAGAATGCGCATCAGTTGCTGGCTTTGATCAATCAGTTACTGGATTTGTCCCGGCTGGAATCGGGCCATTTAACCGTTATCGAAAGCCGGGGAACGCTGGGCGAATTTATCGGCGAACGCGTTCAGGCCTTTGGAACCGCAGCTGAAAACCGGGGCATACACCTGATTTATCACCAGGAAGCTGAAGGCGACTACTGGTTTGATGCGGGTAAAGTAGAGCGGATTGTGTATAACCTGATCGCCAATGCGATCAAATTCACGCCGGCGGATGGAACCGTTACCGTTACACTAACCCCGCAGGTTTACATAGTCGTTTCAGATACAGGGGTTGGGATTCCTTCCGACCAGCTGGCTCACATTTTCGACCGGTTTTATCAGGTAGATCCCTCTGCCGAATCCGCTGCTGCGTCGTTCCAGTCCGAAGGTACGGGCATTGGCCTGGCACTGGTTAAAGAGCTGGTCGATTTGCAGGGAGGATCGGTTCAGGTCGAAAGCCACATTGGCGCTGGGACTACGTTTACCGTCCGGTTGCCTTTCCGTCGCGTTTCCCCCGACGATGTTGTGCCTGATTCACCGAAGCCGGTTTTTCTGGAAGCCAACGAAGACCCTCATGAAGCACAACCGGAATCGGCGACCAGGAATGAAACCAACGAAACCCCAACGTTGCTGCTGGTGGAAGACAATCAGGAATTACTGGAATTTATACGAAGCAGTCTACCAACCCATTACCACATTTACCCGGCCACTAACGGGCAGCTGGGCCTGGAGCAAGCGTTCAGGCAGATACCCGATTTGATCATCAGCGACGTCATGATGCCCGGGATGGACGGTTTTACGCTTTGTCGCCTGATAAAGGAAGATCCGCGCACCAGCCACATTCCCGTCATTTTGCTGACGGCCCGGTCGGCTCTGGAAAGTCGGCTGGAGGGGCTGGCCCAGGGAGCCGACGATTACCTGACCAAACCGTTTCACCTGGAGGAGCTTCGGTTGCGGGTCGCTAACCTGCTGGAACGTCAGCATCGGCTGCGGGAACAAGTGCGGAAAGCGCTAATTCAACCAGACTCACCCAATAACCCGCCGAATACCCCTGCGCCCAATCCCTTTCTGGAACAGCTTTATAAACTGCTGGATACATACCTGGACAATTCGGAATTTGGGGTCGATGAACTCGCGACCCAGATGCACCTGAGCCGCCAGCATCTGCATCGTAAACTCAAGACGTTGACGGGTTTATCGATCTCCGATTTCATTCGTACCTACCGACTCAAACGGGCAACTCAGTTGCTGGCGCAGGGGCAACCGGTTAGTCAGACAGCCTACGCGGTGGGCTTTGAGAGTCCGGCTCATTTCAGTCGGAGTTTCCGGCAGCTTTATGAAATGACGCCTTCGGAATATGCCACTCGACACCTTCCAAAGTGACTTTTCAATGTTCTTTCATTCTTAGAAGCGATAAACGCTACCGAGTGGTGAAAGAGCCATCAACCAACCGGCAAAACGATGATGAACTCCGAGCCTTTACCGGGCTGACTTTCAACCGTTAACGTTCCGTTGTGGCCTTTGGTGATGATGTCGTAACTCATCGAAAGTCCCAAACCGGTGCCTTCGCCGGTGGGTTTCGTCGTGAAAAACGGCTGGAACAGTTTTTCTTTCACCGCTTCGCTCATTCCCAAACCGTTGTCGATCACCCGGATTTCGACCTGACGACCAGCGGTTTTTGTCCGGACCTTCACCTCCGGCTGAAACGGCTCCGATGCGGTTTTCTGTTTGGCCTGAACGGCGTAAAAAGCGTTGTTGAAAAGATTCAATAAAACGCGCCCGATTTCCTGCGGCATCATTTCCACCTGCCCAATCGTGGGGTCAAAATCGGTCCCTAACGCACAGTTGAACGAATTGTCTTTCGCCCGCAACCCGTGGTAAGCCAGTCGCAGGTATTCATCACACAGCGCGTTGAGGTTCGTAGCCTGCCGTTCGCCCGAACTGCTGCGGGAATGCGCCAGCATATTTTTAACGATCTGGCTGGCCCGGCCACCGTGCTGGGCAATTTTCTGAAGATTCTGCTTCAAATCACCCAAAAGCTCTTTTTCCAGTTCCGCGTCGCGATCCGGTTTTTGTTGTTCGTCTTCAAGCTCGGTCACCAGCTCGACACTGACTTCCGAAAAGTTATTGACGAAGTTCAACGGGTTCTGAATCTCGTGCGCAATTCCGGCGGTCAATTCGCCCAGCGACGCCAGTTTTTCCTTGTGAATTAGCTGATTTTGGGTGGTTTTCAGTTCTTCGAGTGAGGTTTTGAGTTGGGCGGTTCGCTCTTCCACCTGCTGTTCCAGTCGTTCGTTCTGGCTGGCAATGATGCGGTTTCGTTCAATTTCGCGCTCTTTTTCGAGTTGCTCTTTTTCAATAGCCTGTTGAGTTACCCGCTTGCGGGCCATATTATACCGGTTGAGCAGCGCCCCGGAAAAGAAAATAATGAGCCAGGCAAAGCAGGCTCTTTCAATGTACTCAAGATAATTCCATTGCCCCTTGTATAGATAAGCATCAAAAAAACGTCCGAACAGGTCATTTATCAGCGTGTAAAACCAAAACAGAAACAAGGGAATTGTTGCGATCAGCGCATAGCGGGCGTCAAGCGAACCACGTCGGATCATTTTTAGAATGCTAGTGATCAGCAACAGATACGTGATTCGAATCAGCACTTCGACAGCAAACGCAACTGTCGAGCTGGATAGAATCGGGAAGCGGAACATGGAAAAAAGAATCACGTTCGCCAATGCTGTCATCAACAGGAAAAAGGTAATGGCCTGGTTTAATCGGGCCAAAGCCGGAACGGCTTGAATAAATTTCCGAATCGACTGGATGAAAAAGAAGAAGAAAATGATGAAGAAAAAGTTGTTTAACAACTTAAACAGGTAGGGCTGCTCTGGAAAAATCGTCAGTTGCAGGCTGAAGCCGTTTCGGTCAAGGGTAAAGAAAAACAGGCAAATGGCAAAATAGAGGTAGACTTTGTCTTTGATTGAGAAAAAGATGTAGAGATTATAGCCGACTGCCAGAACGAGGATGCCGATCATAATGCCCTCAAAAAAATAGTTTTCCCATTCGCGGTCGACCCGAAATGCTTTGTAAATGGCATGAATACGGTTTTCTTCGGTTTGCAGCCTGGGAGAAAGATAAGTCAATGGTGCTCGCCAAAGGGGATTTTCGGAGCGTTGATAAAGCGTAAGCTGCTCGCCGGGCTGTAACTGAAAGAATAACCGGTATCGATCAATATCGCTATTATGAACCGGAAGCTGGCTTCTGGGGATGAGCTCACCCGTTCGCTGATGCTGCCAACGCCCGTTGGTCGTTTGAGTGTATAGATCAAAATAACTGGCATTAAATTCACCCAGAAATAGCTTTAGATCGTGGTTTAACGCATTCCTGAGCCGCATACGCATCCAGCAGACGTGCGACTTCCGATTTGGATTATTAAACGCGTCGAAATGAAAGCCGGAATTTTGTTGCACCTGCTCAAACGTCAAATCGCCCGTTCGGTCTTCCAAAATCTGAAAATGAGCGGTATCGATTTGTACAAAACCGGTATCCGTCTTGATTTCAAAAACCGGTGGCCACGCTTGCTGCGCAAAACCGCTGAATGCCAGAACAAGGAATAATGAACAATGAATAATGACCAATAAAAACCGTGCATTTGGCTTTAATTCATTATTCATTTCAGGCCGCCGGGTGGTTACTTGTTCATTATTCATTCGTTTCATGCTTTTGTATCCCGCAGCAGTTTATTCGCGTAAATAAACTCGTTCAGTTCGGCCACGCTCGATTTCGTGATGGTTGAACTGGTACCTTCCCACAGTTTTTTGCCCTGGTAGAGAAACAAGATCTTTTCGCCGATTTCCATCATCGAGTTCATGTCATGGGTAATGACCACGGTTGTGATTTTGAACTCATCGGTTATTTCCCGAATCAGCTCATCAATTTTGATCGACGTCAGCGGGTCGAGACCGGAGTTGGGTTCGTCGCAAAACAGGTATTTGGGATTCATCACGATGGCCCGGGCAATGCCGACGCGCTTTTTCATCCCCCCACTGATTTCCGACGGCATGCGATCCGCAGCGGCTTCGAGTCCTACGCGCTGCAAGCAGAATTTGGCCCGGTCGATTTTCTCGGCGGTTCCCATGTCGGTCAGCATGTCGAGCGGAAAACCGACATTTTCCAGTACGGTTTTGGAGTCAAACAACGCACCTCCCTGAAACAGAACGCCCATTTCGCGCCGGATGGCCTTCTGCGTATCTTCGTCACCGGTCAGAAAATCGCGGCCATTATACAACACCTGGCCTTCTTCGGGTTTGACGAGGCCGATCATGCACTTCAGCAACACACTTTTTCCGGTTCCGCTGCCGCCGATGATCAAACTCGTGTCGCCGGGCAGAAACTTCCCCGAAATACCCGACAATATGGTGCGTTCACCGAACGTTTTTTGTATGTTTTTTATTTCAATCATGAGTTGAGTTATTTCGCGAAGTTGAGCGGAGAAGAGCGAAGTTAAGCAGAGGCTTATTGAAAAATAGTTCTCCGCTTAACTCCGCTCTTCTCTGCTCAACTCCGCGAAACGATTGATTTTCTCATAACAATAACTGCGCTAACAGGAAGTCGGCGGCCAGGACGGCGATGCAACTGTTGGTCACGGCGGCTGTCGATGCCTGCCCCACTTCCAGCGCCCCCCCGGATGTATAATAGCCTTTGAACGACGAAATGGTTGAAATCAGGAACGCAAAGACCACCGATTTAATCAGGGCAAAGGTGATGCTGAACGGTTTGAAGTCGGAGCGCAAACCGCTCACATAGTCTTCGGGTGTGATGATGTCGGCGGCTGTTCCGGCGATGTAACCACCGTAGATGGACAGAAATCCCGCCAGAATGACCAGCATCGGAAACATGATCATCGACGCCAGTACTTTGGGTAGCACCAGATACGAACTGGAGTTGATGCCCATCACTTCCAGGGCATCGATCTGTTCGGTAATTCGCATCGTTCCCAACCCGCCCGCGATGTTGGAACCGACTTTTCCCGACAAAACGACGCAGGTGATGGTGGGTGCCAGTTCGAGAATGGTGCTGTCGCGGACAATCACGGCAATGATGGAAAGTGGCACCAATGGACTGACCAGGTTGTAGGCCGTCTGTACGCAGGTTACCGCCCCGATGAACGTCGAGACGATGGAGACGATAAAGACGGAATTGATGCCGATTTGGACACATTCTTCCAAAACCAGCTTCGAATAAACCCCCAGTTTTTCGCGGTTCCGGAATAACGAGCCTAAGAAGATAAAATAACGACCGAGATGATGCATGAGCACAAATAACAACAAAACTACCGTAAAGATAGAACGGTTTTGTGCGTATCTTGCCAAAAACATGAAAGAGTCGATAGTCATTAATGAACAATCGGGCGTATTCTATTCGATTGGGCGGGGCTAATGGCGATGAATTGATTCTATGAATCCATTATTGGTAGTCACTGGAGGCACAAAAGGCATCGGTCGGGCCGTTGTTGAGCGTTTTGCGGAAGGCGGTTTTGATGTCGTGGTCAGCGCTCGCAGCGAAGATGATTTAAGAAAATTAAAGCACGAAATTGAGGAATCGGTAGCGGAGGTCCTGGAAGGATTCGACGAAGCGGTTATTCCAACCATTTTCCCGTTTGCGGCCGATCTGGCCCAACGCGCCGACGTCAATCGCCTGATTGAGTTCATCCGTTCACTGGCACGCCCGGTTAGTGCGCTGGTCAACAATGTGGGCATTTTTCTGCCGGGGCAAATCCACAACGAACCGGAAGGAACGTTCGAAACCACGATGAATCTGAACGTGGCCAGCATTTATCACCTGACCCGCGGGCTGATTGGCGATATGATCAGACAGCGGAGCGGCCATATTTTCATGATGGGATCGACGGCCAGCGTCACGGCTTATCCGAACGGCGGCTCGTATTGCATTTCCAAGTTTGCGTTGCTGGGCATGGCCAAAGAACTGCGGGAAGAGATGAAACCATACGGTGTGAAAGTGACGACGCTGCTGCCCGGAGCAACGTATACGGATAGTTGGGCCGCTTCCGGTTTGCCCGAAGCCCGGTTTATGCAGGCCGCCGACGTTGCCGAAGTGATCTGGTCGGCCTATCATTTATCGGCGGGGGCCGTTGTCGAAGAGATTTTGCTCAGACCGCAATTGGGAGATATTAAATGAAGGAAAACTAAATATTGAATAACGAATGTCGAATAACGAAATCAGAAGTGCCTACTTCGCTATTCAACATTCGTTATTCAATATTCGCTATTCATTACATTCTTCCTTTGTATCTTGCGCCCTCATCGATAAAAATGAGATAGAAAAGTACATTTAAAACATAAATCTCCAGTAATGGAATCAGTTCAATATTTGGGTATCGACGTCGGCGGTACGAATGTCAAAATGGGGGTAGTTGACGCACAGAGCGGCAATATTACCAATTTCTATAGCCACGATACGGCCAGTTGGCGCGAATCGGGGCATTTTGTCGAACAATTCGCCGATGCCATCGCGCTCCAACTGTATGAACATAAGGAGATTAAGAAAGTAGGAATTGGATTGCCGGGTATGATCAACCGGGAACGGACCGTTCCCCTCGAAATAACCGCCATTCCCGAACTGAACGGCGTTCCGCTGGTTGAATCGCTCAATAAACGGTTTCCTGACGTCCAGTTTTTTCTGGAAAACGACGCCAATGCGGCAGCACTCGGCGAATTTTATTTTGCCGACGAAACGATCAACGAAAATTACATTTTCATCACCCTGGGAACGGGTGTCGGTGGGGCGGCCATTATCAATAAAAAAGTATTCCTCGGGGGCGACGGCAACGCCATGGAACCCGGTCATTTGCCCTCGCGCAACAACCGCGTACTCGAACGGAATATCGGTAAAAAAGAATTGCTGGATTTAGCCAACGACATGCGCCAGGAATTCAAGGGCGAAACTCAACTGGCGGCTGATGGAAGTATTTCGACAACCAGTCTGGTGGCTGCAGCTGCCATTGGCGACGAACTGGCACTGCAAATCTGGACGGAAGTGGGCGAAATGCTCGGCGACGGCCTGGTGTCGCTCATCCGGGTGCTGGACATCAAACAAATCCTGATCGGTGGCGGTTTGTCGGCTTCGTACGACTACATTCTGCCCGCCGTTCAAAAGCAACTCGACTTCTGGTTAACGCCTTATTACCAAAACGGCCTGTCGCTCAAACGCGCGACGCTCGGAAACGATGCGGGCTTGCTCGGTGCGGCTTCGCTGTGTTTTGAATAAAAATAGATGATTATTAATGGTTGAATGGTTAAAAAGGGTTGGATGGACAGTGAGCCAGAAGCCGTTTTTAACCATTTAATCATTTTTAGCCATTTAACCCTTCAATCCATCCCGCCATTTTTAAATGATATTCACTTCCGGATTCAGGCGGATGCCGAACTTGTCTTCGACAGATTGCTGGACTTTGTAAGCGATGTTGAGGATTTCAGAACCGGTGGCTCCGCCGTGGTTGACCAGCACCAGCGCCTGTTTGGCGTGAACACCCGCGTTGCCGATGTGCTTGCCTTTCCAGCCGCATTGCTCGATGAGCCAGCCCGCCGGAACTTTCATCGTCAGGTCGCCGGTCGGAAAACCGGGCAGGGCTGGATAAGCGGTTTTTAGCGTTTCGAACTGATCTTTCGAGATTTCCGGATTTTTGAAAAAACTCCCGGCATTCCCAATTTCGGCCGGATTGGGCAGTTTGCTCCGCCGGATGCGGATAACGGCGTCACTGATCGCCTTGATGCTCAGCTTCTCTTCCGTAATGCCCATCGTCGCTAGCGTCTCGCGGATGGCACCGTAGTCAATGTGAAAAACCGGGTTTTTATTCAGCCGAAAGGTAACGTTGCTGATGATGTACTGGCCTTTGGCTTCGTGCTTGAAAACGCTTTCGCGGTAGCCAAACCGGCATTCGGCGTGGTTAAAAATCCGGGTTTCGCCCGTTCGGATGTCAACGGCTTCCAAATGATCGAAAACCTGCTCGATCTCCACGCCGTAAGCGCCGATGTTCTGCATGGGAGCCGCGCCCACGGTGCCCGGAATCAGCGACAGGTTTTCAATACCGGCATAGCCATTTTGAACGCAAAACAGCACCAACTGATGCCAGTTGACGCCTGCACCGGCTTTTATGAAAACATGCGAGGCATCTTCCCGAACAATCCGAATTCCCTGGATGGACATTTTGATGACCAGACCCTCAAAATCGCGCGTAAACAGCAGGTTACTCCCTCCGCCCAGAATCAGCTTGGGAGCCATCAGAAACTCGGTTAATTGAAAAAGCGTTCTCAACTGTTCGTCGGTATCGATTTCGACCCAATAGCGGGCTTTCGCGTCGATGCCAAACGTGTTATAGGATTTGAGCGATACGTGACTCTGAATATCTAGCATTGATTATGCGTCATAAGGTGGCTCAAAGTAAGTAAAAAGAAGGGAAAACGTTGGTATTGCTCAACAAGCTAACGGGCAGATTGTTGTATAACCAGATTGTTGCTAAATTTGCGGGTAAGGAATGGAAGCACACATTTATAAAATTCGACTGGATAGCGCAGTTATCCTGGTAGTTATGGTCGGTCTGTCGGGCTGGTTAAGTTCGTGTGCGTCATCGAAAAAGACAAGTTCTCGCTCGTCATCGGCGGACTATAACACGTACAATTACGATCTGGCGGCCACCCGTCCGACCTACAGCCCGTCGGCACCGGCCCCGACCAGACCGGCAACAACGGCCCCGCCGACGCGCCCGGCTCCGGAAAACCGCCGTCCGATGCCGCTGGCCGAACCCTTGCACATCAATAAAAAGCTCGATGCCATTTTAGATACTATTTCAGTTAAAAACCGGTCGATTCGCTATGCTCAGGGATACCGGATTCAGGTTTACGTCGGCGAAGAACGGGGTGAAATGGATCGGGTCAAGCGGTTTACCTACCAGAATTTTCCGGAATTAAATCCCTATTCAACGTTTCGTCAGCCAACGTACCGTTTAAAAGTAGGGGATTTCATGCGTCGACTCGACGCGGAGCGGTATTTGGCCCAGCTGCGTCAGCAGTTTTCATCGGCAACTCTTTTGCCCGACCGGATCGAAATTCGGCGGAGTTTGTCGGTTAAGTGATTTACATACAACCAGTTAGATTGTTGCATTTGTCGAGAATTATGAAAAAAGCACTTATTACCGGAATTACCGGCCAGGACGGCGCTTATCTGGCCGAACTGCTCTTATCGAAGGGATATGAAGTTCACGGCATCAAACGCCGGAGTTCTCTCTTCAATACCCAGCGGATCGACCATATTTACGAAGATCCGCACGAAAAGCACGTCCGGTTTCGGTTACACTACGGTGATTTGTCCGACTCGACGAACATCATCCGGATTATTCAGGAAGTACAGCCGGATGAGATCTATAATCTGGGCGCGATGTCGCACGTGCGGGTGAGTTTTGAAGAACCCGAATACACGGCGCATGTCGACGGAATTGGTACATTACGAATTCTGGAAGCGGTTCGGTTACTCGGCTTGCAGGATAAAACCCGCATCTATCAGGCTTCTACGTCGGAGCTCTACGGCGGGGTGCAAGGCCACGCGCAGTCGGAAACCACGCCTTTTTACCCCCGCTCCCCGTACGCCGTCGCTAAATTATACGGCTATTGGATCACGGTCAATTACCGGGAAGCGTACGGCATGTATGCCTGCAACGGAATTCTGTTCAACCACGAATCCCCCCTGCGCGGGGAGACATTTGTAACCCGGAAAATCACGCGTGCCGTGGCCCGGATTGCGCTCGGCTTGCAGGATAAAGTGTTTATGGGAAATCTGGATGCCCAACGCGACTGGGGGCACGCCAAGGATTACGTAGAAGCCATGTGGCTGATGCTGCAGCAGGACACGCCGGAAGATTTCGTCATTGCGACCGGTAAAACCACCCACATCCGCGATTTCATCCGGATGGCCTTTGCCGAAATCGGCGTTGAACTGGAGTTCAGGGGCGAAGGCGTCAATGAGACTGGTGTGGTAGCGAAATCGACTCATCCGGACTATCAACTGGCCGTGGGAACTGAGGTGGTTTGCATCGACGAGCGGTATTTCCGCCCGACCGAAGTGGATCTGCTGCTCGGCGATCCAACCAAGGCCATGACCAAACTGGGCTGGAAACCCAAATACGATCTGGCGGCACTGGTGAAAGAAATGGTTGCCGCCGATATCGAGTTATTCCAGCGCGATCAGTTGCTGGAGAAAAGCGGTCACCGCGTGATGAATTACTTCGAGTAACCCAACCCGGTAGTCATTATTCTTTTGTCTAACCTCTGTTGTTCATAAAAAAACCGCCCGTTCCACAGAACGGGCGGTTTTTTTATGAACAACAACACACAAGTTGTTAAACCGGTACGGCGTAGTAGTACATCCGTGAGCTGTTCGGATACATCCCGATCAGCAATAGACCTTCGCCTTCTTTGGTCGTAGTCAGAGCGGTTTGCAGATCTTTCACCGAGCGAACCAGCTTGCCGTTGGCTTTCACGATGATGAAACCTTCTTCGATGTCCGTTTCTGACATTTTGCCTTCGCGAATTTTTTTCACCCGAACACCTCCATCAACGCCCAGTCGTTTGGCATCCGTCGTGGTCAGTTCTTCGAAATCGGCACCCAGCGAACCCAGGCTGGAAGAAGAATTCGAGGCCGAAATGTTATCGGATTTCTTGATGATGTCGCGTCCACCGTTGCGGTTGCGCAGTTCGACGCGGAAGTCGCGCAGGTCACCATTCCGGTTAACGGTCATCGCAATCACATCACCCGGGCGACGACGTCCGATGATTTCGCGCATCTGAGCGTCAGAATCAACCTCCTGACCTTCCATTTTCACGATGACGTCGCCTTTCTTCAAACCGGCTGTTGCCGAAGCTC
The DNA here is from genome assembly GCF_003858635.1 of Larkinella rosea. Taxonomy (GTDB): domain Bacteria; phylum Bacteroidota; class Bacteroidia; order Cytophagales; family Spirosomataceae; genus Larkinella; species Larkinella rosea. The sequence goes on from NZ_RQJO01000008.1 coordinate 940,570, forward strand.
CGCCGTCCACGACTTCGTTGATGTAGATACCACGGCCCACTTTCGAACCTAGTTCCTGTGCTTTCAGGCTGTTCAGTTCAACCGGGATAATGCCCAGGTAACCACGTTGTACGTTGCCGTATTTCACTAAATCAGCCGAAACTTTTTTCACCAGCGAAACCGGTACTGCAAAACCGTAACCGCTGTAATAACCCGTTGCGGAAGCGATGGCCGAGTTGATACCGACCAGTTCACCACGCAGGTTCACCAGCGCACCACCCGAATTACCGGGGTTGATGGCGGCATCGGTCTGGATAAAGGCTTCAACGGGGGCTTCCGGTTTTTCTTCATTCCGGTTGACGTTCTGATCCAGAATACCAATCCGGCGACCTTTGGCACTCACAATCCCGGCGGTAACCGTCGATTCCAGATCCAGCGGATAGCCAACTGCCAGCACCCATTCACCGAGTTTCAGCGCATCGGAATCACCGAGGGTGATGGAGGGCAGGTTTTTGGCATTCACCTGAATAACCGCCAAATCCGTCAACGGGTCCGTACCGATTACTTTTGCTTTAAAGCTCCGCTTATCGGTCAGAATAACCTCCACTTCGTCGGCACCCTGCACCACGTGGTTGTTGGTGACGATGTAGCCGTCCTGGCTGATGATCACACCCGAACCGGATGCCTGACCGCGTTGGCGTTGCGGAGCACCACCGTTACCACCCCGGCCAAATTCATCGCCGAAAAAGTCGCGGAAAATATCCGGGATCTGTTGCTGGCGGACAGTGCGGGTAATGGTCGTTTTGATGTGAACAACCGCCGGCGTGGTCGCTTCGGCAGCATACGTAAAGTCGCCCGGAGCGCCCTGGGGCCCGGTCAGTGCAGCCAACCGACCCGTGGGAGCGGGCGTTGGAGACGATTCATTGAATATAACATCCTGCTTATTCAATCCTAAGAAATTATAAGCGGCCAGGGTGACGAAGCTCGACAGCAGAGCAATAATCGCTAAAGTTTTCCAGTTGCTTTTCATGACTTGATTCTAAAATGGGTCGTTTACTGTACTATTGTTGGTACCAGTTCCCCATGATAACGAAATCTGCTTTTCCAAAAATTCGCTTTTTTAACGCAATTAACAAATTTTAACAGGCGAATGTTGGCTGGCTCGGTAAACGCGCTCCGACTGGCAGATGCCGTGCGAAAAAGCGATTTTCAACTACCCGGTTTTTGATCCGTCATCAGCGGTATGCCGACGTAGTGACAACATCCATACCAGCCCCACTGTTTACACAAATTTATGTCATTATGGCGGGAATGTTTATTCCTATTGGAATAAATAGAGTCAGATTGGCACCCGGTTTTTAAAAGTTCCGGGTGCCAATGGTCAAACTGACAAAAAATAAACGAAGACCGGGTGCGGTTTATTCCGTCCGTAGCGACTTGACCGGGTCCAGCATGGCGGCTTTGATGGCCTGGTAACTCACCGTCAGCAGGGTAATGAGCAACGCACTTAAACCGGCCACCGCAAACACCCACCACGAAATATCGGTGCGGTATTGGTAATTTTCGAGCCAGTTGTTCAGGAGGTAATAAGCCGTTGGTGTGGCAATGGCAAAGGAAATCGCGACCAGAATAACGAAATTCTGGGATAGCAATCCCCACAAATTAAAGACCGAGGCACCCAGCACTTTGCGTACGCCGATCTCTTTGACGCGCTGTTCGGCCATGAACGAAGCGAGCCCAAAAAGACCCAGACAGCTAATCAGAATGGCTAAACCGGCGAAAATCCCCGCCAGTGTACCGATGCGTTCTTCAGCCGCAAACTTGGCGGCATATTCCTGATCGACAAACTTATACTCGAACGGAACGCCGGGATTGTATTTTTTGAAAACCGCTTCAATTTTAGTCAATGCCTGGCTTGCGCTCATCACCGGATTTATTTTCAGCGTCACCAAACCGCTTTGATCTTTGTATAAATGAAAAATCGATGGGCTAATGGGGGCGTAAGGCGACTGAACAACCATGTCTTTAATGACGCCAATGATTTTGTAGGGCCTGCCATCCCACCGGATGATTTCGCCGATCGGGTTCTTAAAACCGATGTATTTGGCTGCGGTTTGGTTGATGATAAAAGCCGATGAATCCGTAGAAAATGCGGGTGAGAAATCCCGTCCGGCCACAAATTGCCAGCCGATGGTTTTTCCGTAGTCGTGCGATACTTCCACATTCGGAAAATCAACGGACAGATTCGGGTCTTTGCCTTTCCATTCAAAGCCGCCGTTGGTCGACCAGATTTCGGTGGTTGGGCTTCCCGATTTGGCCATTTCGACGACGGTTCCGGACTTCTTCAACTCGTCGCGGACAACGTTAAACTGTTTATGAAAACCGGGTGAAAGCATTTCGACCGTCACCAACCCGTTGCGGGTGTAGCCAATGGGGCGGTTTTTGGCGAACTGAATCTGGCGAAAAACGATAATGGTGCCGATAATCAACGTAATGGAAACCGTAAACTGCACCACAACCAGCACTTTGCGCGGAATGGTCGCGAACCGCCCGACCCGAAACGTGCCTTTCAACACCTTGACCGGCTGGAAAGACGACAGATAAAGCGCCGGATAACTTCCGGCAATCAGGCCGGTGAACAGGCTGAACCCCAATCCCAAAAGCCAGAATAGGGGCTGATCCCAGGGCATGGAAATTTGCTTGGCGGCCACCTCATTGAAGAGGGGCAGGACAAGATGGACCAGCGCCAGTGCTAACAGAAAACCGAAGGCCACCACCAGCAGCGACTCGCTGAAAAACTGACCGATCAATTGCGCGCGCACCGAGCCGACGGCTTTGCGGATGCCCACTTCTTTGGCGCGTTTTTCGGAACGGGCCGTCGAGAGGTTCATGAAATTGATGCAGGCCAGCAACAGGACAAAACTGCCAATCAAGCCGAAAAGCCAGACAAATTCGATGCGCCCTCCGGTACGAATTCCATTCTTAAATTCCGAGTACAAGTGCCACTGACTCATTGGATTCAGAAAAACCGCCGGTTTATACCGTAGCTCGTCTTTCCGGATATTGTCGACTTTGATGTTCTTTATTTTGGCCGAAACCTTGTCAATGTCCACGTGATCAGCCAGTTGGACAAACGTCTGGAAACAGTTACAACGCCACGGATTATCCATTTGCTTGATCCAGGGTTCCTTGATCAGATGCAATTCCCACGGAGCTACAAAGGTCATTTCGTTGAAACTTGAATTGGCGGGCAGGTCTTCGTAGACGCCCGTCACTTTGACCGCCTGATCGTTGTCAAGTTTCATGACCTGACCCATCGGATCGGTTTCTCCAAAGAATGCCCTGGCGACCGATTCAGACAGCAAAATAGACGCCGGATCGTTCAGCCCCGCCCGGTTTCCCCTGAGCATTTTCAGCGTCAGCATATCGGGCGCCTGGGGTTCGATGAACAGACCTGTTTTCGAAAATGTCTTCTCCCCAACGGTTAAAATATGGCGGCTCGTCCAGGAGGCCATCATGACATATTTGAAGTCGCTCCCGTAGCTTTTTTTCAGTTCGGCCCCCATCGGAAACGGAACCGAAACCTGCGTCCCGATGTCGCCGTTATAGGTCTGGTGCTGCATAACCTGGGCAATCCGGTCGTAATTCTGGTGGTATTTGTCGTGCGACAACTCATCATAAATCCACAAACCGATCAGCATGGCGACCACCATGCCCGTTGCCAGACCGGCGATATTGATGAACGAATAGACCTTGTTTTTGGCCAGATTCCGGAAGGCGATTTTTAGATAATTTCGTAGCATGTCAGTCGTGGCAGGAGTGGGGTATCGACTCGGTTTCCGTTTAATAGCAAAAGGCTTCATCAGACTGAATACGTCCCGAACGTAGCGCAATCGGGCTTTTCGCACACCAATCAATGGAACACGTTCGTAAAACAGTTCCTCCAGATCGCCTTCCAGTTCTTCGACCAGTTCGGGCGAGCAGAAACCATACAACAGGCGTTTGGCCCACCGGGGCGGTTGCTGCCCGTTGGGCTTAATCATCCGGTTTCGGTCATTCATCCCGTTCATTTTCAGGCATCAAGACATTAGTCCTGTAAATGTATAACAAATGGCTTGCCAACTTGAAAAAAACGCCTTTAAACGGAATCAGCTTATGTTTATTAACTGATCCTGTCCAGAAACGGACAGCCAATGTACACAAATGGACAGCCTGAAAGGAAATAAAGGAAGGAATGGAAAACCGGTCGTTAGTTGGAAACCGGTTTCATTTGCAGTTGCTCACAGGCTTTTTCAGCGGCCGATTGTTCGGCTTTTTTCTTGCTGTAGCCGCTGCCCTGCGCAAACGGTTCGTCGTTGACCGTCACCTGCGAAATGAACTCGCGGAAGTGGTTGTTCCCGCGCTCGGAAATGATGATAAACTCGACTTTTTTGCCTTCGCGCTGCGCCCACTCGATCAGGCGGCTTTTGTAGTTGGCGTTGTTGCTGATCAGCGCTTCGAGGTCGTAATGCCCGAGCAATTCTTTGAGAATAAACCGGCGGGTAAACCGAAAGCCTTTATCGAGGTAAATGGCCCCGACTAGCGCTTCGAGGGCGTCGCCGTACATCGAGGTGCGGGAAGGAACGATTCCCCGGTTACGGCTGCCGTCGTACTCGATCAGGTTTTCCAGGCCGATTTTGCGGGCAATGCCGTTCAGCGTTTCGCGATTGACGATCCGGGAGCGGATTTCGGTCAGGAAACCTTCGTCTTTGTAGGGGAATTTTTTGAAGAGAAATTCGGCAATCACCATGCCCAAAACCGCATCGCCCAGGTATTCCAGCCGTTCGTTGGATTCTTTAAATCCTTTAATGGCGGTTTCTTTCGATGCCGACGTATGCCGGAACGCAAGTTGGTATAAACCAACGTTATTCGGCGCTTCGCCAATGATGTGTTCAACGGAGCGCTTAAATTTTTTGCGTTCGCTGTTTCCAAACCGGAAAAAACTGCGAATTGGCTCGAAGAAGGTATCGGTTAAAGCGGCTTGCACGCGGCTGTTTTATGACTCAAGTTTACGAAATATAACAGAAAAATTATGACCGCCAAAACCGAATGTATTACTCAGGGCAACATTGATCGTGCGTTTCTGAGCTTCGTTGAACGTGAAATTCAGTTCCGGGTTAAATTGTTCGTCGTCGGTAAAGTGATTGATGGTGGGTGGAACAATACCGTACTTCATCGCCATCAGGCAGGCGATCGCTTCGATGGCTCCCGCAGCGCCCAGCAGGTGGCCCGTCATCGACTTGGTCGAACTGATGTTCACCTTGTAGGCATGATCGCCAAAAACCTTCTCGATGGCTACTGCTTCGCTAACGTCGCCGAGGGGGGTTGAGGTTCCATGCACATTGATATAATCGATGTCTTCCGGCCCGATCTGCGCATCGTCGAGCGCGTCCTTCATGACATTGATCGCGCCCAGTCCTTCGGGGTGGGGAGCCGTAATGTGGTAGGCATCGGACGACATGCCGCCCCCGATCAGTTCGGCGTAAATTTTGGCACCCCGCGCTTTGGCGTGTTCGTATTCTTCCAGAATGAGCGCACCGGCACCTTCGCCCAACACAAAACCGTCGCGATCCTTGTCGAACGGCCGCGAAGCGGTTTCCGGGGAATCATTCCGCTCCGAAAGCGCGCGCAGGGCATTGAAACCGCCCACACCCGCTTCGGTTACAGCCGCTTCGGAACCGCCGGAAATGGCGATGTTCAGGCGACCCAGCCGGATGAAGTTGAAGGCGTCGATCATGGCGTTGGTAGCCGACGCGCAGGCCGAAACCGTCACGTAATTGACACCATGAAAACCGTACCGAATCGAGAGCATGCCCGATGCACTGTCGGCAATCATTTTCGGAATGAAGAACGGATTGTAGCGGGGAGAGCCATCGCCGGTGGCGTAATTTTTGACTTCGTCTTCAAAGGTTTTCAGACCTCCGATTCCGGAACCCCAGATGACACCGGCTTTATTTAAATCGAGCTGCGTAAGGTCGAGCCCGGCATCCTTTACGGCTTCGTCGGCTACAATGAGCGCGTACTGGGCGAAAGGATCCATTTTACGAGCGTCCTGACGAGGAATGAACTGGTTGATATCCAAATTCTTAACTTCGCAGGCGAATTTTGTCCGAAATTTTTCGGCATTAAATTTAGTAATCGGACCGGCGCCACTTACACCGGCAGATAAGCCGCTCCAGAACTCTTGTACTGTGTTACCAATCGGCGTAAGAGCGCCCAGGCCGGTGATTACTACTCGTTTAAAAGGCATAGAATGAACTACAAATGAAAAGCTTATTTCACATTCTCTTCCAGATACGTGATGGCTTGCCCAACCGTACCGATGTTTTCCGCCTGATCGTCCGGAATCGAGATGTTAAACTCTTTTTCAAATTCCATAATCAGTTCAACTGTGTCGAGCGAATCAGCGCCCAGATCGTTGGTGAAGCTGGCTTCCGGCGTTACCTCCGATTCCTCAACACCCAGTTTTTCAACAATGATTGCTTTTACTTTGTCTGCAATTTCTGACATTTCGGTATGCGTTTGGGGTTCTAAAAACTGTGCAAAGAAAGAGATTAAAAACAGTATTGTCAAATAATTTTTTCTATCGAAAATCGTTTAAAAGGGCTTGGTTTTTTTTGTAAAAAGACAGATTAACAGCTTATTACAAAATAAAAATCTATTTACCAACTCATCCGCCTTATCCGCAGCGGTTCATTCGATAAGCAGCCAAATAAAGCCCCACTTATTTATCCGAATGCTGCCCCCAGATGGCTGACTGACAATAAACGGCTTAATTTTATCATCCACTAACGGGAACGACGGATTAACCTTCTAAAAACCCTAAAAGTTATTTTGAAGCCCCGTTTTTCCAGATTTGGCATACTCAAGATGAGCCAATTATGTAGTTTTGTGCGAAAATTTTACAACCGACTGTGAACATTCCCAAATTGAAACATAAAGATTCCGGCAATTTCTTTCTGATTGCCGGACCGTGTGCTATTGAAAGCCGCGCGATGGCGCTGGAGATTGCCGCAAAACTGGTCGATATCACGAATCGTCTGGAAATTCCGTTTCTGTTTAAAGGATCTTATCGCAAGGCAAACCGCACCAAACTGAATTCATTTACCGGTATTGGTGATAGAGCTGCGCTGGAAATTCTGAAGGAAGTGGGCGAGACGTTCGACGTTCCGACGGTTACGGATTTTCACGAATCAGACGAAGCCGCAATGGCCGCGCACTACGTGGATGTGTTGCAAATTCCGGCTTTTTTGTGCCGCCAGACCGATATGCTCACCGCAGCCGCCGAAACTGGAAAGGTCGTCAACATCAAAAAAGGGCAATTTATGTCCGGCGATTCGATGGCGTTTGCGGTCGAAAAAGTGAAATCGGTGAATCCCAACGCAGCGGTTTTTCTGACCGATCGGGGCAATTCGTTCGGCTATGGCGATCTGATTGTCGATTACCGCAACCTGCCGGTGATGCAGGCCCACGGCGTGCCGGTCGTGATGGATTGCACCCACTCACTACAGCAGCCCAACCAGTCGTCGGGCGTGACGGGCGGAAAACCGGCCCTGATTGCCACGATTGCCAAAGCCGCCATTGCCGTAGGTGCCGACGGTTTGTTTATCGAAACGCATCCCAATCCGGCAGAGGCCAAATCGGATGGCGCTAATATGTTGCCGTTGAGCCAGTTGGAAGAACTGTTAACAAAACTGGTGCGCATTCGGAAAGCAATATCCTGACAGTTATCAGTAGAAACCGCCCCTTCAACGCTCTAACACGAAACAAAATCTTATGGCAATGCAGACCCGGTATACGACCAATCCCACCGATTTTAAACACTACGATACCGACCGAATCCGTCAGGATTTTCTGATCGAAAGTTTGTTTCAACCCGATTCATTTGAGTTCGTTTATTCGCATTACGACCGGATGATCGTGGGTGGAGTGATGCCGGTTCAGGGGCCACAAAGCTTGCCAACGTACGATGAACTGAAAGCCGATTTCTTTCTGCAACGGCGCGAACTGGGCATTATCAACGTCGCGGGTGACGGCTCCGTAACCGTTGATGGACAGGTGTTTGAGTTGACAAAGAAGGATTGTTTGTACGTTGGACTGGGTAGCAAAGAAGTGGTTTTTGCCAGCAACCAGCCCGATCAGCCCGCCAAATTTGCCCTGATTTCGACGCCCGCTCACCGGTCGTGTCCAACCGCCAAACTAACCTCAGCCGAAGCTTCGCCCGTCGATTTGGGCGCGCAGGAAACCGCTAACCAGCGAACGATTTATAAGTACATCCATGCCGACGGTTTGCAGAGCAGTCAGCTGGTGATGGGCCTAACGACGCTCAAACCCGGCAGTATCTGGAATACCATGCCACCCCACGTCCACGACCGCCGGATGGAAGCCTACATTTATTTCGATATTCCTGAAAATCAGCGCGTTTTTCACTTTATGGGTCACCCGCAGGAAACACGCCACCTGCTGGTTGCCAGCGATCAGGCCATTCTGTCTCCGCCCTGGTCGATTCATTCGGGGGCCGGAACGACCAGCTATTCGTTCATCTGGGCGATGGCGGGGGAAAACTATAGCTTTACGGATATGGATTTTGTTCAATTGCGCGACATTCGGTAAACAGAAACCGTCTTATCCGGTCTGGAAACTGGCGGATTCTGGAATTTGGCTCAGTATTTTAGATTGACTATAATTAAATCGTAAACTTGATTTAACGGGATTGCCTGATTATCAGTGAAGATAGCTTCTTCGCTGAATCGTTTTACTTTGGTTCAAAGTTTGCTCTAATAGAAATATACACAGATAAGGTTAACTTTGTGTACATTTTTTTTGTGTTATTTCGTCACCTGAAACTATGTCCATCGTAAACAAAGCTAGGCAGGCTTACAATAAATTGTTTCCTGCCCCTGTCCTAAAAGATTTTCCCAACGAGAATCTGCCGTGGATTGACCAGAAAAATCCGGATATTGAAGGATTTGTAAAGCGGTTTCCCAAAGCCCTTCATTTGCCCTACGATCTGACTGAGAAACTTCACTTTTGGAAGGAAAACGGTTACGTCATTCTTGAAAACGTCATTTCGGAGGATTTGATCGATGCCTACCTGGCTGATGTAGAGGAGTTGATTGAGAAACACAAGGAATACGATATCACCATCCGGATCGACCGGCCTGAGTATAACAAGCATCCGGTCATGAAAGTCCGGGATGTGCCTCGCGAAATCATTGAAGGTCAGTACATTAAGGTGATGGACTTCCACAATGCGTCGGTCGCGGGCAAGAAATTGATGCTGCACAAAGCCATCGTTTCGTTTCTGGAAGCCATCTTTAATGAGAAAGTGGTGGCCATGCAGAGCCTGACGTTCCTGTATGGCTCACAGCAGGAAACGCACCAGGATTTTCCCTACGTCGTTCCGCAGGTTCCCAGCCATTTGGCCGCTTCCTGGATCGCGCTGGAAGATGTTAAACCCGGTTCCGGCGAATTACATTACTACGTTGGCTCGCATAAAATCCCGAAATTTAACTGGGGTAACGGTATTTTTTTCAACGGAGAATCCACCAAGAACCCCACCGATTTCGGGAAGTACCTGAGTGCGGAATGCGAACGTCTGGGTCTGGAGAAAAAGACGCTCTTGCTAAAGAAAGGAGATGTCCTGATCTGGCATGCGGCTCTCGCCCACGGTGGCGAACCCATTCTGGACGATAACCTGACCCGTAAATCCTACGTCTGCCACTACTCATCGGCGCTCGGTTATTTTCGCCACCGCCATGATCTCGTCAATGAACCCGTCCGTCACAACATGAATGGCGCCGACGTATTTGCCGATCCGAAATTGACGTCCTACGAAAATTCATTCAAACGCGGAGAGAATGTCAACTGATTCTTCCGCGCATTTGCGTCCGGTTTTATAAAAAAATGCCCGCCAATCCGGCGGGCATTTTTCAAATCTACCAATCTCTATTATAACTTCATGAAGTTCGTTAATCAACGCTCTTGATCGAACTGGCTCCGGACGTATTGGAACGGATGGAAGCCGAACCGCGGTAGGTCAGGCTGCTGGCTCCGCTGGCTTCGGCATCGAGCCGGTCGGTGACGTTCATTCGGGCGCTACTCGCTCCTGACAGGTCGACGGTGGCATTTGCAACCTTCAGATCATAGGCTTTCAGGGTCGTTGCCCCCGAAACTTCTCCTTCGAGCCGTTTGGCCTGGCCGGTCAGGGTTACATTCGAAGCACCCGAAAGATCGACCATTACCCGTTCGGCGTCGACTTCAATGGTCGAAGTCGATGCGCCCGAGATATCGATGCCCAGTTCTTTGAGGTTGCGGAAACCGGTTACATCGGAGCGGGAAGCACCCGAAAACGAGACACTTCTCAGGTCCGGCATGGTCACATTGATCGTCACCCGTTGGCGGTTGCGGTTCCAGCCATTTTTGTCTTTATACCGAACCTGTAATTTATTGCTGATCACTTTGGCTTCCAGATCGTCCAGATCGCTGCTCCGTCCCGAAGCCGTAACCTTGTACCCGCTGCCGCGCGACACATGAATGATGAAGGCGCTGCCGAGGTCGAGCCGGTCGAAGTTGCTGACGTTGAAGGTACGGTTTTCATCCTGTACGCTCAGGTTACTCATAATTTCCACCAACTGACTTCCCGAAGGACTGATGGCGGCTACCGATAAAACCGCTACGGATAGCAAAAATGGCGTTAATAAGGTAAGGGCAAATGGCCTTTTCATAGCAGATGTTTTTTGAAGGATCTGCGGTAAAGATGCAACGAATCTCCAAAACGTTGCACCCACCGCGTACCCACGAACTTTAGTCCGTGATTTCTTACTGTATTGACTACCTAGTACCTCCATGCGCTTCGAATGAACCGCTTACGCGGACTAAAGTCCATGGGTACACAGTGCGTTATTCCTGATTGTGGGGACCGTTGACGCTGCTGGCTCCGCTGGTTTTGGAGTTCAGGTCGGTTACCGTACCAAACTCGGCATTGCTCGCACCTGCGGCACTCACATCCGCCCGGCCCACATTCATGGCCGTGGCATCGAGTTTACAGGCACCGGACAACTGCGCATTCAGGCTGTTGGTACGTCCCCGCAGCGTGGCTTTCGACGCACCGGTCAGATCCAGATCAATCTTGTTGGTTTTTACATCCAGCAGCGTTTTGCAGGCACCGGTCAAATCCACATCCAGGTTGTCGATGTTGTCAAAACCGCTCACGATCGACTGGGTGGCACCCGAGAAATGGATCGAGTTGACGTTCGGCATCGAGACGGTGATACCGATGCGCTTGCGGTTTTTCCATTTCAGGATTCCGGTGTCGCGGAAATCGACGTGGAGTTCGCCATTTTCGACCCGAACGCGCAGGTCATCGATGTCTTCTTCGCGGCCGTCGGCCACCACCCGGAACGTGGAATCGTGTTTGATCCGCACGGCAAAAGCACCGCCCATGTCGATTTTCGAGAAATTGGCCGCTTCAAACTGGCGGGTATATTCGCCTTTGTGGTTGAAATCGTCACCCAGTTCGTTGCGCAGTACTTCGTCGATGGCGTCGTTGGTATCGAAATCCCGTTCGTAATGATCTTCGTTCAGTTGGCGCGGGCCATTGAGCGAAACCAGTCCGTCGGCCTTCGTGAATTTCCAGATGCTGGATTTCATGCGTTCAATTTCTTCGTTCCCGAATTCGTTGCGGATGTGTCGGGCAAAGGCCTCGGTCATGCGGAACGGGCGTTCGTACGGAACATAAACGATGAGGTCGATGTCCTGATCCCGAAAACGGGCACCCGATTTGATTTCGTAGCTATCGTCAAACCGCACCAGCGAATCTTTCACGGCCCAGTTATAAATCACGGTCTTCGCATTCCGCTGGGCTTCCTGGCGGGTTGGGCCCTGCGCTTCATACCGTTTCAGGAGTTTCCAGGATGCGCCATCGATGCCTTCCAGTTCAATCGCCGTATGGAAATTACCGTTGTTATCGTCCACATCGTTGATATCGAGCGTCGGAATGGGGGCGGGAAGTTGAATGACTTCCGTCTCTTCCACCACACCGGTTCGGCTAAACTCGTTGACTATCTGCGGAATCGTTGCGGCCAGACCGACCAGTCCCAGAAACCAGATGCACAATAGCGTCAGGGAAATGCCCGTAGTGACCAGAGCGCGTTGCGAGATAATCATGATCCCCAGAATCGCTAATCCCAGACCCGGCAGAAAAACCGCTACGAAAGCCGACAGGATCATCGGGGGGGAGATTTCACGCTGGAGCATGTACGGAATTTCACTGCCGCCAAAGTGTATGCCGCGCAGCCCGAAAACCGTCCCCAGCACACCAAGCGCGGCCATCATGATCGCAAAACCGACCACCACCAGAAATACCCCGGCCAGCACCCGAACAATCGAAACCGTACCCCGGGCCAGTGGCCCCAATAAGCTGGCTAGCCCATTGAAAATCATGGCAATGATTCGAAAGGGAAACAGTAAGATTTTTGCCGCTGTACTTTCTTCGGCGGTTTCGTTGATATCAAGACTGCGCTTGATATTGCTCTCGATGTTCGAGAGCGTAATGGGCTCCCCCTGCATTTCCATCTTTTCGGTTAAGGTGTTGGCCGTTGGAGAGATGATCCAGAGAACGAGGTACGCCAGAAAACCGGTACCGAACAGAAAAATGGTCAGCACAAACAACAGCCGAACCACCCCGGCATCGGTGCCAAAATAAGCGGCAATACCCGAAGCGACTCCCCCCAGCACTTTGTCGTCCGGGTTCCGGTAAAATTTCTTGACACTTTTGTCATCTTCCAGCGTCGTGGAGCCGGGGAAGGCCACCCACATGGCGATGTACAGAACAACGGTAAAGCCGGAAAGGCCACCAAAAAACTCACCACCTCCACCCATTATACCACTGAACGGCGGCAGGGCCAGAATGAGGGTTACGAAAACCAGCCGTACCCAAACCGGGTCGATGTTGAAATAATTGGCAATCCCGGAAGCCACCCCACCGGCAATTTTCCGGCGTAAGTCGCGGTACAGTTTGCGGGGCGGCACATTGGCAGGACGCGGAGGCACGGGGCCGGTTCCGGTCGCACTCCCGGTTTTCGGGTCGCGGCTTTCTCCTGCGGGTCTGGCCGATTCAAACGTCGGTTGCGGACGGCTGGAGCCTGAACTGCCGACACCGATGCTGTCTTCTTCCTCAATCGCTTCGAAATCGGCGACGGTTCCCATCGACTGAATCAACTCGTTGACATCCTCCAGCGTAACCACCTGGCGTGGACTGGCCTGCTTTTCGGCGGCTTTGAGTTTGTTGAGGAGTTTTTCGGCAATCCGGTTTTCAATGTCGGTAATGATTTCCTGGCTGTCTTCGTAGGTCGAAAAGTAGTGTTGAATCGACGTGAGATAGCCCTTTAATTTATCGTAGCCATCCTCCTCGATGTGGAAGATCACTCCGCTTATATTTATACTTATGGTCTTTTTCATGGCAACAAAGCGTGTGAAAGAGTCGTGATGTGTTTAGGTCAGTTTTCCCCAGAAGGTGTATCGGGGCTGGTCTCAGCGGCTGGCGCGGGCGATTCTACCGTAGTCAATCCGTTGATTGCGGCCTTGTGTTTGTCGGTTTTACTGACAATCGAGTTCACCGAATCGGATAATTCCTGCCATGTATCGTTCATTCCTTTCAGAGACGCCTGGCCGGTTTCGGTCAGCAGGTAATATTTGCGCGGTGGTCCGGAGGTTGATTCCACCCATTTATAATCGAGCAACCCGGCATTCTTGAGCCGGGTGAGCAGGGGGTAGAGCGTACCTTCTACAACCATGATGCGGGCGGAAGTGAGTTCCTCCAGCATGTCGGAAGCATAAACTTCGCCCCGCGAGATGATGTGCAGGATGCAGAATTCCAGAATTCCCTTCCGCATTTGCACTTGAGCATTTTCAATATTCATATCATTGCATGACGTTTAACTAGTTGACGGTGGTGGGAGCTGATCGGGTTGTTCATTAGGTTCATGTTGTTGTTCATCAGTTGTTGTTTACTTTGTATAAGCGGTCCAATCAGCTCCTGACCTTTCCAGTTTTGATAGTTCAAAGGTACACAAAGGTACTATGCAATGCAAGGTACTTTATAAAATTGTCTGAGCCGAAATGATAAGCGGAAGAAATACCGAGATGAATGGCTGATTTGGAGGAAGTTCAGATTAATTTGTATGTTTATCCAACCGTACGTTTTATTTTCCAGGCTATGCGAACTACCGCTGTCACTTTTCTGCTCTACCTGTCGGTTATTAAATTGATTGCTCAAGCAAATAAATTTGGCAATGAATGGATTGACTATGGTCAGACCTACTACCGAATTCCGATCACCCGGACCGGTATGTATCGGTTGACAACGAGCGACTTACAGAAAGCCGGTTTGGCAACCAACTCGATCAATCCCGCGACCTTACAGCTTTTCCGGCGGGGTGTCGAGCAAGCCATTTACCTGAGCGGTGAGTCCGACAACAGACTGGATACCGGCGATTACCTTGAGTTTTTTGGAGAGCGAAACGACGGGCGGCAGGATTCGCTGCTGTATCGCCCGATGAGCGCCCAGCCGCATCCCTACTACAGCATGTATTCCGACACGGCGGCCTATTTTCTGACCTGGCGGCTGGATGGAAAACCGGGGAAACGGATGGCGGTTTTGACCGAAACCGATCCAAAAGGGCTGGCGCCGGAGCCGTACCACATCGCCGAACAGCTTACGGTTTTGACTACTGAAATTTCCAGCAACCAGGCCAACGGCGGGCCGTCGCCCTTTCCGTCGGCCAACGAACTGTTTTTTGAACCGGGCGAAGGCTACACGGGGCCGATGTTGAAAAAAGACAGCACCGTGAGCCGAACGTTTGTGCTGGACGGCTGGGTACGAACGGCCGCCCAAAAACCGGAAATGGAACTGTTGCTGAACGGCCGCGACAATACCTCGCATTTTGTCGATGTTTTTACCGGAAAAACCGCTCAGGGAACCCTGCGTTTCGAATGGTTCGACAACGCCAGACAGTCGTTTGAAATTTCTCCGACCGACATTTCTTCGACCAATGAACTAATTCTTTCGACGCGGTCGCGCGGCCCGTTTGAAACCGATCGGTATTCCGTCAGTTATTATCGCCTTCGGTATCCGCAGTCGTTCAGTTTAAAAAACCGCACCCCGCAGACTTTCAATTTATTGCCCAATCCGCAGGGGAAATCTTATATAGAATTCTCAGACGCTGCCACCAACACACTGATTTACGATCTGACCGATCCGAATCATCCGCGCCGGTTGACCGCGGTTCAGTCAGGCTCTGTGCTGAAGCTGATTGTGCCAGACACGGAAATTCCCCGCTGGTTGCTGGTTAGTCCCGAAATCCTGACACCGTCGCGACTGGAACGTACGGTTTTTCGAAAAATCGATCCGGCCAAACACAATTACCTGATCATCAGTCATGAATCCTTGATGAAACCGGTTGGAAAAATAGCCAATCCTGTAATCGAATACGCAGCTTACCGGGCGTCGGAAGCGGGTGGACGTCACGATACGCTGGTGGTGACGATGAAGCAGTTAATGAATCAATTCAGCTACGGCGAACGGACACCGCTGGCCATTCGCCGGTTTGCGGAGTATATGTTGGGCGGAAAAACCGCATCCGCCGACACGACCAACTACCTGCTCCTGATCGGGCGCGCCAACGCCTATTATCCCAATCGCACGAGTCCCGATCAGTATTACCGCGATCTGGTGCTGACAATTGGCAATGTGCCCGGTTCGGACCTGTTGCTGACGGCCGGGCTGGCGGGTTATCCCGAAAATGTACCGGCCATCCCGACCGGGCGGATCAACACCCTCAATCCGCAGGAGATTTTGAGTTACCTCGAAAAAGTGAAGGAATTTGAACGGACTCCCGCCAACGAGCCCTGGCGGAAAGACGTGCTGCACCTCAGCGGAGGGCATTCTTCCTTCGAAATGGCAACCTTCCGGCGCATTCTGGATCAGGCGGGTGAAACCGCCCGGCGGCACTATATCGGCGCAAATATGATCCTTAAAGCGAAACAAACCGACGAGCCGGTGGAGCGCGTCGACATCAGCGGAATTGTCAATTCGGGCGTTTCGATGATGACGTTTTTCGGGCATTCGTCGCCCATCGTCACCGATCTGGACTTTGGTTATGCGTCAAAACCAGCCTATGGCTATTCCAACAAAGGGCGGTATCCGCTGATGTTTTTCAACGGTTGCGGGATCGGGAATATCTTTTTTGGATCTGCCGGTAACTTGTCTACCGATTGGCTGCTGACGCCCGACAAGGGAGCGATTGCGATTCTGGCGCACAGCGGCTCGGGGTATTCGGGGCCGCTGGAAACCTATACGCGGCAGTTGTACCAGATTCTGTTTGCCGACAGCGTGTTCCTGAACAAACCCATTGGATTGATTCAGCAGGAAACCACCCGACGCGTACTGGAACGCTACAATGGTGCTTACGACATCTCCAACGCCCACCAGATGGTGTTGCAGGGTGACCCGGTTTTGCGGTTGTTTCCAGTTCAAAAACCGGATTTCATCCTGGGTTCATCGGGTGTTTTTCAGCCTGGTTCGCAAAAAGATTCCGTGCGGCTGGGCGTTGTGGTGACCAATGCCGGGCTTTTCGATGACCGGCAGCGGGTTGGTCTGGCCGTTCGGCAGCGGCTGGCCGACGGGCAAATGCGGTTTTACGGCACGAAACTGCACAACGCCATTGCGTACCGTGATACTCTTTATTACGCATTCAAACCAGATGCTGCGCAGATCGAAACGCCCGACCGGTTTGAAATTGTCGTTGATCCCGGCCAGCAAATCGACGAATCCGACGAAACTAACAACGTACTGGTTTTCGAGCTCAAAACGGGAATGGATGGCTATTCGGTTTTGTTGCCGGATTCGGGCCAGCGTTTCCCACCCGATCGATTCAATCCATTGCTCGACGTGACCTTTGATGGCGTGCTGCTGAAAAATGGCGCGCTGGTTTCGGCGAATCCGTTGATTCAGGTGGTTTTGCAGGATGAAGACCCGTACCGGATTCGCCGGGACACCATCGGGATTGATGTGTTCCTGAAAAAACCGTGTGCTACCTGCGATCTGGAACGCATCAGGTTGAACAGTCCGGACGTGAGTTGGAAACCGGCCGGGCCGGATAACCGCTTTGTGCTGGATTATCAGCCGAAAAACCTGGCCGACGGTGCCTACGTTTTGCAGGTTTACGCCACCGATGTCAGTGGCAACCGGGCCGGGCCGGAACCGTACGAGATTGAGTTTCGGGTAAAAACCGACGACAGTTTGTCGGTCGTTCGGGCAACCCCCAATCCGGTTTTGACCTTCACGCGCTTTTGGTTTACGGTTTCCGGCAAAGAGCCGCCGGGCGACGGTCAGATTCTGATTCGGAACCTGAGCGGTCAACTCGTTCGCACGATTCGGCAACCCGTGCGGATTGGCGAAAATCTGTTTCTATGGGATGGCACCGATCAGGGCGGGGGGCAACTGCCCAACGGTCTGTATCTGTTCCAGTTGGTGTTGGAAGACGGTCGCCGGAAAACCGGGAAGGTCGTTTTGAATCGCTGATTAATCCCAGCACTCCATCAGCAGCAAATCGCCGGTTCGGTATTGAATTTTGACAAAACCATCTTCGGCGGCTTCGTTGCTGCTGCCGGTGCGGTAACCTAAAGTCAGGCTTTCGTCGTTTAAATTGTACTTGAGTCCTTCGGTGATAATGCCGTCGACCGTGCCGACCGGGATGAGGGAAATCGGCGTTCCTTTCGCGTACCATTTTTCGAACGACCCGGCCAGGGGCGTAATTTTCGAATGGTCGTCGACCATGACAATCTTGATGCGGTTTTTATACCGAATGATATTCGTCACATTGGTCATCGTATGGTCGGCGCGTCGGCCCGTGGCCCAAACGATGTTGACCGCCGGAAAACCGCGTTCGATCAGAAACTCAATACCTTTATCCAGATCGGTTTTGTTCTGGTCGGGCGTATGAATGATTTCAATCGGGTATTGTCGTTCGCGAATCAGTTCAAAATCAGGCTGGTAATCGAAATCTCCCAGTAGCGCATCCACCTTAATTTCCAGATCCAGCACGCGCCAGATCGCATTGTCCAGCACCACCACGAACGGATTCCACTCGAGCAATTGCCCCAGCAGGTCCGGGTCGCAACTTTCGCCGTTGGCAATCAGCAACGCCGGTTCCTGTTTATCGCGAACGATGTGGTGGGAAGACATGGGGGAGTTATGAGTTAAGAATGATGAGTAATGGACGATGAATGGGCGGATAATTTGATTCGTAATGATTGTGGGTTAGAAGGGCTGCTTTCCGGTTTGTAAAATTTGGCGGATTAGGGCCATATCGCCGGGTGTATTGGCGTTGGTTAATTCCTGAATGTTGTCGATTTCCACCAATTCAATATCATTCGTCATTAAAATGGTTCGGGGATACGGCGTTCCGGCTTCGATCGCCCGCAAAATCGCCGGATAGACTGCCGGTTCCCAGATACAAAGGGAAGGGTCGGGAAAACGGAAATCGCTGTCCCAGATAACCGTCGCCATTTTATCCGGTTTGCGGTTTTCGACCAGTTTCCGGATCGATTGTTCGGACAACAGCGGCAAATCACAGACCACCGCCAGCCAGGCATGATGGGCGGATTGTTGCTCGAACGCCGTTAAAATACCAATCAATGGACCGGCTACCAACGCCTGGTCTTCAATCAGATTAAACCGGCTTCCGGCCAATTGGTTTGCCTGTTCCGCGTTGACTGACACAAAAACGGCGTCGCAATACGGAATCAGTAAATCATGCAGGTATTCAAACTGCGGTTTTCCGTGGTAGTCGATGGTGCTTTTGTCCACGCCCATGCGTGTGCTGCGCCCACCGGCCAGTACCAGACCCCGCAGGGGAGGAGTCGGCTCAGGCGGTTTTATGGAAATCATACTTGCCACCGGTTTTGTCTAACAACCGGGTTTCCTTGATCACAATATCGTGCGAAAACGCCTTGCACATGTCGTAAACCGTCAAAGCGGCCACCGACGCACCCACCAAAGCTTCCATTTCCACGCCGGTTTTGGCTTCAAGTGCGGTGGTGCATTCGATAATGACTTCATTTCCTTCGGCCACAATCGTAAACTTGCAACTGTCCAGACCGAGCGGATGGCAGAGCGGAATCAGGTCGGAGGTACGTTTGGCGGCCATGGTTCCGGCGATAATGGCGGTCTGAAAAACCGGTCCTTTCTTCGTCTGAATATCCTGCCCCTGTAACTGCCGCATGATCTCGTCGTTCAGCACGACAATACTCCGGGCCCGGGCCACCCGCCGGGTGACGGCCTTGTCGCCAACGTCAACCATTGACGGATTGTCTTTTGAATCTAAGTGGGAAAACATAATGAGTTAAAAGTTATGAGTGATGAGTTAAGACGGGGCCAACCGCCGGGCGGCCCCGTCTTAACTCATCACTCTTGATTCGTAATTCCGAAGGGCCTGGTAGACGCGGTGGACGGGCAGCCCCATAACCGTATAGAACGAACCTTCGATGCGCTGGATGCCGATCATGCCGATGGGTTCCTGCACGCCGTAGGCACCGGCTTTGTCGAACGGGCGGTATTGCTCGACGTAGGATTTGATTTCGTAATCGTCCAGCGGATTGAAAAAAACCGTCGCAACATCGGTGAACGAAATGATTTCTTCCGCCGAGAGCAGGCAAACGCCGGTCATGACCTGGTGCGCCCGGCCCGAAAGCCGCCGGAGCATGGCCACGGCCTCGTCGGAGTCGGCCGGTTTATTCAGAATATCGGTATCAACCACCACAATCGTATCGGCACACAGAACCAGTTGGTCGCCCAGATCGGCCCGAAATTGGTCGGCTTTCTGACGGGCCAGAAACGAAGGGACGTCGGCAACGGGCATATCCGCCGGGAAGGCTTCGTCGGTTGGTCGAACATCGACGCGGAACGTACAGCCCATTTCACGCATGAGCTGCTGGCGTCGGGGCGAATTGGATGCCAGCACCAGTGGTCGGGTCAATTGCATGGATTTGTGGAAAATTTTTCGTATACTTTAAACGCTTAACTGGAAAGAAGCATCTTTTTACCGCAAACATAACAACTAAACCGTCTTGAAAACAGACTTTCAGATTCGAACCGCTACCCCGGACGATGCCGCTGCGCTGACCGAACTGTCGATTCGGACCATGCGGGAAGCTTTTGGGCCGCCCCACAATCCGGCGGAGCTGGTGGAAGCGTATATTGAAGAAACCTTTTCGGTGGACCAGATCAGGCAGGAGTTACTGGATGCGAGAGCAACCTTTTTACTGTCGATTGGTCCGGGTCAGGAGGTGGCTGGATACGCCAAACTGCGTCGAAACCGCCCTCCCCGGCAGCTAAAAGGCCAACATGCGATCGAAATTCAGCGTTTATATGTATCGGATCGGCAAATTGGGAAAGGATTGGGGCGAAACTTGATGGAAAGTTGTCTGAATCTGGCCCGGCAGGAAGGGTATCAAACCGTCTGGCTGGGCGTGTGGGAACGAAACAAACGGGCCATTGCCTTTTATGAAAAAACCGGTTTTCAGCGGTGTGGCTGGCATTATTTCCAGTTTGGCGACGAGCGGCAGCGGGATTACTGGATGAAAAAAGAAGTTTAGTTGCGTGAAACAATTGCTACGTCGTCAGAGCCATTTCGGTAACACGCCATTCGTTCGGATGAGCTGGCTGGCCGGATTATGGCTTCTGCTGACAGTTTCGGTTTCGGTAGCGCAGAAAATTAAAATCCCCGTTCCCGACACCCGCAGCGACTCGCTCACCCTGACGGATTCGATTTCAAAAGGCATTCGGGACAGCAAACAGATTGCCCGAGACAGTTTGTTTTATACCAAACTAAAAAACCGGATGTTTAAACACCGGGTGACGCGGGAACTGCACAAGTTGCTGTTTCACGATAATTACAACAGCCGGATCAAAACCGGGGATGTTAACGAAATTGAAGTCAATCCGTTTATACAGTACCAGGGTCGGGTTATCAACAAAATTTACGTCCGGCGGCTGGGCGTTTTTGGGCCGAGTGTATACGATACGCTGCGCCGACCACGAAGCTGGCTGGAACGGACCGCTAACCAGCTTCACGCGGATACGCGCGAGGGCGTCATCCGGCGGTCGTTTCTGCTGTTCGAAGAGGGCGACCGCGTCAGCCCGGATACGTTACGCGACAACGAACGGTTGCTGCGGAGCTCCAATGTGTTTCACGATGCCCGGATCATTGTGGTGCCGCACGGCAATAGCCACGGTTTTGTCGATGTCTACGTCATTACGCAGGACGTCTGGTCGCTGCTGCCGTCGGGAAGCGTGGGCGCTTTAAACCGGTTTGACCTGCGGCTTGAGCAGCGAAACTTTCGGGGCCTTGCGCATACGTTTAGTAATCAGGTGTCCTATAACGGCACGGATCCTTTTCAGAAACTCGAATACCGGGGGCGGTATATCATTCCATACATCGGTAAAACCTTTTTCACGGGCCAGGCCGATCTGGTGCAGACCCGGGATCTGAAACAATATTCCCTCCGGTTTTATCGCCCGTTTCTGACACCGGATACGAAATGGGCCGGTTCGGCCGAACTGAGCTACAACCGCTTTCCCCGCTACGTGGTTTTTTCGGAAGATACGGCGCGGCTCACCCGACTGGGCTACTATTACAACGACATCTGGGCGGGTTATGCCTTCAAACCCTTTTTCAGTTTTCTGGGTGAAGGCGACGACCGGACGCGGCTGGTCGTCGCGGCCCGGTTTACACGACTGGCCTTTACCAGCCGACCGGAGGTGCGGGCCGATACCAATCAATTGTTCCAGAATACCAATGCGACCCTCTTCAGCATCGGTTTGTCGCGCCGTCGCTACGTCCGCGACGTGTTGATCTACGGTTTTGGACGAACAGAGGACGTTCCGTACGGGAGCCTGGCGTCGATTGTGGCAGGCTACGACAACGCCGAACTGGGCCAACGTAAGTACCTGGGATTCAAATATTCGAAAGCCCATTACCTGGAGTCGTTTGGCTATTTGTACGGTGCGTTGAGTATCGGGAGTTACCTGCGCAGCAAGACCCAGGTTGAGCAGGGCGTTCTGACGCTGGAATCGAGTTATTTTACGCCCCTTCGAACGACGAACTGGGGTAACTGGCGGCATTTCATCAACTTCCGGTATACGATGGGCGCTGAGCGGTTTACGAATGAGTACATTACGCTTAGTGGCCGCGACCGGCTTGGCATCAACAACGACAATTTGCGTGGTACCCGGTTGTTGCTCACCAACATCGAAAACCTGCTTTTTTCACGGCTGAATATTGTCGGTTTTCGGGTGGCTATTGTCACCTTCGCCAACCTGGGTCTGGTGAGTTACCAGACCCGAAAATTATTTCAGGGGCCTTTGTATCAGGGGTATGGCGTGGCTTTCCGGCTGCGGAACGAAAACCTGACGTTCAACAGTTTTCAGATACGGATTGCCTGGTATCCGAATATTCCGGGCAATGCCGCCCCCTTCCGACCCGCCTTTGAAGGTGTTCCCACGGCCCGTTTCCGCGACTTTGACACCTCCGCTCCGGAAATTATTCCATACCGCTGAAACTTTTTTTAATATTAGTGTTGTTACATTAAATGTATAGACAGTATATTTGTAACGTTAAATGGAAATGGTAATTATTGGTTAAATAGTTATTTTGCATCTGAACCGATAACGCCGTTCCCTTTTAGCCCTAATGACAATGCCAATCGAACATGACATAAAGCAAACCACCTCGTTCAGGTCACCGTATCACCGGATGACGGTAAACCTGATGTATACCAACGGCTGGGTATGCGACGAGCAGATGTATCTCTTAAAGCCGTATGGGTTAACCATTCAGCAATATAACGTGCTACGGATTTTGCGCGGGCAGTATCCCAACCCGGTTAAAGTGGCGGACATTACCGAGCGAATGCTGGACAAAATGTCGAATGCATCCCGGTTGGTCGATAAATTGCTGGCCAAAGAGTTAGCCCAACGTACCGAATGCCCCAACGATCGCCGGGCGGTTGATGTGGTGATTACGGAAAAGGGACTGGATCTGTTGAAAATGATGGATCAGCACCAGAATCAGTGGGAAACGCGGTTTCATAACATTACCGAAGCTGAAGCCAATGAGCTGAACCGGTTGCTGGACAAACTCCGCGGATCAACCGAATAGAGTTCCCAATTTTTTAGTTCATAAATCAATCAATTTACAACCAACCAACTTCCCTAAGTTTAATCTCATGTACAAGCAAATTTTAGTAGGATTCGTGGCCACAGCCGTGGCATTGAGCACTTCCGTCGCAGTAGCCGGAACATCCGATCGTGGCAATGACAAAACGGCCAAAAAGAGTGTCGCCAAAACGACGACCTATAACATCGATACCGACAAAAGTGTATTGACCTGGAATGGTAAAAAAGTAACGGGTGAGCATACCGGCCCCGTTAAAGCCGAAAAGGGCTATTTAACCCTGAGCGGCAATCAGTTGAAAGGTGGTGTCGTGTCGATCGATCTGCGGACCATCACCAGCACCGACCTGAAAGACAACAAGGAATACCACGACAAACTGATCAATCACCTGAAGTCAGACGATTTCTTTTCGGTGGAAAAACACCCGGTTGCTACGTTTAAAATCACCAAAGTGAAACCGCTGAATGGAAGTGTTTCGGATGTAACCGGTGACCTGACCATCAAGGGAATTACGAATCCGGTAACCTTCCCGGTAACGGTAGCCGTTTCCGGCAATACGCTGAATGCCACCGGTAAAGCAACGATCAACCGCGCAAAATTCGATATCCGCTACGGTTCAAAGTCATTCTTCGATAACCTCGGCGACAAAGTGATCTACGATGACTTCACCGTTGATCTGAATATTGTTGCCACCGCCGACAACACTTCATCAGCCGTCAAGACTAAATAAGTTCTTAGTCTTCTATGGATCAAAACCGCACCGCTGACAGCAGCGTGCGGTTTTTTGTTTTCAGTCAAACCGGGGGAGATCGTCCAGAAAATCAACGGTTTGGAGTTGGTAATCGACGCAGCAGCAGAAGTGCGTCAGGCCGTTGGTCACCACAAGGTAAGGTGCCTGATGAACGTGGTTGTAGCGGGCGATCTGATCGAATACCTGCTGGTTAACAGTCACCTGGGGCGCTTTGCATTCGACCAGCAGGAACGGTTTTCCCAGGCGGTCGAACACCAGAATGTCGGTCCGTTTCCGAAGCTGATTCAATTTCAAACCACCTTCGCTTCGAATCAATGATTTCGGATACCCGTACTGATTCAGCAGCAGATGGACGACGTGTTGCCGAACCCATTCTTCCGGCGTGATCAGCACATACTTCTTGCGCAGCACATCGAAAATATACGGTTTCCCTTCGATCTGCTTCGTATTGTAATCAAAAACCGGTAGGTTTAGCGACTCCATTCTCCAAAAATAAGGATTAGAGGAGGAAAGGAAAAAAGGAGGAAAGGATTAGAGAAAAAACTAGTAATCACATCCGCCCATAATCCCTTTCTCCCTTTTTCCCTTTCTCCTTTATTTACTCATGAAAACGAAACAGGAAATTGTTCAGAACTGGCTGCCCCGCTATACCGGAACGCCCATCGAAGTATTTGGCGAGTACATTTTGCTGACGAATTTTATCAATTACGTCGAGTTATTCGCCCAAAAATACGGGACGGAAATCTACGGGATGGGCCGGGCCATGCAAACCGCAACGGCGGATAACATCACCATCATTAACTTCGGAATGGGCAGTGCGATGGCGGCCACCGTCATGGATTTGCTGACCGCCGTGAGCCCGAAAGCAGTTTTGTTTCTGGGGAAATGCGGAGGGCTGAAAAAGACGCTGGTCGGTGATCTGGTTTTACCCATTGCGGCCATTCGGGGCGACGGAACCAGCAATGATTACATGCAGCCCGAAATTCCAGCGCTGCCGTCGTTCCGGTTGCAGCGGGCGGTTTCGTCCATGATCAAGAAACACGAACTGGATTACTGGACCGGTACGGTTTATACGACCAACCGGCGCATCTGGGAACACGACGAAACGTTCAAGGAATACCTGCGCGAAATCCGGGCAATGGCCATCGACATGGAAACCGCCACGATTTTCATTGTCGGTTTTGCGAACGCCATTCCGCACGGCGCGCTGCTGCTGGTGTCCGATAATCCGATGGTTCCGGAAGGCGTCAAAACGGAAGAAAGCGACAAACGCGTCACCGGTACGTTCGTCGAAATGCACCTCCAGATTGGTATCGATTCCCTCCGCGAACTCGCCACCTCCGGCGAGTCCGTCAAACACCTGCGGTTTGAATGATGAACAATTAATAATGAACAATGAACAGGCTGACGCACGTTTTCATCGTTCATTATTAATTGTTCTTTCTATTAATTACAATAATCACTAATCGCCTTATACGAAGGCGTGTAGCCCAGCTCGCCGGATTTGCTGAGGTCAAGGCAGCCGCCGTTTTCGTCGCCCAGACTGTGGCGAATGATGCCGCGAACGTAGTAAACTTCGGAATACTTTGGATTGAGCTGGAGCGCACTGTTGCAGTCCAGAATAGCGCCTTTCTGATCGCCCTGCTGCGAGCGGAGGAGTCCGCGGGTGAAGTAGGCTTCCGAATACGTTGGGTTTAATTCAATGGCTTTGTTCAAATCCAGCGTGGCTCCTCTGATATCACTCGTTTTGCCCCGGCTGACAGCCCGGTTGAAATAAGCTTCGGAACGGTCGGCCGACAAGGCATCGATGACACTTTTTTGCTGTACAGCGTTCCGTAAACCGTCGAGGACGGGCCGTGAAATTTTGCCGTTATAAACTACTTTCGTTTCGCCGACATTGGCGTTGTTGGTTTCAATGGCGGTATTAAAATCCTGAATGGCTCCGCGCTGATCGCCTAGTTTGCCCCGGCAAAAACCCCGGCCGTAAAAGGCGCGGTAGTTGGTTGCCTCAATGGCGATGGCGCGGTCGTAATCGCTCATGGCACCCTTGTAATCTTCCAGCTTGCTTTTGGCAAAACCGCGGTTGTAGAACGATTCGCCGTCTTCGGCCGCTAGTTCAATGGCTTTATTGAGATCGTCGATGGCTTTCTGGTATTGACCCAACTGCAACAGTGACGCACCCCGACCCGCATACGCCTGCGCCCGTTTGGGGTTCAGGTCGATCACCTTCGAGAAGTCGGCCAGACTGCCCGCGTAGTCTTCCAGTTTCTGTTTGGTAATACCGCGGGCATACAGTGTCGGTACGTTGTTGGGATCTAATTCGATCGTCTTGGAAAAATCCTGCAAAGCGCCCCGGTATTGTTCCAGTCGGCTGCGGCTGACCCCCCGGTTGTAATACGATTGCGGATCTTCGGGAGCCAGCTCGATGGCCCGGCTGAAATCCATCAAAGCCGCGCGGTGGTCGTCCTGCTTGCTTTTGCTGACGCCCCGGCTGAGGTAGGCCAGTGGATCCTTCCCGTTCAGTTCAATCGCCCGGTCGTAATCCAGAATGGCACCACGGTGGTCTTTCAGGTTGGCTTTGGCCAGTCCGCGGTTGTAATAACTAGGCGCATTTTCTGGATTTGCCCCGATGGCCATACTAAATGCCTGGAGGGCGCCCATGAAATCACCCGATTTACTTTTCGAAATACCAGCTTCAAAGAAGGTAGCTGCGTTCTGCTGCGCCTGTAAGGTATTGGTACTCAACAAGACGCAAAAAAGGAAGGAAAGAGGAAGGTAAAACTTGAACATAAGTAAAATTACGGTTGAAGGACAGATCAGAGTCCTAAAAATAAGACTTGATTGTCGATACATCAACAAACAGTTGCATTAAATTTTCCCCTTACTAATCTGCGGAACTAAATCTTACCGTTAAGTGACCAGCTGTATTTTGGAATGATCGGATTCTAAAGTGAATAAAGGTTACTCAAATCAAGGTTTCCTGAACCACATTCTTTTTCCAAATCGGAATGCTACGGAGAAGAGTTGGCCTTTTTTACAAAATATCTTCGTACATCAATCTTGAATTCAGGGATTGAACAGGCCGGGCATTGTGATCATAATGGGCTTTAAACTGATCGATCTGAGCACCTGAGACCTCCAGTGGCGTTTTCATAATAAAGAACGTTACTCCCTGCGAACAGGGCGGTGTGGTCAATGACCCTATATACGTATAATAGCGTTTATCAACCGGCAATAGGGTCGTTAAATTGATGGATGTTGTGGTGGTTACCTCCGTTTCTTTTTGCTTTGGCCAGTTACTAAATACGGATTCGAATACCGGATTCGCGGCTCCTTTCTTGAGAAAATACCCCACCACCAGTAATGCCCCCGAAGCGGGGTCCTGGTGGACCAGGTGCAATTCCATGTCACTCGCTACGCCATCAAGCAGGTGTTCGCTGTGGTAATGAAAATGAAACTGCTTGAAAGCATAGGTTTTGCCATTGTAGGTAACACTGTTGGTGCCGTTGTTATTGACCTGAAGGGTGTGTCCGTTATCGATTATCTTGATTGGAAAAGCACTGTAGTTAAAAACCAGGTTGGGCAGATCGACTTTGATGGTGTTAGTGGTTTGAATGTCTACCGGTGATTGAATCGTGCCGGCACATTCCGAAAATCCCTGTGTTTGCCATTCGGGATGTTCATAATTCCAGTGGATCACTTCGGGCGTTACGACATCTTCGTTTTTGGAACACGAACCGATGGAGACCGCCAGAACAATAACAATGACTTTAAAAATAGAAAATTGATTCATACATGAGAAAGGTTAACGGATTTGGGAATTCAATTAGATTGTATGCGTAGCTGAATTGTTATACATACCCACGAACCGCCTACGTCGGTGGGTGGCAAATATGACAAACTTATGCTGCCATAAATACCAAAAATAATGCCAAAATGTCATAATAATTTCGAATAATTGAATTTTTTATGACAAAATGGCTGAAAATGAATGCTTTTTTCAATTGGTATGCAAGTTGAATAAGAGGAGATGTAGTCAGGAAATTAAAACATAACCAACATAAAAGCCATGAGAACTTTAGTTCATTATAACCAACTTCCTTCGTTTTTTAACAATCTGGTAACCAGTGAATTCAACCGTCATTTCAATGCTTCAGGCGACAAAACCGCTCATTCGGCCGTTCCTGCCGTCAATGTGAAAGAAGATGAAACCGCCTACCACATTGAATTGGCCGCTCCCGGTTTGAAGAAAGAAGATTTTGCGATCAACCTGACCAACAACCAGTTGACCATTTCGGCCAAGGTGGAAACGTCGGAAGAAGAAAAAACCGAAAACTACACTCGCAAAGAGTTCAGTTTTAATTCGTTCGAACGGAGTTTCCGGTTACCGAAAAACGTAAACAACGAACAAATCCAGGCCGCTTACACGGATGGTATCTTGAAAATTAATTTGCCGAAAGTTGAAAAACCGGTGATCGAACCCAAACAAATTGCAATCGCGTAAGTTGAGTAGACGCATAGAAAGAAACCCCGATCAATCTGGTCGGGGTTTTTGTTTTCGTACCCACGGACTTTAGTCCGTGAGATCCTGGAGTAGGGGTTAGGATTAGAAATGCCCAGATTTCACGGACTAAAGTCCGTGGGTACGGGCGAAAAACCGCTCCAGTTTCTCAGAGTCCAGTTTTCCGTTCGTTCGAACCCCGCTGCAAATGTCCAGTCCGAACGGACGTACGGTGTCGATCGCTTGCCGGACATTCTCCGGATTGAGTCCGCCCGCCAGAAAAACCGGCACCCGGCTTTGTTCCACAATCCGGCGGCTCAGCGTCCAGTCGTGCCGCCGACCCGTGCCGCCAAGTTCTTTCACCGCCAGCTTCGGATTGCCCGAATCCAGCAGCAACGCATCCACTTCCTCGGCCGACGCCAGTGCTTCGTCGATACTGAGTTCGTCGAGCACGTGAATCACCTGCACCAGTTTGATGCCGGGTAAAGCCGCCCGCAGAATCCGGTAACTGCCCGCTGGCAGGGCATCGACGAGTTGAATGGTGTTGGTAAACACCCGGCGATGGTGTTCGATCACGGCTTCAGCGGTTGGCTCGCTCGTCAGCAGAAACGTGGCGATCGGGGGCGGAACGGTTTCGGCAATCGTTCGGATGAGTTCGTCGCCGATGATGCCCGGTCCGCTGGGCATTTTTCCCACCAAACCCACCGCCGACGCACCGGCTCCCACCGCCATTCGGGCTTCTTCCACGCTGCTAATGCAGCAGATTTTAACGTGCATATCAAAGGTATTTTCCGGATTGAACGATAATAATCGCAAAATAATGAACAAAGAATTTATAGTTTGCCTTACTATTCAGTGGAGTCACCGTTCAACAGTTATTTTTGCGGTATGAATACAACGAATGATCCGTATGCTGCCCTTCGTTACCCCGAATTTCGCTTTTTTGCCGCCAATAGTTTTCTGATTACAGCCACACTTCTGATTCAGGAAGTGATTCTGGGGTACGAATTATACAAAATGACCCACGATCCGCTGGCGCTGGGGCTGGTCGGGCTGGCCGAAGCGTTGCCGTTTATTGCCCTGTCGCTTTTTGGTGGTCACGTGGCCGACCGGCGCGAAAAACGGTCGATTCTGCAAATCAGTTTATCGGTCATTATCGTCGGTTCCATCATTCTGTACCTTGTCTTTCAGCCGTCGGTGGTCGGACATTTGTCGAAAACCACCCAGTTAGTCGTGATTTACAGCGTTTTCGTGCTGATCGGAACGGCCAAAGGATTTTATTCGCCCACCAGTTCGTCGCTGAAACCGTTTCTGGTGCCGCGCGAACTCTACGCCAACTCCTCGACCTGGAGCGGTTCATTCTGGCAGGCCGGGGCCATTGCCGGACCGGGCATTGCCGGTTTTCTGTACGTCTGGCTGGGGCTGGACAATTCGCTGCTGGTGGTGATTGCCTTGCAACTGGTTTGCCTCGTTCTGCTTTCATTCATCAGGAAAAAACCGGTTCCGATTATGGAAGGCCCGCAGGACAGTTTGTGGAATAGCCTGCGCGAAGGTATCCGGTTTGTGTTCAAAACCAAGATCATCCTCTATTCGATTTCGCTGGATTTGTTTTCGGTTTTATTCGGGGGCGTCGTGGCGATGTTGCCCATTTTTGCCGAGGACATTCTGAAAGTCGGCGCGCAGGGCCTGGGCGTTTTGCGGGCAGCTCCGGCCATCGGTGCCATCGGAACCATGCTGCTCCTGACCCGGTTTCCTCCCACCCACAACGCCTGGCGAAACATGCTCATTGCGGTGTTGGGCTTCGGAATTTTCACGCTGGTTTTTGCCTTTTCGACCCACTTTCTGCTCTCGGTTTTTGCCTTGTTCGTAACGGGTGCCTTCGACAGCGTCAGCGTGGTGATTCGGAACACGGTTTTACAGATTTTTCCGCCCGACCACATGCGGGGACGCGTGGCGTCGGTCAACGGTATTTTTGTCAGTTCATCGAACGAGATTGGGGCGTTTGAATCCGGCGTGGCCGCGCGGCTGCTGGGCGTGGTGCCGTCGGTCGCGCTTGGCGGAGTGGTGACGCTGATTGTGGTGGCGTATGTGTATTATAATTCCAAGGAATTGTTCGCAGTTCGTTTAAGTTAAAACCTATTCCGTGCCAAACCGGTTTAGCCGTTGGAATAACGGCGGCGGTGTCGTTATTTACTGCTTAAAAATCCATCTGCTATCGAATCATGCGTCTACTAAACCTGCTTCTAGGCGGCAGTTTGCTGCTGGTCATCACCTTGTCGGCGTTTGAATCGCCCCAAAAAGAAAAGAAATTAGTCAAAGTCTGGGAAACCGATTCCACCTTACGTACACCCGAATCGGTGCTTTACGATCCGAAAGGGGATGTTTTGTACGTCGCCAATATTTCCGGCAAATCCGATTCGCTCGATGGTGACGGTTTTATCTCGAAAGTATCGCTCGACGGCAAAATTGAAAATATCAAGTGGACAACCGGTCTGAATGCGCCCAAAGGCATGGGAATTCACAAAAACCGCCTGTATGTGACGGATGTTTACCGGCTGGTCGCCATTAATCTGAGCAACGGACAGGCCGAGCAGACCTGGGATTCCCCCGACAAAAAAGCCTTTTTGAACGATGTAACGATCGACAAAGACGGAACGGTTTATGTGTCGGACAATCGCAACAACAAGATTCACCGCCTGAAAGACAGCAAATGGGAAGTCTGGGTCGATGGCGGGGAAATCAACAATCCGAACGGTTTGCTGGCCGTCGGAACAAAAACACTGATGGTGGGCAGCACTAAAATCGGCGCGTTGCAGGCCATGAATGTCGAAACCAAAGCCCTGACGAAACTGGCCGACGGCATGGCCAACACCGACGGGATTGTGGCGGTCAAAAAGGATTTTATCGTCTCCGACTGGAATGGCCGCCTTTTTTACATCACCGCCGATGGGCAGCAACAGTTACTACTCGACACCCGGAAAGAAAAAGTCAATGCGGCCGATCTGGCGTATGTCCCCGGTAAAAAGCTGCTGGTCGTTCCGACGTTTTTAAAGAATAAGCTGGTAGCGTATCGGGTTGAGTAGTAGACAGTAAGTCGTTACTATGGGTGGCAGGTTCGAACCTGCCACCATGTATCAATAAGATATTCCTTCTTCTTCCAGTAATTTTTTTACATTCAACACGCAGCCTTCCATAACGGGAACATCGTTGCTCCAGTCAGTAAAAATCCAGTCCTGATTGGGTACGGCGATAAATACCCGGCGCGGTTTGCTCAACACCCAAAACACTTTTTCAACGCCAAAATCAAATAACCGCTGCGTTTTCTCGGCAATGTATTCCATTTCGGCCCCCGGTCGTTCGCTGACATCGGCTTTGATGTCAACTTCGATGACTATTTTGGGGGGCGTGTTGAAGTATTGGGTCGTTAGTTGAAACGTTCCTTTCTCGTAAATGGCAATGTCGGCTGCCAGATTATCATTATTTCCAATGTGAAGTCCCGCTTCATTTGTGAAAGGAATATAGCGGTTTTTGTCCCGATTAGTCAGGATATACCCGTAAATGAACGATACCAGAAACGATTGAAGTGAACTGCTTCCCATAATAGCATTGCGATCAAGTATGCCCGCAAGTACATCGCGGTAGCCCCGATAATAAACCGGTTGACCATTGAGGACTTCGTAAATCAAATACGAAGGCACCTGTGGGGTTTCCGGTTTTGGTTGTACGGTTTCTTCAGTAACTACCATAATCGTTAAGCAGAATTGATAAACAATGTAAGCATTTTTTCAAAGAAATTAATGCTTTGCTGACAAGAGTTGCTGAATGGCAATCCCTACGGTTTCCGCACCAAATCCCTGCATGTTCTTTTCCATGTACTTCACAATCTGATCGTTACCTGGATTGCCGATGCTGCCTTCGTGCGTGTGATGCAATTCGCGCGATGCCTGGTAGGTTCCCGTTTCTACTTCGGTTTTGACGACCAGATACGCTTCCCGGAACGGAATGCCCTGCAACACCAGTTCGTTGACCCGCTCGACGCTGAACATCAGATCGTACTTTGGATCGTCCATCAGATTGGATTTTACCTGAATGTTTTCCAGCATAAAATCCGTGATTTCCAGGCAGTCCAGAATCTCTTCAAAAGCGGGCATCAGGATTTCTTTCAGAATCTGCATGTCGCGGTGGTAGCCCGAAGGCAGGTTGCTCATCACCAGCGTGACCTCCATCGGCAGGGCTTTCAGGCGGTTGGTTTTGGCACGAAGCAGTTCGGCTACATCGGGGTTTTTCTTGTGCGGCATGATACTCGAACCGGTCGTCAGCGCGTCAGGCAACGTCAGAAAACCGAAATTCTGGCTGTTGTACAGGCAGATGTCCATGGCCATCCGCGCGAGCGTGGCGGCTACAGCCGCCAATGCGGTTAGGGCGGTTTGTTCGGTTTTTCCGCGACTCATCTGCGCATACACCACATTGACGTGCATGCCTTCGAAACCCAGCAATTCGGTGGTCAGCGTCCGGTTGAGCGGAAACGACGAGCCATACCCCGCCCCCGAACCAAGCGGATTGCGGTTGGCAAACCGGTAGGCGGTTTGCAGCAGCAGCATATCATCGGCCAATGCTTCGGCATACGCGCCAAACCACAGTCCGAACGACGATGGCATGGCAATTTGCAGGTGCGTATAACCCGGCAATAAATCGGCTTTGTGCTGCTCCGAACGGGCAATCAGCCGGTCGAATACCTGCCGAACGGCTTCGGTTACTTGCCAGAGCCGATCGCGGGTAAACAGTTTCAGATCGACCAGCACCTGATCGTTTCGCGACCGTCCGCTGTGAATCTTCTTCCCAACATCGCCCAGCTTCCGGGTGAGCATCAGCTCGACCTGCGAGTGAACGTCTTCCACGCCTTCTTCAATCACAAAATCCCCCGCTTCGATTTGCCGGTAAATGTTCTTTAATTCATCACTCAGCAATCCTAATTCAGCATTCGAAAGGAGGCCAATGGTTTCGAGCATGGTGGCGTGGGCGAGGTTACCCAGCACGTCGAAAGGAGCGAGGTACAAATCCATTTCGCGGTCGTGCCCAACGGTAAACCGCTCAATTTTAGCGGCTGCCAATGATTCGGCCGATGTGGATTCACTATTGGTATTACTTTTTTGCCAGAGTTTCAAGATCGCAACGGAATGAGTGAGAAACCGCAAAATTAAGCGGTTTTTGGTAGATTCCTTGAAAACAGGTATGTGGTTGAAAGCGGACATTCCCGAACGGAGTGCGGTTTTGGTAGCGGTAACCGCAAATGCTGGAATTTGACCGGAGGGCGAACGCTGAAAGTTGGGATTTTACGATAGTCGAAGTTCGAAAAAAGAATGGCATATAAATGATAATGCCGTATATTTAACCGCTTTATCAACTGATGATCAAATAAAATTTGGCTGATTCTATGAAATACTTTACAAAAATCATTTTTGCGCTTTTAGTAATGCCGTCTTTACTTTTGGCTCAATCGAAAAAAACCAAAACGCCTGATAAACTGGAGCGGTTGAAACAGGAAGCCGTCGCCGAAATCGACAAACGGAAAGACCAGGCGCAGCAGATCAACGACATGCTTTTCAGCTTTTCCGAACTCGGTTTTCAGGAAGAAGAAACGTTCAGGTACCTGACAACTTTGCTGGAAAAAGAAGGGTTTAAAATCCAGAAAGGAATTGCCAACATGCCCACGGCCTGGATCGCGACCTGGGGCAGCGGAAAACCGGTTATTGCGATTGGCTCCGATGTGGACTGCATCCCGAAAGCGAACCAAAAACCGGGAGTCGCCTACCACGATCCGCTGGTCGAAGGAGCGCCGGGACACGGCGAGGGCCACAATTCCGGTCAGGCCCTGAACATCGTTGCTGCCCTGACGGTCAAGCAGATCATGGAACGCGAGAAATTATCCGGCACGTTGATGCTCTGGCCGGGAGTCGCCGAAGAGCTGGTGGGGGCGAAAGCATTTTACGTCCGCGACGGTTATTTCAAGGATGTGGATGCCTGTATTTTTACGCACGTCGGCAACAACCTTGGCGTATCACACGGCGATGCGGGCAACACCGGTCTGGTGTCGGTCAAGTTTTCGTTTGAAGGACAGGCTGCCCACGCAGCCGGAGCGCCCTGGCGCGGCAAAAGTGCGCTGGATGCGGTGGAGTTGATGAACATTGGCTGGAATTTCCGGCGCGAACACCTCGAACTGACGCAACGCTCGCATTACGTTATTTCCGATGGGGGAGATCAGCCGAACGTGGTGCCGTCGAAAGCCGCCGTCTGGTATTATTTCCGCGAACGGTCGTACCCGAAAATCAAGAAGTTATTCGATACGGGCGTTAAAATGGCCGAGGGAGCCGCGATGATGACCGATACGAAGTTCACCTACGAAATTCTGGGGTCGGCCTGGCCGGGGCACTTCAACAAACCGATTGCCGAAGCCATGTACCAGAACATGAAAAAAGTCGGTTTGCCAACCTGGTCGGAAGAAGATCAGATGCTGGCGAAAGCCTCGCAAAAAGAATTGCAGGCCCCCAAAGTGGAAGGGCTGGCGATGAAGCTGGATACGCTGGGCATTCCGGCGGCTGCACCCACGGCGATGATGGGCGGGGGAATGATTTCGACGGGTGGAGCCGGTTCCGACGACATTGCTGATATTTCGTGGTCACTGCCGACGGTGGTGTTGCGGTATCCGTCCAACATTCCGGGACTGCCGGGTCACCATTGGGCCAACGCCATTTCGATGGCGACGCCGATTGCCCACAAGGGCGTGGTGGCTGGTGCCAAAGCCGAAGCCATGACCTTGCTGGATATGCTGATGAAGCCCGAAATCATCAAAAATGCGTGGGATTATTATACCAAAGAGCAGACGAAAGAGATCAAATATACGCCCCTGATTTCACCCAAGGAATACCCGGCGGTTTACCTGAACAAGGAGATTATGGCTAAATTCAAGCCGGAATTGAAGAAATACTACTACGATCCGACGAAATACAAAACCTATCTGGAGCAATTGGGCATCAAATACCCAACCCTGCGCGACGACCAGAAAGCGGAGTTGGCAAAAGACAAAGAACCGAAAGGGAAATGACGGAAATCGACTTACTGGGGCATGCGCTGAAACAGTTTGCCGGAATGGATGAGGAAGCTTTTGCCTTGTCCATTCCGTACTGGCAAAAGAAAAACTACCGAAAAGGCGAATTTTACAACGAGTACAAGAACGTTTGCAAACACCTCGGGTTCATTCTGGACGGTGTTTTCCGGACGTATTATGTACACGAAGAAACCGCCGAAGAGAAGAACGTTTTCTTTTTTTCACAGAACCAGATTGTCGTTTCCTACAAGAGTTTTGTGAATCAGTCGCCCTGCAATTATTACACGGAGTCGATGGTTGATTCGACGATTCTGTACATTCACATCAACCACATTAACCAGCTTTACCAGGAATCGAAGCAGTGGGAACATTTTGGTCGTCTGGTAGCCGAGCGGGCTTTCAACATTGCCATGGACCGGGCCGAGGATTTTCTGTTTAAAACACCTGAACAACGGTATCTGGAACTGGTTGAACAACATCCCGATCTGTACAACACGATTCCGCTCTACCACATTTCGTCGTACCTCGGCATTCAGGGGCCGTCGTTAAGCCGGATTCGAAAACGGATGGTGGGGCGTTGAGGAAGACCGGTAGCGGTAATCGTTAAACGAAGTTTCGGACCGGTGTTGGGAAGCCCTCATCGCCCGTTCCATTTCCGCATCGTAGTCCGGAATCCAGTGGTAGTTTTCGTCGACCAGACCGGCGAATTGAACACATACGGCGCAAATACCAAATCCTACTGTTGCCAAACCGCTAAGAATACTCAGCATGCCGCTGGTCGCAATAACTAGCAGGACGGTCAGGAAAGCCAGGACGGCCAGAACAATCGTTGGTTTTCTCATGGTTTTGGGTGCCCGTACGAGGTTACTACAGTCGAAGGTTCAGAAAGGTATTTATTTTTATGTACAGGCAACTATTGGACGCACGAAGCGTCGCTAAGTCACAGCTTGGGTTGGAAATACTTTTAAAAATTTTTGATACGGTTTTGCATTTTAACCCAGGTTAAAATTATTGAGCCGGATGGTGCGGACCTTTGTCCTGTTCAAATCGCTGAACGACAGCCAAAAAACACAACTCTTAAACAATACGATCATGAAAGCCAGTACCACCAAAACCGTCCTCTTCGTCACCGGAGCCTTCGTAGTTAACACCAGTTGGAAAGAATGGCAAGCCTATTTTGAAAGCAAAGGCTACAAAACGTATGCCCCCGCCTGGCCGTACAAAAACGGAACCGCTGCCGAACTCCGTAACCGCCAGCCAAACGACACCGATTTAGCCGCCCTGACCTTAACGGAACTCGTTGATTATTACGCCGATTTTGCCAAAAAATTACCCGAAAAACCGATTATTATCGGCCACTCGCTGGGCGGTCTGATTACCCATATTCTGATCAATCGGGGGCTGGGCGTGGCCGGGGTGGCCATTCACCCGGTGGCTCCGCAGGGGATTATTCCGTACGAATTCTCGTTCCTGAAAGCCGGTTGGAAAGTGCTGGGCTTGTTTACCTCGCTGAAAAAAACCTACCTGATGTCGTTCAAAGACTGGCAATATGCGTTCGTAAACGGCATGTCGCTGGAAGATCAGAAAAAGGCCTATGAAGAAAACACGATCCCGGAATCGAAAACCGTCGCCCGGGGTGGACTGACCAGCGCGGCTTACGTCGATTTTGCCAAACCGCACGCTCCACTGCTGATTACTGCCGGTGATAAGGATACAATAATCCCCGCCCACCTAAATCGTCGGAACTTCAATGCGTATAAGTCCAACGGTTCGGTGACGGATTACAAGGAATTTCCGGGACGTAACCACTTCGTACTGGGCCAGCCGACCTGGAAAGAAGATGCCGATTATATCTTGGAGTGGCTTGGTAAACACTGAGAATGTTGATAGGAACACGGCGACCCGGCCGTGTTCCTATCAAAAGTTAAGCACCAATCGGTTGTTCCGCCGGAATCACGCCCAGTTCCCGCCCGATTTTCGTAAAGGCAGTCACGGCTTTCTCCAGGTGTTCCGGTTCATGACCCGCCGAAATCTGTACCCGAATTCGGGCTTTGCCTTTCGGTACTACCGGGTAGAAGAAACCGATGACGTAAATCCCTTCGTCCAGCAACCGGGCCGCAAATTCCTGCGCCAGTGGTGCGTCGTACAGCATGATCGGGACAATCGGGTGTTCACCCGGCAGAATATCGAAACCGGCGGCTGTCATGGCTTCGCGGAAAAACCGGGTGTTGGACTCCAGCTTGTCGCGCAGGGCCGTCGACGATCGTAAAATATCCAGCACTTTCAGCGACGCACCCACAATGGCCGGAGCCAGTGTGTTTGAGAACAGGTAGGGACGTGAGCGTTGCCGCAGCAAATCGACGATCTCTTTCCGGGCCGCCGTAAAACCGCCCGACGCGCCACCGAGGGCTTTGCCATAGGTGCCGGTGATGATGTCGATCCGACCGAAAACATTCCGGTATTCGGGCGTTCCGCGACCGGTTTTGCCCAGAAAACCGCTGGCGTGGCATTCGTCTACCATCACCATCGCACCATATTGATCCGCCAGATCACAGATTTTATCGAGCTGAGCAATCGTGCCATCCATCGAGAACGCGCCATCCGTCACGATCAGTTTCCGTCGGCTGCCCGAAGCGGCTCTCAACTGCGTTTCCAGATCGGCCATGTCGTTGTGTTTGTAGCGGAACCGCTGGGCTTTGCACAGCCGGATGCCGTCGATGATCGACGCGTGGTTCAGTTCGTCGGAAATGATAGCGTCTGTTTCGCTCAGAAGCGGTTCAAATACCCCACCATTGGCGTCGAACGCGGCCGCGTACAGAATGCAGTCTTCGGCGCCGACAAACTCGGCGGTTTTCCGTTCCAACTCCTTGTGAATGTCCTGCGTGCCGCAAATAAACCGCACCGACGACATACCAAAGCCGTGGGTATCCAGCGTTTCGTGGGCCGCTTTGATCACGTCGGGATGCGACGACAGCCCCAGGTAATTGTTGGCGCAGAAGTTTAACACCTCGCGTCCACCGTGAATGGCAATCACCGACGACTGGGGCGAAATAATGATCCGTTCGGATTTATACAAACCGGCTTCCCGGATCGCGTCGAGTTCCTGCTGGAGATTTTCTTTAATGGAATACATACGGTTAATGCGTTGGAACAAGGGTGTGATAGATAGTCGAAAGCTGCGTGATCATTTCCTGCGTCATGTGCGGCAGGTCGAATTCCGGTTTCCAGCCCCAGTCGCGCCGGGCCACCGTATCGTCGATGGTCTTGGGCCACGAATCGGCAATGGCCTGTCGGAAATCCGGTTTATACCGGACGTTGAAAGCCGGAAAATAGGTCTGAATCGAGGCCGTTAGTTCGGCGGGCGTAAAACTCATCCCGGCCAGATTATAAGACGTTCGCACCTTGATCCGGTTTTCGGGGGCTTCCATCAGTTCGAGCGTTGCCCGGAGCGCGTCGTCCATGTACATCATCGGCAACATGGTATTTTCGGACAGAAAACAGTCGTACGGTTTTCCCTGCACAGCCGCGTGAAAAATCGCCACGGCGTAATCGGTGGTGCCACCCCCCGGCATCGACTGGTAGCTGATCAGGCCCGGATACCGCAGCGAGCGAACATCCAAACCATAGCGTTTGTGGTAATAAAGCGACCAGTTCTCGGCAGCTACTTTACTGATCCCGTAAACCGTAGCCGGGTCGAGTACGGCCGTCTGGGGCGTTTCGTATTTGGGCGCATCATCGCCAAAAGCCGCAATCGAACTCGGCACAAAAACCTTCCGAATCCGGTGGACGCGGGCTACTTCCAGCACGTTGAGCAGCGTCGCCATGTTCAGGTTCCAGGCCCAGATCGGGTCGCTTTCGCCTTTGGCCGACAGAATGGCCGCGAGGTGATAAATCTGGGTAACCCGGTAACGGCGAACGATGTCGGCCAACTCGTCCGCTTTAGTGGCATCCATCCGTTCAAAAATTCCCTGCTCGTGATCGGGCCGTCGCAGGTCGGCGGCAATGACTGAGCGAGTCCCGTAAATAGCTTGCAGACGGGGCAGCAGTGCCGTTCCGATCTGGCCGTTTGCCCCGATAACTAAGATGGTTTCACGCTTCATGTTTCAGTTGGTTCGAAGTGTAAACGTAACAACGCCAAAACCGGTCGTGTATAAATCGTTCCGGTTTTTATTTATGGTACAAATATAAGTATACCGATTATTTTTGGATATTCGTTC
Organism: Larkinella rosea; assembly: GCF_003858635.1. Classification (GTDB taxonomy): domain Bacteria; phylum Bacteroidota; class Bacteroidia; order Cytophagales; family Spirosomataceae; genus Larkinella; species Larkinella rosea. The sequence goes on from NZ_RQJO01000008.1 coordinate 980,399, forward strand.
AATAAATCAGATAATATTGTGGTTATTATATAATATTGGAGATATTATTACGGTTTTTGTTAGACAGAAATAACCGGTTTTAGAAAAATTTTCGGCATGGAACAGCTGGACGAAATCGACAAGAAACTGTTGCGGCTTTTGCAGGAAGATGCGAAGCTGACCACCAAGGAATTAGCGGCTCAATTGAGCCTGACCTTATCACCGGTTTACGAGCGAATCAAGCGGCTGGAGAACCTGGGTTTTATCAAACAATACGTAGCGGTTCTGGATAAAAATCTGCTTGGCCAGCCGATCACGACGTTTTGCCAGGTGTCGATGCGCTACCACGACAAGGCGTTTATCGACAAGTTTGAGGAAGAAATCAAGAAGCTGGAGGAGGTGCAGGAATGCTACCACATGGCGGGGCAGGTCGATTTTCTGCTCAAAATTCACGTGAGCAGTCTGGAACGGTATCACAATTTTGTGAAATATAAACTATCTGAAATTGAGAATATTGGTACGCTCAATAGCACCTTTGTTCTGAAAGAAATCAAGCACGATCTGGGTTATCCGATTCACTGATTGCCAATGCGGGGGAGCGTCCAGTTGTTACGGATGGCCAACAGACGGATGATGGTAATGCTGGCGGCTGAAATCAGGAAATTAATAGTGGGATCAATCGCCAGCTCTCTCCCCAGCACGTAAAGCAGCGCACCCATCAGGCAAGCCGTGGCATACACGTGTTTTTCAAAGATCAAAGGAATGTCATTCACCAGGGTGTCGCGCAGAACACCGCCAAACAGGGCCGACATCACCCCCAATAAGACGGCCGCCCAGTTATTGACGTTCAGACTCAACGCTTTCTGTAAGCCGAGGATGGTATAAATGCCGATGCCAAGGGTATCAAAAAAAAGCAACGGGCGCCGAAGCTGACCAAACCACCAGCGTCGGCCGACGATGGCAATACCCACTCCCATCATGATGACGATGATGTAGTTGGGGTCACGAATCCAGAAAATGGGGTAAGCACCCATGATGATATCACGGGTCGTTCCTCCGCCGACCGCCGTTAGAAATCCGATAAAAGAGATTCCAAACAGATCGTGGTACACCTTTTTGCTCAAGGCGGAAAGTGCCCCGGAGATGGCAAAGATGCTCGTGCCGATGAGGTCGATGAGATACCAGTTGCTCATGCTTCAAAGGAAACACTTTTCCCGGAAATGAAGGCAAATTTGTCTCGTTTAACGCCAAAACCAGTCTTGGATTCTAAAGCCGGACAACCTATCTTCGGTAATTCGACCCTCCTGAACCACCATGCTCCACTCGTTTCTTCTCGCCATCAGTTTATGGCTCAACCCAACGGTTTTACCCGACCAAAAACCGCCTGTCGCTGAAACCACCATTTTCCAGAGCGGGGAAGATGGGTATAAATGCTTCCGGATTCCGGCCATTGTGAAAGCGCCGAACGGAAACCTGCTGGCGTTTGCGGAAGGTCGCCGGAAAGATTGCGATGACTTCGGTGATATCGACATCGTCATGCGGATCAGCCCGGACAACGGCCAGACCTGGGGACCGCTGCAAATTGCCGCCGACAACGGGAGTTTGCAGGCCGGAAATCCGGCTCCTGTTTTCGATCTGACCGACAAAAATTTCCCGCAGGGACGCCTGTTTCTGGTTTATAATACCGGCGTCATGTCGGAAAGTGAATTGCGGAAGGGCGGAGGCATTCGGGAAATCTGGTATAAAACCAGCACCGACGGCGGGCAAACCTGGGCGGATGCCGTGAATATTACGACGCAGGTTTCCAAGCCCCACCAGCCCGATGTGAACCCGGCGTATGCGTTTTCCGAAGACTGGCGGTGGTACGCCAATACGCCCGGCCACGCGTTGCAGATGAAAAAAGGCCGCTACAAAGGCCGGATTTTTGTTGCGGCCAACCACACCGCCGGTGCGGAGCAGCCCCAGTTTCGCGATTGCCGGGCGCACGGTTTCTACTCCGACGATCACGGGAAAAGCTGGAAGCTGACCCCGGATGTCGCGTATCCGGGCAGCAACGAAAGCACAGCCGCCGAAACCTCGGACGGCGGTTTGCTGATCAACAGCCGGAACCAGTCGGGTGACGCGAAAAACCGCCTGCTGTCGTTTTCAAAAACCGCCGGAGAAAGCTGGGAACCGGTGCGGATCGCGACCGACTTGCCCGACCCGGTTTGCGAAGGAAGCATGATCGATTACCAACCCAGCCGCCGGAAAACCGTGCTGCTGTTTTCGAATCCCAACAGTCCGAAAACCCGGACGAACATGACGGTTCGGGTCAGTACCGACGATGGCAAAACCTGGTCGGGCGGCAAGGAAATTTACAGCGGTTCGTCGGCCTATTCCGATCTGGTGATTCAGAAAGACGGTACCATCGGAATTGTGTACGAAAAAGACAGGTATAGTAAGATTGTCTACACCCACTTTTCGTACAACTGGCTGATTGAGTGAGTATCAACGCGAACTATGGAATTGTTGGCCGCGTAGCGGACTGATATTTGTAGCCTAAAGACAGCCCGATTCCTTCCGCGTGCCTTTAGGCACGCAATCTCCTGCATCTGTTGCGTGCCTGATTGATTTAAGCAAAATAACCGCCGGATTCATATTTTGATTTATCAGCCCACTGCTTTAGCTGTGGGAAATTGAAACGCAACCGAATCATAGCAGAACCGTTTTAACGGTTTCTGGCCAATAAAACCGTTAAAACGGTTCTGCTAGCAGGGGGATTTTTCGTTTTACCCACAGCTAAAGCAGTGGGCTGATAAACATTCAGTTCGGCGGTTATTTTGTTTAAATCAATTCGGGGATTTAGGGGTAATGTGCTACTTTCCCGGCAGTGTAATCCCGCTGGACTGGTTGACAAAAACCGGGGCTTTTTTTCGGTCAGGATCGCTGATCGTCATGGGCGTTAAACTGGCCTGTTTCACGTCGTCGAGGACCACGGCGGGGCGGTAATCCTTTTTCTGGCAGATCAGCCGGACGTTTTCAAACTTGATGTTTTGGGCGTGCCGCAGGTAAAAACCCCAGGCAGGTAATTCGCCAAACATCGAGAAATCCGGGTAAGCTGTCGGTTTTTCGGGTACTTTGTCGAGGGCCGTGAGCGGCACGTTGGCGAACGAGGCCGAACCGCCACCGGGCTGAATGATTTCGACGTTTTTTAGCGTCACATTGTTTACCAGCGCATCGGGCATCCCGACGATTGAGGAAGGGGAAACGTTGCGGGGCATGTCTTCAATCGGCCCTTCGTATTCGTAACCGGCATCGGCCTTCGTTGCGGGCACTTCGACGCGGATGTTGGTCAGCCGGACGTTTTCCAGCCGCCCTTTCTTGCCTTTCACGCGTTCGCCGATGCGCAGAAAAATCGCATTTCCCGTGTTGATGGCTTCCAGGCTGTCGATTTCCACGTTTTCGATAAAACCGCCATCGACGGCTTCGAGCGCGATAGCCGAGCGGTAGGTGTCGTAGACCTTGATCCGGCGCATGTTGATATTCCGAAAACCACCGTAGCTGGCCGTGCCAAATTTGATGGCGTTGGCGCTGGACCGGATCGTGCAGTTGCGGACGTAAATGTTCTCACAAACCTTCGTCGCGTCGTGCGATTTCAGGCAAATCCCGTCGTCGTCCGAATCAATGTACGAATTGGTTACGCTGACGCTGTCGCAATCCACCAGATCGATGCCGTCGTTGTTCCAGTAGGCTTTGCTGTCGACCGAAATGCCGTCGAGCTGCACGTTTTTACACTGGTCGTAAATCTGCACCCAACTGGCCGAATTTTTGAGCGTAACACCCTGCACTTTAACGCGTTGGTTGCCCCGGAAATAGATCAAAACCGCCCGGGCTTCGGCTTCGGGCCGGTCGAAGCGAAACTGATCCTTGATGAGTCCTTTCTGGATCATGGTGATGACGTTGCGGGCCAGATACCGCCCCTGCCCGTCGATGATGCCTTTGCCGGTGATAGCGATATTCTGCTGATTTTCCGCGAATACAAGGGCCGTCCAGACATGCCGGTCGTAATCGAACGGATTCAGCGATCCGAGTAAAACCGCTCCTTCTTCCAGGTGCAGCGTCACATTGGATTTCAGGTGAATCGAACCGGTCAGAAACCGCCCGACATTGAACACCAGCCGACCCCCGCCATTCTGGTGAATGTGGTCGATGGCGTACTGGATCGAACGCGTGTTGAGCGTAGCGCCATCTGAATAAATACCAAACAGTGAAACCGGGTAATCTTTGGCCTGAAGGCTAAATGTCGTTAAAATGAAAAAGAGGAAGGTGCAGACAACTTTCATGAACAGTTGGGTTTAGGAAAAATAGAAATCAGGATGAGGGATCGGGTTGGAGCCAGACTACTTTTTGTTCGGATTGGTGCGGCTGTCCGATAATGTCGCGGTAAAGCTCGGGCCGGCGGGCCTGTTTGTAGCGAAAACCGCCCGCCATGGTCAGCTTTTCCGGTGTGCAGGTGGCAATCACAAAATCGTTGTCAAGCTTGCGGCATTCGGCCAGAACGTCGCCGAACGGATCAATGATCATGGAACAACCGTTTTTGAGCTGGTCGTCGTCCATGCCGATCGGGTTGGAGAAAACCACGTAAATGCCGTTGTCGTAGGCCCGCGCGGGCAGCCATTTCATCAGCCACGAACGGCCTTTCATGCCGTCGAATTCCAGTCGCAGCGAGGTAGGATCGTTCTCCCGGTTTTTCCAGAGCGCCGGATCGACAAAACCGGCGCCGGGGCGCGTCGAGGGCGTACACATCGTCACGTGCGGCATGAAAATGATGTCGGCACCGAGCAGCGTAGTGGCCCGGACGTTCTCGATGATGTTGTTGTCGTAGCAGATCAGCATACCGCATTTCCAGCCTTTGATCTCAAAAACGACGTATTGATCGCCCGGCAGCAGGTGCGGATTGATGAACGGGTGCAGTTTGCGGTATTTGGCAACCAGCCCGTTTTCGTCGACGCAGACGTACGGTTTGTACAGGCGATCCTGATCGTCTTTTTCGAACAAACCCGACAGAATGACAATCTGGTGTTCGCGGGCGATGGCGGTCAGGGCCTGAATGCTTTCTCCACCCGGCACGAACTCGGCAATGTCCAGCATTTGCTCGCGCGACAGATGCCGGGCGTGGGTGTAGCCCGTGATCGAGCACTCGTGAAAAGCGATGACATCGGCACCCTGTTGGGCGGCCTGCGCGGCCAGTTGGCGAATGATCGAACGGTTGTAGGCTTTATCCCCGTTGTGGTGTTCAAACTGGGCGGTGGCAATGCGAAGCGGTTTCATCGTGCAAAAGTAAGATAGAATCCTATTTCTACCACCAGAAAATGACAGTTGGCCGATTCCGGGAAAAGGATAAAGTGTTTTTTATTAGCCCACGGTTTGAACCGTGGGTGCGGAGCGGATGGTTATCTGTGTTTGGAACCGTTTTAACGGTTTTGAGATCCTGAAACCGTTAAAACGGTTTTCGCCATCCCATTTTGTTTTTGTGAACCCACGGTTTAAACCGTGGGCTGATAATTAGGAGCGATTATTGTTTGGCGGCTTCGGCCAGCATCTTTTGCTGCAGCCACGCCAGATTAAACCGGTAATGAATGCTGCTGCTGATCAGGTGAATCACATTGTCCGGGGTTTGCGTGAGGGCCAGGTACCCGCGCGGTTCGGCGTTGGTGGCATTCATTTCAAAAGCCCCCGTCCAGGCACCTCCGTTGAGGTAGCGATATTTCCCGTCGGTCAGGAGCTTCTTGACCGGCCAGGTTTTGCCTTCATCAAACGACAAAGCCGCGTACATGCCGTAGCCTTTGACCGATTTTCCGCTGGCTTCGGTGAAAAGCATGCCTTTTTTGCTTTCGTCGGGCTCTTCGGGATGGTGGGTGAACGCGATCAGCATTAGCGGGCCTTCGTTCAATCGACGGAGAATTAATCGTTGCCCGCCCGCAATCGGCGGAAATTCCGAAGGCGAATACGTCCAGGTTTTGCCCATATCTCTGGAAATACTCATCGGCATTTTTGCGATTCCATCCGCACCGGAAACATTGTCGTTACGCCCCAGCGCCATCAGACGCCCGTCTTTCAACTGCGTAACACCCGCGTGAATTCCGGCAATCAAACCGCCGGATGCCCCCGTTTTATAGTCCGGTTTTTGCGGATCGGTATACGGAGCTACCCAGGTTTTGCCACCGTCTTTGCTGACGTGAACCGCCGTTCCGCCCGTGGGTCCCGCGTCGGCATCACACGCCTGAACGAGCCAGCCTTCCTGCGTCTGGAATAAACCGGCAATGACCTGATGCCGCTTTTCGTGTTCCGGCGCCACCAGTTTCGGGGCCGACCAGGTCGCACCGTTGTCGCGACTGGTGCGCAGCGCCATCGCCAGATTCTGCCAGTCTCCGCTGGCTTCGACGCCGTTCAGGTGGTAGAGTGTTCCTTTCCCATCGTGGAAAAGCGAACTGCCCGTCATGTTGCGATCCGGCACCTTAAAAAACTCGGACGGCGCATCCCACTTTTGCTGTCCGGCCCGTAAGCGGCTGGCTACCACAGTCATTTCGCGCCCGGATTCCTTTTCGGTCGAGAACCAGATCGCCAGCAAATCACCGTTCGGCGCCCAGGTAATGGCCGGTTGGTGGTTGTGCGAATAATACGGAACGCCCGCGTCGCAGGCTGGTTTGTTGACGTACCGAATCGGTTCCAGAAAAACCGGTTGCGTGGCTGAAACGGTTTTCCAGGCGAACGGTTTTTGTGAAACATTCTGCGCGTTGGCTTTCGGGGGAATGGCCGGAAGCGGCTGGCTGACCGGTTTTTCGGCCTGAACCACCCGGAAACCCACCAGCCAGTGTTTGTCTTCGGGAATCATGCCCAGCCGGTTGGTCGCCCGCAAATAGTTCATCGGGGTGCCGTGGCTGCCTCCGCGCGTCACCCGATACAAACCGGAAGCCCGGCCCACCGGATCGCGTTGCTCGGCGGCTTCGTAGGGGCCGTACCAATCCGAACACCATTCTTCGACGTTGCCGTGCATATCCTGCAAACCAAACTGATTCGCCGGATTCTGGCCCACTTTTAACGAAACAACGACGGGCGTGCGGTCGGTTTTCTGGCTCTTCTGGTAACTTGCGGGCAAAAACCGCCCGGTTGAAAAGTCGGTGACGGTTCCGGCGTGGCAGGCGTATTCCCACTCGGCTTCGGTCGGCAGTCGATACGGTTTTCCTTCTTTTTTACTGAGCCATTCGCAAAACGCTACCGCTTCGGAGTAATTCACGAAAATAACCGCTTCATCGTCGTCTTTCGAAAAACCGGCCTTTCCACGGAGTTTTTTGTGCTCCGGGTCAAAGGCTTCGTATTGCGCATTCGTCACTTCGGTCGCGGCCATGCGGAACGGTTTACTAATGGAAACGCGGTGAACGGGCGCTTCGTCGGCATTTTCGCCTTCGCCTTCCGAACCCATGTAGTATCGCCCGGCCGGAATCGTCACCAGCTTCATGCCCACGGAATTGGTTTCCTGCGCGTGGGCGGTTACGGACCCTAGAACGGATAAAACCAGCAGAAAAGAATATTTCATAGAATGGATTGATAAGAAGAATAGGAACACGGCCGGGTCGCCGTTGCGATTTAGCGGATGGAACGGATTTACACAGATTTTAATCCGCGCGAATCCGTTCCATCCGCTAAATCGCAACGGCGACCCGGCCGTGTTCCTATCCGGTTTTATTTATTCGATCAGTTTTCCCACAAAAACCGACTCAATGCCCACTTCCAGTTGAAGCTGATTGGCGGTTTCGACCAGCGCGTCCATGTCGTTCTGTAATTCCGTCGTCAGCAGGCCGACGTCCCGGCGGGTGTAGAGCGAAATCGGCAGTCCGCGTTTTTGCAGGGTGTATTTTGCAATGGTCGGGTAGGCGGTATGCACCAGATCCATGCAATCGACAAAGAATTGCTGCACCCGATTGACGTCATCCTGCCGGTCGGCATTGTCGTAGTTAGCGGCCAGCCAAACGATCAGTTCCGGGAATTCGTTGCCCTGGATACACGACAAACCGGCGGCTCCGGCCCGCAGCGACGACACCGCGTTGACCATGTACGCATCGTATAATCCAAACTTGTAACCCGAACCAACGGCAATCCGGCGGGCCACTTCGGCTTCGTCCAGGCAGGTGTCTTTGTGGTAAATGAGTCGTCCGGTGGGGAGTAGTTCTTTCAGAATGTCGCTGTTGATCAGGCGCTTATATGGGACCGGGCATTCGTAGAAACCGAGCGGAATGGTGTCGGTTAAGGCGATCAGCTCGTGCATCCGTTCCAGAAAAACCGCATCGGATTCGTCGGCATCGGCAATCAGGCTGGTAATTACGATAACCGCCTGGACACCCGTCTCATAAATGCGCTTGATGAAGTCAGCCTGTTGGGCAATCGGACCGCCGAAGGTTCCGGTGGCAACCACCGGCACGCGCCCCGCCGTCTGATCGACAACGAGTTTGGTCACCGCCAGTCGTTCATCTTCCGTCAGTTCGTACATTTCGCTGGACAGGCAGTTGGCAAATAGCCCCGCAGCCCCGGCTTCGATGTAGAATTCGGTCAATTGGGCGAGCGTCGCGCTATCGACGGCACCGGTTTCCTGAAAAGGAGTGAGCATGACGGGGATGAAACCGCGTGGTAACGATCCGGCAGAAGGTGTAGAGGAAGACATAGTGAAAGAGAATAAAAAATAACTTCACCCTGTCCACCGCCCTTCTGGAAGGGCGGTGGGGACGGGCTGGGCAATGGAGTTAGGGTTTAGAAACAGAACTTTTAAATTGGGTTAGTTAAGCGGTTTAGGAATAGATAAAAACGGGTATCAGGAATAATCTATAGTTTAACGACCGTATTTTTTGGGTTGATTTCAGAAATCGGTTCTCCTTTTTGGCCACGAAGCCGGGTCAAAATAAGACCAACCAGAAAAATCGTCAGCGTACCGACCACCATAATCATATTCGGGTGAAACGTGCTGCGAATGAAGGCGTATTCGTCGGGAATCTGGGGCGAGAAGGTCATCCAGACGATGACGAGTAGACCGATGACTGTAGCCGTCAGCGCTTCCGTATTCCGGGTTTGCCGGGAAATCATGCCCAGCAAAAACAGCCCCAGCATACCACCCGCGAAAATACCGGACAGCATCCACCAGATATCGAGCACGCTTTTGACGCCAATCATCGCAATGCCGGTGATCATCCCCAGTACACCGAAAACCGTGGTAGCGATGTATAATAACCGCAGCGATTGACCGTCCGTCAGCTTCGGATTCAGATACCGCTGGTAAATATCGACCGAAAAAACCGTGGCCGATGCGTTCATGCTGGAGCTGATGGTGCTCATGGCCGCCGACAGAATGGCCGCGACGATCAGGCCGACCAGACCAGCCGGAACCTTGTTGACCATGAAATGGGGCATCACTTTATCACCGAACTCGGCTGGGCTCAGCGTGGCCGCCAGTTGGCGGATGGCTTCGGGACTGCCGTTGGGCAAGCGTTCGCCCGCAACCTGCATCCGGATGGCGTCGAGCAGTTCGGGATTGTTCAGGTAATAAGCATACAGGCACGAACCGAGCACAAAAAACATCAGCGAAACCGGTACGTACAGGTAGACGCACAACCAGATCGACCGGGTCGCTTCCTTGATGGATGTGGTGGTATGATACCGTTGCACGTAGTTCTGATCCATCCCGAAGTTGTTCAGGTTCATGAAAAAACCGTACAGGAATACGACCCAAAACGTGGCCTGTGAGAAGTTGGGCGAAAAACTACCCAGACTGAATTTGTCGTCGGCTTTGCCAATTTCAATGATTTTGTCGACTCCGCCCGGCATGCCGTCGATCACGAGCCAGAGGATGATCAACGCTCCGGCGGTTTTAATAACACCCTGCACAACCTCCGTCCAGATGACGGCTTCCATGCCACCCATCACCGTGTAAAGAATGATGCAAATGCCGACGACAACCATAATGGTCGCCATCGGATAACCGGTCAGGGCCTGCAGACTGAGGGCGATGCCGAAGAAAATGGAGCCCATGCGGGCCAGTTGGGTTAGCAGAAAGCAAGCGACGGCGTAGGTGCGGGCCCAGGCACCGAAGCGGTGTTCGAGGTGCGTGTAGGCCGAAACTTCGCCGGTATGGCGGTAAAACGGAACGAAAAACCGGGCGGCTACCCAGGCCGAAAGCGGCATGGCGAGACTGAAAACGAACGAATTCCAGTTGCTGCCGAAGGCTTTGCCCGGAACGCCCAGAAAGGTATTGCTGCTCAGAAAAGTCGCGTAAATCGACATCCCGATGGCCCAGCCCGGAATCTTGCCCGATGCTTTGGTGAACTGATCGGCGCTCTTGTTGTTGCGGGAAAAATAAACCCCGACAGCAACCATCCCGACCAGATAGGCAACAATAACCAGCAAATCAACAACGGGAAGTGTTTTCATTCATTTCGATTCAGCTACCGGTTTTCAGGCGAATCCGATTACGATAAATTATAAGAATTATTTTTTGTTCGTCAACAAAAATAAGTGCATCTTTCTTAGCTTGCGAACGCACTTTTATGACTGCACTGGTATTTTATTTCATTTTACTAGCAAAAGTACGACATAAAGTGGCAAGTAGGATGTGGGGTTTTTGCTAATTAATGTACGAATTTATCATGTTCGAGTAATTGAAGAATGAAGGCGCATTTTTACAAAGTACCCGTCAATGCCCAGGACTCGTTCAGCATCCGGCACGACGTTAAATCCAATTTTGGTAACATCTGGCATTATCACCCGGAACTGGAGTTGCATTATGTCATTCGGGGTGAGGGTGTTCGGTTTATCGGCGACGATGTCAGCAATTTTTCGGCGGGGGAGATGCTCCTGGTGGGCGAAAACCTGCCGCACACCTGGCGGTGTAACGAAGCCTATTTTCGGGAAGACCCCGACATGCCAGTCGAAGCGATTGTGATGCAGTTCCGGCCCGATTGCCTGGGCCGAGACTTTCTGAACCTGGTTGAAACCCAACCCATTCGGCGGCTCTACGAAAAGGCGTTGCGGGGCTTGCTGATCAAGGGCGAAACCTGCGAAAAAGTGGCCGACTTGCTGCATAAGGCGGTGGAAGCCAAACCGCTGCACCGGCTGATCGTCCTGTTGTCGATTCTGGAAGTGCTGGCGCAATCCGACGAACTAGAGACGATTACGTCGGAACGGGTTTTCTACCAGTCGAATGAGCTGGAAACCGTGCGACTGAACAAAGTGTATAGCCATACGCTGGCGAATTACGCCCGGGAAATTACCCTCGACGAAATTGCGTCCGTGGCCAACCTCAGCGTGACTTCGTTTTGCCGGTATTTTAAACTGATGACGCACAAAACGTACCACGAGTTTCTGACCGAAATCCGGGTGAGCCACGCCTGTCGGGCGCTGGTCGAGAACAAACTCAGCGCCGAAGCCATCTGCTTTGAGAGCGGTTTTAACAACCTGTCCAACTTTTACCGGCATTTCAAGCGTGTCAAAGGCATTACTCCCCTCGAATACAAGCGAAATTACCTGCAATGAGTGGTACATTGTTTAGGGTTTACGGTATATAATTTACGGTTTTCAGTACACGGTTTACGGTGCGGTTCCCGGCGGGGAACGCACCGTAAACCGTGTACTGAAAACCGTAAACAGAAAACCTTTAATCGTATGAACTTCCGGATCGGCTGGCTCCTCTGTGGAGTGGGCATTCAGGCCTGCGCTCCTAAACCGCATTTGAAAATGAATTTTACTGAACACCAACTGACATTCGACACCAAAGGACACACCATTCACAACAATCAGGCATTTTCACCCTCCGACGAGTGGCTCGTTTACGACACCCGGAATCAGGACGGTGGTATTGGCAGCACGGAAGCCATTGAAATGGTGAGCCTGCAAACCGGCGAAATCCGGTCGCTGTACAAAACCGAACACCAGACCGAATTTGGCCCCGGTGTGGGCGCGGCCACGTTTTCGCCCGTCAAAAACCGGGTGTTGTTTATTCATGGCATTCGCAACGCCAATCAGCAAAAACCGTATGATTTCGACCGCCGGACGGGCGTAGCCATCGACACCGATCAGCCCGGCAAAGCGATTTTCCTGGACGCCCGCGATGTTACTCCGCCTTTTACGCCGGGGGCTTTACGGGGTGGTACGCACGCACACTACTGGAGTGCCGACGGGCAGTGGATCAGCTTTACCTACAACGATTACCCCATCAATCAACTGAGTAAAACCAATCCGGCGGTGAAGGACCTGCGCGTGGTGGGCGTTATGGCCCCACTCGGCAAGGTGAACGTGGCCGACGACGGTTCGCTGGAAAACAATTCGGGGGAGCTGTTTTCAGTTGTGGTAACGAAGGCGACGGAAAACCCGAAACCGGGCAGTGACGAAATCGACAAAGCGTTCGATGAAGGCTGGATTGGCAGCGATGGGTACGTGAAACCGGACGGAACGCGGCAGAAACGCGCCATCGCTTTTCAGGGAAACGTACGGAATAAAGCAGGAAAAACCGTAACGGAAATTTTCGTGGCCGATCTGCCCGATGACCTCACGCAAGCCGCTGACAATCAGCCGCTGGAAGGTACCGAAGCCACCCGGCCGAATCCGCCGAAGGGCGTGACGCAGCGCCGGATTACGTTTACGGAACACGGCGCGGAAGGTCCCCGCCACTGGCTCCGGACGCCCCCCGACGGTTCGGTGATCGGTTTTCTGGCGAAAGATGCCGCCGGAACGATTCAACTATTCGGCGTGTCGCCCAACGGCGGAGCCATCCGGCAACTGACCCAACAGCCGTTCTCGATTCAGACGACGTTCAATTTCAGCCCCGATGGTCGCTGGGTGGCGTATGCCGCCGACAACAGCGTGTTTGTGACGGAGGTCGCAACCGGTGAATTCAAACGCCTGACACCCCGCTCGTCGGACGATGCGAAGCCCCGGAACGGGATCGTATGGTCGAATAAAGGCAATATGATTGGCTACAACCGGTACGTTACGACAGAAAAGGGGCGGTTTTTGCAGTTATTTGTTTTGAAGTAACTTTTAAAGTGGATGCACGAAATGGAAGCGAGTGATCCGATGATTGTTTGCCCGACCTGTCATTGGAGTGGTCGTGAAGCGGATTTGGACATGGATTATTCCCTGTTGGGCGAATATTCCGATCAAACCTGCCCCAAATGCAGCACCGTTCTTCGTACGGTTCGGACCTACCTGACGGCGGAAGAGGCTCAGCAACAGGCCGATGCCGGAAATGTCTGGCTGCAAAACGCGATCAGTTACCAGGATCAAATTAGCCAATCTCAGCTAAAATCAATTGATCAGCTGCCCGATCTGGCCGGAGAAACGGCGCTTGAATTTGTGTGGGAATGCGTCAACATTCCCGAGGAAGGGCGACTCGAACCCATCTGGATTGTGATTCGGCTCAAGAGCGGTGAGCCAATCTGGCGGGAGCGTTCGCATTACGGAAACCGGTATCGCTTCCGGGAGTTTGAAAAGCTTCTGCCGCTGAAATACGGGGAACGGTTTAAATCCATCGAAGTCGATAAAAATGTGCATTCCTATACGTTATTGTATTGGTATGGCGATTAGCGGGTCCAGGGACAATATGGAAGGAAAAAGGCGGTTTTTGCAGTTATTTGTGTTGCAGGAGGGAAAGGAAAGACGGAAGTATCTGCAGGGTACTTTCAAATGGATTTAGTGGATAACTACCTGTTTCATTTCGATCTAAAGTCAATGGAAGACGAAGACTATTTTGCAATCATTGGCATTGGTGCGACCGGCGGAGCGGTTCTGGAGAAAGTATATCAATCAGGAATGCGAAATTGCCGATTTGTGGTTTGCCTGGAGGATGTAACTGCCCTGAACGCATCCTACATTCCTGCCAAAATACGTCTGGCCGGGAACGAAGCAGAGGTTGGCCAGGCTGAACAACGACTAACGGAGGAAATCAGTCGAACGATTGAATCAACCGAACTGGTCTTTATCGTTGCTGAGTTGAACGATGCTGGCATAAGCCGTACGGCCACCCTGGTGGCCCAACAGATTCGGGCTATGAATCGGCGGTGTGTGGCTATTGTGGCAGCCGCTGCCAATCCGGCATTTCCGCTGGCTGTTCCGGATGAGGCTACTTTTCAGGTACTGAGCAGCTTATGCGATGGCCTGATGGCCGTGCGTTCCACAGGCGCTGAACCAGATACGTCTGTTCATGCGATGACCTCGGCCATTCGTGGATTAGTTGCCATGTGCCGGGCCAGTTGGGACACCGTGGATTTTTCGGATGTAGCCTATGTCATGCGCGGCACGGGCCGGATGGCCGTCGTGGAACAGGAAGCGGATGGCGAGCAAAGAAGTGAAGCGGTTTTAGCCGGAATTATCAACCAGTTGGCAGCCTTTCCGTTTGCGCTACGAAGTGTTGATCGGATTCTGTTGCACCTAAGCGGGAGTCCTGCGAACCCGGTACGTATGCGGGAACAATATACGCTGGTGAAAGGGCTGACCGATCAGATCGGGTCACAGCCCCGACTTTTCAAAACGGTTTACAGCGAAGATGGCGCCTTGGAGGATCGGCTTAAAATGACCGTCCTGCTCTGGACGCCGGTGTAACATCAATCAGCGGAACAGGGAACTGGTGTTCCTCTTTGGGTTTTATCGGCACCCAAATCTCCTCTTCCGAAGCCGGGTCGTTATTTTTATAGTTGTAGCCCATTATTTCGAAATGCGGCCGGTTATCAACCACATATTCGGAATTCGGCAGCCAATCGCCAAAAATGAAATGAAACGTATCGGCAAATTCACTGGAGGCACCCTGATAGCGGAAAACCGCATAAAGTCCGCCGGGTAGCGTAAATGCTTCCATTTCGGCGGGAATGGTTTCAAAATCAGCTACTTCAACAGCCGCCCATTTCTCAAATTCAGTAACCGGATTGAAGGTCGAATAATCCAGCGGTTTTTCGTAAACCTGTAAACAGAATAGGTCGGTCGTTACGGCATTGCTGATCTCTTTCCGTCGGGGCATAAAACTGCGCCACAACTCACCGGTTTTGTCGTTGGTCAGCGACATTTTCAGTCGTTTCCCCACCAGTTTCTTTTCCGGTACTTGTTCAATGCGCGGATGCATAGCGGTTTTTTAAATCAAATTCAGATGCCGGAAATTTCTCAGATCCATCGCCTAACCCGTCGGCAGTACGCTTCATAATCTTCCCCAAAATCGTTTCGCAGACGCGGTTCTTCGTGGGTAATGACAAACAGACTGACGGCAATAAACACGGAAATGGTGTACAGCCACAAAGCAACGGATGGGCAGAAAACCGCTTCGCCAATCAGAATGAGCATCACGCCCACGTACATCGGGTTTCGGGAAAACCGGTACAATCCCTTGATGACCAGCCGTTTGGTCGGGTCGGCGGGCGATATCGTTCCCTGACCTTCCGTAGCAAATCGGATGATGCAATGAAACAGAATGATGATTCCCAGCAACCAGATCAGCACTCCGAGATACTGTTGAAATTCAAATGGATTGGAGAATAGAATCTTTACCTTATTTCGGACAAGAAGATAAGGAATTAAACCGGTTACGATGCCGGGTTGGAGCAGCGTGAAGAACAAATTTCGCAAAAGGAGCGATGAGGTGACCGGTTTCATCTTTTGCCGACTTTTCGCTGATATAGTTATTTTTCAGCAAGCTTATTTCTGAGTTTAACCAGTTCCGTCGTATCGTAAACCGTGCGAAAACGCTTTGCCTTCAACCCTGAATAAAGAATTTTATCTCCTGTCCACAAACTACCTTTCAAGTATTTCGTCAAGGCTACAAAATCGATATCATCTTCGTCAATGTCAGCCACTAAATTCTCGGCATTTTTCCAAATGTCTTTGGGAATCAGTTCTTCATTTATGAAAGTTAATTTAGCCAGAAGCTTGTCGTAAGAAGTATCGAGTTGAAGGTCTGTAAGCTTAGAAATCTTTTTGATTTTTGTCCAATGCTTACGTATTTCAAATCGCATATAGTCACTGCTGTAAAACTCAAAGAGGTCATGGGAATTAAAAATCAGGTCGCCAATAGTGCCTTGTGTATTCAAAAGGCATGAGAAAATAATGTTGGTGTCAACAATTATTTTCCTCATTTCAGCAGACGGTTACGGTTTTGCTTCCACCACCCTTTTTTTATTTCTTTAGCCAGTTCATCTACCTGTTCCTGAGTCGCTTTTGAATCGGCGGTTGCTTCTTTATACGTCAAGTAGTCCACAACCCGTTGCAAACCGGTGACATCCACCGAGGCAGGCAGTCGAATAATGACTTCGTTGGCCGTTCGCTCTATTAACATGATTGTGTTTTTTCAATAAAGATAATCCAATTGTCGGAATTGTGGGAAACAGTTGGTGATTTAGCCAAAGAGCTTACAGTTTTTATGCTTAATGCTTTTAACACTTTAACACTTTCACGGTTTCGCATGCCGCATTTCCAGCCCCACCGACGTCCGGGGTTTGAAACCGGCCCAGGGGGTGTCGTTGGAATTTTCGGGCACCATCAGGTATTTCGCGTAGTCGAGCCCTTTGAGATGGATGCCCAGAAAAGCCGTTACAAAATGCTGGTTGATGTTGTTGATCCGGCGCTCGTTCCAGGCCGGTTCCGAAAAATGCTGGTAATCGTCGAGCGGCTGGCCGGGTTTCAGCGTGGCTGCCGGGGGCGGATTGGGCGCCACGTTGTGCCGGGCGTTGACGTAGGTCAGCAAATACCGGTCGGCGTTGACGGCTCCGTCATAAATGGCTTTGATGCCTTTTTCGTAGCCCGACACATCGTCTTTGCTGCCCGCAATAAACAGGCTCGGTCGGGTTAGGCCCGCCAGCCCGTCGGCGTCCCAAACGCCCCGCTCCATGCCCCAGGGCGCAAACGCCACCATCACTTTGATGCGCGGATCGAGCGACGCCTTAAAACCGGGATCGCTTAAGGTCCGGGTTTGCAGCGCCATACTGCCGTTCGCCAGTTGCCCAAAAAACTTCACCGCCTGAGGGCTGTAACCCGCCCCCATGACGTTGAGCGCGCCGTAACCGCCCATCGAATAGCCGATGAGCGCGGTGTTGTCGGTATTGACCAGACCGGCCAGAAAATGGTTCGCATTTTTGGCACTCAGCCGGGCCATTTCATTGAGCACAAACAGATCGTCGAGCGAGCGGTTGAGCAGTGTACTTGGAAAACCGCTCAGATCGCGGTAGGTGGATTCGGTGTGGTCGATGGCAGCGACGACGTAGCCTTTGGAAGCCAGATTTTCAGTCAGATACGTGAGCAGAAGCCGCGAGCCGGGATAACCGTGCGACACGATCACCAGCGGAAACGTGCCTCCAGCGGGGTCCGGTTCGGCGTCGCGCAACGCCCGGCCGCCAAAGGTGTACGGAACCAGCGGCCGTTTGGGATCGTTGGCGCGACCCAGAACTTCCTCATACGTAACGAGTTGGGCTTTCCCGGCGGGAATCTTTGCGGGATACCAGACTTCTACCGTCAGTGGCCGGTCGTAGGTCGGGCTTGTCCCATCCTTCGTATGCAGCACATCGAGCTGCGCTTTGTGGATCAGTTTCAGGGTCCGGACGCCAACACCAAATGAACCCCGGGGCGCCAGTTCAGGCGCATCAGGCAGGAGATCGCCGGGCAGAAAAGCGTCGGAACTGGTCTGGGCCTGGGCCAGTACGGAGACGCCCATCAGCAGAATGAGCAGGCGGTTTTTCAAGAGCTGAACTTGGTTTGCGACTCGGTTGTGGGCCATTGGAAGCGCTTAGTTTTGGGAAGTGAATTGATAAATTCCGGAACCCATTTCGACGTGTAAATAACCGTCTTTGTATTCCTTGACACGAATGGCCGGATTCGTTTTTAATGCTTTTGCCGATTCCAAAACCGTCGCCGGATTCGTTGTCGGAATAAAGACCGTTGCGGTGGTATTGACCGGGATAGTGGTTTTTAACGAAATCGTTGCACCTTCTTTTTTCCAGGCGGTTTCAATCAGCCCGTTGATCGAATGGTACGTCGCTTTCACGGAACCAATTCCTTCAGTGGCAATTTCGGGCCGGATTGTAAACGTTTTATACCCTGCTTCACCCACTCTTAAACCGGCTGCATTACCAAATAACCATTCGTTTACTGAGCCAAAGGCGTAGTGGTTAAAGGAATTCATACCCGAATTATTTTCGAATCCTTTGCCTTTAATGTAACTGTTCCAGCGTTCCCAGATCGTATTCGCGCCGTTGATAACTTCAAATCCCCAGGACGGATATTCCGTGCTTAGCAGCAACCGGTAGGCTTCTTTTGCATGACCGGTTGCTGAAAGGGCGGGCAATAAAGCCTTGAGTCCTAAAAAACCGGTGGCGAGTTTATTATCATTTTCTCTGATCAAATCGACCAGCCAGTTTCCGGCTTTCTGACGGTGTTCCGGCGTCAGCATATGCATGTAAATGGCGTTGGCATAAGCGGTTTGCGTGTGGCCATCAAACCCCGACTTCCCTTCGATGACATACCCTTCGCCATCTCCATAGGCGGCATTATCGGTTTTAAACTGGCCGGTTTTATCCGTGTAATGATTCAAAAAAGCCTGTTTGATTTTGTTAAAAATAGCTTCGTAATAAACCGATTCTTCGGATTTACCAATCGCTTTGGCCATTTCGGACATCAACGAAGCGCAGTAGCCATAATACAGCGTAGCGAGCAGGTCTGGCGGTGTTTTTTTGCCCACTGAAAGCCAGTCGCCGTAGCCGCCTTTGGGCGAAATATCTTCGAAACTGCGCTCTTTATACACGTACTCGCCTTTGCTTTTATCCTCCATAAATTTCAAATATGCCACCATATTCGGCCAGAATTGCCGAATTACCCGCGTGTCGCCGTAGGTTTTGTAAATCGTATACGGACAGACAATGCCCGATTCCGACCAGCCCGGCGAATAGGTATCGGTTTTCCGGACATTGGGCGCGGGCGCGTACAAGGGATACGCATGATTAGCCCGTTGCGCGTCGTTTAAATCCACCAGCCATTTGGTGAAAAACGGCGCAATATCGTTGTTAAATGTAGCTGATTTGATATAGGCCTGCGCGTCACCCGTCCACGCCAGTCGCTCATCGCGTTGCGGACAATCCGTCGGAATATCGAAATAATTCGACCGTTGTGTCCAGACAATATTCTGGTATAACTTGTTGATCATCGGGTTATCAGTTTCCAGCGAACCGGCCTGGGGTGTGGCTGACGTCAGCACAATTCCAGTGATCGCATCCGGCCCCGGTGCGGTTTTAAAACCGCTGGCTTCGACGTATTGAAAACCGTGGTACGTGAATTTAGGTGTCCACGTTTCTCCTTCTTTATTCCCTTTCAGAATATAGGTATCAATGGCCCGTGCTTTCCGTAAATTTTCGGTCATAATAGCTCCATTCGGGAATAACATTTCGCCAAACCGTAACCGAATTGTGTCGCCTTTATTGCCTTTAACGTGCAGCCGAACAACACCCGCGAAGTTTTGTCCCAGATCAAACAGGTATTTACCATCCGCTTTGGGTGTGACGGTTTTTGCTTTTAATTCCTGAAAAACCTGAATCTGATTGCCCGGATACACCTCGATTTTCCGTTCCGCTTTATCGGGATAAACGGTGCTGTTTTTCCAGTTAACATCGGCAAAACCGGGTTTACTCCAGTCTCCAAATTCCAGATTGGCGTTATAGGTTTCGCCATTTAAAATATCCGCTTCCAGAACCGGTCCGTGGCTGGTTTTCCAGCTCTGATCTGTCGCAATCGTTTCTTTTTCGCCGTTTACATAGTCGATTTCGAGCTGGGCTTTCAGCAGCGGAACATCGCCGTAAAAATTCTTCACCACGGGATTGCCAATCAGCAAGGCATAACCCAGATAACCGGCATACCAGCCTTCCGAAACGATGGCGCCCAACGCATTTTTACCGGTTTTTACATCGGCGGTAACGTCGTAGGTCTGGTAATAAACCCGCTTGTTGTAATCCGTCCAGCCGGGTGTAAAATGATCCTTGCCAACGCGTTTTCCGTTGATTTGAAATTCGTACAAACCCAGTGAGGTGACGTACAGGCGAGCTCGTTTAATGGCGGTTTTCAACTGTGTTTCTTTCCGAAAGAAAGGCGCTGGCGGCAAATGATACACGTTTCCTTTTCCCAAAGCCGTGAGGTCATTGCCGATCCAGTCCGCTTTCCAGTCGGCTTTGTTCAGCAAACCCATTTCCCACGTTGCGGTCGAACTCCACGGCCCGGGCTGACCGGTTTTATCCCAACTGCGAACCTGCCAGAAGCATACGGTTCGGGAAGTCATCGGTTTACCGGCGTATTCGATCTGGTTCGTAACGCTGCCACTGGTTTTGGCCGAATTCCAGAGATCGGCTTTGTCGGCAGCCAACAACTCCGGCGACGACGCCACCCGGATCTGGTAGGCGGTTTGCAGTTGTCCCCGAACCGCCGACGTCAATTCCCAGCTTAAGCGGGGTTTGGCCGCATCCACCACCGGATTGGGTTTGTATTCCGTCCGCAGGTTGACGGGTTTTAAATCGGCTGTAACCGCCAATGACGGGTGATAAAAGAAGGTAACAAAAAGCGTAATGACGATTAAATAAGGGGTTGTGGGTTGAACAAATTTCATGATGTAACGAGCGGTTTTTTCCCGTAAAAAGTCTGTAAGGATAAGTCAGCGGGCTTGTTCTGAAAGGGATGCCAATTGATAAAACTACTGCAAAAGAACCGACTAATCCGCTGGAAACGCCGGAAGAACCATATATCGCCGTTTCCATTCAAATTCGCTACTTTCGCATCTCAGTAAACGTTACTTGATGTATACCCTTTACGCCATTCCGAATTGCGATACCGTGAAAAAAGCCCGCGTCTGGCTGGCCGAACACGGCGTCGACTACCAGTTTCACGATTACAAAAAACAGGGAATCGACCGGAAAACGATTGAAAACTGGCTGACCCAAAAACCGTGGGAAGAGCTGGTGAACCGCGCCGGAACCACCTGGCGGCAATTGCCCGAAGCCGAAAAACCGACCCAGGCCGAAACCGCCATTGCGTTGATGATCGCCAAACCGTCGGTGATTCGTCGCCCGCTGATCGAAGCCGGAAACCGGATTATTGCGCTCGGTTTTAAACCGGAAGCCTACGAAAATGTGTTCTCCCGTTGAAAGACCATGGAGCTGCAAGCTGGTATGAGCAAACGAACGCTGGATTCGCCGGAAGCCATTCGGTTTTTGGTGGATTCCTTTTACGAAAAAGTACAGGTCGATGACTTCATCGGACCGATTTTTACCGATGTCGCCCAGGTTGACTGGGCGAAGCATTTGCCCAAGATGTACGCGTTTTGGGAGAACATTATTCTGGGCAACAACGCGTATCGCGGGCATCCGTTCCAGCCGCACTTGCTTGTCAACCAGAAGCATACGCTGACCATCGACCATTTTGAGCGGTGGCTGAAGCTGTTTTCGGAAACGCTCACGGAGCATTTCGAGGGAACCAACGCCGAGCAGGTTCGCCAGCGGGCGACGCAGATTGCCCTCGTCTGGAACAACAAGTTCGAGTACATCAACAACGACTCGTACATGGGCGGTTGAGTTACTTGGTGACCGCTCGTTTACAAAGTGAAAAGACGATGCCCATGAACCTATTTCTCCGCAAAATCGGCACCGGTTTTGGGTATTTCCTCATTTTCGGCGTATCGCTCTACGCCCTGACGTATTTTCTGCCGGGTATTCCGTCCGGTTTTCTTTCGTCCAAACCAGTCGACAACGTTTTCTGGCGGGCGGTTTTCTTCACGCACGTTGGGTTGGGCGCCATTGCCCTGAGTCTCGGACCGTTTCAGTTTTCCACGAAACTCCGCCGGCGCCGGGTTAAGTTGCACCGGTTTTTAGGCAAGATTTACGTATTCAGCATTCTGGTCGGAAGCGTGGGGGCTTTCGGCTCGGCCTGGTTTGCCAGCACGGGCTGGGTCGCGGCTCTGGGTTTTGGTTGTCTGGCCGTTACGTGGTTTTACACGACGTTCCGGGCCTATCGCGCCATTCGGCGGGGGCAAACTCGCAGTCATCAGCAGTGGATGTTCCGGAGTTACGCAACGACGCTGGCGGCCGTCACGCTCCGCCTTATTCTCCCGCTCGAACTGGCGGTTTTTCAACTGCCGTTTGCGATGGCGTACCCGATTGTTGCGTGGCTCTGCTGGGTTCCGAATTTACTTTTTGTGGAGTGGTGGATCGCGAAGAGGAAGCCAACGCCCGTTTTTTCAGACAACTAAACCGTTTTTCCGCCAAAATCAGGCAGCGATTGCGGGCGCGCATACGGAAATTGAGCTATTTTTTCCAGTTTATAATAACTGTTCAAGCCCGAAATGCCGACGTCCTTCACCCGGCTTAGGTCGATGTGGCCTTCGTTGTCAACGGCTTCGTCCGGTACGATCAATTGCTCAATTTCGCCGATGACCAATACCGTCTTGTTCAGTTCAATCGGAATAATCTGCCGGAATTTCATCCCCAGTTTCAGCGTACTTTCTTTGACAAAAGGTGCCATAAAGTCCGGAAGGTATTCTTCGGTAAAGTGGCATTTGTCAAACTCCGACTCGTCTCTTTTGAATTTTGCGGATGTATAATGCGCCGGTTCGATGAACGATTCCTGAACGTGATTGATGGTATAAAAACCGGTTTTGAGGATATTGTCGTACGTATGCTGGCCCGCTTCCCGGTCGGGTCGCACGATCAGCCCGAGCAAAGCTGGATTACTTCCCAGATGAATCACCGAACTGAATATAGCCAGATTCGATTCGCCATCCTCCGAAATGGACCCAATCAGATTCGCCGGTTTGATGCCGGTAACGGAATTAATGATGTTCAGACGTCTGATTCGTTCGGTATTTTCAATGTCTTCTTTTGTCAGGTGCATGACCGGTTTCGTTTTTTAAAATTTGTTTTTTACTCCAATACACCCGCATTGGCTAATTCGACCCACACGGATTGAATACTACAGACTTTTACATCTTTTCGCAACCAATAACCCTCGGCTTCAGGCGTAACCACTAGATTGAACGGAGTTTGCAAATCGGAAATAGCTTCCGTATTGCCCCGTTTCAGGGATGGATCGTTGGAATACCGGATTTCAACCGACACCATCGGTTTACCCGCTTTCACCAAAACCAAATCCAGTTCCGCACCGTTTTGAGTCCGGTAATAATACGGTGTTACGTTCATCGGTAGCCTCGATATAATC
Source organism: Larkinella rosea (assembly GCF_003858635.1). Taxonomy (GTDB): domain Bacteria; phylum Bacteroidota; class Bacteroidia; order Cytophagales; family Spirosomataceae; genus Larkinella; species Larkinella rosea. The sequence goes on from NZ_RQJO01000008.1 coordinate 1,003,616, forward strand.
TGCTGAATCACATAACCCTCCCACGAAGCACCTAAAAGAATGCTACCTGTTAACGAATTATAATCACTAATGTCGGCTAACGCGTGCACCAAACCGCTGTCCCGAATAAAGATTTTGGGAGCTTTCACCAATCTTTTTCCAATATTGACAAAATAAGGTGCCAGACGTCGAATCAGATAGGCGTTTTCCAGAAAACCGATGTACTGTTGAATGGTAGTTACCGTTAAATCCAGCGAGCGGGACAGATCGCTGTAATTCAGTTGCCCACTGTGTATACTGACCAGCATCGTCAGTAGTTGACGGATCACCGCAGGTTGCGCGGATAATCCTAATTGGGGCAAATCGCGCTGGACATAGGTCTGAATAAAACTCTCCATCCAAAAACGCCATGCCGTTGGGTCGGGCGCTTGCAAGGCATCCGGAAATCCGCCTTTGAGCCAGTGTTCCCGGTAGGTATACTGCGGACTGACTTCTCCTAAAGTAAGGGGTGAAAGTTCCAGGTAAATGACGCGCCCGGCCAATGTCTCTGACGAATTTTTCAGCAAATCCGGCGATGCAGAACCCAACAGGATAAACCGCCCCGGTATTCGGTGTTGATCAATCATGGAGCGCAACAAAGGGAATAATTCGGGCATTCGCTGAATCTCATCCAATACCACCAGTTTATCCTGATTCGCCTGAAAAAACAGGTCGGGTTGTTGCAAACGACGTTGATCGGCAAAGTATTCCAGATCCAGATAAAGCACTTCTTTTGAATAATTGCTCAACAGGGTTTTGACCAGCGTTGTTTTGCCAACCTGTCGGGGGCCTAAAACCGCGACGGCAGGAAAGATAGAAAGGCACGATCGAATGGTCGAAGAAAGCTCCCGGGTGAACATTAATCAAGTAAATTTATAGTCAAACTTAAAATTTACTTGATTAATTAACAAATAGGATTTTTATTTATTTCTATTCCTGTCGCCTTCTGCCCCTTTTCTCGCACCTTCGGACATCTTTGGTGGATGCGGTTTCAACGACCTTTATGGTCTGATAACCAACTCCATACCATGAAACGTAGCTTTTATGTCATCTCCGGATTACTGGCGCTGGCGGTTTTGCTCATTCTGCCTGCGCCGGAAGCCACTGCCCAGCAGTTGCGGGTGGCTTATTTCGGCGAAACCGTCACGCATTATGGCCTGAAAGTCGCCTACGAACACCCGCTGATTTCCCGCACGATAACCCGCAATTCGGCCCGGAAAGAATTCCTGTTTACGCCCGGACTGGCGGTTTACAACCATCCCGACAACCACGTCGGTGTCATCGTTTCGCCCGAACTGGCCTACCAGCGCAGCGGTCGACGGGGTGGCGTATTTGAAGTCAGTCTTTCCAATTCGTATTTCCGGTATTTTCTGGCGGGACAAACGTTCGAAGTCGACGAAACGGGCGGCTTTCGACGCGTCAGAATGGCCGGACGCGGGGCATATCTGCCAACGGTTTCGGTCGGTTTTGGGCAGGATTTATCCATCCGGAAAAACCGCTCACTCGCCTGGTACGCCCGGCTGAACCTCATGCAGCAGCGGCCTTACAATGCCTCGACCCTGATGCGCTTCGGAATCGAATGCGGTATTCGTAAACCTTTGAAAAACAAATGAAAACGCTTTACCCTTACCTGTTATTTTTAGTTGCGGTTTCGCTTTTTTCCTGCGAAAAAGACGACGCGACCACCACCGACCGAACGCTTTACCTGCGTCACAAAGGCGCGGATATGCCCATCTGGGTGCGCGGCAATCGGACGGCGAACAAGCTGGTTCTGTTTCTGCACGGCGGCCCCGGCGACTGCGCGATGTGTTACCGGCATTACCTGAAAGGACTGGAAAACGACATTGCGGTCGCGTATTGGGACCAGCGGATTGCCGGTTCGTCGTCCGGGAAAGTGGATGTGAAAACGCTGACCTACGAGCAATTTGGCGAGGATGCGTATTACGTCGTCAAGTTGCTGAAAGAGCAATATCCGAACACCCGGATTTACCTCGTAGCGCATAGTTTTGGCGTGGAACTGGCCTGGCAATTCCTGACGACGAACGACAACCAGAAGCTCGTCAGCGGGTTAATTGCGGTCAACGGCACGTTTTCGACCTATCGCTGGCTGGTTCAGATGCGGGAGTGGGTGTTGCGGGAAGCGCGTCAGCAGAAAAATACGGAGATCGAGAAATACGTCGAAGCCCATCCGATCACCGCCGAAAATCTGGGCACCTACGAATGGCCCGAACTGTACAAACGAATGCTCGATCTGAATGGCAACCCGGTTTCGATTTACGACGATAAGAAGTTCGTCCTCAACTATTTGTTCGCGTCCCCGAATACCGCCCTGGCGCAGTTTTCGCACCCAAAAGCGTATACGGAATACGGTGAAACCACCATCCGGGGCTACGACCGGAGCGCGTTCCTGAAGAACATCCAGATTCCGGTAGCCTTATTCTGGGGTAAAAAAGACGGGGTGGTTCCCATCGAAATCGGTCAGGAAACCCGCGATTTGCTGACGAAAACCGCCCCGTCTTTTGTTACGTTCGAGCAGTCCTACCACGAACCGTTTATGACGGAAACCGACCGGTTTGTGTCCGAGGTGCTGAAATTTGTCCGGTAAGAAGGCAACCTTTTGCTCCAAAACCGCCTGTCAATCCATTTTGTAATGGATAACGGAAATATAGCGGACCTTGCCGTCCTGGAAATGCACCTGAACTTCGTCCATCAGGCCCGAATTGGGTGTGTATGTAAAATACCATTGTGGCGATTGGCGCATGGCCGGATCATAGGCCGCAGCGAGATTTTTGGTCATCAGGAAGATGCGCTCAAATTTATTGGCATAGGCACCCACCGCTCTGATGTTGACAAACTTCGCATACAGCGAGCCAGCAGCGTCGCCAAGGCGGATGGACGACTCGGCTTTTAAGTTCGTGGGCCACTGCGAAAGTTGCTTGCCGCTGTTCAGGTAAATACTTTTAACCTGATCGAATTCGAGGGTAATCTGAACCCCGGAATCGGTTCCCTGGTTCTGATCCAGCAGAATGTACTGGTACAGGGGAAGACGTTCGCGCAACTGCGTCAGGTCGGATGTAACATTGCTGACAACGTTTAAAAAGGTAACACCTTTCGTTTGCCGGAGGGCTTGAAGTCCGGCATACACGTTTTCAGCCTCCTCATTGATTGTCAGGCCAAGGTAACTCCCGGTCGCGATGCTATCACGGCTAAGGACGACGGCCGGTGGTGGGCAAACCGTGACTGGATCAGGCGCAATTGAAGGGTTCATCTGACAACCCGACATGAGCGTTAAAAAGAACAAGGTTCCGGACAGGATTTTTTTCATGCGGTAAGCGAAGTTTAACGTACTACTGACATGGACTCCCGGATTTGATTTTTGGTTGGAAGGCTCCTGAAGTAAGTTTTGCCGGAACTGCAAACCGCGCAGTCTTTTTCATCCGTTTACGTTTCACTGTAAGTTACCGCCCGCAGATTTTTTTAGGCGGTTTTTGTCGCTTTCGCAGCGCATTTGGAACGTGCGTTATGGTATTTGGAACAGGCGTTATCGACCGTCTGTCATTCTTCCTGTAGGTTTGTAACCACCGGTTTATTCTACATTCTGAATACCTGTCCGTTATTTTTTCCTGGGATTTCAGCTAATCCGCGTGTTCCCGTTGACCAATCCGATTTTACTTCATTCCGTCCTTACTAACTCTCAACCGCAATGATGCTATCACTAGAAACGACCCTGCCACCCCTTGTTCAGGAAAAGTTTGAAAAGCTCTGGAATCTGATTGGCAACACGCCCATGCTGGAATTATTCTATTCGGATCATGGACAGCCCCGATCGCTCTATGCCAAATGCGAGCACTACAACCTGACCGGTAGCATGAAAGACCGGATGGCACTTCAGATACTGCATCAGGCCTATCGGGAAGGAACGATCCAGCCGGGCGACCGCATTGTGGAAGCCACCAGTGGTTGTTCGGGCATCGCCTTTTCGGCCATTGGGCGGGCGCTGGGGCATCCCGTTACGATTCTTATGCCCGATTGTGTTAGTCAGGAACGGATCGCGATCATTCGGAGTATGGGGGGCGACGTTATGCTGCTTTCGAAAGAAGAAGGCGGTTTTATGGGCGCAATTCAACGCACGGAGGAGATGGCTGCCTGTGATCCGCGCGTTTTTTTACCCCGCCAGTTCGCCAATAAACACAACGCCGAAGCGCATCGCCTGACCACGGGCAAAGAAATCTGGCTGCAGCTTCAGGGGGAAGATATTACACCGGATGCTTTTGTGGCCGGAGTCGGTACGGGTGGTACAGTGATGGGCGTCGGACGGTATCTCAAATGCCGCAAACCGGATATCCGCATTCATCCGATCGAAGCTGCCGAATCACCAACCTTATCAGTTGGGTATAAAACGGGAACGCACCGGATTCAGGGCTATTTCGATGAGTTCATCCCCGAAATTCTGCGGCTGGACGAATTAGATCATGTTGTGCAGGCCAGCGATGGCGACGCTTTAGTACTGGCCCAGAAACTGGCCCTGCAACTGGGCGTAGCGGAAGGAATATCGTCGGGTGCTAATCTAATCGGTGCCATCAAAATGCACCGGGAAATGGGACCCGAAGCCCGGATTGTGACGGTGCTGTGCGATAGCAATAAAAAATACCTGAGCACTGACCTGGTTCGGGAAATACCGATCAAACCGGATTATATTGCCCCCGGTATCGAATTTACGGATTTCCGCCCCATTAGCCGGTTATCGGTTGGTATTCCACGGATGTTTTAAGAGCGGTTGCCCTGGTTCCGCGCCCGAATGCTCGTTAGCTCCTGAACGGCTGGACAAAGTTGTGAAAACAGATTGCTTTAATGAGGAGCGGTTACGGATTATAGGCAGCGTTCTTTTCAGCCTTCACACGATCAAAAGCGTTCCAGAAGTTCCGGATATCGGAGGTGTGTATCGTTGCCGCTTGGCGTCAGGATGCGAGTTGTAGGGCAATGGTTGCATGAGAGGAAATGGTGCCAATCCGTATTTGGGTGGCGGTGCGCACCTAAAATTTGCAACCGTTGCCTTACCCCACAAAGCTCATTCCTTCTTCCAGAACGTTATCATACTTCGCTTTATCAAACCGGTACAGATACGGAGCCTTGTGCGCACCACCGGTTTTTCGTTCCTCCAGTCGCTCCAGAATATCGTAACTTAACATCCGTTTCTGAAAATTCCGGCGGTCGAGGGGCTGGCCCAGAATGGTTTCGTATAACCGCTGCAACTCGGGCATCGTGAATTTTTCGGGCAACAGATTATAGCCGATGGGCTGGTAACTAAGCTGTCGGCGCAGCGTTTTCAGCGCCAGTTTGATCATGTCGTTGTGGTCGAACAGCAGGGGGGGCACGGCGTCTACGTCCCACCAGCGGCACTCGTCCGTAAACTGATCGGGCGTGGGCACCACCTCCGAAAATTCGACCAGCGCGTAATACCCAATCGACACGTGTCGCCGGAACAGCGGCTCGTCGGTGTCGCCCGGAAAACCGAGCCGGATCATGGTTTCCTGTTTCGTAAAGTGCTTGAAACGAACGGCTTCGCCGAAGGTGTGGAACTGTTGCAGAAAAACCGCCTGCAAACCGGTTCGTTCCCGCAGACTCCGGTGGGCGGCATCGACCACGTCTTCGTCGTGGTGAATAAAACCGCTCGGCAGGAGCCAGTCCGTTCCCGTCCGCCAGTGCAGGAGCAGCACTTTCAACTGTCCGTCGTGGAAACCGAAAATGACGAGGTCTATCGAAACATGCGGAACATAGGCGCTGCCGTCCCATTTAGTCAGAGAATCGACTTCTTTTCTGGATTCCATACCGAAAAAATTACATTATTTGTAGGGTGTAAGACCGGGACAACAAAAAAACGCCGTATCATTGTGTTAAAAATACGCATTAATACCTGAAAAAGTAATTCTGGCTGCGAATTAACCCATGTGCCATCCGTCAGCAGTTGGTACAACCGCTGTTGCGTTTTCAGGAAAGTAAACCCATTTATTCGACAATCCATTACAACAAACCAGATAAACATGAATCGCAGAAACTTTCTTGGAACCTCATTGGGAATTGGCGCGCTCTCGATGCTTGGCTTACACGCCTGTGCGAAAACCAAAGCCGTTGGTCTGCAATTGTATACGCTTCGGGAGGAAATTCAGAAACAGGGCATCGAAACCATCCTGGCCGAGGTCGCTAAACTGGGGTATAAAGAAGTGGAAAATTTCGGCTACAATGCGGGGAAATTCTTCGGAAAAACACCGGCAGAATACCTGAAGATGCTGAACGATAATGGACTAAAGGCACCCAGTGGCCACACCCTGACGGCGCGTTCGACGCAGGTGACGGGCATGGATGGCCTCACCAACAACTGGCAGCGGGTGGTCGACGACGCGGCCGCCATCGGGCAGGAGTACGTGATTATCGCGTATCTGTTCCCCGACGAACGCAAACCGGACGATTACAAACAACTGGTTGAGCTGTTGGGGAAAGGGGAGGAAGCGGTGAAAAAAGCCGGGATGACGCTGGGGTACCACAACCACGATTTTGAGTTCAACGAGCGCGTCGACGGGCAGATGCCGTATGAACTGATCCTGAAAAATACGACGGTGCAAATGGAAATGGATTTGTACTGGATCAGCAAAACCGGCCAGAAACCGACCGATTATTTTGCCCAATATCCGGGCCGATTCCCGCTCTGGCACGTTAAAGATATGGCCAAAACGCCGGAAAAAGAGTTTGCCGAAGTGGGTACGGGTTCCATTGATTTTGCCGCCATTTTCGACAAAGCCAGTGAAGCCGGTATGAAGCACTATTTTGTGGAGCAGGACGTCTGCAAACGCCCCCCGCTGGAAAGCATCAAAATCAGCATCGACAACATTCAGAAAGCCAGTTGGGGTTGATTCGGTATGCTTTTCAGCGATTGTTCGGTCGCGTAGCGACCCAATGTTTGTAACCATTACCGCGAATTTTCCCCATTTTGGTCGCATAGCGACCGAACAATACACCCGGTTTGATCGCTACGCGACCAATGACTCCGCGCTGATGGGGCTATACTACAGACATTAGGTCGCTACGCGACTGTGAATTCGCTAAAATGGCTTCTTTCTTAATTGGGAAATGAATCAAAATCAATCCTAAACCGGTTTATGATCCGTCATACCGTCGTTTTCAAACTGAAACACCCCGCCGGTTCGGCGGAGGAGCAGAACTTCCTGAACGAAGCCCACAAACTGACCGCGATTGCCGGAGTTGAAAACTTCGAATGCCTGAAACAGATCAGCCCGAAAAATCCGTATGATTTTGGTCTGTCGATGGAGTTTAGCAGCCAGGAATCGTACGCTTATTACAACAATCATCCTGACCATGTGCAGTTTGTGCAGCGGTTTTGGCTGAATGAGGTCGCGGAGTTTCTGGAAATCGATTACGTGCCTTACCCCGGTTAATGCCATGAAAATCCGATTCCTGCTGACGCTGTCTGCCGCGCTTTTTGCCCTACCGGTTTTTGCCCAAAAGTCATCCGACTCTACGATGGCAAAGCGCCCGGTTCTGAAAACTGGACCTGGAGCGAAAAGGAAAGCACCCGGAATGCCTTCCAGACGCGGGTGGTTTACAACGTGGCCGAACCCACACTGACGGCTTATTTACCCGATCCGGCCCAGGCCACCGGCACAGCGGTGATTATCGCACCGGGCGGGGCATTTCGGGTTTTGTCTATTGACAGTGAAGGCGTTGACGTGGCAAAATGGCTGGCCGACAAAGGCGTCGCGTGTTTCGTTTTGAAATACCGGCTGGTAAAAAGCGAAACCGACGACCCGGTAAAGGAACTGTCGGTCGCCATGAGCAATTGGAAAAAATGGACGAAGACAACGCCGTTGTGATTCCGTTGGCCATTGCTGATGGCAAAAAAGCGGTGGAATACGTCCGCACGCCAAGGCATACGGTCTCAAAACGAACCAGATCGGATTCATGGGCTTTTCGGCGGGCGGAACCGTCACGATGGGTGTGGGCTATGGGTATTCGGCCGAAAACCGCCCCGACTTTCTGGCTCCGGTATATCCTTACATGACGCCTTTTGCAGATAAAACCGTACCGGCCGACGCCCCGCCTTTGTTTGTGGTGGCCGCCAGCGACGATCAGCTAAATCTCGCTCCGCATAGCGTAAAGCTCTATTCCGACTGGCTGACGGCCCGAAAAAGCGCGGAACTCCATATGTATACCAAAGGCGGACATGGTTTTGGAATGCGTAAACAGAATATCCCGGCCGATCGCTGGATTGAGCGGTTTGGCGACTGGCTGTGCCAGCAGGGCTTGTTGAAGAAATAACAGAAGGAAATTCCCGGGTAGACTGTCAGCCAAACGGGAATGGACTTTCTGGCGACTTGATGATCGCTTCTGGCCCTCTTCCGGTCGGGACATTGAATCGGCTGACTGAGGGCTACCGCACCGATCGCGCGAAGAATTTCCGCCCTTTAACCCGATTGATTTACCGGCTTTCCTCCGAAATTTTCTCTGGCGATTCGCCTTCGAATGCCGAACCGGCCCCAAAAGCGCTTCATGCAACAATGCACAAAGTAATGCAACAATACGCGAAGTTTTTGACACAATAGACGAAGTCTTTTCAGGCGAAAACCTGGAAAATTGTAGCGGCAAACGCCAGGTCATTATAAATCGGCTATCTCTTTCCGCTAATCAACTTACACAACTATGTCAAAGAAATTGAACTTCGTATGCGGGGCTATTCTGCTGTGCATCAACACACTTTATGCCCAAACGGCACCGGCACCGGCCAAACCGAAGCTCTTTTACATTCACGAAGATCCGGTATATGCCGCCAAGGTGAGCGACTTCGAAAAAGTATCCAAAGAGCTGATCGATCAATACAAAAAATACAGCATTCCCGATTCCTGGATTACCATCAAGGATCAGGACAATAAGTATTACACCATCGTTCCCATTGAAAATATGGCTTCGCTCGACCATGATCCGATGGCACCGCTGGTTGAAAAAATGGGTAAAGATGCGTTTAGAGACATTTTCAAGGCGTTTGACCAGTGTTATCCCAGCCACCGCGACTATATCGTCAGATGGTCCAATTCACTTTCGTACATGCCGGGGGGCGAGAACGAAAAACCGTCGGATTTTCCGTATCGCAAGTATTATTACATTTATTACAAGCCCGAAAATCAGAGCAAAGTGGGCGAAGTCGCGAAAAAGATGAAGGATCTGAACGTCAGCAAAGGCGGCAAGTTGCGCTACAATGCGTACATAAGCGGTTTTGGTAACAGCGAAAATTTTCTGTTGATTGAAGAAGTAGCCAAAAGTGAGGACGACTACAAAACACTGGATGCCTACGACAAAAAAATGATGGGCGATGAAGTGAATAAACTGCTCGCCGAACTGAAGGGCGTGTCAATCCGGATGGAAACAAAACTGGCCACCGTCCGCCCTGATCTATCGTATTCGCTGGTTAAATAAGATCGCGTTCGCAAACGCATGTCGGGCCTGGCAGGAACCGCCCCTCCGTGTTGTGAAAACCGTCGGAAGTTTACGTTTTACCCACTAATCAAATCTGAAACATGAAATCAACCATTCATTTCCCGTTATTGGCGGCATTCGTCCTGATTCTGTCGGCATCGTTGGTTGGCTGTCAGGAAAAAGCAGCCACCGAAACCGCTACTACCAAGCCTGATCTGGCTCAGGCCCGTACGGAAGTTGAAAACATTGAAAAAGAGTGGGCAACCGCATTGAACCGCAAAGACCTCGATAAATTGATGAGCTTATACGCCGACGATGCCGTGTCCTATGCCAACGATTTTGCCATGCTCAAAGGCAAAGAGGCCATTCGCAAAAAACAGGCGGCCGATTTTGCCAGTGATACCAGCAAGCTAGTCTACAGTTTTGAAACGATGGATGTTTTTTCAGAAGGAAATCAGGTTCTGGAAACCGGTAAAACGATTCGAAAGGATGCCAGCGGGAAAACAATTCTGACGGGCAAATACATGGCATTTTTCGAAAAACGTGACGGAAAATTGCTGTGTATTCGGGAGATGTACAACAACGATGCGAAGGCAAAATAAATGCTTAGCCAGCTACCCTCTCTTTTTTGATTGCGTACCGCCAGCGGTTTTGATTCGAAATAAGTCAAAACCGCTGGTTCCCGGAAATTCGATCCAGCAGACTCAATAGAAAATGGCCAGCCAGACGGTTTCCTCGTCTTCAGTTGTCCACTCGACCCGGTGTTTCCGGTGAGCGGGGAGGTTGACGTACATGCCCGCCGACAATTCCAGCGGTTCTTCGGTTCCTTCCAGACGCAGCCGGGCGGCTCCTTTGACCAGCAAAACCCATTCATTCTGAGCCTGGTCATACCAGAATCCGTCGGGAGAAGCGTGCCCTTTGGAAACAATTCGCTCCACATTGAAACCGTTGCCCGTAAGCAATTGATCGACGATCTCATCGGGCATGACCGCCGGAATGGCCGAAAACAGGTTACCGGTTTCCATCGTAATTAATAACTTTTTGAGGCACTATCGCGGTCGATGTACAAAACCGCATGGGCCTGTTTCCGCAGAATCGTCGACGGATATTGTTCACTGACGGGTTCGTTCAGCGTGTGGTAAACCGCCGGGGCCTTGTTGATGCCCGGCACCATGCAATACAGGTGGCGGCCACGCATCAGGGCCGGAACCGTCAGTGTCAGGGCATGGGTCGGAACGGCTTCAAGCGTCGCAAAACAGCCGTCGTTGACCTGTTGCGTGCGGCATGGTTCGTCCAGATCAACCACTTTTACCCAGGCCGGATCGTTGAAATCCGCGACGTGTGGGTCGTTGAAAGCAATGTGGCAGTTTTCACCGATGCCCATGCACACCAGATCGACCGGATGCTGCGCGAGCAAATCGCTGTACCGACGGCATTCGGCTGCTATGTCGGGGGCGTTACCGTCCAGGTAATGAACCGATTTGAAGGGAACCCGGTCAAAAATCCGTTCCTTCAAAAAGTTGCCAAAGCGCTGGGGCGCATCGGGCGATAGCCCGATGTATTCGTCCATGTGAAACGCATTCACGCGCGACCAGTCGATACCGGTTTCCTGGATCAGAGCCGCCAGAAACTCATTCTGGGAGGGGGCGGCCGCAAAAATGACATTGATTTCGTCCTGCTGCGCCAGTCCGTTTCGCAGGGTTTCGCTCACCATCCGGGCGGCATCCGCACCCAGTTGCGGCCGGTTTTCGGCCAAACGGATTTGTAACGTATCGACTTCTAATTCTTGGATCATCTGCTTTGTAACTCGTTCAATGGGTTAGTTGGCCGGGGCATTGTAAACCACCTTTCCGCCAATCAGCGTGGTCTGAATGGTAATTTGCTCGTCAAAAATCACCAGATCGGCGTCCTTCCCCGCAGCCAGAACGCCCTTGCGGTTTTCGACGCCCATAATCCGGGCAGGCGTTGTACTCGCCATCCGGACGGCATCGAGCAGCGACACGTCGGCCAACTCGACCATATTCCGAACCAGGCGGTTGGTGGTGGCCACGCTCCCGGCAAAAGCCGTCCGATCGGGTAGTTTGGCAACGCCATCTTCTACGATCACCTTCAAACCGTTTTTCAGCGAACCCAGCGTGCTTTCGCCTTCGGGCATCCCGGCGGCCCGCATGGCATCCGTGATGAGGGCGGTTCGGTCGGCGCCCTTGATTTTATAGACCAGTTTGAGCAGGGGTGGAGGCAGGTGAACGCCGTCGGTGATGATTTCCACGTCCATATCCAGCAAAAACGCGCTTTCGATCACCCCGGCATACCGAAATGCATTCCGGCGGGTCACACCCGACATGGCCGAATAGAGGTGCGTTGCCAGTGAATAGCCGTTTTCGTACGCTTCCAGCACGTGCTCGTAAAGGGCATCGGTGTGGGCCACAGCGGCCAGAATGCCTTTTTCGCGCAGCCGACGACCAAACGGAATGGCGCCTTCCAGCTCCGGCGCGGCACTCCAGCGGGTGATGGACGACGAATGCGCCAGAATTTCTTCGTATTCCTGCGGGTCCGGATTGCGGATGTAGCGCGGGTCCTGCGCCCCCCGCTGGCTCAGGGCAAAATAGGGGCCTTCGAGGTGAATTCCCAGAAAAACCGCCCCGTTGTGGTTGTTCCGGTGCGCCAGTTCATAATTGTCAAGAGTTTGCAGCAGATCTTCCTTTTCCGCCGTGAGCGTTGTGGGCACCATCGCCGTGGTGCCGTAGCGGGCGTGCAGTTCGGCGACTTTCAGAAACGCTTCTTCCGTACCGTCCATGAAATCGTACCCTCCTCCGCCGTGGACGTGAATATCGATAAAACCGGGCGCTACGTACTGCCCGTGCGCATCCAGTTCCGTCGCTTCCGGAACCTCGACCGGGCCTTCGTGCACCCCCCGGATGCGGCCGTTTTCAATGACAATCGTCCCGTTCCGGATGTACCGATAGGGAGTAATCAGCGTACCGTTACTAATTTTTAAAATGCCCATTCTTGCCGTTAACAGCCTTTGTTGGCTAAAAACCGGGTAAAGGTAACAGGGAAAACCATTCGCTCCCACTCGGCTCGCCGGAATCGAATGCGAAAAAACCGCGTTCGCTCAATCCAGCCGTTTGATCCGAATGTTTCGGAAGTAAACGTGGTTGCCGTGATCCTGGAGTAAAATGCGGCCGCTGTCGGCTTTGGCGTAATCCGGGTAGTCTTTGAATTTCGATTGGGCCACTTTTTCCTGAAAATCCGGACTCATGCGCTCATAGCTGGCGAGGAGTTTTCCGTTCAGCCAGTGTTCGATGTGTTTTCCGTTGACCACAATCCGAACCTTATTCCACTGACCGGACGGCAGTAATTTCTTGTTTTTGGGAGGATAAAGCAGGTAAACCGCGCCGGTTGAAATGGTGCTGTTCGGCTCCGGTTTTACTTCCGGATAATTGAAATCGTCGATGATCTGGTACTCAATGCCCATCAGCGAAGTCGTGTTCGTTTTGGCGTTTTTGATGCGATTCACCAGGTATTTGATTCCGCTGTTGGCCGATTCGGTCAGTTTAAAATCCAGTTCCAGTTCAAAATTCCGGAAACTTTCGCGCGTGATGATGTCGCCACCGATGCGTCCGCTGGTGACCGCCAGCGTCCCGTTTTCGATTTTCCAGCCTTTGTAGGGAGTGGAATCACTGGTCGAGTTTTGCCATTTATTCAGGTCATGACCGTCGAACAGCACCTCCCAGCCTTTGTTTTGATTGTTGGAGCGGTTTTCGGAATGATCGGTTTTCGTGCTGCCCATCAACACCAGAAAAACCGGGAGGGTCAACATAAGGGGTGCAAAGAGGAATTTTCGGAACGGAACGTTTTTCATTTTTAGGAAATAAAATCGGGTTAAATGGAGTTCAGAACCGGGGCAATATTGAGCGTGTCCCCCAGTTGGCGCTGCTGCTGAATCAGGCGGTTTTTCAGATCCTGCAACACGGTTTTGTAAGCCGCCTGACTGGCCAGATCCTGCATTTCGTGGGGATCTTTCCGGATGTCGAACAGCAGAATTTTCGGGGCTTTGGGGTAGACAATCAGCTTGTAGCGGTCCGTCCGCACCATCCGTTGTAGGTCCATGTAGCTGCCGTAGATTTCCGGGTAAACGCCTGCTGCTTTTTTGTTTTTGATCAACGGAAGAAGGCTGTTGAAATAGACATGCGCCGGTTTTGGAATACTCACCAGATCGTACGTCGTCGCCATAATATCCTGTAAGTAAACCTGTTGCTCTCTTTTCTCGCCTTTGGGAATCGTCGGGCCAACCACCACCAGCGGTGCCCGAACGCTGTGATCAAACTGGCTCTGTTTCCCCAGCAAACCGTGATGCCCGACGGACAAACCGTGGTCGGCCGTGAAGAAAATATAGGTATTGTCGAGCTTGCCGGTTTGGGCCAATGCCCGCAGAATTTTCCCAATCTGGGCATCCAGGTGCGAAATGCTGGCGTAATATTCCTGAATGTTCTTTTTGACGGCGTAGGGCGTTCGCGGAAACGGTGCCAACTGCTCATCCCGTAAGTCTTTCCCGCAACCCATCGCATCTTTGTACGGATACTCATCCAGATAACTGACGGGTAGTTTGATCTTGTCCAGCGGGTACAAGTCGACGTACTTTTTGGGCGATTGCCGGGGGTCGTGCGGGGCGTTGAACGCCAGGTACATGAAAAAGGGTGCGTCTTTCTGACTGGCTTTTTTCAGATACCCAACCGCATCGTCGGCCAGCACCTCGCTCCAGTGTTTGCCGCCTTTCCAGAAACCGCCGTATTCTTCGTCCCAGGGTTGCCAGGTCGTATCCTGCCGAGAAAGAGGGCGGTTGTAACCCGCCGGATTCTGGTTCGGCATCCCCGGCCGTTCGTGCGTGACGTGGTCGAAAAGCCGCTTGACATCCGTGTTGACGTGCCATTTGCCGGTCATGTACGTTTCGTAACCCGCTTTTTTCAGTTGCTGGCTCCAGAAACCGTCGGCGTTGACCAGCGCACTGAAATTTTTCTCGGCCTGCTGCGCCTTCCAAACCGGTAAGCCCGTTACCAGCATTGCGCGGCTGGCGACGCAAACCGCCCCGTGCCACGCGCCCATATTATACGCGTGGGTAAACGTGGTGCCCGCCCGAACCAGCGAATCCAGCGTGGGCGTAATCACCACCGGATCGCCCAGCGCCCGAATCGTGTTGTACCGCTGATCATCCGTGAAAATGAACAGAATATTGGGTTTTCGAGGGGCGGCTTTTTTAGGGTCAACTGAAATTCGGCTGCTCGTCAGAAGGGCGAAGCCTGCTATCAATCCAATCCAGAGCTGGATTTTGATGGATCGAAACCGGTTTTTATACTCGTTTTTGTAAAACATCGTTCGTTACCAGATTCAGGTGTTATTTCCAGACCAAACCCATATTCTGGAAAAGAAAAGCATATAAATACGCCGAGGTTTCCAGCGATTTTTTCGTGCTGCTGGCGCCGTGGCCCGAATTGACATCGACCCGAATCAGGAGCGGGCTGGGCGACGACGGACCGGCTTTGGCCTGTAAAGTGGCCGCGTATTTAAAGGAATGCGCGGGAACCACCCGGTCGTCGTGGTCGGCGGTGGTGACCAGAACCGCCGGATAAGCCACCCCCGTTTTGATGTTGTGCAGGGGCGAATAGGCGTAAAGGTACCGGAAATCCTCCGCCTTATCGCTGCAACCAAATTCCGGAATCCAACTCCAGCCGACCGTAAATTTATGAAACCGCAGCATGTCCAGCACACCGATCGACGGAAAGGCCACCCGGAAAAGCTCCGGTTGCTGATTCATGACGGCCGCCAGCAACAGCCCGCCGTTGGAACCGCCCTGAATGGCCAGCCGCTCCGGTGAGGTGTATTTTTTCGCAATCAGGTATTCGGCCGCGGCAATAAAATCGTCGAACACGTTCTGTTTGTTGCCTTTCATGCCCTGTTCGTGCCACTTCTGGCCGTATTCGCCCCCTCCGCGCAAATTGGGCTGCACGTAAACGCCCCCCTGATCGAGAAACGCAATCCGCGTCGGGCTAAACGTAGGAGTCCAACTGACGCCAAAACCGCCGTAGGCATACATGAGCGTCGGGTTAGTTCCATCGCGCTTCAGTCCTTTTTTGTAGATGATGGACGCTGGAATTTTCGTACCGTCGCGGCTGGGGTAAAACACCTGTTCCACCACGTAATCTTCGGGATTGAACGACACTTCCGGTTTCCGAAAAACCGCGCTTTTGCGCGTGGAAATCTGGTACTGAAACAACGTCGGCGGATAATTGAGCGAGGTGTAGGTGTAAAAAACGCGGGTATCGGTTTTGTCGCCACTGAATCCGGTGGCTGTTCCCAAAACCGGTAACTGCACTTCGTTCTCCAATTGTCCCTTCAGGTTGTACACGTACACGTGCGTCGCAATATCCTTTGAATACGAGGCAAATACCTTTCCTCCGGCGGTACCAACGGCCTGCAAGGGTTCCGGTTTTTCGTCCAGAAACGGTTTCCAGCGTTGGGTTGCCCGTTCATACCAGACCAGTTTGCCATTGGGCGCATTTTCGTTGGTTTCGATCAAAAACCGGTCGCTCTCGTTCGTCACCAGGTTGTATTTGAAATCCGAAAGATCATTCCCGACCGCCGTAAACCCCGTTTCGCCTTTTTTCCGGATGCGCCAGCCGTTGCCGTCTTTCCCCTTGCCGCGATCCTTGATGTACAAAATGGCGTAGTTTTCGTCCTCAGTCGTGAACACATTGTGAAACCGCTGCGGATTGGCCCGGTCCTCAAAAACCAGTTGATCGCTGGCTTGTGGGGTTCCTACCTTGTGATAAAACACCTGATGGTTTTCGTTTTTGGCCGCCATCATCGACCCCTGTGGTTGCGGATAGCGGCTGTAATAAAAACCGTCACCTTGCCAGGCCGCGTTCGACAGCTTCACCCATTCGATTTTATCAGACAACAACTGCCGCGTTTTCAGGTCCATCACCCGGTATTCCTGCCAGTCGGAACCGCCCTTCGAAAAGCCTAAAACCGCAAACGCGCCCGTTTTCGAAAGACTGAAAACCGTCAGTTTCACCGTACCATCTTCGGAAAGCGTGTTCGGGTCAATCACCACCTCAAGCTTTCCGGACTGGCCTTTCTGCCGGTATAAAACCGACTGGTTCTGCAAACCGTCGTTCTTGTAAAAGTACAGGTAGTCACCTTTCTGGCGCGGCCCCGAATAGCGGGGATAATTGTTGACTTTTTCCAAATCCGAATAGATTTTGTCTTTGAACGGAATCTGGTTCAACTGCTGGTACGTCAGTTCATTCTGGGCCTTTATCCAGGCTGCGGTTTCGGGCGAACGGTCGTCTTCCAGCCAGCGGTACGGGTCGGCCACCGTGACGCCGTGGTAGTTGTCGGTCTGATCCACCGTTTTCGTCTGCGGGTAAACCGGTTTTGTCTGGGCGCGGCCATTGCCTGACGCCAGCAGTGCGATCAAAACCGCAGGGAACCACCAAAAACGTTTCATTTCGGTCTGTTTTTTAGTTGCGAACGATCACCCAATCAGTTTGCCCACCTTGCGAAGCGTCTCGACATCGCCCTTGTGAATGTCGCCTTCGGGCAGCGGACCGGTGTTCAGCAAGAGGTTCATATTCCGGCTTTTGGCATCCGCCAGCAACTCCATAACTTCCTGTACGCCAAGGTGCCGCCGTTTGTCGTTGTCTTCCGGTTCATACGACCAGGCCCCCCGTTGCAGGGTGCTGCACGTTTCGTTGTGCTTTTTGTCGTGCGCTTCCCAAACCCGCTTCGCCAGGGCTGCTGATTCCGCACCAAAGTCGCTCTGAATCTGGTCGGCCAGCGAAGTGGCTTTCCGTTCGGGAGCCGCGAAATCTTCCGTTCCCGTCGCCCCCTGTTTGAAAGAAACCAGCGCGTGCGGACTCAATGAACGGATTTCGCGGTAGAAGTCTTCCATTGGAAACAGGTCGGGTCGGGCGTACAAACCGCGCACCGGATCGAACCAGATTCCCGCCGGATTATACTGCGTCACCAACTCCCGCAACTGCGCCTTGACGTAAGCGGTGTAGCGTTCGGTGTCTTTCTCCGTTTTGTAGCGGTATTCCGGTTGCGGTTGGGCATAGTCCGGCCGGAAGTATTGCCAGCCCGCCGTTTTCGCCGGAAAATAGGGGTGGTGCCAGTCGGCAGCTACGGAATAATACAAAAACAGGCCCAAGCCTTTTTTCTGACAGGCTGCGCTCAGTTCGCCCACCAGATCGCGTTTCGCTGCTGCGTGGACGCTGGTGTAATCCGTTTGCGCCGATTTGAACAGGCAAAAACCGTCGTGGTGTTTGGTCGTGATATTCACGTATTTCATCCCGGATTCCAGGGCCAGGTCGGTAATAAAATCAGCGTCGAACTTCCGGGCCGTGAACTCGTTCATGAGCTTGCGGTACTCCGCAACCGGCGTTTTTTCAAACAACTGCACCCAAGCCCCGCGTCCCCAGATGCTGTACAGACCGTAGTGCATAAACAACCCGTATTTAGCCTCGTTGAACCAGGCCAGCGAAGCGGCTTTGGGGTCTTTGGCGTACAGGTCCTTGTAGTTCGAGAGGTAAGTCGGAACGGTTTTTTTGGCAAGTGACGAAGCCGCTGCCAACTGCGAAGGCAGCAGGAGGGAGGTTCCGGCGAGTGATAACGTCTTTATAAAATCGCGACGATCGGTCATTGGGTTCGGGTTAACAGGTTGTAGGGAAGGGGTTTAATACGGTTTCAGGAAGGCAACACGGCGCTGATAACAGCCGTTACTTTTTGAGCTAAAAACCGGCTTCCCTCGGGTTTAAAATGCACATTTGACGGCAATTGCAGCGTGGCTAAATCAGGCAAAACCGCGCTGTATAAATCGTTGATCTGAATTTTATTTTTCTTCATAATTTTTCGCGCTACCTCGTTGTATTTCAGCACATCTTCGGCTTTTCGGTACGGACCTTCGGGCAAATCCGGATACGGTGTGGAAGTGGCAAAAATGAGTTTGGAACCGGTCGCTTTTAAGCGTTCCACGATGATTTTTAAATTGGCTTCGTATTGTTTTAAATCGGATTGGTGTGGATCGTCGGGTTTGTTGCTGTTGATCCCCGTGACCGGATCGACGTGTTTTAAATCATGCAATCCAAAATTGAAATGAATAACCGCCC
The DNA here is from genome assembly GCF_003858635.1 of Larkinella rosea. GTDB lineage: Bacteria > Bacteroidota > Bacteroidia > Cytophagales > Spirosomataceae > Larkinella > Larkinella rosea. The sequence continues at coordinate 1,022,287 of NZ_RQJO01000008.1, forward strand.
AGGGCTCGGTACCGATCCATTGATCGATGCGCTGAATGCCCAGCTTGGTCCCCTGACAGTTCTCGGCCGGTCGGGAAACAACCGCCTTTCCTTCCAGCATCTGTTTGACAACCGGCGTATAACCCACTGATATAGAATCTCCGAGAATCAGGACGCGCGGTAAATCGGATGCGGTTTCGGCCAATAATTTAGTAGCGCTGAGCGTCAGTCCACCCGCTGCACCGAGCGTTTTGAGGAAGGCTCTTCGTGATACATTTTTCATGCTTTTCTATCGGTTTACTGAACGATTAATTTCCCCCGCATGACGCTGTAATGGCCCGGAAATGTGCACACGAAAGGGTAGACACCCGGTTTTTCCGGTGCGGTAAAATAAATCTTTTCGGAGCTTTCGGGTTGCAGAATGGCGGTATGAAAAAGCACCAGATCCGATGGCGGTATATAGTGAAAATCGGGACCTTTTAAACCCAACGCCAACGATAATTGCCCTACTTTTTCAACCGCATCTCCCGGTTTGGTAATGACCAGATTATGCAGCATATCGTCGTTGTTATTGAACATCAATTCGACTTTACTTCCGGCTTTTACTTTCAATTCCGCTACATCGAACTGAAGCCCCGGTTTCGTGCCGACGGTCAGGGAAATTTCGGGACCATATACCCACGATTCGGGTTGTTTCGTGATTCGTTTCGGATCTTTTTCAATGTCGTAGGGCACGCTGGTTTTTTGAGCGGACGCCATTACGGTTGCGGTTTTTCCGGCCGGAATGTTATTCAGGGTGTAATACCCCAGATTGTGCAGCAACGCCCGGCCATCGGCCGCTTGTAAACCGGCGGCTTTCACCTCGTGGATGTAGCCTTTCCTGAGACCATGCACCACCAGTTTGACCGACATCCGGTCTTTGGCGACAACGGCCTGGTGCACCATGCAACGCTGCTGATTGATGATTTTGCTGCCGTATGTGCTCCAGTAGTGATACGTAAAACCGGTGATCTCGTACGAGCTTGTTTGTGAGGCCGTTGCAGGGTTGACGGGTTGCGTAAATTCCAGCAAAAAGCCGTCGGACTGTGCCTTGATGGTCTTGATTTCGAATGGCATTTTGCCGGTCCAGCGGAGCCGTTGCAACCCGTACAACTCGGGACCTTTGGAGTTCCAGCCCCGGCTGGTCATCCCGACGAACATCGCGTGGTTGGTTCCCCACTTCATCCGGAAAACGCCCGACGAAAAACCTTCCCGAAACGGAAACGTAGCGCCCTGGTATTCCCCGTTTACCTTTTCCAGAAACACCCGGTTTACCTTGCTATGCCCCTGATCGCCAATAAAATACTGACCGGTGAAGGGGCCAAAACCACCCCGCGTCGTATCGATCAGGATGTCGGAGGTCGAAACGCCCAGCAGTCCGTGCGGAAACCAGATAGCCGGGAGCTTGAGTGCCGGAATGGTAGCCGCAACTTCGTGCATCGGTAAATCGGGCGAGCTGGGCACATCGTCCACCTTCAGCGTAAGCGGAGAGCGCGGGTCGTTCGTCCATTTTAAACCGGCGGGATTGCCCGCAAAATCACCCGGTTTCAGGTGTGTCATTCGTCCGGAACCGACCCAATCGCCCTGATTTTCGGTGTAGAAAACATCCCCGGCGGGATTAATGCCCAAACCGGCCGGGGAACGAAGCCCGGTTGCCAAAGGAGTCATTTCACCGGTTGGCGAGATTTTCAGGAGCCAGCCGCGCCATTTCGCCAGACTCGCTCCCCGACTGATCCACGAAAGATTCAGTGTCACCAGCATGTGTCCGTCTTTTGTCACCACCGGGCCGTACGAATATTCGTGGTAATTACCGGACAATGGCCAGGAATAAATCGCCTTGAAAGCGTCGGCTTTTCCGTCGTTGTCGCGGTCTTCCAGCCGGGTCAATTCCCCGCGTTGCGCCAGGTAAAAATGATTCCCGATAAACGCCAGTCCGAGGGCTTCGTGAAGACCGGAAGCAAACTTCCTAAAGATAGGTTTCTCGTTTTTTTTCAAATACGGATTTTCCAGAATCCAGACTTCGCCGTGGCGCGTGCTGATGCCGAGCTGGTTCTTCCGATTGAAGGCTAAACCGCCCACTTCCAGCGCAATGCCGGGCGGAATCGGAATCGTTTCAATCTGGTAATACCGGGATTCTTCGGTGGTGTCGGGTAGAAAAAACCGCTCAGCCCGGCCTGGTTGGATTACCAAACCAAGCAGTAGGCCAAACAGCCAGCGGGAACCGAAATAGTTTAATGGGTTGACTATCATTGGCTTTAAGTCTTTTTTACCAGATCAGCGTATAATCGATTGCATATTGACCCGGTTTGGGGGCCGAGAACAGCAACTCCTGCGTGTTACCGGTTTTGTGGATGGTCGGTTTCAGGTTCGCCGAGTTCAATACCAGGTAATAAGCTTTATCGTCGATGGCGTAAGAACCGTCGGGTAGCAATTCGATGGATTTTCCGGAAGCGAGCCGATAATCAAAGCCATTTTTGCTGGTTAAGATTACTTTTCGATTCAGACTTCGCTCTTTCGCTGAAGGACTTAGTTTGTCTGAAATGGTTACGCCAAGGCAGGTATACTGAAATGTGGGCAAACCGCTTTTGTCCAGCATATATTCAGAAAACCGGAAGGCGTTCTTTTGGTCCCAGTCCGGGACAACCGCTTTACCGCCAACGCTCCGCAGATCCGGGCCGGATGCAAATTTCTGAACCATTCCCAGCGGAATGCCGACCTGCTGATTTCCCCGCCGATTCCACATCGGCGTCGCGTCGAGAAAACCGCCACTCCAGACCTGAAACAGGCGTCCTTCCTGCAAATCGACTGTGAAATGAATGCCTTCGGGCGTGCCAATTGACAGACAGTGGGTGCGTTTGGTTTCGCCATCATCCATAAACGTCCGCTGAAGAATCGCCTGCTTTGGATCGGTGTCGATCAGAATGGGTTCGACGGGTGGTTCGTGAAAAACCGAACCAGTTGCGTGCAACGGCTGAATCGTCATGCCCGGCCCTTCGACGTACAGCGCCAGTCCCTGCCGCCAGCCGATGAATTTGTTGTAAACGAGCGTGAAAGGAACCGACCCGGCTTTGGCCGCGTATGTCTGGATGGCTTCCTGCTCAAAACCGTGCACGCCGTCGTGGAGAATCACCGTATCCTTGTCGATGATCAACAACCCCCCTCCGCCGGTTTGCAGTTTGAACAAATAGGTACCGGTTTTTGGGAAAGTGAACTGGCCCTGATACGCCAGCAAAAAGATGTCTTTCTGGCTGGCGGAATGGTAGGAAATTGAATCGATTTTCCGTTCGCCCACCGCCACAAGCGACTGATTCCGAAAGACTTCGCCGGGCGATTTGTATTCTTTAACAACCAGATTCGACACGGCCAGCGGTTTTCCCTCGTCGAGTTTGTAAGCAATCGCTTTCAGGGCTACGCGCCCGTGATTGCCCTGAATCATCAGCGGGCCGAGCGGTTTTTCGTCCTTGAACGCGCCCGACCGCGTGGGACCGCTCACCTCAAAATCCTTTTGAACCAGCACGCCGTTGACGTACACCTCGACAAACCGGGCGTTGGCGATCTTCCGGCCCTGAGAATCGAATTTTGGCGCTTTGAACCAGACCCGAATGTGCTGCCACAAACCGGGGGCTTTGCTGGCGTTGATCCGGGGTGCCGACCCTTCGTAACCCAGATTGGTCACGGTATCGGTGCGTTGATAAATGCCACCCAGATCGCCGTATTTCGGTTTGTCGCGTTTCCCCCAGCTATCCTGCAATTGCAATTCGTAGCGTCCCTGGAAATAGATCCCGGAGTTGGAGTTTTTGGCCATCATAATGTCGGCTTCCAGCTCGATATCGCCGTGTTCGAACCGGGTAAACAGATGCCCCCGGTTTTGCGGGTCCGAGAGGTTGGCCAGAATGCCCGTTCCGGGAAAACCCTCCAGCGCCTGCTCGACCTGCCGATCGGCAAACGCATTGCCGACGATCTTCCAGTTGGCGGTTGTCGGTCGGAAGGCCGAAAGGTCGGTGAGCGGCAGGGGCGTTAAGGGCAAACTCTTCACCTTTTCCTGCGAATAGCCCTCGGAAAAACCGCCCATCAGCAACCCAATCATTAAAAATAAAATTCTCATCCTATTGTCAGTCAGCTACTTGAATCGTGTTTCGGCCGTGATGCCTTTCCAGGTATCCGTGCGGAACGGAGCCGCCGGAAAACCTTCTTTGTTGTACAGATTCGCTTCGATGTTGTCGTCGGACCAGCCATAGCGCACGGCTACCGGTTGGCTCACCTGATCGCACCAGACCACCACTTTATCGCCCTGAATCTCCGCCTTTGCCCAGTGGAATTTCTGATCAGAACCGGCCACTTCGAAGCCTTTGAGGTAGGCGTATTTGTCCGAAGCGGTCAGGCCGCTGCCGGTTTGCCCAAACGTCAGTGTTACCTTGTTTCCGCTGATCTGCTGCGATTGATAAACCGGACCGCCGGGTAAAACCGATTGCTGGTAGACGGTTTTCAAGGCGCTGTATGCCAGTCGTTTGCCAACATCCTGCTTGTTTTTGGGGTGAATATCGTTCGTTTCGCCGATGTCGGACGTAACCGCCATGCCGGTGTTTGGTACGGTCGTCAGCGTCATCGCCTGCGCTTCCCGCAACTCGGCCCAGGTGCTGCCTTTTTCGCTGGTGCCGCCATTGGCACCATAACTCGCCAATTGGACGAACAGAAACGGGAAGTCTTCACCCCAGCGTTTCCGCCAGTCGTTGATTAGGAGCGGAAAGGACTTCCGGTACTGGTACGCCCGCCCGGCGTTGGATTCGCCCTGGTACCAGATGACGCCCTGCATGGCGAAGGGAATCAGCGGAGCCACCATTGCATTGTACAGAATGGTTCCGGCGACGTTGGCACCCGTAAACTGGTTGTTGTCCACGGACGTCTCCACGCGGTATTTCCAGTCACCGGCCAGCGGTTGTTCGTACGAATCCCGGGTTATTTTCAATTGCTCGGCTTTTCCGCTAAAACCGCCAATGCTGCCGAGGTCTTCGATACGGACCGCAATGACATTTTTACCGGCTTTCAGGACATTCGGCGGAATGATGTACGTGCGGCCTTCCGGCACTTTTTTGGTCGATTCGCCCACTTTGACGCCGTTGACGTAGGTCCGGTCGAAGTCGTCGATGCTACACAGATTCAGCACCATGCTTTGACCGGCCCATTCGGCGGGAAGTGTAAATTCTTTCCGGACCCACACGACACCGTCCAGACCCGAAAGGATTTTGAGGTCAAAATAGCCTGGTACGGCCATCGTCTGCCAGTTCGAATCGTCGAGCGAAGCGCCCGACCAGCTTTGAACGGTTTCGGCGTCGGGAAAACCGCCCTGTTGCTGAATAATTACTTCGTCCAGTTTTTTCTTCCGCGATTTGCTCAGTTCTTCGAGCGAAACCGGCATGCTGGCGAGCGGTTCCTTAAATTCATCGAAGCTGTTCATGGCCTCCCGGCTGATCCAGGATTCGACCTGCGTGCCACCCCAGGACGTGTTCAGGAGACCAATCGGCACCTGCATACGGTTGTAGATTTCGCGGGCGAAGAAATAGGCGACTGCCGAAAAATTGCCCACGGTTTCAGGCGTTGTCGCCTGCCATTCCCCGCCGGTCACATCGTCTTTGGGCGTCAGGCTTTTGTCGTGCGGAACCTTAAAATGGCGGATTTGCGGAAAATTGGCGGCTTTTTTCTCTTCCTCCGCTTTGGCCGACCGGTTGACCAGCATTTCCATGTTCGATTGTCCCGAGCAAATCCAGACCTCGCCCACCAGCACGTCGTCCAGCGTCAGGGTGTTTTTTTTGCCAGCAACCACCAGTTGATAAGGGCCCCCGGCTTCGGTCGGGTCAAGTCGGATCAGCCATTTGCCGTCCTTGTCGGCTTTGGCGGTTTTGGTCTGCCGCTGCGGTCCGGCCCCGATGAACTGCACCGTCACCTTTTCACCGGCAGCCGCCCAGCCCCAGACCGGAATAGGTTTCCGGCGTTGCAGCACCATATGGGAACCGAAAATCTGGGGCAAACGGACCTCGGCCCAGGCTTCAAAAACCGTCAATGCCAGCAGTAAAACCGCACAAGTTCGTAGGAAAGCTTTCATTAATTTCAGGTAAGGGTCTGGTAAATTTTCAAGAATCATGTCAGTAATCTTCGCCTTTTTCGCTCTTCTGACACGACGAAAGCCAGTCGTCCAAAGCGGTTTTCATCGATGCAAGCACCATTGGATGCGCTTCCGAAATGTCCTGCAATTCGGACGGATCGTTCAGCAGATCGTAGAGCTCGTAATGGATGCCGTCGTCGGCTGAGTAAATCTTGAACTGGTTGTCGGTATACGCCCGTTGCTTATAGGACTTAAAACCAATCGGTTTAGGCCGTTGGGCGGTGTCGGTAAAAAGCAGCGGAAGCACATTGATGCCATCCATCGGCCGCGGATTGCCCGGAACCGAATAGTCGAGTAGCGAAAGAATTGTCGGAAAATAATCGCTGGTAGTGACCGGCACGCTGACTTTGCGGTGAGTTTTGATCCGCCCGGGCCATTCCAGCAGCGCCGGAACCCGAATGCCGCCTTCGTACAGACTGCCTTTTCGCCCGCGAAAAATGCCGGCCGTTCCCTGCTGCCGTTTGCCGGGATGTTGGTCGATGCCGCCCCCTTCACCGGCCGGGCCGTTGTCGGATGCGAAGAGAATCAGGGTGTTATTGGCCACGCCCAGTTTGCGGAGTTCCCGGCGTAAGCGACCAATCTGCTCGTCCATCGCCGTAATGCAGCCGTAATAATGCTGGTGATTGTCGTCCAGACCGGGGTACATCGCCCGGTAGTTCGGACCGGCCACCACCGGCGAATGGGGCGTGTGAAACCAGATGACGGCCAGAAACGGCTTCTTTTTCTGAACGGATTGTCCGATAAACGGAAGCGCGCGATCCATGATAATCCGCGAATCATCGCCTTCCAGATTGTCTTCCGCAAACCGGTCGGGGCCCGTCCAGTAGTGGGTTTTCACCATCTGATCTTTCATCGGGTCCCAGGTCGGAACGGCCTGCTCGGTCGAGAAGCAGGTTTCAAAACCGTTCTCCCAGGGGGGCGAAAATTCATCGTTGGCTTTGCCGCCCCGGTGCCCGTCGCGGACGGTTTTGCTCAGGGTACCGAGGTGCCATTTTCCGAAGTGACCGGTGGCGTAGCCGTTGGCTTTCAACACTTCCGCCAGCGTGGTTTCCTGCGGTTTGATGTGGCCGACGTTGGCAAAGAAAATACCGTACCGCTCCGGATTCCGGCCGGTCAGGCAACTGCCCCGCGTGGGCGAGCAAACCGGCGCCCCCGCATAAAACCGGGTGAATTGCAGGCTGTTCGCGGCCATCTTGTCCAGCTCCGGCGTTTTGATTTGCGGATTTCCGTTGAAACCGACATCCCCCCAGCCCAGATCGTCGGCCATCACCAGAATGACATTGGGCCGAACCTTCGACGGTTTTTGGGCCCGAATGTCGTCCGGTTTCAGGAAAATCAACAGAAGAACCAGGGGGATGATCCGTTTCATGCGGTGGTAAAAAAGGAACGGGTTTAGGAAATACGATTAATAACCGGGGTTCTGCGTCAGGTTTTTATTGATGTCGATTTCGCTCTGCGGGAACGGAAACAGGTAGTGTTTCGCCGGGTCGAACTTGCGCAAAACGCCCCCCGGATCGACGATGCCGGGAATCACTTTTTCCGCAATTTTCCACCGCTTGATGTCCAGGTACCGGTAGCCTTCGGCACCCAGTTCGACGCGCCGTTCGTGCCGGATTCTGTCCCGCATAGTTGCCTGGGTCAAACCGGTCGGCAGGGCTGGCATTTTGACCCGCGCCCGAACCGCATTGACCGCATCGTACACGGACTGATCGGGACCAGTGGCTTCGTTTTTGGCTTCGGCATAAATCAGCAGCACCTCCGCGTAGCGCGTCAAAATATAATCCTGATCGCTGCGGGTTGAGTACGAAAACGGGAGGTTCTCGGGATCGACATACTTCCGAACCAGATAACTCGTGTAAATCCCCGCGGCCGCATTGGTGAATTTGACGCCGGTCGAGCTAACCAGTTGTTCCTTAATATCCCGGATGGTGTAATCCAGCCGGGGATCGCGGTTCTTTTTGTAGGCGGTTTTGTCGTACAGGGGCGACTGACTAATGGGCAAACCGTCCGTGCATTCGAATTCGTCCACAAAATTCTGGCTGCCATTGATGGCTGCCGCGTTGCCGTATTTCATATCCGGACTTTCGAGCGAATACCGGTCGGGGTTTAAATACCGCGCCGAGAAGAGTATTTCGGGGTTATTGGTCTGGCCTTTGGTCAAAAACATGGTCTGGTAATCGGTCGCCAGCTTAAACACCTTCGACTGAATCACCAGATTGGCGGCATCGGCGGCTTCCTGCCACTTGCCGTTGTGCAGCAGCACTTTCGCTTTCAGGGCCTGCGCCGAACCTTTCACGGCATGGCTGGTGTACAGCGTCGCCGGGAGCAGGGCAATCGCTTCATCTAAGTCCTTGAGAACCTGCTCGATCACCGTCGCTTTCGGACTCTGCTTGACGGCGGCTTCGGCCAGGGTGATGGGCTTCGTATACAGCGGAACACCCCCGTAAAACTCGGTCAGTGTGAAGTAAAACAGAGCCCGCAGGTACAATACTTCCCCTTTATACCGGTTTTTCTTGGCCTCGTCCATCGTCACCCGGTCGATGTTCGCCAGGAAGATGTTACAGGCCGTCACGCCTTTGTACGACTCCAGGTACGCGGTGCTGACCAAACCGCCCGTGGTCGGTTCAATAATGCCTTTGGCGATGTTGTCGACGCGCTGGTAGGTCCCGAACAGGAAGAAATCGTCCGTCAGGGCATCCCAATCCATCCGGTGGTGGTCGTAGGTCAGGCCCAATAACTGGCTGTAAACCCCCGCAATGGCCATGTCAGCATCCTTTTCGGTGGTCCAGAACGTCTGGTTGGAAAGCTGGTCGAGCGGATTTTTATCCAGAAAATCCTGGCAGGCGGTGAGCAAAAAACTCGCGGTACTCACCAGGCTTATGATTAAAAACTTTTTCATGGGAAGTTCTTTTTAGACTTAAAATTTGACCTTGAGACCCGCCGTAAACATGCGTACCTGCGGATAGGTGGCAAACCGCTGCCGACCCGTTCCGGTGCGCTCGGGATCGGCACCCGGATACTTGGTGAACGTCGCCAGGTTATCCGACGACAGGTAAATCCGCAGGTCTTTCATCCGGATTTTGCTGGTGATCGTTTTCGGGAACGAGTAGCCGAGCACCAGGTTTTTGATGCGCAGGTACGACGCGTCCATCAGAAAATAGGTCGTGCGCAACCCGTTATCGGGGCCGTAGCCGTTGAGGTACATGGCCGGGTGCGTGGTCGATTTATTCTCCGGCGTCCAGGCGTTTTGCGCAAATTCGAGGGTCGGCGCACTGCCCTGCGTAAACGGATCGATGCCCCAACGGTCGACGTACGTGTTGTTACCGTAAACCCCCTGGAGGAAGATCGCGAAATCGAAATTTTTCCAGAACGCGTTGACACCCCCGCCGTAATAGAACTTGGGATACGCGCCGGGCACCACCACCCGGTCGTTGCCGTCGATCTTATTATCCCCATTCTGGTCCTTAAATTTCAAATCACCCGGTTTGGGATTGAACGGATGGGCCGGGCCTTTGTCGATTTCTTCCTGCGACTGGAAAATCCCCGCCCATTCGATCAGGTAATTCGACATCCAGGGCAAACCCTCCTGAATCGTGTTGTTGTTGTCGTAAAACGGCGCCTTGACTTTCAGGACTTTATTGGCGTTTTTGGAAAAATTGACATTCACATCGTACCGCAGCTCGCCAATCTTATTGGAATGGCTGAGGTTCAGCTCAATCCCTTTGTTCTGCATTTTGGCGTAGTTCACGGTCGGGCCGGTCAGACCGACGCTGCCGGGGACTTCGATCGCGTAAATAATCCCGTCCGTGATCTTGTTGTACCAATCGATCGAACCCGAAAAAATGCGTTTTTTGAAGCTGAAATCAAGGCCGATGTCCGTAATCGTGGTGGTTTCCCAGCGCAGGTTTTTGTCGGTGAGCCGCGTTTGCACGACGCCCTGTTGCAGGACATCGAACGGATAGGTCGTAACGGAAAGAATGTCCTGGTACGGGTAATTCCCGATGTTCTGGTTCCCCAGCTGGCCCCACGACGCCCGTAGCTTCAGGTTATCGACCCAACTCTGCGACTTCAGGAACTCCTCGTTCGAAATCCGCCATCCCGCCGATAACGAAGGAAAAAAGCCCCAGCGGTTGTCTTGCTGGATGCGCGACGTACCGTCGTAGCGGAAGTTGGTTTCGAGCAGATACCGTTCTTTGTAGTCGTACGTAAACCGACCGAAGAGCGACTGGATGGCCCATTCGTACGACGTTCCGGTTGTCGATTGATTATCGGTCGAAGCCGCGTTCAACTCCATCAGGTCGTCCGTTGGAAACTTCTGGCGAGAACCCTGCAAATAGCGGTTTTTGAACGATTCCTGGTTATAGCCCAACAAACCGGTTACAAAATGATCTTTGCCAAACGTTTTTTTGTAATTAAACGTGGAATACAAGGTGGTCAGAATCGATTGATCAAACCGGTCGGTGATGCCCAGGCGCGTCGGATTTCCGTTGTTCTGGTACGTTCCGTCGGAGAAATAATAAGCATCGACCGGATGTTCGTGGACTTTCGTAAAATCGTCGCTGTAATTGATCGCGCCTTTTACGCCCCAGGTCAGATCCGGCGTGATGTTGACATCGACATACGACTGCGCCGTCAAATTGTATTTTTGGTAGCGAACCGAGCCGCTGTTGATCACCGCCAGCGGATTCCGGTTGGACGGAACGCCCTGCCGATACGCGCCGGAATAATGCCCGGAACCATCCGGTACATACGGCCCGTTGGTCGGGTTCATCGAGTACACCAGCAGCATGTAATCCGAATCCGTGTAAGGCGGCTCGACAATGTCCTTTTTCACCAGACCAATGTTAGCTCCCACCCGCAGAATCCGGTTTACTTTCGTATCGACATTCAAATTGAAGTTGTACCGTTTGTAGCTGTGTCCACCGGCAATCCCGTTCTGATCCAGGTAGCCGGTCGAAAAGTTGTAGGTGGTTTTCTCGGAACCGCCATTCACCGACAGATAGTGTTGCTGCGCGGAAGCGTTTCCGACAATGAAATCAATCCAGTCGAAGTTCGGGTATTTGGTGCGGTCCGTGGCGTTGCGGTAGGTGTCGATTTCAGCCTGCGTATACAAAGGCGCCTGACCTGAACGGGCGCGGGCGGCATTGAAATAGGTCATGAAATCTGCCGAATTGGTCACCAGCTTGGGCATCCGCGTCGGCTGATGCAACTGAAAATCAGCCCGGTAATCGACGTTGAACGAACCGGCTTTCCCTTTTTTGGTAGTCACCAGAATCACGCCGTTGGCACCCCGCGCCCCGTAAATGGACGCCGAGGCCGCATCTTTCAAAACCGAAATCGACTCAATGTTGTCGGAATTGAGGTTCGTCAGGTTACCCACCACGCCATCGACCAGCACCAGCGGAGCCGCTCCGGCGTCGCTGAACGTTCCCAGGCCCCGGATCGTCATGACCGCGCCGTCGTCGCCGGGTTGGCCGGAGTTTTGAACAACCTGTAAACCAGTTACTTTTCCCTGCAACAGGTTCTCGACGTTCGCCGTTGACCGTTTCACCAGTTCATCGGCGGCTACCGTAGCGACCGAGCCGGTCAGGTTGACCTTTTTCTGTTCGCCGTACCCCACGACCACAATTTCTTCGAGCGATTTGATGTCGGTATTTAGCACGATCGCCAGGACGGTTCGGTTGCCGCTCACCACCACTTCCTCCGAGACATACCCGATGGAACTGACCACCAGCGTGCCCTTGCCGCCTTCCAGCTGGAGCTGAAACTTGCCGTCGCCGTCCGTGACTGTGCCCTGCGTTTTCCCTTTGATCAGAATATTGGCACCGGGCAAAACCGCCCCGGCCTGGTCTTTGACCGTCCCCTGGATTGTGACGGGGCCGTCGGAAAGCGACCTCTCGATAATCGGGGCTTCGAATAGTTTCTTTTTCCGCACATAAATCTGGGAATTGACCCGCAAAAACTGCAGGTTGGCATCTTTCGACAGAATCCGTAGCAGCGACGCCAGGGATAAATTCTTGTCGGGAATATTGACAAGTTGATTTTTGTCCAGCGTCTCGCCGTTGTACGCAAACGAAAACTGGGTGCGTTCCCCGATCAGATTCAGGGCATCTTCCAGCCGCACGTTTTTCAGCGAAAGATTCAGGTAAATTTCTTCCAGGCTTTTACTCTGGTACGGACTGGTTGCCGCCATGACCCGATTGCCGGGGAGCAGCAGGACCAAAATCCCGAAAGCGCTCATCCTCACCAGTTGCCGGATTTGGTTAAGTACGGTTCTTTTCATAGTATTAAAGGTTTATTGAACAGTGGTTTAATGAACAGATTCCCTGATCGATCGCTTCGCCAAAAGAATAGGATTCAGGGAAAAGGGCCAGGTGTTAAAGCCACCTGGCCACTTTTTTATCTGCCTGGGTTTACTTTTTTTGGGTTACAAAAACGGTATTATTAACTAATTCATACTGAAAATTAGAGGTGTAATTCAACGCGTCAAGGATGCTTTTTAAAGAGGTATTATTAAATCGGGCACTGAAATCTTCTTTTACTTTTAAACCCTTCTGGACGACAAAATTGACGGCGTACCAGCGTTCCAGTTTCTTTTTTATTTCCTGGAAATCGGCATTTTTCAGGATGATAACATCGTCTTTCCAGGCCAGTAATTCATCCAGATTAACCTGCTCCTTCCGGCCTTTTTCGCTGGATTTTTGGTAGGAATACAGGTCGGACGGTACTAAGAAATCCGGCGTATTGATAGGCGCTTTTGAAGCCGCACCTACTTTTACTTTTCCCGTTAAAACCGCTACCGTTATATCCGGGTTTTCGGGATAGGCATTGATGTTAAAGGACGTTCCGACGACGGTTGTCCTGAGCTTTCCGGTCTGAATGATAAACGGTTTGGAAGCATCATGCGCGACTTCAAAGAATGCCTCGCCTTCCAGCGTAAGGGCGCGCCCGGTTTTGCCAAAATCGGACGAATAAGACAGGACGCTTTCGGCATTTAACTTAACCGAACTCCCATCCGGCAACTGAATCAGTTCCCGCTGCCCCCGGATGGTGCGGGTTTGAATTAATCTGGTAATTGCCTGACTGGTAACGTTCTTTGTTGATTTGTCCGGAAGGGTATATCTCCAAACCGTCACGGCTGCGGCAACGGTTATCAGAAAAATGGCGGCAAAACGGAGCAGGGTGGGAGCTGGAACCGGGAACCGGACAATTCGCGCCGATTGCGTGCTGGGCTCTCCGGCCTGAATACGCTCCCAAACGGTCGTCAGGTCTTCTTCTGAAGGCTGATACGAATGCTTGTAACGAACTGAAAGGATCAGTTGTCTGGCCAGCGCAACGGTTTGAGCTTTGTCAGGATGTTCCATCAACCAGCTTTCCCAAAAGTGATTTTGTTTCACAGTAGGATTTTTTACCCACCGAATGAAATCATCATCTTTCAGGAAGTCTTCCAGTTGATAGTTTTGGTACTTCATGCCTGCTCGTTGTAGTTGATTTTGCGCCCTTTCATCCCGTTAGTTGCCGGATAGAAATGGGCTTTCAACTCATAAGAGACTGAATGGTGGCAGACATATACAGTCGACGAAATTATTTTTCAATTATTTTTTCGGGCGGCTGGAGATTGACCGAAAGCTGGGAAATAACACCGGAGAAGGTGAGTAAACCGGTGGAATAGAAGCGTTTTTATTTGTTGACCAGAAAAGTCACTACCAGCATGTTAAGAATAAACCGGGATTCACCTAATTCTTTTCGAAGTTTCAGAATGGTTCGGCTCATTAGAATACGGGCGTATTCGATTTTAGCAAAACCCATCAATGCGGTTATTTCGGTGTACGAAAATCCTTCGTAGAAATAATAAATGATGATTTCTTTCTGCCGTTTGGTCAGCTGTGAAAAGGCGGTTTCCATTTTTTGCCGCAATTCATCATCCAGCAATTCACTGATGCCACTGGATTCTTCGGTGAACGCAATTTCAAATCCGCGGTCGTCGTCATAATCCAGTTGTTCCGGTGCAAAACGGTTTTTGGTCAAATGCCGGATGATGCGGTTTTTATAGGCTTTATAGAGGTAAAATTTGATGGACGAGACCTCGCCCAAACCCGCTTTTTTTTCCTGGAGATAAATAAACAGATCCTGGATGGTGTCTTTTACCAGATCGGTATCGCTGGTAAACTGTCGTCCGTAATTGTACAGAATCGGGAAATAGGTCGTATAAATAAACCCAAACGCTTTTGGATTGCCACCTCGAAATTGAGCCCATATCTCATACTCAGGCAGGTCTTTAAATGGAGCTGCTTCCTGCTGCGTTCTATTTACTTTTAGCTCCATAACAGGCTGCATTATTCCGGGATTGAACAGATACGTAATGGGTACACTGTCAATTTAAAAAGAATTGTAATAAATAGGATAATTACTTGGGTTTTATTTATAAAAACTACTCACGAAACCGTTGAACCTGACCCGCCCCCGACGTCACTAGTTAGGCTTACTACTAAAAAGGGCATCTGTACTATTCGGGCGGATGAATTAAGTACGCAAATATATAAACATACTTAATCTATTTGCTTAGTATGCAAAAAAATGAACATCATTTTTGTCGCCAGCAAGCAGATTTTTTAACGCTATGGAATATACGTATCCATACGTCTGGTAATGGCTTGCCCGGTGTTTTTTAGCGACCTGTCTGATTGTTGGGTGGAAATAGCTGAAATTCGCTGACGCCAATGCTCCCTTCCGACTCCTGAATAACCAACCGAAACCGCTGCGCCCGGACGGGCTGAATCGCCTGCCGCCATTCGTCGCCAATCTGCTGACCGGTTGCAATGGTCACCCAG
Organism: Larkinella rosea; assembly: GCF_003858635.1. GTDB lineage: Bacteria > Bacteroidota > Bacteroidia > Cytophagales > Spirosomataceae > Larkinella > Larkinella rosea. The sequence goes on from NZ_RQJO01000008.1 coordinate 1,037,296, forward strand.
TCGTTGCCTTTCTGGTACTGGACGGAAAACCGGTTGATTTGGGAGTACAATTCAGGGTTGTTTTTCCGCTGAAATTCATTGATCACAAGTTGCCCGACCGACTGCGGTTTTCCCAGATCGACCTCCAGCCAGCCGGTTTGATCGAACATCGCCTTGGCTTCCTTCGTCCGGTAATAGAGCGGTTTTCCATAATTGGCCTCAAAGTTCACGTCACTCCGACGGCCCAGTTTCCAGTAAGTGGCTTTGTTATCATCCACCGTCGAACCGGCACCATGCAGAAATTCACCGACGACACTGGAAGCCGTCGATTTTTGAGCATACGCCAGCGACCCGGTTTTCGAGAACGGCAGAATGGGGGCCAGTTGGGAAGCCGGGCGGTCGAGGGTCAGTTCAATGAGTGTCGCAATGGAATCCCGCGTCGGCACGACCAGCCGGAGTTGTCCTTTGGTTTGCGAAAACTGAACGGTTTTACCGTTGAGAAGCGTCGCCTTTTTGATCGTTGCCGGAAGAGCCGGTAACATTACTTCGTTTTCGGTTCCTGCCAGCAAATGCAGAAAAATCCGGTTTCCTTTTTGGGTGCAGACGTACTCCTGAGCGGGTGTATACGGTCCACCTTTCGTTCCGTAAATAGCCTCCGCCCGCGGTTTGATCCAGTCGCCTACTTCCTCTAACCGGCTGGCAAACAGGGGCGGAATCTGGCCCAGACTATCCGGGCCTACGTTGAGCAGCAAATTGCCGTTACCACCCACGCACCGCAGCAACGTATGCACAACCTCCTTCGCCGAGCGGGGTTTGTCTTCAAACCGCCACGCCCACTGGTGGCCCATGTTCGTGCAGGTTTCCCAGGGAACGCTGCCGTAACCGGCCACAAAACCTTCGGGAGTAACATAATCGCCGTAGCGGCCCGGCTGGCTGTGCGACTCGTCCGGATTAAACGCTTCGAGCCGGTTATTGAGAATAATACCGGGTTGCAGCCGATGCGCCATGTCGTACACGTTTTTGGGATTCGTGGGACAGGGCCAGCCGTCGTAATCGATCCACAACAGACTGATTTTCCCGTAGTTGGAAAGCAATTCTCTGAGTTGTTGCTGCATCCGGTTTTCAAACGCCTTGTTCTTTTCCGCTTCCGGATTGCGGCAGTCGGGGTCTTTCCAGTCGCCCGGCGAAAAATACCAGCCCAACTGAAGCCCGGCTTCGTGAACGGCATCGGCCAGTTCCTTGCAAACGTCCCGCCCAAACGGCGACGACATAATGTTGTAATCCGTCGTTTGCGTATTCCACAAACAAAAACCGTCGTGGTGTTTGGCCGTCAGCACGACGTATTTCAACCCGCCCGCTTTGGCCAGCCGAACCCATTCTTTCGGGTTGAATTTTACCGGATTGAAACGCCGATACAGCGAATCGTAGCGGCTTTTGCCGGTCCCCACCCGCGACCAGCTGATTTCCTTGCCCGTCAGCGTCGCCGGTCCCCAGTGGATAAACATCCCGAACCGGTCGTGTTGCCACCATTGGAGTCGCTGCGCCTGGGGCAGCGCTTTTTGAGAAACCGCCGGGAGCGTGATCAGGAAAAAAAGCAGCGGAAGCAGTTTTGCTTTCATGGGATACGAATTTAGGCTTTGGCGAAAGACAATTTCGGACGAATGATATATCCTTTTCGGGCGTAATACAGCACGTAAATGTAACAGATAATGGGTACGACGAAAGCTATTCGGATTCCGTAACCATCCGAAATCCAGCCCATTAACGGAGGAATAATGGCCCCGCCTACGATGCTCATGATGATTAGTGACGACCCGGTTTTGGTGTAAGCCCCCAGGTCTTTTGTGCTGAGTGTGAACAGAATCGGGTACATGACGGAGGTACACAAACCGACCACTGACAGCGCATAAATCGAGACAAAACCGGTCGTCAGCATCGACGTTAGCACCAGCAGAAAAGCGCCGATGGCACAAATTGCCAGCGCCCGGGCGGGCTGAATGCGCCGGAGCAGGTAAGCGCCCGCCAACCGCCCGGCCAGCACCAACGCCATATACAAGGTAATGAACAAAGCCGCTTTCTGTTCGCTCAAATCCGGCAATTGCAACGATTTGGCGTAGCGGATCAAAAAGCTAACAATACCGACTTCGGCCCCAAGGTAACAAAACACGCCCAACGCGCCCAAAACCGTGTGCCGAAACCCGAAAATCGACCAGAGTCGGAGTGAACTTTCACCTTTTTCCTCGATCGTCGGCAGAGTAATGAAAAATAGTAACACGCCCAAAACCGTGAATAAAACCGCCAGACTCAGGTACGGTATTTTCACCAGTTGCGCTTCGGAATTGAGGTAATTAGTCAATTCCGTCGGGTTAAACTGCTGGACGACAGATGCCGGAACATCCGTTGCATGCAGCAGAAACTGCGCACCGATAAATGGCCCCAGGGTTGCTCCGATGGAACCCACCGCCGACGCCAGACTCAGCCGACTCGACGCACCGTCGGGATCGCCGAGTTTGGTGATATAGGGCGTTGCGGTAACTTCCAGAAACGTAAAACCGGCGGCCATGATGAACAAGGCCGTCAGAAAGAGCGGATAAAACCGGGTTTCGGCCGCCGGGAAAAACAGCATCGCGCCAGTGGCTGCCGTCAGCAAACCCGTAATCATGCCCGCCCGGTAGCCAAACCGCCGGATGAACTGCCCAACGGGTAAAGCCAGCAGAAAATAGCCGCCAAAAAAGGCGGATTGCACTAGTGATGATTGGAAATCAGTCAATTGGCAGGCCCGTTTCAGGTGCGGAATCAGCACATCGTTGATGTTGCGGCTGAGGTTCCAGATGAACATCAGGCTCATCACTACCAGCAAAGGTACCACAACGTGTTTCGGCGAGGGCGTTTTCATCCGTCAGGCGTTTAAGCTAAAAATCGGTTTCATTTTCGCCCAGTGTTCGCCCGGTTGCGCGTCGGCCAGCCGTTGCTGAAAACCGTCCATCAAAACCGCCCATTCGGCTTGCCGGGGAAGTTTGCTGATTTCGTTAAACGCATCGTTCAGGTCAACCCCTTCGGCGGTTTCGACAATCATAAATAACCGGGTGCCGATGCGGTAAATTTGCATATCCGTAATGCCGCCCGCCCGGATGCCCGCCGGAATTTCCGGCCAGATGTGTTCCGGCTGGTGGAGGTATTCGTACTGGGCAATGCCTTCCGGATTGTCTTTCAGGTCGAGGGCCAGGCAGGTGCGCATCGGTTTATTGAGTGATTGAGTGAATTTTTTAGCGTCGGTAGCCGAGTTCGGCACCCCCGCCGACGGGCAGGATACAGCCGGTGATGAAGCGAGCGGCATCGGAGACCAGAAAAACGGCGGCATCGGCAATCACGTCGCCTTCGGGGCAGTAGCCGAGCGCGTGAATCTCGTCCAAATATTTTTCGATAGACGCGGGATTGGGTTGTTGCGTTGCCCAGACACGCAGCATGGGCGTCCAGACCCCCGCCGGGCAAACGGCATTGACCCGAATCCCAAACGGCGCGTAATCCAGCGCCATCGCTTTCGTCAGGGCGTTCATGCCACCTTTGGTGGCAACGTAAGCCGCGTGGTTCTCCTGCCCGATTTCGCCCACCATGCTGCTGGTATTCAGGATGCAACCGCGCGATGCTTTCAGCGATTCCAGACCAAACCGGGTGGTGAGGTAGACACTTTTCAGATTCACCGAAAAAAGCGCATCCCACTCTTCCTCCGTCGTTTGATCGAGCGGTTTCGACGGGCTGGCGATGCCCGCGTTGTTGTGAATCACGTCCAGCCGACCAAACCGGGTTATCGTTTTTTCAATAGCTCGCTTGACATCATCGACCCGCTGAACGTCGCCAACGGTTCCGTCGTGGTCGGTGCCGAGCCGGTTGAGCAGGGTTTGGAGGGCGGTTTCATCGCGATCCATGACAAACAGGTTGGCCCCGGCCCGCACGTAGGCATCGGCGCAGGCTTCGCCGATACCGGAAGCGCCACCCGTCAGGAAAATGATTTTATCGGTCAGAGATGCCATGCCAGCCATCGGTTTAGGGTTTCAGATCGCTGCTGCTGCCGGATTCGGTCGGAACCTGGTAAAAACCGCCCCGGATTTGAACCGGATTGACAAAATACGATTGCAAATGCGGAATGTGTTCGAGAAACAGGTTTTCGTGCCCCATTGCAATGTGGTTGTAAAGTACCAAATGCTGGTGAATTTGCCCCATATCGCCCACGTGCGGGACCACCGGAATACCGTATTTTTTGGATAACAGGCTGATGGTCAGGAATTCGGAAATTCCGCCCACCCGAACTGCATCGACCTGGCAGAACGCCATGGCTCCGGCCTGTAGGAAATTTTTAAAAATCACTTTATTGGGAATGTGTTCGCCGGTCGCGACCTTGAACGGCGCGATGGCGTCGGCAATGGCGCGGTGGCCCAGCACATCGTCGGGATGCGTGGGTTCTTCGATCCAATAGGGTCGAATACTGCCCAGCTTCCGGCAGATAGCCAGTGCCTCGGGCACGTTCCAGCGCTGGTTGGCATCGAGCATGATGGTGGCCGCATCCCCGGCGGTTTCCCGGATCAGGGTCGCCCGGCGGAGATCGCGTTCGGGATCGTCGGAACCCACCTTGAGCTTCATGGCCGTAAAACCGGCATCGACGGCTTTGCGCGTATTGGCCACAATGCGCTCGTCCGAAAAATTAAACCAGCCGACGGACGTATCGTAGCCTTTGTAACCGGTTTTGAGAATGCCGATTCGCTGCGGGCAGGTTTTTTGCGCTTCGGTCAGGAGTTGAATGGCCTGCTGACGGGTCAGTTCTTCTTCGAGGTAACTCAGATCCAGGGTGTTAACGACTTCTTCGGGCGTCAGATCGAGCAAAAGTTGCCAGAGCGGTTTTTGCCGGGATTTGGCCCAGAGATCGTAACAGGCGTTGGTAATGGCGGCCAGTGCCAGATGGACGACGCCTTTGTGGGGGCCGAGCCAGCGAAACGAAGGCGAGTCGACGATGGAGCGATACGTCCGGCCAAAATCCGCCATCAGTGTTTCAATCTCCTGACCAACAAGCGGTTCCGAAAGGTATTGAATGGCTTTACAAACCAGATCAGTCCCGGCTCCCAGCGTAAACGCCAGACCGGTTCCTTCCACGGCGGTATCGGTTTTCAGGATACAAACCGCGTAGGCGTATTGGGGCGTCGTGTGGGTGGCATCCGAACCGGCCCCTTCGGCGAGGTCAAACCGGCGGTCCTGAACCTGAATGGAATGAATGTGCATTGGACAGAAAAACAATTGCTAATATTGTACAGATCGATTATGCTGATTTAATGAGCGTATTCCTCAAATCTTTTTAAATCAAAGATGAATAATACAAAAATAAGGGATCAGGCCTGGTCTAAACCAGTTATCGGTTGATAACTTTCAATACTATATTTGCATTTCTTTGTCCCATTTTCCGCTATGAAGCCGATCTACGCCCTGTTGCCTGATTTTGCCAGTGCGCAAAAACCGTTCGTGTTTCGGGAAATTGTGCGGTCTCAATTCTCCACCGACTTTCATTTTCACCCGGAATGCCAGTTGGTTTACGTCGTGTCGGGGTCGGGAACCCGGATCATTGGCGGTTCGGTCGAACAGTTTGAAGCGGGCGACCTGACGTTTATCGGCCCGAATGTTCCGCACGTCTGGTACAGTCACGCGGCCCAGCCGGAAACCCCGTTAGAGGCCCGGTCGCTGGCGTTATACATCAATCCGGAAGTAGTCTTGCACCATCTGAAACCGTTTACGAATACGCAATCACTGGCCGATTTCTTTCGGCAATCGGAGCGGGGGCTTTGCCTGACCGGGCCAACGCGGGAGCAATTGGTAGCCTTACTGACGGCGATGCCGAACCAGTCGGATTTGCCACTGATGGCTTCTTTTTTGCAAATCCTTGAGGTGCTGAAAACAAGTCCGGAAGTCCGGTGGCTCAACCCCGAATCGTTGCTGATGTCCTACGCCGGAGCTTCCCAAAGCCGGGTGGCGCGGGTGATGCGCTTTATTCAGGATCAGTTCCGGCAACCCATTACGCTCGAAGAAACCGCGGCCATTGCCGGTTTGCAACTGCACTCGTTTTGCCGGTTTTTCAAAGCCCTGACCCAGCGAACCTTCTCCGAATTCCTGAACGAAATCCGCATCGGTTTTGCCTGCCAGTTGTTGCAGCAATCCGATTTGCCGATTACCCAGATTGCCTACGAAAGCGGTTTCGGCAACATTTCCTATTTCAACCGGTCGTTCAAAAAAAACCGGGGACTTACGCCGAAAGAATACCGTCAATGCTTACAGCCTGGCGGACGGTTTTACCTGCAGCCTGAGAGCAGGGTGTGTTGATCAGCGGTTTTCGTTAATTGTCTCCACAGGCCAGCGCATCAGAAAAGATTCGTCAAAAACCGGTTCGAAAGCTGGAAGTGATGCTGGCGAAGGAGCCTTTTTAAGGACGGGGACTCGTTAGGTAGAACCGATTTTAGAATAGCAGCCGATCAGGAGCGTTCCCGTTTTTTTAGCCAGTCCGAAATGGCCCTTCCAATCTCGTCCGGTGAATCCTCCTGCAAATGATGGTGCCCCGGTACGGTGACAACGGTTTGCTCCGGCCAACTCCGGCAGAAATTCAGCGTGTCGGCAGAGAGGGTGCCCGGATTGGCCTGAATGAACAACTTCGGAATCGAATTTTGGGCCATCCAGTTGCCGAACGTCGTTACAATCTGGGTGACGTCGGCTGGTTCGCCATCAATCGGAAGCTGGCGCGCCCAGGTCAGCATCGGCCGACGGGATTCGCCCGGTTCGGCAAACGGACGGCGGTATTCCGTCCATTCGTCGTTCGACAACCGGCGCAGAATGGTAGCAGGTAGATTGACTTCAATAAACGAGTTTTCCTGTAACACCAGTTGTTCCCCGGCGGGTGATCGCAGCGCCTGAAAAATGCGCCGGGCGACTTCCGATAATTCGCTCCAGGTGCGGGGCGTAACCACCGGTTCCATGTACGCAATGCCTTTCACGGCAGTTGGATGCCGATAGGCCCAGTCGAATGCCAGGGCCGCACCCCAGTCGTGGACCACAAACGTAATCCGTTCCGTAATCGACAGTGCTGCCAGAAATTGGTCCAGATACCGGCGGTGATCAACAAATGCATACGTTTCCGGACCATCGTTGGGCAATTTATCCGAATCACCCATGCCCATAAGGTCCGGCGCAATGCATCGTCCAAAAGGCTGAACGTGCGGAATGATGTTTCGCCAGATGTAGGACGAGGTTGGATTGCCGTGCAGAAAAACGATCGGGTCTCCGCTGCCGGTTTCGACGTACGCCATTTCGTGCCCGAATACTTGTTGTCTTTTTTTGGGAAATGGAGAAACGGATTTGGAGAAAACCGGGTTATTTTTTTGATCGTTGGTTTGCATGGTTTTACAAATTTTCCTTTTGTACGACGCAAAAGTAGGGCGGTCGAAAGGCGGAGAATTGTAAAAAATCAGTGATCTTACCAGTAGCGGGGCAATTTGAAAAAGTCGTGCGGAGTCTGGTCAGTAAAAGTCCGGAAGTCTTTGATGAAATGCGCCTGGTCGAAATAACCGGCTTCGTAAGCCAGATCCGTCAGACTCTGGTCGGAGGAGTGGGTCGTAATCAAATGCCGAAACCGCACCAAAGTGGCAAATTGTTTGGGCGTTGTGCCGACCGCTCGTCGAAACCGTTTTTCAAAGGCATCCTGACTGATCGAGAGCGACTCGGCCAGCGTTTTGATACCGGTTTTTCCGTGAGCGGTTTTGATGCTTGCTACTGCCTGATTGATCAGCGGTTCCGGGCTGGTTCGTAGTCGCTTCGCAATCAGAAACTGTTCGATCATGGCGATTCGGTGCGGGTTGGTTGGGGCTTCGGCCAGCCGCTCTTCGAGTTCCGCCAGCGACCGGCGCGGGATCAAATCGTCAAACGGGAGGCTGAAACCGAACAATTCGTGCAGCGGTTCCCGGAAAAAAGCGGCCGCACCGCCTTCCCGAAACAACACCAGCAGTGTAGCGGTGTTTTTTGAGTAATTCAGCAGACGCGATGATTTTCGCAGCCCCGTGATGACCGAAACCGGTAATTGGCTGCGGTTTTCGGTGGGGTCGGAAACCGCTCCGCTGAATCGGAATGCCAGCACAATGGCGGTGTCGGGCAACAGGCGGTTTTGGGTTTCGACGCTGCTTTCAACGATCAGGAATTCCTTCACAAAAGGCTTCAGGCAGCCGGTTGGGGTGTAGCGTTTCAGGTTCATCGCCGAAGTGGTTGGGAAAACAGAATCGAGCGGTTGACGGGTAAACTTTGGAATGACCCGAAAAAGTTCAGCCGGACGTCACCGGTTCCGTGCCAAACCGCTCTAACATTCTGGATTTAAAACCGTTTTTAACGCATGAATAACGCACAAAAGTACTGGATCGTGGTGGCTTCGAAAGACCACGTCAAACGGGGCGTGGAAGGTGGTTTTATGCAGGCCAATCACGGAAAGGAAGCGCCTTTGAAACGCATGAAACCCGGGGATTGGGTACTCTTTTATTCGCCCAAACAAGTGCTGGAGCGCGACGAAAAATGCCAGGCGTTTACGGCCATCGGGCAGGTGAATGAAGACCCCATCTATCAATTTGCCGTAACGAACGATTTCATTCCGTTTCGGCAAAACGTGCGGTTTTATGCCGGCAACGAAGTATCCATTCTGCCCCTGATCGATGAACTTGATTTTATCCCGAACAAGAAATCCTGGGGTTATCCGTTCCGCTTCGGCTTTTTTGAAATCGGCAAAAAGGATTTTGAATTGATTCATAAAATTATGTTACATTGATACCCGGCAGCGGCCATCATACATTGGAAGAAGCCGCCGGCAAAGTAGTAACCTTATTGAAAGCAGTTATAAAAGAAGAAGAAAAATAGAAGTGAGACAAAAGAAGAAAGAGAAAAGATAACCAACGAATCGGTTTTAATGGAATGAGTTAATCTCGCTTCTTTTCTCTCTTGTCTGACGGTCGGTTATAGACAGCCGCCAACCGTTTATACAAACAGCATGGATAAGAATAGATTCATATATTAAATAAGTTTATATTGCTTGGCTAACGATTAGTAATGTAGATATTTTCCAATAGTCTGTAGCAGTGCCGCTCCAAGAAGAACAACTTGAACAATGGATTGACGGGTTAAGCCATCTTCCGACCTATTCGATTGGCCGGAAAACGGATAACGCCATCGTCGTACTGAATGGAAAAATCAGTAGCCAACACGCCCGGTTGATTCAATGTACGGACACCCGGTTTGTGCTGGAAGATCTGGCCAGTAAGAACGGGACGTTCGTCAACGGGATCCGGATTACCCGAAAGGTTATTGACAAAGAAGATAATATTCGACTTGCCGAAATCGAATATACGCTGGATCAATTGCTGGATCTGTTCCGTTCGGAGCGGGCGAAACCGGTTGAGGTCAGTCCGTCTTTTTCCGTAGCGCCAAAAACCGTGTCGCCGGTCGAAAAACCGGTGCTGGATTTTACCCCGGAATTTGCCGAATTACAGCAGGTTTATGAGCAGTATCCGAAACTTCGGAAGGATTGCCGCAATCGCGAAAAAATGATCCGGACGGGGAGCATCATCCTGTCGTCGCTGGTGGGCATCAGTGCCGTGGTGACAACGGGTGGGGGCGCTTTGCCCTTTCTCCAGATTATGTCGGGAGCCGGGTTAAGTATGCTCATACCGACCTTGTGTTCGACGCTCTTATCGACGGATGAAAAGCTGGAAATCATCGATAAAGAATACCGCGAGCGCTATCGCTGCCCCAATCCGGCCTGCCGCGATTCGTTCGGAACGCGGGAATGGGAACTGCTGGCGCAGCAGAAAACCTGTCGGCGTTGCCAGGCGGTTTGGGTCCATTAAAAAAACGATTTTTTCATTCACCTTTTGCGTGCAACTCCGATATACCGATATCTTTCATTCTGACGCACACGTAACGACATGGCACAATTCTCCGAACAGACTGACCAGCAGACGGATCTGTTTCCGCTGACTCAAGCAAAGAAAACCGGCAAAAGCGGCCTGGATACCAACCAAAAGAAAGTGTTGGGCATAACCGCAGCGGCTATGTTGCTGGGCGGAGCGGCCTGGGCCGTCGCGCAGAAGATTGAAAACCGGAAAACCGGCGGAACCGCTTCTTCCGACGAACCATCCACACCGACTTCTCCTTCCATTGACTTGCCGGTCGACATCGACGTTGCCGGTAAAGTAACCGATGACATGCCGTTTGATCAGGCGTTTACGACCGCCCGCGCCGAGGTCGGCCTGGGCGGTGTGTTCGGCTGGCACGGCCGCTGGTACAATACGTTTGAAAAAGAAGAATGGGACGGTCTGTCGCTGGAGCAACGGCAGGAATACACCGAAATGGTTACCGGCGAAAAACTACCGGTGAAAGCCTATCGCCCGGCGTCGACGGTGCTTTCGGCCAGCCAGCTCGTCACGTCCGAAACCGAGCCAACGGTGATCGAAGGCTACCTGAATGGGCAACGGGTGATGGGTCTTGATTTCGATCAGGATGGCATTATCGATACACTGGTGCTGGACGGAGCCGACGGAAAAACCTACCGGGTGGTGGATGCAACGGGGAACGATGGGCTGGATACGGTTTATCAGTACGACTCGTTGGACGGAGAACTGACGGGCCTGGTTCGGCTGGATGAACCGGTTGTGCTTACCAACGATGATTTTGGCCAGTACCTGGAAAACACGATGTCGCGGGAAGTGGTCGATTCGATTCTGGAACCGGACGCTTCGGCCCCGGAAACCGCCCCGGATGCGGTTGAGGTATCGGAGAACACCGCAGCTGACGACGAAACCGGTTTTGTGGCGGATGCCTATCTGCCGGACGACGATACGTACGTCAACGACGGCGACGTCCACGACATGAATGAGTAACGGGGATGAGTGGGTTTAAAATGACGCTGATCACCTGCCACCATTGTGGTCGGCGCATTATGGTTCGGGTGGCCGATGCCGAGCGGGGATCGATTACCTGTTCGCACGTGGGGTGCGGGGCGGTGAATGTGTTGCAGTCGGCTTTTCAGTATAACGAAACCATCGTGCAGGGGTTGCCGGAATTTGGGCGGTTGACGTACCTTGGCAAACCCGAACGGACGTACTCGCTGCAAGTGGGCCGGAACGTGATCGGAACGGCGGATGCCTGCACGATTCAGGTCGAGCGGTTTGTGCACAACGGGCGCTGTTTCATCAGCCGCCGACACTGTACGCTGACGGTTTCGTTCGACAAATGGCGGGGCCAGCTGCGCTACCAGTTGCAGGATGGCGTGCTGGATACGGATCAGAAAAAGATGCAGTACAGCCTCAATGGCACCCTGCTCAACGACATTGCGTTGCAGAAAATGGAGCTGATTGATGTTGATAACGAGAGTATTATCACGCTGGGCGGAGTCGATCGTTTTCGGTTGACTCATTTTGTCATTCCGCCGGAAATGCTCGATACCTATAAAGTTGAATTGTCGTTTAACCCCGATCGCACCGAGTAGTCCATGCACATTCTGTCCAATTTACCCTTTGCTTTTTCGCACATCGGCCAGCGGGCTATCAATCAGGATACGCTCTATCCGGGTGAACATACCGCCGACGAACAAACCGAATTATTCATGGTTTGCGATGGGATGGGTGGAGCCGATAAAGGCGAAGTCGCCAGTCAACTGCTGTGCCAGGGCGTTGCCGATTACGCGCGATCGATGGGGTACCCGGTTTTTGACATTGTGCATTTGCAGGCCGCGCTCGAACAGGTGTATGAAACTTACCACGACTATTTGAGCCGGTATCCGCTCGTCAATCGCATGGGCTCGACGCTGACGCTGCTGCAATTTCACCAGCACGGCGTAACCGTCGCACACCTGGGCGACAGCCGGATTTACCAACTGCGGGACGGAAAGATCATCTTTCAGACGAAAGACCACAAGCAGGTGAACGACATGGTTGAAGCCGGAATTATTACCGCGACGCAGGCGCTGACGCATCCCTGGCGAAACCGGCTCAGCCGGGCCGTGGTTCTCAATTCGCAGGAAAATCTGGAACAGGCCGCGCGTGCGGTGCCGGATGTGGTGTTTCTGACCGACGTTCGGGCGGGCGATTATTTCTTTATGTGTACGGATGGTGTGCTGGAACACATCGACGACTACGTGCTGGAAACCATCCTGTCGGGCAACATGCCCGATCGGGCCAAGGTTGCGTCGCTGGTGGCGATGTGTCAGGATCAGACCCGGGATAATTACTCGGGCTATCTGATTGGGATTAAAAGTGTTACGGAATCGGTCGGTGTTTCTGAATCGGCCATTGAGCCCCGAACAAGATGGTAACCTACTGGCTGCTTGGGTTGTGTTTATGGTATGCGGAAAAAACCGCTGGTAAAACCGGACAAACCTATGCCGTTGTCGTCGGTATTTCGGATTATCAGGCGCTTTCGTATGCGACCGGCGATCTGCGTTTTGCGGATCGCGACGCCCGGCAGGTGGTTCAGTTTCTGAGAAGTAAGCCGGGTGGACAGGTTGGCGCTTCGCATATCCGGCTGTTAACCAATCGTCAGGCTACCTGGGCGAACATTCAACAGGCGTTAACGCTGTTTCGGGAAGCCGGGGCCGACGACCGCGTCATTCTGTATTTTTCGGGACACGGTCTGCCGGATAGTTTTGTGCCGTATGATGTCATTCCCGGAAACCGCAGCCGGTTGTTGACCCATCGGGCCATCAAGGCCGCGTTTTATGAGTCGAAGGCGCAAACCAAATTGTGCATTGCCGATGCCTGTTTGTCGGGCAGCATGACGCAACCCACCAAACAACGGTCGGCGGCACAAACCATTACCACGAATGCCGGCGCCGGAAGCAATGTGGCGATGTTACTGGCCAGCCGGTCAACGGAAAATGCGGTGGAATCGCGCCGACTGGCGGGCGGAACGTTTACGTATTATTTGCTGAAAGGATTGAATGGCCGGGCGGATCGGAATCACGATAAAATGGTAACGATCCGGGAATTGCACCGGTACGTGTCGCCCCTGGTCCGACAGATTACCCGTGGAAAACAGGCACCGGTTTTTTACGGTCGCTTTTCAGATAATCTGGCTTTGTCTTATCTTTGAAGTAGCTAAATACTGAGTAATATATACTGAGTAGTTTACGTGTGACCCTATGACCCCAACGTTTACTTCGTTTCAGGAATTTAAACGTCGCTATCCGATTCGTCCCACTGATCAGGGGGCTCAATTGGGCAGTGGGTCATACGGGCGTGTCATTAAGGTGGAGGATCAGCTCGAAACGGAGTGGGTCGCCATCAAAGTCAGTGAGTTTAAGGGGAATGACGCCAAATCGCTGCGGGCGGAAGTTGAGCTGGCGCAGCGCGTACCCCGGCAGGCCAATATTGCCCGGTATGACGCCTGTTACCGGCTGGAAACCGACACGAGCATCAGCGATTTTGCCATCATGAAATATTACCCCGATGGCAATCTGGCGGATCTGTTAAAGCGCGAAACCGTAACGCCGGGCCAACTCTACGAAATTACGCGGGGCATTCTGCTCGGGTTGCAGCATCTGCACCGGCACCGGATCGTTCACCGCGATTTCAAACCCGCCAATATTCTCATTTCCCGCGATCATGCCGGGCGGTTTATTCCGAAGATTGCCGATTTTGGCCTGAGTAAATTAGTCAGCGACGACGAACTCGACAGCTCGGATTTCGACCTCAGCGACGGCCGGGGAACGCCGTCGTACAAGGCTCCAGAACAGATTGAAGGCAGCAAGGTGAGTTTTAACCTCGACTTGTGGGCGTTTGGCATTATTCTGTACGAAATGCTGACGGGCGAAAAACCGTTTCGGGCGGACCTGAAAAATACGAGTGAGCAATCGGCCCGGCGCGAGATCGAGAAGAAAATTGTCACGGTAGAATTGCCCGCGCAACTCAATCAGGTGAACGAACCGTATCAAACGATGATCCGGCGCTGTCTGGTGCGGGATATTCACGAGCGCGTTCGCAAGGAAGACGAATTACTGGATTTGTTGGATCGCATCCCGCAATTGCTGGACGAAGCGCAGAAGCTGATGGATTCCCGTCAGTTCAGCCAGGCGGTTTTGCTCTATGAACAGGTGCTTGCCAAGCGGGAGCATCACGCCGAAGCCGAGCAGGGCGCGGCCCAGTGCCGGGCGGTTTTGGAGGAACGCGACATTCATAGCTTACTGGCCGAAGCCGATGATCAACTGGGTCAGCTGGCGTTTGGGCTGGCCAAAAACCGCTATGAAAAGGTGTTGCAACTCGACCCAACGCAGGAACGGGCCATTCAGGGGCTGGCCTTGTGTGTGGAGCAGCTTCGTCCTAAACCGGTCGTTGCGGAGTCGGAATTAACCGATGCTTACCTGGAGGAAAGAACTGACGTTTACGAAGCTCCGTCAGTGCTGATTGCACCGAAAAAAGCCAAAAAACCGGCGTCTATGGTGGAAGCAACGCCGGTACAAACCATCCCTGAACCGGTTTTACAAACTCAGATATTCGCAGAAACGGCGGTTTTGCCAGCCATCGTCGAGTCTGAAAAATGGATTTTTCCGTGGCGCAGGGCACTTCCGGTGGCAATCGGTTTAGGCGGAATTGCCTTGTTTTTTTATTTCAAAAATCCTGCTGATTTGCCAAAGGGAACACTGAATCCGGGTGATTCTCCAGCGGTTCTGACGAAACCGGAAGTTGGTACGGCGGCATTACCACTAAAACCGCAACCCGGCGAAACGAAAGATGCGCTGACGAAACGGATTGACATTGCGCTCTATAAGGCCCGCAATGCCTACCGGGAGAAAGGTTTTGAGACAGCCGTCATGTTGACCAGCAGTGCGTTGCTGCTCGATCCCACGCGCCGGGATGTTGCAGCGTTGCGTACAGCCGCTCTTGCCGAAATCCAGAAAACAAAACCGGTTGCGGATAGTGCGGTTGTGCCGGAACCAACAAAAGAAAACCTTCTTGGGGCATCGAACGAAACCGCAAAACCGGATGAACCGGCGGTTAATCCGAAAGAAACGCTGCTGAAGGAAAAACAGGAACAATATGATCAGCTGGTGGAGGAGGGCATAAACGCCATTAAAAACGGCAATAACAAGGTGAAAGCCGTTGCCTCGTTCAGCAAAGCACAGGGGCTGGCCAAAGAGCATGGATTAGTTACCGCCAAAGCCGAAACCGCCTACAACTCCTACATGAGCAAAGCCAATAAAATCTTTGCGACGGATGAATTTGAAGGGGCAAAAGGCTGGTACCTGGTCGCACAGGCGCTGAAAGACACGGAGGAAGTGCGACGAAAAATCAAACTATGCGCAAATTAGTAATCCAATACCATGAGTAACGTCCTACACCATTCGATCCTGATCCTGCTCCTGTTTTTTGCTACGGTTCCGCCCGCACGCGTGATAGCCCGAACCCTACCGGCGGTTGTCGACGAAGAATACGACCGCTACAAAAAAAGAGGAGATGACTTTTTTAAAGAAGGCAAATACTTCGAAGCCCGTCGCCAGTATCAAAATTGCCTGGAAGTTCCCGGTTTTGAAACCGACGAATACGCGACGAAACAGATTGAGGTCAGCACCACCGGGCTGGAGCTTCGCCAGAAAGTCGACGAAGCTGCGAGCCAGGGGAAAAACCAGCAGGTTGTCGATCTGTTGTACCAGTTGCTGAACCTGAACCCCGACGACGTCCTGACGAAAAGCCAGTTTGCCGATCATTACGAGCGGGAGGGCAATCAGCTTTTTAACCAGAAAAAATACCGCGAGGCCCGAACGAATTACACCGCAGCCATCCAGTTTGCCAGCGCGAACAAAAAAGAAACACTCCTGATTCAGGTCCGGAATATCGATGTTCTGCTGCAGCCAACCTACCCGAACCGGATTGGTTTGAAGGCAGTTACGGGTGTCGTGGCCGTTGGGGCGGGTATTGCCGGACTGGTGCTGCGCAGTAATTATAACTCAAAAGTAAGGGCGCTGAATGGGATCAGCCAACAGGCTGACCCGGATGGTACGGGAATAATCGCCGATCGGGATATGTACCGGCAGTACGACGAAGCCTACACAGCCGCCGAAGCGGCCCGGCAAAAAAGCGGTTTGTCCAAAGCCTGTCTGGGCGTAGCCGCCGTGGCGACGCTCGCCGAAGCGTATTTATTCCTGCACAAACCCAAACCCCGTCAGACGGCCTTCCACTGGCAACCTTCTGCCGACTCCTGGGGGCTGGCCATTCGGTATACGTTCTGATTTTACATCCCACCAGCCGATCTTTCTGACTCACCATGAAGTCTATATCCACTTTTTTAAGAAACCTTTTCTTCGTTTGCCTTCTGGCAGGGCTATTGTCTGGCTGCGAAAAATGGGAGTTGCCTTCGCGCAAAACACAACGCGATTGTGGTAAACCGGCGGGTAACCTCGACGCCCAGATTCAGCAACGAAAAGTAGATTTTTCGATTTCCGGAAGTAATGGCACGATTGACAAAGTAACCTGGGATTTCGGGAATGGCAGTTCGACCGTTACAACCGGTTTAACGGTTAGTTACGAATATCCGGCATCCGGTGAATTTTCGGCCCGGGCTACGCTGTCGAACACCTGTAAAGATGAGACAATCCTGCTGCGGACGGTTTCGGTAAACGATGCCGCCGTGCCGACGGTGAGCTTACAACCCGCGACGGAGATTACCATCAATGCCGCTACGCTGGGGATGACGATTACATCGGTCGGAAATGCTGCTATTCTGACGTATGGCATCTGTTATTCCAGCAAGGATCAGATGCCGGAACGCGGGAAACCGGATGTTTTTGTGCTGGCCAATCCCGGATCACTGCCCATCAATACGCCGGTTACGTTTACGCCCACGAACCTGGAACCCAACACACTCTACTACGTCCGGAGTTTTGCAGCCAATCAGGAAGGAACCGGTTACAGCAGTCCGGTGCAGTCCTTTCGGACGGGTTCGAAACCATCGCTCAACAGCACGGGGGCCGTCAACGTCAGTGTTCGAACGGCGGGCGTCAATTTTGTCGTGACCAATCCCGGCACGCCAGCCGCCACGGAATACGGTGTTTGCTACTCGTCCACGACAACTACACCCGACATCAACAATTCGCCGACGGTGAAAGTCGCCACGCCGACCGTGGGTTCGAGCACTACCGTTCCGCTAACGGACCTGACGCCCAATACGAAATATTATTATCGTTCCTACGCCAAACTGGCTTCCGGCGAGGTAATTTACAGCAGCACCACGGAATCCTTCACGACGCAGGTCGATACGCTGACGCAGGATCTGGTAGCGTCGGTTTCGTTTACCGACGGGTCAAAATCGGATGGTAGCGGGAGTAATAACCACGTGAC
Organism: Larkinella rosea; assembly: GCF_003858635.1. Classification (GTDB taxonomy): domain Bacteria; phylum Bacteroidota; class Bacteroidia; order Cytophagales; family Spirosomataceae; genus Larkinella; species Larkinella rosea. The sequence goes on from NZ_RQJO01000008.1 coordinate 1,054,668, forward strand.
GCTGGTCGATAATCCGACGTTTGTGGCCGACCGCAAGGGCAAAGCCAACTCGGCAATTCAGCTGGATGGACAGAACGACTATTTCTACATGGAAGAGAGCGGTTCACTGCGCCCGGGTTCGCTTTCCATCAGTATCTGGATTAAACCGATTACGGTCGACCGCTGGATGCAGATTTACAACAAATCCCGCTTTAGCGACGGCGCATTTGAGATGTATAGTTCATTGATTCGTCCCAATATCGGCGCTCCGGGGATTGTGGTCAATACCGATATCAAACAGAACAGTAATTGCCAGAGCGGGGTTGGCTGGCAAACCTTTACGTTTACCAGTAGCTTTCAGCTCAATACGTGGCATCACGTGGTAATGGTTTACAGTGGGCAAACCGCCCGCATGTACTTTGATAATGTGATGCTCTACGAAACGACAAAATTGCCAAAAACGACCATCGACGATTGCCTGGGTGGCGCTTTGAAATTCGGAGCGCAGTCCCAAAGCAGTCCCAATTATTTTTACGGAGCGATGGATGACATCCGGATTTATAAACGGGCGCTGTCGGCCAGTGAGGTGCAGGCGTTATACAATCAATAAACCGGTTTTCCTTTACTGAATCTTCTGCAACACCCGTTGCGCCAGCGACTGAAATGGATTCGCTTTGTTCGTGCTGATTCGGTTCAGAATGGGAACGGCTTGTTCTTTCTGGTTAGTCTTGACGTAGGCCAGGGCTAAAAACCACTCGGCTTTCCGGTGGAGTTCCGGCGATGGGGTTTCCTGCGCTTTGGTCAGCAGCGGAATCGACTCGGTGGGCTGGTGATTGGCCAGGTAGCTCAGGCCCAGCAGGTAGTTTTTGTAATGAATCGTCTGTTTATCAGTGGGTAAGGTTTTCAACTGCTCGATCACCCGGTCGTATTTACCCGCTTTGTAATTCTTGAACGCATCCAGGAACGTGATCCGGGTTTCGGCCGGAACCGTTTCGGCCGGAAACCCTTTCATCAAATCCGAATCCGATCTAAATGCTTCATTATACGCCAGATCGGTCTGCCGACCGGCGGTTTGCTGATAGGCATAATACCCAACCCCCAGAACAACCACCACCGAAGCCGCTGCGACCCAGGACGGCCACGCAGCAAAGGTCCGAAAAACCGCTAATCGTTTCGGAGCCGGTTCGGCGGCAGGCAAGGCGGTTTTGTAGTTAGTTCTTGCCTGCTCGAGTACGTGCTGGATGCCCAGCGCCCGCAACCCCAGCCGGAGATCGCGCTGACGACCCACTTCGGCCAAAAGCGCAGCATCGGACTGAATATCAGTCTCGAACGAAGCCCGATCCGGTGCGGATAATTCGTTTTTTAAGTACGCTTCAATTAATTCGTATTGATCTTCGGTGAGTTTCATAAGCGTTGGTGGTTAGTTGTCTGCCGGTAAAAAGCCTTCAGTTTTTCGGCGCATTGGTATCGTTTTGATTTAACAGACTCTTCCTTCATGTTCAGTCGTTCGGCAATTTCCCGGAGTGACACTTCCTCGACGTAAAACCAGTCCAGGAGTTTCCGGCAAATGTCTTTCATCTGGTGAAGCGATTGCTGAACGGCGGAGACAATATCCAGTCGTTCCAGATCTTTTTCCACATCGGCGGTATCGATCAGTTCCAGATGGTCGGGCAGGGTGCCACGGTGTCGCAGCCGGGCAGATTTCAACTCCGTCAGCCAGACCCGTTTGCAATATTCAAAAGCCACCGTCGTAATGCGGGCTTCCGGCTGAAACTGATACTTGCCGGTTTCGATGTTCAGCAGAAAGTTGAGCAAGCCTTTTTGAAAAGCATCTTCAGCATCCATTTCGGAACCGTTGTTGGTCAGGACCCAGTGCTGGAACGAAGGGAAAACGTGGGCATATAAAAATTGGTACGCCCGTTCCTCACGTCGACGAAGTGCCTCGTAAAAATCCAGTTCGGTTTTGTAAACAGGTAGTGGTCGGGTGGCCATAAGACAGAATAATACTCGAATATAAAACCGGTTAAGCTACCATTTTACAGACCAGGTGATTATTGATTAGTACTTAATCGGGAATGTCTTCAAAAGGTGAACAGCCGACCGGTTTTCAACGACTAATTTTTAAATAGAGCAACTACCGTTCACCTTTTCAGCCCAACGCCGATATACATTCGAAGTCGGTTAACCGAGACCGATCAGATGCTGTAAGATAGCCCGCTAGCGGTGGCTATCGATTGATACTCTATCCACACCATTTTCTCTTTATGAAAGCATTCGCCAAACTTCTGCTTAACCATATTCCGTACATCCGGAACATGCGGCTGCAACTGGAACAGTACCACACCATGTATCCGCCAGGGCATTTTTACAGTCCCATTGTCAACATTGAAGAGCTAAAACCGCTGCGGACGACGCTCTTTTCAACGAAGCCCGATCAGTTGAAAGGCATTGACTTGCGGGAAGGTTTCCAGTTTCGGTTGCTGCAATTATTCGCCGATTATTACGACACAATTCCGTTTCCCGACCGGCAAAACGCTTCTTTCCGTTACTATTTTGAGAACGATTTATACAGTTACGGCGATGCCATCGTGCTGCATTCCATGTTCCGGCATTTTCGGCCCCAACGCATTATTGAAGTGGGTTCCGGTTTTAGTTCGGCGGCCATGCTGGACACGAATGAGCGGTTTTTCGACAGTTTGCTCCAATTCACCTTTATCGATCCCAATCCCGAACGGCTGTATGGTTTATTGCGGAACGAAGACCGGGCGAGCGCAACGGTTTTAGCGTCCCGGCTGCAATCCGTCCCGTTGCAGGGGTTCGAGAAACTGGAAAAAAACGATGTGTTCTTCGTGGATTCGACGCACGTGTCGAAAACCGGCAGCGACGTGAATTACATCTTTTTTGAAATTCTGCCCCGATTGCAAAGCGGTGTTCTGATTCACTTTCACGACATTTTTTACCCGTTCGAATACCCGGAAGAATGGGTGCTGGGCTGGAAAGGTTTCGGCTGGAACGAAAGTTACATGCTCCGTAATTTTCTGATGTATAATCACGATTTTGAAATCCTGTTTTTCAATTCGTTCATGCAGCAGAATTATTCGGCCTGGTTCTCCAAACACATGCCCCGGTTTCTCAACAATCCGGGCGGAAGTATCTGGCTGCGAAAGAAATAGGCGTTTTTGAAGGATAGCGAGTTGGATGAAACGATTCAGGCGATTTTCTGATGGAAGTGAGCCAAACCCGCAAACGATTCTGATCCAAGGTGTGTTGCTCAACTGTTCCGGAAATACACACCATCAACCGATCAGCAAATGAGCTATCCGCACGCCCTGATTGAAGAAGTATTCCAACGATTTAAACCGGTTATCGGCGTCGATTATGAACGCTACCGAAACCACGTTTACCGGGTTTTTCTAAATTGCCTGTTGCTGGGTAATGACCAAAACGATGAGGCAAAATACGCCCTGGCCGCCGTGTTTCATGACATCGGCATCTGGACAAACCATACCATCGATTACCTCGATCCGTCGATTGCGCAGGCAAAAATGTACCTGACAGAAACCGGGAAACCGGACTGGATCGACGAAATTTCAGCGATGATTTACTGGCATCATAAAATCTGTCCTTACCGGGGAAACCACCAAAAAACCGTCGAGAATTTTCGGAAAGCCGACTGGATCGACGTCTCGCTGGGGGTGCTGCGGTTTGGGCTGGATCAACAGCAATTGCAGGCAAACCGGAAAGCGTTGCCAAACCGGGGATTTCATTGGTTTTTGACGAAAGAAATCACGAAAAACTTCTTCGGACATCCGCTCAACCCGCTTCCTATGTTCACCAAATGACTGGTCAGGAAGTTTCTGACGGGCAGCCTACGTCTTCCGTTTTTTCTTTTTCGCCGAAGGGAACAATACGTTATTGAGAATCAGCCGGTAACCGGGCGAATTGGGGTGCAGATTCAGGTCGGTGGGCATTTTCCAGCCGCCACCGCGCGTTCCTTCGGGGTCGTGCCCGCCGTAAAATGTCCATTGTCCGATGCCTACTTCGCCGTAAATATACCGGTCGGACGAAGGGCTGGTGCCCATCACGAGCACGTTCGGTTTGACGGTGCTTTTGCGGAACGCCGTGGTCTGCCCCTGAAATTCCTTGATGTTCGATTCGTGGTTCTGAACCAGCATGGCGGGAATCATGTCCCATTTGGCCGAAAAATTAAACAGGTTGAAATACCCCGAAGGTTGATCCCATCCCCCGAAACGCCCCGCCGAACTATTAATGTCGGAAAACGCCATGCCGCCATAGCCGTTGTCGAGTTCCAGCGTAAAGTTCTGAAAAGCAACGGTTTTGCTGAAATCGAGCTTCGATTGGGCGTTCGGATCGACGCCGTCGCCGTCGTACGTGCTGCTCACAATATCGACACCCTCGGCCGCCAGCGCAATGTCGAAGGTTTCGGCGCCCGAACACATGGCGAACATGTAACCGCCCCCGGCGCAGAAATCGCGGATTTTCTTGGCAACCGCCAACTTCATCTGCGAAACTTTCGGGAAATTAAATTTACGGGCAATGTCTTCCTGCGCTTTCACATCTTCAACCGACATCCGGCGCGTATTTCGGCCAAACTGACCCGTAAAATCTTCGTGGTGCAGGTGAATCCAGTCGTATTTGGCCAGATCGCCCCGCAGGATTTCTTCGTCGTAAACCACTTCAAACGGGATTTCGGCGTATTTGAGCACCAGCAAAACCGCATCGGTGTTTTCAAATTCGGAAGGGCTGACCTTGATCGGCGAATACACCACGATGCGGGCCGCCGACACCAGCTTGACTGAAGCCATGTTCAGGTCCGGATTCGAAATCTGCTGTTGAATGGTGTTGGCATCGGCATCCGAAATGATCTCGAACGAAATGCCCCGAACCCGGCATTCGGTTTCGACGGTCGGGCTGTGCTTGATCATGAAACTACCGCCCCGGTAATTGAGCAGCCAGTCGACTTCCAGCCCGGCTTTCAGGACAAAATAGGCAATACCGTATGATTTGAGATGGTTTTTCTGGCGGTCGTCCATCGGAATCAGGATGGAATTGGCGCGGCTGGCTATCGACAGAATCAGCAGCAGGAGCGTGAGATATCGTTTCATAACGGACTTCTATTCACAGTAACCAATAGAACGTAAAAAACTCCCTGTATTTCAGCTACCTAAGTTACTTTAAGTTTAGCCAAAAACGGCATTCGACTAAAAATTTATGCCAGAAATCTATTGAGTGAAATCGAAAGAGCTGCGTAAACCGTTGGCGCTGTCTGTTAGGTATTCACTGAGAACGGCTTATTGTTTATTCTCGGTGGTTTTCGTGCGCCAACGGGTGCATCTTCGGGCTATGAAAATCATCTCAATCACCAACTGGGTTTTAATTGGCATTTACGGACTACTGACCCTCTATACCTTGCTGGGCATCGGCCGGTCGGGCAACGATGCCGCCGGACGGGGCATGGAATCCGGTCTGGTGTTTTTTGCGGTGCTGGTCCTGGCTGGCCTGATCGTGCTCAACATTATTCCCTATAAAGCAGCCAAAATAACTGCCCTGATTATTTTGGGGTTACCCGCGATCATCGGTTTGTCCATCGCCATTGGGAATTATTTTGAATTGCAGAAACAACGCCGGAATGCAGCGGCCAGCGAAGATGGTTCGGCCTATTTTCAGGACGCCAGCCGCCAGCAAATCGCGGCTGTGATTGCCGCTGGTGACGTGGCTCAGTTGAAAACGCTGCTGGAAAAACCGCTGCCGTCGCTCAATGAAACCGGTTCTCAATCCAAGACGCTGCTCGATTTTGCAGCCGAAACAGCGACCAGGAGCGACAAACCGCAACAGATTATACAGTGCATGGACGTGTTGCTGGAACACGGCGCGACCTTTCAGATTGCCGATTCGGCGCATGTGCCGACCCCGTTTCAGGTTTGCGAAACCGGTTCGGCGGACTTGCTGGCGTGGTTCCTGAACAAAGGTGTCGATCCGAATTGGGTACCGCGCGACGGGAGTCCGATTCTCTTTAAGGTGATGGACCTGGACGTGGAACGGCTGGAAAAAGTAAAGGTATTGCTCGATCATGGTGCCAATCCGAATGCACCCGCCGGTAGTCATGAATATACGATCCGGCCGTTTACCTCCCCTTTGATGTATACCGCACAACGCCAGTCGTGGGCGATTGCCGAACTGCTACTGGAACGCGGTGCCGATCCGAACTACCGGACACCGGCTGGCGACGACCTCAAAAAAGTGCTGGCCGAATTTGAAAAACCGTATGAAGGACCGGAGACGATGCCCGTCGTTTACCTGAATTTTAAAAAGAAACTGGAGGCTAAGTCCGGTAAAAAGTTCTGATGAAAGCCGTCACCATATCCAACTGGGTTCTCATCAGTATATACGTTCTGCTGGTCATTTATACGTTGATGACCGTCAACCGTTCGGGTAACGATGCCGCCGGTCGGGGTATGGAACTTGGGTTTGCGGTTTTGGGAGCTTTCCTGTTGGCCAGCCTGATCGTGCTCAACATCATTCCGTATAAAGCGTCAAAGATTACCGCGCTGGTTATTTTATCGCTGCCGTTTGCCATTAGTCTGATCGGGGGAATCCGGCATTTCCTTGCATTACAAAAACAGCGAAGGGATGCCGTAGCTGCCGAAAATGGTTCTTTCTATTTTGAAGATAAGGAGCGTCAGCGAATGGCGGCTGCCATTGCCGCCGGGGATGTCGCTCAACTGAAAGCACTCCTGCAAAAACCGCAACCACTGCTCAACGAAAGTGGCTACCAATCCACCACCTTGCTCAGTTTTGCAGCCACCAGGACCTTCGACAACGACAATCCGGAGCCGATCTTGGCGTGTATGGAATTGCTGGTGCAACACGGTGCCACCGTTCAGGGGCCGGATTCGGCGTATGCTCCGGTTCATTTCATGACGTGCCCAGCCGGGTCGGCGGCTTTGCTGGCGTGGTTTTTACAAAAAGGCGCCGATCCCAACGTTAGACCTGCCGATGCCAGCCCGATTCTGTTCGAAGTGATGAAATACGGTGATGAACAACGCGAAAAAGTCCAGTTGTTACTCGATCACGGTGCTGACCCGAACGCCCTGGCCGCCAGTAACGGCTATCATGTCGGGGCCTTGTATTCGCCTTTGCTATTTGCGGCTCATCAGGAATTGTGGGACGTTTGCCAACTGCTGCTGGAACGCGGTGCCGATCCCTCTTATCAGGTGCCGGAAGAAGTGGAATTGATTCGGATTATGAAACAGACGTCCTATTACGCCGGGAATACCGAGAGTCAGGGCGAAAATCTGGCCATCATCATGGCAAAACATGAAAAGAAATACGCAGAAAGTGGCCAAATGCCGGAGGCTTATACGGTTTTTAAACGATTTCTGAACACTAAATCCACCCCAAAATCATGATCAAAGGGCTTATTTTAAGTGCGTTGCTGGCTCTTTCGGCGGCTGGTTATCAGGTCGAAACCATTCGGAAATCTGCCGAGAACCGAACCAGTGCAGTTTCGGCAATTGCGAAAGATTCGGCAGCCGCAGCGCGAACCGTTGTGAATTTGCTGAACTGGTATAAAAACCACATCGACTCCGTTAGCCGGATTGTGCTGGTCGATCAAAAACCGGGAAAAACCTATTCCGTGAATTTCAAAAACGGCGAAAAATACCTGGGGTATCTCCGCAGCAGCCACCTGCTGACCGATACTTTTCTGAACGAATGGCGCATTTACTTCCGGGAACGGCATCAGGGATTTCTGTTAACACAGCAGAAAGAAGGCCCGCCGACCGGTTTTGAATATGATCTGGTGCTGCTCAGTCAGGAAGTAGGATTGCAATTGAAATCGTTGAAAAAGCTGAAAATCACCGGCGTGAAAGTTCAGAAAGACCGGGCCAGCGTTGAGTTTGACCTGCTCGAAAGTTATGAGTTCAGGCTGATTCGCAAAAATGGCGTCTGGCTGATCAATGAAATTTTGAATCTGAGCGCGGAGTAATTTACTTCTGAAAAAGATAGGCGTAAAAACCAAAAAGCGGACCGTTCAAGTCCGCTTTTTGGATGATCAGGCGTGCGAATTATCGGGGTTGATGGTGTGGGTCCGGGCGGGCTTCGAAATACCGCTCGCCTTTTGGCATGATGATCCACAGAACGATGTAGACCACAAAAACCGGGAACGGAGTCGGGACAATGAACATCAATACGAAGAAAAGACGTACGAAAACTTTATCGATTCCGAAATAATCAGCAAGTCCGGCGGACACGCCACCTAACATGGCTTCGGAAGGAATGCGGTGCAATTGCTTGGTTGTCATGGTTTTATTAGTTTAGTTGTTTACTTTGTTCCGTTTCTTTGTTGTTATTGTTGATTCAAAGGTACTATGCAATGCCAAGTAGCAAAAGAACTTTCTTATAAACGGATTTGGGACGGTATGATGGGTAAAAAACCGGGATGCTCAGGCCAGAATGGCGTCGGTTAGCTTGCTGATATCGTGGCTTACTTTCTGAATGAAATCCAGTTGCTCTTTCAACGTGCGGTCGTCGGTAACGAGGAGTTCCGATTTTTCCGGGAGGGCAGTTTCCAAAACGGCCGGTTCAGAAACCGCTCTAACGGGCATCGGGTCGAATTTTTTCAGGCTTTCATTCAAAACCGTCAGCGAGCGTTTCACCGGACGCAATACTTCGGGCGGGCAACTGGCCGGTTGTTCAAGGTTCAGCCGGGCGGAGGCAATCGTGGCGATGTTAGACGATAAAATGTGGTTCAGTACCACAAATTCGTGGATTTCGTTTTTGTGCCACTGCTTACTTTGCGGTTCGGACGTCATCCGCTGAAAAGCCGCCGAGAGGTTGGCCGAACTGACGTACACTTCCTTGCGGGCCAGTTTGTAGTCCATCACCGTGAGTCGTTTGCCCGACAGACTGTCGACCAGTTTACGCAAATACGTCCGGTTGGCTTCCAGCACATCGCGCAGCAGTCCTTTCAGCTGTTGCGACTCCCAGTGCGGAAAAAGAAAACTGGCCGCAAACGCAATCACGCAGCCAATCAACGTATCAAGCACGCGCTCTTCGGCCACGCTGATGCCACCCAGACCGAGAAACCGGAAGAGAATCAGGATATAGGGCGTCATCAGGATCACCATCACAATGTAGTTGGTACGCTGAAAACTGTAGGCACCGATCATCAGTACCAGCATCACCCAGAACAACGCGGTCGTGTTCGGAATCGCGACCAGCAGACCAACGCCGATCAAACCGCCCGCCACCGTCCCGATAATCCGTTCGTAGTTGCGCTGTTTGGTCAGGCTGAAAGCCGGTTTCAGAATCACCGAAACCGTTAACAGAATCCAATAACCGTGGTGTCCGTAGGCAATGAGTTTCGCTGCGATAAACCCGACCAGACACGCGATGGTGACCCGCAGCGAGTGTCGGAAAATAGACGAACTGAGGGTAAGGCTGTTGACGATGAGTTTGGGATCAATTTCCTGGTGCGACACAAACCGGGAGTATTCGGGTACTTCCTTATTTGGCGGTTTTTCGGACAGCTCCGATGGCGAATAGGTGTGAATATCGTTCAGCCGCTGGTTCAGGTTGCGAAGCGTCACCAGTATTTTTTTCAGCACCAGATTGCTGCCTTCTTTCTCGTTTTTACCCAATTCATCAATGTGGTTTTTCAGCCTTTCCAGGTGCCGGATCAAATCCGTGCGGCTTTTATAAGGTCGGTTCGACTGAATGGCCAGCCCGATGTAGTCCATTTCGACGGCCAGCTGGCGAATCAGCCGGGCGATTTCATCCAGAATACCGGTGTCGCCAAATCGTTCCCGGATCGACGCGTAGTCGTAATACATCGCAATGATCTGTTCGTACAGATCCACGACATCGCCGAACGTCAGCACCAGCAACCGACCCGTCCAGGTCGTTTCCTTGACAATAACCCGGGTTTTGAACAGGATTTCCCGGACCGCATCCTGTTTTTCGCTGACAATGGCCTGTTGCGCCACCAGTTTCCGGTAATCTTCCTGTAAATCCGTTCGGATGCTGTAAAATTCAGCCTTGATTGTCAGGAACTTCGCGATTTCATGAATGCATTCCCCGAGCGCCTGTTGAGCGGCCCGGTAGGGGCGGAGTTGGGAAAAAGACAGGCTAATGGCCGTATACCAGAAACCGCCCGCGCAAACCAGACCGCCGTATCGCCAGACTTCCGCCGGGTCCAGTTCGCGGTCCATCATCAGAATCATCGACAGCAAACCGGCGGTTCCGACGGACGTGGCCCGGTTGCCGTAGATCGCAAACATGGAGAAGAAAAAACTCAACAGCAGAATTTCGACGCCCAGCAGCCAGCCATTCATCCGGATAAAACCGGTGATGAGCGAAACCAGCACGACGGTTAGATTGCCCGCCAGCATGCCGTTCCGGCGGTGAACAACGGGACCGGGCGCGTCCGAAATGCTCACCCAAAAAGCGCCCAGCGAAATGGGCATTCCCGTTTCAAAATGACCAAACTGGTAGGAAACGACGGAAGGAATCAGGATGGCCAGCGTAATCCGCAGCCCATCCGAAAAATGCTGGCCAGATAGAAAATACCGGACTTCCCGGATCTGTCTTTTCATGGTGGCAAGGTAGGGTGCATTGCCCGCTTAACCAACACCAAAAGTGGATAATCCGGTTTTGTTTTTAGCGAACCGCGATGGAGTAACCGGCGCTTTCCATTTGCCGGGTCACTTGCGGAGGCACCACACAGTAACGCATTTTTTCCAAACGAATCACGCTGTGAAGCACACCGGTGCGTTTGTCGATGCACTGCCGGCGGTAAAGCGCGTCGGAAAGGCAATCGAATTGGGGAAACGTTTTCAGAAAATCGGAAGAGTCAGCTTGTTGCTGGGTCAACGGTAAAGACATAAACGCGTAACTTAAAAGGGTCGCTGAGTAAACATGGAAAATAAGAAGCTTTAAAAAGTGTTACGGCGGGAAGGAATCGGGTAGTACGGCGATTGCAGGAAGTAAAAACTGACTGCCTGAATCACTTTTACAAAGTTACTAATTTATCAAATAAGTACAACTGATTGTTGGTGTATATTTTTCATTACTAATAGTACTTTGGTAATAATTTTTACCTAATAATCACTTATTGGTATAATATAAGCAGGTTATTACGGAGAAGCCCAACGCGATGCCGATTGGGGGTAGGTGGAAAAATTTACTATTATTTTTGTTATTTGTCAGACTGGCGGAGCCTTTTTATGGTTAGACACGGTTTTTTGCCCGATTCGGCAGGAAATAGTTGTAGTACCTACTGGTAGAAACTCATCTTGAATACTTCGCTAAAGTCTACCGAATCGTGTTTTCCAGAACAATAACCGAAGGCCCGGTTTTCAGCCATTGTTGACCTAAACCGGTGGTATCGCCCTGGGGGATAAAGTACACAAACGAGCCCAGGACCAGATCAATATCGCCATCAGCATCCATGTCGCCCGCATCCATGACCACCCATCGTCCCTTCGGAGCTTCGGGAAAAGAATAATCGTTGAATGTTAGATTGCCCTTGTTTTGCAGGTAGATAAAGCTTTCTTCCGGGTAGCGGGCATAATCGGGGAAAAATGAAATGGCCGCAATATCGAGGTCACCGTCCCGGTCATAGTCCCGAACCAGCGCCTTGTAAGCCCCATTAAGTTGGTAGAAATACGATTGCCTGAAGTTGGATTTTCCGTCATTCAGAAAAATATAAATACCGTGATACGGCTTTAAAATCGGCGTCTTGTCGGCGTTGTCGCCACAGACATAGACGATGTCATCAAAACCGTCTTTGTTGAAATCGGCCAGTTCAATGTGCTGGGAGCCGTTGAGCGGCAGGAAGGTCAGCAGTCGTTTTTCCAGAAATTTTCCCGCTCCCTGATTTTCGTAGAGGAAAACACCTTCGTCGCCCTGCGCCATGAGCACATAAATATCCGGCAGCCCATCTTTATTCGCATCTTTAATAATTGCCGAAATCGCACCCGGTTTCTCGCGTAAGATCCGTTTGTCATAACCGCCTTTGCCGTTGTTTTCGTACCAGGTCAGTTGGCCGGTCTGGTTGCCAAATTCACAGGCTACGACATCTTCCCGACCGTCTTTGTTCAAGTCACCGTAGGTCATAAAAACCGGTCGTTTTAAATCGGGAATTAGTTGATTTTCCGGTTGATAACGCGGTTCGGTTCCCTTTTTGACGAATCGTTGCAAAGCGCCATTGGGCGCATCCGTTGGAAAAACACCTTTCCCAACGGTTGTTAGCCATAGCTCATTGGATTTTTCGTAAAAATGAATCGGCGTTGATTCCAGCGGAATGCTGTAATTTTCGTCCAGTTTAGGCGTCAGAAACGTTAAAATATTGCGCCGGTTTTTCCCGTCACTAAAGACGATACCACGTTTGTCAGGCAGGATTTTGACGAGTGTAGTCAGGGAAGGGCGGTGCGAAAAGGAGGGTTCCCGGTATTTGAAATGCGGTAATCCCATCCGGATCGGGTGTTTGCGCTGGGGCGGAAGGAGGGTGTCTGGCGCATTCTCCAGGTAATAGGTCTCAATTTTGCGCCAGTCTTCTTTGGCCAGAACCGGTTTTTCGGGAAAGACATTGGCATCGCGGACAACGATGCCGCTCAGGCCGTCGTCAAACAAACTGTCGGGGCGAAAACCGCTGCTGTAAATTCCCAACCGATGCCCCATCGCCGGAAGTACATCCCGCCAGATGGATTTGGGTAGCAAGTCGGGGCTTACGTAGGCATGACACCGGCTGCAGTGCGCCATCGCCAGTTCTTTCCCGGAGAGCGCCGAAACCGGTGGTTCTTCAAATTTGGTTGCGTCATTTTGCTTTTTGGTCGTACAGGAAATCAGGAGGCAAAGTAGTATGCAAACGGGGATCAGTTGTCTCATATCCAAAAATCGCATTCGGGCCATTGGCAAATAAGGCACTTAATTTTCGACTTACCAAAACTAAACCGCTACCGGTTTTTATCCGAATGTGCCAGGCCATCAGCCGTTGGCGAAATTGAAAATCGGAGGTAGTCTTCATCAAGAAGACTACCTCCGATTTTTAAATGAAACAGGATATGAGCGCTTTAACGTACCCTAAGTTGGCTTCAGTACATCGCCGGAAAATATACGGCGGGCCACCTTCACGTTTGGCATTCGATTTTCGCATGACGAATAACCGAATCCGCTCGTGTCTGGCAATTAAATATTCGATTTCATAGCCTGCAAAGCTAAATTGAATTTACTTTCTCTTAACAAGCATCAGCTGAATCAAAACAATTCAACTTATCCGAGTAATCCAACCGTCATATGGTGAATTGATGAAAAATAGGGCAGAATTGTCGAAACAGACCGCGATGGTTTTGGCCTTAATGGCGTTGCTTCATCAAATCAAATGACTATTTGAACCGGTAATAAGTGCGTTTAGCCACTTTCCTGATTTCTGCAAAATCAGATACTATTGCCCGAGGATGCGCGTTTGAACGTCTATACTAGATAGTTCACAGACGATGTATTGAGCAAACCGTTGCGGGTTTAACATCCTGTTCGGGAGTCAATATGCCGGTTAGCACGTAAGAACGCCGTTTTTTACCATTTTAGATCGGTTTTACGATAAAGTAAGAAAGTGCGGTTTGCCTGAATCGGTTATCTTTTATTATTTTTGATACAAAAACGATCATTTTTTGATACAAAAGCGACACTCTTTCATTGGAAGCTTCGCCACGTTTGCCTGGCGTGGAAGACAAATCACCCATGCACTACTATACTGAAGCTGTTTGTTGCAAATATTGATTACAAGACTTTCTTATTTTATCCGCCACACCTGAAATGAAACCCGTTATCCTACCAAACCTGGGCCGCAAGACCGTCAGCGAGCCTATCAAAATCCCTTTAACCTTAGAAACCATCCAGCGGTTTGGGTTAATGGCCTTGCTACTGACGGCTATTTATAGCTTTCTTACCATCAGCCTCTATATCACCCATTTTGAATTTAAGAAAGAATTAGCTGCCAAACTGAATGGCTGGTATGTATTGATCTGCCTGGAGGTAACCATGATTATTCCGGAAATGGTCACTTTGTATGGGTTACAAAAGTTATTGTTGATTTATCATCGACTAATCCCCATTCGCTCCGTCCGATTGACGGCCCTTGGGGTGGGCCGTTATTATTTGTCACTCTTACCCCTTCTGCTGACGGTGTTTTTTATAATTAGCCCCTTTACCCAAACCGTTCGTTTTTTTCTGGAAGTCCCGATCGAGAGCGGGTTTGACGCCCTGACGTTTACCCATTACTTCCACAACTTCCTAATTGGACCTTATGTCCGACCTGTAATTGTAGCAACTTATTCACTTGTGATTCCATTTTTGGGATATTGTATGATTTCCGTTTCGCTAATTCGTGACTTCTTTGTCTGGCGGGATCAGCAGAAAAAGTCCCAGGTAGAAGAACGGCAGATAGAAAAGGTGGCTAACTATGCGACCAGCCTGACGGTGCAATCGAATCAGGGGCAAACCGTGATACACTGCTCGGAGGTTGCTTTGATCACCAGCGACAGCCCGAATTGCCTGGTCCACCATCTGCAGGGAACTTATAAATTATGTCATAAAACACTGACTGAAGTGGAAGCTATGCTGGATCCTGAGCTGTTTTTTCGGGTTAACCGGGGCGGTTTGGTGAATCGGACCTTTGTCGACGGTTATGTGCACGTAGGCAACAACAACTACATCGTCAATCTCAAACCGCCGTTCCAGCACCAAACCGTTTCCTTGTCCCGGACGCGTTTGTCGGAATTCCGTCACTGGCTTGAGGTTTCTGTCCAGATTCAGTTCCACAGCCCATCCAGATTTTAGAAACAATTCAAAATTCGGATGACTTTAAAAATATCGTAATCCATACCTTCCAATTGGTCTGCCATACCTGAAATGAAACCATTTTTCCTGCCGAGCCTGAATCAAAAAAACGCCAGCGAGCCTATAAAAGTCCCCTTAACCTTAAAAACCATTCAGCGGTTTTGGTTGATGGCCTTTTTGCTGGGGATTGTTTGTGGCTTTCGCATTATCAATATCTATATTACCAATTTTGAATTTAAAAAAGCGGTGGCTACTCGATATGGGGGTTGGGATGTATTGGCCTTCATGGAAATCATGGGGGGAGTTGTTCCAGAATTGGTAACGCTATATGGGCTACAAAAGCTATTGTTGTTTTATCATCGGCTGATCCCCATTCGATCTGTCCAATTGACCCCATTTGGAGTAGTTCGTTATTACTTATCCTTACTACCCGTTCTGTTGGCGGTGTTTTTTATAATCAGCCCTTTTACTCAAACCGTTCGTTATTTTCTTGAAATCCCGATTAAGCACGGTTTTGACGCCCTGAATTTTAATGATTACGTCAATGCTTACTTGATCGGGCCTTATCGGCGACCCAAGATTGTAGCAACTTATTTACTGATGATTCCATTTCTGGGCTACTGTATGGTTTCCATTTCGCTGGTTCGGGACTTTTTTGTCTGGCGGGATCAGCAGAAAAAACCTCAAACGGGAGAGGAACAGCTAAAAGCTGGGTCTGATTATGCGAGCAGTCTGACGGTGCAATCGAATCAGGGGCAAACGGCGTTACGCTGTTCGGAGGTTGCTTTGATCACCAGTGACAGCCCGAATTGCCTGGTCCACCATCCGCAGGGGACATATAAATTATGCCACAAAACACTGACTGAAGTGGAGGCTACGCTGGATCCTGAGCTGTTTTTTCGGGTTAACCGGGGCGGTTTGGTGAATCGGGCCTTTGTCAACGGTTATGTGCACGTGGGCAACAACAACTACATCGTCAATCTCAAACCGCCGTTCCAGCACCAAACCGTTTCCTTGTCCCGGACGCGTTTATCGGAATTCCGTCACTGGCTTCAATTCGCTATCCCGCATCCCGTTCCTCAGTCAGAGCAGGTTTTGTAAACCCCAATTCAAATAGCCTTTACTGGCAAATCGATCTAGGTAAGTAAGAAATTGAAGCCGAATACCGGTTTTTACCCAAACCCGCCAAATCATTACCCTTTGGCGACAGATCGATTCGGGCTTTCGGGATAACCATTACCTTTAGTGCATGGAAGATCCCCAGAAACGTTTTGCGCTCAGTTTACTGGCCTATGCCGCCCAGAAGGACGTTGTTCCGGAACGATTGTGCCAATCGGCAAATATTGACTTACAGGAACTTAAGACTCAATCGGGCGAGTCGCTGACTCAAAAACAGCTGAGCAATCTTTGGCGGAACGCGGTTCAACTCACCAGCGATCCGCTTCTGGGGCTGCATTTCGGCGAGTCGCTGCAACTGGCGGCTTTGGGCATTGTGGGCCAGCTTGTTCAGAGCTGCGCGACGGTCGGCGAGGCCCTGACGCAGGCGGCCGCAGCTACGCACCTGATCACAGATTTGTTTCGGATGGAAGTGACCCATACCGCACAGTCGTTCACGATCCGGTTTGTGCCGAACGAGCCCGTGGACCCCGAATTTGCTCCGTTGTTGCGGCAGTTGCTGGATTTGTTCATCGTGTTTGTGCTGCATGAAGCCGATGGTCTGGTGTTGAAAAAGATCAGCCCCAAAACCGTCCGGTTTCCGTTCGATGTGCCGGATCCGGCGGAATACGAACGGATTTTGCGTTGTAAACCGATTGCAAATTCGGGCGAATATGCACTGGAATTTGAAAACCGGTACTGGCATGAACCCATTCTGACCGCCAACTACGAATTACAGAACCTGTTGCTAAAGCAAGTTGGCGCACTGGACCGGGATTTTGAAAACGCCAAGGCCCTGCCCGACCGTATCCGCCATTTTTTGCTGGCCAACGCCTACCTCGGCATTCCGTCGCTGGAGCAACTGGCTACCCATTTCAACACCAGCCCCCGCAGCCTGCAACGCAGGCTTCAGGACGAGGGCATGACGTACCAGCAACTGGCCGATTCGGTTCGCAAATCGCTGGCGATGAATTACCTGTCGTCCGGCAAATACCCCGTTAAAGAGATTTCGTTCATTCTGGGATACAATGAATTAAGCGCATTTAGCCGGGCGTTCAAGCGCTGGACGGGCCGGACGCCGGTTCGGTATCGGCAGAGCGCAACCTAACTTATTCGTTCAATTTTCGGGAGAGATTGATGCCCATGATTCTCCGGTTTGGGATAGTCGACTCGATGGCCGAAACCCGAATCCACAAATACCGGGAGGTGCTGAATGGGTCCTTGACAAAATGGATTGCATCAACGCGCCACCCGGTTTTTTCATCCCCCGGTTCGATCAGGCAGTCATTTTTTCGAAAGCTTATTTTTCCTTTAAGCCAGATGCGTTTGATACTATCGGCTAAAATGGGAAGCGTATCTCGCAGGTATTGGGGTTCTTGCAACTTCAATTTGCTGCCCTCTCCGGGGATTCGTTCGGTAGCCACATCCCGCCCGCCATAAATCCAGAACGAGGAACGGCTGGTGTTGGAACTGATCAAAATCCGGTCGTCAATATTCAGTGGAACAACCGCTGCTTTGGCCGAATCGGTTTTCTGTTGAACGTATTTGAGGTTGCTGTCCTGTTGGGCAATGGTGTTAGGCGATGGGTCGGTTGGCTTAAGCAGTTTCTGGGTGCGCTGGTACGTATTGCCCTTCCGATAAGCCAGGATCAGATCTTTCGAGAGATCGATGCCATGCACAAACTGGTCGTTCGGTTCATTGGACGTAATGAGGGAGCGGTAGAGCGGATTGCGGCTCACAAAAAAACCGTGTTGCCCGCGTTGGGCCAGTTCCGTGTCGTTCATGCTGTCGGTTGCAATAAAATTGTAGCTGTATTCGGCCCCCTCGATCAGGTCTTCGCTGAGCGGATATTTCGTCCATTTCAGCGTCAGCGTTTTGCCGATCGATGTCATTTCATCCTCCAGAAAACCGACTTTAAATGCTTTAATCTGCTTGCTCAGATTGATGGTTCGCAGCAGGTTGCGGGCCGTAGGTGACGGCTTATAACGCACGGAATCTGGGTGAATTGACGCGGCACCGGAGACCTCCATATGGCGAATGTTAAGCTGTGAATCAGTTGTCGTCAGAAAGGCTTTGGTGGAATCGGTATTGTCTCTCTGGCTAAAATCGTCGAAATAACGGTCGGGCAATTGTGCGACGTATTTCAGCGACTTCCAGTGTTGCTCGGTCGACGTACAGCGCTGCTTATTGGCGTGCATGTCGCCCCGGCAAATATTGAGGACGTAGTCCGGATAAACATTGAGCCGGTATTCGAGCGTTCGTTCGTCGAAATACAGTTTACACATCATGAAAAAACCGTCCTTGTCGTTTTCGTAGACTTTATGATGGGTGTATCGCTTGTTGTAATGGCTTTCGAGATACCGTTCGCTCATGAATAGCTTGCCGATATACGCCCGTTGATCGCTGGTGGGTTCAAAATCGGAAAACCGTAAATAAACGAAGGTGAATTCATTATGCGCCTGAGGGGTAAAACCCCGCGTGAATTTGGGGGGCGACGGTAAATAACCCAGATTGATGATTCGCTCATAAATTCCACGTTGCATTTGCTGCGTAATTTGGCCCAGGGTGGCCAGTGACACCTGCTGATTCGTCTGCGCCCAGGCCACCTGATTAAGGAGAATGAACCCCAAAAGCGCTTGTCGTAACCGATTATTCATGGCTGATCAGGGAGTAGAAATTCGTGGAATGGTGTTGAAAATCAGGCCCGCTCCGGTGATGAACCGACTTTTCGTATATGCCGGAAAAAAACGGTGATACCGGTCCTGTTGCTGGCCCTGTTTGCGGGCGCTGGGGCGGAGTTGGTCTGGCTCCGGGTGTGTGGGATTGATCTTGTCGATCTTGATGGCATTATGGATTAAATTCTGCGACCACATCTGGTTTTTGCCGCCCTGCCAGCCGCCGTACACCTGAAGCGTGGGGTGATTGTCGAACGGACCGTTCCACCCGAAGAGGTTGGGCGACAGCTCAATAACGGTCAGATCACGACCTTTGTTGAACAACTTCTGGCCGGGGTCCAGTGCCACGTAGCGCGGGTGACGACGTCGGGGGCCACGGCCGATGGAATCGGTCGGCTGTTTCGAAAAATCAGTTTTGTAGGGATGGTACAAATCCGGGCTATCGAACAGATCGCGGGAAGCCGTACCGGTATATACATCGGAATATTGCTTAATTTTCAGGTAGCGTGTCCGGAACTGAATATTGCCGCCACCGGTGTAAAACCGGTCGTAGTTATCGGCAAGTGCCTGACCGTAAGGCGTATCCGTAAACGGCAAAAAATCTTCGTACAGGTTGACGTTCACATCCCAGTCCTTTGCGCCGAAACGCAAACCGATGTAAACCAGTTGCTGGGTGCGGTTGCGAAAGGTCGTAATGTTTCGTCCGAGGCTGCGGGGCATCACGATAAAATTACTGCCCAGCGTAACCGAATGCTGGTAATTGGCGTAGACGGTTCCCTGGGTGCCAAAATAGAACGGGTTGATTTCCTGATAAAGCCCCTGCCCCCTGCCATACGTCAGCATAGGCGTTAAAACCGTATTGATTTGCCAGTCGGTCAGGTAGCGGTCGCGGTTGCCCAGGCTGGCTTTGTTGCCAATCACATTTACCGACAGATTGCAGGATGGTTGCAGGTGTTTATAGGAAGTCCAGAAACCAACGCCCGCGCTGAAGCCAAATCCGCCGTAGATGAGGAAATAACCGCCAATTTTCAGATTTACGTGCGTAGTGCCCTTTCCCGGGGGGTTAAAGTCTATTTGAGCAATGGTCTGCACCGGAGTGATTAACCCAACCAGGAGCAGCAGCCATACCCCGTGCCGTGCCGGTTTTTGAAGATACAAACAGCGTGGATTCATAGATAGGATCGGTAGCGGTTTTAGCAACTGAGTGGCTTGATTTGAATAGCGTATGGGTTAGTAAAAAATCGGTGAATAGACCTCCGCAACGAAGCGATTGCAGAACTTCGGAAAAATGCTCTTTTTGCAACTGGAAATCCTTCTAAATAAAAGAATTAGCGAACGAAAACCGCTGAGTTTATTAGTTAAAGGAAAAAACAGGAATAAAAACCGGATTCAGACCGGCTTCTGCCTAACAATTCCCGATCGATCCCGTTAATAGGTGGTTCGACCAGTCCCGAAATGCAGCAGAACGAGTGGAGTGGAGTGACCGGGGAAATAAACAGAATTTACGTAAACTTCACGATCTATGCCTTCGGCTACCCCCCCGCCGTTCTACCACCGGCTTTCCCATTCCCTTCTGGCTATTGGCCTGCTTATGGCTGCGTTTTATCTCGGTCAGGACATTATTGTGCCGTTCGCCATGGCGGGTTTGCTGGCGGTTTTACTGCGGCCCGTCGAAGCCTGGCTCATTCGGCGCGGCATTCCGAAGGTCGTTGCGATTAGTCTGGCGCTATTTCTGGCCGTAGCGGTTTTGGTGGGGCTGACGATGCTCATTTCCATGCAGATTTCCCGCTTTGCCGATGACTGGCCCAAACTTCAGAAAAACCTCAGCGATTTTTACAAAGATGCCCGGCGCTGGATTCGGCAGGAATACAACCTGAGCTACAGCCAGCAGGATCAGTACCTCAAAAAAGCCCAGGCACAAACGATGGATACCTTGCAGGGGTCCGACACGCTCGGGGTCATCACGGGGCCGCTCGGCACGTTGTTGCTGCTTCCGATTTATGTTTTTCTGCTGCTGTATTACCGGTCCATGCTCATCCAGTTCATCATCCGGTCATTTGCCAGCGAACACACCGAACGCGTGCGCGAAGTGTTGGGCGAAATCCGGAGTGTGATTCAAAGTTACGTCGTAGGGCTGGTTACCGAAACGGCCTGCGTGGCGGTTCTCAATTCGGTGGGCCTGCTGGTTTTGGGCGTTCAATACGCGGTTTTGATGGGCGTCATTGCCGCTATTTTAAACCTGATTCCGTACATCGGTGGTTTGGTGGCAACCGGCCTGGCCGTGGCGGTTACGTTTGTAAATCATCCCGAACCGGCAACGTTGCTCGGCGTGGTAGGCGTTTTTCTGGTGGTACAATTCATTGATAACAACTTTCTGGTACCGGTTATCATCGGTTCCAAAGTGCGGATCAATGCGCTGGTGTCGATTGTGGCCGTGTTGATCGGCGGGGCGCTGGCGGGCGTTTCCGGGATGTTTCTGTCGATTCCGACGATTGCGATCATGAAAGTGATTTTCGACCGCGTCGAAGGCATGGAACCCTGGGGCATTTTGCTCGGCGACCAGACCTCCGAAGAAGACATCAATAAAATGCTGCGGTTGCGCCGGCGGAAGAAGAAAGTTCCGGTAGACTGAGGAGGAAAACCGGGTACTCGTTGCCGCAAAAACCGGTTTGTGCTTGGCCAAAAATGGGTAAATTAGCCGTCGAAACACTTGACTTCGGGCAAACTTCTCATGAAACACGGACTGTTTTCTGCCGGTTTTGTTTTAATTCTCGCATCGGCCACACTGGCCCAATCGCCCCTGAAACCGGATCGCTGGACGTCGCTTTTTAACGGAAAAAATCTCAGTGGCTGGGAATCGTACCTCGATCGTCCACACCAGACCAAAACCGAGCCGTTTGGCCTGAACAATGACCCAAAGGCGGTTTTTTCGGTGGTTGAAACCGACGGAAAACCGGCGATTCGGGTGTCGGGCGAGATCTTCGGTGGCATCAATACGCTGGCAGAATTTGAAAATTACCACCTGCGGCTGGAGTTCAAATGGGGACAGCTCAAGTGGGCGCCCAAACTTGACCGGCCCCGCGACAGCGGTTTACTGTACCACAGCGTTGGCCCCCACGGAACGGCGCATCTCTGGATGGAATCGCTGGAATTCCAGATTCAGGAAGGCGATTGTGGTGATTACTGGGGCGTGATGAATGTGTCGGCGGATATTTCGGCCCGAAAAGATGAAAAAGGACGCTACGTTTACCAGCCCGGTGCCGAACCCGTGACGTTCAAAGACAAAACGCCGGTGGGCCGCTGGTGCGTAAAAAGCCCGGATAACGAAAAACCGTCCGGCGAGTGGAATGTGCTGGAACTCTACTGCCTCGGCGACACCTGTCTGCACGTGATGAACGGGAAAGTCAATCTGGTGGTGACCAGAGCCCGGCACATTGTCGACGGCCTGGAGGTTCCGCTGACCAAAGGAAAACTGCAACTTCAGTCGGAAGGAGCGGAGTTATTTTACCGGAATATTGAAATCCGCCCGATTCAGGTGTTACCGAAAGAACTGTTGGAGAAATGAATGATAAATGTAAACCGGGTCGCCGGTTTACATTTATCATTCCCTTTTATAGCACTTCTTCCTTATTCCAGATATCCGTGTAGTCGTTCGGGTGGCGTTTGAACTGGACATTGACGTAGGGACAGAGCGGAATTACTTTCAGATCGTGTTCACGGGCATAGGCGGCCATTGCGTCGAGGAGCTGTTTCGCATAGCCTTTGCCTTCGAGTTCCGGGTCCACTTCCGTGTGATAAACCGTCAGATTGCTGCCGGAAATGCTGATCACCATTTCGCCAATTTTAGTGCCTGACTCGAACAGATTGAAAGCCCCGTGTCCTTTTTGATTGAGTTCTAATTTGATTTCTGCCATGATTGTTTGCTTTGTTGATCCAACCGGTTTTGCGGACGAAGGTTTGAAAAACCGGTCGACGGGCGGAATATAGGGAGAAAAAGATTCGCACCAGCCAGCAGCCGTTCGGTTTCTGGAAGAACACCGATACCTGTACACTTGCTCCGGACACCGCAGCAAAATTGTATATTTGTATGCTGAAATATTAACCTTAGAAGCAGTTATAGCTAAGGTTGTTTAAAGTTCGCCAAATATGAGTTCGGCATTAACTTAAACAGCTTCTAAGGGTTCAGGGCATTTACTAAGTAGTGTCGTTTTTGGACTAACAGGTCCAGCTCAATGGTTTCAAAATCTAATACAGGCGAGCAGTTCGCCTGTATTAGATTTTGAAACCATTTTGAAGCAGATGAAGATTTGGTTTGATGCCTGTCTAAAGGTCAGATGGCGTTTTGTCCAGTAATCAGAAAGATACGCACCGCTTTTACGGTTCCCCCCAATTATTTAGTTTTCTTCCTTAACTGTATTTGCTGATTTAAAAGATCAATAACGGTTTTTCGATTCTTATTTTGCTTTTCAACTGTGAGCAGATGCTCCAAGCTTGCTGTATCGGTTATTTCTTTAATAGATTGAGCAATAGCTATCCCTTCTAAATTATTGATATCTGGAACAGAAGCCAGTAACGATTCTTCATAAACCGTTATTAAATCCTCTACACCTTCAGGAGAAAGTAGTTTTTGCACTTTTTCCCACGGTATTTCTTTTTTTGCCCGTAATATTTTTACTGCTGTATCATTTAAAATCCTCTTTTGTATATCCGACATTGATGCGAAAAGTTCTTCTTGCCAGCGACTTACATCTTGCCCCAAGAATGCATATCCAGCTAAAAGAGCAGATGTTCCAACAATATAACAAGCTTCCCAAATATCCTGATCTCCATAATCCTGAATACGAAATTTTGCTATTTCAAGACTGACTTGCAAGGGGTTAAGTGCAGTTATAACAAGCTGCATAGTAATATTAGGGTCAAGGTTTTTCGATGTTGTCAGCATTTTAAGAGAACGGACTCTGGCTTGAACATCCTGGATAGCTTCTCTAACTCGTTGTTTACGGGCTTCTTCAAGCAGCAATTGAGTTTGAGCATCAATAATAGAATTAAGGTGTTTTGTTGTTTGATTAATAAATTTCTGTAGAGTTTCCTCATCCAATACTTTTTCATGAATATGGACGTAGGTGGTTTTTGTTGTCTCTCTGATAGTCTCTTGTGGCGCCCTTACAAAATACGTTTGGGTGAGAACTTCACGGGCAAAAACAATGGATTCTTTTATTAATGTAACAAGAATAGGGTGCATAGATTGGTTTTTAAAATTTTAAAACCAATCTACTAATTTTTTCTTCTCACTGAACTTATAGCTCAATAATTAAAATTAAACAGGAGCCATTTCTGTATATTCTGGGCAATAGTGGAGTATCCTATATAATTAATACAAAAGTTTCATTGACACTTTTTAATATGGTAATGTCCTAAATCCTTAAATACGACGGTTTGCTATGGCAGAAATCACTCAAGCAAATCTCATCAGATAATACCGTTTTTGATCAAATAAAAAGAGGGTGCAAGAATCCCTTGAGGGCCAAATGCTTTTTCATTGACGGTAATCGGTTTTTCAATACCTTGCTGCCCCCTTGAGAGGCCGTCAGGTCGGAGGAATAAGGTTGTTGCACACAGCATAACCCCGATTGACGGTTTTCTCGTTTAAAAACCAGCTAACTCAAACAGCTTCTTAACCTGCCATGAAACTGCCTATCATTCGTTGTGCCACTTCGTTCCTGACCGGTTTTTTCCTGTTTATGGTAATCGGTTCGTTGTCGGCCTGGGCCCAGATCGGGAAAGGCGACCGCATCAACGGGCCGAATTTTGCGACGCGCAGCCCGGTCGTCGCCAGCCACGGCATGGTCGCAACGGCGCACCCGCTGGCTTCCCAGATCGGGCTGGACATCCTGAAACAAGGTGGAACCGCCGTCGATGCGGCCATTGCCGCCAATGCAGCGCTGGGCGTGCTGGAACCCAATAATTGCGGCATCGGCGGGGATTTATTTGCGATTGTCTGGTCGGCCAAAGACAAAAAGCTCTACGGTTTAAACGCCAGCGGTCGTTCGCCGAAAGGGCTTTCGTCCGAAAAATTGAAAGCGGTTTTGGGTGATAACCAGCCAATTCTGCTGTACGGCCCCCTTTCGGTGTCGGTACCCGGTGCGGTAGATGGTTGGTTCGAATTGCACCGGCGTTTCGGGAAACAGCCCATGAAGCAACTGCTCGCTCCGGCCATTCGCTACGCCCGTGAGGGTGCTCCGGTTCCGCAGGTGATCGCGTATTCCTGGCAGGAAGCCGTTCGGCGGCTCGAAGCGAGTCGGTCGACGGTGCAGGAATTTGACAATTTTCGCCGGACGTTTCTGATCAATCAGCAGGCCCCGAAAGAGGGGCAAATCTTTAAAAATCCGGACTTGGCCGCTACGTACGAAAAACTGGCAACGGGCGGTCGGGATGCGTTTTACAAAGGCGAAATTGCCGCTACCATCGACCGTTACGCCCGAAAAACCGGGATGTATCTGCGAAAAGAAGATCTGGCCGAAAACCGCAGCACCTGGGTCGAGCCGGTTTCGGTTACCTACCGGGGTTTCGAGGTGTATGAATTACCGCCCAACGGCCAGGGTGTTGCCGTGCTTCAGATGCTGAACCTGCTCGAAGCGTATGATGTAAAGCGGTTGGGGCACAACAGCGCGGAGTATCTGCATCTGCTGACCGAAGTTAAAAAGCTGGCCTTTGAAGACCGCGCCCGGTTTTATGCCGACCCGGCGTTTTCCAAAATCCCGCTTAAGTGGCTGCTTTCGAAGGAATATGCCGCCGAACGGCGCAAGCTGATTGATCCGAAACAGGCGGCCAAGCGGTTTGATTCGGGCGCTCCTCCGCTCCGCGAAGGCGACACCACCTACCTGACCGTGGCCGACGACGAAGGAAATATGGTTTCCCTGATTCAAAGCAACATGCTCGAATTTGGCAGCGGACTGGTGCCCGATGGTCTGGGGTTTGTCTTCCACAACCGGGGAACGAGTTTCAGTTTACAAAGCGGTCATGCCAATGAATATCAACCGGGTAAACGCCCGTTCAACACCATCATCCCGGCTTTTGTGCTGAAAGAGGGAAAACCGTATCTGAGTTTTGGCGTGATGGGCGGGGCAATGCAGCCGCAGGGCCACGTCCAGATTCTGTGCAATCTGATCGATTTTGGCATGAATGTGCAGGAAGCCGGGGATGCCGCCCGGATGAGTCATTCCGGTAGCAGCGAACCCATCGGATCAATGATGCAGGACGGCGGTCATCTGGCGCTGGAAAGCGGTATTTCCAAGGAAGTGCGCGACGAACTGGAACGGCGTGGTCACCACCTGATTTTGAAGGATTTCTTTGGCGGTTATCAGGCCATTCAATCCGACCCGGTAAACAAAGTCTACCACGGCGCGTCGGAAATGCGGAAAGACGGGCAAGCCGTGGGATACTGATTGAGTTATGAGTTGGCTGACGCGTTCACAACTCTTAATTCTTAACTCTTAACTTATATTCCTAACTGTTTCAGAATTGCTTCCGTGATTTGTCGGCGGGCGGGGATAAAGGTATCGGGGGCCGGTTCGGGGCTTTCGACGTTCGTGGCAAAATAATAGACTTTATCGCCTTTTTCGACGTAGCCGACGAACCAGCCAATGTTGAGATTGGAAGTAACGGCCCAGCCGGTTTTTCCGTAAAGTTTGGCAGTGGGGCTTTCGTCGATGAGCATGATCTTTTTCAGAATCGCCAGGTTCTTTTTGGCAAACGGTACCTTACTGTCGTGGATTCGGCGCAGGAAATCGACCTGTTCCTCCTGCGAAATCGTCGACGTGCCGACCACCCAGAATTTATCGAGATTTTCGGCGGTGATATCCATCTGACCGTACCCGGTTTTGGCGACCCACTCCTGCATGCGTTTCAGACCGATTTTTCGCGCCAGTTCCTGGTAACACGGCAGACACGATACTTTATAGGCGGTTTCGAGCGTATGATCGCGGTTCCAGTTTTCGTTGCTGCGCTTGACGCTGTCCCACTTCATGACCGAGTTTTCGTCTTTCAGAATACCGGTTTCCAGCCCGATCAGCGTGTTCAGAATCTTGTAGGTGGAAGCGGGCAAAAACCGCTGGCGGGTGCGTTCAAAGTTGTAGGCGGTATAATGGTCGCGCTGCGGGTCGTAGAGCAGGAAAGACCCTTTGAGTTTCTTTTCGGTAAAAAACCGCTCAAAATCCGGTCGCTCCGTCACGGAGGCCGGGCGGTAGCTCAGCAGCAAAACAGCCGCGAGCGCAACGAGAAGTTTCATGAAACGCTACGGTTTGGATGAAATGGATTGAATTTTGGCAAATTTGCCCGCTCCGCCTTTCTCGCCCAGCGCCGGTTCCAAACCCAGTTTAATGATGGACCCTTTCCAGGCCGGCACTTTAGTCATGTCGATTTCATAGGTCCGGTATTCGCCATCGCCAATAATCGGAAAGTCGACGAGCCGCTCCGCAATAAATTCGGGGTCGTTCGGAGCCTGCCACCGAAGACGGGCCTGGGTGGCATCGGTCTTGAAAGCCGCCCGGATATAGACCTTCGGCATGTCGGCAGCCTGCCACAATTCGCCCGGCCCGATGAGCAGAAAACTGCCTTTGTCGAGCGGAATGTTCAGTTCATTTTTGATGGGCCAGCCACTGTCCGTTCCCAGGTAATACCACCACGACTGGCGATCGGATACAAAGCGGTATTCGGGGGCGGTTTTGGGCCGGGGCTGCGCATACACATACTTTCGAATGTCGTCGAGCGAGCCCAGAATCAGCGTGTAATCGTATTGATACTGAATGTTATGGTCAAGAATTTCGTAGCCCGATGGAGTAATGTAAGCCGTCGTGAAATCGTATTCGCCCCCCGTAATGCCTGTTCCGAAACTGCCGCCGATAAAATACTGGTGGTTGGGTTTGTAAACCGCCAGCCCCCAGTTCGCGTCGTTGACCATCGCCAGCCAGTTTTCCGGCGACAGTACCTCTTTTCCGCCAAAAATATCGAAAACCGTCTGGCTGTTCGTTTTAGTCAGTACATCGTTGGTAAACGGACGAGTACCCGTATACGAAACAATGTTGTGATAGGGCGCATTTAGAAAAATAGCGGGCAGTTCCTGCGGTTTGGCCGAATATTGTTTGGTATCGCTCCGGTTGTTGTTGAGTTTATGCCGAACCTTGACGGTATTTTTATCGAGCGTAATCCAGGTTTCAATGGAACATTCACAGGGCACATTGTCGTTGGGGTAAATCATCGGCACGGTTTTGATGTAAATTTCCCGACCGTCGTTGCGGCTTTCGAGGATTTTGGAGCGGTTTCCAAATACATCGCCCGACATCACCGGATTCCAGCCCAGATCTTTCCACTGCGGGTGCGGCTCTTTTCCGTTGGGCGCAAAGGGGGTGGGGTCCGCATAAAAAGACGCCTGAATTTGCCGCCCCGCGTCCCAGTTATTGACCAGATTTAGCCCATTGCCCGAAGCCGCCAGATAGGTGATGGCCCCACCCATGTTCAGGTCGACGCTCAACCGGATCGAGCCGTTGTCGATGTATGAAGGTCGGGCCGGTGGGTTGGGCAAGCCGGTAATGGGCGAGGTGCCGGGTCCGCCTGCCCCCGGATTGGACGTTCCGGGCGTGCCCGGCGTACCGGTGGAACCACCCGGTTGGTTGGAAGGGGTGCGCCAAACCCGCTCCTCGTATTTATAACAGCCTGAAAACGTCAGACCAACTACCCCAATCAAAATCCATACACGCAGACGTATCATTCTATTCATACGATCAAGAGGTTTGTTGTTTTTCCGGTCAATAAAAAACTGTTTACTTCAAAACGCCAAATTGGGGATAAGTTTACAAAATAATGGCTTTAATGTTTAACTTGCTGGCTATATAAACCAAAAGTCATTCAATAATGGGTCTGAAAAGCTTGATTCCCAATCCGATAAAGACGGCGTTAAAAAATGTAATTCCGATGTCGGTAATCGATCAATTAGAAATCATTACCGGTGAACGGGATGTGCTTACTCCTCCGTCGCGGATGATTTTTATCGGAGATGGTGATTTCAAAAAGGTGGGGCAGCTTGGGATCGATCGCATGGTGGCGATTGGCGATCTGAAACCGACCGACCGCGTTTTGGACGTGGGCAGCGGTATTGGCCGGCTGGCGGTTCCGCTCACCAAATACCTGACAACCGGTGCGTATGACGGGATTGAAATTGTGAAGGAAGGCGTCGATTGGTGTAACAAGGAAATTCATAAGCGTTTCCCGAATTTCAATTTTCACCATTTGAATGTCTATAACAAGATGTATAATCCGAAGGGAACGATGCAGGGCCACGAACTGCGGTTTCCGTTTGCGGATGCTACCTTCGATTATGTCATCCTCAATTCGGTGTTTACCCACATGCTCGAAGCGGATTTTGAGCGATATCTGGCCGAAATTTCGCGGGTGTTGAAAAAAGGTGCCCGGGGCTATATTACGATGTTCTGGCTGAACGACGAATCGCGCCGGTTGAACGCCGAAAAGAAAAACAAATACGACCGCGTTCTGACGCCTTTCACGGAAAAGACGATGGTGCACATTCAGGATTTGCCCGAAAGCATGATTGCCTTCGACGAAACCTACGCCCGCGAATCGTTTAAAAAAGCCGGGTTGACCATCCGGGATGTCAAATTCGGCAGCTGGCCGGGTCGTGAGAATACGATCGATTACCAGGATTTGCTCTTTGTTACTAAAAAATAGCGTTTTTGTCGTTGCGCAACGGTTTTGGGGCGCAACGACAAAAACATTTAAAAGTTTTTCTTCCTAATTTGTCTCCATCCACTAATTTTGTGGGATTTTTGACCATACCAAAACAGATTGGCTTCGGAAGCTACCAAACGGTTCGCCCTGTGTCTGCGTTCCGGTCGCGCTGCCAACCTGTTTTCGCTTCGGGCCAATACGTTTCAGGAGGTCAGGAATAGTGATTGTGGGCCGTTAATTCGTCCCACATTGTTCGTCGGTTCGTCGCTTGTGACGGTTCAGATTCATTATTCAATTGTCTCACTGTAATGCCCAAAGACTCTTCAATTCGTTCGATTCTCATTATCGGCTCCGGCCCCATCGTTATTGGTCAGGCGTGTGAATTCGACTATGCCGGTTCACAGGCAGCCCGCTCCCTGCGCGAAGAAGGCATCGAGGTATCGTTGATCAACTCGAACCCGGCCACCATCATGACCGATCCCATCAATGCGGATTACGTGTACCTGAAACCGCTCGAGAAAAAATCCATCGTGGAGATTCTCAAAGCGCATCAGGAAGCGGGACGGCCCATTGATGCGGTGTTGCCAACCATGGGCGGTCAGACGGCGCTGAACCTGGCCATTGAATGCGACAAGGCCGGTGTCTGGAAAAAATACGGCGTTCGCATCATCGGCGTTGACATCAAGGCCATCGAAACCACCGAGGACCGCGAGAAATTCCGGTTGAAAATGCTCGAGCTGGGCGTCGGCGTTTGCAAAGGCCGCACGGCCCGTTCCTTTCTGGAAGGAAAAGAAATTGCGCAGGAAATCGGTTTTCCGCTGGTCATCCGGCCATCCTTCACCCTCGGCGGAACCGGGGGCGGTTTTGTCGATCGGCCGGAAGATTTTGACAAGGCGCTGAACAACGGTCTGCACGCTTCTCCGGTTCACGAAGTGCTGGTTGAGCAGAGCGTGATGGGTTGGAAAGAGTATGAACTCGAACTGCTGCGCGACGGTGCCGGGAACTTCATCATTATCTGTTCCATCGAAAACTTCGACCCGATGGGCATCCATACGGGCGACAGCATCACCGTGGCTCCGGCCATGACGCTGCCCGATACGCTGTATCAGCAGATGCGCGATCTGGCCATCAAAATGATGGACGGCATCGGAAAATTTGCCGGTGGCTGTAATGTTCAGTTCTCCGTCAATCCGGAAACCGATGATATTATTGCCATCGAAATCAACCCGCGCGTAAGCCGTTCGTCGGCGCTGGCTTCCAAAGCGACCGGTTATCCGATTGCGAAGATTGCCGCTAAAATGGCGATCGGCTATAATCTGGACGAACTGACGAATCCGATTACCGGTTCGACCTCGGCTTTCTTCGAACCCGCCATCGACTACGTGATCGTGAAAGTGCCCCGCTGGAATTTCGACAAATTTCCGGGATCTGACCGTACGCTGGGCCTGCAGATGAAATCGGTGGGTGAAGCGATGGGCATTGGGCGCAATTTTCAGGAAGCGTTGCAGAAGGCCTGCCAATCCCTCGAAATCCGGCGCAACGGCCTGGGAGCTGACGGCAAGGAACTGACCGATCAGGAAGCCATCAAATACAGCCTGGCGCACCCGAGCTGGAACCGCATGTTCCATATTTACGATGCGTTCAAAGCCGGTATTTCGTTCAAAACCATCCAGAATCTGACCAAAATCGATAAGTGGTTTTTGTTCCAGATTGAAGAACTGGTGGAGCTGGAACGTGAAATCATGCAGTTTGATCTGGAAGATATTTCGCCCGCTTTAATCCTGAAAGCCAAGCAGAAAGGCTATGCCGACCGCCAGTTGGCGCACTTGCTGGGGGTGAAGGAAAGCAAAATCTATAATTTC
Source organism: Larkinella rosea (assembly GCF_003858635.1). Taxonomy (GTDB): domain Bacteria; phylum Bacteroidota; class Bacteroidia; order Cytophagales; family Spirosomataceae; genus Larkinella; species Larkinella rosea. Next base: position 1,085,938 of record NZ_RQJO01000008.1, read on the forward strand.
CGGCAGGAGCATAACATTCGGCGCGTGTTCAAGTGTGTCGATACCTGCGCGGCTGAGTTCGAGGCCCGTACGCCTTACTACTACTCGACCTTCAACAGTCCGCAATTGCCGAGCGCGGGTGGTGAATTTCCCGAAACCGGGGCGTTGCCCGTTGGCGAACTGGCCGGTAACGAGTCGATCACCAGCGAGCGCAAAAAAGTCGTCATTCTCGGATCGGGACCCAACCGCATCGGGCAGGGAATCGAATTTGATTATTCCTGCGTACACGGCGTTCTGGCGGCCAAAGAGTGTGGTTATGAGACGATTATGATCAACTGTAATCCCGAAACCGTCTCGACCGATCCGGATATTGCCGACAAATTGTATTTCGAACCGGTTTTCTGGGAACACGTTCACGCGATCATCATGCACGAAAAACCGGTGGGTGTCATCGTGCAGCTGGGCGGACAAACGGCGCTGAAAATGGCCGAAAAACTGACGCGCTACGGGATTAAAATCATCGGTACGGATTACGAATCGCTTGATCTGGCCGAGGATCGCGGTCGTTTCTCGGCGCTGCTGCGCGATTACAACATTCCGTATCCGAAATTCGGGACGGTGCGCGGTTCCGACGAAGCCGTCGAATTGTCGCGTGAACTTGGTTTTCCGCTGCTGGTGCGGCCCAGCTACGTGTTGGGCGGTCAGAGCATGAAAATTGTGTTGAACGAACAGGAACTGGAACAACACGTCGTTAAGATTCTGCACGACATTCCCGACAATAATATTCTGCTCGATCACTTCCTCGAAAACGCCATCGAAGCCGAAGCCGACGCCATCTGTGACGGCGAAGACGTGTACATCATCGGAGTGATGGAGCACATCGAACCGGCCGGGATTCACTCCGGCGATTCCTACGCGCTGCTGCCGACTTTCGACCTGAGCGACACTGTCATTCAGCAAATCGAAACCCATACGCGCACCATCGCCAAGGCCTTGAACACCGTCGGGTTGATCAATATTCAGTTTGCGGTGAAAGACGAGGTGGTGTACATCATCGAAGCCAATCCACGGGCGTCGCGGACGGTGCCGTTCATTTGCAAGGCGTACCAGGAACCGTATGTCAACTACGCCACGAAGGTGATGCTGGGTGAGAAAAAAGTGAAGGATTTTGATTTCAACCCGGTGAAGAAGGGGTACGCGATCAAAATACCGGTTTTCTCGTTCAGTAAATTCCCGAATGTGAACAAAGAACTGGGCCCGGAAATGAAGTCGACCGGTGAAGGCATTTACTTCATCGACGATCTGGAAGATGAATTCTTTCAGAAGGTGTATTCCGAGCGGAATTTGTATCTGAGCCGGTAGAAGCGATTCTGTAATCCAAAACCGTTGAGCGACTTACCAGGGGGAAGCTCAACGGTTTTTTTGTTTTTTATGTTAAGGAATCGGATATTTACTAAAAACAGAATCATGACCGTTCTGACCGTTTCCATAGAAGAAAATGCGTTTGATGACTTGGAAAAGAAATCAAAGCAGCTCAACTTATCGTCAGAAAAATTGATTCAAAAGATTATTGACGATTATTTGTACCTGGAAAAAGTTAATCAGATACGTCAGGAAATGAAAGGAGTTGCCGAAGAAGCTGGATTCCAATCCGAGGAGGATATATTCAAGGAAATCTCTTGATTCAGGGTAAAATTTGGCAAAACGATGATTTTTTACCAGGATAATTCTACATTCAACAAGGAAGAATATGATTCTCTGGGTATATGGCTTTAATCTCTTGTAAACGTGTGTCGAAAGCAATCATCGCAATTATCCGCCAGTTCCAGCTCTCTAGTTGAAACTTTTCTGATTATACTGTTATTCCCATTCATTAAGTATAATGGGTAAAAATTGATTGTATCTTTCTTCTGACTTACGAAATTGCTAACACTAATACCTGGTTCCTTGTCGGCATTGTAAATACTTTTTGCGTTGATTAATTGATAGTTTCCGGAATATAATAAAGCCTGATTGCTATAGACCTCAAATATTCCATCCTCTTTAAACCGCAAAATACGTACATCGTTGTCCCTGGGTTTTAGGTGCAAAGTCGCTATTCCGCCGGTTGATGAAACCCAGCGCCAGTCGCCCACGATGGGATGTTTCGGTTCGTTGGGCTGACAGCCCCAGGTGATTAACAGTAATGTTAGCAGCGGTAGTATCTTTTTCATAGTGACTTTGAGAATGGTAGATAGCTACTATGATTCCTGATCAAACCAACTCGTTGTAAAGCCAATCAGGAAAATAAATCTGCCAGCTTAAACTGAAAGTCCGGAGCTACCGGAGCCGCTGAGATGATATCGTTACCTTTATATGCTTTGGATTCATCGGGAGAGGTGTAAACGTAAATCTTCTGTCGTTTGGGTGCAATGTACCAGACCAATTGTGCGCCACCATCGAAATAATCCTGAATCTTGTCATTGACATCTTCGTAGGTTTCAGAATCCGACAGAATTTCAATGGCAAATGCGGTTTTAACCCGTTCGCCCCGGCGAATGGTTTGTAATTGTTCCGCCGTAAAATACGTTAAATCCGGAATCCGCTTTCTAAATCCATCCACATACGAATCGGTTTCTGGTATCAGGAGATCACCTTTTTGGAAATACGTTGTTTGTACAAAATTTCGTAGTAGAAAATTGGCAATATAGATTTCATCCTGCTTCATCGATTCCTTCGGAAGAATCCGGCCTCGTACAAATTCAAAACTGCCTTCGGTAACAGATTGGCGCTGCCACTGTTCAAATTCTTCGACTGTCTGAAATGTCGTTGGTAATGGTTGACCGGACTGATTTTCCCATTGTGATGGCATTGTAATCATGATCCGTGTGTTGATTTGCTAGTAAAGATAACGAAACGTTTCGGGGGACGATAATTTTAAGGTTTTTATAATTACAGTAGAGCAACTGTTTGTTTCCCTTTTGCGTTATATCTTTATCTCATAATTCGAACAGCCCAGTCGTTCCGCATGCTATTCAAATTCTTATTCGTTCTGCTGCTCCTCATCGCCTTCGTTCCGCCGGTCCGACGGTTTTTCTTTTGGCTGCTCGTCGGCCGACAAATCGCGAAAGAGCAGCGGAAAGCCAATGAACGTTTTAATCGGGGAGGCCGCGAAGGCGAAACCCGCGTTTATACCACGACTCCCGGCGCCACCGATTCCAAGCTGAAAGGCGGGGAATACGTGGATTATGACGAGGTGAAGTAAGCCTTACTGCCCCACTTCCCGCTCCTTCTGATACTTGACGGCCATGCCCCGCATCGAATATCCGTTGACGGTTGCCGACGTATAATACTGATACCGAACCGCAATCAGGGCATCGGCGCCTATTTTTTTAGCCTGCATCGTCAAGCGGGCCAGCAGTAATTCCTTTTGCTCGATGTTGTTTCCCCGTTTGACCATCCGTCCCTTTTGCGGTTGTTGCTGATCGGCCAGCGGAAATTCTTCCTTGTATTCCAGCCATTCCAGTTCCGTAAACGGCCGGTCGGGCTGCTGATTCTCGTAAAACACATCCACCGGATAATGGGGCGACATTGAAATCGGAATTGCCGGCCGAAAACACCCCGCCAGGCTCGTCATCAGGACGACTAACCCCACAAAACCGTACTGCCCCCACTTCGCTATTCGATATTTGTTATTCATGATTCGTTATTTCATGATTCAGTAACACTTTCTCCACAATTTCCGGGTAATATCGGTGTTCCAACACCTGCACTTTTCGGGCCACATCTTCCGGTGTATCCGACGGCTCGAGTGCGCAGGAAGCCTGAAAAAGAATGTTGCCTTCGTCGTACTGCTCATTGACGTAATGAATGGTAATCCCGGATTTCAGTTCTCCGGCTTCCACCACGGCTTCGTGCACAAAATGACCGTACATGCCTTTTCCGCCGTATTTCGGCAGCAAGGCCGGGTGAATGTTGATCATCTTTTGAGGAAACGCTTTCACCAGAGCTTCCGGTATAAGCCACATAAAACCGGCTAATACAATAAGGTCAATTTCCTGTTTCTGAAGTAGTTGTACAATACGGTCACTCTCGTAAAACGTCTTTCGATCGAACACCAAAACCGGCACGTGCAGTTTTTGATCGGAGCCAAAACCCCGGCGCGCACGATCGATAATCCCGGCTTTCGGGTTGTTGGAAAGAATCAGCGTGACCTCAATGTCGGGATGATCCGTTAAATAACCGGCAATTTTCTCCGCATTGGAGCCAGAGCCGGAGGCAAAAATGGCAATTCGCTTCATGGAATGATCAAAATGGAACGCAATAACGCTACAAACCTACGTATCTTTCGAAAAAATTTGATGATATTAGCCGTATGCTTCAATCGCATCAACTGACCTTCGCTTACTCACCGACCAAGCGTTTCTCGTTTCCGGACATTCGCTGCAACGATCGCGAAGCGGTTTTGATTCTGGGGAAATCCGGTACGGGGAAAACCACGCTGCTCCACTTGCTGGCGTTGCTCCTTCGGCCTGAAAAAGGCTCGGTCACCATCGACCAAACCGATCTGACGCAGTTACCGGTTTCCAAAACCGCCACCTTTCGGGCGGCTCATGTGGGGATTATTTACCAGAAACCGCATTTTGTCAGTGCGCTGTCGGTGATGGATAACCTTCTGCTGGCAAACTATTTAGCCAAAAATCCGCAGGACAAAAACCGCGCCCGCGAACTGGCTGCCCACCTGGGTTTTGCCGACCATCTCAACAAGAAAACCCACGAAATGAGCCAGGGCGAACAGCAGCGCGTCAGCATTGCGCGGGCCGTCATGAACAAACCGGGGGTCATTCTGGCCGACGAGCCCACCTCCAGTCTCGACGATGTCAACTGCGCCCGTGTGGTGGCTTTGCTGCGCGAACAGTCCGAGCAAATCGGAGCGAGTTTGATTGTGGTAACCCATGACCAACGGTTGAAAGACGAATTCTCGAATCAGGTGAATTTATAAGTTTATAGTTTAGGGTGTATGGTTTATAGTTGAAAGTCAGCTGACTACTCATAACCATAAACGTTAAACTAAGAATGGACTAACTGGATATGAATCTTTTTAAAATAAGCTGGGCCAATCTGAAAGATAAACCGCTCAGCAGTTTCCTCAGCGGTTTATTGATGACGTTGGGCATCACGATTATCTCGCTGCTGCTGCTGTTGAACAAGCAACTGGACGAGCAGTTTTCCCGCAACGTCAAAGGCATCGACATGGTGTTGGGCGCGAAAGGCAGCCCGTTGCAACTGATTCTGTCAAGTATCTACCAGATCGACTCGCCGACGGGCAACATTCCGCTGGACGAAGCTGAGCGGCTGACCCGCAATCCAATGATCAAAACCGCCATTCCGCTGTCGATGGGGGATAGCTACAAAACCTTCCGGATTGTCGGTACCAACAAACAATACGTCGATCATTTCGAAGCGACCGTCGGACAAGGTGTTCTGTTTCAGAAAGACCTGGAAGCGACCATCGGCGCCCGCGTGGCCGAAACGACCGGGTTGAAAATTGGTGATACCTTTTCCGGTTCGCACGGTTTGGACGGCAATGGCGAAGAACACGGCGCTACAAAGTACAAAGTCGTCGGTATTTTTAACCCAAGCAGCAGCGTCATCGACCAACTGATTCTGACGCCCTTATCGAGTGTCTGGGCGATTCATGAACACCACGAAGAGCACGAACACGAAGGTGAGGAGCCTGAGGAACACGCCGAGGAAGACCACGATCACGAAGCCGAAGCGCCCCGCGAAATCACCAGCATGCTGATCAAATTCCGGAATCCGTTGGGGATGATGGTCGCTCGGGGCATCAACAACAACTCCAAATTGCAGGCGGCTTTGCCGTCCATCGAAATCAACCGCCTGTTCGATTTGCTGGGCATCGGCGTCGATACGCTGCGTGGGCTGGCCGTCGCCATCATGCTCATTGCGGGCATCAGCGTGTTTGTGTCGCTTTATAATTCGCTGAAAGAACGGAAGTACGAAATGGCGCTGATGCTGTCGATGGGTGCCGGACGCACACAGTTGTTTGGCATGTTGCTGCTGGAAGGGCTGACGCTTTCGCTGATCGGTTTTCTATTGGGCCTGATCATGAGCCGCATCGGTTTACTATTATTTTCAATGCGGGCCGAACGTAACTTTCACTACAGCCTGAACAACCTCAGTATTTTACCTGAAGAATGGCTCGTTCTCGGCGTTGCCGTTTTGATCGGCATTGTAGCTGCAGCCTTACCCGCGCTGGGCGTCTACCGGATGAATATTTCCAAAACGCTGGCAGAAGAATAATTGGTTTTGACGTACCCACGGACTTTAGTCCGTGAAATCACTATAATTCCTGATTCTAACATTTATCGGGATTACACGGACTGAAGTCCGTGGGTACGTTTTCAACTTCCAAAAACCTCCTTCACATACTGCAGATCCTGCCGGTGGGCGGTGAGGGCGTCCATCGTGTTGGGCGATTGTTTCTCGATGCACTGCTCCAGCACCAGATGCGGGCGGATTCCAATACTTTTTAGCTCTTTCGCCAGTCGCGGATAATCGATGTCGCCCGGCCCGAACGTTTCGCTCCAGATGCCGCCTTTCGACTGGCGGAGGTGCAGTTCCGTGATCCGTTTACCGTAGAGTTTCACAATGTCGAACAATGCCACCTGCGAATTGCCCGAACCCCGATAAATCCAGTGAACATCCAGACAAAGTGATACATTCTTCGGATCGGTTGCCAGCATCATGTGGTGAAATTCACGGGCGGAGTTGCGCATTTCAACGTCGTGGGTGTGGTACGCGAGCACCATGCCCCGTTTCTTCAGTTCGGCTCCCAGCCGATCCAGATTAGCCGCCTGAATGGCCAGATCGGCATCGGTTTTGTCCTCCCCGCTCCCCCACTTGATCGGGCTGGGGTTCGTCACCACAATCCGCAAACCGAGCGGTCGGGCAGCATCGGCAATGGCCGTTACCGTTGCCAGCGTTTTATCGGCTTCATCGGCTTTGTGCAGGGTGCTGTTGACGTACAGCGAATGCATTTCCAGCTTGTGTTTTTTCAGCAAGGGCGCGAGTTTCTGGATTTCGTCCGCCGAATTCACCGACGGTTCGTAGCCCACAAGGCCCGATTTGGCAAAATCGGCCAGTGACGCATCCAGGTCAGCCGCCCAGTTGCGGCCCTGCCGCTGGTAAAACGTGTGCCAGGTGTATTGGTTGCAGGCAATCTGCGAGCGTTCAGCGGCTCCGGTTTTTGCCAGAGCGGTTTTTGTAACTGGAAGCAATGCGGCCAAACCGGCGAGCGATTGCAAGAAAGTACGGCGATCAGCGATCATGGGTTTAGGATTAAACCCTGTCAGGGTCTTCAATCGAACGTCGGCCCGGCACTGACAGGGTGAATTTCCGGCAATTTATTTAAATTTAAAGCTTTGCTCCATCATTCGAACTTTGTTTAGTCGTTTTTCATGAAACACCGTTTCCTTCCGGTTATTCTGGCCGGGATGTTGACCAGTTGCTTTGCCGTTGTTTTCAATGCCGTTGCGCAAACGCCACCCGCCGGAACCTACCCGTCGGCAGCCCAACTTTCATCCCGCTTAAAGGCAATTACCAGTCGCTACGGTACGCTGACGAATCTCCAGTCGATTGGGAAATCACCCGGCGGAAAAGACGTCTGGCTGTTGACAGTCGGTCGTGGAAAAACTGCCCAGAAACCAGCCATTGCCCTCGTAGCCGGTCTGAACGGCACGCACCTGGCCGGAACCGAACTGGCCGTTCAACTGGCCGAAAAACTCCTTGCAGCTTCCAATCAGGATAGCGTAGCGCGGTTGCTCGACAGCAAGACGTTTTATATTTTCCCCAGCGTCAATCCCGACGCGCAGGAGCAGTTTGTGGCCAAACCGCGCTACGAACGGAGCGGTAACGGAACCGATACCGACGACGACCGCGACGGCCGTTTGAACGAAGATCCGTTTGAAGACCTGAACAAGGACGGCCTGATCACGCAAATCCGGGTGGAAGACCCGACCGGCACCTTTATTCCCAGCAAAGAAGACCCGCGCGTGTTGGTCAAAGCCGATCCGGCCAAAGCGGAAACCGGTCGTTATCTGGTGATTTCGGAAGGAACCGACAACGACAAGGATGGCGCTTTCAACGAAGACGGCGCGGGCGGTGTAGCGCTGGACAAAAACTTTACGTTCGATTACCCCATTTTCGTACCGGGTTCGGGCGAAATGGCGGTTTCGGAACCGGAAGACCGGGCGCTGCTCGATTTTCTGTACAAAGCCCCGAACGTCTATGCGGTTTTTACGTTCAGCCCCCACAATAACCTCTCGGAAGCACCGAAATTCGATCGAACGAAAACCACCAAACGCATCATTACCGGCGTCATGGAGAAAGACGCCACCGTCGGCGATCAGGTTTCGAAACTTTATAACAGCCAGACGGCGCTGAAAGATGCTCCACCGATGCCGCCGACCAAGGGTAATTTTGTCCAAACCGCTTATTACCATTACGGCCGATTCAGTTTTTCGACGCCGGGCTGGTGGGTTCCCAAAGCTGCGGCTCCGGCGGATACCACGAAGGGAAAAACCGCTCCCAAACCGTCGGATAATGACGATGTCAAATTCCTGAAATGGGCCGATGTCCATAAAGTCAGCGATGTTTTTGTCGACTGGAAACCCATCGAACACCCCGATTTCCCGGGCCATAAAGCGGAAGTGGGCGGTATTTCGCCCTTTGCCCGACTGAATCCGCCGGTTTCGTTTCTGAACGATATCGCCGATAAACACCTGAAATTCATGACGGCGTTTGTCCGTCAAATGCCCGTGATCGACGTAGTGAATCTGCGGACGGAAGCGTTGTCGGGTGGTCTGACGCGCGTCACGGCGCAGGTGATCAACCGGGGTTTGCTGCCGACGGGCTCGGAAATCGGCGACCGGGTGCGGTTTGTGCCGAAGATGAAAATCGAACTCAAAACCAGTACGGGTCAGACCGTTGTCTCGGGCCGGAAGCGGATTCTGCGGAGCCCGATGGCGGCTGGCGAGTCGATGGAAGTCACCTTCCTCGTCTCCGGCACCGGACGCGCCAACCTCGAAGCCGGTAACGCCATGACTGGCACCAAATCAATCGACATAACCCTCAAATAAACCCCTGATCACCTCTGATTTACCCTGATAAACCCTGAGATATAATTGTTACACAGAGTTTATCAGGGTAAATCAGAGGTGATCAGAGAAACAAGATATGAAAAAGCTATTTGTACTTTTCTGTATACTTTTATCGACCACGACTTTCGCGCAGCAGAAACCGGCTCAGAACGATGATTTGACCGGTTTACGGGCTGTGGGTTCGCCCGCCAATCCGAAGGTGCCGATGCGCTGGAACCATTACAACGACTACGCCGGGATTACGAAGTTTTGCCAGGATATGGCGAAAGCGCATCCCAACCTCGTCAAGATCGAGTCGATGGGCAAAACGTTTCAGGGCCGCGATTTGTGGGTGCTGGTGGTCAGTGATTTCAAAACCGGGAACGTCGAGCGCAAACCCGGTTTTTACATCGACGGCAACATTCACTCGAATGAGTTACAAGGCTCGGAAATCGCGATGTATACGGCCTGGTACTTGGCCGAAAATTTTGGTACGGTCGAGTTTACGACGCAGTTGCTGAAAGACAAGGTGTTTTACATTGCGCCCAGCATCAACCTCGACGCGCGGGAGGATTTCATCAAGAATCCGAACAATCCCAACTCGCCCCGCTCGGGGATGATGCCGTTTGACGACGACGGCGACGGTGAAATTGACGAGGACAAATACGATGATCTGGACGGCGATGGGAACATCGTGCTGATGCGCCGGAAAACCCCACTGGGCCGCATGAAACAGGACCCGAACGACCCGACGCGCATGATTCCGGCCAAAGCCGACGAACCGGGCGAATACGAAATTCTGGGGTACGAAGGCATCGATAACGACGGCGACGGGCAGGTGAACGAAGATCTGGCCGGACGTTACGACCCCAACCGCGACTGGGCCTGGAACTGGCAACCCGATTACGTGCAGAACGGCGCGCTTTTCTACCCCGGAACCTTGCCCGAAACGCAGGCCATCAAGAAGTTCATTATCAACCATCCGAACATCGCCGGAGCGCAGAGTTACCACAATTACGGCGGTATGTTTCTGCGCGGGCCGGGCGCCGAAGAGGATCAGCAATTTTACAATCCAAGCGATGTGGCGGTGTATGATGTGATCGGGAAAACCGGTGAGAAAATCATTCCCGGTTACAATTACTTCGTGATTTACAAAGACTTGTATACGGTTTATGGTGGGGAAATCGACTGGCTGGCGCTGGGTCGGGGCGTGTTTACGTTCTCGACGGAATTGATGACGCCGTATCTGCTGTTCCGGCAAAAACCAACTCAGAACGATGAGTTTAACCAGTTTGGCAAGTATTTGCTGTTCGACGATGCCTATGTGACCTGGAAACCGTTCAAACATCCACAGTACGGCGACATCGAAATCGGCGGTCCGAAGAAGAATTACATCCGAAACCACCCCGGTTTTATGCTGGAAGAAGACGCCCACCGCAACATGTCGTTCACGCTTTTTCACGCCCATCAGACACCGAAGCTGGATGTGCAATCCATTACGTCAAAACCGCTCGGGAATGGGCTGACCGAAGTGACGGCCATCGTGATCAACCAGCGCGTGATTCCCACGCATTCATCGCACGACATCAAATACAAAATCGAACGGCCCGATTACATTACGCTGAAAGGAGCCAGTCCGCTGGCGGCCATGATTGTGGAAAACGCCGATCTGAACATCACGCGGGAGCAAAAAAACAATCCGGCCACGATTGAAGTCCCGAACATTCCGGGCATGGGCTACGTGCAGGTTCGCTGGATTGTGAAAGGGAGCGGAAAATACACGGTTTCGGTCGACAGCCGGAAGGGGGGCGTGGTGGAGAAGACGCAGTAACGTACCTGAAAACGCTGGCCGTTACTGTCAGCCGAAACGCGGTGTTAAGGGGAGGTCCAACTTCCTGTCCGAGGAAACAGGCACTACGAAGCGAATTAACGAACGGTATTTCTGCTGCTTATTTCTGCCTGGATGCTTTTCCGCTTTTTTGCATACCTGGAGCCAATCAGAAAAGAACCAATTAGCAGCATAACAGGAAGAATAAACCCTTGATGGGTAGCCGAATAAATAGCAATGCCAACTAAAAAACCGATGAACACCGCCATTGTAATTCGTTGTGATTTCATTTTTTTCTCTTCTGACACCAATTCATCAAGTGTCATTTTAGAGTAATCTTTATTTGAGAACATACGATTGTCTGTGGATTGGGGAAGGCTGAGTCTGACAAAGGAATCTCTTTTGCAATAAAATGACAAATCTTACCCCATCTTTACCAAAACTTCTGCCTGCAGCCAGAATCGCAGATAGTAAATGACAAAACGTTAATTTAAGCCCCGAAAATCCGCCTATTTTTCTTACCTTGCTTTCAGTCCATCTACCCCGTATGAAACGTTGCGGTAATGGATCGTGCATCATTTTTCTAAACCCCAATGACCGAAGAATACCAAACCCCGAAAGACCGTGCCTATACGGACTTGCTGATTAATTCTGCTCCCAAAGAGGCTGCTGCTTTTTTAAATCTAAAGTATACTGCCGAGCGAAAGGATGGCGTGATTCCCGTCAAATACCGCGAACTGATGTCGGTGGCCGTTGCCCTGACAACTCAATGTTCCTATTGCATTGAATCCCACATCAAGAATGCCGTTCAGGCCGGTGCCACCCGCGAAGAAATTGCCGAAACCGTATTCATTGCGGCCGCACTTCGGGCCGGTGGTGCCGTTGGAAATGGCCTGATGGCGATGCGGCTTTTTGAAGATGAGAGCGAGGCAAACCGTTGAGCGTTGCGCCTTATGTTACCGCATATACACCCCAATCCGTTCTTCGTCGCTGAGGACAACCTGCACGTGTTCGGTCAGGGTGGTGGATAATTTGTAGCCAATGTAATCGGCGGCAACCGGGTAACGTTTGTGATCCCGGTCAACAATAACCGCCACTTTCAGACTGGTCAGCGGCACGTTCAGGAAGGGCTGGAGGGCAAACGCCAGCGTCCGGCCCGAGTTCAGCACGTCGTCGACGACAATGACCGACCGATCCGTAAAAACCGCGTCCTCCGCGTCCAGATGAATGGCGGGTTGCTGCCGGGTGGTTTTATCGAGCATGATTTTCATGACCCTGACCGCCAGCGGGGCAATCTGCTGCAGCACATCCGCCAGCCGCTGGGCCAGCACGTGGCCCTCGCCCGAAACCCCGGCCAGAATCACCTCCGATTGTTCAAAGTTGTTCTCGTATATTTCAAACGCAATCCGGCGGATTTTTTGCTCCACCTGCACGCGTGTCAGAATCTGGGTAACCTCGGCCGTCATACACTCCTGATTAAAAATGAAAATTAACCGAAATGGGCGAATGCACAAAATAAACAAAGCCTTTTCGTACTTTTGCAACTTCGTTAGACAAGAGATGTGAGACAAGAGATAAAAGACGCTCGGTTTCTTTTCTTTGTACTCTTGTCTATCCGCTCTTGTCTTAAAAGTTTATCTATTTCAATGATTATTAAAACCAAAAAATACGCCCTCGACCAGAAAACATACATCAGTCTGGCGATGCGTAGCTGGGTAAAACACAATTGGTACTGGGGCTTCGTTCCACTGGGGCTTATTTTTATCAATGCCATTCTGAACGTCACGGGCGTATATCCGAACTGGTGGATTTACCTCGTCATCGTGCTGCTCACCATTCTGTACGTGCTCTTCTGGGCGGTGCAATTTACGGGTATTACGCAAATGGAGCAGACCAAATCGCTGTTCCAGAAATACGTCTATGAAATCGACAGCCGTCAGATCATGCTGAAACTGAACGCGCGGGAAGGCGGTATTTTGAAATGGGACCAGATCCGGAGCGTTACCAAAGACAAAACCGCCTATGTGCTGGTGGTTTCCAACGATCAGGCCATGAACGGAATGAAAGTGAACTGGCTGGCTAAAATTGTGGCCAAAGGCATGAAGAACGCCCAGTTTCTGTACCTGCCGTACTCGATTTTTACCACCGAAAATGAACTGAAGTTCATGGATACACTCCTGAAGCGGAAGGGTTTTTTGGGTGAAGTAGAGAAATAGAGGATAAAGGGAGGAGAGGATGAAAGGAAAAGGGAAAACCGTTATTCCTTTCATCCTCTCCTCCCTTTATCCTCTATTATTACTTCGCCTGATTCGTGAAGTCAACAACGGTTACAATGTCGAGCCACGGGCCGACGATCTTGCCGAATTCCTTGTGGGCCGGATGCGGCAGGTAGTCGTCCCGGTCTTTTTCGTTGTCGAACGTCAGCACAAAAGCGTGCGTCAGGCCTTTATTGAGTTTCTCCGGGCTGTTGTTCGTTCCCCACTTAAAGCCTTTAATTTGCTTGATTTTTGACGGCAGCGCTTCAAACGCGGCAATAATTTCCTGCACTTTCGCGGGCGTTGCTTCCGGCTTGAACTTAAACAGTACGACGTGCGTGAGATCAGATTTCGTCATTTTGTTTTGGGCGGTAGCACCCGTCAGGGCGATACCAATGAAGAGAAGAGTGGCAAAAATGGTTTTCATGTAAGCGGTTTTAAAGATTGAATCGGCAATGGCCGAACGATTGGAAAAAGTCAATTCGCCCCGGAAACTACTGCCTACTGCTTTTCGGCGTATGGAATGATCAATTTCTCTCCCCGGGCCGCGTAGTTCTTGGTTTTTCCATTGGCTTTCATCAGCGCATCGACCGTAACACCGTATTTCTCGGCCACAACCCGCAGAATATCCCCGGCCCCAACGGTGTGGTACGCCCGCGCTTTCACTTTTAATTTCGTCACGTCAGCCTTCACCGAATTATCTTTCAAATCCGGATTCAAGGCTTTCAACGTATTGATACTCAGGTTGTATTTTGTCGCAACGCTGTAGATCGTTTCACCCGGTTTTACCGTATGCGTCAGCGATACTCCCCCCGCCGGAACGCTGACTTTAGGCGTTTCTTTTTTCTCTTCTTTGGGCTTTTCCTCTTTCGGTTTTTCCGCAACCGGTTTCTCTTCCTGCGGTTTTTCGGTGCGGGTTTCCGCCACCGGTTTTTCAGCGGGTTTTCCTACTGCCGGTCGTTCTTCCGAATCAAGGGCGGGTGCCGGTTTTTTTTCCTCTTCTTTCCCTTCTTCGAGGGGCACAGGCGTGTTTTGCGACATATCTACCGGCGCATTGCGGCTGGACGTGTCAATTTCGATGGGCGCAGCCAGCTCCGGTTCCAGCGGCAGTTCAACCGGTTTTTGAACGGTTGTATCCAGCGCCACGTTGGTCAGTTCTGAGGACCCTTTTACGTCATCGGCAACGTACTCATAACCAACGTATAACAACGCCAGAATCGTCAACACCAGCACAGCCAGTGTAATGGTTGGCAGACTTGAACCCTCCGTCGGCCGGGGATTACGCTTCGCATTTTCGGTTTCCATAATTGGGTTTTCGGTTCACGGTTTACCGTTTTCGGTTGGCTGACGCATTCATTTGATACGCGCGTCAGCCAACCGAAAACGGTAAACTGTGAACCCATTATCTGTTTCTTACTTCCTGACTCATTTGTTCCACTTTCACTTTCATATCTTCCTTGTAGGCCTGCAAGCGGTCGGCTACTTTTTCGTCGAATGTGCCAACAATCTGGGCCGCCAGGATTCCGGCGTTGCGGGCGCCGTTGAGCGCCACCGTTGCAACGGGAACACCCGAAGGCATTTGCAGAATCGACAGCACCGAATCCCAGCCGTCAATTGAATTGCTGGATTTGACCGGCACACCGATCACCGGCAACGTCGTCAGCGAAGCGACCATTCCCGGTAAATGGGCGGCTCCACCCGCACCGGCAATGACCACTTTCAGGCCCCGCTGTCGGGCGGTTTTGCCGTATTCCACCATTTTCTCCGGTGTCCGGTGGGCCGATACGACATCGATTTCGTACGATACGCCCAGTTCCGCCAATATATCGGCAGCTTCCTGCATGACCTTCAGGTCCGAGCTGCTCCCCATGATAATTCCAACCATGTTTTTAGTTAAGAGGTAAGAGTTAAGAATTGGCTGACGCATTCTAGTTAGCTTGCGCCAGCCAACTCATCACTCATCACTCTTCATTCTTAACTTTTATGCTTTCCTTCACGGTTTCGGCTTTTTGCCGAAGCTGTTCTAAATCCGAACTAATAACGGTAATATGCCCCATTTTGCGAAACGGGCGGGTGATTTTTTTACCGTACAGAAACGGAAACACGCCGGGCATGGCCAGCAGAGTTTCCAGGCCTTCGTACCGGGCGGGGCCGCTGTGGCCGGGTTCGCCCAGCAGGTTGATCATCGCGGCTGGCGATAGGGCCGTGGTGTCGCCCAGCGGCAGGTTCAGAATGGCCCGCCAATGCTGTTCAAACTGCGAGGTGATGTTGGCCCGGATCGTTTGATGGCCGCTGTTGTGCGGACGGGGCGCCACTTCATTCACCAGAATGTCACCGGTTTTGGTAAGAAACAATTCAACGGCCAGCAAACCAACAATGCCGAAGGCTTCGGCGGTTTTTCGGGCCACCTCCTGCGCCAGCCGATCGACGGTTTCGGAAACGGCTGCGGGCGCAAACAGGTATTCGACCAGATTTTGTTCGGGATGAAAGACCATTTCGACCGTCGGAAAAGTGGCGGTTTCGCCCTGTTCGTTGCGGGCGACGATCACGGCGAGTTCTTTTTCAAAATCGACGGCTTTTTCCAGTACGCCCGGCGCATCGAAGGCTTTGTCGACATCGTTTGCCGTGGCAATCCGTTGCACCCCGCGACCATCGTATCCGTCGCGGCCCAGTTTATGAAAAGCGGGCAGAAAACCGGGTTGGCTGGCCAAAACCTGCGGCACATCGGCGCGGTTTTCGGTCAGAATAAAATCGGCGGTGGGCAGGTCGTGATCGCGGTAAAATTGTTTCTGCGCCCGTTTGTCCTGAATGATCCGGATCACCGACGGTTGCGGAAAAACCCGCTTTCCTTCGCGTTCGAGCGCTTCGAGGGCATCGACGTTCACCCGTTCAATTTCAATCGTCAGGACATCAACCTGTTGCCCAAACTGATAAACCGTATCGTAGTCGGTGAGCGAGCCTTGCGTAAACGCCGTTGCCAGATGACGACAGGGGGCATCGGCATCGGGGTCGAGAATATGAACGATCAGGTTCCAGTCGATCCCGGCCTGAAGAAGCATCAAACCCAGTTGACCTCCACCAAGGATTCCAATGCGGGTGTTGGGGTTAAATGTAGACATACTTTAAAAAAATCCGTGCGCAAAAGTAGCCCCATTTATGGCTTTATTTTACTTTTTGATAGACTTGTTTTTCACGCCGTTTAGTCGTTTTCTGTCTAACTCCTGAATTTATGGAAACGAAATCTCAACTCTTCCTGCTAATTTGCACGTTCATACCCGAATCAGAAAGGGTCAAAATGGGATGAAAGAGAATAGACAAGAGATGAAAGATAGCTTCAACGTGCTGACTAACAATCCGTTGTCCGGTTTCTTGCGTCTTACATTCTTTCATCTCTGTTTTAAAACATGTCGGACAAGTTATTTAATCAAAAGGATTTAATTGCCTATTTCATTGTAGCCGCCATTGGCGCATCCCTGCAAATTGTGGTGAGTTCGCTGCTTCAGGAGTGGTTTCAGGTTTCGTACGAAAATGGAGTGCTGATTGGGTATGTTACCTCGTTTTTTATCGGGTTTTTTCTGACCAAGCTGCTGGCTTTCAACGCCAAGAACTCGGCAAAAACCCGGCGGGAAATGGTTAAATTCGCGATGGTTTCGGTCATTTCCTGCCTGATTACCGTTTACGGCGCGTCGGCCTTATACAATTTCTCCATCAGCCAGAACGGTATTTACACATTTACACTTCCGGGTTCGGTGAAAACCGTGAACGTGAATAAGTTAGTCTCGCACACGTTTGGGATGGGCCTGAGTTTTATCTCCAATTACATTCTGCACAAAACCTTTACGTTCAAAAACACCGGTTTCTACGAACGGCTGAAAGCGTTGCTGAATCTGAATTGATTCGCTATTCCAGCAAGGTCAGAATATCCTCTTTCGTGAGTGATTTCATGAAGTTCTCTTCGGTCGTGATCAGATCGCTGGCTAGTTTTTGCTTCGAACGCTGTAGGGCCAGAATCTTTTCCTCGACGGTATTCCGGGAAATAAATTTGTAGGTAAAAACCGTTCGTTTCTGACCGATCCGGTGCGCCCGGTCGATGGCCTGGGCTTCAATGGCCGGATTCCACCAGGGATCGAGGATAAACACGTAATCGGCCGCGGTCAGGTTGTGCCCCAAACCGCCCGCTTTCAGCGAAATCAAAAAGAGCTTGATCGAGTCGTTGTTCTGAAACAGATTTACCTGTCCGCGCCGGTCCTGCGTTGATCCGTCGAGATAGGCGTACTGAATCCCGCGTTCCTGTAAATACTCCTGAACAACATCCAGGTGTTTAATAAACTGGCTGAAAACCAGTATTTTGTGATTATCAGCCATGGCCCCTTCCAGCCGCATCACCATGTCGTCGAGCTTCCCGGAATTGCCTTCGTACGTTTCGTCGATCATGCGCGGGTGGTTGGCAATCTGCCGGAGCTTGGTCAGCCCCTGTAAAACCACCATCTGCGATTTGGCGACGCCTTCTTCCTCGATGCGCTCCAGAATCAGGTTTCGGTAATACGATTTGGCTTCTTCGTACTGTTTTTCCTGTTCCGGCGACATGTCGCTGTAGTGAACGCTTTCCACTTTTTCGGGCAGGTCCCGCGCCACCTGCGACTTATGGCGCCGGAGCATGAACGGTTTAATGATCCCGTAGAGCCGTTGCGTTTTTTGCTCGTCGTTCTTTTTCTCGATCGGAATCTGAAATTCGTTGCGGAAAAACGTCTGGCTGCCCAGCAAACCGGGGTTGATGAACGTCATCTGCGTCCACAAATCCATCGTGCTGTTTTCCAGCGGAGTACCGGTCAGAATCAAGCGGTGGGCCGAATTGAGCTGCATCACCGCCCGCGTGATGTGCGACGACGGGTTTTTGATGGCCTGCGATTCGTCCAGAATGATGTAATGAAACCGGTACATTTTCAACAGGTCGATGTCGATCCGGACAATCCCGTAGGAGGTCAGAATCACGTCGTACCCATCAAATTGAGCGGTATTTTTATCGCGATACGTTCCCGTATATGCCATCACGCGCAAATCGGGCGTAAACCGTTTGGCTTCCAGCTCCCAGTTATACAGCAGGGAGGTGGGCATGACGAGCAGCGTCGGTTCTGTAAATCCGGCTTCCTTCTGCGACTGCAACAGGGTGAGTGTCATGACGGTTTTACCCAGACCCATATCGTCGGCCAGACAACCGCCAAACCGGTATTGATTCAGGAATTGCAGCCAGTCGTAACCGGCTTTCTGGTAGGGGCGCAATTCCCCCTTAAAACCTTTGGGTAGCGGATGCGAATTGATCTCTTCAAAACTCCGCAGTTGTTCCAGTTTCCGGCTGATCACCGCCGACGCCAGGCTTTCCTCCTGCAGTTCCTGAACGAGCGCAATGTGGTGTTTGTGGAGCACCAGCCGGTCGCTGTCGACCTCGTGTTCCATAAACGCAAACAACTCCGAATACTTCGTAAACCAGGTTTCGGGAATCACCGCAATCTCGCCGTTCGGTAGCGCAAATTCCCGTTTCTTGTTCAGAATCAGCGTCCGCAGTTTAATGAACGGAATTTCAAATTCCCCGAACTGTACCTTGGCGTAAATGTCGAACCAGTCACGGGTTTCGTTGATCGAAACCACAATGGATGAATAGCCCAGAAAATACCGCTTGGCGTCGTTGGCGTGCTGCGAAATCTGAAAACCGGCTTCCACCAGCCGATTGTGGTTTTGCTGGAGCCACTCAAAAGCGGCCGCTTTTCCGAGTTTGGAGTGGCCGTTGTCTTTCAGTTCCAGGCCGTTTTCCTTGAGCCAGAAAAGCGTCGATTTCTCCTTCCGGACATCCCGGCGAATCTTGTGAAAAACGTAGTCGTCGCCCTTCTTTTCGATGCTGACGTTGGACGAATCCGTGAAACCGTCGTAACGGAACGTAAATTGTCCGTATTGAAACAGCAGGTCAAAAACCACCTGCGAATCATCGACGGGCGCGGCATGGGCCATTTCCGTCAACACCGTATTCATGCGTTCCGCCGGGTTGTGTCCATTCCGGTAGGCATCGCCGTTCGAAACCGACTGGTCGAACAGGGAAGGAACAGCGCGTTGCGACGTTGCATGTTCAGAAACCGTCAGCACGGGCGCAGGCGGCAACACTTCACTCCGGATTTCAAACCCCCGGGCGTATACGTCATACGACGCAATCAGCGGGGCCACAAACCGGTGATAGTACTGATCCTCAATATTTTTTGGAATAACGATATTCCTTTTTTGCAGAAACGGGCGCAGTTTCTTGCCATCGACGTTTTTGTCGAAATGGAAAAGCCGCTTGCCCACCATCATCCAGGCCGGTTCGTCGCAGATCAGGAGGGCATCCTTGAATTGAAATTCGACCCGTTCGCCGAGGTACTTGATAATGGGAAAATATTCGGTGGCGGTTTCGGTTCGAACAAAATTGAAAAAGACGCGGGCCTTCTCGGGCATGCGCTCTACGGACATCCAGGCCGGATTGCCGTCGTTTCCCATGACATATAACTGCTTGTCGGCCAGACGCTCCAGAATCAACGCACGACGTACTTCGAGGTATTCGCAAATCCGGTCACGCAGTTCTTTATCCCCTTTCTGGGTGTCGTAGACTTTCAGAAAGAAATCGACGGCGGGTAATTTTTTCGGATTGAATTTTTTCAGAATGACATCCTGCTGGATTTCATCGATGATGCGGACCAGCTCAAAATCAGCCTCATCCAGCTCGCTGGCAAACTCCTGCGCATTTTTGGCCGACAGCGTCTGGTTCTGCAACGTCAGCTCCCCACGGGCATTGAGCTGCACAACGAATGCTTCAAACAGATAGCCCAGGAACTCGTGTTCCAGGAGCGAATAAACCAGTTGAAACGGTTCCGCAGGGGAGACTTTCATAGTAAATTAAGGATCCGTATAAGTTGCTGACTGTCTGTCTCAAAATCGGGTAGGTTTCCAAAAATCCCCGTTTCCGGGCCGAACGGATAAGCTTCCAAAAAGAAAGCAAAATGAACGGTTTGCGGTCCGGCAATAATGAGCAACAAACTCAAATATACGAATAGGCACAAAAAAGACAAGCCCGAAACGCAGGTTCCGGGCTAGAAATGATTAAATGGGTCTTGAACCGCTCGGGCGGCCCCGTGGGATTACGCAGATTCAAGGATTAAGAGGATGGCTGCCGCAACGCTACTTTTTATATCCTCTTAATCCTCTTAATCCTTGAATCCGCGTAATCCCAGTTCAGACGATTATGCGTACGTATTCAGCATCACCGGCATGACCAGCATCAGGATGTCTTCGTTTTCTTCTTTATCGGCCGGAATGATCAGACCGGCGCGGTTGGGAGCCGACATTTCGAACGAGAGCATTTTGGCGCTCAGGTTGTTGAGCATTTCGGTCAGGAATTTGGCGTTGAAGCCAATTTCCAGCGGATCACCGTCGTAGTCGCAGAGCAGTTTTTCGTTGGCTTCGTTGCTGTAGTCCAGGTCTTCGGCGGAAATAGCCAGTGAATTGGTTTTGAGCGAGAGCCGGATTTGATGCGTCGTCCGGTTGGCGTAAATCATAATCCGCTTCAGCGAATTCAGCATATCTGTCCGGCCAATGGTCATCACGTTCGGGTTGTTGACCGGAATGGCGTTCTCGAAATCCGGAAACCGCTCGTCGATCAACCGGCAAATCATCTGCGTGGAACCCGCTGGCGAACCGGCAAAGGTAAACGACGCGTTCGACTGGCTGAATTCGGCTTTCACCGGCGCAGCTTCGGGCAACGAGGCTTTCAGAAGCGTTAATGCTTTCCGCGGAATAATCATCGACGAATCGCTGGGCGAACTGATATCCGTCCGGCGGTAGCGAATCAGCCGGTGACCGTCCGTAGCCACGAATGTCGCACTTTCGGCCGTCAGTTGCAGATAAACCCCCGTCATGGCCGGGCGCAGATCGTCGGTACTGGTGGCAAAAACCGTATTGTTGATGGCGCTCAGCAGCGCATCCGATGACAGTTCGACCGAAAGACTCCGGTTAACCGTTGGGATTTTGGGAAAATCAATCGGGTTTTCGCCCGACAATTTATAGCGACCGTTGTCGGTCAGAATTTCCGTTCCGAACGTCTCGGTATTGACGTTAAACGTAATGGGTTGTTCGGGCAAACCGCGCAGCGTGTCGAGCAGCAGTTTGGCCGGTATAGCAATGGCTCCCTTCTCCGACGACTCGACAGCGATGTTCGTGATCATGGTCGTTTGGAGGTCAGAAGCCGTGACGGTCAGAATGTCGTCTTCCAGCTTAAACAGAAAATTTTCCAGAATCGGCACAATCGGGTTCGTTGCCACCACACCGTTGATGGCCGAAAGTTGCTTGAGTAATACGGAGGAGGAAACGATGAATTTCATATGCAAATTGTTTGGGGCCAATAGTCCAATGAGAACAAAAGTAGGAAAAATAGTCGAAATTTTAGAGGTTATTTCGCAGAGTTTAGCGGAGAAAATTAGAGTTAAACAGAGTTTATATTTTTTTCTCCGCTTAGCTCTTTTTACTCCCCTAAACCGCCGGGCGGCCCCGTCCGCGAAATAACCTCTAAAACGCTACGCGTACTTTCTTCTGCGGACGAATTGCCACAGAACACCCGTGAAAGCGACCAAAGCCGCTGGCCCCAGCAGGTTCAGAAGTTGCCATTGGGTACGCTCTTCTTTCATCCGGATTTTATCCAACGGTCGGAGCGTCACCTGCCGCGTGCGGGCAGTGATGATGCCGTTGTCATCCATCAGGTAATTGACCGCGTTGACCACGAAATCCTTGTTGGCGAAGGTGTTTTTCGAAAACCGCTCATAGCCGAGCGGGTAGGGCGTGTTATTGCGGTAATTCATATCGTTGACGAGCAGATCGCCGTCGGTACAAACCACAATTTTAGTGGCCGTTCCCTGGGCTTTAAAAGCCGCAGCCCGCGGGTCGCCGGGCAGAATCCGGTTGGTATAGAGTGACTGAAATCGCCCTTCCAGCAGGCAGGCAATGAGCTTGACGCCGTCGTTGTAGGTGCGCGGATCGGGTTGCTGACGGGCTTCGTTGTAGCTCACCAGCGCGGGCGCTTTCAGGATTTTGGTGTATTGTGACGTCATCAGCAAAGGCGTTTTGGCAATGCCCACGGCCTGAACGGTGTCGAGGGTGCTGGTAAACCGGCTGTAAATCGCGTCGAGATTGCGCACAATCGGGCTTTTACCAAAGGTGTTGATCAACGGGAAAAACCGCCAGGGCAGCATCTGGACATTCGGTTTGTCGCCCATATCGCCCACGTTCAGCGGAATTAACGCGCAGCTCAAGTCCTTGATAATGTCGTTGTTGACCCGAACGCCCCAGCGAAAAAACAGATCGTTCAGGTTCAGGTCGAGCGGTTGAGCGTAGGTCCCTTCCCGACCGACGCTGTCGATTTTCAGGCCATCGACAAAAAACAGCGCCTTGCCGCCGTTGACCACAAACTGGTCGATCTTGTATTTATCGGCTTCGGAAAACGCGCGGTCGGGTTTGGGAACGATCAAACCGTCCAGCCCTACCAAATCGCGGGAATCCTGCAAATTAATTAGTTTGATGTCGTAAAATTCCTGGAGCGTCGCCAGTAGATCCGATAACCGGAGCGGTTCGACATTCGTGTAGGAAACCGCCACACCCAGCACTTTTTTCTCCTTGATCGTCAGCCGCCGGATGGCCGACGCCAGCTCGTACTCCACGTTTTCAATCGACTGATTGAGCTGTTCTTCCTTTGAATTGGAGCGGTTTCCCCGCAACAATAAAACCGGTTGTTCCCGGCCTTTGTAAGACACCACCGCCCACGGGAAAATCAGTTGTTCGGTTCGTTGATTACCATCGGTGTTAGAAACCAGGCTGGTCGGCGAGAGTCCTTTCTGAAGTAATTGGGTCTGAAATTCCGCCCGCTTTTTAGCGTCCGGATTGGCAGTTGGATCGATAAACCGGTAGGTCAGATCCTGGCTGGCCCGCGCCTGAAACTCGGCCAAGGTTTCCCGAATGCTGGTTTCCAGGCGTTTGAAAGCGGGAGGCAGATTGCCCTTCAGGTAGACGTTGACGTGGATGTCATCGTCGAGGTTCGCCAGCAGATTATCGGTGGCTTCCGACAGCGTATACCGGCCTTCCTGCGTCAGATCGACCCGAAAAAACAGAAAAGACGACAGTAAATTGACGACAACCAGAACGGCCAGGACGATACCGAAACGAAAAACGAATGACTTCATACCTGCGTAAAACGCTGAAAGCAGTTAAGTTGTGCGAAAGTAGAAGAAAAAATGACGACCCGCGCGATTGATTTTCTGCTAATTTTTTCGAAACCGGCGTAGGGGGAACGGCCGGGATGACGGTCTTAGGGTCGTAAACAACACTACTACTGAAACATTGTTATGAATTACCGTCACACATTTCTCTTGCTGTTTCTGCTGGAATTGACCAGCGTACTGATCCCGGCTTTTGCCGAAATGCGCGAATTTCCGGTTCCACCACCGGCGCCCAACCGGCTGTTTTACATTCAGCGGAGCAACAACACCAATACCGTTATTTACGAAGCGAATGTTACGGCCAACCGGCAACTCGATGCGGACGATCCGGTCAATGTTTACTGGATTCGATATGCTGAACATGGGCAACGCGAATCGCTGTCGCTGTTTCAGTGGAAAATGGCGTACGGTTACAAGCACAAGGCGGTGAACCACAGCGAGAACCATTTTGAAATTTACCTGAATGCGTTCAAAAAACGCACGATCTGGGTGGATTTTCAGCAGGGAAAACCAATGGCCCTGACGACCATCAACGGCCGGAAAGCGTGTTTGCAAAAGGTATTTGTGCAGATTGAACCCGGCTCCGGGCTGATTCCGAAAGTGCAGTACGTCGAACTGTTCGGGATCGATCCGGTGGCTGGCATACCGGTTTACGAACGGATGCTGGTGTAGGAGTAACGGGTGAATGAGGCCGCCACGCGGTGTAAAATGCGAAATGCAAAAGTGTGCTGTTTTGCGCACTTTTGCATTTCGCATTTTACATTTGGCATTCTGTTAACGTTTTTCAACACACTAATGCAGGAAACACCCCAATCCGATCTTGCCCCCATTACCCGACACCTGCGCGCCATGTTTGGCTCCCGTCTGTTGATTGCCGCCGTTCATCACCTGAATGTTCTGGAAGAACTGAGTAACGGCCCGCTGTCGGTGGCCGACCTTCGTAGCCGCATTGGGTTGAAAGAACGCCCGGCCGCCGTGCTTTTCCCGGCTTTGTGTGCAATGGAAATGCTGGAATACGACGAATCCGGCAACCTTCGGGTGACGGAGCTGGGCCGCTACCTGACCCAAAATCAGGTGCCGAATCTGATCGGTTATGTTGGTTTGGAAAAAAACGATCCGGGCGTGCTCGAAATGGCGGTTCGGTTGAAAAACGACGGGCCTTTGGATACATCGGGCGGTATTTCGTACGTGAAAGAGGGGGATGACCCGTCGCCGATGGACGATGCTGAATTGTCGCGGATGTTCACGCTGGCGCTGGCCGGCCGGGCCCAGAAACTCTCCCCCATTGTGGCCGCCAATCTGCCGAAAAGCAAGGGACATTTGCTCGATGTTGCAGGCGGAACCGGTTTTTATACGTTTGAGTGGCTGCTGCTGAATCAGCAAGCTACGGCGACCATTCTGGATCGTCCGGCGGTTTTGTCGGTTGCCACCGAATTACTCGAAGCATTTAGTAAAAGTGGCCGTCCGGGAGCCGAAACCGTCAAAAACCGGATAACATTCCAACCTGGAGACATGCTGGCGGACGAACTGCCGCAAACCGATCTGCTCCTGGCTGCCAGCCTTTTCCACGACTGGCCGACCGAAACCTGCCAACCCCTGGCCGACCGGTTTGCGGCTGCCATCCGGCCGGGGGGTGAACTCTGGGTGCATGATGCTTTTCTGAACGACGCGCTGGATGGGCCGCTGGCCGTGACCGACTATTCGGCGCAACTGTTTTGGGCGACCAAAGGCCGGTGCTATAGCCGCCGGGAATACCGCGAGTGGTTTGCAAAAGCCGGGCTGGACCCGACCAGCGAAAACATTCCAACGCAGATGGATTATGGGCTGATTTGGGCAATTAAACCATAAGGAGCCAGTCTGCAACTTCTGCAACTTACTTGTTAAAACAGCGAAGCGACCCGCAATTTTGCTTAAGCAGAATTGCGGGTCGCTTCGTTAAGTAAAAAACTGTCTTATAATTAGTAATTTCTCCCAATTCTAGTTAAACTAAAGTTGGAAACAATTCTATTTTGTATAGAAATAATGATGAAGTAGTATGAAAACGATGACAGACCTCCATCTGTTTGCCAGGAATGAATCTGATCCGATCAGTATTCTCGTAGTTGAAGACAATCTCAATGACCAATTGATACTACACTATTTATTGCGAAAGCAAATTCCGGGCGTTTTACCGGTTGGTGCGACTTCGGTGGAGCAAGCCATTACGTGTCTGACGAATTGCCACACGCAGCGATTTCCGCTTCCGGTACTTATTTTACTGGATCTATATTTACCCCGCCGGGATGATGGCTGGAAGCTGTTGCGCCAACTTCGGGCGCACCCGATTTATCAGCATATTCCGGTTGTGATGGTTAGTTCCTCAACGGATTTACACGACATTGAACAGTCTTATTCATGGGGTGCCTGCAAGTACATGATCAAACCGGTCACGCTGGAAGAATGGGAGGAAATGTTGCAGTCGATTCCGCAATTATTCAGGACATAGGTGGTTATTGCTTCAACTGACCGGCTTTTTTCAACAATTCGACAACGCGCTCGACCGGCAGTTGCGTTACCTCGTAGCCGTTACTCGTCGTCATGGAGCGGGCGGCAAAGAGGGAGTTGATGATGGCTTCCTCCGTCGCTTCGATCGCGGCCATGAAGCAGGGCGACGCATCGTCGTTGCGGAGCAGTTTCATCTCATCAATGCTGCTTTTTGACGTATTCGGAATGCGATTGGCCGTTGAGACGGCAATGACGTAATCACCACTGCCGTTGGAGGCAATGCCGCCCGTGCGGGCCATGCCCATGAACGCCCGTTTGGCCAGTCGTTTCAGATTCCGGGCATCCAGCGGGGCGTCGGTCAGGACCACCATCATGCACGAACCGTCGAGTTTTTCCCTGAACGAAAACTTACCCAGTTCCACGCCAACGGGCACGCCCGCAATTTGTAAAACACCCCCGAAATTGGTCTGTACCAGCACGCCAACCGTGTAACCGCCGAGCGAAACCGGGAGTTTTCGGGATGCGGTTCCGATGCCTCCTTTGAATCCAAAACAAACCGTACCGGTTCCGGCACCCACGTTGCCCTCTTCAACCGCACCGGTTTTGGCTTTTTGGATGGCTTCCAGCACGTGTTGTTTCGTGACAGGGCGGCTCCGGATGTCGTTCAAACCACCGTCGTTGGTTTCGCCCACCACCGGATTCAGGGAGCGGACCTGTTCGTTGCCGGGTTGCGCCAGTGTATAATCGATAACGGCATCAGCCGCCGTCGGAACACCCAGGGTATTGGTCAGCACGATGGGCGTTTCGAGCGTGCCGAGTTCCTCAACCTGGGTGTAGCCCGCCAGTTTGCCAAAACCGTTGCCGATGTAAATAGCCGCCGGACATTTCTCCTGAAACAGATTGCCTTCGTGCGGCAAAATGGCCGTTACGCCCGTCCGAACGCGCTGCCCTTCCAGCAACGTCACCTGCCCGACCCGCACGCCCGGCACATCGGTGATGGCATTCCGCGCGCCGGTGGGAATAACCCCGAATCGAATGCCGTAGTCGCGGGGGCGTTTGGAGGGTTGGGCCATTAACGTAAAGCTGGCGATGAAGCAAAAAGCCGTCAGGAATACACAGAAAGCGGTTTTCATCCTGTAAAATACAGATTGGAGCGGTTTTTTGCAAAACGCATTTTTCGCTATTGCTGCACGAGCATTGGCTGGCGTTTCCAGTAAGTCAGGGAGCGCCAGAGCCATTCGAAGGGACCAAAGCGGAAATAGTGCAGCCAGATGGCCGAGAAAATGAGTTGGAACAACCAGACCGCGCCCACAACGTAATAGAGTTCGTAATACGAAAGCTTGCCGAAATAACCCAAACCGTATCCGTAGAAAAACAGCGTACAGATAATGCTCTGCATCAGGTAGTTCGTGAAGGCCAGCTGCCCGACATTGGCGAGGGCTTTCATCAGCCAGTTAACCACGCCCGACCGATAAATCAGCAGCAGCAAACTCGCGTGACCGATGGCGGATGCTGCCCGGCGGATGTGGTAAAATAGCTGAAACGGAAACGAATCCGCGTCGAGGACTTTGCCGGGATCGGTAAACCAGGCGACGAGGTACTGAAAGCCGAACCAGCCGAAGGTCAGGCCAAAACCATAACCGGCCAGGAGCGTCAGGAAATACGTCCGGGTGGACAGTTGATTCGAAAAAAAGCCCCATTTGAACAGCGCCATGCCCAGAAACATCAGTGCCCAGGCATCCCAGACAAAGTCCAGGTAAAACCGGGTAGACTCGAACTTTGTGTTGAGCGGAATGTAGCTGGCGAAAATGGTACGGTAGTTTCCCCGCATGGTTTTATTGGCTTCTTCTTCCTTCTTTTTATCGTATTTGAAATTCTTCTCCCAGGTCAACCAGGCTTCTTTGGCTTTTTTCTGTTCGTCGGTCAGTGGTTTTTTCTGTTTCTCCAGTTGGAGCGCCTGGGTATAGCCATCCCGCTTTTCTTTATTTTCCATCGCGCCAAAAAAGCTTTTTACGCCCGAAACCGTTACGCAGAACAACGCAATGAGCAGGTACGTTTGGGGGCGGATTTTCCGGAATGGGAATAGAAACAGACCGCATACGCCGTACGTGTACAGAATGTCACCGGGCCAGAGCAAAATATACGCATTGAAAACGCCAAACAGAATGAGCCAGAAGAGCCGGCGGTAATAGTAGTCGGGCATCCCGTAGCCGTCGACCGGCGTATCTTTTTTGGCCATAAACAGCAACATGCCCGCCGAGAACAGCATTGAAAACAGGGCGCGCATGGTGCCTTCAAAAAGGACCGAAACGACCGTCAGAGTGCGAAAATCCAGCGTGTCGGACGGAACGGTGTAAAACCGGTGAATAGCCGTAAAGGACAATCCAAAATACGGAATGTTCATCATCAGAATGCCGAGAAGCGCAAATCCGCGGACGATGTCGATGGTTTGAATGCGTTCAGCCTGGGCAACGGGCCGGGGGGCGCTCTCGCGGGTCAGCCCGGAATCAATCGAGACGGTGGAAGGAACAGAGACGTTCATGCAGCAGAATAGTATAGGTTAAACCGGATTGTTTTGATTTAAAAAGGCCAGAGGATAAGTTTACCACCGGGTTCGAAAAACAAACCCGTTCAGAATAGGTATTTTTGTTGGTATTTTCTCGTAATATACCGCCTTACTTTCTGTGTATCAAAACGTTTTATTATTCGGCAAATCGAAAAGGCCTCACCATTGAACCTATGAAAAACCGTTTTTTTTACCTTCTTGTCCTGCTTAGTTTTGGAATCATGTCGTCCGTTCTGGCGCAGAAAAACGTCAAATTGCAGGGCAATGTCGCCGGATTGGGTACGGTTATGGTTTATCTCAAAAAAACCGATAATGCCAACAGCAAACCCCTGATTGTGGATTCGACCCGGGCGGTCGATGGAAAATTTTCGTTCAGCCGGACTATTCCCGAAATCGATTTTTACAATGTGGTAGCGGCCGGTTTGCCGGGGCAGGTGCAGTTTATCTGGGATGGCGACCTGACGCTCGAAGGCACCCGCGATGCGTTTCGGGAGTCGACCGTGAAAGGTTCACCGCTCACCGATAGCTGGCTGAAATTTCAGAACGAAATCGATCTTCCGTACCGCGATGTGCTGATGAATCTGTACAACGACCGCCAGCGGTCGACCGGCGACACGGCCATTGCCAACCGCGTTGCCCGCGAAGAAAAACGGCTGAAAATCGAGCAAAATCAGAAAGTGGCCGAGCAGATCAAGGCCAATCCCGACTCGCAACTGAGTTTGTATCTGCTGAACTGGTACTGGACGCAGTTCCCGAAAACCGAAGCCCGCGCAATGTACGACAAACTGAGTCCGTCGTTCAAAACCCACACGCTGGCGAAGCGGTTGTCGGCGCAGTTGAAGTAGAGCGGTTTTTGTTGTAATCTCCCTAACCAATGGCACAGCAACTAAGTAAAGCAATTCAGCATTTACAGCAGAAAGCGCAAACGCTGAGAGAAGCTTTCGAAAAAGTGCAGAGTAATCGCTATTACTGGCAGAGAAAGACTAAACCGCTGCTGGAAACGACTCTGAACCAGATCAGGAATGATACGGGTTTAAACGGGTCGTATCAGGAAGTGAGTAATGATTCCATCCGGTTTGTAATCAGCGATGAACAGGGGGAAGAAACCGCCGTTTTGTCGTTTATTCTAACGCATAACAGCCGCGTGTCGGTCGATGTAAGCTATCATTCCAGGACCTACCATCCGGAAACCAAAACGCAGCTTTTCAGTAACTTATACAATCTGGAGCCGGGTTTGCTCGACGAAGAACTCATTTACACCATCGTAACTCAGTTTATTGATGTTATTCTCAACGAATACAACACAAAACCGGCTACGTACAAAAACCTGAACGATCAATCAGTAAAGCAATATATTCGCATGAGGCCCGGTAAATAATGCCGCCTTTACCCCGTTTCTTACGCCAGCGGAATTCCGGCTTCGGCGGCTTTTTTGATCACAAATTGCCGGGCTTCATCGTATTCTTCGGCTGTGCGCAGGTGTTCGAGCAGGAAAGGCGTTTCCTGCGGTAAAGCCGTGACGTTCCGGAGGTAAGCCAGGTAGTCGAGGTTCCCGCGACCGGGCATGGTTTCGGCAAAATGAACGTCTTTGCCGTGGACATCTTTGGCGTGAACCGCCACAATCCAGCGACCGAGTTTGCGGAACGTCTCGTTGATGAGTTCCGTATTTTTGTAAAACCGCTCGGGCGTATTGATGATGTTGGCCATGTCGATGTGCGCCCCAAACGCCGGGCGGTCGATGGCCTTGATGAATTTCAGGTACGAATCCGGGCCGTCGGGCAAACTCCAGCCCATCATTTCCAGCGCAAATTTGGCTTTTTTCGGTTTTACGGCATCGATCACCTTCCGGCAGTTTTCCACCGTTGCGTCGAAATATTCCTTCGAAAAATTACGGGCATCCGGGCCGTCCCACTGGTTGGGATTGTAGGAACCGGCAATATTGACGCAGGTCAGCGCCCCGATTTCGTCCGCCAACGCCAGCCGTTCGGTGACGTAGGTCCGGTTTTTCTGCCGTTTTTCGGCATCCTGATCCAGCATGTTTACCCAGGCGCCGACCTCGGCAATCAGCACATTCTGCTTCGAAAATGCGTCTCGGATGGCCCTGATTTTATCCGTTTCCGAGTTTTTAACCGCCG
Source organism: Larkinella rosea (assembly GCF_003858635.1). Taxonomy (GTDB): domain Bacteria; phylum Bacteroidota; class Bacteroidia; order Cytophagales; family Spirosomataceae; genus Larkinella; species Larkinella rosea. The sequence continues at coordinate 1,116,608 of NZ_RQJO01000008.1, forward strand.
GAACGTAGGCCGAGCTGTAGTTCAACCGCCGGTGTTCGCGGGCCAGTTCTTCGGGATCGTCGCTTTTCAGAAAGATCGGACCGCCCAGCCGCAGCGGTTTTGGAGCGGTTTTTAAAACCGGAACCGGGTTGATGGTCAGACTACCCGCCAGCAGGGTAGCGGATTGCAGAAAGGTGCGACGGGAAAAGGGCTTCATGCGGTTTTTGGGGTAAAGATAGTACGAATGCAATAAATGTGATTTTGTAACCATTTTTACCATTTTATTCAGTTTGAGTGATAACTTATTGCCCGATTCGGACATCCTTACTGGAAGGTTTGTGGTAGGTTACCGCCTTGATCGGTTTCTTTTCTTCAAGCGCAAAAATGTAAACCGTTCGGCAGAGAGACGGCCGACTTTCGTCACGAATTTGAAGCGAATGGAATTTATGTCGAAAATGAATGAGAAAATAGGTGCGATTCTGGTATTGCTTTTCATCGGTTGGTTGGGATGCATCGTGTCTGCGAAAGCACAGAAAAATGATCCCAAGAAGTATAAGGATTTGATGGATCGGGGCGTGGCGGCTTTTCAGAAGAAAGACTATCCGAGTGCCATCCGGTTAATGACGGAAGCGGGTGAAATCATCCCGACCGACACCATTGCCCCGCTTTATACCGGAATTGCGGCTCAGCAGATCAATGATCAGGCCGGTGCAATAGAACAATTTGAAAAATACATGGCGCGCGGAGGACGGGACGCTGCGGTTTACTACAGCGTGTCTGCTTATTATAGGGGAAACAAGGAGTTTGAGCAGGCGCTCTCGGTTCTTGATCGAGCAATTGCCATTCACCCGACTAGTATTGATCTCGCCAATGAACGCATTAATATTCTGTTAGCTGCGGATCGGATGGACGAAGCCATTAGCGGTTTAAAGCGCGCGGTTGAGCGAAATCCGAACGATGCCCGAAGCCTCCTTAACCTTTCCATCATCTACACGAACATTTCCGCTAAAACGGACGAAGAAGTCAGTAGACTGGAGATTGAAACCAAAAAAGAAAGCGATCTGGGAAAACAACTGGCGGATACCAAAAAAACGCTGGACGTATACCTGACCGAGCAGATGCGGTTAACGGCGCGTCTTAAAAAAGAGCCTAAAAATGGGGAGGTCAAACAACAGCTAACTTCCGTCATGCAACGTATTGCCGATCAGAAAACCGCCATTGCCCAACTGGAAGCGAATGATCAGTCGGCCCTGCATGCGTCAGCCGCGCGGGAATATGGCCAACGGCTGGCGGAGGTCCGGCAGAAATATGCCATCGAAAAAAAATGGGAAAAGTATTACCTGGACCGCTCGCTCGCGCTCGATCCCACTAGCTACGATGCCAACTACAACATGGGCGTGCTGTATTTTAATCGGGCCGTTAAGCTTAAAAAGGTAGTCGACGGCATGAATATGACGGAATATGCCAAGGAGGGCAAGAGGGTGGAAGGACAGGTATGTGGGATCTTCAGAAAGGCGTTGCCATATTTTGAACGAGCCAAACAGATCAAAAGCACCGAAGCGGACGTGATTGATAATTTAGCCAATCTAACTAACGTTCTGAAGCAGTTTCAGGAAAAAAACGTGGTCTGCGTCGTTCCCGCCGACGATGAACCGTCGTCAATGCCAGCCGCCAATCCGGTTGTGCAGCGACCGGCTGAATCGAAACCAACGAGTACGGTGGGCACAAAACCGGTTCAGACTAACCAAACAGCCACCGCTGCGGTTTCGCGACCGGCCGAATCAAAACCGACGGTGCCAGCGGAGCCGCCGGTCAGTCCGCCCGTGGTGATGGCTTTTCCCCGACGCTTCGCACTGGTGGTTGGCAATTCTGCTTACCAGAATGGGTCGTCGCTGGAAGGAATGCCCGTCAACGATGCCACCGATATGGCCGACCGGCTACGGGCCCTGGGTTTCCTGGTGACGCTGGTGACGAATTCGTCCAAGTCTGTGCTCGAAACGAGCATTGGTGATTTTAATCAGCAGCTTAAAAACGCGGATGTCGCGCTGTTTTTCTACGCCGGACACGGCATCGAATTTGATAATCATAACTACCTGATTCCGGTGGACGCCAAGTTGACCGATCCGGAAGATGTGGATCTTCAGGGCGTGGATGTGCAGAAGCTCATCGACCGGATGCGCCGGAATACGCGGGCGGCCTTTAACGTGATTATCATGGATGCCTGCCGCGATAACCCATTCAAAACCTTTAATCGGGGCGGTTCAAGGGGATTTAAACCCGTTGGCGATCTCTCCGGCGAAGGCAATATGTACCTGGCGCTGGCAACCGGCTGGGGCAATGTTGCCGAAAATGGTTCCGGGCGGAACGGCGTCTATACGCGGTCGTTGCTGAATCACCTGCGGTCGGGCGAAGTCCTCGATGATGTTTTGCTGCGCACGCAGATTGAGGTAAAACGGCAAACCAAAAACCGGCAAAACCCGCAGGTCGTTACCGAAATGGCGCAGGAAATCAAATTGAAATTCTGAGAAAAACGGGATACTAACTAATTCGGCTCCAGTTCGTTTCGCCTTCGCGCTGCATTTCCACCTGGTTCCGAACCGGCGCATGTTGGGGTAAGACCAGTCCCGGATCTTCTTCCAGAATTCGCTGCGCCGATTCCCGGGCGGCCACCAGAATGGCACCGTCTTTGGCGAGATCGGCCAGAATGAGGTCGGCAATACCGCTCTGCTGCGTGCCGGAGAGGTCGCCGGGGCCGCGGAGTTGCAGATCGACGTCGGCAATTTCAAAACCGTTGTTGGTTTTGACCAGCGTTTCGATGCGGGTGCGGGTTTCTTTGGAGAGCTTGTAATCCGTCATCAGAATGCAGTACGATTGCTCGGCACCCCGCCCAACGCGTCCCCGCAACTGATGCAGCTGCGCCAGCCCAAACCGCTCGGCGCTTTCGACCACCATCACGCTGGCATTGGGCACGTTGACACCCACTTCGATGACCGTTGTGGCCACCATGATTTTGGTTTCGCCCTTCACAAACCGCTCCATCTCAAAATCCTTGTCGTAGCCGGTCATGCGTCCGTGCAGAACGCCGATGGGGTGGTTCGGGAACGCGCGCGTAATGCTTTCGTGACCGTCCATCAAGTCCTTGAAATCCAGCTTTTCCGACTCTTCGATCAACGGATACACGACGTAAACCTGCCGCCCCTGCTCGATCTGCTGCCGCATAAACCCAAACACCTCCAGCCGGTGGGTATCGTAGCGGTGAACGGTTTTGATCGGTTTTCGCCCGGCCGGAAGTTCGTCGATGACCGACAAATCGAGGTTGCCGTAAAGCGTCATGGCCAGCGTCCGCGGAATGGGCGTGGCCGTCATCACCATCATGTGCGGGTAAATGTCTTGATTTTTGTTCCAGAGCCGCGCACGCTGCGCCACCCCGAACCGGTGCTGCTCGTCGATAATGCACAACCCCAGGTTCTTGAACTGGACCGAATCTTCCAGCAGCGCGTGGGTTCCGACGATGATGTGCATCAAACCCGTCTGCAGTTGGTCGTGGATAATCCGGCGGCCTTTGGTGCGGGTCGAGCCCGTCAGCCGACCGATGGTCAGGCCCAGTTGGTCGGCAAAAACTTTGAGACCGTAATAATGCTGGTCGGCCAGAATTTCGGTCGGTGCCATGATGCAGGCCTGCGCACCGTTGTCGATCGCCATCAGCATCGCGATGAAAGCCACAATGGTTTTGCCGCTGCCGACGTCGCCCTGCAAGAGCCGGTTCATCTGCTTGCCGCTGGTCAGATCGCCGTGAATTTCGCGCAGCACCCGTTTCTGGGCGCCCGTTAGGTCAAAGGGCATGAACTCCTTGTAAAACCGGGTTAGCAGGCTCATGCTGCGGAACACCTGCCCGGGGTATTCCGTTTTGTGAATGAGCTTGTTCTTGATCAGTCGTAACTGGTTGTAAAACAGCTCTTCAAATTTCAGTCGTCGTTCGGCCTGTTTTAACCACGCCTGGCTTTTGGGCAAATGGATATTCTCAATCGCGTCGGCTTTCGAGATCAGCCGGTATTGTTCCAGCAGCGAATTTGGCAGCGTTTCGTGAATATGCGGATAAGCCATTTCGAGCAACTGCTGCATCATGCGTGCAATCAGTTTGCTGTCGATCCGCATCCGGCGCAGCTTTTCGGTCAGGTTATAGATGGGCTGAAACGTATTCCCGTGTTCGTTTTCGGCGGTTAACGGGTCCAGTTCCGGGTGTGTAATGCTGAAGTTGTTGCCAAACGCGACGGGTTTGCCGTAAGCGATGTATTCGGCACCGGGGCGCAGGAACTTTTCGAAATGCGTGATGCCCTGAAAGAAAACCAGATCCATCGAGCCGGTATGATCCGTAAAAACCGCAATCAGGCGTTTTTTCGGGCCTTCGCCCACTACTGCCCAATCGCGGACGCGGCCAATAATCTGAGCCGCCGGGAGGGCTTCCGACAACTCGGCAATGGTGTAAAACCGGGTGCGGTCTTCGTGCCGGAATGGGTAATACTGAATCAGATCCCGGTACGTGAAAATGTTGAGCTCCGTGTTCAGGATCGACGCCCGCTGGGGCCCCACCCCCTTCAAATATTCAATTTTTGTATCGAAAAACGTTACGCGCTCAGTCATACCCTCCGTTTGTGGAACAACCCCGCAAGGGCGGATTGGGTTCGGATGCCCGGCCCTCATGGTTAATCAAAGCTACAAATTTTCGTAAAAGATACTGTTTTTCGGTGTAGTTGTTACTGCGGGAGGTTTGAAATCCGGACGATATGACCCAAAAACAAAAAAATGTTGAACTATTCTTGTAATTTGCCCCTTAATGGCTTGCTTTTTGTGAGAATATACCGGGATAGCATGTGGTTATGGCTCAACGGAATACCTTTCTTTTATTACTCCTGTTCCTCGGCACAAGTTGTTGGGTATCAGCTTCTCACATTGTCGGTGGGAATATTCGACTTACTGCAAAAGCGACATCCAATCAATACGTGTTGTCACTGGATTTGTTCATTGATGAACAAAACAGCAGCGCGGGCGACATCAAACCGACCGTCAAACTAGCGGTTTATCGCCGGAAAGACAATCTGAAAATGGGCGAGTTTGAATTGCCCTTGCTCGAGCAGAAGGCGTTAGCGGTTTCCAATCAGGCCTGTGCGCAACTCCGGCCGCTGAAACTTCGTGAGGTTACATACAGCAAGGAAATTGAACTGGATCCGGCGCGTTTCGACGATCCGGGTGGCTATTACGTCGTCCACGGCGTGTGTTGCCGCAGTGGGTCTATCGACAATATCAGCCAGGCCGACGAGTCGGGCATGGTTTTTCACCTGGAGTTTCCGTCGCCCAAAACGATGCTCAACTCGTCACCGGCTTTTTCGGTTCCGACGGGCGAATACGCCTGCAAAGGGCAACCTTTTACGTTCAGTTTCAAGGCCACGGACGCCGACGGCGATCAGCTAACCTATGCCATTGTGACGCCGTTTAAAGGATTTACCAATCAGGGCATTGCCTTTGATAACCAGCCCAGTTCCGCTTATCCGATGATAACCTGGAAGCCGGGTTTCAGCGCAACCAATTCGGTTCCGGGCGCTCCCGCTCTGAAAGTGGATGGCGAAACCGGACAATTGACCGTCACGGCCAGCCAGGTGGGCTTGTTTGCTTTTGCGGTTATTTGCGAAGAGTTTCGGAACGGCAAATGGATTGGTTCCGTCCGTCGCGATTTTCAGCTGGCCGTTGTCGATTGCCCAACCAATACGCCCCCTCCGCCGGTGATTACGCTGGCGAAAGCGCCCGAAAGCGCCCGAATCACTAAAACCGCCACTGGCATCATTACCAGCGTTTCCATTTGTCAGGGACAGGATGTGACCCTCAGAACCGATGCGTCCGATCAGTGGTCGTTTCAGTGGCAGCGCGATGGGCAGAATCTCGAAGGGGATACCACCGCGATTCTGATCACTAAAGAATCCGGAAATTATACCGTCGTTAAAAAATTCAGGAACACCTGCGGGAAACCCAGCCCGGCGCAAACCAGCATCAAGGTCGATGTAATGGAGGCCGAAAAACTGAAGCTGACGGCCAACGGTCCCACCACGTTCTGCGACGGGAAATCCGTTATTCTCAAAGCACCTGAGGGCAATTATACGTATGCCTGGTTGAAAGACGGCCGGTTGCTGACCGGCTCGAAAGATGCCGCTTTTCAGCCACACGAAACCGGTGAATACAAAGTACAGATTGGCAGTACTGCGACCGGCTGCACCGTAACCGATAGCATCCTGGTTCGGGTAAATCCCAAACCGCTGGCCTCGATTCTGCCGCCTTCGACTAAAGTGGCCTGTGCGGGCGATACGATTCGACTAGTTGCCGTGGCTAACCCCTTGTATACGTACCAATGGCTGAATACGGGAACGGTGCTCAATCAGGAAGTGAAATCAACGCTGGCGGTGACCCAAACCGGTCATTTTGTGGTGACGGTTACGGATACCAATCAGTGTCAATCCTCTTCGGACGAGGTTTTGCTTCAGTTCAATGCGGCACCGCCCGCTGCGATAATGCCTTTCCCGGCGGTTTGCGAAAATGCCACGGTGCCATTGGTGCTAACTGCCGAACCCGGTGGAGGAACCTTTACCGGGGTAGGCCGGGCCGCCGGCGCGGTGACAGGTTCGGAATTCGATCCAACCAAAACCGGTCCCGGGGTCTATGAGATTACGTACACGCTGAATCAGGTCGGAAATACGTGTCCGGGCCGGGCGCGCCAGACGGTTGTCGTTTTACCCGCTCCGTCCATTACGGTTTCGGATGTAACGGTCCGGCGGGGCAGCGAGGTGCAGCTGAATAAAAATAGTGTCGATTCACTCAGTTATTACTGGACACCATCCGTTGGGTTGAGCAGTCCGGTGATCGCGCAACCGTTTGCCAGCGTCGATACCACCACAACCTACCAGGTGCGGGCGACTTCACCCCAGGGCTGTCAATTCACTACTAAACTGACGGTGTCGGTGATCACAGTCCTGTTTGTTCCGGATGCTTTTACCCCCAATAACGACGGCGTGAACGATAGTTGGGAAATCCGGGGTATTGCCGATTTTCCGAATTGCCGGGTCGAGGTGTATAATCGCTGGGGAAATCCGGTGTTTGTTTCGCAGGGCTACCAGCAGCCCTGGGATGGGCGAAGTGAAGGCCAGGACCTGCCGCCGGCCATTTATCAGTACGTGATTAAACCCGGCGGCTCGCAACCCCATCGGCGCGGCACTTTGCTGCTCACCCGGTAAAAAAGCCTTTCTTTAGCCAAATCACCCTGATTTTGCTCCATTTGACCGAACCAAAGCCAGCAGGTTTCGGGGCTCTTTCAACTCCTAGTTAAAAAATTTTGTTTACTTTTTCTTAAACAAATTTAAAATTTGATTGAATGGGCTGGTGCATTGCTTCCCAATAGCGACTTTTGAGGCTTCTTGTGAACAAAACCGTATCGCATGGAAGCACAGTCTACTAATTCTGAAAATAAGCCAATTGTGTTGTTGGTCGATGATGACGAAGAAGATCGAATGTTGATGCGAATGGCGCTGAATTCCATGGAAATGGCCGCGCCCGTCCGGGAGTTTGACAGTGGCGAAAAATTACTGCGTTTTCTGCAACAGGAAACGACCGGGCACTCAAATAGCGCGGTGAATTCCTGGATCGTTATTCTGGATAAATACATGCCGGGAATGAGCGGGTTCGATACGCTGCGGGAAATCAAGGAAAATCCGGATTGGCAGCGCATTCCCGTGGTCTTGTTTGTCAATACCCAGAATGAGGGCGAAATGGAATTGTGCATCGACCTGGGTGCGACTGTTTGCATCAGTAAACCCCTTTATTTTGAGGAGATTAAAGAACTGATGCGGCAGGTTTATCAGCACTGGCTCGATTCGGCTTCCTCGGCGGGCAATTTATCCATCCAGTAATTTCACTTCGACCCGCCGGTTTTTTCGTTTATTTTCTTCGGTATCGTTGGCCGTAATCGGCTGGGTCTGGCCGTATCCTTTAAATCGAAGGCGGTTTTCGGAAATACCGTTGGTAATCAGGTAAGAAGTAATCACGCGGGCGCGGTTTTCGGACAGGGCCAGGTTCAGCCTCGGATCACCCACATTGTCCGTGTGGCCCGAAATCTCGATCCTCAGACCCGGGCGGCTTTTCAGCAAAGCAACCAGCTGATTCAATTGGGTGTACGACTCGGGACGCAGCAGATAACTGCTCTGGTCGAAATAAACATTGTTAAGCGTCACTGTTTTTCCCGTCGTCAAGGTCGATAAATCCGTATTGACCGGTGGTGAAACCGGGGCAGCCACTTTGACTTCCGCCATGGTATTCGGGTCCGTTTTAGACACCGGTTCACTCGCTGTTTTCGGAGCGATTGTGGGTGTCGCCGGTTTGGTTTCCTGGCCGACCGGAGGGGCATTCGTCGGAGCAGTAGTCGTTGCCGGCAACAGGGTATTCGCGGGCGGAGCAGCAGGTTCTGCAACTGGCGGAGCTTCGGTCACCACCGGATTTTTAGCTCGTTGCAGGCGAATTGTAATGTCGTGCTGATCTTTCACATCAATCGTATATTCATACGGTAGATAACCATCCACTTCCACGGTAAACCGGATTCGCTGCCCGAAGGAGGCCAGAAACGTAAACCGGCCTTCGCGCGGTGGCCCGGTCATGATCACCCGTTTTCCATCAAATTCCTGAACCTGCACGTTCAATCTCTGCCGAATCAGCTGTTTGGTGTCGTAGTCGGTAACACTAACGTTAACGGGCGATTCGGTCGAGATTTCCCGTTCCATTTCCAGTACGATGGTTTGCTGGATCTGGCCCTGATCGGCGACCCGGTCGAGACGGAGGGTTTTCTGGGCGGGTCGGTAGCCGCTGTAGTTGGCATCGAGCCGGTAGACATTTCCGGCGGGCAGGGCCACCGTATACGAACCCGATTGCAGCGTACCGCGTTGCACTTTCCGGGTGTTTTCGTTCGTGATGGTCAATGTAGCCGGTAACAACCGGCCGTTGCGGTCTTTCGTTTCAATCCGAACGGTATATTCCTCAACCGGACTGGTCTGACCGGTACTGGTCACGGCCCGAAACGCCAGGACCAGGAAAAGCAGAATTGCCTTAAACTCCTTCATCTTGCGCTGTAGCTACGGTTTTCGACGCAGGCTTGCCACGGCCAGTCCGGCATATACATCGGCCCCGCGCGGCCGTAGTTTGTTGGAACTGCTCCCCATCATGCCAAACAAGTTATCGGTTCCCAGAAAAACCGGCCCGATCCGGATCGATGCACCCGCCATAAAGGCGTTATTGAGAAAAACGAGCGGAATAGCCACCCCGAAGGCCGATTTTTCGAGCCGGGGCGTTAATGCAATCAGCGAAGGCTGTTGAACGGCAATCGCGTTTTTTGCCCGTAGATTCTGTAAAAACGTGCCGGTGAGGTAAAAACCGCTACCAATGTTTATGTCGGCATTGAGTGAGAGCGCCGTTGGTAGCCCTGACTTAAATTCTCCTTTGTTACTGGCTTCGGTCAGATTGAGTTTATCCCGAACCACTTCGCCAATGCCTTCGCTGCCACTGGCGTTGTTAAAGTCCTGCGCCGTGAATTGCTGGTTGGTGGTGTTGATTGAATACCGTTGTACGTACCGGCTGTTGCGATAGCGGATGGCGCCGATGTCCGTAACGGCAATCCCAAACCGGAGGGCATAATCGTCCGGGTTATCGTCAGATTTCAGCTGGTACGAAAAACCGATGTCGGCCCCCCAGCCCCGGCCGGGGTTATTACCGTCGAAAAGCTGGCGCAGGGAAACGGAACGCCCTTTGTCCTGTAAGTAAGTCGTGTAGCCGAGGTCCGCATTGACCTGATCGACCTGCATGTAATAATTGTTCAGTTTGGCGGTATCCGCCAGCAATCGGTAGGAAAGGCCGTTATTCGTCAAAAAACCGGCCGTAATGCCCTGAAGTCGTTTAACGGTAACACCCAGTGAAAGCTGCTGATAATCGTCCTGAATAATGGCTGCCGCCAGGGTTAGACCGATCTCGGCGTAAGTATTGGTGTTGATACTGAACTGGTTATCTTTACTCGGAATGTTATAGAGTCGGGAATCTTCCAGACCAGCCCGGATAACCGACATCAACGATTCCGACGCATTCCGAATCTGGGCGGCAGCCCGCAGCCGCGTGGTCAGGCCGATGGCGAGCTGATCGCCCAGCCGAACCTGAAGTGAAGGGCCGCGGAGGTCGGTCCAGGCGGTCGCATTTTTGGGCTTTCCGTTGGCAATTTCTCCCAGAAAATCCGGGCGGAATAAAACCGTGCCATCCGCAAATTTATATTGATCAGGAACGCGTTTCAGAACGAGTGAAGTGAGTGAAAAGGGGGCCTGATAGCGGACGTAATTATTGTCGAGATGGGCGTTACCGGCACCGATATTCAGGTAAAAACCGTATTTCGAATCCGTAGCAAAAGCCGGATTCAGATACAGGCTCTGCGTACCGCCATAGGGACTGGGCGCTATTCCCAGAAAATTTTGGGCAACAACCGGAGAGGTAATGAATACAAACAGCAAAAACCGCGTCAGACGCAAACCCATAGGCAAGAAGGTTAGATTTTGAATGATGAACGATGAATGAGCTGACGCATGCAACTCAATTCATCGTTCATCATCCATCATTCTTTAAACGCCTTCGGCTTCGACTTGTTTTACTTCCGGTACTAATCGTGTGAGGAGATTTTCGATACCGGCTTTCAGGGTCAGGGTGGATGAGGGGCAACCGCTGCAGGAACCCTGCAACAATACTTTTACCGTACCATCCTGATCGTCAAAGGAATGGAAGCTGATGGCGCCCCCGTCGGATTCAACCGCCGGACGAATGTATTGATCCAGCACCGACTTGATTTTCTGAATAGTCGGCGAATCGGCTTCCACTTTGGTGGTATTGGAGTCGATGGTTTGCTGGGCAAAAACCGGTTTCTGGTCGTTAAAATACGCCCGGATGAATTGCTTGACCTCGATCAGCACGTCTTCCCACTCGGTTTCGTCGTCTTTCGTAACCGTGACGAAGTTGCTGGCAATGAATACCCGTTTCACAAAATCGAAGCCAAACAACGCCACTACCAAGGGCGAATTTTTACCCGTGATGAGCGCTTCCGACGCATCGGCATAATCGAACGAAAGCCCTTCCGGCACCAGCGGAAAGTTGACCACGAACTTCATCGAGTTGGGGTTCGGGCTGCTTTCGGTGTAGAGCGAGATGGCAGGATATAATGTAGTGGTCATTTTCGTGTCGTTTCAGTGAGGGAAAAACCGTTACCGGGGAAACAGCAGTCGGGATTGATTAGTTTGCCAACAACAAAAAACCTGTCCGGTTTTAGCCAGACAGGTTTTGAGGGCAGTTGCCAAGCCGTCGGGAATGACAACCCTAAAATCCTTATTCAGCAGCAACGGCCGGGGCGGTTTCAACCGGGGCCGCTTCTGCAACCGCCGGGGCGGAAGCAATAATGCTCACGAATGAACGACCACCTTTGCCTTTGCGGAAATGTACGGAACCATCGACCAACGCAAACAGCGTATGATCCCGGCCGATTCCGACGTTTTTGTCGGGGTGATGCGTGGTACCGCGTTGCCGAACGATGATGTTACCGGCAATGGCTGACTGACCACCGAAAAGTTTCACGCCCAGGCGTTTGCTCATCGAATCGCGGCCGTTCCTTGAACTACCTACACCTTTCTTGTGTGCCATTTTTTAGAAAGTTTACGGTTTACGATTTGTGGTTTACGGTTGGTTGACCCGCGCTTGCGTCGGAAACCGAAAACCGGAACTCGTAAACGATTATACGGTTATGTCTTCGATTAATACTTTGGTCAGATACTGACGGTGGCCGTTTTTCTTCTTGTAGCCTTTCCGACGTTTCTTTTTAAAGACGAGTACTTTTTCGCCTTTCAGGTGTTCCAGGATTTTGCCGGAAACCTGAGCGCCAGCGACGGTCGGGGCGCCTACCGATACAGAACCGCCATTATCGACAAGCAGGACCTTGTCGAACACAAGTGCAGCGTCCGTGTCGCCTTCTAACCGGTGGGTATAGACGTAACGGCCCTTTTCAACTTTAAATTGCTGCCCTGCGATCTCTACGATTGCATACATGATTGATACAGAAAATGTTGTTTCTCAGAAATGAGGTGCAAATATAGGAGTTTTTGTTTTAAAAAGAAACCAGAACCTTCTATTCGTTAGAAATGTTATTTTAACAGGAAAAAGCCTGGTTATTTGGGAGTTAGCACGAATTTTGCTACCAATTCCGGGCAAGCGGTTTCTTAGCCCGTAGGAATGGGAAGCCGTCAGGTACCTTGCCGGAGGAAGTGAACGGGTTTCGGCTGCACAGATCCTACGAAGCGGTTTTTTCCGAACTGACACACACAAAGGATTATGAAAGCCTGGATAGGTTTGCTGGCGGTATTGATGATTGCCGTCGCGGCCACATTTGATTCCACATCCCGCTCCGATGGCACCAAGGTGTACGTGCTGGGCGATGCGGTGCAGGATTTTAAACTGAAGAACGTCGACGGGCGAATGGTTTCGCTGAGCGATTATAAAAATGGAAAAGGCGTCATCATGGTCTTTACGACCAACCATTGCCCTTTTTCAAAAGCCTACGAAGAGCGCATGATGATGCTCGACCGGAAATATGCGGCCCAGGGTTTTCCGCTCATCGCGATTCAGCCCAACGACCCGAGCGCGTATGCCGAAGACTCGTTCGAGAATATGAAAATGCGGGCGCAGGAGAAAAATTATTCCTTCCCGTATTTGTCCGACGAAACCCAGGCGGTGGCACACGCCTTTGGTGCAAACCGCACCCCTGAAGTATTTGTGCTGAAACGCACCGGCGATCGCTTCACGATAGAATACACCGGGGCCATTGACGACAGCCCACAAACCGCATCGACCGTCAAAAGGCGGTTTGTCGAAGAAGCGGTCGATAACCTGCTGGTCGGCCGACCCGTTGTCACCACCACCACCAAAGCCATCGGTTGCGCTATTAAGTGGAAAAGCATGTAAAAGAAAGAATGAACAATGAACAATGAATAATGAACAGGTTAATGCGTTGCAGTATGCGTCAGCCTGTTCATTATTCATTCTCTTTCTGGCATTGCTTTTGTCAATGGCCTGATACAAACCAATCAATCAGTAATGCTATGAAAAAGATGATGATGACGTTTAAACAGGTTCGTATGCTGGCCGGGGCCGCTTTGGTAGTAGGTTCACTGTCGCTCACGTCTTGTCAGAATGACGGAAAAAATGAATCCCGTACCGAAGATGCTATGGAAAAAACCGGTGAGGCTATGGAGGCCGATGCCAAGGAAGCGGGTGATAAAATGGAAGCGAAAGGCGACGAAGCGGCTGCCGATTTTCGGGAAGAACGCGATAAAGCCGTTGCTAATATAAAAGAGCAACAACGCAAGCTGGATGCCCGAATCGACGAATTACGGGCCGATATGAAGCAGGAAAGTGCTAAAGCAAAAGCAAAATCGGAAGAAAAACTGGCCAAGCTGGAAGAGGATCGCAAGGAACTGGGCGAGGATCTGGAAAAGGCTCAGAATGCCACCGCAGATGCCTGGAAAGATGTTAAAAAAGGCTTTAAAAAAGCGGGTAAAGACATTGGCGATGCGTTCGACAAAGCCGGTGAGAAACTCGATAATAAGTAATAACCGGATTTCTTATTTCAGTTAGGTAATCCCAAACCGCTCTGATCTATTCGATTGGAGCGGTTTTTTTGTGGAAAAATATACACAAATTGTTGGCAGAAGGTACCCGATTGCCAGCATCAAAAACTGCTGGCGGACCTACAACAACCTTTTATTGAGCGTTTTTTTAGAAAGTATTTTCCTTTCAAATCGTGTGCTATACACCCCTGCGTTGGTGCCGGGGTTCTACGGAAACGGTTCATAAGCTAATTTTTGCCCTGGATGGGAACAAGAAGCCAATTGATCTTGTGTTGTGATTGATTCATTCAACAAAAGACGCAATGAGCAAGACAACAGAACAAGGATCGCTAACCTTTAAAATTGGCGGTGAACTGGAAATCAATCGGTTGGGATACGGTGGCATGCAGTTGACCGGTTTTGGCGTCTGGGGCGATGCGCCTAATCGCGAAACGGCCAAAAAAGTGCTGCAACTGGCGGTGGAGTCGGGCGTGAATTTTATCGATACGGCAAATTCATACGGCCCGGATACCAATGAAAAATTAATTGCGGATGCTCTGCACCCGTACCCGAAAGGGCTCATCATCGCGACCAAAGGCGGTTTTGACCGAACCGGCCCGAATCAGTGGGTCATCAACGGCGATCCGGAACGCATTCGGCAGGCCATCGACGGCAGTCTTCAACGGTTAAAACTGGACCACATCGACCTCTGGCAACTCCACCGCGTCGACCCGGAAATACCGCTGGAGGAAACCCTCGGACCGGTGGTGGAAGCCGTTCAGGCCGGAAAAATCCGGCACGTTGGGTTGTCGGAAGTCGGCATTAAGGACATTGAACGGGCCGAAAAAGTGGTGCCGATTGTGTCGGTGCAAAACCTCTACAACCTCGGAAACCGGAAGTGGGAACCGATTTTGGAGTATACCATTGAACGCGGTATGGCCTTTATTCCCTGGTATCCGCTGGCGTCGGGGCCAAACAAACTGGCGAGCAAGATTCGGGAAATCGCGGAGAAACATGACGCGACAACTTCCCAGATTGCGCTGGCCTGGCTACTGAAACGCGCACCGAACATCCTGCTGATTCCCGGCACCAGTTCGCTGGATCACCTGAAAGAAAACCTGGCCGCCGATCAGATTGTGCTGTCAGATGAGGATTTTGCGGCTTTAGCGTCGTAATTTTTGATAGTTTAAAGATAAGAGACGTGAGAATAGAGAAAATTTCTCTTTATTCTCACGTCTCTTATCTTTGATACGCTCTAACAGCGTTACGCCTTCCTCCCACCTTCCTTCTTTTCAAATGAAACCATGCTTCTTATTCATTATCGCTTTATCGATCAGTTTGATCGAAGCTTGCCAATCAAGGCAGCAGGCCACTGTTGATTCGGGGGGAAATGCCGCCAATTCTATTTCCCACCTGATTTGCCGGACGGAACCTACCGATAAAAACTGGTACAGCTCCGGGTTGAAAGCGCCCTTGTTTACGAATCTGGGAAATCTGCACTTCGCGATTACCACGCAGAATAAAGCGACACAACGTTATTTCGATCAGGGCTTTATGCTGTCCTACGGTTTTAACCACGCCGAAGCGGCCCGGTCTTTTTACGAAGCCATAAAACTGGATTCGACCTGTGCAATGGCGCACTGGGGGTTTGCCTACGTGCTGGGCCCCAACTACAACGCCGGGATGGAAAAAGACAACTACGAACGGGCCTACACGGCGATTCAGAAAGCCATTCGACTATCCGGTTCGTGTACGGAAAAAGAAAAAGCATTGATCGATGCGCTGTCGAAACGGTATCCGGCTCAGCCGGTCGATGACCGAAAACCGTACGACATCGCCTATGCCAACGCCATGAAAGCGGTTCATAACCAGTTTGCCGGCGACATCGACATTGCGGCTCTGTATGCCGAATCGCTGATGGATTTACATCCCTGGGATTTGTGGGAAAAATCGGGGCAACCCAAACCGTGGACGCCGGAAATCACAACACTTCTGGAGCAACTGATCAACCAAAACCCCCGGCACATGGGCGCCCACCATTTTTACATTCACGCGGTTGAAGCTTCCAAAACGCCGGAGCGGGGACTTGCAAGTGCGGATGTTCTGGCGGATCTGGCGCCGAATGCCGGACACCTGGTGCACATGCCGTCGCATATTTACATCCGTACGGGCCATTACCACAAGGGTTCACTGGCCAACCAGCGGGCCGTTGAGGTCGATAGTGCTTACCTGACGGCCTGCCATGCGCAGGGGTCGTATCCGTTGATGCTTCTGCCGCATAATTACCATTTTCTGGCGGCCACAGCTACGCTGGAAGGCAACAGCCAATGGGCAATGGCGTCGGCGCGGAAAGTGTCCGAAACGACCAAAAAGAAACTCATGGCTGAACCGGGCTGGACGACGCTTCAGCATTACTACACCATTGCGTATAACATTGCCATCAAGTTTGCCAGATGGGACGAAATCCTGCAAATGAGTAAAATCGACACGGTTGCCCTTAAATACCCGACCGCCGTCCGGCATTACGCCCGGGGGATGGCTTTTGCCGGAAAACACCAACTCCAGCAGGCCAAAACAGAATTGCAGCAACTGGAGAAACTAGCGGCTGATCCGGAAGTGCGTGCATTGACCATCTGGGACATCAATTCGATGGGCGCTATTCTCGACATCGCCCGGCGGGTTCTGAAGGCTGAAATTTTCACGCAGGAAGGTAAATGGGCTGCCAGCATTGCCTTGCTGCGCGAAGCCGTAAGGATTGAAGACCAACTGAATTACAATGAACCGCCGGACTGGTTTTTTTCGGTGCGGCACACGCTCGGTGCGGTTTTGCTGAAAGCCCGGCAATTTAGTCCGGCGGAGCAGGTATTCCGGGAAGATTTACGAACTTTTCCAAACAACGGCTGGGCGTTGTCCGGTTTGCATAAAGCCCAACTCGGTCAGGGCGACAAAGCCAAAGCGGCCCAAACCAAAGTCCTGCTGGACGAAGCCTGGAAACACGCGGACAGGAATCTGCTCGCGGATTTGTAACGAAATGTGAACAAGAGAGGAAAGAGAAGAGACAAGAGAATAGAGACGATGGGTCTTTATTCTCTTGTCTCTTCTCTTTCCTCTCAAAAAAACTACTTCTTATCCCACCAAACCTTGCTCAAATACGTATCGCCGTTCGCCATTCGAGACGACGCTTCGTTGTAGTTGGTCGCATTCCGCAGCCGTTCGGTACTTGAATAAACGCCCCGGCGCGGGATCTGGCCGTTGGTGGTGCCCGGATTCGGACCCGGTTTTAGTTTGGGATACCCCGTGCGACGCCATTCGGCAAACGCTTCGTAATGCCGCATGAACAGGCTGATCCATTTCTGAGTCATGATCTGCTCCAGTTGTTCTTCCGGCGTACCCGTCAGCTTGCCTTCCCGCGCGATGTAGGCGGCAATGTCGGCTTCGGCGATGGAATACGGCTGAATCTGCATCGCGGCCCGGATGCCGGCCTGGTAGAAACCTTCGGCCTGCGCCGGTGTCAGTCCGCCCCAACCCAGCAAAGCCGCTTCGGCCTTGAAGAACAGGTTGTCGGAATACGCCAGAAACACGTACGGGAACGTCGCTTTCCGGTCGTTGTAAATGGCAATGTTGCCGTATGAATAATCATCGCGGTTGATGATTACGCTGCTGCCCAGCGCAACACCTAATCCCCGGTAAATGGGTTTCCCGGCTTTTTTGGAATTCTCGGTCGGCTCGGCAATGCGCGGCAGACGCGGGTCGTTCTTCGCCAGCAGCATGTCAATAAACGGAGCCGCCATCTGGTTCAACTCCTTACTTCCGTTGTAACCGCCAATGATCGGGTGGTAGCCAAACGGATTCCCGTCCTGCGTCACGGTCGGCATGGCGCCGTTGTCGGCATTGCTTTCGATCAGGGGCGCTTTCAGGGCTTCCTCAACGGTTTTTCGGGATAAAGCCGCATCCGCGTAGCGAAGCCGCATCCCCAGCCGAAGTTTCAGCGAGTTGCCCAGTTTGCGCCATTTGGTTACGTCGCCTTTGTAAACAAAATCCGCATTGGCGTATGACACATCCGTCGCCGTCAGTTGCCCGATGGCTGCATCCAGGTCCGTGATCAGGGATTTGTAGATGTCTTCCTGCTTGTCGTATTTCGGTAACAAAATCAGGTTGTCGTCGGGCAAACCGGCCTGCGTATACGGAATATCACCCCAGAAATCGGTCATGCGCTGCCAGAAATAGATTTCCGTAATTTTGGCAATCGCCAATTTGGTGCGTCCGTTTGGCGTTCCTTCCTGCCCTTTCAGAATCTGTAACCGAATTTGCGCAAGGTTCTTGATCAGTTCGTAATGCGACGTCCAGTTGTTGGTTTCGTAAATGTCGCGGTCTTCGAGGTATTGCGAAGGTGCCGACAGCGAGCCGCTGGCCCATTGTTCGACCCACGATCCGACCTGCCACCAGTTGGTGCCATCGGCCAGAAAACCGCTCAGTTGGGCCTGCGAATACAGATACTCGGCCGGAACGCTGCGGGGCTGGGTCGGCGAGGTGTTCAGTTCCTCAAAATTATTGGTACAGGCCGATGCGCTGACGATCAGACCCAGTACCGGAAGCAGTATTTTTTTAGATAAAAGTTTCATGATTTCGATGCAGTTTGGGTTCCGGTCAGAAGTTCAGGTTTAAGTCCACGCCAACGGTCCGCAGCAACGGCAGCGAGTGTTGTTCCATGCCCATCGTGCCGGAATTGACGTTGATGGACGAGTTTTCCGGAGAAAAACCGTCCGTGTGCCGTTCGAGGTAGCCCAGATTGCGGCCATAAACCGCCAGCGACGCTCCTCTGACCACTTTGTTGTTTTTCAGAATGGACGCCGGAAGCTGGTAGGAAAGCCGCAGTTCGCGGATCGCCACGTAGCTGGCGTCGTACAGAAATTCTTCCGCAACGGCAAAGCCTTTATCCGAAGCCACCCGGTTCCAGTAGGCCTGGGCCGTCGTCGGAATGTCGTTGGCCTGGCCCGTGCTGATCCACTGGTTGCCTTCCCGGCGTGCCTTGATACCGGACGCGATCAAACCGCCTTCCCGACCTTCGAGCGTCCGTTTCGAGGTTCCGTAAGCGGCTTCCTGTACGCGTCCCTGCGAGAAAATCTGCCCGCCCTGCCGGATGTCGATCAAACCGCTCAGCGATAAGCCTTTGTACGAGAAGGTGTTGGTAATCCCGCCAATCCATTTGGGCGTTGCGTTGCCAATAGCCACGGTACTAATGCTTTGCACGATGGGCAGGCCCTTGTCGTCGATCAGCCGGTTGCCGTTGGCGTCTTTCAGCCAGGCATAATCGGCGGCTTTCAGCTGACCGTAGGGCTCGCCCGGTGCGGCTACAACGCGGATGTTGCGGTCGGAACCCACCACGATTTCATTTACACCGTCGATCAATTCGAGGACTTTGTTGCGGTTTGCCGAGAAGTTGAAGCCCAGATCCCAGGAAAAACCGTTGGTGAGTTTCACCGGCGTGCCCGCAATCAGGAACTCAACGCCTTTGTTTTCGATCCGACCGGCATTGGTTACTTTGGTGCTGTAACCGGTTGATTGTGAGATGACAATCGGTATAATCTGGTTGCTGGTCACGGAATGGTAATACGTGAAATCCAGATTCAGGCGGTTTTTCAAAAACCGTAATTCGGCTCCGGCTTCGTACGAGGTTTTCAACTCGTTTTTCAGGTTCGGGTCAACAATAGTGCTGGTGTAGGTTGCCAGCGGCTGATTCAGGAACGTGTTCGCATTCAACCCGTAATACCCCAGGGTGTTGTATGGATCGCCGGACCGTCCGGCCTGTGCATACGAAACCCGTACTTTGAAATAGTCCAAAGCCGGCACATTCAGTTTGAGAGCGTCCGTTACGGCCCAACTCAACCCAACCGATGGGTAAAAAAACGAACTGTTGGTGATTGGAAGCGTCGACGACCAGTCGTTCCGCGCCGACACGTCGAGGAACAAATAATTGCGGAAACCAACGCTGGCCTGGCCGTAAACGGAATTGATGACCGATTCGGCCACCCCCAGCCGGGGCGTGTTCAGCACCGTCCGACCGATGGCGTACAGACCCGGAATGCTGAGCTGGCTGCCGGCATTGCCCGTAATACGGTATTTGTTACTCAGGTGGTTGGCTCCAAAGTTGGCATTGATCGAAAAATCACCGACTTCCCGGTTGATCATCAGCAATGCATCGATGTTTTCCGTTTTGTTATACTCCATATTCTCGGCTACATCACCGGTTTGCGAGATGCGCGTTCCGACGGCTTTCCAGGCGAATTGCCGTTCATAATACAAATCCGTTCCGTAACGAGCCTGTAAATTGATGCCTTTGGCCAGCTCGTAATTCAGCTTGGCGTAGGCAATAATCCGGTCGCGGGTGTCTTCGTTGTGCGTATTGTTGATGGTCCAGAACGGATTGGAAGTCACCGAGTTACTTTCGAAAATCTTCTCACCGCCGACAAAGTAACCATTGCCGCCCAGGTCCTGCGAATAGCGAATGTCTTTGGCCGTGTATTCGTACCGCTTCAGGCCGTCCATGTTCAAACTCCGCGGAATGTACAAAAACCGGTAAACCGGGTTCAAGCCATCGTCGCCGACGTACGGGCGGTTATTGACAAACTGGTTGACGTAATTGACTTTCGTATCCAGATTCAGGCCTTTGGCAATATCCGCCGACAGTTTAACCGTCACCGAGTTCCGGTTCAGTTTGTTGGTGGGCGTAAAACCGTCGTTGGTCAGGTTCGTCAGCGAAAAATAGTAATTCACTTTTTCACCGCCACCGTCGACACTGACGGTATTCATCGCCTGTTTTTCCGGACGAAAAAAAGCCTTGTACGGATCAGTGACGGGCGAATAGCTCACCGTATCACCCCACATATCTTCGATCTTTTGTCCCTGCATTTTCGGCCCCCAGCTTCCGCGCGTCGTCGGATTCCGGCCCGCACTCAGTTTCGGAATGCCGCCCGTCAGCGTCGAGTTGAACGGCACCACCACGCCGTTGGCCTGCCGGTAAAACGTGAACTGGCCGTTGTAACCCTGTCCGTATTCGTTCTGGTAATCCGGTTTCACGAGGGCGTTGCCGACCGAATAACTGCCGCTGTACTGAATGGACGGACGGCGGTTGCGTCGACCCGATTTGGTCGTGATGATCACCACCCCGTTGGCCCCCAGCTGGCCGTACAGAGCCGTTCCGTTGGGGCCTTTCAGAATGGTCATGGATTCGATGTCGTTCGGGTTGATGTTGGAAATCCCGTCGCCACCGTCCAGACCGCCCTGTAGTTGATACGAACTGATCGCCCGGCGGTTGGAATTGTCGATCGGTACGCCGTCGATGACGTACAAAGGTTGCGAATTTCCTGATAACGAGGAGTTTCCGCGAATCACAATCCGCGACGAACCGGACATCCCGCCCGCCGAAGACGTTACCTGGACCCCCGACACTTTGGCCGATAAAGCCGTTCCGAGGTTGGTGACGTTGGCCTGTGCCAGATCGGAACCTTTGATTTCGCCGGTGGAATAGGCCAGTGCTTTTTTCTCCCGTTTAATCCCCAGCGCGGTAACCACCACTTCGTTCAGGGTCTGATCGCCGGGCAACAAACGAACCGTCAGGATACTTTGGGTACCCACCGTAATTTCCTGTTTGGCGTAGCCCACAAAGCTGAAAACCAACACCGCATTGCCGTCGGCTACGTTGAGCTTGAAGGCCCCCTGCGCGTCGGTCGTCGTTCCCTGCGTGGTGCCTTTGATGGTGATGCTGACGCCCGGCAGGCTCTCGCCTTTGTCGTCGGAAACCGTACCCGAAACCGCCTGCTCCAGCGATGCAACAGTGGTCGCAGGCTCCGCGGGCAGGATTTCGCTGGTTTTGCCTTTGGTCAGGATGATGCGGTTTTCGGATACTTCGTACGTAATTGCCAGGGGTGCGAACAGCCGCTCCAGAACCGCAGAAAGTTGTTCATTGGTCGCGACTAACGAGAGATCGCGATCGACGCGGATGTTTTGCGGTACGTAAATAAATTTGACCTGCGTCTGCTTTTCAATCGTGGCCAAAACCTGTTTCAGCGATTTGTTTTTCAGTTGCAGACTGATGCGCTGGCTGAGCAATTCCTGCGTGGCCTGATCCGGGCTGACCGAAAAACCGGTGTGCGAGACGGCCAGCAGCACGAGCAGGTACATCATCCGGCGGAGGTAAAACACGAATGGTTGGGTTAGTAGTCGTTTTTTCATGGTTTGATCAATAAGGGGTGTCGCATTGTTACTTTGGATTTATTCGCCACATCCGGTTGCCAGGATGAGCACTTTGCCGTCGGTTACCTCGTAGGAACCTTCGAGTGATTTGCTGATCAGTCGCAGTTGTTCATACAGCGACAAGCCGGTCAGCGAGGCCGTCAGGGTGCATTTTTGCAGGAGTTGTTCGTTGTAAACGATGTCGATTTCGTACGTTTCTTCGATGCGCCGGAACACGTCGGCCAGCGGCACATCGTCGAAATCGAAGGAAACAGAAGCCGCATTTTTGGCGATAAAAACCGGATTTTCAACGAGTTCTTTCCGGAAAACCTCCTCTTTGGCGTTAAAAACCACCTGCTGATTCGGGGTCAGCACAACGCCGGTTACTTCCGGTTTGGCCGCATTCCGTTGTTGTTCCAGTTCTTTCCGGGAATAAACCGTCACGCGCCCGGTCCGAACGGCGACCGTTACCTGCGGGTTTTCGTCGTAGGCTTTTATGGTAAAACTGGTGCCAACCACGCGCGTCACCACGTCCCGGGCGTATACCAGAAACGGTACTTTCGGGTTCGGAACCACGTCGAAAAACGCTTCGCCCGTCAGCACCACCGCCCGCACCTGTTGCCCAAAGCCGGCCACGTGCTGAATCCGGCTGTTGGGCTGGAGCCGAACCGTACTGCCATCCGGCAAAGTCACCCGAACCGGTTTGCTGGTCCGGTTTGCCTGTTCCACCACGCCGTCGCTGGATGGGGCGGTCGGCAGCAGACTCACCAGCGACAGCGGTTTTTGCGGGGTTCGCCACACCAGCCAACCGGCGCCCAGCAGCAGAACCAGGGTTGCGGCCACGTACCAAACGCGCCGATAAACCGGAATTTTCCGGTGAACGGGTTGTCGAATTCGCCGTAGAATCTGACCGGTTTCGTCCGCCAACGCGGCTTCGGTAACTGCGGCAGCCGGGATGTTCAACGCTTCCAGAATATCCTTGGCAAGCAGCGCTTCCGCCCGGTTCGGAAGCGCCTGCGCCATCCAGTCGGACCAGAAAGCCGCAGCCCCTGCGTCCCGGTTGTAGACCCAGGCGATGAACGAATCGTCGGTTAGAAAATCTTCGGCTTTGTAATGCTGATACGCCTGCATAATGAGATGGTACGGCTCCCGGAGCACTGTGGATATTGGGAGATAGAACGGTTTTTCAGGTTGATACCCACTTTTGTGCGATTTTTTTGTTGGCAGGAAATTTCCCGACTTGTTACTATTTTTTACAGATAATCCACTAATTTGGGAGGATAATGGCTTGTGAAGGCAATCGCGTAAACCTATTTTCATATCCTATCCACCGATGTTATGGAAAGTAAATTGACCGATCCGGATCTCTGGGAACGGGTGCGGGCGGGAGATGAAGGGGCCTTTGAAGAACTCATCCGGCGTTTTTACCGTCCATTATACCACTACGGGTCCAAGTTTACCCGTGATGTCGATGTGCTCAAGGACGGCATTCAGGATTTGTTTGTGGAACTCTGGGCGTACCGCCGGAATATTGCCCAGACGGAATACGTGCGGGTATATCTGTTTAAATCGCTACGGCGAAAACTCCACAAAGAATCCATCCGGCGGGGTTTTACGGAATCGCTGGAAGACGATTTTTCGGAAGGATCATTTTTTGAGGAAAGCTTCGAAGCGGAGTTGATCCGGACGGAACTGTCGGCCTACCAGCGCACTCGCCTGGAAGCCTTGCTGAAAACCCTGACCGACCGCCAGCAGGAAGCCGTTCACCTGAAATTTTTTGCGGCTTTGCCCAACGATAAAATCGCGGAAGTGATGGGGCTTAATTACCAGTCCGTGGCCAATTTGCTCCACCGGGCGGTGAATAAGCTGCGCGACGGCTGGCACACCTTACTTCTTTAATCGGTGACCGGTTTTTTTCCTCCTGATAAATAAATCAAACAGGCAGTCTGACTAGTTGTATCTGTTTGTACAGATTGAAAGTGTTTTACCGTGGTTGTCACCTTTACGTTATTACGGTATCCGCCCCGGCGCTGGTACCGGGCTTTTGCCAACATGGGCCGCTGGGTCATGAACCCGTTTCAGGCCGAGGGATTGCGGTTTCAGAAGATGATGGGCTGCGGACGGAACTTCGGCCTGATCCCGGATTTGTCGGCCTATGTTTTTCTGGGTGTCTGGACCGATGAAAAAAACGCCCGGCTTTTTTTCGAATCCGATCGCTGGAAAAACATTTGTACGGAAACCAACGAGACGGGTACGCTCTACCTGAATCCCATCCGCTCACACGGTGCCTGGGATGGCCAAAATCCCTTTGAAACCGCTGCCAGCCCGCGTTCGGGCGGTTTTCCGGTGGCGGTTTTGACCCGCGCGACCATTCGACTGGCGGCTTTGCCCGATTTCTGGCGACATATTCCGCAGGTTCGGCAACGGCTGAAAACCCACGCCGACGACCTGCTGCTGGCTATTGGCGTGGGTGAAAAACCGGTTTTGCAGCAATGCACGATCAGCGTCTGGAAAGACGAAAAAGTGATCGAACAGTTCGCTTACCGGCAAAGCGGTCACAAAGAAGTGGTTCGGCGAACGCGTGAACGGCGGTGGTATTCCGAAGAATTATTTGCCCGGTTTCAGGTGGTGGGCCGCGAAGGCACGTTCAACGGAAAACCTCTGTTTCTGGAAACCGAAACGACTCCTACTGCACCCGCTTGAACTGCAGGCTTCGGCCCAGCCAGACAAACTTCCAGTAACCGCGTACGTTCAATTGGTCTAACGATACCAGCCGCACTTCTGTATCGAACGTATGACCGGTGTTCGGGTCATACACTTTACCGCCACCCCATTTGTTTTCTCCCTGGTACGTCAGCTTTTCGACGACCCGCAGGCCCAGCCAGGAGCGGCTGCGTAAGGCCGGATCGGGATTTTCGGAGTCCAGACATTGCTCCATCGGTGGCGTTCCGGGCGGGCAATAAAACCACACCACCTTTCCCACAAACTGATGGTCTTTTTCTTCCTGCATTTCAATCCGCAGGTCCTTGTCGACCGATTCCCAGATGCCCACAATCCGGTTGGCCGATAGGGAGCTTGAAATACCCGTCAGAAAGGGCAACAGCGCCGGTAAGAGAAACCAAAGGATTTTTTGCTTCTTCTTCATGCGATAGGTACGTACTTAAAATTGAATTCGAACTCCGGTGTAAATGCCAAAATGAGACGCGTGAGCGGTGTTGACCGCCGTCAGATGGTTGAGCCGCCAGATGCAGTCGACGGAAAACAGGTTGAAAATATTTTCGACCCCAACGCCTACTTCCGCGTAGGGCGTGCGCCCCGTGGTTTTGAACGAATTGACCTGATTGAAATTCCGGCAGGTCTGGGCCAGATCTCCCCAGAAAAAATTGGCCGTCACGCGTTCGCGCAGGTCGAACTGGTTGAGCAGCGGAATCTTGTTCAGAATCAGTCCGCCCAGCGAATACCGGGTAATCAGGCTCACGTACCGGTCGGCGGCAAATTCGTACGGACTCATGCCGTTGAAGGCGTATTTGTCGGCAACAAAATACGGATTTCCCCGAGGAATGTGCAGCAGCAACAGCGGAACCGTCCCCAAAACCGCCCCACTGGTCAGGTTATAATACAAGGTTCCTTTCAACGGCATCGGCAGGTTCTGCGACAGACTGACGCTGAATTTCAGGTAATCGAAATACGTATTCCTGAAAACCGGTACACCGCCCGCGACGTGAAACTGCCAGACGGGATACCGGCTGTTCAACCGGATTTTATCGTAGTTCAGAATGGTCGTTCGCTCATTGCGGGCGTAACGGAAATAGACGCCGATTTCGGAATTCGTCAGGACGTGCAATTGCCGGTGGGACGTATCCGAAGGATTTTCCACCCGTCTCGATGGCAGATAACTGAACCGGAACGACGGCGACAGCGAACCGTAATGAAAATAGATTTTCGACGACCAGTTGGGGCTTAAATCGCGCTCGTGGCTGAGCCGGACCTGCCGCATGAAATTCTGAAAAGCCGGAATCGGTTTGCGTAAGGCCAGCGTGAACAGGTTGTCGTTGTCGAGCTGATCGTCGTATTCCACCAGCGCATCGTAATCATTCTTGAACGTCACTTCATACTTACGGTAGCGGTTTCGGTCGGGAACGTATTTGACGCCGAACACTTCTTTAAACCGCCGGTCGTGGGTGCCGTACGCCAGATACCCCCAGAAACACCAGTTCGGATCGAACCCTTCCATCGACCAGATACTGGTCCGAAACCGCAGGCCTTCGATGCGGCTGGAACTCATGATGGAACTGAGCGGCCCAAACCGCCAGCGATTGCCGACTTCCCAGTAGCCACTGGCGATGAAAGCGGCCATTCGGGTCGTTCGCCGAAACCGGGGCGTGTTTTTGAGAGAATCAACGGCCTCGTAAATCGCCTGTTCGTGCATCGTCAGGGGCCGGAGCCGGTATTCTTCCCGGAACGGTTTGGGGGCCGCCTGCTCGGGGGCCGTCGGGAAAAAATTGGCGGACGTAACGCCGGGCGGGTCAATCTGATACTGCGCGTAACTAGTGGTGTTGATCAGGTGGATTTTTCGACTCGTCGAATCTTCCCGGGTGGGAATTCCGAGCAGCGCCAGCCCGTTTTTAAACTCAAAATTCAGGCTGTTTTCGGTCATGAGCCACACGGTTTCCCGATCGGCGCCAGTCATGGGCGCAAACGTCTGCCGAATCAGCAGTTGCTGGACAAAATTCATGTTCACGCCGGGGCTGGTCGCCAGGTCTACCTGCCGGATGGCGTAACTATCGGCGTCGATCAGCAGCGTTCCCTCGAACGTGTTTTCGTGCTTTCTTTTTGGATGAAACCGCAGCCGATACGTGTTCATCCCGTTATCGATCAGGGTGTCGGGCGGAGAAAAGGCGTAATAGGCCAGCCCCAGATCCGAAACCGGTCCGACAAACGACTGCTTGAGAATCGGGATCACGCCGTCGTAGATGTTGAACGGAATAATAAACCGCTCGAGTTTACCGGCCAGTTCATCGGTTTTCAGCCCCAGGTTTTGCTCGGCAACCACGTACGATGCCGTGCTTTGGGGCGAGTGCCGGTGGTGCTCGCGGCTGTATTGTTCCCGGAAAAAAATAGGCACCGAACTCGTCGAAGCCGTATCGTGCTCGTAGTGCTGATAAACCTGCTGCAAATTGCCCATGAATTTCCCCGCCCGACTGGCCGACAGGTTTTCGATCAGGACCTCCATTCGTCCGTACGTTTCGCGCAGCCAGGCTTTGCGGTTTTGCGGATCGTTGGTGCGTGTGTGGGCAATGATCTGGCGCATCAGCGCTTTCCCCGGATCGTGGTATCCCGTGACGGTCACTTCCTGCAATAAACCGGTAATGGCTTTCAGGTTAATCCGGATGGTATCGATCCGGGTTTGGGTGACGGGTACAAAAACCGTTTCGTAGCCGACCTGCGAGAGGACCAACGTATCGGACCCGTTTCGGATCGTCAGACTCAGTCTCCCGTGTTCGTCGGATGCAGAACCGTTTTTCCCCTTTTTGAGATAACCGCTCACAAACGGTACGTCCGCACCGGTTGCTGCGTCCGTCAAACGAACGTTGATTTGCGGAGAAGGTGCCAGTTTGGGCTGCGCCTGACTGAGCGTTCCCCATCCGGCCATCCAGGCCAGAAGCAGCCAGCGGTTCATCGGGCCGATTCGGCGGAAACAGATACCGGGTTCACTTCCGCTGACCAGACGTCCGGCGAAGTGAGTTCTTCATCGGCAACGCCAAGCTGGAAAGGTTGCAGCAGCAGGTGGTTGAAAGACGCCCCGTCGGTCGGTTCAGGATGCGTGTCGAGGCCAAAAATAATTTTGTCGGCCGCCAGCGTGCTGTAGGTTCCGAAAAACCGGTCCCAGATGCTCAGCACATCGCCGTAATTGCTGTCGGTATACGGTTGTTCCCTATGGTGATGCACGTGGTGGACGTTCGGGGTAACCAGCACGTAGCTCAGCACCCGGTCGAGTGATTCGGGTAGGCGGTAGTTGGCGTGGGCTGCGACGTTGGCGACGATCTGGATAAACTGCCGGGCCATGAGCGCCCAGAACGTGGGGCCGGTAACAAAAACCCACAACAGCAGAAACGACAGCCGGATGAACGTTTCGCCGGGATGTTCCCGCAGAACCGTTGACACGTCGACGTGCGGATCCGCGTGGTGAACGGCATGGAACCGCCATAAATACCCATAGCGATGCATGACGACGTGGTAGAAATATTCCAGCAGATCAAGGATAAGGAAAACGGCAATAAAATGAACGAACGAATTAGTAGCGAAGGGAAGATGGCGCACCAGGCCCCAGTTATGGGTGTCGCTCCAATCGAGTTCTTTTAATAACAACAGCCCCAGAAAGACCTGAACCAGCCCATCTGCCAGCGTAAAACGGGCATTGGTCAACGCGTGTCGCCAGCGCCGGAAATCGAGTCGCCAATCCTGCCGGTTTTCGAGGTGCCAGAAGAGGGCAATGGTAAAAATTAACAGCCCGATCCGGTGTGAATCGGGCACGTGGGCAAAGTACTGCGTTACGGGATGCATACGGTTCGTGATTCATGATAACGCCAGGAGATGGTAGCTGGACAGTTATAATTACTTACGGACCTTTGAAAGACAAACGTTGCCTGATTCAAAAAAAAATTATCAAATTTCCATGATGAAACTACTTACGGCCGCTTACCGGAACAAATCGACCCAGACGGACGCCCGCGCTCCCAGGTTACTGCCTTTGGCGGTATTCAGTGTACTGCGAAAATCGTAAATATAATACGGCGACAACTGGGCCGAAATGCGCGGTCGGCGGTATTGAATTCCGGCTCCCAACATGAAATTATGAAAAAACCGCGACTCGGTATCGGTTTCAAACGTATGCCGACGGGGCTGTCGGTATAAGTAGCTGTCGAAGTCAACCTGTTGATAAGCAGATAGATCGAAACTGGTGCCGGTCTGAATAAACAGGGACAGGGCGCGTCGCAACGGCACGTAATATTTCAGGCTGACGGGCAAACTGATGACGGACGTCTGAATGGAAATGTTGGTGATGCGGTTAAACTGGGCGGGTAAATATGGGCGATACACTTCAATAAACTCCTGCCCCGTAGCCTCGTTAAAATCACGCAGTGCCTGCAGGTTTTCGGTACTCGACCGGCTGGCTTGCAGGCCGATGGATATACCTAAATTGGCATCGGGGAAAGCCTCCACGGCGGGGCCTAAACCAATGCTGTTCAGCGTAGCCATGCTCTCGACACCCACCCGCGGATGGAGCGAAGAAAGCCGGAACGGATGGCGGATTTTGGGGGCCACTGCGGCCGTGACCGGGGCCTGCGGAGCCGGAGCGTCAACCACCGGCGAAACCGATTCAGCCGCGGCTGAATCGGTCACGGAACCGGTTTTTTCGGCAAGGGGAATCGGCGTAAAAACCGTTGCGGAGTCTGCTGCGGCAACTTCCCGGTTAGCGGTTTCATTGGGGTTGTCTGACGATCGATTGCCCGGTTTGTTTTTCAGCGACCGGGCCAACCGGTTTCGGACGTTCGACGAGGCAATCCAACCGCGGTTGTCTGTCCGGTTTCTGGGCGCACGCAGATTGTTGCTGAGCGAAAACCGGGAAGCTTCTGTTGGGTTTGCGAACGGGGTGGTTGTCCACTGGCCCTGTTCCGTTTGGTAATAGTGGCGGTGATCCACCACGGTCCGTTTGACAACATACACGGTATCCATCCGCTGGGGGGCTTTTGTAACGGCTGATGCCGAAACCGCCGACGCTGGTCTGGTGGCAAGGTCCATTTTTTCGGTAAACTGCCGGATGACCTGCTGATTTTCGTGCAGGCTATACAGTGTTGTCATCCAGCCGGTTAGCATCAGGGCGCTCAGCACCCAGCCGCCATGCTGGTGCAGCCAGGGCCAGAATCCCGCAACCGGGAGCCGTTTTCGGAACCGGTTCCAGGCCGTGGGCTGGTAAGCCGTACTGACCGATTCCAGATTCTTTTTCAGTAATTTGTCGAAACGTTCGTCAGACATAGTTTCGTCGGTTTACAGATGGTGTAGTGGTAGTGTTCCAATTCATAAGCAGTTCCTGCAATTTTAGTCGGGCTTTCGCCAGGTTGGAGCGGGAGGTTCCTTCGTTGATACCCAGTAGCTGGGCAATTTCGGGATGCGAATAGCCGTCGACGACGTGGAGCGAAAAAACGGTACGGTAAGCCGGTGGTATTTTTTGGACCAGATCCAGAATTTCCTCCGCTGAGATTCGTGCAAAAAGGTCGTCGACAACACCGACGTCATAAGCGTCTTCCAGATCCGTCAGCACCATTCGGGACTGATGCTGCCGGTAATGATCAATGGCCGAACGAACCATGACGGTCCGAAACCAGGCATCGAAAGGCTGTTCGGGATCGTAGTAACTAATTTTATTCAATACGCGTAAAAAACCGTCGTCGAACATCTCTTCGGCTTCTTCCCGGCTCGATGCGTAGCGTAAACAGACATTTACTCCGAAGCTGTAATAGGCTTCAAACAACTGCTTTTGGGCGGATTGTTTCCCATTCCGACAACCTTCCAGAATATCGGGCAGAGTCAGCGATTTACCTCTTCGAAAAAACACAAATACGGACAGCGTTAGTCTAAAGTAATCTACGAGTAATCGTTGCCTTGCCGTTGCCTGTCCGCTTATTTTTTTTCAATCTCAGGCAACGGCAAGGCATCAAAAGTCCGTATGGAAAGTGGATGGTGTTGCAAGACGATATGAATTCCCGTTGATAAAAAACCGGGAGGCAAGATGCTGAACGGAATTGGCAAATGATAAACGATTTCTGTTTTATGTAAACCAATAGGGGAAAGAGCCGGGTTTTGCCCGGCTGCTTTTTTAATGGACAGTTTTGTCCCGACGAATGAGTTGTTTGTCAGTTTTTTGATTGACTTTCTTCCCGCTGCGGATTATACAACGAATCTTCTATGAAACAATCACTTGCCGCTTGGCTCAGTCTGGTTGGTGCGGCTTTTTGCGAAATGGGCTGGACGTATTCCGTGAAATTTCTGCAAGTCGATGAGCTGAAAACCCTGCGCTGGGCTACCTTTTACCGGCTCGATGGCGGTTTGCCCATTCTTAGTTCATGGCTGGCTTATTTTATCTTTGGTGTGGTCAATACGGTTTTGCTGGCGCTGGCCATGCGCTCCATCACCACGTCGACGGCTTTCGCCGTCTGGATGGCGCTGAGCCTGATTTTTACAAAAGGAGTGGACGTATTCTGGCTAAAATCGACCTGGACCTGGCCGGAACTGTTCTTCATGGGCCTGATTCTGATCGGCGTGGTCGGCCTGAAAGCAGTCAACGTTACATAGCGGTTTTTCGTAATTCCAGTCTACAGAATCGCGATCAATTCTTTCAAATGGTGGATTTCGTAGGTCGGAGCGGGGCCTTCGAGCGGCAGACTGGCGGCATTGTAATACACCACATCCATGCCCGCATTCTGCGCTCCGCAGACATCCGCTTCGTAATTGTCGCCAATCATTAAACTTTCCCGCAGCGATGCCCCCGACGCTTCCAGCGCAAACTCGAAAATACGGGGCTCCGGTTTTTTGGCTTCGGCTTTCTGAATCGTGACGACGTGCTGGAAATAATCGGTCAGGCCCGAACTCGCCATTTTCAGCGCCTGAATTTCATCAAACCCGTTGGTGATGATGTGGAGCGCATAGCGGTTTTTCAAATACTCCAGGGCCTCCACGGCCGATTCCATCAGGTGCGGTTTTCGGGGCAGCAGTTGGAGGTAAGCCTCGTTCATCTCGTCACAAACCGAGTGGTCTGAAACACCGACAGCGTCCATCACCATTCGAAATCGGTATTTGCGGATGTCGCTGTGCGTCAGCCGGTTGTTGTAGAAATCAGACCACAGCCGGTTGTTGATGCTGATGAAATGGCGGTTAAATTCAACGACCGAGCCAACGCCCCGATCGGCGAGCTGGAATCGGTCGTATAAATCAAAAATGGATTCCGTCGAGTTGCGATCAAAATCCCAGAGTGTGTGATCGAGATCGAAAAAAAGATGTTTATACATAAGTCGTTTAGAACGTATCTTCAAAAAAACATACGTTCATTCAATCGCACAACCAACAAAATTCGTATATTAGTAGTCTACAAAGTTCGGTTAAAAAATTCAGGAGTGCTACCCAAAAAGTTTTTGAAAGATTGGAACGGTTTTAAACCCTTTGGCATTGTTTTGGGTCTATCCAATAGGTTCGTAAAAAAAGTACAAATGAATCCTTGAATAAGGCTGAAATGTTGAAATGATCAGGAATTGAAGTTTTTTTTACAATTCACACAATAAAGTGTTGTATTTTGACTGATTAGTATGAAAATAATTTTTCCGCCTATTGCAAAGTACAATGAAAATATTTTACTTTGAGACAACCAATCAGATCTTTCACTAAAAATCCCAACGCTCACACACTATCGATACAAAGCTCTACGTTACCTAACTGATTACTGAAAATGGACAAATTGCAGGTTAGCGACAGTGAGCTTATATCCCTGTACATCCGCGGTAGTGAAAAAGCCTTCGAGAAGTTGGTTCAGCGCCATAAATCGAAAGTTTATACCACGATTTATCTGATTGTAAAGGACCAGTACGTTGCCGAAGATTTAATGCAGGATACCTTCATCAAGGCTGTCGAAACATTAAAATCCGGTAAGTACAACGAAGAGGGTAAATTTTTGCCCTGGATTATTCGGATCGCTCACAACCTGGCTATCGACTTTTTTAGAAAAGAAAAACGCTACCCCAATGTAGTGTTTGAAGATGGTAGTAATGTGTTCAATACGCTGGAATTTGCCGAAGACTCGATCGAGTCGGTGCAAATCCGGCAGGAGACACATGAACATCTGCGTGAGCTGATTCAAAGGTTGCCCGAGCAACAACGGCAGGTTCTGATTATGCGGCATTACGAGGAAATGAGTTTCCAAGAAATTGCCGATGCAACCGGAGTCAGTATCAATACGGCATTGGGGAGAATGCGTTATGCTTTAATTAATTTGCGTAAGCAGTTAAGCAAACGTTCCCCATACTATGATACAAATTTTTACCAACGATGACGTAATCCGGTATGTCTACGAAGAGACATCCACCGAAGAAAATCTTCTGATCGAAGACGCTTTGATGGCCGAACCGGAGTTAATGAGCTTCTATCTGGATACGCTCGAAGTCAAGTGTTTGATGAACAAAATCGAACGCACTCCTTCGGATCGTACCGTTCAAAACATCCTGAATTTTTCGAGAAATTACGCGGCAAGCCCGTCCGTCTGATACCCTCAGGCCGACGGGTTTTGTTTTCTCCGATAAACCCTGGTTTCCTCTGATTAACCCTGTGTAACAGTTATAAAAATTATTACACAGAGTTAATCAGGGTAAATCAGAGTTCATCAGAGAGAGTTATCTTTGCTCTATGCAAAAGAAAGAACGCTTTCGGCTGTTTCTCGATTATTTCACTACTCACTTTCCGGAGCCGGAAACCGAATTGAATTACCGCAATCCGTACGAATTGCTGGTCGCGGTTATATTGTCTGCGCAGTGTACCGATAAACGGATCAATCAGGTGACTCCGAAGCTGTTCGAGCGGTTTCCCGAGCCGGAATCGCTGGCGGTTGCGTCGGTCGAAGAGGTGTTTGGTTACATCCGGAGTGTGTCGTACCCGAACAATAAAGCCAGGCACCTGGTCGGTATGGCGAAGGTGTTGACGACGGAATTTGGTTCGGAAGTGCCGGCGAAAGTGGACGACCTGCAGAAGATGCCGGGCGTAGGGCGGAAAACTGCCCACGTGATTGCTTCGCTTATTTTTAATCAGCCGACGATGGCCGTCGATACACACGTTTTCCGGGTATCGCACCGGCTGGGACTGGTTCCCAAAACCGCTACTACGCCACTGGCGGTCGAGATAGCACTGGTCAAATACATTCCCAACCAATACGTTCCCAAAGCACACCACTGGCTGATTCTGCACGGACGCTACGTCTGCATTGCCCGCTCGCCCAAATGCCCGGAATGTGCGCTAACGCATTTCTGTCAATACTATTCTGAACTGGGATTACGCGGATTAAAGGATTAAGAGGATATAAAAGATTACGGTAGTCAATCTTAGTTAATCCTTTAATCCGCGTAATCCCAGTTCAGAAATTAGTATTGCTCGATACCCGCAAAGAAGAAATCGCCTTCGATTTTGGAGTTTTCGTCCGAATCCGAACCGTGGATGGCGTTGGCTTCGATCGATTTGGCGTAGAGTTTACGGATGGTGCCGTCTTCGGCCTGGGCCGGGTTGGTCGCGCCAATGAGCTTGCGGAAATCAGCCACGGCATTTTCTTTTTCCAGAATCATCGGAATGATCGGCCCGGACGACATGTATGTCGTCAATCCATCATAAAACGGCCGTTCGCTGTGTACTGCGTAGAACTGCCCGGCGCGTTCTTTGGTGAGCTGGATTTTCTTCAGTGCTACAATCCGAAAACCGGCTTCTTCGATCATTTTAATGATGGCTCCGGAATTGCCGTCAGCTACCGCGTCGGGCTTAATCATTGTGAATGTACGGTTGGTCGTCATCAGGTCGTGAAACAAAATATTATTTGGCTCCAAAGGTATAAAGATTAGATAACAATTCTTCGTAATTTTGCGAATTGATACCCTCCCGTCCGAACGGGTTCATTTGTAAATGCAAGACTTCGACGCCATTCATGATTTGATTGAAAAGCCCCAGACGGTGCTGATTACCACTCACCTAAACCCCGATGCCGATGCCATGGGCTCGTCGCTGGGATTGGCGGGGTATTTGAAAAAAAAGGGACATCACGTGATCGTGATTGTGCCGACCGAATACCCCGAGAACCTGTACTGGCTGGGCGGAAACGAAGAAGTGATTGTTTTTGAAGAAAAGAAACGGGTCGAAATCAGTCAGTTGTTCGAGCAGACCGACGTCATTTTTTGCCTGGACTTTTCGGCCATCAACCGCATCCGTGACCTGGAACCGCTGGTGCGACAGTCGCGGGCCAAGAAGGTAATGATCGATCATCACCTGGAACCGGAATCGTTTGCCGATTACGCCTATTGGGACACGAAGGCTGCGGCAACGGCCCAGCTTATTTTTCAGTTGATCGACCGGTTTGGTGATAAAAATCTCGTCGATGTGCCGATGGCGGAGTGTCTCTACGCCGGAATTATGACCGATACCGGTTCGTTCCGACACGCCAATACCACGGGCGATGTACACCGGGTGGTGGCCGAACTGATCGACATTGGCATTGAAGTGAGCCCCATTCATCGACGGATTTACGATAATGTATCGGTGGATAAACTGCGTTTTACGGGGTATGCGCTGTCCGAAAAACTGGTGGTTTTGCCGGAATACCGGTTTGCCTACATTACCATTACCGACGCCGAACTGAAGCGGTTTCGGTCGAAAATGGGCGATACCGAAGGGCTCGTGAATCAGGCGCTGGCGGTTGAAGGCGTGATTATGGCCGCGATTCTGATCGATCGGGGAGACGAGGTAAAAATGTCGTTCCGATCGGTCGGTGATTTTTCAGTGCGTGACCTGGCGAGCCAGCATTTTAACGGAGGTGGGCACAAAAACGCAGCCGGTGGCCGAACGACGCTGACCTTGAAAGAAACGGAAGAAAAACTGTTGAGTGTATTGCCCGCCTATCAGGAGCAATTGCTGGAGACAGTTTAAAGTTTACGGTTTCAGTTTACGGTGGCTGACGCGCTCAGTGTTCGCCACCGTAAACTGAAAACCGTAAACCGAATACCTAACAACTAAATAAATTACTGTTTGTGGTGTGTAGTTAACCACAAATTCTAAAACCAAACTACGAACTACAAACTCTAATTTCATGAATCTCAAAACCATTAGTAAACTCTCTCTGCTGGTAGTGGTACTGGCTTCCTGCGACAACAACCGGGTGCAAGTAACCGAAAACGGGTTGAAGTACAAGTTTCACGAAGATGTTGAAGATACGCGCAAGGCGAAAGTCGGCGATGTCATGACGTTTAACCTGACGGTTAAAAACAGCAAAGACTCGACGCTGGGCAGCAGCTACCTGAACGGGTCGCCCGTGAAACAACCGTTGCAGGCATCGACTTTCAAAGGCAGCCTCGAAGAAGGTCTGGCTTTGTTGAGCAAAGGCGATAGCGCCACCATTTACGTCAATGCCGACTCGATTGCCGCCCGGTCGCAGCAGCCACTGCCGCCCTTTATTCCGAAAGGCTCCGACATTGCCTATACCATCAAAATGATTGATATTCAGTCGATGGAAGAGTTTCAGAAAGCACAGGTTGCGGTTCGGGAAAAACAGAAAGGCACTGATGAAAAAACCATTGCCGATTACGCAGCTAAAAACAAACTGGCCGGTCAAAAAACCGCATCGGGCTTATACTATGTGATTACGCAACCCGGCGCGGGGCCCAATCCGGGTTCCGGCGATGTGGTAAAAGTGAAATACACCGGTAAACTGATGAACGGAAAAGTATTCGACAGTTCCGATAAAAATCCGCAGACGCAGGCCGGTATCGATTTTCCGCTGGGTCAGGGAGCGGTTATTCCGGGTTGGGACGAAGGTGTTCGTCAACTAAAAAAAGGGGGCAAAGGCACGTTGATTATTCCGTCGGGACTGGCTTACGGGGTTGAAGGTGCTCCGGGTGCAATTCCACCTAACTCCGTGATTATGTTTGACGTGGAGCTGGTCGACATCAAGAAAGGTGCTGCGCCAACGCCACCGACCATGCCACAAGGGGGCGGCCGGTAATTTCCTAAATCTGACAACGAACCCGATACCAGATTTGTGTCGGGTTCGTTGTTTACACAGTGGGTGGGACGTGTGAGAAGAAGAAACGCATTTAGATAGACGATTGAGATGGAAATGACGAAAAATTGGCAGAAATGGAGCTTTGCCGTTTCGCTGATTGGGTTATTTATTGCGCAGTTGAGTTGTGCGCCGGACCCGGGCGAAGCCCTGAACGACCGCAAACGACGCGAAAACGAGGATGAGATTAAGGCGTACATCGCTAAAAATAATCTGAATGCGGTTAAGGATGATGTAACCGGTCTATATATTGCAAAGACAAAAGATGTACCGACTGGTCAGGTTCCGGCAGTCGGTGATGAGGTTCAGTATTATTTTTTGCAGGAGCGGTTGGACGGGCTTGTGGTCGACAGTAGTGAAACAGCCGCGAAAAAACCAGGTATCGTAACCATTGGAGCACCCACGCCGGGCGTGATTACAAACCGGCTCTATACCGGCCTGCAACTCCTGAAAGAAGGCGAAGAAGCCATCGTTTTGGCTCCTTACGACCCGACCGACAACAAGAGCGGTAATTTGCTGCTCCCGGCCTATACGCCCGTTCGTTACGATATTAAAGTCCTTAGCGTTCGGACGGAAGAAGAGCAAATTCAGGATTATCTGGTGGCCAAAGGGCTAACGGCTGCGGAAAAAACCGCTTCCGGTTTGCGTTTTTTGCTAACCAAGGCGTATCCTGATTCGGCTCTGGTAAAAACGGGGCAGACGGCAAAGGTGAAATACACA
Source organism: Larkinella rosea (assembly GCF_003858635.1). Lineage (GTDB taxonomy): Bacteria > Bacteroidota > Bacteroidia > Cytophagales > Spirosomataceae > Larkinella > Larkinella rosea. The sequence continues at coordinate 1,154,102 of NZ_RQJO01000008.1, forward strand.
GGCCGACTTTTGAATGGCAATCAATTTGATGCAAGTGTTGATGGTTCAGACTGGAGTGTTGGCACAGGAGCCGTTATTCCTGCATGGGATGAAGCGTTTGTGAAAATGCGAGTTGGCGAAAAAGCGACCATTGTCCTACCTTCTTCACTGGGCTATGGACAGGCTGGTAGTAGTACTAAGATTCCTCCTTATGCTCCACTTACATTTGAAATGGAAATTGTTAGCTCAAAATAAATTCTCTTTTCAATTTCATAGGCTGTCTTTAGCGAGACAGCCTATTTTTTTAACTCATTTTCCATGACGCTTTGTTTTGCCACCAATAATGCGAATAAGCTCGCCGAAATCTCGGCGATGCTCGGCGATCAGTTTGCCTTAAAAACCTTGCAGGATATTGGCTGTTTCGAAGAAATTCCCGAAACGCAGGATACCATTCCCGGTAATTCGCGCCAGAAAGCCGAACACGTCTGGGATCATTACCGTGTCAATTGTTTTGCCGACGATTCGGGACTGGAAGTTGATGCATTGAACGGTGCGCCGGGTGTGCATTCGGCGTATTACGGTGGCCAGCCGCGCAGTTACGAGAAGAATCTAAATCTGCTATTGACCAATCTGGCCGGCGAATCCAACCGGAGCGCCCGTTTCCGAACCGTGATCACGCTGGTGATTGATGGTCAGTATTCCGTCTTTGAAGGCGTGGCTGAAGGTCAAATCCTGACCGAACCACGGGGAGATGGCGGTTTTGGGTATGATCCTGTTTTTCTACCCGACGGTTATGATCAAACGTTTGCCGAAATGAGTATGGACCAAAAAAGCGCGATCAGCCACCGCGGGAAAGCGTTTGAAAAACTGGTGGTATTTTTGAAAAACCGGTAATCATTGGGCATAAAAAAATAGCTTCCCGAACCGGGAAGCTATTTTTTTATGTGTGTACCGAACGGTCAATTAATAAAATTTAGCCCGGCGATCTTTGATTTTGGCATTGTCGCGGATGGCTTCGTTGATCATAAAACCGGCCCGGCCACTGGCGTTTTGCAGCAGTTGGTTTTTATAAACCGTATAATCGGCAACGGTTGGGGCGGGTACCACTTTGGTTGTTTCCACGATCAGCACACCGGCGTCGCCCGCAAATGGTTTCGAGCGTTTGCCATCTTTCAGACCGAATATTTTACCTACAGCCACCGGGTCAACACCGGCACTTTTCAGAAAACCGGTCGCCAGATTCAGATCGGGTACGGTTTCAACCAGCGCACCGGCGCCGTATTTCTGCGCAATGGACTCGAGCGTGCCGGATGCATTACCGAGTTTTGCTATAATCTGATCCACTTTCAACTGATTCCGAACCTTCGTGGTTAATTCCTGACGGAAATTATCGACCGTTGCCTGATCTTCTTCGGTTTCGCCGGTCAGAACGGCCACGACATACTGATCGTCCACTTCAATGGCCGACGAAACATCGTTGATGTCAGTGTCATCGTTGAAGGCCCAGCGAACCAGTTCACGGGCATTCCCGAGCGCGTTTACGCTGGTCGAGTTCTGCGGGATCCGTTCGGCCGTTGCCACCACGAGGGATTTGTCTTTCTTCGTGTTTTCGTCAAAAGCAGCTTTTGTTTGGCTTTCCGTGGCGAATTGCTCCGCTTTGCGGTACACTTCATCGCGGGTCGCCTGGCTTGGCGTAATGGTTTTACCGATCGTCGAAATCCGGTACAGCGTGTTGGTTTTCGCTTCGGTTACTTTGATGATGTGAAAACCGTATTCGGTTTCGACCAGACGGGGAATCAAACCGGTTCCGTTGAAGCCGAAAATCGCATCCTGAAACGGTTTGACCATTTGGTTGTTATTTTTGAAATACCCCAGATCGCCACCTTGCTGGGCCGAACCGTCGGCACTGTTGGATGCGGCAAGGGCTTCAAAATTAGCTCCTCCCTGAATCTGTTTCAGAATGCCTTCGGCCTTGATGCGGGCGGCTGCTTTAGCCGAATCACTACCGGCGGCACGAATCAGGATGTGACTGGCCCGGACCGTGAAATTGGTGTCTTTCTTAATACCGCTGTATTTATAAATGAAGTACGTGTTGCCCTCTTTGTAAGGACCGTATACCCCACCGGAGGCAAACGTGCCAACAGTGGCCTTCAATTGTTCGGGCATTTCACCCAGCGTCATGTACAACGGAGCCTGAACGTCGGAATTCATCCGGGCATACGACGAATCGTTGGTGGCCGTAGCCAAACCGCGCGCCAGGGTTTTGATCTGATCGTAGAGCGCCGTGCTGTCTTCTTTCGAGGGCACAACCGGGAAGGTTACGTACTGAATCGTGCGGCTGTTGAAGCTCTTGTATTCGTCTTTGTGTTTGTCCAGGTAGTCCTGCAATTGGCTATCGGTTACTTTCACCGTCGTATCCGGAACGGAGTAATACGGAACCAGCAGGAATTTGGCATCGGCCCGGGTGTTCTGAGCCTGGTATTCTTTCTGGGCTTCGGCGGTCGTTACAAACGAAGTTAACCGGAGCAGGTTTTCGTATTTGGTCCGGGTGCGGTCCGTGCTTAGGTTTTTCTCGAAGTTCGCCCAGGCCAGTTGTTGTTCGGCCGGTAATGTTTTCAGGCTCTTCAGGTAATTGATGACGGTATTTTTATCAAAAGCGCCGGTTTTCGGGTCCGTGAATGTCTGGCGGATGGCCGGGCTGATGAAATTCCCCTGTACCATATCGACCAGTTCTTCCGGCGTTACCTTCAGACCGAGGGCGTCGTATTCTTTTTGATACGCAATGTCTAGAATGAACTGGTTCCAGGCCTGATCGCGGAGCTGAACCTGATCCTGCTCGGTAGCGGGCCGACCGGTTTGTTGCTCGTAAGCCGCACGGGCTTCATCGACTTTCGCATTAAATTCCTGGTACGAAATCTTTTGTCCGTCAATCTCGCCAACGCTCTGGTCCTGTCCACCGAACAGGCTTCGCGAACCAAGCAGATCTCCTCCTACAATAAATAAAATCAAGCTGACCGCAATAATACCTACCGCCAGGCCTGACTTTTCCCTGATCTTGTTAATTAAAGCCATTGTTAGTTTTACACAAATGTATAGACCCGCAAAATAACACTTTTTCTCACGGAAATACAAGGAGAAAACCGGGGTGAATGGGCGGTTTTTCAAAATTAAACCCGGCCGTTCGACTTCTGAATCAGTGACTTTTCCGATGTTTTTGAACAATAGTAGCCCGGTTCTTTGGGTTCCCGATTAAACCCGGGCACCTGAATCCAGATCGGGAAGCAGGTGTTGCAAGACGAACCGCAGGCGATTCCGGCAGAAAATCACGCTGACAACCACGCACCACCTACCGGGTTCACCTAACCTAAAAGCCCTCGTATAGGAATCCGGATTTCTGTAATATTCTGAATTCCTGCGCTATTTATTTCGGCGAATTCTGGGCGTTTGGAAACGATATAAAAAGCGCGCCCTGCCTGAAAAACAACGTGTTGTATATCGTTAGACCGAGGAATTAGCGACATGCCGGCGAGCATAAAACCGCCAAATTGATGCGAACGGAATCTTTATAAGATACCGATAGACAGCTGGTTCGTAACGCCGGAGGAAGCCGGTTTTGGGTCGCCATTTCCGACCGGTTTCTAAACCGATAACCGTGTTCTCAGGCAAACTGATTTAATGAAGATAAACCCTGGTTTAGCCGGCTTTCCAGATTGTAGGGTTCAATCCGTTTGTGACACCTCATCCGGCAGCCTGCACCAATTTCAACTCCGTCACCCTGACTCACTGCGAACGAGTATTCATCTAACGCGTACTACCGATTGATTAACGGGCACCGCATCCATCATATCGACGAAGATGTTGGCGAAACATTTCTGTTTATTCACGGTTATTCCGGTCTTTCGAATTTAGAAATTTCATACAATAAATCTCAAAATGTTACCGATGTATCGCTTTTGAATACATCGGTTTTGGCATATCCGACAAACCGGAAGCGTACGATTATTGTACTCAAAATCATGCGCATACCGTACAATTATTCATCGATTCGCTGTAGTTAAAAAATAGAATCTTAGTCGTACATGATTTTGGCGACCCGATCGGATTTCCTAACGCAATGAGTCATTCAGAGACTATCAAAAAAATAGGTGTACCCAACACCTGGCAATGGAGTAACCGGAGCGATCCCGCGTTTAAAAAAATCAGTATAATATGGAATAATCTACAGCACTCGTTTCTAGATACATATTTAAATTTTTCGCCTAGGTATTTATTACCAGTTTCTTTTGGTAATAAATTAAAACGAGCTAAGCAAATCCATCAACCGTATATAAAACCGTTTTCGTCCCGTCGACAGCGAAAGGAGCGCTGACTTTTAACTGTTCTTTATGGCAGGGTCAGGAAGGGTTTGAAAAACTCCGGAGCCGGAGACAAGTGCGGGCTCAAAAACCGGTTTTGCTGATCTGGGGATTTCAAGATCAGCTTGTTACCCTGCTTTTTAAACCGACTCAAACATTCCGGTTACCCGATTGCGGCCACTTTCCTCTTCCCGGGGAAAGTGAGCCGTATCGCATGCGATTCCTGTGTTCAGGAAGCTGTATTCGAACCGGAAAACCGCCGTTTTATAACCTTAAAACTGATGGAAAGAGGCCGAAACAAACTCTAAAACCGTCGGCAGGGAAGTCCGCCAATAAGTCCAGGTGTGGCCGCCGTCCCGAATCCGAAATTCGTGGGGAATTTCTTTTTTACGCATCGCAATATGCACCAGCGAATTTCCCTCAAACAGGAAATCATCGTCCCCGCAATCGATGTACCAGCGAACGGCTTTTTTCTGATTATCAGGCACATTATTGATCAGCGTCAGTACGCTTTGCCGGTTAAAATAAGCCTGTAGTTCTTCATCGGTAGCAGTCTGGTTATTCCGGGCCAGTCGGGTTTTGGCATCCTCGATCGACGATGGACCGGTTGCGGCACTGAGTGGGCAGGCCGATGAAAACAGCTCCGGATGATGCAGGGCGTAGGTAAAGGTTCCACCACCGCCCATCGACAACCCGGAAACCGCCCGAAACCGCTTTTCGGCTTTAATTCGGTAGTTTTTTTCAACGAAAGGCATCAGTTCTTCAAAGAAAAAATCTTCGTAGCGCCATTCATTTTTAATGTCATTTTCATACCCGCGTCGGCCGGTGTTGGCGTCGGGCATGACAATAATCATCGGTGTTGCCTTGCCTTCAGCGATGGTTTTATCGGCAATGTGCAGCACTTCACCGAATTGTACCCAGCCCGTGTGATCGTCTCCGGCACCGTGCAGCAGATAGAGAACCGGATACGTCCGCTGCGAGGTTTCGTAATCGGGCGGCAGGTAAATGGCAAATTTCCGGTCACTCTTCAAAATCTTACTTTTTAGTGTCTGATTATCAAGTACTTTTCCGGTTTGGGCAATCAGCAGAACTGGGCATAAAACAAAAACGAGGAGCAGTTGTAAAGCGGTTTTCTTCATCCGGTTTAGTTGGTTTAGGAAAATGTAAAACTGGCCGGAAAAGAGTGGTTTTTAACAAATAAAACCGCTTCGCTGCAACGGCGCCGACCAATGCCCAAGATACGACAAAAAATAAAAAAGGGACAAAGGATTATCCCTTGCCCCTTTTCGACGGGTTAGTAAGCCGTTATTTCATTCCTTCATGAATTGCGTTGATCGCATCATAGTGTTTCTGAAGTGTCGGCAGTGTTTTTCCGGCAAAGGCTTTCACATCAGGATCTTTCGCATTGAAGGACGCATCTTTAAATAAATCGATATCTTCCTTGTGGTCATCAACCATTAGTTTGACATATTCCTTATCAAATTCGGCACCGGATAGCTTGCTTAAATCATCCACATGCTTTTGATGTTCGTCGCTTAACGTCGCAGGAAGGGTGATATTTTTGGAGGCTGCAATGGTTTTAAATTCCTCATTGGCTTTGGAATGATCAGCTACCATCATGGCACCAAAATCTTTCACACTTTTGCTCTGCGCTTTCTGTTCGGCCAACTTACCCAACTCCACTTCCATCATGCCTCCGCTGGCGGCTTTCACCGCAAATTCAGAGTCATCTTCGGGCATTTCTTTTTTCTCATTGGCATCTTCGGCCTGTTCGGCACTGTCCTTGTTACTGCTTGTATTACACGATTGGAATGTCCATGTGCCCAGCACGAGCAGCAGGAATACGCTTACTTTTTTCATGATCGTTGAGTTTTATATGGATTGTACTTGGCTTTTAAACCGCGGGTCACATGGAATGTTTATCATAATTATCCAAAGGGACGATTTGAACATTTAAATGGGTCAATGGTTCTGCGCGTTGTACCTCATTTTGCGACCGGTTTTTGTATTTGTTCTTTAATTTATAGGAAGATTAAGTAAAAGTAGTGTAGGCAATAACCGGAATTGTTTACAAATAATGAGGGTACATTGGAATGATAATGGGTTCATAAATTCGGAGTATTACCGTATTTTTTACAGCTCTTTAATGGATATTATTTTCAATGAATTGTTATTTACAAGATGTTGTTGTTTGAGTATTTTCTGCTAATAGCTACTCCGATTCAATCATTTGAAAAAAGTGTTGATAAGTAATTAGTCTGCTTATTCGGTAACATTAATTAGGAATTAAAATTGAGTGTTAAGTGTATAAAGAATAAAATAAAAATGGAGAGATATTAAATAGATTTCAATAGATTTGCAAACAAACATTTTTTTTACACACCCAATGAAAGTCAAACCAAATAAAATCCGCTTTTTTTCTCCGGAAGACAATACGGACGAAGCACCCAAAGTAACCCCGAAAGAGACTTCATTCACGACGTCTGTGACCAAAACCGGTCGCTTGGCTTTCCCGCAAAAACTGATGGAAGGATTAAGCATCGATCCGTCAAAACCGCACTATAAAGTAGGTACGGTTAATCGCCGGAAAGGGGTAAAAGCATTGTATTTGATTCCGACGGAAGCTGGTGACAGTGAAGCTTTTGAATTATCAAAAACGGGCCGGGGATATTCCATTCCGTTGAAAGGTGTACTGCAGAAAATCGGACTTAATTTCCAGGATCATGAATATACATTCACGATCAATCCGTATGATTATGGCGACGGGATTTCCGGATTTGAACTGGTTTCAGATCAGCAAACACCACGCAGCGGTGCATCGGATGCATCCGAAGAATAAGTCTGGAATAGCCGGAATGTTGTTCGCTTTATTCGCGAGCCTTTCCGGCTTTTCTCAATCGAATTATTCCCGGCAAATTGCCGCCCATCGGGAAGAATACAAAGCCGAATTTTTGAAATCGGCAAAAAGTCCGCTCAAAAAAGAAGATTTAAAAAATCTGCATTTCTTCGAACCCGATTCGAATTATCGGGTGGAAGCCGCCGTTCAGCGCACACCCGCTGCCGAACCTTTTGAATTGCCTACCTACGACGGCCAGAAAAAAACGTACGTCAGTTATGCGGTGTTGACCTTCCAGTTAAACGGAAAACCGCACCAATTGACGCTTTATCGCAGCCTGCAACTGGCCCGTTTGCCCCAGTACCGCGATTATTTATTTCTTCCGTTCAAAGACGCCACCAACGGCCACGAAACCTACGGCGGTGGGCGCTACCTCGACCTGCGTTTGGGTGATCTAAAAGATGGAAAAGTTCAGATTGATTTCAACAAAGCCTACAATCCGTATTGCGCCTACAGCGACGGCTATGCGTGTCCGATCCCGCCCAGAGAAAACCATTTGACGGTGGAAATGAAAGCAGGAGAGAAAAACTACGGGAAAGCGAATTGAAAATGAACATTGAACAATGAAAGTATGCGTCAGCCCATTCATTGTTCAATGTTCATTAAAAAGACTAACTCCAGTCGCGGTCGGCCGAATCGCGGGTGTTCCAGTTATCGGTAGGGGCAAACCAGGTGGCGCCTTTTTTGAGGAATTTCTTGGCGACGTCTTCGTTCAGTTCAACGCCCAGACCCGGTTTTTCGGGAACGCGTACGAAGCCTTTGTCAACGATCGGCTTCATGCCGGTAACGATGTCTTCCCAGCCGTCGACATCCACGCCGTGGTGTTCCAGCGCCACGAAGTTTTCCGTTGCGGCTGCACAGTGGATGTTGGCCATCATACAGATCGGCGATCCGGCAAAGTGCATCGCCATCGGAATACCGGCTTCTTCGGCGTAATCGCCGATTTTCTTGGTTTCCAGTAAACCGCCCGATGACGCCAGATCCGGGTGAATCATGTCGATGGCTTTGGCGTCGATGAGTTTGATAAATTCTTCTTTCGCGAAAATATCTTCCCCGGTCAGCGTGGGCGTATCGATGGCGTCGGAAATCTGTTTCCACTGGTCGGTATAGAACCAGGGGACCAGATCCTCGAGCCACGCCAGCCGGAACGGTTCCATAGCCTTCCCGATCTGAATGGCGGTATTGACGTCGAAGTGCCCGAAGTGGTCGGCGGCCAACGGCGTTTCATACCCGACAATATCGCGGACCTTGCTCACGTGCAGCGCCAGCGCGTCGATCCCTTTTTTCGTTACCTGAATCCGGGTGAACGGGTGTTTGGTCATGGCGTAATTGCCCATTTTGCCGGGCTGTGAGTCGTTCCACTGTTGCTTGACGCTCCAGTTTTTAGCACCCACCAGCATGCCCGGCGTGTCGGCAATCATGCCGATACCAAAGTCCATTTTCAGGAACGTGTAGCCCTGATCCCGGCGCCGAACCATGTGTTTGGCAAACTCGTCGTAATCTTTACCTTCAGGCGTATCCGCGTAGAGCCGGATGAAATCCCGGTATTTACCTCCCAAAAGTTGATAGGCAGGAACGTTATAGGCTTTTCCGGCCAGGTCCCAGAGTGCCATTTCAACCCCGCAAACGCCCCCGGCGGCCCGGCTGTGGCCCCCAAACTGCTTGATCTGCTTGAAGATCTGCTCGACATTACACGGGTTTTTGCCCAGAATGCGGCTTTTCAGCATGAGTGCGTAATTGGCGCTGGCACCGTCGCGCACTTCGCCCCAGCCGACGAGCCCCTGGTTGGTGTCGATGCGGATGATGGGGCTCGAAAACGGAACGCCCTGCAAAACCGCCACCCGCATGTCGGTGATTTTCAGCTCCGAAGGCTTCGATTCGCGCTTGACTTTCTGGGTGATAAACTCCATTTCGCGCTCCGGTCTTTTATCGAACATCATGCCGAGCGACAAACCGCCCAGGGCTGAGTTCCGGAGAAAACCGCGCCGATCGACTCCGGAAATCGAACCGGCCGACTGGAGGTTGTTTGCCGTTGGGGCGGGGTGTTTTTTAATCCATTCAAGTAATTGGTCAACTTTTTTCATGCGATTTGATAGATGGATTTAGGTAATACTATTTCATTCAGTCGGTATTTACATCGAAAAGCAAATTTCGGTCTGGATATAATTCAATTTGTTGAGAAAGTTACTGAAAAACCATATTTTCCGTCTGTAGAAACCAAATTTTTTCTAAACCCAGGCGAAGTCAGTATTTTACTCATTCGATTGCCTTTTTCGGTTGACTTTGACTCGTCAATCCTTACCCTTACTAACGTAATGATGAAGAAAACTTTGCTGGCAGTAGCCATTGCCCTGGCGGGAAGCTACGCAACCCAGGCGCAACGAATTGGTTCATCGGTCGAATACGTGACCGAATTAACCTCGAAATGGAAAGGTGCCCGGCTGCCCGATGGTCGCCCGAACGTGCCCGATCTGGTGCTGGAACGGCTGCAAAACTGCACACTGGAACAGATTTGGGGCTATCTGGGGAACAAAGGCTACCGCAACCAGGTCGAAAAAAACTGGGTGATTCTCAAACCGGGAGAAACCATGACCGGTCGCGTTGTTACGGCTCAATTTATGCCAACCCGGCCCGACCTCGACAGCCTGATCAGGAAGCAGGGCAAAGCCGAAGGCCGTTCGCAAAAAGGCGGGATCAACATCTGGCCGATCGACATTCTAACGAAAGGTGACATTTACGTGGCCGATGGATACGGCAAAATCAAAGACGGAACTTTAATTGGCTCGAGTCTCGGAAATGCCATTGTGGGCAAAACCGGTAAGGGCGTTATTTTTTACGGTTCGGTGCGCGACATGCAGGAACTGAAAGATACCAAAGGCTTTAATGCCTGGGTAAAAGGCCACGATCCGTCGTACATCAAAGACATGACCCCGACCTCCATCAACGCCCCGATTCGCATCGGTGAGGTGACAGTTTTTCCGGGCGACGTTGTGTTTGCGAACGAATACGGCGTGGTTTTCATCCCTGCCCACCTCGTCGAAGGATTAGTTTCAGCTTCGGAAATGACGGCCTTGCGGGACGAGTTTGAACGTGTACTTTTGCAGCAGGGAAAATACCCCTCGGGCGAGATTCACGGCGACTGGTCGGTCAAGATCAAGGATGAATTCCGGGCCTGGGTGGGCAAATACCCCAAAAAATTAGCCATCACTCAAAAAGATCTGGACGCCTATCTGGCCAAAGAACATTAATTCATTCAGCATGAAATCCGGTATTTCGCTTTTAGTAGCTCTATTTTTCCTCGTAACGGTTGTTCAGGTTTCAGTCGCGCAAACCATTCCGAAAGACGAACTGGTGTTTTTAACTTCCGAATGGAAGGGCGAGCGGTTTCCGGACGGACGTCCAAAAATTTCGGATGCGCTGGTGGAACGGGCTAAAAAAATCGGAATCGACGACGCCTGGACGGTTTTAAAAAACGAAGGCTATACCAATCAGTTCGAAGGCGGCTGGAAATTCATTCACGACGACGTGGTGGTGGCTGGACGGGCCGTAACGGCGATGTTCATGCCCAGCCGGCCGGATGTCGAGAAAAACATCAAGGAGCGCGGGATCAGCAAGCAGGGCCGCAAGGGAAATACGAACACCTGGCCCATTGAAACCCTGACCAAAGGCGATGTGTACGTGGCCGACGGTTTTGGGAAAATCGGCGGGGGAACGCTTGTCGGCGCGACCCTGGGAAATGCCATTTTCAGCAAAACCGGTAATGGGGTCGTGTTCAACGGAGCCGCCCGCGATTTGCAGGAGTTGCAGAATATCAAAGGATTCAATGCATTTGTCCGCGATTTTCACCCGTCTTTTCTGGAAGAAATGGTGTTGATGGGACTCAACACACCGATCCGGATGGGCGGCACGATGGTGTTGCCGGGCGATCTGGTCATTGCGCAGCGCGAAGGGGTTCTCTTTGTTCCGGCGCACATGGCCGAACAAGTGGTCACCACTTGTGAATTCGTAGCCCGCAAAGATCAGTTTGGCTTCGAAATGGTGAAATCGAACCGCTACACGACCGGCCAGATCGACAGCCAGTGGACTGACGAAATCAAAACCGAATTTCTGAAGTGGCTCGGCCAACACCCGGAATTGGGCACGATGACTCGTCCCGAACTGGACAAAGTGATGAGCAAACGAACCTGGTAATTGAAATAGACAAGAGAGGATAGACAAGAGACAAGAGAAACTTCGAATGATTGTCTCTTGTCTCACGTCTATCCTCTATCCTCTCAACTATGACCGACCAAACCAAAGAAATCCTGCGCCGGGCGGCTTCGTTTTGTGCCTATCAGGAACGCACACAACGGGAAGTTCGCGAACGGCTGAAGGAGTGGGAAGTGGATGGCGACGAAGCGGAGGAAATGATTGCCTGGCTGATCGAACAAAACTACCTGAACGAAGAACGGTTTGCCAAAACCTTTGCGGGCAGCAAGTTCCGGGTGAAACACTGGGGACGGCACAAAATCCGGCAGCACCTCAAACAGCGCGGCATCACCGGTTACAACCTCGAGCAGGGCATGAAAGAAATCGAGCAGGACGATTACCGCCAGACGCTCGTTGATCTGCTCGACAAAAAGAAACGCAGCCTTCAGGGCGAAAGCCCGTTGGTGTTGAAACAGAAACTGGTCCGCTATGCCATCAGCAAAGGCTACGAAAGCGAGCTGGTGTGGGCGGTGTTGGGGGAGAGTAATGACCATTGACGATCGACGATTGACCATTGATGATTGACCATCGACGATGGTCGGCGGTCAATGGTCAATCGTCACTTTTCTACCCCAAAATACGTGTAAAAATACTCCGGTGACTTCAGGTTGAGCCAGTGGGCCCGGTTTTTCGCCAGATCGTCGTACGAAAGGGCATCGATTTGAGCGGGCGTGAAATTCAAAACCGTTTCCGGTTTTCGGCGGGTCACGATGCCCAGGCCCTGATCGGTATCCAGCACAAACACGTTCAGGTCGGGACGCTGACTGCGCAGGTGCAGGATGGTTTTCCAGACATCTCCATTCCACTGGCCTTCCACCCATTCGTCGTACGGAACGGCCGCGCCGGGCGTAAGCGGATTGCAGTCGTGCAGGATGATCACGCCGTCGTCGCTCAGGTAACGAAGCGTGTTTTCGACGTCGCGGAGCGCAAACTGGTATTCGTGCATGCCGTCGATGAGCGCCAGTTGGAGCGGTTTTTTACCAATGACCCGGTCGGCGTCTTCCGCAAAAAACGCATCGCTTGTTTTCTCGAAATACTGGTTGGCGAGGTTCGCCGGGTTAATGAGCGCTTTGCCAATCCGCCGGAGCCGGTCGAACGAAAACGCCGGATCGACGGCCAGTTTGAACGGACTTTTGACGCGAAAAAAAATGTGGCCGTTGGCCACGCCGATTTCGAGGTAATTCTTCAGCTTTTTCTGACGCATCAGGGATTCGATAACGTCCAGGCGGTTTAGGGTAGTAACCGTTTCTGTCATGCAACTTCTAAATCAATACTGGTAGGTTGCTTAATCCGGGTAGATGCATCTAATATTTCAATACCAACGATGAGTCCGTCTTCCGAGTAGTCTAGTATAACGCCCGGTTTGTCTTCGTCGCTTTCCATTATTGGCATATCATTCAAGCGGATATACAAGACATCAACTTCTTTATCGTATCTTACTTTCATATATATTTTTCAATTTTCGATGTTATGTAACCAGTGATTACTACATTAGGTTCTCTTCCCGTGTTTACATAAATACGTACCAAGTACGGCTTTTCTTCACTAAGATACACAATCTTCTGATATACTTTTTTATCCTCATCTTCAGCATCATCCTTTATTGAATCAGGAGTTGCTAATACGTTTTCTATAATATCAATAGGGATACCTCGTTCTTCCATTCGAAGTTTTGCATGTGCTGATATAATATATTCCATCATTTATAAATTGTTATTCTGTAAATGCATTTTCTGCTTATTTATGAATAAAGAATACTTTTTTGAATCTCGTAGATACACTTTTTAAGTGAGTTATCAACTGTTGTTTCAAAAAATGAGCCTGTCGGAAAACCGGCAGGCTCATTTAGTTATTGGTTATTTAAGGAATTAAAAATCAGCGTCGAACGTGATTTTTTGATCTTCTTTTTCTTTCGTCGACGACATCACGCCCGCTTTCTGGTATTCGCCCACGCGTTTCTCAAAGAAGTTGGTTTTGCCCTGCAGCGAGATCATATCCATGAAATCGAACGGATTGGTCGAGTTATACACTTTCTGCAAACCGAGCGACACCAGCAGGTGATCGGCCACAAATTCGATGTATTGCTTCATCAGATCGGCGTTCATTCCGATGAGCGAAACCGGCAACGACTCGCTGACGAATTCCTGCTCGATGCTGACGGCATCCTTGATCATGGCGTATACCTCCGACTCCGGCAGTTTATTCTTGATGTGTTCGGTGTAAAGCATACAGGCAAAGTCGCGGTGCAGCCCTTCGTCGCGCGAGATCAGCTCGTTCGAGAATGACAGACCGGGCATCAACCCGCGTTTTTTCAACCAGAAAATCGAGCAGAACGAACCGGAAAAGAAAATACCTTCCACGGCCGCAAACGCCAGCAGACGCTCAACAAACGTGCCGTTTTCGATCCAGCGCATGGCCCAGTCGGCTTTCCGTTTCACGCACGGAATGGTGTCGACCGCCCGCAGCATTTTATCTTTTTCGACCGGATTTTTGATGTACGTATCGATCAGCAGCGAATAGGTTTCCGAGTGGATATTTTCCATCATGATCTGAAAACCGTAGAAGCATTTGGCCTCCGCGTATTGCACCTGCGACAGAAAACCGACCGCCAGATTCTCGTTGACGATGCCATCGGAAGCGGCAAAGAAGGCCAGCACGTTGGAGATAAAATGCCGCTCACCGTCGTTCAGGTTTTCCCAGTCGCGCTGGTCGAGCGAGAGGTCAATTTCCTCCGCCGTCCAGAACGAGGCTTCGTGCTGCTTGTACATTTTCCAAATGTCGTGGTGTCGGATCGGGAAAAGAACGAACCGCAGTGGATCATCTTGTAAAATCGGTTCGATTGCTGCTGGTTGAGCCATGAGCTTATTGAGGTATTTGTATAAGTAACGTGCAGAAAATTAAAAAGCGAGCTAACAAAGTTATCGGATTGACGGAGGAATGCAACCGAAAAAATGCAGGGTGAAAGTAATTCGTCAATCGCTTATGGAATAACTACATAGCTATCAAATAGTTGTTGAAATAACTGAATAATAACTTCTTGGAAATCTGCTAAAATTTGATTTTTGCATTGAAAAACAGTCATTTGTACCGTTATCTCGATTTTTTGGCCCCTTATGTCTGTATTGCCCTTACCTGATCCGCCCTTGGTGAGCGCGGTTATGATTACGCTCAACTCCGCCCGTATTTTGCCGGACGTGCTGAGCGCACTAACGTGGTGTGATGAAGTGGTGGTGGTCGATTCGGGCAGCGCTGATGAAACCCTGTCGATTGCCCGGCAGTTCGGCTGTCGGACACTCCACCGTGACTTCGACGGTTTCGGGTCGCAGAAAGGATTTGCCGTCAGTCAGGCCCGTAACCACTGGGTGCTGGTGGTCGATGCCGACGAAATCATGACCGACGAACTCCGGGCGGAAATCCAGCTTCGGCTCATGGAAGTCGAAACCGGTCAGCTCAGTTTCCGGGGTTTTGAGGTGCCGATTTCGCTGGTGTTTCTGGGTCGGCTGATGCGCTATGGGGGTGAATATAAAATGCCCCACCTGCGGCTTTTCGACAAGCGGTTTGGCAACTACAACACCGCCCGGGTGCACGAAGACGTGGTACTGAACGGCACGGTCGGCAAGCTGACGAATCACATGCTGCACGACAGCTACGGGAGCATCCACGACTATTTCGAAAAATTCAACCGCTACACCACCGCCGGAGCGCACGAGTTGGAGGCCAAAGGAAATCGGGGGTTCATCACCCAGATGATTTTTCGTTTTCCGATTACATTCATCAAAGAATACCTGATCAAGCGTAATTTCCTCAATGGCTACCCCGGTTTTATCTGGTCGCTGTTTTCGGGAATGTATCCGGTGGTGAAATACGCGAAACTGCGGGAAATGCGGAGTCGGCACAAGTACAGGTCGGGCAAGGTTTCGGCCGAATCAAACCGCTCCTGATCAAATTTTCGACAACGTTACCCCTCCATTTTCCGGCAAACCGCTTCCAGCGACGTTTCATCGCCCACGTTGCCCGGAAAAACCACGTAACGAATTCCCGGAAATTTACTTGCTGCGTCCATTTGCCAGACCGGAACACCGGGAATGACCGCTCCCAAAACCAGTGCTTTTTCGGCAGAGAGCGCTTTGGTAGCGAGATCACTGGAGGTTATGCCGCCTTTGGCCACCATAAATTTCGGCCGGACGATCAACCCGTTCACCACGCTGACCAGAAAACCGGAAACAGCCGCGTTGATTGCCAGACTGCTTTCCGAATCCAGACCGACTTCCAGTTGGCGACTGGTATAAATCACCACATTCATTCCGGCCGACAGCCATTGGTCCGTTTGCCGGCTGATGGTTTGGGCCTGCGCTACCAGGTCGACAGACGTCAGAATCTCCCCAACATTCACCTCCATGGCTTGGTAGTTTCCGTTTTCCAGCAGCCAGTTCAGTTGCTGGGTCGTTTTCGGAACGTGCGAGCCCACAATCACCAGAGCGCCGTTGGCCGAAACCGCATCCGTTTTTTGGGGCGTATACGGTTTCCCGGATTCCATTCCGGCCCGAATCGGCACCAGTGTGGCCGAACTGCGGTACAAATAGGTTCTCCCGGATTTTTCGGCCCTGATCAATCCCATCGCCACAACTTCCAGATCGCGGTAACTGGCGGCATTCACAATACAAACCGTTCCTTCCGGACAACGTTTCAGTCTCTCCCCAACCGCCGTCGGTCCGCCGATCCGAATGTCTTCCAGCGAGATGGAATTTACTTCCGACGCTTTGATCCGACCGCCGGTTTTTTCTTCCACCCACTTTTTAAGGTTCGCATTTTTGTACCCAAACACCACATCCCTGGCAAAGGGTGATTCCGAGACCGGTATTAATTCCTGATTTTCAATCAGGTAATGGATGTCGTCAATCGTAATTCGACCGCCTTCCACAAACGCCGGAATTAAAACCGTAACGGCATTTTTCATCGTCAGTGTTTCAGCAATCGCATCGACTTCGGCCGGAAAGTGCCCGCGCAGCGTCGAATCGCTCCGGCTAATCACCACAATTTCCCGGCCACTTTCGTGAACGGCCCGCTTCAGGTTGGTGCCGATTTCCTCGGTAAGCTTCACGACGTCGGATTCAGACAGGCTGCGCGAATTAGTCAGAATAAACAGAATGGCCGGTTTTTTCGTCAGTTCTTCCGCCATCAGCGACACGCGCCAGGTTGTCAGCACGGTTACATTGGAACAGGTCTGAGTGCCGGTCGGATCGTCGTCGAGCACAACAATGGTTTTGTTGCTCCGCTGAAATTCTTCTTGAATGGACGCCAGCAGACTCTCCGGATAGTCGGGAGGCAATTGCGCCATTTTCTGATCTACATACATTTTACACTTTTTTATAAACTCAGTCCTATTGATAAGAGTATAAACCGGTCGGCAAATGGCTCTTTACGAATGAGTAAGCGGTTTTTGTTCAAAACTACATTATCCCACAAATCTATGCAGATAATTATAACGGGGGGCGCCGGTTTCCTGGGTCAACGACTGGCAAAAGCGCTGTTAACCAGCACACTGGAATTCGACGAACTAACGCTGGTCGATATTGTGCTGCCGGTTAATCCGATTGGTGACAGCCGGGTAAGCTGTTACCAATCGGATCTGTCGGAACCGGATGCGGCAAAAAAACTGATCACGCCCGAAACCGGGATCGTTTTCCATCTGGCCGCGGTGGTAAGCAGTCACGCCGAAAAGGACTTTGATCTGGGCTGGAAAGTGAATCTGGATACCACCCGGCACTTGCTGGAAGCCTGTCGGCATCAAAAACCGGGGATTCGGTTTGTGTTTGCCAGTTCCTTCGCGGTTTATGGCGGAACGCTTCCCGCCGTTGTCGATGATAAAATGGCCGTTACTCCGCACTCATCCTACGGCGTTCAGAAAGCCATCGGCGAATTGCTGGTCAACGATTATACCCGGAAAAACATGGTCGATGGGCGGGTGTTGCGGTTGCCCACCATTTGTGTTCGGCCCGGCCGACCCAATCTGGCGGCTTCGTCGTTTGTCAGCAGCATTATCCGCGAGCCCGTTAACGGCGAGAAGGCGGTTTGTCCCGTTGCGCCCGAACTGCCCGTTCTGTTGTCGAGCCCGGATACGATCATCGCAAACATCCTGAAAGGGGGAACGCTGGACGCGTCGGTTTTCGGCGAATGGCGCACCGTCAATATGCCCGGCATTTGCGTTACGGTGCAGGAAATGCTCGACGCCCTGGAGCGGATTTGTGGCAAAGAAACCCGGGATTTGGTCGAATTCCGGCCCGATCCGGCCATTCGTGTGCTGGTGAATAGTTGGCCCGGTGCCGAGGATAATACCCGCGCGCTGCAGCTTGGGTTTACGGTTGATACTGATTTTGACCAGTTTATCACGCAATATATCGCTCAGCACAAAGCGTAGTCGAATGCAGCACCTTTCCGTTCCCCTGATTGGCCTGACCGTTGCGGTTTTTGTACTGGTTTTTCTGGTGTTGCGCACCAAAGTGCATCCGCTGATCGCCATGATCATGGCGGCCTGTATCGCCGGGCTCACCGGCGGTTTGTCGGTCAACCAGACGCTCGACGCCATAACAAAAGGCTTTGGCGCGACGCTGGGCTCCATCGGAATTGTCATCGGCCTGGGCGTAATGATGGGACGAATTCTGGAGGTTTCCGGGGCTGCCGAACAGATCGCGTATTCGTTTATCCAATGGCTCGGAAACCGCAAAGAAGAGTGGGCGCTGGCGATGACCGGTTATCTGGCCAGCATTCCCATCTTTGCCGACTCGGCTTTTGTCATCCTCTTTCCCATCGCCAAAGCCCTTTCCCAAAAAGGAAACCGCTCATTGCTGACGTTGGGCATTGCCCTCGCCGGTGGTTTGGTGGTGACGCATACCCTGGTTCCGCCAACGCCCGGCCCGTTGGGTGTCGCGGGTCTGTTTGGCGTTGACATTGGGGCGATGATGCTGTTGGGAATGGTATTGGCAATTCCCTGCACGATTGCGTTCATTGTATATGGCCAATGGCTCGGCAAAAAATATGCCGGTTTTCTGGAAGAAACAACGGCGGGCGAAACCCTGCCAACGATGCCCGCGATCTCGGTCAGCGAGACAGAAAACCGCCCGTTGCCGACTTTAACGCTGTCGTTACTACCCATTCTGGTGCCCATTCTGCTCATCTTTATCAAAGCCATCATCACTCTGTTTCCGTTGCCGACCAAGACAGATCCGGCGGTTTGGCGCTGGACTGTCGAAGTGCTGCTGTTTGCCGGTGCACCGATCATTGCGCTCTGCATCAGTACGTTACTGGCGGTTTATACACTGATTCCGTACCTCGATCGTCACGAAAGTTCGGCGCGGCTGGAAGAAGGGCTGCAGTCGGCGGGTATCATTCTGATGGTGACGGGAGCGGGCGGGGCACTGGGCTTTGTGGTGCGGGAAGCAGGCACCGGTACCCAACTGGCCGCGCTAATTGCCAAACTGCCTTTTTCACCCCTCATGATTCCGTTTCTGGTGTCCACCGTCATTCGTTTGATTCAAGGCTCTGCCACGGTCGCTATGATCACCTCAGCGTCGATTACGGCACCGATTCTGGCGCAAATTCCGGGAATGAATATGCTGTTTGCAGCTCAGGCCGCGGCCATGGGGTCGCTATTTTTTAGTTATTTCAATGACAGCCTCTTCTGGATTTTCAACCGCATGATGGGCATTGTGGAAGTAAACCTCCAGATCATGGCGTGGTCGGTCCCTACCGGCATCGCCTGGGCCGTTGGGGGCGTGTTGATTGCTTTGATCAATCTGGCCTTTGGTTCCGGTGGTTCCTGGCTCGATCCGCTGATTCCGCTGAGCGGTTTGGGAATCATTTCTCTAGTGTTGCGCCGAAAATGATCGATTAGACTTAACTGAGCACATTCAGCAGAAAGGCAATCGCATCCGGTGAGTGCAGGGCCGCGGTCGATTCCATCGTCTGGCGGGCGGTTTCGCTGGCCCGGAGCCGCATCCGTTTTTCGTAGGCGGCAATGGCCGATTGAACGTCCGAAAAACCGTCGCTGGTCAGGCACTGGCTTAATTCCAGCGCATCCAGCATGGCCATATTGACGCCCTCTCCGGCATACGGCGGCATCAGGTGCGCGGCATCGCCCAGCATCGTCAGGTTCGGTAAAGCGTCCCAGGTCTGGTCGAACGGCATGCAATACTGCGGGCGCGGCACAAATGCTGAACTGGCGTTTTCGAACAATTCCTGCCAGATTTCGTCCCAATCCGCAAACTCGGTTTTGAACCAGGCCAATACATGCGCTTTGTCCGAAAAATCGATGCCGCTCTCCCGACTCCAGTTTTCAGCGGTTTTCGTACCCGTATAAAATACCAGACTACCGTCGCCTTTCGAGCTGACAATCAGGCTTTTTTCGTTACCCATCGCAAAGATTTTTCCGCCATTCAAAAGTTGATGCACCCTAGGACTGGCGATTTCCGATTGATTAACCGCGCCTTCCACGATCGTAACACCGGAGTAGAACGGCTTAATCGGCGTGATGTACGGACGGATTTTGGAGTTGGCGCCATCGGCCGCAATCACCAGATCGGCAACGACCGACGCGCGGTTTTTAAATTCCAGTTTCCAGGAACCGTTTTGCGGGCTCATAGCTGCGAAATGACTGTCCCAAATCACGGTGCCGGGCTGCAGCGAATCCAGCAGAATGGCCTGCAAGGGGCCCCGATCAATTTCCGGCCGGGTGGCTTCGTCGGCCGCATTGTCGGAGTCGTCAAAAACGATCGTGGCGGTTTTATCGACAATCCGCAACCGGTCGGCACCGGGCCGGTAATTCGCCCGAAACGCATCCATCAAACCGGCTTCCTGCAACGCCAGCAAGCCCGATTCCTCGTGCAAATCCAGGGTTGCGCCTTTGGGCCGGGCGTCTTTGTGCGCATCCCGTTCATAAACCGTTACGTCGGCGCCCTGCAACTGCAATAATCGGGCGAGAGTCAACCCGCCGGGGCCACCGCCCACGATCGCTATTTTCTTATTTTTAATCACATTCATGGTTTTTATTTTTTACTTCAACATGCCTTTCGTCACGACCTCGCAGCACGCCAGCACCAGTTCCTCCGTGATGAGTTGCGTCGGACGGGACTGGTAATCAAAATATTCATTGACCAGATCAAGCAGGGGAGAAAACAGCAACGCCCGGTGGACATCCGTCGGAAAATTTCGAATAATTCCGGCGGTTGCGTGCGATTCCAGAAACCGGTGAATCGGCGCAAAGAATTGCCCTTCCCGGATACCGGCTTTCTGGTAAGCCTGATTCAGCAAGGGGGACGATTTGCCGTATTGCAGCAAAGCAAACGAAGGGCGGTTTTGGGTCAGATACCGGAAGGTGTTCAGCCAGATTTTTTTCACGCCTTCGCTAAAACCCAGTTCCGGACTGAAATTTTCCAAAACCGCTTGTTCATAAGCCCCCAGCACTTCTTCGATGAAGAGTTTGATCAGAAAATCTTCCTTGTTTTCGTACTTGATGTAGATCGTTCGGGGGGAGACGTTGGCGGCTTTGGCCAGTCGTTGCATGCTCAGATTTTCCAGCCCTTCCTCCGCAATGATGTGCAGCGCAACGGTGCGGATGGCTTCCTCTTTTTCTAAATTCTTCGGTCTCATGGTGAGCTTTTTCGGGGTGTAATGAGATAACGGTTTAAAATAAGTAAACGTTTATTTACTAATAAATATTTTTTGCACTTGATTTAGCCAAGCGTACCCGTGCGGTATTATTTCAAGAGGTAACCAGCAAACAATAACGGCAACAAATAGCTATCTTGTTTGTAATCAGGTAATTGTAGAGTGAGTTAAAATAAATTAGGGTCTGAGATTGACAATCGGTTTTCTTTTACTTTGTTTTACAAAGTTCTTTTAAACCGGAAATCATGAACACATCTTTCACACCAATCCGGACCGAGCCCGATCGCTCGACCCCATCTCCCCAACCGCTTGAACAGCCCGAAGTGGTTTCGATCCCGGTCAACCAGGCGCCCTGGTGGTGGCTGGCTTTCCGGCAACCGAGTTTCTACTGGGGCTTCCTTTGCGTAACGTTTTCGACGCTCTTATTTGCGCTCTTCGATCACTACGTTGCCCAAAACGGATTTCCCCGAAATTCGTCCGTGTATATCGCCCATTACCTGATCGCCGTTCTGTATACCGTTGTGTTGTTGTATAGTAAGGAGTTGCGGTTTTTCAAGGCTCAACCGGAAGAGGGACGTCCGGCCCGCATGCTGGCACTGGTATTGTGGCTCATCAGTGCCTACGCCCTGAACCGGGAGATGCCGGTTTTTCAGCAATCGGTGTCGTGGCTGCAGGGTATGCTGGTGCTGGCCGGAATCCTGATGGTTGGTGAGAATTGGCTGGAAGGGCTTTCGGTGCGCGGGCAACAGTTGCTGATCTTCGGACTGGCGATGGTCTGGTGGCTGTTTTTTTACCAGACAATTTACGTCGGTCCTTATTATCATTTCGGTGTTTTGGGGCTGTTTATATTGGGGATTGGCAGCCATATTTTTATCCCGTTACTCATCACCATTGCCATTGGCCGGATCCTGATTCGAAGCTGGAACGACCACGAGCACCGGCGACCGGCGATTGTGTTTGGGCTGCTGGTGCCATTGGTGATAACGGGCTGGTTTCTCGTTAAATGGTCCCGAATCAGCACCCAGATTCGCTACACCTCGAATGCGGTTCTGGCCCGGAATGACGACGAACTGCCCTCGTGGGTTCTGCTGGCGCAGCAACTTCCGGCCGATTGGGTAACGGAACGGTATCTGAAAACCGGTTCGATGTTCAGTCAGTCGGGTGGTCGCATGAATTCCATTTTTGGGCGGCAGCAGGAACTGCAACGCCATGATCCACTGGTTTTTATGGCCACGGCTTTTCAGAAACCCGAACGGGAATTGACGATGGATGTTGACAAACTCATTGGAATGCTGTATACCTCAAGACACCTGACCGAAGAACGGCTATGGGCGGGTACGAACCTGCGAACGACCAACGTACTGACACAGGCCCGGATCTATCCCGAATACCGCCTGGCGTATACCGAAAAAACGCTGCACGTGCGGAATGGTGGCCAGACGCAGCAGGAAGCGCTGTATACCTTTCACCTGCCGGTTGGTTCAGTGGTCACGTCACTCTCGCTTTGGATTGACGGTCGCGAAGAGAAAGGCGTGCTGACGACTAAAGCCAAAGCCGATACGGCGTACCGGACCATTGTAGGCGTCGAACGGCGTGACCCGTCGGTGGTTCACTGGCGGGAAGGAAACCGGGTGACGGTGCGCGTTTTTCCCTGCCTGCCTTATGGCGAGCGACAGGTAAAAATCGGCATCACCTCACCCCTCCGATTGGAAAACCGGCTGGATGGACCGCAGCAACTGGTCTACGAAAATGCCTGGTTCGAGGGTCCTGACACGCAGGAAGCAACGGAAACCGTTAAGCTGGATTTCTCGCAAAAACCGCTGCACACCGATCTGCCAGACTTTCTGGAACCCGGTTTTTTTGACAAACCGCTGGAAAAACAACTGCTCAGCAACGCGGATTATCAATCGGCCTGGGAAATCCGGTTTGATGCGCCCAAGCTGTCCGCTGGTGGATTCCGTTTTGGCGGTAACACCTACGCTGTCGAACCCGCCCGGCAGACGCTGGAAGCGTTCAGGCCGCAAGCGGTTTTCCTCGATCTGAATCAGGCCTGGACCAAAGCCGAAATAGATGAAGTGATGAATCTGGCCCAAAACCGTCCGGTTTGGGTGTATGACGAAGGACTGGTTCAACTGACCAAAGACAACCGTGACGAATTGACCGAACGGCTTCTGAAGCAGCGGTTTAGCGTATTTCCGTTCTATCGTATTCCTGATCCGGCAACGGCTTTGCTGGTCACGAAAGGCTCGGAAGTGGGGCCACAACTGGAAGATCTGGCTCTTAGTCCGTACGGCGAATCATTGAATCGGCAGGCCGAAAACCGCCCGGCGCTGCGGACGTTTTGCCTGTCGAAACCGTCGGATCTGGTCAAAACACTGAGCGAACTAGGCGTTCTGCAAACGGATTACGGCACCATCAGCGAATTACAAACGCTGGTAAAACAAAACCGGTTTATTCAGCAAATGGCTACCGATCAGTCGGTTATGTTGCCACAGGCTGGTCTGCTGATTACCCGAACGCCCGAAACTGTTGCCAAACCGGCTCAGGCAAAAGCGCCCGATCATTTGATTCGGTTGTATGCCTACAACCATCTGCTGAACCAGATTGGGCGGAATTATTTTTCGAAAAATTACATGAAAGACTCGCTCTCGGCCGAAGCCCTGCAAGCCAACGTCGTTTCGCCCGTTTCGAGCCTGATTGTGCTGGAAACCCAGGCCGATTATGAGCGTTTCGGTATTCAGAAATCAAAAGACGGTTTGGCCAATGCGACGCTGAAAAATACCGGTGCGGTGCCGGAACCGCACGAATGGGCTTTGCTTTTTCTGGCGGCCATCTGGATTTTTTATCTCTGGCAAAAAGGCGGTTATGTGGGCCTTTGACCTGACCTTTGGGCTCGGACTGGCGTTGGCGGCTTATGTGCTGCTGACGCCCGCCCGTCGCCGGTGGACCGTCCTGCTCGGCGGCCTGGCGCTGGCATCGCCCGGTTTGCGGTGGGTGACGGCGGTTTTTGGTTTCCCGATCCGGCTGCAACTGAGCGCGTGGGTTGTGGCCATTTTACAGGCTTTGGGTGCCGATGCCACTGCAAATGGCAACCTTATCCGGCTGAATGGCGTCGATTTTGCGGTCGATCCGGCCTGTATGGGTTTGCAAATGACCGGTTTGTCGGCGCTAACGGGCTTGTTTCTGATCATTCATCTGGAAAACCGCACGCGAACGTATCTCTCGTTCGGCTGGCTGACAGGAGTTGCCGGTGGGGTCGGAATGTTGCTGATACTGACCAATTTACTGCGGATTCTGGCATTAGTGATCTTCCGGATTGCACCCGAAAATCCGTTGCACGATGCCATAGGCATTGCGTGTCTGGTAGTGTACCTGCTGATTCCGCTGACCTGGGGCTTGCCGCGGCTTTACGAGCGGGTCGGAAAGCCGCGGCCGCCGGTTTTGGGTCTGGGCTGGACGCGGCTGGCAATGCTCTATGGCTTGATGGGGCTGGCCGGGTTTGGGGTGGTTCAGCGGAGTCAGCCGAATTCGTCGGTCACGTTTCCGATTCCGGCGGGGTATACGAAAAAACAATTGGAAAACGGCTTCAGCCAATACAGCAAAACCGGGTCGCTGGTTTACATAAAACCGGTTCGGACGGCCTACAGTGCCGAACACAGCCCGGCGGTGTGTTGGCGGGGAAGTGGTTACGAATTTGGAAAGATTGAAGAGGAACTCATCGGAGGGCATCGGGTTTACAGCGGAACGCTTCAGCGCGGGCGCGAACGACTGTATACGGCCTGGTGGTTCACAAACGGCACCTGCCGCACCATCAGCCAGTTCGATTTCCGCTGGCGAATGCTCCGGGGTGAACCCGCTTTCGGGCTGGTCAACGTAACCGCTACCCGACCCGATGCGCTGACGGATGCCGTTCAACGGTGGTATTGACTGTTTCTTTGTTGTATTTTACGGTAACTTATTGACTATGAATAATTAATGTGATTGAGGTCTGGCCGGTTTTTTGCATTATAACGGAGAATAAAGTAGCGACAAGCGAACCATTTTGACTGGAAGATGTTACAATGACAGTTAAAAATCGTTTATCGTTTTCAGACGTTCAGTATGTTATTTGCATGATTTACGAAACCGTAAACTATAAATGACACAAGCGACATGATTTTTGGCCGCATAGCGGACGAATGTTTCCGGGTCGCCGGTGCGATAGAAAATAAGTCGTTCTCACTTTCCACCGTGCCTGTAGATACGCAACCTTCTCCCGCTAATTGCGTACCTAAAGCCACGGGAACGAATTTCGGGGGCTTGTTCTTCTACAACCATGTCGTGCCTACGGCACTTAATCGGCTCGTTGTTAATGAATGGTATAGTTTGCTTTGTAAATTAATAAACTTGAAACCGGATCAACTACTGAGCTGAAAGGTTTGGATGGGGAATACAAAATTCCTGTCTGTTTAGGTATGAAACATTTTAAGTGTACGCACTGCGGAGAACCGAACTATTTCGAGAATAGCCGATGTACGCACTGTGAATACCCACTCGGTTTTGTGGCCCGTGAGCTGGAATTGCTTCCGCTAATAGCGCAGGATGCTGAGACATTCCAGATTTACGGTCAGGATGAGACCTTGTATCGCTATTGTGCCAATCACCAATACGGCGTTTGTAACTGGTTGGTGGAAGACGGTCACTCGCGGTATTGCGAAGCCTGCAAGCTGAACCGGACCATTCCCAATTTGAGCAAACCAGCCTATTTGCAGCGCTGGAAAGTCATCGAAACCGCCAAACACCGGCTGATTTATTCGCTCCGGCGCATGAAACTGCCGATCATCGGCAAATCGCTCGATCCGGAGCGGGGGCTTTCGTTCGATTTTCTGGCCGATGGCACTCAGAAACGCGTCCGAACCGGCCACATGCGGGGCCTGATTACCATCAATATTGTGGAAGCGGATGACATCGAACGGGAAATGACCCGCCAGAAAATGGACGAACCGTATCGAACCGTTCTGGGCCATTTCCGGCACGAAATCGGGCATTATTACTGGGATCGTCTCATCCGAAACACCGACCGGATCGACAATTACCGCGAACTGTTCGGCGACGAGCGCCAGAGTTACAAAGATGCGTTGCGAAACCATTACCAGCAGGGGCCACCGGCGGGCTGGAATCTGAACTACATCAGCGCCTACGCCAGCGCCCACCCGTGGGAAGACTGGGCCGAGACCTGGGCGCATTACCTGCACATTCTGGATACGCTGGAAACGGCTTATGCCTTCGGGTTAAGTCTTCAATTTCAGTCGGTTATCGATTCGGTGAACGGGGTTCAGGAAGAAAAAATCGATCCGTACGATCCCGAAAATTTCAAGACGCTGATGGATTTGTGGGGGCCGCTGTCGTTTGCCATGAACAACCTGAACCGCAGCATGGGGCATCCGGATCTGTATCCGTTTGTCATTCCGCCGGGTGTTATGGAAAAACTGAGCTTTATTCACCGGATTTGTTACCAGGCCCGGAAAAGCTACTAAACCGTCAGTCGCCGGTAAAACCCTTCTTCCAGTTCCAGCAAGTCCTGGTGCGTACCGCGCTCGACGATTTCGCCGTTTTGCACCACTAGAATTTCGTCTGCGTGCTGAATGGTGCTAAGTCGGTGGGCAATCACCAGCGTGGTCCGGTTTGCCATCAGCCGGGTCAATGCTTCCTGCACCAGCTTTTCCGATTCGGTATCCAGCGCCGAAGTGGCTTCGTCCAGAATCAGAATGGGCGGATTTTTCAAAACCGCCCGGGCAATGCTGATGCGCTGCCGCTGCCCGCCCGATAATCGACTTCCCCGGTCACCGATCATGGTTTGGTAACCCTGCGGCTGGGCCATGATAAATTCGTGGGCGTTGGCAATTTCGGCTGCCCGCATTACTTCCTTTTCCGTGGCCGTGCTGCCGAACGCGATGTTGTTGAAAATGGTATCGTTGAACAGAATGCTTTCCTGGGTCACGATGCCCATTAAATTACGGAGCGAATGCATCGTGCAATCCCGTAAATCTACGCCATCGATCAGAATCCGGCCTTCGGAGGGGTCGTAGAAACGCGGGATCAGGTCGGCAATGGTCGATTTTCCCCCTCCCGACGAGCCCACGAGGGCAATGGTTTTGCCTTTTTCGAGCGTAAAACCGATGTTTTTCAAAACCGGTCGGTCGGGCTGGTATGCAAACGAAACGTTCTGAAGTTCGATGTTTTGTCGAAAACCGGGTAGTTCAATCGCGTTGGGTTTGTCCTGAATAACCGGCACGGTATCGATCAGTTCCAGCACGCGTTCGCCCGACGCAATTCCGCGCTGCGAACCGCTGAAGGCATTGGAAATTTCCTTGGCCGGGCGCGTTACCTGCGAGAAAATCAGGAGAAACGTGATGAAGTCCGACGCGGATAAATCCGACTGGTGCGTCAGGACCAGCGAACCGCCGTAAAGTAAAATGATGGCGACCACCGAAATGCCCATGAATTCGGAAAAGGGCGACGCCAGCTCGCGCCGGTTGGCCAGCGACCGCACGGCTTTGCGATACCCATCGTTTTCGGTCTGAAATTTTTGAGTTACGAACGGTTCGGCGTTGAAGCCCTTCACGACGCGCATTCCGCCGAAGGTTTCGTCGAGCAAACTCAGAATGCCGCTCAGCCGCTGTTGCCCGGCCTGCGCATCCTGTTTCATGCGCCGGACGAGCATGGCAATAAAACCGCCCGAAACCGGGATGACCAGCAACGCAAAAAACGTCAGGTTGACCGAAATGCTAAACAGCGTAATGACGTAGGCAACCAGCAAAAAAAGCTCTTTGGAAGCCGCCGAAAGGCTGTTGGCAATCGAATTTTCGACTTCCTGCACATCGGTGATGGTGCGGGCGATGAGGTTTCCTTTGCGTTCGCTCGAGAAAAAACCGAGGTGTAGCTGAATGGCCTTGGTAAAAACCGTCTCCCGCAACCGCGCCACCATCCGGGCTTTGAATCCTTCCAGTTGCCTGACCGATAGATACTTAAATAGATTGTTCAGCAAAACCGTCGTCACCACGATCACGCAGACGAACTGCAGGGCGCCGAGTTTGCCGTATTGTCGGAAAAAATGCGCGAAATAATATTGAAAGATTTCCGTGGGCGTCGTCTCAAACGACAACTTTGGGGGAGGTTGGTTGAGGAGTGCCTGCAACTTGACCGGGTCTATTTTATCGAAAAGAACGTCCAGTAACGGGATCAGCAGCGTAAAGTTCAATACCCCGAACACGCTGGCTAACAACGACGTAAGCAGAAACGGCGCCAGAAAGCGGCCCAGCGGTCGGGCGTAGGAAAGTAAGCGAAAATAGGTTTTCATGTGGTGCAAAGATACATAGAAGACTATGATTACGGTGATGGACTATGATAACAGTGATTATTCTTCGCAATGCCTAGCTTAAAAGTATACCTAATATTTTTATGTATACGATCTTTTCCTTATATTTGTGAATATGAGCAACAATCAGCAGTTACTTAAAGGCAGTTTGTCCGTCATAATCCTGAAACTACTGGAGGAGCAGGAGCGCATGTACGGCTACGAGATTACGCAGAAGGTAAAAGCCCTGACGGCGGGCGAGATGTCGATCACGGAGGGCGCGTTGTACCCGGCTTTGCACAAACTCGAAGCGGAAGGTTTGCTGACGACCGAAACCCAGGTGGTAGAAGGGCGAGCGCGGAAATATTACTCGCTGACGAAAGACGGCCATACCGAAGCCGTGAGCCGGATTTCGGAACTGGGCGCGATGCTGGAGAATTTGCAACGACTGTTGAACCGTGGGCTGGACCCACTAAAACCGGCTATTTGACATGACACTGACCACCGACCAACTCCGGGCGATCGACCGCCACCTGCGGAAAGACAACTGGCTGCTCAACGAAGATTTGATTGCCGAACTGGCCGATCATTACGCGAACGCTATCGAAGAACGCATGGCGAACGATATTCCATTTGATCTGGCCCTGCTCGACATTCACAAAGGATTCGGCGGACGAAAGGGGCTGCTGAAGATGGAAGAAGATTACTACACGAACCAAAGTCGGGGATATTTCCGGCATTTTAAATCGATTCTGGGCAGTTATTTTCGATTTCCACGACTTTCTCTGACGGTTTTTGTTGCGATTGCCTTTTATCTTTTAAATACGACCTACCCGCTCTTTTTAAAATCAATCTACCTAGGAGGAGTGTTTCTGGTTATCCTTCTTATGTCCTACGTCCTGGCATTTCGGCAATTGGCTTACTGGCATAAATCCGGTGTTGGTCGAATGGCATTGCAAGGCGTAAATTCTGCTTTATTTATTGGCTATTATTCGCAACTGTTTTTGCCCGAAAAATTGATTCAGGGATTTCATCCGGTTTTTACGACGCTGATTTGTATGGTGTTCTTTTTATACGATATGAGCACATTGGAGCTCTTTATGAAATACACCAAAAAACGGATCAAAACCGCCTAATTTTCGCCCATGCTGACGTCCTATCAACTCAGTAGGCTCCGGTACGATCTTCGTACACTCGCTCATATCGAGTACGAAGAAGTTGAAAATGAGCTTCTGGACCATTATGCCACACTGACCGAGCAAAAAATGGCAGAAGGTCATGATGTTGAACACGCCAGTTCGTATGCCTGGGCAGAGCTGGGCGCGGGACCCGGTTTGAATGCCATTCAGCGGGACTTTGAGAAGAATATTAAAAAGCAGGTTTCTGCCCGACATCTGGAAATTTTAAAGAGTTATTTCCGCTGGCCGACGATTGTAACGACGGTTTTAATTGGCGTTCTAATTTACATCGTAACTCCTTTCATTTCGGCTCGAACTACTTTGATCGGCACCTATTTTGTCGTACTCATTCCATTAGGCATTTTAGGGTTTTCTTACTTAAAAAGCCGTGAATTAAGTAGTAGCAGCCGTAAAATTACCTGGGCTCATTTGAATGCGAGAGCAGTTTTTATTGTGAATATTTTTCAAATGTTACTTGGCTTGCCATTCCAAGGAGATAGTTCTGCAAGGGTTCATTTTTTTCAGACAAACCTTACTGTTGTTGGTATGTTGGAGTGTGTTATCGTGGTCTACTTGCTAAGTTTTATTCAACTATACCGCGAAAATTTCCGCTACAAAACCGCCTGAATGAACCCACTAACTGAAGCTTGGGTGGCTCGGTCCGTGAGCACGATAACTCAAAATAAATCGCCAAATACGACTAAGTGCGGCCATTTCACGTTATTTGTAGCGTACAACCTTGCACCAAACCGAATGCAGTATCGATATCTGGCCATCAGCCTGCTTCTTTTCCTCAGCTCCTGCGGGATCATTTCGCCCAGTTCGTCCAAATCCGACCGGTTTTCGACCAGTCCGGAGAAGTTTCCCGTTCAGGCGGGGCTGGTCGATGAAGCATCGGGAATCGTAGCCAGCCACACGATGGACGGTCGGTTGTGGGTGGAGCAGGACGGCGGTAATCCGGCTGAAATCAGCTTGTTAACCACGGATGGTAAACTGGAAAAGCGGTTTTCGGTGCCCGGCGTTGCCAACCGCGACTGGGAAGATCTGGCGATCGGGCCGGGGCCCCAGAGTGGGGTTTCATACCTGTATCTGGCCGATATCGGCGATAATTTCAAGCAAAACGACGTCAGCTACATCTACCGGTTTCCCGAACCGAAAAACACGAACGAATCCATCAGTGGCATCGAACGGATCAGTTTTCGCTATCCCGACGGCCCGCGCGACGCCGAAGCGGTTTTGCTCGACCCCCAAACCCGCGATCTCTGGATTGTGAGTAAAGCGGAAGAAAAGGTGCATGTGTACCGATTGCCGTATCCCCAAAGCACAACTGATGTCATTAAGGCGGATTATTACGGCGAATTGCCGCTGAGCCTGATTACGGGTGGGAGCGTTTCGGCCGACGGCGAAGAAATCGCGCTAATTTCGTACCTGGGGGCATATCACTGGCGCCGGAAAAGTGGCCAGTCACTGGCGGATGCGATGCAGAAAAATAGCAGCAGCACCCTGGCAACCGACCCTATTGGTACGCAGAGCGAAGCGATTTGCTTCGATAAAAATAGCAATGGTTACTACACCCTTCCCGAAAAAGGCAACCAGGCTTCCGTAACTTTAAACTACTACAAACGGTTATAGTGGAGCGGAGACAAAAGCACATGTTTCCTACGATAATTACTACTCGTTTTGTCTAAAACCGCTGCCGTTGTTGGAGCCGGTATTGCCGGTATTGCGGCCGCTATCCGGCTGGCTGTCAAGGGATATCGGGTCGATGTGTTCGAAGCGAACTCGTATCCCGGTGGTAAATTGTCCGGTTTTACGCAGAACGGTTTTCGGTTCGATGCCGGGCCGTCGCTGTTCACGATGCCGCAGCTGGTGGACGAATTATTTCAACTCGCCGGTCGCAATCCCAATGATTATTTCGACTATATCCGGCTGGAGGAAACCTGCCGGTATTTCTGGGACGACGGTACGCAGCTGACGGCCTGGGCCGATCGCAATGCGTTTGCCCGCGAAGTGGAAAACCAGTTGGGCGAACCCGCCGATCATTTGCTGGCGCACCTGGCCGACAGTGCGGCTAAATACGACATCACCGAAAAGCTTTTTCTGCACCGTTCCCTGCATAAACTGTCGACATGGTTCAACCGTGACGCGCTCTACGGGTATTTGAATCTGCCAAAACTGGAGGTCTTCAAAACCATGAACCGGGCCAACGAGCAGCGGTTTCAGAATCCGAAACTGGTTCAGCTTTTCAATCGGTACGCGACCTACAACGGCTCCGATCCCTACCAGACGCCCGCGACGATGAACATCATTCCGCACCTGGAATACAACATCGGCGCTTTTTTTCCGAAAGACGGCATGATCGGGATTACCAACAGCCTGGTGCGGCTGGCGGAAGAACTGGGTGTGCGGTTTCAGTATAACACGCGGGTGATGGAACTGATAACGGAGGGAAACCGGGTAACGGCTGTCGTGGCTGACGGTCAACGTCCTTTGGCCTATTCTGTCGTCATTTCCAACATGGATATTGTCAGCACGTTTCACAAGTTATTGCCGAACGCCCGACAGCCGGAGCGGATTTTACGCCAGCCGAAGTCCAGTTCAGGATTGATTTTTTACTGGGGAATCCAGCGCGAATTTCCGGAATTGGGCCTGCACAACATCTTTTTCAGTGCCGATTACCGCGCTGAGTTCGACGCAATCTTTAACCGGAAAACACTTTCCGACGATCCGACGGTTTATCTGAATATTACGTCGAAACACAAACCGGATGATGCACCGCCGAATTGCGAAAACTGGTTTATTCTGATTAATGCATCGAATAATTCCGGCCAGGATTGGGATGAATTGATCGCGAAAACGCGGGAGAATATCATTCGGAAACTGAGCCGGAACCTGGGTGTCGATGTCGCATCGCTGATCGTCTGCGAGTCGGTTTTAGATCCCCGATCGATCGAAATCCGCACGTCGAGTTCGCAGGGCGCGTTGTACGGCAATAGTTCCAACAACCGGTTTGCGGCTTTTCTGCGCCACGCCAATTTCTCGCGCCAGTTCCGGAACCTGTATTTTGTCGGTGGCAGCGTTCATCCGGGGGGCGGCATTCCGCTCTGTCTGTTGTCGGCGAAAATTGCGACGGACCTGATTTAACGGTTTTGCAATTTCAGCGACTGCCGACCGAAAGAAGGAAAACAGTATATTGCGGTTTTTGTACCGAAACCCGATGGCATGGATACCTCGTACCTGATTATCATCTTCAGTTTATCGGTTCTCATTTCGTACGTTTTTGACTTGCTCAGCAGTCGCTACAAAACGCCGTCGGTGATTCTGCTGCTGGCGTCGGGGATGTTGCTACGCCAGGTGACCAATTATTTCGCGTTTCAACTGCCCTATGTCGATACCATTTTGCCCACACTCGGTACGCTGGGCCTGATTCTGATCGTACTGGAAGGCGCCTTGGAGCTCGAACTAACGGGCGACAAACTGGGGATGATTCGGCGGGCGTTCTGGGCGTCGCTTTCGTCCATTCTGGTCACCTCGCTGCTCATGGCCGCGCTGTTTTACGTGCTGATGGAAGCATCGTTTTTCAAATGCCTGGTGGCCGCCATGCCCTTTGCCATTATCAGTAGCGCCGTAGCCGTTCCGGGTGGGAAAAACCTGAATCTGTCCAGCCGGGAATTTGTCGTCTATGAATCGTCCTTGTCGGATATTCTGGGTGTAATGATTTTTAACTTTCTGGTTTACAACGCATCCGGTGGTATTCTGTCGATTCTGTCGTTTGCCAAAGATACCCTGATCATGGTGGTTATTTCCCTGATCTGCTGCTTTTTTCTGCTGTATCTGATCAGTAAAATCAACCATCATATCAAGTTTTTGCCAATCATTTCGGTGCTGTTTCTGGTCTATGCCGTCAGCCGGATTTACCAGCT
Organism: Larkinella rosea; assembly: GCF_003858635.1. Lineage (GTDB taxonomy): Bacteria > Bacteroidota > Bacteroidia > Cytophagales > Spirosomataceae > Larkinella > Larkinella rosea. The sequence continues at coordinate 1,187,680 of NZ_RQJO01000008.1, forward strand.
TTCTCCGCTGCTGTTGATTCTGGTTTTTGGCCTGTTTCTGAACAACACCGAGCTCTTCATCCGGGGCCGTCTCGACCGGATTTTTAAGAACGACCTGTTTGAAAAAGAGCTGGATCAGTTCAAAAACCTGACTGCCGAGGGTGCCTTCATCGTTCGTACGTTTTTCTTTCTGTTGTTTGGGTATGCGTCGGATGTGTACACGCTCATTGAGCCGGATGCACTGATTGTCAGCTTTTTATTGCTACTGATTTTGTACAGCGTCCGGACGGGCGTTCTGCGGTTATCGTTGCCGGGCAGCATCAATCCGGTGGTTTTCATCGCCCCCCGCGGACTGATCACGGTTTTGTTGTACCTCAGTATTCCGGAAAATCTCAAACTGGTCGGTTTTCGCGATGGTATTCTGATGGCTGTTGTGCTGCTGACAGCTCTGGTGATGATGGCGGGTGTGGTCAGTTACAAAGAGACGGAACCGCTCTAACGTACGTAGGCCAGGAAACCGTACCATTTCCGGGTTTTCCAATACGTCAGATCGTGCTCATTTTCAAACGCTTCGCGCTCAAAACTGATGTTTCGGTAGGCGTCATAATGGGCACCGAATTGCCAGCGCCGGACGAGGTATTCCAGCAGATACCAGACGTAAAACGGGATAATGCCCAATTCCAGTTGTTGCCGAAGGTGAATGCGTTCGTGGTGGAGCAAAACCGCATCTGGCTCTTTCGTCCGAACCAGCACAAAGGGAAATAAAGCCATACCACTCACCCACAAAAACGGCACCCGGACAACTATCATAAGCGGTTTTTAAAAACGAAGATACCAGAATAATAACCGGCGATTTGCCAGAATAAAGTAAAAGTATTCTATCCCTTCTTGCTAAACCACTCACCCTTCATTTTCAGCCTTTTAACAAACTTTCACAGCCAACAATTTCGGAACTATTTCCCGCTATAAAAAACATTGTATATTTGAAAATGACCGGCCAACCGGAGTTAACATATTCTACATTTTAGTAAACTCATTATGAAAAGAACCGTGCTTTATGTTGCGTTAAGCCAGTGCCTGCTCTGGTCGGCGGTGGCGCAAACGCCCAGGAAAACCGCGCCAAACCGGCCCGCTCCCAAACCGGCCGCAACGGTTTCGACGGCTCAAAAAGCCCCTGCTACCACACCAACCGAACAAACGACCGCGCGCATCAAATTCACCGAATACGACCTGCCGAATGGACTGCATGTGATTCTGCATCAGGACAATACAACGCCACTGGTGGCCGTCACGATGATGTACCACGTGGGTTCGAAAAACGAACAACCGGGCCGGTCGGGATTTGCGCACTTTTTCGAACACCTGATGTTTGAAGGCTCCGACAACATCAAGCGGGGCGAGTACATGAAGATTGTCAAAAGCGCGGGCGGGCAATTGAACGCCAATACCTCCAACGACCGGACGTTCTATTACGAACTGTTGCCTTCCAACAAACTCGAACTGGGTTTATACATGGAATCGGAGCGGCTTTTGCACGCCCGGGTAGACGAGAAAGGCGTTGAAACCCAGCGCGAAGTGGTGAAGGAAGAGCGTCGGCAGCGGTACGAAAACCAGCCTTACGGTAGCTTTTTTCCGCAGGTATTGAGCCACGCGTTCAAGGTTCACCCGTATAAGTGGGCGCCCATCGGCTCGATGGAAGACCTGAATGCGGCTAAAATCGACGAGTTTCGCGATTTCTACAAGGAATTCTATATCCCGGGAAATGCCATTCTGTCGATTGCCGGTGACATCAATCCGGAAGACACGAAGAAGCTGATCGACAAGTATTTCGCCGAAATTCCGAAAGGAGCGAAAACGCCGTATCGGCCAAACGTGAAAGAACCGGTGCAGAAAGCCGAAGTTCGCGACATCGTGTACGACAATGTTTCGCTGCCGGGTGTATTTCAGGCCTATCACATGCCCGCGCAGGGCGATCCGGATTACTACGCACTGGACGTGTTGCAAACCCTGCTGGCTGCGGGAGAAAGCTCCCGGATGAACAAGGAACTGGTTGATAAACAGCAAAAAGCCGTGCAAACCGGCGTGTTCCCCCTCTCGACCGAAGACCCCGGTTTGTTCATCTCGATTGGTATCGCCAACATGGGCGTGAAGGCGGAAGACCTGGAAGCGGGCATGAACGCGGAAATCGAAAAAGTGAAGAAAAACCTGGTGTCCGACGCCGAATTCCAGAAGGTGAAAAACCAGATCGAGACCAATTTCGTGAACCAGAACGCGGGCGTCGCCGGGATTGCCGAGAGTCTGGCGAATTACAAAATGTACCTGGGTGATGCCAACCTGATCAACACGGAACTGGCGCGCTACAACAAAGTGACGAAGGAAGACCTGCGCCGGGTGGCCAACAAATACCTCACGAAAGAAAACCGGGTGGTTTTGTATTACCTGCCGAAGGCGATGGAACCGAAGAAAGAAGATAAGGGAAAGTGAAAAATAGACATAAGAGGATAGACAAGGGAGAATAGACTAATCCGCAGAACGGAAGTCTCATGTCTCTCATCTCACATCTTTACTCTACAAAAAAATGATGAAAACAAAATATATACTGGCTGCGGGCCTGCTGGCTCTCGGTCTGTCGACGCAGGCGCAGACGCTTGATCGAACCAAATTGCCCGCCGATGCCCCGGCTCCGGCCATTAAAATTGGTAAACCGGTTTCCTTTACGCTCGCGAACGGGCTGAAAGTGTTCGTGGTCCAGAACAACAAGCTGCCCCGCGTGGCTTTCAGTCTGTTGTTCGATTACCTGCCCATTCGTGAAGGCGACAAGGCCGGTTACGTCAGCATTGCCAGCCAGTTAATCAAAACCGGTACCAAAACCCGGACGAAAGACCAGATCGACGAGGCCGTTGACTTTATTGGCGGCAGCCTGAACACCTCACCGACCGGGGTGTATGCGATGTCGCTGAAAAAACACACGCCGAAAATGCTCGAGGTGATGTCGGATGTGGTTTTGAATCCGAAATTCACGCAGGAGGAACTCGACAAGCTGAAAAAGCAGACCAAATCGGGGCTGGCGTCGCAGAAAGATAACCCGTCGGCTATTGCTACGCGCGTAAGCAGTATTCTGGTGTATGGAAAGGATCACCCCTACGGCGAACCGGATTCGGAAGAAACCGTCGACCGGATTACGCTGGACGATTGCCGTAAATTCTACGAAACCTATTTTCGCCCTAACATCGGTTACCTGGCCGTCGTAGGCGATATTACGCCGGAAGAAGCGCGGCCGATGGTCGAGAAATACTTTGGCAAATGGCAGCCGGGCGAAGTGCCGAAGCCAACCTACGACATGCCGAAACCGCCCGCCAAAACCACCGTTGTGGTGGTGGATCGGCCCAGTTCCGTGCAGTCGATGGTGTATATTACGCATCCGGTGCAGCTGAAACCGTATACGACCGAGTCGATTCAGGCCAGCCTGACGAACGATATTCTGGGCGGTGGCGGTGGCAATGCCCGTTTGTTTAATAACCTGCGCGAGAAACACGGGTATACCTACGGTGCTTATTCGACTTTGACGAGCGACCGGCTGGTGGGCCGTTTCCGGGCCAATGCGAGCGTACGTAATGCCGTGACCGACAGTGCAGTGGGTGAATTTATCAACGAGTTGAAAAACATTCGGAATTCGAAACCGTCGGCCGATGAGCTGAAAAGCACGAAAAACACGTTTGCCGGAAATTTCATTTTTACGCTGGAAGACCCGGAAACGATTGCTGACTTTGCGATCAATACCGCCCGCTACCACCTGCCGGAAGACTTTTTCTCCAATTACCTGAAAAGCGTCGATGCGGTTACGGTCGATCAGGTGGAGGCATCGGCCAACAAATTGATCGATCCGGAGCACGCGTACATTGTGGTGGTGGGAAAAGGTTCGGAAGTGGCCGACAAACTGAAGCGGTTTGGTGACATTGTCTATTACGACCTGAACGGGAACAAAGTCGACGCCCCGACACCGGGTAAACTGACGACGTCAGCAGTGCCTGCCGGATTGACCGCCGATCAGGTATTTGATAAGTACCTGACGGCCATTGGGGGCAAAGATGCGATTGCCAAAATTACGGATGTCACGCAGAAACTGACCACGGAAGTGCAGGGCACCAAAGTCGATATTGAGAGCAGGCAGAAGGGGATGAACAAGTTCAAGTTATCGGTGAAGGCGATGGGTCAGGTGGTGCAGCAGGTGACTTCTGACGGAGTGAAGGTGAAACTGGAAGGCGGTGGTCAATCGAAAAGCGTCGCGGATGAAGAAGCCCGGATGGAAATTTTGAAAAATGCGATTTTCCCGGAACTGCTGTTTGCGACGATGGGTGCTAAAACCGTATTGGCCGGAACGGAAAAAATCAACGGCAAAGATGCCTATAAGATTGATGTGACGCTGGGCAAGAAAACCATTTCGGAGTTTTACGACGTTGAAACCGGTCTGAAAGTACAGTATACGGCCATCGAGCAGGGGCCGCAGGGCGAAATGGCCGTCAACACCGGCCTGAGTAATTACAAGGAAGTAAACGGGGTTAAATTCGCAAATACGCTGACGCAAAACCTCGGACCGATGACCATGAAAATGGAAACGCAGTCGCTGGTGGTGAATACGGGGCTGGATGACAAGGAGTTTGCCGTGCAGTAAGGGCGGTTTTTGGTTTAAGGTATACGGTTTTCGGTTGGCTGGCGTGCTCAAAAAGACGTCAAGTATCCGAAAACCGTATATTGTTAGTATGAGGTTATTTTTCCTGATCTAGTATAAAATACCGATTCGTTTTAAGGAAACGGTTTATAGTACTAATGGCCTTTCCAACCAATCAACAGCGTGTAGAGTCCAGTTAGATATTCTTTTATTAAAGCAGAACGAATATGAAAAACGGTCTCTTGCTACTTCTGGCAACTAGCCTACTCTGTATTCAATGTTCACTGGACAAACCAGTGATTGCGCCTAAAATTGATAAGGAAAAGGCTAGCATACAGCTCATGAAGGAGTTAGTCCCTCAATTGACTGGGACATGGACGATTAGACAACTTCAAATCAAGTATCAACACAGTCAGTTTCAGAATGAGCTTAAGATCAGAAAAGATACTATTTTGACCAATTTTGCCACCTTAACTCTGGCACGCGCATCTCAGCAAATCGACGCTACTAGAGATCGATACCAAGGTTATATTCAGTACGGTCCCAAAACGTATCCGATCCGTTTCGATTTATTAGCCGGTCCCTGGATTTTCAGTAAAAAGGGACCTAAAGCTTATTTCCTGCTTGAGTACAACTTTCCTGTGGGTACTTCACATTCCACCGAAAAAGAAGAATATTTTCTGCAACAGATTGGTTTATTACTTGAGAACTTCTCCCTGGAGACAGCCAAAGATAGTATGATTTGGCATGGCTTAAATCGAGGGATTGCACAGATTGATTTGATTAGAAAGTAAGATTATTCAGATCTTAAAATTTATATTTTAGTGATTTTTTTACAATAGATTTTATGCGCTACCTGGCAGTTTTCCTGCTAATTGTAGTAGTTGCTTGGCAATGCAGTCAGTTTGGTTATCATTCCATTGGCGGATAAAATAGAATATTCCTACCATGAAAACAGCAACCACAAACGCGAAGCGATGTGGTATTTTAAGGACAAAAAACAATTAGGATTAGAAGAAGATTTCGGCAGTGGCTATGGTATACTGTGGCTTGGCATTACCCGTTCGAAGTTAGAGCAACTCATCGCGCCATCTCAGCAAGAAATGCCCTTGGATAGTCTACTTGGGCAAGCATTTATTCATTGATTTTGAGTAGGTTACACAAATATAATGTTATGAAAATCGCCTTTGCCATTTTCTTTATTGAACTAATATGCATTAGCCTATTTAGCTGTTCAAAATTCGGAGAGCCTGATTCTTCTAGCCGGTTTTTGGGAACCTATATGATTAGACGGAATACTCAACTTATGGATCCTTCAACAGGTAATCGTTTTTATGTTGAGGACACTATTATCTTGACCATTGGTAAGTCAAATACCGTTTCAGAGATCCATCTTTTCGGCCAGGATTCGTGTACCGCTATTTTTAATAAGGATAAATTTGTTATCAACTTACACGCTACTAAGCGAAAATACGGTGACATTATAAAGCAGCCTTATGAAGTAACTGGCATTGGATCATTTAGTGGCGATAGCATTTTCTATACTGAAAATTTAGGATCGGGCTCTTATTTTGGATTACGAGGGACAAGTCAACTTATAGGGGTAAAGCAATAAGCACTATTCTAAATGTAAGAAGATAAGCAGGTTGCTTATAGTTCTTCCCCGGTTATCACTCGCAACATGCGAGCCGCCGTAGCGACAGCCCACCGAAAATCGTATACCATAAACCGAAAACCGTTTACCGCCCAATCGGCCGGATGCCGGATTTGCGGACGTCGGCGACGACGATAAACCGGTAGCGGGGGTCTTTGTCAAACGAATCTTTTGAGTTGCGGTAATGCCGCTGGGCGCGTTGGCGGGCTTCCGTAAATAGTTTTTGCGAGGCTTTTTGACGACGAAACGATCTGATTTTTCGTAAATCCAGGTCGCCGATCATCGAGGTTTCCAGACAGGCCAGGTCCTTGTGTTCGGCATCACGGTAATAGCCCAGCACGCAGTGGTCGGCCATCAGCACCAGAACCGGGTCGATGTGAATGGAGCGAAGCACCGACGCCATCAGCACCATGCCGTCTACGCAATTGGCCTGCCGGTTGTTCCAGGTCTGGTCGATTGTCCGAATCCGCTGGCTGTAGAGATTCTGTGATACGCCGGTGCTCGAATTGGTCGAGATCGAACTGTAGCGAATGCCGCGTTTCTGGAGCGCAAACCAGATCGAAAAAACCTGATCGTCGACGCGTTTTTTATCGCCCATCTGATACCCATCGAAACCGTCCACAATATCGGTTTGCAGCGCCTGGGTCAACACCTCGTCCACCACCGGATCGTCTTCGTTGATGTAAGCCACGTACATGTAATTCAGGTCCAGATCACCGGTACCGGTTTCGTCGTCTTCCCAGTAATAGGGGCAGTCGTTGACCGAACGCATCGTGGCAACAACCGTCCGATGCCCCACTTTTTCGTTGTCGATGTAGGTAGTCACCGTAAAATTGACCGGTGTCGGTTGCAGCAGACCGCGCAGCTTTTCAAAATTCCACAGAATCCGGGGCGTAATTTCGTAGTCTCTGCCTTCCTCCCGCATCGTTCCTTCAAAAACCGTGGCCTCGCTGAAAGGTGTTGCGCCGACTTCCACCCGAACTGGTTTATTGAGGCCCGGATTATAAACCTGAACCGCCACATTTCCGTCGCCATCGCCCAGTTTATACGTTTGTTTTTTGGGAGTTGTCGTGGCCCGAGCCAGCAAATAGGAGGGAAAAAGTTGCTGTTCCATACCGACCACAACCGAAACTCGCTGCCGGGTTTCCGGTGCGGCATTGGTGGAAGAGGACGACGAATGAGCAAGTACCTCGGCAGTGATTTCGACAGGGGCCAACTGCGAAAAACCGACCGAAGAAAACAAATAAAATACACTAAATGCTAGTGCATTACGTAATAATGTCATTTTAGGAAAGGCAGTTACGATATATTATACGGTCGGCTACGCGAATTAACAAATTATTACGATTGGAGTCAATAGGTAATATCTCCTCCGTCTCAACATTTTTTTGTACTATTGTGCGGTTTTTAAAATGGTATGCGCACCGTCCTGGCTTACGTCCTGCTGATTGCCACCCTGCTGCCCAGTTTCAGCCAGTGGGGAACGATTGCGTATTACCATGTCAACAAAGACTACATTGCCAGTGTCCTCTGCGAAAATCGCGCCAAACCGGAGCTGCATTGCGACGGGCAATGTTACCTGGCCAAACGCCTGACCGCCCAACAGAAACAACAGGACAAGGCCACCACCGAACGCGTTCAGAAAACGCCGGATTTTCAGCTGTATTGCCACATTGAGGTGCCGTTTTCATTCCAGCCGGCTAGCCAAAACCGCTCGGCCGATTTGCCGGATTATCTGCTGAAAACGTACCCATCTCCACTTTTGTATTTACTGCAGCCCCCTCAGGTTTAAGGGTTCGGGGACACCGCCGTGCGGTTTGTGTCGCCTTGCCCGATTCATTCGACCACTGGATGTCGTCCATTGGTTCGTCATTTAATTTGATCAAACCTGAACTTACTCATGACTTTTTTATACCGGCTCATTGCTGCGGTTTTCGTGGTAATGACACCCTTTCGGGCGTTGTCCCAAATGACTATTCAAGGCACTATTTTTGATGCCAAAACCAAAGAGCCCCTGGCGGGGGTGACGGTTTCGTCGGATGATCATAAAACCGGTACCGTTACGGATGCCAACGGCCGGTTTTCGTTCCAGACAGCCACCGAAAAATTGCTGATTTCGGCGGTCGGTTTTCAGTCGCAGGAACTGGAACCGTCGGAAAAACCGCTGCACATCGCGCTGGAACCCGCCGTGGAAAACCTGCAAACGATTGTCATTACCGCCAACCGCGAAGCGCAGAAACGAACCGAAGCGCCCGTGGCCATTTCCCGGCTTTCGCCCACCTTAATTGATGAAACCAAGCCGACGTTGCTGAGTGATCTGATCAATAAAACACCGGGGGTGGTGATGCTCAATTACAACAACGAGCAGCACGGCATGGGCATCCGGCAGCCGTTCGGCACCAATGCTTACTTCCTGTACCTCGAAGACGGTCTGCCGATCCGGCCGATGGGCGTTTTTAACCACAACGCGCTAATCGAAATGAACATTTTCACCATCAGTTCGGTAGAGGTCGTGAAAGGTCCGGCTTCGTCGCTTTACGGGCCGGAAGCTGTCGGGGGAGCGATCAATTTCATTACGCAGCGACCCACGGCGGTGCCGACATTTCGGGTGGGTATTCAGGGCGATCAGTGGCATTACGGCCGCATTCAATACGGTGGGGGCGGTATGCTGACCAAAAAGCTGGGCGTTTACGCGGGCGGTTTTTTTGCCCGGCAACGCAATGGCTGGCAAACCCGCTCCGACTACGACAAGGTGTCGTTCAACGGCCGGGCCGAGTACGCCTTTACGGGCCGGACGCGCCTGACGGGCACATTTTCGTACAACGATTACTACTCGCAAACCGGCGGCAGTGTCGACAGCATTGCGTTTTACAACCGCCAATATACTTCGACCTCCGATTTTACGTACCGAAAAGTGAAAGCCATCCGCTCCCGGTTGACGCTCGATCACCAATGGAAAAACGGTTCCGAAAGTTTCGTTACGGCGTTCTACCGCGACAATTCAATTGGCCAGAATCCGAGTTACGGCATTCGCTGGACGAGTGGCGCCACGAAAGCGACGGGTCAGATCAACGTCAATGCTTTCACCAGTTACGGGCTGGTTGCCCAGCACAGCCAGCGGCTGCCGTTCTGGAGTAGCCGATTGCTGGCCGGGCTGGTCGTTGACGAGTCGCCGACAACGTACAACGCGTATCAGATCGACCTGGAAGCCCGGTTGCGGCCCGATAAAAAATCGGTGGAACAGTATAAACTGGTTCAGGAACGCCCTGATCTTCAGTTAGCTGATTATTCCGCCGATGTTCACAACTCGGCGGTTTATGCGCAATTGGATTTGAATCCATTGCCTGCGCTGCGGATTTCGCTGGGCGGGCGGTTCGACCGGATGGCGTTTGATTACGACAATTACCTGGATAAAAGTACCGGTCGAAAAGACTACAGCCGGTTTACGCCTAAAATCGGTTTGACGTATGATCTGGGCCACGATCGGGGCTTGTACGCGAATTACAGTCAGGGTTTTTCACCACCGGTTCTGACCTCGGTTTTTACCAAACGCGTCAACGTTCAGCCGGGCGATCCACTGTTTTATTACAACCTGCAACCAGCGTATTTCAACAACTACGAAGTGGGCGGCTGGGCCTCGTTCCTGAACCGGAAAGTGTACGTCGATGTGGCGTTTTACCAGATGGATGGTCGCAACGAATTGCTCAACATTCGCCTGCCTGATAACAGCACCGATTACCAGTCGGCGGGCCAGACGCTGCACCGGGGCGTTGAGTACAGTTTGACGTATCGTCCGTCGAGCCAGTGGTTTTTCCGGTTTGGCGGTACCAATTCCGTCCACCGGTTTGTCGATTTTGCGTTGAGCAACCGCGCGTCGGATGCTCTGAAAAACGTAAATGGATTCGATATGCCGCAGGCTCCGCGCTGGGTGGCCAACACCGAACTGACTTATAAGCCGCGCTGGGCGAAGGGCTTCCGGATTTCGGCGGAATGGCAGCGGATCAGTTCGTGGTATCAGAACCAGGTCAATACGGTTTCGTACAACGACCGGGGCGCGTTCGGTGGGCGGGGCATCAGCGTCGTCAACCTGCGGGCCGGGTATGCGCTGAAGCGGTTTGAGGTGTTTGCCAACCTGATGAATGCCACCAACGAACTCTACGCGACCTCGGCGACGCGGGGCAACAACGCCACCGACCGCACGACCTACACGCCCGCGGCTCCGCGGACGCTGGTGGGCGGGATTCAGTACAATTTTTCAAAACAATAGCGGTTCCGAAAACCGTAAACAGCATACCGAAAACCTTACTTTTTATGAAAAACAGTATTCTCATTGCCGCCATTCTGTTGTTTGGATTTGCCGAGCGGCCCGCCAAAGAAATCCGGCTTTCGAACCCGCAGTTTGTGGGGGCAACCCCGCGCCTGACCACCGATCACCGGAACAATCCGGTGTTGAGCTGGACGGAAAAAGAAGGCGAAAAGGTGCATTTTTATTTTGCCGTATCGGAAGATGGTGGTCGGACATTTGGCGAGAAAAACCGGGTGAATTCCCCGGCAGTTTTTTCGACCCACGCCGAAGGCATGCCGAAGGTGGCTTTCAAGAAAGACGGTACTATTCTGGCCACTTTTGAAGTGTCTCGCCCAACCGCCGAGGCCCCGCGCGCGGGAGATTTGCTGTTTGTTACTTCCACCGACGGTGGCCAAACCTGGACCGAACCCAAAGCCGTTCACCGCGATGTAACGGCGGGCAAAGGCCACTCGTTCAGCAACCTGAACCGCCTGCCCAATGGCGAAATCGGGATTGCGTGGCTGGACGAAAAAGCCGCCAGCAAAGAAGGCCGAACCGTGAAATTTACCCAGACCCTGGCGGGTGGCGGTTTTGGCAAGGAAGTGCTGGTGGACGACAACGCCTGCCAGTGCTGCCGGACCAACGTGTTTGTCGATACGAAAAACCAGGTTCACATTGCGTACCGCGATTTGCTGGACGACGGTGCGCGGGACATCAGCCACGCGGTTTCGGCCGACGGCGGAAGGACGTTCACCAGCCCAAAAGTGGTTTTTAACGATCAGTGGAAAGTGAATGCCTGTCCGCATACCGGCCCCGACGTGGCGCAGGTGGGCAATGATCTGTTCGTGACCTGGTTTTCGGGGGGCGAAAAAACGCCCGGTATCAAACTGGCGAAGCTGGGTTCGACGCAACTGGTTTCGGGGATCATTTCCGAGCGCACTAAACACCCGCAGGTGGCTTCGGTCAACGGGCAACTGGTCTGGGTCTGGGACGAATCGATGGAACTGAAAAACGCGGCTGGTGAGAGCCGGTTTATTTCGCGGATCGGCATGCGAAAGATTGTCAACGGCACGGCTTCACCGATTACTTATCTGACACCAACGGACGTAAATGCGGTTTTTCCGGTTTTGCTGGCGACCAAAAAAGGACTTTTAGTCGCCTATGAACAGCAGAAAAACCAGCAAAACAGCGTTATAGTGAGCAGATGGATTGATTCCTTTTAAGCAACGTTGACTATGAAAAACTCCCATTTTCTTTCGGCTATGAGCACTATGCTGTTTGTCCTGCTGTTGATTGCCTGTCACAATGATCCGCTGGAGCCGGAATATGGTACGGTTCAACTGAAATTCGATAACGTAGTCGGAACCAGTGATTTGAAACTCGATTCGGCCACCTATACCAACGGCAGCGGAGAGCCTTTTTCGGTCTCGAAACTGAACTATTTTGTCAGTAATATCAAGTTGAAAAAAGCAGATGGCTCATCGTATGTCGTGCCGCAGGACAGCAGTTATTTTCTGGTGATGGAAAACAATGCGGCATCCCAGTCGATCATGTTGCACAATGTCCCCGCCGGTACCTATACGGGAATCGACTTTGTGGTGGGAGTTGACAGTCTCCGGAATACGATGGACATCGGAAAACGGACCGGCGCATTGGACCCCGGTGGTGCGGCTGCTGGCATGTACTGGGACTGGAATTCCGGTTACATTTTCCTGAAACTGGAAGGCACGTCGGCCAAAGCGCCGGTGGATGCGACCGGAAGCCGGAACTTTATGTACCATATCGGGTTATTTGGCGGGTATAAAACCAAAACGATCAATAATCTGAGAACCATTCAGTTATCGTTCAATACCAAACCGGCTCAGGTCGTGATGTACGGAAAAACCGGTATTCAGATCAAGGCGGATGTGTTGAAACTGTTCGACGGCGTCAAACCGCTCAGTATTGCGAAGAATCCGGACATCATGGTGTCAGATTCATCTCGTAACGTCGCCAATAATTACGCGACGATGTTCAGTGTCGGTACGGTTCAGGTTGAATAAAGCACGGACTAAAGTCCGTGGGTAAGTTATGCGGAAATTGCTTCTATTTAGCTGGTTATGTGCCGTTTTGCTGCCGACGTTCAGTCAGTGGGGAACGATTGCGTATTTCCAGCTTAACAAGGAGTACATCGCCCGGGTTTTGTGCGAAAACCGCAATCGCCCGGAGCTTCACTGCAACGGGCAGTGTTACCTCGCCAAACGACTGAAAGCGCAGCAGGAAAAACAGGATCAACAAACCACCGAACGGGTGCAGAATACGCCCGTTTTTCAACTGTATACAGAACCGCTTTTGCGGTTTACTTTCCTGCCTAAGGCGCCGGTTCTGCGCACAAAAACCAGCTTCATTTATCAGCTTTTTTCCTATTCGGCGCCCTTAGCCGATGTCCTGCATCCGCCCTGTCAGTAAAACAAAATCAACCATCAATCGAAGGGCTACTGACCGTGCCAATGCGGTCAGGCGGTACGCTTTTCGCCGGTTTTGCCGGTAAAAAGCACGGGGATTTTTGTTTTTCTGATCAATCACTGGGTATCAATGAAGAATGATAAGAGTACGGTTTTAGCAATCGGTTTTCTGTTTTTATTCAACTGGGCTTGTGAATCCAACAAACAAGCCGAAACGCATCATCACCACCAACCGGATTCTTCCATTCAGACGGCGCTGCCGGGACCGGTTGCCGAGCTGGAAAAGGATGTACTGGCAATACACGATAGTCTGATGGACCGAATGAGCGAGATGATGCAACTTCAGGAAGATGTTTCGTTAAAACTGCAAAAAGCTGGTGGACAGACCCAAGAACGCGGTTTGCAGATTCTTCAACAATTGAAAGAAACCGACGAACGCATGACGGACTGGATGCACCACTACAAGGGGGATACGTTACCGCAACTCGATGAGAAAAATGGCGTGGCCTATTTAAAAGGTCAGCAGGCAAAAGTGAACAAGTTGAGCCAGCGGATGCGGAAAAGCATGGCGGACGCGCAAACGTATCTGAAAGAATGAGACCAATTGGGCAAATCGGGTAACAATTGGCATGCTTTTGGAAATGACCAGGAAGTCCGTCATACGTTAATGTTCGTCCGGACGTTTTAATGTAGTAAATTAGCGTTCCAAATTTGGGAGTAGAGGTAGATTGATATGACGCGTTGGCAACATGCGGGAATAGTAGCGGCCATTGTTTTTTACGGCTTCGCAATCGGCTGTCAGAACGATTCCGGGAAGAGCGATCCAAAACCGGAACCCAAACCGGTTGAGTTTAAAGCGACGCCCTATAAGTGGACAAAACCGACCAATTTTGAAGAACCGCATTACGATTTTACTAAAAATCCACTGACAGTAGAAGGTGTTGCGCTGGGGAAAACGTTGTTTTACGACGGTATTCTGTCGCGCGATGGGAAGATTACCTGTGCTTTTTGCCATTCTCCCTTTGCCGGTTTTGCCCATACTGATCATCCGCTGAGCCACGGCATTAACGATAAAATTGGTACCCGCAATGTCCCCGGAATCGAGAACGTAGCCTGGAAACAGGCGTTTTTCTGGGATGGCGGCATTGTCGACCTGGACTTATTGCCCATTTCGCCGATTCAGAATCCGGTCGAAATGGGCGATTCCCTGGCGAATGTATTGAAGAAAGTGCGGGCGAGCGGGCAGTATCCGGCGCTCTTCAAAGCGGCTTTCGGAACGGAAGAAGTAACGACCGAGCGGTTTCTGAAAGCTTTGTCGCAGTTTATGCTGACGATGGTTTCGGCCACCTCCCGGTACGATAAATACGTTCGGAAAGAAGCCGGGGCAACGCTGACCGACCAGGAATTGCGCGGAATGACCTTATTCAAGCAGAATTGTTCGGGCTGTCACGCGGGCGAACAGTTTACCGACCAGAGCTACCGGAACAACGGATTACGGATGCAACTCGCTAACAGTAAGGACTTTGATTTGGGACGGTATCAGATTACACTCAACCAGGACGACTACAACAAATTCCGGGTGCCGAGTCTGCGGAATGTTGAACTGACTCCGCCCTACATGCACGACGGCCGCTTCACGACGCTGGAAAAAGTGCTGGATCACTACATGAATGACGTTCAGGATACGCCCCAACTGGATCCGTTGTTGAAGAAAAACGGAAAAACCGGGTTCACCTTTACCACCAACGAAAAGGCGGACATTGCGGCTTTCCTGCGCACCCTGACCGACAGCGATTTTATGAAAGATCGCCGTTTTCAGCCGGATTGATCAGGAAAGGGTGTTGTTAATGCGTGTGCCGCAGCCGGTGAAGCCGGATGTTGGTCAGGTGCGTCAGAACCAGTCCTAAAGAGGCTGCGTAACCGAGGTATTCAAACGTTTCGCTCACCTCTTCCAGAATAATGGCAACGGCAAAAACGCTCAGGAAAAACCACAAACTGGCTTTGATGGCGGGTGTGGTAAAGTGCCGGGTGGCAAAATAAACCGCCACGATGTTGACGCCAATGAAAATGTAATCGAGGCTCAGGTAGCCAAACCGCACTGTATCGTTAGCCAGAAACGACGAAGAAACCAGTAAAACGGGCGTGATCAGGCAATGAATGATGCACAATACCGATCCACTGATGCCGATGTAATCCGCCTTTCTGTTTAACACTTCCAGTTTCATAATTTCTTTGTTGCCTCGATGAACACTGCAAAATAAACGGATGATTTTGTACCGATCAAGATTATTTGCAATTATGTTGCATTTATTTTTGCAACGTTGTTGCGAATCTCTACTTTTGCCACCGGGTCGATGAAAACCATCGGTCAAAAATGGTAAAACAGGAACAGAAATGAAGCAAATACAAACACGTCGCTGGTTGTGGATGGTAACGCTGGGCGCATCGATGACGCTCCTGGCAGGTTGTAACGACAAAGCCGATGAACCCGAACCGGCCGACGAAAATGAATTGATCACCACGGTGAACCTGAAGTTTACGGAATCGGGAACCACGACAACACAAACGTTTTCGTACCGCGATACCGACGGCGATGGGGGACAGGCACCGACGAAATTTGACAAGATTACCCTGAAAGCCAACAAGACTTACGATCTGGCCGTGGAATTACTGGACGAAAGCAAAACCCCGGTGGACGACGTTTCCAAAGAAGTTGCGGAAAAAGGAATCGAGCATTTGTTTGTTTATACGCTCACTCCAAACACGTTAGCAACGTATACCTACGGCGATAAAGATGCCAAAAACCTGCCCATTGGGTTGAAAGGCACGCTCAAAACAAACGCGGCCGGAACGGGCAAATTAAAAGTGCAGTTGCGTCACCAGCCGAATGCGAAAGACGGCACACCCACGCCGGGCAGTGATGATGTCAATGTGGACTTTGACCTGACGGTGCAGTGAGAATGACGATTGACCATTGACGATGGACCATTGACCATAGATAGAGTTACTGTCCAGCGCCGACAGGCAATGGTCAATGGTCCATCGTCAATGGTCAATTTATTACTCACTCAGTTTACTCAAAACCGTATAACCTCTCAGTTTCTCGTTCTTAGAATACGTTTCGGTTTTGATGTCGAACAGGACGTCGCTGGCGCGGTAGCTGATCGAACGGAACGTGGCCCGAATCGGGATGCCCATCGCCCGGTTGGTCAGGTTGATTTCGGAACTGATCTTGAAAACACTGAATGTACCGGCGGGCGTGGTCAGACTTTCCTTGCTTTCCACCTGACGGTTGACAACTTTAAAGTCCATGTCCATCATTTTGGTGTCTTTGTTGTACGTCTCGGCAACCAGCTCACCGTCAGGCAATTTGCTTCCTTCGCTCAGGCTTTTCGGATAAATCAGTTTATTCGCCTTTACACGCACTTCCATATCTTTCACAGCTTCATTCGTCGCCAGTACCATGCCCGACAAGTCGGCAATCAGTTCGTTTCCCGTGCAGGTATAATTGATGGCCATTTCCGGGGAGGCTTTTCCTTTGTCGTCAAACGACTGCATTGCTACGTTGATCAGCGTCGAACCGCCTTCGGTTTTGACACTTTTGATGGTATACACCAGTCGGCCGACGAGTTTGTCTTTCGCACTGAAGGATTGCATTTCGTAGCTGGCACCGGTTTTGAATTTCATACCCAGGCAATCCTGCGCATTGGCAGTTACGGTAACGAAACAGAAGATAAACAGATAGAAGAGCGGTTTCATGAATGTTGCCGGAGTTAGTAACAGCCTCAAAACTACGCGGTTTTGGTCTTGATAGCGATAAAGATTGAGTAAACGGGCGTTATACCCAGGCCATACTCACCACACCGATCAGCATGATCAGTTTACAAAGCGAGCTGAGGTAGGAGAAATCCCGGCGGGTGTCGGCCCGGACCAGCCGGTAAACGAGCCAGGCAATCGGCACCAGCAGGATGACGAACATCCAGAATAATTGCTCGTTGCGGAGCGAATGCGCAATCGAAAACAGGGAAATAATGAAGGTTGTGATGATGATATAGAGCAATTGTTTGGTTCGGCGCAGGCCCCAGACGATGGGCAGCGTCCGGCAGCCGTAGCGGGCGTCGCCTTTCACATCTTCCATGTCTTTGATGATTTCGCGAACGAGCGTGATCACGAACGAAAACAAGGCGTAAATGAGCAGTAAATCAACTTGTTGCCGGTAAAAAACCGCCAGCACAATGAGGGATAAAGCCGTCAGCAGGGCCACGATGAAGTTGCCGATGAAGGGTTGCCGCTTGAATTTGGCCGAGTAAAACCAGAGTAACGTGACCGAGAGCACGTTGACGACAAACACCCACTTGCTGAGGTAAAAACCGATTACCACGCCCAGAAAATTCAGGGCCTGGTGCAACCCCATCGCAATCTGCCGCTTCAGGTACCGCCCGATGATGACCCGCTCCGGTTTGTTGACGATGTCGATCTTGATGTCAAAATAATCGTTGATGATGTAACCGGCTGCGGCAATGCAAACCGTTGAAAGTGAGAGCAAAAACAGTTTAGGATCCAGCAATAAACCGGTCCAGTTGTCGCGCGGGCCAATGAGCGTGACGCGCGCAAAATACTGCGTTCCGACAATGATCAGCAGGTTCTGCACCCGGATCAGCCGCAGGAAGCCCAGCACGTAGACGTAAAATGGCGGATTACCCGCACGGGCCGAATGGCTCCGAACTTTTGGGGTCATAGCCGTAAGTGGATTCAGTTCATCAAAGATACGGTTTCCGGGCTGAAACCCCGACCTTGCTAAAATCTTTCTCCGTCCGATCGAATCCGTGAACACAATTGACCGGAATTGATGTTATGGACATTGTTTGAAGGATAGAAAGAAAAGAAAAAGAATTCTAAAACCGCTCTTTGCTGGTCCGATCCTTCACTTTCTCAAGCACTTATCTGATTTATGAAAATTGGCATAGTCTGTTACCCGACCTTCGGGGGAAGTGGTGTTGTTGCGACGGAGCTAGGCAAAGCCCTGGCGAAAGCGGGTCACAAAGTTCACTTCATCACCTACCAGCAACCACCCCGGTTGGATTTTTTTAACGAGAACGTTTTTTACCATGAAGTAAATATACCGACCTACCCGCTGTTTCAGTTTCCGCCCTACGAGACGGCGCTCGCCAGTTCGATTGTGAACGTGGTGCAGTACGAAAAACTGGATCTGTTACACGTTCACTACGCCATTCCGCACGCATCGGCGGCTTACATGGCGCAGATGATTTTGCGGTCGCAGGGGCGGCATATCCCGTTTGTGACCACGCTCCACGGAACCGATATTACGCTGGTGGGCAAGGATGCGTCCTATGAACCGGTGGTAACGTTCAGCATCAACGAGTCGAACGGGGTGACGGCGGTTTCGGAACACCTCCGGCAGGAAACCCTCGACCAGTTTTCGATTCGCCGGGACATCGAAGTGATCCCGAACTTCATCGATCTCGACCGGTTCAAGCGCCAGAATAAAGACCATTTCAAGATGGCCATCTGCCCGAACGGCGAGAAACTGATTGTTCATACGTCGAATTTCCGGCGGGTGAAACGCATCGACGATGTCGTTCACATCTTTAATAAAATCAATCAGGAGATTCCCAGCAAGTTGCTGTTGTCCGGCGATGGGCCGGAGCGGGCGCGGATCGAGAAGCTGTGCCGCGACATGGGCATTTACCAGGACGTGCGGTTTTTGGGGAAACTCGATGCCGTCGAAGAAGTTCTGTCGGTGGCGGATTTATTTCTGATGCCTTCCGAAAACGAGAGTTTCGGCTTAGCCGCTCTGGAAGCCCTGGCCTGTGAAGTACCGCTGATTACGTCGAATGCGGGCGGTCTGCCCGAACTGAACGTTCACGGCGTAACCGGTTTTCTGAGCAACGTGGGCGATGTGGATGATATGGTGCACAATGCGCTCTACATTCTGAATGATGCCAATTTACCAACCTTCAAACACAACGCGCTGGAGCGGGCGAAGGAATTTGAAATTTCCCGGATTCTGCCGCGTTACGAAGCGTATTATGAAAAAGTGATCCTGGAGAGCCAGGCGTTGGTTTTGTAAAGGCGGTTTATAGTTTAACGTTTAGGGTTTATAGTTTAGAAAAACAACAATCCGGTATTCCAATGAACGATAAACCGTAAACGATAAACTGACTTTTGCCCGACAAGTATTACCTTTGCAACAAATCAAGAACGTATGAAATTCGGTGTAGTAGTATTTCCCGGCTCCAATTGTGACGACGACGCGGTTGACGCCCTGCGCGACCAACTGAAACAGAATGTCGTTAAACTCTGGCACAAAGACCACGACCTGCAAGGCTGCGATTTCATCATTCTGCCCGGCGGTTTTTCCTACGGCGATTACCTGCGGACGGGTGCCGTGGCCCGGTTTTCTCCCATCATGAATGAGGTGATCAAACACGCCGAGCGGGGTGGTTATTTGATGGGAATCTGCAACGGTTTCCAGATTCTGGCCGAAGCGCGGCTGGTGCCGGGCGTTCTGCTGCGGAACACCAACCAGAAATACGTTTGCAAGAATATTTACCTCCGCCCGCAGTCGAAAAGCGTGTTGCTGACGGCCGGGCTGGACGAGAAAGCCTATAAAATTCCCATCGCCCACGGCGAGGGCCGGTATTTTGTCGATGCCGATACGCTGAATGAACTGAACGACAACGATCAGATCATTTTCCGGTACTGCGACGAAGCCGGTAACATCACCGACGAAGCCAACCCGAACGGCAGTCTGGACAACATTGCGGGCGTGTCGAACGAACGCAAAAACGTGTTTGGCCTGATGCCCCACCCCGAACGGGCCGCCGATCCGCTGTTGGGCAACACCGACGGTCGGCTGATTCTGGAACAGTTGCTGAATACGGTTTTGGTGTAAGGTTAACTTCTGATAATTGAATACGGGAAGCCGGTCATTGTGACCGGTTTTTTTGTTTGGTGGCGTTTAAGGGATCCGGTTTTTTGATTTAGGTTGCTTAACTATTTTTTGCTGAGGAATCCACTGATAATAGAAGTTTTGATGTGACTTTTTGATCCAGTCAACGTCTGACAACTAGTACCAGCGTTGCAAATCCCGCAAACCGAACTCCGATGGAACTGGTCATTAGTAACCTCAGCAAATCGTATCACCAGAAAACCGTGCTCGATGCCATCAATCTGGCCTTTCAGGGTGGGGATGTGATTGGGTTGCTGGGCAAAAACGGATCGGGAAAAACCACGCTACTGAATTGACTGATCGACCTGATTGCTCCCGATAGCGGGCAATTCTTTTTCAACGGCGAAGAGTTAACGGGTGATCGGTTGGCATTTAAAATCGTTACGTTTCTACTGATTTTAAACGGCTTAATCCTTTCACTTCATAAAGTTTTTTACGTTCACAATAGCTTAAACTTTGGTCAGGTTAAGAATAATGTAAATGGCTGGAGTATTCTTTCAGCTTTTTGCTTAATTATTCTGACGGCCCTGGCAGTAAAAACCGATATTTATACCTTGATACTGTGTTTTGTTTTAGCGGTTTTAGCCTGGTACTTATTTTATCGTTTTCTACCCGGAGATATAAGGGTTGTTCATCTAATTTATAAAAAATTGTTTATAGGTAATGAATAAATAGAAAAAATAAAATGGTTAATGGGATGTATAAATGACTTAATTTTTACTTCTAAATCAATTTTTATGAAAAACGAACCCACAGATGAAGAAATGAAAGAGTATGTATTCCTTTGTATTGTGCTGCTTACTATGCTTTCAGTGGAAATTCTGAAGTTATTCTTCGAAATGGGTAAAGGCTTTGCAAGGTGATTTTATTGTTAAATTAAACTGTTAATACTAGACTTATTAATCGAATTATGGATAAATACAGAAAAGGTAGTTTAATGGTGATGTTGGTGATACTATTGTTTTTATTCTTGCTTGAACTTTTCAGCTGGGGATTTAACTATGCTGAAGAGCGCTTGAATATGTTTTGACTCAATGGTTTTCTTTCAAAAAAATAAATAATGACGACGATGATTAGAATATACGAATCAATAAGGATGGATTTAAGTAATATTAATTGGACTATTAACCAAATAGCCATACTAGTAATGGCTATCTGTTTTTTATTCTGTTATTGGGCGAATTAGCTTACTACATTGATAGATATGTTGGGAAATGTTAATACTATCGTATAAAAATTTTGAAAACCTTGTTTATGCTATCTAGATAACAAGGATTCACTAGCCAAATGATAAATTGGCTAATGAATCCTTGAAACAATATAACGAATCAAAGAACATTTTTGGATAATAACTTCATTCCGTTTTCAACATAGTCATGTTACACCAAATCTCCTTTTAAATTGCTGACTGGTAACGGCCAGTTCTGTTAGTTGAGCAGTTTGTTTTGTCAGAAAGTCACCTTTTTCGATTCCATAGATATCGGCCAGCTTCTGCATCTTCTTAAGTGAGAGTTCAATCTTTCCGCATTCCATTTGTGAATATGCCGATTGGGTGATGTCCAACTGAACGGCCAGGTAGTCCTGTGAATAGCCAAACAGATGACGCAAACGAAGCATTTTGTCGGTTAAATCGGTTTTCATGGTGTAGAGATAGAGATAGCTAAAGCGTTACTTTCTGTTATTTGACGAGTCTAAGTAAGAAAAGACACATAACTGTCTGATTATTTTTCCTGAGTTACAAAAAAAGTGCCTTTTAGCAATTTGCTCATAAAATGATAAGTTATATTTATTCTTTTATAAGTACTACTAATAGGGACGTATTTGATTCCTGCTCATCTTTGTATCAACCAATTACCGCTGCTCGCCAGCCCGGGAGGAAGAGATGGCGTGGAGGTTGGGATAACTAAATATTCTTACAAATGAAAAAGGAACTGAGCTTAAATCCTGAAATGCAGGAGATCACAGATAACGACCTGCGAGAAATTAATGGTGGCTATGGATATTGGGAAGGCCACAGTCAAGGTTCTGCGGCTGCGGGGAGTTTGTTTTGGAGTGCTACTGCAGAATTTTTAGCCACTGCATTGACTTCAATGGCTTCGTATCCTAGATTATAATAATTCTCAAAATATAAACAATAATGAAAACAACTCAAGAAAACTTATTAGGCTTTGAATTGCAAGAAATCCAAAAGGTTGATCTGCGAGAAATCAATGGGGGCTATGGTTATTGGGAAGGGCATAACCAAGGATCTGCAGCTTTCTCGTCATTAGTTGCAAGTGCTTCGGTAGCGGTTGCAGGTGCTTGGAATGAGTTCTGCTCAGGTTTCAGCGATGGTTATTCTAATGCACGGCAAGGAAGGTAAAACAGCAATCATTCATAATCATTTTTACTAATTTTAATCCTATTTAAAAAATGGAAAATCAACAATTATCCCAGTGGGGAATCAGTGAATTAGATTGCAAATCAATTTCAGAAATTGATGGTGGTAAATGGACTGAAGAACTTGGGTATATATGTGGAGAACTAGTCGGTCATGCTACAAATGCTGTAGAAATATTGAATCAAACATTGAAAGGGTTCGTTGAAGGTTTATTGTTTAGTAAAGCTACTGGCCGTTGATAATTTTAACTGGTAGCTATTACATAATGGTTACCAGTTAACACAATGTATCATGAAAAAAATTATATATATTACAACTCTATACTATGGTGATAGGTGTGTAGATAAATTTAAAAGTGTCACGATTGGTTTTTTTTTACATTATTTTTTTACTTTAATAAGTATAATATTAATCTTAATTATAGATAAGTCTTTTTTGCCATTAATTAATGTTGATTCTATCATAGAAAATCACCATAAAAGCTCGAGTGTGATAGAAGAACATGGTGTAAAAGTTGGTGCGATTATTGTAACAATAGCTGGGCCATTAATAGAAGAAATTTCATTTCGCCTTATTTTAAATCCTACAAAAAAAAAACATATCAATTTCATCTGTTACATTTTTTTTTCTTATTTCAGGGCCAATTTGGTATTTGAATGATTTTCCTTTTATTCGACTTATAATATGTGTATTTCTATATATTTTTTTGTATAAATTTTCTGATTTTATCTACAACAAATTGATTAGATTACAAAATAAATTATTGTTAATATTCACTTCTATAGGATTTGCCCTGCTGCATATTTTCAATTTTTCTCATTTTCAATTTTTTCTATTTCCAATATATTTAATATATATTTTACCTCAATTTTTTTTAGGCCTAATTCTAGGTATAGTAAGATTGAAAAATGGTTTTTTTTGGTCAGTACTACTTCATATTTTGATCAACGGTTCGGTAACCTGGCCCAAACTTTTTACACATGGTTAACACATCACTAATTGGCCATGAACTG
The DNA here is from genome assembly GCF_003858635.1 of Larkinella rosea. GTDB lineage: Bacteria > Bacteroidota > Bacteroidia > Cytophagales > Spirosomataceae > Larkinella > Larkinella rosea. Next base: position 1,211,077 of record NZ_RQJO01000008.1, read on the forward strand.
CTCGTTTATTTACCTCGCGTCACCGTCCGCAGCCAACTTCTATACACTGCTGTTTTATTTGCAATCACCGCAGCCATTGCCGCCCTGCCATTCATTTACGTCGATGTCTCCGTTCAGGCATCCGGTTTGATTCGCCCGGTGGCGGAGCGAAGTGAAGTGAAAACGACAACTGGCGGGACGGTAGCGGTTTTGTGGATACGCGAAAATCAGGTAGTACGGGCCGGTCAGCCGTTGATGCGGTTGCAAACCGAAATTCTGGATACGAAACTCCGTCTGGTGACGGCTCAACAGGCCGAAAAGCGAATGTACATCCGTGATCTGCAACAATTAACCCGGTTGACAGATACCCAATTGGTATCGGCTACCGGATTAATTTCTCCCCTCTATCGCCAACAATACGAACAGTTTCGCTACCTGGCGCAGGAAAACCTGCAAACCCAGCAGAAACGCCAACGCGAACTGGACGTAAACCGGCAACTTTATGTCGATAAAGTCATTCCCCGGCTGGAGCTTGAAGACAAAGAATTTGTGTACAAAACCGTCGTGGCTCAATACCGGACGCTGGTCGAACGCCAGCGAAGTGAATGGCAAACCGCTTTGTCCGAACATCGTTTGGCATTGACCGATTTAATGGGTCAGGAACGGCAACTCAAACAGGAACAGGCTTTCTCCACGATCAAAGCGCCCGTGGGCGGCACCATTAGTCAGCTTTCCGGTCGATACGTTGGCAGTTTCGTGCAGGCCGGAGAAATTGTCGGTACGATTTCGCCTGATTCTACCCTGATTATCGAATGTTATGCCACGCCAAAAGACATTGGATTGCTGCAGATTGGTCAAAAAGCGCACTTTCAAATTGCGGCATTCAATTACAATCAATGGGGTTTGCTGGAAGGCCTGATACTGGATGTTGCCAATGATTTTATTCTGGTCGAAAACCAGCCGGTGTTTAAAGTCCGCTGTCGGCTTAATCGAAATTTTCTGACCCTGAAAAACGGCTATCGAGGATACCTGAAAAAGGGAATGACGGTTCAGGCCCGGTTTATCGTTACGCGCCGGTCGTTGTTCGAATTACTTTACGATAAAGCCGACGACTGGCTAAATCCAGTGAACCAACCTGTCGCCAGTCGCTTACGGTAGGCACTTGCCGCCAACAGAATACACCATGAAAAGCCGAGTTAAAGTTAAACAGCGTGACATTACCGACTGTGGAGCGGCATGTCTGGCATCCGTAGCCGCCCACCACCGGTTGTTGCTACCTGTAGCGCGCATCCGGCAGATGGCGTCTACGGATCAGAAAGGAACCAATGTTCTGGGGTTGATTGAAGCGGCTCAGAAACTGGGGTTTCAGGCCAAAGGGGTGAAAGGACCCTTTGAAAGTCTCTATAAAATCCCCAAACCGGCCATTGCCCATGTGGTAGTAAAAGGTGTTTTACAGCACTATGTGGTGATTTATGACGTGACTCCAAAGCACCTCGTCATCATGGACCCTGGTGATGGGTTGATTCACAAAAAGACGCACGACGAATTTAAACAGGAGTGGACGGGTGTTCTGGTTTTGCTGCTACCGGATGAGACGTTCCAAACGGGTAATTCCAAAGCTTCGGTTTTGCAGCGTTTCGGGCAACTGCTTCGTCCGCACCGGGCGGTTTTGGCACAGGCGTTATTTGGGGCTGTTATCTATACCTTGCTGGGGTTGACTACGTCAATTTATGTGCAGAAAATTGTTGACAATGTGTTGCCGGAAGCCAACCAGAACTTGCTGAATCTGCTTAGTGTAGTGATGATTGTACTGTTGCTGTTGCAATTGTTTATCGGCACCGTCAAGAGTTTCTTCAATTTCAAAACCGGCCAGCGTATGGATGCGGCTTTGATTCTAGGCTATTATAAGCACCTGCTCAAATTACCACAATCTTTTTTTGACAGCATGCGGGTTGGCGAAATTGTCTCGCGCATTAACGATGCCGTTAAAATCCGGGCGTTTATCAACGATACGGCTCTCAATCTGATTGTCAACGTATTGATTATGTTTTTCTCGTTCGCGTTGATGTTTACTTACTATTGGAAACTGGCGTTAATCCTGTTGCTGGTTATTCCAATGTATACGTTGCTGTATTGGATTACGAACCGCGTCAACCGGAAAAACCAGCGTCGGCTGATGGAAGATTCTGCCGAACTGGAATCACAACTGGTCGAATCGCTGAACGCCATGTCGACAATCAAACGGTTTGGCCTGGAAGAATATGCAGGTTACAAAACGGAGACGCGGTTTGTCAAATTGCTGCAAACGATCTTCCGGTCGGGCAGCAGCGCCATTTACGTTGGAAGCATTTCGGAACTGATTTCCCGGTTATTCACCATTATTTTGTTGTGGGTAGGCGGTTGGTTTGTACTGCACAATGAAATTACACCCGGTGAGTTATTGTCGTTTTATGCCTTGATTGGCTATTTTACAAGTCCGGCAGCTAGTTTGGTGGGCGCGAACCGCACCGTTCAGGACGCGTTGATTGCTGCCGATCGGTTGTTCGAAATCATGGATCTTGAACACGAAACGTCCGATAATACAGTTGTTCTTAAGCCCGAAATGATTGGTGCCGTTTCTTTCCGAAATGTTTCTTTTCGCTACGGTTCCCGCGTGACGGTTTTTGATGATTTGACATTAACTATTCAGGCCGGAAAAATTACTGCCATTGTAGGCGAAAGCGGTTCCGGTAAGTCGACATTGCTTTCCCTTTTGCAGGGGCTTTATCCGTTGCAAAAAGGTAGCATTCATATTGGCAATTTCGATATAAAACACATCCAGACCGCCAGTTTGCGCCAGGTGGTCAGTGTCGTGCCTCAGAAAATTGATCTTTTTGCCGGAAATGTCATCGATAATATTGCATTAGGTGAACCGGAGCCGAACATGCAACACATTTTGAGCATTTGCCAGCAATTGGGAATCTCTGACTTCATTGAAAAACTGCCGAACGGTTTCCACACGTATTTAGGCGAAAACGGAGCAATGTTGTCAGGGGGGCAAAAGCAACGAATTGCCATCGCCCGTGCTCTGTATCGAAATCCTGAAATATTAATTTTTGATGAGGCTACCTCGGCTCTCGATTCGGTTTCGGAGCAATACGTTCAACAAACGATTCACAACCTGCGTGATGCCGGAAAAACCATTATCATCATTGCTCACCGGCTCAGCACCGTTCGTCAGGCCGATAGAATTCTGGTGTTGGAAAACGGGAAATTAATTGAAGAAGGCACGCATTTCGAATTACTGAGAGACGGAAAAACATACCATCACTTCTGGCAGCAGCAAACGGAATATAATTGACTTTTACAACCCAACCCGCCCCACCATCACCTGCCCGTCCAATTCCCAAACACACCAGGCGGTTTTTCCGGCTACGGCAAGGCTCGGCATCTGGCCTTTACCGACCGACACGGGTGACTGACTCCCCGATTTAATCCAAACCGTGCCACCTTCGTCCCAGGCCAGCAGCGGTTTGTCCGAATTGGCGGCTGCGGTCACATTCCGGCCCGTCGAAACCGGCTGCTCCGTTTCGCCCGGCACGCAGGTGTAGAGCGTATTTTCGCGTCGCCAGGCGGTGAGGGGCTGACCGGTTTTTGAGAGGACGACCGCTCCACCGTCCATGGGGCAGGCGTTTAATTTCCAGGTTCCGGTTCCCAGCTTTTGGGCCGGTTGGTAGGTCTTTCCGCCGTCGGCGGAATGGGCCAGGTACAAATTTCGGGAGCCGTCGAGCCAGTTGCGAAACTGGACATACACATCGTTTTTGGTTGCAGCGATGGAAACTTTACAGCATTCGCAGACTGTGCCGTCGGGCGAGCGGTAGATTACCTGATTGGTCGACCAGCTTCGCCCGCCATCCCGGGAGGTTGCACCAACAATTTTATTCTTTTTATCTCCGCGAAGATCCAGCCAGGCGGCATGGAATAGGCCCTTCGACGCGCCCGCTACGGCTTGAAAACCTTCTTTGGCAATTTGTGGCACGTCGTTGATGCGAATGCCGGACGACCATCGCCCACTTTTTCGGTCGAGTGAATACGCAAAAATATCTCCCGCTTTATTGACCGCACTGACGACAACAAACTGATCGGTAACCGCGATTTGCGGCCCCCGTTTGGCACTGGCTACCAGATTCGGCAAAACCGCTACCATAACGGGCGGACTAAACGTGGCTTTCCTGCCGGATGAGGTTGCATAATAAAGGGTAGAATCCTGTCCGAAAGTCATGTGCAGTGTTCCGTTTGTTTCGGACACCACAACCGGCAAATGGCCGGATGCCATTTTCTGACCGGAATCCACGGATTGGCCATTTGCCCAAACGATACCGAATTGAAAAAGAAGGTAAAGGGCGTAACGTCTGACAAAACTGTCCATAAAAAAGCGGTAGTTGTGTGATGAACAAAGTTAGCATAAATGGGGGTGAAGTGTTCAGTGACTCGATTGAAAGTCCACCCGCTCTATTCTTGCTTAAGTTGGCTGGCATGATTTATGTACCATTAGATTTGTCACCGAATCTGGGAGAAAAGTATTTAGAATGAAAAATTGCACGATTTATAATTGTTTTTGCAAGCAAATAACATGAGTCAAAACTCCACCGAATAGGAGTATAGGGCATTTTATGGCAAATTTTACCTGAGGGATTCGAGTGATTGCATTGGAACGACTACCGGCTGCAGCTAATGGCAGTAGGTAACCTGACTTATTTCCACAGAATTAACGACTGAACCCGGTCTTGTGGGGCCTCCACCCCGAACACCATGTTATTATGGGCACTTGTATTTTGAAACGTTGGCATAGACAGTTGGTCACCTGCGGACTTGTTTTTTGGGTCGCAGGTATCTGCTGGGCACAATCCGATACACTTTTGCAGGAAGCAAACCGCCAGTATACCCTGAAAGCCTACGGCAGGGCCATTGAGATTTATACCCAATTACTGACCGAATCGGCCGGGAAGCTGACCCCCGACCAGCGAACTACAGCACAGGAAAACCTGGCGCACTCGTATCAACTGGCGGGTGATCTCAAAAAGGCCGAACAAACTTTCCGCGACTTGACATCAACCACGGAACTGACTGGTCCGCACATTGAAAGTTACCTTCATTTTGCCCAAACACTGGTTGGAAACGGGAAATACAGCGAATCGCAGCTGATGTATGAGAAATACAACAAACTGAAGGAAAAAACCGCTGAAGCTGAATCGGCTTCGTTTCCGGACCCGGCAACAGGCATAATCGGCAAAAAAGCCGCTACCCGGTATCGCCTGGAAGTACTTGCGCTGAATACGTCGAATGCCGAGTTTAGTCCGATGTATTACCGCGATGGACTGGTTTTTGTGTCGGGCAAGAAAAGTACAACGCTCGAAACCAGCGGCAAAGGAGGAGGTGGCAGCTACCTCGATCTGTTCTACGTGCAGGATCGGCAACAGCTGAAAACCACACAACTGATCAAGGCAGATGGTACGGTTTCGAAACCAGTTCAGAGCCGGAGTCGGAAAGACCGTCGGGCGGCTATGGTGCAGCGGAGTCGGGCGTCGGCCAATGATTCCCGGACCATTGGTGGCTACGATGGCGGGATCAATATTTCGGAGGGATTACGGTTTTCGAAAGGCGTTCAGCCGTTTAGTCGTGCACTCAATAGTCGCTACCACGAAGGACCGGTTACATTTTTCAGCGATGGCTACACGGTGGTATTTACCCGAAACAATTACGACGGTCGGCGGGTCCGGCAAAGCACGGAAGGCGTTACAAACCTGAAACTCTACAAGGCCGTGCAGCAAAATGGTACCTGGGTCAATATTGAAGAGTTGCCGTTCAATAGCAACGATTATTCGGTGGGTCATCCGGCGCTCAGCAAAGACGACAGGTTGCTGTTTTTTGCGTCCGACATGCCCGGCGGAGTTGGCGGGACGGATTTATACGTATCCCGGAACGAAAATGGCAAATGGGGCAAACCGGTCAATCTGGGGAAAGAGATCAATACGAAAGGCAACGATTTGTTTCCGTATATCGACGAGCGGGGCAATCTGTATTTTGCGTCGGATGGCCGGAAAGGCCTGGGCGGGCTGGATATTTACTACGCCCCGCTGTTCAACGGGCAGTCGGCCGGACCGGTCGAACACCTCGATGCGCCGATCAATTCCGATCAGGATGATTTTGGGTTGATTACCGATGGAAACCGGAAAGGTGGTTATTTCAGCACGAACCGGCAAAAAGGCAATGACGATATTTTCCGGTTTGTCCGGGAAAGTTCGCTGTATGGCTGCCGGAATCTGACATTGCGGTTTTACGACGAAGTGACCAAACAACCGGTCGATAGCGTATCGATTGACATCAAAGCCCGGGGCGAAGAGAAGAAAAACCGTACGGTTGTAACCCGGAAAGATGGTTTGGTGCAGTTATGCCTGGAATCCAATAACGACTTTATTTTTCGGGCGTCGAAAGACAGTTACGTAACCAATACGGTCGGTTTTTCGACTAATGCGTTGACCGATGATTCGCCTTCGCGCCTGGAGATTGGGCTCAATAAACCGCCTAAAATTGTCGATACGGTTCAATACATACCCGTTCTGGCCAATGATGGCTGGGATATTGTGGATTCGCAGAAAGCCCGGGTCCGTGGAATTATCATGAGTGAGAAAGACCGAAAACCGATCGAAGGAGTAACAATAAATTTAAAAAACGACTGCGATGGTGCCATCCGGCAGCTCATCACCGGGGCCGACGGTCGGTATGAATTCGAACTCACCGAAGGCTGTGACTATACGCTCAGCGCTTCGAAAGAACGCTACGGTACAAATACGAGCCGGATTAAAAAGATCGGAACCAAATCCACATCAAAGGTACTTTCGGCGGATTTGAACATGCTGCGGGTTGGCGATATTGTGCAACTCGACAACATCTATTACGACCTGGATAAGTGGACAATTCGGTCGGATGCGTCCCGTGAATTGGATAAATTGGTAGCCACCATGCAGAAATACCCGTCGCTGACCGTCGAACTTCGGTCGCATACCGACAGCCGGGGCGATGCGGTTTATAACCGTTACCTGTCGGCGCAGCGGGCCAATTCGGTGGTGAGTTACCTGGCTTCCAAAGGCATTAGCCGTAAACGGATGGTGGCGGCTGGTTACGGCGAATCGCTGTTACTGAATAATTGCACCAACGACGTGGATTGCACCGAAGCCGAACACCAGCGTAATCGCCGGACGGAATTCAAAGTGTTGTCGATCAAGTAAGCGGTAGCTACTTCGAGGGAAAAGAGCCAAAAAAACCGCAGACGTTGTGTCTGCGGTTTTTATTTTGATGCCTGTTCGGGTCGGTTACTTGTTGATGATCAGGCGTTGAGTCAACTGTTTGTCGGCGGTTTTCAACTGCACGAAATGAAGACCGGCCGCATGCTGGCTTAGGTCGACCGTTTCGTGCTGCACCTGGCCGGTACCGACCACGTTTTGCTGCCACGTAACCCGGCCCAGCACATCCACCACCTGCAAGGTCGCGGTTTTCTGAGCTTCTAACCGGAAGCTGGCAATGGTCCGTCCACTGCTGGGGTTTGGACTTACCGTCAGTTCCGAACTCAGTTCAGGATCGGCAACACCTTCGCGACCACCACTGGGGCAGGTCAGCGTTTTGGGACCCCATTTCAGCGTATAATTGCCTCCCGGTACGCGGGCATTCAGACTGTGCGCCTTGCCATCTTTGAGTGCGGTAGGAACCGTAAAGCTGTAGCCGTGAATACCGTTGCCTTTTCCGGCATTTTTCAAATCCTGCCGGAAAATATTCGCATCCGTAGTTGCAACGACGGTAGTCCCTTCGACAAGCTCAAGCGAGATGACGGTATTGGGGCGGTTTTGATCCCAGACCCAGCCGGTAATCGCGTTACAGGCAACTACGTCCAGGAAGCCTTCGTAATTGCCCGGGCCGTTGCCTGTGCTTCCTCCGCTGGCGTTAACCGTCAGTGCAAAGGTCATGGAAACCGGCGAGTGCTGATTGTCCGTAGCCGAGTAGGTTAGCGTGAACGTACCACTGACCGTCGGCGTTCCGGAAATCACCCGGGTGCCGGCATTGAAATTCAAGCCATTGGGTAAACCCGATAAGGTATACGTCAACGGATCGTTTTCGGCGTCGGTGAAGACCGGCAATGCACTGGCCGTAAAGGCTACATTGATCGTGGCCGACAGGGGCGAAACCGCCGGAGCAACCGGAGCTGCGTTGGTCGGTGTTCCACCCGCAGCTACCGTGAGCGTGACGGACGTATTGGTTTTGTTCTGCGAATCAGCCGCCGAGTAGGTCAGCGTAAAGGTGCCCTGCTGCGTGGGCGTTCCCGAAATCACCCGGGTGCTGGCGTTGAAACTCAAGCCACTGGGCAAACCGGTCAGCGAGTACGACAGCGGTTCGGTATCGGTGAACGCTGGCAGAGCTGCGGAAGTATACGCCACATTAATCGTTGCCGACAGAGCCGAAACCGAGGGCGCCACCGGTGCCGGATTGGATGGAACCCCACTACCCGGACAGTTGATGAACGTAGGCTGACCTGCCGAAAACTTCAGTACGAACAACGATCCCTGAACCCGTCCCCAGATGGTGTGATTCTGTCCATCTTTCAGGCTTTCCGGAACGGGGAAGTCAAACCAGTGAATACCATTTCCTTTGCCCGCATCCACTAAATGCTGCTTGAAGACATTCGCAGCAATGGTTCCCAATGGGGTACCTGCATCAATGGAAGGTCCTTCAAACAGTTCGACGTTGACGACCGCATTTCCTCGGTCGCGTTCCCAGGCCCAACCCGACAGCGTATTACAATTGATGACCAGATAACCGTCGTAATTGGCCGCCGGAGCAGGTGGAGTAGACGTTCCGCCCGCTGCCACCGTGAGGGTGACGGATGCGTTGACTTTGGTCTGCGAATCAGCCGCCGAGTAAGTCAGCGTAAAGGTACCCTGCTGCGTGGGTGTTCCCGAAATGACGCGGGTGCTGGCGTTGAAATTCAAGCCGCTGGGCAAACCGGTCAGCGAGTACGACAACGGTTCCGTATCCGTGAAGGCCGGGAGCGCCACTGACTGATAAGCCACATTGACTGTTGCCGACAAGGGCGAAACCGTCGGAGCGACCGGGGGTGGATTCGGCGTTGCACCCGCATTCACCGTGAGCGTGATGGATGCGTTGACTTTGCTTTGCGAATCGGCGGCCGAGTAGGTCAGCGTAAAGGTCCCCTGTTGTGTCGGCGTTCCCGAAATGACGCGGGTGTTGGCGTCGAAAGTCAATCCACTGGGTAAACCGGTGAGCGAGTACGACAACGGTTCCGTATCCGTGAAGGCCGGAAGTGCCGCTGACTGATAAGCCACATTGACCGTTGCCGACAAAGGCGAAACCGTTGGCGCTACCGGAGGATCGTTAACCGGAGGTGCCGTATTGGAAATAACAAAGGTCACCAGGGCCGAAGCGGTTTTTCCTTTTGGATCGGTCACGATCAGACTCATGGTATACGTTCCCAGCGTGGTGGGCGTACCGCTGATGGTCCGGCTGGTTGGCGAATAGTCCAGCCCCGGCACCGAGCCGTTAAGCGCGTAGGTTAAGTCACCGTTTTCGGTATCCGTAAACTCGGGAATCACATAGGAGGTTGCAACGTTGACCTCCCGGTTCAGGATGGGAATAGCCGGACCGGTGGGTGGCTGATTGCTCGGATCTACCGGCAGCGGGCTTCCATCTCCCGGGCAGTTCAGCGTTTTCGGCGAACCGATCAGTTCGTACGAAGTACCCTGAATGCGCATTCCGATGCTGTGATTCTGGCCGTCTTTCAGCGTTGCCGGAATAATCCAGGAATAACCGTGTTGTCCGTTTCCAATCTGAGCACTGACCAGGTCGGGGCGGGCCAGAGAAGCGGTTATTGTGGCAATCAGATTGTCATTATCCCGAATTTCAATATTCAGGGGCGTATTGGGTTGATTGGCATCCCATACCCATCCGAAAATATCACCTTTGCAATTAATGACATCCAGGAATCCTTCATAAGCCCCGACGGGTGGTGTTACCACACTGGTAACCGTTAATGTAAGGGTCACAGAAACCGGCGAACTCCGGTTGTCGGTAGCCGAATAGGTTAATGTAAATGGACCTTGCTGCGTCGGTGTGCCGGAAATCACCCGGGAGTTGACGTCGAAAGTTAACCCATTGGGTAACCCGCTGAGCGAGTACGTCAACGGATCGTTGTCGGCATCGGTGAAGACGGGCAACGCACTGGCCGTGAAAGCCACATTGACCGTTGCCGACAGGGGCGAAACCGCCGGAGCGACCGGTGCGGCATTCGTCGGTGTGGGAGCCGCATTGACCGTCAGCGTAATGGATGAATTGACTTTGGTCTGTGAATCAGCCGCTGAGTAGGTCAGCGTAAAGGTGCCCTGTTGCGTGGGTGTTCCCGAAATCACCCGCGTATTGGCGTTGAAATTCAAGCCACTGGGTAAACCGGTCAGCGAGTACGACAGTGGTTCAGTATCGGTAAAGGCTGGGAGGGCCGCCGAGGTGTAAGCCGCATTGACCGTTGCCGACAGGGGTGAAACCGTTGGGGCAACCGGCGCCGGGTTGGTCGGAACCCCACTGCCCGGGCAGTTGATGAAGGTAGGTTGACCGGCGATAAATTTCAGCACGAATTCCGATCCTACCACGCGTCCCCAGATGATGTGGTTCTGGCCATCCTTGATGGATTCCGGAACCGGGAAATCATACCCGTGCACACCATTACCTTTGCCCGCATTCAATAAATCCTGCCGGAAAATGTTAGCCGCCACCGTACCAATGAGCGTACCCGCATCAATGGAAGGTCCATCGAAGAACTCGACGCTAACGACCGCATTTCCATTGGCGCGTTCCCAGGCCCAACCCGTGAAACTGCCGCAACTGAGGGTGATGTAACCGTCATAATTAGCGGCCGGAGCCCGTGGGGTTGTACTGCTGGCAACCACCGCAAGGATAACGGACAGATTGGTTTTATTCTGCGAATCAGCCGCTGAGTAGGTCAGCGTAAAGGTGCCCTGTTGCGTGGGTGTTCCCGAAATCACCCGCGTATTGGCGTTAAAGTTCAAGCCGCTGGGTAAACCGGTCAGCGAGTACGACAACGGTTCGCTATCGGTGAAAGCCGGGAGGGCCGCAGATGTATACGCTACGTTAATCGTTGCCGACAAAGGCGAAACCGTGGGAGCGACCGGCGCCGGATTGGATGGGGTACTGCCTGCATTCACCGTAAGCGTAACCGACAGGTCGGTTTTGTTCTGCGAATCAGCGGCCGAATACGTTAGTGTGAAAGTGCCCTGCTGGGTTGGTGTTCCCGAAATCACCCGGGTGCTGGCGTTGAAAGTCAAGCCGCTGGGTAAACCGGTCAGCGAGTACGACAACGGTTCGGTATCGGTGAAGACCGGGAGGGCCGCAGACGTATACGCTACGTTGACCGTTGCCGACAGGGGCGAAACCGCCGGAGGGACCGGTGGTGGATTGCTACCCGCGCCGACGGTCAGCGTGACAGACAGATTGGTTTTATTCTGCGAATCAGCCGCCGAGTAGGTCAGCGTAAAGGTGCCTTGCTGGGTCGGTGTTCCCGAAATCACCCGCGTGCTGGCGTTGAAAGTCAAGCCGCTGGGCAAACCGGTCAGGGAGTACGACAGCGGTTCGGTATCGGTGAATGCCGGGAGGGCCGCAGACGTATAGGCCGCGTTGACCGTTGCCGACAGGGGTGATACCGTTGGCGCGACCGGGCCGGGGTTGCCGGTGCCCGCGCAGGTGAGCGTCTTGGGCGACCACATCAGTACGTAAGTCGATCCCTGGACCTTGCCCCAGATGGTTTGCTGCTGGTTGGTTTTGACGCTGTTGGGAACCGTGAAGCTGTAGCCGTGAGCGCCGTTGCCTTTGCCCGCATTCACCAGATCCTGCCGGAAAATATTGGCTACCGTCGTACCAACCGAAACCGCCGACTCGATGCCCGGATTGCTACCCGTTGCGGCCAGAAACTCGACCGTGTAAGGATCGTTCGGTTTATCGTAATTGAAGACCCAACCCGAAATGGTGTTACAATTGACCTGATCCAGATACCCTTCGAAATTGCCCGTTACGACCGGTCCCGTTCCGCCCGCAGCCACGGTGAGCGTGACGGACAGGTCGGTTTTTTTCTGTGAATCGGCGGCCGAATACGTTAGTGTGAAAGTGCCCTGCTGGGTCGGTGTTCCCGAAATCACCCGCGTGCTGGCGTTGAAAGTCAAGCCGCTGGGTAAACCGGTCAGCGAGTACGACAACGGTTCGGTATCGGTGAAGGCCGGAAGGGCCGCCGAAGCGTAAGCTACATTGACCGTTGCCGTTAAAGGCGAAACCGTTGGCGCGACTGGCCCCGGATTGGATGGCGTGCCACCGGCTGCTACCGTGAGGGTGACAGACAGATTGGTTTTATTCTGCGAATCAGCCGCCGAGTAGGTCAGCGTAAAGGTGCCTTGCTGCGTGGGTGTTCCCGAAATCACCCGCGTGCTGGCGTTGAAAGTCAAGCCGCTGGGCAGACCGGTCAGTGAGTACGACAACGGTTCGGTATCGGTGAAGACCGGGAGGGCCGCAGACGTATACGCTACATTGACCGTTGCCGACAGGGGCGAAACCGCTGGCGCGACCGGGCCGGGGTTGCCGGTGCCCGCGCAGGTGAGCGTCTTGGGCGACCACATCAGTACGTAAGTCGATCCCTGGACCTTGCCCCAGATGGTTTGTTGCTGGTTGGTTTTGACGCTGTTGGGAACCGTGAAGCTGTAGCCGTGAGCGCCGTTGCCTTTGCCCGCATTCATCAGATCCTGCCGGAAAATATTGGCTACCGTCGTACCAACCGAAACCGCCGACTCGATGCCCGGATTGTTACCCGTTGCGGCCAGAAACTCGACCGTGTAAGGATCGTTCGGTTTATCGTAATTGAAGACCCAACCCGAAATGGTGTTACAATTGACCTGATCCAGATACCCTTCGAAATTGCCCGTTACAACTGCAACACTGGTAACGGTCAGTGTAAAGGTCATACTGACCGCCGGATTTCGGTTGTCAGTGGCGGTATAGGTTAGGGTGTACGTAGCGGTCTGGGTTGGCGTTCCGCTAATCACCCGCGTGCTCGCATTGAAGCTCAGGGTTGCGGGCAAACCGCTCAGCGAATACGTCAGCGCATCGCCATCCGGATCGGTAAAGGGCACCAGAGGATTCGACGTGAAGCTGGTATTGACTGTCGTTGTCAAACCTGCTATGGAAGGTGCCGTAGGTGCTACATTGACCGGTGGCGTACTGGTTCCCGTAGTTGTTCCGGTGGCGGTATTACTGTTGGACGATACGTTTCCGGTTTGATCAACCGCCCGCACGAAAAAGTAATACTCCGTACCTGAGTTCAAACCGGTTGCGGTATAAGTGGTTCCGGAGGTTACATCCGCAATTTTTGTATTGTTTCGGTAGACTTCGTAACCGGATACACTGACGTTGTCGGTCGATGCATTCCAGGTCAATCTCATCGAATTCTGAGTGATGTTGCTGAGCGCCAGCGACGTTGGAACCGTTGGAGGCTGTTGGTCAGAAGCATTGGAAACGACATTGAACGATTTTTCGACTGGGCGGGCGGGCATAAAACCATCACCGCCGTGTTGGGCCGCCCGAATGGTTACCCTACCGAGCCGACCGGTTAAAAAAACCTGATTTTCGGCCACTACCGCCGGACCTGCAATCACGTAAATGACTACGGGTTTGCCGGATGATGCCGTTGCCTGCGGAGTGAACGGAGGTGCATTGGGCGCGCGGTCGGCAATGTCATTCAGTGTAATGGTTTGGGCCGTTCCGGCGCAATTCGGGTAGATATACCGGATGGTTTCGGTTTTCAATCCACCAGCATCGGTTACTTCCAGTTTGACACCGTACCAGAACGTCAGGTTTCCGTCGCAGCCGATGGGCGGCAGCGAGGCCGTTGCGGTCTGGGTGGTCGTAATCAGGTCGTCGTGCTGGTGGTCATTGTGAAAGAGCGAAACCGTCCATTTATAGCTCAACTGATTTGAGGGCGTTTCGTCGTTGACAACCGCCGACAGGTTAATATTCCGGATCGAGCTGAGGTCCATTTGCGTCAGCCCATCGACACTGGTGCTGACAATAACCGGAGCATTGTTATTGGCGCTACTGACCGTGATGGCTTTGGTGGTCGAATTGGTTTTGCCATCCGGATCGGTTACGGTTAGTTTAACCGTGTAAACCGTCGAGACGGCGTTGGTGGAGAACGTATGTTCCGGGTTAGCCGCCGTGCTGGTTGTGTTGTCACCAAAATCCCAGGCGTAGGTGATGGCTTTGCCTTCCGGGTCGTAAGACGTGTTACCGGTGAATTTAACGGTCAGCGGGCTCGCCCCATTGTTTTTATCCGACACAATAACCGCAACCGGCGGACTTCCACCCGCGCCACTGTTATAAATGACTCGACGGACTTTTTCGCTTCCGTCTTCCGGGTAGCGCACATAATACAGGTTTTTATCAACCGGATTAAAAGCAATACAGGTAATGTACTGGAAGGAAGAACCACCATTCAGCAGCTTGGTTAGCGTTGAAGGCTGGGGCTGATTATCACCGTCAAACGCCATTTTAGAAATCCAGCCACCGGCAAAATCGGCGAAAAAGTACGCATTCTGGTATTCCGCCGGGTAGTTTCCTCCGCCGGGGTGGAAAGCACCACCGATGACGCAATAACCGGGTAAAGATCCCGTCGGAGTGTCACTGAGGTTAGTAAGGGTTCCGTTCCGGTTTACCTGTCCGGGACCCGTACGCCAGCTAATGGCTGGCTGGGTGAAGGTGACGCCATCCGGTTTGTATTGTGGTTTTGTATAGGCGGTATTGGGGTACATGCCTTCGTAGTAAGGCCAGCCGTAGTTAGCGCCTTTCTTGATGACGTTGATTTCTTCCCAGGTCGACAGACCGACATCGCCGATGTATAAAGCGCCCGGGTCTCCGGCATTTACATCCGTGCTTCCGGTATTGGGACGGAGGGAACTCCGGAACGGTTGCCGGAGACCGGAAGCATAAATCCGGCTTTTGATGGAGCGCGGGTTGCCGGAATCGTAATTCGGGTTACCCGGTACGCCATCTCCCGTTTCCGTACTGATCCGGAGCACCTTACCGGATAACGAATAGTCAACCTGCGAACGATAACCACCGATGTTTTCGGCGCTGGTCATGAAACCGTTGTTGATCGACTGCAGGGGATACGATTCGGAATAGCTCCCCTGATCGACGTTGGGGGCGGCTCCGTCACCGGTTGGGATAAGCAGCGTACCGTCGGCACCCATCGACATCCCACCACCGGCGTGCGAACTTGATGTAATCGGAATACAGTCGCCGGGAACCCCTTTGCTGGGGTTGCTGGGGTTGGGCGCACCAATCAGGATTTTGCGGCTATTAGGAACAATTGAGCGAAAATTATCCGCTTTATTCGCTTCGTAGCGGGTGATCCGGGCGTAGGTCCCCTGCCATTTGTCCGGAGCATATTTAATGACGTAGTATAAGTAAAACCGGCCGTTGTTCAGGAAGTCGTTGTCGAGCACCATATTTAACAACCCAAAGTCATCATAGCGGCCGACCTCACCCGAAATGTCTAAGAGCGTGGAGCGTTGCTTCGTCTGGGGATCAATCCGGATGACCCGGCCATCGATGCCGTACACGTACATGGCTCCGTTTTTGTCGAAGGTAAGCCCAACCGCACCTGCCAGTTCACTCGCATATATTTCTTCCGAAAAATTGGAGGGATATTGGCTGTAGGCATTCGGTACAAAAAAGGCAATCAATGTAACTACAAGAAGGAAGGGCTTGATTTTAGTACAAAAGTTTGTCATAAGATCGATTTTACTTAAACATGTCATTCAGCGCAGACCGTACTTCACGGCAACAAAACAGGATAGGATGGGAACAACCTATTTCAGGCGATAAAAAGGAATTACTAGCCGAAGTACCGTATATTTATCCCTGAAATTTCGAATTATACAGGGGAATCTTGTCGGAAATATAGGAAAAATCCAAATGTTTTCAATGATTTAGTAGTCAGAATTTACTAAACGGAAGACTTAAAGGTGTGAGAATCAAAGAAATTGGTAACATGTGTTCTCTTCATACGTTGCAAAAAAATTATTTAAAGGGCTCAATTGGTTCTGAATGATACTCTTTCCGAATGCAAAAATAAACATCGGTTTATATATTACCGAAAAACGACCCGACGGTTTTCATAATCTGGAATCTTGTTTTTACCCCGTTCCTCTGACCGATTTACTGGAAACTATTCCGGCTCCGCAAACCTCGCTGGAGATCGGCGGAACGCATGTTCCGGGCGACATAACGACCAACCTCTGCGTGCGGGCGTATGAATATCTCAAACTTGATTTCGAACTTCCGCCCGTCCAGATGTATCTGCACAAAATGATTCCGGTTGGAGCCGGTCTGGGCGGAGGTTCAGCCGATGCCGCCTTTACGCTGCGTCTGTTGAACGAACAGTTCAGTTTGGGGCTATCCACCGAAAAATTAGAAACATATGCACGGCGATTGGGCAGTGATTGCGCTTTCTTCATCCAGAACCGCCCCATGTATTGCATCGAAAAAGGCGACCGGTTTGAAGAAATTGATGTGTCACTGGGTGGATATACCATCGTACTGGTCTACCCCAATCTGGCCATATCTACCGCAGAAGCGTACGCCAATGTTCGACCTCGGAAACGCCCTCAACCGCTCCGCACGCTCTTGACCGCCCCCATTGAAACCTGGCGGGAAACGATTCAGAATGACTTTGAAGACAGCCTTTTCGGAACCTATCCCGTTCTGGCTACGATAAAACAAGAACTATACCAAGCGGGGGCAGTGTATGCCAGTATGAGCGGTTCGGGCTCAACTATTTACGGAATTTTTGAGCAAGCGGTACCGTTGCCGGATCATTTTGATACCTATCAGGTCTGGCAGAAAAAGGTATAACCGCTTACTCAATACCGGCTCACGACTTCAACAAAAAAACCGCCGTAGAAATACGGCGGTTTTTTTGTTGAGAGAACACTTGATTACCGGTTAATCAGCAGGCGACGGGTCACAATCTGTTTGGCCGTCTGCAACTGAATCAGGTAGACGTTAGTGCCTCCCGAACTTAAATCAATGGTTTCGTGCTCCATTTTGCCGGTTCCGATGGTGGGTTTCTGCCAGATCGGACGGCCCATCATATCGACCACCTGCAAGTCGGCCCAACGATCGGCTTCCACCTGATAACTGATTTCGACCCGGCCACGGCTGGGGTTTGGGCTTACCTTCAGTTCCATGCTGATTTCGACTTGCTCTTCCGCACTCTGACGGCTGCCGACCGGACAGTTCAACGTCTTGGGTGACCATTTCAGGGTATAATTTCCACCGGGTACCCGACCGCTGATCGAGTGAGGCTGACCGTTTTTGAGCGAAGTGGGTACCGGGAAACTGTAGCCGTGGATCCCGTTGCCCTTGTTGGCGTTTTTCAAATCCTGACGGAAAATATTGGCATCTATCGTACCGATTACCGTATTCCCTTCCACAAACTCGATCGTGATGGCTGTGTTGGGGCGGTTCTGATCCCAGATCCAGCCGGAAATCGTACTGCAGTTGACCACATCCAGATAGCCTTCGTAATTACCCGGTCCGCTGCCACCACTCGTTGGCGGGTTGGTCGTGCCTCCGCTGGTATTAACGGTTAAGGTAAAGGTGGTCGAAACCGGCGCGTGCTTGTTGTCGGTGGCCGAGTAGGTCAGCGTAAACGTGCCGCTTACCGTTGGCGTTCCAGAAATCACCCGGTTCGAAGCGTTGAATGACGCACCGTTGGGCAAACCGGACAAGGTGTAGGTCAACGCATCGTTTTCCGCATCGGTAAAGACCGGTAATGCACTGGCCGTGATAGCGACATTAATGGTCGCCGACAAAGGCGAAACCGCCGGAGCAACCGGAGCCGCATTGGTCGGCGGAGTACCGCTACCCGTACAGTTGATCGAGGTAGGCTGACCGACGATGAATTTCAGCACGAATTCCGATCCTACCACGCGTCCCCAGATCGTGTGACTCTGACCATCTTTCAGGTATTCCGGAACCGGGAATTCGTAGCCGTGAACCCCGTTTCCTTTGCCCGCATTCAACAAATCCTGCCGGAAAATATTAGCGGGAATGGTTCCGATGAGTGTTCCCGCGTCAATGGATGGTCCCTCGAAGAACTCGACGTTGACCACCGCATTTCCATTGGCGCGCTCCCAGGCCCAGCCGGTGAAACTGGCGCAGTTGATGGTGATGTAACCATCATAATTAGCCGCCGGAGCCCGTGGGGTTGTACTACCGGATACAACGGTAAGGGTGACGGATGCATTGGTTTTATTCTGCGAATCAGCCGCCGAATAAGTCAACGTGAAAGTTCCCTGCTGCGTGGGTGTTCCCGAAATCACCCGGCTGTTGGCGTCGAAATTCAAGCCATTGGGTAAACCGGTCAGTGAGTACGACAACGGTTCACTATCCGTGAAAACCGGAAGAGCCGCTGAGGTATACGCTACGTTGATTGTTGCCGACAGGGGTGAAACCGTCGGAGCGACCGGAGCCGGATTGGACGGAGTGCTGCCTGCGTTCACCGTAAGCGTTACGGACGTATTGGTTTTGTTCTGCGAATCGGCCGCCGAATAGGTCAGTGTAAAGGTGCCCTGTTGCGTCGGTGTTCCGGAGATCACCCGGCTATTGGCGTCGAAGTTCAAGCCGCTGGGCAAACCGGTCAGTGAGTACGACAACGGTTCGCTATCGGTGAAGACCGGAAGGGCCGCCGACTGATAAGCAATATTGACCGTTGCTGACAAAGGCGAAACCGCCGGAGCGACCGGGGGATCGTTCACCGGTGTTCCTCCACCCGCATTGACCGTCAGTGTGAGTGAAGTCGAAACCGGCGCGTGCTTGTTGTCCGTTGCCGAATAGGTCAGGGTGAACGTGCCCTGCTGCGTGGGTGTTCCGGAGATCACCCGGCTATTGACGTCGAAATTCAGGCCATTGGGTAAACCGGTCAGTGTATATGTCAACGCATCGTTTTCCGCATCGGTAAAGACCGGCAGCGCGCTGGCCGTGAAGCCTACACTCACCGTGGCCGAGAGGGGCGAAACCGCCGGAGCGACCGGAGCCGCATTGGGCGTTCCGCTGCCCGGACAGTTGATAAACGTGGGCTGTCCTGCTGAAAATTTCAGGATGAATAACGATCCCTGCACCCGACCCAGGATGGAGTGATTCTGGCCATCCTTGAGGTATTCCGGAACGGGGAAGTCGAACCAGTGGACACCATTGCCTTTTCCAGCCGTTAACAAATGCTGCTGAAACACGTTAGCGGGAATGGTTCCGATTGGCGTTGCGGTTTCAATCGAAGTGCCTTCAAACAGTTCGACATTGACGACCGCGTTGCCTCGGTCGCGCTCCCAGGCCCAACCCGAAATCGTGCTACAATTAAGAACGAGATAACCGTCATAATTCGCGGCTGGCGCGGGTGGCGTGGTTGTTCCGCCCGCATTCACCATGAGTGTGACGGATGCATTGGTTTTATTCTGCGAATCGGCTGCCGAGTAGGTCAGCGTAAAGGTGCCCTGCTGCGTGGGGGTTCCCGAAATCACGCGGGTGTTGGCATCAAAACTCAACCCGCTGGGCAAACCGGTCAGCGAGTATGACAAGGGTTCGCTATCGGTGAAAACCGGCAGTGCGGCAGACGTATAAGCCACATTGACCGTTGCCGACAAGGGCG
This sequence comes from Larkinella rosea, assembly GCF_003858635.1. Classification (GTDB taxonomy): domain Bacteria; phylum Bacteroidota; class Bacteroidia; order Cytophagales; family Spirosomataceae; genus Larkinella; species Larkinella rosea. The sequence goes on from NZ_RQJO01000008.1 coordinate 1,230,863, forward strand.
AAACCGTAGGTGCTACCGGTGCCGGATTGCTCGGGGTATTGCCCGCATTCACCACGAGCGTAATCGACAGATTGGTCTTGTTCTGTGAATCGGCGGCCGAATACGTTAGTGTGAAAGTGCCCTGCTGGGTTGGTGTTCCCGAAATCACGCGGGTGTTGGCATCAAAACTCAACCCGCTGGGCAAACCGGTCAGCGAGTACGACAGCGGTTCACTATCGGTAAAGGCCGGGAGAGCCGCAGCCTGATAGGCCACGTTGATCGTTGCTGACAGGGGCGAAACCGCCGGAGGTACCGGGGGCGGATTGGTCACTCCGCCAGCTGCCACCGTGAGCGTGACGGATAGATTGGTTTTATTCTGCGAATCGGCCGCCGAGTAAGTCAGCGTAAAGGTGCCCTGTTGCGTGGGTGTTCCCGAAATCACCCGCGTATTGGCGTTAAAGGTCAAGCCGCTGGGTAAACCGGTCAGCGAGTACGACAACGGTTCGCTATCGGTGAAGGCCGGGAGAGCTGCCGAGGTATAGGCTGCGTTGATCGTTGCTGACAAAGGCGAAACCGTTGGCGCCACCGGAGCAGCATTGCCGGTTCCTTCGCAGGTCACGGTTTTTGGTGACCACAAAAGAATATAAGCCGATCCCTGCACCTTGCCCCAGATGGTTTGCTGCTGGTTGGTTTTGATGGTGTTAGGAACCGTGAAGCTGTAGCCATGAACCCCGTTTCCTTTGCCCGCATTGACCAAATCCTGCCGGAAAATGTTGGCCGGAGTGGTACCGAATGAAGTGGCGGAGGCTATGGGCGGATTGGTTCCGGTTGCGGCCAGAAATTCAACCGTATACGAGGTATTGGGGCTATCGGCATTATAAACCCAACCCGAAATGGTATTACAGTTCACTACATCCAGATATCCCTGGAAATTCCCGGTGATCACCGGGCCGCTGGTTCCAACCACAAGGGTAATGGAGAGATCGGTTTTGCTCTGCGCATCAGCCGCCGAATACGTCAGCGTGAACGTACCCTGCTGCGTGGGCAGACCGGAAACTACCCGAGTTGTTGGGTTAAAAGTCAGTCCCGAGGGCAAACCGGTCATCGAATAAGTCAGCGGATCACTGTCGGTGAAGGTAGGCAGCGGAGCCGATGTATACGTAGCGTTGAGCGTTGCCGACAGGGGCGAAACCGCCGGAGCAACCGGCGGAGGATTCGAACTTACGTCCAGGGTCGTAACATTGACGGTGTTGCTGTTACCGGAAGTATTCAAAGCCGCATCGCGGGCCACCACCACGAATGAGTAAGCCGTGTTGGGCGTCAAACCCGTAACGGCATACGTGGTTGCATTGACGATATTGACGTTAATCTTCGAGCCACCCCGGTAGATATCGTAGCCAGCTACCCCAACATTGTCGGAAGAGGCCGTCCAGTTCAGTTGCAACGATGTCTGCGTGATGTTGGAAGCTGCCAGATTGGTGGGAGCTGATGGGTTCTGCGTATCCGGGGTCGATGGGGCACTATTCGTCACCATAAACGACCTTTCAACCGGCTGCGCATAGCGATACGTACCGTTTCCGTGCTGTGTGGCCCGAATCGTTACCAGACCAATACCGCCACTCAGCTTAATTTGTCCATTTTCGATAACCGCCGGGCCATCGACCGAGAACAACGTGACCGGCAATCCGGAAGAAGCCGAAACCGGTGGCCGGAAGGCGGAGGCATTGGGGGCCTTATCGGCAATCGGATCGAACGTGATGGTTTGTTGCTGACCGGGACAATTCAGGTAAATGTATTTGGTGTAGGTCGTCGTCAAACCGCCCGCGTCGGTAACCGTGAGCTCCATTCCGTACCAGTAACTGGCTTCTCCGTCGCAATTCCCTTCCGAGAGATTGACCGTACCGGTTTTGCTGTTGATAATGGAAACGGCGTGCCGGTGGTCGTTGTGGTAGAGATAAACCGTCCACTGGTATTTCAGCTGCGCATCTTGTGTTTGGGCATCCGTTGCCGTAGCACTCAGGTTAATGGTTTGCGGCAACGAAATCTGCGTGTATCCATCCACCGATGTCGATTGAATGGTCGGGGGCGTGTTGTTGACTGAGATGACCGTCTGTTCGGTGCTACTTTTTCCCTGACCGTCTGTCACTTTTAACGAGACGGTAAACGTTCGTTGACCTGTACTGGTAAAGGTTTTCGCGGGTGGGTTTTTGGTCAGGTTCTTACTGCTTCCATCGCCGAAATCCCATTCGTAGGTGAGTGCGGTTCCTTCCGGGTCATACGAATTATTGGCGGAGAAATTAACCGTCAGCGGGCTGTTACCAAACTCTTTATCCTTGGTAATGACCGCCGTCGGTGGTTGATTGGTGGTGAAGGCAAACTGACGTACGAGTGATTTTTCGCCCAGCGTGAGGTAGTATATGTTCCGGTCATACGGATTGAAAGCCATACCCACAATCCGGTCGGAAAAGGGTGTAACCGTCATTTTGGTCGCCATCTTGAAAAGGCTCCCTGCTTCGGGATTCTCATCATGACCAAATTTTGCACCAGCAATCCAGCCGGTTCCGTAGTCCGCAAAATAATAGGTATCCTGAAACTCTTTCGGATAATTTCCACCGCCTTCGTGCCAGACTCCGCCAACAATACAGTTTCCTTCCAGCGGGCGGGTATCGGAGCTAACCACGGCGTCGCCCTGAACGATCTGCGTGTTTCTGTTTTCGCGGTATTGAATCCGGGGCTTGATGGGGTTGGCGGGTTTGAAAACTTCGGTTTTCCAATACTCATTCCGGCCTTTATCTACGCCTTCGTAATAAGGCCAGCCAAAGTTTTGCCCCGGCGCGGTTACAACATTAAGCTCTTCCCAATACGAAAAACCAACGTCACCAACGTACAGAACGCCCGGATTGCCATTGGCGGGGTTCGGATCACCAGTGTTATTCCGAACCGAAAGCCGGAACGCCTGACGGAATCCTAACGCATAAATCCGGTTTTGGGGTTCGCGAATCCCCATGCTGGCATTGTAGAATGGATTGGACGGGTAACCATCTCCATTTTCCGGATTGACCCGCAGGATTTTGCCATTGTGGGAGAAGAGAACCTGGGCTTTGTAGGCTCCGATATTTTCCGTGATTTTATTTTTATCGTAGGCATTACATCCCCCGTACGGATCGGAAGGCGTCGACTTTAAAATCTTCCGGTCAATGGCTTGTCTAAACCAGGTCATTGTTCCATTACAACCTATGTCGGGCTCGATAAAGCTGGCGGCATCCCCCGTACCCAATAGAATACTGCCATCAACCCCGGTTGCCAGACCACCCCCACCGTGGGAGGGCGTTACAATCGGAATACCCGTTTCAAGGGTTTCGCCGATCAGAATTTTCCGGCTGGACAAATCGGCCTTGTAATTATCGGCCGGATTGACGGTATAGCGGGTAAGCCGTCCGATGGTGGCAACGTCATCCGTCGATTTTTTCGAGTCATACCCGGGTTTGCCGAAATTGTCATAATAGTACATATCTACAATGTAGTAGATATAAAATCGGCCATTGGACAAATGATCGCGGTCAAGCGTCAGTCCCAATATACCATGATCGCCATAACCGGCTACCTCTTCCTCAATATTCAGGATCAGGGTTGCAGTGGTTTCCCCTCTTTTGATTCGGTAAACCTGCCCATACCGGCAAGCTACGTATAAGTTACCGGCTTTGTCAAACATCATGCTGGTTGCAGCTTTGAAATTGACGGCAGGATTTGGAGCTGGAGTAACAGAATTGATGTAATCCTTGTCTTCCATATTAATTCCCACTTGTCCATATCCTACCAGCGATAGGAAAACGGACAATACCAGTGCAGCACACAAACGTGAAGTAAAGGAATTGAGCATAGAAAGTTTATTTGATAAAATAATGATAAGCACCTCGACCAAAACGACGGATAAATAGAAGAATCTTAATATTTTGGAAAGATAGCTAACAAAAATTGAGCCGCAAAACCTGGTGTAACTTTAACTTAGTTTCCGGTAATCCATATTGACCCTGTAATAGTTATGTTTTAGGGAGAAAAAAGCTGTTTTTTGGTATATTAGAAAGATAAATTACACTATTATCATGATTTATTGAAAGGTTAAACCATAGAAAAGTAACATGCGTTTTTAATCCAGATTTAAGGATTTTATGTTGTTCGTATTGTGTTACTTTACGAACTGCCGATTTCGCAAAACCATTTCCGATGGGTTCGCGTTCGGTATGCAAACGCCTAAAACCGCTGGTTCTACCACCGATGGAAACCCGTCATAAAGATAATTTTATTACGCGTCGCCGGGAGCCCAAGCGCTTCATCCTCTGGTTGTGCATGGCCAGCAGCAGCTTTGTTTTTACGGTTCTACTGATCACGTACCTGGTCCGGAAAGTGGGTTCCGACTGGCGCAACGTGACCCTGCCAACGGTTTTTCTGGCCAGCACGGGCGTCATTGTTGCGAGTAGCCTGACCCTGCACATTGCCAATAGCGCCTTCCGGCACGAGCGGTTTACCCAATACCGGCTTTATCTGGGCACCACCCTTTTTTTAGGAACTCTTTTTGTCGTTCTGCAAATGCTGGGCTGGCGGCAACTGATGCTGAAAGGCATTTATCTGCATACGAATCCGTCCGGCAGTTTTCTATTTATTTTATCCGGCCTGCACCTGTTGCACATTGTGATCGGTCTGATTTTTCTGTCCATCGCATTTGCCGAGGCCATGCGCCGAATACCGTACGTCGAAGCCTTCGTCTATAGTGTAAATCCGCCCAATCTGCTGAAAATCAAACTATTTACGCTATACTGGCATTTTGTGGATGTGCTGTGGCTGTCCATTTTTTTGTTTTTGCTCGTTCAGCACGGGATGTAAAAATAGCCGTAACCCATACCTCGCAATGACCTACGAACAACTGCAACCACCGGCTTATCTGAAAGCGTATGTCCGTTACTTCTGGGTATTGACGAGCAGTGATCGCGACCATTCGCCCAAAATCTTCCGTCCGCTGGCCGACGGTTGCCCCGGGCTCCTGTTCAACAACCGGAACAGGGGACGTTTTACGATCAGACCAGCAAACAACTTCCCGGTATTTTTGTGTACGGACAAACCACCAGCCAGGCGAAATTGTGCCTGAGCGGCCGGTTGGATACAATCGGTATTTGCTTCTACCCCAATGCCTTGAAGTCGATTTTCGGGCTAAACGCCAGCGAACTGACCAACACCTGCACCGACTTGAATGCGCTGGCCGAAAAACGGGGGTTTTATCTGCTGGAACAGCTTTCACTGGCTTCGTCGGTCGGTCGTAAAATGGAGCTTTTGTCCACGTATTTAGCGGCTGAAATCCGGAAAAACGAAACCGGTCCCGATGGCCTGGTTGAGTATGCGGTCGACCGGATTGTCCAGTCAAATGGCACTGTTTCGTTAAAAGAACTTCAGAAAACCGCTAATCTCTCCGAACGCAGCTTCGAGCGTAAGTTCAATCATTGGGTTGGGGTTTCACCGAAACTATTTTCAAAAATCTGCCGGTTTCAGGCTTCACTGACCCAGTTCAGAGCGAATGATTTCGACCGCTTGTCGGATATCGCCTTTGATAATCTGTACGCCGATCAGTCCCACTTTATTCGTTCCTTCAAAGAATTTGCCGGTTTTTCGCCCCATCAATTCCAGAAACGATCGGTCGAAATCGTCCAGAATTTTCCGCAGTTAATCGGTTAACCGCTGTCGGTTTTGTTCTATTTTGCCCGCTTTAACTCCGCTAGTTTTGCCAAAAACAAACGAAGTGAACATGGACAAAATGATTGAAAAAACCGCAGGGAAAACATTGGTTTTGGGTGGAACCGGAAAAACCGGCAGCCGGATTGTGCAACGACTGACCGAGCGCGGCTGGCCGCTTCGGATCGGGTCGCGCTCGGCCAAACCCGGATTTGATTGGGAAAATCGGGCTACCTGGAAAACCGCTTTGGAAGGAATGGATTCGGTTTACATTGCCTTTCAGCCGGATCTGGCGGTTCCCGGCGCCGTTGAGACAATCCGCTCGTTTGTCGAAATCGCCGTAAAAACCGGTGTCCGGAAACTGGTGCTGTTATCGGGTCGGGGCGAACCGGAAGCGGAGGAATGCGAACGAGTCGTGATGGGTTCCGGAACGGACTGGACAATTCTGCGGGCAAGCTGGTTTAACCAGAATTTTAACGAAGGCTATTTGCTCGAACCGCTCCAAAGTGGTTATGTTGCGCTGCCGGTGGGAGCAATCGGCGAACCGTTCATCGACGTGGAAGACATTGCCGACGTGGCCGTGGCTGCCTTGACGGAAGAAGGACACACCGGGCAATTGTACGAATTAACCGGTCCCCGCTTACTCACTTTTGAAGAAGCTGTAACCGAAATCGCTGCCGCAACCGGCCGACCGATTCACTATGAATCCATTCCGATGGCGGATTATGCGTCGATGCTGGTGGAATACGATGTGCCCGAAGAGTTTGTGGGCTTGCTGCGGTATTTATTTACCGAAGTGCTGGACGGCCGAAATGCCAGCGTGGCCGATGGGGTCGAACGGGCATTGGGGCGAAAACCGACCGATTTTTCGGAGTACATCCGCCGAACGGCGGCTACGGGTGTCTGGGACTAGCAATTTCATCCCGGTAACCCCCCAAAGCGAAGTCATCTAGGCTTCGCTTTGGGGTTTCGTGGTTTATGAATCGGTGTTCTTAAAAACCATCACCAGCTTTAATTTTACTTTTTCATCCACCGGAACCATCATCAGCGACGGTTTTTCGACTTTGTAATCCGATAAATTAATGTCGAAATCCCCTTTAATCGTTACCTGCGCGTTATCATCCTGCCGGGTACCCTGAATCACAACCGGTTTGGTGACGCCGTGAAATGTAAGGTTGCCTTTTACCGTCAGATTGGTACCTTCCTGTTGAACATCGTTGCTGGTAAAGGTTACTTTGGGGTATTTCAACGCTTCCATTTTTTCCAGCGCGTGCGAATCGCGGTTGGAATTATCGCTGTCGAAACTCGATACTTTCGTCGCTGCGGCTACACTTTCGATCTTGTTGGCATCATCGATGACGATCACACAGGCGACATCGCGGCTGACACCCTCGAAACTGTGCATCGGATGCGTCATGGCGTAGGTTATCGTCGATTTGGCCCGGTCGGCCATGAGCTTCCGTTTGGCGAATGCGGGCGCATGAGTGGGTTGGTGAAAGGCCACGAGTCCCGCGCTGACGAGCAATAGGCTAGCCATCAGCCGTTGATATGAAAAGGCTGTCATGATAAAAGGGTGTGAAGTGATTGAAAACTTACTTGATTTTTATGGCGATGATAGCGGCCGCGTACGCTCCAAATGTGGTGTAGGCGGCTGCCCGGTGGTAAGGCTTCAAATCGGGGTGTTTACCCACCTGATGAGCCAGAATATTGGTGGTTACCATGCCGGTCAGGTGGAGAATGGCCAGCGCCCGGTGCAGCTTGATCGAACTGAAACCGCCTTTCCGTCGGGCCGTTGGCAAACCGGGCGGAGCCGTGAGCGACATTAGCGCTGTGGTGCCGTAGGTGAAATTGATGATCATTGCGGAGGTTTCGTGCTGCTCTTTGATGCGGGCATAATCCAGTCCTTTGGCGTTGTATAACTTCCCGCCCAGAATCCCCTGAACCACAAATCCCGCCAGGGTTGCAAATCCCAGCACCTGGTGCGTCACCAGAAACGTCCGGCGAATCTTCAATTCTTTTTCACGGCCCTGGGGCGAAAGCGGAGCAATGTTGGTGAGCCGAAGTAATCCCTTCGGCCCCCAAAATGCCCGTTGCGTAAAAACCATCTTCTTCGGTAACAACTCCTGAGCATCCGCCGTACTGTCGCCCAACTCGGCCAGCAGATCATTGGCGTCGGATGAGGCTTTGATGCTTGTGTCGGCTTTTACGCGGGTCGAATCCTGCGCCCGAACTGGCAAATAGAGAATGGTAAACAGGCAAACAATCAACAGATGCTTCATAAGTTAGGCTTCAGATACGCGAAGATTGGTACCGGATAAGGACGTACTGTATTTTTTCAGGTTGGCCTGACCATTGATGGCCGGAGCGGTTACTTTTCCCGTCAGGTCATATTCCGATCCGTGCGTGGGACAATAGAGGTTATTGGTCGACAGACGATACGTCACCAGGTTACCCTCGTGCGTACAGATTTTCGAGAAGGCAACATACGACCCATCTTTCGCCATGGCAATCAATACATCGTCTTTATAGGCATATTTCTTCGTGGCATCCTTCAGGCCGGCAAATTCACTGGCGTTCAGATCAATCGTGAAATCGACTTTGCCCGTCGGTGTCGGATCCGGGTTCGGATCGTCAGAACCTTTTGAACAGGAAGTAAGCGTTCCCATGCAGTAAAAAGCCATCAATGCCGCGCTGCTCAATCCCAGGCTCCGCAGGAATTCACCTCTCTTGATCGGTTCTTGTTGGTTGGTCTCCATAAGCTAATGAATAGGTTGAAAATTAATGTAGATACACTATTTTACGACTAACGATTCTTGGACCGCGAAAAGTGTTGATCAAAGTCGATAGCGTAATGAGAAAAAGACCCCGGCGCTCGTCAACCGGATTTTACCGTAGCCCAGCGTAGCTCCCTGGGCTTGTTTCAGAAAGGGCTCTACCTGCCAGGAAAACCGGCGAAGTGGGCCATCAGAACTAAAGTTGCGTTCATATCCAAACGAAAAATTCAAATGACTCCATTTGTGAAGGCCGGTTTTCCCCGACCAGCTAAAGTATTGTGGCATGGTTGGATTGGGTGATACGCCCGGTGGGTAATTGTATTCATACCGTTCTTTCTGCATGATGTAGGATGACAAACCGGCACTGACAAACCACCGGCGCCGTTCGTTCAGCATGACGTCGAACCGCAGATTGACCGGAATATCCAGCACCGTACAAACCGCATCGACACTTTGGTACATCGGGCCGTACCAATGGGGCGGTTTGGTATAAGATTTCCCCGGCGCATTGTATCTTTTTGTTGACCGCAAAACGCCACTTTGAATCGTGAACCGCCTGGCAAACCGGTATTCACCGACAAGTCCAATTTCCAGATCCGTGGCCGCTTTAGGGCTGTCTCCCACAAAATTCAGATCCGGTGCCATGATAAAGCGAATCGACAGCGCCGGATACCCAATCACGGGAATCGCTGGCGGAATGATTCTGGGCCCGACCGGCGGCCGCATCGGTTCCAGGTCCAGTTCCGGCAGGCTCGGCAGCGGTTGTTTTTTGGGCGAACGGGCTTCGATATAAGTCAGATCGCTCAGCCAGGCCAACATCTCCGTTTCCGAAGGCAAAACCGGTGTTTCACGGGTTAGATCCACTGTCGGTCTGTCAGTGACAGCCTTGGAAACCGCTGGCGTTTCGGAACCGGGAGCCGGATTGGCCGGACGGTTTTTCGCCAGACTGCCCGAATTGGCATCTCCGATGGTGCCGGCTGACGCAGATTCAGCCGATTGATTGGTTCCTTTTCGGGAAAACCGGAATGCGGTTTTCCCGGTTTTCGGAATTTCGGATGCCGTTTCGGCAGCTTCTTTATTTTCCCCACTGACCGGTTTATCCAACCGGCCTTTAACTGCTGAACGGGCACTTATTCTCGTTGGTATGGTGGTTTTCGTACGACGGTTAACTGTATGGTCTGTCGAACCGGTGTTCGTTATTGGACTCGTTGGCTTCAATCGGTTGCTGGTCGAGCGTGCTTCGGCTTCCGGCTTGGCAACAACGGCGGTGCGTTCGCCAAGCGGTTTTTCAACGGACCGGTTTTCGTCACTGGTTGTTGTTCCGGCTTCCGAAGGAGCCGATGGCGTAGCGGTTTTTTTCGATGATGCACCGGAGCGGCTGGATTCCGACGAAACCGTACCTGCTGCAACCTTATCTCCCGGACCGGCGGTGTCTGACGCGCCGGTTTTAGGGACTTTGCCCGTCGAGGTGGCTTCCTGCTGCCGGGCCGGTTTTGTGGCCGATGAACGCACTGCCACTGGTTCCATCACCAGCGAAACCGTCGTTAGCAAGAGCAGCAACAGCGGCAGGCCCCAGTAGACAAAGCGATAGAGAAACCGTGACCGGTCATCGTCGTCGAGACGCTGGCGCAGGCTGTTCCAGTCTTCAGAATGGTAAGGCGGTTCAAACTCCTCGGCTGACGACCGGAAGAGCTTGTCCAGTTCGTCATCGGGAAGTTCTTGCAAACTCGCCATGGCATCTACGTTTTAATAATTGTTTCAATTGTTCACGGGCACGCGCCAGATTGGACTTCGAAGTGCCGACCGAAATAGCCAACTGGCTGGCGATCTCTTCGTGGGTGTATCCATCGATTGCGTACAAATTAAAAACCATTCGGTAGGCGGGGGTCAGCAATTGCACGACTTCCATCAATTCCTCATGGCTGAGTTGGTCGAGGGCACTGGCTTCGACGTCCGGTATCTGAACGGCCTGGTCAATGTCCTCGTGGTAACGGTGCTTCAGGTTCTGGCGGTAATAATCAAGGGCGGTATTGATCATAATGCGACGCAACCACATCTTGAAAGGCACTTCGGGTCGGTATAAATTCGACCGTGTAAAAACTTTCATAAAGCCATCGTTCACGATCTCCACGGCTTCGTCCCGGTTGTACGAATAGCGTAGACCAATCCCCATCGCATAGCCGTAGAACTGCCGGTAAAGCTGCTCCTGGCTTCTGCGATTGCCATTTTGGCATTCCTGTAATAGTCCGGCGATATCTGGGGAGGGCACTGTCATACGTCGGGTTTCAATCGTCAATACGGCATTCGGCACAAATGGGTTGCGTCAACCGGGCAAAAGTTTGTTCACTGTCTTCAGTGAGCCGTTCTGTTTTCAGGCATCATAGGTTGGCAGGACAGAACAAGATACAAAGAAACGTATTAGAACTGACTCACTGAAGCCAATTAACTCGGTCAGGGCGCAGGGGCAACCGGCGTGTCTTTGTTGACAATCGGCCACACACCGGGTTGCGGGAAACTGATGCCTTTGTTCAGGCCGCGCTTGCCGTTGTCCTGCTGAAAATAATACAAAGGCCAGCCTTTAAACGTCAACTGTTGATGTCCGGCTACTGTAATAGTACCAAACAGCGTTTTGTCGATCGTCGACGGTACCTCCTTCAGCGTTTCTTCGTACAAAGGCCAAACCGCGTTATTGCTGAAATCGGCTTTCGTATAGTTGTTTTTCATGTTTTTATCATTCTTAAAACCGTACAGGGTGCGGCCCATCCCGTCGGTAAAATAAATCGTCTTTCCGGTTCCTTCCTTGTAATCGGACGTATACGACTTGCCGTTATGTCCCACCAACTGCGCGCTGGCCATCATAATGGAATACGTTGGTTTAGCCACAAACCAGATACCGCCTACGTTTTCGCCTTTTACATCGCCCGATGCGGCATCATCTTTAAAATAATACAGCGGCCAGCTTTTATACGTCGTCTGTTTCGCTCCGTCGGCGCGGGTAATTGTCCCAAAATCAGCCGCATTCAGGCCCGAAGCCAGTTTCGGCGTGGCCCGGTAAAAAACCGGCCAGTTGGTCAAACAGCCGCCGGTACAGGTCGATGCGCCGGTGCTGTCGTAATCATTGGAAAAGAAATACAGTGTCCGACCGGTTTCATCCGTCAATACATTTCCCAATGAAGTACTGGTCAGGTTAATGGCAGGATCGGGAGGGGTTACGACTGGATCTCCCGAATCTTTGTCACAGGACGTTAAACAACCGGCAATAATCAACAGGGCGACCATTGGGGCCGCAATCCATCTTGGTTTCATAAGTAAGTAGATAAAAAGATTAGAACTAAATGCGTACCTGTTGAATCGATTCGGAGCCAGTACGGAAAGGGGAGAAAAAAGGTTGCGTGTCCGGCAAAAAAGTAACAAAAAAAGCCCGTCGGTCAGGACGGGCTATCGAAAACGGGCCGATTGTTAAACCGTGGGATCGCTTACGTGGCTGAGTTCATGACCCATTTTATCGCGTTTGGTACGCAAATAAACCTCGTTATGCGGATTCGGGCGAATATCGATCGGAACCGTTTCGACAATTTCCAGACCGTAACCCATCAGACCCGCGCGTTTTTTCGGATTGTTGGTAATCAGCCGGAGTTTGGTGATTCCCAGATCCCGCAGGATCTGCGCGCCGACGCCGTAGTCGCGGGCGTCCATCGGCAACCCCAGTTCCAGGTTGGCTTCGACGGTGTCGCGGCCCATTTCCTGCAATTTATACGCCTTCAGCTTATTCATCAGCCCAATGCCCCGGCCTTCCTGAAACATATAGAGCACAACACCTTTGCCTTCGGCTTCCACCATTTTCATGGACGCATGGAGCTGTTCTCCGCAGTCGCAGCGGCACGAGCCAAAAATATCGCCGGTTACGCACGACGAGTGAACCCGTACCAGAACCGGTTCGTTTTTCTCCCAGGTTCCTTTGATCAGGGCCAGGTGCGTGTCGTCGGTATTGATTTGTTTGTAGGCAATCAGTTCAAAATTGCCGTAGCCGGTGGGCATGTTCACCCCAATTTCGCGTTTGATCAGGCTTTCCTGCTGCAACCGATAGCCGATCAGGTCCTGAATACTGACCAGTTTCATCCCGAATTTATCGGCCATTTCGCGCAGTTGCGGTAAGCGTGCCATCGTGCCGTCTTCGTTCAGCACTTCGATCAGGACGCCCGCCGGTTGCAAACCCGCGAGTTTGGCAAAATCGATAGCGGCTTCCGTATGGCCGGACCGGCGAATTACCCCGCCATCGACGGCGCGGAGCGGGAAAATATGCCCCGGACGGCCCAAATCTTCGGGTTTGGTTTCCGGATCGACCAGTGCCCGGATGGTTTTGGCGCGGTCGCTGGCCGAAATTCCGGTGGTGCAGCCGTTGCCCAGCAAATCGACCGACACCGTAAAAGGCGTGGTATGGACGGAGGTATTGTTGCCCACCATCATTTCCAGACCCAGTTCGTGGCACCGCGCTTCGGTGAGCGGAGCGCACATCAGGCCCCGGCCTTCCTTAATCATAAAATTCACCATTTCGGGCGTAATTTTCTCCGCAGCGCAGATCATATCACCCTCATTTTCCCGGTCTTCGTCATCAACGACGATAATGATTTTTCCGTCGCGAATATCCTGAACCGCGTCTTCAATTCGGTCCAGCAAACTACCGGGATTGGTACTATTATTGCTCATCATAAAGTGAAATGACTTGAGATAAAAGAGGTGAGACAAGAGATGATAGACAAGGAGTACGAGCCCATTTAACGGTTTTGGTCTCTCGTCTCACTTCTTTATTCTCACGTCTCTTGAAACATTGTTCCGCAAAGATACGTTCGATACGCTAAATTTGTGTTTCGAACGTTTTTATCCTAACGAGTGCTTGTAGCGACAAAAAATCTTTACCCTTTGTGAGAGTCATCAGGAAATGCTCAGCCGGTTTAGTGGGAATAGTCTGGCAGCCGATCTGGATTTTCCTGATCGGAGCGGTTTTTGGTTTAAATTCAAACACGTTTGCTCAAGCAACTGTTAATTGGTGTGTGACTCTTCCGGATCCATCAACTACCAAGGGTAGTTTTAACGTATCGGTCGTAAAAGGATGTGCACCACTCGCCATTACAGTAAAAAATATGACCGCGAGCCCGGATAATTTATTCCGGTACGTTTACGATTACAAAGGTGGAGACCCGATTGCCACGAATGCCAGCGTTTCGGCTGTTACATATACCTACACAAAACCGGGCAAATACACCATTCTACAATTGGGCAGTATTCAGGGAACCGGTTCGGTGGCCTGTCAGGAAATTGAAGTGCTCGATGCCACCCCGCCGAATTTTCGGGCCTACAGTTGTGCCGATCTGAAAGTGGTGCTGGACATTGTCAACGACGCGGTGGCCAGTCAATACGACGAATTTCTGGTCGACTGGAATGACGGAAGTCCGATACAAACCATTCCGAAAACCGCGCTGGCCGGAATCAGTCATCAATACAAAAACAATTCAAATTATACGATCAAGGTAAGTGGAAATTATGCGGGAATAAACTGCGGAGGGGGCTCTTTTCAGCAGGTGACGCCCATGCTGAGCAGCGAATTTGTAAAACCGGTCATTACCAAACTGACCACGGCGGGCTCGAACATTACGCTACAGGTCCAGGCCGGTGCCAAACAGACGGTGACGGTCCACCAGCAGAGTTCATCTGGTGTTTTTTCTCCCACCACCCTCTCCCGGATTGGCAATGGCACGCTGGTGATTCCCACTATCACATCACACCCGACCTGCTTTAAACTGGTTTCGATGGATGCCTGCGGTCAAAAATTTGAATCGAATGAAGTCTGCAGCATCGGGCTGGAAGTAAAAGCGGAGGAAAAACAGAATGCGGTTACCTGGACAGTCGCCAGTAACCTGACCGGTTTTAAGCAGTATGCGGTTACCAAAAATGACGGCGCTTTTCGGACCATCACGAACGGCGCCACGAACTCCGTTGTCGATTCGGAAGGGATAACCTGCAACGAACCGTATTGCTATCAGGTGACGGCCCAGGCCGGTCCGGCCGAAATTGTATCGGACAAAGTCTGCGTAACGGCCCGTTCGTCGGCCACACCTCCTCCGTTTTCCACCGTACAAGTTTCGGTCAACGGCGACAACCGGGTCGATTTGCGCGGTTTGCCGCCGATTCCGACCACCATCAGTCCCACCTATAAAATGATTGTGTTCCGCCGGGATCAGCCGGGGGGAACCTTCACCCAAACCGCCGAAGAAATTGACCGGAATATTCATCAGGACGGGAGTGTGCAGCCCCAAAAACAGTCGTACTGTTACGAAATCGTTTACCAGAACGCCTGTGGGGTTTCGTCGGAACCTTCCAGAATGGTTTGCACGATTTACCTGAATTCCAATTCGGCTTCCACCATCGACTGGACGGGCGATTCGCCGTTTGCCAACGAGGAAATCGATCATTATATCGTCGAAAAAATCGATGATAGTGGCGTGGTGTGGGCCGAACTTTCCGTTGGCACTCAAACGTCTTATGTGCCGGGCAGTGAGCCCGATACGCAGCGGTTCCGGTTTCGGGTCAAGGCGGTTTCGAAGTCCGGCGCCATCAGTTACTCCAATTTCTACACCTTCGTGCAGGCTGCGCGGATTTTCATGCCGGATGCGTTTACGCCCAATGATGACAAAGAAAATAATGTGCTCGAAGTAAAAGGCAGCACCTATTTTGAATCCATTCAGATGACGGTCTACAACCGCTGGGGCGAAGTGGTGTTCCATACCGAAAGCCGGGAAGGCTGGGATGGGAAGATCGACGGAAAACCAGCTCCGGCCGGAACCTACGCCTACCGCATTAACGCCATCGATCCAAACGGTGCGAAAACAGAAAAGATCGGCAAGGTGTTACTGATTCGGTAGACACTCCGGGAAAGAGAAGCGACAAAAGAAAGCAGAAAGCCGGGTAGGCTATTCATTCCTTGCTACCTTTGCTTTAACAATCGGATTGTATTGTTAATTTTTCTCTTGTCTATTATCTCACTTCTTTTTTCGTAAGCTATGTTCAATATGATGGATATGTTCGGTAAGGTGAAGGAATTTCAGGCGCGCATGAAAGAAGCACAGGCCAGCCTGAACACCCTAACTGAATCGGGAGAATCGGGTGCCGGAATGGTTCATGTAACCGTCAACGGCCTCAAACAGGTTATTCGGCTGACCATCGATCCGGATTTGATTCGGCCTGAAGACCGCGAAATGTTGCAGGATCTGGTGGTTGCCGCCACGAACAAAGCTCTTGAAAACGTAGAACCGAAAATCAAAGCTCATCTTCAGAAAGCAACCGAGGGATTGTTGCCCAACATTCCCGGTTTCGACCTGGGAAATCTGATGTCGTAAGGCATGGATGACGTTGCCATCGTTATTTTAAATTACAACGGGAAAACATTTCTGGAGCAGTTTTTACCTTCCGTACTCGCCAATGCCGAAGGTTTTCCGGTTTATGTAGCCGATAACAATTCCACCGACGATTCCCTGGCCTTCCTCCAGAAGCGGTTTTCGTCGGTGCGACTCATTCATTTGCCCATCAATCTGGGGTATGCAGGCGGTTATAATGCGGCTTTGAAACAGATCGAAGCCCGGTTTTATCTGCTGCTGAATTCGGATGTTGAAGTGAGCCCGAACTGGCTGACGCCCTTGCTGGCGCTCATGAAATCCAATTCCCGGATCGCGGCCTGTCAGCCCAAACTCCGCGATTTTAAAAATCCCCGGCTGTTTGAATATGCCGGGGCCGCCGGGGGCTACATTGATTACCTGGGGTATCCATTTTGCCGGGGGCGGTTATTCGATACCGGTGAAGACGACCGCCATCAGTATGACGACGCGCGGGAAATATTCTGGGCAACGGGTGCGTGTATGCTGGTTCGGTCGGATGTTTTTCATCGGTTAGACGGTTTCGACCCCCGGTTTTTTGCCCACATGGAAGAGATTGACTGGTGTTGGCGGGCCAAAAACGCCGGTTATCAAATTTGGTATTGCCCCGATTCGGTGGTTTTTCACGTCGGCGGTGGCACGCTCCATAAATCCAATCCCCACAAAACGTTTTTGAATTACCGCAACAGTCTGGCGATGCTTTACAAAAATCTGCCGGAAGGTCACGTGTTTCTCAACCTGATGATCCGGCTGGTGCTGGATGGGTTATCGGGTTTGCGGTTTCTGGCGTCGGGCCACTGGCGGGATACGCTGGCGATTTTAAAAGCCCATTTTACCTTTTACAGCTGGTTGCCCTACCTGCGCAAACAACGGAACGCGCTGGCCGACCTGCGAAAAAACCGCATCACCCACCGGGAAATTTACCCGCACAGCATCATCTGGCAATATTTTGTGAAAGGAAAAAAAACGTTCGGTGAATTGCCGAAGGTTGAAAACAACCCCAATCTATAACTCCCAGACGGTTGGATGGTGATGTCGCCGGAGGTGTTTGCGCATTTCCATCCAGAACGCCATTATGAGGTACAGAACGACAGGAGATCCCAGCGTAAGACACGATGTATAGATAAAATACAAACGAATGCTGCTGGCCGAAATGTTCATTTTCTCGCCCAATCGTGCGCAAACGCCAAATGCTTGACTTTCTACGAAATACCTGAGTTTATTCATAGCCGTAATGCTCCTGATAATCAGTGCTGGATGGTCAATCGTCTGATTTATGCCGGAAAACCCTCGTCAAGGGATTTGTTCGATTACCAAAGATACACCGAACGAATTTGATCAACAATTCCTAAAACGTTTTGTTTGCGTTAATATTTACCAATAAATTTAATTTGTATAATTAAGTCGTTAAATAAGCCAATAAAAATCGAATGGAATTGTTTACATATTCGTGACAAATTTTGTTACTTTGTGTTTACTAAGCTGTTGTCTTAGTAAAAGTTAATTTATTTTTGCTATTCAACAAAGTCAATGCATAGACGGTTTGTTCCATCCGTATCGCCATTTTCGTGTGTTAACCTGGGACCTGTTTGAAGACTTTTGTTAAGAATACTCCAGTCAGTAATGTTTTATTTTTAATTTTTTAAGTTCTATGCAAACAGGTGTTGTCAAATTTTTCAACGAGAGCAAAGGCTACGGGTTCATCGTCGAAGATGATACGAACCGTGACATTTTCGTGCACATTACTGGCCTGAATGGTACTACTATTCGGGAAACAGACCGGGTCTCTTTCGAAGTAATCGAAGGGAAAAAAGGCCTCAATGCCGTTAAGGTAAAAAAACTGGAAGGAGCCTATTGAGAAACAACTTCTTCAAAAACATAAAAACCCCGATCGCATGACCGGGGTTTTTGTTGTTTTTAAGAGCAGTGGGAGATGAGACAGGTGAGTAGAGACAAAAAACGCTCACAGATCAGCTGGTCTTTCCTCTCTTGTCTTACGTCTTTCATCTAATCTCAACAATCCGGATCGGTTTTCCATTGAAAACCACTTCGTCATTCGGTTTGGCGTGGCTCAACCGGACAGCAATGGGCGACGCAGCCGAAACCGCGAAGTAGTCGGTTTGGTCGACCGTCAGTTTGCCGGCGCTGATAGCAATGAAATAATTCCCTTGACTCGTGATCACCAGACTTCCCGGCTGAACGATCGAATAGGTTTTCCCGACGTCGATCCGACTCAGTTCCTGCTGAAGCTTATGGGCTTCGGCCAATTGCTGGGCGTGGCGGTCGCGCTCGATCTGCGCCATGGCCCGACCGGTTTCGTATTTATCGCCCGCACTGCTTTTCGATTCTTCATTGGCCGCCGACTGGGCTGCTTCCATGGCGGTTTTGGCCGTTTCGATGCGTTGCTCAACGTACTGTTGACATCGGTCGAAAAGAGTCTGCTTAATCGGGACGTAATCGATCATGGGCGGTTTGGTATCACGCGCCTAAATTACAGGAAAGTTGATGTTCTTTCACAGCCTGGGTAGCCATAAGCCCATCGTTGCCCCAAAAATCCCGATACCGGTGATGACGGTACACAGAAAAATGAGTGCCGATGTGAAAAGACTGAAGGCCTTATTCTGCTTTTGCCGGGCCTGAAAATACAGCTCCAGCACCAGCAGCGAAACCGGAATGGCATAGGTAACGATCGAAAGGGCGGTGAGAAACGGGCCGGTAAACGTTTTGGGATCAAAACCGACCGGGCCACCGTTGACCAGTATCCAGCCCATCAGACCTACCCGGAAAAACCAGACGCCATTGACCACCAGGAACAGCCGCAATGCCCATTCCCGATGCCTGGTGAATTGCCGGGCTCTTGCGTATCGGATGGTGAGTAAGGCAAACACTATAATGTAAATCGCCTGAATGCTGATGCTGATGTGCTGGATACTACTGCCTTCACCACGGCGCGTCCAGACCATCAGCAGACCTGCAGTACTGACTACGATAGCCGTGGTAACGTAGGTTCTGCCGAGCCAGCGGTGAAAACGGGGCAAATGTTGACGCATCGCTGGGATCAGTTGCAGGGGACCGCCAACCACCAGGATGGCAGCCAGCAAAATGTGCATCCCTACGACAGTATTTCCTACCCAGTCGCCTTCAACGTACCCATGCGGCAAGACGTTATTCCACTTTTCAAAATCGCCCGTAAGAGTAGATTTTCCATAAAACAGGAGAATGTAGATTCCAAAGAGCCATTGACCTATCGTCGCCACCACGAACCAGGCGCTGGCGGAGAGGATCAGGAGCCGGGTTGTATAAGGCGGAGTTGCTTTGTCGGGCAGGCGCTCATCGGTAGTTGTTATCATGGCAGAAAGGACGTTAAGTTTTGCTCAAACTTAAGGCGGCACCTTTCTTTGGTGATTAGACAAATGTCCAATACGGATGAGCGGTTTTATTCCGGGGTAGGCGCTACGGGCCAAACTCTCTCCTGAGTCGGCTCAGATGCCGCTGCGTAATCCCCAGATACGAGGCCACATAACGCAACGGTACATGTCTGATGATGGTGGGTTTTTCGTCAAGAAAGTTGCGATACCGATCTTCTGCCGTCAGCGTGGCCAGGGCGTTGATGCGTCTTTTGTCCTCTTCGAGGTGTTTTTGCAGAATCTGAATCGTGTAATCTTTCTGCGTACTACTGCGCCCGGCTCCAACGTCTACGTCATCCCGGCTGATCCGAAGCAGTTCACAATCCGTAATGCAGTGCAGGTTTTCGTTGGAAACCGTGCGGTTCATAAAATGGAAATACGACGTAAAAAACCGGGAACCATCGTTGAGATCGGTCGTGATTTCGCTATTGTCTTTATCCAGGTGGAAGTTCCTCATATACCCCGAAACGATAAAGTTATGGTATTTAGGCACTTCTCCTGCCGATTCGATGATCGTGTCTTTGGGGACGAAAACCGGTTTGAATAAGTGCCGGATCGACCACTTGTCGGCTTCGGGCAAAATTAAAATCTCGGCGACATAACTGAAAAACCGTTGGTAGTAATGTTCCATGCTGAAAGATATAAACCGGTAGCCCAGTGAGTAAAAATAGCGAAACCGACCCGGTTTTGAGTCAGTTTCGCTCTTTTTACTTCCCATATTTCAGACGATAGAAACTGGGTTTTTATCACTGTCCCGTCCAGCTTTTTACCTGATCCAGCGTCGGCATCGTTACATCCAGTTTCAGTTTCTTCCGCATGCCGCCCAGATCGTTGAAAATCTTGTTGGCATTGGCCCCAGCCAATTGGTTGACGTGCTGGAAACCCATCTTCTGCAGGGCCGGAATCCAGCCCGCCGGAATGCCCAACTGTTCGTAGTCGGCATCGGTCGACAGTTCCAGTTTCTTTTCGGGCCGCATTTGCGGGAAAAACAGCACATCCTGAATCGATGGCTGGTTGGTCATGATCATCGCCAGCCGGTCGATGCCCAAACCGACGCCCGCTGTGGGTGGCATGCCGTATTCGAGGGCGCGCAGGAAGTCTTCGTCCATCGCCATCGCTTCCTCGTCGCCCCGTTTCGCCAGTTCGAGTTGTTCTTCAAACCGGGCGCGTTGGTCGAGCGGATCGTTCAGCTCCGAATAGGCGTTGGCAATTTCCTTGCCGTTGCAAATGGCCTCAAACCGCTCTACCAAGCCCGGTTTGCTCCGGTGTTTCTTGGTCAGGGGCGACATTTCGACCGGATAATCCGTAATGAACGTCGGCTGAATCAGATTGGCTTCGACGGCTTCGCCAAACAGTTCGTCGATGAGTTTCGATTTACCCATTGAACTATCGGTTTTGATGCCCCGGTTTTCGGCCACCTGACGCAGTTCGTCTTCGCCCATTTCCGACACATCGACACCAGTATATTCCTGAATGGATTCAAACATCGTCAGTCGTTTCCAGGGGCGCTGGAAGTTGATGATTTTATCACCCACCGGCAGTTCGGTCGTGCCGTGCAAATCCATCGCAATTTTCTCGACCATCTCTTCGATCAGGTCCATCATCCAGTTGTAGTCCTTGTAGGCAACGTACAACTCGACCTGTGTGAACTCCGGATTGTGAAACCGGCTCATGCCTTCGTTGCGGAAATCCTTCGCAAATTCGAACACGCCATCGTAACCACCAACGATCAACCGCTTCAGATACAGCTCGTTGGCAATCCGCAGGTAAAGCGTCATGTCGAGCGTATTGTGGTGCGTGCGGAATGGCCGGGCAGCCGCGCCCCCGTGAATCGGTTGCAGAATCGGCGTTTCCACTTCCAGATACCCGTGGTTGGCCAGAAACGTCCGGATCGAATTGACCAGTTTGGTCCGTTGAACAAACGTGTGCCGCACTTCCGGATTGACAATCATGTCCACGTACCGCTGACGATACCGTTGTTCCGGATCGGAAAAGGCGTCGTAAACGTGCTTATTGCCCTGTTCGTCCACCACTTCCTTGACAACCGGCAGCGGATGCAGCGATTTGGTCAGCAATTTGAACTCGGTAACGTGGATGGAGATTTCGCCGGTTTGGGTCGTGAAGACGTATCCTTTGACGCCGATGATATCTCCGATGTCCAGCAATTTCTTGAAAACCGTGTTGTAGAGCGTTTTGTCTTCATCGGGACACAGGTCGTCGCGCCGGAAATAGAGTTGAATCCGACCCGTAGCGTCCTGCAACTCCGCAAATGAAGCCGAGCCCATGATCCGAAAACCCATCAGCCGCCCGGCGATGGAAATGCTTTTATAGTCGGTTTTATTCCGTTCGTAATTTTTATGAATGTCGGCCGCGGTGACGTTGACCTCGAATAATTCGGCGGGATACGGGTCGATGCCCATCCGCATGAGTTCCTCGCGCTTGTTGCGCCGGTTGATCTCCTGTTCGCTCAGTATCATCTTGATTTTAAAAAGAGTTGCAAATATAGTGGATCGGAACACGGATTTAACGGATTGAACCGATTCGAACGGATTACTTTATCCGTGATAATCCGTCTAATCCGCGTTCCTATCAAAATTTGTAACCGTTTATCAAAAAAATAGCGGCAGGAAATTGAAATAATTGCTACTATTGTGCTATCAAAATAATATCATAAATCGCCATGATTGAAAAGAACCTTACCTCCCTTTCCGGCTATGTCCTGTTGCTCATAGCCCTGATTCTCCTCGGAGTTGCCGCCTACGGTATTGCCGTCGATGCCATTGCGCTCGGAATCATTTCGTTCCTGGCTTCTATTATCATCATGAGCGGCCTCGCCGTGATCAACCCCAAAGAAGCCGTGGTCACCACGTTTTTTGGCGATTATACGGGAACCATGAAACAGACCGGACTTCGCTGGGTGAATCCGCTGTACCGTAAGAAGAAGATCAGTCTCCGCGCCCGCAATCTGAACGGTCAAACCCTCAAGGTGAACGACAAAACCGGTAACCCGATCGAAATTGCCGCTGTGGTCGTCTGGCAGGTGGCCGATAGTGCCAAAGCTCTGTTTGAAGTCGATGATTATCACCTGTTTGTCCAGATTCAGTCCGAAGCAGCCGTGCGGCATTTGGCCAGCACCTGCGCCTACGACACGATGGAAGATGAAGACGCCACCGTGACCCTCCGCGATAGCACCGGCAAGATCAACGTGTTGCTGGAGCAGGAATTGAACGAGCGGCTGGAACGCGCCGGTGTCGACATTCTCGAAGCCCGGATCAGTCACCTGGCCTACGCGCCCGAAATCGCCGGTGCCATGCTGCAACGTCAGCAGGCCAGCGCGGTGGTGTCGGCCCGGAAACTGATCGTGGAAGGCGCTGTCGGAATGGTGGAAATGGCGTTGGCCCGACTCGCCGAAAAAGATGTAGTTACGCTGGATGAAGAACGCAAAGCCGCCATGGTCAGCAACTTACTGGTGGTGTTGTGCGGAGAAAAATCCGTCAGCCCGGTCGTCAACGCGGGAACTCTTTATAATTAAGAATGAATAATTAATAATGAACAATGAATGGCTGACGCATGCTGTTCATTATTAATTGTCCATTGTTTCGCTTATGGCTGCGGAGAAAAAAGCATTTGTGTTACGGATCAACCCCGAAACGCTGAAGGAACTCGAACGCTGGGCGCAGGAAGAGTTTCGCAGCGTGAACGGTCAGATTGAATTTATCCTCAATGAAGCGTTGAAAAAGCGGAAGAAAGGAACCGGCTCCGGGGAAAAAGGCGAATAGTGCGTAGGTTAGACGCGCAGGCCAATTTCCCGAATACCGTCGAGGGTAAGATTGGGGATTATCTCCACAAAATCAGCACTCAGTGTCGGAATCGCCGTTGCCATACCTCCGGTCGCTATGGCAATGCAGTCTCCTTTCAGTTCGGCCCGGATGCGGTCGATGAGCGATCGGACCAGACCTTCGTAGCCCAATACCACACCCGCCTGAATGGCGTGGGCGGTGCTCGTTCCCAACGCCGACTCGGGCATCACCAGCGGTACTTCGGGCAGTTGGGCGGTGGTGGAAAACAACGAACGTACGGCGGTTTTTAGTCCCGGCGCGATGGCGACGCCAAGCATCTGGCCCTTGGCAGAAACCGTTGTGAAGGTTAGTGCCGTGCCAAAATCGATCACCACGCAATTTTTTTTGTAGCGTAAATGAGCCGCCATCGCGTTGGCAACCAGATCGGTACCAATGGCATAAGGCCGCAGAATCTGCAACGGCAAGGCATGGTAAATGGCCGGGCCGACCACGACCGGCTCCTGACCAAAAAGCCGGGTGAGCGTCGTTCGCAACGTGGGTGTCAGTTCCGGCACGACGCTACTGATCACCATTTTCTGAATCGCACTGATCGGAATACCGGCTTCCAGAAACCACAGCCGCAGCAGTCGTTCGTACCGATCTTGTTCGGCCGGAACCGCATCGCCAACCGATCGGTCCGTAATGTGAAAAGCCATCGGTTCTTCGAGCAACGAGCGCGTCCGCCAGACGTGCCGCCATTGCTGCTGATCGTATAAACCAAAAACGGTATCGGAATTGCCTGCGTCGACGGCGAGGAACATAAGGGGTATGATCGTTCAGTAAAAGTTGCAAAGATAGTACGAAACGACGGTTCAAAACTACTGTAAATTTTCGTCAGCAGCCTAAATCAAAAAGCACCGGTGTGATCGGTGCTTTTTGAGTCACTTTCGTGTCCTTTAATGGAGCCTAATCCGGGTGAGTTTGGTCCTGAGACCAACCGATTCGCATCCGAAACAGGGTTTTGAGCCAGGAGGGTTTATTTTCCGGGAAGTCAAAGGAAAACGGCAGGTGCTGCAGGCGCTATCAAATTTCTCCCAAAGGCTATAAC
This sequence comes from Larkinella rosea, assembly GCF_003858635.1. Lineage (GTDB taxonomy): Bacteria > Bacteroidota > Bacteroidia > Cytophagales > Spirosomataceae > Larkinella > Larkinella rosea. The sequence continues at coordinate 1,255,058 of NZ_RQJO01000008.1, forward strand.
GGTTTTAACAGCGGCCGTTTTTCTTGTGTTTTTGATCGCTTTACAACCGGATTTTACCCGCTTTTCGTGGAGAAAAGCGGTAACGCTTCTTTTATTGGCTAATTCGGCAGATCTGTTACCTTTGAACTACTGATTTCTGAGGATCAATGGCTGAGGTAAACAAACTAATCTATCAGTTGGCGGGCATCGGTTTGCTGATGTTTGTCGTGAACGGTTGCCAGAAGAGTGACGACGCGGTTACGCCCGCCAAACCGCAAACCTGGTTTGATTATTTTGGGAAAGCACTTAACGACTCACTGAAAGCCAAAAAAGTCGGATACGGTTTTGTGATTCTGGAAAACGGTGCCGTGCGATCGTCGGGCAGTGGCGGTTTGAAGTCCAGAGCCAGTGAACCCGAAGGCGAGAAAGCGTTTACACTCGACACCAAAATGCACATCGCCAGCATGAGCAAAACCATTGCGACGATGGCATTTCTGCATCTGGCTGCGGAGAAGGGCATTCAAACCACCGATCGGATTTTGCCGTATTTGCCACCCGCCTGGGTAAAAGGCGAAAACATCAGCCGGATCACGTTCCGGGATTTGATGACTCACCGCAGCGGCATCATCGGTTTGGGTAACAACTGCGTCAATGGCGCTTTTTCCGAGAATAACTGGCTGGGTTTCAAGCAACTGATTCAGCAGGGCGTCAAAACCGCAAACCGGGGGAATTACTGTTACCAGAACGCCAATTTCGGACTGTTCAGAGTGTTGATTCCGGGCATTTTAGGCTACCAATTTTCCGGCAACGACGTCACCGACGATCAGCAAACCCAGCAGCGGTTTATGGAATATGTCCAGAAAAACGTTTTTGAAAAAGTGGGTATCAACAACGTCATTGCCAACCAGCCGACGGGCGATCCGACGTATTCCTATTCGTATCCGTATACCGGCGTCGCGGGCTGGAATCCCGGTAATTTTACCAATGTAGTCGGAGCGTATGGCTGGCACCTGACACCCTCGGAAGCCGGAAAATTATTTGCCACGGTCCTGTCGACCACCGACCAGCGCGTGTTGACAACGGCCTGGAAAGATACCTTATTCAATAACCGGCTGGGTACGTTTGCGGGCACGGTTCCCGACGGTGCCATCCAGTACCACGACGGTTGGTGGTTTTTAAAACTGACTCAATATCAGGGCGTACGAACAGTCTGGATGCGGTTTCCCAACGAGGTCATAGCGGTTTTATTCGTCAATGCGCTGCACCATTCGCGGGGCAATTTTCCGAGTGACGACGGTACGGATATTGTTACTTATCTGGCGCGGGCGTATACGCTAACCCGGCAGATGAAAACCGGTCGGAAGAACGCCGGTGAATTGACGCTGGAACACACCGAACCGCACTGATTCGGCCCGAAAAAAGGGTGGAAATTCGATCGGTTCGTTGTATCTTTACTTATTGATTTTCAGCAGTTGAGGATTGTTTCGCAGACGAAATTGACGTTATGAAGAGCAAAACAACCTGGTTAAAGTAAACAATAGATACGAACTTATGTACCCGGCATTGCTAGTTGCCAGACAGTTTATCAACAAGGGCATCGCCGAAGGGCGACCGTTGACGCCGATGAAGCTGCAAAAGCTCATCTACATGGCGCACGGGTTGCATCTGGCCCGTCACGAAAAACCGCTGATCGCCGAAAAGGTACAGGCGTGGTCGTACGGGCCGGTAATTCCCGATGTCTATACCCGCTTCAAACGATTTGGGAATAACCCCATTACGACGCCCGTTCCGCAGAGCGACTGGGACGATGAACTCGACCCGCAGGCGCAGGATTCCATCAATTTTGCCTGGGATATTGCCAAAGATTACAACGCCATTCAGCTATCCAACTGGACCCACGTCGAAGGCTCGCCCTGGTTTCAGTCGGTCAGCCGGAATCACGATGGCACCATCGACCAGGAACCCATCGACAATGAGCTAATCAAAGACTATTTCACCGAAATTATCAGACGTGATGCCGGAGAATGAAGAGAGCGAAAAGGCGAAAGATGTCTTTCGCAAACTGATCGAATCTTCGGCAACGAATCCGCTCAACAGTGGCCTTTCCCAAAACGAATTCGAGCAGTACGACAAGGAAGAACGCCGGACCCGGTTGCTGGGGCTAACGCAGGACATTCAGGAGCGGAAGAAATTTGCCCAGCGGATTTTCTGGATGGTGGTCATGTGGCTGTTCGTGATTCTGGGCATCATTGTTCTCGAAGGACTCCATTTGCTCGATATTCCTCAGGCCGTTACGATTGCCCTGATCGGTTCTACCACAATCAATGTGACGGCTTTTTTTGTCATTGTGACGAAGTATTTATTTCCGGGTAAATAACACTCGTTTGGACTAAACCGGGTGATCAGGTCTGAATCTGATCGCCCGGTTTTTTGTTTACCCGTCCCATTTCTGCCTCCGAAAACGCAGCATCCTTTATTTCAGGAAAACCGCCGGGATTTGATCGGCTGTTTCAACTTCCTTCTTCGATTGCCTCAACGCACCAGACGAAAAAAATAACATCCGGGAGACAATTGCATCCTTTGTAAAAACCGCATTTGAAACCAGGTAAAACCCCTTCCGACGGTAAAAATCACGGAATTCAGTGACAGCAAATCACGGATTTCGGTGATTTCTTTGGCCGGCAGAAACGGGATATTTGCACCGTCATCAGTCTGACCAGTGTAACAAATAACTGTATTAATGATCAAACTTTTATGCTTAAACCACACCACCTCTGCTTTCTGATGCTACTCCCCACCGGCCTGCTGGCTCAGGGCAATTACGTAGCGAACAAATCCAATTCCAACACGCCCGGTACCTATAATACGCTGGTGGGCCCCGGCGCGGGCGCTGCAGGCCCCATCACTGGCGACCGAAACACCATCACCGGTTACAACGCGGGTCTGGTTCTGACCTCCGGCACCTGGAACACCTTCAACGGCGTCGATGCCGGGCGGTTTACCACAACCGGTTTTGCCAATACCTTCATCGGCAAAGAAGCAGGGCTCTACAACACCAATGGGAGTTCCAATACCTTCATCGGTGCTTTAGCCGGTTACAGTAACTCAAACGGAGTTGTCAATACATTTGTGGGCTACCAATCGGGCTATTCAAACACTTCCGGGGCTTACAATAACTTTTTCGGTTACGGCGCCGGGCATGGCACCACCACCGGGAATGCCAATATTTACATTGGTCATATGGCGGGGTATCTGAGCACGATCGGTCGCTACAATGTATTCATGGGCTATCAATCGGGGTATAACAACAACACGGGGTACGAAAACACCTTCATCGGTTTTGAAACCGGGAAAGGCAACACCATTGGCAATGATAACGTCTTTCTGGGCCATCAGGCGGGGTATAACAACACGATAGGAGATGCCAACGTCTTTTCGGGCGTGGCCGCCGGATATGGCAACACCTCGGGTAAGTATAACGTATACAACGGCCATTATGCCGGGTTCGTCAACAAAATCGGGTCGCAGAATACGGCGGTGGGGTATCAGGCCGGTTACAGCAACCAGTCATCGTCGAATACGTTTGTGGGCTATCAGGCCGGTTCCAATAGCCTGACCGGTTCCAATAACACGTTTGTGGGGCAAAATGCCAACGTACCTTCCGAATCCAACCTGTCCAATGTCACAGTGCTGGGGTACAATGCGAAGGCAACCGTCTCGAACTCGGTTATTCTGGGAAATGACGCTAATGTCGGTATTGGCAACTCGGCTCCCGGCAACCGCCTGGAAATCACCCAGATTGGTGTAAATCAATCCGGCTTGCGGTTTACCAACCTGACCAGTAGCTCTCCTGCCAGCTTGCTGAAACAGACCAAATTCCTGACCGTCAACGAAAAAGGCGATGTCGTATTGGGAAGTCCGGGCAGTTCGGCGCGTGAAAGTGCCGAATCGACTTTGTGGCAAACCAGTGGCAACAATCTCCAGAATACGAACGAAGGCGGGGTGATTATCGGCAGTGGCGTCAGCAAAACTCCGGCGGGGTACCGGCTCTACGTGGCGGATGGTGTATTGACCGAAAAAGTAAAAGTAGCCGTGAAAACTACGGACGACTGGAGCGACAAAGTGTTTGAGAAAGGCTATAAGCTGAGAAGTTTGAGCGAAGTCGAACAGCACATCAACCAAACCGGTCATCTGCCGGGTGTGCCTTCAGCGGCTGAAGTAGTCGAAAAGGGCGTCGATCTGGGCAAAATGGACGCCAAACTCCTCGAAAAAATCGAAGAACTGACGCTGTACCTGATCGAGCAGCGGAAAGAACTGGAGGCAATTCGCCAGCAGAATAAACAGATGAAGGACCAAGTGACGGAATTACAAGCAAAAATCAACCATTAAGAGCCATTTCATGAAACGATATCTAGTACTCCTGATGCTAATCAGCGGCCCGCTTCTCGCTCAGGACTATTCCCGACAACTTACCCTGCATAACGAGGTGACGTCGGGTGTTATCAGCGATCAAAAAGCCACCGAGTCCATTGTAGCCATCCATACCGTACAGCCGGGAGGAACCGCCCTTTACACGGCGGGGAAATCCGTCACCTTTCAACCCGGTTTTCTGGCGCAGGCGGGTTCCGTCGTCACGGCCACTATCGAAGTCGTCCCGTCAGCCCTGGCAGTTGATCGTCCGGGTTTGTCGGCCCGGGCGTATCCGAATCCCTTTGTGGATCAGACGACTGTCGAATACACTCTCCCGATGGGCGGGCGAATCAGCCACAAACTGATGGATGTGAAAGGAAAAGTGCTGCGCCAGTCGGAAGATGCGGAAGACCAGAGTCCCGGTCGGCACCAGACCCGGATCGAGGGAGCGAATCTGTTGCCGGGCGTCTATCTGTATCAGTTGCGGACGGGCTCGCTGACCCGTACGTTGAAACTGATTAAGAAATAGATACGAAGGACAGCATCCTATTGGCCGTTGTATTCTCCATTGGGTGATGGGAGTCGGCAGGGAGTGTAGATGTGCGCTCTCTGCCGCGGCTATTTCAGGAGTAACCCGAACCGGGTAGAACCGTTGATTTCGGGTAAACATAAAAACAAAAAACCGCTAATTCGTGAAGAATTAGCGGTTTTTTGTTTTTGTCAGTTGCCGGGGAAGGATTCGAACCCTCACAAACAGAACCAAAATCTGTCGTCCTACCCTTAGACGACCCGGCAATTGCGAGTGCAAAGATAGCGTTCCCGCGCTAAAAAAAGCAAGAAGATGCAGAAAAAAGTTAAGACGGGGATGCTCATGCGATCAGGAGTAACGAGTTAAGAAGTGCCGAATGCATTAATTCTTAACTCGTTACTCTCAATTCTTAACTCGCTACGCCCTGCGTTTCAGCGGTTGAAATTATTTTTTTTACCAACCCCTGGAGGACTTTTCCCGGTCCGCATTCCACAAAAACCGTAGCGCCATCAGCGCCCATCGCTTCAACGGATTGTGTCCAGCGAACCGGAGCGGTGAGTTGGGCAATCAGATTCGTTTTGATGACTTCGACATCCGTAGCCGGTTTGGCGTTCACATTCTGGTAAATCGGGCAGCGCGGCTGACTAAACGGCGTCGTTTGAATGGCGTGCGCCAGTTCTTCGCGGGCCGGTTCCATCAATGGCGAATGAAAAGCGCCACCTACCTGCAACGGCAGAACCCGTTTGGCACCGGCAGCTTTCAGTTTTTCGCCCGCCTGGCGAACCCCCTCGAGCGTTCCCGAAATGACAACCTGACCCGGACAGTTGTAGTTAGCCGGAATTACGACTTCCGTAAATTTTGACTCCTTCGCCACTTCCAGACAGATTTGCTCAATCGCTTCGTCCGGTAGCCCAAGAACGGCCGCCATCGTCGAGGGATTTAACTCACAGGCTTTCTGCATGGCACGGGCTCGCTGCGCCACCAGCCGCAAACCGTCTTCAAACGACAGCGCTCCGGCCGCGACCAGGGCCGAAAACTCACCCAGCGAATGCCCGGCCACCATCGAAACGTCGAACCGATCCGGTGCAAAGTCCGCAACGGTTTGGGCCAGAATAACGGAATGTAGAAAAATGGCGGGTTGCGTCACATTCGTCTGTTTCAACTCGTCCTCGGTACCTTCAAACATCACCCTTGTGATCTCAAAGCCGAGGATGTGATTGGCCTGCTCGAAGAGGTATTTTGCTTTTTCGGATTGCTGGTACAATCCCAGCCCCATGCCGGTGAACTGCGCCCCCTGGCCGGGGAAAATATAGGCTTTTTTCATGATCGTAATTGTCTCTTGGACCGTCTTGAACTGGGATTACGCGGATTAAAGGATTAAGAGGATATAAAAGATAATCATAGTTAATCCTTTAATCCGCGTAATCCCAGTTCAGGAATCTTTAAGAATGTTGGGCGACAAAGCTAACAGTTTCAGCGGTTTTATTCCAGAAAACGCGCTCTTAACTCGGGAGTAGGAAGGCGACAGGCATCCTGTTTACCGAAAAACCGGTAGCGGTTTCGGGCAATCAGGTCGTATACCGCATCGCGCAGAAACCGGGGGATAATTCTGAAAATGGTCAAAACCGGCCAGACTCCGCTCAGGCACCGGGCAATCGCCAGAGCGGCATCAGACTTGACAAACGACTGCCCGTTTCGGATCAATACAATACTGTCGACCGGGCCGTTGGCGGACGGGTAGCGGTTCAGGAGTTCCTGACCGGTTTCGGATTGAAGCGCCACAAACCGGAAGCGGTTTTTCGGGTCATGGTCGATGATGAAATTGACCGCTCCATTGCATAAATTACAGACGCCATCAAAGACGATAATTTCCATCCGGACATTGCTTAAAATAATCCTATTCTTTCCAGTCACTACCAGAACAGAATAAGCGATTGATATGTTACCAGGTAGAGGAAGACCGCAACCTTTTATTGATTCCAAATAAGCGTAAAAAAGCGGGGTTTTTTTGGTTCGAATTGCTTTGTGCTGTAGTTTTGACCTCTACGAATTGGTTAATTTTCAAGCCGGTTTACTACACATTTTTTTTTGATTACGCTATATGTCTTGGGTAACAACAACACTTTCCAGCTCCCTCGGTCGCAAAGTTGTCATGTCGCTGACGGGGCTGTTTTTGTGCTCGTTCCTGATTGTTCACCTGGTTGGGAACCTGCAATTGTTCAAAGGCGATGAAGGCCAGTCCTTCAATGAGTACAGCTATTTTATGACCCACAATCCGGTCATCAAAACGATTTCCTACCTGCTGTACTCCTCCATTATCGTTCATGCCCTGATGGCGCTGGCGCTGACGCGGCACAACCAGGCTTCACGTCCCATTAAATACGCGTACGAGAAACCGGAAGCCAACAGCCACTGGACCTCGCGGAATATGGGGATTTTAGGGACTATCATCCTTATTTTCATCATCATTCACATGCGGACATTCTGGTATACGATGCACTTCGGGCCGGTCGTTCTGAATGGCGAAACCATTACGGCGGGATCGATTCCGGAAGTGACGTACGACGGTGAACCGATCAAGAACCTGTATGCAGTAACGACCTTTGCGTTCTCGTACCTCTGGTATGTAGCCTTGTATGTTCTGTCGATGGTGGCTTTGTCGTTTCACCTGGTACACGGTTTTCAAAGCGGTTTCCAGACGTTGGGACTGCGCCATAAAAAATACTCCCCGCTTATCGAATTTGTGGGTACCTACGGATTTGGCGTCGTCATTCCGGCCTTGTTTGCCGCCATGCCGGTTTTCATTTACCTGAAAGTGCACCACATTCTTTTTTAATCAGAACAGGGTTTTATCGAAGTAGAATTGAACCGTATCTGTCTATGATCGACGTACTAGAAGAGCAAGAAACCGGAATCAAGCTGGACTCAAAAGCTCCGGAAGGCCCCCTGGCTGAAAAGTGGGCGAAACATAAATTCAACCTGAAGCTGGTAAACCCGGCTAATAAACGGAAATACGAAGTTATCGTTGTCGGAACCGGTCTGGCCGGAGCGTCGGCAGCGGCTGCCCTGGGTGAACTGGGCTACAACGTCAAGGCGTTCTGCTTTCAGGATAGCCCCCGCCGGGCGCACAGCATTGCGGCTCAGGGCGGTATTAACGCGGCTAAAAATTACCAGAATGACGGCGACAGCGTTTTCCGGTTGTTCTACGACACCATCAAAGGCGGTGACTACCGGGCTCGCGAAAGCAACGTTCACCGACTGGCCGAAGTAAGCGTCAATATCATCGACCAGTGTGTCGCTCAGGGAGTTCCCTTCGCCCGTGAATACGGCGGAGCATTGGCAAACCGGTCGTTTGGGGGGTCGCAGGTATCACGGACGTTCTACGCGCGGGGCCAAACCGGCCAGCAGTTGCTGCTGGGGGCTTACAGTGCGCTGAGTCGTCAGGTTGCCAACGGGAAAGTGAAACTCTTCCCGCGCACCGAAATGCTGGATCTCGTCATCGAAGGCGGTAAAGCCCGTGGTATCATCACCCGCAACCTGGTTACCGGTAAAATCGAATCCCACTCGGCACATGCGGTTTTGCTGTGTACGGGCGGTTACGGCAACGTTTTTTACCTGTCGACCAACGCGATGGGATCTAATGTGACAGCCGCCTGGCGGGCCCACAAAAAAGGGGCGTTGATGGCCAATCCGTGCTTCACCCAGATTCACCCCACCTGTATTCCGGTCAAAGGAAAATACCAGTCGAAACTCACACTGATGTCGGAGTCGCTGCGGAACGATGGCCGGGTTTGGGTACCGAAAACGGAAGAAATTGCCGAGCGGGTTCGCAAAGGTGAAATCAAGGCGAAAGATATTAAGGAAGAAGACCGCGATTATTTCCTGGAACGCCGGTATCCGTCGTTCGGAAACCTGGTGCCGCGCGACGTGGCTTCGCGGAATGCGAAAAACGTCTGCGACGAAGGCCGGGGCGTTGCGGCCTCGGGTCTGGCGGTTTATCTCGACTTTGCCGATGCCATCAAACGCGACAGCAAAAAGGTGATTGAAGCCAAGTATGGCAACCTTTTCGAGATGTACGAGAAAATCGTGGACGAAGACCCGTACGAAACACCGATGAAAATTTACCCCGCCGTTCACTACACGATGGGCGGTTTGTGGGTCGATTATAACCTGATGACGAACGTTCCGGGCCTGTATGCCCTGGGCGAGGCTAACTTCTCCGATCACGGAGCCAACCGGCTGGGTGCTTCGGCACTGATGCAGGGGCTGGCCGACGGTTATTTCGTTATTCCCTATACGCTGGGTGATTACCTCGCAACGATTGGTCCGGCCGATAAAATCCCGACGACGCATCCCGCTTTTAAGGATGCCGAGCAAACCGTGAATGACACGATTTCGCGCATGTTGTCGATTAAAGGCGATAAAACCGCTGAAGAATTCCACCGGCAACTGGGCCACATCATGTGGGAGTACTGCGGAATGGCGCGGAATGCGGAAGGGTTGACAAAAGCCAAAAAACTCATTCAGGAACTGCGGAAGGAGTTCTGGACTAATCTGCGGTTGACGGGCAGTGACATGGAGCTAAATCCCGCGCTGGAACAGGCTTCCCGCGTGGCCGACTTCATCGAACTGGGCGAACTAATGGTCGACGATGCGCTGAACCGGAATGAATCCTGCGGAGGCCATTTCCGGGAAGAGTTCTCGACCGAAGATGGTGAAGCCAAACGCGACGACGAGCATTATACGTATGTAGCCGCCTGGGAATACAAAGGCCCGAATCAACCGGAAAAGCTACACAAGGAGATGCTGAAGTTTGAAACTGTGAAGCTGACACAACGGAGTTATAAATAAGGGTTAACCGTTTAAGGTTCAACGTTTAACGTTTTAAACCTTAGGCTCAGACGTCATACGAAATGAATATTGCCTTAAAAGTCTGGAGACAAAAAAATAGCCAAACACCAGGCAAAATGGTGGATTACAAACTGTCGGATGTTTCGCCGGATATGTCTTTTCTGGAAATGTTCGACGTTTTGAACGAAGAATTATCCCACAAAGGGGAAGAACCGGTTGCGTTCGATCACGACTGTCGCGAGGGAATCTGCGGCATGTGCTCGATGTACATCAATGGACGGCCCCACGGTCCGGAAACCGGTACAACCACCTGCCAGTTACACATGCGGAGTTTCAACGACGGCGATACCATCGTGGTGGAACCCTGGCGGGCGCGGGCTTTTCCCGTAATCAAGGATTTGGTGGTCGATCGTGAAGCTTTCGATCGGATTATCCAGGCCGGTGGATATGTGTCGGTGAACACAGGTTCCGCACCGGATGCCAACGATATCCTGATTCCGCGCGAAATTGCGGATGAAGCGATGGATGCGGCCCAGTGTATTGGCTGTGGAGCCTGCGTTGCCGCCTGTAAAAACGCATCGGCGATGTTGTTTACGGCGGCCAAGGTTTCTCAACTGGCGGTTTTGCCGCAAGGTCATGCCGAGCACCAGTTGCGGGCCGAGCGCATGGTAGCCCAAATGGACGCCGAAGGTTTCGGAGCCTGTTCATTCACGGGCGCCTGTTCCGTGGAATGCCCGAAATCCATTTCACTGGATCACATCGCCCGTTTGAACCGAGAATATCTGGGTGCAAAATTGGCATCAAATAACGTATAAGGTAGACTACAACTTACTCGTTGGAACGCCCGGCCCACATGGCCGGGCTTTTTTTGTTACCGATTTAAGAAAATTATAAAATTAAATGTGACTTCAGCGCCATTCCTGCGTCTGGATAACAGTCCTCCTGTAAAAACAACTCATCTTATCATTACACACTCGCTGAAGTCATGGGAATTCTGGTTACAATTTTAGTCGGTGCCGTTGCCGGGTGGCTGGCCGACCTGGTTTTCAAGCGGTTTTCGTTTTCAATCTGGATTCAGATTCTGTTGGGGATCGCCGGCAGCTTTGTCGGTAGCTGGTTGTTAGGCAACGACTTACAGGTTATGCTGGGGCTGCCCGAACTACCGGCCCGGATCACGACGGCCTTCCTGGGTGCATTGGTTATTTTAGGAATTGTAGCCCTCGTCAAAAGCAGACAAAGCAGCTAATCAACTTATTTTAAGTCGTTTTCGCAGATTTTTGTAACGTTTATGTGACTTTTTGCAACGACTTGCGTCTGATTAGTGACTGAAAGCTAACAATCTTTACCCATGGAAAAAATCAAACGTAATCGCGCACAGACTTCGCAGCGAATTATCAATGCACTGGAAGAGGTTATTGCAGAAAAAGGCATTGACGGGATTGGTATTAACCGGATTTCTGAGAAAGCGGGTGTCAGTAAAGTGCTGATATACCGCTACTTCGGTGGTCTGGATGGGTTGCTGACCCATTACATTAAAATGGGACGGTTATTTCCGCTACTCAGTCCGGCGACTCTCGAGCAACTTCGCCCGGTTCACGAGAATGATCTGTCCAAACTTTGGTATAAACAACTGGTTCACACTTACCGGTTTTTCCGGCAATTTCCGGCGGCTTTTCAGGTTCTGAAAGCAACGGTGGCCGAAGAAAGCCAGATGGCCACGGAAGCAAGTGCCGCTTATGACGAAGAACTGACGCGAATGGTCGATCAGCTGGCTTATATTAAAGGGGCTGATTTTCAGGCGGTTTCGGCCATTATGACCGGCGCTATGTCGTATCTGACCCTGCTATCGAAAAGCAACCGGACCATGATCGGAATCAATTTAACAACCGAAGCGGGCTGGCATCGGATCGAGGAAGCCGTTCGGGTTATTTATACTGCATTAAACCGCATGGCTGTTCAATCAAACGAAGTATCCCTGGAAGTCCATAAGACGGGCGTTCCGTCTACGTATTGGTGATCATTGCTCCATTTTCTCTGTTTACGCCGGTCATCAGGTATCACTTAATCCACCTGATGATCGGATTTTTAGTTTCGTTGAAATAATTGAATACAACCTGATTATATAAATTGACCAGGCTGCGTGTGAAAATCGGTGCTTCCGGTTTTGCAACTGTCCGGCTCGGTCTGATGAATGCAAACGTCGTTACTGGAAAAAGCCCAAACCATGCGTTATTTTTCCGTTTCCCAGAACGAGCGGTAATAGGTACGGAAAAATAGAATGGCAGCTACCGCAAGACCGGCAATCGACAGGCCCCAAGCTGGTAAATGATACATAATCAGAAGGAAGTAGCCGATGATCGGCCAGAACAACCGACCCATAAACCGGTCGCGGTCGTGATGGCGGGAGAGGAGCGTAACGTATTGAAGCAGTAATAAACTGAGCCCGAATGCCCAAACACCTGTAACGTCCGGAATGGAAACGTCGCCCGGATGATTGTAAAGCAACAAAACCGCTTCGGGGCTGATGATCAACGCAACGATTCCGATATAATTCAGCAGTCGCCTTGTGAGTGATAGGGGCAGGTTCCGCAGCAGCAGTAATTGAGTCGCTTCAAACTGATAGAATTCAAAAACGATTCCGGCGTGAAAAACCGCCGATAGCAGCATTCCCAGGGAAAGCAACCGAATGTCGTAGTCGTCGGTAGGGTAGAGCGCCAGTACGCCAATCATGACCAGACACGAACCGGTTTTGGATAGAAACAAGGTGGCGGGTTGGTCGCGGAAGAGATAACGAATGAAAAATAAACCGTAGGGGGTGCTCAGCCGCTGCCGGAGCCAGGCACCCAGATTTCCGGTAAACTGCTCCGGATTGGGGTTCCGCAACGCTCGTTCGACGAAAGGCAAGGGCAAAAGCGAAAGCAATCCAACAACCAGAATTACGAGCCCGTTGGCCAGCGTGGTCTGTTGTTTACTCCCGACCCAAAGCATAAAACCGGCATAAAAAATGACGGGGGTTAGCAATTGCAGGTGGAGCAGGTATAACATCAAAATGCGTTTCATCGGCGGAACGAGCCGGAAAAACTGCAGCAGGTCATTGGTTTGGAAAAGCTGTAAACTAAACCGAAGGGCATAAACCGCATAAATCGCCCAAATCAAGACGTAAATAGCCAGAAAAGCCGGATCGTGGAGGGCGTAAGTCGCCAGTGCGATGTGCTCGACCGAACTTAAAAAGCCGAACGACAGCATCAGAACAACCAGAAATAAACCGGTATTTTGTAGAAAGAACTGGCGCACCAGCAGCTTTTCCGGAACGGCCCATCGTGCTGTCATGCTCAAGCCGGTTGGGGGAGAAGTTCGAGGGTTTGATTTTGAATGATCCAGGTCGAATCGACGGGAAGTTCCGTCGGATCGACATCCTGGTGCGTCGATAGCAGAAAACTTACGCCTTGCTGGCGTTGTTGCCGGATGCGTTCAATCACTACTCGGGTAGTCGCGTGGTCGAGCGTAATGAGCGGTTCGTCGAGCAGAATGAGGTGCGGTTTTCCCAGAAAAGCCAGGACCAGCGACGTTTTTTTGAGCATTCCGCTCGAATAGGTGCCAACCGGCGTTTTCATAAAATCCCGGATTCCAAACAGATCAATCAATTCATCCACCTGCTGGTTAGGGCTCTGTTTGGTCGCAGCCACCCAGCGAATCAACTCCCAGGCTGACAGAAATTGCGGATACAGTGGTTCGGCTTCGCCGTAATTGACCCGCAACCGATATTCGACCGGCTGTTGGCGAATGTCGTATTTATTATCCAGCACCAGCGTCCCTTCAAAGGGTAACAACCCGGCGACCGACCGAAAAAAAGTCGTTTTACCCGAGCCATTGCGACCTTTTAGCCAGTGAATTCCCGGCGAAAAATCCGCCTGCGGAATCGCCAGCACCAGTCGGTTGTGGTACGATTTTTGAAAATTCCGGATACTGAGCATCAGTGAGAAACGGTGGCGACTTCTTTCTTTTTCGCCAGTTTTTCCACCACGTATTCCCCTACTTTCCGGCCCTGTACGTTGCCGATTTCCAGGGCATCCCGGAAGTGAATACCACCGTACAACCGGCTGTAAGAAGCCTCGATAGCGGCATCCCGGAACGATTTGAACGAGCGCACGCCGTGCCCGTACGGGTTTTCGGTCGAATCCGTAAAAGCGACATTATCGCCGTAAAGCAAGGTTAAAACTTCCGCAGCTGCGGCCGAAATCACGCTGTGGCCGCTGGTGTATTCCGGGAACGGCGGTGTCTGCAGATACGGAGTCCATTTCGGATCCATGAATTTGTTGATGACGGTTTCGGGGCGGATGCGGTTGCTGCGGTATTTTTCATCCCAGCAACTGATAAACCCATCGGCTAAGGCAAAAGCTGTCAGGGTGTAAGCCTGCACACTCTTGGCAAAATCTGCTTTTTGTAACCGGGCAACCGTCGCGGCAATGGCCAGCCAGTGCCCACCCGGGGTCATTTTCTTGGATGCGTACGAAACGTGCCCGGCCACGTTCATCACAAAGGCATTATCGTCCCAGAAAAACGCAATTTTACGTTGTTCCTCCGTCTGGTGAATGCCCAACTGGTAGACCTCATCGACCAGTTTGTAGAACGGACTTCCCTTCGTCATGTTGTACGGAGCGGCTTTCGGGGGCATAAACTGCGAGCAGGTATCCATTACCCAACACCGGATTTGCATCCATTTGGGTTCGGCAGCTTCCATGTAGGCCGGGGGCGTGGGCACCCAGGTTCCTTCGGCGTTGGTAACCGTATGCTTAAAACCGCGTGTTTGCTTGTAATGGTCTTTACCGGCAAACTCCATGATGTGCTTGGCCACCGCTTCACCGTAGGCCGTCGAACGCTCAATTACATCGTCGGGAACGCCAATGGTTTTGTATTGGGCATAAAACTCTTTTTCAAAACCGTCAAACATGTCGCCGGAAAACGTCAGATTGCGACTGACAGTCAGAAAAGCCCGCGTACTGGCGAGCGGAAAACAATATTCCTGACCGGGTTCCGGTTTTGGAGGGGCCGTAAAACCCCGTAGTTTTCCCGCCAACGATTCATAACTCGGCTGACCCGGCAGCATCGCTTCGTAACCGGCGAGATTGGCATAACCGTAAATCCGGCTGGCTACTGGAGGGGAAAAAATGTCGTGGATGATAACGTCGGTCAACTGCTTGACACACTGGTGGTAACGCTCCGGCTCGGCGGCTTTGGCGTTGTATTCTTGGGGAGTGGCTTTGGGTTGGCAGCTGGTAAAAAACCAAAAACCGCCCAGCAGCATCACCCATGCGAATGGATTCTTCATAGTAATCCGGGTCAAATAGTACAAGAGGACTACAAATTTACCTTAAAAAAAGCATACCTGATAACTTCAAAGGTGATGGATTATGAATGATAAACGATGAAGTAGCTGACGCAACGGAAATAATGCATCATTCATCATTCATAATCCATCATTCCTTTTAAAAACCTGCATCGTCGTGTCGTTGCGGGCCACCAGCCAGAGCGGGGTGTTGGCGACCCGAATGGGTTTGATGTCGCGGATTTCGCCTTCGAGCAGAAAACCGCTGCTGAACGGTGAAAGAGCCGAAAACCGGCTCGAATTCGTCGCCGATTTTCCCTTGTTTTTAAGAATCAGGCCGTAATTGGCATCGTAACGACCCTGGTATGTGCTGACGCCGTAGAAGTTACCGCCCGCCAGCACGTCCGGAAAACCGTCGTTATCGATGTCATCAGCCCGGAGCGCAAACAATTTGGAAACCTGGGCCAGCATCGGCAACGGATGAACGGCAAAATGCCCGTTTCCCTGATTTTCCAGATAGACCGACGCAAACTGGTTCACCTCGTATTCTTCCGCGTCCTTCAGTTCATCGCCTTCAAATAACTTTTCGATCGGTTTCCCGGCAAAAGACTGATAATCCGTAAACCGTTTGTTAATAATGCTCGGCATCTGTTTCCCCAACTCATCTTTGAAATTGACCGGATACCAATCCCTGTCGTTGCGCTGATACGCCAAAACCTGGTCGACGCTGCCGTTTTTGTCGAAATCCTTTACCCACATTTTCAACCGTGGATTCGCCTGTTTGATAAACTTGGTGTTCAGACCCAGATTACCGGCCACCAGATCCAGATCGCCGTCCCGGTCGAAGTCGGCCGCAGTCAGACATTGCCAGAAACCGCTCAGAGTTGTATTTTCATCCGTCAGGCTTTTTGCAACTTCCAGTTTGCCGTTCTGTTTGGCAAACACCCGGATCGGCATCCAGTCGCCAGCCACCACCAGATCAAGGTCTTTGTCCTGATCGTAATCTATCCAGATTGCGTCCGTTACCATCCCGGCTTTCCGCAGTTCCGGCGCCAACTGATCGGTTTTGTCCGTAAACCGCCCCTTGCCGTCGTTGATCAACAAATACGAATGAGGGATTTTCCCGTACGCAAACGCCACCACGCGACCGCCCACGAACAAATCCAGGTCGCCGTCGCCGTCGAAATCGACCGGACGAACGCAGCTTTTGTTATCGTACATCGGCGGCAAACCGTTCGAGCGACTAAAAGTGCCTTTGCCGTCGTTCAGATAGAGTCGATCAAACTGCTCGGGCATTTTTTCGAAAAACTCGTTACCGCCCGACACCACGTACAGGTCCAAATCTTTATCACCATCGGCATCGAAGAAAACCGCGTCAACATCTTCATAGGTCGAATCCGTCTGAAAAACCGGTTGGTAACTGGCCCGAAACCGCCCGTCGGGCTGCTGAATCTGTAAACTGCCGGGTTGCCATTTGGCACCAGCCGCATAAAAATCGTCCCGCCCATCGCCGTTGACGTCGCCGATTGCCAACTTCGGACCTTCCATCGACACCTTGAAGGGCATCAGCGATTCGCGGACAAAGTCAAAATAGATGTTTTCCTGATGCTGATAGGCAATCGGAAACTGCCCGGTTACATCCTTCAGCAAGGGAGACGGTTCGGGGGCCGTAAACTGAAACGAGCCAACATCCTGTTGCGCGGCATTTTGCTTCAGAGTCAGCGTTTGATTGGCTTTGATGGCCGTTTGCACTTCCATTTTCTGATTCGGCCAGATCACGATCAGTGAATCGACGGCCTTGAGATCGCCCAGGCCAAACGTCAAAACCGGCTCGACAGACGATTCAAAACCGCGTGTGGGCATCAGTTGCTGGAGCTGCAAACCGGTTTTCGTTTTCAGAATCACTTTCGCACCGACCCCAAACGAATTTCCGGAATTCCCCTGCAATTTGATTTTCAGCCAGTGATGGTTCGGAAATAACTCATTCGCCTGATTCTGGTACAACCCCGCCGGATCGTTGATGTCGTTGGTGACCAGATCCAGATCGCCGTCATTGTCCAGGTCTGCGTATACCGCCCCGCTCGAAAACGTTGGTTTTTCAAAACCCCAGGCCAGCGACTTGTCCGCAAATTTCAGTTCGGAAGAGCCTCGGTACAGATAATTATGCACCTTGCCTTCGGGCATCGTCGCAATCGCTTTTTCGTCCAGCAATTTGGACGTTTCGATGGCATACCGCAGTGAATCATCGGACGCATATTTGACGTAATCGAGATCGTTGGGCCGCCGGACAATGCCGTTGGAAATGAACAGGTCCTTGATGCCGTCGTTGTCGTAATCGGCCAGCAGCGGAGCCCAGCTCCAGTCCGTCGCGGCCACGCCCGCCAGGGCACCCACTTCCATGAATTTTTTGCCGGATTGGTTGATTTGCAGGCAGTTACGGCTGTACTGGTTCATGTAACCAAAACTCAATTTATAGAGGTAAATGTCCAGCGGATCTTCGCCCAGCGACATTTTTTCCACGGTTTCGTCTTCCGGATACATATCGAGTGTCACTACGTCCGGATACCCATCGTTATTGACGTCGGCCACATCGTTCCCCATCGAAAACCGGCTGACGTGCGCAAAGGCCTTTTTGACACGTTCCGTAAAACCGCCTTTTCCGTTGTTGATGTAGTAATAATCGTCCTCGTGAAAATCGTTGGACACGTAAATATCCTCCCAGCCGTCGTTGTTCAGATCCGCCACCGAAATACCCAGTCCATAGCCCATAGCCGCCCCAAAAATCCCAGCCTGTTCGCTAACGTTGGTAAAGTTAGCTGGCCCCTTGCCGAACACCAGGTCATTCCGATACAAATAATCCCCTGATTCGTTCTGGCGGAGGTTGCGGGCGGTTACGCGGTCGTAACTGCGGGAGGTGTGGACGGCGTGATTGAGCAGGTAGCAGTCCAGGTCGCCGTCGTGGTCGTAGTCGAAGAAAGCGGCTTGAGTCGAAAAACCAGTAAAGTCCAACCCGTAGTCGGCGGCTTTTTCGGAGAAAGTGCCGTCCTGGTTGTTGATATACAGCTCATTAGAACCTTCTAAACCTTTGAAATTGCCCACGGCACACACGTAAATGTCGAGCCAGCCGTCGCCGTTGACATCGGCCATCGTGACGCCTGTCTGCCAATCCGAGAACCCTTCGACCCCGGCTTTCTGCGTGATGTCTTCAAATTTCATCCCGCCTTTGTTGAGGTACAGCTTGTTTTTGCCCTGATTCGAGACAAAATACAGATCACTCAGGCCGTCGTTGTTGATGTCGCCAGCGGCCACACCCGCGCCATTGTAGAAATACAGGTAATCGATGATGTTGAAATGATCGGTATTCTGCACGTGGTTGACAAAACCGATGCCCGTCCGGGCCGAATCCAGCGATTGAAAAAGCGGTTTTTCGGACGAAGAACCCAACTGTTTGCAACCAGACACAAACAAGATGAAAGGTATAGAAAAAAGACTTATGCGTTTCATTATAATCAATTCCTAAATTGTCTGAACCGGGATTACGCGGATTCAGGGATTAAGAGGATATAAACGATTTAAAAAGATTGCGGTAGCCAATCCCCTTAATCCTTCAATCTGCGTAATCCCGGTTCAAGACGGTTAATCCTTTAATTCCAGTTCTAGAACCTGTACTTTATCATTGTTCTTTACAGCAACAAACTGTCCCTGCTTCAAACGCGCCAGGTGCCGGACCTGGCCGTGGACGATGAAACCGGATGCGGTTGGGCTGAGTGGTTCCCACCCATTTTTACCTTTTCCCAGTAAAACCAGGCCATAACTGGCGTCGTACCGGCCAATTTCGGGCAATACATCGTAAAAGTTGCCGGTCAGGACCAGGTCCGGTTTCTGGTCGCCGTTGAGGTCGGAGATTTCAATGCCGCAGATGGGCGAAAACTGGGCTTCCTTTGGCAGCGGCTGAAGCGTTAATTCACCTTTGCCATTGTTGAGTAACATCGCCGATTCGCCCGTATAGGCCCGCTGCACAACGGCGCTTTGCAACTGCTTTTCGTCCAGAATTTCGTTCAGTTTTTTGCCCGCGTAATCCGTAAACTTGATGTATTTTTTCTTGATGCCTGGCATTTCTTTTTGCAAATCCTGCTTCAAAACCATTGGATACAAGGTGCCGGTTTCGTCGGCGCAGTTGATGATTTGCTCCAGACTGCCGTTCTGGTCGAAATCCGCCGTGTAAAGTTCCGCCGGTATTTTTTCCGTCGCTTTGATCCGGGAGTTCAGGCCCAGATTGCCAACGACCAGATCAAGGTCGCCGTCGCCGTCCACATCGCCCGGTTTGATGCAATTCCACCAGCCGGAAGCGGGCGTGGTCGAGTTCGGCAGCTTAACGGTTTGCGGATTCACCAACCGCCCGCGCTGATTCTGAAAAACCGTGACCGGCATCCAGTCGCCAACGACAACCAATTCTGGAAAACCGTCGCCATTCAGATCGGCCCAACTGGCATCGGTTACCATGCCCAACTGCCCGACGTCGGGCATATATCGTTTCGTGTAATTCTTGAAATTCCCGCTGCCGTCGTTCGTCAGTAAATAACTGGCTGGATTTAAGCCATATTGTCCGGGAGTCAGTCGGGTACCAATGAATAAATCAGTATCCCCGTCGTGGTCGAAGTCGGCAGCCGCCACGCAGGAACCGCTGGCTTTCAGATTCGGCAACCGTTCGTCGCGGACAAAACCGCCTTTCCCATCGTTAATGTATAGCCGGTCGAGCAATTCTTCCGCTTCGGGTTCAAATTCATTGCTTCCCGAAACGACGTATAAATCCAGGTCATTGTCGCCATCGGCATCGAAGAAAACCGCATCGACGGCTTCGTACGTCACATCCTGCCGCAAAACCGCCGGGGTTTTATCCACAAAGTGGCCGTTGGCTTGTTGCACAAAAAGTCCGTGCGGTTTTCCGAAAGAACTGCCAAAAAACACATCATCCAACCCGTCGCCGTTGATATCGCCGGTTGCCATTGCCGGTCCGCCGGTCGAGAGCATTTGTTTTAGTAATGGATCGCGGTTGTAATCGACAAACTGACTTTCTTCGTGCGTATAATTCAGGCCGGATGACACTGTAATATCCTGAAAAAGAGCCGTAGGCGGTTTTTGTGATTTCCAAAAACCGGTTGCCGATTGCTGGTTCAACGTCAGTAACTGGTTGGCTTTGGGTTGGCGCAGGGTTTGCATCCGGTCGTTCGGCCAGACAACCGTTACGGAATCGATACCGGAATCTGTTCCTAAACCAAACAGCAGATTCAGGTCGACGGACGATTGAAACCCGCGATTGGGCATTTGCTGCAATACCTGCATGTTGTCCTTTTGGTACACAAAAACCCGTGCGCCGATGGCATTGCGGTTTTTGGCCTCCCCGACCAGTTTGACGCGTAAATAGTTCGTTTTGTTTCGCTCAACCGAGGTGTTCTTGAAAACCGAAACCGGCGAATTGACATTGTTCACCACCAGATCCAGATCGCCGTCATTGTCGAGATCGCCGTAAGCCGCGCCGTTCGAAAAATTCGGTTCGCCCAGCCCCCAGCTGGCGGCTTTATTCGTGAACTTCAACTGGCCTTCATTTTTAAATGCGTAGTTCGGAATCGGTTCGGAGGGGGCTTTGTCCAGAAATTCCTTGAAGTTAAATGCCCGCTGACGGGCAATCTGGGCCATGTTTTCGCGGTCGGCCAGGAAGTGGATAAAGTCCTGATCTGTCACGTCTTTGGCGATCCCGTTGGCCACAAAAATATCCTTCCGCCCGTCGTTGTCCATGTCGAAAATCAACGCCCCCCAACTCCAGTCCGTCGCGTGAACTCCCGAAAACCGGGCCACGTCGCTGAACAGCGGAATCGTCGTTTTGCCGGAATTGGTTTCGTTGCCCTGGTTCAAATGCAGCATATTCTGCATGTACTGGTAATGAAAATCCCGCGACAGCTTGATTTCCTGCAGGTCGTAATTCTCGTACGCACCGGTTTTTTTCAGGCGCCTATCATTGCCGGGCAGCATGTCGGTGACGAAAATATCCAGCCGACCATCGTTGTTCACATCGGCCACATCGGCGCCCATCGACGACAGGCTGAGGTGCGGCATGGCGTCCTTGACCGACTCCCGAAACGTGCCGTCGTGGTTGTTCAGATACAGGTAATCGCGTTCGTAAAAGTCGTTGGAGATGTAAATATCCAGCCAGTTGTCGTTGTTGACATCGCCAATCGTGATGCCCAGGCCAAAACCGATCAGACTCCCATAGATCCCGGCTTTTTCGCTGACGTCGGTAAAATGGGCGCCGTCATTCCGAAACAACTTGTGACCACCCAGCGGATCGCGTTCAGAGCGGATGTTGGCGTAGCCTAGTTTGCCGACGGGCATGAAGCTGTTGTTAAGCAGATACATGTCGAGATCGCCGTCGCGGTCGTAGTCGAAAAATGCCGCGTGGGTCGAATAACCGTGATCGTCCAGACCGTATTCGGCGGCTTTTTCGGTGAAGGTCACCGTACCATCTTTGCCAATTCCGTTGTTGATAAAGAGCTCATTACCACGGTCGTCGCCGGGGCGTATACCGGCGTTGCAGACGTACAAATCCAGAAAACCGTCACCATTGACGTCGGCAAATGTGGCTCCGGTGCTCCAGGCCCGTTTGCCGGCGACGCCCGCTTTCGCGGTGATGTCTTCAAATTCCAGCAGCGCCGAGCCTGCCTTCCCTTTATTGAGATACAGGCGGTTTTCGCCCATGTTGGAAATCAGGAAAACGTCTGAAAAACCGTCGTTGTTCACATCACCGATGGCAACGCCCCCGCCGTTGTAGAAATTCCGGTAATTAAAAATGTTGAAATCGGCGTCGTCGACGACGGAATTGGTAAACTGGATGTGGGTATTTTCGGGGAGTAATTTCTCAAAAAGCGGTTCTTCCGATGGCGTGTTCGAAGAGTGGCAACCCATCAGAATGGTAACAAGTAGACAAAAAACCAGATGGCGCATGTACAATAACCTACGGTCAGATCAAGCCTTAAAGATACTTAATAAATTGCTTTTAAGTAGCGGTTTTATCCCATCGAAAAACCATTCTGTGCCGGATTTGAGGCCGGTAAAACTGAAAAAGCCCGGAGACCCGGGCTTTTTCAGGAAAAGTCATTTTTATTAGTTGTAGCCCGGATTTTGCTTCAAGTTCGGGTTCAACGAAATCTGATCTTTCGGAATCGGGAATAACGTCCGGTAAGCTTCCGAAGCGGGTTTGAAACGCCAGGCTTTGGTAAACTGCCCGAATCGGATCAAATCCTGACGGCGGTGGTATTCCCACGCCAGCTCGCGGCCCCGCTCGGCCAGAATCTCGTCCAGCGTCAATTGAGCCGCCGTGTAATCCGGTACGCCCGCCCGTTTCCGGATAATATTGAAATCCGCTAACGCATCGGCCACTTTGCCCAGTCGGAAATTGGCTTCCCCGCGCATCAGGTAAACATCGCCCAGGCGGTAAACCACGAAATCGTTGCTTTGGTCGTTGGTGGTGTTGTTCTTCTGAATCTCGTATTTCTGACTCCGGGCTCCGGCCAAACGGCCAGCCGGCCCGGCCGCCATTTCGAAAGCCGGAACTTCCGGCGTGATGACCATCGGAACACCGTCGTCGTCCATTGCCTTGCCCGTAGCGTCATATTGCTGACCCACAATCCACATTTTCTTCCGCAAATCCTGCGCTGTGAACGAGTTGTAAAACTCGGTTACGGTGGCAAAACCGTTCCAGGGTGCGGCTGGCAGGTTGTAGGTCAACTGGTGCTTGTAGTGGAGAGTTGCCATCTGAATATTGAATCCTCCTTTTTTCGAGTTATCGAAAGGGGTCGCCAGAATGATTTCAGGCGAGTTCTGGTTCTGCACCTTGAAGTTGTCCAGCAAATCGGCCGTTAGCGAAAACTTGCCCGACTTGATAATACTGTCGCAACGGGTAACCGCATCTGCCCAGCGGGCCGTGCCGGTATAAACCTGCGCATTCAGGTACATCTTGGCCAGAATCATGTTGACAACCTGTCGGTTAAACCGGCCATAATAAGCTCCGCCCACGGTTGAACTCAGCTTGGGATATACTTCCAGCAATTCTTTCTCGATCCAGGTAAAGACCTCCGTGCGGTTCTTTTGGGCAGGAGCCGTTGTACCGACCTGATCGGCAATGATCACATTGCCAAACATATCCATTGCCTTGTAATGGAAGAACGCGCGCAGGGCCCGTAGCTCGGCTTTCACCCCTTCGTCGGTAATGGAGCCCAACTGCTGGTTGATGGAGGTGATGTTGTTGTAACACCAGGTCCAGGGACCGTTGAACTGCCCATTGTCGGTTGTTGGGTCCCAGGTGTGCGTATAAAGCCGTTTCCAGTTATCGCCATCCTTCCAGTCACCACCGCGGGTCGGAACAATCTGTTCGTCCGTCACGGCGTTTAGGTTCGTACTATTGCCGTAATAATCGGCCAGACCGCTGTAGAGCGGGCCGATCAAAGCCGCCTGCTGAGCCGCCGTGCTTCCGAACTGATCGGTCGGAATAACGTCGTAGGTTTTTTCGTCAAGGTTCGTACAGGCTTGTCCTGCCAGCAGCAGAACCAGACAGACACCCCAAACTCGTATGGTTGAATTAAACATCTTGTAGTTGATAGTTAGTTGATTACAACGATCAGAACGTTAGGTTGACACCCAGTTGGAACGACCGTGTCTTCGGATAAATATTGCTAAAGTCCATCCCGATGTTGTTGGGAGCCTGACTTTCGTTTTGCAAATCCGCTTTTACCTGAAGCTCTGGATCGACGCCTTTGTACTTCGTAATGGTGAACAGGTTGTTACCACCAATGTAGATTCGGGCCGCCTGCAGGTACTTACTGGCGGTCTTGAAGTTGTAGCCGATTTGCCAGTTGTCCAGACGGGCATAGGAGCCGTTTTCCAGCCAGTACGTCGACAGCACGTTGGTTCCGTAATCTTTCGGTAGATCCGCTACGCCATTTAGCATGTTCGTTTCCAGGATAGAGCCCGGAATCATCAGGTTCGAACGCAGGTTGTTCAGGATTTTATTGCCGAACGAACCCCGGATCTGAAAACTCAGGTCAAATCCTTTGTACGAAAAGTTGTTGATGAACGACGCGGTCAGGAAGGGTTGTGGATTGCCCTGCGAAACCGGATTTTGACCGGCAATTCCGGCGGCAGCATCGGCCTTGCTTACGTCGGTGGTTGGCTGATCGCCCGAACCCGGTTTCAGCAGCACTTTGCCATCGGCCGTGTAGCTCACAAACGTTGGTACGTTGTTGAACTCACCCAGCGGACGACCCGGCCACAAATACGAGGCAAACACATCCGATAAACCACGGCCACCAAAGGAATTGAATCGAATCAGACCCGAGTCGAATTCAGCGCTTTTCAAGTTAACAATGGTGTTTTTGTTATAAGCACCAACGATGCGGGATGTCCAGTTGAAGTCGCCTTTCTGAATGATATCACCCCCGAACGAAAGTTCGATTCCCCGGTTTCGCATGGTTCCGACGTTGGCCCAGATAAAGTTCGTGAAGTATTTAACCCCATCGGCCGGTACCGAATACCGGTACAGCATGTCTTTGGTCGTCTTGTTATAGACTTCCAGCGTTCCCGAGAATCGTCCGTTCAGCAACTGGAAGTCCAGCCCCAGATTGGCGGTGGTCAACACTTCCCATTTCAGGTTTGGATTGGCATTTTGCGTAATCCCGTAACCCGGCAGGAAGTCGGCCACGCTGCCATCGTAGTAGGTTCCTTTCTGACCATACAATTGGAGCGACTGATACGGTTTCAGGCCTTCGGAGTTCCCGGTTTGTCCCCAGCCTGCCCGCAGTTTCAGGTAGTTCAGCGTGGTTGATTTCGGGAAGAAGTCTTCGTTCGTCAGGGTCCAGCCCGCACCGACCGATGGGAAAAGCCCCCATTTGTTGTTGGCCCCAAACTTCGAACTACCATCGCGCCGTAAAGTGGCCGTGACGTTATATTTGTCGTTCATGTTCAGCGTAGCCCGGCCAAAGAACGAAGCCAGCGTGGTGGCGTTGCGGTACGAAGTCGCGTAGTTGGACGCCGGACTCAGCAGCGTACCCGCGCCCAGACCCAGGTTGTTGTACGACAGTGAACTGGTCAGGAATTGGGTGTTCCGGGCCTGGAAACCGTCATAAACGATGTTCTGATACGAATAACCGCCCAGCACTGAGAAGTTGCTGTTGTTTTGACCAAACGATTTATTGTAGGTCGCGGTCAGTTCGAGCAGTTTGTTGTTGGTTTGATCCATCTTCCGGTAGGATTCGCCGTTTGCTGACTGGAAAGCTTTGATCGCCCGGTCGCGGGAGCGGCTCTCGTCGGTATTTTCGTTCTGGAAAGCACCATTAACCCCTAATGTCAGTCCGTCGATCACCTCGTAGCGCAGGTTGACGCCCCCGATCAGTAACCGCTTTTGCTGGTCAAATTTCTGGTTGTTGATCATACCAACCGGGTTGGCAAGGTCAAAACTACCCCCCACTTCATAATACCCGCCCACGTTGTTGGCACCGGTTGGATCGACGACGGGTAGTGTCGGCAGAAAGGTAACCGCCCGGGCGATGATGCCATCGTCGTTCAGTTTGGAGTTGGTGTTGGTCACCGACAGGTTATACTGGATGTTCAGCCGGTTATCCAATGCCTTCTGATCGAGGTTGATACGGGCCGTAACCCGGTCAAACCCCGTGTTTTTGATGATCCCGTTACGACCAATGTAATTCAGTGATCCGCGGTAACTGAAAGCCGGAGAGCCGCCCGAAATAGCCAGATCATGGTTGGTTGTTACGCCGGTCCGGGT
Organism: Larkinella rosea; assembly: GCF_003858635.1. Taxonomy (GTDB): domain Bacteria; phylum Bacteroidota; class Bacteroidia; order Cytophagales; family Spirosomataceae; genus Larkinella; species Larkinella rosea. Next base: position 1,280,984 of record NZ_RQJO01000008.1, read on the forward strand.
AATTTCTTTCACCCAGTCCGTATCGTAGTTGCCTGCCGGAAACCGGATTCGGTCACCGGTTACCGCAGATGCACCCTTAATTTTGGTTACCGCATCGCGATAGCCCTGAGCATCCAGCAGATCAAGCCGTTTAGAGATAGTTTCAACACCCACATAATTGTTGAACGTAATCGTGGTTTTGCCCGATTTACCACGCTTGGTGGTCACGATAATTACCCCGTTGGCAGCCCGGGAACCATAAATGGCGGCTGCCGACGCATCTTTCAACACGTCCATCGATTCGATATCCGTTGGTGACACCGTCTGGATCGGAACGCCGATGACGCCATCGACCACATACAACGGATCGCTGCCGCCCGCCAGTGACGTATAACCCCGCAAACGCACGGTTGGCGCCTGGTTCGGATCGCCCGAAGGCATCGTAATGACCAGACCGGCTACTTTACCCTGAATGGCTTGCAATGGATTTGGAACGATACCGGGGTTGAATTCCTTGGCGGTAACCTGCTGCACCGAACCGGTCAGGTCTTTGCGTTTCGCCGTGCCATACCCCACAACAACGACTTCTTCCAGCGATTTGGTATCGGAAGTCAAAGCCGCATCGACTACCGAACGGTTTCCTACGGCAATTTCCTGGTTCTGCAACCCGATGAAACTAAAAACCAGGGTAGCGTTGTCGGGAACATTGGTGAGGGAATACTTGCCCTCGGCATCGGTGTTGGTACCACGGGTCGTTCCTTTCAACTGGACCGTTACCCCCGGTAGCGGCGCTTTGTCTTCTGATGAAGTGACGGTACCGGTTACGGTCCGATCCTGTGCAAAAGCCTGGCTTAAGCTCAGGCATAAAATGAACGTAAAAGAGAACAGAAAGGCCGGAAAATAAGCGCTCCGGTTGGCCTGAGTTGCCCGCAGCGATACAGACCGACTTACCTCTTTACGTCCATGATTGAATCCGATAAAGCGGTTCATCATAGGTTAACTGTTAGAATAGGTGAAATGAAAGACGCAGGCAGAGTCAGTAATCAGGTGAATAAAAATAACGGTACATATAACCCCCCAAACGGTAGCCAATCGGTGAATTTGCGGTTCGTTTAGTGGAATGTTCCTACGGTTGGGTACTTACGTATATAGAATCGTGCCGGTATTTTATAGAACATAATTATGATCTGCTGAAGCAAATTACAATAATTAAACTGTATAATACAATGATGAAAACCCTAAAATTATTCAAGTGTTTATTTTTGTAATTAAATAGAGGAAAGGATACCAAAAAAAAGAGAGTGAAAAAGGGAAGTTAACGGTCAGGGAATGGAGCTCGTTTAAAGGCTAAAGCCTTAATTATTAACCTATTTTGCTGGTATCCTTTTTAATGAAAAATTGTACTTTTTAAACACAGGCGGATGTCTGGTATTTGACGGTTTCGGCTGCGATACTGGAAAAATGTGTACCTTTAAGGTCGGGTACTGTTAAAATTTTTGCGAACCCAATTTGATTCGGTCTTGGACGAAGACTCTTATGGTCAATCAGGATAAATTACAACAGCTTTCAACGCAGTTAGACGGTGAGCTTTACACCGATTTCACCCAACGTACACTTTATGCCACCGATGCTTCCGCTTACCGTGAAATGCCGCTGGCGGTCGCCATTCCGAAGTCGATCGACGATCTGAAGCGACTCATTGGTTTTGCCCGTGAAAACCGTACTTCGCTCATTCCGAGGACGGCCGGAACCTCGCTGGCCGGGCAGGTTGTGGGCAATGGAATTGTCGTCGATGTGTCCAAGAATTTTACCAAAATACTGGAACTGAACGAGCAGGAACGCTGGGTGCGCGTTCAGCCCGGTGTGGTGCGCGACGAGCTGAATCTTTTCCTGAAACCATACGGTTTGTTTTTTGGGCCGGAAACTTCGACGGCCAATCGGGCCATGATTGGTGGGATGGTTGGGAATAACTCCTGTGGCTCCAACTCGGTGGTGTATCGGTCGACGCGGGAGCATACCCTGTCGGTGAAAGCGCTGCTGGCCGACGGTAGCGAAGCCGAATTTGGCCGTTTGGCGAACACCGATTTTGGCCAGCTGATCAACGATGGGATGCAGAAAAACGGCAGTGCGACGCTGCTGGACAAGATTTACCTGAAAACCAACGAAATCCTGGCCAATCCGGAAAATCAAACCGAGATCCGGCGGCAGTTTCCCAAACGGAGCATCGAACGACGGAATACCGGTTATGCGCTGGACGAACTGCTGGAAACGGAGCCATTTACGGAAGGTGCTGACTCGTTTAATTTCTGTAAACTGATTGCCGGTTCGGAAGGGACGCTCTGTTTTCTGACCGAAATCAAGCTCAATGTCGTGCCGTTGCCTCCCAAAGAACTGGGGCTGGTGTGTGTGCATTTCAACAACGTCGATGAGTCACTACGGGCCAACCTGATTGCGCTGAACTACCAGCCCCGCGCTGTCGAGTTAATCGATCATTATATTCTGGAGTGTACGAAGGACAACATCGAACAACGCAAAAACCGCTTTTTTGTGCAGGGTGATCCGGGTGCGATTCTGGTCGTGGAGTTCGGCGCGGATAACCGGGAAGAAATCGGGCAACGGGCGACGGAAATGGAAGCCGAAATGCGCGCGGCTGGTCTGGGATATCACTTCCCGGTCTTGTTCGGCGAGGATACCAAGAAAATCTGGACGCTGCGGAAAGCCGGTCTGGGCTTACTGGCCAACCTTCCGGGCGACGCCAAAGCCGTGGCGGTTATTGAAGATACGGCCATCGATGTGCACGATTTGCCGGATTACATCCGGGATTTCAATGCGGTTTTGACCAAACATAGCATGTCGGCGGTGCATTACGCTCACGCCGGTTCGGGCGAAATTCACCTGCGCCCGATCATCAATCTGAAAACGAAGGAAGGCCACCGGCAATACCGGCTCATTGCCGAAGAAATTGCGCACCTGGTGAAAAAATACGACGGTTCGCTCTCGGGCGAACACGGTGACGGACGGCTGCGGGGTGAGTTTATTCCGCTGATGGTCGGCCCGAAAAACTACGAATTGATGCGGGAAATCAAGCAAACCTGGGACCCGTACAACATTTTCAATCCCGGCAAAATCGTCGAAACACCGCCGATGGACACGTTTCTGCGGTATGAAGCCGGACAGCAGACGCCCGAGTTCAAGACGTTTTTCCGGTTTCACGACCAGAACGTGTTGCAACATGCCGAACAGTGCAACGGCTCCGGCGACTGCCGCAAAACCGAGTTGTCGGGTGGTACGATGTGTCCCAGCTACATGGCGACCCGCAACGAAAAAGAAACGACGCGGGCGCGGGCCAATATCCTCCGCGAAATGCTGACGCTGTCGCCGAAGGAAAACCGGTTCGACCACAAGGAAATTAAGGAGGTGTACGACCTCTGTCTGGCCTGCAAAGGCTGCAAAGGCGAATGTCCCTCGAACGTCGATGTGGCCAAGTTGAAAATGGAGTTTTTGCAGCATTATCAGGATGCCAACGGCGTACCGGTTCGCAGCCGGCTGATTGCCAATTTTGCGAGTTTGTCGGGTTTGGCATCGTGGGTGCCCTGGGCATACAATGCGGTTTTGGGGACCGAATCGCTCCGCCGGATTGCCAACCGCGTGATCGGTTTTCACCCCGACCGTACCATGCCGCTGCTGCATTCGACGACCTTTCGGAAGTGGGCGAAGGGTGAACAAACTTCTACGCTCTCGGCCAGAAAAGTCTACCTTTTCTGCGATGAATTTACGAACTACAACGATGTAGAGGTCGGCAAAAAGGCGGTTTTGTTGTTGAAAAAGCTCGGTTATGATGTCATTATTCCGGACCATGGTGAGAGTGGGCGGGCGGCTTTGTCGAAAGGGCTATTGCGGCAGGCTAAAAAGCTGGCCGAGAAAAACGTCCGGCTGCTGAAAGACCTGATTACCATCGAAACGCCCCTGGTGGGCATCGAGCCGTCGGCTATTCTGACGTTCCGGGATGAATACCCGGATCTGGTCGATGAGTCGCTGGTGGCCGACGCCCGTCGGATTTCCGAAAGCACGCTGACATTTGAAGAATTCATCGCCCGCGAAATCGACAAGGGAGCCATTCCAAAAACCGCCTTCACGACCGAAAAACGGCTGATCAAACTGCACGGCCACTGCCAGCAGAAAGCAGTTTCGTCGCTGGTGCCGTCGAAAAAAATGCTGTCGTTGCCCGAAAATTATGAAGTGCAGCTGATTCCGTCGGGATGCTGCGGGATGGCCGGATCGTTTGGCTACGAAGCGGAACATTACGACGTTTCGATGAAAATTGGCGAACTGGTGCTGTTTCCGACCGTGCGCAAGCAGGCCGAGGACGTGATTATTGCAGCCGCCGGAACCAGTTGCCGCCACCAGATCAAGGACGGAACCGGTCGGAAGGCCAAACATCCGGCGGAAATCCTTTACGAAGCTTTAGCTATTTGAGCATGAAAAATCGATTGGCCTGGGCGCTGGCGGGTATTTTGCTGCTGATTGGTTCCGGTTTGGCGCTGACCCATAACCTGCCGTGGCGGTATGATGTGACCTTCGGCGACGAAATGACGTACCTCGCTTCGGGCCTGACCTATACGTTTCCGCCCGATCCGTATCTGGCGCAGTGGGGTTCGTTGTATGCAGCCTGGTTGCGGTTTTTGCAGGTTTTTGCGCCCGATACGCTCGATTTGTTTTATCTCAACTGGCGGTTGCTGATCATCCTGACCGGCACTTTGCTGTTTTTATACCTCTACCTGCGAAAATTGGGTTTTGCCGTCAGCCTTTTTTGCGCGCTTTGTTTCCAGTTTTCGGCGCTGAACGTGTTGCTGGATCCCCGGATTTCGGCGTTTACGCTTTGCCTGATGCTCGCAGGATTGTGCGTTATTCAGGCCCGAAACTGGTCGGCGCGGACAGTGCTGTTGCTCACGGCGGTCACGGCACTGGTTTGCGCGTATGTCCGGCCCGAATTCTACGTGTCGATGTTCATTGCGATTGGTCTGGCCGTTGGTACATTCCTGATTCCAAAATTGCGTCGAAACGGGAAAGGTCCGCAGGTGCTGGCGGAGTTTGCGGGCGTTGTGGTGTTGGTGGTGTTGATGCGGTTTTTGTTTGGCAATCCGCTGGCGCAGGACGAGCAGGGCAGCAACCGCAGTTTTCAGGCGTTTGTGCAACACTTCAGCATCAATTACAACACCTGGCATAACCGCCCGATCGACATTCCGATTATTGAACAGTTTCAATTGATTGAGGATGTTTTCGGGCCGGACGTCAAGTCGTTGCGCGATGCGGCCCGGGTTCATCCTGATCTGGTTATCAAGCATTTCTGGACGAATATTGTTAATACGACAAAAGCGGAATTTCGGGTTTTAGGCAGTTTGTTTTTCGAAACTCCGCTGAAAAACCTGAACTCGCCCTACCGGAAGTGGATGCTGGCGGTCTTATTCGCAGTGGTCGTTTTCGGATTTATTGACATTCCGGGAACAATTCGTCAGTTACGTTCGAAACGAATTCGGCTGACCAGCAAGGAATTGGCTTTTCTGATTTTGCTTTTACCTTCATTGGGTTCGGTGGTGCTGGTGTTTCCTCGGACACACTATCTTTATTTTCACGCCGTTGCACTGGTGACGATCGTGGCGTTTCTGTTGGGAACCATTAAACTGCGCGCGGTGCAGTCGCCGGTTTTGCTGGGCGGTTTGGTGAGTCTGATGATGATCTGGGTGGTTTTCCAGACGGTGCAGCAACAGAAGGAATTTCAGCCGACGCCCGTAGCCGACAACATTCGGTTTATTCGCTCGCTGTCGCTTGAGGAGACGGTTTCGACGCTGGAGCGGGAATGGTACCGGGTTTTTCTCTACGGCCCCGGGCAACAACCGCGCTGGATTCAGGTTGAATCGTACCAACAAAATACCGACTTTGGCCGTTTTCTGAACGATCAGAAGGTCAATTTCATTCTGATGACCCGCGACATGCAGCGTTATTTTGCCGCCGACCGCGGTTTTGCGGCATTTCGGCCGGAAGCGGGCGGTTTTCGGCGACTGAAAGCGCCCGAGCCGGGGAGTTATTTGCTGATCCGTCCGGAGTTGTTGTCGAAGGATTCCAGCGTTTCGTGGCTACAGAAGCCTTAGCATGACCACTATTCTGAAAGCCGTTGTCGTTGTTTTGATGGTAGTTACCTGGCTCGTCACCGGTTTATTGCTGGCTTTTTTTACCCCAAGTTTCTGGGGGAAAATTGCCACCGGAGGCATTGGAATAATCATCAATATCATGCTGGCTTTTGCCTACAGTTGCATTGGCCAGCGCCCCGCCAGCTTTCGCGATTGGTTTAAAATGTAACCGCTGACAGGTAGAATACCGGTTTTCGTACGTTCTTATAGCGAGTATCAAGATTCAACTTCATGAATAAACTGCTTTGTTTAATTGGAATTCTTTGTATCATGGCTGAGGTCCGGGCCCAATCCGGTACTTCTTCCAAATACGACGCCCACGAGCTTTTCCATCCGCTTTTCAATATGCAGCCGGGGAACGATTACCGCACGGGCGGAGGCTCACCCGGTCCGCGTTACTGGCAAAACCGGGCTGATTACAAAATCAACGCTCGCCTGGACGATGAGAAAAATGTATTGACCGGCGAGGTCGAAATCACGTATAAGAACAACAGCCCCGAAGCCCTGCCGTTTGTCTGGCTGCAACTCGATCAGAATGCGTTTTCCGATACGTCACGCGCTACGAAAACGACACCGGTACGGGGTGGTCGCTATGGCAACTCCGGTTTTTCCGGCGGTTTTGCGATTCAGTCCGTCACGATCGATGGGAAATCAAAACCTGTGGATTACCTGATTACGGATACGCGGATGCAGGTGCGGCTGGCCGAACCGCTCAAACCCGGTGGTGATGTGATAAAATTAAAAATCGAGTACACATTTAAAATTCCGGCGTATGGTTCTGATCGGATGGGGACTTCGCAATCGCGCAACGGGCTGATTTACGAAATGGCGCAGTGGTATCCGCGGATGTGCGTCTTCGACGACGTTGAAGGCTGGAACGTGTTGCCGTATTTGGGCGCCGGTGAGTTTTACCTGGAATACGGTGATTTTGAATACGCGATCGACGTGCCCTGGAATCACATTGTGGTTGGTTCCGGCGAACTGCTGAACCCGCAGGAGGTGTTGACCGCTGAACAGCAAAAACGGCTGGCGCAGGCCCGTAACAGCGACAAAACCGTATTGCTCCGTTCCCGGGACGAGGTAAACGAACCGCAAAGCCGCCCGAAGCAAACCGGCCGCCTGACGTGGCGGTTTCGTTGCCAGAGCGCCCGCGATGTAGCCTGGGCAACGTCCAAAGCGTTTGTGTGGGATGCCGCCCGGATTAATTTGCCAAGCGGGAAAAAAGCGCTGGCCATGTCGGCGTATCCATCCGAAAGCGCCAGCGACGATTCCTGGAACCGCTCGACGGAATACGTCAAAGGTTGTATTGAATTTTACTCGAATTACCTGTTCGAATACTCGTACCCGGTGGCGACCAATGTGGCCGGGATTGTGGGCGGAATGGAATACCCCGGCATTGTTTTCTGCGACCGGCGCGATCGGAAAGAATCGCTTTGGAACGTTACGGACCACGAATTTGGCCACAACTGGTTTCCGATGCTTGTGGGCAATAACGAACGGAAATATGCCTGGATGGATGAAGGCTTCAATACGTTCATCAACCAGCTTTCGACGGCAAATTTCAACAAGGGCGAGTACAACCGGCCGAAAGGAACGATGCACGATGTGGCGCCGGCTTTATTTAACATCGACGAACCTATTATGACCATCCCTGACGTACTGCAACCGCTGCATCTGGGCGTGATGGGGTATTATAAACCGGGTATGGGCCTGAAACTGCTGCGCGATGTGGTACTCGGTCCGAAGCGGTTTGATTTTGCGTTTAAAACTTACGTTCATCGCTGGGCGTTCAAACACCCGACGCCTTACGACTTTTTTCGAACCATCGAAGATGCTGCCGGAGAGGATTTAGGCTGGTTCTGGCGCGGGTATTTCTTCGAAACCTGGAAACTGGATCAGTCGGTGAAAGACGTGCGGTATGTCGAACAGGACCCGCAGAAAGGATCGGTGATTACCATCGAAAATCTGGAAAAATGGGCGATGCCGGTCACCATTGAAGTGGAAGAAGTAGGCGGCAAAAAAACGCGGGTCAATCTGCCGGTCGAAATCTGGCAGCGGGGCGGCACCTGGAGTTTCAAACAACCGACTACCGCCCCCATTCGGTCGGTGACCATCGATCCGGACGAGCAGATGCCGGACATCAATCCGAAAAACAACGTCTGGAAAAATAGTTCGGCGCCGTCGTCTTCAACGGCGAATTAGGAATGAAGAATTAGGGGTTATGAACGATGAATTAATGCGCTGCAATAGCCAAAATTCAACGTTCATAACCCCTAATCTGACTTTACACTTCCACCAGCATCGCACCAAACGAATAGCCTCCGCCGAAAACCGTCAGGACGATGTTCTGACCCTTTTTGAAAACCGCCCGGTTTTCGGATAACGCAATCGCGCAACCCGCACAACCGGTATTCCCCAATTTCTGAATATTCGAAAGCAATTTCGATTCGGGAAGTTTCAAGGTATTAATCACGTTCAGGCTGATGCGCAGATTGGCCTGGTGCGGAATCAGGTAATCCACGTCGTCGATGGTCAGGTTGTGCTTTTCCAACACCTGCACGCTCACCTTCGGCATGTAGAGGCAGGCATTGATAAACACGTCGCGGCCGTGGGGCATAATAACGCCTTTTTCCAGCGGTTTTAGCATCACACCGGTGGTGGCTTTTCCGCTCGTAGCGGCTCCGCCCGTAATGATGGTGTGGATCGTCATGTCATCGTCACTGATTCGCTCTTTCGAGATGAGCATAGCAGCCGCTCCGTCGCCCCACAAATGCCCCGAAACCGTATCCAGCTCGTTGTTGTAGGCGGTGTTGTGTTCCGAAACCACCACGACGGCCAGCGACGCTTTGTTCATCGCAAAATAGCCTTCTACCACTTCCACGGCGTTGATCAGCGACGAACAGGCCGTCGAAACCGAGACAACCGGGATATCCGCAACGCCCAGATTATGCTGAACGACGTGCGCCAGCGTAACAATGGTATCGTAAGGCGTGTACGTGGCGCCTACAATGAGATCTATTTGAGAGGGTGCAATCGTCGTTTGGTCGAACAGAAGCCGGACGGCTTCCAGCGCCATGGTGTTCGTATTTTCGTCAGGAGCTGCTTTGCGACGCTCCCGAATACCGGTACGTTCGATAATCCAATCGCTCGATAATCCGTTGAGCTTAGTAAAGTGTTCGTTTCCAACTACTTCGCTTGGAAAGTAATGACTAACGGCATGAATATACATCATACAAAATAAAAGAAAGGAAACCGCCTTAGGGATTCCACACCGAAAATTAAGTATTTCCGGGAAAGCGTAGTATTGAAAATTGGAACAATACTACAAAATCTTTCTTTCTTTATTGGTTTTGTGAAAGATTTAGCAACAATATTGTAGATACACGAATTAGTAAACAGAATAATCCGATATCCGGGGTTCGTTTTAATTCAGCAAGTCGACGGTTTGGTCGTAAACTTCCCGTAGCGGAAGGGTAAAATCAAGCGTCTGAATGGTCAGGGAATCGTCAGCTTGCGTGGTTTCCGTTCGTAACGTCCAGAACCCGTTGTCCGGTTTAAACCAGGCCTCCGCCCGAACCTGTTCGGAGTCGATTAGAATGTATTCCTGAAAAGTAGGAATGTTGCGGTATAGCATAAACTTACTTCCACGATCGTAGTCTTTCGTACTGCCGGACAACACTTCAACAATAACCGTCGGATTCAGCAGCGTATCAAAGTTGGAATCAAGCAGTTCCGGTTCTCCACGAACAATGACCAGATCGGGATATGTATACAGGGAGTTTGAGGGAATGTGAAGCCGCATATCGGATGAAAAGGACTGACAGCGTTTCCCTCTTAAATAAGAACCAATTCCAATAGAGAGATTTTCTTTAATCCGATTGTGGTTGCGGGATGCGCCAGCCATCGCGAATATTTCACCTTTGAAATATTCACTCTTGTGGTCCGCTTTGCGTTCCAGTTCCAGATAGAGTTCCGGTGTGTAGTGTGGTTTCGGCTGAGCAGACATGGTGGTTGGTTTATAGTTTAAGGTTTATAGTGGTTGGCACAGGCTTTGGAATGAGTCAGCCACTATAAACCCTAAACTATAAATTATAAACTGTTAATCAATCAACACCGCCTTGCCGCTTTGGACGTCGTTTTCGACAACTTTGTATTTGACATCCCGCTTGATCGTGCCGTCCATGTACTGCACACTGACTTTTTCATTGCGGTTGGCCACTTTGATCACCCGAACGGGAGCCTGTTTTTCCACGGCTGGCTGGTTGGCCATCCGGCGGGCGTATTCCTGCGGACCACCGGCTTCCAGCTCGTCGATATCTTCTTTGTTGGTATGCAGTTCAGGTTGTGGTTCTGGCCGGCGCTGGGCCGGTGCTTGCCGAACTTCCTGCTGAACCTCCTCGGCTTCCTGACCCGGAATGTCGGTTTTCGTCAGGAAACTGATCGTATCGAAATTGACTTTGCTCAAAAACCGCTTGAACAGTTCGACCGACTCGAATTTGTAGACCAGCAAGGGATCTTTCTGTTCAAAAACCGCATTCTGTACCGACTGCTTCAGATCGTCCATTTCGCGCAGGTGTTCTTTCCATTCCTGATCGATGATCGATAGGGAAACGGCTTTTTCCATTTCCGTAATCAACTCGCGGCCTTCGGTTTCGACGGTCCGGCGGAGGTTGTTGACCACCGTCAGTTCGCGCAGACCGTCGGAGAACGGAACGACAATGTCCTGAATGGTTGCACCCCGCTCGGCCAGAATGGATTTTAAAACCGGTCCTGATTTCTCACGAATCGCGTTGTTCTTGTCGTGGTAATGCCGATCGGCTTCTTCGTATAACTTCTGCGCCAGATCTTTCGCTTTCAGTCGGCTGAATTCTTCGCGGCTCATCGAAATCTCAAAACCGAGTGCCGTCAGCGTTTGCAGCGCCAGTTCGTCGTAATTGCCTTCGGCGTTGTTAACCAGATCTTCGCAAACGTCGTACATCGTGTTGGCGATGTCGAGCGCCAGCCGATCGCCGAACAGCGCGTTCCGACGGCGTTTGTAGATGGCTTCCCGCTGGTAGTTCATCACGTCGTCGTATTCCAGCAACCGCTTCCGAATGCCGAAGTTGTTCTCTTCAACTTTCTTCTGCGCCCGTTCGATCGACTTCGTAATCATCGAGTGCTGAATCACTTCGCCTTCTTCCAGACCCATGCGGTCCATCACTTTGGCAATCCGGTCGGAACCGAACAACCGCATCAGGCTGTCTTCCAGCGAAACAAAAAACTGCGTCGTACCCGGATCTCCCTGCCGACCCGACCGACCGCGCAACTGGCGGTCGACGCGCCGGGATTCGTGGCGTTCCGTGCCGACAATGGCCAGACCACCCGCAGCCTTCGACTCGGGCGTCAGCTTGATGTCCGTTCCCCGACCGGCCATGTTCGTCGCAATCGTAACCGTACCCGGTTTTCCGGCTTCGGCCACAATTTCGGCCTCGCGCTGGTGCTGCTTGGCGTTCAGAACCTGGTGCGCAATTTTGCGCAGCGACAACATCCGGCTCAATAACTCCGAGTTTTCAACCGAGGTCGTACCGACCAGCACCGGGCGGCCTTTCTCGACCAGACTGACGATCTCGTCGACCACGGCGTTGTATTTTTCCCGAACCGACCGGTACACTTTATCTTCCTCATCTTTCCGGACAATGCTGCGGTTCGTCGGAATAACAACGACGTCCAGCTTGTAAATCGTCCAGAATTCCGAGGCTTCGGTTTCGGCCGTACCGGTCATCCCGGCCAGCTTGTGATACATCCGGAAGTAGTTTTGCAGCGTCACCGTTGCGTAGGTTTGCGTCGCGTCTTCCACTTTCACGCCTTCCTTGGCTTCCACGGCCTGGTGCAAACCGTCCGACCACCGGCGACCTTCCATGATCCGGCCCGTCTGCTCATCGACAATCTTGATTTTGCCATCCATGATGACGTAATCGACGTTGATTTCGAAGAGACTGTAAGCTTTCAGCAACTGGTTGACGGTATTGATCCGCTGGGTTTTCACCGAATAGTCCCGAATCAGGGCTTCCTTGTGCAGAATCTTCTCCTTCTCGTCCAGTTCCGTGCTTTTTTCAATCCGATTGATGTCGATCGACAAGTCGGGCAGGATAAAGAAGTTTGGATCTTCGCCCGAACCGGTGATGTAGTCGATGCCTTTTTCCGTCAGGTCGATGCTGTTGTGCCGCTCGTCGATCGTGAAATACAACGGTTTGTCGGCTTCGGGCATCAGTTTCTGGTTTTCGGCCAGGTAGATCGACTCGGTTTTTTGCATGATCGCTTTAATACCGGTTTCGCTGAGGTATTTGATCAGCGGTTTGTATTTTGGCAGACCCCGGTGGGCGCGGAACAGCGATAAACCGCCTTCTTTTTCGTCACCGGCGGCAATTTTCTTTTTGGCATCGTTCAAAAGATCCTGCACCAGTTTGCGCTGTACTTCGGCCACCCGCGAAACGCGCGGTTTCAGTTCGGCAAACTCCTGCTCGTCACCACGTGGCACGGGACCGGAAATGATCAGGGGGGTCCGGGCGTCGTCGATCAACACGGAGTCAACCTCATCAACCATTGCGTAATGGTGTTTGCGCTGGACCAGTTCGTCGATCCCCCGCGCCATGTTGTCGCGCAGGTAATCGAAGCCAAATTCGTTGTTGGTTCCGTACGTAATATCGGCCAGATAAGCCTGTTTACGCTGGAAGGAGTTGGGCTGGTGCTTATCGATGCAATCGACGCGCAGACCGTGGAACTCGAATAAAGGCGCCATCCATTCGGAGTCACGTTTAGCGAGGTAATCGTTGACGGTTACGATGTGGACACCGCGTCCGGCCAGGGCGTTTAGATACGCCGGGAACGTAGCTACCAGCGTTTTTCCTTCCCCGGTTGCCATTTCCGAAATCTTGCCCTGGTGAAGCACCGTTCCCCCGATGATCTGCACATCGTAGTGCACCATGTCCCATTTGATCTGGGTTCCGGCGGCATCCCAGCTATTGGCCCAAAATGCCTTGTCGCCGTCGATGGTAATGTGTTTTTTGCGGGAAGCAAACTCCCGGTCGAAGTCAGTGGCGGTTACTTCCAGTTGTTCGTTTTCCTTCAACCGCTTGGCGGTTTCTTTCACAACGGCAAACGCCTGGGGCAGAATATCGAGCAAAACCACTTCCAGTTCCTTATTCCGGTCGGCTTCGAGTTTATCGATCTGGTTGAAGATGCGCTGTTTGGCATCGACGTCCAGGTCGGGTTGATCCGTAACCTGTTGATGAAGATCCGTCAGTTGGGTATCGATGGGTTGCAACCGTTGAGCGATGACCTGCTTCAGTTGCGTCGTCACATTCCGGAGTTCATCGTTCGATAGAGACTGTAATTTCTGAAACTCGGCGTTTACCTTGTCAACGTACGGGAGCAGGTCGCGCATGTCCCGATCTGACTTGGTACCGAAGAGTTTCGTAATGCTCTTGGTTATGAGGTTAATCATTCTGGAAGTCTATTTAATCGAATGTTTCAATAAAGTTCTGCAAAATTAGGGGTTTGCACCATAGAATAGTAACAATTTCTGAATCAGTTTCATTGCGGTGGCTCCGGAGATTTTGGAAAAGCGAGCCGATTTCAGTATAAAGTAGCTTAATCCGTAGATAGACGGCTTTTTGGAGAGGGCCCCTCCTTTATTCCGATTTTGAAAAACCGGGCTCTTTTCTTGTGCAGACCTGGGTATTTTTCAGCAGTCAGGAACCGGTTATAAATAAGAAACCCACCAGGCCCTGCTGGTTGATTTGTAGCGTGCGTACCAGCGGCAGGGAAAATAAAGCACACCAACGAGCAGCAGCCAGACCCCATACGCCCGTCCTAAATTCGGGTTATAGTCGGTGGGCCACTCGTTGGGATTCGTAAAGGAAAGATTGATGCCCCTGCCGAATGCTACGTACGTCCAGACGTAGGACGCCAGACTGATCACGGCCAGGTGCACGATAAAATAGAAGAAGGGAACCCGCCCATAAGTGCTGAAAAACCGCTGAACGCCCGCTGACAGGTTGTTGACAAACACCAGTAACAGGCTGGCGGTACCGAGCGTGAGACTCAGAAATAAAAGCGATGGGGGAGATTTGGTGACGTTAAGAAAGGAAAGAAACGTGTAGAGGCTGCCCCGTTCCTGAACGCTCCAGGGAGCCGGGTCACCGTAGAAATTTAAAAACCGTACTACGATAAAAAGGGCCAGGGCTGAAAAACCGCTCTTCAGCAACAGCTGATTTCTCGTTTGGGGGGTACCACTAAACCAGGGACCGATCGCATACCCCAAAAGCATGACGCCCACCCAGGGAACAATCGTATAGGCGACCAGAATGGGCGGGTTACGGATGAAAAAAGGTGGATGATGCAGCAGGGCCAGCAGCGTATCGGTCGAAGTATCCTTCACCAGCGGAAGCGCATTGTGCCCGACAATCAGGAGGAGTGAAAAGGCCAGTTGAAGCCCGCGGGGAAGCCAGATCAGGGCTGCGAGCAGCATCATGGAGCAGCCAATGGCCCAGATGACTTCCAACAGGGTGAGTTGGTAGCCCTGCGTCAGGATAAAACTGATGAGCAACACTTCTACGGCAATCAGCCAGAGCCCGCGCGTCAGGAGAAACACACTGGTTTTTTTGAGATCGCCCATTTTTCGGTAATAAAGAAAAATGCTGATTCCGGAGAGAAAAACGAAGGTTGGCGCACACATATGCGTCACCCAGCGCGTGAAAAACAGAAACACCGACGCCTGGGTGACGTCGGTGGCGCGATAGGAGGTGTAACTAAAAAAATCACGAACGTGATCCAGGGCCATAATAATCATGATCAGCCCCCTCACGCTGTCGATGGACTGTAGACGGTGACTGCCTTCGGAGGTTGCCGTTAAGTTGGACATGGATCAGCCGGGAGAATCAATGAGGTTGTACCGGAACGTTCCTGCTTCGTGACGGTTTTTACCGCCGGACCAGAAATTGATAAATCGTTTCTACGCCTTTCCGGTTGATTTGTCCGGGCGTCCAGCGGGGCATCAATGCGCCAATTCGGGCCAGCTCTTTTTTCAGGGCTGGATCGTTATGGGAAGCGGGAACCAGGCTGATTACCTTGCCTTCGCCGTCGATGGTGGCGGTTAACCAGGTCTTTCTGCCAAGCTTAACGGGCGTTTCAGCCTCTCCGATGCTTTCCAGAATAAAATCCACCAGTTTATCCTCCCCGCCGGGAAACGCGGGGGGCGACTGCGTTTCAATCGAAACGGGCCCGGTAGTATTATAGGTAATAATTGGTTTGCCGCCATTCAGGCCGGACTGAGCCATTACATCAGCGGATGCGATCACCGCAAAAATGCCTCCGATCAGCGCGAGGCAGCGAAAAAAAGGATGGTTCATCGTCGTTTTTTTCTTCGAAGATGTAAAAAAGGCTGGCAAAGTTGCACCCTGCTCATAAATATAAGGATTATCTTTACGGAACCTCTGATCCGCTGAACTCGGGCTCAAAAAACGATTCCTGAAACGAACCGGGTGAACTTTATTCTCCGGCGATAATCAGTTATCCGTCTGGAATTTAAGTTAAATTAGTGTTATCATGCAGGGAAAAAGTGCGCAATTCCTTAATAATTAAAAGCGTGTTTAAACTAATAAATAGACCGAATTTTGTAAAGCGCATTTCAAATTACGTAAACGGATTTAGGAAATTCAGGGTATGAACTCATCTTACAGCACCTATTCCGACGAAAACATCCTGACGTTAATCAGCGAAAACAACGACGAATCGGCGTTTGCGGAGCTTTATAATCGCTATTTCCGGCTTTTATTTAACTATTCATTCAGTAAGTTAAATGATCGGTTTGCCGCTCAGGAAATTGTTCAGGAATTGTTTGTCACGATCTGGCAGCAACGCCATCGGAGTGCGGTGCACTGCTGCCGTTCCTTTTTGTTTTCCAGTACCAAAAATCTGATCATTTCGCATTACCGCAAAGAATATACCCGCCGGTTTCATTACACGCAATGGGAAGTACAAACCGGGGATTCCACGGAATTGACGGATCAGCAAATCCTGACTTCCGATCTGCAGGATCGCTACGAAAAAGGGCTTTTTCAATTGCCCCCCAAATGCAAAGAGGTATTTATGCTGAGCCGGAAAGGCCACTCCAACCGGGAGATTGCGCTGCAATTGGGCATTTCTGAAAAAACCGTTGA
The DNA here is from genome assembly GCF_003858635.1 of Larkinella rosea. Lineage (GTDB taxonomy): Bacteria > Bacteroidota > Bacteroidia > Cytophagales > Spirosomataceae > Larkinella > Larkinella rosea. The sequence continues at coordinate 1,297,350 of NZ_RQJO01000008.1, forward strand.
ACAGCACATTACCAAAGCCCTCCGGGTATTGAAGGAATACCTGAAAGAACATTTCGCCTACGCCTTCCTGCTGATTTCCTTTTTCTGACCCCAAACCGCATCTTACTAAACAGAAAGGCCCCGATTCGAAAACCGGGGCCTTTTGAACGACGAAGCTATTGTGCTTAAGGAGTCACTACGTATTCATAGCTGACTTTGCCGGGCAGCATGACATTGGCTTCTACGTCGAATTGCGTGTAATTCACGACATAGCCGTTCGAGTTGAGCGTATAATGCAGGATTTTCTCATCAATAACCTGGTTCGTATACATGCTTTTAAACGAATACCGGCGCAAAAGGTGCTTATTCATCTTTCCAAAAATGTTCAGTAAGTTACCCTGCGTACTCAGTCCGTAATATTCGTGGATGGGATCCTGGTCTACCTGACGCGCAACACCGGGTAATTCGTAGCTGTACGTATTTTCGGCTGTTTTGACGTTGCTGGCGTTGTACACTTCCACCCGAATCAAGTCGCCGTTGGTATCGTAAAAGAATAGTTTACGGTCATTGGGCGTATTTTTCAGGTTGATCCGAGTCAGTTTATTGGTGGCATCGTACGTGTATGCGTGGATGGCGGTTAAGGTCGTGTTAACGCCCTGATCGTCATAGGAATACAGGTACGATTCAACCGCATTTCCTTTGTCATTCAGCAAAAAGACCTGTTTTTGCGTCCGCTTCTGATCCTTGCGCAAGGTAGCACTCACCCAGTTGGGGCCGTATTCGAACTCCGAATGCTGATCCGACGGTTTGATCAGTTTCCAGAGTTTACCGCCCCGGTAATACGTCAGCGTTTGGGCGTCGAGCCTGGTCAGAAAATACGGTTTAGCGGCATCGGTCGGCACCCAATCCGGATTGGGTGCCGAATGCTCGGTTGCCGGGGCGTCCGGAGTAATCTCCTGATTTTCGCAGGCAAATAGTCCGGGGAGAAGACACAAGGTTACCGCAGTTAGTTTGGCCAGAGAGTTCATTATTCGTTGTTGTTTTCAATTGAGCAGGACAAAGGTAAAGGCTACTTGGTGGCGAAATGGCCGGAGTCGATAACTGGCGGTTTTGAGTTTATAAGTGACGAAAAAACCGGTCAACAAGGAGAAAAGCGGATCCCGGTAATTTTTTTTCAAACCGACTAAGGGTTTCCCCTTCGGCGCGCGACTTCGGAGTTGTAACCTTCCTGAACATGCCGCCAACGCCCATTTCACCGCATTTATTAGATAAATACCTCCGGGATCAATGCACCGATCAGGAAAAGGAACTGGTGGAAGCCTGGTATGCCTCCCTGAACGGCAAGTCGGATTTTCTGGGTTCGTTGCCCGAATCGGAACAGCAGCAATTGCAACAGGAAACGTTCGAAACAATTCGGAGCCAGCTTCATCCTGACGAAAAACCGCTGGTGAAAGCCCTGCCCTTGGGTCGGATTGTCTGGCTGGCTGCGGCTTCTCTGCTGCTGGTAATTGGCGTCTATGGCTTCTTCCGCTACACCGCCCGGCAGCCAGCCTCCATTGTTGCGCAGATGGAGGAAAAAGGACCTGACGCCATTATGCATTTTGTGAACCACAAAGCACGTCCGGTGATGCACAAACTGCCGGATGGCAGTTCGGTCTGGATGCATTCGGAAGCGTCGATTTCGTATCCGAAAGAATTTGATCCGGACAAACGGCTGGTGGTTTTTTCAGGGGAAGGTTTTTTTACCGTTACGAAGGATAAATCCCGGCCGTTTTCGATTCAGAGCGGGGAAATGAAGATTAAAGTGTTGGGCACCAGCTTCAACGTAAAAGCGCCGGCCACGCAGAACGTATTCCAGATTTCGGTCGTAACGGGTCGGGTGGAGGTAAGCGCCCCGGACCGGGAGCAGAAGGAACAACTGGTGATCCTGAAACCGCAGCAGCAGGCTTTCTTCGAAATCGACTCCAAACGCCTGGTGTCGTCGGCGGTTCCGAGTCAGCTTAAAAAAGAGATTTACGAGCCGGTGACGATTGTGTTCGAGAATGCCCCGCTCGATCAGGTTGCGAAGAAACTGGAGAAACGGTTCAACATCCAGATCCGGTTTTCGAATCCGAACATTGCCAATTGCCTTGTCAATGCGGATTTTGAACAGCAGCCGTTGCCTTTCATCATGGAAATGCTCTGTACCGCACTGGATGCGACCTACACCCTGTCCGGGAAGGTCATGACGCTGAACGGATTGCCTTGTGAACCCGAATAACGCGCTCGTAATGAATGATTTCCAACGATAAATCTTTTCTATGAACGATTTCTACTCGCTTCCACCCTAAGCCAAAAAACCGGGCATGTGCCACCACGCCCGGTTCGAACTAAGGCTCCCTTCGCATCGTGCCACCGAACGAAAGGAACATTCATCCAACAGCGCTTAACTATCAGACAATCAAAATTATGCAAAATTCTATCCTAAACCAGTCGGTTGACTGGCGAAAAATCATGCGTATCGGATTACTTCAATGGATACTTGCCTTGCTTCTGACCGGCATCAGCTACGGTCGGGAGATTGCGGCACAGTCGATCCTGAGTAAGGATATGACGCTTCATCTCACCAATGTTACGCTCAAGGAGGCACTGGACCAGATTCAGGAAAAAGCCAATACAAAGTTCGTTTACAGCAGCCGGGTTTCGCTCCGGGAGTCGGTTTCCATTGATGTAAAACACCAGAAACTGTCCAGCGTACTGGATCAGTTGCTCATGCCCCGGGGCATTACGTACAAGGTAATCAACGAACAGATTGTACTGGCACGCGAAAAACCCAATAAACTGGAGTCGCAGCTTCCGGTTCTGGAAGAGAAAGTACAGGAATACATTGCCCGCCAGGAACTCCGGCTCAAAGGAACCGTTCGGGCTTCCGATGGGCAGCAGGAAGCACTCGCCGGGGTAACGGTGGTGCTGAAAGGGACTACGAAGGGAACGACCACCGATGGGAAAGGGAATTACGAACTCTCGGTCCCGAATTCGTCGGCGGTGTTGATTTTTAGTTTTGTGGGGTATGTCCCGCAGGAAATTCCGGTAGGCAATCGTTCCGTGGTGAATGTGACGCTGGTTTCGGACAATAAAACGCTGGAAGAACTGGTCGTGGTGGGTTACGGAACGCAGAAGAAAGTGAATCTGACCGGTGCGGTTTCGCAGGTACAGGCCAAAGACCTTGAAAACCGCCCCCTCAATAACATGACCCAGATTTTGCAGGGCATGATTCCCAACCTGAACATTACGTTCAGCACCGGCCAGCCGGGGCAGGGCGGGAACCTGAACGTACGCGGGGAAACCTCGATCAACGGCGGTGGTCCGCTGGTGCTGATCGACGGGATTCCGGGCGACATCAACCGCATCAACCCAGCCGACGTCGAATCGGTGTCGGTCTTGAAAGATGCGGCTGCTTCGGCCATTTACGGTGCGCGGGGTGCGTTCGGGGTGATTCTGGTAACGACCAAAACCGCCAAGAATGGCAAAACCAGTATCGCCTACAGTAACAACTTCGGCTGGTCGACGCCAACTGTCAGCACCAAGTTCCTGACGAACGGTTACGACTACGTCAAGATGAACGACGAAGCGTTTATTCGGGCGACCGGCAACAGTTATACGCGGTATTCGGAGGAAGATTACAAGGAACTGGAAGCGCGTCGCTACGACAAAACCGAAAATCCGGCCCGGCCCTGGACGGTCGTTAAAAACGTCAACGGCAAGGATATTTACAACTATTACGGCAACTACGACTGGTGGAAGACACTGTTCAACACGACCGAACCGTCGCGGCAGCATAACCTGAACCTGTCCGGCGGAACCGATAAAGTCAATTATTTCCTATCGGGTTCGATTTTCGAGAAAAACGGAATCATGCGGCTCAACACGGACAAGTTTACGTCGTACACACTCCGCAGCAAGATCAACGCCCAATTGACGCCCTGGCTGAAGGTGAGCAACAACACGCAGTATTTTGATTCGAAATATACGTATCCCGGTCTGGAAGGCGGAGCCAACGCCAATTTCGTCGCCATTACGGTGCACGCGTTACCGGCTTACGCCCCGCTCAATCCGGACGGAACGGCTACCTACAACACGCTGAAAAACAACTACTCCATCGGCGACGGTTTGTTTGCCAACCTGCTGAAAGGCGTTGCGGGCGGCAAGAAAGGCGTGCACGAACTGACCACGATCAACTCGGTCACGATCGACTTTACCAAAACCTGGAATCTGGTGGCTAACCACTCGTATTCATTTTACATCGCCGACGACTGGTACCGCTCAGCCGTTGCGCAGTATTCGATTCAGCCGGGCATTCTAACCACGGTTCCGAACTACAACGTCGATCAATTGCGGAAAACCATGTGGTTCGATCCGGTGAACGTGACCAACCTGTATTCTTCCTACAATCATACATTCGGCAAACATTATATGTCGGCCACGGCGGGGATGAACTACGAATCGAAGAAGCACCAGCGGTTATTCGGAGCTCGGAAAAACCTGCTGTCGGAAAGCCTGAACGACCTGAACCTTGGAACCGGTGAGCAACTTTCGGGGGGCGATTCGTACCAGTATTCGCTGTTCGGGGCGTTTTTTCGGGTAAATTACGATTACGTCGGCAAATACCTGCTGGAAGTCAACGGGCGGTATGACGGCACCTCCCGGTTTGGCGAAGGTCGGCGGTACGGTTTTTTTCCGTCTGTGTCGGCAGGCTGGCGGATCAGCGAAGAGTCCTTCTTCGAACCGTTGCGCAATGCGGTGAATAACCTGAAAATCCGGGCGTCGTACGGAACGCTGGGCAACCAGCTGCCGTCGAACACCGCTTCGGCCAGTTTTTATCCGTACATTTCGATCATGCCGACGGCGCAGTCGAGCTGGATTAATAACGGGCAAAAACTGTATTACGTCAATAACCCGAACCCGATTTCGCCGGATTTGACCTGGGAAAAAGCCACGACCTCGAACCTCGGGATCGATGCGGATTTCCTGAAAAACCGCCTGAATCTGTCGTTCGACGCCTACATCCGGAATACCACCGACATGCTGGTGCCGGGTCAGGTGCTGCCGGCGGTTTACGGAGCCGGGGTTCCAACCAAAAACGCCGGGGACCTGCAAACCAAAGGGTTTGAACTGGCGCTGGCCTGGCGCGATCAATTTAAGGTAGCTGGAAAACCGTTTGCCTACAATGCCTCGTTCGTGTTGTCCGACTCGAAGTCGGTGATTACCAAATACGACAATCCGAACAAGATTCTGACGAGTTTCTACGAAGGCCAGACCATCGGCGACATCTGGGGCTATTCGATCGAGGGGGTTTTTAAAACCAACGAAGAAGCGCAGGCGTATAAAGTTGACCAGACGATTGTTAATAAACAGCGGCTGAGCGCCCCCGGCGACTGGAGCAAACTGCAGGCCGGTGACCTGAAGTTCATCGACCTGGACGGCAACGGCAAAATCGATCAGGGTGCCAACACTCTGGCCGACCACGGCGATCAGAAAATCATTGGGAACAACCGGGCGCGGTACCGGTATGGCATCAACCTCGGTGCTTCCTGGAACGGTTTTGACGTGTCGGTATTGGGGCAGGGCATTATGCGGAAAAACTGGTATCCGGGTAACAACGCCGATAAATTCTGGGGACCTTACTCGCGTCCGTATTATTCGTTCATTCCCGAAAACTTTGCCGACGACATCTGGACGCCCGAAAATCCGGATGCGTACTTCCCGGTTTTGCGCGGGTATACGGCCCTCAACGGCGGTGGTGACCTGAACGCGCCCAATGATCGGTACATTCAGAACGTCGGTTATTTCCGGGTGAAAAACGTGGTCATCGGTTACACATTCCCGGAAACACTGACCAAAAAGATTCGGATTCCGCGGGCGCGGATTTACGTCAGTGGCGAAAATGTCCTGACGTTCACCCCCTTACGGTCCGACTACATCGATCCAGAGCAATTTGATGGTGACGCCACCAATGGACGCACGTATCCGCTGTCCAAAACCATTTCGGCGGGCCTAAACGTCACGTTCTAAACCGATTCTCATTCGTATTCCCATGAAAAAAATCATAAGTCTTATTGCCATCACATTCGGTCTGGTCTCGTGTGACCTCGACCTGGTGCCGCAGGACGCCATTTCGCCGGAAACCTTTTTCAATACCGAAAACGACCTGTTGCTGTATACGAACTCGTTCTACAATGCCCTGCCTTCGGCCGAGGATGTGTATAACGAAGACGTGGATAACGTCGTCAAAAACAGCCTGCGCGACGAGCTGCAGGGAACGCGCGTGGTTCCGACCAGCGGGGGCGGCTGGAGTTGGAACAATCTTCGGAATATCAACTACTTTCTGGCCAATTCGGGGAAATGCCCCGACAAAAAAGCGGTGGCCAAGTACAACGGACTCGCCCGGTTTTTCCGCGCTTACTTCTACTTCGGGATGGTGAAGCGGTTCGGCGATGTGCCCTGGTATTCCAAAACCATCGAAGTGCTGGATCAGGAATTGCTGACAAAACCGCGCGACTCGCGGGCGATGGTGATGGATTCGGTCATGGCCGACATCGACTACGCCATCGCCAACCTCGACAATTCGCGCCAGCTCAATTCGGTGACCAAATGGACGGCGCTCGCGCTGAAATCCCGCATGGCCTTGTACGAAGGAACATTTCGGAAGTATCATCCCGAGTTCAGTCTGCCCAATGCCGATAAGTTTCTGGATGCCTGTATTTTGGCGTCGGAGGATTTGATGAAAAACAGCGGTTATTCGATCTACAAAGCCACGCCCACGACCGCTTACCTGAAGCTGTTTTCGGCGGACAATGCCATTCCCGACGAGGTGATTCTGGCGCGCGATTTCAGCGACGAATTGCAGGTGTATCATAACCTCAATTACTACACCATGACGGCGTCGTACGGAAAACCGGGTCTGGAGAAAAAGCTGGTGAACAGCTACCTGATGGCCGACGGTACCCGGTTTACAGACATCAAGGGCTACGACACCATGCAGTTTGCGGAGGAAGTCCAGAACCGGGACCCGAGGCTGGCGCAAACGATTCGGACGCCGGGCTATACGCGGATTGGCGAAAATACCCCGCTGGTTCCGGAATTTGGCGCAACCGTGACGGGGTATCAGTTGATCAAATTCGTTTCGGCGCCGAAGTGGGATACGTTCAGCAAGGACATTACGGATATGCCGGTTTTCCGGTACGCCGAAGTGCTGCTGAACTACGCCGAAGCCAAAGCCGAACGCGGAACGCTGACGCAGGCCGATCTGGATATTTCGACTAAACTGACCCGCGACCGCGTGGGTATGCCGAACATCAATCTGGCGGCTGCCAACGCCAATCCCGATCCGTATCAGGCGCAGCAGTACACCCAACTGAAAGGCACCAATACCGGAGTGATTCTGGAAATCCGGCGCGAACGGCGGATCGAGCTGGTAATGGAAAACTTCTTCCGCTGGGACGATCTGATTCGCTGGAAAGAAGGCCAACTTTTGACCAAAACGTTTAAAGGGATGTATTTCCCCGGACCGGGCAGTTATGACCTCGACAAAAACGGAAAACCCGATCTGGTGATTTACGAAGGCACCAAACCGACCGTCGCGGGCGCGCAATTGCTGAAGCTCGGCAGCGAAATCTTGCTGGAAAATGGTGCTAAAGGCGGCAACATTGTGGTCAACGGGCACATTACCAAGAAATTCAACGAAGCCCGCGATTACCTGTACCCAATTCCGAAACAGGAACGGCTGCTGAATACCAACCTGACGCAGAACCCGAACTGGGAGTAAATTTGATAGGAACACGGACCCAACGGATGAAACGGATCAGAACGGATTTTTATCTGTGTTCATCTGTTGGGTCCGTGTTCCTATCCATTTCTTAAACACCTTAACTATGCTCAAAGACAGACGTTCGTTTCTTGAAAAAATGTCGCAGATTGGGGCGCTCAGTTTGCTCCCGGTTTCTACTACGCTGGCAAATTCCGCCGGACAGGCCGAGGAAAAAAACCGCTTTATTGCCGGACCTTATCTGCAAAATATCGGTACGTATGAAGTAACAATCATGTGGATAACCAACAAGAACTCATTTAGCTGGGTCGAATACGGTGCCGGAGCCTACACCAGCAAACGGGAGGTCGGTTACAACAACGGCCTGATCGAAGCCAATAACCGCATCAATAAAATTACGCTGACGGGCCTGAAACCGGGTACCGACCACAAATACAAGATCGTTTCCACCGAAGTGCTGGGCTACAAAGGTTCGAAGGTTGAGTTTGGCGAAACCATCAGCAGTCCGCTATACGGTTTTAAAACCCCGGCGGAGAATGAGGAAGAATTCAAAATGGTGGTTTTCAACGATATCCACGACCGGCCGCAGATCATTCCGCAACTGCTTTACCGCCACGGCTATACAGGCAATAAGCGTGATTTTGATTTTGTCGTTTTCAACGGCGACTGTTTCGACTGGGTGACGGAGGAACAGCAGATGATCGATCACCTGATCAAACCGGCGGTCGATATTTTTGCCACCGAGTTTCCGTTCATTCTGACGCAGGGCAACCACGAATGCCGGGGCAGTTTTTCCCGGCACATTCCGGCCTATTATGCCTATCCCGACAACAAATATTACTACGCCTTTACGCGCGGGCCGGTGCGGTTTGTGGTGCTGGATTCCGGCGAAGACAAGACCGACGACAGCGTGGAATACGGCGGTTTGTCGGCCTTCGACCGCTACCGCGAAACCCAGAAAAAGTGGCTGGAGAAAGAAATCGAAAGCGCCGAATTCAAGAAAGCGCCGTTCCGAATCGTCCTGATTCATATTTCACCTTACCATTCCGGCGACTGGCACGGCCCGATGCATTGCCAGGAAATGTTCGGGCCGTTGTTGAATAAAGCCAAAATTGATCTTCAACTTTCGGGGCATACGCATCGTTACGGTACCCACGACCCCAATGCCGACCACAATTATCCGATCGTGATTGGCGGTGGCCCGCTGGAAGGAAACCGCACCCTGATTAAACTTCACGCAACCAGCAAAACACTGGATTTGAAAATGATCCGGGACGATGGCGAGGTCGTGGGCAAATACACCATTCCGAAAAAAGCGCGAACGTAGTCTATTCAATAATCAGACAATAGACAAGAGACTAATTTTTTGATTATCAATCATTAACCACACATCTGTTCTCTTTATTCTCTTGTCTATTCTCTCACCTCTAGTAATATGAAACAGTTGTTTACAGTATTTCTTCTTTTGATTTCCGTCCATTCCTTCGCGAACCTGGGTGAAGGCGTTTCGGAAAACCGCCCGACTAAAAAGGCCAAAACGCTGACGGTGATGACCTACAACATTCACCACTGCAACCCGCCGTCGGCCGGAACAAAAATCGATGTGGAAGCCATCGCCCGCGTGATCAGAAAAGAAAAACCGGACCTGGTGGCTTTGCAGGAGGTGGATGTTAATACGGAACGGTCGGGAAAAGGGTTGAATCAGGCCCGCGAACTGGCCCGGCTGACCGGAATGCATTTCTTTTTCTCCAAAGCCATCGACCACCAGGGCGGGGATTACGGCGTGGCGGTTTTGTCCCGGTTTCCGATTCTGGATTCAACCCGGTTTTCGCTGCCGGTCGATCCGGAAATTAAGGGCGAACCCCGCACGTTTGCGGGCGTGACGGTAGAAATTTCAAAAGGGAAGAAAATTATTTTTGGCTGTACGCACCTCGATTTGAAAGAACCCAACCGGGTTTCGCAATCCGAGCTGATTGTCAAACACTTTGAAAATTCGGATCTGCCGGTAATTCTGGGGGGCGATTTCAACGCCTTGTCCGACAGCCGGGTGATTCAGTATCTCGATCAGCATTTCGTCCGAAGCTGCCAGACGTGTGCGCCCACCATTCCGGTCGAAAAGCCCAACCGTGCCATTGATTTCATCCTATACAAACCGGGGGAAACTTTTAAAACGCTGTCCACCAACGTAATCGACGAACAATATGCGTCGGATCATCTGCCGGTGGTGGTGAAATTGCAGGTAAAATGAAAAACCGCTCCGGAAAAGCTGACGGAAAGGTCATAGGATTCGTTGGGATTGTGCTAATTTGCTCATTCAATATTCCTAACTCCTGATGACTTCTTCCCGACGTAAATTCCTGCAACAATCTTCCCAAATCGCCACCGGCCTTGGTTTGTCGACGGCACTTCCTGCCGACCTGCTGACGGCTCCGTCCAAAACCGCTCCGAACGATGAGGTGGTGGTGGGACTGATCGGTTGCAACAACATGGGCTGGCACGACCTGACCTCCATGCTCAAACATCCGGGTGTTCGCTGTGCGGCTCTGTGCGATGTCGATAGTAACGTGCTGAACAAACGCGCGGCCGAGCTGGAAAAATCGTCGGGTAAAAAGCCGGTTTTATACAGTGATTTTCGCAAGCTGCTGGAAAACAAGGACATTGATGCCGTGATCATCGGCACGCCCGATCACTGGCACTGCCTGATGACGGTGTATGCCTGTCAGGCCGGGAAGGATGTGTACGTGGAAAAACCGCTGGCCAATTCCATCGAGGAATGCAACCTGATGGTAGAATCCGCCCGGAAACACAACCGGATTGTACAGGTAGGGCAGTGGCAACGCAGTGGTCAGCACTGGAATGCGGCCCTGGATTTTGTGCGCTCGGGTAAAATTGGTCGCATTCGCTCGGTACGAACCTGGGCTTTTATGCCCTACGGAAAAACGTTTCCGGTGAAGCCCGACGAACCCGTTCCGGCGGGTGTCGATTACGACATGTGGCTGGGCCCGGCCCCGAAACGCCCGTTCAATCCGAATCGGTTTCACGGCAGTTTTCGCTATTTCTGGGATTATGCAGGTGGTTTGATGACCGACTGGGGCGCCCACATGATCGACATGGCGCTGTCGGGAATGAATGTCAGTGCGCCGAAATCCGTGGTGGCACTGGGCGGCAAATACGGTTTTCCCGATCACGCCAGCGAAACGCCCGACACGATGCAGGTGGTGTACGACTACGGCAATTTTACGCTGCTCTGGGAGCAATCGCTCGGTACGGGACGCGGCCCGTTCGACCGCGAACACGGCGTGGCCTTTATCGGTAATCTGGGAACCGTCGTGATCGACCGGTCTAAATGGGAGCTTTTCCCGGAGGCAGATGCCGGTAATTACCTGGTTCCGGCTCAGCCGCCCAAATTCGGCAACGGCAAGGATCTGGACAACCATACGCTCAATTTCGTCACCTGCGTCCGAAACCGGCAGAAACCCAATTGCTCCGTCGAAATCGGGCGGGATGTGGCCCTGCACGCGCATCTGGGTAACATTGCCTACCGATCCGGCCAAAAACTTTTCTGGGATGCTGAAGCGAATAAAATTGTCAATAGTGAAAAGGCCAACGAGTTGGTAAAAGCACACTACCGCAGTAACTGGCCGGTTCCCAAAGTGTAAGTCCTTCCTTGAATCATTTTTGCGGCCGCTAATAGTGACTTTCGGGCGCAAAAATCTTCTAAAGTAGTATGTTTGTACAATAAATGACATCAGGCACACCAAAAATAGCCTATGAAAACGACTACGAGACTGACTGGAATACTTCGAAGCGTTACGGTAATCCTGGGTTGCGGTTTACTGGGAGCAAATGGGGCGATGGCGCAATGCACGGAAAAAAACAGCAAGGACCAGACCGTTGATTTTCGTCTCACCTATGATAAAGCCAACCAACGCATTACGGCCTGGTACGTGCCTTCCATATCGAGCACTCACCGGCTCATAACGGGTCAGTTCAGTATCATAACTCCCAATGGATTTACCGCACCCGAAGCCGGTTCCGGTCGAGATTCGAAGTTTGAAATTACCAATATCAACGGTTCCTGGGAGGATTTTGTGTTTGATAATGAGTTGATTATGTCAAAAGCCATATCACCCGTGGCTTCGATAGAAGGCTTTGCCGTACATCAGGTCGGTATGGCTCCGCAAGCAGTGGAAATCGGTGCCGTAACGGCGGGAGTACCGGTGGCGTTGTTTTCCTTTCCTTCAACGGAGCAGGAGGGAGTTGTTCGGATTGCCGAAACCGGTGAAAAAATCCAGAAAGACATCCTGAGCCGGTTTGGCAGTAACATCAGCAATGAAATGTCGATCCAGTCGCCGGTAAAAGCCTTCGTCCGGGCCGAAGAGCGGTATTGCAAGAACGATGTTCAGAGCAAGATTGAGTTTAAAAAACCGGTATTGATCGACCCCAGCGCAACCGGAACGACCAAAGCCACTTTGGGGGTACAGGTGGTAGGGGTAGCCGGAGTCGATGATCTGTTGGGATCGGAACAACTGGTCGTGACGCCAAACCCGGCATCCGTCGAACTAACCGTACTTTACCAACTGCTCACTGCCGGAAATGCGGGGATCGATCTGGTCGATGGGCAGGGGCGGATCATTCAGACCTTAGTGGCTCGCAAACACCACAACATTGGCAAATACCATCTGAAAGTAACGCTGCAGGATGTGGCTGCGGGCATGTATTTCTGTTCATTGAAAGGCGAAAATGTACAGAAAGCCGTAAAAGTAATCATCGCTAAGTAGTCAAGTTTTGTGGGTAATGGAAAGCCGGGAACGATGTGTTTCCGGCTTTTTTGTGCTTTGTACAAACCGGAGACTAACAGTTTGTGCAGAAAATTTCTGCATTTGGTGATTGGTGTAAGCACCATTCTCCCTGCTTAGAACCTCCCTTTGGGATGTGGGGTCGTTTGCCCGTTGGTGTCCGTTACGGGACGGTTCTTGTCCGTAAGTGGACACTGAAAAATATCGAAACCGCTTAATTTAAGTCTGTAAAGGCAATCTTGGGATTTGGCAAAAGATTTGTACGATAAAATAGAGACTAATACCTGAACCCCATGCGTCGTACCTATTTAGGAGAATTTGAAGAGGTAGTTTTGCTGATGGTTGCCATCCTGGACGGTGAAGCCTACGGCGTCACGGTCAGTCAGGCGCTCGAAGAACACACGGGCCGACTCGTTACGTTTGGCACCGTTCACAATACCCTGATCCGGCTGGAAGAAAAAGGTTTTGTCAGTTCTGAACTCGGGGGCGCCACCGCCGACCGGGGTGGACGGCGCAAACGGCTGTTTAAGGTAACGGCTTTGGGCAGCCGGGCGTTGCAGGACATTCAGGAACTGCGCAGCCATCTCTGGCAATTGGTGCCACCAAACGCGCTAAAAATAAGCGGTTTATGAACGCGCCGGAGAACCGCCCTGAAAAACCGGTTCAGCCCCCCCGCTGGGCCCGCTGGCTCCTGACCCGCCTGCATCCGGCCGAAACGCTGGAAGAAGTCGAGGGCGATCTGGATGAATTGTATACGTATTGGTACCGGCGGGCGGGGAAAACGCAGGCCACGTTGCGGTATTTGCTGAACGTCGTGTCGGTTTTGCCGCCTTTTGTACGAAAAAGACACACCCAAAAAGACCATAGCCCACTCTCAAATCGTCATCCGGATATGCTACGTAATTATTTCAAAGTTGCCTGGCGGAATATAATCCGCCAAAAAACGTATTCCATACTGAATATTGCCGGGCTTTCCATTGCGATGGCATCGAGTATTCTCATCCTTTTGTGGGTGCAGAACGAGTTAAGCTATGACCGTTTCCATCGGAATAGTGAGCAGCTGTATCGGCTTATCTGTAGTGCGGGTGATTTTAGAGCAGCCGTCAGTCCCGCAGGAATGGGCAGCGGTTTGCAGGCAGAAATGCCCGAAATAGAAGCATCGCTACGATTGAGTAAATCCTCAACACATCTTTTTGAAGCGGGCGGAAATAAATTTGAAGAGAAGCGAGTGTTTTTTGCTGACTCAAATTTCCTGCAATTCTTTTCTTTCGATTTGTTACAGGGAAATGCTAAAACCGCTATGCGCGATCCGGGTGGTATATTATTAACGGAAGAAATGGCGGAGAAATATTATGGTACAGAACCGGCTTTAGGAAAAATCATCCGTATCAATAATAAAGAGAATTTTATCGTTGCCGGTATTCTGGCCACTAGTCCTTCTAATTCTCATCTGCAGTTTGACTTTATTATCCCAATGGCGGCTCTCGCAAAATCCAATTATGACCTGAGGAATAATGTCTGGGATCGGTTTAATTTTTACACGTATCTGCAATTCAATAAAAACAGTTCTTCAGTAGATATTCAGAATCATATTCCGCGTATTCAGCAAATTTATAAGCGCCATAATTCCGATGGAAAAATTGATTTTCAATTACAACCGTTAACCAGCATTCATTTGCATTCCGATTTGCAAATAGATGTACCGGGTCACGGCAATATCCAATATGTAAATATCTTTTTCATCGTTGCCTTATTTATCATTGCGGTGGGTTGCATCAACTTTATGAATCTTTCTACGGCCCATTCGGCCCGAAGGACAAAGGAAGTTGGGATGCGAAAAGTAGTGGGAGCAACCCGTTTTCAACTTGTTGGACAATTTTTGAGTGAAGCACTGATCGTTTCTTTTATCTCGTTATTGATCGCTGTTGGAGTTGTCTACCTGTTTATGCCTGTGTTTAATACATTAACTGAAAAAAAACTAGCGGTTCATTTACAGGATGGAGATTTATTGATAAAGCTGGTTGGTATTGCGTTCATAACGGGGATCATTTCCGGCAGTTATCCGGCCTTATTTCTTTCCGGGTTTAGGCCGGTCAGCGTATTAAAAGGGAAATTTACGTTTGCGGGCGGCAGCCTTTTATTTCGGAATGGGTTGGTTATTGCCCAGTTTGTGGTAGCTATCGTGTTATTGATTGGTACGGCAGTTGTCTATAACCAAATGAACTTTATTAAAAATAAAAACCTCGGTTTTGAGAAGTCGAATCTTTTATATACGCCCATGACGGGTGATTTATGGAGTAAGCTAGCCGTATATAAAGACGCATTACGACAAAATCCGTTGACCAGTAATTTCTCCGTTATCTCAGAATTGCCAGCCGCGCTTATTTCGGGTACAATCGATGTCGAATGGGAAGGGCGGGACCCGAACTCGCAAGTTGTAATCCCCTCAATCGACGTCGATGAAAATTTTATCGATGTTTTTAAAATGAAAATCCTGACCGGTCGTAGCTTTTCTGCTGCATTTAAAGGCGATAGTTCCAATTACATGATCAATGAAAAAGCGATGCAGGTGATGGGAATGAATGCGGGTAATGCGGTGGGAAAACGCATTTCGTTTGGCGGGACAAAGGGAACGATTATCGGCGTTGTAAAGGACTTTAATTTCAAATCACTGCAATACGTCATTGAGCCATTGGTATTGCGTCTGAACAAATGGGGTGGTTTGGTGATGGTGCGGACACAACCGGATAATACGGAAGCAACGATAAAAGTATTGGAAGGAATCAATCAGGAACTCAATCCGGCCTACCCGTTTACCTATCATTTTTTTGATAAAAACCTCGACGATCTGTACCGCAGCGAACAACAAATGGGACGCATTTTTAATTTGTTTGCCGCACTTGCCATCTTCATTTCCTGCCTTGGTTTGTATGGTTTATCCGCGTTTATGGCCGAACAGCGGACCAAGGAAATTGGTGTACGGAAAGTGTTGGGGGCATCCGTGACCGGCGTCGTGGCTTTGTTGTCAAAAGACTTTCTGAGATTGGTGCTGATTGCGATTGTCATTGCCTCCCCCATTGCCTGGTATACGATGAATCGCTGGTTGCAGAGTTTTGCCTACAAGATCGACATCCAGTGGTGGTTGTTTGTGTTGGCCAGTTTACTGACCATCAGCATTGCGATGCTAACGGTTAGTTATCAAAGCATCAAAGCCGCTTTAATGAATCCGGTGAAGTCACTGCGAAGCGAATGAGCAATGAACCGCGCGGGCGGTTCCGAAAGGTGGACGTCGGCCGCGCCTGTTCATTATTCATTTTTAAAATATGAAACCATCCAACCACCCTCATCCGCCCCGCTGGGCGCATCGCCTGCTGACCCGCCTGCACCCGGCCGAAACGCTGGAGGAAGTCGAGGGCGATCTGGACGAATTGTATGCGTACTGGTATCGGCGGGCCGGGCAAAAAACGGCGACCTGGCAGTATGTCCGCAATGTGCTGTCGGTGTTGCCGCCGTTCGTGCGCCGTCGTTCCCACGAAGAAGAATATTACCAACAATTATCACCCCTGCACCCGATTATGATCCGCAATTATCTCAAAATAGCTTTTCGCAACCTTTGGAAAAATAAGGTTTTTTCAGGGGTGAATCTCAGTGGGCTGGTGGTTGGCATTACGGCTTGCCTGATGATTTTGCAATATGTTAGTTTCGAGCTGAGTTTTGACCAGTTTCAAACGGACATCGACCGGATTTACCGCGTAACGAACGATCGGTTTCAGAAAGGGAAGCTCATCCAGCACGGCACCATTACGTACCCGACCATCGGCAAAACGATGGCGAAAGATTACCCGGAAATAGAAGGCTACACGACCATTGTAGGCGCGGGGCGAATGAAGCTACGGCGGGACAAATCGCTTTTCCCGGAAGAAAGCAGCTTTTACGTGGATGAACATTTCCTGAGCTTTTTCACCTTTCCGCTGGTGGTGGGCGACCCGAAAACGGCGATGAAAG
This sequence comes from Larkinella rosea, assembly GCF_003858635.1. Lineage (GTDB taxonomy): Bacteria > Bacteroidota > Bacteroidia > Cytophagales > Spirosomataceae > Larkinella > Larkinella rosea. The sequence goes on from NZ_RQJO01000008.1 coordinate 1,313,937, forward strand.
CCCCGAACAGTCTGGTACTGACGGAAAGCAATGCCCAACGAATTTTTGGTGTTCAGCCGAAAGACTACGCCAGCCTGCTTGGACAATCGCTGTACATCGATCTGGACACGGAACCGTACCGGATTACGGGCATTATGAAAGACGTTCCGGCGGCTTCACACCTGCAATTCGGGGTACTGGTTTCGTACGAAACGCTGGTTAGAACCTGGGGCAACTGGGTGAAAGACAGCTGGGAAGGGTCGGATATGTGGCATTATCTAAAGCTTAAACCGGAGGCCGATGCCGTTGCGCTGGAACAAAAGTTTCCGGCCTTCAGCGAGCGGTATTTTAACGGGGATAAGGTGTCAGGGAGCGTTGAAAAATTTTATCTGCAACCCCTGCGGAAAGCGCATCTTTTCTCCGATTATGAGTACGAAATCGGGGTGGTCAACAGCGGTAAGGCGGTTTGGACGATGCTGATCATTGCGGTTTTTATTCTGCTCATTGCCTGGATCAATTACATCAACCTGGCTACTGCGCGCTCGATGGAACGGGCCAAAGAAGTCGGCGTCCGGAAAGTAGCCGGAGCTACCTCGGGGCAACTGATCGGGCAGTTTTTATCCGAATCGGTTTTGCTCAATTTGTTCGCGCTGATTCTCGCCCTGTTCTTAACGGTTATGCTGCAACCTGTTTTAAATCAGATCGTTGATAAGCCCTTGTCGCTTGCCTTATTGACCGGTCAGGGCTATGGCGGCAGCCTGATGGCGTTGATGCTGGTGGGTACCTTTGCGCTTGGGATTTTCCTGTCCGGTTTTTATCCGGCCTTTGCGCTCTCGGCTTTCCAGGCCATTCAGGTGCTGAAAGGCAGTTTCAAGCGGTCGGCGAAGGGTGTTTGGGTGCGCAAATCGCTGGTGGTTTTTCAGTATACGGCTTCCGTTGTCCTGATTATCGGAACGTTTATCGTCTTCCGGCAGCTTGAGTTCATGCGAAAAGAAAACCTGGGTTTCAACATGGAACAAATGCTGGTCATTTCCGGCCCCGACCTGACCCGCTGGGACTCGACCGCCATCGACCGGATCAACAGTTTCAAAGCCGAGGTAAAAAAACGGGCTGCCGTCAAATCTGCAACGGCCTCGGTCAACCTGTTTGGAAACCGCCTTCCCCGCACCTTTAACGTGAAACGCGTGGGTTCGAACGAAGCCAAAGGGGTAACCGTCAGTCGGATGGCGGTCGATCTGGATTTTTTTGATACCTACCGGATCAAGCTGCTGGCGGGCCGGAACTTCCTCACGACCGACTCCAATCCGGATGGCCGGAAGGTGGTGAATACGGTCGTCAATCTGTCGACGGTCCGGTTACTGGGTTTTCCAACAGCTACTTCGGCGGTGGGTCAGAAGTTCACTTTATTTGGTCAGGAAAAAGAAATCGTGGGCGTGGTTAGTGATTTCCACCAGCAATCGTTGCGGCACCCGATTGAGCCGATTGTTTTCCAGCCGTTTTATACCAATGGCGGTTTTTATTCCTTCAAAATTGAGACCAGCAATCTGGAAAAAACGATTGATCAGATCCGGGAAGATTACGAGGCATTTTTTCCGGGCAACAACTTCTCGTATTTCTTTATGGATGAGCGGTTTGATCAACAATACCGTGATGATCAGGTGTTTGGTAAAATCACCACCTTCTTCTCTTTTCTGGCGGTTTTGATCGCGTCGCTGGGGTTATTCGGGCTGTCGTCGTACACGATTGCGCAGCGAGCCAAAGAGATTGGCGTTCGGAAAGTACTGGGGGCGTCCGTGGGTAGCATCGTCGCCCTGTTGTCGAAAGACTTCCTGAAACTCGTGCTGGTGGCGATTGTCGTTGCCTCGCCGATTGCCTGGTATGCCGTGTCGCAGTGGCTGGATGATTTTGCCTACAAGATTGACATTTCCTGGTGGATTTTTGCCGTAGCCGGGGTGCTGGCGGTGAGCATTGCCCTCGTAACGGTCAGTTTCCAGAGCATCAAAGCTGCGTTGATGAATCCGGTGAAAACGTTGCGTTCCGAATGAAGAATGAAGAGTTAACGCGTCAGCAACCGCGCGGGCGGCCAACTCTTCACTCATAACTCTTCATTCTTAACTAAAAACCGATGGCAACTGAAACTCAAAAACCGAATCGTCGGACCGCCCCCCGCTGGGCGCGCTGGCTCCTGATCCGGCTACATCCGAGCGAAACGCTGGAAGAAGTCGAGGGTGATCTGGAGGAATTGTACGCGTATTGGTATCGGCGGGCCGGAAAAACGCAGGCGGTTTTGCGGTATTTGCTCAGTGTGGTGTCGGTGTTGCCGCCGTTCGTGCGCCGTCGCCGACAAACCGGTTCCGATTTTCAACGTTCTAATGTTCACCCCGATATGATCCGGAATTATTTCAGAATCGCGTTGCGTCACCTGGTCAAGAACAAAGTCTATTCGTTCATCAACATCGGCGGCCTGGCACTCGGAATGGCGTGCTGTCTGATGATTGCCCTGTATGTGTACGACGAGTTGAGCTACGACCGGTTCAACGCCAACTACGACCACATTTATCGATTGGTCGAAAAGCAGAAACAGCCGGAAGGTATTTTTGACGTGGCCATGACGCCCGGACCGCTGGCCGGTACGATCGCCAGGGATTTTCCGGAAGTGGAACGGGTATGCCGCATGGGACGGTGGAGCGGACTGCTAAGCCACGGAAACCAGGCGGTCGAATCGAACCAGATGCAGGTGGTTGATCCCAGCTTTTTTGAGGTATTCAGTTATCCCCTTCTGCTGGGCAGTCCCAATGCGGTTTTTCGCGGGCCCGATGAGGTCATTCTGAGCGAAGCCACGGCCGTGCGGTTTTTTGGGGCAAACTGGCGGCAGCAAAATATTCTGGGTAAATCGTTCAAACTCAATAACGACCAAACGCTCATGCTGGTCGGTGTTGCCCAAAATCCACCGGTTCAGTCGCACATTGAATTTGAGATACTTATGCCCTTCAAGTGGCTCGAACGTTACGACGAATGGAGCATGAAATGGAACAGCAACAGCTACCACACCTATGTTCAGCTAAAACCGGATGATTCAGGTGCCCCCGTCGACCCGACGGCCTTTGCGGATAAAGTACGCAGTCAACTCAAACGCTACGATTCGGGCAACGAAACGCCCCTGTTGCTGCAACCCCTGTCGGAAATTTACCTGTACTCAGACTTTGCGTTCGAAACCGATTATGGCCGACGCAGCGACATTGCCTACATTCGCATTTTCGTTACGGTGGGGCTGATTGTGCTGCTGATTGCGGTTATCAACTTCATCAATTTGGCCACCGCGCGGGCGTCGCAACGGGCCAAAGAGGTGGGCGTTCGGAAAAGCGTGGGCGCACAACGGACGAGCCTGATTACGCAGTTTTTGGGCGAAGCTACCTTAATGACCGTGCTGTCCATGCTGTTGTCCGTGCTGCTGGCTGAAGCCCTGCTTCCGTTATTCAACAACCTGGCCGGCAAAAGTCTGCATATTCCGTACCAACTTACGGCGTTCTGGCTCACGATCAGTGGTTTAACTGCCGTGGTGAGTTTACTCGCAGGGCTTTATCCGGCCTTTTTTCTATCGTCATTCCGGCCAATCAGTGTATTGAAAACCGGAGTGGTGGGGCATTTTTCCAGTATACAGACGGGACGGGGTTTTCGGCAATCGCTGGTGGTGGGGCAATTCGTGTTATCAATTACGCTGGCAATCAGTACGGTCATTATTTACCGGCAACTTTCTTTCCTTCAAACGGCCAAATTGGGATTTGATCAATCCCAGTTGCTCTACGTCCGACTTAAAGGCGACATGCGGGGCAAAGCGCAGCAGTTCAAAACCGGCGTTGAACAATTGCCGGGTGTCGCGCAGGCATCCGTTGCCACGAGCAATCTGGTCAACATGAACAACAGCACCCTCATCGAATGGGAAGGGCAGGCACCCAAAGATGAGTTTTTAATTACGCAAATCAACGTCGATGCCGATTTTATCAAAACCGCCGGGATGTCGCTGGCGGCCGGTCGAAATTTTTCGACTCAGATCACTTCCGATACGCTGTCGAAACGGGGTGCCTACATGATCAACGAAACAGCGGCTAAACGGATGGGCTGGACGCCCGCCCGTGCGCTGGGAAAACGGGTGAAATTCTGGGGGACCGAGGGCCAGATCATTGGTGTGCTGAAAGACTTTCATTTCCGGCCGTTACACGTTGCCATACAGCCTTTTATATTGCGGTTTCGCCCGAAGGAATTCTATTTTAATCTGCTGGTGAAAACCAAACCCGGTTTGGTGGCGCGTACGCTGGCCGGGGTAGCAAACGAGTACAAGAAAATGAAAACCGATTACCCACTCAGCTACGGTTTTGTGGACCAGGATCTGGACGCACAGTACCAGTCGGAACAACGCATTGGCCGGATTATTCTCTGCTTTGCCATCCTGACGATTCTGGTGTCCTGCCTCGGCCTGTTTGGCCTGACCGCGTTCACCGCCGAACAACGGACCAAAGAAATCGGCATTCGGAAAGTGCTGGGCGCGTCGGTTGCCAGTATCGTGACGCTGCTTTCCAGGGATTTCCTGAAACTCGTCGTTATGGCCCTGGCCATTGCCAGCCCGATTGCCTGGTACGCCATGAATCGCTGGTTGGAAAATTTCGTGTACCGAACGGATATTCAATGGTGGATTTTTGCCCTTACCGGGATGTTGGCCGTCGGCATCGCGCTGTTGACCGTCAGTTTCCAAAGCATCAAAGCCGCGCTGGCGAATCCGGTGAAGACGCTGCGGAGCGAGTGAAATGGCGTTGGGCAGCGGGGGAACTCTATTCTACCCCTTTGCTTTTACCTCTCTGCCCATGCCCTCTGAAAAAAATTGAATTTGGTACAGAATTAACAGTATTTGGCACAAGATTAACAATTGGTCTGAAAAGAGAGCCGGAACTTTGGGTAATGTTGTAAAACCCATTTTCCACGCTCATGAAAAACTATTTTACCGTATTCTGGAGTCTTTGTCTGTATGCAATAAGTCTCATCAGTGCCTGGGCGCAAACGCCCAAGCTCAGTCTACAGTCGTGGGTAACTGGCCTGACCAAACCGGTCGATATTGCTCATGCCGCAACGAACCGGCTGTTTGTCGCCGAAATGGGCGGTAAAATCAAGATTGTTGAGTCAACCGGCGCGGTTCTTTCGACGCCTTACCTTCAAATTCCGGTCAGCCGGCTGGCTGATGTCGAATACAACGGGATTTACAGCCTCGCTTTTCATCCCAATTTCACGAACAACGGCTACTGCTTCGTTTTTTTCAATCAGAAAGACGGGCAGGGCGTTTTATCCCGGTTTACCCGAAACGGGACCAATCCGAATGTGGCCGATCTGGCGAGCGAGCAGGTGCTGATGACGTTTCCGTTTCCGGGTAAAGGCCACCGGGGCGGCAAACTGCTGTTTGGTCCGGACGGTTATCTGTATATTTTTATCGGTGATGACGGTAACGTGGGTCGTGGCCAAACGGGTGATGTGCTGGGGAACGCTCAGAATCTGCAGAAACCGTACGGCAAAATTCTGCGCATCGATGTCAACAGCGGATCGCCCTACAGCATTCCGCCGACGAACCCTTACCTGACGCTCAACGACGGCATTCCCGATGAAATCTGGGCGCGCGGTTTGCGCAACCCCTGGCGGTGTAGCTTCGACCGGGAAACCGGCGATCTCTGGCTGGGCGACAACGGGCAGGATGGATACGAAGAAGTTGATTTTGTGGCAGCAACTACTAACAAAACCGTTCCAGCCGCCCAGAACTTCGGTTGGCGGTGCTACGAAGGGGCGCACCCATACGCGACGGCGGATTGCCAGTCCGGCACTAACTTAGTCATGCCCCTGCACGAGTATGCCGGTTTTTCGAACAACGGCAACAAAGAAGCTTCGGTTTTGGGAGGATATGTCTACCGGGGCACGACGTATCCGTCGCTTCGGGGTTGGTATGTATACGGTGATTACGCGCAGGGCAAACTGTGGCTGCTGCGCCGGGAGGCCGATAACACGTATCAGAATAGGCTGCAAACCCCAACTCTGGTCAATCCAATCAGCTTTGGCGAAGATGCTAATGGCGAACTTTACGTCCTGACGTTCAACGAAGGAACCTTGTACCGGATTACAACGACTGAAGCTCCGGTTGTCACGAATCGGCCGCCCGTGGCCCCGACACTGAGCGCCCTGAACGGAACGGTTGGACAGGCATTCTCCGCCACCTTGCCGGTTTTTACGGACCCCGATGCGGATCCATTGACGTACACACTGGCGGGTTTGCCAACGGGTCTGAATTTCAACGCCACTTCGCGCCAGATCAGCGGAACGCCGACGCAGCCAGGCACTTTTTCCCTGGTTTATTCAGCGACCGACGGTTTTTTGAAAACCGATGGATTTATCACGCTGACGGTGACCCCGGGCAGTGTGGTTGTCTCCGGGAACTTTGAAGGCTATCTGGATCAAGTCAACTGCGGCACCATCTCGGGTTGGGTCTGGAACCGCGACAAACCCAATACGCCCATTATGGTTGAGTTTCTGGATGGAACAACGAGCACGACAGCGGTTTTAATCGGCAGTACGCTGGCGAATATCTACCGGCAGGATCTGAAGAATGCGGGAAAGGGCAATGGCGAACACGGCTATAGTTTTGTCGTACCAGAGTGTCTCAAAGATAACCAGACGCATACCATCTGGGGCCAGGTGCAGGGATCAAACTATATTCTGAAATGGGCGCCCAAAACGCTGACTTGTGCAGGGACAGGCATTCCTCCGGTGAACCAGCCCCCGGTAGCTCCGGCGGGTTCTTTCCTAACGGCAACTGTTAACCAAAGTTACACTTCGGTGGCTCTGCCGGTTTTTACCGATGCCAACGGGGATGTGTTAACCTATGCGCTGACGGGTTTGCCTAACGGTTTGACATTCGATGTCGCTACGCGGGTGATTAGCGGGATGCCAACCGCATCGGGTACGTTCAACCTAACGTATTCGGCCACGGACAACAAGAGTGCCCCGGTTACAACCGCCGTGTTGCTAACCATCAATGATGCGGTTACGCCACCGGTCGTGGTTACGGGCAATTTCGAAGGATATTTATCGATGGTCAACTGCGAGGAAATGCGGGGTTGGGTCTGGGATCGGGATAAGCCCAATACGCCCTTGCTGGTTGAGTTCTTTTCGGATAACGTTTCGATCGGGACGGTGGAAGCCAGAAATTTCCGGCAGGATCTGAAAGATGCCAAAAAAGGCAACGGCGAACACGGCTACATCTTTTCGACGCCTTCAGTGGTCAAAGATAACCTCAGTCACCAGATCAGTGCGAAGGTGAAAAATAGTGTGTACACGCTCAAATCCCCCATGTCGTTACGATGTGCCCCCTCGGCGCGGCTAGTGGCTCCGACGGCGGAAGGTTCGCTGGAAGTGGTGGTTCGCGGTAATCCGGTCACCGGCGATGCCGTAGAAGTTGAAATCCGAGGGGCAGAAGGGCAGACGTTACTTCTCCAACTGAGTGATCTGTATGGGCGACCAATCAGCGAGCGATCCATCGAGCGCGCCCATCCGGTAGAGCGACAAACGCTGCCTGTAACCGGACACCCGGCGGGCTTGCTGTTGCTGCGCGTTAGTACGGCATCGCAGGTCAAAACCGTTCAGATTGTCAAGACATAGCATTGGGCGTGGGGGAGGGCAGCGGGTTGCTAATGGCCTATTTTTTCGAAGCAACCCGCTGCCCTTACCCCTCGGCCCGCAACACCTCCAGCGGTGGGCGCACCAGCACTCCGCGGCTGTTGAACAGACCAATGATGATGGTCAGGCTGGTGACGATGCCGACAACGGCCAGCAGCGGGACGAAATTAGGCGTAAAGGCTACTTCGAAGACGAAATAGGCCAGCGCCCAGGTTCCGAACAGTGAGAGGACGATGCCCGAAAAAGCCGCCAGCATGCCCAGAAACAGGTATTCGATCAAGGTGATGAGCAGAATCTGACGGCGGTTGGCGCCCAACGTTCGCAGCAAAACGCTTTCCTGAATACGCTGGTATTTACTGATAATCACCGAACTACTCAAGACCAGCAAACCGGTAATGATGCTGAATAAAGCCATAAACCGGATCACGAAAGAGACTTTCTCCAACACCTCGTCGATCGTTTGCAGGATCAGCCCCAGGTCGATGGCCGACACGTTCGGGAAATTCGTCACCAGATCGCGCTGAAACGTGGCCGATTGTTGGGTATTGTCAACCCGCGTCATCAGAACGTGAAACTGCGGAGCCTGCTCCAGCGTGCCCGTGGGAAAAACAATCAGGAAATTCGTCTGAATGCGGTTCCAGTCCACTTCGCGCGTTCCACCGACGATGGTTGGAATGAGCTGCCCCTGCACGTTGAACGTCAATTTGTCGCCCAGCTTCAGCTTCATCCGCTCCAGGTAGGGTTTTTCCAGTGAAATATAAATGCTTTGACCGGTTCGGTACGGCGCTTTTCCGGCAGCCAGTTTTTCCGAACTGATGAGCGAATCGCGGTAGGTCACGCGGTACTCGCGGGTCAGCGCCCAATCCGGTATTTTGGAACTCGTATCTTTCTGAATGGCTTCCACCGAGCGGCCGTTGATTTCGGTCAGCCGCATGGTCACCATCGGTACATTCTGCAAAACCGGCAGTTTGTGTTGTTTCACCAGTTCCTGAACCCCGGCCTTCTGCTCATTCTGAATGTCGAACAACACCATGTTGGCCTGATTGCCGCTGGATGAAAGTTGCACCCGGCTCAGTAAAAGCGTTTGGGTTAAGTATAAAGTTGCAATCAGAAACGCGCCCAAACCAATGGATATTACGAGAATAAGTGTCTGATTGTGTGGTCGGTACAGGTTCGCCAGACTTTGCCGCCAGATGTAACTCCACGAAACCGGGAAAAACCGGCGCACCAGAGCCATCAGCAATTGGCCAATGCCCGTCAGAATGCCAAAAGCGAACGCCAGACCGGCCGTAAAACCGACCGCCGTTTTCCAGTCGCGGATTTGCCAATACGCAAAACCGGTGATCGACAGAATGATCAGCCCGTAAACCGCCCACTGGAGCGGATCGCGACCGGTCACATCGTCGTCGTAGGAACTGCGGAGCGTGCGCAGCGGAGCGATTTTACGAATCACCAGCAACGGCAGCAGCGCGAATAAAATGGCGATGACCAACCCCGCGCCAACGCCCTGCCCAACGGCTTTCCACGAAATCACCGTCACGACTTCGACCGGCAGAAAACTACCGAAGACCGCCGGAAGTATCAATTGAACCACCGAACCCAAAACCGCCCCGACGAGCGCACCCAGAAAACCCATCAATGAGGTTTGGATGAGGTAAATCAAAAACGCCTGACGACCGCTTGCACCCAGGCAACGCAAAATCGCTACCGACGAAACTTTCTCTTTGACATACAGATGCACGGCGCTGGCCACGCCCACACAACCCAGCAGCAGGGCGACAAACGCAACCAGATTCAGGAACTTCGTCAGGTCGGCGAAAGCCCGGCCGGTTTGTTCCTTCCGTTCCGTCACCGTATCGGAATTGATGCCTAATTTATCGAGCCGGTCTGAAATGCTTTTGACGTATTTATCAACGTCGGTGCCGGGTTCAAACTGGTAATAGGAGCGGTAAGTCGCCCGGCTACCACGCTGCAACAGACCGGTTTCCGGCAGAAAGGCGTGCGGAATAAAAACCGTGGGCGCCACCGTGGTCGTCACCGCCGACTGGCCGGGAATTTTCATCACCCGCCCCGCTACGTAAAACATCAGTTTGCCAACTTTCACCGAATCACCCGGTTTAGCGTTCAACTGAATCAGCAGCGCATCGTCGACCAGCGCAATCCGTTCCCGGTTTTGACTTGCCTTGCGAAACCGCGAAACCGCATCGGCGGGCAGGGTTTCCCACGCGCCGTAATACGGAAATTTCCCCTGAAGGGCTTTTACCTGCGCCAGCCGAACGCCCTGCGAACGTGGAAAAAAGACCATCGACGGAAACGCTACTTCCCGGCTGCGCTCGGGGCTGATTTTGGCCAGAAAAGCTTCGGTTTGTTTCGTGGCTTCTTTGCCGGACGATAGCACCAGGTCGGCACCGATCAGCTCGCGGGCCTGCTCATCGACACTGCGGGAAAGATTATCACCAAACGAATTGATGGCCACCAGGGCGGCAATGCCCAGCACAATGGCCGACATGAACAAAAACAGCCGTTGCCGACTCCGGCGGCTGTCGCGCCAGGCCATTTTCCACAACCACGGATCGAAAATCGACGCGGTTTTCGGAATTATTTTGGGTGGAAGTTGACGATCCATCAGTTCGTTGCGATGCGGTTTTCGGTCAGCGTATCCGACACCAGATTGCCGCCTTTGATGCGGATGATGCGTTGCGTACGGGAGGCCAGTTCAAGGTCGTGGGTCACCAGCACCAGCGTGGTTCCGGCTTCGCGGTTCAATTCGAAAATCAGATCGACGACGGTTGAACTGGTGTCGGTATCCAAATTGCCCGTGGGTTCATCGGCGAACAGGATTTTTGGCCGGTTGGCAAACGCCCGCGCGAGTGAAACGCGCTGCTGTTCACCGCCGGATAACTGCGTCGGGTAATGGTGACCGCGTTGACCCAGACCGACGCGTTCCAATAGTTCTTTAGCGGTTTTTCCAGCTCCTCTTTCACCCCGTAATTCCAGTGGAACCATCACGTTTTCCAGCGCCGTTAACGTGGGTAATAGTTGGAAATTCTGAAAGATAAAACCGACGTATTGATTGCGAACAGCCGCCCGTTCGTCTTCGCTGAGGGTGTCTAATTTGATGTTATTCAGGTAGATACTGCCCGAAGATGCCCGATCGAGCCCGGCACACAGGCCGAGTAACGTGGTTTTGCCGCTACCGGATGGGCCCACAATGGAAAAGGTATCACCGGGTTGAATTTCAAAACTGACCGAGTTCAGAACGGTTAATGTTCGACCGCCACTCTGGTAGGTTTTTGTCAGGTTTTCGGCACGCAGAATGCTCATAAGTAGATTGCTTAACGGAATGGTTACATAACCAATTCATCGCCCTTTTATTCACCCCGCCGAACGGAATATTTGATAAAGGGCAGGAAATGGGGCTAAATGGATAAAATACCGTTATTTTTGTTTGAACTAGCCTGAAACTTCATCCTGAAAATTGCGTAATCGATGAATTTACTGAAAATGAGGCCGAATTCCAACGGCTGGATGGCCGGATTGTTGCTGATTTTATGCGTAGTCGGGTGTACTTCCAAAACCGAAACGAGTCAGACACAGGACGAAAAACCGGCTGTTTCCGACAGCACGTCAAAACCAGCCGAAGAAAACCGCCAGAAAACCATTCTGTTCTTTGGCAATAGCCTGACGGCGGGGTATGGTCTGGACCCGGCGGAAGCTTTTCCGGCGCTGATTGGCGAAAAAGCCAAAGCTGCCGGGTTTGATTATCAAGTAATTAACGCTGGCGTGAGCGGAGAAACAACGGCCGGAGGCAAAAGCCGGATTAGCTGGGTGATGAATAAACCGGTCGATGTATTTGTGCTCGAACTGGGCGCCAACGACGGCCTGCGCGGTATTCCGCTCGATGCTTCGAAGAAAAATCTGCAAGCCATCATCGATACGGTTAAGCTGAAAAGCCCGCAGGCCCAGATCGTCATTGCGGGTATGCACATTCCGCCGAATCTCGGGCCCGATTATTCGGGGCAATTCTACCGGATTTTTATCGATCTGTCCCGGAAAAACAAGGCCGCATTGATTCCGTTTCTGCTCGACGATGTAGCCGGTATTCCGAAACTCAACCAGGCCGACGGCATTCACCCCACGGCAGAAGGCCACAAAATCGTGACCGAAAACGTCTGGAAAGTATTGGAACCGCTGCTTCAGAAACAGGAGCTGTAAGGCGGTTTTTGGGTATAAAGTTGAATAAAAACCAGGTATAAACATTACCAGCCTACGGTTTTAACCGTGGGTCAAGGTGTAAAATGGCGATCCTATTGAACCGTTTCAACGGTTTTGAAAGCCCAAACCGTTGAAACGGTTTCTGTTCATCCCGATTTGCCGCACAACCCCCCGGTTAAAACTGTGGGCTGATAGTTCGATGTTGATCTGATACCTTGATTGTTAGAGTAAAAATATTCTGTCTTTCAGGTAATTAGTGGCTATAAACGATAAACCCTTTCCTCCCTTCGCATGCGTAAACTTCTAAACAACCTGACGTTCCGTGTATTGGTCGCGATTACGATCGGGGTGCTGATCGGCCACTTTTTCCCGACAATGGCGGCCAAACTCAAGCCCCTCGGCGATTTGTTCATTAACCTGATCAAAATGGTGATTGCGCCCATTATTTTCCTGACCATCGTGTTGGGAATCAGTAATATGGGCGATTTGAAAAAAGTAGGACGCGTAGGAGGGAAGGCGTTGCTGTATTTTGAAATCGTAACCACGGTCGCGCTCGTAATCGGGATCATTATCGCCAACTGGGTAAAACCGGGCGCCGGGATTCAGGCGGCTTCGCTGAAAGGCGGAGATATTTCGGCGTATACCGCTCAGGGGAAAGACATGGATTGGGTCAAGTTTTTCCTGCACGTCGTGCCCGACAACGCCATCAAAGCCTTTGCCGAGGGCGAAATTTTGCAGGTGCTGGTTTTTTCCGTTCTGTTTGGCATCGGCCTGACCAACATGGGCGAGCGCGGCCATTCGCTGATTCATACGTTCGAAAAACTGTCGCGGGTGTTTTTCAACATCCTGAACGTGGTCATGAAACTGGCTCCGCTGGGCGCATTGGGCGGGATGGCGTATACCGTCGGTAAATTCGGGCTGGCAACACTGTTGCCGCTGGCGAAGTTGATGGGAACGGTTTACATGACGATGTTCCTGTTCATTTTTGTGGTACTGAACCTGATTTTACGGTATTACCGCGTCAGTTTGTGGAACGTTCTGAAGTACATCAAAGAAGAATTGCTGATCGTTTTCGGTACGTCGTCGTCGGAATCGGCGCTGCCGCAGGTGATGGACAAACTCGAAAACATGGGTTGCTCGCGCTCGGTGGTGGGGCTGGTCATTCCGGCGGGCTATTCGTTTAATCTGGACGGCACGACCATTTACCTGTCGATGGCGACGATTTTTCTGGCGCAGGTTTTCAGCGTGGATCTGACGCTGGGCCAGGAGTTGACCATCATCGGCATTCTGATGCTGACGTCGAAAGGGGCTGCGGGCGTGACGGGCAGCGGTTTTATAGTGCTGGCATCGACGCTGACGGCGGTGCACGTGATTCCGGTTGAGGGACTGGCGTTGCTGCTGGGTGTCGACCGGTTTATGTCGGAAGCCCGCTCGATTACGAACATCATCGGAAATACCGTCGCCACGATTTTCATTGCCAACAACGAGAACGAATTTGACCGGAAGAAGATGCTGAAAGCCTTTGGCAAGCTGGAAAAAGAAGAGCTGACGGATTATAAATACTGACGGTTTTATAGGAACGCTGATCAAACGGATTAAACAGATTTTCACGGATAAAAATCCGTGTTGATCTGTCCCACCCGTTAAATCCGTGTTCCCATCCAAACACATTTGATAAAAAAGCCCTGCGATGTCGGCGTAAAAAATGTATTTTTGTTTGCAGCGATTGCAAAATAGAGTTCAGGGGCGCGTCAGTGCATATCAACGTAATGGAATGAGAGTTTCGGGAGTTTGGGCAGGAATTATTGCCGTCTTTATTATTGTCGGGTGCGATTCGAGTGAAGACAAAAAATTGAAGCGTTCGGCGAACGCCATGCACAATTGCGCCGAAGACCAGACCTTGAGTGCCAGTGAGGAGCGCGCCATTCGCCAGCAAATCGGTGCCGATGCGAAAATTCGGCGGATTGAAGAGATTATTCGCGGAAAAGTCCGGGCCGGTTTTAATGGCAACGTGCTGATCGCGCAAAAGGGCGTGATCCTTTACCAGAATTCGTTCGGGCTGGCCCATTTCGAGCGTTCTTCCCGCGATTCGCTCAACACCAATTCCAAGTTTCAGCTGGCGTCGCTCTCCAAGACGTTCACCGCCGTTGCTACTCTCAAGCTGATCGATGCCAAAAAGTTAAGCCTGACCGATACGATTCAGAAGTTCTTCCCGGATTTTCCGTATCACGGTATTTCGATCGAAAACCTGCTGTCGCACCGGAGCGGTTTGCCCAACTACGCGTACGCATTTGAAGACAGCATGCGGACGAATTTTTACAAGTTCGAAAAACCGTATCCGACCAATACCGAAATCATGCACTGGTTTGCGAACGTGCATCCGACGCCCCAGCGCTACAACATTCCGGGCCGGACGTTCAGCTACAGCAACACCAATTACTGCGTGCTGGCGGCCATCATCGAGAAAATCACGGGCATGTCGTTCGACCAGTTTGCCAAGAAAAATATTTTTGAACCCCTCGGCATGCGCAATACGTGGGTTTCGACCACCCGAAACGATTCCATCAACCAGTACCGCACGGCCGGTTATCAGTGGAACCGCCGGATTCCGAAGGATTACTATGATAACGTGGTGGGTGACAAGGGAATCTACTCGACGGTCGGCGATTTGTTCAAGTGGTACCGGGCGCTCAACGGCGACTGCCTGCTCCCCAAAACGCTGCTGGCTCAGGCTTTTCTGCCCCGCAGTTTCGAACGCAAGGGCACGAAAAATTACGGGTACGGTTTTCGGATGTACGTCAACAACGAAAATCAGCCGGAATACATTTACCACACGGGCTGGTGGAAGGGCTACAACAGCATTTTCTGGTTCAGTCCGAAAGACGATTTCGTGATTATCATGCTCGGAAATCGTTACAACAAATCGGTGTATCAGATCAAGGAACTGCTGGAAGTGCTACACGGTCACCCGGCGAATGCCGAACCCGAAACCGGTGAAGTCGACGTCTAACCGTTTTCTTTTTCGATGTCCTGGTTGTAATGCAATCCCCGGTTATCGTGCCGGGCCATGGCCGCTTTGATGACCAGATACGCCACTTCGATCATGTTCCGCAGCTCGCAGATCCGGCTCGACACTTTCGACTGCCGGTAGAGTTCTTCGTGTTCCAGGTAAATGAGTTCCAGCCGGTCTACGGCCCGCTTCATCCGGCGGTTGGTCCGCACAATTCCCACGTAGGTCGACATGATCGACTCCAGTTCACGCTGCATTTCCGTCACCAGCACGAGCTCTTCGGGGTGCGTCGTTCCGGCATCGTTCCATTCCGGCAGGTTTTCGGGAATGGCCGCTTCTTCGTAATGTTCGACGGTTTTCAGATACGCCCGATGGCCGAAAACCACCGCTTCCAGTAACGAATTGGATGCCAGTCGATTGGCTCCGTGTAAACCGGTGCAGGAACATTCTCCGGCGGCATACAGGAAATTGATATTTGTTTGCCCGTATTCATTGACTTTGATGCCTCCGCACAAATAATGCTGTGCCGGAACCACCGGGATGTAATCTTTTCGGATGTCAATTCCCAGATTGTCAAGACAATAGGCCGTGATGTTGGGGAAATGCTCGACAAATTTGTCGTAATCGCAGTGGGTCACGTCCAGAAAAACGTGCGGATCCCCGGATTTTTTCATTTCGGAGTCGATGGCGCGGGCCACAATGTCGCGCGGAGCCAGCGACAGGCGCGAATCGTAGTGCTCCATAAACGTCTCGCCCTTCATGTTTTTCAGAATACCGCCAAAACCGCGTACGGCTTCCGAAATCAAAAAGCTCGGTTTTTTGCCCGGTTCATACAAAGCCGTGGGGTGGAACTGGATGAATTCCATGTCTTTACAAATCGACTTGGCGCGGTAGGCCATCGCAATGCCATCGCCCGTCGCAATGGTCGGGTTGGTCGTGCTTTGGTAGACGTTGCCAATCCCGCCAGTGGCCAGCAGGGTGGTTTTGGCCAGAAACATCTCGACCCGACCGGTTTGCGTATCGAGCACGTAAGCCCCAAAACAGCGGTTGTCGGTGTCGTAGCGGTGAACGGTTTCGCCGAGGTGGTGGCGTGTGATCAGATCGACGGCGTAATAATGCGTAAAAATCTCGATGGCGGGCAGCGATTGCGCTTTTTCCAGCAAGGCCCGTTCGATTTCGGCGCCGGTAATGTCTTTGAAATGCAGAATCCGGTGATCGGAATGCCCGCCTTCCTTTGCCAGATCGTAATCGCCGTCGTCTTCCTTGTCAAACCGGGTGCCGTAGTCAATCAGTTCGCGAATCCGTTCGGGCGCTTCCCGCACCACAATTTCGACCACCTCGCGTTTGCTCAGGAAGTCACCCGCGATCATCGTATCCTCGATGTGTTTCTCAAACGAATCCTCTTCGGCCCAAACGGCGGCAATCCCACCCTGCGCGTATTTGGTGTTGGTCTCGTCGGCGCGGACTTTCGTGATCACGGCAATGCGAACGGGGCGGCCGGTTTCTTCAAAATGAATCGCCAGTTTGGTGGCGTAACTCAGTCCGGCAATTCCGGAGCCGATGACGAGGAAATCGAAGTGTTGGGGCATAATTAAGGGGCGGTGTATAATCGTAGGTTAGTGAGTTCCTGTTCCAAAAGTTGTAGTTCTTCGGACCAAAGATCATTACCTACAAAGAACGTTTTAATGCGTTTAAAATGAGGATCATCCAGCAAAACCGTCGCAACGGTTGCACTATACGGTTTTGTAGCTTTTCCTAAATTCATTAGGTTTTCTAATGAAGCGGTAATTCTTATTTCTTCATCCGGTGTCAAACCGTCATCTGCCAGCTTGATAACTTGCTGATACTGTTTGTGCAGTTCCGTACGGACAGCAATGCCAATTTCCCGGCGTGGGCTGATTAATTGTTCCTCGTCGTTCAGTTTAAGAATAATAACAGAATTTTTCCCTTTTTGTGTTCGACCAAATAAGATGTAATCCAGCATATAGAAATGCTCCTTGGGATTGTCAATTACCGGGTTGACAATGGGATGTCTATTGGGATCTTTTTCTCGCTTGGCGTTATTGCAGTGGCGGCTGGAAGGGAGTAAATTCTCCCAATCCAGAACTTGATTAGGGTAGATTGATTTTGGAAAAAAATGTTCTACTTCCATTAACTTCCCTTCTTCCTGTAACTGGATTTCCGAGTAAGCACATTTGTAAGCGGACATTTCCAGCAATGCCTTCTTCAGGAAAGAGAAATCCCAAACTCGTAGTTCTTGATTTGAAATGAATTTGGCGGTTTGCTTTTCAATCCATTCTTCCGTCATTTCGGAAGGAGGATCAGTACGCTTTATTCGAATCATACTTAAGCGGGAATCAGCGACGACATTTGAATTTGCAATACTTTCCGTTGGTGACTGGAAGGAGAAAGAATTTTATCAAGTTCTTCGTAAGCGGTTTTAGCACCAGCATAATTTTCTTCCAGTAACGAATCTTCAAATTCTCGCATTAATTCCAGGTAACGATCTGACCTAGTTTTTTCACCCAAGTCCATCAATTCTCGCAAAATTTCTTCCACTGTCCAGCCTTGAAATGAACCAAATTGCTGGCGAACGTTAATACTTCCGGTCGCTTCGTCTTTTTCCAACATGACTAGATTTACATTCTCGGCTGACTGGACAATAAGCGGGCTGTGAGCGGTAACGATAAATTGTGTATTGGGAAATAAATCACTAAGGTATTTAATGATTTTACGCTGCCATTCGGGATGAAGGTGTAAATCAATCTCGTCAATTAAAACGATCGCAGGCCCGTGAAGCGGATCCTCTAAATCTGGATAGCGGTCGAACATTCGTTTGGCTAAATCTAATAGCCATGCAATAGTAGCTTGATAACCATATCCTATATCTTTTAACCGAACCCAATTTCGACCAATATAAATTTCAACAAAAGATTGGAGATTCTCCGTAGAATTGACCCTTATGTTTTTTATATCTGGAAATATATTACTATATAATAACAGGGTTTTAATTCTCTTTAATTGTATTTCAGCTCTTTGTTGATTTAATGGAACTCCAATTCTTGTTGCATAGTCAGTTTGCAAATACCATTCTTCAAAGTTCAATAATTCAACTCCTCGAAATAAGTTAGCAGTAGGGTGTCGTGATTTTGTCTCTAGTATACTTACCTCAGATATTTTTCTATTTATTCCATAACCATATATAATTAAATCTTCTTGATATTCACTAATAGCATCATAAATATATGCAGAATTAGATATAATTCCACGTTTGTTTAAATCATCTAAATTAATTATTCTATCTGTAATCTTTACACGTTTTATTTGGAAACTGTAATCGAAAAATGGAAAAAACAAATTGGGCCCTATCATTGGTCGTTCTTTATTGGAGATTAACCAACTAAAAAAGTCTTGAGATTCCAATAGTTCATTTTTCTTTCTTTTATTATTGGCTCTTCTTAATATTCCACGATACTTATTGGTATATTCAGCTAAGATTTCAAAATACGAAATGGCACCTAATAGTTTTAGAGTGGTTGTTTTACCTGTATTATTATTTCCTAATAATACGGTCCATTGAGCAGGTTTGCCAAGTTTATCTTTGAAGTTTATCTCAAAATTTCCCAAGAAACCTTTTATGTCTCTTAAATAAAGAGATATAAAATAGACTGATGTCTTGTTACCGGTTGCTAACATATGTATTTAGAATAATTGAGATCCTTAATAGAGTATTTAATAAATATGTCTATTAACTTACTCACTCGTCATATCTGAAAAGACCATCCTTACCTATACTTCATAAACCTACGTACAATCCTTGAAATCATCTAAATGAGAATTAAAGTCGTTGGCCATGTAAGTCACAAGACCTTTCATTGTCCCAAATTGCCTTTCTTTGGCAGGTTCAGATAGTTCAGCTACCGTTTCTGTAGATAAAACAATTTGTAAAGCCTGTTTTTCTTCCAGAGAAAGTTTCTTGACGGCTTGAAGTAACTCCTCAAATCCAACTTGGACGGTCAGTTCCATAACTTTTTTTTGGCTTTTTACTCACGTCAATTACCAATTAGTGCAGTTTCCAGGTCATGATCCGACCAAGTTGATACGGATTGAATTTCGTGCCGATAAGCTTCCATATCAAACGAATTAGGCCGTTCCTGTTTCTGCAGCAAAAAGGTAATGAAATCAATCACCTCTTTCTGATGATCATCACTTAGCTGCGTGTATTTCTCCAGTAAGTCTTTCATTAGTAGATCATTTTACAACCCCTTACTCATCTCCAGCATCCGCAACACCGAGGCTTCGGCTTTGACCCGAATGTCTTCGGGGACAAAAATCTCTGGTTTTTCGTAATACAACGTATTGTACAGCTTTTCCAGCGTGTTCATTTTCATGTACGGACACTCCGAACAGGCGCAGGTGTTGTTTTCGCTGGCCGGGGCCGGAATGATTTTCTTGTTCGGAACCGACTGCTTCATCTTGTGCAGAATCCCGGCTTCGGTGCCGACAATAAACACCTCGTCGGGCTGTTCCTTCACGTATTTCAACAGCGCCGTCGTCGAACCCACGAAGTCGGCCTGGCTCAGAATGTGTTCCTGGCATTCGGGGTGGGCGATGAATTTGGCTTCGGGGTATTTCTGCCGCAGGGCCGCCAGTTTTTCCTGCGAAATGTCGATGTGAACGATGCAGGCGCCGTCCCACAGCACCAGCTCCCGGCCGGTTTTCTTGGCCACAAACCGCCCCAGATTCGCATCCGGCGCGAAGATGATCTTCTGGTCTTTTGGCAGACTTTCCACAATTTTCACCGCGTTCGACGACGTACAGATGATGTCGGACAACGCCTTGATTTCTGCCGAGCAGTTGATGTAACTGATTACGATGTGATCCGGATATTTCGCCTTGAAAGCCGCAAACTCATCCGCCGGGGCTGAATCTGCCAGCGAGCAACCGGCGTTCATGTCCGGAATGACGACTTTCTTGTCGGGCGACAGAATCTTGGCGGTTTCGCCCATGAAATGCACCCCGCAAAACACAATCATCTCGGCGTCGGTGGCGGCTGCCTGCTGCGACAAACCGAGGCTGTCGCCAATGTAATCGGCCAGGTCCTGAATGTCGCCATCGACGTAATAGTGAGCGAGAATCACGGCGTTTTTCTCCTTTTTCATCCGCCGGATTTCGTCCATCAAAACCTGTTTATCTTTCGGCGTGGAGCGGCTGATGTAGCCAATCTGCCGAATTTCTTCATCTAACGTAAGTGGGATCGTTGCCATAGTGTATAAACAAAAACAAACGCTGATTTTCTCTGATTAACCCTGATTAACTCTGAGATACAATTATTACACAGGGTTAATCAGAGTGGATCAGAGGGGTCAATATGCTTTTAAGCTCATGTCGAGACTTCGGACCTGGTGGGTCAGGGCGCCGGACGAGATGTAATCGACGCCGGTTTCGGCGTAGGCCCGCAGGTTTTTTTCATCAATACCACCCGACGCTTCCGTGATGATCCGCCCATTGATCAACTCCACCATCTTTTTCAATTCTGCCGGTTCAAAATTATCCAGCAGCATGCGGTTGACGTGCCCGATGGTCAGCACTTCTTCCACTTCCTTCCGGTTC
Organism: Larkinella rosea; assembly: GCF_003858635.1. Classification (GTDB taxonomy): domain Bacteria; phylum Bacteroidota; class Bacteroidia; order Cytophagales; family Spirosomataceae; genus Larkinella; species Larkinella rosea. The sequence continues at coordinate 1,334,461 of NZ_RQJO01000008.1, forward strand.
CGGACTTCCACCTCAATCGGCAGCGACCGGCCGGTGGTTTCCAGGTACTGGACGGCTTTGGTCACGGCGGCTGTAATCCCGCCCGCGTAGTCGATGTGGTTGTCTTTGATTAGAATCATGTCGTATAAACCGATGCGGTGGTTGTAGGCCCCGCCAATTTTAACTGCCATTTTTTCGCATATCCGGAAGTTCGGCGTCGTTTTGCGTGTATCCAGCAACCTGGTTTTCGTGCCTTCCAGCAGACTGACCATCGTCCGGGTGTGGGTCGCAATACCGCTCATGCGCTGCATGCAATTCAGCACCAGCCGCTCGGCTTTCAGAATCGACTGCGCCCGGCCGTCGACCGTCAGCACAATATCGCCGTAATGAATGGCCTGGCCATCTTCGATGTTGACATGAACCTGCAAATCCGGGTCAACTTCGTGAAAAACCGCCTGGGCCACTTCCACACCCGCCAGAATACCGTCCTGCTTCACCAGCAGCCGGGCGCGTTTCTGCGCATCGGCCGGAATGGTCGAGAGCGAGGTATGGTCGCCGTCGCCAACGTCTTCGGCTAACGCCAATTGAATAAACTCGTGTAAGGTCATGTTTACCTATTTCGGCGAAAGTTAGTGGACTTCTTGAAAAAATGCCTGAAAAAAAACCGATTTGCTTTCTTCCCGAACTATCACGAAATTTGTTCCCCGCTTCGGCGAACCGATCTAAACCATTCATGAAGCAACAGCGAAACGACTTTATTCGTTTAACGAGCCTCTTTCTGACCGGGTTGCTGCTACTGGTTGCATCGGGCGGTCCTTCGTGGCTGCCTGTTGAACAACTTCCGGTACCGCAAACTGTTCAAAAGCCGAAAAACGAAAAATCGACCGGCGATGCCCAACAGGTCATTGTTCAGGCCACGTCGTTTGATGCCGTTGTGACGCCCGCGCTAACGTTTGGGTTTACGCAAACGGTTTATTTGCTGCCTCCGACCGTTCTGTTTTTTCTGTTAAAACAAACGGTAATTCCCCGGCATTTTGAAATTCCCCATTTCTATTTTTCGTTTTTTCGCTTCGTTTTCGGGCATCACATTGCCATTAATGCACCCTGATGTTCTTTTGTTTGAAGTGAGAGTATAGACAAGAGACACTAGAATTATAACCGGATAGAATGCGGTTTTTCGATGTCTCCCAGCTTTTACTCTCCCGTTTTTCTTTAGTCATTTCTCTCATATCTCATCTCTTTATTCTACTTTTTCAATGCAAAACCGAGTCGGAATACTCATTCTGACGGGTGTAATTGCGCTATTATGCATTTACTACCTGTCGTTTACGTTCGTGTCGAACAGTATTAAAAATGACGCGACCAACTACGCTACCACTTCCAAGGGCATCGATTTCTCCAAAAAACAACACTACATCGATTCACTCTGGAAAGAACCGGTTTATCTGGGTAACACACTGGAGGAAGTAACCACCCGCGAGTTGGGTTTGGGTCTTGACTTACAGGGCGGTATGCACGTTGTGCTGGAAGTATCTCCTTCCGAAATCCTGCGTGGTCTGGCCGGAGGCTCCCGCGATCCGAAATTTGAACAGGCGCTGAAAAAAGCCCAGGAATCGCAGAAATCGGGGCAGTCGAAATTTGTGGATAACTTCATTAGTGCCTACAAAGAAGTAGCACCAAACACGAAACTGGCGACGATTTTTGCCAACAGTGCCAACCGGGGAAAAATCAACTTCCAGTCGTCGGATGCCGAAGTTCGGAAACTGATCAATGACGAAGTGGACGGTTCCATCAGCCGGGCGTTCCAGATCATTCAGGCGCGGGTCGATAAATTTGGGGTTGCCAACCCCAACATTCAGCGGTTACCGGGCTCGGGCCGCATTCTGATTGAATTACCGGGTGTCGATAATCCGGAGCGCGTACGTCGCCTGTTATCGGGTGCGGCTAAACTGGAATTTTCGGAAGTATATACGCTGAACGATGTGGCCGGTGGACTGGATCAACTGGGCGCTTACCTCGTGCAGATGGAAGCCGAACGGAAGCAGGCTGCGCTGAAAGGCACCGGAACCACGGCGGCTGCTACAACCGATACGACGAAAAAAGACAACTCGCTGGCCGCTCAGCTGGCTGCGAAAAACCAAACCGCCAAAGGCGACACGGCCAAGAAAGATACATCGGCATCGGCGGCCCAGAACGCGGCTTTGACGAGCCTGTTTGTTCCTATTTCGCAAAACCAGTTGGGGGTTTACCTGAAAGATACGGCCCGGGCCAATGACATTCTGAGCCGGGCAAATGTGAAAGCGCTGTTCCCGGTGGATGCCGCTTTGCTGTGGGACCGGAAACCGATCGTGACCAACGATAACAAGGAAATTCTGCCGTTGTATTTCATCCGGAAACCGGCGGGTAAAGCACCGCTGGAAGGTGATGTAATCGTTGATGCGACCAATGACTATGACGACCGTGGACGTCCGGAAGTAACCATGCGTATGAACGCGGAAGGAGCTCGTAAATGGCGTGCACTGACGGCGGCCAACATCAACCGGCCGGTTGCCATCATTCTGGATAACCTGGTGTATACGGCACCAACCGTTCAGAATGAAATTCCGAATGGGAGCTCCAGCATTTCGGGTAACTTCACGGTGGAAGAGACCAAAGATATGGCTAACATTCTGAAAGCCGGTAAGTTACCTGCGCCAACCAACATTGTTGAAGAAGCCGTTGTGGGAGCAACGCTGGGTTCAGAAGCGGTTTCGGCCGGGGTTCTTTCGTCGGTGGTGGGTCTGATCATTGTCTTGATTTTCGTAGTGGCTTACTACGGTAGCGCCGGTTTCATTGCCGACCTGGCCCTGTTTGTCAACCTGTTCTTCCTGTTGGGGATCATGGCTTCGCTGGGTGCGGTTCTGACCATGCCCGGTATTGCCGGTATCGTATTGACGATCGGTATGGCGGTCGATGCCAACGTACTGATTTTTGAGCGGATCAAAGAAGAGATGGCGCTGGGAAAACCGTTTAAACAGGCCATTGCCGACGGTTTTACGAATGCCTATTCGTCCATTATCGACTCGAACGTGACAACGCTGCTGACCGGTGTGATCCTGTTTATTTTCGGAACCGGGTTGATTCTGGGCTTTGCCACCACGCTCGTGATCGGTATTTTGACCTCGTTATTTGCCGCTATTTTCATCACCCGGATCATTCTGGAGCAGTACGTGAAGGGTGGTAAAACACTGCCTTTCGGTACCAGCTGGTCGAAAAACCTGTTCAAAGATTCAGCGTTCGACTTCGTATCGCGCCGGAAATTGTACTACACCATTTCGTCGACCATTATCGCCCTGGGTATCCTTTCCGTCATTTTCAAAGGCTTCGGTCTGGGTGTTGACTTCAAAGGAGGCCGCTCGTATGTGGTTCGTTTCGAGAAAAGCGTGAGCACCGACGACGTTCGGAATGCGCTGGAAAACCAATTACCCGGCTCGCTTGAAGTAAAAACGTACGGTGGCACGGGGGTTGGCGGTGCCAATCAGGTGCGGGTAACGACCAGCTACCTGGCGGATGCCACAACCCCGGAAGCCGATAAGGAAACCGAGGCCAAACTGCTCGGCGGCCTAAGCAAAATTCAGGGTAATAAAGGGTCCATCGAAAGTTCGCAAAAAGTAGGTCCGGCCATCGCCAATGACCTGATTTACTCGGCGCTCTGGTCGATTCTGATGGCCGTTGCCGTCGTCTTCTGCTACATTCTGATCCGGTTTAAGAAACTGGCCTTCGGCTACGGCGCGGTGGTCGCGTTGTTCCACGACGTATTGATCATTCTGGCTATTTTCTCAATCGGTAACGGTTTTCTGCCGTTCTCACTCGATATTGATCAGGCATTCATCGGTGCCTTGCTGACGATTATGGGGTATTCGATGAACGATACCGTGGTTGTTTTTGACCGCGTTCGCGAGTACCTGAACGATACGAAAGGTCGGAAAGAAAGTATTCCGGTCATTATCAACAACGCATTGAACAGTACACTGAGCCGGACTGCCGTAACCGGTCTTTCCACCATGCTGGTGCTGATCGTGTTGTTCTTCTTCGGTGGCGAAACCATCCGCGGTTTCTCGTTCGCGATGCTGATCGGGGTGATCGTGGGAACGTATTCGTCGTTGTTTGTGGCGACGCCGATTGTGGTCGATGCCCTGAGCCGCGACCAGCTCAACACGGTCGCTGCCACGCCGGAAGTTCCGGCAACCGGAAAAACCGCTCGCTCCAAAGCGTAAGGAGGCAATACTAAAAAAGGGATAAAGACCAGCGTTGTCTTTATCCCTTTTTTAATTTTCGGTTTTCTTTCATTGTCTAAGACCACAAAAGCGTTATTTTGCAAAACATTTAATCCGTAAAATTTTATTCGGTTATATATGGAGTCTACCAAAATAGCAGCACATTCCAAAAGCCAGCTTTGGGCGAAGAAGTCGATCTCGAAGCTCATGGCAGAGACTTCGGCTGAGCCGGGAAGTAATCAGGAGAGTACGTTGAAGCGAACCTTGAGTTCAACGAATCTGATTGCATTAGGGATCGGTGCCATCATCGGAGCCGGTTTATTTGTCCGGACCGCAGCCGCGGCTGGTGGACATGCCGGGCCGGGGGTCACGATCTCGTTCGCCATTGCCGCCTTTGCCTGCGCCCTCGCCGGTTTGTGTTATGCCGAATTTGCCTCGATGATCCCGATTGCCGGTAGCGCCTATACCTACAGCTACACGACCATGGGCGAGTTTATTGCCTGGATTATCGGCTGGGATTTGGTGCTGGAATACGCACTGGGTGCGGCCACGGTTTCGATTGGCTGGTCGCAATACCTGAATGCGCTTTTCTACGATTTTTTCAAGTTTCACATACCCTATCAATGGTGTCACTCGCCGTTTCAGATCAGCGATGGGCTGGGAATGTATGCCGGAGAAGCCGGCGTACATGGAATCATTAACCTGCCTGCGGTTTTTATTCTCCTGATGCTAAGCCTTTTATTGATCAAAGGGACGCAGGAGTCGGCGACTTTCAATAACATTATTGTGATCGTGAAAGTGAGCATTGTCTTACTGATCATTGCGTTGGCCTGGAAATACATCAATCCGGCCAACCACGTTCCCTACCTGATTCCGGCCGATGCCGGAACCGCAACACTCAGCACCGGGCAGGTTCACGATTATGCCGATCCGCTCAACCACGGCTGGCTGGGCGTCCTGCGGGGCGCCGGGATTGTGTTTTTTGCATTCATCGGTTTCGATGCGGTTTCGACCGCTGCGCAGGAAGCCAAGAATCCGCAGAAAGACATGCCTGTCGGTATTTTGGTGTCGCTCGCGATTTGTACGGCCTTGTACATCCTGTTCTCGCACGTATTGACCGGGATTGCTCCGTATAAAGATTTTATTGCACAGGGTGGAGAAGCCTCCGTCGTTTACGCCATCAATCATTACATGCCGGGCCACGAATGGCTGGCTTCACTGGTAACGGTGGCGATCCTGGCCGGTTTTTCTTCCGTTATTCTGGTGATGCTTCTGGGCCAAACCCGTGTATTCTATACCATGAGCAAAGATGGTCTGGTACCGGCGGTTTTCTCCAAACTACATCCGAAATACAAGACGCCCTACCGCTCGCAGTGGGTATTTTTTGTGTTTGTTTCGCTATTTGCTGCTTTCATTCCCGACAGCGTTGTGGGCGATATGACCAGTATTGGAACCCTGTTTGCGTTCGTGCTGGTGTGCATCGGAATTATGATTTTGCGTAAAACCGATCCAAATCTTCCCCGTCCGTTCAAAACGCCTTTGTACATGATCGTATGCCCGCTGGGCGCACTCGTTTGTCTTTCCATGATCCTGAGTCTGGGCTGGGAAAACTGGACGCGTCTGATCGTCTGGATGGCTATTGGCTTGTTGATTTACTTTGTCTATGGTCGATACCATAGCAAGCTGCGGTCTTAGGTTAAAGTTTACAGTATCCGAAAAACTCCTAATACTCGGTAGAGTATTAGGAGTTTTTCATTTATGATGCTTAGCTTTGCGAAAACTTCCCAACCGGGACATGAGCATTGCGGAATTAGCGGGATACATAGCGGCCATTTTTGCCGGAATGGTAATTGGATTGACGGGTGGTGGCGGTTCTATTTTGACGGTGCCTATTTTTGTTTATGTCTTTCAAATTCAGCCGGTTCTGGCTACCACCTATTCGTTGTTTGTGGTCGGCGCTACCTCACTGGTGGGCTCGGTGGAGTATGCTTTCAAAAAACAGATCGATTTTACGGTAACGGCGGCTTTTGCCATCCCTTCGTTTTTCTCGGTATTTATTACCCGGCGGTTTTTGGTTCCGGCCATGCCTGATCCGTTGTTTCAATACCACTCCTTTTCGCTACCCAAGAACGAATCGATCCTCTTTTTTTTCGTTTTTGTCATGATTATGGCTGCGCTGGCGATGATTCGGCAACGCAACCGGGAGGAGAACGATGCGGGCCCACCGCGCCTGGTTTTGCTTTCCCTGGACGGGCTGGGCGTCGGCGTGCTGACGGGAACTATCGGTGCCGGGGGTGGGTTTCTGATTGTGCCGATGCTGGTGTTGCTGGCCGGTTTGCCCATGCACCGGGCTGTCGCCACGTCCATATTGATTATTGCCGTCAATTCGATCGTCGGTTTTCTGGGCGATTTACACCGGAGCGACTTGGATTGGCCTCTTTTGCTCAAATTTACGGGTTTCTCAATGGGCGGAATCGTCCTGGGAGTTTACCTGTCCCGCTTTATCCCACCCATGCAACTGAAGCGGAGTTTTGGCGGTTTGGTACTGGCGGTAGCGGTTTATATTCTCGTAAAAGAAATTGATACGTTATGATGATCGAACAATTGTATACCGGATGTCTGGCGCAGGGGGCGTATTACATTGAAAGTGAGGGCGAAGCGGCCGTGATCGACCCCCTGCGTGAAACCGCTCCTTACCTGAAAAAAGCCGACCGCAACGGAGCCCACATCAAATACGTTTTTGAAACCCATTTCCACGCCGATTTCGTCTCCGGGCACATCGATCTAGCCAAAAAAACCGGTGCGGTTATTGTGTATGGCCCGAATGCCCAAACCAGCTTTGAAGCCCACCACGCCCGGAATGGTGAACTATTTGCATTGGGGAAAATAACTATCAAAGCCCTGCACACGCCCGGCCACACACCGGAATCGACTACGTATTTGCTGATTGACGAAAACGGGAACAATCACGCCATTTTCACCGGCGATACCTTGTTTATCGGCGACGTGGGCCGCCCGGATCTGGCCATCAAAGGAAACCTGACTGAACAGGATCTGGCCGGAATGCTGTACGATAGCCTGCATACCCAGATTATGCCGCTGGAAGACAATGTCATCGTGTACCCGGCGCATGGTGCCGGATCGGCCTGTGGGAAAAACATGAGCAAGGAAACCACCGACACGCTTGGTAATCAGAAGCGGTTTAATTACGCACTCCGGGCGCAGTCGAAGGATGATTTTGTCAAAGCGGTTCTTGATGGATTGACCAAAGCACCGGCTTATTTTGCGGAAAACGCCCGGCTGAACAAAGAAGGGTACGACGCCATCGACGACGTGATGGAACGCGGAGCCCATGCGTTATCGCCGGATGAATTTGAAGATGCCGTCAACGAAACCGGCGCGCTGGTGCTGGATGTCCGCGACGCTGCGGAATTTGCAGAAAGCTTTATTCCCAATTCGATCAATATTGGTTTACACGGACAATTTGCACCCTGGGTTGGCGCGCTGATCCCGGATCTGAAGCAACCCATTGCGCTGGTAACGCCCGTTGGGCTGGAGGAAGAAACCGTTCTGCGACTGGCTCGCGTGGGCTATGATCACAGCATTGGGTATCTGGCAGGCGGTTTTGCTGCCTGGCCGAAAGCGGGAAAGGAAGTGGATCGCATTGATTCAGTTTCGGCGGAAGACTTTGCGGATCAGTACACGCAGGGCACGGTAGTGGATGTGCGCCGACCCGACGAGTTTGCCATTGAACACGTTGAGGGTGCGAAGAATGTGCCTTTGGACTCGTTAAACGATCACATGGCGGCCATCGATAAAAACCGCCCGGTTTTTATTCATTGTGCGGGGGGCTACCGCTCGATGGTGGCTGCTTCGATCCTGAAAGCCAGAGGGTTTGATAACCTGATCAATGTGGAAGGTGGCATGGGAACGATCAAAAAAACATCCGTCGCTATTTCTTCAACTCATTCAGATCATCCAGCTGAACGGTTTTGAAATGCCGGTAAACCTGCAAAATAATCGCCAGCGCAATGGCCGCTTCGGCAGCCGCAACAACCATAACGAACAAACTGAATAATTGCCCCTGTAGCCGTACCGGGTCATTTTGACCAAAAGCAATCAGGTTCAGATTGACCGCGTTCAACATCAGTTCAATGCCCATCAGCACCATGATCGCGTGGCGTTTCAGCATTACGATGGCCAGTCCAATGCTGAACAAGGCGGCTCCAACGAGCAGAAACAGACCGGAATTGATTTCCATAGCATTCATTTGGTTCTTGACGAAGCCGCAATTGTGGTGGCCCCAATCAGCGCAACGAGCAGCAACACCCCGGTGATTTCGAACGGAATCAAATACTCGGTCATCAGTTGCCGCCCAATCGTATCAACCGTTGATCGGTCGAATTTTTCGCCTTGATTCAACAGCACAAAATTCCCCCGCACGAGCGCCGTGTACAATACACTGAAAATACCGCCCGCAATCAGTAGCGCCCACAACCAGCTTCGGTGTCCGGTTAGAATGACGTTGGGGTGCGTATAATCGGTTTTGGACGCATCGGTTTTGTGCGTCAGCATCACCCCGAAAATAACCAGTACCAACACCCCACCCACGTAAATCATAATCTGCGAAACCGCCAGAAAATCAGCACCCGCCAGCACAAACAAACCCGCCACACCCAGCAACGTCAGCAGCAGGAAAAAAGCTGCATAAAGCACGTTTTTGGTCAGTAAAACCGCCAGGGCTGACCCGAGAGTAAACAGGATGAATAAATAGAAAACAATCTGGACCACTGATTTAATTGATTTTTTTGATGATTATGATTCGTCTTTGGGCGGTTGCTTCGGTTTCATTGTGGGCCGAAAAGCCGGACGCGGTTTAGCCGGTTCCCCCGGTTTTTGCTCATCCACGGGTGGTTCGACTGGTTCCGGTATCGTCGGTATTTCGGCAATCGGTTCCAGCGGTTTGGGTTCTTCAACGGGCGGAGAGGGAACGGTTTTTGGTCGCATGGTCGGTCGGAAAGCCGGTTTAGCGACAACGGGTTTTATTTCTTCTACCGGTTTTTCGGCCGCGGCCTCCGCCGGTTTTACGTCCTCAATGGGCGGAGCGGTTTTCGGTTTTAAGGTCGGTCGGAAAACCGGTTTTGCCACTACAGGTTTGGGCTCTTCCTCAATGGGTTGTCCTGAAGCCGCTGGTTCAACGGGTTTCGATTCTTCGGCTGGCGGAGCGGTTTTGGGTTTTAAAGTTGGGCGGAAAGCCGGTTTAGTGGCAACGGGTTTGGGTTCTTCCGCCGATTTCTCAGCCGCAATTTCACCCGGTTTTGCATCTTCTGTTACCGGAGCGGGTTTGGGTTTTAAGGTTGGGCGGAAAGCCGGTCGGGGAGCGGGCGTTGGAGCAGCCGGTTTTTCCAGCCCTTCCATCGCAATGCGTTCGGCTTCGTCAGGCGTCACATCTGTGAGCGGATGTTCGGCCGCTGATCCTGCCGAATTCTGTTCCGTCAGTGGTTTTTGCGCTTCGTTGGGCGGCTGACTGGCCGGTGTTTTCAGCGTTGGCCGGAAAACCGGGCGTGGTTTGGGTGCCGGAATTTCTGCGGCCGGGGCGGTTTCAACCGGTTCGGCCGCGGGTTGTTGTGCCACGGGCGTAGCCGCCGGTTCTGATTCCGCCGGTTTGGGTGCCGGTTTTATGCCGGGTCGGAAGACCGGTTTTTTCGGGGCCTCCTGCGTCGACGGAGAGGCAGTAGCGGCTTTGTCTGCGGCTTGCTGAGCCTTGATCTCTTCTTTTTCCCGAACAAATTGTTCGTACAGACTACGTTTTTCGTCGGCCTGTTCGGGCGTCAGGTTGGCGTAATGATACGTCATATTGCCCAACTCAAACTCACTAAAGTCGTAGGTTTTAGTCATCGTCAGGCATTCCGTCGGGCAAACCGTCGTGCAAAGGCCACAGTAACAGCACTTTGCCATGTCGATGTCGAACTTCCCGGCGTACAACCGAATGGGCGAACCATCCGACGCCTTGCCGACTTCTTCCGTCGCTTTGATGGCATCGATGGTAATGCAATCGACCGGACAGACTTTCACGCATTTATCACAGACGATGCAATCGTCCATTTCATTGTGCAGCCGGTAGCGTCCATTGTCCGGCACCGGAATCGTCTCGAACGGGTATTGGAGTGTCACGATACCACCATCCTGCCCGAAATAATCCGTTTGCTGGACATTGATCGGTTTCCGGCTCTGGCGGGCGGCAAGTAAATGCCTGAATGTCAGCTTTAAACCCGTCAGTGTCGTCTGGATGCCTTCCTGTATATCTTTAAAATACGGACTCATGGTGGTGTAGATTAGAGAAATTAGAAGAAAGACAAGAGATAAGCTGAAAGTCTCTCATCCCTTGTCTAAACGGTCCGCTGTCGCGGCTCTTTCCTCTCAATATAATTTCGGAAAACGCGCTGGGTCGGCTTCGTTCATCAATTCATAAACCGTATCGAAAATGTCTTCGGTACTGGGTTTGGAGAAATAGTCACCGTCGGAACCGTAAGCCGGACGATGCGCCTTGGCCGAAATGGTTCGCGGAGCGGAGTCAAGATACCGATAGGCGTTTTGTTTTTCAATCACTTCCTGCATCATATAAGCCGAACCGCCACCCGGGCAATCTTCGTCGGCAAACAGAACCCGGTTGGTTTTTTTGATGGATTCCACAATGGAATGCGAAAGGTCGAACGGCAATAGTGTCTGTACATCAATGACTTCCGCGTGAATATCAAACTGGCGAAGCTGTTCGGCCGCTTCCAGCACAATCCGACACATCGAACCGTAGGTCACGATGGTGATGTCGGTTCCTTCGCGCAGGAGTTCCGGCACGCCCAGCGGTACGCAGAATTCGTCCAGATTTTCCGGTAACCGCTCTTTCAATCGATACCCGTTCAGGCATTCGACCACCAGCGCGGGGTCGTCGCCCTTGATGAGCGTATTGTAAAAACCGGTGGCCTGGGTCATGTTACGCGGCACCAGAACGTGCAAGCCGCGCAGGCTGTTGACCATGGCACTCATGGGCGAGCCCGAATGCCAGATGCCTTCCAGCCGGTGGCCGCGCGTCCGGATAATCAACGGGGCTTTCTGACCGCCTTTGGTGCGGTAGTGCAGCGTTGCCAGATCATCTGTCAGCGTCGCCAGCGCATAAAAAACATAATCGAAATACTGAATCTCAACAATCGGTTTCAGCCCGCGCATGGCCATTCCGATGCCCTGCCCAATGATGGTGGTTTCCCGAATACCGGTGTCGGTGATACGCAGTTCGCCGTATTTCTCCTGCAAACCGGCAAACCCCTGATTTACGTCACCAATGAGGCCGACATCTTCGCCCAGGGCTACCACGCGCGGATCGCGGTTAAAAAGACTGTCAAAATACCGTTGCATGAGCTGGTATCCATCGATCAGCGGACTGTCGTCGGAATAGCGGGCGGCAACCGGCGTCACTTTCAATGGAGAGTCCGGTGATTGGCTGTATAAATGAGAACTATACCGTTCTTCGTTTTCGGCATTGGTCCGGTTAAGCCACGTCAGCAATCCTTGTTTGGCTTCACTTTCTTCGGTTCGCAAAAACCGCAGAGCGTGTTTCACGGCGGCCACGGCATCCCGTCGGATGGGTACGTACGTGGTCCGCAATTGTTCCCGAATGGTGGCAATGGCTTTTCCATCCCGGGCGGTTTCTGCGGCTTGTTGCAGCAGCACCAGAGCCTCATCGAAATCCGGTTTCAACGACGCCAAATAAGCGCTCCAGGCTTCCTGCCGGGCGGCTTTGGTGACGCGGGCAGCGTCCCGCTCAATGGTGTCCAGTTCGTCTTCGCTGGCATAGCCATTCTCCAGAATCCAGTGGCGGAAATGCCGGTTGCAGTCATACTGACGCTCCCATTCCAGCCGTTCGGGGGTTTTATAGCGTTCGTGCGAACCAGAGGTTGAATGCCCCTGCGGCTGCGTAACCTCCTGAACGTGAACTAATACCGGAACGTGTTCTTCGCGGCAAATGCGGGCGGCTTTCTGGTAGGTTTCAACCAGGGCCGGATAATCCCAGCCTTTCACCGTCAGAATTTCAATGCCTTTTTCGGTTTCCGTCCGTTGAAAACCGGCGAGGGCTTTCGAGATACTGGCCTTGGTGGTCTGGTATTCCACCGGAACCGAAATCCCGTAGCCATCATCCCAGACCGACATCAGCAGCGGAACCTGCAAAACCCCGGCGGCATTCATGGTTTCGAAGAACATTCCCTGCGTCGTGGATGCGTCGCCAATAGTTCCGAAAATAATTTCGTTACCATTTCGGGAAAACGTCGTCAAAAGATGTAGATGGGTATTCTCACGATACAGCCGCGATGCGTAGGCCAGCCCAATTGATCTTGGAATCTGGCCTGCCGTCGGGGCAATATCACCAACGGAGTTATACAGTTCGGTTTGATTGCGCCACAGACCGTTGTCGTCGAGCCAGCGGGTGGCATAATGACCGTTCATTTGACGACCCGCGGAGTTGGGATCGGCTTCCACATCGGTGTGGGCGTAAAGCTGGGCAAAGAATTCAGTCCAGCGAAGTTCGCCGAGGGCCACTACGAACGTCTGATCGCGGTAGTAACCCGACCGGAAATCGCCGGCTTTGAAGGCATGAGCGGCTGCAAGCTGGGCAATTTCCTTGCCGTCGCCGAAGATGCCGAACTTGGCTCGTCCCCCCATCACCTCACGCCGACCCAGCAGGCTGGCGTGTCGGCTTTCACAAGCCAGTCGATAATCTTGCAGGATTTTTTCCTGCGTCAGCGTATCGGTTGTATTCAATTGTTCGTTTGCAATCACAGAACGGCCACAGTTTTAGAGGTTCTTGTTTGCTCGATTAATTGCCTGTTCAATGATTTGTCGGTGGTTTTCAACCGAATACCTGCACGGAACGATCATTGAACAAACAAAGTAACTCCGGCGATCGGAGTAAAAATAATATAAAGTTTGGCAGCTTTCAAAAAAACGATTTTTTGACTTTCTTTGTTAAGCGAACACATGCCAATATTTAACTGGCAAACCTTTTGTAGCACATAGGATTGTAACGTAGTCTACCTGTTTATTGTAACTAAATTTTAAAAAAGAAATGAAAAAGGCTTTTTCACTTATCGTGGTTTTTTTGGCAATTACGACCATTGCTTTCGCTCAGAAAGGCGTTATTAAATTCACCAAAGAGTCGCACGACTTCGGCAAAGTTCCGCAGGGAACTCCGGTTACGTTCACGTTTGAATTCACGAACACCGGTACGGACCCCGTCGTTATCTCGAACGCTCAGCCCTCTTGCGGTTGCACTACGCCCGACTGGACCAAGAGTGCCGTTTTGCCGGGCCAGAAAGGGTTTGTAAAAGCTACTTACAACGCGGCTGCCATGGGTTCATTCAACAAAAATGTGACCGTTACGAGCAATGCTGAACGCGCATCCATTCCCCTGACTCTGACGGGTGAAGTAACTGCGAAAGAAGCCCAATCGACAGCCGCTGCTTCGCCAGCTGCCCCAGCCGCTGACAAGAACAAGAAAAAAGGCACGAAATAAGAAGTCAAAACGTACTTCAATCCGAATAAAAAATGGCCTCCAGCGCGCTGGAGGCCATTTTTTATTCGGAATTCTGTTGGCCTTAATACCCACCGTATCCCACTGAATTTCCGCGACGGCGGCTGAGTTTCAAATCCTGCAGAATCGTTGATTTCACGCGCAGATCGAAGGAGTAGAAATTGGAACGGTAGCGGTTTCCGGAAAACGGCGTGTAGCTGAAATTCATGTCCCAGCAGTGCAAATCGCGGTGCAGCGTAATCGTGGTGAGCGAAGGTGCTTTGGCCGTAAAGTCAAAACCGGTCTGAAGTGAAACCTTCCACTTGGGCGTCAGACTCAAATCGCCCGTTAGCTGCAAGGTCTGGATAATCTGACTTTCGACCGGGGTCAGCTTCGTTAAACTAAACGTGTAACTCACGTTCACACTCCAGGGAATATTGAAATCGACGTAGTCTTCCGGATTTTTATTGATGTGCCGCAATTCGGCCGCTTCGGTGGGTGTTGTGCCTTCTTTGGGTGCTACTTTGGTCTTTTTGGCGTCTTTGGGAGCAAATTGGGTGCTCAGGTAAAAGTTCATATTCTGCAAATGAGCCAACCCCTGACCAAGATTAATTGCCAGTGTATCAACCTTGTTGATATGGTAGGAATTAATATACGGTCCGCGCTGGAAGAACTCGGATTGATCCGGAACAAAATATACGCCGGTTGGCGTCTTCACATTGTTGGAATACGCGTAGGGATCGAAGGTCGACGAAAAGTTAAAACTGACTTTCTTTAAAATCTGGGTGTTGGCGCTCAAATTCAACGTTGACAATTTGTACTGGGGCGCATACGGGTTGTACGATCCTGACAGGCTGATGTTGTCGAACAACGACACTTTCTCAAATTCACTCTTGGCCGAATCGCTTCGCGCTCGAACCTTCATTTCGATCTGGTTGACAATACTAAAGCTGATGGACGCCGACCGGCCCGTGAAACTGGTGGCCCCGGCGGTTCCGCCTAACCCCCGGTAGCGCGAAACCCGGAGAACTTTCGTGGTGTCGTACGGATCACGGTATTGGCTTAAGGTAGTTGTAAACGTACTTGATAAATCTGGTGTATAACTTACTGAGATAGAAGGCGCAATGGTGTGCCTGATGGCTTCAAGCCGCCCCGCTTTTATGAAAAACGTACCGTAAGCGCGGGTGTTCATCGACGCACTGAAAGACAGAAAATAGGTTGCCGAGATACCGTTACTCGTGTCAACCTGCACGGCTTTCCGATCCGGTAAGTAGGTATATGTCAGACTTTTAGTATATACATCACCACTCAGTGAAATGCCCGGGGTAAAGTTGAGGTATTTGGCGAGTTTGAAGTTGGGCAGCGAAATCGGCAGCGAATACCGGCTGGAAATCTGGGCATTGTTCAGAATGGTAGACAAGTTCGCCAGTGTGAACGGGAAAAGGTTGGAGTTGGTATAAATCTCCTGCCTGCCTATTGTAGCCAGACTATCCCGTATTCGTTGGGCGGTATCACCCCGGATGGGAATATTTGTTACGACCTCAAAGCCCAGATTGGTCTTATCAACCGTTCTGACAGTGTTGTTCAGCGTGGCCTGGGCGTTGAAATCCAGCCCAAATCGGAAACTTTCGTACCACCTGCCGGTGCCGCCTTTCAGCGCAAAGGGCGCAATCTGGGCCACGCCCAAGTTAAAACCGGACGAAATATTGGTCTGGCCGCTTTCCCGCAAACCGGTGGTGGGGTTTAATCGCCCGAAGTTCTGGCTCACGTTCAGGTTGGCCGAGCTCTGAACATATTGTCCGAATTTGCGGCTGTAGTTGACGCCGGAGTTGGCCGCGTTCGAAACGTAGCGGCTCGAGGTAAGGGCGGTATTGAGCTGATTATAACTGTTGCTGCTGATATTGACGTTGGCCGAAAATTGCGAATTGCCGCGCGGCCGGGGCGCGTGCGACCAGATGATGCTGAAGTCGTTACGCGGTTTGGTGACGGTATCGACCAGGGAAGTCGTCCGGTTTCGGGCGTAGGACAGGGCGAAGTTGCCGCCAAACCGGTAGCGTTTCAGGTACTCCGACGACAGGCCCAGCCCCCAGCTTCCGTTGGAGTAAATCTGCCCGCGCAAACTCATGCTGATGTACTGGCTGATGGCGAAATAATAACCGCCGTCGCGGAGGTAAAAACCGCGTCCGTTGGGTTCCTCGCCGTATTGTGGGAAAATTAGGCCCGACGTTCCGATCTCGTTTTTCTTGGGAATCGGGAAAAACCCGAACGGGAGCGCCAAGGGCGTGGGTATGTCATTGATAACCAGATTGAAAGGTCCCGAAATGAGCTGTTTATTATGAACCACCTTGATCTTGCTCGCATTGATGTGGAAGTGCGGAGTGGTCAGGTTACAGGTCGTGTAAATGGCATTTCGGATGTACAGATTGTCTTCAGCGTCTTTTTTGACGGTTTTCCCGCGTACGTTTCCTTCGCCCTGGGCCGTAATAACGCCTTTGATAAACCCTTTCTTGGTTTTGAAATTAAAGCGGATTTCCTGCGTATCATACCGCCCGCTGGCGTCCTGAAAAACCGGTAGTCCGACCATTTTCCGGGCCGTTGAATCGTAGCGGCCGCGCGCGAACACTTCATTGGTGGTCCAGTTGAGCTTGATGTAAGCCGCCGTTAAGTGGATGTCACCATAGTCGACCTTGGCATCGCCGAAAAGTTCAACAATCTGGCCCGTCGCATCGAAGAGCGTTGAATCTTTGGCGGAATAGTTGACGGTTGTTTGTAAATTACTGCCGGTATCGATCGAATCCTTGCGGGTTACACTGAGCGAATCCCGGCGCGTGGTATCCACCCGCACCGAATTGCCGGTAACGGTGGCGGAAGTTGGCGTTGCGGAGCGCGGTGTAAAAGCCGGAATCGTACGACGCGCCGGGTTTTGCTGTGCGTGTAGGAGCAGCGGAAAGACAACGATCAGGCAACAAACCAGATTCCGTATAATAAAGTATGTATTTCTCAGTTTTATCAAAAAAATTATATTTGCTTGAAATACAGCGCTGGCTTACGCTGTCAACCCGCCAGATCAAAGGGTCAGACGGGTTCCGGTTTTACTCCGGTTTACAAAGTTAGTCGCTAACTTCATTCCAATACTGCCTTGAAACGGTTAAACCTGTTAAAAATTATTAAAGTAAAGAGGGTGGTCGCCAAAACGCCCGTCCAAACGATGTTGAATGCAGTCACTTTCCTGATTCCCGTTCTCGGCCTTTTGGCGTTGCCCGCAATGACTCCGGTTGTACCGCAGGATAATCCAAAACAGGATCAGCCGCAACAAACGGAAGTCCGACCCGGCCGTTTGCGAACCGTTGTTCTCGATCCGGGCCACGGCGGCAAAGACCCCGGTACCATGACCAAGCGCAACCGGGAATCGCGGATCGTATTAAAAATTGCACTGGAACTCGGTCGGCTAATCAAAGCCGAATTGCCGGACGTAAAAGTGATTTACACGCGTTCGACGGATGTTTTTATTGAACTCAACGAACGTTCGGCCATCGCCAACCGCAGCAAAGCCGACCTCTTTATTTCGATTCACGTCAACGCCAGTCCCTCGTCCAGCCGCGTAAGCGGAACGGAAACGTATACGATGGGATTGCACAAAACCAACGGTAACCTGGACGTGGCGAAACGCGAAAATGCGGTTATTTTGAAAGAAAGTAATTACAAGGAAACGTATCAGGGGTTTGATCCGGACTCTCCGCTGGCCCACATTATGCTGGCCAACTACCAGCATGCGTTCATGAACAGCAGCGTTGATTTTGCGCAAAAAGTGGAGTGGAGCTTCAAAAAAAATGCCGGGCGACCCAGTCGCGGGGTTAAACAGGCCGGTTTTATTGTTCTCTGGCGGACGACCATGCCCAGCGTTCTGGTTGAAACCGGTTACATAACCAATCCGGACGAAGAACGTTATTTAGCTTCTGAAGAAGGGCAGGATGAAATGGCACATGCCATTTTTCGCGCTTTTAAAGCCTATAAAGACGAAGTCGATGCATCAGAGTAAGTAAGTTGTTGCTAACTTCGCAACGGTTTTTATTGTTGAATGGATAAATGGCTAAAAACCATACTGCCATTCATCCATTCACACTCCGCATGAAAATTTCAAAAGAAGCAAAAGTTGGCATTCTGGCAGTGGTTGCACTGGCGATGCTTTATTTCGGATTTAATTACCTCAAAGGTTCCGATATTTTTTCCCGATCCAACAAATACGTCGTCGTTTATGATAATGTAGACGGATTGACGGCCTCGAATCCGGTGCAACTCAACGGGTTAAGCGTAGGGCGGGTCGACCGGATCGACATTTTACAGAAACAAGGCAATCAACTTCTGGTGACGCTCGATATCGACAAACGCATCGAGGTGGGGCAGGGCTCCAAAGCGATGCTCGCCGATGCGGGGGTGCTGGGCGGTAAAGTCATTATTCTGCAAATTAATCAGTCGGGTAAACTGCTCAACGTGGGCGACACACTCATCAGCGGCAAAGAAGGCGGTATTACGGCCCTGCTCAAAGACAAGGCCCTGCCGGTGTTGAACAGCGTGGATTCGCTGACCATCAACCTGAACCGGATTGTCAAACAGTTTGACCGGACGGGCCTGATTCTGAACAAAACGCTGGAAGGTGCTCAGGCGACAACCGGTGCCTTAAATCAGACGATTGGCGAAAACCGCGAAGGCATCAAGCGGCTGATGACGAACCTGGGCAATCTGTCGGCCTCGCTGGCGGAAACCGAGAAGGAAATTAAACCGCTGCTGACCAAAGCCGGTACCTTTGCCGATTCGCTCAATGCGCTGAAACTAAGCCAGACGCTGGCAACGGTCAACAAATCCATCAGTACGTTGCAACAAATGCTGGCGGATGTCAACAGCGGTAAAGGCACGCTGGGCAAGCTGAAAGGCGACGAAGCCCTGTACAAAAATGTGAACAACGCCACCGCCAGCCTGGATAGACTGCTGACCGATTTCCGCGAACACCCGAAACGCTACGTCCATTTTTCGCTGTTTGGCAAGAAAGAAAAACCGGCAACAACTTCCCCACAGAGTGCGACGATTGTGGTCCCCCTTTCGGATTCGGCTAAATAAATTTACGGTTCACGGTTTTCAGTTTACGGTGGCTGACGCATACCCAAACACAGGAAAGCAACCTTTCAGAAAGCATGCGTCAGCCACCGTAAACTGAAAACCGTGAACCGAATACCCTACGTAAACTGAATAAACCAATGACCCCACTACTGGACGAATTAACCCGTAAAACGGAACGAACGCAACTGGGCGGTGGATCGAAGAAAATCGAAGATCAGCACCGTAAAGGCAAGCTCACCGCGCGCGAACGCATCGACTACCTGATCGATAACGATTCTTCTTTTATCGAAATTGGCTTGTTTGTGGGTGAAGATATGTATGCCGACCACGGTGGCTGCCCGGCGGGGGGCGTCGTGGTCGGGATTGGTTACGTTTCGGGCCGACAATGCGTGATTGTGGCCAACGACGCGACGGTGAAAGCCGGGGCCTGGTTTCCGATTACGGCCAAAAAGAACCTCCGCGCGCAGGAAATCGCGATGGAAAACCGCCTGCCGATTATTTACCTGGTGGATAGCGCGGGCGTGTACTTGCCGCTTCAGGACGAAGTTTTTGCCGATAAAGAGCATTTCGGGCGGATTTTTCGCAACAACGCCCAGATGTCGGCGATGGGCATTGTCCAGATTGCGGCCATTATGGGCAGCTGCGTCGCCGGGGGCGCTTACTTGCCCATCATGTCGGACGAAGCCCTGATTGTGGAAGGAACCGGCTCGATTTTTCTGGCGGGGCCGTACCTGGTTAAGGCGTCGATTGGTGAGGATGTGGATGCCGAAACGCTCGGCGGAGCCAGTACGCACAGCGAGATTTCGGGCGTGACCGACAACAAATATCCCGACGAAAAAAGCTGTCTGGATGCGATTCGCAGCACGTTTGATAAATTGGGTGAACCGGAAAAAGCCGGGTTTAACCGCAGTGCCGCACCGGTTTTGCCCGCCAAAAAACCACAGGAAATTTACGACCTGCTTCCGGTCGACCGCGTCAAACCGTACGACATGCGCGAAATCATTGCCCGGTTGGTGGACAACTCCGAATTTGAGGAATACAAGGAACTATACGGCCAGACGATCCTGTGCGGTTACGCGCGCATCGACGGCTGGGCCGTCGGGATTGTGGCCAACCAGCGGAAAGTCGTGAAAGCCAAAGGCCGGACGGGCGCGGGCGGTGCCGCCGGGCCAGGCGAAATGCAGATGGGAGGGGTGATTTATTCCGACTCGGCCGACAAAGCCGCGCGGTTTATCATGAATTGCAACCAGAAGAAAATACCGCTGGTGTTCTTGCAGGACGTGACCGGTTTTATGGTCGGGAGCCGGTCGGAGCAGGGCGGCATTATCAAAGACGGTGCCAAAATGGTGAACGCCATGGCGAATTCGGTGGTGCCGAAATTTACGGTGGTGGTGGGCAATTCTTACGGCGCGGGCAACTACGCCATGTGCGGAAAAGCCTACGATCCAAGGCTGATTGTGGCCTGGCCCACGGCGCAGATGGCGGTGATGAGCGGGGCATCGGCAGCCAAAACGCTGCTGCAGATTCAGGTGGCGTCGCTGAAAGCCAAAGGCGAAACCATTACGCCGGAGAAAGAACAGGAACTGCTCCAGAAAATTACGAACCAGTATAACGAACAGCTTTCGCCCTATTTTGCCGCGTCCCGACTTTGGGTCGATGCGGTGATCGATCCGCTCGAAACCCGCACCTGGCTATCGATGGGCATCGAAGCCGCCAACCACGCGCCGATCACGAAGGCGTTCAATGTGGGCGTTATTCAGACCTGACTGTAAACCGGTTTTACATTCGTCAAACAATCCGAGGATCCGGCGATTATATGTTTACGCAAAAGACAACGGCGTCGGAAGCGGTAAAAAGCACGATCATGGAAGAATTTGTCGTCAGGCGGCAAATCCGCATCAAGGCGGAGCCCGCAGCGGTTTGGAATGCGTTGACGAATCCGGAAAAAACCAAAAAATACTTTTTTAACTGTGCGGTTTATTCGGATTGGGAAGTGGGCAGCACAATCACGTTTACGGGAAAACTTTTCCTGATCAAATCGATCGAAATGAAGGGCCAGATCCTGGAGATCGAACCCAATAAATTGTTAAAATACACCCTGACCAACGGCGACGCTTCGGACGAGGATACCGGTTTTTCGACCGTGACTGACGAGCTGAGCTACGAAAACGGTGAAACCCTTCTGTCCATTTCCGACAACGTGGGTTCGGGCGAAGGGGCCGAAGAACGGTTTGAACGATCGGAAAAAGGGTGGGATACGATTCTCGAAGGCTTAAAGGAATTGGTGGAAAAAGGCGGGTAAAACCGTATTGTTGAGCGTAGATGAATGAATTAAAATGGATTGGAACGCGGATTTATACACCGAAAAACACGCTTTTGTCTTCCAGTATGGCGCGGGCTTAATTGATTTGCTGGCTCCCAAAACCGGCGAGTCGATTCTGGATCTGGGTTGTGGTTCCGGCGAACTGACGCAGCAGATTGCCGACCGGGGCGCTGCGGTTGTGGGCCTGGATGCGTCGGAGCCGATGATTGCCAAAGCCCGTCAGCAGTTTCCGGCGCTCGATTTTCGGTTAGGCGATGCCACTCATTTCGAATTGCCCGAACGCTTCGATGCCGTTTTTTCGAATGCGGTTTTGCATTGGGTTACTGATTTTGAAGCCGCTATCCGGCAGATAAAGAAGCACTTAAAGCCCGGCGGACGGTTTGTGGCCGAATTTGGCGGGAAGGATAATGTAAAACAGATTACGGATGAAGTTACTCGCCAGCTCCAGAAACGCGGTTATCCGCTACCGGTTTCCTGGTGGTATTTTCCTTCCGTTGGCAGCTATACATCGGCATTGGAAAAACACGGTTTTCGGGTCAACGTTGCCCAGCATTATGACCGGGATACGCTATTGAATGATCCGGAAAGAGGTATCATCGACTGGGTCGAACAATTTGGGGGCAACTTCTTTCCGGGCGTTGATCCGGCTGACCAGGCCTCGATTCTGGAAGACACCCAAAACGCGCTGAAACCAACGCTGTTCCGGGAAGGCCGCTGGTATGCTGATTACAAACGGCTGCGGGTGGTTGCTTCAGTTGAGGGCGTGTAGTGCATCGGTTTGGGCGAATTGGTGTAGGGTTTTGATTACTTTGGGAATGGTAAAATAAATCGTCGTTCCGCTTCCCAGCGTGCTTTCGAGCCAGATTTGACCCCCATAGATGTCGATAACCTTCTTGCAGGTAGCCAGACCGATGCCATTGCCGGAGTATTTGTTGCGTCCGTGAAGCCGTTGGAAAACCTGAAAAATCCGATCAAAATACTGGTTTTCGATTCCTATACCGTTGTCGCTGATTGAAAATCGGTACTGATGGAGGTCTTCCGTGGCCTCAATCCGGATGTGGGGAGGTACGTTGGCCTGGCGGTATTTGAGGGCGTTGGAAATCAGGTTCTGAAAGAGTTGTTTCAGGTCGGTTCGGTGTCCGGTAATGATCGGCAATGGATCAATGTCCAATTTGGCCCCGCTGGTCAGAATCTCCGCTTGCTGTTCTTCCAGAATTTCGTCGACCAACAGCTTCAGATCGACCTGCGTAAACGCGATTTCGCTGCCAATGCGCGAGAAATCGAGTACATCGTTGATCAGATTGCGCATCCGTTCAGCGGCAGCCGTCGAAACGCTGATGAGTCGCCGGGCTTCGGCATCCAGTTGATCGCCATGTTTGGATTCGAGCATTGAGAGATAACTGGCAATGGTTTTGAGGGGCGATTGAAGATCGTGCGATGCGATGTACGCAAACTGCTGCAACTCCTGATTCGAGCGCGTCAGCTCCTGCATGGCTAACTGTCGGTAAGACAATTCCCGGTCGTATTCTTTCGACGTTCGCAGCCCGACGGCTTCGTTAAAATACCGGATCAGCGCCACCACCGTAGCCACCGACACCACCGCCGTCAGGAAGCGGATCAGGGCATTGATGCGGTAGGCCGGAATCCAGAACATGGCGGCATCGATGAGGTGCGTCAGGCCACAAAACAGAATAAAAGCGCCGAAGAGCCAGAAAACACCCGCCAGCGGAACGCCTTTTTTGATGAAAATAAACCGGATCAAAATCAGGGGAATGGCCATGTAAGCCAACCAGATCGTCAGGTCGGAAATGATATAAAGCCAGCCGTGAAAATCGGTCCATTGGCCGCAATACCAACGGGGTGGCCAGTCGCTGGTATCGGCCAGTCGTTTAAAAAAATCGAAGAATTGTTCCATCGCTCAAATCGTACCTGAACAGTAAACAGATTGTTGGGCAAACAAGACTTCATCCTCTCCATTTGCATTAAAAAGAGTGGAGCCGTTAACTTACCCGGCGCAAAGTTGATAGAATCAGGGATTTTGTTCCTAAACTTAGTATTTCGTATCCTTAAGTTCAGAAAAACCGGTATTTATTTTTTGATTAGCGAACCGGTGACGAACTTTTCCTCGCAAGTCCACTCGTCAGTTGGTGAGAAAACTGAACTTATGTACTTCTCTGCTTAACTCCTGTGCCTCTGCTCAACTTTGCGACACAGAAATTTACAGAAACATGCGCTATATCCTTCTTACACTCATCCTCTTTTTTTTCACTTCCGCCATTGCCCAGCAGCAGGTCGATGTCTGCGTCTACGGCGGCACATCCGGGGGCGTCATTGCGGCTTATACTGCCCGTAAACTGGGCAAAACCGTCGTGTTGATCGAACCCGGCAAGCACCTGGGGGGCATGACTTCCGGCGGTCTGGGCCTGACCGACATTGGCAATAAATACGCCATTTCGGGTATTTCCCGTGATTACTACCGGCGCATCGGGCAGCATTACGGCAAGTTTGAACAGTGGATTTTTGAACCGCACGTGGCCGAAAACTTATTCAGAGAGTATGTAAGTCGCGGGAAGGTCGATGTGTTGTTTTCGCACCGGCTTTCCGGCGTCAAGAAAACCGGCGGGACCATTCAGGAAATCGTGCTGGAAAATGCCGAAAAGCCGGCGTCGAAACGGACGGTTCGGGCAAAAATGTTTATTGATTGTTCGTACGAAGGCGATCTGATGGCGAAAGCCGGGGTTTCGTATACCGTTGGGCGGGAGGATAATTCGAAATACAACGAAACCATTAGCGGGGTTCAGCTGATGACGGGGCACCAGCTTCCGGACGGCATCGACCCTTACAAAACGCCCGGAAACCCCGAATCCGGCCTGCTCTGGGGTGTCAGTCCGGCAAAACTGGAACCCAACGGAACCGGTGACAACAAGGTACAGGCCTACAATTACCGCATCTGTCTGTCGTCCGATCCGGCCAATCAGGTGCCGATTTCGCGCCCGGCGGGCTACGATTCCACCCATTACGAACTGCTCGTCCGGCTGATCAATGCCCAACCGCAGAAACGCACGCTCAACGACTATTTCATCTGGAGCGGCATGCCGAACAAGAAAACCGACATCAACAACCGGAATGGTTTTTCGACCGACATGATCGGCATGAACTACGAATATCCGGACGGAAGCTACGAAAAGCGGGCGCAGCTCATTCGCCATCATGAGCTGTATACCAAGGGCTTACTCTATTTCTTTGGTCACGATGCCCGGGTGCCGCAGGAACTTCGGGAGCAAATGCTGAAATGGGGGTATCCCAAAGACGAATACACGGATACCGGCAACTGGTCACCACAACTCTACGTTCGGGAAGCACGTCGGATGGTCGGTGCCTACGTCATGACGCAGGCCAATTGTCAGGGCAAAGAAGTGGTGACGGATGGCGTCGGGATGGCGGCTTATACGATGGATTCGCATAACATTCAGCGGATTGTGATCGAGAAAGATGGAAAGAAAATGGCGAAGAACGAAGGTAATGTGGAAGTGGGCGGTTTTGGGCCGTATCCGATTTCGTACCGCGCCCTGATTCCGAAAGAATCCGAATGCCGAAACCTGCTGGTGCCGGTTTGTCTGTCGGCTTCGCACATCGCCTACGGTTCCATCCGAATGGAACCAGTTTTTATGGTGTTGGGCCAATCGACGGCCCTGGCGGCAGTGATGGCAATCGACGCGAAAACCAGTGTGCAGCAAATAGACATTGCCAAACTGCAAAACGAGCTGAGAACCAATCCGCTGGCCGACAAAAGTACCCCCGAGATTCTGGTCGATAACGACGACAAAACGCGGGTGACCACCACCGGTTCCTGGCGGCTGGAGGACAAAAGCAAAGGCGGTTATGGCCCTTCATATCTGATCAATGAAGGCCAGAGCGCAGAAGCTGCTGCGGTGCGGTTCACGCCCGATATTGCCAAAGCCGGAAAATACCGGATTTACACCTATTTTCCGCGCCTGGCCAAAAGTACTTCCGAACTGGGAATCACGGTTTCGGACGGAAAAAAAGCGAAAGTAATTCCGATTAAACCCGCTGATATTGTAGTTGTTGGTCAAACGTCGGGCGAATGGGTCGCACTGGGCGAATACGTCTTGCCCAAAGGAAAAACCGCATCCGTCGAAATTGCGGTCAGGCAAACCGACGGGCCCGTAGTAGCCGATGCGGTTTTGTTCGTTCCCGCCTTTTGACCGTTTCGTATTATCCCAGGCCCTCCGCCCAAGGCGGTTTCTACCGATTCAACTGACTGGGCAGCAGGCCATATTTTTTCTTGAAAGCCGCCGTGAAGTGGTGCGGATTCTGGTAGCCAATGGCATCAGCGACCTCCCCCACGGCTTTTTTGCCCTCGCACAGCAACCGTCTGGCTTCCGTCATGCGCAGGTCGTGCCAGTAACCAAACAGCGTGGTGCCGTACACTTCCTTGAAACCGCGTTTCAGTTTGTAGTCGTTCAAACCTACCCGGTGGGCAATCGAAAGGAGGGAGCCGGGGGCCTGCAAATCGCCTTCCAGCAGGGCTTTGGCGGCTTCCAGCCGTTCGTAATCGCCCGGTTTCAGGCAGGTATCGCGCTCCGTGGGAACGTCAGTATTGAACTGCTCGAGCTGGAGCATGAACAGTTCCAGCACTTTGGCTTCCAGAAAAAGCCGTTTCATGAGCCCGGTTTTCCGGCAATCCATGATGTCCCGAATCAACATATTCATTTCGGGCGTAATAGGCCGGTTATATCGGCTCAGAAACCCCACTTCCCGTTTGGCAATCTGTCGGGCTATTCCCTGCATCAGTTGCTCGTTGCCGGCGATAAACCGCTCGACGTATGATTCGGAAAAATGAATTTCAAACAGCTGGTTTTCAGGAGATTCAATTTCGAACTGGCCCTCAAAATAAGGGGTGTAAATCAGGTTGTGCTGTTGATGATTGAATGTATGACTGCCCGTCGAAATGCCTTTTAATTGGGATCGGGAACGGCCGCTCAGGCTAAAATGCATTTCCAGAATCGGCGTATCCACTTCCGCTTTGATCCGAACCGGCTGGTTGAGCCGGAGCGATCCGAACGACAAATGAATGCCATCGAACCAGATTTGCTTCCGGCTGAAGGTACCAATCCGGTGATTCAATTGAATATAATTTTCATCAATGCCGTTTTTGCTTGCAAAATCAGGGGGTAAGTGCAATTCGTAAATCACTTCCTGCACGTCGTCATCAGTCAGCCGCATCTGCATAAAAAAATCCGTTTACCGTTGATTGTTCTCCGCTTATCGTTGACGCCCTCCGTCAGGAATACCGGATCTTTGTGTGAAGGTACACTTTATTTATAATAATTCTAAATATGTACGCAAGGATCATCATCTCGCATCCCGAACCGGTGGACTCAGCGTGCGGACAGCCGATGGAGAAAACCGCTCTGCAACGAACTCATACGGAGTCGTTTACGAACACCGTTCGTCAGTCGTTCTGGGAGCTCACCGCTGCGGACCTGACGGCGGGCCAGGTTGTCGATCTGCTCCTGTGTCTGGACGAACTCGGTTTTTCCGACAAATCAGACGGTCCTTTCACCACGTAAAATCACCCGGTTTTATGCCGAAAATTCCCAAAATGGTAGCGGATGCGATGGAATCCGTTTTCAAAAGCCTGATTCATTCCGTTGAAGTTCAGGAAGTTGACTATATCCATCCCAAATTCAAGAAAATCGTTTTTGCCGGTGACAATCTGAAAGGATTGAAATACCGGCCGGGCTGGGAGATCGAAATCCGGGTCAGCGATACCGACTTCCGGCATTACACGCCGTCGTTTTTCGATTCCGCTGAAGGCATTTGTGCGGTTTTGATTTACCTCCACGGCCTCGGCCCCGGCAGCGATTGGGCCGACAGCCTGCAACCGGGAAACCGGGTGAAGCTCATCGGTCCGGGCCGGAAAATCGAGCTGGATACCTCCCACCAGAACTACGTATTTTTGGGCGACGAAACCACCATCGGCCTGTTTCTGGAATTACAGCGCGGGTTGGCCCCGCACCAGAAACTGAACGGCGTCATTGAGGTCGATGCTTGCCTGGGGGAGCTTCCGCGCATGGCCGGTTTGCGGCTGGATGCGGCCCAGCGAACGAAAAAACCGGGGGAAGCCCTGCTGGAATGGCTTGATATTAAGATCGATAACCTGCGCCAGTCGGTTTTTTACGTGTCGGGTCACGCCCAGACCATTCAGCAAATCCGCCGGTATTTGAAAGAGCAGGGCGTTTCGTCCCGGCAACTCATCACGCGTCCGTACTGGGCCGATGGGAAAAGAGGGTTGTAAGTTGAAAAAAAGCGCACGGCAACGGCTATGCGCTTTTTCGGCTATAAACACTACACTTACAATAAACCAAGTTCAGTTGATTACTCCGGTTTTCAGCAGCCACTTTTCATTATTCCGGCGTCAGGAAAAATTTGCCACTGATGGGGACCTTGTGGCTGGGACAATCCTGTTCCGGATCGTCTTTCATCAGTGTGCCGGAAAAAGTCCCCCGGGCCACTTTGCCTTTTACGTATTCTTCGACCACCACCGAACCCTCCATGATCTGAACACCCCGATCGATATCGGCCACGCAGGCAAAATGGGTTCGGTACGCGTAGTTTCCCTGGTTGTAATAACCCGAGCTGATGCCCGACTCGGTTTTCAGCGCATTGCCGAAGGGAAATTTACCGGCCGTATTCCCGAAAACCGCCAGACTCAGGTAATCGTCTTCGCGATCGCCGGCTTCGATATACCAGACTTGCCCACTTGAGGAAACGAGGCCCACCCGGGTGTAGACGCGGGTCGGATTGCCGTCGAAGTTGACTTCCACGTAATTGTTTCCGACGTAAATCGGATGAAAGAGAATAAGTTTCTTCGGACTTTTCCGGAACGTGATTTCCGCACTGATCGTCACCCGGATGCGATCTTTACCGGTTTTGGGAGCGACGTAGAAAATGCCCTTGGCTGACTGCGATTTTTTGATTTCCCCCGCACCCGCCAGCGACCACTTGACGTCTTTGATGTCGCCGAATTTTTCGTCGGCCACTTTTTGAACGGCATCGTCGATAATCAGATCTTCGTAAATTCCCAGACTGATCGTTTCCCCGTATTGAACAAATTCGGTCTGCGTTCGTCCGCCGGAATAGACTACGAAGCTTTCGAGGTAGGCGATTTCGTAGGCGCTCCAGTCGCTGAAATGAGCCATTGGCGCGCTGATTCGCTTCGTTTGGGTATCTACGGTTACGCCCGTTACGTTTTGCCAGATTTTGTTTTCGCTCTGAAAAGCTACTTTAAGCATATCGGCATCGTTCGCCGTGACCCTCTCATCGGTATAGGCAAAGGTCAGCGTGGCCGGTTTGGCGAACTGCAAACCGTCGGGCGAAAACCGGAAAGCGGGGCCGATGCCATTGGGTGCCGTATTGGTAATGGGCTGAATCGTGATGTTCGTGGCTTTGCCGAGGGCTCCGGCGGGCAGCACGAGCTGCACTTTTCCGTCGGCGGTGGCGATGGTGCCGCCCTCCGGGCCGATGGTTTTGCTGACCAGACCACCCAGTGGCTGGCCAATTTCGGTCACGGTGCCCGAACCGGTTTCCTGTTGCGGTAAACCCGGTTTTTCGGGCGTAACCTCCGGTTTGGGTTCGCAGGCCATCAGCGAACCGATCATGGCGAGGCCTGTTGCGATATAATGGGTCAGTTTCATGATTTATGCACTCACGGACTTCTGTCCATGCATAGGTTAAGGAATGGACCGGAAGAATTGGTAGAGCGAAGCCAGTTCCTGGTTGGTATACTGAGCCGTCATTTTCCAGGGCATATTTTCGTTGTCGATCTGCCGACCGTCGGGCCGTTTGCCGGTGCGAAGCGTGGCAATGAATTGTTCTTTCGTCCATTTTCCGGGATTTCCCGTGCGGGTCAGATCCGGTACGGGCGGCAAACCGGGCGCGAGAGGTTCACCCCCTTTGAAGGTGGGGCGGTGGCAGCCGCTGCACGAAATAGCGAGGTATTGGCCCTGCGCAATGCCTTCGGTCGAGTCGGCTCTGGCAATCATCGGGCGGTTGTGGTCAATTTTTTCGACCGACAGGAGCGGCATTTTATCAAAATACGTCATCAGTTTGACCACCGGCCCGAGGTTGCTGGCGGGCAGTTCGTGATCGACCGCCGGGACCTGCTGACAATACGCAATAATGGCGGCCATGTCCTGTTCCGAAAGCAGCGTCGTTTCGTGCGAAGGCATGAACAACAGCGGTTTCCCCGCCCGATCAACCCCATGACGCATGGCCATCAACCAGTCGGCAGTCGTGTAACCGGCGGGCAAACCGCCTTTCCCTTTCGTCAGGTTGGCCGACACCAGCCGACCCAGGGCGGCATCTTCCATCATGATTTTTCCGGCCAGATTTTCGCCGTGGCAATCCGCGCAGCCTTTGATGGCCACCAGGTGCTGACCGCGTTTCAAGGTGGTGCTGTCCGTCGGAATCGTCAGATTTTCAGCCGGAAACCGGTACGGCTTTTCGACCCGGTTGCCAATGTTGGTGGAGATAAATAGGTAACCCGCCAGGAGCAGGGCGATCAGGGAACCCAGCACAATGCCGGTTCCTTTCAAAATTTTGCGTAGCATGTCCCGTGTATTTGTTGTTGTTCAGTGTCCGGTAGCGGTTTTCCGTCACCGTTGTGCAAATGTCAGCAACTTGTGGAGGTTTGTGCCTACGCCGGACGGACGAAAAACTACGCAAAACGGATTAGTAAGATTTTCGATTCTGACAGTAGAGAAAGGCGGTTTTTTCGCTTTATCGGCCAGGTATCCTTCATTTATTCATTCCATGATTCTCGATCTATTTTCCCTTCAGGGCAAAACGGCGCTGGTAACCGGCGCCAAACGCGGTATTGGTAAGGCAATGGCCATTGCGCTGGCCGAAGCCGGTGCTGATATTGTAGGTGTTTCGGCGACGCTCGAACCGGGTAGTGAGGTTGAAACCGCCGTAACGGCACTGGGCCGCCAGTTTTATCCGTTTCCCGTCGATTTTACGGACCGGGCCGCTTTATATACTTTTCTGGAAACACTCCGCGATGAATGTCCGCCCATTGATATTCTGGTCAATAATGCCGGTAACATTCGCCGAAAACCGGCCGCCGAACATCCGGACGAATACTGGGACGAAATCATCGACATCAACCTCAATGCCCAGTTCATTCTCAGCCGGGAAATCGGTCGGGACATGCTGGCGCGGGAGGTGAATTACAACCGAAAAATTATTTTTACGGCCTCTCTGCTCACCTTTCAGGGCGGTTTGACAGTACCCGGCTATGCCGCCAGCAAAGGGGCCATCGGTTCATTGACCAAGGCGCTGGCGAATGAATGGGCGTCGAAAGGAATCAATGTGAATGCCATTGCGCCGGGCTACATCGCCACCGACAACACGGCGGCTTTGCGGGCCGATGCCGATCGCAATCCGGCTATTCTGGCGCGGATTCCGGCCGGACGCTGGGGAGAAGCCGACGACCTGCAGGGCGCGGTTGTCTACCTGGCATCACAGGCTTCCAACTATGTGCAGGGCACCATTCTGACCGTCGATGGCGGCTGGATGGGGCGGTAGGTTAAAACATATCCACCATTTCGTAGTTTATGATGGAAACAACCCTCACCATCATGGATACGAACGAAGCAAACGATGTAGAAATTACGGATAATAAAGAAACATTCGACCCGCAGGCGCGGGATGATTCATATTACTCCAAAGACCCCTACCAGCACGGTACGTCGGATTACGGAAAACCGAGCGAAGGCGTAGGCACCGGTGAAATGGTGGTTTCTTCGGCGGAGCGGGGCGATTTCGCCCATAACATTAGCGCAGATCGGGAAGAAAACCGGGGTAATTTCGAACACGAAGTTCGCCCGGATAGCCACGGATCGACGCAGGAATGGGACGTAAATCCCGAGGTTATTGCCGAAAACCGCCGGGATGCCGCCAATGCGCCGGACAGCGTCGCTATTGGTTTGCCGAGCAGCGTCGAAGGGTTGCCCGACAATCCGTCGGACGAAGCGCTATTTGTCCGGCAGGGCGCTACGTATCTGGAAGAGGGCGATAAACCGTCGGAAAGCTACGATCCGCACCACATGGGGTACGGCAACGAAGACGATGAGAAAAAAGAGAAGTCGTAAAGTAAAGTTGAATCTTTGTAAAAACCGCCCGCTGTTCTTAGCGGGCGGTTTTTTTATAGAACAGACCGTCAGACGAAAGAGAAAAGAAGTGAAATTAACTCGTTACCCTTAAGGCGATTAGTCGTTGATCAATTTCTTTTGTAGTACTATAGGTCGGAGGGAAGGCGCTGCGTCAATTGGCGGGTATCTTTCAGAAAATGGGAAAAGTCGGTATACCCGGCGTCTTCAAATGGATACCGGCTACCGTGCCGTTTGTAAAGCTGAAGCGCGTGTTTGAAACGCAGGAGTTTCTGACAGTATTTCGGTGAATAACCCAGCGCTTCGGTGAAATAGCGGTGTAAAGAAGGGTATGAAACGCCCAGCTCACGGCAAATCGATGGCAGATTCAGCCGCTGATTGATGCCCTGTTTTGCAAAATAATGCAAGGTTCTCTGCACGACCTGAAACCGGTAGTCCAACTCGACGGCCTGCGTTCGCTGGAGCAACATCATCTCCACGAGGTTGACCCGGGCGTTGAAGGAGGCAGCGGTTTGCAAGCGGTCTTCCCATTCATCGGATCGGATAAAGGCTGACAAATCCGTGTTCGCGTTTTCAACCTCAATGTTTTGAAAGCGGAGCAATTTTCCCAGCATACCCGGTTTGAATTTGACGTAGAATTCGTGAACGCCCGCGGGGTAAATCGAGGTGTGCAAATCGGTCAGATTGCCGAAAAACCGGGAGCCCTGAATGGTTTTTACGGTGCCGTTTTTTTGATTAATCGTTAACCAGCTTTGCGTAGTCAGGCTGATGCACACCAGATTGGCGAGGTTGGGTAAGGCATTTAAATACAGTGGGTTGGATAAAGTAGCCGGTTGGTTTACTTCAAAATAATACTCGACAAAAACCGCTAGTGCCGGGCTGGGATAGGCCAGCCGGAAATGCGGTTCTGCTTCATCTTCGTAAATTACCCGACCCTGGTTCATGATAGCAACCGGAACAGCATTTCGACCCCGAGGCCGGTGATCAGAAACCGCTCCTTTTTATTTTGTAACAATTGCTGCGTCCAGTCGACAAAACCGCCGTCGCCAATTTCGTATTCCTGCCCGCGAATCGTGGCCATTACCTTGTATTGCAGCCCTTTATAATACGAATTCTCGCGGCTCGGCGACGTTTCCGTCTCCATCACAACGTCTTTCCGGAGTTGTAAGATATGATCTTTTACGACTTCCGGCAACCGCCCGCCGTCCGTTCCTTCCCGCTGAATGAGTTTAAACCGGAGTGCATCGACCCGCAGGGTATCGCGCAAAACGGCGGTCATCACCGCAATGTGTTCGGCCAGGCTTTCTTTTTCGAATTGAAAATGACCGGTGTCGCGTCCGGACGATACCAGAGCCGCAATCTTAAAATGTTGTGTATGACCCGGAATGGCCACTTTCGGCGTTCGAACGTGCCGCTGAATGGTGCTGAATCGCAACGGGTCGGTGGGCAAAACCGGCTGCCATTGACCGGTTTTTTTCAGGTCGCTGCAGTGCAAAGCCAGGGCATTGGTGGCGTCGGCGAGCACTTCGGTACCGCGCAAAGCCGACAGAATTTTCTTCTGATCGGCCGTTGCCACCACCGAACAGGAACCCAGCGGAGCGACCGGTGACAACTCGACGGCCCGGAACTGGAAGGTTTCGAAAATCCGCAGCAGCCTGGTTTC
Organism: Larkinella rosea; assembly: GCF_003858635.1. Lineage (GTDB taxonomy): Bacteria > Bacteroidota > Bacteroidia > Cytophagales > Spirosomataceae > Larkinella > Larkinella rosea. The sequence goes on from NZ_RQJO01000008.1 coordinate 1,367,552, forward strand.
CAGTTCCTGCAAAGCCGTAACGTTCAGATCGGCCGGTTTGACAAACCGGTTTTTCTGGTAGTGCTGCAGCAATTCGGCGGGAGAAATGCGATCCGTTTGCCGGTCGAAAACTTCCAGCAACAGCGAGTTGAGTTCCGAAGGCGTCAGTTCTTCCGACAAAATCCGGACCAGATCGGGCCGGTTGATGCGTTGCAAAATCTTTTCAGCGATGCTCATGATTGCAGTCTGGCTAACTTCGCTTCGTCGATCAGGCTGTACCGGTATTCATCCACGATTTTCCCGTTCTTATACACGGCAGCCCGCTGGATGATGTCCAGCACAAAACCGTTCTTCTCCAACACCCGCATCGACGCTTTGTTATACGCAAAAATGCCCGCAAAGAGCCGGATCAGGTCCGTATTGGCGAAGGTATACTGAATCAACTGCCGAATGGCCGCCGTGGCAATTCCCCGGCCCCAATACGGTTCGCCCAGCCAATAGCCGATTTCGCCCGAAAGCCGGTGGATGTCGGTTTGCATCACTACCCCGGCCACCCCCGCAAAGTTGCCGTTCTCGTAAACCCCAAAAACCAGACTTAAATCGCCTTTCAGGGCGGTTTCGATAAACCAGATGGCGTCGGCGAGCGTATACGGATGCGGCATGCGATCGCGCAGATTGAGCCAGAGCGCCCGGTTATTGGCCAGTTGGGCGATGGATTCGGCATCGGTGGTTTTCAGCGTTTCCAGCGTAATACCGTTTCCGCAATTGATTTCGATTCGCGTGTTCATAGTTCGTAAAGTTGCCCGGAAATCCAGTGAATTCAGGTGTAAAATTCTATCATCTTGTAAAAAACGTATTTTATGGAAGCTTTTTACCAAAAAAGTTGCCGTAACCGCCCCGGTTTTCTAATATTGTTCTGCTGTAATCGTGCAGTAAAAAAATTGAACTCAAATTCATTCAGTATGAAAATTTCGTTCAGCATGATGGCCCGCGTGGCCTTGTTGGCATTGGTGATCAACGTTGCGAATCGGGCTGAAACTCAGGCAACTGGTCCCAAAAAAGGCAAATGGGTCAAACTTTTCGATGGCAAGACATTGACAGGCTGGCATACTTATCTGAAAGCGGGTCAGCCGGTGTCCGATAAATGGAAGGTGGAAGACGGCGCGATTACATTGGCCAGCCGGGGTGGGGGCGACCTTGTAACCGATAAGGAATTTACGAACTACGAACTGGAACTGGAGTGGAAAATTTCGGAAAAAGGCAACAGCGGCATTATCTACCGCGTTCATGAAGATCCAAAATACAAGGCTTCGTATCAAACCGGTCCGGAAATGCAGGTGCTTGACAATGAGCGCCATCCGGACGCCAAAGCGGGTAAAAACGGAAACCGTACGTCCGGTTCACTCTATGACCTGCTGCCGCCATCGGACTTCTCGGCCCAGAAAGTAGCCGGTGAGTGGAACAAAGTGAAACTGGTGGTCAACAACGGCACCGTGGAGCATTACCTGAACGGCAAGAAAGTGGTTGAATACAAAACCAGCGGCCCGGAATGGGACAAGATGGTGAGTGAAAGCAAATTCAAAGGCTGGGAAGGATTCAATAAATTCAACACCGGCCACATTGCGCTGCAAGACCACGGCGATAAAGTATGGTATCGGAATATCCGGATCAAAGAACTTTAATTGTGATTGAGTGAATGAGCGATTGAGTGAAGGATTAAAAATTACGCTTTTTCACTCAATCGCTCATTTACTCAATCTCTCAATCAAACCTTCATGAAAACTCCTTCCCGCCGTTCGGCCATCAAAACCCTGGCCGGAACCGCCCTGACCTTTTCTGCGATCGACTCTTTAGCTGCTGAAATGGACGCTACAAAAACCGCCTTTCCGGCGTTGAAAGGCCGGATCAACCACTCGGCCTGCAAATGGTGCTACGGCAAAATTCCGCTGGAAGACTTCGCCAAAGCGGCCAAGGAAATTGGCCTGACCGGTATCGACCTGCTCGGCCCCGCCGACTGGCCCATTGTGCAGAAATACGGGTTGACCTGCTCCATGGCGCAGGGCGCCGGAAAAGGCATCAACGACGGTTTTAACGATCCGCGTCTGCACGACGAACTGGTGGCCAGCTACGAAGCCATTTTTCCGAAACTGAAAGAAGCCGGTTTGAAGAACGTCATCTGTTTTTCGGGCAACCGCCACGGGATGGACGACCAGAAGGGGCTGGAAAACTGCGCGATCGGTCTGAAACGACTGATGAGCAGCGCCGAAAAACACGGCGTGGTGATGGTGATGGAGTTGCTCAATAGCAAGGTCAACCACAAAGATTACATGTGTGACAAGTCGGCCTGGGGCGTTGAACTGTGCAAACGCGTGGGCTCCGAAAACTTCAAGCTGCTGTACGATATTTACCACATGCAGATCATGGAAGGTGATATCATCCGGACGATCCAGCAAGATCACCAGTATTTTGCCCATTACCATACCGGCGGAAATCCGGGACGCAACGAGATCGATAATTCGCAGGAACTCTATTACCCGGCCATTATGCAGGCCATCGTCGACACCGGTTTCAAAGGCTTTGTTGCGCAGGAGTTTATTCCAAAACGCGATCCGCTGACCTCGCTGCGGGAAAGCATCGCAATTTGCGACGTGTAGGGACGTGCCCACGGACTTTAGTCCGTGATTCCTGTAAAACTCGGACTAAACAGGGCCGCCCGGCGGTCCGTAGGTACCGTAAATAAAAGGCTTCTCTGTGACCGGGGAAGCCTTTTTACGTCTATGTAGGATTAGGGAATTCGTTTGAAACGCATCTTCCAAAATCCGCTTGCCATGAACACCGATACGCCCGATCAGTATAGTAGCCTACTGAGCGACATCAGCCGCCAGATTTTACAAAGCCGTTACCGGGCCGCCAAGCTCGTCAATCGTGAGTTGCTGCTGCTTTACTACGCCGTTGGAAAACGATTGTCTGAGAAGATTGCTGCCGAGAAGTGGGGCGCAGGTGTGTTAGAAAAATTGTCGGCTGATTTGCAAAAGCAGTTGCCGGGCCTGCGGGGCTTTTCATACCGCAATCTGAGAAATATCCGCCAGTTTGCTGATGAATACAATGCTCTAATTGGGCAGTTATTAACGGCCAAAAGTCAAACTATTGATAATCAGGAGGATTTAATTTGGCAGTTAACGACTGCCAAATTGGAGAACTTCGATGTTGACATCTTCTTAAGTGTCGGATTTACCCACCACATCCTGTTACTAAATCGCTGTCATGATTGGAATGAGCGATGGTTTTATATGCAGAAGGTTGTCGTAAACCAATGGACCATTGACATGCTTGACTGGCAGATAAAATCGAAAGCCTATCAAAAGCGTGACCAGACATTACCCAATAATTTTGCCGCTACGCTGACCGAAACTATACGTGATACGGCCTTACAGGCCTTCAAAGACGAATACTTGCTCGATTTTATCAACGTCGAAAAAGACGACGAGCGCGTCGTTGAAAAAGGCATTGTACAGAATATCCGCGAATTCATTTTGAAAATGGGCACCGGTTTTTCGTTCGTTGGCAATCAATACCGGTTGGTGGTGGATGAAAAGGAGTTTTTTGTGGATCTGCTATTTTTTAACAGACAGTTGCAATGCCTGGTTGCGGTGGAATTGAAGCGTAGCGAGTTCCGACCGGAGTATTTGGGGCAGCTCAATTTTTATGTCAATGTCCTGAATGGTCAAATTCGATTGCCACACGAAAATCCCAGTATTGGCATCCTGCTTTGTAAAGAGAAATCAAATGCAGTGATTGAATACGCTTTTCAAGGGTACACCACACCAATGGGCGTATCGACCTACCAACTCAGCTCCGATCTTCCCGAACACCTGCGAGCGGTGTTACCCGATCCGGAAGCGTTGAGAAAGTTGCTGGACTAATGGTGTGGAAAAACAAACCCCGGCTTTCCTGTGCACAGGAAAGCCGGGGTTGCACATAGGTCAGGTGTAAAATTACTTCGCCGGAGCGTAGGTAATAAACCGTTGCGCCTGAACGGCGGGTAACGCGCCGATCTCGACCTGACGGACAACGACCTGCTGCCCGGCGCTGATCTCAAAATAATACACCCCGGTTTTCATTCCTTCGAAGTCGAATTTACGCCAGTGGCTGGCCGGCGTTTTGCTCAGGTCTTCCTGGTAAAGAACCGTGTTTTTGGCGTCTTTCAACCGGATGGTCACCTTCTTAGGCTGGCGGACGGCCAGCATTAAATTGATTTTTTCCTGGGCTCCCAGAAACATGCTTACTTCAAAAGCATTGTTGTCAGATGCGGGTTCACTGGCTGCGGTTACCTGGGCGTTCGATACCGGAATCAGGAAGCCCAAAAAAAGAATCATCAGTACTTGTTGTGCGATCGTTTTCATGATTTGCTGTTGTTGTTGTCTGTGACAAAGGTGCGGCATTTTGAAATATTAGCATAACGAATTATTTTTGTCAAAATCATGAATTTTATTCATCATGGAAATCCGGCACCTTCAGATGGTCAAAGAGGTCGCTTGCTGCGGGAATCTTACCAAAGCCGCCGACCGACTCTACCTGACCCAATCGGCCTTAAGCCATCAATTGAAAGAAATTGAAGGTTTTTTTAACACGCAGCTGTTCATTCGCGACAAAAAGCAGATGCGGCTGACGGATGCCGGAGCCGTGGTGCTGGAAGCGGCCGAGAAGATATTGCAGGAAGTCGCGGAAACGAAAGCGAAAGTCAAGTGCCTGACCGACAAGGATTCCGGGGCGGTTCGACTCTGTACCGAATGCTACACGTCGTATCACTGGCTGTCCGGTTTTCTGCGGGCGTATCGGGATATTTATCCGAAAGTCGATGTGAAAATCGACATCGAAGCCACGCATTTTGCCGAACAACACCTGCTCGAAAACAAAATCGACGTCGCCATTCTGGAAGATTCTTCCAATCCGAAACTGACTTTTACTCCGCTTTTTCAGGATGAATTTATGGCCATTGTCGCTCCCGATCACGGATGGGCGGGGCGCGACTGGGTCGAAATCGAGGAATTTGCTGACCAGAATTACGTCATGTACAACATTCCGGAAGAGGAAAGCTCCAATTTCAAGATGCTTTATAAAAACAGCCGGCCGCAGCGACTCTATAAAATGACGCTGACGGAAGCCATTCTGGAGATGGTGAAAGCGGGCATGGGCGTGGCGGTTTTGCCCAACTGGATCGTCAGACCGTACCTGAAATCCGGCGAACTGGCTGCGGTTTCGCTCACCCGGCAACGGCTGCTCCGGACGTGGTATGCCGCTACCCTGAAGAATAAACAACATGCACCTTACACCGATGCTTTCATCGAAAAACTAGCGTCGTATATGAAAGAACTGGATGGATACGCCGTCCTGTGTTCCGCTTAAAACCGGGCGGTTTTGCCTAAATCCGATTTATTTACCAGACAACTGCTGTCTTAACCCAACCCCATTGTGTCTTCTTCTTCTGATTCTGCACCCTTGCCCCGGCGACTGGGATTCTGGCAGGCTACGGCCCTGAATATGATCGATATGGTCGGCATCGGGCCATTTGTGGTGCTGCCACTGGTTATTCACACAATTGGCGGGCCGCATTTTCTCTGGGCCTGGATTTTAGGAGCGGTTATTTCGCTGATCGACGCGCTGGTCTGGTCGGAGTTGGGGGCGGCTTATCCGCAGGCCGGCGGGAGCTACAATTTCCTCAAAATTGCGTATGGCGAAAAACACTGGGGCAAGATGGTTTCGTTTCTCTATGTCTGGCAAACCATGATTCAGGCACCGTTGGTGGTGGCATCGGGTGCCATCGGCTTTGCCCAGTATGCGTCGTATCTCATTCCGCTCGAAGGCTGGGAGCGCAAGGCAGTTTCCGGCGGTGTCGTCATCCTGATTACGTTGCTATTATACCGTAAAATTGAGTCCATCGGCCGAATTAGCATTCTCCTTTGGGTGTGCGTACTGGCTACGCTGGGCTGGATTATCTGGGGTGGTCTGACGGGTGGGACGCAGGCGGTTTCGCTGGCCTTACCCGCCGGCGAATCGCTGTCCGGACTGTTCGGTGCCGGTCTGGGAATTGCCTCCGTAAAAACCATTTATTGCTATCTGGGCTACTACAACGTGTGCCATCTGGGTGGAGAAATCCGCAATCCGTCGCGGAATATTCCGTTGAGCATGCTGGTTTCCGTCGTCGGTATTGCGGCTTTGTACCTGGCGATGAACTGGAGCGTCGTCAGCGTGATTCCGTGGCAGGAAGCGCAGCACAGCGAGTTCATTATCAGTGCGGTTATCGAGCGGTTGTATGGCTCGCGGGCGGGGACTATCGCTACGTTTATGGTGCTGATCGTGGCGTTTTCGTCGCTATTTGCGGTTTTACTGGGTTATTCGCGGGTACCGTACGCAGCCGCAGCCGATGGTCAGTTTTTCCGCATTTTTGCCAAACTGCATCCAACCCGTCAGTTTCCGTACGTTTCGCTCTTGTTTTTGGGTGCGTTGGGCTTCGGGTTCAGTTTGCTCTTTCGCTTATCAGATGTCATTACGGCGATTCTGGCGATGCGCATCGTGGTGCAATTTATCGGACAAGCCATCGGCTTGCTGCTCCTGCATCGACGCAAACAGGCGGCTCATTTTCCGTTTAAAATGCCGCTTTATCCCTTACCGGTTTTGCTGGCCATCGCCATCTGGACGTTCATCTTCATTTCGACCGGCTGGACGTTCATGCTGTCGGGTCTGACGGTCATTGGTCTGGGAATCATTGTCTTTATCATCACCGCCCGAATTCGGGGACAATGGCCGTTTGAACATACGGATCAACCCGTTACGCCCCTGGTGAACCCGAAGAAATTGTGAGCTGTTCGGCCAGACGTCCCCGCCAGAACTCGCGGCTGTAGACCCGCTGGAACGGCCAGTTTTTCAATTGCAATGCAAACGGCGTGTAGGCGTGGGCATCTTTCGGGCTGCTCTCGTAGTATAGATCATCGTCGGTCAGCAGCAATCCTTCGTATTGTTCGGCGGTTTTCCGGGTCAGATCTGCAAAGGGCAATTCTTCAATTAAACCGAGCTGAGGGTCTTTTAACGCATCTTTCAACAGGCGCGCGCCCGGAACGCGGTCGGTTTGGCGGGGCTGGGGCAAATACGCACCATCGGCCACCGACAAGGCGTATTCAAGGTATTGCTTCAGGATTTTAGGTCCGACGTTGGCCGTATTTTCAACCGAAAGTTGTTGCGGATAGATGCTCGTGACTACGTAGACCCGTTCGCGGGCCCGCGTGACGGCCACATTCAGGCGGTTTTCACCTCCTTTGGCGTTCAGGCTACCGAACTGCGCTGATAATCGCCCGCGCGGATCGGGTGCGTAACCGATGGAAAAAATGATCACATCGCGCTCGTCGCCCTGTACATTTTCAATGTTTTTGACGAAAGTTGTTTCCGAAGTTACGGTTTCGGATACGGTTTTTGGGTCCGATTCCGCACCGGTTTCCGGTTTCCCGTCCAAAACCGCCAGCGCGTTCTCTTCCAGCAATTCCTGAATCAGTTGCTGCTGCTGAAAGTTGAACGTTACCACGCCAATCGAGCGCCCCGGCAACTCGTCGGCCAGTTGATCGATCAGTTCGACCACAGCGCGGGCTTCGGTTTCGTTGGTATTATGTTCCCATACGCCTTTGACGTTCAAATACCGGATCGCGGGCTCCCGGCGATTAAGCTGTTGAAAATCAGGAAGCAGATGGAGCGAATTTTTGTAAAAAAGCCGGTTTGAGAAATCGATCAGATCAATCGAGCGGCTGCGGTAATGGCCGCGCAACTGGGTTTGCGGGAAATAGTGCGTCGCCAGATCGAGCAGCGATTCCACTTCCAGCTCGATCGGAATTTCTTCATTCGGCTCGGTTTCAAACCGGATACGGTACAAATCGCTCGGCTGAAGCTGCTTGCTGTCGCCGGTAATTACCACCTGTTTGGCGCGGTAAATCGCCGGAATACCATTTTCAGCAAAACACTGCGAGGCTTCGTCAAAAATCACCAGATCGAATAGCTCCGGTTGCATCGGAAAAATGGCCGACACCGATTCCGGCGACGCCATCCAGCAGGGAACCAACTGAAATACCTCGTCCGCATGTTGTTCCATCAGCTTCCGAACCGGCCAGATATTCCTTTTTTTTGTCACCTGATGATTCAATTCCCGGTACGTAACCAGGTTATTCAAGCGATTGAAAGCCAGATTCTGGTAGGCTCGTTCGCGGAGTTTGACCAGCAGAATCTGACGGCTCAGGGTCTGTTTTTTACGAACACCTTCCTGTAACACACTTTCTAACTGATTGATTTTTAACGATGAAACGCCACGCAAAATGGGGTGCTGCATTTCCACGTGTTCGATCCAGGCCAGATGCAGACTATTCAAAAACCGCTCCACAGAGAAGGGTTCGCCCAGCCGCTGAACAATTTCCCGTTCCGCCGTCGTAAAGTTTTCGTTCAGCCGATCGGTTTCAATCAGCAAATCGACATCACGTTCCAACGATCGAATCAACACATCGGTTTGGGTGGGTTCCTGCCACAGCCGCTGGATTTGCGATTCGCTCAAAAAGGATCGCCAGCGACCGAGTTGTGCCGCAACCTGACGACCGGTTTCCAGGAGTTGCCGGGCGGTTTTGGCAAAAATCGCGACGGTTTCCAGCCGGGCTTCGGGCAAGCTTGTCAGCCACGCAATGGCGTTCAGTCGCAAAACCGCTTCGAGCGCCTGACGGGCCAGCCGGACGGTTTGCTGTGCGTTCTCAGGCGTTACATCCTGGCCAATTTTCTGGCCGATCTGCTGACGAATGAGTTCAAACCGAATGCGACGCTGCACTTTCTCCAGCAAAACCGGCAGTGTTTCGTCGGAAAGCGCCAGGCCGTTGACGGCCGCGAGTTGTTGCAAACCGGTTTTATCTTTACTGAATAATCCCCAAACCGTTCGCCCGACAAACGACGAACGGCTTTCAATGGCCTCCTGCAACCGTTGCGCCGTGTTGGGCAAATCCGTTATGGACAGGCTTTTTTCGATACCTTTTCCGCCCAGGCAGTCGTTTAACTCCTGTTCAAGGTGCTCTAAATTAGTCGGTTCAAGGCTGAAAAGCGGATGGTTGGGCTGCTGTTGCAATCGCCGGACCCACTGCCAGCGTTGCGTTGACGGGTCGGCCTCCAGCAAGGTCAGCAAGGCCGTTGTTTCCCATTCGTCTTCCTGCACGGTTTGCCAGTCGGTCAGTGAAAACGAGCGAGTGGCCAGGTTCTGCGCCTGTTCGGTTACGGTTTTTACAAAAACCGGTAATTCACTCAGCAGCTTTTTGAGCGTCGGTAATTGGCCGAATGAAAAAGTCGCGAAGGAAACGCGGTCGGCCCACGGATGGCCGGGACCCAGCCGGTTCAGATAAGCACCGTATTCGTGCAATTTCTCCACAAAACCGGTGATGGAATTCGGCCGAAACTGGGTGTATAAATCGTTGATCGGGATGGTTTCGGCCGCTGGATCGCTGGTCAGGTACAATTGCTTGACCGAAACACCGGCTTCGGTTTCATCGAACAACGCTTCTTTGAACGTCTGCAACTCCGCCAGCGTCTGATCGATCCGGCGGCTTTCCTGATCAAAATTGCGTTCCAGCAAAATGGCATCCAGGCCGTAATTCTGTTTGCGGTATTCTTCGACGCGCTCAATCTGGCCGGCCAGTTGATCATACAACGCCTTGCGGTCGTTTTTGAAGTCGTGAATCAGGGCTGAAAAGGGTTGCATCCCTACCTGCCGCAGTCGTTCATAGACTACATCAAGGGCTGCCCGTTTCTGGCAAACCAGCAAAACACGCTTGCCCTGCGCGGCAAAATCAGCCATCAAATTCCCAATCAACTGGGATTTGCCGGTTCCCGGAGGCCCCTGCACCACCATCGATTCCCCGGTTTTGATCCGCCGAATTGCTTCCTCCTGCGACGCATCCAGGGCCAATGGCGTGTGCAGCGTTTCCTCGCGGATGGTGGGAAGAGGGGAGGAGGGGAGGAGGGGGGGAAGGGAGGAGGGGAATAGGGTCGCATTGGCTTCCCCTTCACTCCCTTCTTCCTCTCCTCCACCTCTCCCTTCCTCTCCTTCCAGCAAAACATCATAATCCGGTACTAAATACGAACCGGCTTGCGGAAAAATGCCCAAAACCGCTTCGGGCTGGAGTTTCAGCTCGCCGTTTCGCTCCAGTTTATCAAGGTCGGTTTTCTTGACCGCGTTGAACCACTGAAGCTGGTCGGTAAAAAGTTCCTGATTGAAATTGATTTCCAACGGGCTGGTTTTCAGCCATTCGTAGAGTTGCGTGCGAAAAACCGTAGCGTCTTTATCGTATTCATCCAGCGTGTGTTCCAGCACCGCATCGGGCAGGATATACTGATTATAATACGCATAGGCCATCAGAAAGCTGCGGTTGAGCGTGATGGATTCATCCTCCCGCCGAACCAGCATCCACTTGTTCGTCTGTTGCTGAAGATGAACCGGAAAAAAAATCAGTGGCGCGTGGATCACCGTACCATCGGCCAGCTTTCCGCGCACGAATGGATAGCCCACGTACAAATCTTCCGAACCGCGTTCTTCTTCGATAAACCGGTCGGTACGGGCAATTTTCCGGAGTTTTTTACTGACCTCGTTGCCTTTTTCCAACCGGCTGTCGAGTACGTCGCAGAGCGGAATGGCCGCTCGGCGGGCGATTAACTGGCGGATCAGTTCGAAGGATGATTTATTATTCAGAAAATCAATTTCGTGCAGATCCAGAAACTGCTCGACGGGCAGACTCGTCAGCAGCAGCGAACGGTTGCGGCTGCTGAGGTTGGTCAGGCGTTTCAGATAGGCTTTGAGAACGGTTTGGGGGAGTTGCATACGTACCCACGGATTAAAGTCCGTGTTTGGAAGAAATGAACTGATACCGGATTGGTAACGAAAAGAAACCGGGAAAGAATGCCCTGATCGCGCAAATGGCAAGAACAACTTCCCCGTGGCCTATGTACAAAACTACCCAAAAAGCCGTAAAAAAAGAATCCTTCCCGGCCCGGCAGAGGAGGTATCCAAACCGGCTATTTAGGGTCTATCCGGGCATAAATCGGGCTGATTGAGCCCTTTTGCCTGCTTTTGGGGCTGGATTATACGTTCCAAAGCCGTCCTGATGAACCAATAATTACCGCACAACTGATTGTGGTAAAATCGTACATTGAATGGCTATAAATGTATATTAAAACAACAAAATATTATTATAATATTGCGATATAATTATATAAGTCGCAATTGTTATCATAGATACTGTGCTTTTATCCTAACGGGAATCCTTCTTTAATCCATGACTTCTTTCGGTAAACACCTATTTAGTAAAATGATCGAGAGCAATCCAACACTGGGTGAAGGTCCTCATGGCTATTACTGGTCGGCTTCGCTTCGATTTTGCGAGTCGCTGATCAAGGATAAAGAGGAGGCCCAAAAGATGGTATGTACGGTGTTCAGCGATCTCAGCGATACCCCATCCGGACTCCGGATCTCCGATCCGAATTTCGAATCCCGCTTATTCATCATGCTGCGTACCCAGGTTTTTAACTACCTGAAAACCGCTGCAAAAAGGGAACTGGTCAGCGTCCATTGATTCAACTGAAGACGTCCGTCGTACGTATTTAATGATCGCTTTCTGTTGGTAATCTCGATGCCCAAAGAAGCGGTTTTGCCCTATAGAAAAAGCGGACCAGGTGGAGATTTTCTCCCGTGGTCCGCTTTTTTATTGCTGAATTTCTCTTGTTAAACCTGTACTTCTTCGGGTTTCTTTTCTTTTTCCGGAATCAGCCAGGACGCCAGAATACTGATGCCGAGAATGCCCACAATGATATACAATGAGTAAACCGTCTCAAAACCAATTGATTCCAGCCAGATGTGCAGAATCATTTTCAAACCGATGAAGGTAAGCAGGGCCGCCAGGCCGACTTTGAGGAATCGGAATTGACTCATGATACTCGACAGGAAGAAGAACATCGACCGCAGCCCCATAATGGCAAAAACGTTGGAGAAAAAGACGATATAGGGGTCTTTCGTGATCGAGAAAATAGCCGGAATCGAGTCAACAGCGAAGACTAAATCGGTGAATGCAACGACGATAACGACAATGAAAAGGGGCGTCACGAACAGCTTGCGGTCGGATTTCCGGCGGACAAAAAAGTGGTCGATCACGTTCCGGCGGTAGACGTTCATGTATTTAGCCGTCAGTTTCACTACCGGGTGGTTTTTCGGTTCCATCTGTTCATCTTCGTCTTTTTCGAAGAACAGCTTTACGCCGGTATACACCAGAAAAGCCCCAAAAATATAGATGATCCAATCGAACCGCTGCAGGAGGGCCGAGCCGACGAAAATAAAGATAAACCGCAGGACAATGGCCCCCAGAATTCCCCAGACCAGAATCTTTTTGTAGAACTTCTGGCGTACGCCGAACGACGCGAAAATCATGATGAATACAAAGATGTTATCGGCGGATAAGGAGTATTCGACCAGATAACCGGTGATGTATTCGAGCGCCATGTTGTTCTGGAAAATTGCCAGACTCTGCTCAAAATTGCCCGGAACCAGTTTAAGGTGTTCGGCGTAGCGGCTCCGGATTTCTTCCAGCCGGGCCATATCGGTGATGCCGTGAACGAGGTAGCCGTAATTTTTAATGAAAAAGTAAAAACCGACCGACAATGCCACCCAGATCGCACTCCAGGTTCCGGCTTCCTTAAAACTGACAACGTGGCTTTTCTGCTTCGTAAACGCTCCTAAATCGAACGCCATAACCAACAGAACAAAGAGCGCGAAGCAGATAAAAAATATGGTTTCGTAACTCATGAGTCGTTAATTCAATAAAAATTGGGATAGAATGAGCAATTGGGTTTCAGAATCTGAATTGAGTTAAACATTCTGCCGGTAGATCAGCAAGTTGTAAAAACAGTTGCCGATTCGGTGCTGAATTTTATTGCAATATAGCTCTATTAAGTAACAGGTGATGATGCCCGTTGATTCCTTATTTTTACAAAAAGGGTTCAGCGCCGGGATTCGGCGGATTAATGGAAAAATAAAGCGTTGATTGGTTGATAATCTGAACTGGGATTCCGCAGATTAAAACGGTTCGCCGTAGCGGGATTAACTGGGATAGCTGCCGCAATCTTATTCTGAAATCTTTTATATCCTCTTAATCCTTTAATCCGCGGAATCCGAGTTCAAGATGCTTTATAGCGGTTTTTTCTACGGGCGGTTTTGCCGGCACAATTTCCAGAATCATCGATTCGAGCGTGAGACCGGGGCCAAAAGCACAGCTCAGGATGTGGCCCGCTCCCGGTTCCCGCAACAGGTGATTTCCGATTTCTTTCAGGACAAACAAAACCGTTGCCGACGACATATTGCCGTATTGCCGCAACACCTCGTAAGCAAAGCGGTTTTCGGCCGGATCGATGCCGAGTTGCTGCTCAATCACTTCCAGAATTTTGCGGCCACCGGGGTGCATGGCGTAGTAAGTGATGTCTTCGATGGCGAGTCCGCTGCGCTCCAGCAACCGGGAAAGGGTTTTTCCGATGCCTTGCCGGATGACGGTCGGCACCTCGGAGGTGAGCGTCATTTCAAAACCGTGGTCGTTGATGATCCAGCCCATGTCGCTTTTTCCTTCCGGCAACAGGTCGCAAAAGAACGTCCGAAGTCGGAAAGAAGGCCCCGGTTTTTCCGGATGCGGCTCCGATTCGACGAGAACAGCCGCGGCTCCGTCGGCGAAGAGGGCGTTGGAAAGGAGATGGTCGTCATCGGGTTTTTTCTGAAAATGGATCGTACAAAGTTCCAGGCAAACGATCAGGACACGCGCCGATGGATCGGCACGAACGAACGCATCGGCGGTTTTCAGTGCGTTGAAGGCGCCATAACACCCCATAAAGTTGATGGCCGTTCGCTGAACGGTAGTCGGAAGCTGGAGGGCTTCAATCAGGTCAATATCCAGACCCGGCGCATACATCCCGGTGCAGCTGACCGTAATCAAATGGGTAAAACCGCTGGGGTGGCGGGTCCGGTATAAATCCTGAACGGCGGCCACGGCCAGCGGCAGGGCATCCTTTCGATAACGTTCCATCCGCGCTCCGACCGTTGGAAAAGGTTCGAGATCCGGGGTATTCGGAAAAAATGTATATTCACCCGGAGATGCACCATAATCGGGCAATACCGAATGTCGCCGGTCGATTCGGGTCAGGCGATACAAGGCCTGGAGTTTCCGGCGGTTGGGGGCATCGAGTTGGAGAGCCTCCGCCATAAACGAAGCGATTTGCATCTGCGAGAAACCGTGCTGCGGTATGGCGGTACCGATGGCGGTGATGTAACTATCCATGTAGTCCTGTTCATTGTTACCGGAGCGATCCGAATCCGTCTCAATCCTTTGCTATAACCACTGCTTCCCAGTAATGTTAGACTTTTCGATGATGAAATCCCAATCCTTCTTATCCATTTTTCCGGTATGACTGTCCGCACCGTCTGGCTCCATTTGCGGGTGCCGTTTTCATTTTTTTTGTTACCGGTCTTTCTGTTTGCGCTGAGTCAGTCGGCTGCGCTTCGTTTGGGGACGCTGGATTGGGGGCGGGTGGTGGTAATCTGGGCGGTTATTCACCTGCTGCTTTATCCGGCCAGCAATGCCTATAACAGTTATTTTGACAAAGACGAAGGCAGCATCGGGATTCTGGAGGTTCCTCCACCGGTCGATAAAGAGCTGTTTTACGTCGCCTGGCTGCTGGATGTCCTTGCGTTGGTAATTGGCGTCTGGATCGGCTGGCCTTTTGTCGTTTACCTGCTCATCTACGGACTGATTTCCAAGGCCTATAGTCACCCGGCGATTCGGTTGAAAAAATACCCGATCATCAGTTGGCTCGTTATCGGGTTATTTCAGGGCGGTTTTACGTACCTGATGACCTTGCAGACCGTTGATAACCTGCCGATTAAAGAATTGCTAAACGCCCGACCTTTGCTGGCGGCCCTGCTTTGCACGCTGAATCTGTTGGCTATTTACCCCATTACGCAGGTGTATCAGCACGACGAGGACGGCCGTCGCGGTGACCTGACGATGAGCCGTTTGCTGGGCGTCCGCGGCACCTTTCTGAATGCGGTTTTCTGGTTTACGCTGTCATTGGGCGGCTTTTACCGGTATTTTGAAGGGGCTGCGGTTTTTTGGTTACTACCGCTCTGTTTTCTGCCGGGTGTTGTTTATTTTTTGTTCTGGACGCTTCGGGTCTTTCGCGACGATCGGGCGGCTGATTTCCGCTCTGCAATGCGAATGACGCTGCTGGCGGGCACGGGTCTCAATCTTTTCTTCGTTTTTGTTTTGATTTTAACCGGTTCATAATCAGAACCGAAAATGGGTATTTAGAAAATAAGATCGATTTTTTTCAAAAAAGTACTTGCCAAACGTCGCAGACCCGTTATATTTGCATCCACAAAACGCCAACGTTCTGGCGAATGCGAAAGTAGCTCAGCTGGTAGAGCGCGACCTTGCCAAGGTCGAGGTCGCGGGTTCGAACCCCGTCTTTCGCTCAAAAGCACCCACCGCGGTGCTTTTTTTGTAAAATGTGGTTACGTCCACGCCGGGATGGCGGAACAGGTAGACGCGCAGGACTTAAAATCCTGTGGGCAGTAATGTCCGTACGGGTTCGATTCCCGTTCCCGGTACCCAACCTCTCTAACAAGGGAAAACAAAAGAAACAAAAAGCTCTGATGATCAGGGCTTTTTGTGTTTGGCCCCCTCGGTTCACCTGGAAAAATTAAGAATACGTTCGTGAGTACTATAGTCATCCGGAGCAGAAAAGGAATGTAGCTGACCTTTTCGGAAGGGGCTCTGATCGTCAAAACCAAGGTGTTGAAAGACTCCGCCTGCTAGTCAGCTGCACGCATCATTGAGTAAATTCCCCCATTTAGCCCCTTTACCAGAAGTCTCCTTTATACTGATCGAAGAATGACGGGAAGGCCAGGTCAGACTCTCTATATACATTAAGCAGCTGTTTGATCCCAGTTAAAAGATCAAATTGGGGTAAGTACAGCGCACGTTCACTGACTTTTTCTGAAAGTAATAATGATTAAGCGCACTCGAATGACGAAGCATCTCCTCCTGACGTTCCTCTTATCAATCACAGCATTGATGACACAGGGGCAGAACAAAGGTTCGCTTGAAAACGTAGTGATTACCTCTCAAAAAGAGAAGACCCGGGTGTATACGGAAAACGGGGAATTACGTGTGAACGTATCCCCGAAGGATGTGGCCAGACTGAAAGCCGCCGGATTGGTGCGGTACAGCGACTTTGGGGCCAGGGGCAATGGCAAAACCGATGATAGTGAGGTGATTGCTGCGGCCCATGCCGTTGCCAATCGGTACGGTCTTTCGGTGAAAGCCGACGAGGGTGCGACGTATTACATTGGTGGGAAAGAGCGCCCGGCGGTTATTCAGACGGACACGGATTTTGGCACGGCAGCCTTCATCATCGATGATACGGAAGTGGAAAACCGCAATGCTTCGATCTTCACGGTTAGTTCGGACTTTAAACCGTTTAAACTGGAAACGATAACCTCTCTGAAGCGGAACCAGGAGAAAATAGACGCGTCCTTGCCCGGCCCCTGTCTGATCACGGTCACAAATGCGAACGTTAAGCAGTACATCCGGTTTGGGCTCAACCAAAATAACGGTTCTTCGCAGACCGATATTTTTGTGGTCGACAAAACCGGTAAGGTCGATAAGAACGCTCCGATCATCTGGGATTTCGACCAGATTACGGAAATCTCCGCACTACCTATCGACGAAAAACCGCTGAAAATTACCGGAGGGCGTTTTACTACCATTGCCAATAAGGCCGAATCAAAGTATACTTATTACGACCGGAACATCGCGATCAGGCGCTCCAATGTCCTGGTTGAGGGGCTGGAACACCGCATCACGGGCGAAGGAGACCACGGGGCGCCCTACAGCGGTTTTATCAACATCGGGGACTGCGCCCACGTAACGGTCAGGAATACCGTCCTGACCGGGCACAAGATGTATAGCACCATTGGCGCGGCCGGTAAGCCGGTTTCCATGGGGACGTACGACCTTCTGGCCAACCGCGCCCTGAATGTATCTTTCGTGAATTGCACCCAGACCAACGACATCAACGACAATACATACTGGGGCATTCTGGGCTCCAACTTCTGTAAAAACATGCTGTACGACCATTGTACACTTTCCCGGTTTGATGCCCATCAGGGGGTTGCCAACGCCACCATTCGCAACTCGACCCTCGGACACATGGGGATCAATGCAATTGGCAGCGGCCTCTTACTGGTGGAGAACTCGACCATTCGCGGCAGGAGCATCGTCAACCTGCGCTCCGACTACGGCAGTACCTGGCAGGGCGAGTTGGTGATTCGCAACTGTCAATTTGTACCGGCCGACGGCAAACCCGTCAGTGCTCCCCTGATCAGCGGTTTTTATTCGGGTCAGCATGATTTCGGTTACACCTGCTACATGCCGGAACGAATCACCATCGAAAATCTCCGTATCGACGACTCCCGCCATCCGGACAATTACCAGGGACCGGCTATTTTCGCCAATTTCAATCCGGACATGACAGACAATTCTTACCAGGAAAAATTCCCGTATGTCAAAACCAAAGAAGTCATTCTTCGGAACGTAACGACTGCCAGCGGAAAAACGCTGAGAATCAGCGATAATCCGTTTATGTTCCGGGATGTAAAGGTGAATGCCGGGCAATAATATTCTATTGATTCGTAAATCGTTTTATCCTACGGTATGATGTAAAATAGCAGGCAGTTCCCACTTTTAGCGAGCGTTTTCACCCGGCTTTGATGGTGCGAACAGGATATGATTTGAAAACCTCGATCCGCAGCAGGGTCTTCCTGACCGTCTTTTTCTTCCTTATCGGGATGGAACTAAGGAACTAAACCGGCGGATTCGTTCTCAATTGGGGCTGTGCAACAACTTAGGGAGGCTGTTGCACAACTTTTCTGCTTAAAAGGAAGGATTGAATAGGGGAATGGTTCATCAAGGTCGGATCACTTGCCCGGTATTAGCCCCAAACACACTTTTCCGGAATCCGTATTCCAGTTGTTTCATGGTAGTGGGTATTTCCCCCGGGAAAAACGGGAAATAGTGTGGCGAATTTTCAATCACGGTGGGACTCACGGCATTAATACGAATGCCCTTTTCCAACTCAATGGCAGCCGCCCGAACAAACCCTTCCACCGCTGCATTGGCCGCCGAAGCGTTGGCAAAGTTCTTTTGGGGTTCGTGGGTTACGGCTCCCGTGATGAGGGTGAACGATCCTTTGGGATTGATGTAATGCTGGCCAATGAGCACTAAATTGATTTGCCCCATCATCTTGCCTTCCAACCCATTCCGAAATTCCTTCGCGGTCAGGTTTTTCCAGGGACCAACGTACGTGGGACCTGCCGTACAGATCAGAGCGTCGAAGGCCCCGACTTTCTGGTACATGTCTTCGATGGACGCTGGCGATGTAAGATCCACCTGAATGGCACTGCGACGGCCAATTCCGATGACTTCATGCTCTTTTTCAAAGGCATTGGAGAGGTAGCTTCCCATCGTGCCGGAAGCTCCTACGATAATTATTTTCATGGTGTTGTATGTATGAAGTATTCTGAATTAAAAGGAGACGGATTGCCGATTTGGATGCATCGGTCCTGCATCGTCAATGCAGGAAATGGGTTGTATTTGACGAGTTGATGGGGCGGTTTTCCCAGCTGTAGTTATTTTTCCCAGTGAAATTAAAACCGTTATCCTTTCTTTTCGGTCTGATTCCGGGGTCGTTTTGAAACGACCAGGCTAATAGCGAGCAGGCGGTTATACCGTTTTACATCGTTGGAAATGGTAACGAATCCATAGCCGTAACGGGCATCGAGCGTAAGGTGAGTGCTCTTGACTTTAAAGTTGTAACCAACACCCGCCTGAACACCGGCATCCCACCGTTTAAACTCACCCGGAGACGTGCCAAATGAAAGCTTCGTGGATGAGCCTGGCGTCTCTTCAGTACCCTCCAATTTTAAGCGGCCTCCCAGCGTATAAGCCGCATAGGGACCGGCATTGAGATAAAACCGGTGGAGGTGTAAACGCGCCAGGACGGGCATCTCCACCGAATAAAGCCGAATGGTTGACCGGTTGTTGGTGAGCCCATTATTTTCTTTCAATATTCCCCCTTTCATGGCGAAATAAAGCTCCGGTACGAGCGAAAAATGAGGGTTAATGGCGGCCTGATAGGATGCGCCGATCTGCAATCCTTTAAAGTCTTTTTTGTGTGATTTTAATTCCTTATTTAAGCTTCCATAATTGAAGTTTGTGGTTAGGGAATTGAATGAAATGCTAAAACGGTTTTCCTGAGCGAAGGTCGCAGTTGAAATGGCCATAAACAGTGCCGTGGCCGTTAAAAAAGAGATGCTTGATTTGATGTGAGCGTACATGTCTATCTGTTTTATTGATTATTTGAATGGTTGATTAAATGAAAATTTGAATGCGCATTAATTGCTCCTTGTGGTGTATTGGATGCTGAAACCTCTGACAATAAAGACGTTAATTTTGTCTTTCCTTCTGATTGTAAGGGTAATACTCGTCCTGACTTCCTGAGCGGAAGGTTTTTTTGTTCGCTTCATTTTTTTAGATGGTATGAGTTGGGAATGCTTCGGTAAGAGTTGTAAGATTTGTCAACCACTTGCGTAAAAGTAGTACCTGTTGACAGCGGTTTGATAGGACAATGCTTTACTTTACTAGCACTTATTTCAATTAAAATACTCGAATAATGTGAGTTGACGTTTTAACTTTCGGTTCACTATGCTGATTTAACACAGGATAAAGTGGTTTGTAAACAATAAACTGAAAACGACTAACTACTTATGGTTTTTTCTTTTGGGTAATTGCCCGTGCTTACTGCCCTTTTTCAGCTACTTTTCGAATGAGAAATTCCACCACGGGAACTCCCACAAATAGCATCCAGGGAACGAGCGTAATCGTCAGAATAAAGGTTCGTTGATACAGAGGCAACTCCGACAGTCCTTCGCCAAAAAGCGACAGGAAAAGGGTGATGGACGGGTAAATGACAACCCAGATTTTCAGGGCGGCTACAAACTTTGTTTTTGCTTTCATGATCTATGCTTTTGGAACGATGATCGAATCGCCAGCAAAAGTAGATCGGAAAGCAAAGGGGGAGATAGGACGATTTTTTAGTTGGATGGTACTTCTTTGAAGTTCTTCCGGAAAGCGTCGGGAGAATAGCCCGTGTGCTTCTTAAAAAACCGGATGAAGTAAGACGGATCCTCGTAGCCCAGGTGCCAGGCAATGTCTTTAATTTGGTTGGGCGTTGCCAGCAAATACCGCTTTGCCTCCAGCGTGATCTGCTCGGTGATTAAGTCGGCCGTTGTTTTGCCAACGGTTGCTCTGGTGATGGCATTCAATTGGAAAACCGAAAGGTTGAGCAGCGCGGCATACTGGGAAACACGCTTGATTTGGGTGATGTTGGTTTCTAACAGCCGGAGCAACTCCTCGTAGCGTTCCTGGGTGTAGGTGTTTACGCCGGCCGAAATTCGTGCTGGATGCTGGCTTTGCCTGGCTAACTCAATGACAAACAGGTCGAGGGTCGCTTTTATGGCTTCCATATAGCCATCTTCCTGGGCGGTAAACTCATTGAAAATAGCCGACAGGAAGAAAAACAGTTTTTTGAAGCGGTTTTCGTCAACTTCACAAACGTTTTTGTTCGTGACTTTCTTCCACTTCTGTTCGGTAAAGCTGCTTTTGGGCTGATAAAACGACGGGTCGAATTCCACTAAATACCCCGAAGCATCGGCGGTCAGCTGAAGTTGGTGGACCTGACCGGGACGAAGAATGAACAGGGCATGCTGAGCAATAGCGTATCGGACAAAGTCAATTTCATGGAAACCCTGCCCTTTTTCTAAGGCCAGAAAGAAATAGAAATCGTGTTTGTGCAGGTCGTGTACTAAATCCGCTCCGTTAAGGACCGATTGAATATCCCGAATGCTAAACCGACCCGTATAGCTTTGCTGCTGATGGGAAGTCGTAATATGTCTGATCGGAATGGCCTTCATTATTGCCTTAAATAAGGTTCTAACTTGCTGACATCAAAATAGATAGCTTCTTATCCATAAAGAAAGGAAAAATTGCAATACTCCTTTTACGAAATTTCAATAATTCACCAAGATTTTGTGCCCCCGGGCTTTCTCCGTTTCACATGTGGCAATAGCCGTAGCGACGTTCTCCCGGTTTCTCGATGTATACGTACAGGCAAGACTTGTATTCAGTCAAGATGGTTTCCATGAGTTCGATTTTATGCGATTCGTATCCTCAATACATTTACCTTTAGACGATGGATCGGATGATCAAAGCATACGGCGTCAAACCGATCAGAACGAATGACTGCTATAGCCCTGTTTCTTACTCGATGAAATCAATCCATAGTTCGTACGATGCCCTGATCATTGGCTTCGGCAAAGGAGGCAAAACACTGGCGGCTTACCTGGCCAATCAAGGCTGGACCGTTGCTTTGGTGGAGCAGTCTCCGCTGATGTATGGAGGTACCTGTATCAACATTGCCTGCATCCCGACCAAATTCCTGATTCATAATGCCGAAATGGGCGTTCCCTATCCGGAGTCGATTGGCGAAAAGGATCAACTGATTGCGGCCCTCCGGCAACGGAATTTTAATCTGGTTGATCAGTCGCCCAACGCGACGGTTATTACGGGGAAAGCCGCTTTCGTATCTCCGCACCAGGTTTCCGTTCGGCTGGCGGATACGGCAGAAGAGATCCGGATCGAAGCTGAGCGGATTTTTATCAATACCGGTGCCAGCCCCCTTATTCCGGCGATTCCGGGTATCGGGCAAAGTCAACGGGTTTTTACCAGCACAACCCTCATTCAGGAAACTCAACTTCCTAACGAACTGGTCATTATCGGCGGAGGATACATCGCGCTGGAATTTGCCGGAATGTACGCCCAATATGGTGCCACGGTTACCATTCTGGATCGATCCACCCGGTTTTTGCCCCATGAAGATCGGGACATGGCTGATGCGGTCCGGTCCGTTCTACTGGCTCAGGGCATTCGGATTGAGCAAGGAGCAAGCGTGGACGAAATTATTCCGGGCCACACCGGTCAGGACACGGTTGTTTATCACACGCCCGAAAAAGAACAACAGCAAATTCAGGCTTCTGCCATTCTGGTAGCAACCGGTCGGCAACCCTATACCGAAGGATTGAACCTTTCGGCGGCTGGCGTGGAGCAGGATGCAAAGGGCTATATCAAGGTCAACGAGCTCCTTCAGACCAATGTGCCGCACATCTGGGCGATGGGCGATGTAAATGGTGGCCCCCAGTTTACGTACATTTCACTGGATGATTTTCGGATCATCCGGAGTCAATTCTCCAACCTTGACCGGCATACCCTGCTCGATCGTGGTCAGGTGGCGTTTAGCTTATTCATCAGCCCTCCTTTCTCCCATGTCGGACTGCGCGAACACGAAGCACAGACGAAAGGCTATCGCACCCAAGTAGCCACCTTACCGGCCGCTTCGATCACGCGCGCCCAGGTTTTAAAAGAAACCGCCGGGTTGTTAAAATGTGTGGTTGATGCGGATACGAATCAAATTCTGGGGTGTACCCTTTTTTGTGCTAACTCCAGTGAATTGATCAATCTGGTTCAGCTGGCCATGCGCGCCCGGTTCGCGTATACGGTTTTGCGGGATACCATTTACACCCACCCTTCCATGAGTGAAGGACTGAACGATCTTTTCGGTAAATTGAAATAAACCCCGCTGGAATGCTATTTCCCGGCTGATTTTGGGGCTATTGGGGGCCTTTGGAACAGATGTTATCGTATTTGGAACAAGCGTTATCGTCGGGCGGTTTTTCTTCTCCTAGGTTTGCAGGCAAGTGTTTTCGCTAAACCTGCCCTTTCTATGATCCGTTATTTTTCCTGCCGGTTTCCGATTGCCCCGGCGTCTGTGCCGAACCGGCAATCCCGCCCGGTACCCGCCCGTACACCTAACGATTACCTACTCTTTTATTCAATTTTAGCATGAAAAAAGTATTGCGCATCCTGGCCATCGTTCTCGGAGTTGTTGTGTTGCTGGTCGTTGGTGGCATTGGCTACGTCAAACTCGCGCTGCCCCAGGTGGGCCCGGCCCCCGAATTAACCGTGCAGGCCGACTCCGCCCAAATTGCCCGGGGCGGATACCTGGCCAACCACGTTGCCGTTTGTATCGACTGCCATTCGCAACGGGATTGGAGCCGCATTGCCGGGCCAATTGTGCCGGGGACGGAAGGAAAAGGGGGCGAACCCTTTACCCACGACATCGGCTTTCCGGGAAACTATTACGCTAAAAACCTGACGCCAACCCACCTGAGCGACTGGAGCGACGGCGAAATTTACCGCGCCGTCACAACCGGGGTGAGCAAAGACGGCCACGCGTTGTTCCCGGTGATGCCGTATCTGAATTACGGACAAGTGGATCCGGAAGATATTAAAGCGGTTATTGCCTACGTCCGGACGCTGAAACCGATCGAAAACCCGTCCATTCCAAGCTCGGAGTCCGACTTTCCGATGAATCTGATCATCAACACGATACCCGCCAAAACCGCCGGAAGCAAACGCCCCGAACCGGCGGATTCGGTGGCTTACGGAAAGTACGTGCTGACGTTTGCCGGTTGCGGAGAATGCCATACGCCGGTCGATGACAAAGGCCAACCCCTGCCGGGCATGTCAATGGCTGGTGGACGGCCGTTTGCCATGCCGCCGGGCGTGGTTCGCTCGGCCAACCTGACCCCCGATTCGGAAACCGGGATTGGCAAATGGACCAAGGAGGCTTTTATCGCGCGTTTCAAAGCGGCCGAAAAAGATGACTTTAAACATCCGATTTCCCTTCAACACGACGAATTTAACACCGTCATGCCCTGGCGGATGTATGCCGGCATGAGTGAGCAGGATTTGGGAGCGATTTTTTCGTACTTAAAAACCGTAGCTCCTGTAAAAAATACGGTGACTTTATTCACGCCAAAAGGAAAAGAAGTAGCCGCCCGTTAAACCCAAAGACCCACTCCTCGGTGGGTCTCCTGGTTTTCATTTTCCAGACGGAGAACCGGAGAATTCCGGTCATATTGCCAGGGGTTTATCGAAGTTCTGATTTTCGCAGGAGTGAAGTACGTTCACATATTGTAACCACTTGAAAATTCCCGGTAGCTAAGAGTTCTGGCTCAATTCGGGTTTCAAAAACAATATTCGGACAACAGGTACGTAGTGGGGGTAATCACAAGACTCACCTGCACAATGAGCGTTACTCCCAAACCCAACCGGTATTACGTCGTTCAGAAAGAACCGGTTTTGCTAACGGCAGCCCTCCTGAAAGGGCTTCAATCGCCGGATATTCCCCAGCCAATCAAACTGACCAAACCGTGGTTGCTGGCCTTCGGATTTCAACCCGATAAATCCACGAACTTCTGGAGTCTGGAAAATGCCCGGCTGGTGGCCGGCATGAATTGCTGGCTGTGTACCAAAAGCCGTCGGTATATTCAGTACGTTCACGAGCTTCAGGACCTGTTTGAAGAGCAATTTCGCGAAACGACACTGGTGCTGAAGTCCCTTAATTTTTACGTCTCCGGCGCGGTATAGCAAACGGCTTACCCGACATACAAAACCCCGACAAAGGTGCCTGGGCCTGTAAGCCTGTTATCCTGGTATATGAAGTATTGAGGAAGGAAATAGCGGGTTTTAGTCTTCGTCGCCCGTGTTTTCGGTCGCTGCGTCGCTGACAACCTGGTACAGGCTGACCAGATCATCGGTCGAAAGTTCGTCCAATTCGACATCCAGATCATCACCAAAACGAATGGTCAGCGGATCGCTTTCGTCATCATTCAGCGTCAGGGACGTAAGTTCCAGATCGGATTCGTTCAGCGTCAGCGGCAAAAACCGCAGGTCGAATTCGGAAGCATCGGCGTCCTCGCCCAATTCTGTCACCACTTTTACGATGGCGTTCTTGATGGTCGTGCGAAAATCATCCAGCCGGTAAACCAGATCGTCGGCGGTTGGCAAGGCGGAAAAATCAGGAGTAGCCATAGTAATGAAGGAGTTAAGAGATGTTTTTCGGTTCAGCTATCACGGGGCGAAATTGCGGTAAATCCCCGGATTCCGGTCACTGGTTGAGGTTATGGTTTCGTGAAGTTTTGAAAGAGAGTAAAGAAGTAAGACCAGAGAATAAAGACAAATACGGTCGGTCCGGTCTCTATTCTCTGGTCTTATTTCTTTTATCCCACCTAAGTATCTTTTCATTTTTTAAAAAAATAATCTTAAAACGAAGGTTAAGATTGGATTAAAAACCGCTCTTGTTACTATAGCATCTGTAACTATGAGTAAACGGCTACCTTCGGAAGAAGCACAACAATTGTGGCAGGAATACCGGGCGGGCGACATGTATGCCCTCGCTAAAATCATGCAGAGTTATTACGCCGATCTCTTTCACTGGGGAATGCGCCTGCAGGCCGACCGGGAATTTGTGAAAGACTGCATTCAGGAGCTTTTTTTAAACCTCTGGAAACACCAGAAAACCGTTCGATCAGTCGAAAACGTGCGGGCGTATTTGCTCGTCGTACTCAAATCCCGTATCCTGCGCGAGCTTTCCAGAAAACACACCACCCACCAGTCGACACTCTCGGAAGAATATGCTTTTTCGGTCGAATTTGCCGCCGATGTCCAGTTGATCGAGGAGGAGAACGAAGTATACCAAATCCGCAAACTGGAACACGGAATCAGTCATTTACCCGAACGTCAGAAAGAGCTGATTTACCTGCGGTTTTACCAGAACCTGAGTTTCGAGCAAATCGCGGATGTCATGCACCTGGGTCGCCAGTCCGTTTACAACCTGCTCCAGAAATCCCTGATCAGCCTGCGGAAAAACTGGCCGGTGAGCTGCCTGGCACTTCTTATTCAGTTTACGGTTTACGGTTTTCAGTTTACGGTAGCTGGCGTGTGCTAGCTGTCGCACGAATAGCACGCGCGGGGAACCGCGCCGTAAACTGAAAACCGTAAACCGAATACCGGAAAAACTATGAAAAACTACCATACCTATAAAGTGGAGGACTTTATTCAGGACGAGGATTTTCAGGACTGGGTGCAGGGTCGTGGGAATCGGGAATCGTTCTGGCGATCGTTTCTTCAGAAGTATCCCGATAAACGGGAGGCTTTTCAACAGGCCGAGCAATTTATTCGGGCGGCCAACGTGGCTCCCGAACGACTCAGCGAAGCGGAAATCCGGAAAGAAACGGAAGTATTCATTGAAAATGCCAGTGCGTATATACCAAACCGTCAGCCTGGAGTAGCGGTTTTTCAGGATGAACAGTCGCCTGTTTATACCTTCCGTTGGGTCCTGGCCGTTGCCGCCGTTTTCGTGGTTGTAATGGGTTTTGGCTGGTATTTTACTACGAATAAACTGGAACCAACGGCAACTAAGCTGTCCGATAATCCGGTTAGTCAACTGGTCGAAACCACCAACGATACCCAGCATTTACTGCGGGTAGTACTCAACGACAGTTCGGAAGTGTTGCTGAGCCCCAAAAGCCGCCTGCGGTATCCGTCGCAGTTTTCCGGAAACGCCCGGATCGTGTATTTGCAGGGCGAAGGCAGCTTTTCGGTGAGGCACCAGCACCAGCCGTTTATGGTCTATACCGGCGAGATGATTACGCAGGTTCTCGGCACCCGGTTTGTCGTGAAAGCTTTCGACCGCGATCAGAAAATGACGGTACAGGTCATTTCCGGCAAAGTGTCGGTGTATAAGAAAAAACCGGCCCAGGTTCCGGATAACAAAGAAGTTAATGGGCTGATTCTGAATGCTAATCAGGCCGCCATTTTTGAAAAAAGCGACGGAAACCTGACCAAGACGCTGGTGGCAAAACCGCTGCCGATTGAGAAACGAGCCAAAGAAATTCCTTTTGTCTATGATGAAGTGCCCTTGCCCGTGATTCTGCGGGAGCTGGAAAAGAGCTACGGAATTCCGATCCAGTTCGACGAACAGACGTTTGCCACCAGTAAAATCACCGCCATTCTGTCGAGCGAGTCGCTCTACGAAAAGCTGGATTTGCTCTGCAAGGCATCGTCGGCGAGTTACGAAATCACAGATGGTCAAATTGTCATCAGCCGAAAGGGATACCGATAAATCCTAAACCCTAAAAAAGAATTGGCAGTGACGAAGCCACTGCCAACTGGTCGATTCACTGAGTGTCGCTCGCCAAAGTAACCGCTCAGGGAAAAGCGTTCCGAAAACAGAACTAGTCAACCTTAACAAAACTATGAAAAAACACCTTGCCGGACAACTCTGGTTGAAGCTTATGCGGTTTTCATTAACACAAAGTTTGGTTATGTTATCGCTGGTGGGCGTGTCGTTTGCCCATCCGAGTAACGCTCAGGAATACCTGAGCCGACGCCTTACGTTACATGCTGATAACCAGGACATAAAAAGGGTATTGGCGGATATTGAAAAAGCGACAGATGTGCAGTTCGTCTACAGTTCGCAGGTGATCGAGAAGCGGCAGAAAATGAGCATTCAGGCCACGAACTCGACGCTGGAAGAGGTGCTGGTGAAATACTTCAAACCGCTGCCGGTCAACTACGAACTGGTCGGCCGGAAGGTAGTTTTGTCGGCCAGTACGACCTCCGCCTACGAGACCGGTTTTGTCGATCTTATTGAAAAAGCCGCAACGCTGGCACCCAAACGGATGCTGTCCGGCAAAGTGACCGACGAGAAAAATCTGGGGCTTCCGGGTGTTACCATCCTCATCAAAGGTTCATCGCGGGGAACGACGACCAACGCCAGTGGCGCGTTTCAGTTGGATGTGCCGGATGCGGACGCGGCTTCGACGGTGCTGGTTTTCAGTTATGTCGGTTACGAAAGCAAGGAATTGACCGTCGGGAATCAGACCAATCTGCAAATCTCGCTGACGCCGGAAAGCAAAGCCCTGAACGAAGTGGTGGTAACCGCATTAGGGATTAAAAAACAGGCTAAAAGTCTGGGTTACGCGACGGCAACGGTCGGTTCGGAAGAAATGACCATCAACCGCACGGCCAATTTTATGAACGCTTTGCAGGGAAAAATGGCGGGCGTTAACATCACTCCCCTCGGAGCGGGACCTGCCGGAACCAGTAAAATCCGGATTCGCGGGCAGTCGTCGTTTGGCGGCAACAACTCCCCGCTGATCGTCGTTAACGGCGTACCGATCGACAACACGAACTACGGCGCGCGGGGAGACGTGTCGGACCGGGGCAGCAACCGGACCTCCGATAGCGGGGACGGTTTAAGCAGCATCAACCCGGATAACATCGAAACCATGACGGTTTTGAAAGGAGCGGCTGCCTCGGCACTTTATGGCTCGCGGGCGAAAGACGGCGTCATCATGATCACGACCAAAACCCGCGGAACCGGCAGCGGCATCAACCTGGAATACAACACCAATTTTACGTCCGACACGCCATTGGATTACACGGATTATCAGTACGAATACGGTCAGGGAGAAAACGGCGTCCGTCCTACCACGCCGTTCCCGACCTCCGGCCAGTGGAGTTTTGGCGAAAAATTCCAGCCCGGCATGACGCAGGTCTTGTTTGATAACGTCACCGTTCCGTACGAACCGCAACGGCATCAGATCACGGATTTCTACCGGACCGGCGGCACCTGGACCAACACGCTGACGCTGTCGTCCGGTGGTGAAAATGGCGGTTTTAGCCTGTCCATTGCCAATCTGGACAACAAGAACATTTATCCCGGTTCGAGCTACAACCGGAAAAACATCAACCTGGGCTTCACGCAGACGCTGGCGAAAAAGCTGACGGTGTCGGGTAATATCAACTATTCCAAAGAGTTTCGGAAGAATCCGCCCAACATTGCCGAGCAGGATTTCAGCCCGGTAATTATTTTCAGCATGGCAAACTCCATGCCGCTGGATATTCTGGAAAAATACGCGACAGATGCGAACGGCAACGAAACCGTCTGGTCGCGGTTTACAAACCGGACCAACCCGTATTTTGCGCTGAAACGCTTTGAAAACATCAACACCGACCGGGTTTTCGGGAACCTGACGGCAAAATACAATTTCACGAACTGGCTGTTTTTGCAGGCCCGGATCGGTCAGGACTTCTACGCCCGCGAACAGGAATACAACCTGCCGACCGGCACGCAGCGCCAGCCCGCAGCCCCCGCCGGTTTTGTCAACGGACAGTATGTGCAGGATGTCCGCACGGTTCGCGAGTTGAACGCCGATTTCCTGCTGAATGCCAACAAAACCTTCGGCGTGTTTGGCGTGAATGTGAATTTGGGGGGCAACCAGATGTACCGGAAAATCAGCCGTCACAACGTGCTGGTGCAGGATTTCTACACCCGTGGCTTGTATACAATTGGCAACGGACGGCAGCGTGACGCCATTTATGATTTGTCGGAACGGCAGGTAAATTCGCTGTATGCGTCGGCGGAAGTTTCATTCAAAGACTATTTATTCCTGAACGGAACGGCCCGAAACGACTGGTTTTCAACCCTGTCGCCCGCCAACCGCAGCATTCTGTATCCATCGCTCACCGCCAGTTTTGTCTTTTCGCAAGCCTTTGCCAACTCGCTGCCAACCTGGCTGACATTCGGCAAAATCCGGGCGGCCTACGCCGAAGTGGGCAGTGATACGGATGTGTCGCCCTACGCCAATAATTTGTTCTACGGCATTAATTCCCAGCAGTTTCCGGGCCCCAGCGGAACCGCCCAGCCGTTGGCGAGCATCAGCGGAACAACGGTTCCAAATGCCAACCTGCGCCCGATGCGGGTTTCCGAAAAAGAGATTGGTCTGGAGTTGAAACTGTTCAATAACAACGTCGGGCTGGATTTGACGTATTACGACAAGCTGTCGTCCGATCAGATTCTGCGCGCCCAGACGTCCGACGCGGGCGGTTATCAAACCCAGTTGATCAACGTGGGAAAAAGCAGTAACAAAGGGCTGGAAATGATGGTGACGCTAAATCCGGTTAAACGGACGAATTTTACCTGGAACGCCATTTTCAACGCATCCTACAACGTCACGAAAGTGCTGGATCTCGGTTCGAGCGTCAGCGACAACATGATCACCGTCGGAACCGGCGATTTCAGTGGCGAACTCCGTCAGGTCGTTGGTTTGCCGATGGGTCAGTTGTTCGGTTTCGGGTACCTGCGGGATGCGCAGGGTCGGCAGGTGTTCGACGCCGGAAACGGCCGGCCGTTGCGCACGGCGACGCAAATCAGTTTCGGGAGCGCGATTCCCAAATGGGTGGGCGGTATTACCAACAGCTTCAATTACAAAGGCGTCAACCTCTCGTTCCTGATCGATTTCAAACTGGGTCATAAGATGATTTCCGGTACCAACCACAACGCCTGGCGGCACGGTTTGAGCAAGGAGACGCTGGTGGGCCGGGAGCAGGGCTATGTCATTGGCGACGGCGTCAATCCGAACGGCGAAGTCAACAAAACGCAATCGGGCGTGCAGGCATTTTACGAAACCGTTCGTTCGCAGAACATTGCCGAGCAGTTTGTTTACAACGCCGGTTTGTGGCAGTTGCGGCAGATTTCAATCGGCTACGACTTCACCAAATTCATTCCGACGGGTGCCAAATTTATCAAGGGATTGCGGTTGAATGCCGTCGCGAACAACGTGGCAGTTATCAAGAAATGGGTGCCGAATATCCACCCCGAGCAGTTCGGTTTTCCGTCGGATAACCTCGTCGGTCTCGAAGCCACCGGTCTGCCCATCACGCGAAGCATTGGTTTTAACCTGAATGTCAAGTTTTAGTAAAAGTTATTTCGCGGAGTTAAGCGGAGTTTAAAGAGTTAAACAGAGAAAAAATAACTCCGCTTAACTCTTTAAACTCCGCTCAACTCCGCGAAACGAAACACTCTTCTAAAGATGAAAAAGATACATATTGCCCTATTCCTAACCCTTTTCTTCACCTCCTGCGACAAGGGATTTGACGAGATGAACATCAACCCGATCGCTCTGACGTCGGTGGACCCGGCTTTTCAGCTCAATACGGCCATCGTTGCCAGTGCGCCCGGCTACGGCAACCTGAGCTACGAAACCACCATCGTCAAGCAGATGATCACGCCGTTCAGCGGGCAGGGATCGGCGGCCAACTTCAACCAGGACAACCGGACAGTTTCAAACGGTAACTGGACGACCTATTACGGCAACATCATCCGGGAATTGACCGATGTCATCGCCCAAACGAAAGACAATGCCGCCCGCTCTAATTTGTACAATATGACGCGAATCTGGCGCGCTTATGCCTTCATGATTGTCTCGGATTCTTACGGCGATGTGCCCTATACGCAGGCCGGGAAGAGCTACCTGGAAGGCATCGTAAAACCGGTTTACGACACGCAGGAATCGATTTATACCGATATTCTGACCGAACTGGATGCCGCTTCGGCGGGACTGGATGCGGCCAAGGCGAAAGTGGCCAGTGATGTATTGTACGACGGCGATGTGGTGAAATGGAAGCGGCTGGGGTATTCGATTCTGCTGCGGGCGGCCATGCGGCTTTCCAAAGTAAACCCGACCAAAGCCGCCGAATATGTGGCGAAAGCGGTAGCGGGTGGTGTCATGCAGTCCAACGCCGACAATGCGATTATCCGCCATACGGCCAGTTTTACGAACCCGGTCGGTAGCCAGTTGAACGGCGGACAGTCGGCATTCTTTTACCTGGATGAAGAGTTTGTGAGCTTTTTGCAAAAGAATAATGACCCGCGTCTGACGTCCATTGCGGTTCGGTATGTGGGCGCCACCAGCGGGGCGCAGCAGGTTGAATCGCGGGCTAACCGGACGGCTGCCGTGCAGATTGGTGCCCCGCAAGGCTACGACAATACGACGATCAGCGCGGCCGTAACCGCTAGTAAATTAGCCAGTTTGTGGGATTACAGTCAGCTCGACAAAACCCGAATGGCTGCCCTGACCGCCCCGAGTTTTCTGGTCACCTACGCCCAAACCCAGTTGCTGCTGGCCGAAGCGGTTTTCCGGAAGTGGACGACGGGCAATGCCGCCACGCTTTATGCCAACGGCATCAAAGCCCACATGCAGCAACTGGCCAGCTACGGCAGCAGCACCGCCGTGGCAGAAAGCGCCATTACGGCGTATGTGGACGCCAATCCGCTGGCGGCCGGGAAAGAACTGGAGCAGATCAACACGCAGTATTGGGTGGCCTCGTTTCTGGTCGGGCCCGAAGCCTGGGCCAATTTCCGGCGGAGCGGTTTTCCGGTTTTGAAACCCAATCCGTATCCCGGTAAAGACCTGAAAACTGAAGATTTTATCCGTCGGCTGACGTACACTGATGCCGAATTGAACGTCAATAAAGCCAATGTGCAACAGGCCATAAGCCGGCAGGGTGCCAACTTGCTGGATACCCGGATCTGGTGGGATAAAAAATAAAAACCGTCCCGCTCAACCCCTGATTCTGCGATGAAAAACTCCCGATTGCCGACCCGGCGTGAAATCCTTTCTACGTTTGTAGGTGTTGGAATGGCCAACGTCGGTTTCGGGGTATTTCATACGCCGAAAAAGCAATCCGATGGCGAGTCAACCCAAAAACCGGCAGAGGTAACGATTGAGTGGAATGCCCATATTTTTAGTCCGGATGTGGGGCGGTTTCCGTTTCATCCCCAAGCCGCCTATAAACCGGATGTTGCCAAACAGCCTGTCGATCAGCTCGCTGTCTATTTGAAACGGCTGGATGACGAGAAAATAGACCGGGCGGTGATTGTGCATCCCGAACCGTATGGCGACGATCACAGGCTGATGCTCGACTGTCTCCGGCGGGAACCGAAACGATTGAGAGGTACCAGTTTATTCTTTCCGAAAGACACCGATGCGCCCCGAAAACTGGCCGCGCTGGTCCGGCAGGAACCGCACATTGTGTCGACCCGGTTTCACGCGCATCGGGGAAAAGAAACGTATCTCGACACGTTTGCCGATTCGGGGGTGCGCGCGTTGTGGAAGCAGGCTGTCGACCTGAATCTGGTGATCGAGCTGCACATCGGGCCAAACTACGCCCGGCAGGCGGGTCAGGCCATTGCGGCATTTCCGGGTTGTAAAGTTCTGATCGATCACCTGGCCGAACCGCAGATGGGAACCGGAGCGGAGTATGCGGACGTGCTCGAACTGGCCCGGTTTCCGAATGTGTATATGAAACTCTCCGGACTTGATTATTTTGCCAAAGATAATCCGTATTATGAAAGTGCCATTCCGTTTACGCGCCGGATCATCAGGGAGTTTGGTGCCAATCGAATGGTCTGGGGTGGTGGTTCGCCCGCGATCGTCGACAAACACATGGCCAATTATTCCGAAGCCGACCGGGCCAACGTGAAAGGCGGAAATCTCCGCAAATTGCTGAACTGGATTGTATGAAAAACCTGAAAAAAAGACTGAAACAAGGTGAGACCCTGAATGGGTGTTGGTTAAATCTGGGGAGCTCGTTAACGGCCGAAATTGTGGGGCACTCCGGTTTCGACTGGGTGCTGATCGATCTCGAACACGGAGCGGGTTCCGAAAAAGACGTGCTGTATCAATTGCAGGCGCTGGAAAACACGGCTGCGGGCGTGATTGTCCGCGTGGAAAGCTCCGAAAGTCAGCGCATTCACCGGGTGCTGGACATGGGCGCGGAAGGCATTATGTGTCCGAAAGTTCATAATCCCGAAGAGGCAAAAAAGGTGGTCCACGGGTTGCATTACCCACCCCACGGCGGCCGGGGAGTCGCCAAGATGGTGCGCGCGACCGGTTTTGCGCAGAACTTCCAGCAGTATTACGAAGAGGCTCAGGAAACGATTCTCGGCGTGGTCCAGATCGAAACCGTCGAAGTGCTGGATCACCTGGATGAAGTGGCGGCCATGGATGGCGTCGATGTGTTGTTCATCGGCCCTGCCGACCTGTCGATGGAACTCGGGATTTTCGGACAGTTCGACCACCCGCGGTTTAAGGAAGCGTTGCAGGAAACCGTCAATGCCGCCCAGAAAGCCGGAAAATCCACCGGTATTCTCTTTTTCAATCCCGACGATTACAAACGCTACCACGACCTCGGCATCCGGCTCATTGCCTGCGGTGCCGATGCCACCTTCGTCGCCGACGGTGCCCGCAATCTGGCGAAAAAGCTGGATGCATTCCGAAAATGAATGAATTATGTCGCGGAGTTAAGCAGAGAAAAGAAGAGTTAAGCAGAGTTTTTATGAAATTTCTTTTTCCTCCGCTTAACTCTGCAAACTCCGCTCAACTCCGCGAAACAACCCCCTTAAATCCTAAACCGAAAACTCTTAATGTCTGATCCGCTTCTCATTCTGGCCGTTGGTGTATGTATCGTTGTCGGTGGCATCATCGGATTAAAATTACATCCATTCCTCGCGCTGCTGCTCGGCGCTTTCGTTGTTGCCCTGATGACCCCCGCGTCGGCCATCGAGCAGTTTGCGCTGGCGAAGGGAACCGCTCCGGCGGCTGCGCAGGCCCTGGCCAAAAAAGGCATCGGCGAACGCATCGCTACCGAGTTTGGCAACACCTGCAGCAAAATCGGCATCCTGATTGCCATGGCCGCCATCATCGGCAAGTGCATGCTGGAAAGCGGAGCCGCCGAACGAATCATTCGTTCCATGTTGAAACTGACGGGCATCGGCAAAGCACCCATCGCCTTCCTGGTCAGTAGTTTTTTTATCGGGATACCGGTTTTTTTTGACACCGTTCTTTTTCTGATGATGCCGCTCGCCAAGGCCATGACCCTGCGGATCGGCAAAAATTACCTGTTGCTCGTTTTGTGTATCATGGCTGGGGCCGCGATGGCGAACTCGCTGGTTCCGCCCGCGCCGGGACCACTGTTCCTGATTGGCGAAATGCACATTCCGATTGGACTGATGATGATTGCCGGTACCATCGTGGGGCTTTTTACGATCACGGCCGGGTATTTCTTTGCGCTCTGGGCCAACCGGAAGTGGCCGATTCCGTTGCGGGATTCGCTGGATGCCAAACTGGAAGACATCAAATTGATTGCGGCCAAAGAAGACGTTCACCTGCCCGGTTTGGGCGTGTCGTTACTGCCATTGTTGATTCCGCTGGTCTTTATTTGCGCCGATACCGTGCTGAGTACGATGGCCACGCCCGGAGATCCACTGACCCAATCGGCGGTTTTGAAGGTGGTGAAGTTTTTTGGGGACAAAAACATTGCCGTCGTCACCGGCGGAATTGCGGCTTTGCTGATTCTGGCCGCCCACAAGAAAAGTGGCAAGGAAGGTTTGACGCCTTTCGTTCAGGCGGCATTGATGAGCGGGGGCGGCATCATCCTGATCACGGCGGCCGGGGGCGCGTTCGGCGGGATGTTGCAGCAAACCGGCATCAGCACGCGGATTGCCGACATGACCAAAGATTACCAGATGGCGCTGATTCCGCTCGCGTTCCTGATTGCCGCCGTCGTCCGCACCGCGCAGGGTTCGGCCACCGTAGCCCTGATCACGGCGTCGGGGATTTTGTCCGGTATGGCGAGTAACGCGAACCTGGAATTTCATCCGGTTTATTTGGGACTGGCCATCGGCTGCGGTTCCAAACTCGTGCCGTGGATGAACGACGCCGGTTTCTGGATCATCTGTAAACTCAGCAACTTAACCGAGCAGGAAGCGCTCAAAACCATTTCGCCCCTGCTCGTCGTCATGGGCCTGACCGGCCTCGTCATCATCATGATCGGCGCGCAGTTGTTTCCGTTAATTTAAAAAAGTTTAGAGTTTATAGTTTCTGACGCAGACGTACCCACGGACTTTAGTCCGTGAATTACTGTCCACTGAGTTAAGTTGGGAACGCTGAGGATTACACGGACTTTAGTCCGTGGGTACGTCTGCGTCGGCCCACCGAAAACCGTAAACTGTATACCGAAAACCCTTTAAATTATGCAAAAAATAGGATTTATTGGATTGGGGATCATGGGGAAACCCATGGCGTTAAATTTGATCAGGGCCGGTTTTTCGGTATCCATTTTGGGAAAAAGTGGCGCGGCTGACGAACTGGTGGAAGCGGGTGCGAACACATTTCCGACGGGCAAAGCCCTGGCGCAACACAGTGACATGGTCATTACGATGTTGCCGGATTCGCCGGATGTGGAACAGGTCGTTTCCGGTCCGGATGGCGTACTGGAGGGTATTCAATCGGGGGCGTTGTTCATCGATATGTCGACGATCTCTCCTTCTGTTGCCCGGAACATTCACCAGATGATGCAGGCAAAGGGCGTGGAAGCGCTGGACGCGCCGGTTTCGGGCGGACAGGTGGGGGCGGTTTCGGCCTCGCTGTCGATCATGGTGGGCGGGAGAGAAGCGGCTTTTGAACGGGCGCTACCGGTTTTTCAGGCGATGGGGAAAAACATCGTTCGGATCGGCGAACCGGGTGCGGGACAAACCACCAAAGCCTGCAACCAGATGATTGTCGGCATCACGATTCAGGCGGTGGCCGAAGCCTTTACGCTGGCGAAAAACGCGGGCGTCGATCTGGAAAAAATGCGGGAGGTGTTGCTGGGCGGTTTTGCCCAGAGCCGTATTCTGGATTTGCACGGCAAACGGATGATTGAGCGAAATTTTGCGCCCGGTTTCAAAATCAAACTGCACAAAAAAGACCTGGGCATCGCCCTGCAATCTGGTGACGAATTTTCGGTTCCGCTGAAAGCCACGGCGCTCGTTGCCGAACAGATGAAAGCCGCCATCGCGGCCGGAAACGGCGAACTGGACCACAGTGCGATCATTCAGGAATTGGAATAATTTCTAAGAAAAACCGGGGAATCATACCCTGAAACCTAAATCCTTACGACTATGAAACGGAAAAGTTTTATCAAAGCCATCGCGACGGGCTCCGTCGGTGCGGCTGCTTTTAGTTCCGAAAACGCGCGGGCGGAAATCAAAGCCGCTCCCAAAAAAGTGCTGATGAAAGTGGGCTGTCAGTCGGGTGGCACCACCGTCGAAAATCTGGAATTCAAGGCCCGTCACGGGGTTTTTAACCTCGACGGCGGAGCGCCCAAAACCATCCCGGGCAAAGGCTGGGACCTCGACGATTCGATGAAAAAGCGGGAAGCCTGCGAGAAATACGGCATCAGCCTCGACGCTTACCACTTCCCGCTGACCTCGGCCGGAATCGACAAGGTGGAGTATCCGAACATCATGCTGGGAAAAAGCCCGGAGCGGGATCGCGAAATTGAAATTCTGCAGCAAATGATTCAGGTCGCCGGAAAAACCGGTATTAAAGTCCTGAATTACAATACAACGATTCTGCCGGTTTTGCGCACCGGGCGGTATACTGATCCGAAACGCGGCAACGCCGATTACAGTGTCTGGAATTATGAAGAAGCGCTGAAACAGAACCATCCTAAAACCGTTGCCGGGGATGTTACCATCGAGCAAATGTTCGAGCGCATTACGTACCTGCTGGACCGGATTCTACCGGTGGCAAAAGAGTACAAAGTCAAGATGGCCAACCACATCGCCGATCCGCCGACGCCGGTTGGCTACCGGGGCATTACGCGCTGGAACAGCCCGGATGTGTTTAAAGGCATTCAGCGGTTTGCGAAATTATATGATTCTGAATACCACGGTTTTAACTTTTGCATCGGTTCGATTGCGGAAGGCTTGAAAGATCCGAAAACCGAAATTATGCCGATTATTAAGTGGGTCGGTGAGCGAAATCAGATTTTTAACGTTCATTTGCGGAACATAAAAGGCGGCTGGAACAACTTTCAGGAAGTCTATCCCGACAACGGCGACATGAATTTCCTGCACGTTGTCCGCGCCCTCCGGGATGTCGGTTTTTCCGGGATGGTCATGCCCGACCACGTGCCGCACCACCACGATCCGGCCAGCACACCGCAGGCGTTTTCGTTTGCGTACGGTTACATCAAAGCGCTGTTGCAGGCGGTTTCTGACGAAGTGAAAAGTTGATTAATCAGACAACAGAATCCTGAATTTGACTATGAATTTGACTCCGCGTTTTTCCCTCAGGACCGGGCCGAGAATCAAGGAAATAACCGTTACACCGATTGCCGTGGTCGATCCGCCCTTGCTGAATGCCGCCGGTTTGCATGCGCCCTACGCCCTCCGCACGATCGTGGAGCTGGTGACGGACGACGGTATTTCGGGCATCAGCGAGATTCCGGGCAACAGCGACATCGATGCGGCTCTGGAGGCTTCCAAACCGCTGCTGATCGGACGCGATGTGTTTCAACTCAGCGAAATCCGACAGGTGCTGGTCGATCATTTCGGGAAAGACACGGCGGCCCAGCGGGGCGATGCGCCCTGGGATCAGCGGAAAATGGTGCATATTTTCAGTTCCATCGAAGTGGCCTGTCTCGATATCATCGGCAAAGTGACGGGCCGCCCGGTGGTCGATTTGCTGGGGGGCAAAATGCGTGATCGCGTGCCGTTTTCGGCTTATCTGTTCTATAAATACGAAGGCGCCGGGGGAAAACTGGCGTTCGACATCGACCCGAATGCGCAGGGTTGGGCGGCTGCCCGGCAAGCCAGCGCCCTGAATCCGGCCGAGATTGTGGCGCAGGCCCAGGCCATGTGTGCGGAGTTCGGCTTTCAGTCCATCAAACTCAAAGGCGGTGTTTTTGAACCCCGGCAGGAGGTCGATGCGATGTTTGCCCTCTACGAAGCCTTTGGTCCGAATGTGCCGCTGCGCGTCGATCCGAACGCCCTCTGGAAAGTCGAAACCGCCATTCAATACGGCCGGGAAATGGAGCCGATTCTAGAATACCTGGAAGATCCGGTTCGCGGGCAGGCGGCCATGGCGGAAGTTCGGAAGGCGATTAAAACCCCGCTGGCGACCAACATGTGCACGACCTCGTTCGAAGATATTCCGACCAGCATTGCGATTGGTTCCGAAGATATTATCCTGAGCGATCACCATTTCTGGGGCGGTTTGCGGTCGTCGATGACGCTTTCGGGCATTTGTGAAACCTTCGGTCGCGGGTTGTCGATGCACTCCAACAGCCATTTGGGCATTTCGCTGGCGGCCATGGTGCACCTCGGCGCGGCCCTGCCGCAGGTTCCGTACGCGCTGGATACCCATTATCCGTGGCAATCGGATGAGGTCATTGTCGGCGGGCGGTTTACGTTCGAAGAAGGATCGGTTCTGGTGCCACAGGAACCCGGGCTCGGCGTCGAACTGGATCGCGACGCCCTGGCCGCTTTGCACCAGAATTACCTGGAATGCGGTTTAAAGAAACGCGACGATGAACCCGAAATGCAGAAAAAACAGCCCGGCTGGAAATTTCAAGCCGTCCGCTGGTAACGTACCCACGGACTTTAGTCCGTGTAATCTATGCGACTCAAATGATTCCTCCGTTGTCGCCCGCGACAACGAAAGTAAAAATCGGTTTTTAAAAAATACGGACTAAAGTCCGTAGGTACGAGTTTTCGGTGTCTTTATAAGATAAATACATTCCGTTACACAATTAATCCTGTCGGGGAATGGTTTATGAAGACAACGATGACTTATCTCACCTATAAAGCCCGGTTTTGGCTGGGCGTTCTTACTAATTTTCTTCTGCTCCCGGCTGGATTTTGCCAGCCGGACGGGCAAACCTTCAGTCACCTCGGCGTGGACGACGGTTTGTCGCAAAGCAGCGTGTATGCCATTGCGCAGGACAACCACGGATTCATGTGGTTCGGCACCCGCGACGGACTCAACCGCTACGATTCCCGCCGGGTAGCGGTTTACAAAAATCAGACTGGGAATCCGCAGAGTCTGGCGTCCAATACCGTCAACAGTTTGCTGCGGGATAAACGGGGGCGGCTTTGGGTCGGTACCACGCGCGGACTGGCTTTGTTTCGGCCGGAAACGGATGATTTTCAGCGGTTTTCGTTTGGTAATTCACAGGATTCGACCATTATTAGTCTGGCGGAAGACAGTCGCGGACACATCTGGGTCGGCACCTTACACGGTTTGTACCGACTCCGAACTGAAAAACCATACTGGTTTGAGCGACTCGCCGAGTTGACCCAAAACCGCCTGGATCTCAAAAACCAGCACGTCCGAACCCTCTACGAAGACCGCGAGCGCAACCTCTGGGTGGGCACAACCGGCGGATTGGTGCAACTCCGGCCAATGCCTTCGGGAAAATTTCAACTGACCCCTTATTTTCTGGAACCGGCGGATTCGAAATTCCACAACGCCTTCAACGGCATCAACGCCATTGCCGAAGACCGGGCCGGGCGCTTGTGGCTCGGCACCGAGCGGCACGGTATTGCGCTGTTCGACAGTAAGTTGGGCCGGGTAACCTCGTGGACGGCGGCCACCGGTTTAGACCTCAAAACGCAAACCATCCGAACGATTCAGGCCGACGGAAAAAGCAATTTCTGGATTGGCACCATGTCCGGTTTGTACATTGTGGCACAGGATGGCAGCCGGTTTCGGGCCTTGACCAACCAGCCCACGGACCCCGGTTCGCTGAGCGATAATTCCGTTCGGTCGGTTTTTCGGGACCGCGACGGCTCGGTCTGGGTTGGTTCCTATTACGGGGGCGTCGATCTGTACAGCCCGCTGGCCCGGCAGTTTGGTTCGTACCGGCCCATGGGCGAAAAAGGCGGCATGCCGTTTAAGATTGCAGGACCGATGTTGCCCGCCAACGCATCGAATCAGCGCTGGCTCGGCACCGAAGACCGGGGGCTTTTTTTGCTGAATGCCGATAAAACCGTTGCCCGGCACTATGTCCATAATCCAAAAAATAGCCAATCTCTTTCGAATGATAAAGTAAAATGCCTGCTGGCCGACGGAACAACCGGTTTGTGGGTCGGAACGCTTCAGGGACTGAATTACCTGGACTTACGTCGCCAAACCATTACGCGGTATTTGCACGAACCCAACAACCCGAACTCGCTGCCGAATGATCGGATTTATGACCTGAAACGGGATGCGGACGGAACGCTGTGGGTAGTTACCAATCTGGGCGGTTTATGCCGATTCGAGCCGAAAACGCAGTCGTTTATTCAATTGGGCCATCGATCAGAACAGAAAAACTCGCTCAGTTCCAACAACGCCATGAGCTTGCTTATCGACAGCCAGCAACAATTGTGGGTAGGAACAACGAACGGATTAAACCGGAAATTACCGAATGAGGACGGTTTTGTTCACTTTTTTCATGACGACCAAAACCCCGCTTCGATCAGCAACAGCCACGTTACCTGCTTTCTGGAAGACCGCCAGCGTCGGCTCTGGGTTGGCACGCGCGACGGCGGATTGAATCTATTGCTGCCCGACCAACGTTCGTTTCGGCACTACACAATGGCGCAGGGGTTGCCCAGCAACACGGTTTTTGGAATCCGCGAAGATCGTCAGGGGCGCTTGTGGATCAGCACGGACAACGGC
Organism: Larkinella rosea; assembly: GCF_003858635.1. Lineage (GTDB taxonomy): Bacteria > Bacteroidota > Bacteroidia > Cytophagales > Spirosomataceae > Larkinella > Larkinella rosea. The sequence goes on from NZ_RQJO01000008.1 coordinate 1,408,983, forward strand.
CTGGCACAGCTCGATCCGGTTCAGTCGAAAATCGTTTCGTACAATAAACACGACGGTTTGGTGTCCAAAGAATTTACATCCAATTCAACGTATCAGGATGCGAGCGGTTATTTTTACTTTGGCGGCTACAACGGAATTGTTCAATTTCACCCGGACAGCATTCGCCGGAATACGACCCCGCCCCGGCTGGCTTTTACCCAGCTGCGGCTATTCAACGAACCGGTTACCGGTCTTTCTTCCGAGGGCATCGACTACGAGCGCGGGCTGACATTGACGCACCGGCAGAATGTGTTTTCGCTCGATTTTGCGGCTTTCAACTACATCAATTCCTCCAAAAACCGCTACGCGTATCAGTTACGTGGTTTCGACGATGGCTGGAATTACGTCAGCGAACCGCGGGCGATGTACATGAATCTGGCACCGGGCGAGTATGTTCTGCGGGTGAACGGTGCCAACAACGACGGCGTCTGGAACCCGAAACCGCTGGAACTGAAAATTACCGTGTTGCCACCCATCTGGAAAACCGGCTGGGCGTATTTGCTGTATGCGCTGACATTCATTGGGTTACTGGCACTCTGGTCGCGGTTTAATCGGAACCGCTTGCGCCTGGCGCACGAGCTGGAGGTCGAACAGAACGAGAAAAACCGGCAGCAGGAACTGCACCAGACCAAGCTGAATTTCTTTACCGAAATTGCCCACGAAATCCGGACGCCCTTGACGTTGGTGATGGGCCCGATTGAGGTATTGAGCACCCACAAGCCAAATGATGCCTTTCTCCAGAAACAACTGGCGATCATGCGCGGCAGCACCGACCGGCTGTTGCGGCTATTGAACCAGCTTTTGGATTTTCGGAAACACGAAACCGGTCATAGTCAGTTGCAGAAACGGGAAACCGATCTGGTGGCTTTTCTGGAAAAAATCACGGCTTCCTTCCTGGAACACGCCCGCTCGCGGCAAGTTACGTTGCTGACTGAATCGGAAGTAACAAAACTGCCGGTCTGGATCGACGCCGGAGAAATGGAGAAAGTCGTATACAACCTGTTGCTGAACGCGTTCAAATTTACCCCGGCGGGTGGCACGATTTCGGTTCGGGTCCAACAGGATTTTGGCGAGTCAGATGCTGAAAATAAGGCGGTTATCACCGTCGGGGATACGGGCAGCGGAATTCCGGCGGACGAACTGGACCCGATTTTCAACCCGTTTTATCAGGTCAATCCGTCCAGAAAGCGCGATTCCGGTTTTGGGTTAGGATTGGCACTGAGTAAAAGTATTGTCGAACAGCATCAGGGGCAAATCACCGTTGAAAGCCGGGAGTCGGTTTTGCAAATGGCTGGTTTTACACGGTTTACCATTACACTGCCCGCCCTTCCGCCCGATTGTTCCGAAGCGGTTCCGTCCGGTTTGTCGACCGAAATCGAGTTTCCATCAGGTCACCCAACGGCTTTGACTAAACCCGCCGACGAATGGGTGGAAAAAGAAGAAGAGGGATCGGTTTCCGGGAAAACGCTCATTCTGGTGGTGGAAGATCAGGACGATATTCGGGCGTATATCCGGGATCTGTTTGCCGAAACCGCGCAGGTGATCGAGGCCGCCGACGGAGCCGTTGCCTGGGAAAAAGCCGCGCAATTATTGCCGGATCTGATCATTACCGACGTCGCCATGCCGAAAATGGACGGTTTTGCGCTGACGAACCGCATCAAGTCCGACCCGCGAACCAGCCACATTCCGGTGATTATGCTGACGGCAAAAGGCACGACGGACGATCAGTTGACGGGCTTGCAAACCGGTGCAGACGACTACGTGACCAAACCGTTTCATCCGGTTTTGCTGCAGGCCCGCGTTCGCAATCTGCTGTTGCTCCGGGAACAATTGAAAGCGAAATACCACCGGATCGTTACGCTGCAACCCCAGGAGCAGCAACTGGATCACCCGGACGATAAATTTCTGAACCAACTGATGTCCGTGCTGAACGCCAACCTCAGCAACGCCGATTTTAATGTAACCAGTCTGGTCGGTGAAATGGGCATGAGCCGACCGGTTTTGTTTCGAAAAGTGAAGATGCTGACCGGTTTGTCGGTAATTGATTTATTGCGTACGACACGACTGAAAAAGGCGGAAATCCTGTTGAAACAAAAGAAAGCCAGTGTGTCCGAAATCGCCTTTGCCGTCGGATTTGGCGATCCCCGGTATTTCAGCCGCGCTTTCCGCGCGCAGTTTGGCGTGACTCCGACGGAGTATGCCAGTCGGTGTGCGGAAGTGGCTGAGGTGGGCGTGCACTGAACTAATTTTTCATAGAAAACCGATGACGTAGCCGAATTCAACCCGAAGCGGTTTTTAACTTCAACGCTACCAAGCGACAGTAAACAAAATGGACTATTATTTTAAAACGATGGCGTCGCCGGTGGGTGAATTGAAGCTGGTAGCAAGTGACAACGGCTTGGCCGCCGTGCTCTGGGAAAATGACGATCCGCGTCGCGTTCCGATCAACGCAACGATTGACGATCCCACGCATCCGGTTTTACTCGAAGCCGAACAACAATTGAACGACTATTTTGCCGGAAAACGAACCACATTTTCCTTTCAGCTGGATTTTGTTGGAACCGAATTTCAGAAGAAAGTCTGGCAGGCCCTGTTGACGATTCCCTTTGGCGAAACACGGAGCTACGGCGAGATTGCCCGCCAAATCGGGGATATCAAAGCCGTTCGGGCGGTGGGCGCGGCCAATGGAAAAAATCCCATTTCGATCATTGCGCCCTGCCACCGCGTCATTGGTTCGACCGGTAAATTGACCGGTTTTGCGGGTGGTCTGGCAGCTAAAGCGTATCTGCTTAAACTGGAAAACCGCCAGATGGAGCTGGCGTTTTAATTAGGGTAGTCATTCACTGAAAACATAATGGGCTGAACTGATAAGGGAAAGGCGGTTTTAAGTCCCGTAGGGACGAAATATTTGTAGAATACAACGATCTCCAACCGGTTCCGGCCTGCCTTTAGGGCCGCAATCTCATGCTAAAATTGCGCACCCAAAGGCACGCGCCTGTACGCGCAAAATGACTTTACTGCTACAAACATTTCGTCCCTACGGGACTGAAACCCGCATTGAGTTATTTCGTAACGTGTTTGGAAAGTGTTTCGGTTTTTTATGGACCCTTTCAATAAGAAAAACAACTCCCGGTGCAACAGCTTCTCATTCTGGTAACGAAAAACTAGTTTCTTAGTTAAATTGCGCAACCAAAAGGAAACGTTATGCGATTTACACTACTGGTTCTTGCCTTTCTCTATCAGTCACTTACGTATGCGCAAACGTACAAGTCGCTCATCAGCGAAGCCGAAAAGAAGTACAACGAAAAAGCCTATCCGAGGTCGGTCGAGCTGTATCAGCGGGCGTTCAAACTTGAACAGAAAAACCGGGCCGATTTCTACAACGCGGCTTGCTCGGCGGCATTGATGAAAGATACAAAACTGGCTTTCAATTGGCTAAACCGGGCGATTGAAAAGGGCTACATCAACATCCGGCATATGAAAACGGATTCCGATCTGAACATCCTGCACGGACGCACGGAATGGAACGAACTGGTGGCCCGCTTGCAAACCAAAGTGGATAAAATTGAAGCGAATTATGATAAGCCGTTGCAAGCCAGACTTTTAGCAATTTATGACGATGATCAGAAATACCGCAAACAGATCGATTCCGTGAGTCAAAAATATGGTTTCGATTCCAGGGAAATGAAAAGCCACTGGAAAACCATCGGCCAGAAGGATAGCATCAATCTGGTTCAGGTCAAAGCGATTCTGGATGAATACGGCTGGTTGGGTGAAGACAAAGTGGGTTCTCAGGCCAACATGACGCTGTTTCTGGTGATCCAGCACGCGGATCTGGCGACGCAGCAAAAATACCTTCCGCTGATGCGCGAAGCCGTAAAAGCCAAAAAGGCCGAACCCAGTTCGCTGGCGATGCTGGAAGACCGGGTGGCGCTGGGCGAGGGACGACGGCAAACCTACGGCAGCCAGATCGGGCAGGACCCCGACGGCAAAGCGTATGTGCTGCCGTTGAACGATCCGGACAATGTCGATAAACGCCGGGCCGAAGTCGGCTTGCCACCCTTGGCCGATTACGTAAAATATTGGGACCTGAAGTGGGATGTGGCCGACTACAAAAAACGACTTCCCGAATACGAAAAGAAAACCGAAATTAAGTAGCGGGTTTGCTTAGTTAATGTTGAACGTCAGGCGGTTTACCCACACGGCCTGATGATCCGTTTCCCGCTCATATTCGTTCAGCATAAAGGGTTTGTCCATTTTTACGCGGGCATTAAATACGGTTTTGTTGTTAACCATCACTTTGACGGGACGACTCAAGTCAACCATTTCGGGCGACAAATAAACCGTAACTGATCCGGCACATGACGTCTTGATAATGAACTGGTTCTGGCTGTACGTGGCCGAAACCGCCCCCGATTTGCGGGGAAAAACGAAGGCTTGCGACGTGCTGTCTTTGACAATGGCCGGATCATACACATCACGCCAGCCACTTACTTGAAAATGAACAGGTTGATGCCATTCCGCCCTTGATGCCAGCGTGTCTAGTGTGGTAATTTCAATCCAGTCGCAGCGCCCGTGCGTTTGATCGTCGCATTCCCAATACAATTGGTGTTGAAACGGATTGCGCTTTTTGGTCAGCATGTCGGCAAAAAGCTGGCGGTAAATAGCACGGGTGGCGGTATCTTTCGCGTTGACCAAATAACCATGCGTTCGATGGCCTTCCACTTCGACATTCTGCCAGTTGATCTGCCATTTTTTAGCAACATCCACCAACGAACGATGCCCTTCGAACGGGAAATAATAATCGTAATCCGTCGCGACGTTGTAAAAAGAGCGGTTTTGGGCATTCCTGAAGAAGGTTCCTCCGGTTCGGACCTGCGGGCGGTTGTTGATTCCGGAGAAACCGGCGAACAAACCGGGTTGCTTCAGCAGGTACGAAAACGCGCCGGTGGCACCGTTCGAATGGCCGGTTACGTAGACGCGACTATCGTCGATGTTGTACATCTTTTTGACTTCCCGAATCACTTCCGGCACGATGTCGAAACCGTCGTCCGGCATCATCCAGTTGTAACGCCGGGTGCTGTACGGAAAAACCGCAATTAATCCCGACTCGCTGGCCTGATTCATAAACGATTGCCCGAAAAAGGTATGGGTCGTATCGGCGACGTCAGGGAAAGAGCGCTGTTGTCCCACGGCGCCGTGCAAAACCACGACCATGGGATAGTCTTTCTGTCCGTCAAAATGGGCCGGTAATTGAATGAAATACGGGACTTCTACGGAATCGGCAAACGACAGCCAGTCCAGTTGGTACCGACCGGGCAGTGGGTTCGGACGCGGGGAAGGGGGCTGGCGAAGTTGTTGATAAAGCGCCGATGCCGACGGGATTTTAGCCAATGTGGTCAATTCTTCGCGGGCTTTCGCAAGCAATTCTTTCTGGAGCTGACGAAACGGCAAACTGGTCTTGATTCGATGCTGCCGTTCCCGTTCTTTCGCTTCGTTTACTTTCCCCATAAAAACCGCCCAGCGGGGATCCGACCGAAGCCAGTCGAAACTTTTGTTACCATAAGGCCCTTTGGTAAAAATATCGGAATCAACCACCTGATTGAGGTAGTAGAAAGTGAGGTCGGCATTTTTGTCGCGGCTGGCGAAATCGGCCGCGTTCAGGTAGCGCCAGTATTTATCTTCGGGATTGGCTTCTCCGGCTTTCAACGCCCACTCGATGGCGGCTTTCCAGTTTTGCCGCCCCATATTGGCTCCCATACTGTCTACCGCGGGGTTGCGCGATTGGGCAAGTCCGGAGAGAAAAGACAAAAGGAAAAGCAGGAGCCAGCCAAGCGACTGAAATCCGGTTCGAAACGTAGTAGAGTTGCTCATGTTCGGGTCAGGAATATGAGCCAAAGAGGGAGTGAACGGGTTCCGCGTTGCATGATCAGGTAATCATTATTTCAGAACAGCGGTTTTTTCTCGTTCAGTTTTTTCGCCCGCAGCAAGGCTTCCAGGTAATAATAATCGGCGTAAATCAGCGGCACATCGCGCTCAAACGTCTTCGCGCCGGTGCTGTGCAGGAGTAGAAAGCCGTGGTTTTTCCCGACGGGCGACGCATAATTTTTGGACAAACTGGCGATGATTTGATCGGCGTTTGTGCGGTATTTCGCATTCGCTGAACCGTATGTACTCAATTCGTACAAAGCCGAAGCCATCACCGCTGCCGCCGACACGTCGCGCAGTTCATTCGGAATCGCTGGCGCGTCGAAATCGTAATACGGCACCAGATCGGTCGGCATTCGCGGGTGATTGAGCATAAAGCGGGCGATATCCCCGGCTTGTTTCAGAAACACCGGGTCTTTCGTTTCGCGGTAACAAACCGTATATCCGTACAATCCCCAGGCTTGCCCCCGCGCCCAGGCCGACTCGTCGCTGAAGCCCTGGTGCGTGTTTTTCTTCAACACGTTTCCGGTCAGCGTGTCATAATCGACAACGTGGTACGAACTGTGGTCGGGGCGGTAATGGTTTTTGATCGTCGTCCGGGCGTGTGTTACGGCAATCTTGTAAAACGTCGAATCGCCGGTCAGTCGGGTGGCCGCAAACAGCAGTTCCAGGTTCATCAGGTTGTCGATAATCACCGGACATTGCCAGACCTCCTGGTGGTGGTCCCACGATCGGATGATACCCGCCGTCGGCTTGAACCGCTTGCTTAACGTTCTGGCTCCCTGAATGATGACGTCGCGGTACGCCGGATCGTTGGTCAACCGAAAACCGTTGCCGTAACTCGTATACAGCTTGAAACCCATGTCGTGCGTACCGGCATTCCACTTTTCATTTTCCAGATTGGCGGTGAAAAACCGGGCCTGTTTTTTCCATTCCGGTTTGCCGGTGTATTCGTAGAGGTACCACAACTCGCCCGGGAAAAAACCGCTCGTCCAGTCGCGGGCCGGCACCAGTTGCAAGGCACCGGATTCATCGAGCGTTCGGGGCGACACAACGGGCGGTTTGTTGCCGACCGGTTTTTTATCGGCCGCAGTCACCTCGCTCAGCATCAGCCGGGTTTGCTGTTCGGCCTGCGTGAACAGGGACTTGATTGACGTGGTTGGTATGAAGCTGATTGCCGGAATCAGTCCTAGAACGATAGCGGTTAGTTTACGGATTTTCATTTTTTAACGTACCCACGGACCGGCGGGAGGCCCCGTTTAGTCCGTGAGCAATTTGTGTAGATTTAAAATGAAGAATTAATGTAAATGGTGTCTTGGTTATCAGTGGATAGTGAGTTTGTTAAGCACCATAGGTGCGAAATATTTGTAGTAAAGTAGATTTCACTAGTTCGCCCGCGTGCCGTCAGGTACGCAATTAGCAAGGTGTTGCGTACCTGACGGCACGCGGGCGGATTATAAATATTTCCTAATTCTACAAACATTCGACCGCTACGCGGTCAGTAAGTTGGCACCTCATAACTTTCTAAAACTCCTTTAGAGCCAGATGACCGGATTTCGGATGGGCAGATTTCTTAACACTTCCTCGACCTGCGGATCGTGGTCCAGTTTTTTCCAGGTCGTCAGCCAATCTGCCTGGTTGAAAGCCACCGCGCCGAAAACCAGAAACGGATGCGCTACCGGCCAGTCGTTCCAGTACATCACGTCTGGTTTCAACGGCCAGCGCGACTTGTCCTGAACAAACGGATATAAATAGGTGATGCCCTGCCGGATGCCGCGCCCGTCGGCGGTTTGGTACGTCCAGAGGTTGTCGGTTGGGGTGGATAAAATCTGACAGATCATCGTCATGGCGTCGAGGTTGAAGAGCGAATACCCGTACGGTTTGGTCCGGCGCAATTCCAGCGGAAAGCTGCCGTCGGCGGCCATCTGGTCGGGGAGGAGCACGTTTTTGTAGCGGTTTCGGCAAAAAACCAGCAGCGAGTCGTTTTTCGTCAGTTTGGCAAATACCGCCACCTGCATCACCCAGCAGGTTCCGTGGTTGTTTTTTGCATTCATTTCATCTCTGCCGTACGGATGCGTCGTCAGCCAGTTCAGGTAATCGGCAAACCACTGGCGAATGGCAGCCACCGCTTTTCGATCAGCACTTTTGGCTTTTTCCATGACCTGCAATCCCTGCGCCACTTCCATCAGGTGAATGGTATCGATGATGCCGATGCCCCGGCCCGTTGCGCGCCCTTTGATGGCCTGCGTATACAGCAACGACGGATTCATGCGCGTGGCCGGATCGACAAACCAGGCGTTGAGGTGTCGGAAAGCCTGCCGGGCGAATCGTTCATCTTTCGTAATCACATACGCTGACGCCAGTGCGCCCACAATCCGGCTGAACCGAATCATGGCCTGGCGGTGGGCCACAAAATTACCGGGATTCGTCAAACCGTCGCGCTGGATGTACGGCCCCTGGGGGTTGGTCGAATCCGGCCACCAGTAATCGCCTTCCGAGAAAAAATCGTGCGGACCGCCCGCGCTCCGGGGCGACGTCTGTGCCGTCACGGTGACCGGTTCCTGCTGCATCGCCCAACGCGCTTCCGCCAGAATGTGGGATTTCAGTGTAGCGGCAATGGCGGTTTTCAGTGAACCGGGCGTCGGTGATTGTCCTCGGCCGGCCAGACCGTGGCACAGAAAAACCGTGAGAAGGAAAAACCGTGTTTGCATTGGACTAAGTTGGGAAGCATGAACTGGTAACGGCACCCCAAAACCGGGTGGTGCGACCGAAATTAGAGAAATATCGAAAGCAAATACAGCAACAACGAGACGAGCAGCGTAATGGACCCGACTTCGGCCAGGATGATGATGAATCTGTTTTTTCTCACGAATTGCTCTTTCCTTTTGGAAAGTGCAAGTTTAAGTATACCCTGATTTTTTCGGATGCGGTTTTTTGATCAAAAAAGTGGACAAACCGTTCGGGAGTGTGAAAAACCGTTCAAAGAGGTGGACAAACCGTTCGATTTAGATTATTCCGTCATTTTATAGGCTCCTGCCCATTATTATTGCTTTAGAAAATTGACAAATCGGCTTTTTAACCCAATCAACAATCCTGTTTGAGTCGATGGCATCAGGTATCCTACTAGTCAAAAATCCTATGAAAAAAAATGGTATTTATGCCAGCCGGTGGTTCTGGATCGCCTTACTGATTTGCTTTCAGTTGCCAGTTCTGCTGATGGCGCAGCAAACCGCTCCGGTTTCCGGACGAGTAACCGGAACCGGGGGCGATGCGATTCCCGGCGCAAACGTAGTCGTGAAAGGAACCACGACCGGAACGTCCACCGACGCGCAGGGTCGGTTTAGCCTGAACGCGCCTTCCGACGGAACGCTGGTGATTTCGTCGCTGGGATTTGCCTCCCTGGAAGTGAACATTGGCGGTCGGAGTCAACTCACGGTGACGCTGGCGGAAGATCAGAAGGCGCTGGAAGAAGTGGTAGTGGTGGGGTACGGAACGCAGCGGAAAAGTGACGTAACCGGTTCGCTGTCTTCGGTAACTTCGAAAGACATTAAGGCCGTGCCGGTGACGGGCGTCGGTCAGGCGCTGCAGGGCCGGGCGGCCGGGGTGCAGGTAACGCAGGCATCCAACGCGCCGGGCGGTGGGGTAACGATCCGGATTCGGGGCGGCAATTCCATCAATGCCGGAAACGAGCCGCTCTACGTCATCGACGGTTTTCCGGTGTACAACGAAAGCGGAGCGAACCTCAATCCGAACGACATCGAGTCGATGGAAATCCTGAAAGATGCGTCGGCGACGGCCATTTACGGCTCACGGGGTGCCAATGGCGTGGTACTGATCACGACCAAACGCGGCAAATCCGGCCAGAACCGCATCGAATTTGAGACGTATTACGGGATTCAGCAGGTGCGGAAAAAACTGCCAATGCTGAATGCGACCGAATATGCCACATTGGTTAACGAAGCTAACACAAACGTCGGTCGCGCACCGGTTTTTACGCAGGAGCAAATCGCCGGTTTTGGCGCGGGAACCAACTGGCAGGACGAAATTTTCCGGGAAGCGCCGATTCAGAACTATCAGTTGACAGCCTCGGGCGGTTCGGACAAAACGCGGTATGCGGTTTCGGCCAATTACCTGAACCAACAGGGCGTCATCATCAATTCCAAATACGACCGGGCGTCGTTTCGGTTCAATTTTGACCACAAGATCAACGACCGGTTCAACATTGGAACCAGCCTGAACGTGATCCGGAGCCGCAACAACGCCGTTCCGACGGACGCGGACGGCGGAACGAGCGGAACGGTGGTCTACAGCGCGCTGAATTTTTCACCCACCCAGCCGGTTCGCAATCCGGACGGAACGTTGGTGGTTTTCAACACGCCGGGACGCATTCAGATTGGCAGCCCGGTGGCGCAGGCACTGGGAACGTATAACCTTACCGTTGGTACGCGGATGATTGGGAGCGTCTTTGCCGACTATAAAATCATTCCCGGTTTGACGTTCCGCACGAGTTTTGGTGCCGATGTGAATTATTCCAAACGCAGCCTTTATCTGTCGCGGAATACCGCAACGGGAACGCAATTGAGCGGCCAGGCGTCGATCATCAACAACCAGTCGTCGACCTGGCTGAACGAGAATACGCTGACCTACAACAAGACGTTCGGTAATGTCCACAACCTGACGTTGCTGGCCGGTTATACGATGCAGGGAAACCGGTTTGAAAGCGTCGAGGCCCGTTCGCAGGGATTTGCCAATGATATTCTGACCTACGAAAACCTGGGCTCGGCGTCGACAGCGCTGGTTCCGGCTTCCTCGGCCAGCAACTGGCAGCTCAACTCGTACATCGGTCGCGCCAATTATGATTATTCCGGTAAATACCTGCTGACGGCGACGGTTCGGGCCGATGGTTCGTCGCGGTTTGGCGCCAGCAACAAGTGGGCGGTTTTTCCATCGGCTTCGGTGGCCTGGCGGTTATCGGAAGAGGATTTTCTGAAAGGAAACCGCGTCGTCAACGACCTGAAACTGCGGGTGAGCTACGGTTTGAGCGGCAATCAGGAAATCACGCAGTATCAGTCGCTGGCGACCCTGGGCACGCAGAATGCCAATTTCAACAATACCGTAGTGATCGGCATCGGGCCGTCGCGCGTGGCCAATCCCGATTTGCGCTGGGAAACCACGGCGCAGGCGGATGTGGGGATCGACGTCGGTTTGCTGAGCAACCGGATCACGCTGACGGCGGATTATTACAACAAGAAAACCACCGATCTGCTGCTGTCGGTGCCGCTGCCGTATGTTTCGGGGTACGCGTCGGCGCTGCAAAATCTGGGCAGTATCCGGAATCAGGGGTTTGAACTGGGCATCAATTCGACCAACCTAAACGGCGCTTTCAAGTGGACGACGGCGTTCAACATTGCCGCCAACCGCAACAAAGTGCTCAATCTGGGCGATCAGACGGAGTTTGCGTCGGGCGACGCCAGCGGCCATTTACAACTTCCGAATTCCGGTCTGGTGCGGGTGGGCGAGCAGATTGGCTTGTTCTACGGCTATCAGTCGAGCGGTATTTTTCAAACCCAGGCCGAAGTGGACGGCTCGGCGCAGAAAACCGCTAAACCGGGCGACCGGCGTTACGTGGACCAGAACGGCGACGGCGCCATCAACGCCAGCGACCGCGTAATTCTGGGCTACGCCCAACCGAAATTCTACGGCGGTCTGACCAATACGTTTTCGTATAAAGGCGTCGAACTGAGCATTTTCATGCAGGGAACGTCCGGCAACAGCATTTTCAACATCAACCGGTTTGAGCAGGAATCCCTGACGGGCGTGAGCAATCAGTCGGCGGAAACACTGAATCGCTGGACCCCGACGAATCCGAGCAACACGATCCCGCGCGCCAACGCCGTTGGAAATGCGTACGTGCTGTCGAGCCGCCAGATCGAAGACGGGTCGTACCTGCGGGTGAAAAACATCAATTTGTCGTACACGCTGCCGTCGTCGCTGGTCAGTAAAGCCAAACTGTATAACGTGAAAGTGTACGTCAGCGCGCAGAACTGGATTACGTTCACGAAATACACCGGTTTTGATCCGGAAGTAAACCGGTTTGGACAAAGTACGCTGAGCCAGGGGAGCGACTACGGGAGTTATCCGGGCAATAAAATGATGCTGGTTGGACTGAACATTGGACTCTAATCGGTTCTAAACCTTTTGTAAGATCATGAAAATCAAGAATATCCTTGCTAGTGCCGCATTGGCTTTCGGACTCGGAGCGTGTTCGCTGGAAGAAACGCCCCCGTCGTCGCTGGCTCCGGTCAATTTTTATACGAACGCGAACGATGCCACGGCAGCCGTCAATGCGGTTTACGACATTGCCAATCAGGTGGGCGACCAGAGCCGGAATTTCATCATCATGGGCGATCTGCCGTCGGATGATATGGACCCGTTGCTGAATAACGCCGACCGGGTGCAGCTCTGGAGTTTCCAGACCATTGCAACGAATAGCGTGGTGGCGCAAACCTGGCAGGTGATTTACCAGGGCATCAACCGGGCCAACACCGCCATCGACCGGATTCCGGGGATTTCGATGGACGAAACGTTGAAAAAACGGCTGATCGGCGAAGCGAAATTCCTGCGGGCCTACTACTACTTCTACCTCGTGCGCTGGTACGGCGGAGTGCCGCTGATGCTGACCGAAACCCAGTCGCTGAGCGCCGGAAAAGATGTAGCTCGCGCCAGTGCGGATGAGACGTATACGCAAATCATCAAAGATCTAACCGAAGCCGAAACTGCCTTGCCGGACAAATTCACCGGGGCTGATCTGGGTCGCGTGACAGCCGGAGCTGCCAAAGCGATGCTGGCGCGGGTTTATTTGACCCGCAAGGATTTTCCGAACGCCCGCACCAAGGCCAAAGAGGTGATCGATAATGCCGCGAAATACGGGTACGGTTTATTCGACAAATACATCGACGTGTTCGCGATTTCCAATAAAAATGGCAAGGAATCGGTTTTCGAGATTCAGTTTGTCGGCGGTGGCAGCGGGCAGGGAAGCGGCATGGTGACGTATTTTGCGCCCGAAAACTCACCGATTACCGGCCGCGGTTTTGGGTCATTTATCCCGACGATGGATTTATACAACAGCTTCAAAACCGGTGACAAACGAAAAGAACTGTTCATCAATTCGTACGTCGATGGCGCCGGGAAAACCGTCAATACCTTCCAGCACTTCAACAAATACGTCGATCCGGCGGCCAAGGCGTTTGGCGATGCAAATAATAATTTCCCGATCATTCGCTACGCCGATGTATTGATGATGTTTGCCGAAGCCGAGAACGAAATCAGCGGCCCGACGGCTGCGGCTCTGGATGCGATCAATCCCGTTCGTCGCCGGGCGTTCGGCTTTCCGTTAACGGGCGCTTCATCGGCCGATTTCACGGCGGCTTTGACGAAGGACGCGTTCCGGCAGGCCATTTGGGACGAACGGCGCTGGGAGTTCAACGCTGAAGGCCACCGCTGGTTCGATCTGGTGCGGACCGACCGGCTGGTGCCGCTACTGAAAGCAAAAGGCAAAACCAATATCACCGAAACGCACAAGCTGTATCCTATTCCGCAGCGCGAACGCGATCTGAACCCGAAGCTGACGCAGAATCCGGGGTATTAAATTTTGAAATGTAAAATGAGAAATGGAAAAGTGTCTGGCAATCCGGCCACTTTTCCATTTCTCATTTTACATTCAAAAGCTCTCCTTTCAAAACGAATAATGCACGCCTTTCGGCAGCGCTTCAACCGCCAGTTTCATCCACGTTCCGTTGATCTTGATGACGACGATATTATTGTCTTTGTCGTAAAAGATTGTGCCGTTTTCGCTGTTTTTTAGTTCCTGATAATTCACGTGTTTCGCATCTTCTGCGTAGTTGGTTTCCGCATCGGCGACCGGTTTTTCCGCCAGAATATTGTCGCGTCCGATATTCCCCAGCGTCAGGGCATTGGTCATTTTTAGCGAACCGTAAAAAACGGCTTTATCCCGGCTGAATAAAAAAGAATGTTGTCGTACGTCCGAGCCGATTTTGAACCAGTTATAAGCCGGTTCGGCGTGCGTATAAACCGTGCTGTAATAATAAAGTTCGGCGACCGGTTTTTCCTCTTCCGTGTGTTTATTCACCAGCATTGTGATGCGGGATTTGTCGTCTCTGGCGTAGCCTTCAAACACGTGGTAGCCCCAGCGTTTGCGGTTCCGCTCGTTTTCATTGCCCCGCACCTGAATCATAAACGGCGTACTTAAAATCCCGTTGACGGTCGTATACATCGGCGTGATTTGCGGGTTAAATCCAAAATTATAGCCGCGTTCTTTCCAGCGGTTCCAGGTTGTATCGACATCCGACGAAAGCTCCAGCCGTTTGAAGGCCGACCGTTCCGAACCCGGAATCAGTTTTAAATAGTCCGTCGAATTTTGGGCGATGACCGGATTGATCAACAGAGCAAGACCGAAAAATAATAGGGCGGTTTTCATGCGGAATAGAAAATGGATTAAATGCTGAGGGGAATGTTGCAAGGTAAAATCAAATCGGTGGATTCGGACGACCGGTTTTCATTTCCCGATGAACCTGGCCGAAAAATGCGGCTTTCTGCTTACTATTGCGTTCTCATCAGGTGGCAACGAAGTGAAAGCAACTCTTCTCAAACTTTTCCAGGAATTTTTCAGATCAAGCTCCGTCGGCGGGATCATACTCTTTTTGTGCGTCATCCTTTCGCTGCTGATCGCCAATTCGTCAGAGGGGACGGCCTTCGAAGAACTGCTGGCTGTGCCGCTCGGGTTTACCGTGTCGGGCATCGATTTAAACTATCCGGTTCTGATCTGGATCAACGACGGGCTGATGGCGGTTTTCTTTCTGCTGGTCGGGCTGGAAATCAAGCGGGAACTGATCGAGGGCGAACTGGCGTCCGTCAAAAAAGCCGCTTTGCCCATTCTGGCGGCTTTGGGGGGCGTTCTGGCTCCGGCCCTGATTTATTTTCTGTTTAACAAAAACACCGAAACCGCTGGTGGCTGGGGCATTCCGATGGCGACCGACATTGCCTTTGCACTCGCCGTGATCACGCTGCTCGGAAACCGGGTTCCGGCTTCGCTGAAGATTTTTCTGGCGGCCCTGGCCATTGTCGACGATCTGGCGGCTATTGTGGTGATCGCCGTTTTTTATTCGACCGAACTGCACGCTACCTATCTGGCCTACGCGGGTGTTACCTTTCTCGGGCTCCTGATTATCAACCGAATGGGTGTAAAGAACCTGGCGGTTTACCTGATTCCGGGTCTGTTGATGTGGTATTTCATCCACCATTCGGGCATCCATGCCACCATCGCCGGTGTGCTCACCGCCCTGACCATTCCGACGACGCCCGACGAAACGGAGTCATCGCTGGAAAAGCTGGAACATTTGCTGATCAAGCCGGTTAATTTTGTCATCATGCCGGTTTTTGCGCTGGCCAACACCAACATTCGGTTTGAATCGGGTATGGTTGATGGATTATCAACTCCCCTTGGACTAGGCATTTTGATTGGGCTGGTGATCGGAAAACCGCTCGGCATTTCGCTCTTTTCCTGGTTGTCGGTCAAAGCCGGTTGGTGCGTGTTGCCGGAAGGCGCCCGCTGGCCCCATATGATCGGTTTAGGAATTCTGGGCGGAATTGGTTTCACCATGTCGATTTTCATCGCGCTTTTGTCGTTCCCTGACCTACCGGCTATCTCCTCAAAAGCAAAATTTGCCATTCTGACCAGCTCGGTTTTGGCCGGATTGCTGGGCTATGCGGTTTTGAAAACCGTTAGCCGAAAACCGGGTTTTGCAGACGAGGAAAGCTAATCGCTCACCGGATCGGGCCAGTTCGGAAAATTTTTACAAATTATTCATCGTAATATTGCGATTAATCTGAAAGCCATTACCTTTGTAGCATGGGAGTTACTAAAACCGAAATATTTTCGGATCAGCAAAACCGCCTGGCCGATCTGGCCAAGGCTTTCGCACATCCCGCGCGGGTCGCAATTCTGCAGGTATTGATCGCAAAAAAAGCCTGCGTTTGTGGTGATCTGGTGGACGAATTGCCGTTGGCCCAACCGACGGTTTCGCAGCATTTGAAAGAACTGAAACGCATTGGCATCATCAAAGGCGAGATCGATCCGCCCCGGGTGTGCTACTGCATCAACGAAACCGTTTGGGAAGAAGCCCGGCAAACCTTTGGAACCCTGCTGGATTCGTTTGTAACCGCAAGCTGCTGTTAAAACCGCTGCGGCTTTTTTTTACCTTTATTCATCGTAATATTACATTAAACAAATAAGAAAATCATGGAAAATGCTGAACAATTAAAAGAAATTGTGCGCCAGACCTACGGCGCTATTGCGGACAGCAGCCCGTCCGATGCGGCAGGCTGTGGTTGTGGACCCACGTCGTGCTGTGGTCCGTCAAACGAAGTGCCGATCAATATGGCCGTTGGCTACGACGGACTGAACGGTTATGTCGCCGAAGCGGATTTGGGATTAGGTTGTGGTTTACCGACGCAATTTGCACAGATTAAATCCGGTGATGTGGTTGTCGATCTGGGTTCGGGAGCCGGAAATGACTGCTTTGTTGCCCGCGCCGAAACCGGTGAAACAGGCCGGGTGATTGGGCTGGACATGACGCCCGCGATGATCGACCGCGCCCGTCGGAATGCCAAAACGCTGGGTTACACCAATGTTGAATTCGTTTATGGCGACATTGAGGAAATGCCGTTGCCCGACAATCTGGCCGATGTAGTGGTGAGTAACTGCGTGATGAATCTGGTGCCGGACAAACAGAAAGCAGTTGTTGAGACGTTCCGGATCCTGAAACCCGGCGGTCATTTCAGTATTTCGGACATTGTGCTGAAAGGCGAATTGCCCGCCGGTGTACTGAAAGATGCTGAACTATACGCGGGCTGTGTGGCGGGGGCTATTCAGAAAGATACTTATCTCCAGATCGTGGAAGAAGCCGGATTTACAAACATCATTCTGCAAAAAGAACGTGAAATCGTTCTGCCGGATTCGTTGCTGAAAAACTACCTGACAGCCGAAGAAATGGCCGAATACCGCCAGCAGGACAAAGGCCATCCAGCCCGGGGCATTTACAGCGTCACCGTTTTTGCCGAAAAGCCGACTACAGCCCATCTGCCGGTTTCCAAATCAACCCAATCAGAGACAAAAGCCGCTTCCTGCTGCGGCCCCGAATGCTGTAGTTAGTTTTTAAAAACTGAAAATCATGGTTTTACGAATCGAAATTGCTCGTCCCGAAGACAAGGAAGCCGTCGTTACGTTGCTACAAAAAGGGCAATTGCTGACCGACGATTTGCCGTCCGATCTTTCCGGATTTGTACTAACGAAAGAAAAGGACGTTTGTGTCGGTGTCGCCGGTCTGGAACGCTGTGGCTCGGTAGCTTTGCTTCGCTCGGTGGCCGTTGACCCGCACTATCGGGGCAAAAAGATAGCCGAACAACTGGTTGGCCGGTTGCTGGAAATCGCGAAGGCCGACGGTCTGACCGAATTGTATTTAATCACCACAACGGCTGATCATTATTTTGAGCGGCACGGTTTTAAACCAGTTGATCGGCAGGGCGTTCCTGATGCAATCCGGCAAACACAGCAGTTCAATACCCTTTGTCCGTCTTCAGCCATTGTGATGAAGCGAACCGTAAACGACAATGCCGCATGAACACGCCCCGACTTTCGTTTCTCGACCGGTTTTTAACGTTGTGGATTTTTCTGGCCATGCTCACCGGCGTGGGTATCGGCTACTTTTTTCCGCAGTCGGAAGGTTTCATCAATCGCTTTAATTCCGGTTCGACGAACGTACCGCTGGCTATTGGCCTGATTCTGATGATGTATCCGCCTTTGGCGAAAGTGCGTTACGAAGAATTGCCAAAGGTGTTCAGTAACTCCAAAATTCTGGGTCTGTCCCTATTCCAGAATTGGATTGTCGGCCCGCTGCTGATGTTCATTCTGGCGGTGATTTTTTTGCCCGACAAACCCGAATACATGACCGGTTTGATTCTGATCGGGATTGCCCGCTGTATTGCGATGGTCATTGTCTGGAACGATCTGGCAGGGGGAGACCGGCAGTATGCGGCCGGTCTGGTGGCTTTCAACAGTATTTTTCAGGTCTTGTTTTACTCGGTCTACGCTTATGTTTTCATCACCGTTTTGCCTCCCCTTTTCGGTCTGAAAGGCTTTGAGGTCAATATCACGATTGGCGATGTAGCGCAAAGTGTGTCCATTTACCTGGGCATTCCGTTCCTGACCGGTTTGCTGTCGCGGCTGATTCTGTCGCGGGTTTTTAGTCGACAGTGGTACGAAGAAACGTTTTTGCCGATCATCAGCCCGGTTACGTTGATCGCTTTGTTATTTACGATTCTGGTGATGTTCAGTCTGAAAGGGCAATTGATCGTGTCCATTCCGCTGGACGTACTCCGGATTGCCGTCCCGCTGACGATCTATTTTGCCATCATGTTTTTCTCTGCCTTCTATTTGTCTAAACGGGCCGGAGCGGATTATGCCAAATCCATTTCGCTGGCTTTCACGGCCGCCGGCAACAACTTTGAGTTGGGCATCGCCGTGGCCATTGCTGTATTCGGCATCGACTCCGGAGCTGCCTTTGCCACCGTCATCGGGCCATTGATCGAAGTGCCGGTTTTGATCCTGATGGTCAATTTTGCGCGTAAAAAAAAGAAATTTGAATTATCCTCGCAAAAACCATTGCCAAAAACTGTATGAAAATTGCCCTGTTTTCCGACATCCACGCCAATTTGCCCGCCCTGGAAGCGGTTTTAGCGGATATCGACCGTCAAAAACCGGACGCGGTGTATTGCCTGGGCGATTTAGTGGGTTACAATAGCTGGCCTAACGAAGTGATCGCTGAAATCCGCCGTCGGAATATTCCAACGATTGCCGGTAACTATGACTACGGCATTGGCCGCTCATCGGACGATTGCGGATGTGCCTACCAAACCGACGACGAAAAAGCCAACGGCAAGGTTTCCATTGCCTACACCAACAAGACTGTAGGCGACGAAGAACGGGCCTTTTTGCGGACATTGCCGACACAAATTCGGGTAAACTACGAATTGGGAAATGATCCCACTCATCTTTGGCAACAACAAACACTGGTTTCTCTGTTGCTGGTACACGGCAGTCCCCGCCGGGTCAACGAATACCTGTTCGAAGACCGGGGTGATCGCAGTCTCGCCCGCGTTCTGGAAGGTGCCAGCGCCGATATAATGTGTTTCGGCCACACGCACAAACCGTATTATAAAGTAGTAAACGCACAGAGCGAAGGCGAAACGCCGTATTACCGGCACGCCATCAATATCGGTTCCGTCGGTAAACCCAAAGACGGCGACCCGCGGGCAGGGTACGTTCTACTCACGATCGATGAAGCCGTCCGGCCCGGTTCTGTCGATGGCATTCGCGTCGAATTTGTTCGGGTGCCCTATGATGTGGAACGGGCGGCTCTGGCCGTCGAGCAGAGTGAATTACCGGATGTGTATGCGCAGGCGTTACGGGTGGCGAAATAAGATTACTCGTCAACCACGGTTTTAGCCGAACTAATCAGCTATGCGGTATTGAAAACCGTCAGTCGGAAACCGGATTTTGAAGCCGAGGAGGAGTGACACTTAAACCGTCGCCATTTCCTTCCGCTCGCCAATTTGTTGACGCCACATCGCATAATACAACCCTTTTTGCAGCAGTAAATCGGCATGACGGCCCTGTTCGGCGATGTGCCCTTTTTCCAGCACAAAAATCCGGTCGGCGTGCAGAATCGTGCTCAGACGGTGCGCAATCAAAATCGTAATGTGTTGCCGCGAACCGGAAAGCTGGCGGACGGTTTTGCCGATTTCCTCTTCCGTCAGTGAATCGAGCGCGGAGGTGGCTTCGTCGAATACCAGCAATGTTGGACGGCGTAACAACGCGCGGGCGATGCTCAGCCGCTGTTTTTCACCGCCCGAAACTTTCACCCCGCCTTCCCCGATGACGGTATCGAGCCCCTGCGGTGCGCGACTCAGCAGCGTATCGGCCGCAGCCTGGTGGAGCGCGGTGAGGCATTCGGCATCGGTGGCATTGGGAGCCACGAACCGCAGGTTTTCGCGAATCGTACCCGCAAAAAGCTGCGTATCCTGGGTCACAAAACCGATCTGTTCGCGCAATTCGTCCAGATCAACTTCCGAACCGGGAATATCATTGTACAGAATCTGACCGGCTAAAGGCGGATACAAACCGACCAGCAACTTCACGAGCGTCGTTTTTCCGGAACCGGATGGCCCCACGAAAGCAATGGTTTCGCCCAGTTTGACATCGAACGAAATCCCGTCGAGCGCCGGATTGTCGGCGGATAAGTGTTTGAACCGAACGTCTTCGAACGCCAGCGTCTGAATCTTTTTCACCGGAACCGGATGCGCCGGTTTTACGTCGCGGGGCGTGTCGAGAATCTGCTGGAAATTGGCCAGCGACGCTTCGGTTTCGCGGTAAATGTTGATGATGTTCCCCAACTCCTGCAACGGGCCAAAAATGGCAAAGGAGTAGATAAACAACGAGAAAAATTCGCCGACCGTAATGCGTCCCTGAACCACCAGAAACAGCATCAACAGCATGATGGCGTTTCGCAGCAGATTCACAAATGTGCCCTGTACAAACGACAGCGAGCGGACGTAACGCACCTTTTTGAGTTCCAGCCGCAGGATTTTTTCGGTCGTTGCGTTCAATCGTTCGGTTTCCTGCTGGGCCAGTCCGAGACTTTTGACGAGTTCGATATTCCGCAGACTTTCGGTGGTGGAGCCCGCCAGCGCCGTGGTTTCGGCGACAATGTTTTTCTGAACGACTTTGATTTTTTTACTCAGCAGCGAACTGACGAAACCGAGCAGCGGAATGGTCAGGAAATAGGCGGGGGCAATTGGCCAGTAAACCGTGCTGGCGTACCACATTACGAATACAATCCCGACAACGGACGTAAACAGCACGTTGACAAACGATTGAATGAGTTTTTCAACGTCGGTCCGCACTTTCTGAAGCTTGCCCAGCGTCTCGCCCGAACGCTGGTCTTCAAACACCTGATACGGCAAATCCAGCGAATGGCGCAAGCCGTCGGAATACAACCGGGCACCCAGCCGCTGCGTGATGACGTTGACGTAATAATCCTGAAAGTTTTTGGCGATGCGGCTGACCATCGCCACGCCCAGCGCCTGTAAAATCAGCAACCCGGCGCCGTCGCTCAGGAAGCTCCCGAAATCCAGCCGCTGAATGGCCGAACCCGGTTTGACGACGTACTGGTCGATGATTTTGCGGAAAATGTACGGATCGAGCAGCGAGAAAATCTGGTTGATGGCCGCCAGCAGCAGCGCCAGAATCAGGAGGGGCCAGAAACTGCGTAAATAACTGTACAGTAATTTCATAAGTTTGAATAATTGGATCTTCGCTGGTTGTGAGTAGTCGTACAAAAATTAGCTTAACGTAGTTAGAAGAATTAGCAAAAAAAACAGCCCACGGTTTTAACCGTGGGATTCTGGGAAAGAAACCACAGAACTGACAACCGTTTTAACGGTTTTGAGAATCCTAAACCGTTAAAACGGTTTCCATGAATTTCCGGTTTACGTGGGTTCCCACGGTTTTAACCGTGGGCTGTAAGCATTTGACAGGCCATCATTTTGGCTGGTTTAGGTTTTCAGCTCGAACGAGTTAATACTGAAACCAACGACTGGCTTTCAAACCGTAAACCTACTTAACCGCCCGCAACTGGTTTTCGCGCTGAAACTCTTTGATCAGTTTCGTGTTGCCCGCTAACCAGATAACATCGCCGGCGAGAAAAAAAGTCGTTGAATCCGGATTTAAAATTCGGGTCCCCTGGCGTTCGATGCCAACGATGAGCCCCTGCGTTTTTTCGCGGATACCGGAATTGCGAATGCTTTCGCCGATGAATGGAAAGGACTCATCGACGGCCATTTTCTGGAGCGAAATTTCCTGCGTCGGGGTCGACTGTGCTTTTTCTTTTGTCTGGGTTTCGATTAAACTAATAAAGTGTTCCAGTTGCTGATCAGTTCCAATGACGGCAATTTTATCGCCCGGAAACAAGCGTTCATTTCGCCCCGGCACCAACATCGTCATGCTGCCCCGTGCAATGGAAATGACGTTGACGCCGTATTTTTCGCGCAGCGCCAGTTCGGAAAGCGTAAAGCCAGCGCCCGGCGATTCAGCACTGACTTCAAAATAGGAAAGGTGGGCGTCCCACGGCAGCAGATTCCGCCCCATGCGGTTTTCCTGATAAATCTGGCGGGCGTTTAGGTTAACCAAAAACCGCTTTTCGATCAGGTCATAAATAAACGGCAGCCGTTTGCCGACCACCAGCCAGATGCCGCCCGCAATCACCAGCACAAACAACAGCAGACTGACCGAGAAAAACTGTTGCAGAAACAGCAGAATAAGCCCCAATCCGAGCAGGCCACGGGTGACGGCCAGCGTGACGAGCGGCCCCCGATACGACTTTCGTTCGGTCCAGAGCCGGGTATAAACCGGTCGGTTGATGCGCTTCAGCACCAGCGCCCAGAGAAATGGTGTCATCAGGAAAAACGATAGAAAACCGGCCAGAATGCCGTCATACGGTTTGCCGACCACTTCCGCCGTAATGATCGGCAGCAGCCATCTGGACGAAATCAGAATGATACCCAGAATGACGGCGGTGTTGACAATCATGATCTGGAGGTGTTCGCGCACGAGCTGGTACCAATCGCTCACGCTACCGATCGTTTGCGCACCCGAGCTGTAACTGGTTAGAAATAAGCGGGTTCGTGAGCTTAGTTTGCTTTCCACCCACGTACAAATCGAGCCGGAAGCCCGGATCATGTAGGGCGTGGTGAAAGCCGTCAGGGCCGAAACGCCGACGGCGATGGGGTACAGAAAAGCGCTGGTTACTTTCAGATTGAGTCCGAGAGCGGCAATGATGAATGAAAATTCCCCAATCTGCGCCAGGCTCATTCCGGTTTGAATGGACTGTTTCAACGGTTGCCCCACGATCAGCGCCCCGAGCGTGACATTGACGGCTTTCCCCAGAATAACGACCACCGTGATGAGGGCAATCGGTCCGGCGTATTGCACCAGCAGTTCTGGGTCGATCAGCATGCCGACCGAGACGAAAAAAACCGCCCCGAACAGGTCTTTGATGGACGTCAGCAGGGTTTCGATGCGTTCGGCGTAAATGGTTCCGGCCAGAATAGAACCCATGATGAACGCGCCCAAAGCCGGAGAAAAACCGACGCTGGTAGCGAAAACGACCATCAGCAGACACAAGGCCAGCGAAACGATCAGCAGGGTTTCGTCGGTGATGAATTTTCGGCCGCTGCGCAGAAGGGAAGGGACGAGAAAAATGCCGCCCAGAAACCAGATGACCAGAAAGAACCCGAGTTTCATGATGGCTACCAGCATTTCGGCGCTGAAAAACTGGTTGCTGACGGCCAGGGTCGACAGCAGCACGAGCAGCAAAACCGCAGCGATGTCTTCAATGACCAATACGCCGAATACAATTCCGGCAAATTGCTGGGTTTTGATGCCCAGCTCGTCGAACGCCCGGATGATGATGGTAGTGGACGAAATGCTGACGATACCGCCCAGAAAAATGCTGTCCATCGTCGACCAGCCCAGCGCCATGCCGGTCAGGTAGCCGAGAAGAATCATCGCCGAAATTTCGAACGCGCCCGTCATGGAGGCCGTGCCGCCGACTTTGACCAGTTTTTTGATGTTAAATTCAAGTCCGAGGCTGAACAGCAGGACAATGACGCCGATGTCGGCCCAGATGCGGATGGTTTCCGGGTCGGAAATGGTGGGGAATAACGAAAACTTGGGCCCTACGAGCACTCCGGCCAGAATATAACCCAATACGAGGGGTTGTTTAAGCCATTTGAAAAGAAGCGTCGTGACGGCTGCGGTTCCCAAAATAATCGCCAGATCAATGATCAGGTTGGGTAAATGAGCCATAGATAGAAAAAATCGTATTTTTTATCGACTTGCAGTTGCAAGAAGCGACAGATAACACGAATTTGTGGATTCTTACAATAATACGACCTTTTTAACCCTAATCGGATGGATCAAACGCATAACCGTCGAAAATTTCTCAGTCTTGCCGCCACAACCGGACTTACACTCTCCCTGCCGCGAACCCTGTTTTCGATGCCGAATCCGGCACTCGTAGCTGAGGGAAAGCGAGTTGGAATTATCGGTCTGGACACCTCGCACAGCACCGCTTTCACCAAAGAACTGAACAGCCCGACGGCCGGCCCCGAACTGGACGGTTACCGTGTGGTGGCGGCTTACCCGAAAGGCAGCAACGACATCGAGTCCAGCACCAGCCGGGTGGCGGGGTATACGGAAGAGGTAAAGAAACTGGGGGTTGAAATCGTCAATTCCATTGAGGATCTGCTCGCGAAAGTGGATGTGGTGTTGCTGGAAACCAACGACGGTCGTTTGCACCGCGAACAGGCGCTGAAAGTGTTCAAAGCCGGAAAACGGGTTTTTATCGATAAACCAATTGCGGCTTCGCTGGCCGACGTGAAAGCCATTTTTGATGCCGCCAAAAAAGCCAATGTGCCGACGTTCTCGGCTTCGTCGCTACGCTACATGACCAGCGCGCAGGACATTGCGCAGGGAAAAACCGTGGGAAAAGTGCTGGGCGCCGATGCGTTCAGTCCGTCGCCGATCGAGAAAACACACCCCGATCTGTTCTGGTACGGCATTCACGGCGTTGAGACGCTTTTCACGGTGATGGGGCCGGGCTGCAAACAGGTCAGCCGGACGCACACGAAAGACACGGATGTGGTAGTGGGCATCTGGAACGACGATCGGGTCGGCACGTTTCGCGGCATTCGGGCGGGAAAAACCGGCTATGGCGGAACGGCGTACGGCGAAAAAGGCATTGCGCCCATTGGCCCGTACGAAGGCTACAAAGCGCTTCTGGTGCAAATTGTGGAATTCTTCAAAACCGGTAAACCGCCGGTGAGTCCCGAAGAAACACTGGAAATTTTCGCCTTTATGGAAGCCGCCGAGGAAAGCAAACGCAAAGGCGGAGCCACCGTAACACTGGAAAGTGTGCTGAAGAAAGTGTAACTACACGTTCTGAATTAGGTGATTTTTTGCCCTGTAGGGGCGAGATGTTTATAGAAATAGGTTATCGACGATGAATCGCGTGCCGTAGGTACGAGACCGTTTCGTACCTACGGCACGCGTGGAGATTAGGACATTTTTCTTTTTGCTACACACATTACGTGCCTAACGGCACGGAGTTTAATTATTTGACTACTAACCCTTCAACTCATGAAATTATCGAATGCTTCCCGCCGGGAATTTATCAAAAAAACCGTCGCCGGAACCACGGCACTATCGCTGGGCGGTATTTTGCCCGGTTTCAGTCCGAAAAGTTACGCCAATATTATCGGTGCCAACGAGCGAATCAAGGTAGCCGTGATGGGTGTTAACTCACGTGGTTTTGCGCTGGCGAGCAACTTCGCGCTTCAGAAAAACTGCGAGGTGATTCACATCTGTGACGTCGATTCGCGGGCGGCCGACAAAGCCATTGCGACCGTGGCAGACCTCCAGAAAAGCCGTCCGAAAGCCACGCCCGATTTCCGGAATGCGCTGGAAGACAAAGACCTGGAAGCCATGGTAGTAGCCACGCCCGACCACTGGCACGCTCCGGCGGCTATTCTGGCCTGCAAAGCCGGAAAACACGTGTACGTCGAAAAACCGTGCAGCCACAATCCGAACGAAGGCGAATTGCTGATGGCGGCCACCGAAAAATACAAACGGGTGGTGCAGATGGGCAACCAGCGCCGGTCGTGGCCAAACGTCGCGAAAGGCATTAAGGAAGTGCAGGACGGCATTATTGGTCGGCCGTATTTCGCCAAGGGCTGGTACACCAACAACCGTGCGTCGATCGGCATTGGCAAGGAAGCCCCCGTTCCGTCGTGGCTGAATTACGATTTGTGGCAGGGACCCGCCCCGCGCCGACCCTTCAAAGATAACCTGCTGCACTACAACTGGCACTGGTTCTGGCACTGGGGAACGGGTGAAGCGCTTAACAACGGCACCCACATGGTCGATCTGATGCGCTGGGGGCTGGGCGTCGAATTTCCGACGCGGGTTTCATCCGCCGGGGGGCGTTATCGGTACAAAGATGATTGGGAAACGCCGGATACCCAGGTGATTACGCTGGAATTCGATAACAATACCAGTATTGCCTGGGAAGGGCGGAGCTGCAACGGCCGCACGGTTGAAGACAACAGCGTGGGTGTGGTTTTCTACGGCGACACCGGTTCCGTAACCATCGAAAGTGGCAATACGTACAAGGTCTACGATTTGCAGAACAAGCTGGTGAAAGAAGCCAAAAACGACTTTGTAGTCGATCCGCGCGACAAGATGAATCCGTCGCAGGCCCTGGATGCGATTCACATTCAAAACTTCTTCGACGCGATTCGCAAAGGTACGCCATTGGTTGCCGACATCAAGGGCGGTCACCAGAGTACGCTGCTGTGCCAGTTGGGCAACATCGCCCTCCGAACCGGCGAAACCCTGAACATCGACCCGAGCAACGGCCACATCAAGAACAAGGGTGTGATGAAAAAGTACTGGAAACGGGAGTACCAATCCGGCTGGGAACCAACGGTTTAGTCGCCGGTATTCGCTCAATCACTCATTCGCACATTCACTCATTAGAACTTGATGAAAGCAACACTGGCGGCCGTCGATGTCAGCGCGTTAAGCAAGCGGGATACGCTCGTTTCCATCCTGATCATCGGACTGTTATTCTTTATTTTCGGTTTTGTTACCTGGGTCAACGCGATTCTGATTCCGTATTTCAAAATTGCCTGTGAACTCACCAATTTTCAGTCGTATCTGGTCACGTTTGCGTTTTATATTTCGTATTTCGTGATGTCGGTGCCGTCGTCGTACCTGCTGAAACGCACCGGTTTCAAGAAGGGCATGATGGTCGGCTTCTGGATTATGGCGGTCGGCGCGTTTATTTTCGTGCCCGCA
Organism: Larkinella rosea; assembly: GCF_003858635.1. Classification (GTDB taxonomy): domain Bacteria; phylum Bacteroidota; class Bacteroidia; order Cytophagales; family Spirosomataceae; genus Larkinella; species Larkinella rosea. Next base: position 1,436,002 of record NZ_RQJO01000008.1, read on the forward strand.
GCCCTGACCCGCACCTACGAAATTTTTCTGCTGGGCCTGTTCATGATTGGCGTCGGACTGGCGGTTTTGCAAACGGCGGCCAACCCGTTCATCACCATTCTGGGGCCTCAGGAGCGGGCCGCCCAGCGGATCAGCATCATGGGCATTTGCAACAAGGGCGCGGGCGTGCTGGCGCCGATTCTGTTTGCTGCCGTGATTCTGCGGGCGACCGACACCGACCTGTTCGCCCAACTGCCAACGATGTCCGCCGTGGAGCGAAGTGCCGCGCTGGATGCGCTGGTTCGGCGGGTGATCATGCCGTATTCGCTGATGGGTTTCGTGCTGATCGGGCTGGGGCTGATGGTGCGGTTTTCGCCCTTGCCGGAAATCAACACCGAGCAGGAAACCGCCGAAGTCGCGGCCGCCAATTCCGGGAAAACCACCATTTTCCAGTTCCCGCACTTGATTCTGGGCGCGGTTGCCATTTTCCTGCACGTCGGCAGCCAGGTGATTGCGGTCGATACGGTGATCGGATACGCCAACTCCATGGGAATCAGCCTGCTGGAAGCCAAGACGTTTCCGGCTTATACGTTAACGTCCACAATTATCGGTTATATTTTAGGCATTTCGCTGATCCCGAAAACCATCAGCCAGGTGACGGCTTTCCGGTTTTGTACGGTTCTGGGGGCGGTTCTGACGCTGCTGATCATTTTCACCAGCGGCCCGGTTACTGTTCTTGGCCATTACGCCGACCGCTCGATCTGGTTTGTCGTGTTGCTGGGTTTGGCGAATTCGCTGGTCTGGGCCGGTATCTGGCCACTGGCGCTCGACGGTCTGGGCCGATTTACCAAACTTGGCGCGGCCATCCTGATCATGGGGCTTTCCGGCAACGCCATCCTGCCGCTTTTCTACGGGCACTACGCCGATGCCTACGGTGTCAAAACCGCTTATTGGGTGTTGTTCCCGTGTTATTTGTATTTAATGTTTTATGCGTTTTGGGGGCATAAGGTGAGACGGTGGGTGGGGTGAGGTTCATCAATCTAATTACATCCGGGTACTAGTAAACCGGATGTAATTAGATAGTCTAACTCTTGGAAATCAGCGCATTGGTCGATAGCCTTTGGCTTTTTTGCACCCTATTTCGTATCTTCCTGTGTTATTATAGCAATATAAGCCATTAGAATCATGAATGAGCTAACCAAATATGATAGCATTCAGGAGTTGAAAGCCACCACAAAACCTCTCGACCTAACTTCTGCCAAATCGGAGGAGCATCACGATCGGTTTGAACGCTTTATTAACTCTTTGAAAGGTAGCGATGTCAAGGATGTGTCGCCGTCACGGAACAAAACGTCTGTAAATAAGGATACTGCATATGGCCTATGACGATTCTGATTACAATATATTCGAGATATTTAAGCGGAATAAGGTAGAATATATGGTTGTCGGGGGCTTTGCAGTGTCGTATTATGGAGATTACAGGAAATCAATAAATCAGGAAGGAAAAATCGTTGACAAACCAGATTTAGATTTCTGGTATAATCCAAGCTATGTGAACTATTACCGGTTGCTTGATGCTTTACAGGAATTGGGTAGAGACGTAACGAAATTTAAAGAGGAAGCCTCCCCCGATCCCAAACGATCCGTTTTCAAATACGAATTTGAAGATTACACACTTGATCTCCTGCCAATCATCAAAGCGCCACTAAAATTCTCGAAAGCTTATGCCAGAAGAAAAGTTATTGAAAGCAATGGAATTGAATCAGTATTGACGATTTAATTCAGGACAAGCAAGCCTTGGGAAGGCAAAAGGATTTGGATGATATTGAAAATTTAAGAAGAAATAAGCCTCACTAAATTTCCTTGGAAAAATCCGGCATACGGTCGGCATCAACAGCTTGAAAGCCCACTTCAATTTATTTAGAAGGCGTTAGGAAGATCTGATTCGTGACCTGCGTCTTCACCATCGGATTTATAATCCTTACAAAAACCCAAAAAAGGGCGGTTTCTTCACCGCCCCCAAATTCACTTTACCACGAAACCGCCTTCAGCCGAACGCCCTGCGGATTTTCGGCGTCGGACAATTTGAGGGCGGTTTTTCCGGTTTCGACCTGGTAATTCATTGTTTCCTGCTTCAATTCGTCCTTCCGGGCGTCGCGGTTGATGTTGCTTTTGGGTGCACAGGCGTAGAAGCCCCGGTAATTGCCGCTGGTGGGCGTGATGATAAATGAGCGATTGGCTTCGTTTACTTTCACCGTCCCTTTGAAATAGCTGTAGGCTTCCGTCCGGCAATTGTAGCTGGTCGTGGAATTGATCACGTATTCTTCGTAGGTGCCGTTGGCGTGGAATTCAAAGACCAGCGCCTGCTCGTAGGCATTGCCGGTGTACTTGCCGTTGTAATCCCAGAAAGTGGTGGGCGAAAACGTACCGTATGACCATTTGCCGACGAGTTCCGCCGGTATTTTTCCGCTACCGGGATTGGGACCTGCTCCGTCGCCGGACGACCCATCGCCAGGATTGACAATATCGGAACCCCCTTTTTTACACGCAACCGAGAACACAATCAGTGCCATCAGCGCCAGAAAACGCATTTTCATTGTTCAGTAGTTATTTGTTGTTTATGATTTGCAAAGCAAGATAAATGCGTAGCAGTGGCCAAAAACCGCCTTACTCAATACGCCAAACCGGTGACTGAATTGCGGAAAAAAGTAACTGAATTGTTTAATCGTCAACTGCAAAGAAGGCGATTGTGCCAAACTCGCAAAAACCGCTACCGAATTGATCAAAACAAATGAATGGTTCGTGGTATATTTCCGAAATGCTGTTAAATTTCAGCCTGGCTTCAACGGATTGATCTTCACTGAAGTCAGCACTGTTTGACCCTTTTTCGTTTGGCTCACCGATGGTTTTTTACTGCACTTGTTGGCTAATTGGGTTGTTGGAAAACACCGGGAAGAAAAGTCTGCTCCCTGTTTTTCTGGGCATAACCCTTTCGCTTCAGGCCCAAAAAATCGATTCCCTGCAGAATCAGTTGCGGATGGCCAAACCGGACACGCACCGGGTGAGTCTATTGAACGATTTGAGCTATGGGTATTGGCTCAGCGGGGACGATTCGCTGGCCATCCGGTATGGAGCGCAGTCGGTGAGTCTGGCCAAAAAGCTGGGATTTTTGAACGGCGAAGGCAAAGCCCGGCTGCACCTTGTTCGTATCGAAGCCGATCGGATGGTCGACTTCAAGGGTGCATTTGCTCAGGTGGACACCGTGTTGCAGATTGCGGCCACCCTGAAAGACCGGCATCTGGAAGCGGAAGCGTATATTCGGAAAGCCCAGCTACTGGAGACCAATATGGCGCGACAGCGGGAAATTATGCCGCTTTATGACCAGGCCAACGCCATTTTTATGGATATGAACGACAAGTCGTGGCAAGGGACGGTTTTTAATGAAAAAGCGCAGTTTTATATCCGAAGCGGAAATTTTGGCAAAGCCATCGAATTTCTGCTGAAAGCCCGACAGCTTCAGGAAGAGGTGAACGATTTGCGGGCGCTGCGGTCAACGCTACCCAATCTGGGTGTGGCCTACTCGGCACTCGGACTTTACAAAGAAGCACTCCGGGCGTTCGATGAGGCCGAAACCGTGGCTAAAAAACGCAATGATAAGGTCCTGGAAGCTTTTTTGCTGAACCAGCGGGCGGATATTTTTGAAAAAGAAGGGCAATACAAAACCGCTCTCCAGGCGCTGACCCAGGCTGCCAGCATCCACAAAACCACCCGGGCGGCCTACTGGCTACCCAAAACGTATTCGCGGATGGGAAGGGTTTATCTTCAGTTGAAAGACTATGAAAATGCGCTGAAATATACTCAGTTAGGCGATAAACTGTTTCAGGATGTGGTCGATTCCGATGATTTTCTGGACCACGTGGTTCAACTCAATTATGCCAAAATAGCACTCGCTAAAAAGCAATACCGCCGGGTGATCGACTACGCAACCAAAGGGGTGGAGTGGGCCGAAGAGTCGGACCCGCCGTTGCTGCCCGAAGCCGCCGAATACCACCGGCTGCTGGCCGAATCGTACGGAGCTACCGGTCAGATTGAGCAGGCATTTGTCCATTACAAAAAATTCAAAACCGACTCGGATTCGCTGCTCAACAAAGAAGCACTGCAAAAAGCGATGGCTTCCGCCATGAATTACGAATTTGAAAAGCAACACCAGCAGCAAAAACTGAACATTCAGAAGCTGGAAAACGAAAATCTGGCTCAAACGCGCAATTTCCTCGTGGCGTTGTTGCTGCTGGGCGCGGGTATTCTGGGTTTTGTGTTTTGGAATAACCGGCGGCTGCGCACCAGAAACGACGAATTGTCCCGGAAGAACGCCGAAATCGAAGCGGCTTTGTACCGGGGTCAAACGATGGAACGGAAACGGGTGGCGAGTGAATTGCACGACAACGTAGCGACCCGCGTATCGGCTCTGAAATGGCGGTACGAAGCCTTCGATACGTCACAGTTCGATCGGGATCAGCAGACCGAACACGCTCGTTTGCTCGAACACATCGGCGAGATTTACGACGACATTCGCTCCATTTCGCACAACCTGATGCCCGAAGTGCTGGAAAAAGCGGGGCTTCAGGCTGCCCTGATCAAGATGGCGGACACGCTGAACGTTCAAAACCGCACCCGGTTTCTGTTCGAAGTGGAAAATTCGGGTGTGGTTGTACGGGGAAAAACCGCCTACGAACTCTACGCCATTACACTGGAACTGGTCAACAACATTCTCAAACACGCTAAAGCGAGTCAGGCCGGTATTACGCTCTTGCGGCAGAATGGTTTTCTGGAACTTGTTGTTCAGGACGATGGACAGGGATTCCGGCAAAGTTCGCGATCGAATGGCATTGGGATTCAGAATATTCAATCCCGGGTGGATCGGCTGGGTGGTTCCTGTCAGATCGTAAACCGGGAGGAAGGCGGCACGCTTGTCAGGGTGCAGATTCCGGTTGGTGAATAAAGTTGGTTGTCAGAGGGATCTCTGTTTCGCGCGGATAGTAGGATCTGGAGAGAATCCGAGTTTTGTGCCCTTATCCGAGGTCTGTGCGGCATAGGTCTGTGAAGACGCAGCATCACTTAATGCGGCAGCGGGATTTTCTCAAGATACGGATCAAGGTGTTCCAGATCACATTCCGACGTGATTGCTAAAATTGATTGGCTGGCAATGGTCAGTCGGGAGGATTGCAGGTGTTGACACTGGACGTTATAACCTCGGGCGTGAACCACCAGCGTCAGAATCCCGTCGGCCTGCCAGCTTTCGCTCTCGAGCGTCAAACGTCGGTTTTTCTCCTTGTCACACTCAACCAACGTTTGAACAGATCCGGTTTTCCCTTTTCCGTGGCGCCCGCCAAAGGCTTTCTCGAGTAAATCGTTGTATGCACAGGTTATTCGGAAAAGGCGGTTTTCGTAAAATACCAGAAACAAATCTGGAATGAAAACGCCCTGAATTTCAATGGCATCGGCTTTGAAGAGACGAATGTTGGCACAGACTAACGTTAATGTTCCTTTGACAACGGGCGGTTCCTGTTCCCGGAAATTCGAAGCACTGATTGAATCGGGCGTTGTAATGCCAATCCTGAATTTTCCCAAACCTTCTACCTTCGGTTGTGCAAAGAGGGGGCTGCTGAGCAGAGCAAAAATCAGGACTTTCATAGCTTTTTACCGTTTGACAAAGGCAGTCGGGGTTTGGTGGTAAAACTCCCGGAACACTTTGGTGAAATAGGAAGGCGTCTCAAAACCAACCAGATAGGCGGTTTCGGCCGCGCTATGCCCCGAGCGCAACAGGTCGATGGCTTTGCGAAGGCGGTATTGCCGGATCAGTTCAACCGGCGAAAGCTGGGTCAGGTTGTGAACTTTCAGGTAGAGTGCCTTCCGGCTCATGGCGAGTTCGTCGGCCAACCATTCGACGTTCAGGGTCGAATCGTCGAGGTGCTGCTCGATGAGGGTATACAACTTCCGCAGAAATTGATCGCCCACCGTCAGTAGCGGGGGGGCGCTGTCGGGCTGGGCGAGTTGCTGGCGGTAATGATCGCGCAGACGTTCCTGACGATTCAGCAGATTCCGTAGCCGCAACTGGAGTTCGCCGAGGTGAAACGGCTTGGTCAGGTAGTCATCGGCGCCCAGCGACAGGGCTTTTAACCGGGAAGCGTCTTCGCCACTGGCCGACAAAAGGACGATGGCAATGTGGTCGGTTACCGGATCGGTTTTTAAATGCTCGATCAGACCATACCCGTTCAGCCGGGGCATCATGAGGTCGGTGATGACAATGGCGGGCAGCTCTTCTTTGGCCAGCACCCAGCCATCATGGCCGTTAGCCGCCGATCGTACCCGGTAATTCGTACGCAATTCGGCCACCATAAATTCCCGCAGTTCAGCGTTGTCTTCCACCACCAGCACCAGCGGGTGCGATTCGTGTTCGTCGGAAAAAACCGGAGCCGCTCCGAGTAAGGCCGGTGTATCAACCACAACGGATGGCCCGGCCACCAAAGGGGCAGAATCCGGATGAGTGGTGCGCTGGAAAGGCAATTCAAGGACGAAAACCGTTCCCGACTCCCGGTCTTTGCCTTCGATCTGACTTTGAACATCCAGCGTTCCACCGAGCCGCCAGGTCAGTTCGCGCACCAGCGCCAGACTGATTCCCGTGCTGTCGTTGGCTCGAATGCGCTGATTATCACCCTCATAAAACCGGTCAAATACGTGCGGAAGTTTGTGAGCGGTAATGCCAATTCCGGTATCGCGAACAGTCAGGCGGGCGCCTGTAGCCGTTTGATGCAGGGAAACGGTAATACCACCGGTATGCGTAAACCGGACGGCGTTGTTCAGGAGGGTCGAGAGAATCATCTCCCATTTGTCGGCGTCGAAGCGGTAGCTGCCCGGCAACAAATCCGTTTCGTACGTCAGCGTCAGGTTTTTACTGTCGGTAGAGGGGCGGAACAGTTCGACCAGTTGTTCCACAAAACCGGGTAAATCCCCCACCTGGTCAACCAGTTCCGTCGATTGGGTTTCGAGCTGGTTGATGGCGATCAACTGATTGATGAGCCGCAGCAACTGCCGGGCGTTGCGCCGGACGGTGGTCAGCGGCTGGGGAATGGCTTCCGGTAAATCAGCGGTTTCCAGGAGCTTATCGACCGTGGAGACAATGAGCGACAGGGGCGACCGGAGTTCGTGGGTGATGTTATTGAAAAACCGGGTTTTAACCGTATCGATGGCTTTCAGTTCCCGGGCTTCGCGCAACTGCTGAACGGACCGGCGAGCATTCCCGATGGTGGTTTCGAAGTCCTGAAAATCAATGGGTTTCGTGATAAAATCAAGAGCTCCCCGATTCATGGCTGTGCGAATAGTCGTCGCATCGCCCCATGCCGTGAGTACCACCGCGCGGAGGATGGGGTTGATGTGCGGGAGCTGATCCAGCAGGGCCAATCCTTCCTTCCCGGACGTAGGTAAGCCAATCAGTAGCAGGTCGATATCGGATTGCTCGTTGAGAATGTGGAGCGCCTGCTGGTTGTTGGGGGCAAAAATAAACTCGTAGGTACCCTTCAGAATAGATGGGTGAAACCGTTGCTGAAAGAGGTTTACCAGCTCAATTTCGTCATCTACCACTAATAGTTTTGTCTTCATGAATCAGTAGGGAGTATTCACAACACAACTGCAAGTTCTAAAGGTACGAAATTCACTCATTAACGCAGAAAACCGGTCCAGGGCGGACCGGTTTTCTGATGTGGACATAATCTGTGAAAGCTATAGGGTACTTAGTACGCGGTTAATTGACGGCAATCAGACGGGTAGTGAATTCGGGTTTATGCGTTGCCAGGGTTAAATGATTGACCTTCGCATCGACGCCATTGGAGATCACAACCTGGTATGCTCCGTCGGGTAATCCGCTGATATCCAATGATAATCTGGCGGCTTTTTGGCGTTTGCCAATTTCCTGGACAAAGTATTCTTTTCCGGCCGTGTTGACCAGCCGAACTTCGACAGTGCCACCGGTTTCTTTATCGACGGCAACGCGGAGCTTGCCCTGCGCATCCGTATACAGGCTGGTTTGGTAAGCCGCTGCTTTGGAGACGGGAGTCGGACGGGTGGCTGCGAAAGAAGGAGCGAATCCAGCGAAGGTCAGCAAAAAGGCAACGGCGAGGGGTTTTACGAGCGTTTTCATGATCTATGTAGTTTAGTTTGATTGTCCGGTTTGGATGATTCAAAGGTCGGCTACATCGGCCAAAGACGCTGTCAAAAATGGGTCAATCGCTGACACTTTTGGGAAATTGTTCGAAAACGGTTTCCCAAAAGTGTCAACCGGTAACTTCGTGGCAAATCTGATGCCTGTGTCTTCACAGGCATCGGATTTGCCGAACTTCTTCTTCCCCAAAGATTTAGCTGGTAAAGAGACATTCACTTACGCTTTTTATTCATGTTTTGCGTTGACCCGACCGTGGCCTGTGCGGACACAGGCCACGGTCGGGTGGTATTCCCATTGTCAACGGATGTTTTTAACGTGAGTCTAAAAATAGTGGCGGTTATTGGCCTGAAAATTAAACTTCCGCTTTTGTCTGCCGTTTATACTGCTACCAACTACCTAAATAAATGCAAGTTGCTTAAAATCAGGGGTTCGTAATGCACTATGAAAAATCAGGTATTCGCCATCCTTTTAGTGGCAGGAATTTTAATTTTCTTCGCAGTCTACTGCTATGCGGTTATTGATTGGGTGACCGACTACCGAACGGGTGTTTACCGGCGCGATCCTTTGGAGGCTTGGTATGAAACGTTGGCTCTCGTTCTTTATACCCTCCTGGGGCTTCGTTTTATGAACAATAGAATTGGTAGCCTGTAATGGGGCTAATCAGAAATGCGATTGTTGCCAGTCAGACAAAAAAGAAAAGAAGCGGAGTTAACGCATTCGAAGGTAATTAGTCAAGTCTGTGACCTGTGAAGACACAGGTCACAGCCAGGTTAAACCATTACCTGGATTCGCCCGATAACGGGATCCACTGCGCCGACAGATCCGGTGTTTTCATATTGGCATCCAGCGGAAATATCGGTCGTTTGATCCGTTTGTAGGGCAACCGAAACAAATCCTGATCGACTCCGCCGGGGGTCAGCGCCATGATCCAGCCGACCTGCATGGCGTAGAGTTCCGGTTCGAGATAGCCGATTTTCACGACGACAATATCCGATTTCCGGGGATTCAGGCTCAGGCGCGTAAAATCGTTTTCCTTGTGATACGGTTTTCGTTTCTGGGTAACAATTACGTGAACGCTTCCCACTTTCACCACCACTTCGACCTCCGCATCTTTATCGCCGTATACGATCGATTCGACCGTGCCTTTGAGCGGAACCGGCGGAGAAAACCGGGCGTCGACATTCGCGCCCGCTACGCCCTCTACCTGCCCGCCAACACCCGCAGCGATGGCTTTTTTCACCAAAACCGGATCAGGAATGGAAGCATAAATCAGCGAAGGGCCGTCCGCCCGCTTAAACTCCGGTCGGGCCAGAATCTGCGTGATCGTCCAGGTAACATCGCCCGCGCCCCCGGCGGTCGGATTATCGCCGGTATCACTGATAAAAAAAGGGTGATTGGCACTGGCCAATGCCTTCGCCAGCGACTGGTCCAGTGTGCCGGTGGGAGCCACAAAATCGAACTGCGACCGCACGTTCCAGAAAGCCTGCGCCAGTTGTTCGGCCGACCGCCCCACTTTCGCTTTGTCATCGCCGACCACCATAACCACCGCGTGATTGCGGGGCTCATCCGCCCAGGCATAGCTGATCCAGATGCCCGCATCGACGATGCCTTCCTGATGGTCGGCGAGGGGAGCCACCTGTTGATAAAGACTTTTGCCGGGCTCAATGCGCGTGCTGGTTTTTTCGCCCGGCAGCAGAATCGGAACGGCAATCCAGGCTTTGTATTTGGGTTTGCCTTTGCCGCTTTTGATTCGTTCCAGCAGGTTGACGACCGCCCGTTCTTTGGTTTGCATGGCATCTTCGTGCGGAGCCAGCCGGTAACAGGTCATCAGGTCGGTGTTTTCGGCCAGTCGCGGAGACACGCAGCCGTGCAGATCCATCGACGTGGAAATGAGGGTTTTATAGCCAATTACTTTTCGGATTCGGGTGATGAAATCGCCTTCCGGATCGTCGAGACCCTTGACGCTCATCGCACCGTGAATATCCAGATACAGGCCGTCGTAAGGGCCGTATTTTTTGAGTGAATCCAGCGTTTTGGTAACCAGCGATTCGTAGGCTTCCCGTGTCACCGCCCCACCAGGGAGTGATTTGCCCACGATAGCCGGAAGCCACACCGCCTGTTTGCGCAAGGGCGAAATGGCCATCATAAACGGATAAGCGTTGAACACTTCCGGCCCATACCGGGCGTGAAAAGCTTCTTCGTGCGTGACTGCCGGCGAAAAAGTACTGGATTCAATGCCCAATCCTGCGATGGCGACGCGGGGCAGTTTGGGCGAAGGCGATTGGGCAACGGCCGGGCCGACGACGAAAAAACAGGCAAAGAGCCACAAACAGATTGGTTTCATGTCCACAAGATAACGGTTTCGGGCGTGTAAAACCAGCCGGATTTGATTCCTGCCGCCGGTAAAAACCGCTCTGGTGTACCAGTTCGTCCGCGCTGATTGGTATCCTTCCCGGAAATGCATTCGCTACCTTTTTATGATATCCGGTTTCAGCGCTTTAGCCCGAAAATTACCCGGAATAGGCGGTTTTTGGCTGATCAGAAAACTCAAACTGATTTTTTTAGTTTCTATTGACAACCATCGCGGCACTTTTTTTGTCGGTACACATGAATAGATGGTAAACGGTCTGATCAGGCATCCAAATTTTAATAGTCAGACAGATTAAATACCGCTGAACACAATTTTCCTGATTTACTCAACGTACTATAATTATCACTGAAGCCACTCATTCGTATGACAGCATTCACCGAAAAAGGGATTTTGGAGCAGTTGACGACCAACCCCGCCAAAGCAGCCAAGATGACTCCTCAGCAACTCGATCAGATGATGGTGCGAATTGCCGGGATGATTGAACCGCATACCGGAATCAAGTTAAGCTGGGAACTGCCTCAAGGGCCCGCCAAATCCATTCAACAGGATCAATTGAAAACGCTGGCGGCCCTGTATCTGGGGGAATAAAGTCATTTTAGTAAGATGCCAATGGAGTTTCTGGTGCTTTTTCGCGAGCCGGATGGCCGGGCGGAAGCGCACGATCCGGTTTTTGCTCAACAGCACCAGCAACACTGGCAGGCTTGGTTTGCCAAATACGGTCAGTTAGGCAAACTGGCTGGTGGACAGGCGCTAACGCTGGAAGGGTTGGTGTTGCACAAGGCCGAAGAACCGGCTCAACCGGGTCCATACCGGGTCGGAGCTGAAATTGTCGGCGGGTATCTGCTCCTGAAAGCTGCTGATCTGGAAGAAGCCGCTTCCATCATTCGGGAGTGCCCCATTTTTGAAGCCGGAGGATACGCCGAAATTCGTCCGGTAATGAGTCGCGGGAGCCAATAATAATTGGGTTTATCAGACAATCACCCGGTTCGCCCGTTGGTTATTTTCGGGCTAAAGTTTGTTTTTCCAGGCATTCATTTTCGTCAAAATTGCTTCAGTTGAAGCACTAAACCGGATCAGGTTTTTGTCCGGATTTTGCTGGTAAATGCTGATGTAGAGCTGGCAGAATTCGATGGAATCCTGGTAAATCAGGTTGGCCAGTGCGTCTTTCCCCCGGTATTTTTCAATCACTTTGGCCATTCGGTACCCCATGTCGTAGGCGATTTCGTCGTATGCCGTTGTAAAGGCAATGTTGTATAATTCGCTGAGGTTGGCGGTCGAATCATGAAACGCGGAAAAAAGCAAGCTTTCGAATAAGGCAAAATTCTGCCGCGAACGCTCGCCGTTTCGATTATAGCTATCCTGTTGCGATTTCGAAAAAGCCTTCGGATTTTTAATTCTCGTAAAATCCCCGACCAGATTGGCCGTGCCCTCCGACCACAGATTGGAGAGCATAACGGCGGTTTTGAAAATGTTTTTGGGCGGTTCGGATGCGGTTTTTTCCTTTGCCCGGGTTTGCTCGCCGACGTGTTGAATCGAATGGTATAATTCGTGGGCAACCAGCTCGAGTAAGCCTTCATAATCGTCGCCTATCTTCTGTAGGGCCACATTAAACGTATCCTCACCGCCAAACATGAAACCCAGCGATCCGCCACCCACCAGAAAACACGCCCGAACCCTGGCCTTGATGTTGGGGGGTGAGTACGGTTGGATGCGGTCTTTCACTTCCTCGATAAACGTGGTTCTCGTTTCCAGTTGGACAATCAATGGCTTGATTTCGCCAAGTTTAGCTTTAACGGTTTTCCAGTCGAAGGGGTCGTTGCCTTTGATTGTTCCGGTTTCCACCATTTCCCGCAGGGTCTGTTTAAAGGCGGTTTCTGTTCCCGACTTATCATAGCTGGTAACTTTTCTGATCAACTGCTGGCTGCCATACAGTTTCGCAATCCGATCCAGTTCCGCGTCGGTCGTCCGGGATTTGGCGAGTAGATTGGTAACGGCCTTCGCGCTCTCGAAATCAAGCTGAATCGAAAGGTCCGATTGCACACCCGGTTTTTTCGATTCCTGAGAAAATGATGCCCTGCTACCCCAAAAAAGCAAAATGGCGATACCAATGGTTAATTTCATACCTGAAAAGTCGATTGAAGGTTGGGTCGATGGAATTGTCCGGCTGGAATTAACTAATTTGGCAATCAAAATGAAAGTATGTGAATTTTTATTTGTGATTGATTCATGGCCAATCGTTCCCGTAGACTTGTCGTTTCGCTGGATACCTACCTGAGTATTCTGGCGGTTGTTTCCAGTTTCTGTGCCATCGGCATCACATTTTACCAGGCGTATCTGTAACGGACGCAGCAATAAGACCCATTCTGGACAGTTATAACACCTCCAAATTGGAGAATGGCGGTCATGGGTATGCCATTGTGGTGTCTAATAATGGCCTTGGGCCAGCATTCATTGAAGAGGCTTCGTTTTATTATTGCCGGTACGAAATACTCTTCACTCAACGGGTTTGTTAATGCCGTTCTGAAGCAGGAGAATAGGACGGACACCACGGCATGGTCAGTGATCTCTGGAAAGGGCTGGTGATTCCCCAGGGCGAGAAGGTGGCCTTGATTGAATCGCAGAGTAAAAAAACAGAGCAGGCGATTCGCCGGCATATGGATCAGATAAAAATTAAAATTCTTTACCGGTCCGTTTACGATGAGCAGTTGTTTTGTTGGTAAACGAAGGGTCTGCCACCGTTACACTCCCTAATGGTGGAGCGGGTGGTTATAGTACCTATAAATTTGAATCCGGGAGCAAACTTCATCCGAATTCAGGGCAATGGAACCGGTTCATTTATCCTAAATTCGGGTTTGTCTGGAGCAGCCTTAAAACTGATGAACGCTAAAGAGTTATAACGCAGCATCATTCCGCATTCATCAGTTTATTTTTTCCACCACCCATTTCCCCACTTTCAGCCCCTGGTCGCGGCCGTTGTCGATGGCGTCCATGAAGTGGATGCCGCCGTAAAACCGGGAAATTCCGGCTTCGATGGCGGCTTCGCGGAAGGAACTGAAACTGCGGGCCTTCAGCCCGTAGCGTTCCTCAACCGTGTCGGTGTATGCGAAATTGTTGCCGAAATAATTGGTTAGAATCACTTCCGAAACCGCTGAAATCGTGGAGTGCCCGCTCAAATACTCCGGGAACGGGGGCGTTTGCAGGAACGGTTTCCACGACTGGTCAATGAGTTTGCGGATGGCGGTTTCGGGCCGGACGCGGTCGCTGCGGTATTTTTCGTCCCAGCAACAGATAAAACCGTCGGTCAAACCAATGGCCACCGCCGTGTAGATTTTCAGGGATTCGGCGAAACTTTTGTTGGCTTTCGCGCACGCAATACCCGTTATGCCCAGCCAGTGGGCACCGGGAGAGATTTTTTTCAACCCCACCATCATGTGACCGTTGTTCTCAAGGGCGAACGGGTTACAATCCCAAAAAGCCGCAATCTGGCGATGATCGTCCGGCAGTTTGGTGCCATCTTCTTTGTAATTTTGTTCAAGTAATTGATAGAACGCCGACTTTTTATCCGTCGAATAAACCACCGGCGGAACGGGTTTAAACTGCGATGAGGAGTCGAGCGTAAACGGGCGGACGGTTTTAAAATACGGCTCTACCGGCGCAAAGTACCCCGGCGGAGTCGGGTACCAGGTCCCCGGTTTTCCGGAAGGTGTGTAACGCGGGTAATTGCTGATCCGGTTGTATTTATCGGCTTTGGCGTACTTCAGAATCTGTTTGGAAATCTCCAGCGCATACTGGGTCGAACGTTCGATAACGTCGTCGGAAAACCCCGCTGTCCGGCAGGAATCCAGAACCTGTTTTTCCAGCTTTTCCAGCCTTTTCCCCGACGGTTGCATTTTCTGGGCGGTTTTCAGCATTGCCAGCACCGCACTAAGGTGGGTGGAAAAACCGCTGGCGCCCTGGGGTTTTTCGATCAGGGGGTAGTCGTTCAGAATCCCGTGCATGTTCCGGCAGGACTTATCGTTCTGGGAAACCACCTCGTAACCGGCCAGACAGGCATAGGTGAAAAACCGGGCGGCCAATGGCGGGTTGGTCACGTCGTGGATCATCACCTCGGTCATTTCACTGATGACTTTGGTGATCTCCCGATTGCTGAGTTCCGGCGTTTTCTCTTGCCCGCAACTGGTTATAACGAACAAGAATAGAAGAGAGAGGAAGATTTTTTTCATGGAAGGTTAGGAGATTGTTTTGCGGAGTTAAGCGGAGAAAATAGAGTTAAGCAGAGGTTACTTCGCGTATCTCCTTTTTTCTCCGCTTAACTCCGCGAAAAAGCTCATTTATACACGTAAGCTTTAATTCCCTGCTGATTAATCCCGACAAAAACCGTATTTCCGACGGGCAAAAAACTCCGGACATCACCTTTGAGCTGAAAACCGGACTGCGGCTGCGGTACATACGTGAACTGGCCTTTTCCGTTGCCTTTCAGCAAAACCCCATAATTGGCATCGTATTTCCCAAACCGCAGCCGCGCCCGTTCGATGTTGCCGCCTACGAGCAAATCCTTGTGGCCGTCGTGGTCATAATCAAGGGACGTCAGGGCAAAAACCGGTGAGACCTGCACTTCGACGGGTAGCGGTTTTTCCTGCCATTTTCCTTGAGTTCTACTTTCAAAATAGGTGGTTCTCAGGTGATTGGCTTCGAGCCGGTTGACGTCTTTCAGCTCGTCTTCGGAGAAAATGGTCTTCATCGTGGCGTCGGCATAACTGCTGTAGTCCGGAAAGCGCGGGCGCATGATGCTCATTTGATCCAGCAATTCGTCGCGGGTAACATACGGGTAACTCTTGCCCTGAATGTAAAAACACATAATTGGATCGACCGAGCCGTTGTCGTCGAAATCCTTGTAAAACAGTTCAGCGGGTTCTTTGTCGCTGGCCTTGCACTGCGTGTTCAGGCCCTGATTGCCAATCACCAGATCCGGTTTGCCGTCACCGTTCAGGTCGTCTACCAGCACTTTATTCCACCAGCCCCGGTATTCCTTTTCAAAATAGGTCTTCGTCTGATCGGTCCATTTGCCATCGCTGTTTCCGAAAACCGTGACCGGCATCCAGTCGCCGACTAGCACCAACTCCGGTTTTTTATCACCGTTGAGGTCGGTCCATGCCGCATCGGTCACCATGCCGATTCGCTGGAGTTGCGGGGCCAGATTGGCCGTCTGATCCGTAAAGTGAGCTTTTCCGTCGTTGATCAGCAGAAAACTCGGCGGTGTTTCGGGATAGCGACCCGGAATAACCCGGCCACCGACGAACAGGTCCGGTTTTCCGTCGCCATTTACATCGGCCACCCGCACGCAGCTTTTGCTGGTGTGCATCACCGGTAAAGCACCGGCGGCTTTGGCAAAATTCCCCTTGCCATCATTCAGATAAAGCCGATCCTGTAGTCGACTATCGTCGGGCAGAAAATCGGCGTATCCCCCGCTGACGACGTACAAATCCGGGGAACCGTCGCCGTTGGCATCGAAGAAAACCGCATCGGCATCTTCACTGGCTTTATCGGCTTCGAGTGTCGGTTGGGCTTTTGGTAAAAACTGACCATTGGCCTGTTGCAGATACACGGCTCCGGCCTGCCCACTTCCGCCCCCCACGAATACATCTTCCCGGCCATCGCCATTCACATCCGCTTTCACCAGACAAGGCCCGGCAAACGACAACGGATTGACCAGCAGCGGCTGGCGTTTGAAATCATTCAACTTGTTTTTTAGCGGCTGATAAGCTACCGGCGATTTGATTTCGGTGAAGAGGGGCGAAGCCGCGGGTGCAGGGCGTAGGGCGGTTTTGGCGTTTTTTTCGGAAACGACCAGCAACTGATCCGCTTTGGGATGGATCAAAATCTGCTGTTTTCCCGTTGGCCAAACTACGCGCAGTGAGTCGATGCCCGTGTCTTTACCCAATCCAAAATGCAGGATTGTCGACACACTCGACTGATAACCCCGCGAAGGCATTTGTTCCAGAAACTGTTGTTTGCCTTTTTGATATAATGTCACTTTGGTGCCCAGTCCAAAACCGTTTGCGCCGGTTCCTTGTAGTTTTACCCGCAAGTAGTGATTTTTTAAACGCGAATCGGCTTCATTGCGGTAAATAAATGCCGGTTTATTCAGGTTATTGATCACCAGATCCAGATCGCCGTCGTTGTCCAGATCGGCATAAACCGCCCCGTTGCTGTTGGAAGGCTGGTTCATGCCCCAGGCGCGGCTAACATCCGAAAACGTCAGATCGCCGTTGTTTTTAAAGGCGTAGTTGCTCACATCGGAAGCCGGTATTTTATAGACCAGTTCCAGAATGTTCTGCCGTTTGATGTTATTCTGATTGTTCTGGAGGTAGTCGTTTTTGTACTTCATGAAATCCAGGTTGGTAAAATCCCGGACAAAACCGTTCGTGACGTACAAATCTTTCCAGCCATCATTGTCGAAATCCGCCAGCAGGGGGGCCCAACTCCAGTCGGTATTGGAAATTCCGGCCATCTGACCAATTTCGGAAAAAAGGGGCGTGGTGCGTTGGGCAGCGGGCCTGGAGTTGCCGGAATTGGATGCCCCAAAGCCTTCATTGATATGCAACATATTCCGCATGTGCTGGTGATAAAACCCCGAATTCACGGAAAGGTCATATTTCTCGTAATTGTCGGGAGACATCAGCAGTTTTTGCCGGCGGTTGTCTTCGGGCAACATGTCGAGCGTCATGATGTCGGGCCGGGAGTCGTTGTTCACGTCGGCGACATCATTTCCCATCGAAAAATGCGACACGTGACCCATACTGGACTGAAGCTGGTCGGTAAACGTGCCATTTTTGTTGTTCAGATAGAGAAAGTCGGGAACATTGTAATCGTTGGAAATGTACAAGTCCGGCCAGCCATCGCCATTCAGATCAGAGACCCCCAAACCCAGGCCGTAGCTCAATACGGAACTGCTTAGACCCGCTTTTTGGGTAATATCTTCAAACCGGTTTCCAACATTCCGCAACAACCGAACGCCGATTTCCGGATTATCCTGTTTCATCAGATTGGCGGTGGCATCCGGGTCAAGAATGGGGAGGAGCTGCGGGTTGTGATTGAGCAGAAACAGGTCCAGATCGCCATCGTGGTCGTAATCGAAAAAGGTGCCCTGCGTCGTCTGACCCGGTTTATCCAGTCCCCATTTGGCGGTTTGTTCGGAGAAATGTGGCACCCCCTGCGCATCAGGGCCGTCGTTGATGAATAATTGAGGTATCCGTTTCTGGGGCGGCAAACTTCCGGAGTACGAAACGAAGAGATCCAGCCGACCGTCGCCATTGACATCGGCCATCGAGACGCCCGTTCGCCAGGGGCCTTCGCGTCCGGCGACGCCCGCCGTTGCAGTTACATCCTGAAACTTTAAATTTCCTTTGTTCAGGTACAACTGGTTAGGCACCATATTGCCGCTGAAGTAAATATCTTCCAGACCGTCGTTGTTCAGATCGCCCACGGCCACCCCGCCACCGTTGTAGAAGTATTCATACATCAACACGTTGGTATTCAGTCCTTCGGTCAGGTTGTTGGCAAACGTAACCCCGGTTTGTTCGGGTGTCAGTGACGTAAAAAGCGGGGGTGCATTGTCCGGAGCCGTTTGCGCGGTGGTTGTGGATGCCGGTTTTTCCTGGCAACTGCTTAAAAACCAGCCCGTAGCGATCACTAACCAACCACAACCGGCACGTAAGAGGAACTTCATAAATGAAAGATAGGTAAGGGCACTCAAAGATAATTTATTGCAATTCACTACAATAGTGGAGTAGTTTTTTCATATCATTTTCCCGCTTAAAATCAACGGATTCCCGTTCCAGATAGGCAGTTACCTGAGGGCGGTGTTTGCCAAATACTTTCAAAACACTCGATTTATTCAATGGGAAGGAACGGTTATTTCGATCAATAATGAAATAGTCTCGACCTTTTATCAGCACCAAATCTCCTTTTCCATCCAACCGGCTCACCGACATATTTCCGGATGAGTAAAACTGATACGTCGTAATGGCTCCCGTACCGGTCGATTGGTCATAGCCACCCGTACGCTCATTTCGTGCCATTTTCAATCCCTGTCGGGTCACCAGTTTGACGGTGGTATAATCCGTGATGATTTCCAGGTAGCCTTTTTTTCGATCAAAGACAAAAACGTCGTCACCCACACCGACCTGCCGGACAACGGGCTCGTCGGCCAGCGCCAGGGTATCGCCCCGCGAATCGATGAACTGCATTTCGCCCAGCAGAATATTGTAGTTGAAACGGGCCGCAACCGACATCCCGTTCAGATACAGGACCTTGCCGGGACGGAACTGATCATACCGGTAGCGGGCGGTAAACGGAACCGCTTTTTCTCCGCCAACCCCGCCTTTGACCCGAATCACTTCGGTCGACTGAGCCAGGATGGCGAACTGCGTAACCAATCCGAATCCAACCGTAAACAGGATCGTTTTCATGGCCGACGAATCAATTATTACAAAAACTGGTGCCAGCGCACACAAATGCACTGGCACCAGTTGTACTTTAAATCATTGCTATAATCTTAATAACCGGGGTTCTGGATCAGCTTCTTGTTCCGGTTAATCTCATCCCGGTTGATCGGCAGGAAGTAGACTTTGTCGGCCCATTTCCGGTTTTCTTTACCCGTTCCCAGATCCTGCACACTGTACGTATAATTGTAGTTGTCTTTGCTATACTTATACGTCGTGACGGTTTTACCCGGTTTCAGTTTCCCCGAAACGATCATAATCTGGGCTTGTTTGCCAAACTCGGCCGGAGCGATCATCCAGCGACGGACATCGTAAAAACGTTGCTCTTCGAACAGCATTTCGATATTCCGCTCATTCTGATAACGGGCCACCAGGGCAGCACCGGTTTCGGTGATGGCGGGCATACCGACGCGGTAGCGGATTTTATTCAGCCAGGTTTTGGCTTCAGCATCCTGCCCCAGGGCCATCAGCGCTTCAGCGTAGTTGAACACAACTTCCGTAAAGCGGATCTGGATCGATGGAACTTCCTGACGGATACTCATATCGAGCAGGGTCGGATCGGGGTCCATGAATTTCCGGATTCCGTAACCGGTCCAGGTTCCGTTCCAGTTTTCGATCGAACTGTTCCGGGTATCCAAACCAGAATATTTGGTGGGAGCGGATGAGCTCCCTACTTCGTATTCCCCCATTTGAATCTGACCGGCCGGGTCGATACCGGCTCCGTCCGGAGTCCGGGGTTTCCACTGGGCACCGTCGTAGAGAACCGAAGCATAGAAGCGCGGATCACGGTTTTCGTAGGGAGCAGCCGCGTGAGCAGGGTTTTTCCAGTCGAATTTGGTTCCGTCCATCATTTCGTAACTATCCACCAATTTCTGGGTAGGCTCGCTCGAGGTCCAGCCGTGGTAGCCATTCGGCATGTTGTTACGCGGGAACCAGGAACCGGCATCATCGAAGGACGCACGGATGTAATACTTCAGGAAAATACCATCAGCTTCACCACCGTTGCGCGACAGATACATGTTGATGTAGTTCTGCTGACCTTCTGCCAATGGAACGGGAGCCGTCAGGTTCAGTTTATACCCGTAGAGGTTCAGATCAATGACGGCCTTGGCGGCATCTCTCGCTTTCGTCCAGCGGGCAACCCGGTCGCCACTAACATAACCCAGTAACTCAGGATTGGTAGCAGCAGCAATAACCGTCGACTTGGCTTTCGCCGTTGGGATGTCGTGCAGATCACTGGCCGCATACAGCAACACACGGGATTTCAGGGCTAAAGCAGCACCCTGCGTGGCACGCCCGCTGGCGAGCGTTTTACCTTTCAGCAGAATGGAGGCTGAGTCCAGATCACTTACTATCGCATTCACGCACTCTTCGTAGGTATTGCGGGCAATGGTAAAATCCGGGTTGTCCAGTGTATACGGTGATTTAATAATCGGTATACCGCCGTAGTAACGCAGCAATTGATTGTAAAAATACGCCCGCATGAAGTACATTTCACCCTTCAGACGATCCGCAATCGTGGCATTATCGAATTTAGGCTTCGCCAAATTGGCAATCGCGATGTTAGCCGCCCGGATCCGGGAATACATCGCTCCCCACTCCGTCATTGGCGGAACCGTTCCGATGTTCGACGGGCTCACGTTGGCTTCGTTCACGTCCTGTTTCCCGAAGCTGTAGAGCGCGTTGTCGGTCTGGCAGTCGAAATTCATCTGGGCCAGAATACCGTCGCGGAGGCCATTGTAGACGTCAGTTACGAAAGCCTCCGCCAGGTTCTGATCCGCCCAGACCGCTTCGCCCGACACCTTGTCGAGCGGTTTTGTGTCCAGAAAGTCGCTATTACAAGCTACCAGCGTCGCTCCCAATAGCAGGGTAGACGACAGGCATTTTACTATATATTTCATAATGTGAAGTACGCTTTAAAATTAGAAACTAACTGATAGACCTGCGTTCATAACCCGTGCCTGTGGGTAGTACTGCGCGCTACTGCTGGTCGATTCCGGATCAAACAGACCTTTCATCGCCGGGGCGTAAGTGGCCAGGTTGAGGCCGTTTACATACACCCGCAGGTTGTTCAGACCAATTTTGCTCGACAGCAAGCTCGGCAGCGTATAGCCAATTTCAACGTTTTTCAGACGGATGTAATCCGTTTTCTTCAGCCAGTAGCTCGTACCGTTTGAGAAATACTGGTTACTGCGGTCGACGATCCGTGGGTCAACAGAACTTGGGTTATCAACCGTCCAGCGGTGATCGTAGCTCCATTTCAGGAAGTTACCGATGGTTCCCGACTCCGTTTGCAGGAAGATCTGACCACCCGTCGATGCTTGAATCAGGATGCTGAAGTCGAAGCCTTTGTACGACAGCGTACCGTTGATACCACCCTGGAACCGGGGCTGGTTGTTGCGGTCGGCCCGAACGCGGTCATCACCGTTGATTTTACCATCACCGTTGATGTCTTTCAACTTCATGTCGCCAGGGCGCAGCAAGCTCGCACCAACACCACTGTAATCCAGCGTGTTTTTGTCGATATCGGCCTGCGACGTGAAAATACCGTCATACTGGTACAGCAGGGTACCGTTCTGCTGGTTCGGATCGTTGACGTTGCTCGGAATGGGTTTGCCGGTTGAGCGCTGCCACTCGGGTGCGCCCGGAGTTTCGTCCCAGAACGTGATTTGGTTCTTGGCATATCCTCCGTTTACACTCACGCTGTATTTCACCTGACCCGCCTGCCCGTTGTAACCCACGCGGAATTCGTACCCTTTGTTGCTCACTTTACCAATGTTGGTAGCGGGCAGGGTCATACCGGTAGTTTGCGGGATGGAAGCACTTTTGCGCCACAGGATGTTCGACCGATTGTTTTTGAATACGTCGAATTCGAAGAAAATCTTTCCGTTCAGGGCCGATCCTTCCAGACCGATGTCGGCGTTTTTAGCAACCTCCCAGGTCAGCGTCGTGTTCGGTACACCGTTTTCATACAGCGTCTGCGAGACCTGTCCGCCCGTTACATAACCCCAGTTGGCATTGACTACGTCACCGTAGGCATACGTTGGCAGGTAATCGTATTCGCGCAGCACATCGTTGAAATAAACCTGGTCGTTACCCAATTGACCGTAAGAGGCCCGCAGTTTAAGTGAGTTGATGACCGGAACGGCATTTTTGAAGAAGTTTTCTTCCGAAATACGCCAGCCCGCTGATACGCCGGGGAAGAAACCCCACCGGCTTGCTTTCGGGAACATGTACGAACCATCGTACCGCCACAGGAATTCTGCCAGGTATTTTTCTTTGAAGTTGTAGGCGGCCCGACCGAAGTAGCTCATCCGGGCCCGTTGCCAGGCGGCTGTCGTGTTACTGTTCTTCTCCGCACTACCACCGGCGAATAACTGGTCGATGGCCGTTGAGGCAAAGTACTTCCGATAACCGGAGAAACCGTTCGAGTTCGAGGCTTCTTTGGTGATACCCGCCAGCAAAGTAATGCCGTGGTTGCCTGCGAACATGTGATCGTAGGTCAGGATACCCGACAGCAGGGAGTTGAACTGGTCGTTCGTATACTGGTTGAGGGTTGCCTGAGCCGGACCTTTCGCAACCCGCGTCAGGATGGGTTGTTTGTTGGCATCGTACGACGTGTAATCCCAGCTATAGACATACCAGGGCGTTTGCCAGGTTTTGCCTTGCTGAATGTACTTATCCAGAGCCACACTACCGCTGAACTTCAAGCCTGGAACCCAGGGATTGGTCACATTAACGGTGGCATTGCTTTGCACGTAGTAGCGTGTATCGCGGTCATAACCGGTCGCATTGGTCGTCACCAGAACCGGTTGCTGACCGTTTTCGATATCCGGTGCGGGCTGTCCATTGGGCCAGAAAGCCGGTTTGTTGGGATAACCGCGCATCAACATCCGGAAAATCGCACCGGCACCAACCGTTGGGAAGAACCGGTTTTCCTGACGGCCAACAACACCGACAACCGTGTTGATGTACTTGTTGACTTTCGCGTCCAGATTCAGGCGGAAGTCATACTGCTTATAACCGGTCGCTGAGTTTTTGTAGTACCCATCCTGATTCTGGTAGTTGGCCGAAACCAGGTATTTAATGCTCTCGTTACCGCCCATCAATTGCAGGGTATGTTTCACCTGCGGTGACCATTGTTTCAGCGCAGCGCCAAACCAGTCAGTGTTCGGGTGTCCCCAGGGATCAGAACCGTCGTTGAACTTCTTGATGTCGTCGGGTGTAAAAGCGGCTTTGGCAATGGCGCCGTTGTCCGGGCGGGTAAAGGTACCCGTGGTTTTGAAGGCGTCCGACGCACCTTTCCAGTACTGTGCCGGTAGGTTATACACGTTAATCTCATTGTTCAGCTGGGCGTATTCGGCGGCCGTTGCCATTTTAGGAATGACAGTAGGCTGTGAAAAACCCTGGTTGAAGCTGTATGACAATTCCGGTTTACCGGTTTTTCCGCGCTTGGTTGTTACCAGAATAACGCCGTTGGCGGCCCGTGAACCATAAATTGCCGCTGCCGCATCTTTCAAAACGGAGATACTTTCAATATCTGCCGGGTTGATCCGGTCAAACCCGCCGGCCCGGGCCGGAACTCCGTCAACAACGATCAGCGCGTCGGTGTTTCCCAGCGTGTTGGAACCCCGAATCCGAATTTTGGAACCATCATACCCCGGCTCACCACTGGAGTTGGTGGCGATGACACCCGGCATCCGGCCCGCAATCGAGTTACTCATGTTCATGGCCGGTGATTTCACCAGATCCGTCCCTTTGACGGTGGCGACCGAACCGGTAATGGTTTCTTTCTTCTGCTCACCGTAGCCCACAACAACGACTTCGTTCAGCGTACTGATGTCGTCGGCTAATTTGACATCGATCACCGAACGGCCCGCAATGGCTACCTCCTGGCTTACGTAACCAATAAACGAGAATACCAGTGTGGCGTTTTTATTCGATACGTTGAGGGAGTAAGTACCATCCGCAGCAGTCGTTGTTCCCTGTGTCGTACCTTTCACCAAGATACTCACACCGGGCAATGCATCTGCCTGTCCCCCGGTCACCTTCCCCTTGATGGTGTTCTGAGCAAATGCTCCGGTGACAGCCACAATCATTAGATAAAGTACCAATAGGTACCTATTTTTCGGAGGTACCAGATAAGTAGCCTTTTTCATACATACTAGATGGTTTAAAGATTAGTTTGGTAATAATTGGTTTTACTGTTTTAATTGGCAGGTACACATTTATGAGATTGGCGTGGACGGCAAGCACAAGCAATGACACTATTGTCAATAAGACTCCGGCATAAAATGCCGGATCGCGCGTTCAACAAATACGTAGGACTAATTACTCGAGGGGGGAATTCGAAAGAAAGTGTAGTTGTATGTCATAATTAATAGAGATGGTTTTTGGACTGAATTGAACAATGCAAAGGTAAAATAGTTGTTAACGTATTCGCTGCGCATTAACCAAATTTTAACGTGATTTTGCCAAAATTGGGTTAATTATAATGCCTTCAATAGACAGACCGGAATAGTTCAACAAATCATTTGTATCTAAATAGTAGCGTTAAGGTACTAATAGAATATTAATTATAAAATATTGAACCAATAAAAGTTAAAAGTGAGTCAAAACCGGTTAAAAATTAGTCACCGAACTCCTCATTTTGCACTCATTGCTTATGCAGCCGCTATGGCGGATCAGGTGTTGAAGAGAAAACCGATGGAGGGTTCGGCACTCAACAAAGAAGATGTTTTCCCATACATTGCTACCCAGCGGTTTTCTCCGCAACCAATCCGGGCGTAAGGTTAGTTTTATTCCTACCTTTTTGTATGATTTGGCGAATTTACTCTAATGAGCCTCTGGTCTTTGCCGGTACCAGAACCAGTAAAACGGAATTCCCGTGGCAATGAGTCCCAATCCCATCAGGGCTTCGCGGGGTTGTTCGAGGAGCGTAATGACAACCAGCGTCAGGCAGAACAGGCAGAAAACGATGGGCAAAACCGGGTAGCCAATGACGCGGTAGGGCCGGGGCAAATCCGGGTGCGACCGCCGGTAGAGCATGACACCCAGAGCCGTTGCGCCGTAAAAAATAAACGAAGCAAACACCAGCATGTCCGTCAACTGATCGAACGTGCCCGACCAGACCAGAGCGACCGACAAAACCGCCTGCCAGACAATCGATACTGAGGGCGACTGAAACCGGGGGTGAATCCGGGCCACCGGGCGGAAAAATAAACCGTCGCGGGCCATTGCGTAATAAATCCGGGCCGACGTCAGAATCGAACTGTTCGTCGCGTTGAAGGTCGTACACAAAATGAGCACCGAGACGAGCGTGGCTCCGGTGGTGCCACTGACGTGCCGGATGACCTCAACGGCGGCAATCCGGCCGGGCGTTTTGCTCAGCGCCATCAGATCCTCTATGGGCAGCACATAAACATACATAACGTTCAGCAGCAGGTATAACCCCATGACAATCAGGGTGCCAAGGCCCAGCGCCAGGGGTAGATTCCGTTGCGGATTCCGGATTTCCTCGCCCACGAACGCAATGTTATTCCAGCCATCGTACCCCCAGAAAGCACCCAGCGAAGCGATGAACATGGCTTTGACCAACACCATTCCTTCGATGGCTCCGGTGTCGAAGGCCGGGCTATTGTGGCTCAGGTTGGCAAAACTGCCCAGCGGAGAACGAAAACCGGCAATGGATAAGCCCAAGATAGTCACCAAAATCACGCACGATAGCACCCAACTGATGCCGCCCGCAAACCGGATGCCGCAGTAATTGGCCAGACTCAGCAGGACGATCAGCAACGAAGCGATTCCGTTGGCCCAGAAACCGGCTTCGTCGTCCAGCGCCAGCAAACCGATCAGCGATTGGGCAAAAATGTGCGCCAGCGCCGAAATGGCTGCCGTTTTTACGACCGTGAAATTGCTCCAGCCGTAGATGAACGCAAAAAACCGGTTGTATACTTTCTGGTAATACACATACTCACCGCCCGAATTTGGAAACATACCGGCCATTTCAGCGTTGGTCAACGCACCGGACAGGCTGACCAGACCGGCCAGCAGCCAGCAAAGCAAAATCAGGACCGGCGACTGCAGGGCGTCGGCCATCGGCGCCACTTTTTTGAATACGCCCGATCCCACCATCACGCTGCCCACCAGCACAATAGCCGAAGACAGACTCAGAACGCGGGCGAGTTTAGGAGCTGGTTTCATGGGCTACAGCGCTACATCCGTTAAGCCCAAACCCGGAAAACCGGTGGGACGCATCAATCCGCCTTCGACAATAAAACCGCCTTTTACCACATCTTCGGCGAGATCGAAGCTGCCGTCCAGATCGATGTAGCGCGTGTTCGGGCAGGCAAAAGCTGCGTGCAGAGCCGCCGAAATGCTGACGATGCTCTCGTCGTTGCAGCCCCAGAACAGCTCAATCCCGCTCAACCGGGCCACCGTTGCAATGTCGAACGCACCCCGGATGCCGCCACATTTCATGAGTTTGATGTTGAAAATCCCGAATGGTTTTGGCTCCTGCGCCAGTTGCAGAGCCGCTTCGCCGTTTTTTAACGATTCATCGGCCGCCAGCGTCTGGCGAATGCGCAGCGGCAAGATGCGAAGTTCGTCTTCCGTACCCACGGGCAGCGGTTGTTCAATCAATTCCACCCGAGCGTCCTCGGTCTGGCCGATGAACC
This sequence comes from Larkinella rosea, assembly GCF_003858635.1. Lineage (GTDB taxonomy): Bacteria > Bacteroidota > Bacteroidia > Cytophagales > Spirosomataceae > Larkinella > Larkinella rosea. The sequence goes on from NZ_RQJO01000008.1 coordinate 1,462,747, forward strand.
GGATCAACTGATCGGCATTGTAGCCCTGATTGGCATCGACACGCAGCATCAGGTCAGGACCAAATTGTTCACGGAGTTTGCGGATGCGGCCGATGTCTTCGGTTACATCTAGACCGGTTTTTACTTTCAGTACCCGAAAACCCTGTTGAAGATACGCGCGGGCGGCTTCCAGCGTTTCGGCAATGTTCATGATGCCAATTGTCACCGATGTGGGCAAGGCTTTGATCTTCTGGCCGTACAATTCGACCACTGGAATCCCGAGAAACTGCCCGAAGGCGTCGTGGAGGGCAATGTCGAAAGCCGCCAGCGTGCCGGGGCTGTCCGGAAAAAGGTGTCGGGCTTCGTCGATCAATTGAAAGCTATGGCGGATGTCGCGACCGACAAATTGCTGAAAGGCGTCACTTTGCAGGTTGGCGAATGCCTGATCCGGGGATTCGCCGACGACTTCCGGTGAGGGGTTGGCGGCCCCCAGTCCAATGATGCCGTTTGCCAGTTCAACGACCAGAAAAATATTTTCAACGGCCGAAATGGTCTGGTACGCAATGGTATACGGTTTGGTCAGGGCCAAATCCCGGCGGAACGTCCGGATGGATTTAATCTGCATAACGGACGGTTTTCTCGATGACCTGACGAATGACTGGCACCACCGGTTCGACGCCTTCTTCCAGTGGTAACAAAACCGGAATGCCCAGCCGGTCGGCGTATTCCTGCTGGAATTGCCGGGCTTCTTCGGGCGTGCAATCTTCGGTATTAAGCGCCAGCGCAATCACTTCCGCACCGAATTTCTGAATGATTTCAATTTCCGATTCGACCGGCGGAATTTCGCCCCAGTGCGGTTCGTAATCAAAAAACCGGCGTTTGGGCGCGTGCATCAACACGACGTGTCTGGCATTTCCCGAAACGATAAACTCCAGTCCGCACGGTCCGCTGGGATTCCGAAGTGCCGACTGGCCTTCGATCAGCAACACCTCGGCAGCGGTTTCCTGCCAGCACGTCACCAGCGCGTGTTCGATCTCACCGGAAATAAAATCGTTCAGCGTCGAGTCGAAAATAAACCCGTATTGGCCGCCCTGCAACCAGCCGGTTTGGCCGGTATAAATCATCTGGGCGTTCAGTCCGGCGGTCTGGCAAGCCTGGGTCAAAAGCCGGGTCGTTGTCCGTTTGCCCATCGCACAGTCCATGCCGAGGACGGCGAGAATGGGCGCTTTTATCTTAAAAACCTCCCCCGACCAGAAATGGAGTTCGGCGCGGGGTTTGGGTTTCCGGATATCGATCAGTTGGGTGTTGTTCTCGGCGGCCAGTTGCACGAGCGTCGGCCGGTCGTTCAGCAGATCGTGCAGGCCGTTAACAACTGACAGGCCGTTTTGCAGACAGGTTTCGATCAGAAACAACACTTCCAGCGGCAGGATCCCGCCGGTTGTCGCCACACCCACAATGCCAACCTGCACCGGCCCGACCTGTGCCAAAGCCTCTTCCAGCGAAGCAAAGACCGGGATCTGACGGTTTTTACCGTCGAGCACTTCACCCGCATCGCGCCCGGCCGTGGGCGGGTCAATCACACCGGCAATGGTGTAGCGTTCGCTGTCGCGGATGAGTCCATGCGCGGTTTTCGCATTCGGCGTTGCCAGCAAGCCGTTGGTTAATAAAAGAGCCCGTTCTGCCATAAAGGATTACAAAAGGAATGGTTCGGCAAAGAAAGGGCATTATCCCGAAACCTTATTAAAATTTCAACGGAATCGGTTTTCTTTTGAGAAAATATCAGATATCTCCACTTTTATCTACTATTTATTCCGCAACAGAAAGTTTCCGGAACAAAACCGGTTTGTTGGAGTCGTATAGGGGAGGGTTTACGGTATTCGGTTTTCGGAGTTCCGCCAGGATTCCATAAAGAGTAAGTCGCAAACCGAAAACTGTATACCGTAAACTGAAAACCGTATACCGGAACTATGCAAATTCTGTGGACATACCTGAAACCGCACCGCTGGCTGGTGGTTTCGTCACTGCTGCTGGCGGGTGTCAGTCAGATTTTGATGATGATCGATCCGTTGATTTTTGGTAAAATTATCGACGACTACGCCACCAAACCGGCCATCCATCCCGAATCTGAACTGGTCAAAGGAGTTTTATTCTGGCTGGCGGTTGCCGTGGGAATCGCGACGCTGGCGCGCTTAGCCAAATCGTTTCAGGAATATTTCATGCGGCTGGTGGTGCAACGGTTTGGAACGCAGGTTTTTAACGACGGATTGAAACAAACGCTCCGGTTGTCGTTTCAGGAATTTGAAGAACAGCGGAGTGGCGAAACCGTCTCCTTACTGCAAAAAGTACGCACCGATACCGAGAAATTCATCAATGCGTTCATCAATATCCTGTTCTCGTCCATTGTAGGCATGGGATTTCTGATCTGGTATGCCATCACGAAGCATTGGGCACTGATTCCCATTTTTGTGATCGGGATCGTTGTGTTGGGCGGTTTGACCGGTTTGTTAAGTAAACAGATTAAAACCGTTCAAAAGGCGGTCAATCGGCAAACCGTGAAACTGGCGGGGGCCATTACCGAATCACTCCGGAATATCGAGCTGGTGCGGAGTCTGGGACTTACGTTTCCGGAAATCCGGCGACTCAAGCAGTACACGCAACGAATCTATGAACTTGAAATGGAGAAAACGCGGCAGGTTCGAACCTTGTCGTTTTTGCAGGGAACCACCCTGAACGTGCTGAAGCAATCGATTTTGTTTGCCTTGTTATGGCTCATTTTTCGGAATGTGCTGACCACCGGCGAACTCATTTCGATGCAATTCATCTCGACGGCCATTTTTGCGCCTTTGCAGGATCTGGGCAACATCATTCTGGCGTACCGCGAAGCCGAGGCATCGCTGGGGCTATTCGATAACCTGATGCAAAAACCGATCGAGCGTCGGCCCGACGATTCCATCGACTTCGGTGTGCTGCACCATTTGCGGTTTGATCAGGTCGTATTTCGGCACCAGACGGCCAGCCAGAACGCAATGGACGGTATTTCGTTTGAGGTCGGTATGGGCGAAACCGTCGCGTTCGTGGGGCCGTCGGGTTCGGGGAAATCGACGCTGGTGAAGCTGTTGCTGGGCTTGTACAAACCGGTTTCGGGCGAGATTTACTTCAACGACGTTCCGGCGAGTCAGATCCGGTACAACCCCATGCGTCGGCAGATCGGTTTTGTGACGCAGGATACGCAGTTGTTCGCCGGGACCATCAGGGAAAATCTGCTGTTTGTCAAACCCGACGCGACCGACGACGAAATCCGCGAAGCGCTCCACAAAGCTTCCTGCGATCAGCTCATTGCGCGCTCCGAAAAGGGCATTAATACGGTGTTGGGCGAGGGGGGGATGAAACTATCCGGGGGTGAAAAACAGCGGATTTCGATTGCCCGTGCCCTGATTCGCCATCCCCGCCTGTTGATTTTCGACGAAGCCACCTCGGCGCTCGATTCGCTGACGGAAGAAGCCATTACCGATACCGTCCGCAGCATTTCAGCCCGACGCGAACAGATTACGATTCTGATTGCCCATCGCCTTTCGACCATCATGCACGCCGACACGATCATTGTGCTGGAAAAAGGCCAAATTGCCGAAACCGGCACCCACGACGAGTTACTCGACCAGAAAGGTCTGTACTACGCGATGTGGCGGCAACAGATCGGCGAGCGTCGGCAGGAATTAGTAAGAATGAACCATTAACACGGAAAACAGCCGATCAGAAAATATCCAACCGGCTGTTTCAGCGTTAATGGTTCATTATTCATTCTTACTCGCTCCTCCCTGCCGGGCGGGTGGTTGCGTCGATTGTTGCTGTTGCATCGGGTTGGGGCTCTTGGCGGCTCCGCCCTGCTTGAACAACTGAAACCGGGTCGGTTTTTGGGCCTGACGCGGGAAAGAATTATTTTCGGTGTCGATGTCGGCAATTTCCTGGAATGGATCGAGCGTCCACTGCGTCACCTTCTTGCTGGTGGCAATCACCTTGTTGATCTGCACGTTGTTGAACCGCCAGATTTCGGCCGGGAAACGCGCCACCGAATCTGTGCCATCTTCAAACTGCATCCGAACGATCACCGGCATGGGCAAACCGCCTTTGTTCTTCAGCGTCAGTGTGTAGTAGTTATTCTTCGCATTGAGCGTCTTACGTTCGTTTTCGGTCAGCGACGACAGGTAATCCTCATATTTCTTTTTGTCGGCATCGGTCACCGCATACGGGTCGTAACGGTTGTAGAAATCCTTCATGGTCGAATCCTGCGAAACGACGGTTTGGTTTTTGGTGGCCGCATCACGAATCTTGCTCATGGTGTTGGCTTTAGCCTCCGCTTCGGTGCGGGCGATGGCTTTCTCCACGTCCGGGTTCTGCGTATTAATCGTAAACCAGTCTACCTCCACCAGATCCTGATCGACGGGTTCGACGCCGTAGAACCAGCCTTTCCAGAACCAGTCGAGATCGACGCCCGACGCGTCTTCCATCGTCCGGAAGAAATCCGCTGGTGTCGGGTTTTTGAAGGCCCACCGCCGGGCGTATTCCTTGAAAGCGTAGTCGAACAGTTCGCGACCCATGACGGTTTCGCGCAGAATATTCAATGCTGCAGCCGGTTTATCGTACGCATTCGGTCCGAATTGCAAAATGTTATCCGACGACGTCATGATGGGCGTCAACTGGCTCGGATCAGACTTCATGTACGGAACGATGCGCTGCGGTTCGCCGTAGCCGCTCGGGAAGTTGTAATCCCATTCTTTCTCCGCCAGATACTGGCAAAAACTGTTGAGCCCTTCGTCCATCCAGGTCCACTGGCGCTCGTCGGAGTTGACAATCATTGGGAAAAAATTGTGGCCGACTTCGTGGATAATCACCCCGATCATCCCGGCTTTGTTGCTTTCGGAGTAAGTTCCATCCGGTTCGGGCCGACCCCCGTTGAAGCTGATCATCGGGTATTCCATTCCGCCGTAGCGGGTCGCGTGGCACGAAATGGCCACCGGGTACGGGTACTTAAACGTCCGGTTTCCGTACGACCGCAACGTGTGCTCAACGGCCCGGGTTGAATACTGTTCCCAGAGCGGATTGCCTTCTTTCGAGTAAAACGACATGCTCCAGATTTTGCGCCCATCGCCGTAAACATCAGTTTGCATGGCGTCCCAGATGAATTTGCGCGATGACGCAAAGGCAAAATCACGGACGTTATCGGCTTTGTAAATCCAGGTTTTCTTGCCGGTCGGCTTCGCTTTTTCGGCGGCCACGGCTTCATCCTGCGTCACGATCTTGACCGGCGTTTTGGCCATCGACGCTTTCTGCATCCGCTGTGCCTGGGCAGTGGTCAGCACTTGTTTGTAGTTCTGGCATTCGCCCGTGGCACCCACAATGTGATCGTTGGGAACCGTAATGGCGACTTTGTAATTGCCAAAAATCAGCGTGAATTCGCCCTGTCCCAGAAATTGCTTGTTTTGCCAGCCGTTGACATCGTCGTAGGCGCATAACCGTGGAAACCAGTGCGCAATGAAGTAATTCCGGTTGCCATCGGCCGGGAAATATTCAAAACCGCTGCGGCCGTAATAAGCAGTAATGTTGTAATTCCAGTCGACGCCGAACACGAAATGCTGGCCCGGTTTTAGGGGTACGGGCAACTCGACCCGCATCATGGTGCCGTTGATGGTATACTTCAGCGGTTTTCCGGTGGCATCCCGAAGAGCGGTTATTTTCTGACCATATTCTTTTTTAGGATCGATCTCGGCACCCGGTTCCGAATTGTTGAGGTTGTGCAAGCGAACCAGGCTGGTTCCGCTGGCCGAAACCACCGATTGCTTGCTGAGGTTCGCCGTTGAATTTTTCTCGAAAATATTCTGATCGAGTTGTAACCAGATGTATTTCAGCGCATCGGGCGAATTATTGAAATACGTGACGGTTTCCGAACCGATGATTTTCTGGTTGGCGTCGTCGAGTTCGACCTTGATGTCGTAATCGGCCCGGTTCTGGAAAAAATCCCGGCCCGGCGAACCGGAGGCCGTACGAAACGTAGTGGGAGTGGGCAATTGGGGCCCTAATTGCTCAAACCGGTCGTTGGCCTTGTAAGTAGGAGTTGAAGGGGCCTGTGCCCGGATTTGCAGCGACAGCAGCGCGAAAACCGCCACCAGTATGGAGAATCTTTTGGTCATTTGTTGATGGAAACGTTGGTACAAAAAGCGTATGCTATGAAGGGTTAAAGATAAAATGAAACAGGAAACGCCCCAAATTTTCGGACACCTGCATTCGGTTTAGGTTGAAAAACCCACCTATTTGCCCTCTTTTTCGTAAAATCGCCAGGACGTTTTGAAATCCTTGCTGAGTTTCTGGTTGGTCAGGATGGCGCGGATCATTTCAACGGGCATCGCGTTCAATTGCAGGATGGCGTCGTGGAACTGCCTGTACGTCATCTTTTTGCTGTCCACAAACTCTTTTTTCAGGCCGTAAAACTGAAAACCGCCGGTCATGTACGCCAATTGGTAGAGCGGGGGATAACCGCCCACAAACGACCGCCGAACCTCGCCCTCGGCGTTGGCGCGCTCGTGCCCGACGCGATCCACCAGAAAGTCGATGCACTGTTGCGGTGACCATTTGCCGAGGTGGTAATTCAGCGAGAAGATGATCCGGGCGCAGCGGTGCATCCGCCAGAACAACATCCCGATGCGGTCTTCCGGCGATTGCGGAAAACCGAGATCCCACAGAATCATTTCCCAGTACAAGGCCCAGCCTTCCGTCCAGAACGGCGTGCCAAAATTCCGGTAGGTCTTGTAGCGGTTGTTCATGAAACCCTGCAAATGGTGTCCGGCAATCAGCTCGTGGTGCACCGTGGAGCGGGAAAAATGCGGATTGTTGCCGCGCATGCTCATCAGCTTGTCTTCGTGCGCCATTGCGTCGGTGGGGTAGGAGATCAGAATCGATTCGCCACCCAGAAAAAACGGACTCACTTTCTGCCGCGCGGGCGACATCATCTGCATCCGCCAGGTCTCCTCCGCAATCGGCGGAATCGTGATCAGGTCGTGCTTTTTCAGGAACGCAATCGATTCATTGTAAAGCCGTAAGATCAGTTCGGGTTGGCGACCGGCGGGCACAGCGGAATTTTTAACTTTCTCCTGGGCGGCTTTCCAGTCGGAGCCAAAGCCCATTTCCTTTGTCGCTTTCAGCAACTCGCGGTCACACCACGCAAACTCCCGGTTGGCAATATCGACAAGCTCTTCCGGCGAATACGGAATCAGTTCGTACTGCAACTGCCGGAGCAATTCCTCACGCCCGACCGCAATGCCCGCAATGCCGCTGCCGTCGTCTTTGGTCGGGGCCGCTTCCCGGACTTTTTTGGTCAGCAGGTTCGTATAAACCGTCAATAAGCTATCGGTTTTGTGGTAGGGTTCGGGCACCCACCAGCTAAACTGCGGGTCGTAGGCGTTGTAAAATGTAAACACGCTTTTCAACGCGGCCTGCAAACCTTTGGCGGTTCCTTCGGCGCGTCGGGCGACGGCGGGATCGGTTTTTTCCGCTTTCTCGATCCCTTTCTGAACGGTGACGATTTCTTTCCCGATCGCGTTTAAATCCGACGCGACCTGCTCGGCCACTAGCGGGGTGCCGCGCCGACGCAGTTTTTCGAGCGCGTAAATTTTATCGGCAAACGGAAACCAGCTTTTGGTCTGATTCACCTCCTTTTCTTCATGGGTCAAATCCTGTAATTCATTGCGGAGGTTGCGCTGAAACAACAGGTAATCCACCCTACTGTCGGTGCTCATCTTCTCAAAATCCAGTTGCTGCAACTGCCGAAGGTAATCGTTGAAAAACGTCCGGAACCGCTCCCGTCGTTCGGGCGAATTAGCAATCGTATAAAACCGGCTCAGGCTACCCCAATCGGCTTCGTAATTCGTCAGCAGGTGATGCACGTCGCTCGTTTGTCGGTAAAGCGCCTGAGCTGGCGCAGGCTGGGCAAAAACCGCTGGCGAACCAACTGCAAAAAGCAGGGAACAGAAAAACAGACGTGCAACCGGTGGATTCATGGGAATGGAGATCAGTGTTTATTTCACTAAAGTAGCGATATACGCAGACAAAAGAAGAAAGAGGATGGATAAACGACTAGCTAGTTAAAATCAATGACGTACTCGTTCATCTTTTGGTATCTTCGGACCGTCGATGCGTAATGGATTCTGCCGGAACCATACGACGCTGCGGACGCCCTACCCTTAACTGATCTGTTCCGATGCCCTTTTTTCGAATCCGTTTGTTGGTTTTGATCGGATCGCTTCTGGCATCCTTTGCCAGTTTTGCCCAGAATCCGCCCATCACGCTCCGAAACCAGCGCGAGCTTTTTGTCGATGATTACCTGATCGATACACTCATCAACCTGGATTGGCGGCTGGGAACCCCGGTTTCGGCCGGAAAAGCCCTGCCATTCGATGCGCCCTGGGAAGGGCGGTTTTGCACGTACGTCTCGGTCGTGAACGCCGGTGACCGGTTTCAGATGTATTACCGGGGGCTGGCCGGTCACGACGAAAAGGGCGAGCAGCAGGTGACGTGTTACGCCGAAAGCAAGGACGGCATTCACTGGACCAAACCGAAACTGCGGCTTTTCAAGGTTAACGGCACGCTGGACAATAACGTAGTACTGGGGGATAACAGCCTGCGGACAACGCACAATCTGACGGTGCTGTACGACAATCGGCCCGGGATTCCGGCCGAGGAACGGTACAAAGCCGTGGGTGGAGAATCGCTCACGAAAGTTGCGTCCAGTGGGTTGTTCCGCTATGTTTCGGCCGACGGTATTCACTGGAAACGCTACCCGAAAGATACCACGGCCTTGTTTCATGATTACGCGCTGGATTCGCAAAATGTGCCGACCTGGGTGCCTTCCGAACAACACTATGCCATTTACTTCCGGGCCTGGACGGGTGGAAAACCGGGTGAGTTGTATCCTGCTGGCGGAATCCGGTCCATCGCCCGCTCCACGTCCCGCGACTTCATTCACTGGTCAAAACCGGAACTGATGACTTTCGGCGACACCGAACGCGAACATCTATACACCAACACGACACATCCGTATTTCCGGGCGCCCCAGCTACTGATTTCCATGCCGTTCCGGTTTTCGCCCCAGCTGAAAGTACTTTCGGATGCCCAGTTGATCGAAAACGGGACCGACAAAACGCAGTGGAAAGGCGTGGCCGACGGGGTTTTTATGACCTCCCGGGGCGGAACGCGGTATGACCGAAAATTCATGGAATCATTCGTTCGGCCCGGTTCCGACCCAAAAAACTGGGGAGCGCGGAGTAATATTCCGGCGATGGGCGTCATTGCGACCGGCCCGGCCGAGATGTCCTTTTTCGTGACCCGCGCCTACGGAACGAAGGCGGTTTTTCTGGAACGCATGACGTTACGAACCGACGGTTTTACGTCGCTGCACGGTGGTTACAAAGAAGGAAGCATCGTAACAAAACCGGTTTTTCTTCAGGGGAATAATCTGAGTGCTAACTATGCAACCTCGTCGGTGGGCTATGTAAAAGTGGCGATTCTGGACGAAAATGGGCAGGTCGTACCCGGTTTTGAAGAATCCGAACCGCTGGTCGGTGATACAATCGATGGCCCCATTACCTGGAAAAACGGCAAAACCGTCAAGGAATTGGGCGACCGGAAAGTGCGACTGAAATTTGTCGTGCGGGATGCCGATCTGTATTCGTTTGCGATCCAATGACCGACCCGGAATCACCCGACCAATCGAAAGAATTCTATCTTTGCAGGAAAAGATTGCCTAATTACACTGACTCTATTTCTAAACCTCATGAAATACCTGTTTCGACGCACCTTCGATCGTGTCTTGTTTAGTTTATCCCTTGGAATCCTCCTTAGCCAGCCCGTTCTGGCGCAAACCACCGCAGCGGGTCCGGCCCCGGCGGCCATTCTGAGTCGCTGGGAAAAGCAGGTGACTGCCGAAAATGCCTGGCGGGAATACCCACGACCGCAACTCGTGCGACCCAACTGGCAGAACCTGAACGGGATGTGGGAATACGCCATCCGGCCCAAAACCGAAGGCCAGCCCACGCAGTTCGACGGCCAGATTCTGGTGCCTTTCGCCGTGGAATCGACGCTTTCGAAAGTGACCAAAGGATTGAATGCCAATCAGCGGTTGTGGTACCGCCGGAACGTCACCATCCCGAGTGACTGGAACGGCCAGCGCGTGCTTTTACACTTCGGCGCGGTGGATTACGAATGTAATTTGTGGGTCAACGGCGGTTTGGTGGGTTCGCACACGGGCGGTTCGGACGCCTTCGACTTTGATATTACGGATTTTCTTAAAACCGGTCAGAATCAACTGGTGTTGGGCGTGACCGACCCGACAACCGAGGGCGAACAACCGCGCGGGAAGCAGGTATTTAATCCGAACGGGATCTGGTATACGCCGGTTTCGGGCATCTGGCAAACCGTCTGGCTCGAACCGGTGCCGAATCCGAATTACATCGAAGAAGTGCGCATTACGCCGGAACTGGATTCAAGCCGAATCCGGGTGGAAGTATTGCTAAATAAACCCATCACGAACCCGACGAGCGCGGTTCGGCTGACGGCCCTGGACGGTACGCAGACCATTTCGACGCTCTTGGTTCGCTCGGGTCGCGTGGCCTACGTGCCGATCAAAAATCCGAAACTCTGGTCGCCCGACAGCCCGTTTCTCTACAACCTGAAAGCCGAACTGGTCACGGTAACCGATCCGTTTCCGGGTACGGAAAACCGCAACCGCCCGCGCCACAACGACGCCGAGCGTTCGGCCTACGCCAAAGCCGCTGTAACCGGAAATCCGGTGGATGCCGTTACGAGCTATTTTGCGATGCGGAAGATTTCGATGGGACCGGGCAAGATTGCCGGGCAACCCGTGATGCTGCTCAACAACAAACCGCTTTTCCAGAACGGCCCGCTCGATCAGGGCTGGTGGCCGGGCAGCTTGCTGACTCCCCCTTCCGACGACGCGATGGTGTTTGAAATCGATTTCCTGAAAAAATCCGGTTTTAACATGCTCCGCAAGCACATCAAGGTGGAACCGGCCCGGTATTATTACCACTGCGACCGGCTGGGCATTATGGTCTGGCAGGACATGCCGTCCGGTTTTTTGAGCGGGCAGGACATGGGCCGCAGCGAAGTGGTCGAGCCGCTGCGCCGGTCGAAAGGCAAGGAACAGTTTGAACTGGAATTGCGCCGGATGATGAACCGCCTGCACAACCATCCGAGCATCGTGACGTGGGTGGTCCACAACGAAGGCTGGGGCCAATACGATAATGTGCGGCTGGCCGATTGGGTGAAAGCCCTCGATCCGAGCCGCTTAACCAATGCCGCCAGTGGCTGGTCGGACCTGGGCGCGGGCGATTTCTACGACATTCATACCTACGAAGAAGTCCCCAATATCCCTGCACCCAAGAAAGATCGGGTGATTGTGGTGGGCGAATTTGGCGGAATCGGCTGGCCGGTGACGGGTCATCTCTGGGACCCGAACAAACGGAACTGGGGCTACCAGACCTACCAGGACAAGGATGCGGTTTTGAAAGCCTACCGGACCAAGTACGGCAAGATGGTGGAAATGTACCAGAAAAACGGGGTTTCGGCCGCCGTATACACCCAGACGACCGACGTCGAAGGCGAAGTCAACGGCCTGCTGACTTACGACCGGGAAGTGATCAAGATTCCGGTGGAAACGCTGCGCGAAATCCACGCGCCTTTGTTTAAGTAACGTGTTCGTACCCAATGACTGCCGGTCATTGGGTACGTAAAATTACGCCCAGATCCGCTCCGAAAGCGGGGGTTGTCAGGATCGCCGAACCGCCGGAATGCCGGAGTTTTTTCTGCTGCTTCCGGCCGGTTGGTTTCCGGCTCTACATAGGTGATTCGGTAGCGCCCGCCGGGCAGATTCAGCGACAGCGTCAGGGGTTCGTTCCGTTTCGGGTGGTTGCGGTTGTAAACGTAGATGCCGTATTGCTTTCCGGTTTCGCCGAGGGCGTGAAACCGCAGGTTCGCGGGGAGGGGAGAAGCCAGTAAAACCGTATCCGGTTTCATCCGAACAAAGTCCAGGCTGTACATAAAGTCCTTCAAAACAGCTAGTTGTTTTCGCAAGGCCGGGCTGCCGCCACCGGGCGATTTCGGTCCTGGTTGGTACGTACCATCGGGCAGAACGGACGTGAATGAATAGTCGAGGTTGTTGTATAAACCGCCCCCGGCCAGCAGAAACTCCCAGCCTTCCTTGCGGTAGGTCGAGTCGGCGGTGCCGCGAAAACCGGTTTCGTTGTCGCCAATTACTTTGTTCAGGCCATAATTCAGGGGTACGGTTTTGGGCGGTGTAGCGTAGTGGAAATTGAACACCGAAACCGCCGGATGCGGTTTTTCAATTTGGGCCGCGCCGTTGGCGATGTTCTGCGTGATGAGGTGTTTGTTGGGCAGATTCTTCTCGGCTTCTACAATCACGTCGGCGATGCGGTGTTGCCAGTTCAGTTGCACCCCGCCGAAATACGGTTCGTTGCATATTTCAAACAGCAGATTGCCAAAACCGTTCAGTTCCGTCACGATTTTCCGAACCATCGCTTCCTGAACCGCCAGCAAACCACCGTTTTTATCGAGCGTATACACGTCATTGCGCCCGATGTGTCCAAGCTTGTTTACATTGTTAAACGAATACATCGGGCTGATGCTCCACATTCCTTCTTCGTAAAACGGGCAGAAAAGTGCCAGTTCGACGATGATACCGCGTTGCTCTGCGGCTCCGACAAATTCCTTTAATCGCTTGAAATAGGCATCATCCCAACGTGAAAGATCAAATTTTTTACCGGCTAGTGCATATCCATCCTGTTCGCTCTTAGCCCAGGGACAACTATACCTGTTATACTTGGGCGCCATCGTATTGTTCTCGATCCCAAAATCGCCGGGGGCTTCGCGGTAGGCACCGGTAAACGTCCGGGTCAGGTTGAGGCCGTCTTTCTGAAGCGTGTTGAGGTACGTAATGAAATCAAAATCGAGGTTCAGCACCGCGCCGTAGTGCTCGCCCGAGGTGATCAAAACCGTTGGTTTGCCTTTGTAGCTGAAATAATGCGGATTCTCCGGATGTAACGCAATAGGCTGTGCCGAAAGCTGCCCACTTAGGCAAATCAGCAAAACAAGAGCCGAAAAACGGGTTTTCATAGCAAATAATGGTTTATGAATCAACGGTTTGTGGCGTTTATCCGATCTATCAATAAAAGTTTCCGTTTCAACCCCGAAAGTTACGCCTTCATCCACAGATCGCTTGAAACCGGCGGTACGAAACCGGACTTTTGACGCCGGAATCTTCCGCTTTTTTCAATCCAATTTAACAACAGATCACTATGATGAAAAAATGGCTTTTTTCGCTGTCCATTGCCATCGCGGGCTTTTCAGCCCTGAGTTTTACCGCCAGCCACAACGACCCGGCTAAACCGGGGTCCGCTACCGGCAACCATCTGGTCGCGCCCAAACCGACTGCTGATCCGGCGCTGATCAAAAAAGGTGAATACCTCGTGACCATCATGGGGTGCGCCGATTGTCATTCGCCCAAGAAATTCACCCCTCAGGGACCGGTGCCCGACATGGACCGGTTTTTGTCCGGCCACAATGAGAATGAAAAGCTGCCTCCCTACGACCGAAATACCGTGAAAGATGGTCAGTGGGCGATGTTTACCGGACAAATGACGGCTGTCGCGGGCATCTGGGGCGTATCGTTTGCCGCCAACCTGACGCCCGACGAAACCGGGATTGGCAACTGGACGCTGGAACAATTCACCAAGGCTTTCCAGCAAGGCAAGTACCGGGGGCTCGACAACACCCGGATGCTGTTGCCTCCCATGCCCTGGCCGCAGTACGCAAATGTGAAGAATGAGGACGTAAAAGCCATTTTTGCGTATCTGAAATCGCTGAAACCGATCAAAAACACGGTCCCCATGCCGATTCCGCCGGGGCAATGAAATAGACAAGAGAAGTGAGACAAGAGAGTAGAGACGAATCGCGCCCGGATTGCTTTTTGTCTTTATTCTCTTGTCTCACTTCTCTTGTCTATTTCAACAAAAAATCCCGCACCAGTTCCAGTTGGTCGGTACTCAGGAAATCGGCTCCGGCTTCGCGGAGTTTGGTCCAGACGGCCGGGTCTTCGGGACACGCCCAGAGCCGCAGTTTTTTACCCTCGGCATGAACCCGTTGCGTGAGTTGTTTCAGCTTCTGAAACTGATCGTCCGGCATCGGTCCCTGTCCGCGCCAGCTCAACTGGTTCGTGTACGAATCGCTCACCACCGGCATCAACTCCCGGCGGTATCCCTTGCCCAGATCGGAGGGCCGTCCGTCGATGCCCGCCAGTCGTTCCTTCGCTTTTTTCAGCGTTTCGATCGGGCGGTTTCCGGAAATAAAAACCGTCACAGCACCGGGCTGGCAGCGGTTTCCGCGACAGGAAGTCAGGATATTCCGGTATTTCTGCAACTGTTTTTCCAGGGCTTTGTACGTGCTGTCGGCAGCGGTTTTGAAGTCGATCATCAGGTAAACCGGGTCCGTATAGCTTGCGTACACTTTCCCGCCATTCTGTTTGATTCGTTCGGCCAGCGGGCGTAAATACAGATTTTCGAGTGACTTATCAGGATTCCAGAACGCGGGCTGGTTGTGCGACACGTAGAGCGTATCGTGATGCGCATACACATCGGCTTCCACACTCGTAAAACCGTTGTCGAGCGCGTCCAGCAGCGGTCGGGATTGTTCGTAATCGTTGTGGGCGTGGGCGTTGGGCAGCGGTTTGACCGTCGCCAGCGGCTGCGGAACCTGCAACGGCGCCAGCGGTTGTGTCCAGGCGGTTTCGACATCGCCCGGTTCGTACGGATTGAATTTGGGTTTGCTCGAAATCACTTTTGCCCGCACCAGCAACTCATCGGTCAGCGTATAACTGGCTTCGGTGCCGGACAACTCCCGGAGAATTTCCGCCTTTTCCTGCCCTTTCCGAATCCCGATAAACTGAATCTTGTACGTAATGTCCGGTTCGGCTTTAATCGTAAATGCTACACGTCGAGCGGTTTGGGTCAGGGTTTCGAACGTTACCCCCGTTGTTGCGTAAAACCGCCCGGCTTCCAGCGCTTCAACAATGGTATTGGGTTTCAGATTCGGGGCATTGACCATCACCCAGCCACGGCCCGAATTACTGTACGTTGGTCCAAAAAACGTGTAATTATGGCTGTCGTCGGTGGCTAAACCGAGCATCAGCGGGCGGCCTTGTTTCAGAAACGTCAGGTTAATTTTATCCCACATCGATTCGGTGCCTTCGCGGGTACTGTCGCCTTTATTGTGCACGAGCGGGTGACCGTTGAATACCTCAAAAAACCGCTCATGACGGAGTTGCATGAGGTCGTTGGCCGTAATCGCGTAGTAAAAATTAGGGTGGTTGATGTGCGGAAACATCGGCTGCCCGGTTTGCCGCCGTTGCGCCACTACGGCGTCGATGTTGTTCTGCATGACTTCCGACACGCTGTTGCCCGGCAGCGGTTTCAGCAGGTTCTGGAGGTTTGTCATGTTGATGTGAATCGGCTTACCCTGGTACCCGGTCGAAACTTCTTCGCTCTTGAAAATCAGGAACTTCTCCGGTTCTTCGAAATACGTTCGGTATTCGCTCAGGTTTTTCAACCGTACTTTCAGGGAGTCGTTCGGGCCGGTTTGGTATTTTACCCAGTCGGGCCCGAAGGTGCGTAAATACCGCTCAAACGTGCGTCGGCGTTCGGGCGCGCGCGGCACTTTATACCATTTTTCACCTTCCTGAAACGTATTGTGGTCCGACAATCCGATGAAATGGTAGCCGTTGGCCTTGTACCAATCGAGGATCATTTCGGGATAATCGTCGCCGTCGCTCCAGAGCGAGTGAGTGTGGAGGTTGCCCTTGTACCAGTTTTGGGCAAAAAGCGATGAAGTGAAGAGAAGTGAAATAACTAGCGATAGCGCTACACGTCGCATGATTGAAGAGAAAGAAGGTCTATACCATGAAAAGCCAAAGTTGCATTATTTCTAATAAAGTTGTGGTAATCGGTTGATTTTATGAATGTTAATTGAATGTCTTTTTAGGTATAATTTGATAACATCAGGTTACCCAGCGGAATAATGATACACGGATGTCCATGTGGCCTTTAAAGCGAGCTTCAGGAACCCAAAAAACCGCATTCGCCAGATGCGGTTTTTCAAAAGTATGGGCAAAAAAAAACATGCCCGAAAGCATGTTTTCTCCATTCGTTTCAAATTATTATATCTTTCGATTAAATAACCTCTACGTTAACGGCGTTCAAACCTTTTTTGCCTTGTTCAACTTCGAATTGAACTTTGTCGTTCTCGCGAACTTCGTCGATCAAACCTGATACGTGAACAAAGATGTCTTTGTCTGAATCCGAGGGGGTAATAAACCCAAAACCTTTGAGTTCATTAAAAAATTTAACAGTTCCTGTTTGCATTATATTGTATTGTATTTTTAAAATTTCACCAAAGGTAACAAGAATAAATCAGAACCGCATCATGTCCTTTATTTATTTTGAGGCACGGCACGCTGAATAGAACTACCCTGTCTGGCTTTTCTGATTTTGAAAGCTCATTCCGTTACTTTCTTTTCAAGACCACGGCCTGCCCACCCGAAGGTAACAGGTTGGCCGTCAGCCGGTCTTTGGACGTTACGTTGCGGGTTTGCTTCCGAACTTTGCCGCTCCCGTCGTCTTCATACAGTTCAAGGGAGTAGCTTTTGCCCGGTTCCAGAAACGTGAGCGGTAAATCGACTTTGCGGGCTTCGGTATTGGTGACCGTGCCGACGTACCAGTCGGTTCCTTTCCGCCGGGCAATGGAGACAAATTGACCGGGCGTTCCGGCCAATACCTTCGTATCATCCCAAACTGTGGGTAAATCTTTCCAGAATTCAATTTCCTGCCGGTCCGGAAAGTCGGCCGGTTTTCCATACCAATACAAAAATTGCAGCGGACTGAAATAGATCACCGGCAACGCCAGCTGATGTCCTTTGGTGTTGGTCAGCCGGGGCTGGTTGAAACAGAAGGTGTAGTCGGCGGCTCCGTTAATATACCGCGTAAACGGCAAAATCGTGTTGTGGGTCGCGTCGGGCCAATCTTCGTTGCCGCGCACGCCTTCCTGCGTCAACAGATTGGGGTACGTCCGGTTGAAACCCGTCGGGCTGTATTCGTCGTGAATGTCCACAACCAGGTGGTGTTTGGCGGCTTTGCGAACCGCTTCGTGGAGCCAGACCGTCCAGTGGTGCGAGCCGGTGTGCACAAAACCGAATTTAATTCCGGAAACGCCCCAGCTTTCGTAAAGCGGTAACAACGTATCCAGTTGCCGTTCGAGCGCCCGGTGGTTAACATACAAAATAATCTTTTTGCCCTTCGATCGCGCGTACCGGATGGCTTCGGGCAAATCCAGATCGCCTTTCGGATTCCGGCGCGGATCGACGCTGACCTTCGTGGCATCCGACGCAATTTCGTACTCGTGGCCGTACCAGCCCGCGTCGAAATGCAGGTAATCGATGTTTTGCTCCACCGCAAAATCGACCAGATCTTTGGCTCCGGTGGTCGAAAGTGTCAAGTCGCGCATCACTCTTCCCGGTTTGATCCAGCTCACGTCCTTGATTTCATTCGGCGGATTCAAGCTCTGAATCAGGTAGTTATTTTGGAGTAAGTCGGTGGGCCGGTCGGCTGCCATCACCACCCGCCACGAAGACGCCAACGGCGAAGCTTCGGTGATTTCACTGTAGAGCTGGCTGACCAGTTGATTGGGACCGACGGTTTTCAGCCTCACCAGCGGATAACTGCTTTGCTCGGCCTGCGTAATGCAGGCCCAGGTGCCGTTGTCGAGCCGGAGGGTCAGCGGCATTTGGGCGGCCTTGGCCCAGTTTTCAATGGCGCGTTCTTCGTACCGTCCCTGCGCGTGATGGGTATAGAGCGCTTTCGTTTTTGGCGGCAGATTGAAAAACGTGGTTTCCTGATCTACCTCCAGCACCTGCACGCGCAGATCTTCCGGAAAAAAATAGCGGAATGCCACGCCTTCGTCGTAAGCCCGGGCAATGAGCTGCATCGTTCCTCCCGCTCCCGGCCCGTTTCGGAAGGTGACAATCAGTTCATTGTAGTGATCGGGAATGTCGGCGCGTTCGCCCCAGACCGGTTGCCAATTCGACCGCTGCGTCCGTTTCGTCGCCGAAACAATCCGCAGGTTTTTATCCCAGGTGAGCGGGCGTAACCCGGTACCATTGTTGCTCATTCCCAGCCGCGACGGTTGGATGAGCGGTTTGTTCCGGTACGTAATTTCGTAAACCGGGCTCTGGGGCGATTGCGGTTCGTCCTGCAGGCGGATCGACCAGGTTAGCAGGCCGTTAGGTGAACTGATGCGCAGGGAATCCGGCGTTTGGGCCAGCGTTTTTCCTGCCAAAACAAGACAGAAAAGAAGGGAAAGAAATCGGGTCATTCAGGTTATGGGTTTAAAAAGATCTGAGTGACGTTGTCGGAACGTCATACCAGGTAAGGCATTCCGACAACGTATTTACTGCCCGGTTTTCGGTCAATAACCCGGATTTTGTTCAATTTTAGCATCCAGATTCGCATCGATGAACTTCTGCGGAATGGGAAACAATTCGTGTTTTTCGGCGATGTTGCTGCCGGTTTTGGTGTTGAATTTCTTCACGCGATCGACCAAAACGGGCGAGTTGGCCAGAAAACCGAAGCGGATCAGCGTCCGACGGCGGGGTTCTTCCATGATCAGTTCCCGAACGCGTTCGTCCAGCACGTAGTCGAGCGTGGCCCGGTCGGCGGTGACCGGTTTGGCCTTGGCCCGGTTGCGCAGGACGTTCAGATCGTCGGCCGCTTTTTGTTTGTCGCCTTTGCGAATGTAGGCTTCGGCCCGCAGCAGATAGGTTTCGGCCAGCCGGATTTTATAAAATTCAACGAATGTCCGTCCGGCGGTATTTCCGGCCAGCGGATCACCCTCCAGTTTGCGGGTATATGGATAATACCAGCCCGAGTTAAGGGTATCGATTTTTGCCGCGATGGGGTCCACTTTTTGTTTGAAAAACCGCGAGGTGTTGTTGTTGTAGTAGAACGTCCGGCGGATGTTGTACGACGAATTCCGCATGTCGTTCCAATCCTCCTTCCAGACGTCGTAACTGGCGTAGGGCGTTCCCATCACCCAGCCAACCGGGCGGCCCAGGCTATCGCAAACCACCATCCCCGCTTTGCCTTCCGGATCTTTGATGTTGTGATAACCGGCTCCCCAGGCCCGCATGCTGCTGTTGCCGCCAAAAGCCGTGGCATTGGTCGCATTGGTATAAGTGACGCCACCGGGCGTCTGGTATTCGAACTGGAGCGCCCAGATGGTTTCGGTATTGGCGGCCAGATTCTGGTTTTTGTCGCGAAACAGATCCGAAAAAACGTCGCCGGGCTGGTCCAGTTTGCTGCCAAACCGCTGGGTCATGAGCTTGTAGGAACCGTCGTTGATCACGGCGGAAGCCGCTTCAATGGCTTTGTCGTAATTGCCCAGCGCCAGGTACACCTCGCTCAGGAAATGGTCGGCGGCTGCTTTCACAATTCGGCCGGGCACGGCTGGTTTTTTGGGAAGCCATTGCGAAGCAAATTCGAGGTCCTGCCGGGCAAAATCCAGTACTTCCTGCCGACTCGCCCGCGTATAATCGGTTTTTGGCGTGGTTTCGACGTGCGCGACCAGCGGCACCCCGCCGTACAGATTGGCCAGAATCGAGTAGGTGTAGCCCCGAAAAAACCGGGCTTCGGCCACAATGGCGTTCTTCTCGGCTTCACTGGCCCATTTCACCGTCGCTTTATCGGCGTAGTCGAGCACGATGTTGGAACGCGACAGCATTTTCAGGTACGCCCATTCCCACCAGAGATCGACGGACGCGAGCGTGGGCGTGAGCGAAACGTTGTAGTCGCGCAGCAGCGTCGAAACCGCCCCCGGCATGTAGGCGTCGGTACCGATGTTCATGGCGTGCAGGTTTTCGGTATCGGTGCCGAACAGTTCGTCGCGGGCCGCTGCGTGAATGGCGATGATGGCAGTTTCAAAACCGGTTTTATCCACCAGCACCACGTCGGGATTCAGAAAAGCCCGGGGAACTTCGTCGAGCACCGTGTCTTTACAGGCACTGCTCCCGAACACCAGCACCAGTGTGCTGAGAGCGGTCAGATACCGTTTTGAAAGGATCGTAAGGATGTATTTCATGGTTTGGGATTCGTTCAGCATGAGGTTAAAAACTGAGGTTAATACCGCCCGTCAACGTGCGGGGCATGGGATAACCGTTGGCTTCTGAGCCAATTTCGGGGTCGAAACCAGGGTATTTCGTGAACGTCAGCAAGTTTTTACCACTCACATACACCCGGGCTGTGCCGACTTTCCAGCGACTGAGCAACGTTTTCGGCAACTCATACGCCAGCGAGACATCCTGCACCCGCACAAAATCGCGGCTTACGTAATACCCATGGCCGTACGGATTGGTATACACCAGCGACGCCATCGTGTTCGATTTGTTTTCGGAAGTCCACCAGCCGTTGTCCGGGAAATTCGACGCGCTGCCCGGAAAATTATTGCTCGGAATCATCTGGTTGAAGCTCCGGATCCAGCCCTGCATGGCGTTGAGAAAAACCGATAGGGTAAAATTGCTGTAGCGGAAGGTGTTGGTAAAACCCCAGCGGTATTTGGGTTCCAGCTGCCCCACGACTGTGCGGTCGTCGGTGGTGATTTTGCCGTCGCCATTCAGGTCTTTCAGTTTGTAAAAACCGGGTTTGTAACCGGTCGGCAACTGTTCTCCTTCCTGGTAGACGCCATCGATCACGTAATCAAACGCCACCTGAACGGGCTGGCCAATAAACCATTTATTTCCCAGGTCATTGTCTTCCACGCCGTCTTTGTTCAGGTCGCGGCTGTAAATGTGAACGATGCGGTTCCGGTTGGTCGAAAACACGAGATTGCTGCTCCACTCAAACGAACCCCGTTGCATATTCAGGGTATTGAACGTCATTTCAAATCCCCGGTTGTTGGTGGCCCCCAGGTTGGTAATGACCGACGGAAAACCGGTTGCCGAGGGCAGGGAACGGTTCAGGAGCAGGTTTTTGGTGTCCATGTTATAATATTCGAGCGTTCCGCCGATGCGTCCTTTCAAAATTTCGAAATCAACCGCAACGTTGGCCGAGGTGGTGGTTTCCCACTTCAGATCGGTATTGGCCATGCCCGACGGGTAAGTACCGTTGTAGGTGGGGCTGCCATCGCCGAAGACGTACTGCGTTTTATCGGATCGGCTCAGGGATTGGTACGGCGAAATGGCCTGGTTGCCGACCGAACCATAGGAGACGCGCAGTTTCAGCAGGTCGATGAACGTCAGCGGTTTTAAAAAAGGCTCGTCGGACACAATCCAGGCCACGGCGGCCGATGGAAACGTGGCATACTTGTTCTGGGCACCAAAAACCGAACTGCCATCCCTCCGGGCCGTCAGGGTGAACAGGTACCGGTTTTTGAAATGGTAGTTCAGTCGCAACATCGACGAAATACCCTCCTGAACGGAAGCATCCGTTGTCGTTTGCTGGGTTTGGGCAATGCCCAGGTTGTTCCAGCCATTGGCGCCGTTGAAAAAGTTGGAAGCCGTAGCGGTGGTCGATTCCCACTGGCGGTGGTTTCGTCCGTACAGAAGCGTTACATCAAACGCATGATCGCGGCCCAGCTGACGGCTGTAAGTGGCGATATTTTCCAGTACCCAGTCGAACGTTTCCCGGTTGTATTTACTGGCATTGGCCAGAATATTCTCGCCGAAACGCTGGTAAGCCGGTTCGAACAAATAGTTGTGTTCCCAGCGGTAGTTGGGTGAATAATTGATCCGGTAACTGAGTCCTTTTACAAAGGGCACCTCAATTTTTGCGTAGAAATTGGAAAACAGATTGTGGTAGATTTCTTCATTCTGACGACGGATGGAGTTGAAAAGCGGGTTGGGGACGAGCTGCACATCCTGCGGAAAGTGAACCGGATCGGTTTTGGCGTCGTCGTAATACATTTTGGCAAAGGGGCTGACCTGGGCGGCCCAGTTGAGGGCCACATCCACCCCCGACAAATCGCGCCGGGCGTAGGTGGCATTAACCCCCACTGTCAGCCAGTCGGCCACCTTCG
This sequence comes from Larkinella rosea, assembly GCF_003858635.1. GTDB lineage: Bacteria > Bacteroidota > Bacteroidia > Cytophagales > Spirosomataceae > Larkinella > Larkinella rosea. The sequence continues at coordinate 1,484,917 of NZ_RQJO01000008.1, forward strand.
TTTCCAGATTGGTTCGCAGCGTCACGCGTTTCGCCATGTCTTTGTAAATCAGGCCCTGTTCGTTCACGAAAGCCCCCGATACGAGGTAATTGGTGCGGCCCGACTGACCGGCAATACTGAGGTCGTAGGACTGCACCCCGGCTTTTTGCGACACCTCATCCCAGGGGTCAATCGTGGTTCCATTCCGGTAATTCTCGGCTTCGGTGTTCTGGAGATAACTGGCAATGTTGGCCGGATTGGCTTCCTGCCCGCTTTGCGCCCGGTAGTCCAGCGTTTTTTGCAGGTAGCGTTCGGGCGACAGCATTTTGATGCGGTTGCTCCAGTTGGATACCCCGTAATAGCTGTTGACCCGAATGGTCGGTTTGTCGCTTTTGCCGCGTTTAGACGTAATCAGAATGACGCCGTTGGCCGCTTTGGAACCGTAAATGGCGGCCGCGCTGGCATCTTTCAGGATTTCCATTGATTCAATGTCGTTCGGATTGATTTCGGCCAAGCTCCCGTTGAAGAAAATACCGTCCAGAATAATCAGCGGATCGTTGCTGGCGGTGATGGACCGACGACCCCGGACCAGAATGCTGCCGCTTTGGCCCGGGCGTCCATTGTCGATAAACTGTACCCCGGCCACCCGCCCGCGCAACGCCTGGGCGACGTTGGTGTTGGGCAGGTTTTCGGTGACTTTCATATCTACTTTTGCCACGGAACCGGTTACATTTCGTTTCGACTGGGTGCCGTACCCAACCACCACCACCTCGTTCAGCGCCTTGGTGTCGGTAATCAGCTGAATCGCGAGTACCTGCCGGTTGGTAACCGTGACTTCCTGCGTCAGATAGCCAATCGAGCTAACCACCAGAACCGCCTGACCGTCGGTTATTTGAAATTTAAAATGGCCGTCTTTATCCGTCGTTGTTCCCCGGCTGGTGCCCTTCTGAATGAGGTTGACGCCCGGCAACCCTTCGCCCTTTTCGTCAGTCACGGTGCCGGATATCGACTGATCGAGTCCGGCCTGAGCCATGCCATCAGTCGGTAGCGGTTTGAGGGCGCCCGATGGGGCCGCGGTCAGCAGAATCTGTTTGCCTTCCACTTTATAGGTGATTTTCAGGGGTGTCAGCAATTGATCGAGGATCGTTTCCAGCCGCTCATCGACGGCCGTAAACGTGACTTTCCGGTCGGCCTGAATCATCAGCGAGCTGTACAGAAACCGTACCTGAGCCGCTTTGCTGATGAATTTCAGCGTGGTTTTGATGTCTTGGTCGACTACCTGTACGGTCACTTTCTTGTTCAGCATTTCCTGAGCCCGGCTGTCGCGGGCGAAGGAGAGGCTAACCACGCAGGCCGCTAGCAGCACCTGGAGGAGGGAAAGTTTCATAAGCTTGATTAAGGAGGGTGAAATCCAGTCTGGATTTTTCATACATTGGGTTGTTTTTTGAGTCGTTTCGGAAGAAATGGACAAAAAATCCCTCATCGACGCCTTTTTGGGCGTCTTGCCAAACGATGAGGAAGTTTGCAGGACGGGCTGGGTGGCGCGTCGGGAGCCGGAACGATGCTGTTGGAACCATTACCGCTCAGGCAGTCGGGCACGCCAACCCAGGACGTTTTTCGCGGAAGCGAAGAGGAGTGTAGCGTTTTTATTCAGGCATAGGCACGCAGATAAGGGGTTAGAAATGACGTAAAACCGGGTTCGTTTCAGGGAGTGCAGCCCGGGCTTTGAATGAGCACCCGCCCATCCTGTACCTGATAAGTTGCCCCGATGGCCCGGCAGATAAATTCGAGTTTGTTGGCCAGGGTTTCGTCCGAAAACTGAGCCGTAATCGGGCATTTTTCAAGCCGGTTTTTGTCGTAAACCAGCTCAATTCCGTACGCTTTTTCCAGTTTTTCCAGCACCTGCGTCACCGGAACATCTTCCACATCCAGTTCCTGAACATGCGTAGCGATGGCCACCAGCTCCGGTTTTTCGACGCGGCCTTTTTGCAACTGTTCGGTTTTTCGGTTAAAAACCACTTCCTGATTCGGGATCAGCAACACGCCCGCAGGCTCCTGAACGGTTCCGGAAGTGGTTTTGCGGAAGGCGGTTTTGGGGTAAACCGAGACTTTCCCGGTTCGAACCGCCACGGCCACTTCCGGGCCCGTATCGAATGCGCGAATCCGGAAACTCGTTCCCAGCACTTTGGTAACGGTTTCGTTGGCGTAGACCAAAAACGGCTTGCCGGGATTGTGCGCTACTTCAAAAAACGCTTCGCCCGACAAATACACCTCCCGAAACGAACCGGTAAACTGCTTTGGGTAACTGATCCGGCTGTTTTGCTCCAGCGTAATCGCCGATCCGTCGGCCAGCACCAGCGTGAGCGGCTCGCGGTTGGTGTTCGTTTTTTCCAGAAGTTCTGTGGGGGCTTCGCTGACAAGCTGGCGGTAAACCGTCGGCTCCGGCCGGGAATTCTGCCGCACGAGCAGGAAACCCAGTCCCAGAACGACCAGAATGGAAGCAGCTCCGCGCAACCAGACCCGCCGGTTCCACCAGACGACGGGTTCCAGCGGTTCCGTTTCCGGGCGTTCCGTTTGTTTTCGCTGCCGAAACTGCGTCACCAGATGCTGGACTTCCTGCCGCACTTCGTCGTCCGACAAATCGACCGGTTGCCGCCGAACGGTATACATCAGCGCTTTGGCCTGATCCAAAACCGCCTGGTGTTCGGGATTTTCCCGGCGCCAGGCCGTCCAGAAGGCCGTCGCTTCCGGGTCGCCGTCGATCCAGGCCTGGAAAGAAGGATCCCTCAGAAAGTCTTCAAGGTGTTGGTAATGCGCCATTCAGGGAAGAGATTAAAAAGGCTATTCAACAAGGGAGAATCAGCTTCCTGCCGGAAATAATCAAAAAAATCATTTTATTTTTTTATAAATTCCGGGAACGCCCTGATTTTTGTGATCTCTATCCCTCTTTTAACAAGGGTAAAAAGGATCGGACCGTCGCTTTTGCGAAGGAAAGATGACCGACCTGAGGTTACCAATGGTTGTTTACCCGTTGATAATCAGTGCTGATTTGTTTGACACTAGGCTGTATGTTTCGTTTACCGTCCAATCACCGTCCGCTTGAAGCGATTGCTGATGCCGACCTCTGGCGTCACTTTCGGGACGGTGATGAACTGGCGTTGGGCGAACTGGCCGAGCGGTATTACAAACGGCTGTATAACTACGGGAGCAAGTTCTCCCGGGATCGCGAGGTCATCCGGGATTGCATTCAGGATCTGTTTCTGGAAATCTGGGACAAACGCCAGACCCTGAGCCAGCCGGATTCCGTCAAACTCTATCTGCTGGTGTCGATTCGCCGACGGATTTACCGCCGGAAAACCGCGGATAAATGGCTGGAAGAAAGCGAAGAACTGGATTTTGATTCCGGATTGATTGGCGATTTGCCCATCGAAACGGCCATCATCGAAGACGAAACCAGTCAGTATTACGTCCGAAAACTGCAGCAACTCATTCCGCAACTCTCCCGTCGCCAGCAGGAAATTATTTACCTGCGGTTTTACGAAAATCTGGACAACGAAGCCATCGCCGAAGTGATGTCGCTGAGCCGCGGGGCGGTTGCTAATCTCCTCTGGCGGGCGCTCAAGGAGTTGAAAGACTATTGGTACGCGGGGCTGGTTTTCCTTCTGATGGCCGGCATCGGTTTGTTGAAATAACTGAAGGATATACACTTCTTTTGGGTCGCATAGCGACCGAATGTTTGTAGGAAAAGCAGCCGAGTTTGCTCATTTTGCCGGGCCGCCGGGCGGTCGCGTAGCGACCTAACAAAATACCCTGTTAGATCGCTACGCGACCAAAAAGAATTCGTTAATCGGGTTATACTACAAACATTCAGTCGCTATGCGACTGGAAAGTCCGCTTAAAAAATATCCATATAGTCTGGTTTTAACTAGCCGATCGGTGGCTGCCAGGTGATTATAGCAAACCCATTTAATTTTCGAAAAAACCGCACTGTTCTCCCCTGAATTGGGTGAAATTTGGTGTTCGGAACCCAATAATCAGTAAAATATATAGTAATTCACCTTCGATTCGTTATACCTAACTGCGACCAGCGCGAACACAGTCTCCGTTTCCGTTGTTAACGAAAATAACTTAACCGATAACTTTTCTTTTTTATGGCGTTCAAAACGATTGTATTCCGACTGCTTAGTCTCTATACATTCATCCTGCTGGGTTCGGCCCAAAGCCAGGCCCAGTCTTCTCAATGGTTCCACCTGGATTCGAAAGCCGACAGCGTCTGGGGAATCAGCACCGACCGAACCTACCGCGAATTACTCAGCAACCGCAAACCAACACCCGTGATTGTCGCCGTGATCGACGGAGGCATCGACTCCACCCACGAAGATTTAAAGCGCGTTCTCTGGACCAATCCGAAGGAAATCCCTGGAAACGGAATCGACGATGATAAAAATGGCTATGTCGACGACGTCCACGGCTGGAATTTCATTGGCGGCAAAGACGGTCGCAATGTCCAGTACGAAACCGCCGAAGTGACCCGGCAATACGTCCGGCTGCGGCCTTTGTACGAAGGCAAAAAACGGTCGTCGCTCAAACCGGCGCAGCAGAAAGAATACGATCAGTTTGTGAAATACAAAACCGAGATGGAAAAGAAACGTGCTGAATACAAGGAGCAGTACGAATCCTACACCACCTTCAGCAACCAGCTGGTGACGATCATCGACGGATTGAAAAAAGCATTGGGCGTCGATAAACTCGACACGAATACCCTCAAAAAACCGGCGACCGATGTTGAATTCGTCAAGAAAGCAGCCGCAGCCATGTACGAAATGACCAGCGCGCAGGGGTTTGGTCAGGCTGAAGACATTCAGGCTGAATTGAAACGCGGACTGGAAGACCTGAAAGCGAAGGCCGAATACGCTTACAATCCGGATTATGAAAGCCGCTCCATAGTTGGCGACAAACCCGATGACATGAGCGAAACGAATTACGGCAATGCCGATATTACGGGTCCCGATGCCCTGCACGGCACACACGTCGCCGGAATCATCGGTGCCGACCGAACCAATAATATTGGTGTTTTGGGCGTGGCCGATCAGGTTCGGATCATGGCCGTTCGGGCGGTTCCCGATGGCGATGAGCGCGACAAGGATGTGGCCAATGCGATCCGGTATGCGGTCAATAACGGTGCGCAGATCATCAATATGAGCTTCGGAAAAGACGTTTCGCCCCAGCGCAAAACCGTGGATGACGCCATGCGGTACGCCCTTTCCAAAGGTGTCTTGCTGATTCATGCGGCTGGTAACGACAACAAGTTGCTGGACACAACGGCCAGTTTTCCGTCCGACCGGTTTATGGATGGATCGGCGATTCCGAACCTGATTACGGTGGGCGCGATCACGTCCAAAAACAACGAAGGACTGGTGGCGTCGTTTTCGAATTATGGCCGGAAAACCGTCGATGTCTTTGCGCCGGGCGCGGCCATTTATTCCACAACCCCCAGCAATGGGTACGACAATCTGAGCGGTACAAGCATGGCCGCTCCGGTCGTGACCGGTATTGCGGCCGTTCTGAAATCGTATTTCCCGAAACTGACTTACGCCGATCTGAAGCGCATCATTGAGAAATCGGCCATCGTGCAAAACCGGCAGGTGCTTCGGCCGGAGTCCAACGATTTGGTCAATTTCACGGATTTGTCAAAAACCGGCGCGGTTGTCAATCTGTACGAAGCCGTTAAACTGGCCGAAGCCGAAGAGGCCGCTGCTGCCGAGAAGAAAGGCTAACGGTTTTTGGAACTATACATTGACGGGGCGCACTATCGGGTCAGACTGAGTGCGCCCCGTTTTTGTTCTGCCAGCACGCCGGTTCCCTGATTCAATGTATACTGAATCAACCAGCCATAGACGCCGGAGGGAGCGGTTTTTCCGAGGTAATTTCCATTCCATTCAAAAGGCGGTACGTCGGTTCGGAAAATCAGTTCGCCCCAGCGGTTGAAAACCGATAGGGATTTAATGGTAATATCTCCGCAGCCAAACGGCTGAAAGACATCGTTTTGCCCGTCGCCATTGGGGGTAAATACATCGGGGGTGTACAATACACACCCGCAATCGCTGTACGAAATACCGATGGTGTCACTGACCGTGGCGCAGTCATTGCTGACCGACGCCCGGAATAAACCGGTTTGGCCCACCGTCCGGACCACTTCCACGGTCTGATCCTGCCAGGCAAATTTTCCTTCGGCATAGTCGGGTCGGATCGTGTACACTTCGGCCCCACACAGATTTTGATCCAGCCCCAGATTCAGGCGGGGCGGCCGAACAAACCGGATTTGAATGCTATCCGTAACAACGCAACTGGCCTGCTGAACCCGCAAACTATACAAACCGCCCTGTTCGACCGGATAGGTAAGCGTGGTTGAACCGTCCTGCCAGCGAAAGGTCGGCGGCACATTCGGCGGTGTTTTGAGCGTAATGGTCTGGCCGTCACAGAGTGTCGTATCGCGGCCAAGGTCAAAATCCAGGGCATAATCCACCTTGATCGTGTCGCGCAGCGTTTTGCAGGGCGTCGTAACTGTGACCGAATAACTACCGGCTTTGGTGACCAAAAACGTCGGCGAGGTGCTGCCGTCCTGCCAGCGGTATTCGGTGGCACCGGGCGTGGTGGCATCGAGCAGCAGGGTACTTTTCCGGCCGCAGAGCGTGGTGTCTTTCCCTAAATCCGTTTTAATTGGTAACAGCGCAACATCGTCGACGAAGAGGTAGAAATATCCCAGAAAAACCGGCAGTTTTTTGAAACTTCCGATGGTCAGGTATTGCTCCCCGCCTTTGGCTTTGACATACCCCGAAATTTTCTCCCAACGCAGCATCGGAATGCTGGTGGTCAGCACGTTGTCAATCACCTGGGCATCCGCCGTGAACAGGCCTTTTTCCGTTGAATTGAGGGCTTTTTCGGACACATACGCACCGATGGTTCCGTTCAGGTATTTGCTCGGTGTAGGCGTGGCGACGTACATTTCGAAAAAATAGCACTCACCGGCTTCCAGCGGTTTTTTGAGTGGAGTGGCAAGGTATTCGGCCCAACTGACATCCAGAAACAGCCGGGCCAGGCCCTGCCCGGAATGGGGCGGCAACTCCATCTGGACGGTCGGAAAACATTGGTGGTAAAAGTCGGGCGTGGCGCCGTTGGGATTGTACCAGGGAGTTGCTTCGATGAGCAGATTATCCTGACGCGGGCAGGAGCGGTACGTTTCAAAACCGCCATTCTGAACGAGGTTTTGACTTACAGCCATTCCGGGCAGGAATAAAACCAGCCAACACACCATCCGAACGGTACGGCTTCGCATCTTTCAGTACATCGCTTAGGTGATTGGGGAAACGAAAGATACGGTTTTTTTGAGAAATTTTAGTGATTTTATAACCTCAGCCGAATGCCCGCTTTACTCAGAAAACCGGTTATCCAGACACACAGCAACGCAAACAGAAAGGATTTTAGCAGACCCATTCCACCAATCAGCAAGAAGTCCGGCAGATGAATACCGAGTAAAGCCGTGGTGGCATAGGCAAAATACGGAATCAGGTAACACAGCAGCGTGTCGGTTCCGGCGGGTTTGATGAAGCGGAACCAATGATCTTTTCCCAGTACATCGACGAGCCAGTAAATAACCGTAAATGCCAGCATCGTGAAGGCGCTGCACAGAAACAGCCAGGCCGGTGTTTCGTCCAGTTTCGATAGTCCCCAATACGGGCGCGTGAGTACCGATAGACCGATAAGTAAAACCGAAATGGCCAGAAAAACGAGCGTCATTTGTCGGTTATTGGCTTTCTTTCGGTACTGCTGAAACAGCGTTGCGATCACGACACCGCCCAGGCTCAGACCCGCCAGCGTTCCGTTGCGAATGGCACCGGGAATGAAACTGACGGCTTTGGGCAACAGGTCCGCGTGGGCTACCAGGCTTAAAACCGCAAAACCGCCCCAGGCCGCGATCAAAACCGCCAGCCGGTTTCGGGCAAAAACCGTGACCAGCGCAGCCGCCAGATACGACCAGCCGATGAGCCCCAGAATGCCCCACCAATGGGGCTCGAAGCGGGTTAATGCGCCGTTGTCACCACCACGATACAGAATTGCTAGTGTCAACAAGATCAGCAAACCAATGATTTTCAGACACCGACTCAACCCTTTCGGCATCGATTTTGGGTACGCATTCCAGATCAGGATGAAGCAGCTACACGAAATGGCATACCACAGCAGCCGGTGCATGCCCGTCGCTTCGGCGTTGATCGATTCACCGTTGACCAGAAAAACGCCCATCGTCAGCAACGCAACCGACCGCTGCAAAACGTGACTCACCAGTTGAAAATCCGAATCGCCTTTTTTCCGGCGGTTGTCAATCGCGAAGGGCAGCGACATGCCCACAAGGAACAGAAAAGCCGGGAAAACAACGTCGGCCAGCCCGATGCCGTCGGCTCCTGCTGGCACGTGTTCAAGCCAGACGGGAATGGCCTTTAGTGACCAGAGATCATTGACGAAAATCATCAGCACCATCGTCAACGCCCGCAGCATATCGATCGCTCCGACCCGCGCCGGGCTAATCACCGGTTGGACGGTTTGGGGGAATACGGGTTCAGGTTTACTCATAGGTTAGTTATTGATAATTGGATAGGAACGCGGCCGGGTCGCCGTAGCGATTGAACGGATGATACGGATTCTTACGGATAAAAAATCAGTTTAAATCAATTAAATCGGCTTAATCAGTGGTTTGCGGCCCAGAATATCGAGTTTCGGAAGAGGGTTTTGAAGGAAGCGTTTTTGAACAAATCCGGGTGATGACCCATGAAAATGTAAATATTTCGCGCTTTCATCCGCTCGTTCGACCAGATCACCGGGTGATCACCGCCCATTTTGACCTCGGAGTCGGGGGAATACGAAGCTTCATCGACCGTTGCCAGTACTTTGACGTTCGGACGCGGGCTCTTGTTGTAGCGGTACCATTCTTCTTTCTCGACCTCGAACGTGGTCGGCAATCCTTTCATTGCTGGATGGGATTGGGCTTCTACATGAACCGTCGCTTTGGCAAAATTAGGGATGTAATTGACGTACCGGATGCCGCCCATGAAGTCCGAAAACCACGGCCACATCGGATAACCGTCGAACTCGCCCAGTAGGGTAGCATGGTGAAAACCGATCCAGCCACCGCCTTTTCCCTGTTCGATGTACTTGATAAAAGCCGCCTTCGCCACGTCGGTCCACCTGTACGGCGGATAATTCAACTGGATGAATAACTGATACTTAGCCAGGAATTTGTCATTGATCGGTTCCGTATTTTCGATGTAGTCAATGGTGAAATTGTTCTCCGTTGCCAGTTGCTGAAGCCATTCTTTCGCGGCTGCCACAAACGGCGCGTGAACTCCTCCGCCTTTTTCGGCCATCGCCACAACCCGAAAAGCCGGTTTTTTCGGCTGGCCCAAAACCGGGTGGAACAACATGAATACTAAAACCAGGCAGAAAATGCAAAATGAAGCCTTTTTCATTCGTAATAAGAGATCGGTTTGACTAGTCCTATTCGGGTGGAAAACCGTACCTGAAACGGAGTTTGGGGGAACGGTTGCCAAAATTGGGTAAATACTGGAATGGGATACAAATCAACTCGAAATATTATTCCGAAAAAAGGAGTATTGACCGTACACACTTGCATCTTTACCCGTAATCAGCAAAGTATTACTGTTTGGTATGCAAGATTATCGGAATATTGAGCCGGAGGAATTAGCGATTGATCCGTCTTTTCAGCGTTGGAAATTAATAAATGACCCTATCGAGAGTGATTTTTGGAAGAATTGGCTGGCTCAAAATCCGGATAAGGAAGAACTGATCGATAAGGCTTACCATTTGCTGAGTACGCTGACGGAGGTGTATGCGCGGTTTCCGACCGATCAGGCTCCTGTTTCGGATCGGGAAGTGAAAAACGAAATTCAACGGCTGCAACTCTCGATCGATGAAATCGAAAAACCAGCCGTAAAATGGTACCGGTTTACGCCCTGGCAGTACGGGATTGCGGCCGGAATCGTGTTGGTACTGGGCTTTTTCCTGCGGTATATGGTTCAGCAACCCGCTCCGAAAACAGGAACGACGTATCGGGAATTGATCACGCAGGTTTCAAAACCGCTCCTGGAAGTTGCCAACGCCAACAACGGACCAAAAACGATCAATTTGCCGGACGGCAGCACCATCGTGTTGAAACCGCAGGGCCGGGTGAGTTACGCGAACGATTTCGGGGGTGAGATTCGGGAAGTCTATCTGGTGGGTGAAGCGTTTTTTGAAGTCCATAAAGACCCGAGCCGTCCTTTTTACGTGTACGCCAACGGATTGGTAACGAAGGTGTTAGGGACCAGTTTTACGGTACAGGCCCCGGAAGATGCGAGTCAGGTAAAGGTATTGGTGAAAACCGGTAAGGTATCGGTTTTTGCGGGCACGCAGGCGACGGTTTCACAGCAGAAAGAAGATTACAAACTGGGCGGAATCGTGTTGACACCCAATCAGCAGATCGTCTTTTCGCCGACCGACACGCGCATCATCAAGAGTGTGGTGCCGAAACCGGCCATGCTGGAAGGGCCCGCTAAGTATCAGCTGTTTAGCTTCAAACGAACGCCGATTGCCGAGGTTTTCGCCACCCTTGAAAAATCGTACGGAATTAAAATTGTCTACGATGAAGAGGTCATGAAAGACTGTTACCTGACGGCTTCGCTGGACGACGAACCGCTATTTGAGAAGCTGGATTTGATCTGTAACACCATCAGTGCGCATTACGAACAAATGGACGCACACATCATCATTACCAGCAAAGGCTGTCAGCTTTAAAAAACCGGTTTCTTTTTTGACCAGAAATCTGGCAATAGATGTAAAAAAACGCTTATTTACTTAAAAATTTTAGTATTCATTTATCCATTCTTCAATTTTCTAATGAAATCACAACGCCGATCCCTCCTCAAACGCCTTTTTGCCTCAGTCGCCGGAATTACCGGTCTGGGTGTCGCCACCTCGAAAGCGGAAGCCGCTGCTGCTCCGCAGAAAGAAGTCTTCAATGTGGTTACGGAACAGGATGTACCGCTGTTTTCCGGTTCGACCAAAATGGGAAATCTGGTTTTTGTGGCCGGAAAAGGCTACCACAAAGAAGGTGATATCAAAGTGCATACGGATGAGGTGTTGAAAGAATTGGAAAAAGAGCTGATTAAAGCCGGTTCGTCGATGGAAAAAGTGTTGAAAGTGACGGTTTTCCTGCACGATCTGAACGATTACAAAGCCATGAACGAAGTGTACAAAGGCCGGTTTGGCAGCAAGCCGCCGGTGCGCACAACGGTAGCGGTTTACGGCGGTGTTCCCGGCGATTCGCTCGTTGAAATGGACTGTATCGCTTACATTTAATTGAATTTCAGGCCGCTCTTTCGCTTCGGGAGGGCGGTTTTTTTGTACGTCTTAGTTAACCCATCGACATGATCAGTAGAAGAAAAATCCTCAAACGGTTATCGACCATGCCGCTGCTGGGCGGATTGGTAGGCAGTACAGCGCCGTTGCAATCAGCCCTGGCCGCAACCACCTCGCTGGCTCCCCGAAACCTGGTGAAAGAGCTGGGAATCAGAACGTTCATCAATGCCGCCGGAACCTACACCGCCATGACGGGTTCGCTGATGCAGGACGAGGTGATGGAAACCATTCAGGCGGCTTCCAAAGAATTCATGATGCTCGACGATGTGCAGACTAAAGTCGGGGAGAAAATTGCCGCGTTGGTTCACGCCGAATCGGCGGTGGTAACGGCGGGCTGTTTCTCGGCCATGACACTCGGTCTGGCGGGTGTGCTGACCGGCATGGATCAGAAGAAAGTGGAAGCGCTGCCGCAACTGGAAGGCACCGGCATGAAATCCGAAGTGATCGTTCAGAAAGGCCACAACGTCGGGTATTCGCACGCCCTGACCAATACGGGCTGCAAGATGGTTTTTGTCGAAACCGTCGAGGAAGTCGAAAAAGCCATCAACGAAAAAACCGCTCTGATGTGGTTTCTGAACATCCAGTCGGATCAGGGCAAAATCATGCACCAGGAGTGGGTGAATCTGGCGAAGAAACACAACATCCCGACCATGATCGACATTGCCGCCGATGTGCCGCCGGTCGAAAACCTCTGGAAATTCCACGAAATGGGCTTTGATCTGGTGTGCGTTTCGGGCGGAAAAGCCATGCGCGGGCCGCAAAGCGCCGGGATTCTGATGGGCAAAAAACACCTGATTGCCGCTGCCCGGCTGAGCATGCCGCCCCGTGGTTCAACGATCGGTCGCGGGATGAAAGTAAATAAGGAAGAAATTCTGGGCATGTACGTCGCGCTCGAAAAATTCGTCGGTCAGGATCAGCAGAAGGAATGGAAAATGTGGGAAGACCGCGTGGCGCATATTTCCGATACCGTTAAAAAAGTCAATGGCGTTTCGGTGGAAACCTTCCGGCCCGAACTGGGCAATCACACGCCGACCCTGCGAATCAAGTGGGAACCCGCCAAAATCAATCTGACGACGAAAGCCCTGCAGGAAAACCTGCGCAACGGCGATCCGTCGATTGAAGTTGTGGGTGAACAGGGCGGTATCAGCCTGACCACCTGGATGTTGAAGCCGGGTCAGGAGAAGATTGTCGCAACCCGATTAAAGGAAGAACTCACGAAAGCGTCGGTCTGATTTTAGTTGCTTATTACTCCTAAACCCATGCGAAAACTGTATTTTTTAGTCTTGCTGATCGGTTGTATCGGGGGGACGCTTCGTGCCCAGACCTATAGCATCGTCATCAAGGGCGGGCAGGTGATCGACCCGAAAAACAACCTCAACGAAGTGCTGGATGTGGCCATTACCGACGGTAAAATCGTGCAGGTCGCCAAAAACATCGACGCCAGTAAGGCCAAGCAGGTGGTCAATGCCAAAGGCATGCTGGTGACACCCGGCCTGATCGACATCCACGGCCACGTTTTTTACGGCACCGAACCGAATCACTACCTGAGTAACGGCCTGACGGCGGTTTCGCCCGACGGTTTTACGTTCCGCGTGGGCGTTACCACCATCGTTGATGCGGGTGGAGCAGGTTGGCAGTCGTTTCCGGCTTTCAAGAAAAATATCATTTTCTCGTCAAAAACGCGGGTTCTTTCGCTGCTCAACATTGTTGGCGAAGGCATGCGGGGCGGCAACTGGGAACAGGACACGACCGACATGGACCCGAAAATGGCGGCTGCCATGGCACTCGGAAATGCGAACGATGTGGTCGGTTTCAAAGTTGCACACTACATGGGTGGCACCTGGACGCCCGTCGACCGGGCCGTGGAAGCCGGGAAACTGGCGAATATGCCGGTAATGGTCGACTTCGGGATGCACAATCCGCCGTTGTCGCTCGAGCAACTGTTCCTGAAACACCTCCGCCCCGGCGACATTTTCACCCACACCTATACCTTGCTGGACGACAATGTTCGCGAAACGATTGTGGACGAAGCCACCGGGAAAGTAAAACCGTTTGTCTGGGAAGCCCGCAAACGGGGCATTGTTTTCGACGTGGGCTACGGGGGCGCCAGCTTCAATTATTCGCAGGCCATTCCCGCCGTCAAAGCCGGTTTTTTGCCGACTACGATCAGCACCGATTTGCACACCGGCAGCATGAACGGTTCGATGAAAGACCTCCTGAGCATCATGTCCAAATTCGTCGGGATGGGCGAGTCGGTGCCGGATGTGATCAAAGCCAGTACCTGGACGCCCGCGCAGGTGATCAAGCGCGAAATGCTGGGGCATATCTCGGTTGGAGCCATCGCCGATGTGGCCATTCTAACGATGCGGGAGGGTAATTTTGGCTTCTACGACAAAACCGGATACCGGGTGGAAGGCAAGAAAAAATTTGAATGCGAAATGACCATCAAAGGCGGTCGGATTGTGTACGATCTCAACGGCATTGCCAATCCGCTGGTCGTGCGGTAAAGAGTAAAGAATCGAGACAAAAGAGGTGAGATAATAAACAATCGAAGTCATTGGAATTTGTCTCACGTCTCTTGTCTTATTTCTCTTGTCTTATTTCTCTTGTCTATTAAAACCTAACTCGAACGTTTTAAATGTCGAAATTCTACACGAAAAGCTGTCTGCTAATTCTGCTGGCTGCTGTTGGATTTACGCAGCGGGATTCCCAAAACAACCTGCCGGCCCGGACGGCGGAAAATGGCGGACTGTTTCTGCCCGAAGGCTTTGAAGCGACTGTCGTGGTCGACAGTCTGGCGGGTCGGGCGCGGCACCTGGCCGTCAACGACAACGGCGATATTTACGTCAAAGCGCGGTTTGTGCGCGATAAGGACGAGTCGGTAATCGCCTTGCGCGATACCAATGGCGACGGTCGGGCCGACATCATCAAACGGTTTGGCGGTCTATCGCGCGAGCGGGCGTACGGAACGGCGATGCGGATTCACAACGGCTACCTGTATTTCAGTTCCGAACTGATCGTGTATCGCTACAAACTGACGCCCGGCCAACTGGTTCCGGAAGGTCCGGCGGAGGTGATTCTGACCGACGACCACGCCCACGGCATGCACGAGCACATCACCAAACCGGTTGCGTTCGACAACAAAGGCTACATGTATGTGCCGTTCGGGGCCGGTTCCAACGCGTGTCAGGAGAAAAACCGCATTCCGAGTTCGCCGGGTCTGAATCCCTGCGGCTTGCTCGCCGACCACGGCGGCATCTGGCGGTTCGATGCCAACAAAGCGGGGCAGACCCAAAAAGACGGGAAGCTATTTGCCACCGGATTGCGAAGCATTGTGGCGCTGGACTGGAATCCGGTCGATCAAACGCTCTATACCGTCGGACACGGCCGCGACGATTTTCTGATGTTATGGTCGCATTTGTACACACCCTGGCAAAGCGCCGTGTTGCCCTCCGAAGAGTTTTTGCGGGTGAAAGAAGGGATGGACGCGGGCTGGCCGTATTATTACTACGACCAGATTCAGAAGAAAAAGCTCCTGAATCCCGAATACGGTGGCGATGGCAAAAAGCAGGGCAAAGGCGCTGAGTATGAGCAGCCCATCATCGGTTTTCCGGCGCACTGGGCACCCAACGACCTCGTGTTTTACCAGGGAACCGGTGCCAAAAACGGTTTTCCGGCGCATTACAAAAACGGCGCTTTCATTGCTTTCCACGGTTCGACCAACCGCGCACCTTATCCGCAGGCCGGTTATTTCATCGGTTTTGTTCCCGACAAAAACGGCTCACCATCCACCGATTGGGAGGTGTTTGCCGACGGTTTTGCGGGGGTCGATCCCGTCGTGAACGTAAGCGATGCGGTGTATCGGCCGATGGGGATTGCAATGGGACCCGATGGGTCGCTGTATATCGCCGAAACCGAAAAAGGCAAAATCTGGAAGATTACGTACAAAGGCGATAAGTCGAAATTTGGATCGGCGCAACTGGCGCAGATGGAAAAACGGAAGACGATGTCGACCATCCGGACGCCGGACCAAATTGCCGACAACCTGGACAAGGACAAACCGGTGATGGGCAGTAAAGTCTACGCCGTGTATTGTGCCGCCTGCCACCAGCGCAACGGTCGGGGCGACTCGCAGCGGTTTCCACCCCTGGCCGATTCCGAATGGGTTTTGGGCGACAAAAACCGCCTGATCGAAGTGCTTTTAAAAGGACTCGACGGACCGATTGAAGTGAAAGGCCAGTCGTACAACAACGTGATGCCGCAACACGACTTTCTGAAGAACGAAGACATCGCGGAGGTGCTGACGTTTGTCCGGCAAAACTTCGGCAATTCAGCCACTGCCATTACGGCGGATGAGGTGGGTGCCGTTCGGAAGACGGTTAAAAAGAAGAAATAAACAGAAAAAAGATCGGTACGGAAAATTACCAGCCCACGGTTTCAACCGTGGGTTCGCGGAAAACACCGGATCATTCCAACCGTTTTAACGGTTTTGATTGCCGAAAACCGTTAAAACGGTTTCAGGAGTTTCGGGTACTTATTTCATTTGAAACCCACGGTTTAAACCGTGGGCTATTAATTTAAAATAAACAGCCTATTATTTTTAGTTTCAATTTATGCATTTGTTTAGACGATATCCTGTCGGTCTTTTAATCCTGGGTTTGATTGGCATTATGGGTTTTACTCATAACCTCAAAACCGATGACCCCAAACCGGAAAGATGGAAAGCCCCGGTTTGGGCCGATACGCTGAAAAGCCACTTCCCGACGGAGCCGCTGACGCTGGCGCAGGGCGAAGAATTATTCATGGAATATTGTTCGTCCTGCCACGGCGAAACCGGTTTTGGCGACGGTGCTGCGGGTCGTTCACTGGGATCAAAACCGGCCAACTTCCATGACCCCGAAGTAACGAAGCAAACGGATGGAGCTTTGTTCTGGAAACTGTCGAACGGGCGCGGAAATATGCCGCCTTTTAAAGACGTTTTTTCGGAAGAACAACGCTGGCAGCTGGTCGCCTTTCTGCGCAAATTAAATACAACGAAGACCGATACGAAATGAACCCGTTAAACGCATTTTTTGGAAAAATAAACCGGTTGCTTATCGTGATTTGCTGCCCGGTTTTAGCCGTTGCGCAAAGCCCGGATGCAAAACCACCGGTTCCGCCGATGGCCCTGCGGCCGGATATCAAGGTGGAACACTACATGGCCGTCGGTCCCGAAGCCGTGCGGCTGATTCAACATCCGGTTTCCGGTGAAATGTATTACACCACGTTTACCGGTGATGTGTTCCGAATCAAGACGGCAGAGGGGCAGCCGCCGGTGGCGGAGAAGGTTTTTTCGGCGGAAGATCACGGCATTACGCGCTTGCAGGGAGCAGCATTTCTGAAAAATACGCTGTTTCTGGCCGGTAACATCAGCGTCAACAACAACAAGGGAACGAAGGGCCGGATGGTCCGCTACGACCTGGCGTCGGGCGAAAAACCGGAGATGACGGTCGTGTTCAACACCGTTGAATACGGCACGAACAAAACTACCTTTGATCACGGCTGGAATGCGCTCGAGGTAAGCCCGGATGGGAAATACATTTACGTCAATACCGGCGCGCGGACCGATCACGGTGAGGTGCAGGACAATGGTGGCGTGTATCCGAATGCGCGGGATAATGCCCTGACAGCCCGCATTTTCCGGTTTCCGGTCGATGCGAAAAACCTGGAGCTGGCGAATGATGAAGCCAAACTACGGGCGGCCGGATACGTTTACGCCGAAGGAATCCGGAATGCGTACGACATGGCTTTTGACGCGGATGGAAAGCTGTTTGCGGTTTCCAATTCGGGCGATTACGACCACGCCGAAGACATGTTCTGGATCCGGCAGGGGCATCATTACGGTTTTCCGTGGGTGATGGGCGGCATCGATAATCCGCAGCAAAATCCCGACTGGCAGCCCGACCCGGAAAAAGATCCGTTTATGAGCAAGTTCGCCCACGCATGGCTGATGCGGTATTTCCGGAACGACCCCGATTTTCCGAAAAAACCGGCGGGTGTCAAGTTTACCGGCCCGGTTTTGAATATGGGCCCCGATGCCAACGAATACCGGGAACTGAAAACCGGTGTCGTCATGGACGGTGATTCAACGGGCGTTGGCGTTGGAACCTTTAATGCGCACAGCTCACCGCTGGCTTTGTTTTTTGATACCAAAAAAGTGCTGGCCGATGAATTTAAAGGCGATGGTTTTGTCATTCGCTACGCCGGTCCGCGACGCGGTTCAACCCTCATCAACCCGCTCAAAAAACAGGGCCGGGACTTATTACATCTTGATTTAGCTTACAACAAAAGCACGGATAATTATACGGTCAAAACCACCCGAATTGTCGACGGTTTTACGGAGCCAACGGATGCGTTACTGGTGGATAATACTGTCTATATTATTGAATACGGCGGCAAGGGCGGCAACATCTGGAAGATTACGTTACCCGCCGATCCGAAAGCCACGAAGAAGAAACGTAAGTAGTCAAACCAATCGATTAAAAACCGTATGTTAAGCAGAAGAAAACTCATCAAACGCCTGTCGAGTGTCCCTCTTTTGGGCGGATTGGTTGGCGGACTGCCCTTATCGTCCGAAGCCGCTGCAATGTCGGCTCCCAAGCGCGATCTGTTCAAAGAACTCGGTGTTCGGACGTTCATCAATGCCGCCGGAACACTGACTTACATGACGGGCTCGCTGATGCACGACGAAGTGCTCGAAGCCATCAATTATGCCTCGAAAGAGTTCTGTCTGCTCGACGAACTGGAGGACAAGGTCGGGGAGAAGATCGCCAAACTGGTGCATTCAGAAGCCGCCGTCGTGACGTCGGGCGCGTTCTCCGGGATGACGCTGGGCCTGGCCGGGATTCTGACGGGCATGGACCAGAAAAAAATCGAAGCGTTGCCGCACCTGGAAGGCACCGGCATGAAATCCGAAGTGATTTGTCAGAAAGGCCACGAAATCGTTTACAACCACGCGCTGATCAATACCGGCTGCAAGATGGTCTACATCGAAACCGTCGAGGAACTGGAAAAGGCCATTAACGAAAAAACCGCCCTGCTGCATTTTCTGCACATCCAGTCGGACAAGGGCAAGATCATGCACGAGGAGTGGGTGGCGCTGGGCAAAAAACACAACATCCCGACTTCCATCGACATTGCCGCCGACGTGCCGCCGGTCGAAAACCTGTATAAATTCAACGATATGGGTTTCAGTTTTGTGGTTGTATCGGGTGGAAAAGCGATGCGCGGACCGCAAAGTGCCGGTTTGCTGATGGGTAAAAAAGACATCATTGCGGCTGCCCGGCAACACATGCCCCCGCGCGGCTACAACATCGGTCGCGGGATGAAGGTGAACAAGGAGGAAATTCTGGGGATGTATGTCGCGGTCGAGAAGTTTCTGGCGCAGGATTTTGCCAAAACCTGGAAAGGCTGGGAAGAAGGTGTTGCGCACGTGGAAAGCACGGTGAAAACCGTTAACGGTGTGAAAACCGAAGTCCGCGTGAATCCGTTGGGCAACCATACCCCGTCACTGCGCATTTCCTGGGATCCGGCGGTTTTGAAAGTGACCGGAAAACAGGTTCAGGAAGCGTTGCGGGCGGGCGATCCGTCCATTGAAGTGGGCGGAGGTGGTCCCAGCAGCATCGGCGTGACGGTCTGGATGCTGAAACCGGGTCAGGAAAAAATCGTCGCGAAACGGATCAAAGAGGAACTTTCGAAGGCGGTTTGAGGCCGGTAACGAGTCGGATTTGTTATTTCTACCCTAAACTATTCCCCATGAAAAAACCGTTTCTTTTCGTCCTGACCGGCTTGATTGCCATCGGTCAGCTCGCCTGGGCGCAGCCGTATCACGTTGTGATCAAGGGTGGCCACGTCATCGACCCCAAAAATAACCTCAACGGCATCATGGATGTGGCGATTCTGGACGGCAAAATTGCAAAAGTAGCCAAGGACATCGACGCAACCGGCGCCCGGCAGGTGGTGAAAGCCAAAGGCTTATACGTTACGCCCGGTTTGATCGACATCCACACGCACGTTTTTTTCGGAACGAATATGGATCAGACCTACAGCAACGGTCCGAATGCGCTGCCGCCCGACGGTTTTACGTTTCGGAACGGCGTGACGACCATCGTCGATGCGGGTTGTTCGGGCTGGCGTGATTTTGAAACGTTCAAGAAACAGACCATTGATAAGTCTCAGACGCGGGTGCTGGCGTTGCTCAACATTGTCGGCAGCGGCATGCGGGGCGGCAAGTTCGAGCAGAACATCGAGGATATGGATTCCAAAGCGACGGCGGAAATGGCCCAGAAATACCCGGATCTGGTGGTTGGCGTTAAACTGGCGCACTTCAACGGCCACGACTGGACGCCCACCGACCGCGCCGTGGAAGCCGGAAAATTAGCGAACAAACCGGTGATGATCGACTTTGGCGGTAGTAAACCGACGCTTTCCATCGAAGAATTGTACCTGCAACACCTGCGTCCGGGCGACATATTCACCCACTGTTTCGGGCAGTTGGGCACCCGCGAACCGATTCTGGACGTGACGACCAACAAGATAAAACCGTTCGTTTGGGAAGCGCAGAAGAAAGGAATTATTTTCGACGTCGGCTACGGCGGCATTAGTTTTGCCTTCTCACAAGCCATTCCGGCCCTGAAAAGCGGTTTTTTTCCGAACACGATCAGCACCGATATTCACACCGGCAGCATGAACAACGCGATGAAAGACATGCTGAACGTGATGTCGAAATTTCTGGCGATGGGCATGGACCTGAAAAGCGTCATCAAAGCCAGCACGTACAGCCCGGCGCTGGCGATCAAACACCCCGAACTCGGTAGCCTGAGCGAAGGCTCGGAAGCGGACGTCGCCATTCTGGACTTGCAGGACGGTAAATTTGCGGTTCGTGACACCGGTTATTTTGGTTTCTTCGATTACACTGGTCACAAAATTGAAGGCAAACAAAAGCTGACTTGCGAAATGACCATCCGCAAAGGCCGGATCGTCTACGACCTGAACGGCATTGCCGACCCGATTGTGGTTCAGCCGCGGGCGCAGTGACGTTGACGTACCCACGGACTTCAGTCCGTGACATTCTCCGGTTTTTCAGCATCATCTGGAATAGCTTGGGCTCACGGACTAAAGTCCGTGGGTACATCACCGTAAACTGTTATATTTGGATGTTTTTCCTAAACCTTTGAAAAATTACCATGTATAAACTGATTCTGGGTTTGGCGGGCATCAGCCTGCTGGTCGCGCTTGGATTGATGATTTCCGGAAATCTCCCGATGGCCGGACCTTTTCTGATTGCCTTCTTTTTGGCCGTTGCTATCGGTTTTCGGGGTTTCGAAAATTTGAAAGGGTTTTCGTACACGGTCATGATTTTTGCCGCGGTCACCACGGCTTTGTTTTATCCGACGTATTTTGTTTCCTACAACGGCTTTAAATTCAGCACATTAATTACGCCATTGATTCAGCTGATCATGTTCGGGATGGGTACGTCGATGAGTCTCAACGATTTTGTGGGCGTGGTTAAAATGCCGCGCGGGGTATTGATCGGTGTCGTCAGTCACTTCATCATCATGCCTTCCATTGGGTTTACACTGGCGAGCATCAGTGGTTTGCCGCCCGAAATTGCTGCCGGTATTATCCTGATCGGCTGTTCGCCCAACGGCATGGCTTCCAACGTGATTTCATACCTGGCCAAAGCCAACTTAGCCTTATCCATTACGATTACGGCCATTTCCACCATGATGGCTCCTTTTGTGACACCGATTCTAATGCGGACGTTGGCCGGGGCTTTCGTCGAAATCGATACGCTGGCGATGATGTGGGACATTACCAAAATGGTGATTCTGCCGATTGGCGCAGGTCTGCTGTTCAATCACTTTTTGAGCGGAAAAGCCAAGTGGCTGGACGATGCCATGCCGTATGTGTCGATGTTTGGCATCACCTTTATCATTGTCATTATTACCTCGGCGGGGCGCAATAGCCTGCTTTCGATTGGCCCGATTCTGCTCGGTCTGGTCCTGATTCACAACCTGTCCGGATATTTTCTGGGCTATTGGTCGGGGCGTTTGTTCCGGATGAGCGAGCGCGACTGCCGTACCATCGCCATTGAAGTGGGTATGCAAAACGGCGGTCTGGCGTCGGGCATTGCCAATCAAATGGGCAAAATGGCCACCGTTGGTCTGGCTCCGGCCATTTTTGGGCCGTTGATGAACATTACCGGCTCCATTCTGGCGTCGTGGTGGCACCGCCGGATGCCCAAAGAAGAGCGGGAAGCCCCGCAGGAAATGGTGCACGGGCACCGGAGTTTGTAGCTTTTAATCCGTTTATGGTTTTGTGTTGATAGATATTACTTCCAACCATAGACACTAAACCATAAACTAACCAACCTTTTTTGATGAAAAAAGTATCGCTTGTTGCAGCGGCCACGTTTGCCGGGCTTGGCCTATTATTCGTTTCGGCGAAAACCGCTGAGGACTTGTTCAAATCGACGGTTTTTACACCGGTGAACGGTTTTACGTCCGGCGTCGAAGGTCCGGCGGTGGATAAATCCGGGACGGTTTACGCGGTCAATTTTGGCAAGCAGGGCACGATCGGACAGGTTACGGCGGGCGGTGAAGCCAGCGTATTCGTTGAATTACCCGAAGGCAGCATCGGTAACGGCATCCGGTTCAGCAGGAAAGGCGATATGTTCATCGCTGATTATCCCAAACACAACATCCTGAAAGTGGCGGCCGGCACGAAAACCGTCAGTGTGTTTGCCAACGAACCGCGTATGAACCAGCCCAACGACATTGCGATCGACAGCAAGGACCGGCTTTACGCGAGCGATCCGAGCTGGAAAAACAATACCGGAAACATCTGGCGAATCGACACGGACGGCAAGGTGACCGCGCTGGAAGAAAACATGGGCACCACCAATGGCATCGAGGTGAGCCCCGATGATAAAAGGCTGTACGTCAACGAGTCGAACCAGCGAAAAGTCTGGGTGTACGATTTGTCGGCGAGTGGTCAGGTGAGCAACAAACGGCTGCTGATCGAGTTTCCGGATTTCGGCATGGATGGCATGCGCTGCGACGCCGACGGTAATTTATACATCGCCCGGTTTGGCAAAGGAACCGTCGCCAAAGTGTCTCCGGACGGCAAAGTGGTGCAGGAAATCCAGTTGGTCGGCAAACGCCCCACGAACATCTGTTTCGGTGGAAAAGACGGCCGTACGGCCTACGTCACGCTCCAGGATCAGGGCAATCTGGAAAGTTTCCGGGTCGACAAACCGGGCCGGGAGTGGGCAATGCGCAAGAAGTAAAACCGCCGTCTCCTTACCAGCGTGACCGTTTCAGCTTTTCGGGCTGGAGCACGCGGATGTTGGTGCCGTTGATGTCAATCAAACCGTCGGATTTAAATTCGCTCAGCGTTCGGATGAGTGATTCCGTTGCCGTTCCGACCATGGCGGCCAGGTCATCCCGTGAAAATTGAATAACCGGTTCGTTATCAGTGGCCTGAAGATTCGAGTGTAGCCGAAGCAACGTATCGGCTACCCGCCGACGCAGCGAACTGTACGCCATGTTCAGCAATTGTTGTTCGCGGTCGGTAACCCGGTTGGCCAGTAACTGAACAAACCGCCGGGCCACTTCGCCGTCGCGCGAAAGCAGATCGATGAAGATTTCCTTCGGAATGTACACCAGTTCGGAATCTTCGAGCGTCACGGCCGAATCCGTATGATCGGATTGCTCCAGCAGATTGACATACCCGAAAAAATCGCCCGCTTGATACAAACCGGTGATGAATTCCTTGCCGTCGGCATTGGTTTTGAACGTTTTTATCCGACCCGCCTGCACGAAATAAAGCCGCGTCGGTTCGTCGCCTTCCGAATAAACAAACTGCTTTTTCTTGACAAAATGCCCTTTCCGATCCACCGTCAGCGAGTCGATGCCGGTCAGGGTGTGGGCGTCGTCCAGAAATTGCCCCAAACCGTCTTTGGTCGGTTCGTAGGCGGGCCGCATCTGGTCGAACCGTTTCAGCCGTCCTTCCACCGCGCTCAGCAATTCAATTTCGTCGAAGGGTTTGGTCAGGTAATCATCCGCGCCCATTTCCATGCCCCGGCGGAAGTCGGCCCGCTCGGTTTTGGCGGTCAGAAAAATGAACGGTATGCCCGACAGATCCGGGTTTTTGTTGAAAATATGCAGCACGCCAAAGCCGTCCAAAACCGGCATCATAATATCGCAAATGACCAGATCGGGCCGGGTCGCCAACGCTTTTTCCACGCCGATCTTGCCGTTTTCGGCCATCAGAACGTGGTAGCTGGCTAGTTCCAGAATTTCGGCGGTATTTTCCCGAATGTCGTCGTTGTCTTCAATGAGCAGGATCGTCTTCATGACTAAAGGATAAGGTTACGGTGGTTCCGTCGTTAGGCTTACTCTGGAAATTGATGGTGCCGTTCAGCAAGGTTAAATACTGGGCGACGATGTGCAGCCCCAACCCGGTTCCCTGAATGGCGGTGACGTTTTTGGCCCGGTAAAACCGCTCGAACAAATGCTTCTGGTCTTCGTCCGACATGCCGATGCCCTCATCCTGAATCGAAATGCGAACCCGGCCGTCGCGGCACCAGAGGTGAATGCGGATCACCTTGTTTTCGCCGGAATATTTAATGGCATTCGACAGCAGATTCACCATCATTTTGCGAACCAGCGACTTATCCAGCCAGACGCTGGAGGCACAATCGTGCTCGATCTGAATGGTTTGTCCGGCTTTCAATAAACCCTGTATGTCTGCGACAATGTTGGTTACCAGGTCGTTAAGATCAAACAGGGAATACGACGCTTCAATTTTGCCTTCTTCCAGTTTGCCAACCGACAGAAACTCCTCCAGAATGTCGTTGAGGTGATTCACCGATGCTTTGATGCGCTGGATGTGGCGGTTTCGTTTGTCCTGCTGCTCGGAAGTTGTGTATTTATTCAGCAAATCGGCGGAGGTAAGAATGGCGCTCAGGGGGGTCCGGAACTCGTGCGACGCCATCGTAACAAACCGCGATTTCAGCTCGCCCAGTTCGCGCTCGGTCGCCAGCGCCTTGGAAAGTTCGTCTTTCGATAGCTCCAGCTGGTGTAGCGTCACCATGAGCGCATTGGTTCGGTCGGCTACTTTTTGCTCCAGTTCGGCATTCAATTGCTCGATGCGGTTTTTCTGTTCGATGAGCGACTGTTCTGCTTCTTTTTTATAAGTCGTATCGATGATGTAAGCCACAATGTACAATTGTTCGTCCTGGTAAAAATAGCTCAGGCTGATTTCGGCGGGAAACAGCGAACCGTTCTTCCGTTTGACGTACAAATCGCGTCCGTGGCCCATCGGTCGTACTTCCGGGTGCGCGTTGAACGATTTCCGAAGATTTTTGTGAAGGTTGACCAGGGAGTCCGGTACCAGCAATTCAATGGTTTGGCCAACCATTTCGGCTTCGGTATACCCAAAGAGTTTCTGGGCAAAGTGACTCACCGAAATCATGCGCCCGTGGTTGTCGGAGAGAATAATGCCGATGGTGGCATTGGCAAAAACGGCAGAAAACAGGTCGGTAATCATACGGTTCGGTCCGGTAGGTTGCAAAGAAAACCGTATCCCGGAATTTGTTGCAAGATAAGTCGGAAAAAAAAGGAAAAGGCTGACAAGGATCAGTTGCCCAGCCAACCGATCTCATGTTTCAAGCCCCGTAAAGGTGGCAATTTTACAGTGCGCTGTTGACACGTGAATAAGTCACTGGCTCAGTTAGCTCCGTTCTCGTAAACGATGAACCAGAAACCACAATTTGATTTTATGAACTCGACTCTTTTTCGGCCGCTCATTGTTCCCGCCAAAACTGCGGTTCTGCTGGTATTTGTGCCTAACTCGATTAAGCAGCAGGCAGCGGTCAATCAGGCGCTGGAGCAGGTTGGAAAGGAATTAGGTGAAAGCATCCGGATTACGCGCGTCGATGGCATTATTCATCCCGAAGTCGTCTTAAGTTTTGGAATTCAGCGGCTTCCGTCGTTTGTGTTGCTGAAACACGGGATCGAAATCTGGCGCTACAACGGTTTGCCCGACGCAGAGGAGTTGATCGGGCATTTGACAACCCAATTGCAGGAAGAAGCAAAAGGGTGAAAAGAACAGAATGCAAAAGTGTGTTTTAATAAAGTTGAAGTAATCCTGACTTGCTGTTCGGAAACGTAAAAAGGAGTGCAGTTGAAATAAAACCCTGTCAGAGTCTAAACCGCTCCGGCAGGGTTTTTAGCTACCATCTTACTCAAAACGCGCTCAACCATAACGATCCGGAATCCGAACAGGCGGGATTCTCAGCAGGATCGGTTCGCAAATTGATGAAGGAAAGTAAGAAGGAGCTTAATAAAAACTTAGAATTGGCTTAGAATGCCCCGGATGTACTCCGCCGGCATACCCCTTCCCGATTTAACGTAAATGACGACGAATTTACGGGCGATTGCTTGGGCTCCTCCGTCGTTTTATCGACTTTTAGGGTAAAAACCGCCGAATGACAAGTCGTAAACCAGGTAGCCGAACACGCTCGAAACCAAAAGCCGGAATCCGAATGGCCGGATTGCTGGGACTCACCACCTTCGTTCTATTCGGGGCAATCCGCCTGGTTGATCTGCCTGAAAAAGCGATGTCGCCCGGAAAACCAAACCTCATTTTCCTGTTGACGGACGACCACCGCTGGGATGCGCTCGGCGCAATGGGTAATCCGATCATTAAAACTCCCAATCTGGATGCGCTGGCGAAAGGCGGTTTGTTATTCCCGAACGCGTATGTTACGACGGCCATCTGCTGTGTCAGCCGGGCCAGTCTGTTGAGCGGGCAGTACGAATCCCGGCATAAGATCAACGATTTCGCAACGGATTTTTCGCCGGAAGCGGTTGCCAATACCTATCCGTTGCTGCTCAAAAAGGCCGGTTATCAAATTGGATTTGTTGGAAAATACGGCGTGGGCGAAAATCCGCCCGATACCCAGTACGATTTCTGGGCCTGTAATCGAAAAGGCCAGCCGCCGTATGCGCTTACCAATGCAAACGGAAAACCGATCCACCACACCGATAGTGTCGGCCACGCCATCAGCCGGTTTCTGACCGATTTTGCCGGAAAAGAACCCTTCTGTTTGTCGGTTAGTTTCAAGGCACCCCACGAGCTGGACGGCAATCCGCCTACGTATCCGATTCAGGAGCGGTTTCGGGATTTATACAAAAACGTTACCGTTCCAACGCCCGAAACCGCCGATCCCGTGTATTGGAACAGTTTTCCGGATTTTTTCCGAACCGACCAGAATATTGGCCGGGAACGCTGGAAACCGCTGTTTTCAACGCCGGAGCTGCACCAGAAAACCGTCAAGGATTATTACCGCCTGATCACGGGCGTCGATGAAGTGGTGGGCAATCTGGTGGCGCAGCTCAAGCAACGGAAGCTGGATAAAAATACGATCATCGTGTTCATGGGCGACAACGGGTTTTACCTGGGCGAACACGGCATGGAAGGCAAGTGGTTTGGGCATGAAGAGTCCATTCGGGTGCCACTGATCATCTATGACCCATCGCTGCCCGCGAGCCAAAAAGGGACAAAACCGGCCAAAATAGCCCTGAACATCGATATTGCCCCAACTCTGCTGGCTTTTGCCGGAATCGAAATCCCGAAAACGATGCAGGGAATGGATTTAATGAAGAACACGGCCCGAACCGATTTCTTTTACGAACACACGTTTATGGGTAGCCCACGGTTGCCGAAAGTAGAGGGCGTTGTGACGCGGGATTATAAATACATGAAGTTTATCGAACACGGTTACGAAGAGCTGTACAGTATCGCGGCCGATCCGCACGAAACGAAAAACCGGGCCAGCGATCCGGTTTATACCCAAAAACTGAACGAACTGCGGAAGCGGTATGCGGTTTTGAAGGAAACCGTCAAATAGCCAGGCCGAAACCGCCGGAATTAATTCAGAAACGATCGGCAAACCCATGGGTATGATCAGGCGAAGGACGTCTTTAGTTGACAGTTTCGTTTGACCGTAACCATCCCCTGCTGTGACCCTTCGCTTAAGTCAATTGCTTCTGTTTCTGGTGATTATCGCGCAATCCGGGCAGGCCCGGATTGTCCGGATCGAGATCGGCAGTCGTCAGTCACCCGCGTTTGAGGGGCGCGTGTTCGGGTCGGTAGGCGCCTACGAAAAGCTGCGTGGAAAAGCCTACGGTGAACTCGATCCGAATCGGCCGCAGAATGCCGTGATCACCGATCTTCGGTTGGCGCCCCGTAACGCCCGGGGCATGGTCGAATACGTGATGGATATTTATATCCTGAAACCGATTGACCTGAAAACCGGGAACCACAGACTCTTTCTGGAAGTCAACAACCGGGGCGGCAAGCTCTTCGGCGGATTGAATAACAGCATGGGTGGTAATGACCCCACAACGGCCGCCCAGGCCGGAGAAAGCTTTCTGATGAACCGGGGCTACACGCTCGTCTGGAACGGCTGGGACCCTTCGGCCGCTGCTACCAATAACAACCTGACCATCAGCGTTCCTGTTGCCAGACAGACCGACGGTTCTGCGATTATGGGGCCTTCGTACGAATACATTTCCTTCGATAACGCGACTTCGGCTTCGTACAGCCTGGCGTATCCGGCGGCCAATCTCGACAAATCCAGGGCGGTTTTGACGGTTCGTAATCGGTTGCAGGATACCGCAACCCCGGTTCCGGCCGACGGCTGGGAATACGTCAACGACCGGACCATCCGGTTGCTGCCCGCCGGAACAACGTTTCGGCAAAGTGCGGTGTATGAGTTTGCCTATACCGCCCGTGATCCCATCGTTGCGGGTATTGGTTTTGCCGCCACCCGGGATTTTGTATCGTTTCTGCGCTACGCCAAAACCGATGATGTTGGTCACCCCAATCCACTGGCGGACGATGTTCAATATACGTTTTCGTACGCCCTTTCGCAGCCCGCCCGGTATCTGAACGATTTTCAGACACTCGGTTTCAATGCCGATGAACAAAACCGGCGCGTGATCGATGGCATGGAAAACTGGCTGGGCGGTGGCAACGGCATCGGCCTGAACGTTCGCTTTGCCCAACCGTCGCGCACGGAACGCAACCGGCAGAATCACCTGTACCCCGAAGGTGTTTTCCCATTTGCTTACCCGGTTTTGACCGACCCGTTATCCGGGAAAACCGCAGGTCGAGGTGCGGCCTGTTCCGCTACCAATACCTGCCCGAAGGTTTTTGAGATCAATTCGGCCAACGAATATTGGGTAAAGGCCGCGTCGCTGCTGCATACCGACCCGAAAGGAAACGACCTGCCCGATCCCGAAAACGTGCGGTTTTTTCTGGTATCGGGTGCACAACACGGTACGGGAAACGCGACATCCCAGGGGATGTGTCAGCAATTGCAGAATCCGACCAACGCCGAACCGCTGTTGCGGGCGCTTTTCGTTGCGCTGGATGAATGGGTGACGAAAGGCACCCAACCGCCCGAGAGCGCAGTTCCGCGCCGATCCGATGGCACGGCCGCCGTGGCGATTCCTCAACCCGGTAGTCAAACCGGTCTGGTTCCGCAGGCTGATCTGGGCTGGCCCACAATTCCGGGGGTGGCCTATACCGGGCTGATTACCACCCGCTACCAACTCGATTTCGGGCCGGATTTTGCGCGGGGAACGATTGGCAACTACCCACCGACAGTAACCGATCGACCGGTTTATGTGACTTTTGTATCGAAAGTCGATCCGGACGGCAATGAAGTGGCCGGTATTCGGTTGCCGCCCGTTGCAGTTCCGGTGGCAACGACCACCGGCTGGGCGCTGCGCCGGAGCGGTTTTGGCGAAAACGAAGGTTGTGAGGGTTCCGGACAGTACATTCCGTTTAAAACCACGAAAGCCGAACGGCTGTCGGTTCACGATCCGCGTTTGTCGTTGCAGGAACGCTACCAAACGCACGCAAACTACGTCGAAGCGGTTCGGAAAGTTGCTCAGGATCTGGCGAAACGGCGTCTGTTGCTGGAGGAAGACGTTCAAAAATACATCCGAACCGCCGAAGCCAGCGACGTATTGAAGTAGTCGGCATAACCGCTTTCTCTAGGGTATCTGCCGCCGGAGCTCCGTGCTCGATTGACAAGCCGAAACCTGCCTGTCACTTAGTTGAAATACCGATCGGCAAAAAGCAGGAACGTGGGCCAGTTCGGGCCGGTGGTATGACCCCCGCTGTGCTGCCGAAAAGCCACGTCGCCGTCGACCAGGGCGGTTTCGATGGGCGGAAATTCCATCGTTCCCATGTCTTTTCTGCCCAGTAGTTTATAAACCGGTCCGGCATACGCGCCCCCCAGAAACATTCCCTTGGCATCGACCCAGTTGCCCTCCACTTTGGGCGAACCGGAGCTGATGAAAACCGGTCGCGGGGCGCAAAGGGCCACCAGTTCGTGCGCATCGACAGGTAAATCGTTGGGTGTCAGTGGTCCGGCGTATTTGATGAAATTGCCCGCCATCCAGTGGTATTCGCCGGATGCCGCCACATTTTCGACCTGCTCACCGAATTTACGCCGGTGAATTTTGACTCCGCCTTCGCCCGACGACCCCACAAAGGCAATGGCAAACCGGGGTTCATACGCCATCGTAACGGCAGTTGCCTTGCCGTAGCGCGAAAGCCCTTCGATACCTACTTTCCTGGCGTCGACGGCTTTGTCGGTTTCAAAGTAATCGAGCGCCCGGCTGGCTCCCCAGGCCCAGGCCCGCAAGGCCCCCCAATCGTCGGGCTTCCGGGGCTGCCCTTTGTTGACCAGACCAATGATGCCCTTCGTCAAACCCGCGCCGTTGTCGGCCTGGTAACTGGTGGGATAAATGACCGCATAGCCCCAGCCCTTGGCCAGCAGTTGCTGCTGCCAGGTCGGTTCGGGCTTGGCCGGTAGCGTAGTAGCGGGCGGATTGGGCATTCGAAAACCGGGTGGAAACCGAAAACCGTAGCTCATCATGACCGGTACCGGGCTGGTCGAATTGGCTGGCGTCGAGAGGGTTAGTTCAATGTCAACCTTGATGGCCGGGTAGGATGAATTGTCGACGTGGCCTTGTAGCGTTTTGGTAATTACCGGAAAATCGCCGTTCATTTCTTTCTTCTCGCTGATCACTTCCCAGGTCACTTTCGGCAGGTTTTTCGGCACGCGTCCGTAAATTTCCCGATCAAAATCCTCCACAATTTCCGGGCGTCGCTGTTGCCACCATTGTTTCGCCGTCGTTACTTTTTTGCCATTTTTCAACACCAACGGATCGGGTAAACGGGTATATGGACTAGCCTGCGATTCGTCGACGTTGGCGGCATTGGGCGCTTCCGGATTGCCCGACGGACCGGGCCGGAGCGCGGTGATGTGCAACTGCTCCAACATCTGTTTATGATCCTTTTCCGACTGCTCTTTGATGATTGCCTGGGCCGCCAGAAACGCTTTTCGGGTCGAATCCGGCTCCTGCGCTCTGGCCGTTAATGCGGTCAGGACGAGGGCTGTAAGAAAATAAATACTACTTTTCATGAGCGATTCAGTTGCTGGTTAGGAATAGACAGAAAACGTTAGTGACTGGTGGTAAAGGGAGAAGCCGGTAACCCCTCCCGATTAGACAGATTAGCTCCTTCCGGATTGTCGGCCCAGGCGTAGCGCACCGTCACCGGATTCGGCACCTGATCGTTCCAGACAACAACCTGATTGCCTTCGATTTTGGCACTTGCCCAGACAAACCGGTGGTCGGCACCCGCAATGGCGAAATGCTTCAATGCACCACCGCCTTTAGCCACCAACCCGCTGCCCGTTTGGGAAAACGTGAGCCTGATTTTCGAACCTTCCCGCTTCATCGATTGGTAAACCGGGCCGGAATAAACGACGGTTTTACCGCCATAGGCCAGGTGTTCGGCGGCCAGGGCCAGTCGTTTGCCGACGGTTTCTTTGTTCAACGGATGAATATCGTTCCACTCGCCCACATCCGTTGCAACCACCATGGCGGTTTTCGGAACGGATAAGGTTTTGAACTGTGCGTCGCGTAATTCGGCCCACTGGCTTTCGGAAGGCTGGTTTTTTGCCGGGAGGTAATTAGCCAGCTGAACGAACAAAAACGGAAACTGACCTTGCTGCCAGTGGTTCCGCCAGTCGGCGATCAGCGCCGGAAACGACCGGCGGTATTCGCTCGCATTTTCTGTGTTGGCTTCGCCCTGGTACCAGATAACTCCTTTGATCGCGTAATTCAGCAGGGGCGCAATCAGGGCGTTGAACAGACCTTCCGGTTTATACTGGAAAAACGTCGTGCCGGGCATCGGTCCCGACACCGCCCCAACCTGATACTGCCAGCTTCCCTTGAGGTCAATCATTTGCCCGTTAGCCACCAGCTGATACGGTTTGTCGGGAATAAAACCGCCCTTTTCGGCTGTATTGATCACCCGAACGACCAGCGTATTTTTGCCGGTTTTCAGCAGATTGGCGGGTAGTTCATACCGCCGGGGCGGGTATTGGTAACCGATCGAACCGGCGAATGTGCCGTTGATAAAAACCGAATCGCTGTCGACAATCCGACCCAGAAAGAGTTTGGCGGGTTTATTCGTCATTTCGGCCGGAACCTCGATCTCTTTCCGAAACCAGACCACGCCGTTGCCTTTTGGTACGCCCGCATCTTCCCAAAAACCGGGTAGTTGCATGGTCGGCCAGTCCGATGCGTCGTAGGTTGGATCGGTCCAGTTTTTCTCGCCCTGCCAGCCTTTATCATTTTTACGTAAATTGTTGTACCACAAGCCAATAGCGGTTTTTTCGCTTTGCTGAACTCCGGCTACATACGCGCTGTCTTTTACTTTCTCGGCCGTTGCCAGATGATTTGGGAAACGTTTCAGAGCGTCTTCGCTCAGCCAGGCTTCGGCCGGAGAACCACCCACGCTGGCGTTGATGAGGCCAATCGGAACGCGGTATTTTTCGTAAAGATCGCGGGCGAAAAAATAGCCGACCGCCGAAAACCGCAATACGTTCTGAGGAGTTGCGGCTTCCCAACGTCCCGGCGGCACATCGTCCTGCGGCTGTTGAAAGTTGTAGCGGGTCGGCAGGAAAAAATGCCGGATGGCCGGATTCTTCGCCTGCGCAATTTCGTTCGGATAGCGCTCCTTGACCCGTTCCATCGGTAACACCATGTTCGACTGCCCGGAGCAAACCCAGACATCGCCGATCAGTATATCGTTGACTTTCAACTGATTACTGCCCTGAACGGTAAGTTGATAAGGCCCTCCCGCTTTCATGGCGGGCAGTTGGAGCTTCCATTTGCCGTCGGAGCCGGTTTGGGCTTTACCGGTTTTCCCATTTAAGGTCACTCCGACGGTTTCCCCGGCTTTGGCCCAGCCCCAGACGTTGATGGGGATATCGCGTTGCAAAACCATCCCATCGCTGATCAGACGCGGAAGCCGAACCTGACCAAAAACCGCCTGACTGCTCATCACCAGCAGCCAGACAAACCCAATTTGGAGGGCAGAAACGCGTAAGACGATGAACCCGGTTTTCATAAATTCCCTTTGGGAAGACGAGCAATCCGTTCGTGGTTTAACAGAAACCCACCCCGGCAATATCGGAAGTTTTCTGACTAAAAAAGCCGCCTGTTCCCAATGGCCGGAAAAAATAATCGAATCCCACGCGTTTTGAACCTACTCCGAAAAAACCGGGCTACTGGCAGGCAACCGCCCCGCCCGGGCATTTTTATTTATCCCGAAAGTAGACTTACTTCGTGTTCGATTACTCGCGACCCACAAAGAGCTTTTACTCCGAAAAACCATGTTAAAAATTTCCCTCAGTCTGGTGTATGTTTTTCTGATCCTGATCGCCCTGGTAGGGAAATTCGGGACATCGGAAAAATCGCTCAAAAATATTGATTATCAGGCCGCTGCATCGCAGCCCAAACCCAGAGTTCAGCCCCAGACGAGCGGGCCCGACGATATTGTGCTGACCACCTTTGCCGGCCCCGATCTGACCCCCAGCCCGGCCTGCCTGGCCGTGGCGCCTACCGGTGAGGTTTACGTGGGCGTGGATATGATCGGATCGCTGGGGAAAACGCCGGGCAAAGGATATGTGATCAAACTGGTTGACAGCAACAACGACGGCAAGGTTGATCAGCACACCCGGTACGCGATGGTCGATAATCCGCGCGGGATCATCGCCAACGGCGATCAGCTGTTTGTTCTCCACACGACGTTTTCGGCCGAAACCGGCAAAGCCAGCGGCATGGATCTGGTGGTTTTCGAAGATAAAAACCAGGATGGCGTGGCCGATGGACCGTCGAAACCGCTCATTCAAAACATCAGTTCACCAAAATTCCTGCAAAGCCGGGGTACCGACCACGCGACCAACGGAATCCGGATGGGCATCGACGGCTGGATTTACATCGCCGTTGGCGATTTTGGGTTCCACGATGCCGTGGATCGTTCCGGTAAAAAGATGACGCAACTCGGCGGAGGCATCGTGCGTGTTCGGCCGGACGGCACCGAAATGGAAGTATATACGCACGGGATGCGGAATATTTACGACGTTGCCATTGACCCATTGATGAACACGTTCACCCGGGATAATACCAATGACGGCGGGGGATGGAATATTCGTTTCAGCCACCAGATTCAATCGGGCGAATACGGTTATCCGGTTCTGTTCAAGGGCTTTACGGATGAAATTATTCCTGCTTTGGTCGATGTGGGTGGTGGTTCCGGTACGGGTTCGCTGTTTCTGGACGACCCGACCTGGCCGGAAAAATACAATCGCGTTCCGATGATGGCCGACTGGGGGCGTAGCCAGTTGTATATCCACCGCGTGACGCCGGATGGACCAAGTTACACGCAGAAAGAAGAGGAATTTATTAAACTGGCGCAGATCACCGATGTGGATGTCGACGCGTCGGGTCGGATGTATCTGTCGGCCTGGGATGGCGCAGGGTACTCCGGAAATCCGGCTAAGGGATTCGTGGAGCGGGCCGTACCCGTCAACTGGAAATACGAGCCTTTTGAAAACGTTAAAAAAGCCTCTGTCAATCAGTTAAGTGTCTTGTTGAAATCCGGTAGTGCCGTGGCCCGTCTGGCAGCCCAGCAGGAATTGTTGACCCGCCCCGCTAAAAATGCCGCTCCTGCCGCCTGGAAAATTGCCGCCGACAAAAGCCTGTCGCTGTCTGCCCGCGTGGCGGGTATGTATACCTACGCGCAGCTTGCGGGTGAAGAAGGCGTTCCGAATCTGGTGAAACTGACAACGGAGAACGATTTCCGGGAATTTGCCTTGCGGGCCCTGGCCGATCGAAAACCGTATCTCAAAACCGTACCCATCGAGCCCTTTCTACAGGGACTAAAAGATCCTTCGGAGCGCGTTCGACTCGCGGCTACCATCGGTTTAGGCCGTTTGGGACGGATCGAAGCGGCTCCGGCCTTGTTGCAGGTGAAAGTTCCGGCGTCGTTTGTGGCCCCGGCCAAGGGAACGGAAGGTCCGCATGCGACGCCTAACGCGGCCCTGGTTCCGGCGCACATTGCGGTGCGGACGCTGGTGAGCCTGAATGCGGTCGATGCGTGTGTGAACGCCATTGGGACCGAAAATTCGACGATTGCCCTCTGGGCGTTGCGGTATATGCACGACCCGAAAGCCGTCACCGGGTTGATTGCGGCTTATCAAAAGTCGAAGGATGAAACCTTGAAAAAACAAATTCTGATTACGTTGTCGCGGTTGTATAAAAAGGAAGCCGATTACGACGGTTCCTGGTGGTGGAGCACGCGCCCCGATACACACGGTCCTTATTACAAAGGAGTTACGTGGGCGTCGTCGCCGGTAATCAAGGATTTTCTGACGCAGGAATGGTCGAAAGCCGACGAAACCGGTAAGCAATTTTATGCGGATCTGAACGGTCGGCACCGCATGGAAATTACCGAGTTTGGGGGCGAAGAAGTCGTGGCTGCGAAGGAAGAAACGAAAGTCGATCTCGAGAAAATCAGAAACCAGAAGGGGCAGGTTGGGAAAGCGTCGATTGAGGATGTGATGCTGGCAATGGCGAAAATCCCGGGCGATCCGGCGTTGGGCAAAACGTTGTTTACCCAACAAGGCTGCATTGCCTGCCACAGCCTGAGCAAAACCGAGACAATGAAAGGCCCATTTATGGGACAAATCGGTTCGATCATGAACCGGGAACAGATCGCCGAATCGATTCTGAAGCCCAATGCGTCGATTTCGCAGGGGTTTGCAACGGTACAGATCACGGCCAAAGGTAACAAAACGTACCTGGGCTTTGTCACGGAAGAAAGCTCCAGCCGCGTGGTGCTGCGGGATATTACGGGGCAGGTTTCTACGATCAAAGCCAGCGACATTCTTTCGCGGAAAGAACTGGAAACATCCATGATGCCGACCGGTTTGGCCAATGCGCTCTCGTACGAAGAATTTGCCTCGCTGATCACGTTTTTGTCGCAGCAGAAAAAGTAAGTACAGTTTACGGTTTTTGGTATTCGGTTTACGCCGGACCATCGCTACGGTAGCTGACGCACGCTTTCGGAACGTGTCAGTCCCGGCGGGGGAACTGCACCGCTCCGGCAGCCCGGCGTAAACTGAAAACCGAATACCGTAAACCTATTATTGGATTTAACCCATAATTTTTAGTAAATCCATCGGTCTGACTGCTTTAGGTAGGAAAAGCGCCTAAGCCACTCTGCTCTATGACCGTCGGACTGTTCATCCCTTGTTACGTAAACCAGTTTTACCCACAGGCAGCCATTGCCACGCTTCAACTGCTGCAGAAACTGGGGGTCGATGTGGTGTATCCGCCCCGGCAGACGTGTTGCGGACAGCCGATGGCCAATTCCGGGTTTGAACACCTGACGCAGGAATGCAATGATCTTTTTCTGGAGAATTTTGCCCGCTTCGATTACATCGTTGCGCCCTCGGCCAGTTGCGTACTGCACGTTAAACAGCACTTGCATTCGACTGAGGATCAGGCACTGGCGGATCGTACTCGGTCGAGTGTTTACGAATTGGTCGAGTTTCTGACCGATGTGCTGAAAATCGATGCTTTGAAAGCACGGTTTCCGCACAAAGTCGGGATTCACCAGAGTTGCCACGGTTTGCGGGGCCTGTATCTGGCGCAAATGAGTGAACTCAACGCAGTGCCGTTTTCCAAACCGGTTCAGCTATTAAACATGGTGGAAGGGCTGGAGCTGGTCGATCTGGACCGGCCCGACGAATGCTGCGGTTTTGGGGGTACATTTTGTGTGGCCGAAGAAGCGGTTTCGGTTAAAATGGGCCGGGACCGGGTGACTGACCACGTGAAAAACGGGGCCGAATACATTACGTCCGTCGATCTTTCGTGCCTGATGCACCTCGAAGGCATTCTGCACCGGAACAAGAGCGCCGTAAAAGCCGTACACATTGCAGAAATTTTAAATTCGACCATGTGATGGAAACCAAAACGAAAGATCATGCCGCGCTGGCGGAAGCGTTTATCAAAGACGAGGAACACGTCAACTGGCACGACGGGGCGCTTTGGTGGATTCGCCAAAAACGGGATATTGCGTCGAAACAAATCCCGGAATGGGAAGCCCTGCGCGAAGCCGCTTCCCAAATAAAAAGCAACGTGTTGTCGAATCTGCACGATTACCTGTTGCAGTTTGAAGCCAATCTGATCAAAAACGGCATCACCGTTCACTGGGCGTCCGACGCGGAAGAGCACAACCGCATTGTGTATTCGATTCTGAAAGCGAAGGAGATCAACCAGATGATCAAGAGCAAATCGATGCTCACCGAAGAATGCCACCTGAACGAATACCTGGCCGAACGCGGCATCGACGTCATCAATTCCGATCTGGGTGAATACATTCAACAGCTTGATAATGAGCCACCCAGCCACATTGTCTTGCCCTGCATTCACAAACGGAAGGAGGAAATTGGCGAGATTTTTCACGAACACCTCGGCACCGAAAAAGGTGTTTCGGACCCGACCACACTGACCCGGTTTGCCCGACGGCACCTTCGCAATGCCTTCATTACCCGTCGCGCGGCCCTGACCGGTGTTAATTTTGCCGTGGCCGAAACCGGTGAGTACGTCGTTTGCACCAACGAAGGAAATGCCGACATGGGTGCGCATTTGTCAGACGTGCAGATTGCCTCGATGGGCATCGAAAAGATCGTTCCGCAGAAGAAGCATCTGGGTATATTTTTACGGCTACTGGCCCGCAGTGCGACCGGCCAGCCGATCACCATTTACTCCAGCCATTTTAAAAAACCGCGCGAAGGGCAGGAAATGCACCTGATTCTGGTCGATCTCGGACGAACCCGCCAGCTGGGCCGGCCCGAGTTTCGGGAATCATTGAAATGTATCAAATGCGGGGCTTGCATGAATACCTGCCCGGTCTACCGGAAAAGTGGCGGCCTAAGTTATCATAACACCATTTCCGGGCCAATTGGGGCCATTCTGGCCCCGAATCTGGATATGAAACGGCACGCCGATCTGCCCTTTGCCTCAACCCTCTGCGGTTCCTGTTCCAATGTCTGCCCGGTAAAAATTACTATTCATGATCAGCTGTATCAGTGGCGGCAGGTCATTGTGAAAGAGGGGTTTGCGGCCAATACCAAGGTGTTGGGTATGAAAGCAATGGCCTGGACGTTGTCGTCGCCGGGCTCGTATGCGCGCATGGGGCGGGCCGGTCGGTGGGTGTTGAACAACATTCCGTTTGCCATCAATAATAAGCTCAATCCCTGGTATAAACAACGCGAAATGCCGGACGGGCCGAAGGAGTCCTTTGGGGAATGGTATGCCAGGAACCAGAAGGAAAACGGTTCCGATAAAAAATAAAAACCGCTGATCACTGTAACTGAAAACCGGAATGAACACCCGAGAAAGTATTCTGGCTGCGGTTTTGAAAAACCAGCCACCCGCGAGCCCGCTACCCGACATCTCCGCGTTTAAGGGCAGTCGTCAGGACGTTGTCGACAACTACCAGGCGGTTTTTACCAGCATCGGCGGAATCGTCCATGTTGTCAATAGTTTCGCCGAAATCAACGACCGGATTCGGGCGAATTTCGATCCAACGAAACGCATCATTACAACTTTGCCAGCGATGGCCGGTTATGTCGAGTTGATGTCCGCGACGGCAGATCCGCGCACATTCGATGACGTGGAACTGGCCGTGATTGATGCCCAATTGGCCGTGGCGGAAAATGGGGCGGTCTGGTTACCGGAACAGCACATGGGGCAGCGGATCATACCTTACATCTGTCAGCATCTGGCTGTTGTGGTTCCGGCCGAAATCATTGTTCCGACGCTTCACGAAGCTTATGCGCAGATCGGAGCGGGAGATTACGGTTTTGCGGCTTTCATCGGCGGACCTTCCAAAACCGCTGACATTGAACAGGCTCTCGTGATGGGGGCGCACGGTCCGATTACGATGACGGTTTTTATATTGGTCTGATAATCTGTTAATAATTAGTTAATTAACGATTTGCTGAATAATGTTGCCAATCTGGCAACATTATTTTTTTCGACTCATCATTTCTTTCGCTTCCTGAACCAGCTGGATAATTCGGTCGCAGACCGCTGCAAACGTTGGCGCTTCCGGATCCAGTTTGGAAACCGTATTCGCGATTTCGGTTACCATTCGGTTTACCTTCGCTTTATTCCCGGTGGGTTTCGCGATTTCAGGCTGATCCGGTTCCTGAAAGGCTACTAAATCGGCCAGGGAAAGGGGCGAAGCGATCGGTTGAGCCGATCGTCCAAGCGCCCGGATGACGTCCTTCGCTATTTTTTGATTTCCCCGCAGCACATCCTGTTTCAGTTCAGGCGTCAACTTGTCGATGCCTTCCGAGAATTCCCGGTCGCGGTGAATGGTACGCGGAGAGACATTGAACTCCTTCGCCAGCCGATCCTGCGTTCGCTGACCGGTTTTCGTTTCCGCGTCCTCCTCCTGAACCGGTCGCCCGGCGGCCTGTCGTTCATTCCGGTATTTGAGTCCGCGCAGGTACGACATTTGTTCGGGCGTCAGATTCCGGCGACCCAACTGGTTTTCGATCATGAATTCGCGAACGGCCTGAAGCGTTGGAAACTCACGAAGCATGACCTTAAAATCAATGCCGTGTTGGGTGCAGATCGCATACCGATTGTGTCCGTCGATCAACACATTCAGGGGAGAATCGTTGTCCGAATTGTCGATTACGCCCTGCGTCGTTTGCCAGATCAGCAGTGCTTCCCGGCAGCCATCCTTGCGAATATTGGCTTCTAATTGCTCATATTCAGCGGTTTGCAGCGCGGGAATCAGCGATTGGAGCTCGGGCAAAACCGTAATACTCTTCTTGACTTCGTCCAGCACATTCTGCATTAAATTGGCGGTATTTCGGTGGAGAACCGGGGCGTCGCCGGAAGCCGTTGCGAATCGTTTCATGCGAAAGAAAAGGAATCATTTTTGGCCAGTACTTCATCGGCAAGCGACTGATAATCAACCGATCCTGCTGAGTTGGCTTTGTAATCAAAAATAGTTTTACCGACGTATTGGGATTCCGCGATGGCGATATTTTGCCGGATTTCTGTTTTGAAAAAGGGCTGTCCCTTTAAATCGCCCCGGACTTTCGACATTAATTCGCGGTGGAGCACCAACTGCGGATTCACCTGCGCCATGACGATGCCTTCCACCTTCAGCCGGGGATTGAACGATTCCTTTATGTCAAAAATCAACTCCAGCAAATTATACATTCCCTTAACGGCGGAAGCTTCCGGTTCGAGCACCACCAGCGCGGCCGTTGAAGCCACCAGTGCCGAATACGTAAAGATATTGAGCGAAGGCGGACAGTCGATCAGAATGTAATCGTACTGGGCCCGGAAAGGAGCGAGGGCGTTCCGGAAACGCAGAACGCCACTGGGTGTTTTGATCAGTTCGGCTTCGGCTCTCGCCAGTTCCAGGTCACTCGGCACCACGTCGTATCGATCCGAAAGCGTCATAACGGGCAGTGGCGCGTTCCGGGTCAGTGCCTGTAGCAACTGATTTTCCGGGTTATGAATGCCCAGGCTTTGGGAAAGATTGCCCTGCGAATCCATATCGATCATCAACACGGACTGATCGCGGTTCACCAATCCTTTGCCCAGATTAATCGTTGTCGTGGTTTTGCCCACTCCACCTTTGTGATTAACCACGGCCAGCACGATAGCCCGTCGGTTGCGAAACTCCTCGAAGCCGTACTGAACCAAAACCGGTTCCAGGGCCCGCAGGTGGGTGTCCGTCAGGGTGCGCTGCCCACTCATTGCTTTCGCCAGCGTACCGGTTGGCAACCCGGCTTCTTTCGTAAGACCCGCGTAGGAGAGCGTCGGTTTCTTTTTAAGAAAAGCGTACACTTCTTGGTGTGTAATCATAAACAGCCGGATTATTGTCGCCCTAAATGTATACCCATTTTTTTGATGGACCGGTTTTTTGGTATGAAAAGATACCCAAAGCAGAGGTTTGGGCTTCCAACGGGTTGGGGATAATTAGTAAAAATACCGGGATAAGGACCGGTTTTCCGTGAAAGCCATTCCGTACAAAACCGCTCGCTGGCAGGGCCGATCCGGGTACCTGATCAATTTTTGTGATCAATTTCGGATTCGTGTGACTTTTTTGCGGGAGGCCAGTCTATATAAGCAAAGTCTTTGTCAATAATGCCCTAATAACTGGATTAAGGGCATTTTTACGGGTAAAGCAGCCTTGCGGAATGACCAGAAACAGGTTCTTTTTTTGAGAAAATGTTCCGGGAGTACCTAAAATCTTTGTATGTAGCTAGATACACTATGAAAAAAAAAATCTACCTCCTGGTGGGTCTTTTCCTGTTTGTTGCGGGTACCTCTTTCGCACAAAAAGGTAGATTCCACGTCCGCTTTCTGGTCCAGGCTATTAATTGTAATACCGGGAAAGCGGTTATCAACGTACAGGTGAAGGCCAGTGTCGCCGATAGTACGTTTTTGATGGGTGATGCCAATTACCGGTTCGATTATGATCCGCGAATTATCAATAATCCGACCATCCTGTCTCAGGTG
Source organism: Larkinella rosea (assembly GCF_003858635.1). Lineage (GTDB taxonomy): Bacteria > Bacteroidota > Bacteroidia > Cytophagales > Spirosomataceae > Larkinella > Larkinella rosea. The sequence goes on from NZ_RQJO01000008.1 coordinate 1,526,409, forward strand.
AACTTTTCCAGCCAGGCACCCGCCAGCGACGTACGTTATGGTGTGCAGAACCTGAACGGGAGTACGTTTGGACCCACTAAAGGGACCGTTTCCCTGAATACGACCTACGGTGGCTCCGGAACCGGTGCCGCTCCCGTTGGCACCGACTGGATGACGGTTTCCACGATTCAGTTCGACATTGTCAATACCCAGTTAATTCAGAATAATTGCTTTCCGATTGTATGGCACACCGATAAACCAACTGATTTTCCAAATTGTGGAAGGACGAGAGCGGCATCTTTGATCAATACCGGTACGGTGACTTTAACATGGACGCCGACGTGAACTTCTCCGACAGCGTGTTGTGGAAGAAAAACAACGGCCGCTATTCCAAAGTACCACATTGATGGAAACCGCCGGTTCGATGCGCTCTGCCATTGAACCGGCGGTTATCTGCAACAGTTTGAATGGGGTTTAACGAAAAATAAGGTCTATGAAACGGTTTCTCTTTTTAGTAGCGGTCTGTGTTTCATTTTTTGCCGAAGCGCAAAATGGTCGTTTCGATGTGCGTTTGCAACTAAATAAAGTAGACTGTGCCAATCAGAAATTGTACGTCGCTGTCGAAGTCAAAGCGCATGATGAAAGCAGTTCATTTTTGATGGGAAACGCTAATTTTCGTTTTTCGTACGACGCCCGGGTGATCAAAACGCCGACGATTGTCGATCAGCAGAATTTTACCAGCGAAGGAGCGAAAGGAAGCCTTAACTACAATCCTCTCTCGTTGAATGGATCGGCAGAGCGTAGCACGAAAGGCATTGTTTCCCTCAATATTCTGTACAGTGGCTCGGAGCAAAGTGCCGCTCAGGTAACGACGAGCTGGCTTCCCATTGCCACGATTCAGTTTGATCTGGTCAATGTCCGCGACAAAACCGGTACCCTGATTGAATGGAACGACGACAAGTCCTTCCCGGTGACGGGACTTAGTGAAGTAGTATTGAAGAAAAATGCGTCCGAATTCGACTATGATACCTACATTGCCAAAGCCGGTGGGGTATTTGAAGATTTGACTATAAAATCCGTGGCCGAGATGTGTTCCGGTTCCAATCCGGAAGCTGCGGGCGAACTGGCCATACCAGAAGGGTTTTCGCCCAATAACGATGGCACGAATGATCGGTTTGTTATCCGAAATTTGGGGAAGTTAACGGCCGATGTGACCATCTTCGACCGCAACGGAACTGTCATTTTTGAAGCGAAAGACTATCAGAACGACTGGGATGGCCGGGATCGCAACAAAGATTTGCCCGTTGGCACGTATTTCTACAGTATTCGCTTAAGTGATGGCCGGAAATTCACCCGATCATTGACGCTTTCCCGATGAAAATGAGCCCGTTCGGAATTTGCCGACGGGCTCATTTTTTCGCTAATCCTCCCTTTTGTTGTTCAGCAAACTTAGAAAGCCCTGAAACCGCTCCCGGTAAGCCGCTCCGAGCGGAATTTGGTGGTCGCCGATGGAAATTGTTCGACTGGAATAGCTGGTCATCTTCGCCAGATTGACGATGTATGATTTGTGAACCCGTAAAAATTGCTCATTAGGAAGCCCCTGTTCCAGATTGGAAATAGTGTCATTGACGGCATCCACCTTCTGACGCCTGATAATCTTGGAATAAATCCCATAGGCCTGTACGTAATCGATATCCTGATAGTCAAACCGTTGAAACGAATAGCCCATTTTGAGGAAAATAAATGGATGTTTCGTTGCATTGCCAGTAGTGAGCTGAGCGCTTAACGCCCGGTTGATGGCGCGTGTAAACCGTAGAAAAGTAAACGGTTTTAGCAGATAATCCACGACACCCAGATCGAAACTATCAACGGCAAAATCCGCATGGGTCGACGTTACAATAACCGGTATGTGTTTGGGAAACGAACGAATCATGTCAAGCCCGGTCTGGTCGGGCTTGTGCATATCCAGCCATACCAGGTTGTATGATTTTTGCCGGAGCATTTTCCAGGCTTCCGTTAAGGAAGTGCATACATCGGCCGCAGAAAAAAGCGGCAATTGGTTGAGGTAATTACTCAACTCAGTCGTGTTTGAATCGCCAATGATAAGACACTGCTTTGGTGCCATGATAAAAAGGTCAGATTACTTTGGTTGAAGGACAGAGAATTGGTACGCATTAAAAATGTCACTCCTGTAGCCGTTCATTCACGGTATCCGGCTTACTCAATTTTTAAATCATTCTGAGAACCGGCAGGCGATTCGAATTTGCCGGAAAACAGAAATGGGTGATAATGGGCCCGGTGAAAGAGTGATAAGGGTAGACGGGAAATCTCCCATTTGAAGAAAACCAGTTGCGTATTCATGGTATACGTTTCTTAAAAAATAATGATTGATTTTAAGCGTAAATGGTAGTCATCACTCCGATAAATCATCGAAGATTTCCTAAGCAAAGAACGGATAGGAAAACATGAGAATCCTGCCAAAACACTGAGGTAATCCTGCCAAACGCGGAAAAAAAGGCTTTTGGCGAACTAATTTTTGGATTCTACGTAGAAAAAAGGAAATGGAGAGGCAGGGGTTTTTAAACGGGAAGAAGAGCGGTTTTGAACCGCTGACTGTCTGAACGAGCAGATGGGGAAGAAGAATTTGGGTAGTTTTTTGCCCTCAACCAGCCGGGCGTTTTCAGCTATTCCGGAAAATGGCTCCGGAATAGCTGTGATGACTTAGAGTCCGCTGAGTTCGGATTCGGTAAAGGCTTTCTGGCGGCCAGATAATTTAGCGCGTTTCTGGGCCACTTCGTCCGTGGTGACGGTTTCGGCGTTATTCCGCCACGATTTTCGGATGTAACTGAGCAATTGAGCAATGTCTTCACTGGGCATATCTTTGTCATAGCCAATGCCCGGCATGTCTCCACTGACCTCGGGCGTTTGGTAGATGTGGCCGTTTACTTTTACCGGTCCCGTCAATCCGAAGAGAACGATGGAAATCAGCTTGTCTTTGTTTCCGGTTACCCATTCCGACTGATTCAACGGCGGCCCCAGCGATTTGATACCGTTTCCGTCGGCACCGTGACAGGTCTGGCAAACGGATGTAAACAACGCTTCGCCTTTGGGAAACTGTTTTTTCAGTACTTCCGGATTACGATTCGCCAGCGTGTTTTTCGCCGTAGCCGTGGCCCGTCGCAGTTGTCGGTAAATGGTCGCATTCTGATCACTGACCGAGGCCGTAAGCTCCTGCTCAAACTGGACTTCCTGATCCTGAAGATTGCTCGTCACGGCGTCGGCCACGTAGCGGTTTTGCGGATAAACCGCCGAAAGTCGCGTCAGGAGCTGGCGCGCAGCTGACGGGTTAAACTCCGCAATTGAATGGGCCAGGAAACCGATGTAAGGGGCGGATAACGTGTCTTTTGAGTCCAGTAGTTTCGTCAACGACGCCGTTAATTTAGGCTCGCTGGTCGCTGTGATCACCGAAGGAACGGCGCTGAGTGCCTGCATCCGGATAGGCCAGACCGGTTTTTCCAGGGCAGTAAGAACGTCTTCCGAAGTGAGTTTTTCCAACCCTTCCAGTGTCCAGAGAGCGTGGATCGCCAACAAGGTGTGGCCGGATTGGGCGGCCGTTTGCAGGGCCGGAACCAGTTGAAGGTATTTCCGGTCGATGATGGTCTGTTGCGCTTTATCCCGTACCCACCCGTTCGCGTGGCCCAGCAGGCTGACCAGTTGGTCGGGAACATCCGGCAGGGCCACCACCGAAGAAGGTTTGTTTTTAGGAACTACTTTGTAAATACGACCGGCCGACAACGGCTGTGTAAGCGCCCTTTTTTTGATTTCATTCTTTAGATAAGGGGTTGCATAGGTTTTATGCTGGATAATGCCCCGGTACATGTCCACGATGTACAAGGCTCCGTCGGGGGCGTTATAGAGGCTGACCGGGCGAAACCGCTCATCCGTACTCGCCAGAAATTCGCGGCCCTGATACGCCTGGGTTCCTTTGACAACGTAGCCGTTTTCCGAGAGAATATTCCGTTTGATGAGGTTGGCCGAAGGTTCCGGAACGAACGCGTTCCACGAATAACCGCTCCCGAAAAGCGCACCGCGGTAAATCACCGGAGCAGAAGCTGCCGTGAATTCATTGAGTTTCAGGCTGTCGTTTAAAACGCCCTTCATATAGCCCCGATTTACGCCGGGAGTGGGCCGGATTGGATACACTTTATTGTCGGCCACCGACTTTTCATTGAAACCCGCTACGCCCCGCTGGTTTTTATTCCAGGCACCAAAACCGGGTGAGAAATAATCGCCGAGCAGGTTCTGGGAATTATTGTTGTAGTATAACCGCCCGTAATCATCCTGACTGATGCCCCATTGCCCGCGGAAATGGGTATGTTCGATCAGCCATTTGTCGCCTTTTTTTCGGTAGCGTTTATCGGATTTTGCGTTGTAAATCCAGTTATCCAGTCCGCGCAGCAAACCGTTGGGCTGGTGTTCGACATTTCCGCCAACCGTGTATTTTGCATCGACCAGTTCGCGACCAACCACTTTGCCGTTCCGCAACGTATAAAACCACAAGTTTGTGGGTTCGGCAACCAGAATGCCATTGTCGATCAGACAGATGGCTCTGGGTAAAACGAGCGAATCGATCATTACTTTACGATCGTCGTATACACCGTCCCGGTTTTTGTCTTCCAGCAAAACCACCTTTCCATTCGGCTGATCTTCCCCGGTTCCGATGGTGTCGGGCATGTATCCGGGCATTTCGACCACCCACATCCGGGCTTTGTCGTCGAATAGCATCGCGACGGGCGTGCTGACCAGGGGCTCGGCCGCTACGAGTTTCAGCTCAAAACCGTCTTCCAGCCGAACCCGTTTCATCGACGCTTCGGGAGTCAGAAAGGGCGATTTCGTAAAATCGACCGTTTCGTCCGGAGCAGACTGAACAGCGGTCGTTGAAGTGGAAGAAGAACCCGCCTGTTGACTGGTTTTGCAATACAGCAACGACAACGAAACCAGGGTGAGAAGGATCAGATAACGAAAGCTTTTCATTCAAATGACTACGTTCAGGGTTGTATAGCGGCAGGATGAACTGCCTCACAAATTTAGTTTTTAATACCATAACGATCCACACCGGGAATCCGATTTAAAACCAGAAGCATAAGTCACCCGGTTCGGCGATCTAACCATTAAATTTCCATGAAAACCAAAAGGAAGGAAACTTGCTGTGAATTGCGGCAAGGAGACTGGCGTTCTGCATCCTGAAAAAAAACTCCAGCATGCGGTACGTAGTCTTTGGGGGATTGTAGACAAAACCGGAAACCAAAAACGACCTCCGGTTTTTTGGGAGAATGCGAACGAGTCGGAAAGCCGCTACCGTTTTACCAGAGCCAGCCGATTGGCGGTCGGGGGAGCCTATTCTTCCGATGCGGATTGGGCCTGACGCTGGAGAGCGGCCTGTTGCAGCGCCGACTTCAATTCTTCGATCACGATGGGTTTAGCGATGTAATCATCCATTCCGGCCTGCAAACACGCTTCCCGATCGTCGGCCATGGCGTTGGCGGTCATGGCGATAATGGTCGGCTGCGCGCCGGACTGCTGGCGGATCCGGATGGTGGCTTCCAGACCGTTCATTTCCGGCATCTGTACATCCATCAGAATGACGTCATAAAACCGGCGCTGAAACAGATCCAATACTTCGCTGCCATTTTGGGCCAGATGGGCCTGGTAGCCCAGTTTACTCAGGATGTTGAGGGCCAGTTTCTGATTGGCCGGATAGTCTTCCGCCACTAAAATCTGAAGCGGATATTCTATGGAAAAACTCTCTGACAGCGCATGATGCGTAGGTTTGGTCGAAACGGCCTGCAACTCGCCCGATTGTTTTAATTGTTTTTGTACCAGATCGAAGAGCTGCTGCTGCTTGACGGGTTTGGTCAGAACCGCCGAAAAAAGATCGGGGGACGACTTCCGGGTTTCTTCGCCAATGGAACTCAACAGGATGATCGGGACCGACAGATTTCGCCCCCGGATGGCTTTCGCGAACTGAACGCCGTTCATTTCGGGCATTTGCATGTCGGTGATCACCAGTTGAAAAGGCGATTCCTGCGTCATCAGCGCCAGCGCCTGTTTGCCCGAACCGGCCGCAACCACCACCAGCCGCCAGTGCTCGAGGTGCGCTTTCAGAATGGTGAGATTGGTGGGGTTGTCATCAACGAGCAAAATCCGCTTGCCGTCGTTTTCGCCGGTATTGAAAAAAACATACTGCCGCTGGACCTGCTGGCTGATCTGGCACTGAATCGTAAACGTGAACGTCGTTCCGATCCCCACCTCACTATCGACCGTAATGGTTCCGCCCATGAGGTGAACCAGCCGCTCGCTGATGGCCAGACCGAGGCCGGTGCCGCCGTAGCGCCGGGTCATCGACGAATCCACTTGTGAGAATGCTTTGAAAAGCCGCTGCAGTTTGTCGGTTGGAATCCCGATTCCGGTATCCCGAACCCGAAAAACCAGTTCCAGGTCCTGATCACTGAGCCGTTGGTGAAGTCCAATGCTGACAAAAACTTCGCCCCGTTCGGTAAACTTGATGGCATTGCCGACAAGGTTGATCAGAATCTGCCGCAAACGCAGGCTGTCGCCGATGATTTGGGTCGGCACCTGATGTTCAATTTCATAGACCAGATCCAACTCCATTTCGGCGGCTTTGCTCGCAAAAAGATCAAGTACGTCTTCGATGCAATGCCGCAAATCGACATCCTGCAATTCCAGTTCCAGACTCCCGGATTCGATCTTGGAAAAATCGAGAATGTCGTTGATCACACCCAGCAGATTGGTGCCGCACTGGTGAATCGTATCGACGTATTCGTGCTGCTCTTCCGATAATTCCGTTTCCTGCAGCAGATAGGTCATGCCCAGCACGCCGTTCATCGGAGTTCGGATCTCGTGGCTCATCGTGGCCAGAAACACACTTTTTGCCTGGTTGGCCTTTTCAGCGTCTTCCCGGGCCAGTTTCTCCTGAATCCGCTGTTCGTGAATTTCTTCCACCAGCACCTGTAAATGTTCCGACTGGGTCTGGAGTTCCTCGCTCTGGTAAAGTACCTCGGCCGTGCGCTCACCAACGACTTTTTCCAGCTCATTTTTCTTGGCTTCGATGGCCTTCACCCGCCAGCGGTAGAGCGCATAGGCACCCACGAGCAACACCAGCACCAGACCGGTCCGAAACCACCAGGTTTTCCAGTAGGGCGGGGTAATGATAATTCGCAGCGACCTTCCCTGGTTGTTCCAGACGCCGTCGTTGTTGGACGCTCTTACCCGGAAAACATACTCGCCGGGGTCCAGATTGGTATAGGTTGCCGAGCGGTGATTACCGACCTGGTTCCAGTTCTGGTCGAAACCTTCCAACCTGTATGCATACTGATTTTTTTCGGGCAGGCTGTAGTTCAGGGCAGCAAACGTCACCGAGAACATCGACTGCCAATAGGCCAGCGTGATTTCTGTGGTTTCATCGATGCTTTTCTGTAGTGGGGAATCCGGTACGCCAATCGCAACCGGTTTGTTGAAAAGCTGAAAGTCGGTAATGAATACAGGCGGAATGGTGGGATTGTCCCGCAAACTGTCGGGATAAAACGTGTTCAAACCATTGGTTCCTCCAAAAAACAACTCGCCGGAAGCATCTTTGAAAACCGCTCGCCGGTTGAACGAGTTGCCCTGCAAACCGTCGCTGATTTCGTAGTTACGAAACGTTCCGTTGCGGGGGTTAAACCGGGAAAGCCCTTTGTTCGTGCTGATCCAGAGATTGCGGTGGCTGTCTTCGGCGATACTCTGAATCACGTTATTGGGCAAACCTTCCTGCTGATGGTAGGCTGTAAACGATTGCGTTTTGGGATTGAACAGATTGAGACCGCTGTCGGTACCGATCCATAATCGGCCGCTGGAATCTTCAAAAATGCTATTGACCAGGTTGTTGCTCAAACTTTCCGGCACTTTTCGGTTGTAGCGATAGGCCATGAACGTGTTGCTCTGGGGATCGAACCGGTTGAGGCCACCTCCTTCCGTTCCCACCCAGATCGTACCGCTGCGATCGCAATACAACGACCGGATCACCGCGCGGTTGATGCTGCCGGCCACCGTCAGGTTGGGCCGGAAGTGGGTAAATGTTCCGGTTTTTTTATCATATCGGCTTACTCCGGCGCCCAGCGTTCCCAGCCACAGATTTCCGGCTTTGTCTTCGGCAATAGCGCAGATGCTTTCGTGACTGACACCATCTGCTCTGCCGGTTTTGGGAAAATTGATGAAATCACGGGTTCCTTTTTTCAGCAAGCTCAGTCCGCCCTTGTAATTCCCCGTCCAGATGTCGTGATCACGGTCTTCGTATACGCACATGACAAAATCGCTGCCAATGCTGTTGGGAGTATCGGAATGGTGGGTGAAACGGGTAAACTGGTTGGTTTTGCGTACAAACCGGTTCAGCCCACCGCCGTCCGTTCCCATCCAGACGATGCCCTGCGAATCTTCAATCACCGATAAGACATTGTTATTACTCAGGCTGTTGGGGTTGTATTTGTCGTTTTCGTAAAGCTCAAATTTGCGTGGTTCGCGGTCGTAAAAATTGATTCCTCCACTGTAAGTCCCAATCCACATATCGCCTTTCCGGTCGCGGCAAATCGCATAAATCGACCCATTGTTCAAGCCATGATCGTCGGTTTCGTTGTAGGCATAGCGGGTAATCTGGTTCAGGTCCCTGCTGAGGACACTGATACCGCCGTTCCGGGTACCAATCCACAGGCTCCCCGCCCGACTTTCTTCCAGTGAAATAACATCATTGTGACTGAGGGAGTTGGCGTTGGCCGGGTTGTTGAAAAAGTGCGTAAACGTTTTCTGATCGGCATTGAGCAGATTCAGCCCACCGCCCTCGGTCGCTACCCAGATCCGCTTCTGCGAATCCTCCAGCAGTGCCGTGAGGTTGTTGTTGCTCAGTGAAGTCGGATCGGCAGGGTTATTAGTGAAGTGGCTGAATGTCTGGCTTTTAACATCGAACAGATCGAGCCCGCCCCCGCCCGTAGCCATCCAGATACGCCCTTTGGAATCGACTAAAATATCGTAGATGAAATCGTTGCTCAGGCTACCGGTTTTCGTCGAATCGTGGGTAAAATGGATAAAAGAGTTGACGGTTGGATCGAATCGGTTTACTCCTCCGCCGTACGTTCCGACCCACAAATGCCCCTGCCGGTCTTCCCGTATGGCCATCACCTGATTGTGACTCAAGCTGTTGAGGTTGTCGGACGTCCGCTGGTAGGTGATAAAATTATTGGCTTCCCGGTTAAACAGGCACAAACCGCCGTCTTCGGTGCCCACCCACAGGCGGCCTTTCCGGTCTTCATAAAGCGCCCGGATATAATTATGACTTAAGCTGGTGGGGTTTTTCGGATCATTGCGATACACCGTGAACGAATAACCGTCGTACCGGTTTAATCCGTCCTGCGTACCAAACCACATGAACCCTTTTTTGTCCTGCAGAATGCAGGTTACATTACTTTGTGAAAGACCTTCATTCGTGGTGATATGCTTGAAACGTATCGGATTCGAGTGGGCGTTAAATGGCTGTGTTAGCGATAGTAAGAGCAATAGTATAGTATATAATACTTTCATAATAAGCCCGTTGAGTTATTTTTATTAAAATAACTTTTTCTTGATAAATTATAAATATGTCTGGCAATTTGAATATTCCAACAAAAACCGTGCGTAAATTTCTACTTTAATTCCGGATGACGGGAATAGGCGTTTTACGGTATTGATTCGTTGAAAAATAGCGGATTTTTGAATCATTCCATTCCGGTGAGGTATAAAAAAGCGCCCGGTTTTCAATAATTTTTCGTGCCACCTTGCCTTCTCAATCTGCAGGAGTCCCGGAAAATCGGGCTCTTCATTCCCGCTTTCAACCGGAGCAACGGGTCGCAACCACTTCGTCAGGTATGGGCATTTTCGGCGCGGCTGTTTACCCAACCCTACCCGGTATTGATTCCGGCGTAAATACCGGCTCATTCATCCGTTACTTTGGCCCATCATGGAACGATTTATCAGCCTGCTGGTCGCCAGCGTTTGTACGGCACCCTTGTTTTATTTTCTGGTCTCCGGCCTAGTCTTCGTGTCGAATAAAGGACTCACCGGCGACAGTGGTTTGGCCGTGGCCTACCTCGGCACCTGGGGCGGTTTTCTGGCTGCTTTTGCCGGTTTTTTCGTTGTCTGGTTTCTGGCCCGGTACTTTCTGGTCGAAAATTACCTGCGCTATATCCAGATTTACGATGGAATGGCGCTGGTTGCCTGGCTTGTCCTTTACCTGAGCTGGACATCCGATCAGCCTTATACGCTGGATTATTCCGACCGCCGGGCGGTTTTGAGCGTCGAAGCCCGTCTGACAAAATCATTTCTGAAAGGAGCCGCCATCGATTCACTCATCGAATTTCAGTACATCGGGCAGGATCTGGATGAGCCGCATCCGGACCGCATCCGGGAGGAGGGAGAGTTTGTCATTCTACCGTGGGACACCACGCCCCTGGAAGCCAATAAATGGGAAGTGCGGGTATTTGTTCGGAATAAACCGGTCGATTTTATGCTGAACATACCCCGACGTCCCCAGCAATCGACGGACTGGTCGGGTTGGACGGCGCCTGCTCCCGGGCAGCAGGATGAGTTGCTGCCAGCCGACGTGCAGCAGAATTTCACGATTCGCTACCGCTTTCGGCTGATTCCGTACGGCGCTCAGGAATAAAAAACCGGGGTAGTTCATCCACTGAACTACCCCGGTTTTATGACAATCAGCGGTTTTATTCTTCCACTGGGTAGAGATTGTAAATCTCCCGGATGCTCTTCATTTTCTGGTCAAAATCGATTTTAAGGTCGATCAGTCGTCCGGAATGAATATCGAAAACCCAGCCGTGTACGCGGACGCCCCGGTCGCGGTAGGCTTCCTGAACAGCAGCGGTTTTGATGAGGTTCATGCATTGTTCCTCCACATTCAGTTCCACCAGCCGCTTATAACGGAGTTCGGTGTCTTCAATGGCGTTTAATTCGTCCTTGTGTAGCCGATATACATCCCGAATGTTGCGCAGCCACGGATTCAGAAGTCCCAGATCGACCGCTTGCATGGCCGCTTTGACACCCCCGCAATTGTAGTGGCCACACACCACCACGTGATTCACTTTTAAATGCCGAACGGCATAATTCACCACCGACATGACATTCAGATCGATGTTGTTGACCAGGTTGGCAATGTTGCGGTGAACGAATGCTTCGCCCGGTTTAATACCCATCAGGTCTTCGGCGGTAACGCGGCTGTCGGAGCAACCAATATAGAGAAATTCAGGTTGTTGCCCTTTCGACAAGTCGCTGAAGTAGTTTTCATTAGCGGCCAGTTTGTCGGCAATCCATTTCTCGTTATTTTGAAATACTGTTTCGATTTTCATGAATAGGAAGTTAACGTGGAAAGCCCAAGTTCGCTAAATTATTCTTTACTTTCAAAAAGCAAAAGCCCCGATCCTGTAGCGGACCGGGGCAAAATGGTATTCTTCGGTCTGGTTACCCGGACTTACCGCTGCCAGAAACCGTCTTCCTGCGCCAAATCAGCCGAATAGACTTTCGCGTTGACAATTTGATCGTTTTCAACGGAATACACATCGATGTTGTCCACGTCCAGCACCGCGCCGGTGGGTTTTACGGCTTTCCAGTGGACGAGACAGGCGACGGTATTGCCGTTGACGGCGGTTACGGTTACATCGGTTAATTCCAGCGTATGGGCCGACACTTCCAGCATGCCGCCCACCATCTGAAAAACTTCCGTACTCGACTTTTTCGTGCCCGAAAACCGGTTGTTGCCCGGTTGATTCCATTCAACGTTCGGGTGCAGACTGGCGGCTACCGTTGCATTATCCCCTTTTTTAACGGCAGTCAGAAAATCACTGACCACTTTTGCGGCTCCTTTTTCCATCTTTTCTGGTTTTTGCTGCCCGATTATGATCCGGTGCCCCGGTTCTGCCTTTTTCCCGCGAACGATCGGGACAATTCCGAAGCCGTTGATGGCCATAATCAAAGCAAGTGTGATTGTTCTCATTTTTTTTGACAAAGGTACCGGGCCGAAACCGGGCAAATTGTACCCGAAAACGACAACTACTTACCCGTTTACGACAGAAAAACTGGGGCGTCAGGCGGTTATCTTTGCGGCCGCGGCTTCGTCGATCAGCCGTTGCAGGGTCGGATCAAGGTTGGGAGCCTCGGGCAATTGGATCTGGAAGATGTCTTTGAGAACGGTACGAAATTCGGCTACACTGGTCAGCTCCCGCTGCTCGGAGGCTCCCCCCAGGTGATGAATGGTCAGCAGGGTGTTCCGGAGGCCGTAGCGCCGGTCGGGGATGGTGCGGGCAACGGCCAGACTGCTGGTAAAATAAGAACCCGGATAGGTGCACAAATACCAGCTGAACATTTGATAATCAGGTAGCCGAAACTCCCGAAGGGTCAGGCGATACAGCGATTTCCACTCCTCTTTTACGTAGGCCTGAATCACCAGTTCATCGTCCAGTTCGATCAGCCGGAACGGTTCGTGGGGCGTGGTCTGTACGGTATGCAGCGCAAGCCGGAGTGGCCCCGTGGGCGATAAACCGCCAAAACCTACATCGACGAGGTACGACTCGTCACCCACTTCCACGCGCAGCACCTGGTGGGTGATGGGTTTGGTTTCGCCTTCGGGAACGTTCCAGAGAACGCGGGCGGCCAGTCCGCGCACCCGAAACCCGAGGGCTTTCAGGACAAAGCTTAACAACCGGTTTTGCTCGAAACAATAACCGCCCCGGCCGCCGTAAATCATTTTCCGTTGCAGCGCGTCGATGTCGAGCAAAACCGGAATGCCCAGCAACGGATTGAGGTTTTCGAACGGGAAGGTTTCGACGTGCAGGCGCTGAATGGACCGGAGTGTTTCCAGCGTGGGCGTGCGTTCTCCCGTGTAACCAATGCGCTGAAGGTAAGCGTCTAAGTCAATTTCGGTGGTGGCCCGGATCGCTTCGGTTTCCTGACTCGTCGTGGTGTTCATGCGTACAAAGGTAGGGAGGGTGTAGAAAAAAAATATGGGAAAAATTTTCAGATAATCGAACATGGGGTTTTCACTGCTGACATAGGGCTGTCACAAGTCGGTTGTACATTTGATCCATACAAAAACAACCTCATCATGGAACACGCAATCGCAGAAAAAACGGAACTGACGCTGGCATCATTCCTGACCGACCTGGCAATTTACAACCAATGGGCCAATCAGACGCTGGTCGAATGGCTGAAAACCAAACCGGTTGAACTAATGGAAAAAACCGTACCTTCGAGTTTCCCGAGTTTGAAAGAAACCCTGGTCCACATCTGGGATACGCAGCGGTTCTGGCTTTCGGTGTTGCAACAAGTTCCGGCCCCGCCTTCGTTCCGATTGTTGGGATTTGATGGCACTGTCGGAGAGGCTTTTGAAGGAATTGTGGAACAGTCGGCCGAACTGGCCGATTACATCCGGTCGCTGAACGAGTCGGATTTGCAGGAAGAGGTGACGCTGACCACGCCCTGGGTCGCGGGAGTGCGTTCGCGCATCGAATTTATTCAGCACTGCCTGAACCACAGCACCTACCACCGCGGGCAGGTCGTAACCATCGGCCGGAATATTGGCCTGACCGACGCGCCAATGACTGATTATAGTTTTTATTTTTTGGTGGGATAGGAGCACGGATTGAACGGATGCAACGGATTTTAACGGACATCATCAGTTTTAATCTGTTGCATCCCTTCAATCCGTGTTCCTATTTCGCATTCGAAAATGACCCATTCCGATATTACAAAATACCGGCTGCACAATCAGCAACTGACGCAGCAAACGCTGACGACACCCGGCGAGGTCGTCGCGTGGTTTGGGGCGGTTCAGGGACAGGACTATGCCGCCAGCAAATGGGCCATTGGCAGTCGGCTGCCCGGTTTGACGGATGCCGACATCGAGCGGGCCATCGCCGATCGAATCCTTATCCGCACCTGGCCGATGCGCGGCACGCTCCATTTTGTGGCGGCTGCGGATATTCGCTGGATTCTGGAACTGCTTCATCCCCGTTCGCAGGCGCTGTACGCCAATTACTTGCGCCGACTCGAACTGGACGAATCCGTGATTACGAAATGCTACGGCGTGATGACCAACGCGCTGGAGGGCGGGAAACAGTTAAAACGCAGTGAGTTGAAAAGTCGGTTGCAGGAAGCCGGGATTTCGACAGACGAAAACCGCCTGGGCATTCTGCTCGGTCGCGCTTCTTACGACCGCCTGATTTGCCATAGTGGCCGTAGCCAAAACGAATTTACGTTCGCACTGCTCGACGAATGGGCTCCCAAAACCAAAAGTCTGTTACGCGACGAGGCCCTGGCCGAGCTAACGAAGCGGTTTTTTACCAGCCACGGCCCGGCTACAGTGGTGGATTTTAGCTGGTGGTCGAGCCTGACGCTGACCGAGGCCCGGTCCGGTCTGGAATTGATCAAATCCGGATTTGTGTCAGAAGTTGTTGAGGGCCAGACGTACTGGATGCCGCGGTCGATCCCGGCACCAGCCCAACCGGCGGTAACGGCCCATTTTTTACCAGTTTATGATGAATATGTAGTGGCTTACAAAGACCGAACCGCTCCGTTTGCGGGACTGAACCCTGAACAGATTACGGCTTCGGGCAATGGTATTTTCAGTCCGGTAATTCTGGTGGACGGTCGGATTGTCGGCACCTGGAAACGGAAGCTGAAAAAGAATACGGTTTTGATCGAAACCACTCTTTTTACGACGCTCAACGAGGAGCAGCAGCAAGCGTTATCGGATGCGAAAGAGCGATACATCCGGTTTTTAGCCTTGGCCTGAGGCCAGTAGAATGGGTTTCAGCCCTGGCGGTATAATTGACTGTCAGGCTGAACAACCCTATCCGAACCTTTGCAATTCGTTGATTAGCTGCTTGCGGTTGCTCTTTCGTTCGGGGTTCAAAACCGAACGTCTACCTGATTATACTCTCCCAGGATTCTTGCCGGAAAATCTTTTCCCAAACGTCGCCGAAAATTTGCGTAGTTAAATGGCTACACATATATTTGTAGTCAAATAGCTACACGATGAACTTACGACGCGACGTATTCCAGGCCATCGCCGACCCGACCCGACGGGCGATCCTGCTGCTGGTGACTTCCCACGCCATGACAGCCGGGGCCATTGCCGCTAATTTCGACACGGCCCGCCCGACGGTTTCCAGGCACCTCCAGATCCTGACCGAATGCGAACTATTGAAGCAGGAGCAAACCGGTCGGGAAATTTATTATCACCTCAACGGACAGAAAATGAAAGAGATAGCCGATTTTATTGAGCCATTCCGCAACCTGTGGGACGACCGGTTTAACAAGCTGGAAGCCATCATGAAAAATTATACGCAGAAAAAAGAAGAAAGAGAATAGACAAGAGATTAATAAAATCAACGAAGTCTTTCCTCTCTTGTCTAACGGTCTATTATACAAATCCAAAAAATAGCATGGAGCGCAAAACCAAGATCAACGCCGAGGACGGCAAACAGGACCTGCTGATCACGCGGGAATTCGATTTGCCGTTGGAACTGCTGTTTAAAGCGTACGAGGAACCCGAAATTGTGGCGCAATGGATGAATACGAAGGTGCTGAAACTCGAGAATAAGAAGCATGGCAGCTGGCAGTTCGAAACCAGCGATGCGCACGGAAACGTGGTGATGCGGGCCAACGGAACGATTCATGCGTTTGTCCCGAATCAGAAAATCATCCGGACGTTCGAAATGGAAAATGCGCCCGATTCGGCGACCCGATTTCCGGTTCAGCTTGAGTTTCTGGAATTCGAATCCCTGGCGGACAACCGCAGCAAACTCAGCATGCAAATCGTGTACCGATCGGTGGCCGACCGGAATCGGATGCTGCAATTGCCTTTTGCGCAGGGCATTAACATGGCCCATAACCGCTTGCAGGACGTCGTCAACAACTTAAAATAACCGCATCATGTCAAAAAGGAACAAAATCATCTATTGGGTAGCCACGCTCTGGTTGTCCCTCGGAATGGTATCCACGGCGATTGTTCAACTGATCAAAATGAACGAAGAAGTTGATTTGTTTACACGTCTGGGTTACCCGATTTATCTCCTGACCCTGCTGGGTGTCTGGAAAATTCTGGGGGTGATTGCCGTGCTGATTCCTAAATTTCCGTTGCTGAAAGAATGGGCGTATGCCGGTTTTTTCTTTGCCATGTCGGGGGCGGTTTTTTCGCACGTCATCAGCGGAGATGACGCCAGGGAGAATTTCGGACCGGTTTTATTGCTCGTCCTGACAGCGGTTTCGTGGTATTTCCGCCCGATGGATCGAAAATTGATTCCCGTAACCTATTAACTGAAGCGCATGAATCCCAGGGTTGATTTCTATTTTGACAAGGCCAAAACGTGGCAGGAGGAATACCGGCTTTTGCGAACGATTGTTCTCGGTTGCCACCTGACCGAAGAATTGAAGTGGGGCGTTCCCTGCTACACGTTTGAGAAAAAGAACGTTGTGTTGATCCACGGATTTAAGGAATACTGCGCGCTTCTGTTTCACAAAGGGGCTTTGTTGAAAGACCCCAGCGGCATCCTGATCCAGCAAACGGAAAATGTGCAGTCGGCACGGCAGATCCGGTTTACGAGTGTGGACGAAATCCACGATCTCAAATCCGTACTGGAAGCCTATCTTTATGAAGCCGTGGAGGTGGAAGAAGCCGGTTTGAAGGTGGCATTAAAAAAGACGCCGGAATTTACCATGCCGGACGAATTTCAGCATAAATTGGACGAAATCCCGGCGTTGAAAACCGCTTTTGACGCCCTGACGCCGGGCCGGCAACGGGCTTATCTGCTGCATTTTTCGCAAGCGAAACAGGCGAAAACCCGGGCGTCGCGGATTGAGAAATGGATGCCCGCCATCCTGAATGGAAAAGGATTGGAAGACTAACACAACTACCCATGGAAACACCGGAAATCCTGCGCACGTCGCCGGAATGCGAGATTGTAACCACCCGCGTATTGGCCTTTCCGCGCCAGCTCGTTTACCGGGCCTGGACCGAACCGGAGCATCTCAAAAACTGGTGGGGGCCTAACGGTTTTACCAACACCTTTCACCTGTTCGACTTCCGGGTGGGCGGGCGGTGGCTTTTTACGATGCATGGCCCCGAAAAAGGCAACTACCCCAACGAATGCACGTTTTTGGTCATCCGCGAACCGGAACGGCTGGTCTGGAACCGTCAATCCAAACCGCTGTTTCAGGTGGAAGTCCTTTTTGACGAAATCGCCGAAAAGGAAACCCGGGTCACGTTTAAGCAGCAATTCGAAACGGAGGAAGAATGCAATAAACTCCGAAAGTTTGTCCCGGAGAAAAATGAGGAAAATATGGACCGACTGGAAAATGAGTTGGCGAAAATGTCGTAAGCCTAAACCAATCAATACATGAATAATCCTAAAAACGAGTTGTCGCCGGAGCAGCGGGAAGAACTGCTCAAGACCCTGAAAACCCGGTTTGAGAAACATAAAAACCGCCATACCGGTCTGGAATGGCCGGCCGTGCTGGAAAAACTGGAAGCCCGTTCGGATAAATTGTGGTCGCTCAGCATCATGGAAGAAACCGGTGGGGAACCGGATGTGATTGGCCACGATCCGGAAACGGGCGACTACCTCTTCTGTGATTGTTCGGCGGAAAGTCCGAAGGGCCGCCGGAGTGTCTGCTTCGACCGGGAAGCGCTGGATTCGCGGAAGGAAAATAAACCACACGATAACGCCCTGGATATGGCTGCCGAAATGGGCGTTGAACTGTTATCCGAAGAACAATACCGGGCCTTGCAGCAACTGGGCGCGTTCGATGCAAAAACCTCGAGCTGGGTGCAAACGCCCGCTGAGATCCGGAAACTCGGTGGCGCGCTCTTCTGTGATCGCCGGTACAACACGGTTTTTCTGTACCACAACGGGGCCGAATCCTACTATGCCGCCCGGGGATTCCGGGGTTTGCTCCGGGTTTAAACTGGCGCGGGCGGTCAGCGGTTTTCCTGCTGTTCTTAAAAAATAGACGCAACACGACAGCGAACCGATCGTGTATTGAAAATCCCTATTTTGCCAAACGAGTCAGGGTTGGCAACTAACTTCGGAATCCTTGATATATTAGGGGAAGAAACGGGATGGATAGGCGAGTTGGCCGAGAATCCATAAGCGACTATTTTTTAGAAAGATAAACACAATGCATAGCCTTTTACCTTTTCTGCTCGCCATGATCGCGGCCATCGTGCTGTTGAACATGTGGGCCAATAAACTTAAAATTGCGTATCCGATTCTGCTGGTAGTTGCCGGGTTGCTGATTAGTTTTATTCCGGGATTACCCATGGTTCGGATCAATCCCGATCTGATCTTTTTCATTTTTCTGCCGCCCCTGCTGTTTGAGGCATCCTGGACGATCTCGTTCAAGGAAATGAAAAAGTGGTGGCGCATCATTGGCAGTTTCGCCTTTCTCGTCGTGTTTTTCACTGCCCTGTCGGTTGCGGTGGTCGCGCACCATTTCATTCCGGGGTTTACGCTAGCCCTGGGGTTTTTATTGGGCGGAATCGTGTCGCCACCGGATGCAGTCAGTACCGGAGCGATCACCAAATTTGTGAAAATCCCCAACTCCACATCGGCCGTTTTGGAAGGCGAAAGCCTGCTGAACGATGCATCATCACTGATCATTTTCCGGTTTGCGCTGGTTGCCGTCGGGACGGGGCAGTTCATCTGGCAGGATGTGGCGTTGAGTTTTGTGTGGATGGTGCTGGGCGGTGCGGGCATTGGCCTGGCGCTGGCCTGGATTTTTGTGGAAACGCACAAACGTCTTCCGCTCGATGCGCAATCAAACATCACCCTGACACTCATCGAACCGTATTTTTTGTATTGGGTGGCAGAACAGGTTCATTGTTCGGGCGTGCTGGCGGTCGTAACGGGCGGTTTGTACATGTCGGCCAGACGGCTGGTTTTTCTGAACAGCGCCAGCCGGATTCAGGGCTTTAGCGTCTGGGAAAGTTTTGTGTATATCCTGAACGGGATTGTCTTTCTGATCATCGGTCTGGAGCTTCCCGAAATTGTGGAAGGGCTGCACACGCAGGGCATTCCGTTGCGCACCGCCATTGGTCACGGTGTTTTGATAACCGGGGTATTGATTGCCGCCCGGATGATTAGCTCCTACACCGCCATGCTGGCGACACTGATCTTTCGACCCAGCGTTTTGCCCCGGGCCCGTTCCAACCGAATGCGCTGGCTGATGCCCCTGCTCCTGGGCTGGACGGGAATGCGGGGTGTCGTGTCGCTGGCTGCGGCTTTAGCGATCCCCATTACGTTGGATAATGGCGTAGCTTTCCCGCAGCGAAACCACATCCTGTTCGTCACGTTTGTCGTGATTCTGCTCACCCTGCTGGTGCAGGGACTGACGCTTCCTGCTTTCATCACCCGGACGAAATTATACGATGGTGTACTGGATGAAGAATCCGAAGCACTGACCAGACAAAAAATGAAACGAGGGCTGAAACAGCACGTCTACGAGTTTCTGAAAAGTAAATACGAAAATGAACTGAATGGTCACGTCGGTATGGAGAAGTTCCTGAAGCAATGGGAAGAGCGGGCCAAAGCCACCGACGACAGCTGGATGAATAAAAAGACCAAGGTGATTTTTGTGGAAGTGCTCGAAATCCAACGGCAATACCTGACCGAACTCAACAAAGACCCAACAATCGACGAAGAAATCATCCGCCAGCAGTTATACCAGATCGATCTGGAAGAAGAACGGCTGAAAATCATTTAGGCTGCACACAAAGAGCGGTTTTAGGGCCGATTACGCGGTTTCCGGTTTTGGAGAAATGCAAAACCGGTGCCAGCTATTGGTTTCCTGGTAGTGCACCTGCAACCCGTAATTGTCGCAGATTTCCTTGATAATGGCCAGCCCCAAACCAACTGAGTCGGGGCTGCCTCCTTCTTTTTTAAACCGTTCGAACAGGCGTTCCGGGTCCGTCGTCAGCGAACTGCCGGTATTGCTGAACCAGAGTTTATCGGCGTGGGAAAGCAGTTCCACGCGTCCTTCGGGATGGTTGTGTTTGATCGCGTTGTTGACCAGATTCGTCACCAGGCTTTCGGCCAGTGCAGCGGGTAACGGGACTACAAACGGCTCACTATTGCGGATATCGACGGCGATTTTTTTGTGCTGAAGAACTTCGTCCATGTCTTCGAGTTTCTCGGTCAGGAGGGCCGTCAGATCGATTGTTTGGTTGTCCGTAAACTGGTGATTTTCAATCTTCGCCAGCAGCAACAACCCTTGATTGAGCCGGGCCATGCGCCGGGACGCCTGGTAAATGGCCTCGATCCAGCGCCCCTGCGTTTCGGTCAGTTTTTCCGACTGAATCAGTTGCTCGACTTTCGCGTTGATCAGCGCCAGCGGAGTTTGAATTTCGTGGGACGCATTTTCGGTAAATTCTTTCAGGCTGCGGTAATCCTGCTGCATCTTGTCGCCCATTTTGCGCAGCACTTCGTTCAATTCCCGGAACTCATTGATCTCCGGTTTGTCGAGTTGCAGGGGCGTTGCGTTCGCCAGATTAAACCGCTTGATGCGCGACAGCGTTTCGTAAAACGGATGCCACAGCCGCCCCGAGAGTTTCCCCTGAAACCAGAACGTGCCCAACAACAAGAGCCCCAGACAAGCCGCCATTGTCGCTGTAATGACCTCCATGAGCTGGTACGATTGAATCAGCGATTTCCGGATCGAAACCCGGTGTGTGATGCCCTGAATGGGTACATAAAACGTGAACTGCCGGAACGGCATCAGCTCGTTGTCGTAGCGGTTGCGGATCAGGGTATCCGTAAAGGATTCCGTTTGCGGTGTATGAGCGCCGACCGGGTCAACGTCAATCTTGTTTTCAACGAAGTACGTGCTGTCCGACCAGACTTTGTGCAGGCGGATATACGCTTCAAAATCCAGCCGTTCGACCCGCAACCGGCTTTCGACTTCCCGGTAAATCATAATCCGGACCACCTGGTAAAAGGCCAGCCCGGCGAAGAGGTAAATGACCAGCGAAAAAGCCAGATAAATTTGATTGGTTTTGGCGAGAAGTTTCACGGTTCCCCAAATTTGTACCCAATTCCGTACACCGAGCGCACATAATCCGAACCGCCTTTTTCGAGCAATTTCCGGCGCAGGTTTTTGATGTGCGAATACACCATATCCAGCGAATCGGCGGAGTCGATGTTGTCGCCCCACAAATGTTCGGCAATAGACACTTTGGTCAGCACAACGTCGATATTCGACAGAAAATACAGCAATAAATCGTATTCTTTCCGGGAAATGACCGTCAGCTGGCCGTTGACATACACCTTCCGCGACGACGGATTCACCCGGATTTCCCGAAACCGGATTTCGGTATGGCCGCCAAAATTCCGCCGACGGATCAGCGATTTAACGCGGGCGTTCAGTTCTGACAGGTGAAACGGTTTGGTCAGGTAATCGTCCGAGCCAATTTCCAGCCCCCGAATCTTGTCTTCCAACGCATTTCGGGCCGAAATGATGATCACGCCGGTGGTCGCCAACAGCTTTTTCAGCGTCTCGATCAACTGAAACCCGTTGCCGTCGGGCAGCGTCAGGTCCACGATCACACAATCGTAATCGTAGAGGTAAATCCGCTCGTCGGCTTCCCGAAACGTGGCCGCTGTTTCGCAAATATATCCCTCCTTGTTCATATAGTCGCTGATGCTTTCGGCCAGGCCTTTTTCATCTTCTACTACCAGTACTTTCATCGTTCCACAGTTCGTCTCTATAAACGCCAAAGGTATTGGACAATGTTGGAAAGATTTGGGAAGTTTTGCCAAACCGGAATTTTGCAACAGGAATAATGGCGTATGTGACAGTCAATTACCAGCCCACGGTTTGAACCGTGGGAAACTGGAATGGTGATTGGAAAATGGGGAAACCGTTTTAACGGTTTTGAAATCCTGAAACCGTTAAAACGGTTATTGAGTAACGGGTATCAAATACACAAAAACCCACGGTTAAAACCGTGGGCTGGTAATTATTTTTTAATAGGGCATTACTTACGCCAGCGTTGCGTCCACGCTGATCGTCGTATTGAACAGCTTCGAGATCGGACAATTGTGTTCGGCGTGGTCCACCAGCTCGTCAAATTTGGCCTGATCCAAACCCGGTACGCTGGCGGTCAGCGTCAGTTTGGAACTGGTGATGCCGCTGTCTTCCAGCGTGATGGCGCAACTCACATCCAGCGAATCGGCGGCAAAACCGGCCTGCTGAATGTTGAACGCCAGTTGCATGGCAAAACAGCCCGCGTGGGCGGCCGCCACGAGTTCTTCCGGGTTGGTGCCGATGCCGTCGGCAAACCGGGTGTTGAACGAATATTGCGTCTGATTCAGAACCGTACTGGCGGTTGTCAGGGTTCCTTTTCCGTCTTTGCCGGTTCCGGCCCAGTGTGCAGAAGCTTTGCGTGTGATTTTCATGGTGAACTTTATTGAAGGTGTTTGTGATTTGTTTTTTGATGGCTCAAAGGTAGCGGGCGGTTTTTTGAGATTTTTTCACCTATGTTAAAAAGCGTCGGTTGCATCAAAAATTCCGGCAACAGAAAACCGGTTTTAAAAGCAGTTCATAAAACGAATGACACTCCCCCAACACACGGTTTTACACGATCATTTGCACCAGTTTGCCCAGCTTTCCGAAGAGGATTGGCAATTGGGTAATCCATTCTGGCACGTTCGGGCCATGCCGAAACACGATTATTTTAACTTCCGGAATTCGGTCTGTCGGCAGGTCGGTTTTATTCTGAAAGGGTTGTTTCGGGTGTATTACATCGATCCAAAAACCGAGTTGGAACACAATCTCTATTTCATCCCCGAACACGCCTTTCTGACCTCGCTGAAAGGACTGCTGACGCAAACGACCTGCCCGTATCTCATTGAAGCCCTGGAAGATGCCGAGTTGCTGGTGATTGACCGCGATCATTTGCAGCAGCTGTACGCGCAGTCCCACGGATGGGAGCGGTTTGGCCGCTTGTTGGCCGAACAGTATTTCCTGTTCAACCAGATGCGTTCGGAAAGCCTGCTCACCCAAACCGCCGAAGACCGTTACGTCGATCTGCTGAACAACTTCCCGGACATCCTCAACCGGGTATCGCTGGGGCATATTTCGTCGTATCTCGGCATCAAAGGCCCTTCCCTCAGCCGCATCCGCGCGCAGGTTGCCGCCAAGCGGTGAAAAGAATACTATTTCGCAGAGTTTAGCGGAGAATTTCTCTGCTAAGCTCTGATTTTCTCCGCTAAACTTTGCGAAACAACTTTTCTCTCCTCTCCAACTTCCCAAATGTTTCCAGAATTGCCCCTTTGTTTTGCAGGCACTTACCGCGGTATTGTCACCATCACCGCTAAGCTAGTTGCCCATGAAACAGTCAACTTTTTGGTTCCGCCGATCCCGAATCGGTTTACTAACGGCCACAACCGGTGCTTTGTTGCTGGGGTCTGGCACCGGTCAGGCGCAAACCCTGACGCTGGCGCAGGCCATCGAGCAGGGCACGCAGGCGTATCCGTTCCTGAAATCCAAACAGGCCGAAATCCACAGCGCGGAGAAAAGGGTACAATCCAGCCGGACCGAGTTTCTACCCAGCCTAATTGTGCAGGATCAGTATACCTACGCGACCAGCAACGCCCTGAACGGGTCGTTTTTTCCCAACGAAGGAACCTCCATTTCAACCTCCGGCGGCATTCGGCCCGATAATATTTACCGGGGCACGACCGGCAGTTTCGCCAGTGCCGTCATCGACTGGCGGATCGTCAATTTCGGGCGCGTGAAAGCCAGCGTTAAAGCCGCCGAAGCCGACCTGAATCGTTCGCAAACCGATTATGAAAACGAGCTGTTTCAGCACCAGATCCGGATTGTCGATGCGTACCTGACGTTGCTCGTCAACCAGAAACTGGTGGATGTGCAGCGCGCGAACCTGCAACGGGCGCAAACGTTCAAAAACGTGGTCGATGCGGGCGTTCGGTCGGGCATGCGGGCGGGCGTCGATAGCTCACTGGCGACCGCCGAAGCCGTTCGGGCCCGGCTGCAACTGCTGGAGAGCGAGCAACGTGAACAGGTGCAGCGACTGCGGTTGTCGGAACTGGTCGGGAAAGTGCAGCCCGGCATCCGGGTCGATAGCATGCGGTTTTATAACACCTTGCCCCAAACCAGTTTTCAGTCGGATTCCCTTTCGCCGAAAAACCCCGTTTTGCGGTTTTTCCAATCCCAGATTAATCTGTCGTCCGCCCGGTCCGTCGCGCTGCAACGGTCCATGCTGCCGTCGATTTCGCTGGTGGGCGCGGGCTGGGCGCGGGGCTCCGGTTTTACCAATGCCGACGATTCGTTTCGCATGGATTTTAATCAGGGCCTTGGTTATCAGGCGTATAACTATCTGTTCGGTGTCGTGGCCCGCTGGAACCTGACCAACACGCTGCGGCTCAAACACGACTACCGCGCGGAACAATTTCAGGTCGAGCGGTTCCGGTACCTCTACAACGACCAGCAACTGCGGATCACCCGGCAAAACCGGGAAGCTGAAACGCAGCTCGTGCTCGGTCTGGAACAGGCCCGGCAGGCCCCCGTCCAACTCCGGGCCGCCCGGCAGGCCTACAGCCAGGCGCAGGCCCGTTACCAGAACGGTCTGGCCGACCTGCCCACGCTGCTGCAAAGTTTCGTCACCCTCAACCGGGCTGAAACCGACGGCTACGTCGCCACCAGCAACGTCTGGCGTTTTCTCCTCCTGAAAGCGGCCGCCGAGGGAGATTTGTCGCTGTTTATGAATCAATTGAAGTAATGTATACGGTTTTCGGTACGTACCCACGGACTTTAGTCCGTGTGAGTTAATATGACCAATCAGATGGAATAAACTCAAAAAACACGGACTAAAGTCCGTGGGTACGTACCGAAAACCGAAAACCGTAAGATTATGTATCAACTCATTCGTTCCGCGTTGCGGAAACCCATTTCGGTGGTGGTGCTGGTGCTCGGGATTCTGTTCTTTTCGGGGCTGTCGCTGGTGACAATTCCGGTGGATATTTTCCCGAACCTGGATTTGCCGACGATTTACGTGGTGCAGCCCTACGGCGGGATGGCTCCCGACCAGATGGACGGTTTTATCGCCACCCGCTACCAGGACCACTTTCTGTACGTTTCCGGGATTCGCGACATCGACGTGAAAACCATCCAGGGCTTGTCGCTCATCAAGCTCGCATTTTATCCGGGTACCGACATGGCCCAGGCGGCTGCCGAGGTCGCCAACAATGTTTCGAGGGCCAAGGCCTACATGCCGGAAGGAACCGTGCCGCCCCAGGTGGTACGGTTCGATGCCAGTTCGGTGCCGGTGGGGCAGTTGGTGTTCGAAAGCCAGAGCCGTTCGCTGAACGAAATTCAGGACTTTGCTTCGTCGCGGGTGCGGCCGATGTTCTCCCGGATTCCGGGCGTTTCGAGTCCTCCGCCGTTCGGGGGAAATCAGCGGACGGTCATTATCAAAGTCGATCCGCAGCGGGTGCGCAGCTATCAGCTGACCCCGGAAGAGGTTATCAAATCGATTGTGATCAACAACCAGCCCTCGCCCGCCGGGAACATCCGGATCGGCGACAAAGCGTTGATGACGCCGGTGAATTCGCTGGTCAAAAGACCGGAAGACTTTCTGAACATCCCGATTCGGGTGGGTGCCGGACCGACGGTTTTTGTGCGGGACATTGGCACGGTGGAAGACGGTGCCGACGTAACGGTGAGTTACGCACTCGTCAACGGACGCCGGGCGGTGTACATTCCGGTCGTCAAAAAATCGGATGCCTCGACGCTCGATGTGGTGAACAACATCCGCAAAGCCTTGCCCGAACTCCGGGCGGCCGTGCCGGAAGACGTCAAGATTTCGTACGAATTCGACCAGTCGGTGTACGTGACCAACGCCCTGAAAAGCCTGGTCACGGAAGGGATTCTGGGAGCGGTTTTGACCGGTTTGATGGTGTTACTCTTCCTGCGCGACTGGCGCAGTGTGATCATTGTGGTGGTGACGATCCCGATCTCGATTCTGTCGGCGGTGATCATGCTTAACCTGTTCGGGCAAACCATCAACATCATGACGCTGTCGGGCCTGGCGCTGGCCATCGGGATTCTGGTGGACCAGGCCACGGTGACAATTGAAAACATTCACCAGCACCTCGAAATGGGCAAACCGAAAGCCGTTGCGATCTGGGATGCCTGCAAGGAAATCGTTTTCCCCGAATTCCTGATTCTGATGGCGATTCTGGCGGTTTTTGCTCCGGCTTTCGTGATGAGTGGGGTGCCGCGCTCGATGTTTCTGCCGCTGTCGCTGTCGGTCGGTTTTGCCATGATTGCGTCGTTCCTGCTCTCGCAAACGTTCGTGCCGGTGTTGGCCAACTGGCTGCTGAAGAGCCATCCTGAACACGAAGCGCCAACGCTGGCACTGGATGCCAATGAACGTCACGCGATTCTGGACGAAGCGGCTCATCCGGCCAAAGATCCGACCGGTTTTGATAAATTCAAGCAGCGGTATTCCAAATCACTCGAGAAAATCCTGAACCGGCGCGGTCTGGTCGTGGGTGGTTACCTGGTTGGAAGTCTGGCGATTATCGTTGCGTGTTTCCTGTTTATCGGAACGGATATTCTGCCCCACGGCAACAGCCACCAGTTCCAGATGCGTCTGCGGATTCCCGACGGAACGCGGGTGGAACGGACGGAAATGGCGACGCTGAAAGTGCTGGATATCATCAAAGAATCGGTGGGCGCGGAGAACGTTGAAATTTCGTCGGCTTACGTCGGTACGGTGCCGTCGAGCTACGGAACGTCCAACATTTTCGTCTTCAACAGCGGTCCGCACGAAGCGGTTTTGCAGGTTTCGCTGAGCGAAGAACATCCCGTGAAAATGGATGACCTGAAAGAGGAATTGCGGCAACGGATTGCCAAAGCCCTGCCGACGGCCAGCATTTCCTTCGAACCGATCGAGTTGACCGAGAAAATCATGAGCCAGGGTGCTTCGACGCCGATTGAAGTGACGGTGGCCGCCAAAGACCTGAATGAAGCCGGGCGGTTTGCCAACAAGATTAAGGCGGAAATGACGAAAATCGATTTCCTCCGCGACGTCCAGATTGCGCAACCGCTGCAATACCCGATTCTGAACGTGACGATGAACCGCGAACGCGCCGGGCAACTGGGCGTGACGTCGACGCAGGTCGCCCGATCGATGGTGGCCGCGACCTCGTCCAGCCGGTTTACGGACAAAAACCTCTGGCTCGACGAATCGAAAGGCTTAGCGTATCAGGTGCAGGTGCAGATTCCGGAATACAAAATGAGCAGTGCCAGCGATATTGGTAACATTCCACTGAAGAGTGGCGAAATGCGCCCGCTGTTGTCGGATGTGGCAACTTTTTCGGAAGGAACCGCCCCCGGCGAATATGACCGCGCGGGTCCGAACCGGCTGGTGACGATCACCGCCAATTTGCAGAAAAAAGACCTGGGTTCGGCGCAGAAAGCCGTGGAGAAAGCAATTAAAGACGCGGGTGATCCGCCCCGGGGCGTCCTGGTCGAACTGGGCGGACAAACCAGTCTGCTGACCGACACACTGAGCAGTTTGCAAACCGGTCTGCTCGTCGCCATTGTGATCATCTTCCTGTTGCTGGCGGCTAATTACCAGTCATTTAAGCTGTCGCTCGTGATTCTGGCGGCTATTCCGGCGGTGGTGGCCGGGGCGCTGCTGATGCTGCTGGCCTGCGGGGCCACACTGAACCTGCAATCGTACATGGGCCTGATCATGTCCGTGGGCGTGTCGGTGGCGAATGCCATTCTGATGGTCACCAATGCCGAAAATCTGCGGCTGGAAATCGGCGATACGCGCAAAGCCGTGGTGCTGGCAGCCAACAGCCGGATCCGCCCGATTCTGATGACGAGTATCGCCATGATTGCCGGGATGGTGCCGATGGCGTCGGGTTTTGGCGAAGGCGGTGACCAGATTGCCCCGCTCGGCCAGGCGGTTATCGGTGGCCTGATTGCCTCCACCCTGGCTGCGTTGCTGATTCTGCCCTGCGTCTTTACGCAGTTCCAGACCAAAGCAACGCTTCAATCGGTATCCCTCGATCCGGAAGATCCGGATAGCAAATTTTACCAACAATCCCTGACTTCTGTCGCATGAAACCGCTTTTAAACCTCGTTTGGCCCGTGGTGGCCGCAGCCGGTATGGCGGCTTGCACAAGCGCTGCCAGTGAAGAAAAGAAAACCGTCAAAGAACCTGAAGTCCAGCAGGTTGCTACGACGGAAGTGAAAACGATGCGTCCCAGCAAACAGATCGTGTTGCCGGGCGAACTGAAACCCTGGAACCGCGTGAGCCTGTATGCCAAGGTGAAAGGCTTCCTCCGCGAAATCCGGGTGGATCGGGGCTCCGTGGTCCGGAAAGGGCAGGTGCTGGCGATTCTCGACGCGCCGGAAGTGCTCTCGGAACTGAGTCAGGCGCAGGCGCAATTGCAGGCCCAGGAAGCGGTTTTGCAGGAACAGGCCGCCCGGTTTCGCGCCAGTCGGCTGACGTATAATCGCTTGACGCAAACCAGCAAGGTAGAAGGGGCGGTTTCGCTGCACGAACTCGATCAGGCGCAGGCAAGGATGCTGGCCGACAGCGCGATGGTGGCTGTGGCTACGGGAAATATTCAGGCCAGCCGCTCGAATTACCAGACGAAAAAAGAATTGCGGCAATACCTGACGATTGTGGCACCCTTCGATGGTGTAATCACCGAGCGGAACGTCAGTGCCGGGGCGCTGGTTGGCGCGGGCGACAGCAATTCCAAACCGTTGTTTGTGTTGGAAGACAGCCGGACACTACGCCTGACGGTGGCGGTTCCGGAGACGTTTGCGAATCAGTTGCCCACCAAGAGTGCGGTTTCATTCACCGTAGGCGCCATGCCGGAGCAGCAGTTCAAGGCGAAACTGTCCCGGAGCGCCCAGAGTCTGGTGGAGGCAAACCGGTCGATGCTGGCCGAATTTGACGTGGACAACACGTCGCACCTGCTCAAATCCGGGATGTACGCCGAGGTGCGGCTGCCGGTGGAGCGAACGGCCCCAACGCTGTTTGTGCCGAAAACCGCCGTGGTCAGTTCCAGCGAAAAAACGTTCGTGATTCGGGTGCGTGACAACCATGCGCAGTGGGTTTCGGTCGAAAAAGGCAACACGCTCGACAGTCTGGTCGAAGTATTTGGTGGTCTTCAGGCCGGAGAACCGATTGTGCGGATCGCGTCGGAAGAAATCCGCGATGGGCAGGCGGTGGTAAGAAAATAAGGATGACTTATAAATGACGGATGATGAATAGTAACGTACTTGGGCACTTTCCATTCATCATCCGTCATTTATAAGTCATCATTCCCCTTTAGGTTTCATACAACTCCAGCGGCAGCCCGTCCGGGTCGCTGAAAAACGTAAACCGTCGCCCGGTATGTGCATCGATTCGGATGGGTTCGGCTTCGATTCCGGCGGCTTCCAGGTTTTTTTTACCTTCCTCAACATCCGAAACCGCAAACGCCAGGTGGCGCAAGCCGAGGGCTTCGGGCCGCGATAATCGAGCGGGTGGATTTGGAAAAGAAAACAGTTCGATGATGTACTGGCCGTTCAGTTCCAGATCCAGTTTGTACGAATCACGCTCGGCACGGTATACTTCCCGAATGATTTTTAACCCCAGGATTTCGGTGTAAAACCGCTTCGATCGTTCATAATCCGAACAGATAATGGCAATGTGGTGAACGAAGGTGAGGTGTAGCATGATGTGTGCTGATTGCCGACCGTTAATTAACCCCGACCAGATCAATGGTGAAGATCAGGATGGAATTCGCCGGGATTCCACTAAGCGCCTGTTGGCCGTAAGCCAGACTCGGGGGAAGATACAAGGTAATGCTGCCACCGGGCGCCACCAGCGGAATGCCTTCCTGCCAGCCGAGAATAAGCTGGTTCAGGCCAAAAGTAACTCCGCTGCCACTGTCAAAGGTGCTGCCATTGGTTAATTTGCCGGTGTAATTGACCGTCACGGTCGAGCAAACCGTTGGCTTGGACCCCGAACCCGGCGCTTTGATGCTGTAATAAAAACCGCGATCATCGGCGGAGGCCGCAATGCGGTTGCTGTCGATAAACTGTTTTAGAGCCGTCACTTCAGCTTGTGGGGCTTTGACGCTGATTGGGGCTGGATCGCAGGGTGTTTGCTCGGTATTCGATAGACAACCGCCCATCAGAAGCACGCCAACCAATAGAATAAATCCGTATTTTTTCATTGAATGAAGAACATTAACAGGCAAGCTACTCAATTTTATCGAATGGCGTGGTCGGTTTTTTCTTCTTCGAGATCCAATTGGGCCTCTATTTTTCGAATCACTTCCTCGTCAAATTCTTCCTGATGCCGAAGCCGCTCCAATTCCCGGCGTTTGATCCGGTGGAGTTGGGCCAATGTTTGGTTGTAACGCGCCAGACGTTCTCCATCTTCGTCGGACGTCGTGAGCTGGTTGAGTAGTAACCCGCCTTCCAGCCGGTTTTTCAGGTTCGTCAGCAAATCGTTGTCACCCAACTGGTTCGTAAGATTCTGGTTCAGTTCAAGCAAAGCCGCTTCCTGCATCTGCCGATTGATAGCGGCCTCCTGTTGCTTTTCGGGTAAACGTGGAAACAGTTCGTTGGGATGCACCAAACGAATAATCAGCGGCAGCGTCAATCCCTGGAGCACCAGCGTAACCAGAATGACCACAAACGTGATGAATAAAATCAGCGATCGTTGGGGGAAAGGTTGTCTATCGGGCAGAGCCAGCGGAACCGACAGCGCGGCCGCCAGCGAAACCACGCCCCGCATTCCGGCCCAACCGATTACAACCGGCCCCCGCCAGCCCACATTTCGCACGGCTACCGTTATAAAACGCCCCGCAAAATCCGTAAACGCCGAAGAAAACAAGGCAAACGCAACCCGAACCAGGATCACCAGCGCGGAAATAGCCAGACCGTATCCGATGGAACTCATCAGCGAATGACCGTCCAGGCCTTCTACCACAACGGGTAATTCAAGGCCAATCAGGACAAATACCAACCCGTTGATAATGAAAATTACCGTAGCCCACATCGACAGTCCCTGCACCCGCTCGGTGTGATTGAGCAATTGGGAACTGTGTTTGGACAGAAATACCCCCCCGCTGACGACGGCAATGACCCCCGAAAAATGAAACTCCTCGGCGGTTAAATACATGATATAGGGCGCGATAAACGTCAGCAGAATACTGATGCGCGGCTGAATGGGCAACCAGCGATGAATGGCGTAGAATAAACCAGCCACTGCCAACCCGATGCCCGCTCCCATGATGGTAACCAGTACGAAACTGAGCGCAACGTCCTGCCAGATAAAGTTGCCCGAAATAATGGTGGACATGGCAAACTGAAAGACGATCAGGCTGGCTGCATCGTTGATCAGGCTTTCGCCTTCCAGAATGCTAATGGTACTTTTGGGAATGTTAACGCCTTTGAGCACCGAGGTTGCCGCCACGGCATCCGGGGGTGATATAATTCCGCCTAGCAAAAAACCGGTTGCCAGTGTAAAACCGGGGATGAAAGCGGCCGACGCATAACCTACCGCCGTTGCCGTCAGCATCACCAGCCCGAAGGCCAGCACCAGGACTATGCGTCGCCAGCGCCAGAGTTCGCGCCAGGACATGAACCAGGCGGCTTCGTAAAGCAGCGGGGGGAGAAACACCAGAAAAATAAGGTCCGGTTCGACATTCAGGTGAGGAACGCCCGGAATGAGGCTGGTGATCAAACCGCCGATGACCAGAAAAATCGGAGTCGGGATGCGCAGCCGATGGGCCAGCGTCGCCAGCAGCGCCATGCCCAACAGCAGGGTTAATCCCAGCAAAACCAGTTCACGCATGTTTGCGAAGTTAATTTGTGAAAAGCGGAATGAGCCGCTCCGGAGTTTGAACGTCCAAATTACATTGTTCAAAGGGCGCTTCCAACGGGTTTTGAGCGGCTATTTCAAACATTTTTTATAACGATAAAGCAGATTTATTGAACAATTTGCTTTAGGTATTCAGAAGCTGGTTTTTCGGAATAAACCGGGTCGTGATTTCCGGAAAACCGCTCACTATGATGAACCAATCTCACGGATGAATCGCAGACTCGCACGTAAAAACGGGCCGATACCCTCTGGCTGGAGTGTCACCCCAATAACCGCCAGACCGGTTTTCTTAGCCTCCAATCCAGACGCTGTACCGACCGAAACCATCGATACCCTTCGGCTCCAGACCGCTTCACCGGGCATGAAAGCCCTCAATGTACAAACGTTCATCCAAAAAAGGATGGCCAACTGCCCTGAAAAAGCATTCGGGCGGTTTTTGCGTTCGCTGTAAACAACGATGGCCGAAACCGCTGTCGGTCGTGCTGCAACTCATTCGATACCCCATAGAACCGGTTTCGAATCCGGAATTACAAACCCCCAACCTAGCTAGTTATGTCACTACTAATTAGAATCAGTTCCCTTGTTATTGTCGGTGTCGCGTTCCTGCTGCATTCGAGCATGACAATCCGGATGGTCGATCCGGCCCGCATTCTGGTGTTTTCAAAAACCAAGGGCTGGAAACACAGCTCGATTCCGTTTGGAATTGCGGCTATTCAGAAACTCGGTCGCGAGAATAATTTCCTCGTGGATACGACGAAAGATGCCAGTGCGTTCACGGATGAAAATCTGAAAAAATACGCGACGGTGATCTTCAACAATACCACCGGCAACGTCCTGAACGGCGAGCAACAGGCGGCATTCGAACGCTACATTCAGGCGGGTGGAGGCTACGTCGGTATTCACGCAGCGGCCGATACGGAATACGACTGGCCGTGGTACGGCAAGCTGATGGGAGCCCATTTTGCCAGCCATCCGCACAATTCCAACGTCCGCAAGGCGACCGTTGATGTTACCGATAAATCGCATGTTTCGACCACTATGTTACCCGACCATTGGGAGCGTACGGACGAATGGTACAATTACCGCTCGTTCTATTCGGGCATCAAAGTGCTGGCCAATCTCGACGAAAACTCCTACGAAGGCGGGATCAACGGCGCCAATCACCCCATCAGCTGGTACCACGAATTCGACGGTGGGCGGGCGTTCTACACCGGCAACGGGCACACCGACGAGAGTTACAGCCAGCCGCTGTTTCTCAGTCACTTACTGGGTGGTATCCAATACGCCATTGGCGACGCCAAACCGCTGGATTACCAGAAATCGTACGCCAAAGTGACGCCGGAGCAAAACCGCTTTACAAAAACCATTCTGGTCAACGACCTGGCTTCACCAATGGAACTGGCGGTGGCACCCGACGGACGGGTGTTTTTCTCCGAAATCCAGGGCAACCTGTCGGTTTATGATCCCAAAACACGCAAAAATGCACTGGTGCACAAGTTCCCGATTACGTACGTGGGCGGAACCGGTCTGATCGGCTTGACGATTGACCCGAATTTTTCGAAAACCCAGCAACTCTACGTTTATTATACGCCAGCCGGACAAACCGAAGAACCGATTATTTTTCAGCTTTCGCGCTTCACGGTCAAGGCCAATAATACGCTCGATCTGAAGTCGGAGAAAATTCTGCTGAAAGTACCGGTCGAGAAAAACAGCGGTTCACACCACGGTGGCTCATTAGCCTGGGACAAAGATGGTAATCTGTATTTGTCGACCGGCGACAGTTCAAGCCCCTTTCCATCAGACGGTTATTCGCCGATGGACGAGCGTCCGGGGAAAGAGTTTTATAGTTTGGATGCGCAGCGGTCGGCGGCCAACACGAACGACCTGAAGGGGAAAGTACTGCGGATTCACCCGGAACCGGACGGCACCTACACGATTCCGACCGGTAATTTATTCCCGAAAGGATCTGCCAAAACCCGGCCGGAAATCTACACGATGGGCTGCCGGAATCCGTACCGCATTGCCGTGAATCCGAAAACATCGGTTTTGTATTGGGGCGAAATCGGTCCCGATGCGGGCAAGGAGGGGGTGCAGGGGCCGCGTGGTTACGACGAATTCAATCAGGCAAAAAAAGCCGGTTATTTCGGCTGGCCGTATTTTGTCGGCAACAATTATCCGTATGTGAAATGGGATTTTGCGACCAAAACCGCCGGTCCGAAATTTGACCCGGCCGCGCCCATCAACAATTCGCCGAACAATACCGGTTTGAACCAATTGCCCCCGGCGACGCCCCCAATAATCTGGTATCCCTACGCGGCTTCGGAGGAGTTTCCGGAACTGGGGCAGGGTGGCCGCAGTGCGATGGCGGGTAAATTTTACACCTTTGATAAGAATTCAAAGTCTGCCAATAAATTCCCCGAATATTATGATGGCAAGCTATTCGTCTTCGACTGGATGCGCAACTGGGTGCTGGCGCTCACCTTCGACCAAAACGAGAATTACGTTCGCAATGAGCCGTTTATGGCGAGCAATGGTGACTTTCGACGCCCGATCGATCTGGATTTTGGACCCGATGGCGCCATGTACATGCTGGAATACGGTTCAGTTTACGGAGCTGATAACGAAGATGCGCGTCTGGTAAAGATTGAATACAATACCGGAAACCGGGCACCGATTGCGATGGCGAGCGTGGCCGATACGGCAGTGGAAAACCACCTCGACCGAACGGTTTTCCTAACGTCCGAACGCCGGAATTTCCCGATTTTGCGCGAAGCCGCCGGACGAGCCCCGCTGTCAGTTGCGTTCATGGGCCGGGGGTCGCGCGACCTCGACGACGACGATGAAGTGCGGTACGAATGGCTGTTCGATGGGAAAAACGTGGGAGCTAAAACGCTGAACGCCAACTATACGTATACCAAACCGGGGATCTACAAAGCCATTCTGAAAGTAACCGACCGGGCGGGCCTGACGAGTCGCGATACGGTTATCGTTCAAGTTGGCAATAGCAAACCGTCGGTAACGATTGCGAGTACCGACAACAAAACTTTTTTCTGGGAAGGAAAACCGTTCACGTATTCGGTGAAGGTGCAGGATCAGGAAGATGGGAACGTCGATCCGAAGCGAATCAAAGTGCTTTATGCGTACAATCCGCAGCCCAGCACTGCCGATCCGAACGCGCCGAAGTCGCCCACATCCGTGCTGGTGAGCAATCCGCCGGGCAAAATGCTGATGGACGCCAGCGATTGCAAAGCCTGTCACACGGTTGACAAGGTGTCGGTGGGGCCGTCGCTGTTGTCAGTCGCGCAAAAATACAAAACCCAGACCGGGGCGCTGGACCAGTTGGCGACGAAAATCATCACCGGCGGTGGTGGCAACTGGGGAACGGTGCATGTGATGAGTGCCCACCCGCAGGTTTCGGTTACCGATGCGCAGGAAATGGTGCGTTATATTTTCTCATTAACCGACAAACCGCGCGCCCAGAAAACCGTACCGCTGCAAGGTTCGCTGACGTTGAACGATCACCAGAAAGACGAGTTGCGGGGGCAATACACGCTTCTGGCTTCGTATACCGACAAGGGCGGGCAGGTGGTTGGGCCGTTGACGGGTACGGATGCGGTTTCGCTGCGCAATGCCAAAGTGAGGGCGGTTTACACGGATGCCCAGTCCGGTTTTCCCCGGTTTGGCGTCAATCTATCGCAGGGCGGCCACAAGGCGTATGTGCTGCTGAAAAACATCGACTTAACCCACATCAAACAATTTACGTACGAGTACGCGTCACTGGATCAGCCCGGCGAAATTCAGGTCCGGATCGACTCCCAGGCGGGTCCGATCATTAGCACCACGGCGTACCAGCCAACGGGTGCCTGGAATACGAACAAGGAAGTTACCGGTACGATCAATAAACCGGTGAGTGGTAAACACGACGTTTACTTTTATGCGATAAAGCGTACCAAACCCAACGACGCCATTCTCAAGTTTGTGACGATTCAGTTTCAGGAGTGATATCGGTTTACGGTATTCCGTTTACGGTGGCTGACGCCTTCAAGCTCAAATGTAAATCAGCTTGCGTCAGCCACCGTAAACCTTGCTGCGCAATTTTATTTCGACTATTTGGCATTTAAACGGTTTTTACTTGTATATATCGCAAATCGTCCGTTTTTTATTTATGTATTAACGATTAATGCTGTTATTTTACCATTCGATAACAATCGGGTATGTTGGACCACCGGCAGCGCATAATCGAGGAGAACACCTACTTACTGGAACTCTGGCAGCGATCAAAGGCCGGAGAGAAGGTGGCTTTTTGCCAATTGGCCGAGCTGCAATACCGTTCGCTGTTCAGTTATGCGACCAACTTTACGACCGATCGCGAATTTATTAAAGATTCCATTCAGGAAATTTTCATCAACATCTGGGAGAAACGCCAGACCCTAACGATCCAGGTTGTCTCCATTTATCTGTTCAAATCGCTCCGGAATCAGCTTTTGCAGGAATTTCGCCGGAACAAAAATGCGGTTTCGGTTCCCTACTTTCAGGAAATAAATCACCTGTCGGATTGGGAAACGGTGGAAACCGCCATCGAGAAAAATGAGGTCGAGTCGGAAAACCAGCGCAAGGTCCGTCAGGCCATCGATTCGCTCCCCAAACGGCAGCAGGAAGTGGTTTTTCTGAAATTCTACAAAGGATTGGAAAATGAACAGATTGCGGAATTGATGGATATCAACCGCCAGTCTGTCGCCAATCTGCTCTACAAAGCGTTGTCTGCTCTCAAAAATCAGGTTTCATTTTTCAAGTATTGGCTGGTGGTGCTGTGCTTTTTACAGTAACGAACCGAGCCAGCGGTTTTCCGGAACAATCCCAGGTGTCGGTGGTTCTTCCATAGTACCCGATTTCCCTGCGTATGAAAATTTTAGTCGTTGAAGACGAACCCAAAACCCTGAACGCCATCCGACAGGGGCTGGAAGAAACCCAGTATGAAGTTGATATTGCGTATGATGGGCTGATTGCCAAGCGATTAGCATTGAAGAATTCGTATGCGGCCATCATTACGGATGTGATCATTCCGGGTCTGAATGGGTTTGAACTGATTCGCCAATTGCGGGCGCAGGGCATCACCACGCCGATTTTGCTGCTGACGGCCCTGGGCGAATCCAGCGATAAAGTGATGGGATTTGATGCCGGTACGGACCAATACCTGACCAAACCGTTCCAGTTTGCCGAATTGCTGGCGCGGGTTCGGTCGTTGACCAAACGCAGTTCGCAGGTGGCCATGACGGCCCAGATGCTTCGGTTTGCCGGTATTGAAATGAATCTGGATGCTAAAACGGTTCATCGCAACGGGCAACCGGTCGATTTGACGGCCCGCGAGTTTGCCCTGCTCGAATACCTGTTGCGAAACCAGGGTCGGGTACTCTCAAAAGTCGATATTGCGGAACGCGTCTGGGGGCTGAATTTTGATGCCGGGACCAATGTGGTGGAAGTGTATATCAATTATTTACGGAAGAAAATCGATAAAGATTTTCCGAAGAAGCTCATTCACACGCAGTTTGGGATGGGGTATGTACTGAAAGAAGAGTAGAGCTGTTGCCGGAAGAAGCGGTTTTCTAAGTAAATTCTAAGCAATTACTTAATTCGATTTAAGAAAACCGCTCCAGCTTTGTGGACATGGCCTGTTTTCCAGTACCTGAATATGACCACTAACTTGCGATACCGCCACACCTTTGAACCGGATTCGGGGCCGTTGAACGGACCAAAACGGAGTTTGCGATCACCGAATCGGCGCGAACCCCGACAGCCCGACTGGCTGATGATTTTAATGATTAGCTTTTTTGTGTTGACATTGCTGATAGCCTGGCTGGTCGATATTCCCGCCCTGTTGCGCTAATCCGGTTTATGACCATTCGCACCCGACTGACTCTCCGCTTCACGGGTTTGGTTTCGGCCATTCTGGCGTTGGCTTTTGCCTGTCTCTATGCGTTTTGCTCCTACTTTATTTCGTCGGATTTTTACCGTCGGCTCGAGCGAAAAGCGGATACCGTCGGCGAATTCCTGATCCATCAGCGCATGTCTCCGCAGTTACTGGGGCAATTCAGCCGACTGCGCAAAGACCAGCTGCCGGCGCAGAAAATAGCGGTTTACGACGGTAAAAATAGCCCGGTTTTTATTACCAATGAGCAAATACCGCTGGCCGTTTCCACGAAGGTGCTGGACGAAATCCGGAGCCGGAAAAACCGGAAATTCCGGCAAGGGGCAGCCTTTGTCACCGGTATTCAATATGCCACGGCCAATGGGCAATACATCGTGCTCGCCAGCGCCGAGAACCGCTATGGCGACCAGTTTCTGCTCCGGATGTTGGGCGTTCTGATCGGTTTGTTCGGGGGAATTGTCGGGATTGTGGCCTTTTCGGGCTGGCTTTATGCGGGCGAAGCGCTTCGGCCGATGCAG
Source organism: Larkinella rosea (assembly GCF_003858635.1). Classification (GTDB taxonomy): domain Bacteria; phylum Bacteroidota; class Bacteroidia; order Cytophagales; family Spirosomataceae; genus Larkinella; species Larkinella rosea. Next base: position 1,564,846 of record NZ_RQJO01000008.1, read on the forward strand.
CGCATGGAGCAGCAACTGAACCATATTTTTCCGAATACCCTGCCGGAGCGGCTGCCGGTCAGCACGGAAAACGACGAAATCAGCCGACTGTCCATCACCATCAACCGCCTGCTCGACCGGATCGACGAGTCGTTTCGGCTGCAGCGCATGTTCGTGGCCAATGTTTCGCACGAACTGAAAAATCCGCTGACCCAGATCAGCTCCCAACTGGAAGTGGCCCTGCTCAATCGCCGGGAATCGACGACCTACCAGGAAACCATTCGTTCCGTACTGGACGATGTCCACGAATTATCAACGCTGACGCGCGAATTGCTGCAACTTTCGCAGGTTAATCAGGAATCGGCGGTGGGTTTGTTAACGGATTCGGTGCGGCTGGACGAAGTGGTATGGGACGTTTGGGAAGATGTCAGCGAAACAAATCCCCATTACGATGTTATTGTTCATTTTGAGGAATTACCCGACGATTTCAATCAGGTAACCGTGCCGGGAAATACCGCCCTGCTCCGAACCGCCCTGAAAAACCTGACCGAAAACGCCTGTAAATTTTCCAGCGACGGTAATGCGCTCATTCAGGTCAGTTTCAGCAAAACCGCCGTCCGGATTAGCATTCAAAACGTCGGCAGCCCCATTCCGGCCGACGAACTACCCTACATTTTCGAACCTTTTTACCGGGGTCGGCAAACCGCCGAAGTCCGGGGAAATGGCGTTGGCCTGTCGCTGGTGAAACGCATTGTCCAGCTTCACCAGGGAACCATAACCGTTACCTCGGACGAAGGCCAGCCGACGGTTTTCCAACTGGAGCTGGTGCGGGAATTTAGTCGCTGATGCTGAGAAGGATATCAGCGGTTTCGTTATCTCTTTGCCAGTTCGATTATCTCTTTCCCTTCCAGAATATTCTTTTCGTATCCCTTCGTCACCGTGTTGATCATGGCCAGGCCGATCTCTTTCAGCGTACAAAAACCGTTGGGATACAGCGCCCGGCCGATGGGGTAGAGCCACAGAAGATAGCGGTACATTTTCAGCGTATTTTTCAAGCCTTCAGTGGGCTTAATAAAGCCGGGCCGGAAGTTATATTCCTGTTTGAAAGGCAGTTTCGTCAAATCGTTCTCGGTTTTGCCTTTTACCCGGGCCCACATCGACCGGCCTTTTTCCGTACTGTCGGTGCCGCCCCCCGACACGTAACAGAAGGTCATATCGGGGTTCAGTTTGCTCAGCGTCGTTGCGACGTGCATGGTCAGTGTATACGTGAGCTTATAATATTCCGGTTCTTTCATGCCCACCGACGAAACACCGAGGCAGAAAAAGCACGCGTTATAGCCAACCAGCTGGTTTTCAATGGCCGAAAAGTTGAAAAAGTCTTTATGGATGATTTCCGTCAACTTGGGGTGTTTTAGGCCATACGGTTTTCGATTGATGATCAGGACGGCTTCGACGTCGGGATGTTGCAGGCATTCGTGCAATACGCCTTCACCGACCATGCCGGTCGTTCCGGTGATAATAGCTCTGATTTTGTTCGATGTCATTGGGCTTCGGAGTTTGCGATCAGTGTCCAGGATAATTCAAAGACGTCGTTGATCCATTTTTGTTGCTTCTCGACCGGTTCGGTGTGGGTAGTCAGATACTGATACAATCCATTGATCTGTTGGACAAAAAGCGAAGCAATCAACTCCAGGGGTAATGGTTTCAACACCTTCGCCGACTGTGCTTCCTGAAGCAAATTCATTGACAACTCGCTTTGTTGCTGAATGACTCCGGCGGGCACCAGTTCCAGATGCGGTGAAAAATGAAACTGCTGAAGGAAGTAAAAGGCATCCCGGTTTTCCAACGCCCAGGCCACGGAATACGTGAACAGACTCCTGAATTTCTCTTTAATGCTGTCCTTTTCGTTGATTTTTAGCGCCAGATACTGATTCAGCTCACTTTTAAGGGAGGTATATAGCGATACGACCAGTTCGTCTTTCGTCTTGAAATAATGAAAAAGCGTTCCGTTGGAAACCCCGGCTTCACTGGCAATTTTGCTCGTTGGCGTTCCGTGAAAACCGTATTCGACGAAGAGTTGGAGCGCAGTTGCCAGTATTCTTTCGGGTTTATCAAACTTATCCATTCGGTAGGATTGACTGATCACTCCATAAAGATAACCTGAAAATCCGACCATTCAACGGGCATTGGCGGTTTTTGATCAATTATATATCAATTCCGTTTCATGGAACCACTTCCCGGTTTCAGGCCTTTTTTCTACCGTTTTGCCCCGGTCGTCCCCGGCCCTTTTGCGGGTGTCGCCCAACTTTGCAGCCGTTATTCACACTTACTTTTTACCATGACAACTTCACAGACAAAAACCGGTGTTCAGGCCGGCGATGTTCGGATGCACCACGGACATTTGATGAATTTTCGCGTTACGACTGAACAAACCAACGGTACATTTTCATTGATCGAAGCGGAACTCCGGCGGGGGTTTGAACCGCCAAAACACATTCACGAACGCGAGGATGAGCTTTTTTACATTCAGGAAGGCAACATGCGTTTCACGCTGGGCGAGCAGACAATCGACGCCAAACCGGGCGATACCATTTTCCTGCCCCGGATGATTCCGCACGCTTTCGAGGTGTTGACACCGACTGCCAAAGTGCTGTTGTATCTGACCCCCGGTTATTTTGAAGGGTTCTTTTACGAACTGAGTGAAGAGGTTTCGGAAGCGGTTTTGCCGCAGGGGCCGCCCCCGGCTGAAGTTATGAACGTGATTCTGGAAACGTCGGCGCGCTACGGAATCCGGTACGTGTAAGTCAACTAAAACCGGGTGTCAGGCCGTTGCCAAACACCCGGGTTTTCAATAACTGCGGCCTTTGATGACCTCGACGGTGTGCTTGTCGAGCCACTCCCAATCCAGTTCGACGCCCAGCCCCGGCCCGGTCGGGCAGTGCTGGTAACCATCCGAACCAACCTCCAGCGGATCATTTTTCAACCCAAACCGGAACATCGGGTGGTGGCTTTCGACAAACCGCGACAGGCGCGTGGCGCATCCGACGTGCAGGTTGGCCACGTCGAGCAGGGGGGCGGCTGCGGTATGAAGTTCCAGTTCAAAACCCATCATTTCGCACATGCCGAGCGCTTTCAGAATGCCGGTAATCCCGCTTTTGTGGTGAACGTCGCCCCGGACAATGTCAATGGCCCCTTCGGTCATGTAGTGCGGCAGTTCGAACAACCCAACAGTTTCGGCGGCCAGAACCGGGGTCCGAATGGCTTCGGCCAGTTTCTTTAATTGCAGAATGTGGGCATCGGGAAAGGGTTCTTCAAACCACTCGTAATGTAGTTCGTCGAGTTCGTAGCCAATTTTCAGCGCATCTTCGAACGACAAAACCGCCGACGAATCCACCATCAGCGGAAAGTCCGACCCAACGATGTCGCGGGCCATGCGCAGCCGCGGAATGTCGAGCGCCGAGCCACCGGACAGTTGCAGTTTGATGCCCCGAAAACCGTGTTCCTTTTTGAGCCGCACCTGTTCGGCCACTTCCTCCACCGTCGTAATGGTTTGGGGCGGACAGGTCGAATACGCCGGTACTTTGTCGCGGTATTGACCCAGTAATTTCGCAATCGGCAAACCGGCCACTTTTCCTTTGATATCCCACAACGCCACATCCAGATTTCCCCAGATCGCTTCGCGGAAATTGTACAAATGCCGCTGCTTTTGCCGGAAACATTGCCAGATCGCTTCGTGGTTCAGCGGGTCTTTCCCGACCAGATCATGGTAATAAATGTCGTGCACGGCGTAGGCCGACGCCCGGCCCTGACCCAGCGGGCAGTAGTCCATCGTGTAACCTTCCAGTCCCGGCTGGTCGGTGTGGAGAATCGTCAGTGGAAAGTCGAAATGGGGCGGATAGCCGGGTGGAATTTTCCCGGAACCATACCAAAGCTCCGACGACTGGCGAATCAGGTGGGTCGTAATCTCGGTAATAATCATAACTTTAATTGGGCTTTGGTGGGGCATTTGCCTAAATCTGCTTCCGGCACGCGCAGGTACAAAACCCGCTCCCAGCGATGGGGCACGAACAGATGTAACTGACCATTGTCGACAAACAGGTCGATGTAGGAACACTGGTAATTGCGAAACGGAGCCGCAAACCCTTCGCCCAGCGCGTTGACGAACAGCAACCGCGATTCACTCCAGGTTACGCCTTCATCAGTAGAAGTGGAAAACCAGACTTCCGAGCGATCCTGCATCTGTTTTTTGTTGCTACCACTCAGTTCGGGATTATTCGGGTCGCTGTGCCGGTTGTGGTGGAACGCGATGAGTGTTTTGTTGTCCGACAAATGAAACAGCATCGGCGGAGCATCGGGGTGAACGAGCGGGGTCGGTTTGGGATACGGCCAGGTTAACCCGTCGTCGGTGCTGCGACTGCTCCACAGGTGACCTTCGGCGGTGCGCATCATAAACAGCACGTTGTTGCCACCGAGCGCAATCGGGCGGCCTTCGTCCATGCGGTTAAAGCCTTTCGCGTGCCAGCCGCCGTGTCGTTTTCCCGGTAGCAACGTCCAGGTTTGACCCTTGTCGTCCGACCGCAGTAAATACAGCCGCGTCATGAGCGGTTTGTACGACCAGTCGCCCTCGTGCGTGCCCAAAAGCCAGGTTCCGTTGGCGGTTTCGGTCATCCGCATCACCGACATGCCGAGGTAACCCGGATCATTTTTGGGCCGAATCAGCCGGACTTCCGACCAGGTCAGGCCGTCATTGTCGGAATACCGGTAGCCGATCGGGGCGTTTTCCTGAAGCCCATCCTCCCGGCTGTAGGTTCCCCAGACAGGTTGCGTTCCGAACGCGTAAATCCGTTTGGAACCTCTGGGAATGAATGGGATAAAGCCGTGCTGGTTGTAGTCGATGTCAAAAGCGACGGTCGGCCCCTGCCACGTTTTGCCCTTGTCTTTGGAACGATACGCCAGCATATCGTTCGTTTTGGTCTTACCGTGACCGTAATGTCCGCCGTCGGGAAACATGAGCAGGTAGTCGCCGTTTGGGGTGACGGTTGCCCGCGTTTCGTACAAACCGCCCTGCCGGTTTCGGGCGCGATGAATAATCTGTCCCTGCAGCGAAGGGAGGGTGGTGGCAATGCCCAGTTCGGCTCGCACGGTGAGCGGTTTTGGCAATTGCGCGATCGCAAAATCGCGGCCCGCCAGGTTGATCGTGTGCGCCAGCGTATCGGGCGACTGGGCGGCTGCGGGCAGAACCGCCGTTGTCAACATCAGCAAACAGCCGATCCGGTTGAGTTTAGAGGACACGGTTTTCAAGGGGTTGTTCGGTTAAATAGTGGTTTAAGTTTCGACTTGTCAATTGGCAAAACCGCTCGGTATGATTCGAAGATAAGCCGGCTGAATGTCCGGTAATTAGTACATGGTCGCCGAGCGTCCACAATGGATTGTTTTCGGGTAAGGGTTCAACCGTCGTTACGTCCAGACCGGCTCCGGCGAGTTTACCATCCCGCAGAAATTCAAAAAGGGCCTGTTCATCGACGGTTGTCCCGCGTGAAAGATTGTACAGATAAGCCGACGGTTTCATCCACGCCAATACATCCCGGCTGAACAGATTGAGGTTTTCGGCACTACCGGGCATCGTTAAGAAAACATGATCGGCCTGCTGCAAACCGGTTTTCAGATCGGGCAGCAGTACCCATTCGTCTACCCAATCGGATTGATTAGCAGGTCGCCGGACAACGGCAATGACCTTCATTTCCAGTCCTTTGCACCGCTTCGCCAGTTCGGTGCCAATGTCCCCCAGACCAACGATGAGCGCCGTCGATCCGGTTATTTCAGTGGGATAGGGGAGATGGCGCCGGAATTTTCGTTCGTCTTTATCGTGAACGTGCGTTGGAATGCGCCGAACCAATGCCATCATCATCCCGATTGCGTGTTCGGCCACACCCACTGAATAAATACCCCGGCCGTTGCAGAGCGTAATCCCGTGTTCTGGCAAGCCCTTGTTCTGGTAATCGTCCCAACCCGACGAACCAATTTGCAGGAATTTCACCGGCGTTTTCAATAACCACTCGGCTTTCGGCCAGCCGACAACGACATCGGCGTGGAGCAACGCTGCCCGGTATTTCGGTTCGGGGGCATTTTGCGGAATAACGACCAACTCGGCCCGGTCGTCCACGGTTTTTCGGAGGTGGTCGAGGTGACTGGCACTGAAGTCATCGATGGCAATGAGAATACGTCTAGGCGACATACGGGGAGCGGTTTTCATTCGTGGGAAAAAACTCCGGGATCAGGCGTTGGGCTGCTTCCCGAACGCGCCCGGCTTCGGTTTCCGGAATAAACCGGTACGGCCAGCGCAGCCGACTCCCGACAGTTGCCCAGCCTCCAACGACCGCCAGCAGCTTGTCGCAGGCCGGATTCGGATACCGATGTTCGGTGATGTAGGGAGCGATGAACTCATTCATGAATTGCTGAATGCGAGCTTCCCATTCCAGCGCAGTTTCCAGATCGGTTTGCATTAGGTTGTACCAGTCCTGAGCGACTTGGGGATGCAGACAAGCCACGTTCGAATACGCTCCGTGCGCTCCTTCCCGCACACCCGTCGCCAGAACATGACCCGGAACAAAAACCGATAATTTAATCATGTATTGCCGCATTTGAGCATACCAATCGGCCGATCCGCCGGGTACTTTTACGCCGACCAATTGCGGAACAGCGTCTTTCAGCCGACCAAATTCTTCGGGCGTCAAACGGACTTTGGCGTGGGGCGGATTGTAAAGCACCAGCCGCACGGTTTCCGAAACAGCCGCCATTTTGCGCAGAAACGCGATCTGTTCGGCTTCGATGGTCGGAAACCAGTCGGGCAGAATGACCTGCACGGCGCCCGGTTCCCACTTTAAACTCCGTTTCAGCCGTTCGAGCGACAGCACCGGACTCATGTGACTGACGCCAATCTGAAACGGCATTCCGGCCGCGTGGCACTTCTGCGCGAGCAATTCATGAATCCGATCGAACTCGGTTTCGGTCTGGTTATAAAACTCGCCCGCCGTACCATTGGAATAAATACCGTCGACGCCAAAACCGATCAGCGCGTCGATTTCGTCCGCCAGTCGCGCAAAATGGATGCTTTCATCGTCGTCGATGGGGAGCATGAGCGTCGCCCAATTGCCCCGGATGTCGGCGGCTTCGAGCGGTTTTCCAGCGATCCGATTTCGGGCGGGTTTTTCCATTATCATGCAGTTGTATCGGTTCTAGCGCGCAGTTCGGCGGCTAATTGCATCTGGTAAGCCTGTTTGCGAGTCATATCTTCTTTCGCCCGCTCGGCGTAGTAAATAAAGCCTAATGCCTTGCGGGTGCGGTTTTCGCTCGCATTGCCGTCGGCGCGGTGAATGGTCAGGGAGTGATGCACGAGCAGGTCGCCGGGTTGGGTCGGGAAGTATACTTCATTGGCCAGATCGTCCGGCGTTCCGAAGTCGGTCATGCCCTGCGAGAAGCCCAGCACGCCGGTCCGGCCGTGTGGGCGCAAACCCCGAAGATGCGAGCCCCGCACGTAGCGAACGCAGCCGTTTTCTTCGTCCACCGGTTCCAGCGCCATCCACATCGTGACGGCTTCGTTCGGTTCCAGCATGAAATAATAGCCGTCCTGATGGGCGGGTGTCGGCTTACCGATTTTTGGCGGTTTGTTGAAATACTGCATATTCTGCCCCGTTACGGCATCGTCCAGTAAAACCGCTGCCAGATTTTCAAACCGGCTTCCGAACATCATTTGGTGAAAAAACGGGTCGTAACTGAACAGCGTCTGCAACTGCTTAAGCGTCGAAGGATCATCCCGGTTTTCGTAAAACGCGTGTTCGGGCGGCATGGTTGGCACCACTTCCCGAATCAGTTTTTCCAGTTGCGCATTGACGTCGTTCACCTCCTCGGGCGATAAAAAACCAGGTAAAAACACGAAGCCATCCCGCCGGAAAGCCTGGCAGAGGATTTCTTTTTCGGTAATTGATTCCATACTTTTTGTCGTTATTCAATGGCCGAAACCGGCTTTCGTTGGGGTTGTTTCTCGGGAAAAACCGGGCTGAACAGTAAGCCGAACACCACGCAGCCGACGATGCCGATACCGGGGTACAGAAAGAAGTGAACCCAGCTATTGGTCTGAACGAAATAGAGCAAAACCGCACTCAGCAGAAAACCGGTCAACAGACCGCCACTCGTGATTTGCCGGAAGAAAATGCCCGCGATAAACATCCCCGCCAGACAACCACCGAACATGCCGGTCAATTTCAGGTACTGGTCCCAGATCGAATTGTTCTGCAAATACACCAGCCAGACCGCAATGCCGACGCCCGCCAGACCCAGCCCTAGCGTCGAAAACCGGGCGAACCGGAACCGCTGTCCGTCCGTGGCTTTCGGTCGGGCGAACTGGTAAAAATCCGTCGTCAACACCGTCGCGATGGAATTCATGCTCGACGAAATGGTGGACATCGTGGCGGCAAATAAACCGGCAATGACAAGGCCCCGCAAACCGGCGGGTAACTGCGTGGAGATATAGAACGGAAAGATGTCGTCGGTGCGGCCATTGACGTTGAGCTGCCCGGGATTGTGGCTGAAGAAGACCCAGAGGGCGGTTCCGGCCATGAAAAACATCAGCGTTGCGGGAATCGCCAGGAGTGCGTTGGTCCAGATCGACTGCCGGGCTTCGGCTTCGGTTGCCGTGGTCAGGTAACGTTGCACCACCACCTGATCGGACGAATAGGTGGTGAGCTGCGACAGGAAATTCCCGACCAGCACCACCCACAAAACCGGTTCGGTCATGGCAAAACCGGAGTTGATCAGGTTAAATTTTCCGGCCTGACTGGCTTCTTCGATCATCGGGCCAAAACCCCCGACCGAACTGGCCATGAAATAGAGGCTGAAAAACGCTCCACCCATCAACACCACGACCTGCATGACTTCCGTCCAGACGACGGCTTCGATGCCGCCCGAAATAGTGTAAGCCGTTGTGATCAAACTGATTAAGCCAATGCAAAGCAGTAAATTGATGCCTGTTACCGTACTGAGAACCAATGCGGGCAGATAAATGACGATGCCGAGCCGCCCGATTTGAAACAGGACAAACGTCAGACTGCCCAACAGCTTGACGCGTATGTCAAACCGCCGTTCCAGAAATTCGTAGACGCTGGTGATCCGGATTTTTCGGTAATACGGCAGGAAAAAATACACCACCACCGGCGCTACCAATACGATACACACATTCGCCAGAATGTAGGTCCAGTCGGTCGCGTAGGATTTGGCGGGAATGGCAATGAAGGTCAGTGCGCTCAGTTTGGAACCGAAAATGCTGAGTCCGGCGGCCCACCACGGAATGTTGCGTCCGCCCAGAAAAAAATCGTCGGTGGACGCTTTCATTTTGCTGGCTACGTAGGTGCTGATGCCCACGACGAGCAGGAAATAGAGCCCGACGACGCCCCAGTCGAAACCGCCAAACGTTCCGCTGCGCTGCGTCGGTTCCGCCGTTAAAATCCGGTTCGTCCGCACGCCGGGCCGCACCTCACCACCGGGCAGAACGACCTGACCGTGCCAGACCACCAGCGGGGTGGTGACGGGGGCCCACGTGCTGGCGGACGGGTTGGCAACGGCATCCGGTTTTTTATCCACCGAAACCTGCCCCACTTCCGCCCAGGTGTTGGTCAGGGTGTGATAGGCCAAGATTTCGTTCCGAAAACCGGGGTGGTTTTCTTTCAGAATCAGGTTCTCGGCGGCTTTGCTGCCGTCGTCACCGCCCATCACGAGCAGGTGCGATTGGCCGGCAGCAAAAGCAGGTGACGGAGCCGCCACCGCCGGATGGGGCAGATCCGCCAGCTTCGACCAGGTGTTTTTCATTGGATTATAGGCGTAAGCATCAGCCAGATACGTCCGTCGGATACCGCCTGTTTTCGAATCTTGAGCGACTTCCGTGCCGCTGAACAGGAAGAATTTCCCGTCCTGCGCCCCGGCAACGGCCAGCATCCGGCCGGGTCCCGGCCAGCTTTCCAGCCGTTGCCATTGGGCATTCGGTTTGGAAAAATCCAGCCGGAAAAAGAGCTTCTCGGCGGTTGTGTCCGTCGGCGTTTCGATGCCGCCGGCGATGTACACCGAACCGTTCAGAACTGCTCCGGATGCGTTCGCCAGCGGTGTTGGGAGGGAAGGGAATAGCTTTTTGGTGACGGTTCCGTTCGCGTAATTCAGCAAAAAAACGTCGTCATAATGCCGGTCGCCGTCGGCTCCGCCGATGAACAGAATGCCTTCCGGTGTGGTCAGCGAAACGCCGTAACCCATCGGGCGCGGCAGTTTGCCCACTTTTTTCCATTGGCCATCGGGTTTGTCGAGGGCGTAAATGGCGTCGTACCAGGTCTTTTTGGTGGTTCCCCACGGCCCCACGTTGTCGGGGAAATTGGCACCACCGGCCACCAGCAACGCGCCGTTGCTGACGCCCGCGTAGGAACCGGCAAAACCGACCGGGTCGGGCAGCGCGGGAAGCTGACTCCAATTGAACGAGTTAGGTTGAGCGAGGCTCATCGAAGTCAGGAAAAGGAGGGTTAGGAATAGCCAGGGTGTTCGCATGAACGAATCCGGTTAAGAGTTGGCACCCAGCACCGCCGTTGGCCGCTGCGTGGTTAACGACTGGAGAAAACCAATCTGCTCCAGCTCCGTTTTAAGCTGCGTGTATTGCCCGTTGGTAAGTTGCGTCAGCGGCAGGCGGCAGGGACCGAGGTCAAAACCGAGCATGTGCATGATGGCCCGTTGCGCCGGAATCGGCGGGAATTTTACAAAAACCCGGACCATATTGACCAGATTGATCATCAATTGCTGCGCCCGTTCCTGCTGGCCCGAGCGGTAGGCCGCCATGACGTCGAGGTAGAGCGGAGCCGCAAAATTGTAGGTGCTGCCGATGGCTGCTTTCGCCCCGACGCTCAGGGCAGGGAGCAGCATTTCGTCAAAACCGTACAACACGTCAAACCGCCCCTGCGCGTAGTTCAGGCACGCCTGGTATTCCCAGATGGTTGTGGCGGTGTATTTGATGCCCTGCAAATTCGGAATAACCGCTTCGCCCAGCCGCAGAAACTCCGTCATGTCCATGCCGACGCCCGTGAGGGTGGGAATATGGTAGTAATAAAACGGAAAATCCGGCGCGGCCGACGCAATTTCGCTCATGCAATCCACCAGATTCTGGACCGACGACGGTTTGAAGTAAAAAGCCGCCACCGACGACGCGGCATCAGCGCCAATGTCGCGGGCGTGGCGCATTAAATCCTGGGACTCGCGGATGCTGGAATGTCCAACGTGTACCCATATACGCAGTCGCCCTGCCGATGCCCGAACGAAAGCTTCGGCCACGGCTTTGCGCTCTTCTGACGTCATGTTTGGCCCCTCGCCGTTGCTACCGCAGACAAACGCGCCGGTGACGCCATCCGCAATCATTTTGTCAACCAAGGCTGGAATCAAGTGCAGGTTCAGTGACCCGTCCGTGTGAAAAGGGGTAAACGGAGCCGTTAAAAGGCCCTCAGTTTTTTTAAAATTCATGGTCGATTATGGAGATAGTATTATTCTACTAAAGCATTTTGTCAAACTCTTCGAGCTTAAAACGCACGGAGACAACGGAATGCTTTTTCTTACCTGGTTCATATTTAATGTAGGTGGTAGCCACCAGCGTGCCATCCGGCAGTAATTCCAAACCCGGATATCCACAATCCGGACCCGCAAAACTATGTAGTAACTTGACGCGGTATTGACCGGACAACCCATTTATGATATCCGAATAAGTGCCTACCCAAGCCACAAAATGGCCTTTTGTTGGACTGTTGGGAGCCATATCCCGGAAAACCGAAACAATTCGTCCATCCGGCATATAGCGCACCATATGCCGATCACCAGTCAGGCCCCAGGGTGCTTCCACCGGCTTCGACCACGTTGTACCTTCATCATTCGAAACCATCATCAGGGACCGGCCTTTCCGCTGGTTTTCACGCATGATACACAGGAGCTCTTTGCCGTTTGGTGAGCGAAATACGGCGGGTTCACACGGCGAACGACCTTCCATTTCTCCCACCATAACGGATTCTCCCCAGGTAACTCCGCCATCCTTTGAAATCGACTGCCAGATTTTTAAAGGTGAGCGGTCTTTGTCATCCGGCCCCCGGTGGTATAAGCCCAGGTAGTCGCCATTTTGCAACTTCACAATGCTTGAAAAAGCCATCACGCACGGTTTGCCCAGGCTTTTGATCGGTGTCCAGGTTTTTCCGCCATCCTCACTCCAGGTTTGTGACATGCCCGGACGGGCGGCAAACACCATCAGGCGAGACTTTCCGTTCTTGTCTTCCAGGTTATAAATACTGGGGCAGTTAAAAGCCGTGCTCCAATCGGCAGGCGTCGAAATCGCTTCCCATTTCAACCCGCCGTCCGTACTTTTTGCCAACGGGCCGCATTTTCCACCATGATCAAATGACCACACACAAAATAGGGTTTTGCCATCCGGCATCAAAACCGTGGTTGGATGGCCCTGATAGGTTTCTTCCGTCCCTCTGGCGATCACGATATGCCGGTTTTTCTCGCTCGACACATCGAGAATCGGCAAATTCGGCTGATACGTTTGTGCTTTAGCCGCTACGAAGAGACAGGCAGTAAGCGCAGCCATTACCACTCTTTTTTTCAACATTTTTGGGTCAGCTTGCATACTTTTAATCAGTGTATTTTTTTCGCTTCGGCCTGCCCGTCCATCAGCCAGGCCATGTTGAATTTTTTGAGCACGACGCGGTATTTCCAGGTTCCGCCCGAGTTCTGGTTCGTTTCGTAGAGGCAATAGATGGTTCCGTCGGGACCAACGGCCAGGTCCGAATAACCCGCCGATTCTGGTTCCAGCACTTTTTTGATTGACCAGCTTTGGCCCTCGTCGAAGCTGACTTTCGCCATCAGATTCTGTCGTTTACGGAAATTATTGGCCACATTCAGCATCGAAGGATCGGCCTGGCTGTCGGGGTTGACAAACAGCAGGGCGGTTTTGTGGGTGCGGTCGCCGGGAATCCGGATCAGGCTGGCCATGCAAACCGGGTCGAACAGTTCGTCGTCAAAAACCGGTTTGGTCCAGTTGGAAATGCCGTCGGGGCTGTAGGCCACCAGTCGCTGGTGCGGGGCCGATTCGCTGCGGATGTTGAGCATCACGCGCCCGTCCGTCAGCTCCACAGCCACATTTTCGCTCGGATTGACCATTTCGGGCGAGTTATTGACCACGATGGCCCCCCGCTTCCAGGTTTTGCCCGCATCGTCACTGTAAACCGTGGCCACGCACGACGGCCGGTGATCACCGCCCGGGATTTTCGGATTCGGTTCGCAGAGCCAGATCGGAATCACGATTCGCCCTTTGTTTTTGCCTTTTTCGAGCTGAATGGCGTGACCGGGGCCGGGCGCCAGCACTTTCCAGTTGTATTCGGGCCGGAATTGCTCAAAAGCGTAGGTGATGTCCTTCGGTTCCGTCCAGGTTTTGCCTTCGTCGGTGGATTTGATGTAATACGCATTGGCGTAATTCCGCTGGTAGAGCAGGTGAATGGTTTTGCCGTCGCGGTCGACAATCGGCGTAATGTTGCTGGTGGGCCGCTTGGCTTCGCGGGGCGCGATCACCACCGGTTCTTCCCAGGTTTTGCCACCATCGGCACTCCGGCGCATCAGCAGATCGATGTCGGCCCAGTCGCCGGCACCCGTGACGCGGGCTTCGCAGAACGCCAGCAAAGTTCCTTTTTTGGTACAAACCAAAGCCGGAATTCGGGTGGTTGCGTAGGTCGTGCCGGGATCAAAAACCGGTATTTGCTCCGGTGTCGATTGCGCAAATACTGAAAACGCGGTTAGCAGGCTGAGCAGGGGGTAAAGGAAGAAGTGTCTGTTTTTCATAAGTTTTGCGGTTTTTGGTGCCCGACGTACCCACGGACTTTAGTCCGTGTTTTTACCTTTCCTGACGAAATCTGTTAACTCATTAATGGAAATAAAACACGGACTAAAGTCCGTGGGTACGTCAGCGGTTCAGTATCCCTGCGTTTGTTTGATCTGATTATTGAGTGACAATACCCGCGTGGCAACCGGCCAGTAGAGCGGAACGGTTTTGCCTTTGAGATTCGGAACAACCTGATACACATCGATCGTGCCGCCTTTGTGGAAGCGCACCAGATCCCACCAGCGTTTGGATTCGTCGAAGAGTTCGCGGCCGCGTTCGTCGAGAATGGCTTTTTCGAGGGCGGTTTTTTCCGTAATCGTTACGTCGGGAATCCCGGCCCGTTTGCGGATTTTGTTCAGTTCCACCAGCGCATCCGCCGACCGACCGAGGGCGGCCAGGGCTTCGGCTTTCAACAGAATGATGTCGGCAAAACGGTAGACAATCAGGTCGTCGTCGGCCACGCGGTCGTCGGAATATTTGGTGCCCCGGAATTTATTGGGCCAGGTGTAAATCACTTTACCCCCCTGCAATTCATCGATGTACGTCGCCGGAATGCGTTTGTCCTGCGGATTGGCCGCAAACAGTGCCTTCACCGCCGGACTGGTGGCGTAACCCGCCTGAGCATAAAGAGGATCGTTGCTCAGTGGCAGATCAGCCGCGTTGTCGGCCTTGGCCGAATACGTATTCAGCGGCAGCGAAGCAAACGCGTACATGTTGGGTGTTTCGCTGCGGTTGAAATATAGTGAAAAAATGATCTCGTTATTCAGTCGAACGGTAATGTCGCGGAAATTGGCCAGCAGCGTGACGCCGGATTTTTCGACTTCGGCAATGGCCGCCAGAGCCGCCGTAAAATCCGGTTCGCCCCCGGCCAGCACCTTCGCCGACCACAGTTTGACATCGGCTTTGAGCGCATTCACCGCCGGTTTGGACAGGCGGTTTTTGCTGATAAACCCGGCTTCGGGAAAAAGCGAAATCGACTGATCAATATCCGCGTTAATTTGCTTGAACACGTCGGCCACCGGCGAACGGGCAATGAGCGGCACATTTTCGTCCACGATTGGCGTCAGCATCAGAGGCAGATCGCCCCAGATTTTGGCCATGTAAAAATACATGGCCGCCCGCAGTGCCAGCGCTTCGGCTTTGATGCGGTTTTTCGTCGCGGGCGTCGCAAAAGTGAATCCCTCGATCTGGCTCAGCAGCAGGTTAATGTGGCCGATGGTGCCGTAATACGACGTCCAGTCGCGGGCGTTTTCGGGCGTGAGCACCTGCGCCCAGTAGACCGATAGCCGGGAATTGACACCCGATACGAACGATTCGCTGCGGTCTTCGCCAAACGACAGATCGTTCATCTGCGTGCGGAAACTGCTGTAAACGCCATTCAGATAGGCCGCATAATCGTCTTCACTCTGCCAGAATACCTGATTGGTGATTTGCGAGCGGGGCGTTACTTCCAGAATTTCCTTACAGGAAGAGCCAATGCCCATCAACAGAGCCAGCAAGGGGATGGTTAAATTTATCTTTTTCATAAATGTCGGATAGTGGATGAACAATCAGAACCGGATGGTAGCACCGAGTGTGAACTGGCGGGGGCGTGGGAATGCGCCTTCATCGAACCCTTTGTACACTTCCGGATTCAGACCCTTGTAAGCCGTCAGATAGCCCAGGTTATACACGCCCGCATTCAACTGAATCGAACCGGCGGAAATTTTGCGGCTGATCAACTGCGGCACCTGATACGACAGCGACAGTTCGCGGAAGGCCAGAAAATCGCCTTTGGAATAGTAAATCGAGTTATCCACGCCGTAGGAGTCATCCAGTCCGACGCCGGTATACCCGGTCACAAAGCGAAGGTGGTTTTTATACCCCACATCGGCATCGCCCATGCTGAACCGCGGATACAATTTCCCCGCATCGCCCGAATTCATCCAGACATCGGGGCCGAGGGCTTCGGCCGGAGCACCTTCGTTAAAGGCCCGACCCTGGCCCATCGCCCGCGCCAGTGCCCCGTTGCTGATGACGTGCCCCATCGCGTAGTCCATCGTAAACCGAAGCGTTAAGCCTTTGAACGAGAAGGTATTCTGCATGCCGCCAATTTTGTCCGGCACGCGATATCCCATGAAAACGAGGTCTTTGTTGTCGATAATTTTATCCCCGTTCAGGTCGGCCCAGTTCACATCACCACCGTGCTTGGGCTTGTTCAGGTTCCCCGCCGTTACCTGCAGGTCGTTGGGTGCGCCTTTGGCGGCTTCGTCGGTGGCAAAGATGCCGTTCGACTGCCAAGCCCACAGCCCCAGCGGGCGCTCGCCTTCGGCATACCCGCCGACTTCCATCTCCTTGCCG
The DNA here is from genome assembly GCF_003858635.1 of Larkinella rosea. Lineage (GTDB taxonomy): Bacteria > Bacteroidota > Bacteroidia > Cytophagales > Spirosomataceae > Larkinella > Larkinella rosea. The sequence goes on from NZ_RQJO01000008.1 coordinate 1,581,104, forward strand.
GTCGCCGGATCGAAGACGAGTCCGCCGTTGATGCGGTTTTTCGCCCGGCCGTTGGTCGGCAGTTTCACCACCGTGGTTCGGTTGAAGGCAAAGGAAAAATTCGTGTTCCAGCTAAACTTCCCGATTTTCAAAACCGTCGCGTTCAGCTCAACTTCCAGCCCCCGGTTTCGCAACTGGCCGATGTTGTACTTGATGCTCGTGAATCCCGATTCGGCCGCCAGCGGCAGATTATCCAGGCGGTTTCGGGTCAGTTTATTATAGACGTCCACCAGCAGATTGAGCCGACCGTTGAACAGCCCGATGTCGACCCCGCCATCGACGGTTTCGGTGGTTTCCCACAACAGGTTCGGGTTGGCCAGATTGCTCCGCAAAATACCAGCACCAGTGGCGTAAGCCGTTGATCCATAGCCGCCATACGTATCGGTATAGCCCAGACTATTCAACCCCGCCTGCCCGTAACTGCCCCGGATTTTAAACTGATTGACGAACTTGACCTTCCAGAAATCTTCCCGGTGGAGATTCCAGCCCGCCGAAACCGACGGAAACAGGGCGTACTGGTTGTTGGGTGCGAAGTTGGAAAAACCGTCGTAACGCAGGGACGCACCCAGCAGGTATTTTCCGTCGAAATCGTAGTTGACCTGACCAAAATAGCTGGCGGTTTTGGATTCATTGAGCGAAGAACTCACACTCTGATTCGGCTGAACCGTGCCGTTGATAATCGTACTGATCGGATCGCCGGTGAAAGTGAACAGGTAGTCCGTCGCCGACCGTTGCCCCGCGCCGGTCAGGTTTAAATAGGTGTTTCGGGTGAAGTTGAAACCGGCCAAAACCGTCAGGTTGTGGCGCGTGGCGAAGGTGCGGTCGAACTGCAGAATATGGTCCGTCATGATCTGCCGGTTGTTGTTCAGCGCTTCACTTTTATCCCGCGGCCGGGCCTGCTGCGCGAAGAACTTTTCGAAGTACAGGTTCTGCGAATTATCAAAATAAATGGACGCCGAAGGCCGGTAGTGCAAGCCCGGAATGATTTCGTAATCCCCCGCCACGCGAATGGTGGTCTGGTCGGTATTTGCCTTCCGATCCTGGTAATACAGCTCGTGCAGGCGGTTCCGAACGGTCAGGTTTTCACCGAATTGCGGTTTTCCATCGTCGTTATACAGCCGGAGCAGGTCCGGAATCCGGGTCGAGCGGGTCAGCGTTGCCTGCGAGTTGTCGATGTATTTGTTGTCGTTCCAGAGGTAGGACATATTCAGGTCGAGCCTAAACTTCTCGCTTACTTTGTAACCCGCGTTCAGCAAGCCGCTGAGCCGTTTGTAACCGGTTCCGAGAAATACCCCGCCCTGATCGACGTAACCGAACGACAGATTATAGTTGGCCCGTTCGGTGCCACCATCCACACTCACGTTGTAGTTTTTGGTTTGGGCCGTATTCCACAGAACGTCCTGATAGTGTGTGTCTTTGAAAATAATCGTTTTGCCGGGATTGACCGGATCGTCGATGGTTTCCCAGCCGTTTTTCATCAGATTGTCCACGTAGGGTTGCCCTTCCACGGCCACCAGATTGTCCACGTACGCGGGCGTCCACTTGGCATAACCGTACTGCCCGGCGGCCGTGTAGGTCGGCACCGTTGCGGAATTCCCGGCTACATACAACCGCTGATTGATGTCGAAATTGTCGATGCCCCGCGCCCAGGTTTTCCGTGCCAGTACTAAATAGTCCCGGGCACTGAGGTAGTTGTATTTCCGCGCCTGCGTTTCAAAACCGTGCTGGTAGCGAAAGGTCACGTTGGCTTTGCCGGTCGATCCTTTCCCGGATTTGGTCTTGATCACGATAACGCCATTAGCGCCCCGCGCGCCGTAAACCGCCGTCGAAGCGGCATCTTTCAGCACCTGTAGCGACTCGATATCGTCGGGATTGACGTCGTTGAACCGCCGGAAAACACCGTCCACAATGACCAGCGGGCCGCTATCCTCCCGGTTTTGCACTTCTTTGCCAGCGCTGTTCGGGCTTCCCGTTCCGTAGGGATTCAGGGTGGTTCCACCCCGGATCACGATGCTGGCACTGGCGCCCGGTTGCCCCGACAAAACCGGTACCGAAACCCCCGCCATCTTGCCTTGCAGCGCCTGAACGGGGCTGGTCGATGGAATGTTGCGCAGTTCTTTGGAGTCTAGTTTGGTGACTGAAGCCGTTGTTTTCGCGCGGGATTGTTCAGCGTACCCCACCACCACAACTTCGTTGAGCGATTTGGAATCGGTGAGGAGCTTGATGTCCAGCTGCGATCGGTCGCCAACGGCGAGTTCCTGGCTGATGTAACCGATGAAGGAGATCACCAGCGTGCTGTTGCGGTCCGGCACCGGAAGGCTGTACTGGCCATTGACATCCGTAGTGGTTCCTTTGTTGGTGCCTTTCAGCAGGATGCTGACGCCGGGCAGCGCTTCACCCGCATCCGACGTGACTTTGCCCTGAACGGTCTGCGAAGTTTGGCTAAACACGCTCGGGCTGGCCACCACAAGGAACAGGAACCAGAAGGTAAAGACACCTACCCGGTTTTTGTGTAGTCCTGTAATCATTTAGGGTTCTGGATTTAGAGGGAATGTAAATATGTAGTACATAATTACTTGTTTCTTTTCCTCCTGTCAAGCATTTGCGTGAATTTTTTTATACTCTATGGTTGAATAATTACATTACGAATAGAAATAAAAAAAGATGCCCTCATCAGGCATCCGGATATATACTTCATACTATACTAAAACCCTACAGTTTTTAGGTGTGGAGTTTTGTATTATTCGGTGAAATAGTTTTTTGACGAAATCAGAGAAACAGGAAATGCGGATCGAGGTGTTTCTTCATGGCTTCCCGAAAACTGGTGGGATCGCCATGGCGGAGGATTGCCAGCAAACCCGCGTGGGAGACGGCACCAACGGCGGTTTGGCCATCGGGACCGGCTTCGTTTTCGATGATGTACTGAAACATCGGAACCAGCAGTTTCTGAAACCGCCCAAGCGTTTCGTTGCCCGTCATGCGGTAGAGCGTGCCGTGAAACCGAATGTCGCACTCGACCCGTTCGACGTGTGAAGTAGCCTTCAATTCATCTTCCACAATTTGCTGGAGAATCTGCAAATCCGTTTCTTTACGGCGCATAAAGAGCAAATCACCCATGCCGATTTCCAGGACCAGCCGGAGTTCGAAAAGCTGTTTCATGACGTCTTTTCCCAGTAATTGCGGGTCCAGCAACCGTTCCAGACCGCTCAGCACGTCGGGCTCGGCCAGAATCATGCCCCGGCGCTTCCTGGTTTCAATCATGCCCAGCATGCGCAGCCGACTCAGGGCTTCCCGCACGACGTTCCGGCTCACCTGAAGGGCTTCAGCCAGTTCGACTTCTTTGGGCAATGCGTCGCCGGGCGAAAAACCTTTATCCCGAAAATAGGTTCGTAATTTCTCCTCAACAACATCCGCCATTGTGGTCGACAGAATTGGCTCTATCTCAGGAAACGCATTCGATACGGTCATGTAAGCTTACGGATAAAAAACGCTGATTGGATTCTTAGCAAAGATACTTGATAAATAGATAAGTAGTACATATCTGAATCGGCTGTTTGGTCCGGCAATGAACTAATCGGCAGCTTTGAAAGTAATACAAGCATCATTCCAGTTCTGAAAGTAGGAAAACCGCTTTCAGAAGACATTTAAACGCAATTAAAAATGGAGTTAGGTATTAGCAGTTTCGGTGAAGTTTTGCCGGATGGCGTCGCCGGAAAAGCCGTCAACGCGCACGTACGCATGCAGCAGTTGCTGGCCGAAATCAAGCTGGCCGACGAAGTTGGGCTGGACGTTTTTGCGCTGGGCGAACACCACCGCCCGGATTTTATGGTGTCGGCCCCGGAGGTGATTCTGGCGGCTGCGGCTGCCATCACTAAAAAGATCCGCTTGTCGAGTTCGGTGACTGTGCTGAGTTCCGCCGATCCGGTTCGGGTGTTTCAGAATTTTGCTTCGCTGGACCTGATTTCCAGCGGCCGCGCCGAAATCATGGCCGGGCGCGGTTCGTTCATCGAATCGTTTCCGCTGTTTGGTTACAACCTGAAAGATTACGATGAGCTGTTTACCGAAAAGCTGGATTTACTCGTTGCCATCAACAAAAGCGAGCGCGTAACCTGGCAGGGGAAATTTCGGGCGGCTATCCATGATCTGGGCGTTTATCCGCGTCCGTACCAATCGGAACTCCCGATCTGGCTCGCCGTCGGTGGGACCCCCGCATCGGCGGTTCGGGCCGGAACGATGAATCTGCCGATGACGCTGGCGATGCTGGGCGGTTCACCCGACCGGTTTGTGCCGTTTGTGAATCTGTTCCGGCAGTCGGCCCAGAAAGCCGGGCACGATGTTTCGAAACTACCGCTGGCGATCAATTCGCATTTTTACATCGCCGATAATGCCCAGCAGGCTTCGGATGAGCTCTTTCCGTCGTACGAACAGATGATGAACCGCATCGGCCGCGAACGCGGTTGGTCGCCCATTGGCCGCGAGCATTTTGAGTACATGCGCCAATCCGGGCCGCTGCTGGTGGGCAGTCCGCAGCAGGCCATCGACAAGATTTTACATTTTCACGAACTGTTCAACAATACCCGGTATCTGGCCCAATTGATTGGCAGTCATCAGCTTCCGCACGCTAAAGTGCTGCACGCCATTGAGTTGTTTGGAACCAAGGTGGCGCCGGTGGTTCGGAAGGAATTAGCATCGAAGAAATAAGGAATCTTTACCCATGGACCTCCGTTGTCGCTCGCGACACGCAGCGACAACGGAAAAGTTAAAAACCGGGTCGGTATTGGACCGAACGCTCCGCATTCCGGCCCGATCTTCGACCGTGAATTCAACCAGAAAGCCATTTTTCAGTGGCTGGGGCTGTATTTGAAGGGAGGTTGGTGACGGTCGGGACGGTTAAAACACTTCGCCCAGGTTAAAATAAATCCCCCGCGAACCGTGTGTGCCGAGGCTGTAGTCGAGGGCCAGGTTCGTGCGCGACAGCTTGTTCATCCGAAACCGCAGACCCAAACCGGTAGCCGGAGCCATGCGACCGAACTGGAGCTTATGTTCGGTCGAAGCGGTGCCCGGATTCGTATTGCTGACGGTTTGCGAATTGGCAAAAACGACCCCGCCCAACAACCGGTTGGCCGTGATGCCAAACCGAAATTCCGTTTCGGCATACAACAAATCCTTCCCCCGGTAACGGCCCTGAATATACCCGCGTCCCATGTTGCCGTAGGTATCCCAGGCCGTGGCCGGTAGATCCAGAAAAGGCGGATTTCCGTTGATTGTCAATGCGTTGTATGACCAGAAAGCCAGAACGTTTTCCGGTTTATGATTGGATACGGATACGTACTTTCGCAGATCGAGCAGCAGCGACTGATAATGCGTATCGCTGCCGAGCCAGGTGACGTTATCCCGAAAAAGGACGCTGATGTATTCACCCCCGAGCGGGCTAATTGAGTTGGGGCGGTTGTCGTACAGCAGGTTGAGGATCGGGCCGGACGAAACCGAGCGGCCCGAAATGCCGTTTGTATACCCCGAAATACTGACCTGTTCGTGTCCGGCGTCCCAGGACCGAATGTTCCAGTGCAAGTCGAGTTGCAGCCCCAGCCCACCGTATAAATTTGGAGCCAGGCGCCGAAGCAGCGTCGCGTGTGCCCGCAGGTAGTTGTAATCCATGTCGATCACGTGGTCGGTGCTGGTATTCATGCCTAAACCGTAGGAAGCCTGCGGGTAGTGCATCACCCGAAGATCGGAGGTGAGATTCCAGGTGTTGTGCGGAAACCAGTAATTCAGGGTGCTGGTCAGCAACTGCTGGTTGTTGGCCGTATAGATGACCGACGAAACCAGGGTCGACACATTGGCCGATGCCCGTCGGATGGCGATATTTCCCAGCACCTGCGCCTGAAAACTGGTTTGGATCGTGTAACCGATTTGCGGAATAATCCAGACCAGCGGCCGCCCGGCCTGCAATTTTGTCGTGTCGCGTTCTTTCAAAAAACGGCCTGGAAAAACCGCCCGCACCAGATCCAGTATGTCGCGCTCGGGAACCGCGGGCCGATCGGTCGATGCAGTAGCATCGGTTTGGGTGGAGCCGGTCCCGGCGGTTTGGGCAATGGATTGGCTCAGGCCGCCGGATAACCCCAGCGGTATCACCATAAGAACGTATTTAGCCAATTTCCAAAAGTACATTTCGGACAGACGCGAACGAACTGGTTTATACCGTAAATACGAAAACCGAGCGGTTTTCGTATCGAAACGTGTGAATGAATCAGGTAAAATCACGACCGGTTTTGTAGACAACCCATCAGCTACAAAACCGGTCGTGATTTACGTTAGTTTCTTATCGACGGCCACCGCCGTGAAAACCACCTCCCCGAAAACCGCCACTGGTAAATCCGTGGTTGCTGAATCCGCCCCATCCCTGGGCGTGGTACACATTGGCGTTCGGATGGCTGAAGGTACTTACCCGCGCCCCGGCCTGATTCTGGATTCCGGCCGGGCGGCTGAATGCCCCGGGCGAGGTCAGGAAGTTGAGCCGACCGCTCGCATTGGGGTTGTAGTGACGCTGAGCCACCCGCATAAAACCGCTGTTGACCGACCCCAGCACCCGGTTTTGGGCGACGTTATGCTGGTAATAACTGCCGAACTGGCGGTAGAGGTGCGGGTAGCTGCGGTAGTAGCCGCGGTTGAAAAACCAGTTTGAAAACCCGTAGGTCGGGAAACCGTACAAGCCGTACGTACCCAGGCCGAAGCCAAACCCGAAACCGGCCCAATACGCCCCCGGATACCACAGCGGAGAACCGTACCAGCCCGGATACCCGAACCAGTAGGAATACGGATTGGCGAAATAATTATAACTGTAGGTCGTCGTGGGCGTGTTGTCGGCGGGCACGGGCGGAATGATGTAGCCGTTGCTTTTGGCGTAATCCTGAGCCGCCTGATTCAGTTCCTGCCCGGCCTGCGGATTGTCCGCGAGTTCCTGCTGGAATGCCGACACTTCGTACTGATCCTGAACGGACAGGCTGTCGTGCAAAGCGGTCAGTTGCTGCACCAGCGCCGGGCCTTCGGCCCGGTATTGATCGCCCAGCTGCCGGGTCAGATCGAGTTGATCGGTCAGCAAGGTCATCACATCGGGCAGGCTGATCAACTGGCGAAAGGCATCCTGCACCGGCGCATCGAGCGGCTGAATGACCTGCTCAAACGTTTGCCCGGCCTGTTGATTGAGCTGATCGGCCTGCACCAGATCCGCATGGTGGTTGTGGTACAGCTTCCAGGCTGCGGTTTTCAATTCGTCCGTAGCACTTTTGGGTAACAGGTTTTCCACCGCTGCGGTACTCAGATTCGTTGGTTCGCTGGCCAGCGTGTGCAGCACGTCGGGGTACCGGGTCAGTTCGTAAAACCAGCCTTGTTTGGTCTGGTTAAAACCGCCGACCAGATTTTGAAACGCCTGTTGCGTCTGGGTGCGGTTTTGCTGAAGCTGACTCAGGATTTCGGGATATTGACTGGCCGACAAAATTGCCTGACGAACCGTCGCGCTATACGGGGCAATCGATGCGGCAACGGATTGATCGCGACCGGTTTGGGCAAAAACCGCCGGTTGGAATACACTAAACAGAAGGCTAAATACGAGCAAAGCCCGTGACAACGGACCGCGCAACAGCCCGCTTTTTAGTGACGACACGACCGGATCGACTGCATGAGGGGCGGTGGTGGGGAAATTCAGATTCGTTTTCATGGCATGAAGGAATTAAAACCGGGTACGGAAACGGGCATCCTGAACCCGCCATTCCGCCGGTGTTATGTGGCCAAATGGCGGGTTGAACACAAATTCACTTAGACTCTGATTTTTTTGACTTTGCGCAAAACCGTTCCGTTGTTGTCGAAAAACACCTTTTCCCGCGCCCGGCCCTTCGCCAATTCAACGCGGTAATAGTTGGAGGTCGATTTACCGTACTGGATTCGTTCCTGATCGCCCACGATTTTCCAGTTCGCAAACTGATTGCTGATGGTTTTGGTAACGGCATCCGGCAGAAGCGCCTGTTTAACGATTTCCTTGAAACTGAGTAGTTTGCCATCTTTGTTGTAAACGGCGGTGTAGTTCAGGGTTGGGCTGTTGGCGGCCACCCGGTAATACAGAATATCGACGTTTTCGTCCGTGTTTTTGTGTTCACTGACCGCCCATTCGTGGCCATAGAGCGCGTGCGGCAGAAAGGCCACATCCGTAACAATCGAGTTGGGGAAATCGGCTTTGACTGCATCCATCACTTGCTGCGGTTCTTCGCCTTTCTTGACGTGGGTGATGGTGACGGATTGATCTTCCAGGGGGCTTTGTGCCTGAGTGGCTCCAAGTGACAAGCCGGTGAGTAGCAGGGCAATACTTAACGTTTTCATGGTTGTTCAAGAATTAAATGGGTGACGATTGGTTGACTGAAACAAAGGTCGGCGCAGGCGATTCCCCGCAGCCTGCCCGTCGGCAGGGGTTTTTACTGATTGTGGTCAGGGTTTGCGGGCAGAGGTATTTTTCCGCCGGTTGGGTGGTAAAGCGGGTTTGTGAATTTAGCGGGGGCGGATGGGAAGGCGGAGGATGAAGGTGGCTCCGGCGTTGGGGCGGCCTTCGTAGTGGAGGCTGGCGCCGAGTTGGTCGGCGTATTCTTTGGCGATGGACAACCCCAAACCGGATGACGATTCGCCCGCCGTGGGCCGGGGGCTCAACACCGTAAACCGCCCGAAAAGCCGGGTTTGTTCGTCGGCGGGAATACCGGGACCTTCGTCGGCAACGTCGATTTGGAGCGCGTGCGCGTCCGAATGCACCGTCAGCCGCACCGTTTTGCCGCCGGGCGAAAACTTGATGGCGTTGGAAATCAGGTTTTCCACAATTTCGGTGAGGTAGGCCGGGTCGGTAAACGCGCGCCCTTCGGACTGTTCGCTCAAAAGCCGCAGGCGGATGGCCTTGCGCTCGGCCAGGTACGTAAACCGGTTGAGGAGTTCGGCCAGCAGGGGCAACACATCCACGTCGGCGAACTGGGGCGCATTGGCATTGCGCTCGATGCGGTTGACGTCCAGCGTTTGTTGGATCAGTTCGCCCATGTGCCGAGCGGTTTCGTCCATTTCTTCCACCCACTGAGCCTGGCGGGTTGTCAGCGTTTCAGCAGTTTTGCGGAACTTGGCCGCCAGCATGCGGAGGTTGGTAATGGGGTTTTGCAGGTCGTGCGCAACGACCCCGATGAAGCGGTTTTTGGTTTGATTGAGCGCAAAAAGCTGTTCGTTAAGAGAATTCAACTCTTCGTTTTTCTGGAAAATCTGGTCTTCCAGCGCCTGTTGCACGGTCAGATCGAGCACCACCGTGCGGGTCATCAGAAACCGGCCGTCTTCGTCGTAAATGGCCGTATCGTTGAGCAGAATCGGGAAATGGCTACCGTCCTGCCGTTCGAGCGTAAACCGAAGGTCTTTCACCACCCCGGTTTTCTTGAACAGTTCAAATTGTTCCGTAAAAAAAGCCCGCTGGTCAGGAGCGAGCAGTTCGGAAAAGAAACGGCGGCCAATCACTTCCTCGCGCGAATACCCCAGCCACCGGAGTTCGGTTTCGTTGATGAGCAAAAACCGGCCGTCGGCGTCCAGCGAATGATACCCAACCGGCGCATAATGGTACAAATCCTGCAGCACAACTGGTTCGAGTTGCTGGAACAGATCGGCAGTAACCGGCGGGGGCGAAGACGGTTTCATGGTTGACAAACTACGGCATTACAAGGTAACTTACAACGCTCATACGCCAAAATCAACGCGGCCGTGGCAGCTGGTGGACCGAGCGGTACTTTTAATGATGCGAAATAGAAAATAGTACTGACCACCGTCAGTAATTCGCCCGCCAATCCTGCCTATTTTTGCGTATGCCAAATTCGCTACGCCATGTTAACCGATGCTACCCTCGGCCGTCTGTTCACCCTGTTTACCAACGATTCCGACTCGTTTTTCGGGATTTTTGACCGGGCCACACTGCAGCCGCTGCGGATCAATCCGGCGGGTCTGGCCCTGCTCGATCTTAATTCGCTGGCGGATTATCAAACTTTTTATCCCAGCGGTTTTTTGAAAGACGGTTTTTGGCTGGATCAACTTTCGGACCGCTTCGAATCGCTCTGGCGGGAGGGAAGCTGGCGGGGGCGGGTCGAGTGGCGACGGCATACGACGGGCGAGGTGTTCTGGGTCTGGACGCGAATGATGATCGACGAAGCTGACGACCCAGGTTACCTCCTGATTCTGGCAACTTTACTGGATCAGGAGTACGCGTTGAGCCACCGGAAATCGGAGTTTATCTCGGCGATTTCGCACGAGTTTCGGACGCCCCTGGCCATCATGCAAACGGCGGTGGCCCTGCTGCCCCGGCTTGGTAATTTACAAAAACAGCAAGAACAGAGTCTGGTCATTCAGGCTCAGATTCAGCACCTGACCGAACTGCTCGATACCTTGTTACAACAAGCCTTGCACGGGGAAAAACTGAGTGCCCGCGAGGTTCACGAAACCGCCAATGGCTTAAAAAATACGAACGGATGACCGCCCGAAAACTATTGCTGATCGAAGACGAACCCCAACTGCGGCTCAATACCGCCGATCTGCTCGAACTCTCGGGCTATCAGGTGCAAACCGCTGGGTCGGGCAAGGAAGGCGTACAACTGGCGCTGACCGACAAACCGGATCTGGTGTTGTGCGACGTGATGATGCCCGGCATGGACGGCTACGGCGTGCTGCAGATTTTCAGTCATCACCCGGATCTGATGAACATTCCGTTTATTTTTCTGACCGCCAAAGCCGAGCGCGCCGACCTCCGGAAAGGCATGGAACTCGGCGCCGATGATTATTTGACTAAACCGTTTGGCGAAGCGGAACTGATCGGCGCCATCGAAACCCGGCTGCGGCTGGCCGATCAACGGCGGTCATTGGTCAACACTTCTCATACGCTGGGCGATTTTCTGAATGATGTTCAGCACCGCGACGGGCTGGCTTCGCTGGCGGCCAACCGCGTCACGCATCCGATCAAGCGCCGGAAAGTCATTTATGCCGAAGGCGACGATCCGACGAAGATTTATTTTGTTCAAAGTGGCAAGGTCCGCACGCAACGCGAAAACGCCGAGGGCAAGGAACTGGTCACGGGATTGTACGGCCCCGGTGATTTTTTCGGGTATACCGCGCTGCTCGAAAACCGGTCGTACGAAGACACCGCGCTGGCCCTGGAAGATTCGATGCTGTGTTACATTCCCAAAGACGATTTTCTGAATCTGCTGTTTTGCCACGCCGATGTGGCACGGTCATTCATCAAACTCCTCGCCAACACCATTGCCGATCAGGAGCGGCAACTGCTCGGATTGGCTTATAATTCACTGCGGAAACGCGTCGCCAGCGGTTTGCTGAAGTACGTCCGGCGGTTTCAGGCCGAATCCGGCACCGCCCTGACGGTTTCGCTCACCCGCGAAGAACTGGGCATGCTCTCCGGCACCGCCACCGAATCGTTGATCCGCACACTGGGGGATTTTCGGGAGGAGGGTGTCATTGACTTACGCGACGGCAAAATCGTCGTGGCCGATCCGGCCAGACTCGAACGGCTGAAATGGTGAGGAGGGAAGATGCGCTGACTAGTGAAACCGTTTTCATTCGTCCTATTTCCTATTCATTGTTTTTTTCTGAACCGGGTGATGACTGGCTAAAACCGGTATTAACCAGGGTATGAATAAGTCCTGTAGCCGGCCATAAAAACCGGGTACGTATAACCGTTCAGTAAGTGGTGGAAGGCAACCCTCGGTTCCTTGAAAAACCGGTCGTATCTTTCGCTTCCCTTTCAGAGGATAACAGCACAAAGGACACACTTCCCCCAGAAAAAAGAATCACCGAAATCCGTGATTTTAGGTCACTGAATTCCGTGATTTTTCCAGATACGCGTCTGTAGATAGACAGAAATGGTTCAAACCGTTTAGTGAATGCCATGAATTTTTTACGAAGAGGAATGCTGCTTCTGGGCTGGCTGAGTATCAGTATCGCGCTGCAGGCCCAAAGTTACGAAACGCCACCGTTCAACTTCGACCGGGGCATGGACCGGGCCTATGTCGACAGTTTGCTGCGGTTGGCCCGGACCCGTTTGGCCCGAATTGCTACGCTGCCGGTGAAACCCACGACCGATACGGCCCGGATGGAATACATGCACTTTATGGCTTCCGTGCATTACAACGGGATGGTGCATCGCGACAGTGCGCTGCTGGTGGCGAATCAACTCATCCGGCTGGCGGAACGAAAAAAGAACGTCAAATACCAGATCAAAGGACTGCTGCTGAGCGAACGTTATTACCGGGATTTCAAAACCGATTACCCGCAGTCCATTAAACTGAACTACCAGTTGTTGGCGCTGATCGATACATCGCCCGATTTGTACGGGATGTATTTGTGGCGGATTTACCGGAATCTCGGTAAGATCAGCACCATCGTAGGGGAGTATGGCGAGGCCGTTTCGTATCTGCAGAAAAGTATTACCTGGTTTGGAAAAGACAGGAAAATTGAGCCGATTCACCTGGCCAGCCTGCACCAGTACCTGGCTGAAGCCTACAAAGGACAAAACGACTTGCAGAAGGCCGAAGCGCAGTATATGCTGGCCTGGGATATTCTGGACCGGAACAACGCAGCAATCTCGAACAAGGCCTTTCTGACCAACGACATCGGGGTTTTGTTTAACAGCCAGCAGAAGTTTGCCCAGGCGATTCCGTATCTGAAACAATCGGTGGCGTATTGGGAACAACTCAAATCGCCCCTGCCGCAGGCCGACGCGCTGGCTGATCTGGCGGAGTCGTACCTTGGTCTGGGCCGAAATGCCGAAGCCATTGCCAGCGCCAAAGAAGCATTAGCCAAAAATCAGAAATATTACGCGCCCATGCTGACGGCGTATGCCGTGTTGATCCGGGCTTACGAACACCAGCAGGACTGGAAAAATGCCTTTGCTTATCAACGGCTCTACAACGCTAAAAGAGAGGAGCATCAGAAATCCATCAACCAAACCGAAAGCCTGCGAATCAAGGCAAAATTTGACCGCGAACGGCTGGAAACCGCTTACCGACAGGAACAGTTGCTCCAGAATCAACGCTACCAGACCCTGGCCAAGCAGGCGGAAATCGACCGACTCAGCAATAAATACAAGACGGAAGAAATCCTGCGGACCAATCTGAAACACCAACTCGAAACCCAGCAGCTTAGAAACGCATCGGCCCAGAAACAGGCCCGGCAGCAGGCCACCATCAAGCAACTCCACATCGAACAGCTGCGGCTGGGGTTGTCGGCGCAAAAAGGGTTGCGGGATCAGTTGTTTATCGGGATTGCCATCATCAGTTTGCTGGGACTGCTGCTGCTGTATTACAGTTTACGGCTCCAGCGCACGAATAGCGCGTTGCGGACCAAAAACCGGGAGATCGAAATGGCGCTGATCAAAGGGCAGACAATTGAACGCAAACGCGTTGCGACCGAACTGCACGACCGGGTGAGCAGTTTGCTCGGCGCGACCAAAATGACGTTCCAGACGATGGATGCAAATATTTTGTCTCCGCGCAACAAGAAACTCTACGAAAACAGCCTGAATCTGCTCGACGATGCCGCCACGCAGGTCCGTCAGCTATCGCGCAATCTCGTTCCGGATCAGTTGTTGCAGCAGGATCTGGTGGTGTCACTCAAAAGTCTGGTCGCTAAATTGAATCTGACGGGAAAAACCGTGTTTTCGATTACCTACGAACCCGAAGACAATTTTCCGCTCACGCAGGAAGCGAAGTTCAATCTGTACGTTATTTGCCTGGAACTTTGCACCAACATTTTGCGCCACGCCCACGCCCGGCGCGCCCACATCAATCTGGTTCGGCTCGGCGACGCCCTGGCGGTGGAGCTGAACGACGACGGCGTGGGCCTGACCCAGTCGGCAAGCATGGGAATGGGGCTGCACAACATTCGGGAGCGGGCCGAAACGATTGGTGCGCGGTTTTGGATGGAGTCGGGCAACGGGAGCGGCACGCAAGCCCACATTACGCTACCGCTGACGTATTCGGGCGATTTGGCCGATGCCTGAACAATTAATCCGCCAGCCATGCTAAAAATCGACGAAGTCGGCATTTATCAGCCCACTGCTTTAGCTGTGGGTTAGGGAAAAAACAGCTGATGACGAGGAACCGTTTTAACGGTTTTCTGGACGTAGAAACCGTTAAAACGGTTATTCCCAATCGGTTTCTTTTCGTTTTACCCACAGCTAAAGCAGTGGGCTGATAAATGGTATAATCTTAATTCGGTCCTCACCTTATGCAAAAACCGGTCAGCAGGTTGGCGAAACCTGCTGACCGGTTTTTCTATTTTCGATACTACCAACTCTGGAAAAATTAACTATTTTTTACTATTTATTTCTTTTGTTTTCTTTTTATCGAATATTGCCTACTTTTGGTCAGTATTTATTTTGATTTATTTGGTATTATTTCCAGATAAGCCACCAGCTAGTCCGCTTTATATGCGTTCTGTCCAAAAGCAAGGCGGTTTTCAGCTTTCGTTTGTTTTGGTATTTATTCTGAAAAGTAAAAATAATAAGAAGTTTTACGGAAAATGCTAGCCAATCGGCGCCGGGATAAAATACTGGAATTGCTCAAGGAAGACGGTTCGGCCAAAGTGATCGATCTGGCAAAACTCTTTAAGGTAACCGAAGTAACGATTCGTCAGGATCTGGAAAAGCTGGAAAAAGACGGGCTGGTGACCAAAGAACACGGGGGCGCTTTTCTGAAAAACGTGGAAAATCAGGTGCGCACGTTTTCGCTGGGGAACCAGGAAAACATCGACAAAAAAGAACGGATTGCGGCCAAATGCCTGGAATACATCGAAAGTGGCGACACCATTATTCTGGATTCGGGTTCGACCACGACCGAAATAGCCCGGAAATTAATCGGTATTAAAAACCTGACTGTCATCACCAACGCCCTGAATATCGCCCTGATTCTGGGCGCCGAACCGGGCATCGAGGTGATCATGACCGGTGGCGAATTCAAACCGCCGACGCTCTCACTCACCGGCCAGAAAGCCGCCGACTTTTTCAAGGGGCTGAATGTGCAAAAGCTGTTTCTGGCCACCGCCGGTATTTCGCTGAAATCCGGGCTGACCTACCCAAGCATCAGCGACCTGGTCGTCAAAAAAGCCATGATCGATGCCGCCGACACGACCTATCTGGTGGCCGATTCGACCAAAATCGGGAAGAGCGCGTTCGCTAGCCTGGGTGCTTTGTCGCTGATCGATTACATCATCACCGATGCCGGAATCGAAGAAAAAGATAAACAGGTTTTTCACGACAACGAAATTGAATTACTCATTGCCAGTTGACTCACTATGACCAGAAAAGAAAGCGCGCCCATCAGTCTGGGTGTCATTATTGGAAACCGTGACTTTTTTCCGGACCGGCTGGTGGCGGAATCACGGGTCGAAATCATCGATATTCTGAAAAAACACAATATTAATCCGATTCTGTTAGGCACGGAAGATACCAAGCTGGGCGGAGTGGAAACATTTCAGGACGCGCGAAAATGTGCGGATCTGTTCCGGAACCACCGCGATGAAATCAGTGGCATTCTGGTGGTTCTGCCCAATTTTGGCGATGAACGTGGCGTGGCCGAAACGCTGAAACTGGCCGGTCTGGAAGTGCCGGTTTTGATCCAGGCGTACCCCGATGACCTGAACAAACTGGACGTCGCCCGCCGACGCGATTCGTGGTGTGGCAAGATTTCGGTCAGCAATAACCTCTACCAGTTTGGCATCAAATACTCGCTGACGACGAAGCACGTGGTGCATCCGACCGACGCCAGCTTTACGCAGGATCTGCTGAATTTCATCGGCGTCTGCCGGGTGGTGCGCGGTTTGCGGAAGGTTCGAATTGGCGCGGTGGGCGCGCGGCCGGGCGGTTTTAATACGGTTCGGTACAGCGAAAAAATTCTGCAGCGCAACGGGATCTCGGTGGTCACCATCGACTTATCCGAAATTCTGGGCAATGCTGACAAACTGACCAAAGACGACGCCAGCGTGAAAGCCCGGCTGGAAGCCATCAAAGCGTATACGCCGACGGGCCGCACGCCGGACGATAAGCTGGTGCAGATTGCCAAACTCGATGTGGTGTTGAACGACTTCGTGGAACAAAATTCGCTCGATGCCACCGCCATTCAGTGCTGGACCTCAATTCAGCAGAATTACGGCTGCAACGTCTGTACGAGCATGAGCATGATGAGCGAAAACATGCTGCCGAGCGCGTGCGAGGTCGATGTAACCGGTACGCTGAGCATGTACGCCATGCAACTGGCCTCGGGCTCCCCGAGTGCACTGGTCGACTGGAACAACAATTACGCCGACGACGAAAACAAGTGCGTGCTGTTTCACTGTGGCAACTGGGCGAAGTCGTTTTTGCCGGACATCGAAATCAGCACCGCGCCCATTCTGGGCACCACCGTCGGGGAGGAAAACACGTACGGAGCGTTGTCGGGCCGAACCCCGGCGTCTCCGCTGACGTACGGACGCATCAGCACCGACGATTCCAAAGGCATTATCAAAGCGTACGTCGGCGAAGGCCGCTTGACCGACGATGCGTTGAATACGTTCGGAAACCGGGCGGTGGCCGACATCCCGAATTTGCAGGGCCTGATGCAATATGTTTGCCGCAACGGGTTTGAACACCACGTCGTAATGAACGCTTCGAAAACCGCCGGGATTCTGAAAGAAGCGCTCGGAAATTACATGGGCTGGGAAGTCTACGAACATTAAAAGTTATGACTGATAAGGAGTTAGCATTGAAGTCGGTCGAGTATCGCAGGAAAATTCTGAAGTACATTGTCGAGGCCAAAGCCGGGCATACGGGCGGCAGTCTGTCGTGCGTAGACATTCTGAATGTGCTGTATAACCACGTGATGAATGTCAGCCCGGAGAACTTCAGATCGCCGGTACGCGACCGGTATATTCAGAGCAAAGGCCATACGGTGGAGGCTCTGTACGTGGTGCTGGCCGACCAGGGTTTTTTCCCGGAATCGGATTTGCTGACGCTCTGTAAATACGGTTCGCACTACATCGGTCACCCGACGAAAAAGGTCAACGGCATTGAACAGAATACCGGATCGCTCGGACATGGGATGTCGCTCAGCGTTGGAACCGCACTGGCCGCCAAGCTGGATGGGCTGGCGTACCGAGTCTTTACACTGCTGGGCGACGGCGAACTGCCCGAAGGCTCGAACTGGGAAGGAGCGTTATTGGCGTCTCATTATCAACTGGATAACCTGTGCGCCATTGTCGATAAAAATGGGTTGCAGATTTCAGGGCCAACTACCGACGTGTGCAACACCGATCCGCTCGACCGCAAATTTGAAGCATTCGGCTGGGAAGTCCGGCACGTGGACGGGCACGATTTCGGTGCGTTAAAAGAGGCCTTTGCGGCTTTGCCGTTTGCGCCCGGAAAACCGAGCCTGATCATTGCCCACACCGTCAAAGGTCGGGGTATCAGCTACATGGAAAATCAATTAAAGTGGCACCACGGCGTTCCAAATGCCGAGCAGTATGCCCAGGCTTTGGAAGAGTTGGAGGAGGCTACGGCAGTCCTCCGCTGAAAAACGAAAGGTGACACAATTATGGCAGAAATGACGCAAAACGAACGCGCTACGTACAAAGCGAATCTCGACGTTTTTTCCGGGACACTTCAGGACCTGGCCAGTACCGACCGCACGATTCTGGTGGTGACCAGCGACTCGCGGGGCTCCGGGAAACTGGTGCCTTTCGGTCAGAAATACCCCGCTCAAATCGTTGAAATTGGGATTGCCGAACAAAATCTGGTGGGCGTCGCGGCCGGTCTGGCGTCGACGGGCAAGAAAGTTTTTGCGGTTTCGCCCGCCTGTTTTCTAACAGCCCGTTCGTTCGAACAGATCAAAACCGATGTGGCGTATTCGGATAATCCGGTGAAACTCATCGGCATCAGTGCGGGGGTGAGCTACGGCGCGCTGGGTTCGACGCACCACAGTCTGCACGATTTTGCGGCTTTGCGGGCGGTGCATAACCTGATCGTGGTGGCACCCGCCGATAATTTTGAAGCCGAACACGCCATCCGGCTGGCGGCTGAAACCGATCATCCAATCTACATCCGGTTTGGCAAAAAAGCGATGCCTTACCTGACCGAAGATCCCAGCCGCCGGTTTGAATTTGGCAAAGGAAGCGTCGTTCGGGAAGGCGGTGATCTGGCCATCATTGGCACGGGCGAAACGGTTTATCCGGCGGTTCTGGCGGCTAATCGGCTGGAAAACGTCTACGGAATCCGGGCGACGGTGGTCAGTATGCACACCATCAAACCGCTGGATTACGAACTGCTGGCGAAACTGGCCGAAACCGGTGCGCCCATCATCACGGCGGAGGAACACAGTATTTATGGCGGTTTGGGCGAAGCCTGCGCGTCGTTCCTGTTGCAGAACGGTTTTCGTAACCCGTTCAAAATCATGGGGATTCCGGATGAATACACCGTCACCGGTTCGCAAATCGAAATCCTTAATCACTACGGTTTGTCGGAAGAAGGAATTGCCGAAACCGGGTTGAAACTGGTACAGAAACAGGCTTAAAAATGAAAAATAAACCCTTTTTTCAACTGGCTTTTGCGCTGATTTTAACGGGCGGTTTTTATTCGATAATGTATGGCCAAACGCCGGAAACCGCTCAGAAACGACGGGTTTTGGTACTGACCGATATTGAAAATGAGCCGGATGATGCCCAGTCGATGGTGCGGTTTCTAACCTATTGCAATCAGTGGGATGTGGAAGGACTGATCGCGACGACCTCGGTGCATCAGCGCAACCGGGTGGCCCCGGAACGGATTCGGCAGATCGTGGAAGCGTACGGCAAAGTGCGCAACAATCTCCTGCTGCACGAAAAAGGCTATCCCGAAACGAGCTATTTACTCAGCATTATCAAAGCCTCGTACCCGAATTACGGCCTGGAAGCAGTCGGCCCCGGTAAAGATTCGGAGGGTTCGGAACACCTCATTGCCGTGGTGGATCGGAAAGACGACCGCCCGGTCTGGATTCCGGTTTGGGGAGGAGCCAACTGCCTGGCGCAGGCGCTGTGGAAAGTCCGCCAGACCCGCACGCCGGAAGAACTCGACCGGTTTATTGCTAAAATTCGCGTCTATACGATCTCGGATCAGGACGACGCCGGGCCGTGGCTCCGCAAGACATTCCCCAACCTGTTTTTCATCGCCAGCCCCGGTTTTCACGACGGGGGAGCGTATCATTACGGGGCCTGGACCGGCATCAGCGGGGATAAATTTCACGGGCGGTTTACGGGTGCCGATTTTAGTCTGGTCGATAATCCGTGGCTCAACGAACACATTCGGAAAAACCACGGGCCGCTGGGTGCCGAACACCCGGAAACCAAATTTCTGATGGAAGGCGACACTCCCTCGTTTTTCTTCCTGATTAACAATGGCTTGAGCGATCCGGAACACCCGAATTACGGCAGTTGGGGTGGCCGCTACGAGTTTTATACCCCCCGGACGCGCAAGTGGTTTCACGACCCGGAAACGCGCCCATTCTGGGCCGACGCCGAAGACGAAGTGCTGGGCGTCGACGGCAATTACCACACCAGCAACAAAGCCACGATCTGGCGGTGGCGGCAGGCGTATCAGCACGATTTTGCCGCCCGCATCGACTGGACCATCAAACCGTATAAGGAAGCCAATCACCCGCCCGTTGCCGTACTGAAACATGCTAATCAATTGCGGGTAAAAAGTGGTGATAAGGTGGTTTTAAGTGCCGAAGGCTCAACGGATCCCGACGGCAATGAACTGGCCTACGAATGGATTTATTACCGCGAACCGGGCACTTACGACAGCAACCGACCACTGGAAGTGCAGGATAAACAGCAGAAAACCGCCTTTATCATGGCGCCCAGGGTGACAAAACCGGAAATGATCCACGTCATTCTGGCCGTGACCGACAACGGAAAACCGGCCCTGACGCGTTACCAGCGGGTGATTATCACGGTATTCCCGTAGGGCTCTACAACATCTTTGAACCGATTGTGTATCGAATGAACAAGCTGATGAAGTACAAGATCATACCGGTTTTTCTGCTGCTGATCGGCTTGCTCATGGCCGGTAGTTGCCAAAAATCGTCCGGTGAACAAGGCCCGAAAAAGGTGGCGGTTATCATTTCGACACTCAACAATCCGTGGTTTGTGGTGCTGGCCGAAACGGCGGCTGCGCAGGCCAAATCATTGGGGTATGAAGCGAAAATCTTTGATTCGCAGAACAATACCGCTTTGGAAACCGACCATTTCGAGAACGCCATCGTTTCCGGTTTCGACGCCATTCTGTTCAATCCGACGGATGCCGATGGTTCGGTGGTCAACGTTCTGAAAGCCAAAGAAGCGGGTATTCCGGTTTTTTGCATGGACCGCGAAGTCAACTCGGCCAAAGCCGCCACGTCTCAGATTCTGTCCGATAACTACGCCGGTTGCGTGGCCATCGGAAAATACTTTGTGCAAACGATGCCGAAAAAAGCCGCCGGAACAACGATCAACTACGTCGAAATTCTGGGTCTGGTGGGCGACAACAACACCTGGAACCGCTCGAAGGGTTTTCACAGTGTGGTCGATCTGTACCCGAATTTGAAGATGGTGGCGCAGCAAAGTGCGGATTTTGACCGGAATAAGGCGCTGGAAGTGGTCGAGTCCATTTTACAGGCGCATCCGGAAATCGAAGGAATTTTCTGCGGGAATGATGCGATGGCGATGGGTGCGTACCAGGCCGTGATGGCCGCCGGAAAAGCGAAGGAAATCAAGGTATACGGTTTCGACGGTGCGCAGGATGTGATCGAGTCGATCAGTAACGGAAAAATCATGGCAACGGGTTTGCAATCGCCCCAGACGATGGCGAAAACCGCTGCCATTTATGCCGACGAATTTTTTAAGGGGAAACGGGATTTTCCGCCGAAAATGCCGGTAGCCGTCGAACTGGTTTCGCAGGCCAACATCACCGATTACAGCGCATTGACCAAACGAAATTGAAATGAAGAGGAACGGTTTGAAATACGGTGTTCTGGTTTTGTTGCTGGCGGTCGTGGCTTATAACTCCGTCTATTTCAGGAAATTGGACGAGGTGAAAGCGAAGGGCGCTACCTCAAAATTCGATGCGGCTGCCTACGCCGAAGCGTTCTGGAAAACCAAGTTGCTGCCGGATTCGGGGAAAGCCGTTGAGCTGATTGCGCTGATTCAGCAGTTGAAAACCGATAAAGACAAAGCCTTCGAGGCTCATTCCCACGCGCTGAGCATTGGCAATCTGCGGTATTTCCTGGTGCGGGGAACCGGGAAAATAACCGCTATTGGCGACCACGACGTAACGGTTATGCTGTCCAACGGCTCAGAAATCACCATTGCCACAGAATACGTTTTCGGGAATGCCGCCCGTGATGCGTCGGGATTGATCAGCCTGACGGAATTTGACAACACGATGGATCTGAACAATGTGTCGGCGGAACTCAACAAAATTATTCGAAACCGGGTGGTGGCGCCGTTCAAAGCCAGTGCCAAAACCGGTCAGCAGATCCGCTTTATCGGAGCGGTCGAATTGAATCGGGAACACCTGCACACCGACGCCATCGAAGTGATTCCGATCCGTATCTAGCCATGTTAATAGCGGAAAACATAACGAAACGGTTTGCGGGCGTTACGGCGCTGGAGAACGTCTGTCTGGAATTTCAGGCCGGAAAAGTGAACGCGGTTATTGGTGAAAATGGGGCCGGAAAATCCACACTGATGAAGATTCTTTCGGGCGTTTACCCGGATTACGAAGGCCGGATTCTTTTCAAAGGGCAACCGGTTCGGTTTGCTTCCCCGCGCGAGGCTCAGGATGGCGGCATTGCTATTATTCACCAGGAACTCAACCTGATTCCGTACCTGAGCATCACCGAAAACATTTTTCTGGGCCGCGAACTGACAACCCAGTGGGGAATGCTCGACAGGAAGGCGATGCGGTTGCGGACGCAGCAGTTGCTGGATCGACTGAAGCTGACAGTGAGTCCCGAGACGCTGGTAGCCGAACTGAAAGTCGGGCAGCAACAGGTCGTCGAAATTGCCAAGGCGCTGCTGATCGATTCGGAGGTGATCATCATGGACGAACCGACCTCGGCCATCAGCGAAAGCGAAGTAGAGGTGCTGTTTTCGATCATTGCAGACTTGAAAAAGGCGAATAAAACCATCGTGTACATCTCGCATAAACTGGACGAACTGTTCAAAATGGCCGACCGGTTTGTGGTGTTGCGCGACGGCAAATCCATCGAATCCGGCGACATGCGCGGCATGACGCACGACGACATCATCCGCAAAATGGTCGGTCGGTCGGTTCATGCCATTCGGCGAAAAGTTGGCTCCGAACTTGTAAAACCGCTGTTAACCGTTAAAAATCTCTGTTTGAAACACCCCGTTCGGACGCAGGAAAACCTGCTGAAAAACATTTCGTTTCAGGTCGGGCGGGGTGAAATTGTCGGGATTTTCGGCTTGATGGGCGCTGGCCGGACCGAATTGCTGGAAACGCTTTTCGGCCTGCATCCGAAACGAACCAGCAGTACGATTGAACTGAACGGGCAGAAAATAAAGGTGAACAAACCCGCCGATGCCATCGAAGCCGGTTTGGCGCTGGTGCCCGAAGATCGGAAAAAAGACGGTTTGGTGCTGGGGCTGGACGTTCGCACGAACATCAGCCTGACCAACCTCAGAAGTCTCGAACAGGGCGGTTTTCTGAATAAAACGAAAGAAACCGCGCTGGCGAAAAAGTACGTGGCTGACCTGAAAATCAAGACGTCGTCGGAGAAACAGACCGCGCGGAACCTGAGTGGCGGCAACCAGCAGAAAATCGTGCTGTCGAAATGGCTGGCGACCAATCCCAAACTGCTGATGCTCGACGAACCCACGCGCGGCATCGACGTCAACGCCAAGAATGAAATCTATAAACTGATTTTACAACTCGCCGACGAAGGCATGGGCATTCTGGTGGTTTCGTCGGAACTGCCGGAAATTCTGGCCATTTCCGACCGGATTCTGGTCATGAGCGAAGGGTGCCTGACGTCGGAACTGTCCGTCGATGCCTCCGAAGACGAGATTCTGAAAGCCGCTATTCCGCAAACCCTTTAATGCCGACATTCATGCAGATTCCGTTGCAAACCTACCGACCCGTTCTCCTGAAATTTCAATCGCTGATTGCGCTGCTGATTCTCTGCGTCGCGATCGGCCTGCTTTCCGATAAGTTTTTTACCGTCGCCAACGGCTGGAACGTGCTGCGACAAATCTCCGTCAACGTCTGTATTTCCGTCGGCATGACGCTGGTGGTGCTCACCGCCGGAATCGATCTCTCGGTGGGATCGGTGCTGGCGCTTTCCGGGGCTATTGCGGCCGGTTTGCTCCGAAACGGCATCGAGTTACCCGCCAATAATCTCTACATCGGTTTCACGGTTTTCGGGGCCATTGTCGCCGGACTGCTGACCGGCAGTGTGCTGGGCGGGTTCAACGGCTGGGCCATCACGCGGTTTAACTTACCGCCATTTGTGGCCACACTCGCCATGCTGACCATCGCCCGCGGGCTGACGATGCTCTGGACCGAAGGCTTTCCGATCACCGGTTTGGGCGACTCATTTACCTTCCTCGGAACGGGCTGGTTTCTGGGCATTCCGCTGCCAGTCTGGATTTCCGGCGGCATTGTGCTTGTGGTGGTTTTGCTGATGGACCAGACCCGGTTTGGGCGGTACGTCTACGCCATTGGCGGCAGCGAAAGCGCGGCCCGGCTTTCGGGGGTCAATATTAATCGCATCAAAATGCTGGTCTACACGATAGCGGGCGGGCTGGCCGCCGTGGGCGGTTTGCTGGTTACTTCGCGACTGGATTCGGCTCAGCCCAACGCCGGAACGAGCTACGAACTGGACTCCATTGCGGCCGTGGTCATCGGTGGAACCTCGCTTTCGGGTGGGCGGGGCAGCATTCTGGGAACGGTGCAGGGTGCAGTAATCATTGGTGTTTTGAACAACGGACTGGTGTTATTGAATGTCTCGCCGTTCTGGCAGCAGGTCGTCAAAGGCATCGTGATTCTGCTGGCGGTTATTATCGACAAATCCAGTTCGCGGAACGACTAACGCTATGGAACATTCCTATATTCTGGCGATCGATCAGGGCACGAGCAGCACGAAAACGCTGCTGTTTGACGAAAAAGGCGAAGTTGCCGCCCGCGCTTCGGAGCCGCTTCGAACCCGCTATTACGGTGATGGTTACGTCGAGCAGGACCCCGACGAAATCTACCGGAACGTGTTGACGTCCGTTGGAAAATGCCTGGACGGTTTTGCGGCTCAGGGCGGGGATTTTCAGTCCATTCGGGTCTGCGGCATTTCGAACCAGCGCGAAACATTCGTGGTCTGGGACGAAACCGGAAAACCGCTCCACAACGCCATCGTCTGGCAGTGTAAACGCTCGATCGACGTTTGCGAACGACTCAAATCCGACGGTCTGGAAGAAGTCGTCAGGGCCAAAACCGGTTTGTTCATCGATCCGTATTTTTCCGGCACTAAGCTGATCTGGCTGTATGAAAACAACGAAAAAGTCCGGCAGGCCGTCGATGCCGGGAAGGCGTATTTCGGCACGGTCGATACGTGGCTGCTGTATAAGCTAACGAACGGACAACGCTATTTGACCGATTACACCAACGCATCCCGAACGCTGTTTTTCAACCTGAAAACGCTGGATTGGGACCCGGATTTACTGACCGTTTTCGGATTGTCCCGGCTGAATCTGCCGCAACCCGGGCCGTCGGCTTTTGGGTTTGGCGAATCGAATTTCAACGGATTGTTCGATCATAACCTGCCAATTACAAGTCTGATCGGCGATTCGCACGCGGCTGCTTTTGGGGAGGGCTGTTTCACGCCCGGCACGGCCAAAGCGACGCTGGGAACCGGCTGCTCGATCATCATGAACATTGGTCCGGAGCTGAAAGAGTCGAAGCAGGGCATGGTGACGACCGTTTGCTGGAGCACCGAAAACCGGGTCGATTACGCGCTGGAAGGTGTGATTGTGACCTGCGGAGCGACCATCGAATGGCTGAAAAATACGCTGAATCTATTCGCTGAAAGCTGGGAAACCGAAGCGATGGCAACGGCGGTTTCCGACAACGGCGGGGTGTATATCGTTCCGGCATTCAGCGGGTTGGGTGCGCCCCACTGGCAAATGTCGCGGAAGGCGACGATCTCCGGTTTAACGTTCGGGTCCAGTAAGAACCACCTCGTTCGGGCCGCGCTCGAATCCATCCCGTACCAGATCAAAGATGTTATCGTGGCGATGGAAAGCGATACCGGGATTAATTTACAGGAACTCATGGTGAACGGAGGAATGACCGCCAACGGTTTTATCCTGCAATTTCTGGCGGATTTACTTGGGAAAACCGTCGTTAACGGCGGCATGCCGGACGTCTCGGCATTGGGTGCCGCTTACCTTGCCGGTTTAAAAGCCGGTATTTACCGCGACCTGGATTACCTGAAAAGCCTGAACGTAGGAAAGTTATTCATCCAGCCTGAAAAGGAAAATGACACTGTTCAAACCGGGTATGCAGGCTGGAAAACCGCTCTTCAAACGCCTTAAGCAATCCCAATCGATGCGAAAATCAGGGTCACTGGTGGTACTGGCGTTGGGAATTTCGGCATCAGCCATCGCCCAGTTTCCCTCGACCAAACCGCGCACCATCGTGACGACCGATGGCGAAGTGGACGATGTCGATACGTTTATCCGGATGTTGCTCTACAGCAACGAGTTCGACATTGTCGGGTTGGTCTACAGCAGTTCGCAGTGGCACTACAAGGGCGATGGGAAAGGGACCAAATTTACCTCCGAAATGCCTAATACGGCCAAACGATACGGCGAACGCACCGAACTTCGCTGGCCCGGCACCACCTGGATGGAGGAATACATTGACAAATACGCCAACGTCTATCCGAACCTGATCAAACACGCCAAAGGCTACCCGACGCCCGACTATCTGAAGAGTCTGGTACGGGTCGGAAATATTGATTTTGAGGGCGAAATGAGCCGCGATACCGAAGGTTCCGATTTCATCAAGAAGATTCTGCTAGATAACACCAGCAGTCCGGTTTATCTGCAAATCTGGGGAGGAACGAACACCGTCGCCCGCGCTTTGAAATCCATTGAGGATCAGTACAAAAACTCAGCCGACTGGGCGAAAATTGCTAAGAAAGTCTCCGACAAAGCCATCATTTATGCGGTTCTGGATCAGGATGCGACCTATCAGAAATACATTGCTCCCAACTGGCCGCAGATCAAGGTGCTGTATAATTCGGATCAGTTCTGGAGCTTTGCGTATCTGTGGCCCCGCGTGGTTCCGGCGGAGCTAAAACCGTACCTGGGCGGAAAATGGTTTGCCGAAAACATCCGGTTTGGGCACGGCCCCTTGCTGGAATCTTATTATTTGTGGGGTGATGGCAAGAAGCTCCCCGGCGACCCCGAACACACGCACGGCGACCCGGAAGAAGCTAAAAAGTACGGATTGAGCCAGTATGATTTCATCTCGGAAGGCGATTCGCCCGCCTTTTTTTACCTCATCGACGTTGGATTGCGGAGCATGGAAGACGTGGCCTACGGCGGTTGGGGTGGCCGCATGGTGAAATCGCCCACG
Source organism: Larkinella rosea (assembly GCF_003858635.1). Lineage (GTDB taxonomy): Bacteria > Bacteroidota > Bacteroidia > Cytophagales > Spirosomataceae > Larkinella > Larkinella rosea. Next base: position 1,607,844 of record NZ_RQJO01000008.1, read on the forward strand.
AATCCGTACCGCTGGGAGGATGGGAAAACCGTTACCGACTACAATCCGTACACCCAAAAAGCCGATGCGGCCTACCCGCAGACGCGCTGGATTCCGGTGTTGCAGAGCGATTTTGCCGCCCGCGCCGATTGGTGCGTCAAGCCCTACAACGAAGCCAATCATCCGCCCGTCGTGAAGCTCAATCACGCGCCGAATCTTCGGGTCAAACCGGGTCAGAACGTGACGCTCAGCGGTTCGGCCACCGATCCGGATGGTGATGCGTTGAGCTACCGCTGGTGGCAGTACGAAGAAGTGGGCTCGTATTCGGGAAAAGTGGCAATTCAGAACGGGAATCAGGCTAAATCGGCTTTTACGGTTCCGAAAGATGCGAAATCCGGGAACAAGATTCACCTGATTCTGGAGGTGACGGATGCCAAAGCGCCCCGTTTGACGCGCTACCAGCGGGTGATTGCGACGGTTGCGGAGTGATCCGATCTCAATGAACGTTGTCGCTTGCGTGTCGCGAGCGACAACAATGATTAAATAGGAAACCGATGGACTGTTTGGTCGCGTAGCGACCGAATGTTTGTAGAAAAGGCGAATTTTAGGGTATATGCGTGCCTTTAGGTACGCAACAGTTGGTTCATTGCGTACCTAAAGGCACGCCGTCCGCGTCTATCAATACATTATTGCTACAAACATTGCGTGCCGATGGCACTTAATCGGCTTTTCCAACATCGGTCATTGAATCCCAAATTTGACGATAAACTAGCACTTGAAATGAAAAAATGGCGTCTTCTGATTCCTCTGCAACTTCTGCTTTTCAGCCCTCTATTTCTCCTGGCCCAGCCGGAGCCCAAGGTTCGGGTGCTGGTGTTGACGGACATCGAAGCCGACCCCGACGATGCGCAATCGCTGGTGCGGTTTCTGGCGTATGCCAACGAATTTGAGGTGGAAGGACTGATTGCCACCACCTCGACGCACCAGCGAAACCGGGTCGCGCCCGAAACGATTCACCGGATTCTGACGGCGTACGGCAAAGTGCAGCCCAATTTGCTGAAACACGCGAAAGGCTATCCAACGGCAGCGGAACTGAAAACGAAAGTCAAAAAAGGGCGGGCGGTTTACGGCATGGAAGGTGTTGGCGGAGGCCAGGATTCGGAAGGGTCGGAGTGGATTATCAAGACGCTGGAAAAACCGGATGCGCGCCCGTTGTGGATACCGGTTTGGGGCGGTCCGAACTGCCTGGCGCAGGCGTTGTGGAAAATACAGAAAACCAAAACCGCTGCGGATGCCGCCCGGCTGTACGCCAAACTGCGTGTGTACACCATTTCCGATCAGGATGATTCCGGGCCGTGGATTCGGAAAACGTTTCCCGGAATTTTCTTCATTGTGAGTCCCGGCAGCTACCGGAATGCGACCTGGTCGGGGATTACCCGCAACTTTCCCGGTGCCAATAACGAGGTCAATAGCAACGACTGGATTGCCCGGAACATTCAGCAGGGCCACGGGCCGCTGGGCACGGAATACCCGGATGTCGCTTACGGAATGGAAGGCGATACGCCCTCGTTCATGAATCTGATTCCCAATGGCTTGAATGTGCCGGAACACCCGGAATATGGCGGTTGGGGCGGTCGGTATGAATTGTATACGCCGAAGGCCGAACCCCGGCCGACGGCAGCCCCCACCCCGGTTCGGACGCAGGGTGGACAACTGGTGACCGGCCCGGTTTCAGACCCGGAAACCCGTCCGATCTGGACGAATGCCGAGGATACGTATTCGCCACTGGTGGCGTCGCGCTGGGGACGGCCTTTTGTGACGGATACCGCTAAATACAAAAGTAGTCAGGTGACGTTGTGGCGCTGGCGGGAGGATTTTCAGCACGATTTTGCCGCCCGGATGGACTGGATGGTGAGCGAATACAGGAACGCCAACCACCCGCCGGTTCCGAAAGTGGCCCACCCGGAGGGGCTGAAAGTGAAATCGGGGGACATTTTTGGTCTGAACGCAACGGGGACGTATGATCCCGACGGCGATGCGCTGAGTTATTACTGGTTCCAGTACCCCGAAGCCGGAACGTATAAAGAACGGGTTTCGTTTGCTCCGTTTTCGCCCAATCTGGCGAACCTGCACACCGTCAAAGCACCGGAAGTTTCCAGCCCTCAAACCGTTCATTTTATCCTGGAAGTGACTGATAAAGGCTCGCCCGCACTGACGCGCTACAAACGGGTGATTGTCGAGGTTTCACCGAAATAGGTTCGCGTACCGGGTCAGGCAAAATCGCTCCGATTCCGGTACTTGAAGCCAGCGGATGACGGTTTCTGTCGTCAGAACTACAAACCGGGCTGCTCCTGCGTCGACCCGGAGTTGTTCCCGCACATTGAATTGCCCGGACTGATTCGGCTAAATATCAAATTTAGTAACCACAGATGCTGCTTATTTAGACTGAATCTTATTAATTTGCACCCTGTTTCGGGATTATGAAAACCCGAAACCCATTGTCTCAGCATTTTAACTCAAAAATATCGGATGAGAAAACTACTCATTGTCCTTCTGGTCGGCATCGCAGTCTCCGCTCAGGCCCAGAAAAACGTGCTGCTGGAACCGTCGTTCTGGCAGGGAAAACCGGACGTGAATCAGGTGAAGGCGGAAATCGAAAAGGGAAATAGTCCATCGCAGTTCAATCCCGCCAGTTTTGATCCCGTTGTGATGGCGATCAACGCTCAGGCGCCCAACGAAACGATCCAATATCTGCTGACTCAACCGGGCAATGACGTGAACAAAATCACCCACGACAGCCGGATCTACCTGCACTGGGCGGCCATCCGGGGCAATGTGGAGCTGATGGAGTACCTGCTCGCGAAAGGCTCCAAAACCAACGTCGTCGACAGCCACGGCATGACGGTTCTGAATTTTGCGGCCGGTGCCGGTCAGCCGAACACGCAGGTCTATGACTTGTGCCTCAGGAACGGGGCTGACCTGAAAAAGGACCTCAATCCGGACGGCGCCAATGCCTTACTGATTGCGATTGCGAATGACAAGGATTTCAAGTTGACCGATTATTTTATATCGAAAGGACTGGATCTGAAAAGCACGGATGCGGTTGGCAACAACGCGTTCAGTTATGCGGCCCGGAGTGGCAACATCGACCTCCTGAAAGCACTGCTGCAACGGGGCGTTCCGGCTACCGACAATGCCCTGATCATGGCCAGCCAGGGCGGGCGCCAGGGTGCGAATAGCCTCGAGTTCTTTCAATACCTGGAAAGCCTGAAACTCAAACCGACGGCGGTTAATAAAGCCGGTGAAAACGTCCTGCACGCGCTGGTTCGCCGACCCAAGCAGAACGAAATCATTCGGTATTTTCTGAACAAAGGCGTCGATGTCAATCAGGCCGACGACGAAGGCAATACGGTTTTTATGTACGCGGCCGCTTCCAACCGGGACCTTGCTGTTTTGGAAATGCTGCAACCGAACGTGAAAAACGTCAACCAGCGCAACGAGAAGGGCGCAACGGCACTGGCGCTGGCAGTTCGGGGCAATTCGCCCGAAGTCGTGGGGTTTCTGTTGAGCAAAGGAGCCGATGTGAAGGTGACGGACAAAACCGGTGATAACCTGATCGCTTACCTGGTTCAGTCCTATAATCCGGCACGGGCCGAAGAGTTTGATGCGAAATTGAAACTGCTACAGGACAAAGGGCTGGATAGCAAAGCTGCGCAGAAAAACGGCAACACGCTGTATCATCTGGCGGTTGCCAAAAACGACCTGTCGCTGGTGAAACGGCTGGAACCCCTCCAGATCGATGTGAACAGCAAAAACAAGGAAGGCATTACGGCGCTGCACAAAGCGGCCATGCTATCGAAGGACGATGCCATGCTGAAATACCTGTTGTCCATCGGGGCCAAGAAGGACATTGCGACCAACTTTAAAGAAACCGCTTACGATCTGGCGAGCGAAAATGAATCGCTTTCGAAAAGCAATGTATCCGTTAACTTCCTGAAATAGTATGACTTGTTTGCGTAAAATAGGCTGGCTGGTTCTGGCCCTGACGTTGTTCGGATCATCGGTTTCGGTGGCGCAGTCGGGTACTACCCAGTACAAGTGCATGATTCAGATGACCAATTACATGGGCGAAAAAGCATACATCGCCGTTTCGCTGATGGATGGACAGGGCGCTTATGAGAAAACGTTGTACGTACTCGGTTCCGATAAAAAATGGTACAAGGACGTCAAGGCCTGGTACAGGGCGCTGGGTAAAAAAACGCCCAACATCAGCGCCATTTCCGGGGCGTCGGTGGCGGGGGGTGATCGCAGCGTGATCGTGCTGGAGATCGACAATGCGAAGCTCAACAAGGATTACAAACTGCGGTTCGAAAGTGCGGTGGAAGATAAAGAGGATCACGCCAAAGACATCGAAATTCCGCTCACGACGGCAGGACTTTCCGCCAGGAGCGAAGGCACCGGTTTCATTCGGTACGTACGGTTCAGCCCCAATTAATCGCAACCGGATTTATGACCATTTCGGTATGGAGATACAGCCACCTGGCGTTGGCGGTATCTTCTTTTCTTTTATTGGTACTGGCGTCGGTAACGGGAATTATTCTGGCGTTTGAACCGGTATTGCAGAAAAGCCAGCCGTATCGTTCCGACAAGTTTAACGAGCTTACCCTGGCCCAGACGCTGCCGGTTTTGAAAAAAAACGATGCAGAAATCAGTGAACTGAGCGTCGACGCCAACCAGTTTGTGCAAATCAAAGGCAGCGATGCCAACGGCAAAAACCTGACCGCTTACATTGATCCGCAGACGGGTAAAATGCTGGGCGTTCCCACTCCGCAAACTGAATTTTTTCAGTGGGTAACGGCGCTGCACCGCTCGCTGTTTTTGCACGAAGCCGGGCGGTTTTTTATCGGGCTGACGGCGTTTCTGCTGCTGCTGATTACGGTTTCCGGCACCCTGCTGATCATCCAGCGTCAACGCGGTGTGAAGCGGTTTTTTACCCGGATTGTCCGGGAAAATTTTGCCCCGTATTACCACGTCGTGCTGGGGCGCTTGTCGCTGATTCCGATTTTCATCATGGCGCTTTCGGGGACCTACCTCTCCCTGGCCCGGTTTGGACTGGTGGCAACGGAGAAAGTGTCTCCTAAAATCGATTTCGACGCCATTCGGTCAAAACCGGAACGAACCCTGGCCGATTTTGCGGTTTTTCAGAACACCCGACTGGCGGACGTACAAACCATCGAATTTCCGTTTTCGGAAGACGTCGAGGATTACTACACGCTGAAACTCAAGGACCGCGAACTGACCGTGAACCAGCTAACGGGCGACATTCTCAGCGAAAACCACTACCCAACCGCCGTTTTGCTGACGAACCTGAGCCTGGATTTGCATACCGGTCGGACGAGTGCCATCTGGGCGCTCATTCTGGCCGTGGCTTCCGCGAATATTCTCTTTTTCATCTATTCCGGTTTTGCCATTTCCTGGAAACGCCTGAAAAACCGGGTGAAAAAAAATACGTATTCGGCCGACGAAAGCCGGTTTATCATCCTGGTTGGTTCGGAGAACGGTAGCACGTTTCGGTATGCGCAATTCATTCATCAACAGTTACTTACGTTGGGTGAGAAATCATTCCTGACTGAATTGAATAAGTATGCGGTTTTTCCCAAAGCCGAGCATCTGATTGCCTTAACCGCTACCTACGGGCTGGGCGACGCGCCGACGAATGCGACCCGGTTTGTCGATCTGGTTGAAAAATACCCGCAGCCGCAACCGGTGCGGTTTTCGGTGCTCGGTTTTGGATCACATGCTTATCCTGATTTCTGTAAGTTCGCTTTCGAGGTAAATCAGTTGCTGGCGCGGCAATCGTGGGCGGTTCCGCTGGTGGATATTCATACGGTGAATGACAAGTCGCCGACCGATTTTGGCTTATGGGCCGAAGCCTGGTCGCAGCAAACCGATCTGCCGATGCCGGTTTCGCTGGAGTTGCTGAAAGCGCCAACCCCTGACCTTGAAACACTGGTTGTCACCAGTACCACTAAAACCGCTCAGCCCGACGGCACGTTTTTAATTCGGTTACAGAACAGTCACAATCAGCGCGTTACCTCGGGCGATTTGCTCGCAATTTATCCGGCTAACGACCACCGCGAACGGCTCTATTCGATTGGCGTTGTAAACAACGAACTTCAGTTGAGCATCCGATTGCACCCGAATGGTCTGGGGTCCGGCTTTTTACACCGGCAATCGCCCGGCGAAACGATTCAGGCCCGGATCGTCAACAACGATCATTTTCATTTCCCGAAAACCGCCCCGACCGTGGTCATGATTGCCAATGGAACGGGCATAGCGCCCTTTCTGGGGATGATTGACCGGAATACGCAGAAAACGCCTTGTCATCTGTACAGCGGTTTTCGGGAAAGTGTATCGTTTGACCTATATCGGGCTTTTCTGGAAGAAAACCGGTCGGCGCAACAACTCACGAACCTCCACGTAGCGTATTCACGCGAAGGCGAAAAGCAATACGTCAGCCAACTGATCGCCCGCGATGCCGATTTTATCGCCAAAGTGCTGGCGACGAAGGGCGTCATCATGATTTGCGGCTCGCTTTCGATGCAGAAAGACGTCATTGCGCTGCTCGAAACCATTTGCCAGACGAAGCTGGGCAAAAGCGTCAGTTTCTACCAGTCGCACGGGCAGATTCTGATGGATTGTTATTAAGGACGTGATCGTACTTTTTGCTAACTTCCGACGAATGCCACCTATAAATCAGCCCCTTTATCGCCGGAAATGAGTTTATACGTTTTAGCCCTGGTCCTTACCGCTGCGGTTTTACACGCTTCCTGGAACCTGCTTTCCAAAAAAACACAGGGAAAAGCGCCGTTTATCTGGTTGATGTACATCGCCAGTACGCTTTTGTATTTACCGGTATTGTTCGTTCAACTAAAGCAGGGCGATCCGATCTATTCACAACCGCTCGTCTGGTTTTCGTTAAGCAGTTCGGTGTTGCATCTGGGGTATTTTATCGTATTGCAAAAGGGGTATCGAAGCGCTGATCTTTCCGTTGTCTACCCGCTCGCCCGCGGATCAGGACCGCTGTTTTCGTCGATCGCTGCCGTTTTATTTTTGCACGAACCGGTGACCATCACGGCAACGATCGGCTTGCTGTTCATGATTGCCGGGGTGCTGCTGATCACCGGGTTAAGCTTTAAAAAAGAAGACAACGCGAAAGTCATGACCGGTATTACGTACGGTGTACTGACCGGTTTGTTCATTGCCTTATACACGTTTAATGATACAATTGCCGTAAAATCCTACGCCGTATCCCCTTTATCACTTACCATCGGGACGAGCCTGTTTGGGGCTATTTTGCTTTTTCCATTCATCCTGACCAAAAAAGACGAACTGAAACGGGAACTGAAGTTGCATAAATGGATCATCGTTGCCATTGCCATCTTAAGCCCGGCGGCTTACATCCTGGTACTGGAAGCGTTGAAATATGCGCCCTTAACCGTCGTGGCGCCCGCCCGGGAAACCAGCATCTTGGTCGGTGTGTTTATGGGGTCAAAGGTATTTAATGAAGAAGACAGCAAAAGACGACTAATTGCCAGTGTGTTGATACTGGGTGGCATTATTGCCTTAAGTTTGCGTTGAAAACGGGCCTTTACCCGGCTGTTCGCTCTAGAATTTATCCTTTTTACCCGTCAGATTGGGCGACGAAAAAATCCGGCCGTCGTCGGTGATCAGAATGCAACTGTAGTCCGGGTACTTTTTTAACAAATTCAGACCGGCGTCTTTCCCCAACACCATCATCGAGGTACTGAATCCGTTGGCGGTTTCGGCGCTGGGACCAAAAACCGTTACGCTGCTGACACCGGTGGCCGGATAACCCGTGCGGGGGTTGATGATGTGGGCATACCGCTTGCCGTTGAAAATCACGAACTTTTCGTAACTGCCGGAGGTCACCACCGCGCTCTGTCGCAGGGGTACAATTGCAAAAACCGTGTCTTTGCGCAGCGGATTGGTGATGCCCACCAGCCAGTCGCTGCCGTCGGGTTGTTTGCCCCAGGTACTCATATCGCCCGATCCGTTGACAATTCCGGCTTTGATGCCTTTCGCCAGCATCAGGTCGCGGCAGCGGTCGGCCGCATAGCCTTCGCCCAGCGCACCAAACCCGATTTTCATGCCTTTCCGTTTCAGAAAAATCGTGGAACGGGTCCGATCCAATACGATATGTTCATAGCCGACCTTCTCAACGGACTTCTTAACCGCTTCCGGGCTCGGCATATCCGTCATCGAGCCGTCGAATTTCCAGATCCGGTCCATCGCGGCAAAGCTAATGTCAAAAGCGCCCTTCGTAATTTTTGAGAAATGGAGCGCCCGCTCGGTCAACGCAAACACTTCGGGAGCCACCCGAACCGGGCCAACACCGGCATTTTGGTTGACCTGCGAAACTTGGGAATCGGTTTTCCAGTCGGAAATCAGATTCTCGATTCGCGTCACCTCGGCAATTACCTCGTCAATGTGCTGTTCCGCCGACAGGGAGTCGCTGGCAACAATCGTGATGTCGAACCGGCTGCCCATCAATTTGACGGCCCGTTTTCGCAGCACCTGCGAGGTCGCACTAAACCCCGTTAAAAGCAGAAGTAGACAGAGAACCGGTTTCATGCCGTAAAAATAGGATGGAAACGGTTTTAAAAAAGATTGGCAAGGCTACCGGAGCGACCTTGCCAATGGGATACTATTTCCGTAATCGGTTTTCGGACCCGGTTTTCAACTGTTCTGGTACGCGGGCGTAAACTCCTGTTCCACAAACTCTTCCAGCGTCGTCGGGGTGGTATTTTCGGCGTTTCGTACAAAACCTTCCGTCAAACTGTCGTCGTTGATAATCTGGCAAAATTCGATGTAATTATCCACCAGACTGGGTTGCAAACCGGCCTGAATCATGCCTGCCCGCGCCTGATCATAGGGGAAATTCGTCCAGGTTAAATCCGGTTTGCCAACGGCCTGTCCAATCACTTTCGCGACTTCAGCAAATGACACATCACGCGGCCCCGCGACAAACCGGACATTTTTGCCCGTAAAATCCAGAGCCAGCAAATGGCGGGCGGCCACCTCCGCGATGTCGTTTGGATGCACCATTGGCAGGAGTTTGTCCCCATCGACGGGAAAACCGGCCAGAATACCGGCGTTTTTGAGCAGACCGACGCTGCTGAATAAATTCTGGAAGAAAAAACCGGCCCGCAGGTGTAAGGTGTTCAGTCCATCGATTGCATCCAGTTTTCTTTCCAGGTAACTCATTCCTTTGATCACCCCGGAATTATCGGGCAAATGCGCCCCAAAACTGCTCAGCGACACGACGTACGGAATACCGTTAGCCTGAATGGCGGCTACCAACGCGTCAGCGACCCGGTTTTGGTAGGCGGTAAACGCGTTGGTAACGAAATTGGGCGGGATCATGGCGTAAACGGCCGTGGCTCCGTTGAACACCGTGGTCAGAAAACCGGCATCTTCCAGACTGCCGATGGCGGCCTGAGCGCCCTGATCAACGAATTCCTGCAGATTTTCGAGGGAACGGCCTACGACGGTGACCGGTTTTCCGGCGTTCAATAATTGATGAGCAATGCGTTTTCCGGTATGACCGCTGGCTCCTGTGATGATGTACATAGCAATGATTTAATTATTTTTTCGACTGGTTTCTTGCCAAAGCTAGGTCTAATAGTTTACTTTTGTCAAGTAATCACTTTTTAGTTGCTTAGTATCTATATGGAAACTATTATTGATAATGAGGCAGTTGTTAAAAAAGATTTTTCGGAAGATTTATCACCTTATCTGGTAACGAAGTGCCCGGTTACACTGACGAACCTGATCATTGGCGGAAAATGGAAACCGGTTATCATTCACAATGTCTCACGCGGGATTATTCGCTTCGGCGAAATGCAACGTGCCATGCCGGGTGTGAGCAAGAAAATGTTGACCCAGGAATTGCGGGATCTGGAGCGCAACGGGATTTTGAATCGGAAAATTTTTGCCCAGATTCCGCCCCGCGTTGAATATAGCCTTACGGCGCTGGGCCAGGCAACGCTGCCCATTTTGTATTCGATGGCGATGTGGGGGCTGGAGTATGCCAAACAGCTGGGCGTGGAAAACTGGGCCACAGAAACACCAAAGAGTACCTGATTCAGAAATGTGGCGGTTCGCCAAACGAAACGGAAAAGGTACAGGTCATTGCTCGGATGGAAGTCTGAGCCGTGTCGAAATAAATGATTGCGTACGGGATGGGATGCGAATCAATGGAATTCTGGTGGAGGACCTATTGACAGCCTGTGCCAAAACCGTATCTTGATCCCTTCAATCACGGCTCAGATGGATAAAAGATGTTCACTTTGGGTCTTGTTTCCACAGGACGGACATCCGTCGATGAGCGGCATTCGGTCTTTATGCCGGAAGATACACGCTAAAGGCTGCTCCTTGTCCCGGTTTGCTCCTGGCGGTAATGGCTCCGCCGTGGTTTTCCACAACCCGTTGACAAATCGCTAATCCTACCCCCGTTCCGGGATATTCGTTCTTGCCGTGGAGCCGCTGAAATACCTGAAAAATCCGGTCTGCGTACTTTTCATCAAAACCGATCCCGCTATCTTCGACTTCAATCTGATGATAAAATGGCGCTTCCACACTGGGGGTCACTCCGGATGGTAACTCGTTCAGCGACCGCTGGAAATACATAATACGGATTTGAGGAGCCTGTCCCGGAGCGACAAACTTGATGGCATTCGTCAGTAAATTTTGAAACAACTGGCCCAATTGAGACTCGTCCCCGCTGACTATCGGAAGCGCATCAACACTGATCCGGGCTTCCGACTGGCTGATGTTCCACTCAAGGGTGTTGAGCACGCCGGCCACAATGGCATCTAACGAAACCGGGCCAAAGGTCTGTTGCTGGGTCGATATGCGGGAGTAGGTCAGCAAATCTTTGATCAGGGTCGACATCCGGGCACCGGCCGCCGTAATTCGCTGCAGGTGATCTATGGCGGTGGCATTCAGCTCTTCATCGAGTTGCTGAGTCAGGAGCGTGCTGAACGACTGGATTTTGCGGAGCGGTTCCTGCAAATCGTGGCTGGCCACATAGGCGAACTGTTGCAGGTTTTCATTGGACCGTTTCAGATCGGCATTCGCCTGGCTCAACGCCTGCGTACGGGTTTTGACCCGTTCTTCCAATTCCGTAGTCAAATTCCGGAACCTTTCTTCGCTCTGACGCAGGGCTTGTTCGGCTCGCTTCCGTTCGGTTACGTCGCTGGCCGAGCCAAACCATTCCAGAATGTGGCCCTGCTCATCCAGGATAGGAACGGCCCGCGAAATGGTCCAGCCAATGGTGCCGTCCGCCCGAATAATCCGGTGCTCCAATTCAAATACCCGTTTACCCGCAATGGCCTCTTCGAGAGCCGCTTCTACCTGGCGCTGATCTTCCACCGGAATGTATTCCAGCAGCCAGTTGCGACTGGGTTTCCGGGTCATGGCCAAAAACGTTTTCCCTTCCAGTAGATTCATTTGCCGCCAATCGGCACTCATGGTATAGACTACGTCTGAACTGGCAGTAACAAACAGGCGAAACCGCTCTTCGCTGGCCTTTAAAGCCGCTTCGGCCCGTTTGATGTCGGTAATATCGCGGGTTGTACCGGCGACGGCTTCCACTTCGTTTCGTTCATTCAGAACCGGCGCAAATACATAGTCGTAAATGCGTTTGCCCAGCGTGGCGTGGGGGAAGGACACCTCGCCCCGAATGGCTTGTTTGGTGGCCACCACCTGGTCGATTTCCCGTTCGTGCATCTGGGCGTGCCAGGGTTCATAGCCATTTTCCAGCAGGCTGTTTCCAATCGCATCGTCCCAACTGCTGCCCCACATTGCGAGCAGGGCCTGATTGGCGTAAATAAACCGGTAGTTCAGGTCAAAGACGTACATCAGATCGGGGGTGCTGCCCGCAATCGCTTCGTAAATCCGTTGCTGGCGTTGCGAATCGAGCCGGGTGCTAACTTCCCGTTGTTGAGCCAGGATCGGCTGGGTTACGTCCTGAGCTACACCCGCAAAACGGTAGATTTTACCGGTTTCTGAAAAGTAACTTCGGCCATAAAACCGTACCCAGCGCAACTGACCATCATCCGCGCCAACCGTGCGGTAAGTTTCGTCAAACAAACCGTTCGACTCCGGGTTCATCGCCCGCTGCACCGCTTGTGTCACCCGGTCTACATCGTCCGCTTGAATGTATTGAATGGCTTGTTCGTAGGACAGGTAATTATCTTTTGCCAGTCCGAATAACTCCCGGCACCGGTCGTCCCAGAGAACTTGATTGGTAACCGGGTTCAGCTCCCAGACGCCCAGCCCAGCTGCCTGGAGTGCAAAGTCAATATCCAGTCGTTGGGTAAGTTTTTGGGTTGTATCAGAAGACCGTTGCTCACCGGGCATGACAGAATCAGGTAAAAGATAAGACTACCCCTAAGAAAAGATCTATTGGGCACATTATATAATTGACCGGCAAATAATTTTAAATATATGATAAATTGATCTTTCCGGCACTGGCCAGGTCGGGACAAGGCGGAAGCGGGTGATGTACGCGTGAAAGCATTTTTAAAACCGGTGTTTGCAGTCGGCGGGTGATCCGGAATCAATTTCCAGGTAAAACAAAACCCCTCAGAAATGATTTCTGAGGGGTTTTTGTGATTTTGTGGGAGTTGACGGGTTCGAACCGCCGACCCTCTGCTTGTAAGGCAGATGCTCTGAACCAGCTGAGCTAAACTCCCTTTTTGTATTTCCCAGTGACTCTTTTGTCGTCGTTTGGGAGTGCAAATATAGCGGCTTCAACGTGCATTCTGCAAGCTTTCAGCCAAAAAAAATCAACTTATTTTGCAATCGATTCAGCATCAGAGCTTTTAATTAAGCATTTATCCATCGGGACGCTTTCCGCCAGCGGATTACTCGAAGGTTAAGTACAGCGTAACCGTATGCGTTCGAAGCTTTTGAAGGCCAATGTTGGCGGAGTTGCCCTGGTTCGGTTCAAAAAGGTTAACCAGACCGTGCGAAAACCGGATTTCGGGGGCAAACTTGAAAAATTCGAAAAACTGCTCGAAACCGATGCCGTATTCCACCGTGAGATCCCGGTTTTTAGTCAGCAGACGGCTTGCACCGGCGGCTTCGCGTCGGCGGACATTGGTTTCAATACCGAATGCGCCCCCGCCGACGAGGTACATCCGCGAGTTCATCCGCCGTTTGGACTTGTATTTCAGCAATACCGGAAATTCCAGCCAGGTCGATTCGCGCACCTCCCGGCGACTCGTTCCGCCCGGGTAATTGTAGTCCACCGAGCGGCTGTAAAGCGACACGGCAGGCGTAACCCGAACATCGAAATGTTCGCTTAAAATAGTGCTCATCACAAAGCCAACCCGAAAACCGACTTTACCGGGCGAATAAAGCTGGTGTGCCGAATCTGAACTGACGTACGCATCGCTGTATTTGATGTTGAAACGGGTGGCGGGTGCCGCAAAGAAAAAACCGTACCGAATCGTTTTATCGTCGTAATCTTCCAGGTGAATCCGGCGGTATTTCATTGACGACTGCGCCCGGATTTCCGGAGAAAGCAACGCCAGCAGCAAACAAATCGCTATACTTTTTTTCCGGTGTAAATAGAGCAAATGCCAAATGTTAGTGGTATCCATCGTGTTTGCGTAAATCCTGCCTGTTCAAGAACCCGGATGAAATCGGGCCCGTCCGGAAACGCCTGCATCGACTCGGGCAGGTACGTGTAGGCCGAAGCATCTTTCGACACCAACCGGCCAATCAACGGCAGGAAACGATTCGTATAAAAACTAAAAAATTGCTTGAATGGAAATTGGCGCGGTTTCGAAAACTCCAGAACCAGACAGGTGCCGCCCGGGCGTGTAACGCGGTGCATGTCGGTCAGCCCTTTGAGTAGATTTTCAAAATTGCGTACACCAAACGAAACGATGACGGCGTCGAAAACATTGTCCGAAAAGGGTAATCTTTCCGAATCGCCGGAGCGGAGTTCGACTTTGTCCGCAACGCCGAGTTTTCGAATCTTCTCCCGGCCAATGGCCAGCATGCCTTCCGAAATGTCGACACCGGTTATTTTTTCGGGATTCAGTTTCAGTGCTTCGATGGCAAAATCGCCCGTGCCGGTGGCAATGTCCAGGATTTGTTTGGGCGCCAGCGGCTGCAGCAACCGGATGGCTTTCTTGCGCCAGACAATGTCGATTCCGGCACTGAGGAGGTGGTTCAGCAAGTCGTATTTCGGCGAAATCGAATCAAACATTTCTTCGACCTGCTCGCGCTTGCTGGTATTTTTATCTTTATAAGGAACAACGGCCATAACCTTTGGGCTGAAAAATTTCAGATGGTTGGATGGTTTAAAATGGCTTGATGGTTGAACGGAATGAATAACAACCCATTTGAACCATCCAGCCTTAAGAACTACAGATAACAAAGGTACGGCCCTTTGCCAGAAAGTTTGTGATTGCCTGCCAGATTCCGTAGTTTTCGCGGACTATTTCTTCCCTTCATTGTTATGAATCGTTCTGATTTTTTGAAAACATCGGCGCTGGCCGGTGCTGCGGTCGTATCTCGTCCGCTCATAACGCTCGCGCAGCAATCAACGTATCGCACGGCCCTGGTTGGAGCCGGTTGGTGGGGCAACAATATTTTGCGTTGCGCCATGCAGGCCGGTCAATCAAAACTAGTGGCGCTTTGTGACGTGGATCAGCGGCAACTGGCCAAAACCACCGCGGAATTTAGCAAACTGACCAGCGACAAGCCGAAAATGTACGGGGACTTCCGTGAAATGCTCGCCCGCGAAAAACCGGAAATCGTGATTGTGGCCACTCCCGACCACTGGCACCCGCTCATTGCCATTGAAGCCATGAAGCAGGGCGCGCACGTGTACGTGGAAAAACCGGTCGGCCATACGATCAAGGAAGGCCGGGCAATGGTCCGGACGGCGCGGGCAACCGGTAAAGTGTGCCAAGTGGGAACACACCGGCGGGTTTCTCCGCACAATGTTTCCGGGATGGAATTTCTGAAGTCGGGGAAAGTCGGTAAAATCGGCATGGCGCGGGCTTTCGTTCATTACGCGGGTGGACCGGGTCAGAAAGTACCGGATCAGGAAGCCCCCAAAGAACTGGACTGGAATTTCTGGTGCGGACCGGCTCCGTTGCGGGCCTATAATCCTTCGATGCACCCGCGCGGTTTCCGGCAGTTTCTGGACTACGGCAACGGGACGCTGGGCGACTGGGGAATTCACTGGATGGACCAGATTTTGTGGTGGACGGAAGAAAAATACCCCAAAAAAGTCTTCACCACGGGTGGCCGTTCCATCAAGCAGGATAATACCGACGCGCCCGACCATCAGGTGACCAGTTACGAATTTGAGGGCTTTACGGCTGTCTGGGAACACCGCACCTTCGCCGGGAATAACGCCGAAAAAACGCACCCGCAACAGGCCGTCGGAACCTATTTTTACGGCACGGAAGGGACATTCCACATGGGCTGGCTCGATGGCTGGACGTTTTACCCGGCCGATGCCAAAAAACCGGTCATTCACCAGGATCCACAGTTGAACAAACCGGACGATCAGAACATTGCCCAGCTCTGGGATAATTTCCTTCAAGCGATCAAATCCAAAACGTTACCCATTTCTGACATCGAGGTGGGCCACCGTTCCACCAATATGGCTTTGCTGGGCATGCTGTCGTATAAACTGGGAAGGAGCGTCGAGTGGGATGGCGAGAAAGAATTGATCAAAGGCGATGCCGAAGCCAATAAACTCCTGAGCCGCGATTACCGGGGCGAATGGAAATACCCGGTTTGACGTATCGCGCAGGTCGGGACAGGCAGCCTTTCGATCGTGCGTTTCGCAGATAAGTTCAAATCTGATAATTATTCAGATCTCACAGACTTTAGTCCTTTAGTACGTAAACAGCTTGCCCCAAATATAGTTATAGTAGGAGCAAGCTGTTATTTTCATGTCCGACTCAACCGATTCTACTGGTGATTTCGACCAGGCCACTACAGGCCGGACTACACTTCGCTATCTGGCCCGTGCCATGCATACCGACCACCCGTCAGATGAACCGTTCGTTCTAAACGAAACGGAACGGCAGGCTATTTACCGGATCAAAGGAGCAACGATGCTGGTGGCTTCGGCGCTGGGCATGATTGGTATTTGGGCGTTTTACCTGCCGCATGTGTTTTGGGAAAAATGGTTTACTGAAACGCATACTGCCTTGGGCGACTGGCCCCTGATTAGTATCCTGTTTGCGGTTTTGGTCTTTTACCTGATACTTCACACGTTGATTCTCCTTCACACCGGTGCGGTTAGGCTGGTTGAACTGACGTGTCAGTTCCCAAGGTTCCACGATGCGGCCTATGCCCGGCACATGAACCAGCTGGCTGAAAATGCAAACCAGCGCGGTTCCTTTCGGTTACGGATTACTCCCCGCCCTTTGCTGCCCTGGACGTTGTCCGGGTTTTTACTGACGGTTTTGTTGCTAATTCTGGTCAATAATGGCCTTCTTCATTTGGCGATACGGTTTTGGGGGGCAGGGGCTGTTTCTTCGGGTACGGCGGTTCTGATCAGCACGCTGGTGGCTGCGGGCTGGATTTGCTGGGCAACTTACTGCATTCTGAAGCAGGCCCAGATCCGGGTGATGGCTCCGCTGACCATCCGGCAATTTACCAATGAACTGGCGGAGGAATTTGGGCGTGAACCAGCCTTTCGGCAATTGATTCCCGGTATATTACAGCAGGCTGCCGTTTCATCGAAACCCGATAATTATCCCCAACTCTTACTGCTTGAAGCCATTACCGCCCGGTTTTCCCCTGATCCGTTGGAGCATTCCGCTGCCGGAAACGCCGTCTTGCTGCAACAGTTGGCCAACTGTCCGGACGCCGTTCGACATGGATTGGAACGGGTTTTTATTTTCAGTATTCTCATCGACGGCCATCTGTCGTCGCTGGAGCGAAAACGATTTCTGGAACTGCAGAATGCGCGCGTATTAACGGTGTCGGAAACCGATGTAGAAGCGATGCGCAGAAATTTTGTAAAAGGGGATGGGTTGTGGGTCTAATTTCAGAAATTAGTCCGCAAATAGCCTTTTTCGATGAAATCCATCCTGACCCTGATTCTGGTAGCTGCAACCCTCGTTTCTACCGCCCAAAAAAGTCCTGAAAAACCGGTTTCCATTATTTTAGATACCGACATCGGTCCTGATTACGACGACGTCGGCGCCATGGCGGTTTTGCACGCGCTGGCCGACAAGGGAGAAGCCCGACCGCTGGCCGTGATTGCTTCCAATCAACACGAACTGGTGGTGCCGACCATCGATGTGCTGAACACCTATTTTGGGCGCCCGAACCTACCGACCGGTGTCACTAAAGGGCCGGGCGTAGTCGATCCGGCCTGGCAGAAGTGGCCCGAAATGCTCGTTGCTACGTATCCACACAAGATCCGGTCGAGCAACGAAGCGCCCGATGCCGTAGCGGTTTATCGCCAGATTCTCGCCAAACAGCCCAACGGCAGTGTTACCATCGTTACGGTGGGTTTCCTCAGCAACATAGCGAATCTGCTGGATTCCAAACCGGATCGTTATTCGAAACTGGACGGAAAAGCGCTGGTGAAACAGAAGGTGAAAGAGCTGGTGTCGATGGCAGGTGCCTTTCCGAAAGGACGCGAGTTCAACGTCTATAAAGATTCGGTGGCTTCCGAAAAGGCGTTTGCCAACTGGCCGACGCCGGTTATTTTCAGCGGTTTTGAAATCGGAAAACAAATCAAAACCGGTCCGCGGCTGGTGGCTAATCAGGACTTGAAAAGCCCGGTGAAAGATGTCTTTGCCCTTTGTATGCCCAAAGCAAAGCAGGACAACGACGGCCGGATGAGTTGGGATCAGACGGCGGTTTTGGTCGCCATTCGGGGCGTAGAACCGTATTACGGGCTAAAACGCGGTCGTTTTGTGATCAACGGCGGGAGCAATTCCTGGCAGGATGATCCCAACGGTAGTCACTATTACCTGACGGAAAAAATGCCGGTTGCGCAGGTTACGGAAGAAATTGAATCCCTGATGATGCACCAGCCGGGTCAGAAATGAAAGGGTAGAAGTGAGAAAAGAGACAAAAGAAAAAAGATTGTCCAGTAGGATTTTTTTGTGATTCGGCCTGGAAAATTTGCACGATGTTTGCTAAATTTGAATTGCCCATCGTACGATTTAGACCGAATGAAACAAATTTTCGCGAGCCTGGCTGGCCGGATTCAGCTTCGTATTACCCGCTTTGGAATCAAAGAATGGATTTTGCTGATCTATTTCATTGTTCAACCCATCGTCTGGCAACAGTCCATCGACGGTTTTGATTATGCCTGGCATTTGCTGCAAATTGCCAGTTTATTTGCCACTGCAGACATTGCCGAGCACATCATCGGATCCTTTCAAAGCCAGGTCGAAAGCCGGCAATTGCTGACCCGCATCAAAGAATGGGGGCTGCTTATTTCAGCCGCGGCTTTTCTGATTTTACTCGTTGAAAGTATACTAATCGGGTTGTAACGATTGTTACAACCCGATTAGTATTTATCAGCGACCCGTGCCGCCTACAGTGTTTTTTTTAGCGGTATTTTTTGATCGCGCATCGCTGCATTGTACACAAACGAAGCCACAATGGTGGATGCCTGTTTCAGATCGTCGGCAATCAGGTGATCGTAGGTGTCCATGTTCGTATGGTGAGTGCGCGTGCTGTACTCGATGCCGTCCTGAATGAAACCGAAACCGGCCAGACCCGCCCGATCGAACGACACGTGATCGGTTCCCCCGCTGCTTTTGGGCGCAACGGTCGCGGCTCCTAAATCGTGGAAAGGCTCCAGCCATTGCGCAAAAATCGGTCCGGCGGCCGTATTGTTTTGCAGGTAAATACCCCGAATTTTACCGGTTCCGTTATCGACGTTGAAATAAGCCGCCAGTTGTTCTCCTTCTTTCGTGAGTTTATTGGGAGCCGCCGGATCAACGAAATGCTTCGCAACGTAATTTTTGGAACCGTGTAAACCCTGTTCTTCTCCGCTCCACAGTGCAATCCGAATCGTCCGGCGGGGTTTCAATCCCAGGGTCTTAATAATCCGAACGGCTTCCATCATGACTGAACAACCGGCGGCATTGTCCGTTGCGCCCGTGGCCGAATGCCACGAATCGAGGTGGGCACCGAGCATTACCACTTCGTCTTTCAGCCGGGGATCCGAGCCCGGTATTTCAGCGATGACATTGTAGCCTTTTGTGTCGCTGGTGAAGAATTTGGTTTTCACATCCAGTTCCAGCTTTACCGGAATTCCGGCTTTGGCCATCCGGCTCAGCGTCAGATAATCTTCCACCGAAATGGTCAGATCGGCCAGTTCGTCGTGCGCAACCCCGCTGGCGGCATTAGCGAAATCACCGCTGACGAACAACGTACCGTCTTTGCTCAGCTGCGAGGTGTTCAGAATCGCCAGTGCACCGCCCTGTTTGGCCATTTTACGCATTTTCTGGTTGAACGCATTCCGGGTCCGCATGGCCGCAATCAGGCTGCGGTACGACGAATCGCCCCGGGCAGCGGATTCATCTTTCGACATTTTTACTAAATCGTCCTCGGTAAACCGCTTTGCGTCGGCGTTGAAAGAGGGGCTAATGGCAAACGGTTGATGAAGCAGAATGACTTTGTTCCTGAGTTGGTCGCGGTACGATTCCAGCGCCGTCGTATCGGACTCGTCAATATACAGAATATCAGCCTGTTGCAGGCTATTCGTGCCACCACTCCAGGCGCGCGGCACGGCGATAATGGTTTTGTAATACGGGGCTGTCATGGCCAGGTAGCTGCGTTCGAGAGCCCAGCCCTTGCCCCATTCGCCCCAGGGTTCGAGCTTCGCGTTTTGCAAACCCCATTCTGCCAGTTTGTTTTTCGACCAGTTGGCGGCTTTCATAAAACCGGGTCCCTGCAGGCGCGGGCCGTTGACATCCGTCAGGTAAAAGGCGGTTTCCATCACTTTGGAGCGCGTCAGGCCCTCTTCCCGGATTTTCCTGACCACGGCTAAGTCCGGTTTGTCGTTTTGCCCGGACGCCACCAGCGAAAAACCGGTCAGTAAACTTAAAAGCACCAGTTGCCTTTTCATAAAAGAAACGTTTAGGTTGGGTTACTAAAGTACTAATTTGAAAGAAGAATATTCATCTTAATTGGTTGATTGTTTGCTAATTACAAAACAATCCATGAATGTGAACAGGCTCATCGAATAAGATGGCCTGACCGGGTAAGATGAAGAAATCCACGATGAAACGCAGACTGATACGGAATTTGGGTAAAATAGAGATGGGATGTTAGTGGTTTCAATAACTAAGCGGGCCACCGGTTCCTTCTTTCTGGGCCTTTTTAATCTGTTTAAGGCCTTCCTGAATCAAGCTGAGCACGATGACCCAACCCAGCACGCCCAGCAAAATGTGTTTGAATTGAATACCAAAAATGGACGGCAGCAGCGGCAGGTCGAAGCCCGCGTTCCAGAGCATGTGCATCACCACCACGAGGAGAAATAACCGGATAAACGATTTTTCCTGCAACAACTCCCACCGAAATTTGCCAAACCCTTTCAATCGCCAGATCGCAGCTGCCGTAATGGCTGTCCAGATAATGTGCCCGAACGGAGCCATAATACCCCGCACGACGATGTTGCCGAGCGCCACATCCACCGAACCGTATTCCAGCAAAGCCACGAAGGCATAACCCGCTGATTCAAAGGCCGCGAAGCCGGTTCCGACGGCGGCACCAAACAGCAAACCATTCAATATCCAGGGGAATTTCTGCTTGTTCCGCATCAACGCCAAAACCGTCAGCAACTTCCCGGATTCTTCCACAATACCGGCGCTTGAAGCTCCCAGCCAGCTGGATAGAAAGCCGACGTTGCTGAAAAAGAGGAGGGAAATCAGGATAGACAGAATACCGCCGGTAAAGAGCAATTTGACGGTTTGGTACAACGAGACGTTCTGGGGTGCGTTCATTTCCCAGAAAAAAATCAGACAGGCAAACGGGACGGCAAAGGCGCCAATGAATAACAATCCGGGAATGACAATGATGTTACTGAATTGGGCGGCACCGATGTATAATCCCCAGAAAATCAGTAAGGATGCAGTCGCCATCCGGCCAAAAAGCCAGGGCTGGGGCCAGGTGGCGGCAATGCTCGAAAGGGGCGGGGTTGTTTCGCGGGTACCAACGGTAAACGCCTTTTCGATGTCGTCGTCCGTTCGTTTTTCACCGATTCGGGCAAAGATGGACTTCAGGTTGAAATCCTTGTCGAGTTGATCGATTCCGGCAAAATTGGAAAACCGCTGATAGGGTTCGGCAAACTGGTTTTCGGGCGAAGCAGGTTGTTGTGATTTCGCCAATCGCCAGAGTGATGTACCAATCTGTAAACTATCGACTCCTAGCGCAACGGTTCCTGTCATTCCTGGCTCGCCATTGAGCCGAATGTATTGATTGTCAACGGTGTGGAACTGAATCTGAGTTCCGTCAAAAAGTAGATTCAGGTGCTGATCGGCTACATACGGATCGTCGAGCCGGTAGCTGCTCTGGTTGCCGCTGCCCAGTAGTAAACGCAACTGGGGCGACAAAGCAATGGTTTTTCCGGCATCCGGACCGGCATAACACTGAAAAATGAATAGGTCGGGCGGTAGAGAATGGGTATGCATAGCACGAGTGAGCTACGAGCTTGCTGACTGAGTGATCTCTTTTTGGGTGATTTCGACGTGCTGAATGCGCTTATCATCGGCCGAAAGCACTTTGAACGTAAATCCGGCGTAGCTCACCTCGTCGCCGGTTTGGGGAACGCGGGTGAATAATTCCAGCAATAAACCGCCCAGTGATTCGCTTTCACCTTTGACTTCGTCAAAATACGAAATATCGACGTTCAATACACGACAAACGTCGGTCAGGAGAATTTTCCCTTCGATCAGTACCGTTCGCTCATCGATCCGCTGAAACGGAATGGGTTCTTCTTCGTCGAATTCGTCGTTGATGTCCCCAAAAATCTCCTCGATGATGTCTTCCAGCGTAATTAGCCCGCGCGTGCCGCCGTATTCGTCCACGACAATGGCCATGTGCACCCGCCGTTTCTGAAAATCCTGCAAGAGGTCATCAATTTTTTTGGTTTCCGGAATGAAAAAAACCGGTCGGATCAGCGTCTGCCACTGAAACGAATCGTCGCCGTCGAGATGAGGCAATAAATCTTTGAGATAGAGAATACCTTCAATTTCGTCTAATGAGGCTTTGTAGACAGGCACCCGCGAATAACCGGACTGACTGATCTGCGCCATCAGGTCCGTAAATGTCAGCGTTTCGCTGAAAGCCGTGATATCGACCCGCGCCCGCATGGCCTGTTTGGCCGTCAGATTGCTGAAATTGACAATGCCTTTGATCAGCTCGCGCTCTTCCTGGGTTGATTGACTGCTGGTTAGCTCAACGGCCTGATTAAGTTCTTCCATCGAAACCTTGTAACCCCGCCGGCGGATGCGCTGGTCGATCACGCTCGTCAGGCTCACCAGCAAAAGCGATAGTGGCCGAAACAGCATCGAGGCCAGCGCCACGAGTGGGGCGGTTCGCCGGGCGACCGACAGGCTGTTCTGGCTGGCGTATACTTTGGGAATGATCTCTCCGAACAACACAATGGTCAGCGTTAATACAACCGTCAGGCTCGCTAACACCCAGCCGGATGTAGGGTCGAACTGGGTCAGCTTCCAGACCAGGTACGTAACGATGACAACAATCGCGAGATTTAATAAATTGTTGAAAATGAGGAGGGACGCTAATAACCGCTTGGGCCGGTCGAGCAGATTCATGATCCGTCGTTCAGCTGAGTCGTCGCTGTTGCGACAAAACGCGCGATCGTCGGAGGAAAGGGAGAAAAAAGCGGCTTCCGAAGCGGAAACGACAGCGGCAAGTGCCAGTAACACCAGCAGAATACCGGCATAAGGGCCATAAAAACTAAGGTAAGTGCTCCAGGTATCGACCTGGAGCACCGGCGGATCGCTATCCATGTAATTGCTGATAGGTGAACAAAAACACAGGCTTAGAACGGTAGATCGTCGTCCCCTGCGTTATTCAGATCGTCGGGTACCGGTTCCGGTTTCCGGGCTGCGGGAGCCGCTTGTCGGGCCGGGGCCGGTTGAGGAGCGGCCTGACGGGCGGGAGCGGCTGGTGCCGCCTGCTGCCGGGGGGCCGATACGTCGGACCGCGGAGCTGATTCGGCGTAGGATTCTCCACCGTCGCTGCCACCATCCTGACGGCCACCGAGGAATTGGAAGGTAGTGGCCCGAACCGTCAGCGAGAAACGTTCCTTGCCTTCGCGGTCGGTATACGTTTCGGTTTTCAGACGGCCTTCGACATAAATCTGATTTCCTTTTTTGACGTATTTTTCAATGGTTTTTGCCTGGTCATTCCAAACTTCGACGCGAAACCATTCGGTTTGGTCAACTTGCTCTCCGGTGCGGGTGGTGTAGCGTTCGTTGGTGGCAACGCTAAATTTGGCAACAACCGAACCGCCATCAAGGTAGCGTACTTCAGGATCATTACCCACATTGCCAATCAGAATCACTTTGTTCATACTTGCCATAAAACCGTAAATAAAATGATGAATGGAGACTGAATTACTATAAGTAAAAGTAGTCAAAATGGAAGACTTTTCAAATAGTCCGCAATTAAAATTGGCTTTGGTAACCGTTCTGTATCAGACGGTTTACAAAAAGTTAAGCCATCCGGCAGTTCTACTTTTCGGTCCTCCGGAACCTCGACCAACCAGAACCGCGCCCGGATTTTTTGATGGGATAAAATGTGCGTTCGTTCGTCGGATAAACCCCTCAAAATTCCTTCCTGCAACACCCAATTCAGCACCTTTCCTTCGGGTAGTTCGCGGAATGCTTCCATTGGTTCTTCGGTTTCAATCAGGCAGAAATCATACAGATGCTGCCAGATGTCTTTTCCGGTTCGCTCTTTCAAGGCGATGCGGTCGCCCTGACGGATCACAATGTAATTAAAAAATCGTTCGCGGACGGCGGTTTTCTTGCTTTTAACCGGTAACATCCGCTGGCGTCCGGTCAGAAAGGCCCGGCAGCGTTGCTGAAACGGGCAGATCAGGCAGTCGGGCGAAACCGGGGTGCATTGAATCGCGCCAAATTCCATAATGGCCTGGTTGTAGGTGGCCGGATTGTCAGACGCCTGAATGAGCCGGTTGGCCAATTCCGAAAAGGTTTTCCTGGCACCAGTGGTCGTGATGTCTTCATCGATGCCAAAGATCCGGGCCAAAACGCGGTACACATTTCCGTCAACCACGGCCACTTTCTCCTTGAACGCAAAGGAAGCAATGGCGGCCGCCGTGTAGGGGCCAATGCCGGGAAGTTTCAGCAAACCGGCGTAGGTTTCGGGAAACCGCCCGTCGCGTTGTTCGGCAACATACTGAGCGGTTTTGTGCATATTCCGGGCCCTTGAATAATAACCGAGGCCCTGCCAGAGCCGCAGCAGATCGCGCTCATCGGCCCCGGCCATCGACTGAACCGTGGGGTAAGCCGCCAGGAAGCGTTCGTAATAGGGGCGACCCTGCGCAACGCGGGTTTGCTGGAGGATAACCTCTGATAACCAGATAGAATACGGGTCACGGGTGTGCCGCCAGGGTAAATCCCGTTTATGATGCTCATACCACCTCGTGAGGGTGGCCGCAAAACCGCTTGTTGAGTCGTCTAAGTCTGAAAACCAATCCAAAACAATTCGTAACTTGGTGTAGTTGAGAAGAAAAAACAAAGAATTGTGTTTTATCTCTAACAGGAAAAATCTACCTTTGTGCTCCCAATTTGAAGAGGCTTTTTTTTCAACAACTGATTGAACCTTAAAGTTTAGTACGAACGTGACGAAAGCAGACGTAATCGCAGAAATTGCCGAGAAGACAGGAATCGACAAGGCAGATGTTCAACACACCATTGAGACGTTCTTTACCGTGATCAAGAATAATCTCGCAAAGAATGAGAACATCTACGTGAGAGGGTTCGGTAGTTTTATCAACAAAAAGAGAGCCCGTAAAGTGGCCCGGAACATCTCCAAAAACACGGCGATGGTTATTGACGAACACTTCATCCCGAGTTTCAAACCGGCTAAAGTGTTTGTTGAGCAAGTCAAAACCCAGGTTAAACGGAACGAAAACGTTTCGGCTTAATCACTCAGATTCAAAGAGATGGGAGGTTAGACAAGGGAAAGAAATCTCATCTCTCTTGTCTAATTTCTCGTGTCTGTCAACATGAACAAATCAATATTTCTCGTCATTGGTGTGGGCGTACTGCTGACGGTGGGTCTTTATAACTTGCCGAATGTCGTTGTTCGTAACGAAGACCAGAAACTAACCAGTGAAGGGACCACCGATCCGGCTAAGGCCGTACGGGATTCGGCGGTTTTGCGGACCGATCGGTCCGATTTGCACACGGCCAGCCTTTCGCCCGAACGACAGAAGGAACTGAACCAGTTGAGCAGTCGTTTTGAATCGGCTGATGCCAAGAAAAAACCGGTTGTCGGTCTGGAGCTGATTCAGGCCTATCGGAAAGCGAGCCGTTTCGACAGTGCGGCCCGGGTTGCCGAACACCTGGCGACCCTGGCTCCAACCGAAATCAACGTGCTCAGAACCGGGGATTTGTATTATGAAGCCTACGGTTTTGCCGTTGACAACCAGAAACTGGCAGACCTCGGTAAAAAGACCCGGGAATTTTATCAGAAAGCGCTCGACAGCAACCCCAATCTGTTAGCAGCCAAAGCCAATATGGCGATGACGTACGTAACGACCGACACGCCGATGAAAGGGATTATGCTGCTGCGGGATGTGCTGAAAGAAGACCCCACCAACGAACTCGGTTTGTTTAATATGGGGCTGTTATCGATGCGTTCCGGTCAGTATAATCGGGCAGTAGAGCGGTTTCAGGCCATTCTGGTCAGCCATCCGGACAATACCAAAGCCCAGTTTTATCTGGCCATCAGCCTGAGCGAAATGGGCCGGAAAGAAGAGGCCCGGAAATTGCTGGCCAAAGTGAAAGAACGGGAAAAAGACCCAACGATCCAGGCCGCAGTGAAAGAACTGGAAAAGAATCTGTAATCTGGATGGATAGATGGTTATATGGTTTTAATGGTTGAAAAGGGGGAAATGGTTGAAGAGATTTAACCTTTCGTAACCGCTTAACCACTTAACCCTTTTTAACCATCCAGCCATTCAACCATTGTTAACCATAAAAAATAATTACCATTATGCCTTGCGGAAAGAAAAGAAAACGTCACAAGATTGCTACCCACAAGCGGAAGAAGCGCCTGAGAAAGAATCGCCATAAGAAAAAATAGGTAGACCGCCTACGGGTGGATAGTACCATACGGGCCGGCCAATCGGAGGACTTATTCGCTTGTGCAGCAGGAATCTCACCTGAATGCCAACGAACCGATTGCCCGGCCTTTTTCTATATTTTCAGGCCTCTTAACCGCATATTCATCTTGTGAGTAACGAATTAGTCATTAGTTCGACTCAGAAAGGTGATCGGATAGCACTTTTGCAAGACAAAAGACTGCTGGAATATCACGTTGAAGAGTCGGACAGCAGCTTTACCGTCGGCGATATTTACTTAGGAACAGTTAAAAAATTAGTGACGGGCCTCAATGCGGCATTTGTCGACATTGGCTACGAAAAAGATGCATTTCTGCATTATTTGGACTTAGGCTCCAACATTAATTCGCTTAACAAATTCACGAAAGATGTTATCGCGAAACGGACCAATACCGGACGGCTGAATAATTTTAAGCTGGAACCTGAGATTGACAAACTCGGGAAGATCGACAAGGTATTGGGTAAGAACGCACCCATTCTGGTGCAGGTTGTCAAAGAACCCATCTCGACCAAAGGACCGCGACTATCCTGCGATATCTCCATCGCGGGGCGGTATCTGGTATTGGTACCCTTTGCCAATACGGTCAATATGTCCAAAAAAATTACGGATAAAGCCGAACGCACGCGCCTGATGCGCCTGATGTCGTCGATTAAACCGCAAAATTTTGGTGTGATTGTCCGGACGGTAGCCCAGGGGAAAGACGTTGAAGAACTGGATCGCGATTTGACCAATTCCCTCGAAAAGTGGGAAAAAGGCATTGCCCTCCTGCGCGACGCCAAACCCCGCGACCGGATCATTGGCGAGATGAACCGCGCTTCGTCCATCCTCCGCGACATGCTGAACGAGTCGTTCGACAGCATCACCGTCGATTCCCGGGAGATGTACGATGAAATAAAAACGTACATACACACCATTGCCCCCGAAAAAGAGAAAATCCTCAAGTTCTACACGAACAACAAGATGAAGGTTTTCGAGCAGTTCGGGCTTGAGAAACAAATCAAGTCGCTGTTCGGCAGGTCTGTGAGCCTGAATGGGGGCGGTTATTTAATCATTGAGCACACAGAAGCCCTTCACGTTATCGATGTCAATAGCGGTAACAAATCCAATTCGGAAGAAGATCAGGAAGCAACGGCGGTCAGTGTGAACAAGGAAGCCGCTAAAGAAATTGCCCGCCAGCTCCGGTTGCGCGATATGGGTGGAATCATCGTGATCGATTTTATCGACATGAAGAAACCCGATAACAAGAAAATGATTTTCGACGTGATGCGGGAGGAAATGAAAACCGACCGCTCGAAATTCACGATTTTGCCGCTGACGAAGTTCGGCCTGATGCAGATTACCCGCCAGCGTGTTCGTCCGGAAATCAATATTGTTACCAAAGAAGTGTGCCCAACCTGTGGCGGCACCGGCACGATTCAGGCCAGTATCCTGATTACCGACGCCATCGAGCAGAATTTAGACTATATTTTGACCCGCCAGAACGAGCGTAGCGTGCAGATCATGATGCACCCTTACCTCTACGCTTACTACACCGCAGGCTGGTATTCGAAGCAGATGCAGTGGTTCGTGAAGCACAAAACCTGGGTCAAGTTGATCAAAGACAGTTCGTTCGGTATCAACGAATTTAAGTTCTATAACAAGCAGGGGGAGGAAATTGAAGTGACAACACCCTGATTTTCAAAGTCTTCTATCATGCAGAAAGCCACCCCAAAAGGTGGCTTTCTGCATGATGCGGAAGTCTGAAAACCGCTTTTATTTCAATATCGGTTCGAGAGCCGCCCGGTTTTCGTCGAGCCACTTCGTAATATCGGAAACGATTTCTTTCATGCCCAATTCCGGTTTCCAGCCGGTCAGTTTCGTAACTTTCGTGTTGTCGGTGATATAGAGCCGGATATCAGCCGCCCGGTTTTCGGCCACACTGCTGATCGGAATGGTTTTTCCGGTTATTTCCTGGCAGATTTTGGTCAATTCCTGCAAGGATGCGCTGCTTTCGTTGCCCCCGCCCGCATTCAGAATTTCTCCATTGACTTTGTCGATGTTGTGTAACTCCCAGTCGATCAGCCGGTACAGGTCGGCAATGTGGAGCATGTCACGGGTTTGTTTGCCGGTTCCGCCGTAGCCGATGTAGGCCAGTTGCTGTTCGAAGTAATGTTTGGCAATCCAGAGCACCATGACGCCCTGATCGACCTTGCCCATTTGCCAGGGTCCGGTGATCACCCCGCAGCGGTTGATGATGGTTTTCAGGCCGAAGAACTCGTTGTATTCCTGAATGATCAATTCCGACGCCAGTTTGGTCGTTCCATACAGGGAGCGGGCACCATCGAGTGGGAAATTCTCCGCAATTCCTTTGGACGAAACACCCGGAACCGGCTGGTTGTCGGAAAGAACAAACCGGGTTTCGTGTTCATCGAAGTTCAGCGTTTCGATGGTTTTGATCGGATATACCCGGCTGGTGGAGAGGAAAATGACGTTGGCTTTGGATTTCAGCGCAAAGTTGAGGCAGTTGACCGTTCCGAACAGGTTCGTATTCATCAGATAATCCGGCGTTCCCGTCAGACCGGCCAGCACCGACGGCTCGGCCGACGCTTCGATCAGGGTGTCGACGGGCGGAATGGGGTCGAAATCTTCCTTATTCCGGATATCGCCGTGAACAAATTGAATACCGGCTTTGGTTAAGCGGGCTACGTTGAGTTCGGAGCCTTTTCGTTTGAGATTGTCGAGAACAAAAATTTCGTACTGAGGATAGTCGGTTTTGAGCGACAAAGCCAGTGAGGAGCCTACAAAACCAGCTCCGCCGGTGATCAGTATTTTCATAATCAGGATTTTAACCGGTTTACAGTCAAGTGATTACTAAAATAGCTCTCGCTTGTAAAACCGGTGACGTGTAAAAATTAGGTATCGATTCGCTTTAATTTGACATTTTCGACGGGCCGGATCACCAACGGTACTTTTTCGATCTTGACCGCACTGCTGTCGAGCCCAAACCAGCGGTCTTCGGGGGTTGTAAATCCTTTCACAAAGAAATAAACATCCATTACAACCCGTTCCCGCAAGGGCAGATCGTTCTCGAAGGAAAGGAATTTTTCGAGTACGACAAACCGGAAATCACCGATCACATTCTGACGACTCAACGATTCGTACCGGCTGGTAATATCCACTTCCTTGTTTTTCACCATGTCTTCGATAACCCGCCGGAAAAAGAGATTGATCCGCTGTTCAATCCGAAAACCGAGCCGGAACGTAACTTTGTAGACATCGTCGGTCGCAATCGTGTTCACTTTGTATTCCATCGTATACGGATCATCGGTTGTATCGACGTGGATAAACCAGTAAATATCCGCCCGTTTTGGTCGTTTCTGGAAGATGGAATAAATGATTTTTGATTCAATTTCGGCCGCCCGGGCCGCGTTGCTCATAAAAACGAGGTGGGTGGCGTATTTCGGAATACTGATATCCCGGCTGAGTTCTTTGAACGGCTGGATGTACTGGTCAATTTTGACGTATTCCGTTAACCGCAGCTTGATTTTATTGGCGTTGAGCCAGATAATCATGATGGCCGCCATAATCCCGGCAATCAGGACCGAAACCCAGCCGCCGTGCGTGAATTTTGCCAGATTCGCTACCAGAAAGCTGGTTTCGACGATCAGGTAAAACACCAGGAACAGCATGACAAACCACGCATTGAATTTGTGGGAATACATGTAATAGCTGAACAGAATGGTTGTCATCAGCATGGTCAGCGTAATTGCCAGACCGTAAGCCGCTTCCATCCGGGAGGAGTCCTGAAAGTAAAGCACCACGCCTACACAGCCCGTAAACAACAGCCAGTTGATGCTCGGAACGTATAATTGCCCTTTCTTATTAGTGGGGTACCGAAGCCGGACTTTCGGCCAGAAATTGAGCCGAATGGCCTCACTGATCAGTGTAAACGCGCCGGTAATCATGGCCTGACTGGCAATGACGGTGGCCATCGTGGCAATGACGATACCGGCAAAAAGAAACCATTCGGGCATTAAACCGTAGAACGGATTGCGTTCGCCGAGGTTCTGACCCGCCAGACTTTCCACGTAAGCGCCCTGACCAAAATAGTTGAGCAATAGACAGGCCTTCACGAACATCCAGCTGATCCGAATGTTTCCACGGCCGGTATGCCCCATATCTGCGTAGAGTGCTTCCGCACCGGTTGTCGATAAAAAAACCGCTCCCAAAAGCCAGAAAGCACCGGGATAATCATTCAGAAAATGATAGACGTATAAAGGATTGACAGCCTGGAGAATAGACAAATCACTGACAATCTGTAATACACCCAATGTGCCTAACATGGTGAACCACAGAAGCATAATGGGGCCGAATGCCGTACCGACCACGCTGGTTCCGAACGTCTGGATGAGAAAGAGAAAAGCCAGAATACCAAGTACGATTGGAACCGTCGGAATGTCGGGATAAAGAATACGAAGCCCTTCGATGGCCGACGAAACGGAAATCGGAGGAGTAATGATGCTGTCGGCCAGAAGGGAACTGCCGCCAATGATGGCCGGAATCGTCAGCCAGCGGGCGTGTCGCCGAACCAGCGCGTACAATGCGAACGTTCCACCTTCCCCGCGATTATCGGCCCGCAGTACTAAAACGACGTATTTAACGGTGGTTTGCAAGGTAATTGTCCAGAAAATGCAGGATAGAGCTCCTCTGACAATGTCTTCCTGAATTGGCTGATCGGTCCCTACAACGGCGCGAAGCACGTAAAGTGGCGAGGTGCCAATGTCGCCGTAGATAATACCCAGTGCAACCAGCAGGCCCGCTGCCGTTACCTTATCCAGGTGTTTTTTATCTTCCATAAATAATAAACGCCGTGCTAATTCAGGTTCGGCTGGTGAAATCCGGGTAAAGATAACGTTAAAAAAAGGAGAAAGGAGAAAGGCGAGAGGAAAAAGGATCGCCTACCGTTCCTTCTTCCCTTTTCACCTTTCTCCTTTCCCACTTTTTTTATTTTATATCCCGGTTTTCTCCATTAAATGGTCCCGGCCAGCAGAACGACGTTCAAAACAATGATCAATCCGGCCACCGCCCAACTCAGAACGGTCATCCAGCGGGGATTGACAAAAACGCCCATTTTTAATTTGTCACTGGTGAACAAAACCAGCGGCACGACTGCGAAACTCAGTTGAATGGACAGAATTACCTGGCTGAAAACCAGCAACTCCGAGGTGCCGTGTTCGCCGTATAAAACCGTTACGACCAGGGCCGGAACAATGGCGATCAGGCGGGTGATGAGCCGACGGAGCCAGGGTTTTAGCCGGATGTTCAGAAAACCTTCCATCACGATCTGCCCCGCCAGCGTGCCGGTTAAAGTGGAGTTTTGCCCCGAAGCCAGCAGGGCGACCGCAAACACCACACTGGCCAGGGTGGCTCCCAGCAGCGGATCGAGCAGGCGGTGGGCGTCGGTGATATCCGCTACCTGGTGGTTTCCGGAGCTGTGGAAGGCCGCAGCCGACAGAATCAGAATGGCTGCGTTGATGAAAAAAGCCAGAAACAACGACAGCGTAGAGTCGATGGTCGCAAATTTGATGGCGTTCCGGCGACCGCTTTCGGTTTGGGCAAAATCGCGGGTTTGCACAATGCTGGAATGCAGGTATAGGTTGTGCGGCATGACCGTTGCGCCCAGAATACCGATAGCGATGTACAGCATATCGGGATTGGTAATGACTTCTTTTTGCGGAATTAGACCGTTCAGTACGGCGGCAATGGCGGGCTGAGCCAGCAAAATTTCGTAGGCGAAGCAAAGCAAAATGACAAAAATCAGGGCACCAACGATGCTTTCAAGCCAGCGGAAACCTTTGTGTTGAAGATACAGCAATACCAGAACGTCCAATGCGGTGATACAAACACCCACCGTCAGCGGAATACCGAACAACAGATTCAAGGCAATGGCCGATCCGATGACTTCTGCCAGATCGCAGGCTGCAATTGCAATTTCACACAAAATCCAGAGCGCAATGGAAACCGGTCGGCTGTAATGATCGCGGCAAGCCTGCGCCAGATCGCGGCCTGTTGCAATTCCGAGCTTAAGCGAAAGGTGTTGCAACAGCATCGCAAAGAGGTTGGAAATCAGGATAACCGATAATAGAGTATAACCAAACCGTGAGCCACCGGCGATGTCGGTTGCCCAGTTGCCGGGGTCCATATACCCAACGGCAACCATTAGACCCGGGCCGGCAAAAGCCATCAGCCGCTTAAAAAACGAGCCGGATTCCGAAACCGGAATACTCGCGTGAACTTCGGGTAATGATTTGGTTAGATTATCGGATTTCCATCCCTGTCCCATTCTTGTGGTCGGTTCATTCGTTACCATAGCGTTAGACTGCTACAACAATATTCTTCTAATTAACGAAACAAATGTATCAAATGTTTCTAAATAATAATTTAGGCTTGTCTAAAAATTTTTTGAACCGCAATAAAAATCTAAATTTGTGGGTAGGAATATCAGATGAATGACTCATCGATCGTTCCTGAATTAGTCAATAGCGAATGGACCGGTTGCAAATCCGTCCGAAACCAATGCATTCATTCACGGAAGAAAATTATCTGAAGACCATTTATTACCTGTCTGCCCGTCAGGAAGGGGAGGTAACAACCAATTCGCTGGCCGAAATGACGGCTACGAAAGCGGCTTCGGTGTCGGATATGTTGCGGAAACTGGCGGAGAAGCAGCTGATTCATTATAAAAAATACCAGGGTGTCCGGCTTACGGAGGAGGGCGAACGGCTGGCGTTGAAAGTGATCCGGCGGCACCGGATCTGGGAAGTGTTTCTGTCCGAAAAACTGGGTTTTGGCTGGGATGAAGTCCACGAAATGGCCGAAGAATTGGAGCACATCCGTTCGGAGGAGCTGGTTCAAAAGCTGGATGCTTTTTTGGGATACCCCCAGTTCGACCCCCACGGCGACCCGATCCCGAGCCCGGCGGGACACATGCCAGCGGTTGAATACTCCAAATTATCGGAGGTGACGATTGGCGAAGAAGTGCAGGTGATGGGCGTCCTGGAACATTCGCCGGAATTTCTTCAACATCTCGACAAAACCGGTCTGAACCTGGGCTGCCGGGTACTGGTGCAGGACGTCAATGTGTTTGATAAATCCGTTTCGGTACAGATTAATCACGAAAAAACGTTGTTCGTTAGTAATGAAGTGGCCCGGAATTTATTAGTCAATTAGCCGGTGGCCGGTCTGACTCTAACAAATTGGCATGAAACTCCTCGATTGGTATATTTTAAAACGGTTTTTGCTGACGTACCTCTTTGTCGTAATGGTCATCGTTCTGATCGTTTGCGTGGTGGATTACACCGAAAAAGTAGACGATTTTTACAAACACAAAGCACCCGGCGACAAAATCCTGTTTGATTACTACCTCAATTTCATTCCGTACTGGGCCAATTACATCAGCCCGCTGATGGTGTTCATCGCTACGGTTTTCATGACTTCCCGGCTGGCAGCCAAATCGGAGATTATCGCCATGCTGAGCAGCGGCATGAGCTTTGTGCGGTTGCTGGTACCGTTCGGTATGGGTGCATTGGTTCTCAGTATCATAACTTATTTTCTGGTGGGCTGGGTGGTGCCGAGAGCCAACCAGACCCGGATTGCTTTCGAGCTGAAATATACCAAGGATCCGTACACCTATTCGGGCCGGAATATCCATATCAAGGTAGCTCCCAATGTGTACGCCTACCTGGAAAGCTATAATAATCAGAGTAATACGGGTTACAAATTCACCCTTGAAAAGGTGAAAGGGAATCAGCTGCTGCAAAAAATGGCGGGCG
The DNA here is from genome assembly GCF_003858635.1 of Larkinella rosea. Lineage (GTDB taxonomy): Bacteria > Bacteroidota > Bacteroidia > Cytophagales > Spirosomataceae > Larkinella > Larkinella rosea. The sequence goes on from NZ_RQJO01000008.1 coordinate 1,642,078, forward strand.
ACCGCATTGAATGGAGTCCGCAAAAAAAGAAGTGGACGGTTTATGATTATAACGTTCGGACGATCAACGGTTTACAGGAAACACTCACGCCCGGAACCAAAGTCGATACGTTATTAAATCTATATCCCTCGGATTTTGACAGCGATTTCAGCCTGTATGAAACGTTTACGTTTTCGGAACTGGATAATTACATCGATTTGCTCAGTAGCCGGGGGGCCGACGGGGTCGAAACGTATCTGCTGGAGAAATACTCCCGGCAGACGCGCCCGTTTGCCATTATTATTTTGACCGCGATCGGTGTCATTATGTCGGCCCGGAAAAGCCGTCGGGGCGTTGGCTGGCAGGTCGCACTGGGTTTTGTGCTGGCGTTTGTGTATCTGCTTTTTTTCATGCTGGCCAAAGGCATTGCCGAGTCGGGCAATCTGAATCCAATTGTCGCAGTCTGGTTGCCAAATATCGTTTTTACGGCTATTGGCGTGCTTTTATACAACACGATTCCCCGTTAACGTACCCACGGACGGAAGTCCGTGATTTATGATTATTAAAAAGAAAATCACGGACTTCCGTCCGTGGGTACGTATGAACCGACCCACCACTACTGATTACCTGCATCTGCATTTTCTGGTACTGATTTGGGGGTTTACAGCCATCCTGGGCCTGTTGATTTCCGTATCGGCCCTGACATTGGTTGTTTATCGCACGTTGCTGGCGGCAGTCGGCCTGGGCGTTTTACTGTACGTGCAGAAGAAGATGGCGCCGGTTTCGCCGGGCGACCGGCTGAAATTACTGGCCACCGGTTTGGTAATTGCCTTACACTGGGCGCTCTTTTTCGAAGCTGCGCGGGTGGCCAATGCGTCGGTCTGCCTGGCGGGCATGGCGACAGGATCGTTGTGGACGAGTTTGCTGGAGCCGCTTTTTTTTCGGAGACGCCTGCGCCTGGTCGAAGTGGTGCTGGGCATTGTTGTGATGGCGGGTCTTTATCTGATTTTTCGCTTTGAAATCGACCGGGCAGTGGGCTTGTTGATGGCGGTTTTCTCGGCGATGCTGGCGTCTATTTTTACGATTATCAACAGCCGGTTTACGCGACACTATCCGGCCATGACCATTACCTTTTACGAAATGTCGGGCGCATTTGGTAGTTCACTGCTGTTTCTGGGGTTATATTTGGCGTTTGGTTTGGAAAAACCGTCGGCGTTATGGCCCCGGCCTGCCGACTGGCTGTGGATCTCGATTCTGGCCTTTGTCTGTACGGTTTATGCCTATTCGGCTTCGGTGTGGCTGATGCGCAAGTTTTCGGCATTCGCAATCAATCTGACCGTCAATCTGGAACCGGTCTACGGCATCATGCTGGCGTGGCTGTTTTTTGGCGACCGCGAACGGATGACCGGCGGTTTTTACATCGGAACATTGATTATTCTGATTGCCGTGCTGGCTTATCCGGCTCTGAATCGGAAAATGGATAAAAAATACACCATTCAATCTTAAAAAGAAGAATTCAGCACACGCGCTGTGTAACTAATTTTTGAACTGATGAATCAACTGGTTACGCCCAATAAATTCGTTTTTTTACTGATCATCGGTTTTTTCCTGCTGGCCGCTTTTCCACTCATTGCCCTGTCCTTTTATAACCAGCCGTCGCTCGTCGATGACTTTTGTTTTGCGGATACAGCCCGTAAATTTGGTGTCTGGCAGGCCCAGCAATTTTATTACGATGGCTGGACGGGGCGGTATTTCCATAATCTGATGGTGCACACGGGCCCACTGGTTTGGGAATGGTACAACGCCTACACCGTGTTTCCGATTCTGCTGCTGCTGTTGCTCTGGCTGGGTTTTTACTACGTTTTGCGCCAACTGGCCCAGCTGGTTCTGACGCAAACCGAATTGGTTATTTCGGCTACGGCGGCCACGTTTCTGTTTATTTCCCAGCTTGTTTCGCTCCCGGAATTCTTTTTCTGGTATCCCGGTTTGGCCTGTTATTCGGTTTCCTGCGTTTGTTTTTTATTTTTAGTTGGCGTACTGGTCGCGCATGACCGGATTCAGTTTCGCCTGAGTGCAGCCTTCCTGCTGGTCGAATCGCTGCTGGTCGCAGTCATCATCGGTTCCAGCGAAACCAGCATGATTATGGCAATGGCTTTGTTGGGGACGGTTTTGTTCGGGTTATTGATTTATCGCCGAAAACTTCCGGTTTCCCTGTTAATACTATTCGCAATTGCCTGTATTTGCTGTTTTTACCTGATTAAAGCCCCCGGAAATGCCGTTCGGATGGGCGGAAACAAACAAAGCCAGGATATCCTGTTCTCCCTAACGGCAACCTTCAGGTACTGTTTGATTTACTTCCCGAAGCAGTTTATTCAAACTCCGCTGGTGCCCATTTCGCTCCTTTTCCTACCGATCGCTTACCGGTTAACCGACCCGCACAATCCCAGCCGCCGTTACTTCGATATCCACCCGTTACTGGCGGTGGGGCCTTATGTCGGGCTACTGTTTGTGTTGACTATGCTCCATTTCTGGGCAGTGGGCGTTCAGCCGGTTCCCCGTTTGCTGAATTCGGTGAATCTGATCCTGACGGTAGGCTGGTTTTATAATCTGACGGTTTGGGTTCGGGCGGTGCGGCAGACCGGCAGTGGTTTTTCGTTCCTGACTCATTACCAGTGGATTGTTGTAGGCGCAGTTGCGGTAGCCCTGGTTTTTGTAACGTATCGCAACCCCAATTTGCGCCTGGCCTACAATGATTTGCGATCCGGGAAGGCCAGGGAATACCATGATGCCGTCGATAAGCGATACGCATTAATGGCCAGCAGTCCCAGCGATGTTGTGGAACTGGGGCCGTTACCGGCCAATCCCTATTCGCTGGTTCTGGGCGATCTCAACGTTGACTCCGGGAGCCTCTGGAACCGGTGCTGGGCCAGTTATTACCATAAGAAAGGTGTTCGGCTCACGGCACCCTCGGAAGTTGAACTGCGGAATACCCCGCATTGAGCGGGAGTCACTCCGGATTTTAGCCGGCAAACCGCCAGCCGTGAAAACCGGTAGCGGTTTTGAAAGGGCCGAATTCGAAACCGTAGAATAACCGTACGAATAAAGTGCCGTGGCCCAATAGTCGCAAGTCCACGATAATGTCCTATTTTTGTTGCGCCGTTCTTCATGTTATAAATCGACTGTACGTTGACCGAACTATCCACTCCTGCTGACCGCATTAATATAATTATTCCACTTTTTAATGATTGGGAGGCCGTTAGTCTGCTGTTGGACAAAATCGTTGCAACGGTCGAGCCCGCCATTCGGCAGCGGTTTCATTTTCTGATTGTCGACGATTGTTCAGTAACGAATTACCAGCAATTGCCGATGAATACGGGACAAAGCCTGTCGATTCTGCGGTTGTGGCGGAATGTGGGCCATCAGAAAGCCATCGCGCTGGGGCTATCTTACCTGGCCGACCAGCCGGAAGCGTACACCACCATCGTAATGGATTCTGACGGAGAGGATAAACCGGAGGATATCGCCCGGTTGTTGGACGCATCACTGAACACGCCCGGACAGATTATCTTCGCCCACCGTACCAAACGACAGGAAAGCCGGTTATTCAAAACCTTTTACCAGATTTATAAAACCGTATTCAAACTGCTGACGGGGAAGGCCATTACCTTTGGCAATTTCAGCGCCATTCCCCCCACGCTGCTCCGAAAACTGGCGCACGTCTCCGACATCTGGAACAACTACCCCGGCGGGGTCATTCGCTCGCGGCTTCCGTACCGATCCATTCCGCTCGAGCGCGGGCTGCGGTTGGCGGGGCAGTCCAAAATGAATTTTGTGTCGTTGATTCTTCACGGCCTGAGTGCGATTGCGGTGTTGATGGAGGCCACCGCCGTGCGCATTTTTCTGTTTTGCATCATCACCGCGTCCATCTCCTCGGCTGCGATCGCCATTGTGGTTTTGTTGCGGTTTACGGGTCAGTGGACCATTTCGGGCTGGGCCAGTTATATTGTTTTTTCGTTGTTCATCGTCATTTTACAGGCCTTCCTGATTTCCCTGTTGCTGGTATTTATCGTATTGACGTACCGAACGCAATCGCATTTTATCCCGGCCAAACAGTACAAAGATTTTATCGAACGGGTAGAGGTGGTGTATTGATTCGGAACGGGTAGAAATGGACGGGAACCGCCCGAACCGGTGGTAGGAGCCAGTCGGCTACGAAGAGTTCCAGTCCACATTGTAACGAACTATGATTCAGGTTTCCGCGTGGCTTCGGAGAATTTCTCCGGTATTGGTTGCTTTTCCGATGGTCTGCTTTCTGGCACTGGTGCTCATCTTTGCCGATAATATTCCCTGGATGGATGATTTGCAGGCTTTTATCGAGTTTTTGATTGAGTATACGGCCGCCGATTCCTTTGCGGAGAAACTGCACTGGCTACTGGTTCCGAACAACGAACACCGGATTGTGTTTGCCAAACTGACCACGGTGTTCTTCTACAAACTGACGGGAACGCTCAATTTTCGGTGGCTGATTCTGGTCGGATTCGGCTGTTTGCTGGCGCTGTTACTGGTTTTATTCCGAATTTTCCGAACGCTTTACCTGCCGTTACTGGCCTTTCTGCCGGTTACCTTCGTGCTGTTCCAACCACAATACCGGCTGACCAGCTTCTGGGCCATTACGGCTTTACAACATCAGGTGGTTCCCATGCTGGCCCTTTGGGCGATCTATTTATTGGCCAACGCAAACCGCCCGACGGTTTTTTCGGTGCGGTTTTTCGGCGCTATTGGATTGCAGTTACTGGTTTCATTTTCAAACAGTAACGGTTTGTTTGGCTGGGTAGCCGGAGCCGCCGTTTTGTTGGTGCAATGGCGTCTGGAAGGAACGAATTTCCTGTGGCGACTCGTCATCTGGATCGGTTTAGGCGTTTTGGCCATTCTCTTTTATTTCCACGATTTTGCCAATTTGCAGGGCAATGAAAGCAGTCTGTCGTTTTTACTGAAAAATCCCCATCTGGTCTTTTTTGCTTTTTTTACATTCCTGGGCGGTTTGTTTGATTTCTTTCCCACCCAGGGAATCGTTGTCCGCAGTATTTTGCCCACCGCTGCCGGAATGACGCTCGTCGCAATCCTGTTCGGGCTGTTCAAAACGACACTTTTACCCAGCCTGTGGCAACGAAACCGAAAACCGGTGGATCTGAAGCTGAATCACCGGCGCTACTTTTTTGTAGGTGCATACGTTTTTTTGCTGGTCAATGCGGTCGTCATTGCGGTTTTAAGACCCCGGTTTGGCTACGACGTCATGCTGATCAGCAATTACATGATCTACCCGGCGCTGTTTGTTATCTTGCTGTATCTGAACCTGTTGAGTGAAACCAGAAATCCGGAACGCCGGAAGCAGTGGATGATGGGGGGCATCGGTTTGGGGGCGCTCGTTTGGGTAGTTATGTATTTTTATCATCTGCCACCGTTGGGTGCCCAAAAGCTCATTCGGCAGACCTCGGTTTTCAATCAGAAACACAATGATCTTGGATTTGGAGCCATCATCGGTTCTGCATACGCAAAAGCCATTAGTCAATGGATGCACATGTCGACACAAAAAGGCTTCTATTCCTATCCGGAAAATACCTTTTATGCCCCCTACGAACAAACCTTGCTGAAACCGGTTCCTCCCGCCGACTCTTCTTTTCACCTGCTGGTGCAGGAATCGGCGGACGAGTTTCGGGTGATCACCAACGACTGGCCCTTGCCCGCCGGAATCGACGACGCTTGCATCATTGTCAAATCAGACCAGCATACCTACCTGTTTCCGGCCGAAAACCTGTTTTTCCCGGTTCAGTATTACCTGAAACGCCGAATGCCGAATGTCAGCGCCCGCGTGCTCAAATCGTTTCTGTATCCGGGTACTTATCAACTCGGACTTCTGATCGTTCCAAATGGAAAAGCTGACATCCGGTTTTCGAATCAATTTTTAAACGTTCGGTAAGTGAACACAAAAATGTAATTTTGTGCACTCCAATCAACTACCATACACTTTGTCTGAACCACTCATTTCGATTGTCGCTCCACTTTACAACGAACGGGAATCGTTTCCACACCTTGTTTCGCGGCTGAATGCCCTGATGGACAGTTCTCCGCTTTCCATCGAAGTCGTCCTGATCGACGATGGTAGCCGCGACAATACCGCTCAATTGATGCAGCAACTGGCCTTGACGGACGAACGGTACCAATGCGTTTTTCTGGCCCGAAACTACGGCCACCAGATTGCGCTGACGGCCGGAATGGCTGCTGCGAAAGGTACCGAAGCCCTGTTTATCATCGATGGCGACTTGCAGGACCCCCCCGAATTGCTAGGTGAATTTTACGCCAAATTTCAGGAAGGATACGATGTGGTTTACGCCGTTCGGAAAAAACGGAAGGAGGGCTTTTTCAAGAAAACCGCCTATTTCCTGTTTTACCGGTTTATGAAAACCATTTCCTACGTCGATATTCCGCTCGATAGCGGAGATTTTTCGCTGATCAGCCGCCGGGTGGCCAACGTCCTCAATCAGATGCCCGAAGAAAGCCGCTTCATTCGCGGCATGCGCAGCTGGATTGGGTTCAAACAGATTGGCGTGGAATACGAGCGCGATGCCCGCGTGGCCGGAGACGCCAAATACACGTTTAAAATGCTGCGTCGACTGGCCTATAACGGCATTTTTAACTTCAGTGAATTCCCGATCAAGTTTGTGACCAATCTGGGCATGATTTCCATTGGGATTGCTTTTTTGTATTTTATCCAGGTACTGATCAAAAAATATTTCTTCGGCGGTGTACCGGAAGGTTTCACCGCCTTGCTGTTTACCATCATTCTTTTCGGCGGTATTCAGTTGATCGGCTTAGGATTAATCGGTGAATACGTACTGCGGATTTTCTTCCAGAGCAAAGGCCGTCCGCTGTACATCGTCCGGGAAATCATACGAAAGAAAGAACGCCAGTCATGATTGTGCGATTGACCATTGACGACGGACCATTGACCATAGACAAAAACCAGGAATACCGCTTGTCTATGGTCAATGGTCCGTCGTCAATGGTCAATTCTCTCTAATCTACTATCTTAATGCTATTCAATTCGCTCCAGTTCTTATTGTTTTTTATCGTCGTAACGCTGGCGTATTACAGCCTGCCGTGGCGCGGAAGATGGGTATTGTTGCTGTTGGCCAGTTGTTATTTTTACATGGTCTTCAAGCCGAGTTACATCCTGATTCTGTTTCTGACCATCGTTATCGACTACTACGCCGGGATCTGGCTGGAGCGAACCCAACCCGGTTCTGCGCGAAAATGGCTGCTGATAATCAGTCTGATTTCCAATATCGGTATTCTGGCGTTCTTTAAATATTTTGGATTTTTCACAGATAGCCTCGTCTGGTTGCTCGAACAGGCCAACCAGGATGGCCTGGCCCAACTCGTCAACCAAAAGGCCATTGGCCTGCTCAATAAAGTACTGACACTGTTCGGTCAGCCAAACACCACTTCGTTTGGCATCGTCGATGCGATTTTGCCGATCGGTTTGTCGTTTCATACCTTTCAGGCGATGAGCTACACGATCGAGGTCTATCGCGGCAACCAGAAAGCCGAACACCATTTTGGGATTTACGCGCTCTACGTGATGTTTTACCCGCAATTGGTCGCCGGGCCGATCGAACGTCCGCAGAACGTTTTACACCAGTTTCACACCCACTTTCATTTCAGTTTCGAGAATCTGAAAGCCGGTTTGATGCAAATGGCGTTCGGTTTTTTCAAGAAAGTGGTCATCGCCGACCGCATGGCCGAGATTGTTAGTCATGCCTACGATCATCCTCTGCAGCAGAACGGCCTTACGCTGCTGGTGGCAACCCTGGCTTTCACCATCCAGATTTACTGCGATTTCTCGGGCTATTCCGACATTGCCATCGGAGCCGCCCGCACGATGGGATTTACGTTGATGGACAATTTCAAGACGCCCTATTTTTCCCGTTCCATCACCGAATTCTGGCGACGCTGGCACATCTCGCTTTCCACTTGGTTTCGCGATTACCTCTACATTCCGCTTGGCGGCAACCGGGTTAGTCCGTCACGGCGGTATCTGAATGTATTTATTGTGTTCTTAGTCAGTGGATTATGGCACGGTGCCAGCTGGAACTACATCATCTGGGGCGGTTTACACGGCGCCTATCAACTCCTGGCGGGCTGGCGCGATAAAGCACTGCTGAAAGCGGGCATCAAATTGCCGGAGGAAAATAAGCTGTACCAACTGCTGCAACTCATGTTGACCTTTGCACTGGTCATGCTGACGTGGGTGTTCTTCCGGAACCACAAAGCCCCGGTCGAAAATGCCTTTCACATTCTTGGAAAAATCATCTTCACGCCTTTCGACGGCCCGCTCAGCACGCCTTTCAATTCCGTTGAAATGTGGTTTTGTGTTTTGCTGGTAGCGGTTTTGTTCGTGAAGGAGAAATTCTACCTAACCATTCCGACGCGCAATACCGGTTTATTCTTCGTGCTGTTTCCGCTAATCTGTTTCCTCTCGTACCTGTTCGGCGTCTTCACCTCGAACCAATTCATCTATTTCCAGTTTTAAATCGTTATTTTTGACTAAATCAACGATCATATGGAAACACTGCCAATCCCTGCACCAGCAGCAGTAGACGACGAAACGGGAAGAATCTCGTTCTGGTTTCGGCAGATCAACACCCAGGAAGAGTTCTATAATTTCTGTCAGGATAACGCCAACTACCGGTTTGAGCGTGATGCCGACGGTCTGATCATTGTTATGCCTAACACCGGAGGAAAAACAGGCTCTCTGAATTCAGAGATAAATACTGATGTAACAATTTGGAATCGTCAGAAGAAAAATGGTCGTGTATTTGATTCGTCGACTCCTTTTTACTTACCCGACGGCAGCACGCGCTCACCGGACGTTGCCTGGGTTCATTCAGAGCGTTGGAATAAACTTACCGAACGCGAGCAGGAGCAATTTCCGCCCATTTGCCCTGATTTTGTCATTGAATTGGTATCGGCTACTGATTCGTTAAAAGTAGCTAAAAGCAAGATGTCGGACGTTTGGATTGCCAACGGTTGCCGATTGGCCTGGCTGATCGATCCCAAAACAGCCACTACCTATATTTTTCGAGCCAACGGGGAGATTCAGATTGTCAGCGGTTTTGATAAAGTGTTGTCGGGTGAAGAGGTGTTGCCCGGTTTTGAACTGGAATTGGCAAATTACACGAAATAAAGAGTAGGATCAGTGCTTTGACGACTCTCCTGTCCACAAGCACTGATTACGGAAATGAAGAAAAACCGCTCCGCCAGCCTTCTCGCACAGTTCTTTTTACTAACACTCCTGATTTGGGTTTCGGCCAACGCCAGATTGCTGGCGCAGGAACCGCGTTTCGAATCGGAAATCAAGGCGTACGAAGCCAGGGCGGTCAATGATCCGCCCGTTCCCGGTTCCACGTTCTTTGTCGGAAGTTCGACCTGGCGGCTCTGGGGGCCAGCGCTGGAGGGGGATTTCAGTCGGTTTAGTCCGGTAAACCGGGGATTCGGCGGAGCTACCATCCCGGATGTGCTGCGGGTCATGGATCGGATCATTCTGCCGTCTCGCCCCGCCCGCATCGTTTTTTCCTGCGGAGGCAATGATCTGGCTGCTGGGGATGCACCTGAAACCGCCGTCAAAAACTTCAAGACGTTTCTGGCACGTCTCTGGAAAGAAAATCCGTTGGCCGAAGTCTATTTCATTTCAAACCGCCATTCACCGGCCCGGGAAAAATTCAGGAAACAGGGCGATCAATTCAACAAGCAAATCAAAAAACTGTCCGAAAAAATCGACGGACTGTATTACATCGACGTCGTTCCGTTGACGGATGGCAAAGACCGCTCCAGCCTGTTTTTAGCCGACGGCCTTCACCTAAATCGGGAGGGTCAGCAACGCTGGATACCGGTTATTACCGCCGAACTGGAAAAGCGGGAGCAGTCTCGAACCAAGCCGAATCTCAATGACCTGTTGCGAAAACGGATTGCTGCGGGTGTTTTTAACGCATCAGAAACCGCTTCGGCCGCGGAACAAAAGCTGAATATTGTTTTCATCGGAAACAGCATTACAGCGGGTGCCGGATTGAAAGACCGGCAAACCGAAGCGCCACCGGTTCTGGCGACGGCGTATCTGAAACAACAGGCTGGGATTGAGAATGTCGCCTTTTCCAATCAGGGCGTGGGCGGTTACACGATCGTTGATTTTCTGCCCGTGACCAACAAATCATTTCCCAAAGTGGCGCTGGCTGCGGAAACCTTCCGGAAAGAAACCGGTCAACTGGTTTTTTCCATTATTCTCGGTACGAACGACAGCGCCATGCAGGGGCCCAACGGTTCGCCCGTTTCGCCGGATTCGTACCGCGCCAACCTGAAAACCATTGCCGACACTTTACTGAAAGCCAATCCGGGCTGCAAGCTGGTTTTCCATCATCCGATCTGGTACAGTCCAACTACGTATAACCGGTCGAAATACCTGCAGGAAGGACTGGATCGGCTGCAAACGTACTTTCCCCAAATCGACGGACTGGTCGCGGATTACGACAAAACCCATCCGGAGCAGGTGTACGTAGGCGATACGCAGGGATTCAACTATTTCAAAACGCATTATTTGACTGATTTCCAGCATGAAACCGGTCAGCAGGGAACGTTCTTTCTGCATCCCAACAAACAGGGATCAGCAACGCTGGGTGTTTTCTGGGGTGAAGCGATTCGGAAGGCGGTGCAGAGGTAGTTAAGCACAATTCGTTTACTGGTCATACTCATCGAAATGCTCCGTCGAGCGAACCATCACTTTATCAAAGAAAGCCTGAGCAGTTTGGGGAGAAATCGATGAAACTGGAGAAATGACCGATCGCACGATGGCATTAATTTCGACTTCCTGATTATCCAATACTGACGGAAGCGGAACGAAAATTCCGCCGTTTCGCACACGCTCTTTTAGGCGAATTGAAACCATAGCCTCTCTTTTTTTATTCAAGAATTGGTAGATTATTGGCCGCTTAGCGGTTGAATGTTTGTAGAAAAGTCGGTTTTTTCGGGTATTAGCGTGCCTTTAGGTACGCAATTAGTTGAGGTTGCGCACCTAAAGGCGCGCTAAAAGCCAGGTGGCTATCAGAGCTACAAACATATCGTGCCGATGGCACTAAATCGACTCATTACCACCTATTAAGTTTCCTGACGTTTTCAATTTACGAAAAATAACAGCAGAAAGTGCCTATTACCGCCCAATTGCCACTTTCCGCAAAATCGAATCGATGATCTGCAAGGTCGTGACGCCGTCGGCTTCGGCTTCGTAGTTTAGCAGAATCCGGTGGTTGAACACGTCGGGGGCGACTTCCTTGATGTCTTCGGGCAATACGTAATCGCGCTGGTCGAAGTAGGCAAGGGCTTTGGCGGCCCGGTTCAGGTTGATGCTGGCGCGGGGCGAAACGCCGTACTGAATATACCGGGCTTCGTCGCGGAGGTTGTAGTCGAGCGGTCGGCGGGTGGCAAAAACCAGTTCGATAATGTACTTCTCGAGGGTTTCCGAAATGGTAATTTTATTGATTTCGTTCTTGATCGCGAAAATGTCTTCCTTGTCCAGAACCGGCTGCACTTCGTAATCGAAATTCAGGTTCGACATCCGGCGCATCACCTCAAGTTCTTCATCTTTCGATAGATAGCCCACAAACACCTTCATCATAAACCGGTCGATCTGGGCTTCCGGCAGCGGATAGGTTCCTTCCTGCTCGACCGGATTTTGAGTGGCCAGCACCAGAAAAGGTTTATCGAGCACGAACGTTTCCTCCCCAATGGTCACCTGTTTTTCCTGCATCGCTTCGAGCAGCGCCGACTGCACTTTGGCGGGCGAGCGGTTGACTTCATCGGCCAGAATGAGGTTGGCAAAAACCGGTCCCTGTTTCACTTCAAAATCGCCCGACTTCTGATTAAAAATCATCGTTCCGATCAAATCAGCCGGAAGCAAATCGGGCGTAAACTGAATTCGCTGGAAATCAAGCTGTAATGCTTTGGCCAGCGTATTGATCGTCAGCGTTTTAGCCAAACCGGGAACGCCTTCCAGCAAAATATGTCCGCCGGTAAACAGGCCGATCAGCAGCCGGTTGAGCAACGCCTGTTGCCCCACAACAACCTTGCTCATCTCGTCGAATACCTGACGAATTTTGGTATGATAGGTAATGTCCGCTGAAGTCATGGAATGAATGAACAAGGAATAATGAACAAGAACGCTGCATCCAGCTCTTCATTATTCATTTATTATTTAACCGCTTTTACAAATCGCTCTTTCCCGTGAATATCCTTGAAAATCTGAACGTTATGGTAATTTCGTTCCTCAAAAACCTGTTGGGTCTGCGGGCCAAACCGCTCGTTGATTTCCACGAAACAGGCTCCACCGATGCTTAGATGCTGCTGACCGAAATCGGCAACGGCTTTATAAAATAGCAGCGGGTCCTGATCCTCTACAAATAACGCCAGATGGGGTTCATACCGCAATACGTTCGTTTCCATATGTTCCGCTTCCGAGAGCGTAACGTACGGCGGATTGCTGACGACGCACTCGAAAAGGCGGTTTTCTTCGCCGACATTCAGAATGTCGCGTTGCTCAAACTCCACGTCGGCCAGCAACGTTTGGGCGTTTAACTGCGCAACTTCCAGCGCTTCCGGCGACAAATCCCAGGCCACTACGGAAGCCTGCGGCAGAAACCGGGCCAGGGTGACGGCGATGCAGCCGCTACCGGTTCCAATGTCGATCATGTTCAATTGCCCGGTTGTTTCGGCATAATCCCGGACGATGAGCCGGATTAGTTCTTCCGTTTCGGGGCGCGGAATCAGAACCGCCGGGGACACCTGAAACTCCAGACCACAAAACTCCGTTGTGCCAATGAGGTGTTGAACGGGTTCGTGGTTGTTGAGCCGCTGAATGAGTTCGTCCCAGTCCGGTTGTGGAGGATTGGTTGGTACCGGTTTTCCGGCCACCACGTCAGTTCGGCGGAGCAAGAGGTAATGTTCCAGCAATAAAAACACGATAGCGCGGGCTTCTTCCGGGCGATAGCCCTTCAATTGCCCCACCAGCGAATCAAATAATGACTTGGCTGTAAGCATGCGGACGTAAAATTTGTGTAAATCTAAGCCTTCATTAAACAGATTTTACGGTTTTTACCGATTTCTTTACGTTGTAGTATATAAACTGTTACTAAAAACCGTTGATCAACGATTTATTGTTCCTGTCGCGCGCCCTGGAACTGGCCGAACGGGGCCGGGGGCACGTCAGCCCGAATCCAATGGTGGGCTGCGTAATCGTGCATAACCAGCGCATCATTGGCGAGGGCTGGCACCGGCAATACGGTGGGCCACACGCCGAAGTTAACGCCGTTCGGTCGGTGACCGATGAGTCGCTGTTGCCCGAATCGACGGTTTATGTGACGCTGGAACCGTGTTCGCATTACGGAAAAACCCCACCCTGCGCCGATCTGCTGATTGCCAAAAAGGTTAAAAAAGTAGTTGTCTGCAATGACGACCCGAATCCATTGGTAGCGGGAAAAGGACTGGCGAAACTGCGGGCCGCCGGAATTGCGGTAGAAACCGGTCTTTTGGCGGAACAGGGCCGGGAGTTGAACCGGCGGTTTTTTACCTTTATCGAACAGCAACGCCCCTATGTGATGCTGAAATGGGCCGAAACCGCCGACGGTTTTTTAGCCCCGCCCGATTTCCGGCCCATTCCGATCAGCGGAGCCTTGTCGCGGCAACTCGTCCACAAATGGCGAACCGAAGAAGACGCCATTCTGGTAGGAACCAATACCGCCCGGCACGACAATCCGCACTTGAACGTCCGGCTCTGGAGCGGACGAAATCCGGTGCGAATCGTAATCGATAAACAGCTTTCGTTACCGACTTCACTGCATCTTTTCGACAATTCACAGCCGACACTTGTTTATTCGATTGTGCCGTCAGAGGCCGAAACCGTCGGCCAGACAAAATACATTCCGTTAGATCCTGCAACGGATTTCTTGCCCCAACTTATTGCCGATTTGTACCAGAAAAAGATTCAATCAGTGATTGTCGAAGGTGGGGCGGTTTTGCTCGAAAGTTTTCTGAGTCAGGGACTTTGGGATGAAGCCCGGATTTTTAAAAGCCCTAAAGTGCTGGGCGATGGGCTGACGGCTCCGCGGATTCGCGGGCGGCTGGTCGATACCGACCGCGTGGGCGACGACTGGCTGATGACCTACAAACCGGTCTGAACCCGCTCGCAGGCCGATTCAAAAAGCCGGGCTATAAGTAAGTGTTTGACCGATTTATCTTTAAGAACGTATGGATTGAACGGCAACGGATTCGTATAATCGGTAACGAGTAATCCTGTTTTTACACTGAACCCATTAACGCTTTCGTATCTATGAAATGGACGCAGGTTATTGATCCGTTTAATAACATTGTTTTGTCCGTGCTGGTCGCGGCAATGCCCATCCTTTTCATTTTCTGGGCGTTGATTATCCGAAAAATGAAGGGCTATCAGGCCAGTTTGATCGCGACGGTTATTGCGGCCCTGATTGCCATTTTCATTTACGGAATGCCGGTGAAACTGGCGGTTTTGTCGTTCAGCCACGGTGCGTTATACGGCTTATTTCCAATCTGCTGGCTGGTCATCATGGCGGTTTTTCTCTTCAACTTAACCGTTAAAAGCGGCCAGTTTGAGATTATCAAGCACTTCATGGCGTCCATTACCTCCGACCGGCGGTTGCAGGCACTCCTCATTGCGTTCTCGTTTGGCTCCTTTCTGGAAGGAACCGCCGGTTTTGGGGCGCCGGTTGCGATCACGGCCGCCATGCTGGTCGGTTTGGGTTTCAATCCGCTGTATGCCTCGGGGATCTGCCTGATTGCCAACACCGCTCCGGTGGCGTTTGGCTCCATCGGGATTCCGATCACGGTGGCTTCGCAGGTGTCTGGTATCCCGGAATTACCGATCTCGCAGATGGTGGGACGCACGCTCCCGATTCTGTCGATCATCCTGCCGTTTTACCTGGTTACGATCATCGCCGGTTTTAAAAAAGCACGGGAAATCATGCCTGCGGTGCTGGTTTCGGGCGTTTCATTCGCCTTTTTGCAATGGTTTTCGTCCAATTATTTAGGGCCTTCCCTGCCCGATGTCATCGCCGGACTGGGCTCTATTGTCGCGCTGATGGTGTTCCTGCGGTTCTGGAAACCCAAAACCGTCTGGCGGTTTGTCAACGAACCCGCTCCAACTTTCAATACGGAGATCAGCTATACGGGCGGACAAATGCTGCGGGCGTGGTCGCCGTTTCTGGTGCTGACAATGATGATTATTGCCTGGGGGATTCAGCCGATCAAGGACGTGCTCAACGCCGTCGGCATGATTCAGTTCGAAGTACCGGGCCTGCACAATGCCATTCAGGGCAAAGACGGCTCTTTATTGCCTAAAGTTTTTAAATTCAACTATTTATCAGCCGCCGGAACTGCCATTCTGGTTGCCAATCTGGTGGTTATACCCCTGATTGGGTTGACGTATGGTGAGGCTACGAAGGTATTTCTCAGCACCTTAAAACAGTTGCGGTTTCCGGTGTTGACCATTGCCGCCGTACTGGGGTTCGCATACATCGTGAATGACTCGGGCATTACGCTCACCCTGGCCGACGCGCTGGCGAATACCGGCAGTTTGTTTCCGTTTTTTGCTCCCGTTCTGGGTTGGCTGGGCGTTTTTATCACCGGTTCCGATACCTCGGCGAATGCCCTGTTTAGTAAACTCCAGTTCGCTACAGCTCAGTCGATTGGCGTTGATCCGGTAGTCACGGTGGCGGCCAACGTGTCGGGTGGGGTGGTCGGTAAAATGATTTCTCCGCAATCGATCGCGGTGGCGGCTGCGGCCGGTGATCTGGTTGGAAAGGAATCGCAGCTATTCCGGTTTACGGTCAAGCACAGTTTTATCATGTTGATCGTCATCTGCTTCATCACACTGGCGCAGGCGTATGTTTTTCAGGGGGTCATTCCGATCTATGAAATGCTGAGCAATCAGAAAACCGTTGTCCTGCCCGACTTGTCAAAAGGCTATACCTATCTTCTGATTCTGGCCGTGGTGCTGATTGCACTGGCATCGGCTATTCTGGTCATTACCAATAAAAAAACGCAAAAGCCGACACTGGTCAATTGATTTTTCAGGAAGAAGCCGTTTGGTAAAATTGCCCGTTTGTCAGCACCTGAGAAACCGCCAGGTCGTTATCCAAAACCACCAGATTTGCGGCAAAACCGGGCTGGATTTTCCCCAGCGAATTGCCCAGTCCAATAATTTCGGCCGGAATCGTCGATGCCATGCGAAAAACCTCGGCGGCTTCCAAACCCACGTGCCGGATGCAATTCTGAACGGCGTTCAGCAGGGTAATCGACGAACCGGCCAGTTTGCCTTCGTGGTTCGTGTATCGCCCGTTTTCATAGTAGAGCGTAAAATCATCGAACGCGTAGGTCGGCTGGGGCGGATTGGCAAAAATAGCGTCCGAAATCAGGAACAACCGCTCGCCGAGCAGGCGCTTGGCAATCCGGATCGTGGCCCAGTCGCAGTGAAAACCGTCGGCTACAATGCTGGCCCGCACCGCCGGATGGTCAAAAACCGCCCCGACCACGCCCGGTTCGCGGCTTTCGAACGGACGCATGGCGTTATACAAATGCGTCGCCAGCGTAATCCCGTTAGCATACGCTGCCATAGCTTCCCGATACGTTGCATTGCTGTGGCCCAGCGAAAGCAGGATTGATGTAGTTTGGGCTTGACTCACCAGTTGAACCAGTTGTTGAGAATGGAAGATTTCGGGTGCAATGGTCAGCATCCGAATGGTATCACGCCCTTTTTCAAAAAGCATATCCAACTCCGCTTCGCCAGGTTGCCGAACGTACTGGAGACTGTGGACACCCCGCTTCTCGGGGTTGATATACGGCCCTTCCACGTGCAATCCCAGTACCCCGTTCGGGTTCGTTTGCCGTAGGTTGCCCACCGCTTCAATGGCGTTCAGAATAACATCCAGTGAGGTTGAATAGAGCGTAGGCAGAACCGATGTCGTCCCGTTTTTCAGGTGGGTCTGGTAAATGTGCGATACGGTTTCGGTCGTTGGCGCTTCATTCAGGAAAACGTCGGAACCGCCGTACACCTGTAGATCGACAAAACCGGGAATCAGCCATTTTTCCTGCAAATCAATCGTTTCCGAACCCGCCAGTTCGCCGGTTGAGATTTCCTGAATCAAACCGTTCGACACCCGAACGAATGCGCCCGATAAAATCGTGTTTCCGGTAAAAACCGTGGCATTTTTGAGCGTAACTTCCTGCATGGTTTATCGCTCTGACAGTGCCGGGCCGTCGCTACGGTCGGAGACCCTGTCAGCGGTATTTCTGAGTTGAATTGTTACCGATTCCAGATTTCCCAGGCTTTCTCGGCTTGCAGATGCAGCATCGGCAAACCATTGTGTGTCGTGGCACCGTGTTCACGACCCAACTGCAAAAACCGGGTTTCGGCCGGGTTGTATACCAGATCATATAACAAATGCCGATGCGTCAGCATGCCGTACGGAATGGCCGGACTGGCTTCGGTATTCGGATAGGTTCCGACCGGTGAGGTGTTGATAATCAAGCGGTATTCTTCCAGAATTTCCGGGCTGATGGCGTCGTAAGCCAGTGCCTCGGCGGTTTGCTGACGGGAAATCAGCCGGTAGCGAATCTGCAAATCGGTGAGGGCGGTGGTCACGGCTTTGGCCGCTCCGCCGTTGCCGAGCACCAGTGCCTGAAGTATATCCGGGATAATCTCGAGCGATTTCAACCAGTCTTCCAGCGATAAACGAAAACCGTAGTAATCGGTGTTGTAGCCGATTTTTCGACCATTCGGGAGAATCCGGATCGTGTTGACGGCACCAATGCGACCCGCCGAAGCCGGGTCGAGTTCATCCAGAAAAGGAATAACGGCCTGTTTGTGCGGAATCGTAACGTTCAGCCCGACCAGATCGGGAATCGAAGCGATTAGTTCCGGGAAAGCCGTCGGGTCGGGCAGCTCGAACAAATCGTAACGACTGTCCGGAATGCCTTCTTTCGCGAACTTTTCAGTAAAATATTTCTGGGAAAACGAGTGAGTAAGCGGATACCCAATCAGTCCGTAACGGCGCATAAAATGAAATAAATCGGTTGCCCAAAGCTACGACCAAAACCGATAGGGCCGCCAAAAAACCGATTAAATTGCGCCGTTGACCACCACCGAAAAAATGGCATCCTGAATCCGGATGGTGTCGGGCCGCGACCGGCCGGGCGAATCACTTTCCGGATCGATAACGAAGGTCGCGTTCAAGTGCCCTTCCAATTCGTGGCTGCTTGGGTTATAAGCATCGATCGTTACTTCGTTTTTTTCCGTTTTTGAGCTAATCAGATTGTACCGATCGCCGGTCGAATTATCGCCAAGGCGGGTATAGATCCAGGCCGACAGCGGAGTTCCGTTGAGGGCATCCCAATGGATGGGTTGCAGTGGGTAAGTTCCGGGTTTAGCTGGTAATTGGTTGATACTTAGCCAGTCAACTTCGCCACTGGTGCGAAACGTACCGCATTCTTCTACCATCACATTGATGCTGTCGCGGTTGGAAAACGTTGCCGTTGAAGCCGCCGACCATTCTTTTTTATTCTTCAGCGCCATGAAATTTCCGCAGCCGGGCAGTTGAGGAACGCCGATTTTCTTGTTGTCGCAGTTGAGTAAAAGACCAATTAAAGAGACTAATAAAATATTTTTCATTTGTGGTATGGGCGGGAATATGCAAATTTTCCTACAATGACCATTTAGACGGTGAAATGGTTTAAAAGACACATGAAAAAATTAAAGTAGCCGATAAAAACCGGGGCGTCGCTTTTCCCGATTAATCTCGGATATTTGCAATCAGACTGTTGAGTAATTTATGTACAACCTGATTTTATTTGACGATCCGACGATCCGTACGGCTTTATTGCCTTTCACGTTTACCCGGCCTGTGAGCGAAATCCGGATCGGTATCTGCACGATTACGGAAAAATGGGCCCAACAACTTCAGACAAAACCGTCGTTTCTCACCGAGTTGTACCTGCAAATAAAATATCCGCGTCTGGTAACGCAAGACGGTTTTTTCGTAAACGGTGCAATTTGCCCTACCAAATCGCTTATTAATGCATTAAATGGCCTAAAACCGGGTGTTGGTCTGGTAACACCGGATGGTTTGCTCGTCGCTTTGCGCAGCGAAAAATTGCTTTCGTCAGTTCCTTCCGTAGCGGACGCCGACACGGTCGCAGTCTTCGACGAACCGCTGACGATCATCCGAAATCTGCCGGATCTATTTGCCAATAATGCCGAGCAGATTCGGGCCGATTTTGAACGGTTGACGGCGGGCCGAACCTCGCAGGCCATCACCGATCCGCACACCCGGTGTTATGCACCCGAAAATATTTTTGTAGAGGAAGGCGCGGTGATTCGGGCGGCTGTCCTGAACGCCGAAAACGGGCCAATCTACGTTGGCAAAAACGCGATGATTCAGGAAGGTACGGTGATGCTCGGGCCGTTTGCGCTCTGCGATCACGCGACGGTGAACTGGGGCGGAAAAATGCGGAGCAACACCACGATCGGACCGTATACCAAGGTGGGTGGAGAAATCAGCAATTCGGTTTTTTTCGGCTACAGCAACAAAGGCCACGACGGTTTTCTGGGCAATTCGGTCATCGGGGAATGGTGCAACCTCGGGGCCAATACCAACAACTCCAATCTGAAAAACGATTATACCAACGTCAGTTTATACAGTTACGCCACCGGGCAGTTTGAAAACACCGGGCGGTTATTCTGCGGCCTGATGATGGGCGATTACACGAAAGTCGGCATCAGCACGATGTTCAATACCGGCACGGTGGTGGGCGTCAATGGTAATGTGTTCGGAGCCGGTTTTCAGCCTAAATACATTCCATCGTTTTCGTGGGGCGGTGGTGCCGAAGGTTTTACAAACTACCGGTTGGAAAAAGCGTTGCAGGTGGCCCGCGAAACCATTGGCCGCCGGGGGCGGGTGTTTGACGAAGTAGAGGAAACTATTTTGCGGGAAGTGCATCGGATGGAAGTCGAGCGGAGTAAAGGAGGAGAGGAGTAAGGGAGTAAAGAAAAAGCAGACAGCAACTTAAACAGGATGAAAGCAGAAAAGGGTGGAGAATGCTCTCCATTCTTCCCTTCCTTCTTTCCTCCTCTGATTATGCAATTCAGCGAAATTATCGGACACGACGA
The DNA here is from genome assembly GCF_003858635.1 of Larkinella rosea. Lineage (GTDB taxonomy): Bacteria > Bacteroidota > Bacteroidia > Cytophagales > Spirosomataceae > Larkinella > Larkinella rosea. The sequence goes on from NZ_RQJO01000008.1 coordinate 1,662,353, forward strand.
TACGAAGCGGGCGTTGACACGGGCCGTGCAAACCAATCACCTCGCCCACGCCCAGCTTTTCGACGGTCCGCCGGGTAGTGCGAATCTGGCGCTGGCGCTGGCGTTTGCAACGTTCATTAACTGCGAAAACCGCCAGGAATTGGCGGATGGACTGGCCGATTCCTGCGGGAAGTGCCCGTCCTGCACCAAAATGAACCGCCTGGTCCATCCGGATATGTCGGTTGTTTTCCCGGTAGCGGGTAGCAAAGTGACCAGCGAAACGTTCATGGCCGACTGGCGCAAGTTTGTGGGGCAGCATCCCTACCGCGTGCTGGACGAGTGGCTGGCGGCCATTTCCATCAAACAGGGCAACATTCCGGTCGAGGAAGCCCGCGAACTGGTGGGCAAACTGTCGCTGAAAGCCTACGAGGGCGAATACAAGATTGTGTTGATCTGGTGCGCCGAAAACCTGCATACGGCCACAGCCAACGCCCTGTTGAAACTGCTGGAAGAACCGCCCGCCCGGACGCTTTTTCTGGTGGTCACCAATCAGGCGGATAAGTTGCTGATTACGATTTTATCGCGCACCCAGCGCGTGGCCGTTCGGGCGTTTACCGACGAAGAAGTGACCACCCATTTGCGCCAGCACCTGAATGTGCCCGAAAAGCGCGCCCGGCAACTGGCGTATCTGGCCGACGGCAATCTATCGGAAGCCATTCGGATGTCGGAGGAGGAGCCGGAAAAAAACGAGGGCGAACCGGGCGCGGACCGGCATGGGTGGTTTGCCGAGTGGATGCGGTTTTGCTACCGGCAGGATTTGATCGCGCTGGTGAAACAGGCCGACCAGTTCGATGCGCTGGGGAAAGAAAAACAACGCGGGTTGCTGGACTACAGCCTGAGCCTCTGCCGGGATCTGATTTTGTGGAAACATGGCGTCAATGAACTGTTGCGACTCCCCGACGAAGAACGTACGTTTGTGGAAAATTTTGGCAAAGTACTCGAACCCGAACACCTCGAAAGCATGGTCGGTCAGCTGAATGAAGCGGTTTTTCATATTGAACGAAACGTACGGGCCAAAATGGTGATGATGGATTTGTCGCTGCAGTTCAGCAGCTTGATTCGTAACGGGAAATGAAAACACCGACGAAGAAGATTTCGGTCGATCGCCCGAAAGAGGTCATCGGTTTTTCGGACCGCATTGATTTTCCGGATCTGGGCTGGTCCGATGTCGAAGCCAAAATCGACACCGGGGCCTACACCTCCGCCCTGCACTGTACCGACGTAAAGCTGGTGCCAATCGGCGATAATTCCCGTTTGCATTTTACGCTGGTGGGGCCACGGGGTAAGAAAAAAAAGCAGTTTGTCACCGATCTGTTTCAGTACAAAACCGTCAAAAATTCATTTGGTCAATCCGAAAAACGGTTTGTGATCCAAACCCGCGTGCTGATCATGGGTCGGCTGATTCGGGCCGAATTTTCGCTGGCAAACCGGGGAACGATGCGCTTCCCGGTGTTGTTAGGTCGCAAACTATTGCGCAACAAATTTGTTGTTGACGTATCACTGCAAAACGTTTCGTACCAAATGAAACAACAGAATCCGCCTTCCTGACGTTGGTCAAAGGTTCGGGTTTGTTCTTCTCAGATTCTACTCCAAACGACTTTCCATCTTATTGATATGCGCATTGCTATTTTGTCGACCAATCCTGAATTGTACTCGACGCAGCGGTTGGTAGAAGCCACTCAAAAACATGGACATGAACCCGTCGTGATCGACCATTTGCGGTGTCAGGTGATGATCGAAGGCGGTAAACCGGAGGTTCTTTACAAAGGCCGTCCACTGGAAGAAATCGACGCCATCGTGCCGCGTATCGGGGCTTCGGTTACGGATTATGGCTGTGCGGTGGTTCGGCAATTCGAGATGATGAAAGTCTTCACGACCGCTCGTTCGCAGGCCATAACTCGCTCGCGGAATAAACTGCGGAGTTTGCAGGTACTATCAAAAGCGGGCGTGGGGCTGCCCAAAACCGTATTCGCCAAACATCCCAAAGATGTCGACCAACTGATTGAACTGGTGGGCGGGCCGCCGGTGGTCATCAAATTACTTGAAGGCACACAGGGAATGGGTGTGGTCCTGGCCGAAACCGCCAAAACCGCCAAGTCAACGATCGAAGCGTTCTACGGCCTGAAGGCAAATGTACTGATTCAGGAGTATATTGCCGAGGCAAAAGGGGCCGATATCCGGGCGTTCGTCGTGGGCGGCAAAGTGGTCGGAGCCATGAAACGCCAGGGAAAAGAAGGCGAATTTCGCTCGAACCTGCACCGGGGCGGCAGCGGTAAGTCGGTGGAACTGTCGTCCGACGAAGAATGGACGGCGGTGAATGCCGCCAAAGCGCTTGGTTTGCGGGTGGCCGGGGTCGATATGCTGCAATCGCAGCGGGGGCCGCTGGTGCTGGAAGTTAACTCATCGCCGGGGCTGGAAGGCATCGAAAAAACGACGGGCATCGACATCGCCGGTCAGATTGTTGAATACATTGAAGAAAAAATTCCCACCGATGAAATCGATACGGTGGGCGTGTAAATAGTTAATGATGAGTTATGAATGATGGATTACAAATCCTTGGTCTGTGTCTACATAGACCAAGGATTTAGACACAGGCCACTTTTACGGGCTCGAGGGCCTTGGAATAGCCTTCACTCGCGGCACGCGAGCGACAACGGGTTAAAGATGAAGACCAGCCGCTAACAGCGGTTTTGTGCAAGCAGGGCTGACAGTCATGGGCAGGACATTTGTAATTCTATTTTGCCTTTGGTTATATATTTGAGGCTGGCGTTCCCCAAATTCCCAGCTTGGCACAAAGCCCAAAACCGCTAGCTGCAAGGCAAGGAACTGACACCTAAAAAGCAGCCATTACTATTTATTTACAACAGAATTCACTTTTTGCCAAATGACAAATACTTCTATCATTTATTGAGACAGCTTTGCACCATTAAGTTATTTTAAAAATAAAAAAATGGTAAAGACAGTTTTAGTAACGGGAGCTTCGGCAGGAATTGGAAAAGCAACTGCAATTTATTTGGCTCAAAACGGCTATAATGTTTACGGTGCAGCACGTAGAATAGAGAAAATGCAAGACTTAAAAACAAGCGGCATAAAACCAATTTCTTTGGACCTTAGCAAAGAAGAAAGCCTTGTTGCTTGTGTTAATCAAATTATAAAAGAAGCAGGAAGTATTGATATTTTAATCAACAATGCAGGTTCGGGCTATTATGGAGCTTTAGAAGATATGCCTATCTCTGACGCAAAATATCAGTTGGAAGTAAATGTTTTCGCTGTAGCTCGTTTGATACAATTAGTGTTGCCGATTATGAGAAAAAACAACTACGGCAAAATTGTAAACATTTCATCAGTAGGTGGTAAGGTAACATTGCCAATGGGCGTATGGTATCACGCAAGTAAATTCGCCATTGAAGGATTGAGCGATGCGCTTCGTAAAGAAGTTAAGTCGTTTGGTATTGATGTAATTGTGATTGAGCCAGGCGGAACAAAATCGGAAATGACAGGTCTTGGAACTGAATATTTGAACCGGGTTTCGGGCAATACTGCCTATACCCATTTGGCGAAAGGCGTAAGTAAAATGTATGCGGAAACTGCAAAAAATGCTTCAGACCCAATTGTTATCGCAAAACTCATCAAAGAAGGAATTGAGGCAAATAACCCCAAAACAAGATATGTCGGTGCTTCCGGAGCTAAACTTATGCTATTTTTGAGAAAACTTCTATCTGATAAAATGTTTGACAAATTGGTAATGAGCCAAATGAAATAAAAGTATGGAAGCATTAATCAATTATATATTGCAGTTCGGTAATTTGAATAAACAGCAAATTGAATTTATTACAAATAAAGCAACAGAATTAGAGCTTCGTAAAGAAGATTATTTTTCGGAAGCGGGCAAAATTGCAAAACAAGTTGGGTTTATTTTAAATGGAATTATCCGGGTTTGTTATTACAACAATAAAGGCGAAGAGATTACCAATTATTTTATTGAGGAAAATAATTTTGTTGTGGACTTGGATAGCTTTGATAACGAAATTCCATCAGCAGGCTATGTACAAGCTATCGAGGATTGTAAGCTCATTGTATTTTCCAAACACAGTTGGGAAGAAATTGCGAACACAATTGTGGGTTGGGAAGGCATTGTGAACAAAATCGTAAAAAAATCTTTAATCCAAAAAATAGAAAGAAGGAGCCCTTTAGTTTCAGAAAATGCGACTACACGCTATCTGGCGTTTATGGAAAAATACCCAAAACTTATAAATCGCATTCCACTTTCTTATTTGGCTTCGTATTTAGGCGTTACTCAATCTTCATTAAGTAGAATAAGAAAAAATGTACGTTAACTGTACTTGTCAAGACTTAATCTGAGAAATGGTGTAAATTTATTTCACCCTTTAGCAGATCAAGTTACGATGACTACGCAAGATAAGATCATCAAAAACAAGCTCCGTTGTCGCTCGCGTGTCGCGAGTGAGAATTATAGGGGAGGGCCTCCGGCCTGCCAATAGCGTGTTGCCCACCGCCCCCGTGGCGTTTTCGTTGGTCGGCAAGCAATTCTTGAATAACTTGCCGCCTTTATTTCAGATACGGTTTTTTAAAGGGGATTTCAACCCATGAACATAAAAATTGGAACGCGCGGCAGCAAGCTGGCGCTTTGGCAGGCGTATTACATTCAGGATTTGCTAAAAACCGCTCATGTTGATTCGGAACTGGTTTTGATCGATACCAAAGGCGACCAGATTCTGGATCGGTCGTTGTCGAAAATTGGCAGTAAAGGCGTTTTTACGCAGGAACTGGAAGACCAGCTTCGGGCCGGAACCATCGATATTGCCGTTCACAGTGCTAAGGATTTGCAATCGTCACTGCCGGAGGATTTGTCTATCATTGCTTTTACGGAACGCGAACGGGTCAACGACGTGCTCGTGAGCCACGATAAAAGCCTGTCGCTGGCGGGTGGCCGCGAGTTTGTGGTAGGCACTTCATCCACACGCCGGGTGGCCATGCTGAAGCATTTTTGTCCGCACATCACCACGGTCGACATGCGGGGCAATCTCCAGACCCGCTTACGAAAACTGGAAGAAGGCCAATGCGATGCCTTGCTGTTGGCCTACGCGGGTGTTCACCGAATGGAATACGACGATCTGATTGCCGAATACCTGCCCATTCAGGATTTTACGCCCGCTGTGGGGCAGGGGAGTGTTGCGATTGAAGCGGCCTCCACCTTACCGATCGATAAACGGAACATTGTCCGTCAACTCACCAATCATGCGCCAACCGAAGCCTGTCTGAAAGCCGAGCGGGCGTTTTTGCGCCGACTGGAAGGCGGTTGCAGCATCCCGGTTTTTGGTTTGGCAACCCTCGAAAACGACGAATTGACGCTGACGGGTGGGGTGGTTCGGCTGGACGGCAGCGAGTTGCTGCGCGACCGGTTCAGCGGCCCGACGAGTGATGCCGAGCAAATTGGTCACGACCTGGCCGAAAGTATTTTAGCCAAAGGTGGGGATGAAATCTTGCGTGCGGTTCGCCAAAACTTGTAACTTGTCGGCCAGATCCTCCGCCAACCATGATTAAAATTGCCCAAACGGAAGCTGACGTTCAACGCTGTATTCCCGCCATGCTGGCCCTGCGTCCGCACCTGACCGCAGAAAAAGCACTGGAACAGATCGTATTCATGCAGGAAAATGACCGGTACGTCGTGGCTTTCGTCGATAACTCCGACCGGAACCCGGCCGAAACCGTGGCACCTGCCGCCATTGGATACCGGTATATGAACCTGCTTTTCAGCGGAAAAACCCTCTACATCGACGATTTATCGACCCTGCCCGACCAACGCGGAAACGGCTATGCCGGGCAGTTGCTCGACTTTGTGATCGACGAAGCCCGAAAGGCGGGCTGTAGCGTGGTGACGCTCGATTCCGGCCACAATCCGCAGCGGTACGATGCCCACCGCTTGTACCTCAACAAACGGTTTAACATTGTCAGTCACCATTTTGCGTTGAAATTGTGAAGCAGACAAGAGACGTGGGACAAAAGAATAAAGAGAGATCCAATCCATTGACTATGCGGCTATTTGTCTTGCTAGTATGCCTTTTGGTAATCGCACCGGTTCTGGCGAAAAAACCGTCCAAACGGAAGGACTATCTGGTGACGATCCATACGGATTTCGGAATCATGCGGTTAATTCTGTATGACCAGACGCCGAAGCATAAGGAGAATTTTATCAAACTGACCAACGAAAAATTTTACGACGGATTGCTTTTCCACCGGATTATCCAGAATTTCATGATTCAGGGTGGTGATCCGGAGTCGCGGACGGCCAAAACCGAACAGATGCTGGGCAACGGCGATGTGGGTTACACGATTCCGGCGGAGTTTGTCCCCGAATTATTCCACAAAAAAGGAGCGTTGGCGGCAGCCCGCAACAACAATCCCGAAAAAGCGTCGAGCGGTTGCCAGTTTTACGTGGTGCAGGGCCGGGTCTGGAACGATGAGGATTTCCAGAAACAGACCGAGCGGATTGCACAACTGAAAGGCCGCCAACCAACCGAAGCCCAGAAACAAGTCTATAAAACACTCGGCGGAACGCCCCATTTAGACGGTAATTATACGGTTTTTGGCGAGGTTATTGACGGTCTGCCCGTGGTGGACAGCCTGGCCAAACAACCCGCTAATCCATTAAATCGCCCCACCAAAGACCTGCGCATGACGGTTTCGGGCGAGTGGATGAAAAAGAAAAAAATCACGAAACAGTTTGGCTATACCTATCGGAAATAAGAAAGTCACCACACATAATTTATGAAAAAACGAATTCTCATTACCGGTTCCAACGGGCTGCTTGGGCAGAAATTAGTTGATTTACTAACGCAGCAACCTGCTGTTGACTTGATTGCCACAGCGCGTGGCGCCAATCGGTTACCCCGTTCTGATGCGTACAGCTATCAGTCAATGGATATTACCAACCGGCAGCAGGTTCTTGACGTAGTGGGTGAAACCAAACCGGATGTGATTATTCACACGGCGGCCATGACCAATGTGGACCAGTGTGAGTCGGAAAAAGAGGCCTGTTGGGCGCAGAATGTGCTGGCGGTGGAATACCTGGTGGAAGCCAGCCGGATCAATAATGCCTTTTTACTGCATGTTTCGACGGATTTTATTTTCGATGGTGCCGCAGGTCCATACAGCGAAGAAGCCGAAGCCAACCCGATCAGCTTCTACGGATGGAGCAAATATGCCGCCGAAAAAGCCGTTATTCATTCGGGTATCAAATGGGCAATTGCCCGGACGGTTCTGGTCTACGGCATCGCCCACGACATGAGCCGGAGCAATATTATTCTGTGGGTGAAGAAATCGCTGGAGGACGGAAAAACCATCAAAGTGGTAACGGATCAGTGGCGCTCACCGACACTGGCAGAAGATCTGGCTCTGGGCTGCTGGCTGATTGCCGATCAGAAAGCGGAAGGTATTTATAACATTTCCGGGAAAGATTTTTTGACGCCCTACGAAATGGCCATCAAAACCGCCGATTTCTTCCAGCTCGATAAGTCGCTCATTACCCAGGCCGATTCGTCGACTTTTACGCAACCGGCCCGACGGCCTCCGCGTACCGGTTTTGTGCTCGATAAACCGCGTCGCGTGCTGGGTTACGAACCGAAAAGTTTTGAAGAAGGAATAGCGGTTCTGGCCGCGCAGCTATAGATTCGGTTTTCGGTTTACCGTTTTCGGTTGGCTGACGCGTTCTAGTGATAGCTTGCGTCAGTCAACCGAAAACGGTAAACCGAAAACCGTTAACCGTCCCCGAAATCTCTAAACCCCTGACCCCGTTATGAAATCGATCCTGTTTTTTGCTCTTGTCTGTTTTTCAGTAAGTTGCTTTGCGCAGTTACCCGCCAACGGGAAAAAAATAACCGGTTCGATTACGACCAAAAAGGGGGTTGTGTTGAAAACCGGTGATAAAGTGCGGTTTGGGGAAGGCGGTTTATCGTCGGGGGCCTACCAGCACATCTATACGTCGTTTGAAAAGTTTGGCCAGAAAACCGCCAATCTGGAGGAAGGCTATGCTTACAAATACGCGCAAATCAAGGAGTTTCGGGAGGTTGGAACCGGCGATGAGAAACGATTCGTTGCGCTGGTGAAACCCAAAGGCGGTATCAGCATTAGCCTCCGGGCGATTGATCTGGAACCGGCGATGGCATCCAAAGAAATCATTTCGGTTAATGACGTAGCGATTAGTAAACTGATTCCCAAAAAGACCATTTGAACAGGTTTCACTGAACTGCCTGATAGAAAGCCGTCCAGGACTGATTGAGCAATTGCCGGACACGCAGCCATTCGGATTCAGTCATCTGGTCGTTGCGCGCATCGCGGTAAAGCATGGCTTCGGTGCGAAACCGGGCGTAGTTGCGAAACCGGTCGGCGGGCAAATGATACAGCAGAGCGGCTTCTTCGGCGAGTAAACGCTCCCAATCGGTGGGCGTAAAGCGGTTTTTCTCCCGGCGCACAATCCACCATTCCAATTCAATTTTGGCCACTTTGGGCACATCAAACGGAGTTTTACTCAGGTCATTCAAATAGGTAAAATACCGCTCCAGTTCCGGGAGCGCCTGTTCATACTCCGTTCGGTTTCGACCATCTTTAAAAACAAAAGCGGCTTTTCCGGCCCGGTACGCAATGGCAAACGAACGCCAGAAGGGCGCGCCATACTGTGAACGCATGACCTCCGCCAATTGGAAGAACAGTTTTATCGGACGCCGGTCGTAGTAAGAACGCCACATTTCCGCGTCCAGCCGCGCTACTTCGCGGGCGTCAAACCGGCGATGATCTATCCGTTTATCGGTCGTAAAATCAAACACAATCCAGGCGGTGAGCAGGAAAAGGGCGGCAACCGTAACTTGTTTAACGGACGGTTTAATAGCCATCAGATGAAAGGTTAATGTTTATTGATTGATTTTCAGGGATATATACCTTATTTTGCAGAAAGATGGATTTCCGGATGGAGCGATAAGATCTTATTTTTTGAATCATAAGTCAACCGCTCCAGTTTGCGGGTTTTAGCTTGCCAGTAAATACTGCCCCTGATTTTAAATCATTCGATACTTTGGCAATTAAGAAGGATTTTACCAGCTGGTGCGTCTTCGCATTGGGCTTGCTGTTAATTGCCTACGGTTTTCTGAAATGGCAACGGAATTCGCTGACGGGGCAGGGCGATATGCAACTGTATTATTCAGTTTCGTCCCAACTTTTTGCCGGTAAGATACCTTACCGGGATTTTAAGGTCGAGTATCCGCCTTTGGCCCTGTTGCCGATGGTGATTCCCAATATCCTCGCATTTGAAACCGAATTGGGTTTCCGGCGGTACGTGTTTCTGTATATGCTGGAAATGTTGCTTCTGGCCGGAGGATTTGCCGTTGTGCTGCTGAAGATGTCAGCATTCTGGCCGAATCGCCTGACTGCCTGGCAGTTGCTGCTGGTTTATTTGTTGCTTGTTTTTCTTTGCCGGGACCTGGTGTTGTGGCGCTACGACCTGTTTCCGGCTTTTCTGACCTTATTGACCACCTTGGCGGTTTTGAGAAATCGACCGCTGATCGCCGGTTTCTGGCTGGGACTGGCAATTATGGCTAAATTATATCCGGTAATTCTGTTCCCGGTTTTTGCCATGTATTACCTGACTGAAAAGCAGGTTCGGGCTTCTGTATTATTAACGATAGGGACCGGTTTTGCCCTTCTGATCGTCGGTATTCCTGCGTTAATTTTGTCGGATAATCAGGTATTTTCATTTCTGACATATCACCAACTCCGGGGTTTGCAGATTGAAAGCACCGCTTCCGGCTTTCTGCTGTTGATTCACTTGCCGGATTTAAAGTCGGTCAGCGTGGTGTTTAACTTCGGAGCTTTTCATGTTATGGCCCCGGGCGCAGAGTTCATTCTAAAAGCCCTGACCGGGTTGTTTCTGTTGGGTATTTGTGGCACTTTGGCCGTTTTTGGGTTGCGGTTCCGGCGTGAGTACAAACAATTCGGGACGATTCCGAGCCCGCGTTTATTGGCCAGTCTCTTGGCGGTCATGCTGGTTTTTATCAGTATCAATAAAGTATTTTCTCCGCAATACCTGATCTGGTTATTGCCTTTTGTATTCTTTTTGCCTTTCCGACAATTGGCGTTGGTCGGAGCGGTTTTTCTGCTAACTAATCTGGTTTATCCGGTTTTTTATCCGGCCCTGATCGATCTAAAACCGCTGGCGATCGTGCTGCTCAATGTTCGGAATTTACTGGTCGTTCTGTTGCTTGGGCAATTGGTGGTGAATCGGGTGGGTATCGAGGAAAATTGCGCTGAATCAGGCGCAAACCACAAAAAAGTCGACGGGGCGTTTCCCCGCCGACTTGAATCAGGCAAACTCAAAAATTAAATCTTCGTAGCCGTAGGCTCGGCGGGATTTCCCGGCTGCGCGGGCTCGGTTTCTTCCTCCCAGCGACGGCCGAAACCACGTCTACCCGGGCCGCAGCCGCCTTTCCATTGCTCCTTCATTTTCTGCTTGAACTCCTTCCGTTCTTCGGGCGTCATATGCTGCCAGCGATTTGATAATTGCTCGCGCCAGTAGGGATGACCAGGATGGCCGCCCCAGCCACCGCCCCACCGGCGACCACCCCAGCCTCCGCGAAAACCAACCAGAATCCGGGCCAGGAGTAACAATCCTAGTGCTTGTCCAAACGTGATAATCGGTCCGGCAAACAAAACCGGGATTAACCAATTCCAGAGACTTGATACGGCCCAGCCAGCCGCCATTATAAAAACCACGGCGAATAACAGACCGCCAAATATGCGTTTAATCCAAAATCGTTTCATTGTCATTTAATGGTTATGAATGGTTTGATGGTTGAAAAATGGTTTTCAACTAGTTTATTGTTCAGCCGTTTTTCCGGCTTTTGACTCATTCGGAGACTTGTCGTACGGTTGGCAAACGGCGGCATGATGGCGGTCAAAACCATGATGGCCGCGCCAATGTCCGGCGTGGGCGCCACCGAAACCAAAACCGCCGACCAGTAATCGGGTCAGAAACAGAAGGCCCAGTGCCTGTACAAACCGTATTTTGGGGCCGTTAAAAACTGAGGGTACGAGCCAGTTCCACAGCCGCATGACGACCAGCGTCATCAGTGAAAAGAAGGCAATTCCGAGGGCCAGAAAGCCCAATCCTTTTAAAATCCACATGAATTCCATAGCATTTGATGTTTAGTTAGTGATCCATTCGTCGTATAAGTTTCGCAGGCGCTCCCGGAGGTACAAAACCGCATAACGTTTGCGCGACAGCAGCGTGTTGATCGGAATCCCGGTTTCGTCGGCCATGTCGCGGAAACTCTGTCCATCCAGTTCGTGCCGGACAAACACCTCGCGCTGATCGTCGGGCAGTTCCGAAACGGCTTCCATAACGGCTTCCATGATTGCTTCGCGCATCAATACCTCATCGGCAGATGCGTCACTGGTGGGTAGCAAACCCGCCATCAGGAGCGGTTCTCCATCGTCGTCGGTATAGCCTGAATATTGATCCTCGAGCGAAACCGTGCGTTTTTTCCGGTACCAGTCGATGATTTTCCGACGGGCGACGGCAAACAGCCAACCGGCCAGGTGTTCAATGGGTTGCGTGAGTGGGTCCGTGGGCGAGGGCAATTGCGTTCGCCGGTCAATTTCGGCCCAATCCATCAGCACATCCTGCAACAGGTCTTCGGCATCCTCGCGCGTCGGGAGCCGTCGACGGATAAAATCCAGCAACCGGGGACGTTCGCGCTGAACCATCCCGGCCGCCCCGTCGGGTTGCCGTGCGTCGGGAGCGGAACGGTCGGTTCCTTCCGGATTGATGGAGGCTGATAGCGCAACGTTTCTCATACAGTTGGGAAGTCGGATGAAAACAGCGGATATTGTACGGACGGTGCCCCAACCGTAAAAAAAGGGATGAAGGGCGGAAAGATCGTGGTGAAAGGAAGTATTGGGGGAAGACCATTGACGATTGACGATTGAGCATCGACGGTTGACCATCGTCAACGGTCAACGGTCGATGCTCAATCGTCACCTCATTATTTATTGCGAAACCTACCATACACCGTACAAATAGCCGATCGTTTGAGTATATTTGTCATGGATTATTCCGTTAGTTTTTTGAATCTCACTAATCTTTTACGTACATATTATGAACAGAAGAGATGCCTTGATGCGGGTTGCAGCTTTAATGGGGACCACCCTGGCGCTGCCTGCACTCGCGGATACGCTCGAAGCATCGGCCACAAAGCGGGCGTTTAGCGGAAAACCTCTGTTGTTTACGGCCGATCAGGATACGCTGGTCGCTGAAATGACCGAAGTCATTATCCCCACGACCAGTACACCCGGTGCAAAAGCCGCCAAAGTCAATGAAATCATTGATATCATTCTGAAAGACTGTTATCCGCAAAAAGATCAGAAAACGTTTCTGGATGGACTGGCGCATACCAACGAACTGAGTCAGGCGGCCTACAGCAAAAATTTCGTCGCGCTCGACACGACTCAAAAGAACGACATCATGACGAAACTCCAGGCCGAAGCCGCCGAACAGCGGAAGGCCATGGCTTCGATGCCGATGGAAAAACGGACGACTCCCTTCTTTAATACCTTGAAAACACTGACCCTGAATGGGTATTTTACTTCGGAAATCGGCGCAACGCAGGCGTTGTCGTACATCGCCGTTCCGGGCCGTTTCCAGGGCTGTGTGGATCTGAAACCGGGTCAGAAAGCCTGGGCGACTTAATTTTATAATGAACCGCACGGGCGGCCCCGAATGTACAATGAATAATGATCAGCACCTGGTCGGTGATTTCTTCTTCCTTATTCATTCAGAACCGCTCAAGCGGCAAACGGTTCATTGTTAATTATTCATTTTTCATTGAAAAAAATCATGTATCTCAATATAGATAGTATAAAAGCCACTACCTACGACGCCATTGTGGTTGGATCGGGGATCAGCGGAGGGTGGGCCGCGAAGGAGTTGACCGAGAAGGGGTTGAAAGTGCTGATGCTCGAACGGGGCGAAGACATCAAACACATCGAAGGGTATAAAACCGCCATGACCGACCCCTGGGGTTTTCCGCACCGGGGACGGGTTACGTCCGAAATCGCGGAAGAACAGGCGGTGCAGGCCCGGACGGGGTATACGGTTTCGGAAGCTACCAGCTACCTGTTTGTGAACGATAAAGAAAATCCGTACCTCGAAGACAAGCGTTTTGACTGGATGCGGGGCTACCACACGGGCGGACGTTCGCTGATGTGGGGTCGCCAGAGCTACCGGCTGGGCGATCTGGATTTTGAAGCAAACATCAAGGAAGGGGTCGGCGCCGACTGGCCGATTCGCTACAAAGATATTTCGCCCTGGTACGATCACGTGGAGAAATTCATTGGTGTCAGCGGTTCGCGCGACGGCCTGATGCAGTTGCCCGACGGACAGTTTCAACCGCCGATGGACATGTACTGCCTGGAAAAACACGTCAAGGGCGAAGTTGAAAAGAAATTCAAGGAGCGGACCATCACGATCGGCCGCGTTGCCCACATCACCAAAGCTACTCCGCAGCAAACGGCCCTTGGCCGGGCGCAGTGCCAGTACCGGAACCTCTGCAGCCGGGGCTGTCCGTTCGGCGCGTATTTCAGCACGCAGTCGGCGACGTTACCGGCAGCCATGAAAACCAAGAACCTGACGCTCCGTCCGCATTCGATCGTAACGTCTCTGATTTATGACGACGCAAAGAAAAAAGCGACGGGCGTGCGGGTGCTCGACCAGTTGACGAAAGAAGAACTGACGTTCAACGCCAAAATTATCTTCCTGTGCGCGTCGTCGATGGCGTCGACCTACATTCTGATGAACTCCATTTCCAGCCGCTTCCCGAACGGGTTGGGCAACGACAGTGGCGTATTGGGTCACTACGTGCTGGATCACCACTTCCGGGCCGGAGCCAGTGGCGTTTACGAAGGATTTGGCGATAAATATTACTACGGTCGTCGGGCCAACGGCATTTATGTGCCGCGCTACCGCAACCTGCCCGGCCAGCAGAAACGCGACTATTTGCGCGGTTTTGGCTATCAGGGGGGCGCATCGCGGCTGAACTGGGGCCGGGGAACGGCCACCGAAGGGTTCGGCGCGTCGTTCAAGGACGAGCTTACCAAACCGGGTCCGTGGACGATGAACCTCGGCGGTTTTGGCGAATGTCTGCCGTATTTTGAAAACAAAGTTGTGATCGATAAATCGAAAACCGATAAATATGGGTTGCCGGTTTTGCGTTTCGATGCCGAATTCAAGGACAACGAAATGCGGATGCGGAAAGACATGATCAATGATGCGGCCGAAATGCTCGAAGCGGCCGGTTTGAAAAATATCACCAAAAACGACAACGGTTCGTGGCCGGGCCTGGGTATCCACGAAATGGGTACCATCCGGATGGGCAACGACCCGAAACAGTCGGTTTTGAATAAGTTTAATCAGGTTCACGCGGTGAAGAACGTGTTCAATACCGACGGCGGTTTTATGGTGTCTTCGTCCTGCGTCAACCCGTCGCTGACCTACATGGCCATGACTGCCCGTGCGGCTAACTACGCCGTGCAGGAACTGAAGCGACAAAACCTTTAGGGACGGGGCCGCCCGCGCGGTTAAGAATTAAGAGTTAGGAGTTAAGCATTAAGAGTGGGCGGACGCAAGCAAAATGGGATGCGTTAACCAACGCTTAATTCTTAACTCCTAACTCTTAACTTTTAATTATATTTGTGCAACCCTTTCGGTATCAGGCCTGTCATAACTTTCGGAGCATGGTCTCGACGATGGTATGATTAAATTTGGATTTTATAGAACCTTAGTGGCAGCATTACTTCTGGGTACCGTAGCCTGCGATCGGATCGCCCAGGATATGGCACCCGGACAAGGCGATGTAGATACCGAAGAAATCGAATATTACACCCTGCCCGATCAGCAGGTAGCAATTGATCTGACCTCCATCTCCGGCCTTAGCGCGGTCACAACGCTCTATGTAACTCAAACTCCGCGACTCGGAAATGCACGATTCAATGGCAGCGGTTTATTGGTGTATACTCCCCATTCTACCTTCGTCGTCGGTGAAGATCAGTTTGCCGTTAGTACGGCCAATGCAACAAAACTAGCCAAATCGTTTCGGATTAACATGGCGCCCGACAGCGCGCGGACTCCGTGTAATGCTGGCCCCATTCCGGATTATTACCGCATTCTGGAAAACCAGCCCATTTCAATGGATGTGCTGAAAAACGACCGGTTTTGCGATGCAACGGTCGATTTGGGTAGTCTGGAAGTTCAACAGCAACCGGAAAACGGGAAAGTGGCCGTCGAAAATGGCAAGATTCTGTATACGCCAAATCCGGGTTTTAACGGTTTTGACTACTTCTTTTATAAAGTAAAGGCGGTTTTTCCCCAAAAAAACCGCACGTTTCTGTCACCCGTGAAAATTGCCGTAGGCGATCCGTTTAAAGATTGTAAAATCGTTTTGAAGGACGAGGAAGTATACTGGAAACAGTGGTTCATTACGGATTCACTGCGAATTCCGGTTCTGAGTAACGATCAGCTTTGCAAATCACGGCCTGATCTGCCCATTACGATCAGCAAAGCTCCCACAAAAGGGACTGCGAAAGTGGCGAAGAACAATATCGTCACGTATTATCCGAGCAACGGGTTTACCGGTAACGATGAGTTTACGTATAAGCGTTGCGAGAACGGCGAATGCCTGGAGGCAACCGCCCATATTTCCATCAATACGCCGGATGCGACCTGTGCATTAACGGCCCGCAACGACAAAGGGCAGGTTTCGGCGGCTACGCTTTCACCAGACCCTAAAAAGCGCATGATTTTTATTTATCCGCTGGGGAATGACGCCGTTTGTGCGCCCTTGCAGAGTCTGACAATTATTGATAATCCATCCGGAGTCGATTTGGATGTTTGGCCCAATGGGGTTATCCTGTATCGGCCTCCTGTTAATTATACCGGAGAGTTTCAATTTAAATATGAGCTAACGGACGTGAAGAATAATAAATCTTCGGCGACGGTGAGTCTAGCCATAAAATAAATTACGAAATACGTATTGGTTCGGTCTGTGGAAAAGCCGTAATTCGTAACAACACCGTCGATCCTTTAGAAACCAATTGTCTGAAATTGAATTGTTGAGGGCATGCCAACGCCACGATGCGCGGGCTCAAACGACTTTGTACGAACGTCACAAAAGTCGGATGATGGGCCTTTGCCGTCGCTACGCCCATTCGCGCCCGGAAGCGGAGGACATGTTTCAGGAAGGGTTTATTCGCATCTTTCAACAAATACATACCATTGAGCAACCCGAGCGGCTGCTGAACTGGATGAAGCGGGTGATGGTCAACACGGCTATCAACTGGTATCACAAGCACCACCACGAACAATCGGAGACGGATTACGAAGAAGCCTGGGAAACCAGCAACACCGACCACAACGACATCCTGGCCCGGATCTCGACGGAGGAGTTGCTCGTTCTGGTTCAGGAACTGGCCGATGGCTACCGCATGGTATTCAACTTGTATGTCATTGACGGCTATACGCATCTGGAAATCTCCCAGATGATGGGGATTTCGGAAGGGACCTCGAAATCGCAACTCGCGCGGGCCAAAGAAGTATTAAAACAAAAATTGAAAAAAATGGGCATTGTCAGTTATGGCAACTACTGAAGATGAATGGGAGAGTCTCTTCCGAAAACGGCTCGAAAACTACGAGTCGGAACCGGACGAAGGCGCTCTGGAACGAATTTTAGGGGGAGCAAACCCGACACCCGTCGCAAAACCGGGTGGTAAATTGGGTGATCGGATTGCCTGGAGCCTGGGCGTGCTGGCTATTCTCGGTATGCTGACTTTCGGGGTCTGGCAATACCAGACGCTGTCGGCTCACACACTCACTACGGCAGAAACTGCCGTAGCGGCAAAAAATGAAATGGCTCAGCCAGCGGTTTCTCCGGAAGCAGCGGTTTCGGGTAAAACGAGTGTTGACGAACGGGTTGCCAATGCAGCCATTCCGGCCGAAACGCGCACTCGCCGAAATTCGACGCGGGCTAGCAAAACGGTAAAACCGCTCGTCGAAATCGGAGGGGTTCGGACCGCTGCGTTTACCGGCAAAAAACCGTCACAACCGGTTTTGAATCAATCGGCTTTGGTTATGGATAACCGGCAGACTGCTGAAGATCAGGTAGTCATTGAAACAGGAAATCGATTAAACGTAAAAACATACAAGACGGATGAAGTAAACTCTACATTTGCCCAAGTGCCCCATTCAACCCCTGTGAATATTGCCCCGGAACTGGTAAATCCGGCCCTGGACTGGCGTTTGATCGCGGGAAAAGAGGTCCGGCTTTCGTTTCCGGTCGGTACTTTACCAACCGTGATTGCACCCATAGCCGACCTTGCCGTTGCCGACCTGGCACCGGTGATCGAACCCGTTCGGCTGGTCGCCAAACCGGCTTTTTACGCGAGTTTCACGCCATTGTATACGTTCCGGCAGGTAACCCCTACCTTACAGGATAACGTCGTGATGGAGAAAATCCGACCGGCTAAGTCGCTGTCGGCACGGACGGGCTACCGGATTCAGGCCGGTTTTGAATTTCCCATTAGTCAGGTGTTTGGACTGCGGGTGAGCGCGGCTTATCAGATGCTGCAACAGGAAATGACGTATTCGGCCCGGGCGTTGCGGTCGGATTCATCGCGGGTGGAGTGGGTCGATCCGCAAACCATCAAGCTAACGCCCCTGTATAAATCGGAGGAGCATCACGTAAAAAATACCTGGCAATACGTCGCCCTCAGTGCCGAAGGCCGGTTGCGGTTGAATCCGGGGCAGACGACCGGGTTGCGGCATTACATCTCGGCGGGTGGTAGCGTGGGCTATTTAATTGGCGGTCGGTCCAACCAACAGTGGCAGCCTTTTTTGCAGGCTTCCTACGGCATTGAGCGGCAATTGACTAACAAATTGCGGTTGCAGGTTGAGCCTGGTATTTTGTATAACCTCCACGCAATCAACGATAATTCGAAGTGTTTCAGCGTTCGGCCCTACAGCTACGGCCTGGTTATCGGACTTCGTTGGCAGCTTTAAATATGAATAAACCTTCGTCCCACTGGCTCGAAAATTCAACTTTTTCCTGAACAACTTTAGGAAGCGTCGAGTTAGTTTCATAATTGGTTAAATTAAACAACCATCATAAAACAAAACTCAACGATGAAAAAGCTAGTGATGATGGGGGCTATGTTAGTGGCGGTTGCCCTCTCCGCCAACGCGCAAAACACCACCGGTACGCCAACGACCGGTACAACGACGACGGTTGATCCGCAAACGCAGACGACCAATCCACAGACTCAGGGCGTAAACGGCCAATCGACCGGAACGACAGGATCGACCGGAACGACTAGTTATCCGCAGGGACAATCGACGCTAGGGACGCAAAATTCGACCGGTTCGACGGCCAATCCGCAAAATCAGATACCGCAGACGCAGCCCCCTACAACCGGCACCACGACGTTTCCGCAAACGCAGCAGCAAGGCAGCCAGATGAATCGTGAACGCCGTTCGACTGATCCAACATCGAATCAAACCGATACGGTTCAGGGTCAGGGTACGACCACCAATACGGACATGAACAACCGGGGAACGACGAACAACTCGAACGATCGGAAAAACCGGAAAAACAGAAACCGGAACAACTCGATGATGAAGCGCGATACGCTAAAAGATAATTAATAGAGAATCAGTTAGGTAATCTAAGAAAAGCAGTCATCAATCGATGTCTGCTTTTTTTTCTCATCAAATCATGAAAAAGCTACTGATTGCCAGCCTGATCGGATTAACGTTCTCCAGTTTTGCGGGAAAAATTGCTGATCCGAACGTCTATACATCGTCGTTGAAAACCGCTATGCAGCAGGATACGACGAAGCAGAAAACGAATAAAATCAAGATGGAAGACCGGATGCGCCGGGGGCAGATTGAAGACCGTCGCCCGACGGGGGACCCGAATCCGAAACAACCGCGTCCGGATTCGCTTCGGCGGGGTGGCGCCATGAAAGTGGATACCATCCAACATTAAAAAACCGCCCGGTCCGGGCGGTTTTTGTTTTAAGGAAACGGAAACAAGTTACGGCATCATCGTCAGATCGGAAACCACGTATTCAAAGATCGAAGTCTGGAGTAATGCTCCGTTCGACACGTTGTACTTTTGGGCAACTGTTGGGTAGCCATCAGCATTCATCGTGTAGCCAAACCGGTAGTCGTTGTTAATGCCATTGTAAACGGGCCGGTTTATTTTCAGCCGCCGGACCAGGTGTTTGCTGGTTTTGCCAAAAATGCGCAGGTACGGATCCAGTTTTACAACTTCGGTGGCATTGAGACGGTTATTATCGGTTAGAATAGACGAACCGGCGTATTGGTATTCGTACGTGTTTTTCTGGATCACGTTATTCGGATTATCAAATTCCTTTACTTCGGTCAGATCACCGTCGGCGTTGTACGCAAATTCCACCCGCATGTTGGGATAAATGTCGTGGTACCGTTTAGCCAGCCGACCTTTGGCATCGTAATCGTACTTGAACCAGTTCAGGGTTTTCACCGGGATGCCATACTCGACGGTGAATCCGGCCACATCCGAATGCGTGCAGCGGCCGTTGGCGTCCAGATAATAGTTACCTTCTTCGGTTTTTACGCCCGACACGAGTGTCAGAACGCCGATTTTTCCGGCACTGTGCGTATAAGTAGTCGTGCGGTTTCCGTCCGTTACTTTCACCAGTTTTCCGGCTGCATCGTATGCCAGTGTTGCCGTGCCGTGTTTGACCAGCGTGTGTTTCTTAGCGACGGTTACAATGATGTCGTCCGTCGAAAAACCGGCGGTTTCCGACGCCCGGACTTCGCTGGATGGGAGCGGTGCGGACGGGGCCAGTTGGTGGTTTTCACAAGATGACAGACTTAACAGGGCAATACTGAGCGCAAGGGCGCTTAATTTGGTGAGGTTCATGGTTCTTTGTTGTGTTTATCAAGTAAGTGCACCAAAGGTAGGGGCGCTGAAAACCGCTGACCAGCCCAAACCGATAACTGGAGGGGTAGAGTAAATATCTGACGGGATGCAGCGGACAACGGGCGATACGGCATTGAAAAAGCGTTTTTTTACTCGCGGGAAACATTAAGAGACGCTTTCGAACTGAATTTTTAGATTCTGAGAGTAAACGGCGGAAGCATCTTACTTACTGAAAAGTAAATCCTGTTCCTGATGAAGCTGCCTCCTGAAAGTCGATGGTTGATCGGTCTATTTCTCTTCATTTTCACTCCCACACAAGTAGTTGGGCAGAAAAAGCCCGGCGCTCCGAAAACCGTCCGGGAATTGCAAACGGCTATTGAAACCGTACTAAAAGAAACGGGAACACCGGCTGTCGGAGTGGCCTTAGTCCACGGTGATAGTCTGGTGTGGGTCGCGGGCTTGGGCCGGACCAACCTGCAAACGAATGCGAAGGCGACCGAAAAGACGATGTTCCGGATCGGGTCAGTTTCCAAAATGTTTGTTTCGCTGGCAATTTTGAAGCTGCAGGAAGAGGGCCGCGTCAATCTAAAAGACAAGGTTCGGGATCGGGTGCCGGAAATTGAATTTACCAACCCCTGGGAAAAAACCGCTCCGATTCTCGTTGAACACCTGCTCGAACACACGACGGGCTGGGACGATCTGCACCTGACGGAATACGCGCTGAACGACCCCAAAACGACCTTGAAGCAGGGGCTGGATTACCATCCACACTCCCGGATTTCGCGCTGGATGCCGGGCACGCGCATGGCTTACTGCAATGCCGGACCGCCCGTAGCCGCTTATATCATTGAAAAAATAACCGGCCAAAAATTTGAGGATTATATTCAGGAGCACTTTTTTAATCCGATGGGCATGGAAAACATGACCTATTTTGCTTCCGAAAAATACCGGCAGCGCGGGGCCACACTCTACATTGACAACAAACCGCAGCCGTATTGGAACATCATCATGCGCCCTTCCGGCTCGATCAATGCGTCGCCCGAAGACATGGCCCGAATGCTGCGGTTTTTCATCAACCGGGGGCGGGTGGACGCGTTGCAACTGATCCATGAGGCCTCGCTGAAACGCATGGAAACCCCGTCGACCTCCACCGGAGCCAAAGCCGGACTGGAATACGGATACGGTTTAGCCAATTATTCCGTTCCGCACAAAGGATTTGTCTACCGATCGCATAGCGGGGGCGTCAATGGCGGTTTAACGGACTTTGCCTATTTGCCAACGCATCGACTTGGCTATGCGGTCATGATCAATTCGGGCGACGGAAATGCCTTAAGTCGCATCGCGACACTGATTCGTGATTTTCAGACCAGCCACCTGAAAGCCGATTCCATCCGCCGGAACCGGGCTGTACATTCTCCCGGAGTGGCGCTTTCCGGTTATTACCGTCTCATCAATCCGCGAATCCAGTCGAGCTACTATTCGGAACGGATTATCAGCGTAAAACACATCTGGAACACGAACAATTTCGTCTTTATCGGTGGCGTTTGGGGGGGCAGCCCCGAAACCCACATGGCTATCAACGATACGCAATACGTATCGAAGGAAACCGGAAAAATTAGTTTGGTTCAAGTCAACGATCCGCTCGCGGGCGAGGTGGTGCACCTTGGCAGCCAGGTTTTGATGCCGGTTTCGGCACTAATTGTGTTTGGCCAGCTTTTTCTGAGTATCGGCTGGCTTATTTATCTGCTGGGTTCGCTCGTTTTCGGCACTATCTGGTTTATCCGGTATTGGCGGGGCAGAGCGTTCAGCAAAACCAGCATTAGCCTGGGTCTGTGGCCTTTTGTCGCCAGCCTGCATTTTCTGGTAGCGCAGATCGTCGTTATGATTGGGAGTACGGATGTATTCGAACTGATGGGCAAAGTGAGCGTTGTGTCGGTTTCCCTCATGCTGCTATCCATCGGTTTTGCCCTGACTTCCACCTGGGCAATTATCAATGTCATCATCAAACGAAACGCAAAAATCAATCGGACAATCTATTGGCAACTGGCCATTTTATCGGCGCTTCATTTCCTGGTTACCTGTTACCTGCTTTCGTACGGGCAGATTGGCGTCCAGACCTGGAGTTAAATTGAGATACTATGAATTCAAAAATAACCACCATGCAGATACGTCTCCTGAAGTTTGTAATTCTGACCGGTTTTCTTTTTAATGCGGTAACCGGATACGGCCAGCCAGCCGGTTTTAATTACGACGAAGCCAAACTACCGCCCTATACCTTGCCCGATCCGCTCGTGACTTCAGCCGGAAAACGGGTAACGACCACCAGCCAGTGGGAGAAAATCCGACGCCCGGAATTATTGAAATTATTTGCGACTCAGGTTTACGGGAAAACGCCCGAACGGCGGCTGAAAACCCGCTATGAGGTTATTTTAGTTGATTCAATGGCGCTGGGCGGAACCGCGATTCGCAAACAGATTTCCGTTTTCTGGACCGAATACCCGAATTTGCCATCGCTGGATATATTGCTTTATGTGCCTAAAAACCGCTCAGGTGCCGAGAAACCACCGGTTTTTGTCGGTCTGAACTACATGGCAAACCACAGCGTCAGCACCGAACCCGGTATTGTGCTTTCGACCCGTTGGCTACCCAATCGGGAAGACAAAAAAGTGGTCAATAACCGGGCAACGGAAGCCGCTCGTGGTGTTCAGCAATCCCGCTGGCCGCTGGAACTCATTGTTTCAAAGGGATATAGCGTGGCAACGGCCTATTACGGCGACCTGGAACCGGATCATGCAGAGGGCTGGAAAACCGGTATTCGTTCTGTGCTCGATCCGCCCACGAATCAGAAAAGCGACAGCTGGCAGGCCATTGGCGTCTGGGCGTGGGGCATGAGCCGGATGCTGGATTACCTGGAAACAGATGGCTCGGTGGATGCCAAACGGGCCATTGTCATTGGGCATTCCCGGCAGGGAAAAGCCGCCTTATGGGCCGGAGCGCAGGACTCACGCTTTGCCGCCGTGATTGCCAACGAATCGGGTGAGGGTGGAGCAACCTTGTCGAAACGGGTTTTCGGCGAAACCATCGAGCGGATCAACACCACGTTTCCGTACTGGTTTTGCCCACAATACCGCACCTACAACGGCAAACCCGAAGCCCTGCCGTTCGACCAGCACGAACTGCTGGCGTTGATCGCACCCCGCCCGCTCTACGTCGCCAGTGCGCAGGGCGATCAGTGGGCCGATCCCAAAGGCGAGTTTCTCAGTGCGCAAAAAACCGACCCGGTTTATCAACTCTACGGTAAAAAAGGAATTGGTCCGGGCGCTTGGCCGCCGATTCACCAACCCGTTGGCGAAACCGTGCGCTACCACATCCGGGCTGGCGAACACGACGTCAAACGCTACGATTGGGAGCAATTCATCGATTTTGCCGATAAGAATTTTAAGAGATGATAGAAGTTAGACAAGAGAAGTGAGAGTATCAATTGCATGGTCTCACTTCTCTTGTCTCATCTCTCTTTTCTTTATTAAATTTCCGCTTCAACCAGTGCAGGATAATCGATGAATCCTTTTTCGCCACCGGCGAAGAAAGTTGCGGGGTCGGGGGAAGCCAGTTCCGCACCGATGCTCAGGCGTTCGACCAGATCGGGATTGGCAATAAACGGGCTACCAAACGCAATCAGATCGGCCAATCCGCTTTGTAAATCATTCTCAGCCAGTTCAGCCGTGTACTTGCTGTTCAGAATGAGGGTATTGCTGAATTTTTCACGGATGATTTTGATCAGCGGCCGGGTTGTTTCGGCACCGTCGGGAGCCGCCGTATCGACTAAATGGAGGTAGGCAATGCCGATGTCATTCAGTTTTTCGGCGAGATAGGTATAGGTTTCCACTACTTCCGGGTAAAGCCCCATGTCGTTGTATTGACCATAGGGCGAAAACCGGATGCCAATCTTTTCCTTTCCAATCGCCTGAGCGGCCTGTTCTGCAATTTCCAGCACAAACCGGGCGCGGTTTTCGATGCTGCCGCCGTATTCGTCCGTGCGCTGGTTGCTGTTCGGATTCAGGAATTGCTTGATCAGATAACCGTTCGCGCCGTGTAATTCAACGCCGTCAAAACCGGCTTCCACGGCATTTTTAGCCGCCTGAACAAACTCCTGAATCGTCTGTTTTACTTCCTCCGTGGTCAATGCACGCGGTTCTGCATTTTCCTGCAACCCTTCCTGATCGGTCCAGATGGGGCCTTGGGCCCGGATGGCCGACGGGGCAACAGTCTCCGCTCCGGCGGGTAAATTATGGGGGTGAGCAATCCGTCCGGTGTGCATCAATTGCGCAAAAATATGACCACCTTTTTCGTGAACGGCCCCGGTTATTTTTTTCCAGCCTTCAACCTGTTCGGCACTGAAAAGCCCCGGAATCCGGGCGTAACCTAACCCGTTGGGCGAAGGCGCAACGCCTTCCGTAATGATTAAACCCGCCGATGCCCGTTGGCCGTAATAAGTAGCCATCAGGTCGTTGGGAATGTTATTGAAAGCCCGGCTACGCGTCATGGGAGCCATCGCAATGTGATTGGTGAGCGTTAAAGTGCCGAGTTGGGTTGGTGAAAATAGTAGCGTACTCATGTCGATGTAAGTCTTGGTTCGGCTGAGTAACGCATCCATACATTTAAAAGTTTGGATGTATTAGTGAAAATTTTTTAAGTTAGCTTCGTCAGGAAGCCCGACAAATCCTTCAATCCTTCTTTATTTAAACTCAGGTTTTGATTACGTCCTTCCTTATGCGTATTTACTAAGCCGCTGTCTACCAAGGTTTTTACGTGGTGTGAAACGCAGGGTTGCGACAAGCCCGTCATTTCCTGGATATCCGAATTGTTCAAAGTGCCTTTTTCGGAAAGTGCCAGTAAAATTTGCAACCGATATTTGTCGGCAATGGCGCCGGAAGCCTTTTCAACAAACTTATGATCCATCACAGGTACGGACTTGGCGTCCGGTTTAAACAGAGTTGGTATGTAACCGTACTACACCAGAACGTGTATACACGTTCTCGATACTGTAAAATTGATTAACTTTCTTCACATATTCTAACGATAAAGGAATAAGTGATTAATAGATAGGCCGTTTGCTACTTTTAATTGTTTCATTTTGAAGCCTATGACTGGCTATTCAAGCACTCCACTGGACAAAAAACTCGGTTTTAAGGACGGTTTTCGCGTTTTATTAATCGATCCGCCACCACACTATCTCAATTTGCTGGGACAGGAAATCAGCCAGAAAGTTTTGTTTGTCGATGTGGCTGAACATCTGGATCTGGTGCATTTGTTTGTTAATACCGCCGAAAGACTGGAAACCCAGTTGGCGATTTTGAAAACCGCCATCAAACCGAATGGAATAATCTGGGTGTCATGGTATAAGAAAAGTGCTAAACTCCCCACCGAGTTAACCGAAGATGTCATCCGTGATACGGCGCTGGCGCTGGGTCTGGTCGATGTCAAAGTCTGCGCCGTCGATGACCAATGGTCGGGCCTGAAACTTGTCATTCGGCTGAAAGATCGGAAACAAGATTTAAGGCGAACAATGTAGTTTTTGGCCGCTTAGCGGCTTAATGTTTGTAGAAGAAAGGTAATTTATCATCTACTACGCGTGCCTTTAGGTACGCAATTAATGCCCGTTGCGTACCTAAAGGCACGCCTGAGGTGTTACTGACGATTTTGCTACAAATATGTCGTGCCGATGGCACTTATCAACTCATAATCAACTATTAATAAAACCGCTCAATCTACTGAACACGAATCTTCTGGAAATACGGAAGCGATACCGAACCGTCGAAATCCTCAAAAACCAGGGCATAGCCTCCCGCCGGTACCGACCCCGGAATGGTCCATTTCCACATTAAAAAATCGGTGGCAAGCGGAGCTGGATAAAATGCGCTGCCATCCTGCATTTCATACGTCCGTTTCGCATCCGTTGTACTGACCAGCCGAACCTGTTTAACGGTACGTCTGACGAGAGCAGAATAAGAGCGGTCGCCGGTTGCGAAGGTGTACCGCACCTCCAGCGACTCGCCCCGTTTGAAAACCGGTAGCGCTGGCAGCCAATTCTGGGTCGCGGCAAAACTGCCCATCATCGAAACATACGCAAACGTCGAACTGGGCTTTTCGTTCGGAATGCTAAACAGATTCCGAATGGTTTTGCCATCTTCCGGGTTTACTTCCAGTTCATACTGCCCCACGGATTGCCCGGCGGGCAGAACGAGTCGGGCGAGCGTGTCGTTTACTACTGTGGCCTGAGCGACCAAAGTTGGTGTAAAATCATTCGCCATCCGAATGGTGACGGTTTTGGCCGGATTGAGGTTCCGACCGGTAATCAGCACTTCTTTGTTGGCCGAAGGCATCGCGTTAACCGCACCCACCAGCGGAGCACCTGCCTTGACAGCCAATGGTATAGCTAATTCGACAGATTCGTAACCAAACGAAAAACACTGCCCATCGGCCTTGGGAGAATAGCAGGTCGGCACCTGAATCGTTACCGTGTACTCGCCCGGCGACATCGCCAGTGGCAGCATTCCGCTCATTCGTAATTCGCCTTCGTTGGGTGCCGGAGGTTGGTTAAGCTGGTTGACAAAAATCGGTTGCCCGGCCAGATCGTAGACGATGTAGTTTTCGTCGGTAAACGCATATTGGGTTTTCCTGTTGACAAACCGGATCTTGAAACGTCGGGTTACGGTTCCATCGGTTCGCAGATTGCCTAGTCTGAAACGGAATCCGAACGATTGGGTAAACTGGTTGAGTTCCAGTTGCAGACTGGCCGGATCGACCGAAACTGTCAGCGGGCTTGGGGTTTCAATAATGAGTTGGTACGAAAGTGTGCAGTTACCGAATTCGTCCTGCTGAATGCAGATGGTGCGGGCGGGAAGATCGCGGATGGCAACCTCACTGCCCGAGGCCGGATTCATCACCTTGACACCTTCACTCACTTTATAGTCGATCCGAACGGTTTCCCGGGTAAATCCGGCGGGAACTTTGATAATAATCGAACGGCCGGAAATTAGGGCTTTGCCGATGCCGTCGACATTGGCTTCCAGGATAAGCGGAGTGTTTCCCGAACCGGAAACGATGGTTCCGAAACTTGGCGAAGGCGGCTCTGGCTGAACACGTTCGGAGGTTTTGGGATGGCAACTGAAAATCAGGAGAATAAAAGCAGCGGCAAGCAGCGATTTCATAGCCAGACGAACGGTTTAGGTACCAGAAGTCGATTTGTAGCTAAGATACACGAAATGCCGGAAAGGTTGTAGACGTCTGAAAAGAATTACGAATGAACCTGTATACAGGTAGTTTTATCAGACAGTGAACTAATAAAATCGGTTGAAAGCTTCCTGGCTTCCAACCGATCTGATTGTTCCCTACTGATGGGTTTGCTACAACAGTGCTTTTAGAACTGAATACCGACATTCAGGCCCGGCCACATCCGGACGCGGGTTTGCTCATCCGACCACCGGCGGGCGAACGTTTTGTCATAAACCTCCCATTTTACCCATTCCGTACCGATGCCTTCGATGGTTTTCATCTGCGTCACCTGCACGTTGAAGGTCGGCGTGACGGTCAGGGCCAGACGGTTGTGGAGCGGAAAAATAAAGCTCACCCGGGCCTGATTCAGCAAATTGAGTTCATCCCAATGGTTGCCTTCTTCCTGAATCTGGTACGACATGGCCTCGATACTGAGCTGGTTGCGTTTGCCGATAAACTGGTTTGTCCCGATCCCGTAGCCGTAGCCCCAGCGAACGCTGTTCCAGCGGACATTGTCATTTTTGGGATAAGCTGCCCCGACGGCGAAAATGTTGTAAAACTTGCGGTTGCCGCCCATTTTAAAACCGATGTTGGCGTGCAGCGCGTCGCCCGCCCAGACCTCAAATCGGTGGTAGCCATTTTTGGAAAGATTCAGAAAACCAATCTGCGCGCCGTCGACGTTGTCGGCCACGTTGATCAGCCCAATCTGGGTGCCTTTCACCCGTTTCGCGACGTTGACAACGCCCGCAATCTGCAAACCGTCCACTGATTCGGCCAGGTTGGCGACCCCGGCCACCTGCGCACCTTTGACGTTCCCTTTCGTGACATTGGCGACTCCGCCGAATTGCGCACCGGTCAGTTGCCCACCGGACACGTTGGCGACGCCCGCAAACTGCGCGCCTTTCACGCTTTTTCCGACTACATTGACCGTGCCGCCAAACTGCGCCCCGTAAAGTGGGCCACCGGCGATGTTGGCAACTCCACCAAATTGCGCCCCGTCGACCTCATTCCGAACGCCGTTTAGGATACCCGAAAACTGCGCGCCTTTGGCGTAATCTTTTTCCAGACTGAACAAACCGCTGAATTCGACGCCGTCCAGCGCTGCTGCGTAGCCGCCCAGAATATTCAACGAAAACCGGTTGCTATACAGGACGTTGTCGATGCCGTTGGTGCTCAAGGGCGGAACAAAACCGAGTTGCGCTGGTCGGATGGGATACCGGTTCTGGCGGTTTTGATTTAATTCGTTGCGCAGTGAATCCGAATTTTGCGCGAATACCTGCGTGGCAAAACAGGCAAGTGAAGCGGTCAGTAATACTATTTTTTTCATGGTAATTAGCCGTGTGTTTACTGTTGTAGGAGTTGATAAAACCGGGTAACTTTTTCCCGAATCTGCTGCTAAGACCGCCATGCAACGCGATACCCCCACGCGGTTTTTAAAAAAATCTTTCCGTGAAACAAATCAACCCGCATTGCCCCGAAAACCGCCCCTTGGTTACCTTTGCAGAAACGATGACGCCCCGCCATGAACCGCATTGACCGACTGACCGCCATTTTGATTCACCTTCAGACCAAGCGCGTCGTCAAGGCGCAGGAACTGGCCAAACGCTTCCAGACCAGTTTGCGGACCATTTACCGCGATATCCGGTCGCTGGAGGAAGCGGGGGTGCCGATTGGAGCGGAAGCCGGAATCGGTTATTTTCTGGAAGATTACCACCTGCCACCCGTTATGCTCACCCGGGAGGAAGCCAGCGCGCTGCTGTTTGGGGCCAAAGTGATCGAGAAATTTTCGGATGCGTCGATCCGGACGGAGTTTGAGTCGGCCCTGTATAAAATCAAATCGGTGCTGAAGCGCAAGGATCAGGAGCATCTGGAAGATCTGGAACCGCGGGTTCATGTGGAAAAACGCCCCACGACGCCCCCGTTTTCGGATATGTTGCTGAGTGAAATCCAGCGGGCGATTGGGCAGCGGCAAGTGATTCTGCTGGATTATCGGTCGGCTTACAACGATGAGAATACCCGCCGGGAAGTAGAACCGGTCGGTTTATACCATTACGGCGCGGGCTGGCACCTCATCGCGTTTTGCCGGTTGCGACAGGATTACCGCGATTTCCGCGTCGACCGCATCCGCAAGCTCGATCATACCGGACACACGTATTCGAGCCAGAACCTGCTTACGTTACCGGCCTACCTTGACCAAATCCAGCAAACGCAGAATCTGACGGAGGTGATTGTGCGGTTTGATAAAAAAGTGGCCCGGCACGTTCAGGAGTCGAAGTATCAATACGGCTACGTCTCGGAAGAACGTCAGGAGGAATACGTTCGGATGAAGTTCATGACGCAATACGCGCCGGGTCTGGGCCGGTGGCTGTTGATGTTTGGGAAATGGGTTCAGATTGAAACGCCCGATTCGCTCCGGGAAACGATGAGGGAACTGGTGGCGGAGTTGCAGGAGTACTATCTTGAACTGGGATTACACGGATGAAAGGATTAACAGTCTTGAACCGGGATTTCGCGGATTAAAGGATTAACTGGGATTAACTGTTTGTATCCTGTTAATCCTTTAATCCGCAGAATCCCGGTTCAAGACTACTGACATACGGTTGTCACAAACCGGTTGTTATTTTGGCGTATTATCTACTCAAACACCATTTCATATGGAAATCAAAGAAGCCAAACCGCTGACGACCCTCGCTTTTTCAACCCGCACCACCCTCAAAGAACTGGGTCCTTTTGTCCGAAACGTCGCCCGGGATCTATACCGCGAAGCCGTGCGACTCGATCTGGAAATAACCGGCCCGATTGTCTGGCAATACGACGGTGTGGACGGCAAACCGGATACGGTTTTCGGTCTGGATATTGTGCTGCCGATTCAGGCTTTTCAGGGTCAACCGGCTGACGGTATGGCGTTTAAAGCGCTGGAAGGCTGGAGATGTGCTTACACGGAACACGACGGGAGTTGGGATAAGCTGATGGCGACCTACGGCCCGTTTATGGGCGCTTTGGTGCAGGGCGGGTATCAGATCTGTTCATTAAATCGCGAAGCGTATGTCAACGTGGATTTCGAAAATCCGGCCAACAACGTGACGCAGATCTATCGTCAAATCCTGTAAAACCGCATCGTCATGAAGCTGAATGCGGGCATTGTTACCGACAAACTGGCCGAAACCAAGGCGTTTTACCAAACCGTCCTGAACTTCGGTGTCACGTTTGAAAACGATTTTTACCTGTTACTCCACACTCCGAATCAGCAGGCCGAACTGAGTTTTCTGTTGCCGAATCACCCGACGCAACGACCGGTTTTTCAGAAACCGTTCACTGGCGAAGGCGTCTATCTGACGATTGAAGTGGACGATGTCGATGCGGAATACGCGCACATCCAGTCACTGAATGTTCCGATCGAAATTGAGCTCCGCGACGAACCCTGGGGCGACCGCCATTTCGCCATTGTCGACCCGAACGGGATTGGGATTGATGTGGTAACGTATGGACTATGATTGCGGTGATGATTATGATTACGGTGATGGTAGTGATGAATCAGATCCAAATGATGATATAGATTTCGAAGTGTTTCATAAAATCGATCATTCAAATCACCGCAACCATAATCATCACCGTAATCATAGTCCCCGGTTCTTCAGCCAGTCTTTCACCGCGGGTCCGGTTCCGAATGGCCACGGTTTTAACTCCTTGATGGGGACGAGTTTATACGCCTGAAGTTCTTCTTCGTCGATCCGGATGTCGCCCCAGGCCCGGACGTGGTAGCAAATGATTACTTCGTTGCGCTGGTAAAACGTGTAGACGCCCAGCCGCTCCACAATTTCGGCTTCCAGCCCAATTTCCTCCTTGATTTCCCGCAAAACCGCCTGATCCGGTTCTTCGCCCGGTTCCAGAAAACCGGTGACCAACCCGAACCACTCGGCGGGCCAGCCCCGGTTTTGGATCAGGATGACGGTTTCGTTTTCGTACTCGACAATGGCACCGACGACGGGCAGCGGGTTATTCCAGAATATGTAACCACAAGCGGCTGAACAAACGAGTCGTTCGCGCCCTCCGGCCATGCCAGGGACCAGCGCCGAGGCACATTGCGGGCAAAAATTCATCTTTGGCATGATGTTGGGCAAGGATTTGCGGTGAATATAAACACCCCGCACGTATTTCCGTATATTTGCAAATCATTTAACAAAAGTTACTTTGCCGAGATTGCTGGCCATTGATTACGGAACGAAACGCACCGGCCTGGCCGTTACGGATCCCTTGCAGATTATCGCAACGGCGCTCGAAACCGTCCCGACGTATCAGTTGCTGGACTACCTGAAACGGTATGTCGTCAGCGAACCGGTCGAAGCGTTTGTGGTGGGGTTGCCCACACGCCTGGACGGAACCGATACCGACAATACGCCCCGGGTAAAGGGTTTTGTTGGCAGGCTGAAAGCCGCTTTTCCGGACATTCCGGTGCATTGGCACGACGAGCGGTTTACGTCGGCGATGGCGTTGCAGGCCATGATTGCCGCCGGAACCCGTAAAAAAGACCGGCGCGAGAAAGGCAACATCGACAAAGTGAGTGCAGTGATTATTTTACAATCGTTTATGGAATCCAAAAGGTGATGATTTACCCAATAATAGCGTACGGTGATTCCGTTTTGCGGAAACGGGCAAAAGACATTGAGAAAGGGAGCCTCGATGTCAAGAAATTCAGCGAAGACATGTTCGAGACGATGTACAACGCATCGGGCATCGGGCTGGCCGCTCCTCAGGTTGGCAAAAGCATCCGTTTGTTTGTGGTCGATGGAACGGCCCTCAACGAAGACGAACCGGAAGAAGACAAGGACCCGAGTCTGCTGGGTTTCAAGAAAGTGTTTGTCAACCCGCAGATTCTGGAAGAAGACGGCGATGAATGGGGTTTTGAGGAAGGCTGCCTGAGCATTCCGCAGATCCGGGGGGAAGTTTTCCGGCCCGAAATTGTTAAAATTCAGTATTTTGATACCGACTGGAACGAGCACATCGAAGAATACGACGGCATGGCCGCCCGCATCATCCAGCACGAATACGACCACCTTGAAGGCAAACTTTTCACCGATTATTTGCCCCCGCTGAAACGCCAGTTGATGAAGAAAAAACTGGCCGATATTACGCGCGGCAACGTGAAAGCGGACTATAAAATGAAGTTTCCGAAATAAAGGGGAAAAGGAGGAAGGGAGGAAAGGGTAAAAGGAAAATGAACCAGATTTATCCTCTCCTCCCTTCCTCCCTTCCTCCCTTCCTCCATGCTCCACCTCACCCTCCTGCAAACCAGTCTCCATTGGGAAAATCCGACGGCCAATCGTGCGATGCTGGAAGAGAAAATCTTCGCCCTGCCCGAAAAAACCGACCTCATTGTATTGCCGGAAATGTTCACGACCGGTTTTACGATGAATGCTGCACCACTGGCTGAACCGATGAATCTGACCACATTCCGTTGGCTCAAACAGATGGCCGCCCAGACCGAAGCAGTGGTGACAGGCAGTTACATCGTGCAGGAAAAAGGGCGGTTTTACAACCGCCTGATCTGGATGGAACCGGATGGTTCGTTCGATGTGTACGACAAACGGCATTTGTTTCGGATGGCCGAAGAAGACCGGACGTACACCGCCGGTTCAAAACGGCTCATCAAATCCTGGCGCGGCTGGAACATCTGCCCTCTGATTTGCTACGATTTACGTTTCCCGGTCTGGAGCCGGAATTCTGGTTTGGCGTATGATTTGTTGCTCTACGTCGCCAACTGGCCCGCGCCCCGCAGCCTGGCCTGGAATGCCCTTTTACAGGCCCGTGCCATCGAAAATCTGGCGTACGTGGCGGGGGTAAACCGGGTCGGTGAAGACGGCAACGGGCACCCGTACGCGGGGGATTCGAGCATCATTGACCCGAAAGGGGAGGTGCTTTTCCGGCAGCGGGATACGGAAACGGTTTTCCAGACTTCCCTGTCGCTGGATGATTTGAGAGCATACCGTGAGCGGTTTCCGGCCGACCGCGACGCGGATGAATTCCAGATTATAGGATAGAAAGAAGAATTGAATGGGTTCTAATTTCCTGCCGTTCTGTATAAATATTTAAATAATACGCAGTTATCAGGAGATAGTTAGTAATTTTGTGCCCGGAATTTTATTGAACAATCCCATTACATCATGTCTGTATCGGTAGAAAGCGCCACGTTGTTGGCCGACCGCATCATCGCGCTGGAGGAATCGTCGACATTGGCGATGACCAAAAAAGCCCGCGAACTGGCCGCTCAGGGCCACAAAGTAATCAGTCTCAGTGTTGGAGAACCTGATTTCAAAACGCCGAAACACATTTGCGAAGCCGCCAAGCAAGCCATCGACGAAGGCTACCACGGTTATTCGCCCGTGGCCGGTTATGCCGACCTGCGGAAAGCCATTGCAGATAAGTTTAAACGGGAAAACAATATTGACTGGAAACCGGAAAACATCGTGGTTTCGACCGGTGCGAAACATTCGCTGGCGAATGTCATTCAGGTGCTGGTCAACCCCGGCGACGAGGTGATCATTCTGGCACCGTATTGGGTCAGTTATTCCGAAATGGTGAAATTGGCCGAAGGCAAATCCATCATTCTCAACGGCGCGTTTGAAAACGACTTCAAAGTAACGGCCGAGCAACTCGAAGAAGCCATTACCGACCGCACGAAAATTGTCATGTACGCGTCGCCCAACAACCCGACCGGTTCGGTATACAGCGAAGAAGAGCTGCGGGCGATTGGTGAAGTCGTTGCCAAACACGAAAACGTATTTGTGCTGGCCGACGAAATTTACGAACACATCAATTTTACCAATAAAGGCCATTTCAGCATCGGTTCCATTCCGGAAATCAAAGACCGCGTGATTACGGTCAACGGGGTTGCGAAAGGGTTTGCGATGACGGGCTGGCGGATCGGGTACATCGGAGCCGCCAAATGGATTGCCGATGGTGTTGAGAAATTGCAGGGACAGGTGACGTCCGGAACCAGCTCCATTTCGCAGCGAGCCACCGTTGCCGCCCTGAATGGTCCAATGGAACCTACCCAGGAGATGTCGAAAGCCTACGAACGTCGCCGGGATCTGGTGGTGAAATTACTGAAGGAAATCCCCGGTTTCAAGGTCAACGTACCGGAAGGCGCCTTCTACGCGTTCCCCGACATCAGCTATTACTACGGGAAATCGGACGGCACGACAACCATCCATGATTCGGACGATTTTGCTGGTTGGTTACTGAATACTGCCCACGTCGCCACGGTTGCCGGTTCTGGTTTTGGGGCACCCTACGGTTTGCGGATTTCAACGGCGGCTTCCGACGAAGCCCTAACCGAAGCCGTTCAACGCATTAAAGATGCGGTGGCAACGTTGAAATAGATGATAGAAGTAAGACAAGAGAGAAAAGACAAAACCTGCTGATTGACATTTTGTCTTTATTCTCTTGTCTCACCTCTTTTCTCTTAAAATTCATCAAGCATTAACTTACACTTCTTATGTCTACAGAAACATCCACGTACGTTCCGTATAAAGTAAAAGATATTGCGCTGGCCGAGTGGGGCCGCAAGGAAATCAAGTTGGCCGAAGCCGAAATGCCGGGTTTGATGTCCCTGCGCAAGGAGTTCGGACCGTCGAAACCGCTGGCTGGTTCGCGCATTGCGGGTTGCCTGCACATGACGATCCAAACCGCCGTGCTGATCGAAACACTGGTGGAACTGGGTGCCGAAGTGACCTGGTCATCGTGTAACATCTTCTCGACGCAGGACCATGCCGCTGCCGCCATCGCTGCCGCCGGTATTTCGGTGTATGCGTGGAAGGGAATGAATGAAGAAGAATTCAACTGGTGCATCGAGCAGACCTTGTTTTTCGGGGAAGAGAAAAAACCGCTGAACATGATTCTGGACGACGGCGGTGACCTGACCAACATGGTTTTTGACGTGTATCCGGAACTGATTTCGGGCATCAAAGGCTTGTCGGAAGAAACCACGACGGGTGTTCACCGCTTGTACGAGCGCATGAAAAATGGTACGCTGCACCTGCCCGCCATCAACGTCAACGACTCGGTAACAAAATCGAAGTTCGATAACAAATACGGCTGCCGCGAGTCGCTGGTCGATGCCATCCGTCGGGGAACCGACCTGATGCTGGCCGGTAAAGTAGCGGTTGTGGCTGGTTACGGTGACGTCGGTAAAGGCTCGGCGGAATCGCTGCGGGGAGCAGGTTGCCGGGTTCTGGTGACCGAAATCGACCCGATTTGTGCGCTGCAGGCCGCCATGGACGGCTACGAAGTCGTCACGATGGACGAAGCAGCTACGCGGGCGAACATTTTCGTGACGGCCACCGGTAACATCAACATCGTGAAAGACCGTCACTTCAAAACCATGCGCGACAAAGCCGTGGTTTGTAACATCGGTCACTTCGACAACGAAATCGATATGGCGTGGCTGAACGCCAACTACGGTTCGAGCAAAAGCCAGATTAAACCGCAGGTTGATCTGTACGAAATCGACGGCAAGGAAATCATCGTGCTGGCCGAAGGTCGTCTGGTGAACCTGGGCGTGGCGATGGGTCACCCGTCGTTCGTCATGTCGTGCTCGTTCTCGAACCAGACGCTGGCGCAATTGGAATTGTGGGCCAATTCGGACAACTACGAAAACAAAGTCTACATTCTGCCGAAACACCTCGACGAAAAAGTAGCGGCTTTGCACCTCGACCACGTCGGTGCAAAACTGGAAAAACTGGATCAGGAGCAGGCGGAATACATCGGCGTGACAACCGCCGGTCCGTTTAAATCGGATCTGTATCGGTATTAAAATTAATGATGGATTATGAATGATGAACGATGAGTTAAAATGCGAAAGCAATTCATCGTTCATCATTCAGCAAGCGCGGTTTCGGAAACGGGATCGCGCTTTTTTGTGTTTTTCGTTACTTTTAATCCGGTTGAGCGTCTATCTGAAAAACGACTTATGCGTTTGCCAATCAATTTTCCTACCTATAGGGGGCGCTTTACAGACGATGAGTTTTTCGAATTCTGTTATCAAAATCAGGTATTAAGGCTTGAACGTGATGAAGACGGCCAGATTTATTTGCGAGCACCTGTTGGAACGAAAAACAATATTAAAACCGTCGAGATAATTACAGAAGTTGCACTTTGGAATCGCCAATACAATGCTGGAGTTGTTACGGAATCTAATGGAGGGTTTACGTTACCGGATACCTCCGTTCGGGCCCCGGATGTGGCCTGGATCAGCAATGAACGCTGGAATTCGGTACCTGAGGACGACAAAAACAAATGTGCCCGAATTTCTCCTGATTTTGTAATTGAACTCATGTCAGATCGGGATGAGCGGTATTGGCTGCCAGCTAAAATGGAGAAATACCTCCAGAACGGAGTTCGGCTGGCCTGGCTGATTGATCCTTTTCAGCAGCAAACCACGATTTATCGGCCGGATGTCGAGCCCGAAATCAAAACCTTTGCGGAAGCGTTGACCGGTGACGCGGTTTTACCAGGACTTGAACTCAATTTATCATTATTACTCTAACGTACCCCCGTACTTTAGTCCGTGTTTTTTGCTATTTATCCTGATTTTGGAGTAAAACACGGACTGAAGTCCGTGGGTACGTTATTCCGGAATCAATGCGTATTGATTGACCGTATTCCCGGTTTTCCGGCTTTCGGCGGTTCGCTGGAGGTTGAAGGTTGACCCATCGGGAGTCGCCAGAATATAGAACTCGATGATGCCGCCGGTGCTGGTCGGCTTGGGGTTCAGGTTATCCAGAATCAGCCGTTTGTTGTCCGTGGAAACCGTCCAGGTGCCGCTGACCAATCGTCCGTCAATGTCTTTCAAGGTCGCTTTGTCGCTCTGGCTCAGGTCAAGCCGGTAGTTCGTATAACCGGGTTTGAGATTACCGGTGGCACCGAGCGTATAGACCAGTATATCCGCTTCTTTGACAGTATTGGCTTTCCAAACTCGGGTAATCAGATCCGTAATCGGTTTAACCGGTTTTGGCTGACAACCGGCCAGCGCCAGCATCATAATAACAATCCGCTTTTTCATGGAAGTAAAAATCGTTTAGCGAACACGCGTCCTTCGGCTACAATTCGGAACAGGTAGATACCGGCTGGTCGGGTTGTCAGGTCATACTGCCAGTTGTCTTCGGAAGCAACCCGGCGCCGTTCCATTGCCATGATCTGCCCGTTCAGATTCAGCAACTGAATCGACGCTTCGGCGGGTTTTTGCCAGCTTGTCCGAACGATCAGTTTCCGGTCCTGAACAGCCAGAGTCGTAAACGTGATGAATTCATCCTCAACGCCAATCACGATTTCGTCGACCCGTGCCGAAGCCACATTGGAATAGGTTGATTTTCCAGCCGCGTTCACGGCCTGAATTCGATAATAATAAGTGGTGTATTCCTGCAAACCGCCATCTACGTAGCCGATTTGGGCCGCTGGCTGCTGTTTGATTTCCTTGAAATCCGAATTCGGGTTGGTCGAACGTTCGATGATCACCGTCACCGCTGAAGTGCCTAATGCGTCCCAGTTCAATCGAATCTGATCGTAATCAAACAGTTGGGCGGTTAGATTGGTGGGTGCCGGGGGCGGAGCCAGGGGTGTTCGAGCACAAACCGCATCGGTAAATGCCGACGGACCAGCCGCGTTAATGGTTCGGATTCGGTAACAATACTGGGTGTTATCAGCAAGATTTTTATCCTGATAAGCCGTTGTGTTGGTTGGTAAATCCGCTATTTTTTTAAAGTCGCCGGTGGCGCTGGGTGCCCGTTCCAACTCAAAACCGCTTTCGTTCGTTGCCAGATCCGTCCAACTCAAATCGATGTGATTTGGCGAAACCGCATTGGCCTTGAGCTGGCTCGGAGTCGTTGGCGGCACATCGGGCGT
Source organism: Larkinella rosea (assembly GCF_003858635.1). Classification (GTDB taxonomy): domain Bacteria; phylum Bacteroidota; class Bacteroidia; order Cytophagales; family Spirosomataceae; genus Larkinella; species Larkinella rosea. The sequence goes on from NZ_RQJO01000008.1 coordinate 1,700,587, forward strand.
CTGGGCATCCGCGACCTTGGAAAACGGACCGGTTCCACTGGCATTACTGGCCTGAATCCGGTAATAATACCGCGTGTTTCGGGTCAGATTTTGGTCGGAATACGTTGTTGCATTTCCCGCAACCGAGCCAATCTTGTTCCAGTCACCGGAGCCATTCGGACTCCGCTCAATAACAATGCTTGTGGCTGTGGGAACGGTATTCCAGCTCAGGTTAATCTGCGTAGTCGAAACCGCCGTTGCGGTTAAATTCTGCGGGGTTGCGGGCGGTCCCACGGGCGTGGTGGCATCGCGGACATTGGAATTGACCGACGGCCCGGCGGCATTGGTCGCCCGAATCCGGTAAAAGTAGCGGGTTTGGGGTTGGACGCTTTGGTCGGAATACGAAGTCGTATTGGCGCCTACCTCGGCAATTTTCTCCCAGCCATCGGTTCCGTTCGGGCTGCGATCGACCTGAAAATTGCTTTCATTCCCCGACAAATCGGCCCAGCTCAGGTCAATCTGCTGGTAAGAAACAGCGATTACCGTGAGGAGGTTAGGAGCCACCGGCGGAACGTCCGGCGTCAGGGCGTTGGCGACGTTGGAAGGTGGTCCCGTTGTTCCGCTCACTACGGCCCGGATTCGGTAATAATACCGGGTATTGGGGGTCAGATTCGGGTCCGTGTGCGTCGTCGCGTTTCCGGCCGGTTCCGCTACTTTCTGCCAGTTATCCGTTCCGTTCGGGCTGCGTTCCAGTTCATACCGGGTCGCTCCCGCAACGCCCGCCCAACTCAGACTGATCTGGGTGGTAGACGTTGCCGTCGCCGTGAGGTTTTGCGGAGCCCCGACGGGCGGAGCCTGGGTGGTGGCACACTGCGGCTCCGTAAAAACACTGGCCCCGACTCCGTTGATGGCCCGAACGCGGTAGCAATATTGACGGCTGGCCGCCAGGCCCTGATCGCTGAAGGTGGTGGAATTGACGCCCAGATCCGCAATTTTTGAAAAACCGCCTGTTGGATTATCGGCGCGCTCGATCTGAAAACCGGTTTCATTGTTCGAAACGTCGGCCCATTGCAGGTTAATTTGAGACGAAGAAACCGCATTGACGGATAAACGGGCCGGCGGTTCGGGTGCCGTTTGTTGGGTGGTGGCGCAGACGGTATTGGAATAGTCGTGGCCGCTTTCAATAATCCGGTAACAATATTCGGTGTTTGTTGCTAAATCGTTGTCGGTGTATTGCCCGTAATCGCCCAGTGTGGACGTGATTTTGCTCCAGCCGCCGGTTTGTCCCGTCCGTCGTTCGATGTCGATTCCCGATTCTTTGCCGAAAGGAGTCCAGCTTAGGCGGATGGAGCGGCTGCCGGTGGCCTGAGCCTGCAAATTGGTAACATTCGTCGGAGTCAGATTGGCTGTGGCGCAAACGGCACTGGCATACGGGGAAGTGATCGATCCGGTTCGCGCCCGAACCTGATAACAATATTGGATACCGCCCACAACGCCGTTATCGGTAAAGGTTGGCGTTCGGCTGTAGGCAATAGTTTGTAATAAATTAAACGGGCCACCCGGTTTTTCTCCGCGTTCGATCTGGTAATCGGTCGGCGTAAGGCCCGAACCGTTGTTCCAGGTAAGTCGGATACCGTTCCCCTGAGCAGCAGCCGCCAGGCCGGTAGGAACGCCCGGAGCCTGGCCGAAAACGGGCCAACTGGCGATCAGTGCCAGCAAAAGCGCTCCAAAAACCGGTCGTTGAAAATGCTTCATGCGGATCATTTGCGGGGTGTGGCTTTAACGATTTCACTGTTCAGTTGCTGGCCGGTCTGGCTGATGGCGACTACGGCGATTTCGTAGTTAGCACCGGTTTCCCAATCGGTCAGCTCGGCCCGGGCTTCGGTCAGCAAGGGTGTTACGGCCCGGAACGTTTCGCCCTGATCGCGGGCCAGCACGCGATAGCCCGCAAAATCGGCAGGTTGTGGAGGCTGACTCCAGCTCACCAGCAGCTTCTTTTCCCGTTCGTCCAATCGTACTTTTACGTCTTTCGGAGCCGTCAGCGGGTTTTTACCGACCAGTTCAACGATCTTCGGCAATGACGGTTTGGACTGGTTCCCGGCGCTGTCGGTCGCCAAAATCGCGTAACTGTAAAGACCGCGCGACACTTTTTGATCCGTAAACCGACGATTTGCCGTGCGCCCGATCACCTGGAACGTGGGTTGCCGATCCGACTCGTTTCGGCGCATCACCTGATAAATTCGTACCTCGTCGGCATCGGGAGAAGTCCATTCCAGCCGGACTGAATCGGCCGCAAAAACCGGAGGTAACAACATCGGCGCTCGCGGAGCCAGCCGATCGGGCAACCGCACTGTCTGCAGGGCGGGCACGCTTTCGTTATCACTCTGATCGACAGCTGTAATTCGGTAATAAAAAACGTTGCGGTTGGTGCGGGGAAGTGTGTCCCGAAAAACCGTACCCGCCAGCGGTTTGAGTTGCAATTGGGCGTAATTGTCGGGTTTGTCTTCCAGCGCACGGTAGACGAAATAGCCTTTCAGATCGGTTTCCTGATTGGCCCGCCAATTGAGCGCGACATGACCCATCGTATCGGTTTGCACCGTCAGACCAGCGGGCAGAGCCGGAGGGGTCAGGTCGGGGTGCGTGACTTGAATCGGCGACGTATTGACGGTGTTACCCGCCTGATCTTCAGTTCGCAGATAATAATAATACGTCGAACCTTCAACGGCAGTTTCGTCCAGAAACGTGGTGTCGGAAGGAGCCAGCAGGCGCGGCAAAACCGGCTGGAACGGTTTATTGATGGCGGTTCCGCGCAACAGGCGGTAACCAATGCAATCGCGCGACGAAGACGGTTTCCAGCTTAAGCGAACGCCTAGTTTATCAATCCGGCCCCGCAAATCGGCCGCTCCGGCGGGTAGGTCCATGTCCTTGACGGTCAGCCAGACGGCCTGACTTTGCTCCCCGGCGTTGACGAACGGGTCGAGCGCAGCAATGTGGTAGTAATACGTTTCGCCCACTTTCAGGGTGCTGTCCGAATCGGTAAACTGCGTGGAAGGCCGTTTGCCGTTCAGCGCATCAACCACGACGACCGGTTTTTTATTGAGTTTGATTTCACCACCGTTTTCGCGTCGACGGTACACGTTGTACGCCAGCACATCCGTGCGAATGTCCCAACTCAGCGCAATCTGACGCGTTTTCTGCTGCACGATTTTCAGGCCCGTTGGCGCGACCAACGGCTGGTAATCCCCGGCCCGAACGGGCGAACTCATCGCCCAACTGTATTCCTTTCCGTTAAAAACCGCACTCACCGCGTATTCATACGTCTTTCCGGCCACCACCGTATTGTCTTTGTAATACATTCCGGCAGCCCGCGCAAACTCATTGTCGGTATAAGCATTCATTCCGAATAGCTGAAGGAAAAGCTGCACCTCGTCTTTTGTCGTGGGCCATTTTTGGGTGAAGTCAAGAAAGTTCCGGCGCGCTTCGGCCACCGCCCCGGGGCCTTTCAGCTCATTGGATGTAATGGCCTGCAACGGTTTTTCGGACACTTTCTTAAACGTTTTTTCGCCCACCACCCGGCGCAGAATATGGTATTGAACCCGAATCGGAGTTGTCACGATCCACTTGATCTGAATGGCATTTTCCCGGGGAACCGCCTGGGCGTAGGCCTTCGGCATTTTGTTCTGCGCCCATCCCCAACCAAGGCAAAACAGCATGAAACCGGTCGTTAAGAGTCCTCGCTTTTTCATCGCTCGTTGATTTTTAGAAACTTAGCAGCCCCAGCCGATGGTGGAACAATACCCGTCCTTGATCGCTCCCCCCACGGCTTCCGCGCCCTTGACCACCGCACCCGTTGCATCCTTGAGCAGGTTATAGGCCGTATCCAGTACCTCACCAGCGGCATTGACAATGACCTGCGCCCCGTCCATGAGCCAGCCGAGAATACCCTCGCAGGGGCCCTGCACCGTTCCATCATCCCGGCACATGTCCTCCGGTCCGCCGTTGGTTCGCATATAGGGCGTCGGGCGTAAGCCTACGATCAGGTTACAGCCGCCCAAAACCGGGAAGCAGATGCGTTTATTGTAAGCCAGACAGAAGTCGGGCAGCGTCAGCTGGACGCTCTCCGAAACGTTGGCAAGGTTGTACGAATAATTGCTATACCCGACGTTCAGGTTGATATCGGTGCCAACGCGGGCGTACAAATCCACCGACGGTCGAATGGTTACATCCAGATCCGCATCCGCACCGGCGGTCAGCGTCGCCCAGGGGTTGGACACAAAAAACTTGCGGGTGTCGATGTTCAGCAGGGTTGCCGCCAGATGCGCCCGAATGCCAATACCGCTGGTCGGAATCCAGTCCATGCCGCCGATGGAACCGTTGGTGGCGTAAATCGCGCAGTAAGCTGTAGCAGACGGCGTTAGATCGCCCATGATGCCGCAGAGGGCCGTGGCCTTCACCGGCTGTGCGGGCGAACCAACCGAAACCGCAAAACCGCTGGGACCCATGTAAAACGAAGCCGTTCCGGTCATACACACCGCCGTGAAATCGCCTTTCGTCATGTTCACGGTGCCCACAATGGTTTTTTCTTTCGGAGCCATCACAATCACCCCGTAGCCCTGAACACGCGACGTGCTGGCATCGCCCGTGCCGCCCAACTGTTCCAGGTTGACATCGCCCCGGATGGTAATTTGCTTGGGCGCAAACCCCTGAAATGTTAGTTCAACACCGGTTTTTCCCCAGAGCAACCGGCCTTTGTCGGCCACCGACTGGATGGGCATGGCGGCAAACAAACCAAAGCTTGTGCCGGCGTCGGGCACGTAGTTATCGTTGAAAATGGCCGAGGGCTCGCCGACGTGCTTCATGTGGCTGTAAATCCGGCCCTCAAAACCGTAGGCTTCCAGATTCAGAAACAGCGAAATACCGGGTGTATCCTTGCTTTCGTATTTGAATGCGGCAAACCAGTACTTCACGCCCTGCGCTTTTCCGGCAATGACAGTGGCACCTACCTGCGTATTAACCGGGCTGAAAATGAGGGCTTTGGTGTCGAGCCGAAAACCGTTGCCGAACGTGGCGTCGTCGGTATAAAGTGTGAAATCGCCCTGATAGTAGGCCGTTCCGGTGCTGAACGAACCGTGGATGGTGTTGGCTTTCAGGGGTTTCAGGAACGAGGCCGGGGCCGCGCGTTCGAGGTGGTAACCGGCGGCCCGTTCAGCCTCGGAAACGGTTTCCGCGCCATCGGCCGAGGGGCCACCGCCTTCGGTTCCGGTGGGCGGGAATGGATCGCTGAACGGAAGGGAGCCCGTAAAGTTGAAATCATCGACCGGCGGTTTGGCGAAAACAAGGTCGTACAAATACTGATCGTCGGTAACGATTTTCTCGCCCAGCACCAGCTTGCCATTGAACGACAACCGGCACTGTTTGCCGCCCGCTTCGTCGCTCAGCACGACCCGCGCCAGGTGATAATCCAGGCCGTTGAGGTAAGCGGTTTTCTGTTTGCTGCCGCTGTAATAAGCCTCGGCTTTCTTGTTCTTGTAATCGCTGACCAGCTCTCCTTTGGGTGTAATGGCCACGTCAATGGCGTCCATCCGAATGTCCCGGGCGTCGAGTCCGCGCGTCGGATTGGTGGCGTTGTAGGCCGAAATAGCCATGTCGGGGTAAAAATAACCGTCCGCAAAATAACCGCCGTTGGTCTTGACAACGATGCGATCACCCGCCGGTGTGTCCAGCAACGTCCGTTCGCTTTTGTCAAACGAAATCACGTCCGCTTCGCCCAAACCGTATTTTTCGATCATGATTTGCAGGTAGCCGACGCTGCCGACGAAGGGTACGTAAACCTGCCCGACCAGGTGCCCGACCTTGAATTCGCTGTTTTTAATAACCGTGATGGCGTCCGTTATTTTGCCCTTGAAACCCAGAAACTTCGTTTGCCAGTTGAGCCCCTTCCGGTCGGCATTGGTCGATTCGTAGCCTTTGCCCCGGTTGACGACCGGATTAATCGGTACGATGGTCCAGTCGAGTTTGTCGTTGTTATAATCCCCGGAGCGCATCCAGAACTCAACCTCCGGGCACGAAACGCCTTTGACCCATTGCGGATACGGTAAATCGCCCGCTTCGAACAGGTCGCCGAGCTGCACGTTCAGTTTCTGGAACCGTAAGAAAAGCCGCGCCTGATCGTTGACGACCGAAACCGGAACCTGCTGGTCGTCAATCTGGGCCGTAAACGTAATACCGTCGGATTCCTGAAAAGGCACGATCAACGGAGCCACCTCTTTCCGGCCACTGGGTACCGTAACCGTTCCGTTTAGCCGGGCGACCAGTCTGCCGTTCTGAATTTCGAAATACGAGTCGGCGCGCAGGTTCAGGTAAAAACCGCTCAGGTCCGACAACGGGCCTTCATACGCTTTGGAAAACGGAATTTTCAGCGCCGGAGCTTTTTTAAGTTCGCTGCCGACTGAGGCAATGGGGTACCAGCTACCGGGTACATCGACCGTCAGATTGCCGTCGAAACTGGCGGTTCCCGGTGAGAATGATCCGCTTTTGCCCGGTTTGTAACCCGTTAATGTTGTAATCGTGATGGGGCTGTACCAGGTCAATCCGGTTTGGATGGAAGCTTCGTCGCTGCCACCTTTCTGCAGCCGGTGACTATTCAGTTTTTCATCGAACAACTCGCTGTGGTTGGCCACCAGCCGAATAGCCTGGTACGTCATAGCCGCCGTTCCGCCCGTGTGTGGATCGGTTTTTAGTTTGGCGGTTTTATCATCGACCTGCGCCCCTTTCAGGCTGTTTTCCAATTGGCCGGTGATGACCGTGAAGTCGTAAAAACCGCTCTTGCCACGCTTCTGACTCTGGTCGTAGGCCAGTGGGCGGATTTTCAGATCACTGAAACTCACCTCGGCCGAAAGCTTCACCGGCGACTTCATGACGAGCGTTCCAGAGCCCGAAAAATGATCCCGATCCGGATTCGTGATTTTTTTGACGGTAATGGTCTGCCCGCAGAAAATAAGCTCGGTCAGGCCCGAAAGGCTTATCGGAGATTTAGCGTTGGCCAAAACCGGCGCTTTCAGTGTATCCGCCGGGCCGTACTGAAAGGCGCAAACCGGACTTTTGCCATCGTTGAGCAGGTTCAGCTTGCCGAATTTATCCACCGCCTGCACCCGCCAGGCATAGCGTTTCCCAACTTTCAGGGGCAAATACTGCGGTCCGTACAGAAACGTGCTGGTCGGCAGATTTTTGATTTCAATCCCCGACGGCGGCAACGCAATGGCGTCGATAAACACATTCGGATCGACATTCTGAAGCGGCAATTCGACCACGCGCAGGGTGTAGCTGACCTGCGTCGGCAGCACACCCGCTGGCGGTGACCAGGTAAAAACCGTTGCCTGGGGCGTGGTCGGCATCACTTCGCTGTCGCAGAACGGAGCAATCAGGATGGGCGGTTCGATGGCTTTCACCGGAAACGGGGGCGAGCAGCCCAGTGGTTCGCCCGCCGAAAGCGCCTGGCTGGTGCGGTTGTCGAATACCTGCACGCACAGTTGATAGCTGCCTTCGGGCAGCGGTTTTCCCTGATAAAGCAAGTTTTTGTTCATGCCTTCGACCAGAATCTGGTTCAGGTCGAAAAGCCCTTCGAGGTCTTTGCGGGTCAGCAGCGTGGTTCCGGGCTGTAAGACGAAGGGAACGGGTGGCCGGTAGTTAGGCAGGGTGCGGATGGAAACGCCGTTGTCGCCGGTTACGCTGCCCTGCAGGCGGATTTCGAGGGCGCGTGCCGACGGGTTAATCAATCGGATCTGCACCTGCTGGCCCGCTCCGGCGTAATCCTGCAAATAGGCGCTGTAGGGTGGATTTACGTTGACCAGCACCTGAATCGGCTGGGCGCGAAGGGTTTGTGCCAAACCGATGAGGGAAAGCAGAACCCATAGCGGGGAACGAAGGGCGGTTTTTTTAAAACGTGATGCCATAGCCAAGAGTGCCTCGAAATTCGTTATACCGTTGTTCCGCCAAACCGGTGTTAGCGTTTAGGTAAAGTAGCTGGAGACTGAAATTCTGTCGTTTGCCCAACTGATAACCGGCATTGGCCGATGCATTGATGATCTGCCCGTTGAGCGATTCGCCCGTTTGCGTTGTTTGCTGGTTGAGCAGGTAGCTGGCGTTGAGGGCGGTGCTGAGTTTATTCGTCAGAAAGGCTTTGGTCAGGCCGAGCGTGGGGCCGTAGAATTTAGTCTGCATGCCCAGCGCCAGATCGGCCTGCGTGTAGGAAACCAGCAGATTCGCTCCCAGACCGGTTTTCACCCGCTGGTAGAAGTAGCCGAGGTTCAGGTTCGTATTGGTGTTGTTAGTAAAAACCGCCGTGTGCTGGTTGAGATCGCTGAGTTGCTGGCGTGTGGCCGACAGCGTGAATAAATTCACCGTTTCTTCATTCTGAATCGTGTAGCGGGTGTTGACCGTTGCCGAAAAATTGTTCTGCGCCAGCCGAACCGTATCGATGACCGGGCGAATCCCCGCCTGCTGACTAATGCCGTAATTCGAAAGCTGGAGGTCAATACCAACCTTTGTAGCCGGGTTGTAACTGACGATCAGCGAACCGATGCTGCGGCCTGTGCGGGCGTTTTTATTTTTCGCCAGGTTATCGAACTGAATCCCATAACTGCCTGAAATCCGGAGTTTTCCCTTCAGAACGGTCAGGTTTGGCACCACGGCGTAGCTTTCAATATCGCTCTGGAAATAGTAGGCGCCCATCGTCTGGAAATTCGGATCGATGCGTTTGTACTGGAGCTTGATGCCCGCGTTTTTCGTGCGGTAACCGATGGCGGCCTGTGTGGCCTGCGTCAGTTGGGTCGAAATCCGGGCGGTGAATAACCTGCCAAATAACCGGGTTACGGCGTTGCGGCCTTCCGCGGATACTTCACTGCTGCGAACGTCGCGGGTGTAGGCACTCACGGCGGCATCCAGCTCCACCACAAAGTGTTTGATCATCAGCAACCGACTGGTAACGCCGACCACCAGATTTTCGGCGGGTGTGACCGTCTGGGTTGCCGATTGCGGGACCGAGGCAATGGAACTGGAATCGTCTTTGGCCCGCAGCATGAGCAGATCGACGTAATTCGTGGGTTTTCCATAGCCGAGCTTGAGGGCATACCCCGTGCGCTGGTAAGCCGGAAGGATGTCGGGTTCGGCCAGGTTGGTCGAGATGGCTTTGTTGAACCGTCCGTAAACCGCTCCCAGCCGCAATTTGCCGGGATTCAGTTCAAAACCGCCCCCCAGAAACGTGTGTCCGGCCAGCGTGAACGGCGAAAAACTGACGTTGCGATACCCCGCGTGAACCGTCGCCCATTTGTAGGTTGGTGAAACGCCAAACTGGTTGAAGGGTTGGCGGAAGCTGTTACCCTGATTTCCTAAAACTGCCGAGAACGGAAGTGAAATACCACCCGGCAGCGAAACCGTTACGGAACCGCTCAACCCAACCGGTGAAGGCTGGTTGCGGGCCGCCAGACCGTTCGCGGAGTAAAATCCGGCGTAGGCATTCAGACCGCCCGAAACCTTGACCGGTTTTGTGGTCGGCGTGGGCGAATCCGTTTGCGCCAGCAGCGAACTCGTCAGGCAACTCCAGCAAGTGGCAAACAGTAGAAGAAAGCGCATACCGCGGAACGTTCAATAGCCTTGGAAACTGGGTCAAAGCTACCCTGCGAATCAGCGCACCGCAATCGGATAAATATATGAAAGGGAAAATACGGTAACTAGAAGGATTGGTGATAAGTGGTTGGCTAACAGAGAATTGATAGTATTTCGTTTCAGTTGGCCAATTTGCCAAATGCGTAGAAAACCGGGTGAGAAGAGAACCGCTTATTTAAACATTCCGGTTTTCAGCGCCTTGACGACAGCTTCGGATTTGGAATTGACGTGGAGTTTTTCGTAAATATTCACAATGTGGGTCCGGACGGTGCCCATGCTCATGTGGCAGTGATCGGCGATGAGTTTGTAGGAATCGCCCGCAACGAGTCGTTGAAGCACTTCTTTTTCCTTCTCCGTCAGCGCGTAGGTGTTGGGTTTCGGCTGCCGAAAGGCTTCCATTACTTTCAGAGCAATCGAGGGCGTCATGGCTGCTCCACCTTCCATCACGTCGCGAATCGATTCAATGAGTTTATTCGAAGGGGTTTTTTTGAGCAAATAACCTACGGCTCCGGCCTGAATGGCGGCAAAGATGCGTTCGGTGTCGTCAAAAACCGTCAGCATCAGAATCTTAGGAAAAAAGTTATTTTGACGGATTAACTGAACCGCTTCGATCCCTGTGCGGCCGGGCATGTCGATGTCCATCAGGACCACATCCGGCTGATCGCGTTCAACAGCGGCCACGGCGTTGAGCGCGTTGGGATAATTTCCGATTACAATCAGGTCGTCGGTGGCATCGAAAACCAACTGAAGCGTCTCGCGCAGGGAGGTATTGTCGTCGAAAATACAAACTCGAATCATAGGGAAGGCCGTTATCTGCCGGACAAAAGTAAGCCGTTCGGAAGTGGCATGAAATCAGATAAATATATGATTCAGCCGTTGACCACCAGCCGGATTCGGGTGCCATCGGAGGGAGTCGATTGCACGGTTAATTCCCCACCCATCGCTTCTGCCCGTTGTTTCATGCTGGCCTGGCCCGTCCGCTGGCTGAATTGTGACGCATCGAATCCGCGCCCGTTGTCTTCAATCAGCACCTGAAGCTGGTTTTCTTTTCGCTCAAAACGCACCGTGGCCTGCGTCGCTTCCGAATACTTGATCAGGTTGTTAATGGCTTCTTTCCCAATCATATAAAGGCTTCGGCGAACTTCCATCGAAACCGGGGTGTCTTCCAGCGCGGGGTCGATCTGAAACGAAAAACGAATCTGTTTCGATTCCATCAGCGGCTGGGCGTATTCCTGCAACCGCAGCGCAATCCGCGAGAGTGAGTCATTGCCGGGGTTGATCGTCCAGATGATTTCGTCGATGGATTCCAGAATCTGGCGGGCGTCGGTATAGATTTTCTGCACCATTTTCTGGGCGGTTTCCGGGCGGTTTTGACTCAACAGTTCATCGGTATGACCGCTCAGCAACGAAATACTGCTGAGGGTGCTGCCCACTTCATCGTGGAGATCGTGGGCGATCTGCTTTCGAAGTTTCAGCGAGTCTTCCAGCCGCCGGAGTCGGGCGCGGTTGAGCAACCAGGCCGTGACTGTCCCACCCAGCAACAGCAACAGGATTCCGCCAATCAGGAACGCGTTCCGCTGAAACCGCTGCTGTTCCAGTTCTTCGTTGCGGAGTTGAGCTTGTTGGCGAAGGATCTTAATCTGGGCTTCCTTTTTCCCGGTTTCGTATCCGGCCACCAGCCGCTGCACTTCCGCATTGGTTCGAACGGAGGTGACTGAATCCGTCCGGTTATTCTTCTCGAGCTGAAAAAGGTAGGCTTCCTGAAAGTTCTTCATGCCACCGTACAGATCGGCCAGCGCCTGGGTGTAATCGGTAATTTTGTCCGACTGCTCCAATTCTTTCACCAGCGCGAGGGCTTTTTTCAGGTTTTCTTCCGCCGGTTTATACTGTTTCAAATCTTCGTAAATCCGCCCCAGGTTGAAATAGGCCGTTGCCATACTTCTCTTGTTCTCCTGCCGACGACCGATTGCCAGTGATCGTTCCACGAACGGAATCGCTTCCAGCGAGCGTTTCGATAAGTTCAGCGCCAGGCCGATGTTGACCAAAATATCGGCCTGTAACAATTCGAATTCGACTTCCTCGGCGTGTTTGAGCGCTATTTTGTAATATTTCAGCGACTGGTCAAACCGTTTCAGGTAATCGTAGCAAATGCCCATGTTGTTCTCAATAATGGACATGCCTCGAACGTTGTTTTCGATCTGCATCAGGCGCAGTGCCTGCTGGTAATACGGAAGCGCCTGTTGCGGTTTGTGCATGTTCCGGAATGCGTTGCCGATGCCGCCGTACGTGGCCGCAATGCGGGGTTGAACGTTATAGTGTTCCTGCAATTTCAGGGAACGCAGTTCCATTTCCGCGGCCTTGTCGTATTGCTGAAGTTTACTAAGGGCCGCAGCCACGTTCGAGATGGCTCCGCAGATAAATCGGGGGGGGAGCTGGTGCGTTTCGGCGGTTTTCAGGGCTTTCTGGAAGTAGTCCAGCGCCTGTTGGTGCCGTCCGGTCAGGTAATAAATCGACGCCCGGTTGGTATACGCTTTGGCCAGGCCCATGCCGTACTGGAGCTTTTCGGCCAGTTGTTCCGACACCTTCAATACCGAATCGGCGCGTTCATAGTCGGGGTTGGCACCGGAGTGAAGCTCCCGACCCAGCACGTTCAGGGCGCGGACGTAATTGGTATCCTGAACCGTATGCGATTTCAGATACACCTGCACCGAATCGAGCGAATTGGGGACCTGCGCCCGCGCTGAACGCCCGCTCAGCACAGTCAGATAACTCAGAAATGCGAGGAACAGGTAACGGTATTTCATAAGCAGTGAGCAGCGTATATCGGCGTAAATATGACAGAAATACCAGTCAGTTGGTCAATCTTTTAGCATACGGTCGAAAGCGCCGATATTCTCATAAAAATACGATTTTTGTTTCGTCAAATTGTCATACGTAAATATCGTTCGGTAGCGGTTTTTCAAATGGAGGATCAATGCCCCGGTTTCAGCTCGTCGAACCATTTCATGTCAGCGATCATGAACGATTCGACGCGTTGAAACCGGTCGGATTTCTGCAAGTCGGCAATGTCGGGCTTATTCCTAAAAAGAATACGAAGTATCCTTTAAGTAACCGGATATAAGATTGAAATTCGTACCTATTCATCGTCGCTCACGCGGAACGATGCTGGTTGCCGGTGTTTAATTTGTTATTTTTGTCTGGATTTTGGACCCGCATTCATGAGAAAATGGTTTGTGGCCGTGGTGGCCTTTTTTTATTCGATTGCCCTTTTTGCGCAGCAACCTTCTGAACCCGAACGCTTTACCCGGCAGGATTCGCTGCGCGGCTCCCTTCGCCCCGAACGGACGTGCTATAATGTGACTTTTTACGACCTGAATTTATCGGTTGATCCGGCGACGAAATCCATTGCGGGGAGCAACACGATCCGGTACCGGGTGCGGTCGCCGTTCAAACGCATGCAGATCGATCTGTTTGAAAATCTGACGATTGAGTCGATCAAACAGGGGGGCGAATCGCTGAAATATGTCCGGGAAGGCAACGCGATTTTTGTGACGATGAAGGCGGCACAGGAAAAAGATGCGGTTGAAGAAATCAAGGTGACGTACCACGGTAAACCCCGCGAAGCGGTGAATCCGCCCTGGGATGGCGGTTTTTCCTGGAAAAAAGACAGTTTGGGCAACGATTGGGTAGGTGTTTCCTGCGAGGGTCTGGGCGCCAGTTCGTGGTGGCCCTGCAAGGATCATTTGTCCGACGAGCCGGATTCGATGCGGATGACGTTCCGCGTTCCGCGCGGCCTGAAAGCGGTTTCGAACGGGCGGCTGTTGCAGAAGCAGGACGTGGGCACGAACCAAACCGAGTTTGTCTGGGCGGTTTCGTATTCCATTAATACCTACAACGTGACCTTTAACCTGGGTGATTACGTGTTGATTACGGACGAATACCGCAGCCGGGATTACCGCTACCTCGACCTGAATTACCACGTGCTGCGCTACAACGAAGAAAAAGCACGGGTGCATTTTGAGCAGGTAATCGGGATGCTGGATACATACGAGTGGTTTTTCGGCCATTTTCCGTTCTGGCGCGACGGTTATTCGGTGGTCGAAACGCCGTATCTGGGCATGGAACACCAGAGCGCCATTGCCTACGGTAACAATTACAAAAACAACGCGTTTGGCTTCGACTTTATCCTCATTCACGAAAGCGCCCACGAGTATTTTGGCAATAGCCTGAGCTGTATTGATCCGGCCGAAATGTGGATTCACGAAGCGTTTGCCACCTACATGGAGTCCATTTATGTCGAAAATACGGATGGTTATCCCAAGGCGGTGAAATACCTGATGACGCAAAAACCGCTGATCAAAAACAAATACCCGCTAATCGGGCCCCGGGGCGTCAATTACGAACACAAGGATACGGATATTTATTACAAAGGAACCTGGTTGCTGCACACGCTGCGGTGCGTGGTCGACGACGACAACATCTGGTTTATGGCGCTGCGGAAAGTGGCGCTGGAACGGAACCATAAGTTTGTGACTACCAAGCAGATCATCGATATTTTGTGCCGGGAAACCGAAAAGGACCTGCGTCCTATTTTTGATCAGTTTCTGAACTATGCCGCCCCGCCCGTGATCGAATACCGGGTGACTGAAAAAGGCGATTTCATCGAAATCCAGCATCGCTGGATTGCCGATGCGAAAGGTTTTGATATGCCCCTAAAATACCGGTTTGCGTACGGTCCCTGGCATACGTTATACACGAAGCGGGAATGGCAGACTACGCTCATTCGGCGGTCGCAGGGGTGGTTGAATTTCGCGTATGAATTGCAATACTTTGGTGCCCGTCATTACCAGGAACCCGCTCAAAAACAACAGGAATAAGCCTCATCATGCAGCTAAAAAAGATTTTCATTCTTCCGGTTCTGGCCTTGCTGACGACGGCCTGCCAAACCGGTTATCACCTGACGAACCAGTCGTACAAGCGCGTTCAGGTCGACTCGCTGGCGGCTCCGGCGGATAGCGGCATGGCCCGGTTTTTACAACCCTACAAACAGCGGCTCGACCAGACCATGAACGAGGTGCTGGTGGAGTCGGCGGTGCCGCTGGAGCGTTCCAAACCGGAATGTGCGCTCAATAACCTGCTCACCGACGCCATGTTGCAGTATGCGCAGCAGAAACTGGGCGTTACGGCCGATTGCTCACACCTGAATTACGGCGGTATCCGAACCGGTTTGCCCAAAGGCCCGATCCGGATCGGCAGCATTTACGAAGTAATGCCGTTTGATAATCAGATGGTTATGCTGACGTTGAAGGGCTCGATGCTCCGGCAGTTCTTTGAATTTTTTGTGAAGAGTGAAGCCGATGAGCAATCGCTGGTGGTGGGCGGAGTCCGGGTCGTGATCAAAGATAAAATCCTGACTTCCATTGCGTTTACGAACGGGAAAACGTTCGATCCCAGCCAGACCTATACGGTTTTGATGAGTGATTACATTGCCAACCGGGGTGGCGGAACGGCCTTTCTGAAAGATGCCGTAGCCCGGAAAGATTTCAATCTGAACCTCCGCGATGTTTTTATCGATTATTTCCGGCAGCTTGGTAAATCCGGCCAACCCATAAATCCGACAACCGATGGACGCATTACAATCCAATAGACGCGAGTTTCTGAAAATTTTCGGGACGGCGGCCGTCATCGGCGGGCTGGCTCCGGAAGCCTTCGCCAGGTCCAAATCGACGACGCTGACCATTCTGCACACGAACGATGTGCACAGCCGGCTGGACCCGTTTCCGATGGACGGCAGCCGTAACGCCGGACGCGGAGGGATTGTTCGTCGGGCCACGCTGATCGAGCAGATTCGGAACGAGCAGCCCAACGTGCTGCTGTTCGACGCGGGCGATCTGTTTCAGGGAACGCCGTATTTCAATCTGTACAAAGGCGAACCTGAAGTTCAGGCCATGAACCGGATGCGCTACGACGCCAGTACCATCGGCAACCACGATTTCGACGGTGGCATGGACAACATGGTGTTGCAGTTCGGGAAAGCGGCTTTTCCGTTCCTGATCGCCAATTACGACTTCAAAAATACGGCCATGAACGGGCGGACGGAGCCGTACCGGATTTTCAAGAAAGACGGGTTGAAGATTGGCGTTTTTGGCCTGGGGATCAGACCGGAGGGTCTGATTCCAAAAGAGTTGTTCAAAGAAACCGTCTATGTCGAACCGCTTGAAACGGCCAACGCAGTGGCAGCGGTTTTGCGGAACGACAAAAAATGCGATTACGTCATCTGCCTGTCGCATCTGGGGTATCAGTACAACGATAGCACCGTTTCGGATCGCGTGCTGGCGTCCAAAACCCGAAACATCGATTTAATCATCGGCGGACACACCCACACGTTTTTGGACGCTCCCGTCAATGTGCTGAATCAGGACGGGCTACCGGTTTTGATCAATCAGGTCGGTTTTGCCGGAATTTACCTGGGACGCATCGATCTGACGTTTGAACAAGGCAAAGTAAAAGTTGCCGCTGATAGTAAAGCAGTTGAGGTGAAATCGTGACAAAACCGCCTTGGCCACCTACTATCCAGGAATAAAGACGTTCAAAGAAAAAAACGAACGGTTCGTGAAATACGTTGAAACCTTACGGAAACGAATGTAGTTATCCTGACAAAAGGTCTAATTTCCTAACGCATGAACCCAAATATTCCACGTACCGACCGAAAACGCGTAGTGATTGTAGGGGCGGGGTTTGGCGGATTGAAACTGGCGCGCAAACTCGCGCGTCGGAAAGAGTTTCAGGTTGTCCTGATCAATAAAAATAACTTCCACGAGTTTCAGCCGCTGTATTACCAGGTGGCAACCTCCGGGTTGGAAGCCAGTTCGATTCTATTCCCACTGCGGGCGGTTTTTCAGGACTGCAAAAACGTCCACATCCGCGTGACATCCGTCACGGCGGTTCATCCCGACATCAAATCCATCGATACGGACTTGGGGCCGGTCGAATACGATTATCTGGTGGTTTCAACCGGGGCCGATACCAATTTTTTCGGGATGCAGAACATCATTGAACGTGCGTTACCGATGAAGTCGGTTTCGGAGGCTATTGCGTTGCGTAACAGAATGTTGCAAAATTTCGAAGATGCGCTGTCTGTCGAGAGTCTGGACGAAAAAGAAGGTTTTTTGAACGTGGTCGTAGTGGGCGGAGGGCCTACGGGTGTCGAATTATGCGGAACCTTTGCTGAAATGCGAAAAACCGTATTGCCGAGCGATTATCCCGAACTGGACTTCCAGATGATGAAGATTTACCTCATCGAATCCGGCGGTGAATTGCTGGGGCCGATGTCGGAGAATTCACAGGTCAAATCGCAGCAGTACCTGGAGAATCTGGGCGTAATTGTGCGGCTGAAAACCCGGGTGCAGGATTTCGACGGGCGGCTGGTGTACATGGCCGACGGCTCGACCATCCGGACGAACAACCTGGTTTGGGCGGCTGGGGTAAAAGCCAATCCGCTGAGCGGTTTTCCGGTCGAAACCATCGGACGCGGAGGGCGTCTGCTGGTCAACCGGTTGAGTCAGGTGCAGGGCTTTACGGATATTTTTGCCATTGGTGACATTGCGTTGATGACGGAAGAAAAATACCCAAATGGCCACCCGCAAATTGCCCAACCGGCAATTCAACAGGGCAAACACCTGGCTAAAAACCTGATTCGGATGCAGAAAGGCCAATCGCCGGAGGAGTTTACGTATAACGATTTGGGAACGATGGCGACCATCGGGCGCGGAAAAGCCGTTGTCGATTTGCCGTTCTGGAAGTTTCAGGGTGTTTTTGCCTGGATGGTCTGGCTGTTTGTCCACCTGATGGCGATTGTTGGTGTCAAAAACCGCCTGCTCATCCTGATCAACTGGGCCGTGAATTACCTGAGCGACGACCAGTCGTTGCGGCTGATTATCAAACCGAAGCTACCGAAAGGCAATTTCGAAGCCATCAAGCAAAAAGTCGAAGACCAATTAATTACAAAATAGGATTCGGTCAACTTACTTGACTATCTGTTGAAAAGTAGTTTACATTTGCGAATAACACGTATACAACCCACGCTTGTACGTTCCCCAACGTTTCGGCGTCTTTCATTAATCATAGTATGGAACAAACAATAACCAAAATCAAGCCCAAAAATAGCGGTACGAAAACGTTGTTCGAGAATCCCATTCTGGAACGGTTGTCCCGCACCCACATCTCGGTTCCGATTACGCTCTATCTGGTCACCTCCACGGTGTTCGGCTGGTATGCGTTCACGTATACAGACATGTCGACGCCCTGGATTATTTTCCTCTTTTTTGCCGGAATGACGGTTTTTAGCCTGGTGGAATATGCGGTTCACCGGGGCGTTTTTCACATGGAGACCGACACGCCGACGAAGGCCAAAATCCAGTATACGTTTCACGGGATTCACCACGAATATCCGAAGGATAAAACCCGGCTGGCGATGCCCCCGGCTGCGGCTATTTTTGTGGGCGGAACCCTGTTTGTAATTATGTTTCTGTTGATGGGCGAAGCGTCTTATGCCTTTTTTCCGGGCTTTTTAGTGGGGTATGCGGGCTACCTGTTCGTCCACTTCATCGTCCACGCTTACGCTCCACCGAAGAATTTCTTTAAGAAACTCTGGGTGAACCACGCGGTTCATCACTACAAAAGCCACGAACGGAATTACGGTGTTTCGTCTCCGCTCTGGGATTATATTTTTGGAACGTATATGAAATAAGACTATGATTGCGGTGATTTTAATGATGAAAAATGATTCAACCTTATCCTTTTATCATTTTTCATCATTAAAATCACCGCAATCATTAAAATCACTGCAATCATAGTCAATGCTATCCGACTTCGGGATCATCTTGCTCTTCATCATTACCGGCCTGGCGTTTGTTGGGCTGATTTTGTTTGTTGCCCGGCTGTTGCGGCCTAATCGTCCCAATGTCGAAAAGCTGACTACGTATGAGTCGGGCGAGGAACCGGTCGGCAACGCGAACATTCAGTTCAATGTGCGGTTTTACGTCGTCGCCATTATTTTTGTCCTGTTCGATGTCGAGCTGGTTTTTCTGTTTCCGTGGGCGACGGTTTTTGGCCAGAAGGCCCTGATTGAGGAAACGAACGGGTTGTGGGGCTGGCTGGCGCTGACCGAAATGCTGGTTTTTGTGGCCCTGCTGGCATTAGGGCTGGCTTATGCCTGGGCCAAAGGCTTTCTGGACTGGGTAAAACCGGAACCGAAAGTCCCGCAGCTGAAAACCGCCGTACCGGCATCGCTGTACGAAAAAGTAAATCAGAAATATAAGAAAGGGTGATGGGTTTACGGTTTTCAGTTTATGGTTAAGTAAGTCGAACCCCACCGTAAACTGAAAACCTAAACCGTAAACCGAAGAGAATGAAAGGCTTACTCGATCAACGATTTAAATCCGGTGATGGCGGTGTGTTGCTGACCACCGCCGAAGACCTGCTAAACTGGGCGCGGTTGTCGTCGATGTGGCCGATGGGCTTTGGGCTGGCGTGTTGCGCCATCGAAATGATGCAGACCTTCGCGTCGGGTTACGACCTGGAGCGGTTCGGAATTTTTCCGCGCCCTTCGCCCCGGCAGTCCGACGTCATGATTGTTTCCGGAACGGTAACGTTCAAGATGGCCGACCGCATCCGGCGGCTGTACGAACAGATGCCCGAACCGCGCTACGTGATTTCGATGGGCTCGTGTTCGAACTGCGGAGGACCGTACTGGCAGCACGGTTACCACGTTGTCAAAGGCGTCGACCGGATCATTCCCGTCGATGTCTACGTCCCAGGCTGTCCCCCGCGCCCCGAAGCGTTAATTGGCGGTTTTTTGAAACTTCAGGAAAAGATCCGGGCCAGTTCGCTGATCGATGAACCCGCGCCGACGGCCTTGCTGGCAATGGAAGAAAATGATGTTGCCTCGTTCCAACCGCTCAAAGGATAAAAGGGTCATACGGATTAAAACGATCTCATTTTTATGAAAACCACCCTGATCACCCTCCTGACGGTATTTTGTATGGCCATGTGCCGGGAAAACGACGATCCAACCGGTTCCGAGCTGCGCGACGATGCGATGTTGTATCCCAATGGCCTGGCCTACGACGGCTGCGAACCCAATGTCGCACTCAATTGGAATGATCCCAATAAAATAGTCCGCTATGCGCCCGATGCCGAATCTGTTGCGCTGGTCGAAAACTTTGTGGGCAAAGAACCGCAGAAACAGGGGAACATCATCTATAAATTTACGGGACGCAAGAAAACCGTTCAGTGCGGTTGGGGTGCAAAATTTGAAGCCGACGAGATAACCGTCGTTTCCATTCGCTAACTTGCGGAATGACTTTTTCTGACATCGCCGATTTGCTGATCGCCCAATTTGGAACGGATGTTATCCGGCAAACCAACACCGCCAATCCGCAACCTTTCCTCGTGGTTGAATCCACCCGAATCGCTGATATCTGCCGGTTTTTGCGCGACGACGACCGACTTTACTTCGACTTTCTGGCTTGCATGACCGGTATCGATAACGGTCTGCAAGCCAACACAATGGAAGTCGTCTACAACCTCACATCAATTCCGTACGAACACAATCTGATGCTCAAAACCGTGGTGCCGCGCAACGCCGACGGCGAACCGTTGCCGGTTATTCCGACGGTCAGCACGGTCTGGCGAACCGCCGACTGGCACGAGCGCGAAATCTACGACCTCGTTGGCATTCAGTTTGCCGGACACCCCGATCTGCGCCGGATTCTGATGCCCACCGACTGGCAGGGCCATCCGTTGCGGAAAGATTATCAGGACCTGGAAACCTACCACGGAATTAAGGTGAAATAGGGTAGGACGTCAATCCCATTTGGTAGTGTGCCGTTGTCCGTTTAACTTGTATCATTTCTGGATTACGGACTTGAGAATTGCCTTCATGCCAACGCTTCGCTATAAAGTAGTACCGGTTTTTGTCCTGCTGCTGTTCCTGTTTTTGGGTCAACTTCCGATGGCTTACAGCCAGCTGAAACCGGATTCCGTGACGGTGTCGGGCCGGATCAAAAATCTGACCATTCAACTCTACCGCCAAAGCCCCAATGTTACCATTTCGCGCAACAACATTTTGCAGGCCAGCCGCGAACTGGCGCGTCCGGCTCCGCTCGAGCCCGATGGGTCGTTCAAAGTGACGTTGCCGCTGGTTTATCCGTACGAAGAGCTGTATTTTAACTTCGGCCAGATTTCGACGGCTTTTCTGGCATCGACCGGAACCATCGAAATTGCGCTCGACGCCGATTCCCTTTTTCTGTCCGAAGCTCCTTTCCGCTTCAGTGGTACCAATGCGCAGGTCAATAACCAACTGACTCGTTACAAGGCATTTGAGTTTAAAAACAAACCCAAAATCGATGGTCGTCAGTTGGCGCGGAAACTTGAAGGACGCTCGGCCGAGGATAGCCGGAAGATTCTGACCAATGAGTTTATTGCCACTTACGAAAAATACCGCGAGACGCACGATATTTTGCCGTTACTGGATCAATACATCAAGTCCGGGGTCAAATACGAGGTGGCGGCTTTTCTGTACGATAAAGCCAGTGCGGAACAGGATACACGGCTGGAAACCAATGTGCCGATCACTAATTTGCGTTCGGGCAACGACTTGTTTCTGACTGTTCAGCGGGCGACTGCGCTGGAGCGGTTTTCGTTGTATGCAACGTCCCGAATTGCCGATCAGGAGGGCCGTGGAATTCCGGTGGGAACGTTTGCCATGTTGATCGACCGGTACATTCGTGATTTGTCCGAAACGGAGCGTGCCCGGATTGACGAACTCAAAAACGGCCGAACCGGTGCCAACCGCGATATGCCGATGTTGCAGCGGATTTTACAGCGGCATCAGGACACCCTCGCCAAGTTGCTGGTGTACGAAACCCGGATGTCGCACTATCGAAAAGTCGTGGACAGTACGGGTTTGGATTACCTGAAAGCGAACTTTGTGGCCATGAATCTGCCCACGATCGAGCTGAAAAACCAGGAGTTGCTGTATCAGCATATCATGCCGCAGGTGGGCGATCCGCGTTACCGGCTTTCGCTGGAGGAATTGTACCGGCTGGAAGTGAAAGACAGCGCGACGATCAACGCAGTTGCGGCTAAGTTCAGCAAACAGATCAATCAACCGGTGGAGGTTTTGTCGGGCGTATCGCTCCTGCGTTCCAGCCGATACGGCAAAGAACTGATCGAGCAATTTCAGGGCCAGGCCCAGGGACGGCTGATGTACGTACTGGCCTGGTCGCCCGATGTGGAAGCTTCGCGGCAGGAGTTACAGGCCGCCCGCGCCCTGCAGGAGCGGCTGGGGAGCCGTGATATCCTGTTTGTTTATGTCGGCACCAGCGAAGCGTCAATGGAACTCTGGCGGGAGTCGGTCGCTAAAAACAAGGCCAAAGGGTTACACGTATTTGTCGAAACCGATCAGTTCGACAGCCTGATTGCGTTGCTCCGGAGCGAAACCGTTCCGGCAGCCGGATTGCTGGGTCGCGACGGAAAATTCATCAAGCGCGATGCGCCCTTGCCTTCCAAACCGGAGGAAGTCTTAAAACTCCTTCGGGAAAAATGATGAAAGCCATCTCACCGTTCATTTGTGCTCATATCGTTACTAATTCCGACCTACAACCGCGAAGAATTGTTGGTTCAGTGCCTACAATGCGCTTTTCGGCAAGACTTCCATGATTATGAAATCATCGTAGTCGATCAAACCCGCCAGCATAAACCGGAAACCCGGCAGTTTCTGGACGAAAATCAAACCCGCTTCCGGCTCATTACGAGCGAAAAACCGTCGCTGACGGCGGCCCGAAACCTGGGCCTTCAACACGCCCGGGGCGAGGTAATCGTTTTCATCGACGACGACACGGAGTTTGAACCGGATTTCCTGCGGGCGCATTACCAGGCGCACCAGCGCGGTTTGGAAGTGGTTCAGGGCCGGATTATTGAACGTCACGTTCCGCCCCAATCGAGTCCTTCGTGGCTGACGTGGTACCTGAAATTCAAAGGGGGCGACGACTGCCCAACCGACGGCCCGGTCAATGTGGTAACGGGTGCCAATTTTTCAGTTTCCCGTTCGGTTTTCGACAAAATCGGAACGTTCGACGAATCGTTCGCCGGGGTTGCCGTTCATGAAGACGCCGATTTCGGGCTGCGTGCTTTTCGGGCCGGATGCCGGATGGGCTATGTGGCCGCAGCCGAGCTGATTCACCACGCCAGCAATCAGGGCGGGGTCGATTCGGGCATTGAAGAGAAGTTCTTCAATTTAAGTTACCACCAGTGCAGCCTGCTGTTTGCCCGCAAACACTTTCCCAAACCCATCGTCCTTTATTTCCGTACCCGGCTTATTCTGCGCGGTTTACGAAGCGTCAAGAAGCTGATTCGGCAGGCCGATCGTCAGGTCATGACTCAACTGAATCACTAACCGGTTCAGGGCACTACGCGCAATTTCGTCAGTTTAACCGGAACGCCTGCCAGCCGGACATTCGGCGGGGGCGCAAACTCCTCGGCGTTAAAAACCACTTTCGTACCGGTTTTCCGGACCTGTTCGGGCAGGTTACAGGCAAAATACCGCACCTTGTCGCTGGTCTGGATGTAGATCCAGGTGCTGGTTTGTGAGGTTTCGGCTTCGTTGACCACCGTTCCCGGCACCTCGCGCAGGTCGGCGGCTTTTTTCCATTCGGTATACGACGGGCAATCGGCGCTAACCGGCACCTCATTGTCCCAGGAATTGGGCTGGCAGGCGGCTAAAAGAAAAATCAGGACAAGCGTCTTCATAACTTTCGATGGCGGTTTTTGTATAAGACGCATTTGGAGGGGAAAAGGTTGGGGGCGGTTATAAAAACCGCCCGGAGCGTTTTGGGAAACCTATTCGGGCTGATGGCTGTTTTCCTGTTTCAATGTTTGGTGGTTGTATTCCTTTCCATCGTGTTACTCCCATTGAATAATTTCGTAAATTCGCTGCTTTTCAGGCAGATGCTATACTCATGATTGAAAGACCCCTGACCGACTGGTTGCCGCTGACGATGAAAGAAGTCGAGAAACGCGGCTGGGATGAAGTAGATATTGTGCTGGTGTCAGGGGATGCGTACGTCGATCACCCGGCGTTTGGAACCGCCGTGATTGGCCGGATTATGGAAAGTGAGGGATTCCGTGTCGCCATCATTGCTCAGCCCAACTGGAAAGATGATCTGAGGGATTTCAGGAAATTTGGCAAACCGAAGTATTTCTTCGGCGTCACGGCCGGTTGTATGGATTCGATGGTGAATCATTACACCGCCAACAAACGCCTGCGTTCCAACGACTCCTACACCCCCGGTGGCGAAGCCGGTTTTCGTCCCGATTACGCGACGATTGTCTATACCAAAATCCTGAAAGAATTATTTCCCGATGTGCCGGTTTTGCTCGGTGGCATCGAAGCTTCGCTGCGCCGGGTGACGCACTACGACTACTGGCAGGACAAACTGATGCCGTCGATTCTGGTGGATGCCGGGGCCGATATGCTGGTGTACGGCATGGGCGAACAACCGCTGCGCGAAATCCTGAAACTGGCGCGGCAGGGCGTACCGTTCTCGTCGATGCGGAATATCAACCAGGTGGCTTTTCTACACGACGGCGACACCGAACTGCAGGAGTATAACAACTGGAGCACCGTCGAGCTGGCGAGCCATGAGGTTTGTCTGGAGGATAAAATCAAGTACGCGGCCAACTTCAAAATTGTTGAGGTGGAGTCGAATAAGTGGCAAGCCAACCGGATTACGCAGCAGGTGGGCAACCAGATTCTGGTGATCAATCCGCCGTTCAAGACGATGGAAGAAGCCGAAATCGACAAGTCGTTCGATTTGCCGTATACGCGGATGCCGCACCCGAAATACAAAAAACGCGGCCCGATTCCGGCTTACGACATGATCAAATTTTCGGTCAACATGCACCGGGGTTGTTTCGGCGGTTGTAGTTTTTGCACGATTTCGGCGCATCAGGGCAAGTTTATTGCGTCGCGGAGCGAAACGTCGGTGCTGAAAGAAGTCGAGGAAATCACGAAGCACCCGGAGTTCAAGGGCTACATTTCGGATCTGGGCGGACCATCGGCCAATATGTACAAGATGAAAGGCAAGGACGAAGCGATCTGCGCCCGCTGCCAGAGTCCGAGTTGCATTCATCCGGTGATTTGCTCGAACCTCGATACGTCGCACAAACCGATGACGGAGTTATACCGCAAGGTCGACGCCAATCCGGCCATCAAAAAGGCGTTTGTCGGCTCGGGCGTGCGGTACGATCTGCTGGTCGATGACTTCAACAAAAACAACCAGGACGGCAACCACGACGAATACATGGAGCAACTCGTCACCCGGCACGTCTCGGGCCGGTTGAAAGTGGCCCCCGAACATACGTCGGACGATACGCTGCGGGTGATGCGGAAACCGTCGTTCAAATATTTTAAACTCTTCAAGCAGAAGTACGACAAGATTCAGGAGAAATACGGCCTGAAACAACCGCTGATTCCGTACTTCATTTCGTCGCACCCCGGTTGCGAGGAGCAGGATATGGCCAATCTGGCGGCTGAAACGAAGGACCTGGGCTTCCAGCTCGAGCAGGTGCAGGATTTTACACCCACACCGATGACGGTGGCCGAAGTGATTTACTATTCAGGGGTTCACCCGTATACGCTGAAACCGGTCAAAACCGCCAAAACCCGGGAAGAAAAGAAGACTCAGAACAACTATTTTTTCTGGTACAAACCTGAATACAAAAACTGGATTCGCGATCGCCTGACCAAGCTCAATCGGCCGGATTTGCTGGAACGACTGCTGGGAAGTGCCAAGAAAGAAAATACCGGCAAGTACACGGGAAATTACAACGGCCGGAAAAAAGCAACGAAGAAGTTTTAACGTTTGATCTTCCTACAAAAAAAGTCCCGGACGGTTTTAAAAACCATCCGGGACTTTTTTATTCAAGGCTGAGAATTAACCCAGTTTCACTTTCAGGTTCTGATCCAGTGCTTCCAGGAAATCTTCGGTGTTGAGGTAATGCTCACCAGCCACCAGTTTGGTACCAGCCGGGAACGCCGACAAGGCCAGATCCTTCGTCATTTTGCCGCTTTCCACGGTTTCGATACAAACCGCTTCCAGCGCGTTGGAGAAGTCGATCAGTGGCTGGTTGCCGTCCAGTTTGCCCCGGAACGCCAGACCACGCGTCCAGGCGAAAATCGACGCTATCGGGTTGGTCGACGTTGGACGCCCTTTCTGGTGTTCACGGTAGTGGCGCGTAACAGTTCCGTGAGCCGCTTCGGCTTCCATCGTTTTGCCGTCGGGCGTAACGAGTACGGACGTCATCAAACCGAGTGAACCAAAGCCCTGGGCAACGGTATCCGACTGAACGTCACCGTCGTAGTTTTTACACGCCCAGACAAAGTTGCCTTCCCATTTCAGGGCCGAAGCCACCATGTCATCGATCAGGCGGTGTTCGTAGTGAACGCCTTTTTCTTTGAATTCGGCTTCGTAAATTTCCTGGAAAATATCCTTGAAACGACCGTCGTATTTCTTTAGAATCGTGTTTTTGGTCGAGAGGTACAACGGCCACTTTTTCTGCAACGCCATGTTGAAACACGCGTGCGCAAAACCACGGATGGATTCGTCGACGTTGTACATGCCCATGGCAACGCCCGGTCCCTGGAAGTTATATACTTCGTATTCCTGCACGGTTCCGTCTTCGCCTTCGAACTTCATCGTCAGCTTGCCTTTGCCCGGCACGATGAAATCCGTGGCGCGGTATTGGTCACCGAACGCGTGCCGACCGACGATGATCGGGGCCGACCAGTTGGTTACCAGACGCGGAACATTATTGATGACAATCGGCTCGCGGAAAACCGTACCGTCCAGAATGTTCCGGATGGTGCCGTTTGGCGATTTCCACATTTGTTTCAGATTGAATTCTTTGACGCGGTCTTCGTCCGGCGTGATGGTGGCGCATTTGATTCCGACACCGTATTCTTTGATGGCATTGGCGGCATCGATCGTCACCTGGTCGTTAGTCTCATCGCGGTATTCAACGCCCAAATCGTAGTATTTGATGTCAACGTCGATGTACGGCAGAATGAGTTTGTCTTTGATAAACTTCCAGATAATTCGGGTCATTTCGTCACCATCCAGTTCGACAACCGGATTTGCCACTTTAATTTTCTCCATTGGTTTATATCAATCAAGTGAAACGTTACAGGAAATCAGCCGCAAAGGTAACAATTCTGGGCGTAACGGGAAACGAAAGCCAATGAATCAAATGGAGCTGGGGGATTCGACGAAAGAAATAGAAATTACCAAAGCCACCGAACGGGATATTTGGAAATATTGCTGTCTTTTGAAATGAATGTCATCCCTTCAACAATGCACTGTGCAATCAATAATCGATCAAATGGATCGCGATGGTGCATTTCCAACGTCAGGAGTGTCTGGGTGCGCTGGAAAGTAATCGGTAATAATTCAAAACCGTTCTGGTCGATCAGAGTAAGCAAGTTGTCGTAACCCGGTTTGAAAGTAAGTGTGCCGAGTTTCATTTTGATTGCC
Source organism: Larkinella rosea (assembly GCF_003858635.1). Taxonomy (GTDB): domain Bacteria; phylum Bacteroidota; class Bacteroidia; order Cytophagales; family Spirosomataceae; genus Larkinella; species Larkinella rosea. Next base: position 1,727,823 of record NZ_RQJO01000008.1, read on the forward strand.
ATCTCCCATAAACTTACGACGCTTACAAATGAACTATTCTCGCTATTTTCAATTTCCGTTCGGGCTGGGATAGATAAGTCTTTTTTGTTGCCATTGAGAAACCAAATGAGCGTGTGCGTATCCAGAAGTAAATCCATTACATATAATCGGCGAAGTCGTCCAGCGGTTTGTCAAACTCCGGTGAGATTTCGAATTGACCCGTCGCGCTGCCAAAAACCGGCCGTTTCTTTGGCTGGTCAGCTTTCTGCTGCTTTGCTTTCAGGAAATCAATAAAATCTTCAACCTCAGCCTGATAGGGAGCAGGGAGCGTCTGTAATTTTTTATAGAATTGCAGATACGTCATGGCTGAGTTTTCTGTTCAGATCGATTGAATTGCTGCCAGCGAACACCCGCAAAGGTAACAATTCTGGGCGTAACGGGAAACGAAAGCGGAGGATTAGAATGGAAACGGAGGTTCGTTGGAATGGAGGCTGCTACATCACTTCATGAATTACGCGAATTGTGCCCAACGGGTTATCATCAACGTATTTTTTACTGATTAAAAAGATAAACCGTCAACTTGTCCATTGGGGTGGGTTCGGGCGTTTAAGCCCGGTTTTCTTTACCTGCATTGCTACCCACCAGAACAGGCTGGCCGAAACCGCACAAAGCCCCATGACCAGGAGCCAGAGCATCGGAAAACCAGCCCCGGCCACCACCTGCGAGCCAATGGCCGGGGCCGTAATCTGGGCGACGGCGTACGCCATGGAATACAACGCCAAATATTGCCCCCGGTTTTGGGAAGTAGCTCGTTCCACGGTGAACGACTGCATGAAGGGCATCGCCAGCATTTCGCCGAAGGTGTTGATAAAAACCGAAATAACCGCTAAAAATGGCCAAAACCCAGCATTCAACAGCAAATACGATAAGCCGACCAGCAATGCGCCAAAAGCGATAATGATCCCTTTCAGCCGGGCATACCGTTTTTCGACGGCGTACACCAGCGCCATCTCGGTGAACACAATCATCAGGCCGTTCATCGTCATCAGCAATCCAATTTCCGTTTCTTTCAGGTGTAAAACCTGCTTGAAATAGAGCGGAGCCATGCTGAACAACTGCCAGAAGCCAATGGCAAACAGAATGGTGGCCCCCACGAAAATCAGAAATAACCGGTCGCGGTAGGCCGACGAGCTTCCTTCAGCGGGCCGTTCGGTTTCGTTGGTTGCCGCCACGGATCGATCGGGAACCGGTAAGTACGCCCGCAACACGCCCGCAGCCACGATGCAGGTCAGGCCGTCGACCCAGAACAAAAGCCGGTAATCGATGCCCGCCAGGTAGCCGCCCAAACCGCCCCCGAGCGACCAGCCGAGGTTGATCGCCAGCCGGTTGAGCGAGTAGGCGCGGGTGCGGTTTTCGGGGACGCTGTAATACGCAATGGCCGACGACACCGCCGGGCGAAAGGCATCGCCCAGCAGCGTGTAGACGAACACCACGCCACACATCGTGTAAAAGTTGTGCGCGAACTGTAAGAATATCAGGAAGAAACCGGAAATCAGCAGGCTGAAAAACTGGATGGGGTAGAACCCGAACTGGTCGGAAAGCCGCCCGCCCAGAAACGTGCCAACCAGCGCGCCAGCCCCGTAAACCGCCATCACCATACCGGCTTCCGTGACGCTGTAATGCAGGTGCTGCGTCAGGTAGAGCGTCAGATACGGCAGCACCATCGTACCGGAGCGGTTGATGAGCATGACTCCACCCAGCAACCACACCGGCGCGGGCAAGCCCCGGTACGCATCCCGATACAAACGCAAACTACGGCCAATCATGACCGCAAAGGTCAGCGGTTGGCAGGGAATAAAAAAGAAGGATTGCGTATACGGCCGCGATTATTTCTTCGCCAGTTCCTGCAGGCGAATGTTCCGCCAGCGGACTTCCATGGGGCGCTGCACTTTGGTGCCGTGAACCTGCAGGGCGATAAAACCGCTCGTGGCCAGCGTATCGGTGTAGTCGGTGGTTTGGACGCCGTTCAGGAAGATCTTCACCTTTTTGCCCATTGCTTCGATCCGGTATTTGTTCCAGTCGAATTTTTTGAAGGCTTTTTGTCCCGTTGGGTTGTTTTTCAGATCGACCAGCCAGCCGCGCCGGGCTTCGTCGTATAAACCGCCACTCCAGGCACGGGCCGCCGGGTCGATCTCGGCCTGGTAGCCGTGAACACGGCCGTTTTTGAAATCGGGGCGGCTTTCACTCCGAAACTGAATACCGGAATTCATGCCCGTATCGACTTTTACTTCCAGTTCCAGAATAAAATCGTCGTAATTTTTGTCGGTGCACAGGAAGGTATTCTGGGAACCGGGTTTCGAAATGCCGACCACTTCGCCGTTCTCGACGCGGTAGTCGTTTTTAACCTGCTCCCCGCGAATCGTCCAGCCGGTGAAGTCTTTCCCGTTGAAGAGTTTGACCCATTTTTCTTTCTGGAATGAGCAGAGAATGAGGGGGATGGAGAACGCGATGAGGAGTTTTTTCATGAGTTTAAAAAGAATTGTTTCGCAGAGTTTAGCGGAGTAAGATAGAGTTACGCGGAGAAAATGATAATAAACTCCGCTTAACTCCCTTTACTCTGCTAAACTCTGCGAAATAGCTCTTTCTACTCACTCCGGATTCACAAAAATCTTCGGATCGGAGATTAGCTCGCGGTGTTCTTCCAGAAATTGTTTGAAAAGCCGGATCTCTTCGAGTTGTTTTTCAATGGGATGCGTCAGCGAATAACTCTCGACGTACACCTCTTTGAAATCGGTAATCAGGTATTCCATCAACCGGATGCCGCGTTTTTTCAGCGCGTGGAGGTACAGATTCTGGTGGTTGAACGCAAACCGGGGATGTTGGTACGATGCGGTGGTTTTAATATCGACGGCCTTGAATTTCCCGATCAGATCGACATAGCCGTAAAACAGCACGTCGTCGATTTCGTATTGGCAATACACCTGCGTTTCGACGATGGGGCGGGGCAGGTGTCGGCGAAACTTTTCGAGAATATCCGGGTTGAACCGTTCCTCTTCCTCGCCCTTGATCACGGCATCTTCAAACCGCACTCCGCGTTCCTGCGCCACCGTGGCCGGACCTTGAACCCGGTTGATGGTGTCGAGCAGTTGTTGCATGGTGAAATTTCCCCCGGACAGGTAACGGGAAAAGGTGTTCAGCAGGGTCGGGTAAAAGCGATACTTGATCATGGTAACCAGGGAACACGGTTTGCCAGCGGAATTGTTCGCGGGTGGCTAATTCTTCACTACCAGTATGACGCCCAACACGATCAGCAGAACGCCCATCAATCGCCAGATGGTCAGGCCGTGTTCCTTGAAACCGAGCAAACCGTAATGATCGAGAATAACCGCTGCCAGCAACTGACCTGCGACACTCAGACTGAGCAGGTTACCTGCTCCAATTCGCGGAACGGTAATGATCACCGTCGTGACGTAAACGGCACCCAGCAAACCGCCGGTCCATTTCCACCAGCTGATTCCGCGCAGGGCGTCCATCGTGGGGACGGGGGCGCGAAGCGCCAGACTAATCACGGTCAACACCACAAAACCGGAGCCGAACGAGATCAGAGCCGCCTGAATGGGATGGGAAACCGCCTGCCGCAACTGCGAGTTAACGCCCGATTGCACACTCGTCGCAATCCCGACCAGAAAGGCAAAAATGAAGTAAATTAGGTTCATAAAAAGAGGATGAAGGGAGGAAAGGGTAAAGGAAAGAAAGGAAAACGGAGTGAGTTCCATTTCTCCGTTTCTCCTTTCCTCCCTTCACCTTTTAAGGTACGTAGGATTCCAGCACCGTCATGTCGCCGTCGGGGAGGAGCGTGACCTGCTTGGCCGTGGCCGGAAGGAGCGCGCATTGGCCCATTTTCAGCGGAATCCGGTAGCCGTCGCCGGTTTCGATGGTGAGCGAACCGCCTACACAAACCAGGATGACGAACGAATCCAGGTGCGTGTAATCGTGCATTACTTCCTGGTCGAAATTCAGGACATTGGTAACAAAATAATCACTGGTAACGGCGTTGACGCTCGCATTCAGTTGCGGATCGTACTGCGTTTTGTAGTGATCATAATGGGTATAGTTGATGGCGTCGACGGCCAGTTCGGTATGCAGTTCGCGCTTCTGTCCCTTGTCGTCGGTGCGGTCGAAGTCGTAAATCCGGTACGTAATGTCGGACGTTTGCTGGATTTCGGCCAGCAAAATACCTTTTCCGATGTAGTGAACGCGACCCGCTGGCAAAAAGAACACATCTCCGGCGCTAACCGGTTCGATGTTCAGCAGCTCCATCAGTGTATTGTCGGCGACGGCTTTCACGTATTCGTCCTTGGTCACTTCCCGATTAAAACCGGAGTTCAGCGTGGCACCTTCGTCGGCTTCGAGAATATACCACATTTCGGTTTTGCCGAAACTATTGTGTCGCTTTTTCGCCAGCTCGTCGTTCGGATGCACCTGAATCGAGAGGTCGTCGTTGGCGTCGATGAATTTCACCAGCAGCGGAAATTCGTTGCCAAACCGCTCGTAAACGTGTTTGCCGACCAGTTCTTCTTTATACTTTTCCAGCAGTTCCTGGAGGCTCTGGCCTTTCAGCGGACCTTCGGCTACGACGGAAATATTCCCCGCGACACCGGAAATCTCCCACGTCTCCCCGCAATTGGGCAGGGGTGAAAAATCTTTGCCCAGCACGGTTTTTATTTTCTGACCGCCCCAGATTTTATCTTTGAAAATGGTTTCGAACGTGAGTGGATATAGCATGGTTTACAGGATTTGTTCCAACATTCGAATATATAACTCAATTCCCTCTTCAATTTCCCGCAAATAAATGAATTCGTCCGCCGTGTGCGACCGTTCGGAGTGGCCGGGACCGCATTTCAGCGACGGGCAATCGAGCAAAGCCTGATCGGAAGTGGTCGGCGAACCGTACGTTTCACGCTTCAGCGCAATACCGGCCTGTACAATCGGATGGTCGAGTGGAATGCTGGACGGTTTTAACCGGATCGAGCGCGGCTGCACCGTCGAGCGGATATTTTTACGAATCGTTTCGATGATCTCTTCCAGCGTATATTGCTCCGTTGCCCGGACATCGACCGTAAATGTGCAGGTATCGGGCACGACGTTGTGCTGCGAACCGGCATTGATAATGGTTACCGACAATTTGATAGGCCCCAACGTCGGTGATACTTTCGGAAACGGATTGCTGGTCAGCCACTCGATGTCTTTGATGGCGTAATAAATGGCGTTGTCACCTTCGTCGCGGGCGGCATGGCCGGATTTGCCTTTGGCCGTACAGTCCAGCACCAGCAGCCCTTTTTCGGCCACGGCGAGGTGCATTTGGGTGGGTTCGCCCACGATGGCAAAGTCGATGGGCGGCAGTTCCGGCAGAATCAGTTCCAACCCTTCGCGACCGGATATTTCCTCTTCGGCCGTGGCCGCCATCACGATGTTATAGGCAAGGTCTTTTTTATCGAAAAAATGGCAGAATGTCCCAATCAGCGACACCAGACAACCTCCGGCGTCGTTGCTGCCCAGGCCGTAGAGTTTTCCTTCGCGCTCGATGGGTTGAAACGGATCGAGCGTCCACGACGCATTGGGCTTAACGGTATCGTGGTGCGAATTGAGCAACAAAGTGGGTTTGGCGGGATCGAAAAACCGGTTGTGGGTCCAGACGTTATTTTTTGTCCGTTTGTAGGGAATGCTCCGCTGGCGAAAAAACTGCTCAATGAGCTGGGCCGTGCGGTCTTCTTCCCGGCTGAGCGAAGGCGTTGCAATCAGCCGCTTCAGCAGATCAATGGCCGCTTCAGTTTGGGTTTCCAGGGAATACGCCGTCAACTGTTTCAACTTCGTACTGCCTGGCCGGGGGAGGTTATTCTTCATAATACGTAATTCTCAAATCTCGCAGGAACTTCTTGATAATGTCAACGTGTACGCACTGCCCAACGTTCAGAAACGGATAATTGGAGACGCGGGTCTGGCGGCCATTTACCGTGACATTCTGATCTTCAATATCAAAACCGAGGTGCAGATGGCGGGTCGAACTTTGCATGCCATAAATGACGCCGTTGGTATCGAAAAGCGGTCCACCACTCTGACCCCGCAAACCGGGCGTGCTCATTTCAACGCCGACAACCTCGCCGTTCTCGGCCCGCAACCGGGTCACGATGCCATCGATGGGAAAACGTGGCGTGTTACTGCGGCCGTCGTTGGTCCATTCAATGTCGTCGAGTTCGGGGTTATAGCGGTAATTGGTAAATTCCGGAAACGGATATCCCAGCCGGCACAAACTCCGTCCCTGTTTGATTTTGCTGCTGTCACGCAAAAAAACCGCACAGGAATTATACTTAATCTGGTGATAACCTTTGAATTGGATCACCGCCAGGTCTTGCGTCGGGTGAAAATGATAAGTAATTTCTGCAATCTGATCGACCGAATTAACGAACTGGTTTTTGATTCGGATAATGCTTTCCTGCCGCAGGTTATATTTCTGTTCCAGTTCCTCGAGCCGACGGGTATGGTTTTTATCGCGGGCAATGGAACGGCGTTCGCCCTGAAACCGGATGTAGTTTTGGTGGATGGTATCCGAATTGAGCAGTTGTTCGGCAACGTGTTTGCAGGTGATGGCACACGCCTGTTCGTTCACGAAAAACATGGTTGAACAGGCCGGAATAACCTCACTGCTGCCATAGCGCCGGACAATCGATAAAATAGGACGAACGAAAGGGTCGACCCGCTCAATGGCTTCAACGAACATAAATCATCGGTGGTAAAACGGGCCGCAAGATAGCAAATCCGTGGTTTTACAGCTCCGATTTTTTATCGAGTAAGCTCAGAAAGCCTTCGAACTTTTCGCGGTAGGAAGCCCCGAGTGGGATTTTCGTTGAACCAATGACGATGTTCCGGTAATTGTAGCTGTTGATTTTGGACAGATTCATGAGGTAAGACTTGTGAATCCGGAGGAATCGCTGCCGGGGCAGGAGGTTTTCCAGGTGCGAAATGATTTCGTTGACCACAATCACCTTCTGATTGATGAAGACCTTGCAATAGGTGCCGAACGCCTGCACATAATCGATCGTATCATAATCGAAGCGCTGCATGGAATGCCCCACTTTCAGAAAGATAAACCGGTCTTCGGACACGCTGTTCTGGGCCATCTGAACACCCAGTGCCCGGTTGATAGCCCGGGTAAAACGCCCGAATGAATACGGTTTGAGCAGGTAATCCGCCACATTCAGATCATAGCTTTCGGCGGCAAATTCGGCATGGGCGGTGGTGATGATCACCGGCAGGGGCCTTGGAAACGACCGCAGTAGTTCGGTCCCCGACTGATCGGGCAAATGAATATCCAGAAAAATAAGATCAAACGACTGTTGCTGCAGGATTGTGGTGGCATCCCGGACGGTGCCGCACACCTGTGGAGGCATGAAAAAAGGTAACTGCGCCAGATATTCCTGCAATATGGTTACCGCTGATTCGGAATCGTCTACAATCAAAGATTGACGATATTTCATAGGCGCATTTGGACGGTATGAGTGTGCCGTAATTAAGTAACTAATGAAAATCAGGTAGTAAATATAAGTAATCTGGTTGTTTGTTCAAAGAACGTGCTAGTTATCCCTAACTCAGTGATGAAATAATACTATTTGTGGGCTGTTCATGCGCTGAAGCGTTCTTTTTGAGTATAAAAGTAATGGTTTTCATAGTAAAGTAGGGGTTTTGACCCCTGGATGAGTAAGTTATTTATTCAATTATGAGTATTTATACCATAGTAAGTACGATTTGTAGGGTTAATTCAAACGTTGATGCGGTTATCGTTGCTGGGAGGTACAACTGGCGGGGAAATTGTACTTTACAATCATGTAAAATCAGTAACATCGCCAAGAATTTTAAGTCTGATTAATGCAGGCAGCCAGCTTTTGGCAAGGCCAATTTACCAGCAGGTAATTATCAGACAATTGATTGGAATTTGAAACCAGAACCTCACGCAACGGAAATAGTATAAAATTTAACTTTCTCAGTCTTATGAAACGTGGATTAAGAGATGAAGAATTGATTGGCTCGTATCTGACTACCCGCCGGGCCGACTGCCTGGACGCCTTGTATAAACGTTATGTGCACAAGGTGTATGGGAGCTGCCTCACGTTTACCCGCGACCCCGTCAAAGCCGAAGATTATACGCACGATATTTTCCTCCAGGTGTTTATCAAAATAGATCAGTTTCAGGGACGCTCGGCTTTTTCGACCTGGCTGTTCTCGATTTCGCAGAACTATTGCCGTCAGAAAGTCCGGGTCGCAAACCGGCTGACGGTGGTGGCCATCGATGAGATCGATATCGATAATTTGCCGGATTCGGACGGCAGCGATACTGCCCACGCCATGCTGAATCAGTTGTCGGTGGTGATGGATAAAATTTCTCCGGACCGCATGGCGCTGTTGCAGCTCAAATACGTCGATAACATTGACGTAACCGAAATTGCCCGGCAATATAATATCAACCACAGCGCGGTCAAGATGCGTTTGAAACGAACCCGCGATCAGGTGATTGATGCGTATCAGAAACAATTTATGATGGACTAAGCCCTGAACAGGCGGTTCGTTCAACACAATCAAGGCCGGTATCGAATTCACGTCACCAGCGGTTTTCGCTGATGGTTGTGGAAAATAATGTGGAGTAAGGCCCAACGTTCGGTTCTGCTGCTGCCCGGTTCTTTGGCCCAGTTGGGAAGCGGTTTTCAGGCCATTGTCGGATGGGTATCCCAAACTATAAGTAAGACCCGACCTGCCCCGGTCGGGTCTTTTTATAAACGCCAACCTGTAGCCAGGGGCGGTTAGCAATGCCAGGTCGTTCAGCTTCCAACGGTTCAGCTACCCATTATCCTGTTTGATTTGGTTGAATGGGTGATTCAAACCGGTAAAATGAGGGAGCAGTCGGTTCCGGTTTTGTTCGTACGATGGAAAATCCTTTCCGAATTTTACAACCAGGGACGAATCTGGTCCGGCTGCTGGCCGCCACGCGCTATTTTCGACAATTCGCCTTCATTTTTCATCAATTCACCTTATTGCGGTTGGATTTCACGGATAGGAGGGATTGTTTTGCCCGTATAGCGGATGGCTTCTCTTTTTCTAAATCGCCATCTTATTGATCGATAAAAATGGGCCGGAAGGCACAACGGCGGAGTTTTGTGATAACCTTATGAAAAACGTTTCAACCAGTTATTTTAACTCTTTTTAGCGCGATTTGTCCCAAATCTGACGATTAATGCCCCAAATCTGACAGCCCATTAATCCGTCATTATGCACTTTTGTTTTCTCCACACCATTCATTGAAAATTCTCCAATACCCGTTTGCAGAAAGTTCCCATTACGACTTTTCGTACGGACGGAGTCGTTGTGGACATTCCAGGCAGATTTGGTTCAGGATTCACACGAAGAGAATCGGTTAGCACTATTTTTTGACTAAAACTCTATCCAATATGCCCTCCTTTACAGTACGAATTGAATTACATGACGCCAGCCTTCAGGATTTCGAAAATCTTTACTCGGCGATGATAGACGAAGGTTTTACCGACATCATTAAATCCGATACGGGAAAACAGTATCGAATGCTCCCGGCTGAATATGATTTTGACGGACACCTTACCTTAGAGCAGGTTCTGTACACAGCCAAACAGGCCGCAGCAAAAACCGGAAAGAAATATGCCGTGTTCGTAGCCGAATCGAAAAGGCGAACGTGGGCTTATCTTGAGGAAGTCAAATAGATTTCTACCCAAGCTTCTTTTCAGGCTAAAGCTCGCTGACTGGAGAAGATGATCAACGCACAAAGCAGCCAGTTGATGAATCGGTTTTGATCCGGCCAAAGTAGCTCAATGCATTGGTGCGGTTGCCAGTGAAGCGAATCCTCCGTTGCGATTGCCCTTTATGCAGGCAACGATTGAAACGATGGAACACAAGATCGCATCCTACCAGCAAACCATTGCCAGCTGGGGTGAACAGGCCAGAAAGGTCTCGGTGGAAAAGCGGGATAACCCGTAACATTTTACTACTCATAGCCCAAAGCCTCGTGCGTCGTTAAGCGGTTGGCCCGGTGGGCGGGATACAGCGTTGCCAGAATGGAGCCTGTCACCAGGATTGTGAACCAAATAACGAGTCCTTTTTGCGATAGAACTAATTGTAGGGGCGTGCGAAAAGCCAGATTTCCGATAAACCGCCCCAGGTACGTAGACAAGGCCAGTGACCCTAAAAAACCGGGCACCAGGCTGAACAGTCCGATTGCCAGGCCTTCCAGCACAATCAGACTCTTTATCTTCTGCGGAGTGGCCCCAATGGCTCGCATGATTCCAATTTCGCGGGTTCGTTCCAACACGTTCATGCTTAGGGTGGAAAGCAGCCCAATGCCCCCGACCAGGGCCATCAGCACCGCCATCGCGATCAGCGTGTTGACCAGCATGCGCAGGTGAGCGGCAATGGCATTGCGGACGATCCAAACGGGAATACTGGCCCGCACGACTGTGTTTTCCCGTTCCAGCCGTTGTTCGATTTCCCGAATTTTAGGAAAAACCGCTTCCTGACTTCGGTTCGCAAACCCAATCCGAAGCAGCGAGCCCCGGCCCGGAGTGGCGAGGAGCCGGTTGAACACCTCCAGCGAAACATAGGCCGTTGCGGGCGAACCAACATCTTCCGTAAAGCCAACGACATGCCAGGAAGTCGGTTTTCCGGCCAGGGAGAGCGAAATTTCGTCACCGAGTTTGAGATCCTGGCTTCGCGCGCCCTGATTCAACACCACCTCCCGGCGGTTTGGATCGCTCAGCCAACGCCCTGCCGCCACTTTCGGCCGGAACACGCGGGTGGGAATGGGTAACGCCTGCATCGTAAAACTCCCGTGACCTTTGTCGGGATAGGTGCTGGAAATGGCATACGGCCCCGCTTTGTCCAGCGAAATGGCCATGGAGCTTCCGGTTTCGATGCGGTTTACCCCGGCCACCGATTTCAATTTGGCAATCAGCGGGTTGGTCAGGAGGGGCTCGTTCAATCGGATTTCAACGTCGTACAATCGTTGCGAATACATCTGGCTCAGATTCTCAAACCAGGCCTCCGACACATTCAGCGCCGTCATGAACATCGCTCCGCCAGCGGTCAAAAGCACCAGACTCAAGATAAGCCGGGCGCGTTGCCGAAAAGCATTGCGCAGTGATAAAGTCAACAGCTCGTTGCCAAATCGCATTCTTCCCATTTGCCCCGACGAAAACCCCGAATTACTCCCGGAGACTCCATAGTGATCCAGGGCGGTTTTGACCGAACGGCGACTGGCCCGGATCACCGGAAACGAAACCAGAAGCAGCGGAATGACTAAGCCCGTGCCGAGTTGGAGAAGAACCACCCAGGCCGGAATCGTTTGATCCATCAGCACCACATTGAGCAACTCGGCGGTTTTCGCGGACAACACCCAAGCTGCGTACCGACTCAGCGGAATGCTGAACAGGAAGGCGACTCCGCAAAGCACCACGGTCATAACCAGATAAAGTCCGGCGATCTGGCGCGAAGTGGCTCCGACGGTTTTCATTACCCCGATCTGGCGAACTTGTTTGACCATCAGCGTGGCCACCGAGGTAGCGACCAGAATGGCCCCCAGAATCAGCAGGAGGTAACTAAAAACCACCATGATTTCCATGACGGCCTGCATTTGGCTCTGGTGCGGATGCTGGTTGGGCGGTGGCACCTGAATTTCATGAATCCGGTAGCCGTTGAGTTCCAGCCAGGTAGCGACGGTTTTGGCCTGAGCGGTTATCGATGCTCTCGAACGGGAATCGGCCACCTGGATTTTGAGCTGGTCAAACGCCTGGGTTTCGCCTAACCAGCGCAGGGTTTCCAGCGTAATATACCCGTAACCCGCCTGTTCCTGCCAGGCCGGAGCCAGACTTGGATCATGAACCGTTCCCGCAATTTGGACGGATTGTGCCTGACCATTCGTGGTTTTGATCAGGATGTCAGCGCCTTCCGTCGCGTCCATTACGCCGAGTGCCGTTCGCTCCACGAGCATGGTTCCGGGGAGCGGTTGTCGGCTTCCGGAGAGAGGAGTGAACTTGCTGATGCGGAGCCGGGTAAAATCATCGATGACGAACAGAAGGATCGGATACCATTTATCGTGAACCTTCATCCGGGCCAACAGGGTCGCACGCCGGTCGGCGTCCGTGATACCCGGCAATGTTTTCACCCGATCGACCAGCTCCCGGGAAATGCCGCCTTCCATTTCGATCGTCGCCGACGCGGGCCGTGTTTCCTGGTAATTTCGGGCTACTTCCCGGTTTAAAACCGCATACGCGCCCAGGGCGCAGCCAACCCCAAAAAGCCCAAGGGCCATTGCCAGCACCAGCATGGCATTCTTGAGATAATCCGACGTCAGGTCACGCAGGATTTTCCAGTATCTGATTTTCATGCGATTACGGGTTTACGGAGGTGGGGGTAACAATGGCTCCGTCCGAGAGCGTGATGGTGTTTTCAAACCAGACAACAAACTCCTTTTCGTGCGTCACCACAATCACGGTTTTTCCGGCCCGGGCCAGCGTCGTAAATAAGTGAAAAATGGCGTGGGCGGTTTGGGAGTCCAGGTTGCCGGTCGGTTCGTCCGCCACCAGAATGGCGGGATCGTTGGCCAGCGCCCGCGCAATGGCCGCCCGCTGTTGTTGCCCGCCCGACAAAGCCGCCGGAAATTTATCGGCCTGTTCGCGAATGGCCACCTGATCCAGCAAGTGAAGCGCCCGTTCCTTCCGATCCCGTTTCGGATACGTGTTGCAGAAATCCATCGGAAGCATCACATTCTCCAGAATGGTCAGGGTCGGCAATAGTTGGAAGAATTGAAAAACCACTCCCACATTTCGGCCCCGCCAGGAAGCCAGAGCACTTTCGGAAAGTTGGTCAATGCGAATGCCGTTCACCGCCACGCGGCCTTCGGACGGTTTATCGATGCCCGTGATGAGGTTGAGCAACGTCGATTTGCCGCTACCGGATTTTCCGGTTACGGCCACCAACTGCCCGGTTGGGATCGAAAGAGTAACTTGCCTGAGGGCCTGAAACAGACCGGAAGCGACCGGATAAACTTTGGTGACATTCGTTAGTTCGATGGCGATGGACTTTTGCACGGTTTTGCTTTTTTAGGGCAATAGTCGTACACGGCAGCCTGCGAATCGTCCGAATACATCCCGTTGGACGCCTTATTTGGATACCGTTTGCAAATACTCGCTGGGGGTTAAACCGGTGAAGCGTTTGAAGATCAGGTTGAAGGTCGATTTGGACTTGAATCCGGCTTCCAGCGCGAGGCCCAGCAGGTTGAAATGACGCATGGACGGGTCGTTCATAAACCGCTTCACCTGCTCGACGCGGTACCGATTGACAAAATTGTAGAAGTTGTCGCCGACGCCTTCATTGATGAGTTGGGAGAGAAAACTCCGGCTCAGCTGGAGTTGTTTGGCCAGACTGCTCAGCGTCAGTTCGGGATCGAGGTACGGTTTTTCCTCCTCCATATACCGGAGAAGCCGATCGATCACCTGCGGATCAGCTTCCCGGTTTTCGGTTTCCGGGACAGCCGTTGCCGGTTCCGCTGGCGGCTGAATAATCCGGATTTGAAAAATCTGTTTTTGAAGAATACCCTTGTAGCCGAGGGCAAAAATGGAAAGCGAAAAAATCACCGCAATGGCGCGGGCCGACCAGCTCATGTCGCCGTGGTGGATGACGTTGAGCAGCAAAAGCAGGAAAAACAGCATGATCCCCAGAAAAACACCCAGAAAAAACCGGACCCAGCTCAGGTTGATATTTTCTGTATTCGACACTTCCTGTTCAATGAATTTCTGGTAGGTGAGCCACTTTTTCTGAATAAAAACCAGATAACCGGTCGATTGCAGCACGACCACCACCCAGAACGGGATCGATTTCCAGCCCCGGTGAGCCGCCAGATACTGAATCAACGGGCTTTCCGCCGGGAAACTTTTCAGCAAGAGCGAGAAGAAAATGGCGAAAAGAAACGGCACAAAATGCAGCAGTACGAAAAACGAAAACCGCACCGGCTGGCCCATCACTTCCCGAAAATAGAACCACAATAAGGGCGCAATGAGCAGAAAAACCGGGTCGCCCAGCGTGTAGGACGGGATGGAAAAATGGTGCACCAGCCGGGCCATAAACGTACTGTGGAAGATGCTGAAGGACATCGCCAGCAACAGCACCGAGAGAAACCAGTTGGCGCGACTCTTCCGGACGCTCCGGTTGTTGAGGAGCAGGGTTACAAATACACCCTGAACAATGCCGGCATAAATGACAATCAGGGAAAGCTGTTCGAGTACGATCGACAAAATACGGAATGATAGAATGGTAGGCGTTATCTGAAAACCGTAAAGATAAACCCTTCGCCCAGCGGTTTCGTCCAACTGGATTTGGCCGGACGAACTATTTCCTGATTCAGTTTATTCAATCATCCTGGAATTGATCCGCACATTTTTGAGCACAAACCCCTTGACAACGGTTTTGTCGATTGCCGGATTTTTGCTTTTCACGGTAAAGTTCTCAAAGGTAAAATCGGCCAGTTTGTCGCGTTCGGAAACGGCGACATCGAAGAACGTATCACATTCCAGTTCAATATTTTTCAGCACCACGTGATTCGCGAACGAAAGCGGCTGGTCCCTACGCCCTTGTAAGTCGTAAAACTGGGTCCAGGGTTTGGCATACAGCAGGCTGTGGGCCTGGCCTTTGATGTTTTCGACGGTGATGTATTCGTACAGTTGGGGCGTATCGGGCCGCATCTTGAGCCACAACACCCGGCTGGCTTCGCTGACGTGGCAATTTCGCATCACAATGTTTCGGTTATGAATCGCTTCACTTCCGCAGGTCAGCGCCGAGTGGCAAAAACCGAACTCGCAGTCTTCGATGAGAATATTGGTGTTGGCGCCGTTGCTGGGTACGCGGTCGGCCCAGGGGCCCTTGCCGCCTTTCAGGGCAATCGCGTCATCATTGACCGACAGGTAGCAGCCTTTAATCAGTACGTTGGTGCAGGCATCGATGTCGATGGCATCCGTGCTGGGCGCTTTCACGGGTTTATAAGGCGAAAAAATGTGTGCATTCAGCACTTTTACGTTCTGGCACTGGTAGTAATGGCTCGTCCAGAAACCGGCATTGTGCAGCTTGACATCTTCCACCTGAACGTTGTTGCATTTCCAGATAAAGACTAAGCGGGGCCGGGAAACCTCCAGATTCGTGCAGTTGGGGTTTTCTTTCCGGCGGGCCCAAAACGCTTCCCAGAAACGGAGGCCGTTGCCGTCAATCGTCCCTTTTCCCGAGATCGTAAAACCGTCGACCTGGTAGGCATTGACCAGCGCCGAAAAGTAGTCCAGACTCTGACCTTCCATCCGCGACGGTAATTTGGGGTAGTCGGCGATGTTGTCGGAACCTTTCAGAACGGCACCATCCGCCAGGTGCAAATGGGTTTTGGGTTTAAAAAATAAACCACCACTCCTGAACGTCCCTTTCGGGATAATGACCACGCCCCCGCCTTTCCCGGCGGCTACATCGATGACCCTCTGAATCGCATCGGTCTGCACGAGACTACTGTCTGTTTTTACACCAAAATCGGTAATCACGTATCTTTTTCCGAGTTGGGCCAGGTTTACTTTCCGGATGGTTGTAAACCAACTGCTGATCGGACTTCCATCCGGGAAAGTCGTCTTTAACGCGTTTTGTGCAATACCGGGTGCGGTGAGGGCCACCATACACACCAGGGCAATTTGTACTGTTTTCATGCCGACAACGTTTACTCACCGAATTTGCCAGTTAAGCCAACAAGATGCCTACTTCTACTGGTTGATCATTCTTTCCGTTTTCCCTTCAATGGCTGACTGGCAGATCTGGAGCCGACTGATTTTGAAGCACTTTTCACGAGCTATCCGTTTAAACCAAAAGACTTTATTCAAATTATTTTAAAAATTCAGCTAAAATAGTGTATTTAAACCTGTCGAAATTTCAAATCAAAAAAGGCCCGGTTGGACTTGCGATAGGAATGCCGCAGAACCATTACCCTGCTTATTGTTACCCGAACGGATTACCATGAAGATACGATTTACCCTGCTGCTGGCTCTCTACCTGGGAACTGCCTTCGCGTTTGCGCAAACGCCAGCCACGCCATTGCGGATCATTGTTTTTGGCGCCCATCCCGACGATTGCGACCTGGGCGCGGGCGGAGTGGCTTCCATTTACAGCTCAATGGGTCACCAGGTGAAGTTTGTCTCGATGACCAACGGGGACGCCGGGCATCAGGACATGGGTGGGGGAGAACTGGCCAAACGGCGGTACAAGGAAACCCAGGAAGTAGCCAAACGACTGGGCATTACCTACGACGTGCTGGACAATCACGACGGAGAACTAATGCCCACGCTGGAAAACCGGCTGGCGGTTATTCGCAAAATCCGGGAATGGAAAGCGGATCTGGTGATTGCGCCCCGGACCAACGATTACCACCCGGACCACCGAAACACGGGCATTGTGGTGCAGGATGCCGCCTACCTGGTCATCGTGCCCAACATTCTGAGCAGTGTGCCGCCACTCACCAAGAACCCGGTTTTCCTCTATTTCCGCGACGGTTTTCAGCGCCCGAATCCATTCCGGCCCGACATTGCCATCGATATCACCGAAACCCTGGCGAAAAAAGTTGAGGGACTGGATGCGCACATCTCCCAATTCTATGAATGGTTGCCCTGGACCCGGCAGGATCTGGATAACGTGCCCAAAGGCCTCGTGGAGCGAAAAAAATGGTTGCAGACCGCGATGGAAAAACGTTATTCGCCGACCCCCGAAATCAAAGTTTCCGTCGAAAAATGGTACGGCCCCGAAAAGGCGGCAAAGGTCAAATGGGTGGAAGTCTTCGAAATTTGCGAATATGGAAAGCAGCCCGGACCGGACGAGATCAAGCGTCTTTTTCCGATGTTACCGCGCTGATTTATAAAAAGTTAATGGGCTGTCAAAGGGCTCCCAGCGTGTTGAAAAGACCGCTGGCATTGACGAAGATTTTTCCCTTCGGAAATTGCTTTTTGACTCCGAAATCCACCGAAAACCGGGAGCCGATTTTCCCCTGCGGAATCAGATCCGGTGCCGCATACTCGGCCTCAGCTGCATGTCCGGTTACTTACGCAATTTCAGCACACCGTTCCGTTTCGCATTCCCCGAAGTCAGCGTTTCTTTGGCAGCCGAATACACCGTCGGAACCGGGTACCGGTTTTCGACCGTAAACGCATTAATGGTATTTCGGTACACCGACGCGTCGGTTTTGAACAATGTCATATCTTTTACTACCGGAATTTTCAGTGGTTAGCATGGCCGTTCCGGCAGACCAAATCCTCATTTTTAAGCCCGGTTTTAATCCGGACGGCGGCTCGTTGAGTTAAAAGAGAATCGTTTCATTAAGTCTCTTATTTCATGCATCAACGTCCTTTCCCATCTTTTAATAACCCGGTAAGTCGTCGGGATTGGGTGCGGTTTTGCAGTACAACCGCCCTGGCGCTGCCCTCCATATTGGCCCTGTCGAGTTTGCAGTCCTGCGGAAACGGGAATAGTGGGGCCAAAGAAGAATCCACGAAAACGGATGTGTCGGATTCCACGCAAACAGGCACAGCGGGAACCGGCCGGAAACTGGGAATTGCGCTAGTCGGTTTGGGAAAATACAGTGAAGGCCAACTGGCTCCGGCCCTGCAGGAAACCAGGTTATGCCGACTGGCCGGAATTGTAACCGGATCGCCGGAAAAGGCGGATAAGTGGAAGAAGAAGTACGACATCCCGGATAAGAATGTCTACACGTATCAGACGTTCGACCAAATCGCCGACAATCCCGACATCGATATTGTCTACGTCGTGCTACCCAATTCGTTGCATGCCGAATACGTCATTCGGGCAGCAAAGGCCGGGAAACACGTGATTACGGAAAAACCGATGGCTACGTCCGTTGCCGACGCCCGGAAGATGATCGATGCGTGCGCCAAAGCGGGGGTAGCGTTTTCTGTGGGCTATCGCCTGCATTTCGAACCGCACAACCGGGAAATGATGCGGCTGGGGCAACAGAAAATTTACGGGCCGGTAAAGAAAATTTATGCGCAGAACGGACAAAAGGAAGGCTACGATACGCCGTGGCGGCTGGATAAAAAACTGGCCGGTGGTGGGCCACTGCCCGATGTGGGTATCTACTGTTTGCAGGGTGCCATTTACACGAAAGGGGCGGTCCCCATCGCCGTGACGGCGAAATATCATCCCAAAACCGATCTGAAGAAATTCAAGGAAGTGGAGGAAGGGATGGACTTTGAGTTGTTTTTTGACGATGGAACCGTGGCTGAATGCAAAACGAGTTACAACGATACCTACAACCAGTTGCGGGGAGAAGCCGACCGGGGCTGGTTTGAATTGTCGCCCGCTTACGCCTACGACGGCTTGAAAGGCCAGACCAGCCAGGGGAAAATGGATTTGGAAAATCTTAACCAGCAGGCCCGGCAGATGGACGCTTTTGCCGATTGTATTCTGAATAAAAAGCCAACGACGGTGCCCGGCGAAATGGGCCTGCGGGATGTCCAGCTACTGGAAGCTATTTACCGGGCCGCCGATACGGGACAGAAGGTTTCGACGAAAGAGGTCATTCAGCATGCTTTTGATCCGGTTTAAGGGCGTATTGATGCCAGACATTGTAATTGAACATCTATGAATAATCCGGTTGCCACGTATCGAATACAGTTTCACAGTGGATTTACGTTTGCCGATTTTGAAAAAATACTTCCTTACCTGACCAAACTGGGCATTGGCACCCTCTATGCTTCCCCGGTTTTTGAAGCCGTTCCGGGTAGTATGCACGGCTATGACGGCGTTAATCCGAACCAGATCAATCCGGAAATCGGCACCGAAAAGCAACTCAGAGCACTCAGCAAAAAACTGCGGAAAGAGGGAATAGGCTGGCTTCAGGACATCGTTCCCAACCACATGGCCTACCACCCCAACAATCCGTGGCTGATGGATGTGCTGGAAAAAGGACCTCTGTCGCGGTTTGTTCCGTTTTTCGATACCGTCTGGACAAGTCAGTTATTTCGGGGGCGGCTGGCTGTTCCTTTTCTGGGGGCACCCGTCGGCGAGGTGATCGAAAACCGGGAGCTCAACGTGGCTTTCCGCGATGGCCGGTTTGTGCTGACCTATTTTGATACGGCTTATCCGTTGCGGCTGCGTTCTTACCCGGCGGTTTTGCAGGCAACGGATCGGCCCATGCCCGAATCGATTCAACAACTCCTCGACCAGATCCGGCCCATTCAGCTCATCGAAGAGCCCGAAGCATATGCGCTGGCAATCAATGAGTTCCGGCAACAGTTGATTTCAATTCTGAAAAATCCGCCCGCCAAAGCGTATGTGAAGTCGTGCCTGAGCGCGATCAATCGCCAGCCGGACCGGATTCAGCAACTGGCCGATGAACAGCACTACAAACTGAGTTATCACCAGGAAACCGATCGTCGAATCAATTTTCGGCGGTTTTTCACCGTCACCAACCTGATCGGACTCAATATCCAGAACGACGAAGTCTTTGCGGTTTTTCACCAGCAAATCAAAGCGTTGCTGGACGAGGGTGTGTTGACGGGTTTGCGCATCGATCACATCGATGGGCTCTTTGATCCCGGCCGTTATCTGAAGCAACTTCGCGCGCTGGTGGGTGACGAAACGTATCTGGTGGTCGAAAAAATTCTGGGGGCCGACGAACCGTTACCGGATGCCTGGCCGGTTCAGGGTACGACCGGTTATGAGTTTCTGGCTCAGGTCAATAACCTGTTGACGCAATCCGCCAGCGAAGCGGTTTTTACCCGGTTTTATCAACAACTGGTCAATGATCGCGCAGCTGTTCAGCGGCAAATCCTGAACAAAAAAGCGTTTATCCTCGCCCAATCTATGCAGGGGGAACTGGACAATCTGTACCGGTTTTTTCTGGAATTGAATCTGGTCGACGACAACGAATTGGCCCTGTTGCCGACGAATATGCTGCCGACGGCGATCGGAGCTTTTTTGATTTATTGCCCGGTTTACCGGTTTTACGGCACCGGTTTTCCGCTGGAAGAGCAGGAAGCGCAGGCCGTTCGGGACATTCTGCAACACATTCGGAACGACAAACCGGAACTGACATTAGCCATTGATTTACTGGACGAAATTTTTCTGCAAAAACCGCAGGAGGGCGATTCGGTTTATCGTCAGCAGGTGGCCCGGTTTTATCAGCGGTGCATGCAGTTCACCGGGCCATTGATGGCCAAAGGTGTGGAAGACACCCTGATGTATACCTACAACCGGTTTATCGTTCACAACGAAGTGGGCGATTCGCCCGCAGCCTTTGGGTGGTCGCCGGATGAATTTCACCGCGCCATGCAGGAACGCCGGCAACGGTGGCCGCTGGCGCTCAATGCCACCGCTACCCACGATACCAAGCGGGGCGAAGACGTTCGGACGCGCCTGAATGTGCTGACTGACTGGCCCGAGGTATGGATCAAAACCGTGCAGGAATGGCAGCAGATGAATGCGGATTTGAAAAAGGAGGGTTCGCCCGATGCCAACGATGAGTATTTTATTTACCAAACGCTGCTTGGAACCTATCCAATGCCGGGAACGGACGAAGACGATTTTGAAAATCGACTGACGGACTACCTCGAAAAAGCCCTGCGGGAGGCCAAACGGCATTCGAACTGGAGTTCGCCCAACACGGATTACGAAGAAACGACGAAACAGTTTGTCAGGCAGTTGCTGAATAAAAAAAGACCTTTTCTTCAACATTTTAAACGGTTTCACCGGCAGGTTGCCGATTTTGGAATCATCAATTCGCTGGCGCAGGTGATGCTCAAAATGACCTGCCCCGGGGTTCCGGATATTTACCAGGGTTGTGAAGGCTGGGATCTGAGTCTGGTCGATCCCGATAACCGCCGACCGGTCGATTTTGCACAGCGGGAAATGTGGCTGGAAGATATAATTGCTTCTGAATCAGGTGATTCGAATGAGTTCCTGAGCGACCTTTGGAAAAACCGCTACGATGCCCGAATCAAGCTCTGGCTTACACACACGCTTTTGAAGGAGCGAAAACAGCAGCCCGATCTGTTTGCCGAAGGTCGCTATATTCCACTGGCCATCGAGGGCACGTACAGAAATCATGTGCTGGCTTTTGCGCGGCAGTACCGGGAAAACTGGCTGATTGTGGCCATTCCGCTGCATCTGGCCGCACTAAGTGAGCAACAAAAAAAGGAAATCCCGGTTCTGGATTGGAAAGACACCCGAATTCTTTTACCGCCGGATGCACCGGCTGAGTGGTACCATGGCTTTCTGAAAACCCGTGGTACCTCATTCGGTGCTATCGCCGTAAAAGAAATCTTTACATCCGTGCCGATGGCTATGCTGAACTTAAAACGATCGGTTCCCAACCGAAGTGCGGGCTTGCTGTTGCCGGTCACCTCCTTGCCTTCGGCCTTCGGCGTTGGCGACCTGGGGCCGGAAGCCACCGCTTTTGCCGATTTGCTCGCCCGGAGTCGCCAGAAATACTGGCAGATGTTGCCGCTGAACCCGACGGACGCCGGGGCTGGTCATTCGCCCTACAGCACCCATTCCAGCATGGCTGGCAACACCCTGCTGGTAAGTCCGGAACTACTGGTGCAGGACGGTTTGCTAAATCCGGCCGAATTGGCCCACCACGCCCTGCCGACTACCGACACCGTCGATTACACCCGGGCTGGTTGGGTGCGGAATATCCTATTTGAGAAAGCTTTTCAGACCTTTCGGGCGGGCGGTTTTGATTCTTTGCAGCGTCAGTTTCAGCAATTTTGCCGGCGCGAAGCCTATTGGCTCGACGATTACGCGTTGTATCAGGTTTTTAAGCAGCAATTCAAAAACGACGCCTGGTTTCAGTGGCCGACCGAATACCGGCTGCGCGATGCGGGGGCGTTGCAATCGTTTGCGGAAAGTCACCCGGACGCGCTGGAGAAAGTGCGTTGGCTGCAATTCATCTTCGACCGGCAGTGGCAGGGGCTGAAAACCTATTGCAACAACCGGGGCATTCAATTGCTGGGCGATTTACCGTTTTACGTCAGTTATGATTCTGCCGACGTGTGGTCGCATCCGGATATTTTCAGTCTCGACGAAACGGGGAAACTGGTGACGGTGGCTGGTGTTCCGCCCGATTATTTCAACGCGAACGGGCAGCTTTGGGGCATGCCGGTTTTCCACTGGAATCGGCTGAAAGAGCGAAAGTACGACTGGTGGGTTCGGCGCATCCGCAAAAATTGTGCGTTGTTTGATCAGGTCCGCATCGACCATTTTCGGGCGCTGTCGGAATACTGGGAAATTCCGGCCGGTGCAGAAACCGCCATCGATGGGGAGTGGAAACCGGGTCCGGGAGCCGATTTTTTCCGGGTTCTGAAAAAAGAACTCGGTACACTGCCGCTGGTGGCGGAAGATTTAGGTGATATAAGTGAGGATGTTTACCGGCTTCGGGATGCGTTCAAACTGCCGGGTATGAAGGTCATTCAATTTGCGTTCCACAGTGATCCGGCTCATTCTCCGCATATTCCCCACAACTACACCACCAACTTTATCGCGTATACGGGCACGCACGACAACAACACGACGCGGGGTTGGTACCGCCAGAGCCTGCGTCCTGAATTGCGGAAAAAGGTGGCGCAGTATGTCGGGAAACCGGTGTCCGACAAAAATGTACATCTGGTTTTGGCGCAACTGGTGTACGCTTCAGTAGCCAAAACCGTGATTTTGCCGGTTCAGGATGTATTGGGGCTGGACGAAACCGCCCGCATCAATACACCGGCAGCCGTCGTCAACAACTGGCTTTGGCGGCTCAAACCGGGGCAGTTGACTCCTGAAGCCGAAATTCGGCTTCAGGAATGGACCACGCTGTATAATCGCTGGTAAATTTAGAATGGGCTGGCTGAATGGTAGCCTACGGCAACGGATTTTTCCGCCCGTTTGACAACTTCTGGAAAAACCGTCGTTGAGTGATTCAATAAAGCCGTTGTGGCCCGCTGAATGGAAGAAACCGGCTTTTGTTTTCGGATCAAAACCGGGATGGGTCGCAACCGCTCATTGGCCTTCAATTCGCGAAGTATACCCAGTCCCAGGTCGATTGACTGACTGAAATCCATGACAATCAGCGTTGGAAGACCAAGCGTCGGCAAATCGCACAGCTTTTCGTATAAATCGCTGGCGGATTGGTAAAACAGCATGGGATGGCTCGCATACTGCGATTCGAGGCCCGGCACGACGGGCGGATAATCATCGGTCAACGGAGCGACCATCGCTACGTAACCAGTAACGGTTTTTTCAGGCAGGGACACGTTTTGGGGTTAGGCTAATGCATGAGTCTATTTCAACTCCGATGGACGGTAAGAGTTGCCAAATGGAGAGATAAATGAGGATACGGTCCTGACCAGCCCCGATCATGGCTGGTAACTGACCCGATAAATCACCCCATTATTGTCATCCGTAAACAGCAGCGAACCATCCGGCAGGGTTGCAATACCGACGGGCCGCCCAAACTGCGCCCGGTTGTCGTTCACCAGAAAACCGGTCACGAAATCATCGATGCGAACGGGTTTACCATTCTCAAAATGCACCCGTACGACCTTGTAACCTGATGGCTTCGTCCGGTTCCAGGAGCCGCGCATGGTGGCCAATGCATCGTTCTGATACTCTGCTGGAAAACCGCCCGACGTGCCTTGGTAAAACACCAGCCCCATCGGAGCCGCGTGGGCTTCGTACGAAAAACCGGGTAAGGTGGTTTTAGCCAGAATCTGGGCGTAGGTCGTATCGCCCATCGGGCGGGGGTGAGGGTTGTAATTGCCGTCGCCGTAAATGTATGGCCAGCCGTAGAAAGCGCCCTGTTTGATCTGGTTGAGTTCTTCCTTCTGCTGCTCATCGCCCAGCCAGTCGATGCCGTGGTCGAGCCCCCAGAGTTCGTTGGTTTGCGGGTGCCAGCCAAAACCGATTGTGTTGCGGAGTCCGCTGGCATAAATGATCCGGCTGGTGCCATCGGCGTTGGCGCGCAGAATGGTGGCGTTTTCGGCGTTGGGTTCGGCGCAGGCGTTGCAGGTACTGCCAACGGTCAGGTACATCAGGCCATCCGGCCCAAAACCGATGGTACGGTTTGGGTGTTGACCGCCATCGGGCAGGTTATTAATGAGCAACTGACGGCTTCCCAGCGTGCCATCGCCGTTTATATCGGCGCGGTATACCTCCTTCACGGTCACCAGATACATTTTGCCCTCATGAATGGTAATGCCGTGGACAGCCTTGATATCGGCAACGACTTCCGTCTGATCGGCTTTTCCATCGCCGTTGGTATCCCGCAGCAACGTTACCGTACCCGCTTCCCGACTCGTTACATACACATTTCCAGAAGCACTGACCGCCAGCATCCGGGGCTTTTTGAGCTGATCGGCGAATTTGGCAATGTGAAAACCGGTCGGTACTTTCAGCTGTGCCACCCGTTCGTCGGTAGCGTCGACCAGCGCCGGTTCAAAAACATTGCCCTGGATACTGGCCGAAGTTGGCTCTTTGTTGGTTTCGGGAATTTGGGCGTCAATCAGATGGTCCTTGGTGCAGGAACTTGAAACAAAGGCAAATAGCCCCGTGAGCAGAATGGTTGGGAGAAAATTTTTCATGTACGATTGAATCGGAAAAATAGAAATAGTGTGGAAAATGGGTTGGCCATTCAGGGTTTGAGAACCACCTTGGTGCAGTCGTCCTCCTTGTTTTTGAAAATGTCATAGGCATTTGAAATCTCCGACAGCGGCAGCGTGTGCGAGATGATGTCATTCAGCACTACTTTGCCTTGAACCACCAGATCCAGTAGCGCATCGATGCGTTCGTGTACGAACGACTGACCAAACCGCATGGTGAGCCCCTTGTCGAAAATCCGGTGCAGCGGGAAGTTGTCAAAAGGACTGCCGTAGACGCCAACCACCGGAACAATTCCGCCCCGGCGCACGGTCTGAAAACACAGTTCCAGTACTTTGCTGGTTCCTTTCTCAAAATTGATAACGGCTTTGGCCTTTTCCATAAACGACCGGCTGGCTTCCATTCCGACCGCATCGACGCAGACATCCGCACCCCGGCCACCGGTCATCTCCCGAATCGCTTGGATGACGTCCACTTCGTCTGGATTAATGGTTTCAACCCGATTGACGCTCCGGGCGCGATCCAGCCGGTAATTGAGCGGATCAACGGCAATGACCCGGCCCGCACCCTGCAACCAGGCGGCTTTCTGGGCCATTAGCCCCACCGGCCCCGACCCGAAAATGACCACGGTTTCGCCCCCTTTCAGTTCACCCCATTCGATGGCGCTCCAGCCCGTCGGGAAAATATCGGTGAGAAACAGGACCTGCTCATCGGTTAGTTCCTGTGGGACATGACGCAACCCGTAATCGGCAAAGGGAACGCGCACGGCTTCGGCCTGTCCACCGTTGTAACCCCCGTAGAGGTCGGAATAGCCGAACAAACCGCCCCCTTTTTCCGTCGTCAGCCCGCCGTCGGGGCCGTAGTGTTCGGGATTGGATGCTTCGCAGTGCATCTGAAAACCGTGCTGGCAGAAATAACATGTGCCGCAGGCAATCGTAAAAGGTACAATGACGCGGTCGCCTTTCTTCAGTCGGGTTACTTCCGGGCCAACGTCTTCCACAATGCCCATGAATTCGTGGCCCAGTACTTCATTTTGCAATTGGGGTAGAAAACCATCGTAGATGTGCAGATCCGAACCGCAAATGGCAGTGGAAGTAATTCGGACAACCGCATCGCGGGGCTGTTCGATTTTGGGATCATCTACGTTTTCATACCGGATATCACCAATTTTATGGAATACGCCTGCTTTCATGAAATCACGTCCTTGCGTTGAAACAGATTTTGTACACCTAACCGGAGGTGTCAGGCATTGGTTAACCAAGCTGGTTGTTCAATGAGGCAATGGTCCGGTTTTAATGCAAAACCGGTAGCCGATCCTTCTTCGCACGTTTGGAAATGACTTTTGTCGATGTGGCAAAGCTGAACGGTTTACCTCCGGCTACGATCATCGCGGCTCAGATCGATCCGCTGCAAACCGAAGGTCAACAGTTGCAGAAAGCGCTGGAAAACGCGGGTGTCAAAACCGAATACCGCATGTATGAAGGCACGACGCACGAATTTTTCGGCACCAGTGCAATTGTAGACAAAGCCGCTC
The DNA here is from genome assembly GCF_003858635.1 of Larkinella rosea. Lineage (GTDB taxonomy): Bacteria > Bacteroidota > Bacteroidia > Cytophagales > Spirosomataceae > Larkinella > Larkinella rosea. The sequence goes on from NZ_RQJO01000008.1 coordinate 1,754,068, forward strand.
AGGCGCAGGATTTTGCGGCCGGCCGGCTGAAGGAAGCCTTTCAATAAAACCTTTGAAGAAGGAGTCGGGTGGCTGGAACTGGTTTTCGGATTGCCAGCCACCCGGTTTTTTACCGCCAGCTTTTTCTGCTTTCGTCGTTTTTGTAGCTTTCGAACGGCTTACTTTTGCAGCCGGTACCAGTTGTAGCCGTATCCCGTTAACTGAATCGGGTATTTGCCGTCATTTTCGGGGCGGTTTTCGGCTTTGTCCAGCAGGCTAACCAGCTTTAACCCGGCTTTGGTGTCAGTAGCCAGCCGAAACCGTTGAGGATTCGGGCTGAAATTGTGCAGCATCAGCAACGACCGGCCCTGCCAGTCGTACCGGATGGCGAGCACGTTCGGCGAGTCGGTGGGCAGTAATTGCCAGTTTCCCCAGCCAATTTCGGGACAGTTTTTCCGCAACTGCGCCAGACTCCGCACCCGGTTCAGCAAGGACGCCGAATCCGCCAGTTGAGCCGCTACATTTACTTTCGCGTATTGAAAATCGCCCCGGCTAATGACCGGGTGCACGGTTTTGGCCGCCGTTGAAAAACCGCCCTGGGGGGTATTCGACCACTGCATTGGCGTCCGGATCGATTCGCGTTCTTTTAGTCGCAAATCGTCGCCCATACCGATTTCTTCGCCGTAGCGAATCACCGGCGTTCCCGGCAGCGAAAACAACAGGCTATATGCCAGGTCGATCAGTCGCCGGTCGCCCAGCATTGGAGCCAGCCGCCGGCGGATTCCGCGGTCGTAAAGTTGCATGGTGGTGTCGGGACCCATACGGGCGTAGACTTTATCCCGTTCCGTTTCGCTGAGACGACCCAGGTCAATTTCGTCGTGATTCCGCAGAAAGTGGGCCCACTGGGCCGTCGGCGGAATGTCCTTCGTGTCCTCCAGTGCTTTCGCCAAGCGATTTACTTCGCCAGTGGCCAGGGCGTAAAACAGGTGCTGGTTCGCAAAAAAATTAAACATCGTCTGCATGCCCTGCCCGTCTTTGCCAAAATACGGTTCCTGCTCTTTCGGGTCCACATTGGCTTCGCCCAGCAAAATGGCGTCGCTTTTGTGCCACTGAATAAACTGGTGCAGATTCGAAATCATATCGAACTGGTGCTCCGGTTTGTCGGGATCGAAATCCGGATTCGCAATTTCGATCAGAAACGGAACGGCGTCGACCCGAAATCCGGCAATGCCTTTGTCAAGCCAATGTTTAACGATTTTCCGCATTTCCTGTTGAACAGCCGGATTCTGCATGTTTAGATCGGGCTGAAAATCGTAAAACCGGTGGTAGAAATAAGCTCCCGCCGTTGGGTTAAACGTCCACACAGTTTTCTGCACACCGGGAAAAACCATGCCCCGGTCGTGTTTTTTGGGCAATTCCTTCGACCAGACGTACCAGGAGCGGTAGGGTGATGCCGGATTGCGGATGGCCTGCTGAAACCAGGTGTGCTGGTCGGAGGTGTGGTTGGTTACCAGGTCCATCATAACGCGGATATTCCGCTGACCGGCCTGCTGCATAAATTCCGCAAAATCCGCTTCGGTACCCAGGTGCGGGTCGATGCCGTAGAAATCCGAAACATCGTAGCCGTCGTCGCGGTTAGGCGTCGGTTGAAACGGGGCCAGCCAGATGGCATCGACGCCCAGCTTTTTCAGGTAATCCAGTTGCTGGGTCAGGCCCTTGAAATCACCGAAGCCATTGCCGTCGGTGTCTTTGAATACTTCAACATCAACACTGTAGATCAGGCTATTTTTATACCACAACTCTTGAATAAAATCGGTTGGAACCGGTGCGGGTGGCGTTTCTTTGGAACCGGTTTCGGCTGGTTGTGATTGACAGGCGAACAGCAGGCCAAAACCCAAAAGCAGCATTTTTTTCTTCATAACCCCGGATTTTATTGCGATAAGAAGGTGTAACACCACCAGCTGGCTACCGTCTAAATTTTGCGCATTTCCCGATTCACTGGCCCGGATCGGGCTCATTCCCTCAATTCCTGTCAATTTTTGTGACCTTCCATAGCCATCTGACTTTCCGAAAAGTTAAGTCGGTATGAAGAAAGAAGACATCGAGTTCGGGGATTGGCAACGGATTTTAATCGGGAATGCGCCAGCCGAATTTCTACTGGAAGTATTGATTCGCACAATTGTAATCTATTGCCTGCTCATTGTGGTGTTGCGGTTTTTGGGGAAGCGCATGAATGGGCAACTGACAAACCTGGAAATGGCCGTTATGCTTACGCTGGGAGCCATCGTTTCTCCGGCCATGCAGCTCCCCGACCGGGGTATCCTGTCCGGAGTGGTGGCGCTGCTGTGCGCCCTGACCTTCCTCCGCGTCACCAACCTGCTGGGGTATAAAAGCCGGAGAATCGAACACATTGTTCAGGGAACCGAAACGCTGTTGATCAAGGACGGTATCATTCAGGTAAGCGTCATGGCCGATAACCGCCTTTCGCACCAGCAGGTTTACTCAGCCCTGCGAAGCAGCAAGATTTACAACGTGAGCAAGGTCAAACGCATGTACCTGGAAGCATACGGCATGTTCAGTATTTTTCCGGATCAAAAAGACCGACCGGGGCTATCGGTGCTACCACCCGACGACGACGAAATTCACTCGCTTCATCGGCCAACGGAAGTGCCGACGCTAGCCTGCACCCATTGTGGGTTTACCGCACCGAAATCGGCCGGTAACCAGCCCTGTCCGAGTTGTCAGGCCAATCAATGGGTCGATGCGGTTTTGTAAAAAACATCTATGAAAAAAGACGAGATTCACTTCACGGATTGGGTACGTATTCTGGTGGGCGAAGTACCCGGTTTATTTTACTTGGAAATTCTGATACGGGCCGCGGCCGTTTACCTGATTCTGGTGGGCTCCATGCGGTTAATGGGCCGTCGGATGGCCTCGCAACTTAGCCGGAATGAAATGGCCGCCCTGATTTCGCTGGCAGCGGCCATCGGGGTACCGATATTGGACCCCAGCCGGGGTTTGCTGCCTGCCGTAATCATCGCATTGGTCGTTATTTTAGTTCAACGCCTGATTTCTTACTGGGCTGCCCGGAACGAAAAATTCGAAGGAATCTCGCAGGACATTGCCACCACGCTGGTGGAGAATTCGGTGCTGCAACTTGAAAATATGAAAAGCTCGCGCATCACGCGGGAATTGTTGTTTGCCCAGTTGCGCTCAACCGGCGTGTTGCAGTTGGGAAGCGTCAAACGACTCTATATGGAAGCCAACGGCTCGTTCACCCTCATTCAACAACCCGAACCGAAACCTGGGCTCTCGATTCTGCCCGAATGGGATTCCGAATTTATTGCCCTGCAAACGCCCGTGCCGGATCGGGCAGTGTGTTACTGGTGCGGACATACCCAACCCGCTGGGGCCAGCGATTCGGCGCGTTGCCCTCATTGTAAAAAGCAGGAATGGGTGCAGGCCATTTGCTGATTATCAAGGACTTTAGTTCGTTGGTACAGCTAGAAATATACACTTCTTTTTGGGTCGCATAGCAACTGAATGGTTGTACCAAAAAGAATGCCCTAATCGGTTTTTTGCTACAACCATTTAGTCGCTACGCGGCTGGAAAGTCTGCTTAAAAATCTAGGTTAGGACAGATATCCCTTGATAAACCGTTACGCTGAGGGGCGGCAATTGGAGCGTTTGACCCGGTTCCGGTTGCTCAGGTAAAACCGCCTGAACGATTTTGGCGTTTTCGAGCCACTGCGGTTCTTTCGAATCCAGGCATTTCTGCCAGTTCGAAACCCAATCGGGTAAGGTATAGGTCACTTCTTCTTCAGAAAGATTGAATAAGCCCAGCAGGTGATTCATGCCCGCCGGGTCCTGCCGGTGGAGCCCAAAACCGGCCGACCCTAGCACGGTAACCTGTATTCCATTTTTGGCTCCATTTTGTAAGGCCGGTTCGGTCCGGCGGAGGTCGATCAATGTCCGGTGCCAGTCCAGCATGATCCGGTGTTTACCTTTCGTGCGGTTTTCCCAGCGCAGCTTGGAGTCTGTAAACGTGATTTCCTGAAACGGGTCGATGTGCTCATTATTAGCGTTGAAAGCAGCAAATTCGGCCTTCCGTCCATCTTTTACGGCCTGAATCAGGTTTTCTTCCGAATGATCGGCAAAATAAAAAAATGGTGTTTCGTCGGCATATTCCTCGCCCATGAAGAGTAGCGGCACATACGGCGACAAAAAAACGGCAGCCGCAGCCAGCTTCAACCGTTCGAAATCCACCAGCAGCGACAGCCTTTCCCCGCCGACCCGGTTTCCCACCTGATCGTGGTTGAGGTTAAACACGACGAAATGATCGCCCGGAATGCCGGACGACGACGCGCCGAATTTTCGCTTTCGAAACGCGGTGTACTCCCCACTCATGACAAACCCGTCGGTGTAGGCTTTGGCTAGTTGTTCCAGCCGACCGAAATCGCCGTACCGGTTTTTGCCATCGTGGTCCAGTAATGCATACAGCGCGTGGTGAAAATCGTCGAGCCACTGGGCGTCGAAGCCAAAACCGCCCAGTTCGGTCGTTTTGAGCACTTTGGGATCATTCAGGTCGGATTCGGCGAGCAGGTGAAGCGGTCGACCCAACCGCTGCTCCAGGCGTTTGACGTTATCGTGAATCTGCACCCAGATCGGAACCGCTCCCATATCGAACACCTCGTGGATGGCGTCGAACCGGAGGCCATCGACATGAAACTGTTCCAACCAGAAAATGGCATTGTTGGTAAAATAATCCCGCACGCCATCCGACCAGAGACCGTCGAAATTAATTGCATCACCCCAGGGCGTATGGTATTTACTGGAGAAATAGGGCCCAAACTGGCTGAAATAATTTCCTTCGGGGCCCATGTGGTTGTAGACTACATCCAGAAAAACCGCAATACCGCGCGCGTGGCAGGCATCGATCAGCTTTTTAAATGCCTCGGGACCTCCGTAGGAATTCTGTACCGAATAGGGATATACGCCGTCGTAACCCCAGTTTCGTTTGCCGGGAAATTGAGCAACGGGCATGATTTCAAGGGCATTGATCCCCGTTTCGGCCAGGGCATCCAGCCGCGGGATGATGGCTTCAAATGTGCCTTCCGGCGTGAAGGTACCGACGTGCAGTTCGTAGAGAATCAGGTCTCGGAACGGCAGTCCATGCCAGGATTGATCCTGCCAGGCATAGGCTGAATGATCCACGACCTCCGACGGGCCATGAACGCCCTCCGGCTGAAAATGGGAAGCCGGATCGGGGTAATCGGTGCCGTCATCCGGCCGGAAAAAATAGCGGTCACCGGCCCGGATGCCTTCGATGGTGACGCTAAAATAGCCCTCGTTGTCTTTCTCCATCGAAACCACCCGGTCGGTCGGATGAACGAGGTGTACGGTCATGCGGTCTTTTTCCGGTGCCCAGACCGTAAAGACAACCGTCTCCGGTCCGGCAAAACCGGCTCCAATGTGCTTCATTCCAAGTTGTTATTAATCCAATCGAATTACGACCCCTTCGTCACCGCCCAGTTGGATGGATTCGCCGACGGTTTGCCCTTCCCGTTCGGGATAGGTGGCGAGTTCGACGACGCCTTTGAGCGTAGGGTCTTTGGTTTTAAAATACGCAGGACGATGGCTTAAGTTCAGGATAATGAGGAAACGGGGATACCCCTTGGCCTGTCGCACATAGGCAATCAATTGCGTATCGGCAAAAACCGGTACATAATCCCCCACCATCAGGGATTGTTCCTGTTGCCGAAGACCGATGATCCTTCGGTGCAACGTCAGCATGGAATAGGGATCGTCCCGTTGAGCCTGCACATTTTCCCGGCGGAACTGATCGGCCAGTCGCAGCCACGGTTTTCCCGTCGTAAATCCGGCATTCGGGCTATTGTCCCATTGCATGGGCGTGCGCGCCGGATCGCGGCTGAGGTTTTTGTCGGGCATGTTCAGTCCCTGGGGGTCCTGCACTTCCCCGAAGGGAATCGGCACATCACGCATGCCAATCTCATCGCCGTAATAAATAGTTGGCGTTCCCCGTAACGTCAGCAACAATAAGGCTGCCACGCGGGCCTGTTCTTTCCCCACGCGGCTGGTGATCCGGGGCTGGTCGTGGTTGCCGAGCACCCAGTTGGGCCAGCCACCGGCGGGCAAAACCCCTTCGTACTGGTCGATAGCGGCCGCAATTTGCCGGGAGTCCCACGGTAGCAGCAGCAACTGAAAGTTAAATGGCAAATGGGCCCCTTTGCCATCGATCCCATAATAGGCCACGAGTTGATGAATGGGCAGGTAAATCTCTCCAATCATCAACCGATCGTCGTAGGCATCCAGGACTTTCCGCATTTCAAGTACCAGATCGTGTACCTCAGGCTGGTCTGTCGAGTAAACGGGCAAAAGCTGCTCATACGTTGCCATGTAGGACTGGTAATCCGGGTTGGCGGGATTGTCGCGAAGTTGCTGATCCTTGATCATGTGCCACATCACATCCACCCGAAAACCGTCGACGCCCAGATCAAGCCAGAACCGCATGACATCGAACATCGCCTGACGCACTTCCGGATTGCGCCAGTTCAGGTCCGGCTGTTCTTTCAGGAAGGCGTGGTAGTAATATTGCCCGGTGGGTTCGTCCCACTGCCAGCCGCTGCCACCGAATACGCTGAGCCAGTTGTTGGGAGGAGAACCGTCCGGCAGCGGGTCGTGCCAGAGGTACCAGTCGCGCTTCGGATTGTCGCGCGCGGATCGGGATTCTAGAAACCAGGGATGCTGGTCGGACGTATGGTTGGGCACCAGATCCAGAATCAGTTTCATGCCCCGGTGGTGAACCGCATCCAGGAGCCTTTTAAAGTCCTCCTTCGATCCAAACAGCGGGTGAATGCCCTGGTAATCGGAAATGTCGTACCCAAAATCGGCCATCGGGGATGGGTAGATGGGGGAGAGCCAGACGGCCGTCACGCCCAGCCATTGCAGGTAATCCAACCGATCGAGAATGCCCTGCAAGTCGCCGATGCCGTCGCCGTTGCTGTCCTGAAACGATCGGGGGTAAATCTGATAAATCACTCCTTCCTGCCACCAGAGGTGGTTGTTTGAATCTGCTGTCATAAGCCAATTGGGGTTCGAATGCAATCCTTCGAAATGGTTTGAAAAACCGCCGGATCAGCCGGATGGATGCCGGGGTTGGCGTATGGGCTGTAGGAATACGATTCGCCTATTCCGTTTGGACAGGCGGTTTTTGATTTCGGGCAATGGGTCAAAACCGTATGCCCCTCGTTTCAATAACCAGCAAAGTTGGCTTTAGGTTGGTTGGAGTGGCCCTAACTGAGCCAGCGGCCCTGAAGTTGCCGCATCGAAGCTAGTCAGGACCAATTCTCATTGGTCCTGACTAGCTTCGATACCTAAGATTTTTAGCTTCCGGATCGATGGCAGGCTGGTCGGTAGCTGGATTGCATTCTTGATAGGGAAAATTCAGCGTTTATTTGCAAAATAACCGGTTGACTGACCGGAGTCGGGCCTGCTCAAAGGCCAAAACGCACACTTGGTAAGGCAACGGTATTCCACCAATATTCCCGAATGATTTCAAAACTTTCCAGCCATTCCGTAAAAACGAGCGGTTTGACCAGGTAGCAGGAACTCCCGCGCTGGTAGGCTTCCTGAATGTCTTCGGGTTTATTTGAGCTACTCAGCATGACCACCGGAATGTGACCGAGCGGGGCTGGCAACGCCCGGATAGCCTGCAAAATTTGCCAGCCATCTTCCCGGGTAGGCAGGTACAGATCGAGCAGAATGAGTTCGGGAGCTTCCCAGTCGTCGGAAATGCAGGAACATAAATAGGAGAGTGCCTGATCCGCCGTCAGCGTTTGCACCAGCTTGAGCTCGGGCAGACACCGGTTCATGGCATTTTTGATCAGGAGGTGTTGATCGGCATTATCGTCAATAATCAACACCTTTTTATTACGTAAGCCGAAAGGCTGGGTTTGTCGCTTGTTGGTCATGGAATACAAAACCGCTTTTAAGGCGTATTCTGGTTACTTAAAGATAACTCAATTCAGGCGATTCTTATTGATCGATACCAATAAACGGAGAGTAGGTCCGTTCGTTCCGGCTGTTTGGCTTACCAAAAACCGGGCTCTGGGACCGTTTAATCACATTTTGAAGCTCAGGGGCCGTTGCCTCACTTTTTGGAGTTTCTGGCTGCGAAGGCCTGACTGAGAGGCCGCGATGAATCGGGAACCATCGAAAGTTTCGGTAGGCGGTTACGCCGGCAACTGCTCCGGGCGACCGGTTTTGCCCGGCAGGGCGGCCAGGGTCAGCCAAAACCGCCCGACCTGTTTGATGGTCTGGGTAAAAATACCGCGATCTTCGGAAACCGTCACAACGGAATTGGCCCAGGCCGCGTAACTGCGATTGACCGTTTCCGGCTTCTGCCCAGACACCAGCACCAGCGTCGGAATACTGGCCATCCGCGGTTTTTGCTTCAGTTGCCGCAGGGTTGTCAGACGGTCACTGGTCGAGGTACTGGCATCCAGCAGAATCAGATTAGGTAGCTGATGATCAGGCAGTTCTTCCAGAATTTTATATAAATATTCTCCCCGGTTGACGTGATCAACGAGGCAATTGTCGAACTGACTTTCGAGGCAGTGTTGAATCCACTGGCCCTTTGTGGCGCTTTCGGTCACCAGAAAAACCGTCCGGCCTTCCTTCACCGGAGTGGTAAATGCGGTTTGCCGGTTGGCGGTCGTCAGTGCGTCAACCAGTTGGTGCCAGCGTCGGCGGCCGACGGGCAGTTCCGTCCCGCAAATCATGGTGACCACACCCGCCATTTTAGAGCGCGGAGGAGCCTGCCAACCGGTAACATACAGCGGATTGATCAGGGCGGTTTTATGCACCCGAATGAACTGATTTAGTTTTGTTTCAAAGAAAACCAGCGATTTGCTGACCAGCATTTTTTTGCCATCGGTAAAATGCAGCCAGGTATAATTGCTGCAACCGGACAGAAACGTCATGCTTGCCGATTTTTCAAGTACTTTATCAATAAGGCCCATGGTTATATTGTCATTTACTTATATACAAATATAACCGTCTGATCGGCGAATCGTTTTTTTATCGATCAAATGGGGAAAGCAGTCGTTGACCGGCCCGCGCTTTTTTCAGTTCACGGAATTGGGACCCGGGAAACCGTGAACGGCAGAACCGGGGGTGTTGGGCCGCTTCGGCGGTTTAACTGCCCATTGACGGCCAGAAAATAGGATCCGGCTTTGGCCAGGGTCGTATTGAACAACAGTCCATCGCCGAAGCCCGGACCGACGGTTCCCTGTAAATAATCGCTGCTGAGGGCGACCGGAAAAATCTGGTTGAGGGCGTTGCGGGAAACATACAGCGTATGCTGTTCGAGCCATAAACCATCACCCGCCGTGACGGGGGTTGACAATTGAATTTCGGCGATGCTTTTGTCGGAAATACCAATCCGGTATAATTTGCCGACGGGCGAAATAATCAAAATCAGGTACTGGCCGTCGTCCGTCATTTCGATGCCGTTGGCGTTGACGCCGGTGGACGCATACGGAATCTGGGCGTCTGTGAACGTTAGCCATTGGTCGATCTCGCCCGGTATGTCACTGGCGACGCTGGTGCGGTATACCTGTTTGTTCCACGAATCGGTGAAGTACACGTAGTTTTCATCCAGAATACAGTCGTTGATAAAACCGGTTGCTGAGAACGTTGTCAGATCCCAGCTTTTGAGCAGCGAACCGTCGGGATTCAGTACGTGGATTTTGTTCTGGGTTCCTCCGCACACCCACAAACGGCCTTTCGCGTCGAGTTTCATGCCGTTGCACGTCATTCGGTCCTGGGCAGAACCGGGCGCAAAGAGGACGTTGGTGCCGGTCCGGACATCGACCTTCAGGATGTCGCCGTTGGTGAGGCTGCCGGTATAAAAAAAGCCTTGTTTGGCATCGTAAGCAATTCCTTCCGGGAAAAAGGTTTCACCCGGAATCACGTAACTCGTTTGGTCGGGCTCGATCACATTAAAAAAGTGATCTTTGGTACAGGCGAAACAAACCGCCAGCAGGCCGGACAGGAGAAGTATGGAACGTTTCATGGAGTTGGATAGAAGGAGTGATTTGATACCGGTAAACGGCTTCCCCATTTAAAGCGTTTTGCCAACGCGCCATTTCCTATCGACCGGTTTTTTTTCGTCTTTCGGGTTTCTGGCTCATTCGATCCATTAAGTTCCAACCAAATCGTTTTTTATTGGTTAAGTCCCACATCAGGTTCACCCCGGCGAGACGGATGCGGCTACCAGGGGCTTATCCCCCTGAAATAATGCGGTTGATGTCTTGTTACCTTCGCCGTGGAACCTGCGAGTTGATGTAATTCACTGGCCCGAAATTCGTAAAAACAATGAGTGAGAATCTGCATGGAAATGTCCCCGACTCGTTTCCGGTCGCCCTGTTAATCATCGATATGATCAATGACCTTGAATTTCCGAACGGGGAAAAGTTGCTACCTGCGGCTCTGGAAGCCGCCCAAAACATTGCCAAACTCAAATGCGAGGCCCGCCGGCTGAACATTCCCGTCGTTTATGTCAACGACAATTTCGGCCGCTGGCGCTCGGATTTCAATGAAGTCGTTGATCATTGCCTCCGCGACGGCGTTCGGGGAAAACCGCTGGCCGAGTTGCTGCGCCCCGATCCGGAAGACTATTTTGTGCTGAAGCCCAAGCATTCGGCTTTTTACATGACGACGCTGGATACGTTGCTGGAACACCTGAAAGCCAAACGTTTAATCGTGACCGGTATCAGTGCCGATGTCTGCGTACTCTTGTCGGCCAGTGATGCCTACATGCGCGAATACGACCTCCACGTTCCTGCCGACTGCGTGGCGACGGATGCGCCGACGCATACGCAAACGGCGCTGGCGTATGTTAGGCGCGTATTGAATGCAGACACGACGCCTTCGGATCAGCTGGATCTTCAGGAATTGTGTCGGGTGGTTTTAGCTTCCTGAAGGGTGGTCGTTTAGCTCCTTTATTCGCCGGTCTGGCTGTTGGGTGCGTCGACCGGTTTGGACTCGGGAGAGCCTTTCTGACGCAGAAAAATAGTCAGCACCACAATGGAAAGAACCGACAAAAACTCACTTTGCCAGTTTTG